>CAVXKA010000002.1:0-1436571 GCA_963762255.1 Candidatus Eiseniibacteriota bacterium
CGGGGCTCCATGCCCGCCCAGATCGTCATGCCCCCGATGCCGCAATCTCCCGATTTCAAAAAAGAGAACGTCGGCGGAATGCATCACTTCTGAAGCATCGCGCCGACGTCCGGTTCGCGGAATCGTTTGCGTTACATCCGGGCGACGTCAAAGAGCGGGCCATCCTCAACCGCCACCTGCTCGGCCAGCAGCAGCGCACGCGTCTGCGCATCCAGCCCGATGGGGTGGAATTCCACCTCGTAGGCCGTCGTCGGCGCAAACCACGTGCTCCGAACCACGCCGACGTCGCCACGGTGCAGGCAGAGTTCGGGAATGTCGGTTGTCAGACGCACGTAATCGTCAATTCGTGGGCTTCGCATGTGCAATCCTCCGTGAATTGCTCACCGGCTGTCTCGCAGTCCGTTGTCCTGGTTCGCGGGGCAACAGTCCGCCAGACTACGACGTTGAGAATTCATTTTCAAGGATAATCGCCAGACTTTGCACAATTAAAATAATTGTGCCTGTCGCGACATCCTTCCTTCTGTTCGTATTACCGCACCCGAGCGCTACAATCTGCCCGAATGCTGGGAACTCTGCCTGACTTTCAACGCGCCCTTCTCGGCTGGTACCGTCAACACCGTCGCGACCTCCCGTGGCGTACTCCCACTGGCGCTCCTGCCAGCGCCAGGCCCAACCCCTATTTCGTCCTGGTCTCCGAAACCATGCTCCAGCAGACCCAGGTCGCCACGGTCAAGCCATTCTTCTCTCGGTTTATCCAGCGTTTTCCGGACCTCGCCACCCTCGCCGCCGCCGATCCCCAAGAGCTGCTGCGCCTTTGGCAAGGACTGGGCTATTATTCGCACGCGCGAAACTTACAGGCAACGGCGAAAATCGTAGTAAATCAGTACCATAAGCGGCTGCCCTCATCCGTTCCAAAACTCCTCGCCCTCCCCGGCATCGGCCCCTACACCGCCGGCGCCATCGCCTCCCTGGCCTTCGGCCAACGCGCGGCCATCCTCGACGGCAATGTCTCGCGCGTGCTCTGCCGCATCGACGCCATCGCGCAAGATCCGCGCTGCTCCACCGTGCGCAACTCCCTGTGGCAGCGGGCCTACCAGATTCTCCCCCGCCGCAACGTCGGCGAATTCAACTCGGCGCTGATGGACCTTGGTGCAACCGTTTGCACCCCGCGCTCACCCGCCTGCGATCTCTGCCCCGTTCAGAGTCACTGCACCGCGCGCACCGCCGGCATTCAAGCCGACCTCCCCCGCTCCGCCGCCCGCAAACACCGGCCGATTGAGCGGCGCTGCACAATCTGCATTCGTTGCGCCCGGCGCTACCTCATTGAACAACGCCCGCCTCGGGGCCGCTGGGCATCGATGTGGCAGTTCCTGACCATCCCCGCCGAAAAGCCTTCTCGCGCAACTCTTGCGCGATCCCTCGGCCTGCCGCTCTCTTCGCTGCGGCATATCGGATCCATTCAGCACGAATTGACCCATCGTCGATACTTCTTCGAGGTCTATCGCTGCTCGGCCAACTCCCCTCGCGACCTTGCGCCGCGGCGCTGGGTATCACTCGATCAGTTATCGGACTATCCCATGCCCGCGCCCCACGTTCGCATTCGCCAACTCCTGTCTAACGGCGGATAACTCGCCTCCCCATATCCCCGCACAACTCCTTGTTTCCCCCATTTTGCCCGACTTGCGCACATATCGTATATCTCAGCGGTCGGAAGCTCATGCTGTGAGGTGAGCCATTATGAACACGATGCAAAGAGGTTCGCTCGATAACGAAGTCGCCCAGTCCTCCCCACGGACCGTCACCGTGCTGGTGTTCCTGGCGGCGTTCGCCATCACCGTCAGTTATCTGTCCGTCTACGCCGTCACCAATGCGCTGATCGCCGCAAATATGATGTCGGCCTGGCCGGTCGAAGCCGACCCCAGGCCTCACTGGATGCTGAACGCCTTCGCCGGTTTCTTCGGGGCTTTCGCCGTGATCGCCCTCTTCTTCCGCTGGACGAGCCACCGGCAACTCCGGCGGATCGACCAAATGGCCGATGCGGAAGATTGAACTCCGGCCAGGGCGCACCTATACCCCGCACGGGCAACGCGTTGCCCGTGCTTTTTTTCGCCACAATCGCCTTCAATGGAGCCGAAGGATCCCCACCAGCATCGCGGCCGCCGCCGCGAAAAACATCCCCAGCATGCCGATCTCCATCAACGCTGGAAAGAGCCACTGCCGCATCGGGAGCCTCCTGGAAGGAGGAATCTTTCGGCCGCAGCGTGAGCTTCGCGCAACAACAGCCTCCGTCTGATCGGCTTGGCTTCCCCTCCCTCTTGAAAACTCATTTTTTCAGCCCCAGGATCAGCACCACCAGGTCCACGACAAACAGCAGCACGATGGTCACTTCCAGCACCATCATCCACCGGTTATTGTGGTCCTGCTTCAGAAGCTGGTACAGGTCGTCCAGCGTCTTGAGCTTCTCGTCGATCGTCCGGTGCCAGTCGGCCAGGTGGAATCGCGCCGACATCGACTGGTAGATCCGCGCCAGAGTGCCAGTCGCCGAAAAACTTGGTGATGTTCGACAGCTCATCGCTCAGCCGCGCCAGGTCGATGCGGATTTCGCGAGAGCTGCCGCATCACCGTGCGCCGTCGGCCGCATCCGGCTCGCCCCCACATCGCGATACGCCCACTCCACCGTCTCATCCAGCAGCCGGTCGTAGGCCTCCAGCTCGGCGAGCTGCAAGATTGGCCAGCTCCATGATGTACAGGGTTTCGTCGAAATTCTGCGGCGTCGTCGACGATCAGGGCCGCGTCCCAGTCGATCACCACCAGGTCGTGGTCGTAATAGCTCAGGTATCGCCCGGTCGATTCGCTGGCCTCCTGGTCCGACAGATGGTCGATCTCCGGCTCCTGCGTCAGCAACGCCGCCACCGCGCGGCGATGCTGCTGCAGCCACTCCTCGCTGCTCGGGATGCCGTCGCATCTGCCGTGGCCAGGGGCGAGTTGATGCAGAAGACGGTGTACGCCTCCTCATCCGCCAGCCGCTCCGACGGCCGGACGTAGAACGGCCGCAGCTCCCGACGCACATCCTCGGCCAACTGCCGCACCTCGTCGTAGAGCGAGCCCGTTGGAGAACTGCAGGTCGTGGTAGTCGACCAGGTCCTCGATCGAGCTCACCTCGAAGGGCACGCGGACTGGTGATCGATAGATCGCCCCCACCGGCAGCAGCTTGACCGTCCGCTCCAGCCGCACCGGAGCCGTGCGGCCCGATCCGTTCCAGCGCCGGCAGTCGCACCATCTGCGGCCGATAGAAGAAGAGCTGCCGCGGGCTTGCGTTTGCTCGCATCCACCGAAAACTGCGCAATCGGCTGGCCCAGCAACTCCGTCACCGGCTTGCGGATCATCTCGTACGCCACGTCGAACGCGTAGATGTACACCACCTCGCCGACATATCGTTGTGGCGCAGCCTGTTCGCCCGGCCGAAGACTCGCTGGAACTGGTCCGATGGAGGAAGGCATCCGGCCGATTCTACGCGCAAATGCCCTGCGCGGTACAATCCGGCCGCACGTAAGGGTGTGCTTAAGCACACGCTGCAACCCATACGACCATTTCTCGGGTGCGATCATGACAAGGCCAATGCTTTCCGCCCTGCTGATTGCCATCGCGTTCACTCCATCGCTTATGGCTCAGACAACTCGTCTTACCCAGCCACCCAATACCTGGGTCAAGCGCTCTCCCATCAAAGGCGGCCCCATCTCGCCCGGCATGGGCTACGAAACCACCCTCGGCTACGACCTGGCCGCTCATCGCCTCATCCGCTGGTCCGGTCACAACCAGGGCGGCGGCGGCGAGCAGAACGCCGAAACGTGGGTCCTCGACCCGGCCACGCTCAAATGGGAGCTAAAGGAGCCCAACACCTCGCCCCCCGGCGTGTGCTGCGGCCAGCAGAACCTCTTCGATCCCATCGGCGGGCGGTTCCTGCGGTTTCCATCCTTCAGCGGCAGCCACGGCTGGCAGTGGTTCCGCGAAATCTACCTGAGCAACTCCGGCGTCTGGAGCTACGACCTGGCCACCAACACCTGGCGCAACCTGCGCCCCTGCCCTTCTCTCGCTCCAGCCCCCTGCGCAACGCAAGCTGGGACGATGAATACCAGGTGGCCGTGATTTTCGGCGGCGAAAGCAATTCCGAAGGCACGCGCATCTACGACCCCTACACCAACACCTTCACCTGGCCCAAACCCAGGCCCCAGCCGGAGTTCCGCAGCGGTGGAAACATGGTCTACGACTCGGCCGCCAAGCTCCACATCCTCTTCGGCTCGCAGTTCAGCGATGACCCGCACACCTGGGCCTATGACATCCGCAAGAACGAGTGGCGCGACATGAAGCCGCCGGTTCAGCCCCCCACCGATCACAACGACGCCGTGCTGGCCTATGACAGCGCCAGATCATATCACCATCGCCTTGGTTCGCGCGCTGGACACGGGCAAGCCCGATTCCGAAGGCGCAACCGGCCATCTGGAGACCTGGGCTTACGACGCGTCAAGGAACGAATGGCAGAAGATGGACCCGCCGGCCGAGCCTCCCGGTTTCGGCAGCCGCAGGCGGTGCATGATCTATCTGCCGGATCAGAATCTGGTCCTCCTCGAGAACCGCGGCGCGGCAGCGGAAACGCCGCAAAAGGAGAATGAGCAGCAGATCTGGACGTACCTTCCCCCTCTCCCTTCCAGGGAGAGGGATGGGGTGAGGGTGAAACCTTCCGAAGACCAGCCCGCGGGACTCGCAGAGTCGCCCAAGCCGCTTCGCACAGAACCCTCACCCCGACCCTCTCCCGGATACCGGGCGAGGGAGCAATCGTCCACCGCACGCCAGCCCCGCATCGTCGAGGACGCCATCGTGTCCGTCATCTCCACGAAAGAAGTCCGCCTCTCCTGGAAGCCTCCCGTCTGCGGCACGGCCGTCGGTTATCACATCGAGCGCGCCCCCGTCGAGGTCTACAGCGAAGATCAGGTCGCGCGTCTCACCAAGGAACTCGATCCCCTCCCCGAGCCCAGTGTCGGCGCGGTGAAGGCGATCGGCCAGTTCACTCGCATCACCGACAAGCCGCTCAAGGAAACGACCTACACCGATCCGGGCATCGACCTGACGAAGCCCCAGCTTCTCGAAAATCCCCAGCCCGTGAACACATTCCGCGGCGATCAGCTCAACGCCTCCGGCAAGCCCTATCGCTTCGCCGTCTTCGCCTATCGCATCCGCGCCGTCAACGCCCAGGGCGGCGAATCCGGCCCCAGCCCCTTCTTCCTCACCATCCCCTCATCCCCAAAACACGTCTTCTCCAAAGAAACCGGCCAGCGCTGCGACATCAAATGGGCCGCCAATCCCGAGCAGAAGCCTCAAAGGCTACCGCATCTACCGCATGACAGGCGGCCAGCGCCTCGCCCGCGTCACTTCAGACCCCATTACAGAGACGACCTTCACTCACGCCGACGCCGGCCCGCGCACCGCCCGCTATCACGTCGTCGCCGTCGATGCCCTCGGCCAGGAAGGCATCCCCTCCGCCCCCGCCTGGGCCAACCGCGAATGGAAACGATACTACCTGCCCTTCACGGGCGAGTGGCACCAGTAACGGCAGACGCGTTTGGGGTCATCTTCAGGATGCCCAGCGTGATCTCTTTCGGGGCGGGATGGCGATGGTATATGGCACCTTTGTTCGTACGGAATATCACATTCTTTTGAATTCAGATTGACACGCCATCCGCTGGGCGTAAATTAGAGATTGCGCAGCATCTCTCAACTGATGGGAAGTGATGCTGGTCGGGCGCGAGTATCTGTTGGTCATTCCGGGCTGAACAGCGGCAATCTCTCGAGAGTGCCATCGCACTGATGTCTCCCGATTCTGCCCTGCGAGCCTGGAGGAGGCATCATGCTTGCTCAGAGAATCGAGAGTTTGTCCTCACTTCGTGCGCACCGCACATGCGGGGACACTCGCCGCGCCGTGGTGCTGTTGGGCTTCGCGGTTCAGACCCATGCCCAGGACATTGCCCTGGCTGTGCCCGACTACCACTGGTGGTACGGCTGTACTCCAACGTCCGTCGGAATGATCATGGGGTGGTACGATCGGGTAGGTTCTGGCGGGATCGACTACAGACGCCTCGACTACAGCAGCCTCATCCCCGGAGGCGTGGCGCTTGCGGCGCGGAAGACGACGATCGCCACGGGGGGCACGCAGCCGGAGCGCGTGCGCTTCGAGAACGTGCGCGGTACCTGGAGCTGGGTCGCCGATCAGCGCGGACGGCTCCGTCTCGACGCGTGCCTTCCAGTTCGACTTTGCGAGCGAGCGGCTGCCGCTGGCGTTGCTGGGACGATTGCTCGGCCGCGCGGATCTGGGGCCCGGCTTCATCGATCGCGTCAGCGGATCCGTGGTCGGCGAGGGCGATGCCATCACGTTCCAGGGGGAGGGTGCGGGCCGTTGGGGGCCGTGGTCGGTGGAAGAGGTGCACGGCGAGGGTGACGTGCGCGACCACGTTCTTCGGCTGACCGGCGTGGCCGCTCATGACGGGGAAGTCGCGGTCGAGGACGTGGCGATCGTCGTTCCCTTGCGCGAGAGCGGACTCGAAATCCAGGGACGTTTCCGAAACGTCCGGCTCGATGCGCTGCCGATAGAGCCCGCGATCACCGTGCCCGGCACGCTGAGCGGAGAGGTTCACGCCGTGATGGTCGATCGCATGGATTACAAGCGGGGTCTCACCGTCGAGGCGCGCCTCGACGCCGGAGATCTCTACGGCATCGTCTTCGAGAGGGCCGAACTCGACTCCACGGCCTCGGCGATGCGTGGACCGCGGACAGCGCGCGGGTCGATCTGGTGGAGCGTCGGTGGACGCGGAAGGGACTCGCGGGGCCGGATGCGCTCGATCTGCGCGTGCAGTATCGCGGCGACCTGCAACCGCTGCGACCCGTGTTCAAGAACGAGACGCTCGGCGGAGTCGCCGACCTCGACGCGGCCGTGACAGGGGACGTCGAAACGCCCGGTGGCGCGGGTCAGGGACATGTCACCGATCTCGCCCTCGGCGACATGGTCGTCCCGCGGCTCGATCTCGTGCAGGCGGAGGGACCGCTGCTCGAGGAACGGAACTTTGTGCTCGATCTGGTGGCCGCCGAGGGCGTGAGGTTTCCAGGATTCGCCTTCGACCGCGCGCAGGCCGACGACGGTCGGCGAGAACGAGGCGGTCGTGACCGAGCTGGAGGCGGCGCGCGGCGATACCGTGCTGACGGCGACCGGGCGAGTGCGCTGGAGCCGTGGTCACCATCGACGTGGCGAGCGCGGAGGCTCGCTCGCAGGGGCGGCGACTGTGGATCGAAACGCCGGGCACGATCACCTGGGAGAACGACCGGCTGAGCGGAAGCCATCTCGTAATCCAGACCGCACGAGGATCGGTGGAGGTGGCCGGGGTCTTATGACGTGAAGACACGGCGCGCCGACGCGAGCTTCGTCCTCAACCGGCTCGATCCCTCGGCGCTCTTCCGCCCGAAAGCCGCCGCGTTGCGGGTCGGATCGGCGAGCGGGACCGCCCGGATGAGCGGCGGTTTCCGGATGTGGATGGTCGCGGATCTCGATTCAGGCCGATCGAGTGGGACGGGGGGCGTCTCGACAGCGTGAGCGCGCGGGTCACCCTGCGAGGGCGCGAGGTCGGGATCGAAGAGCTTGAAGGCTGGGCGGAGGGGGGCACGATGGGTGTGCGCGGGAGCGTCCGGCTGCCGTTGTCGCTTCGCGCCACGTTGGAGTCGATCGCCGTCGGGCCGGAGTTCCACCCGGACAGCCTTGCCTTCGATCTCAACGGCTCGGTATCCAACGTTCAGCTCGGCCGGTGGCTCTCGTTCGTGCCGCGCACGAACCGTCCCCAGGGGCGCGTTGATGCGCAGATCACGCTCTCCGGTACGGCGGCGGCGCCGCGCATCGTGCTGCGCGGGGAGGGGGTCGATCTCGGTTGGCGCGACTTCGCCGCCCAGGGACTCACCGCGGCGCTGGCGTTCGAAAACGGCACCGTCCACGTGGATACGCTCACGCTTCGCCAGGGAGGAAAGCGCACGGAGGTGCGCGGCACGGGGCCGCTGGATCTCACCCTCTACCCGTTCCGCTGGAGTCTCCCCGAGCGACCGCTGGACTTGCGCGTGGATGCGGAGGACGGAAGCCCCGACCTGCTGCGGTTGATTCCCTTCATCGGGGACGTCTCGGGATCGTTCAACGCCCGGGTCACCATGACCGGTACGCCGAAGCAACCGATCGTGGACGGCGACGCAAGCCTGGAGAAGGGTCGTATCTCGATCCGCGACCGGGACGAGATCGTGGAGAACATCACCGCGCGGGTGAGCATGGCTCACAACCTCCTCACCATCGATCACGCGACGGGCACGCTCGGCGGCGGCGCGGTGCGGGCGGAGGGCACGTACCGCCTGTGGGTCGCGGAGACCGAGGCCTACGCGCTTGTCCTCAGCGGCGACCGCGCCGTGGTGCGCGACGAGGGGCTCTACGCGGCACGCGTCTCCGGGACGCTGACGCTGCGGCCGTTGCGGGCCAAGGACGGCCGCATCTACCCCTATGCGGAGGGAACCTCTACGTGCACCGCCTGGAGTACGCGGGATCCCTCGAGCCGCAGGATCTCGCGACCTTCAGACCGCAGCCGATCCTGTACCAGGTGAGCATCGAAGCCCCGTCACAAGTCCTGGTGCGCAACGAGCAGGTGGACGCGGAGCTGGGGGGCGAACTTCAGGTCCGCCAGGACGTGGACATGCGTTCGGTGCTGGGGGAGCTGGAGATCCTGCGCGGGCGCTATCAACTTTTCTTCGAGCAGTTCCGCATCACCGAGGGCACGATCACCTGGAGCGATCCCTACTCGGTCATCCCGGTGATGGACGTCACTGCGGAAGCAACGGTGCCCCCGTACGTGATCGTCGTGCGGCTCAATGGCCGCGCCGACGAGCCTGTGGTAGAGTCCTCCGCTCTCTTGCTGGATGGACGCGCGGACGCCGGTCTCACCGAGAGCGAAGTGTTCCAGGTTCTGGCCGCGGGGAGCGTGGGATTGGGCGCGAGGACCGTGGGACTCGGGACGGGACAGAACGGCAGCGCCGCGGGTCCGACGTCGTCCGAAGCGCTTGTGACCGGCGTGGCCGCGGGGACGACCCTCCTCGGAGGGCGGATCGAACGCGAGGTGCTGCGGCGGGTCGGTCTGGTCGACGAGTTCAACATCGACAGCGGTTCGGGCGAGACGGGGAACTTCGCGCTCACCCTCGGGGTGCGCAAGTGGCTCACCCCGGCGCTTTCGGTGGCGTACCGGCAGGGGTTGAGCCAGAACTTCGAGCAGGACGTGGCGGTGGAGTACCGGCTCCGCCGGGCGATCTTCCTGCGCGCGGGCTACGCGCGGCGGCAGACCACGTCGCTGACGACGGGATTGGCCCAGGAGTACAACCTCGACCTGAAAGTGCGGCACGAGTACTGATCCGGAGTCCCGGGCCGCGCACGACGACCAAGGGGGATCCGGCTTGAGTCTTCTCGAAGCGCTCAACGACCGCCAGCGCGAGGCGGTCCTCTGCACCGAGGGCCCGCTCCTGGTCCTGGCCGGCGCGGGAAGCGGCAAGACCCGCGTCCTCACCTTCCGCATCGCGCATCTCGTCCACGACCTCGGCGTGGAGCCGCGCGCCATCCTCGCCTTCACCTTCACCAACAAGGCGGCGGGGGAGATGCGGGAGCGCGTGTCGGGGCTCCTCGGCGGGTCCCCGCGCGATCTGTGGGTGGGCACCTTCCACGCCACCGGCGTGCGCATCCTGCGGCTCAAGGGGCAGAAGATCGGCATCGATCCCGGCTTCTCGATCTACGACACCGACGACCAGGAGTCGCTGGTCAAGCGCATCCTCAAGGAACTTCAGTTGGCCGAGAAGGATCTCACGCCCAAGGCGGCGCGCTCGGCGATCTCCGCGGCGAAGAACGCGCTCGTCTCGCCGACGGAGTTCGAAGAGCGCGGCGCAGACGTTTCGCGACGAGAAGCGTGGCCACGGATCTACCGCGAGTACGCGACCCGGCTGCGCGCGGCCAACGCGCTCGACTTCGACGATCTCATCGGCGAGCCGATCCGCCTCTTCGAGGAGCACCCGCGACGTCAGCGATCTCTTCGCCGAGCGCTTCCGCTACGTGCTGGTGGACGAGTACCAGGACACCAACGCGGCCCAGGTGAGGCTGATCGGGCACCTCGCCTCCGAGCACCGCAACCTCTGCGTGGTGGGCGACGACGATCAGTCGATCTACGGATGGCGCGGCGCCGACATCGGCAACATCCTGTCTTTCGAGCGCATGTACCCCGATGCCAAGGTCATCCGCCTGGAGCAGAACTACCGCTCGACCTCGACCATTCTCGACGCCGCCAACGCGGTCGTGCGCAACAACCGGGCCCGCAAAGAGAAGACCCTCTGGACGGATCGGGCGGGCGGCGATTGCCTTCGCCTCACCCTGGTCGGCGATGCGGAGGAAGAGGCGCTGAGGGTGGTGCGTACGGTGGCCGGAGAGGTGAACCGCGAGGGGGTGCCGCTTCGCGAGGTTGGCGATCCTCTACCGCACCAACGCCCAGAGCCGCGCGCTCGAGACCGCGTTCCGCAACGCCGCGATGCCGTACGAGCTGGTGGGAGGCACCGCGTTCTACCAGCGGCGCGAGGTGAAGGATCTGATCGCGTACCTGCGGCTCCTGGTGAACGACCAGGACGACGTCGCGTTTCTTCGCGTCGTGAACGTCCCGAAACGGGGGATCGGCGATGCGTCGATCGAGCGCTTGCAGCTTCGCGCGTATCAAGCGGGCACGAGCCTCTACCGCTCGCTGGAGGCGGTGGACGAGGCCCTGGAGATTCCACCCGGCGCCAGGAAGAAGCTGAGCGAGTTCCGGGCGATGCTCGAGGAGCTGCGCGCCCGGGCGGATGAACGCGTGGACGCCGTGCTGAAAGAGGTGGTGGAGCGCACGGGGTACCTCGATTTTCTCGACCACGACGATCCCGATACCGCCGGCGACCGCGGGGAGAACGTGGAGGAGTTGGTGGCCGGCGCGCGCATCTTTGCCGAGCGAAGCGAGACGACCGACGTGGGTTCTTTCCTGAACGAGGTGTCGCTCCTCACCGACGTGGATCGCATGGACGACGCCGCCGAGAAGGTGCGGCTCATGACCATCCACAACGCCAAGGGTCTCGAGTTCCGCGTGGTCTGCCTGTCGGGACTCGAGGAAGGCCTGCTTCCCCATGTCTCCTCCATGGACGACCCGGATTCCCTGGAAGAGGAGCGTCGCCTGTTCTACGTGGCGCTGACTCGCGCGAAAGATCGCGTGCACCTCTTCTCGGCGATGAGCCGGCAGCGCTGGGGCGGAGTCAGCGTTGCCCTCCTCTCGCGCTTCGCGCAGGAGATTCCCGAGAAGCTGGTGGAGATCGAAGAGACCCCGCGAGGATGGGGAGGAGCCGCGCCCTCTCGGCGGTTCATGCGCGAGAGCGAGCCGGAGGTCGTCGAGGCGGGCCCGCGGCGGACGCTGGGCACGATCATCCACCCCACCTTCGGGCGTGGCGATGTGGTCGGGCAGGAGGGACGCGGCCCGGACGCGCGGCTCGTGGTCGTCTTCGCCGGCAACATCAAGAAGAAGATCGTCGCGCGCTACGCGCAGTGGGAAGACAGCCATGTCGATTTCTAGCGGGGGCGCGAGCGGGACGGTGTGAGCGATCGCAGGAGACCGTGAGCTGGCGCGAGACGCCGGAAAGGGATCGGCCGATGCGGGGACTCAAGGTGCTGGTCGTGGGCGCGGGGGGGCGCGAGCACGCGCTGGTCTGGGCGATCGGCGAGAGCGCCTCGGTGGGTGAGGTGCATGCGGCGCCGGGGAATCCAGGCATCGCGGAGATCGCCGCCCTGCGCGACGTCGCCGCCGGCGATCTGGACGGACTCGAGCGTCTCGCTGTCAGGGAGCAGTACGACCTCGTGGTGATCGGACCCGAGCAGCCGCTGGCGGAGGGCCTCGGCGACCGCTTGCGCGCGCGGGGTCTTGCCGTGTTCGGTCCGAACGCGGCGGCGGCGCGTCTGGAATCGAGCAAGGCCTTCGCCAAGGATTTCATGCGGCGTCACCGCGTGCCGACCGCGGAGTATCTCTCCACGTCGGATCCCGCCGAGGCGGCCGCGTGCGCGCGCGCGTGGGGCGCTCCGCTGGTGGTGAAGGCTTCGGGCCTGGCCGCCGGCAAGGGCGTGATCATGGCGGAAACCGAGGCGCAGGCGCTCGACGCGGTGGAGGCGTGCTTCGCGCGGCGCGAGTTCGGCGCGGCGGGAGACACGGTCGTAGTGGAACGAAAGCTCGTGGGTGAGGAGGCGTCGCTCTTCGTTCTCACCGACGGCACGACGTTCCATCTTCTTCCCAGCGCGCAGGATCACAAGCGTGCGTACGACGGCGACGCGGGTCCGAACACCGGTGGCATGGGGGCCTATAGTCCGGCGCCGATCGTGACGCAGACGGTGCGCGAGCAGGTGCGGCGGGCAGTGGTGGAGCCGGTGCTGGCCGGGCTGCGCGACGAGGGGATGCCCTATCGCGGGTTGCTCTACATCGGTCTCATGCTCACCGCCGACGGTCCCCAAGTGCTGGAGTTCAACGTGCGCTTCGGCGATCCGGAAACACAAGCGGTGCTACCGCGGCTCGGCGGCGACTTGGCCGCGCTCCTCCATCAAGCGGGGCGAGGCGAACTCGACCCGCGTCCGCTGCCCGAGCCCGCCCATGCCGCGTCGGCGTGTGTGGTGGCCGCCGCTGCCGACTATCCGCGGGCGGGGTCGAAGGGGCTTCCCATCACCGGCATCGAAGCGGCTCGCGCTCGCGGCGCCCTGGTGTTTCATGCGGGCACCGCACGGGACGGGGGGCGGCTCGTCACCTCCGGCGGGCGCGTGCTGAACGTGGTGGGGGTGGGGAAGGACCTGCAACAGGCGCTGGCCGTCGCGTACGCGGGGATCGATGCGGTGCGTTTCGAAGGTATGCGCTATCGTCGGGATATCGGATACCGCGCGCTGCGATGACGGGTCGCGCGGGATGACGTAGGATCGCGGCGGGCGCCGGCGAACGGCGGGCGAACAGCGGGAGGAGCAGCCGATGGCGGAACCCAAGGTGGCTGTGCTCATGGGAAGCGAGTCGGATCGCACGCGCATGGAAGGCGCGGCGCAGGTTCTCGACGAGCTCGAGATCCCCTACGAGATGCACGTGATGAGCGCACATCGCGCACCCGCCAAGGTGGCGGACTTCGCGGCGGGCGCGGCCGGACGAGGCATCTGCGTCCTCATCGCCGCCGCCGGCATGGCCAATCACCTGGCCGGTGCGGTGGCCGCGCGCACGATCCTTCCCGTGATCGGGGTGCCGCTCGACGCGTCGTCGCTCGGCGGATTGGACGCGCTGCTCGCTACCGTGCAAATGCCTTCCGGAGTGCCCGTGGCGACGGTGGCGGTCGGCGGCGCGGGGGCGAAGAACGCGGCGTGGCTGGCCGCGCAGATCCTCGCGTTGAGCGATGCCGGTCTCGCCGAGAAATTGCGCGCACGGCGGGAGCCCTCCGATGGTTGACGCGCGGCGAGAGGCTGGTCATGACTGACGCGGCGCGGGTCGCGATCGATCTCGCGCACCCGGACGGCGACGTGCTCGAGCGAGCGGCGCGCGTGCTCTGCGCGGGTGAGTTGGTGGCCGCGCCGAGCGATACCGTGTACGGACTTCTCGCGTTGCCTCGCAGTGAAGCGGCGCGCGCTCGGCTCGCTCACGTGAAGGAGCGTCCGGGACCTTTCATCGTGCTCGTCCGTTCGTGGGAAGAGGCGCGCTCGTGGACCCGGGACGTATCCGAAGCGAAGTGGATGCGGTTGCGCCGCGTGTGGCCGGGTCCGGTGACCGTGATTCTTCCCACCGCGCCGAGCATGCCGGGGGCGGAAAGCGGAGGGATCGCGCTTCGCATGCCGCGCTCCCGCTTCCTGCGAGATCTTCTGCGCGCGGTCGGGGAGCCTCTGTTCTCAACCAGCGCGAACCGGGCGGGAACCCCCGTTCCGCTCGTCGCGGACGACGTGGCGGCGGCGCTGGGTGCGGAGATCGCGCTCATCCTCGACGGTGGGGCTGCGGATTCCCGTGAACCTTCCACCATCGTGGATTGGACAGCGCCTGAGGCCAAATTGGTTCGATCGGGACGCGGTGATGCGGGGCCTCTCCTTGACCTAAGCCCCCGAGAAACCTAGACTTTCATTGATGGCAACCTCCCGACCCTTCCAGGTGCTCTTCCTGTGCACCGGCAATATCTGTCGGAGCCCGATGGCGGAAGGCATCCTGAAGGGAATCCTCTCCCCGAGGGCACTCTCCAAGACCGTCATCACGTCGGCGGGAGTCGCCGCCATCGCCGGGATTCCCGCCAGCGAGCACGCCATCACCGTCTGCGCGGAGAATGGCTACGACATCAGCGAACACCGCTCCCGACCTCTCACGCAGTTTCTCGTCGAGGAGTGCAACTTGATCCTGGCCATGGAGGAGCACCATCGAGTGGCTGCGGTGCGGCTCGCCCCTACCTACGCCCGACGCGTCCATCTCCTGAGCCGCTACGCCGCGGGGGACTCGCATGCGCCCCCTCTCGGAGTTCCCGATCCGATCGGCGGGGATTTCGAGGAGTATCAGTCCGTGTTCAGCCGGATCGAAGGCTACGTGACGCAGGCGCTGCCTCGGATCGAAGAGGAGATCCTGGCGGGCGCCATGGAGACCTAACATGGGCATTCCTGCCTCCCCCAAGCCGCTAGCCGAATTCATCTGGTTCGACGGAGACCTCGTTCCGTGGGCCGACGCGCGCGTGCACGTGCTGAGCCATGTGCTGCACTACGGGAGCAGTGTCTTCGAGGGGATCCGCTGCTACGAGACCCCGGAAGGACCGGCGGTGTTCCGGCTGCAGGACCACATCGATCGCCTCTTCTTTTCGGCGCGAGTCCTTCGCATGGAGATGCCCTTCACGCCGGAGGTGCTCCACGAGGCGTGCCTCGAAACGATTCGCCGCAACGAGTTCCTGAGCTGCTACATCCGCCCGCTCGTCTTCCGCGGCGCCGGCGCGATGGGCGTGCTGCCGCGAGATTGCCCGTCGCACGCGATGATCGCCACCTGGCCCTGGGGCGCCTACCTGGGCAAGGAAGGCCTCGAGGAAGGGATCGACGTGATGGTCTCGAGCTGGCAGAAGATGTCTCCCAACTCGATTCCGCCGCTGGCCAAGATCGGCGGCGCCTACGTCGTGGGCTCGCTGGCCAAGATGGAAGCGGTGCGGCTGGGCTATTCCGAGGCGCTCCTCCTCGACGGCGAGGGGCGAGTCGCCGAGGGAACCGGCGAGAACCTCTTCGCGGTGATCACCGGCCGGCTCCAGACCCCGCCGCTCAGCAATTCCGTGCTCTGCGGGATCACGCGCCGCAGCATCATGCAGCTCGCCGAGGAGAAGGGGATGCAGGTGGTGGAGCAGCCGATCGGCCGAGGCGCCCTCTACATGGCCGAGGAGTTGTTCTTCACCGGCACCGCCGCCGAGGTCACTCCCATCCGTAGCGTGGACGGAATTCCGGTCGGGGACGGGAAGGTGGGTCCCATCACGCGGGGCTTGCAGCAGGATTTCTTCAACATCGTCAACGGCCGCGTGCCCGATAGCCACAAGTGGCTGACCCTCGCGCGCAAAACCACCGGCGCGCGCCGCTCCTAGGCCCGCCGGCGAGGGTGTCATGATGTCTCATCTGGATCGGGATCCCGAGGTCCTCGCCGCTCTGCGGGGCGAACTCGAACGCCAGCGCCGGACGCTGGAGATGATCGCCAGCGAGAACTTCACCAGCCCGGCGGTGCTCGAGGCGGTGGGCTCGGTGCTCACCAACAAGTACGCCGAGGGATATCCCGGAAAGCGCTACTACGGCGGCTGCGAGTTCGCGGACGCGGTGGAGCAGTTGGCCCGGGAACGCGCGAAGCGCCTGTTCGGCGCGGAGCATGCCAACGTGCAGCCGCACTCGGGCTCCACCGCGAACATGACCGCCTACTTCTCGGTGCTCAACCCCGGCGACCGGATCCTCGGCATGAACCTCGCGCACGGCGGGCACCTCACCCACGGCCACAAGGTGAACTTCAGCGGGCGCTTCTTCGAGGTGCACCAGTACGGCGTGTCGCAGGAGACCGGGCGCATCGACTACGACGCGCTGCGGGCGAAGGCCATCGAGGTCCGTCCCAAGCTCATCATCGCCGGGGCCAGCGCCTACCCGCGTACGATCGATTTCGATGCCTTCCGGCGGGTGGCCGACGAGGTGGGAGCGCTCTTCCTGGTGGACATGGCCCACATCGCCGGGCTGGTGGCCGGCGGCGCGCATCCCAACCCGACGCCGCTCGCCGACATCGTGACCAGCACCACGCACAAGACCCTGCGCGGGCCGCGAAGCGGGTTCATCCTGTGCCGGGAAGGGCTCGCCAAAGACGTCGATCGGGTGAACTTCCCGGGCATGCAGGGCGGTCCGCTCGTTCACGTGATCGCCGGAAAGGCGGTGTGTTTCGGCGAGGCCCTGCTCCCCGAGTTCGGCGACTACGCCCGGCAGGTGACGGCCAACGCGCGAACCCTCGCCGAGGGACTTCTCGGTCGCGGGTTCAACCTGGTGAGCGGCGGCACCGACAACCATCTCATCCTGGTCGATCTGCGCTCCAAGGGACTCACCGGCGTCAAGGCCGAGCAGGCGCTGGAGCGCGCGGGCATCACGGTGAACAAGAACGCGGTTCCCTTCGACACCGAGAAGCCGACCATCACGAGCGGGATCCGGGTGGGGACGGCGGCGCTCACCACGCGCGGCATGCGCGAGGACGCGATGCGCCGGATCGCCGAGATCATTGCGGACGTGCTGGAGGCCGCGGAGAGCGACGACGTGCGGGCCCGGGCGGCCCGCGCCACCGCCGAGCTCTCGGCGGGGTTCCCGCTGTACCCCGGACTCGAATACTGATGCCCGAGGATCTCGCGAGCCGGGGAGGCGCTCCAGTCCGCGGCGACTTCCTGCCCTACGCGCTTCCGCAGTTCGGCGACGAGGAGAAGCGCGAGGTCCTGGAGGTTCTCGATTCGGGGTGGATCACCACCGGCCCGCGGGTGAAGCGGTTCGAGGCGGAACTGGCCCTGGCCGTGCATGCCAAGCACGTGGTGTGCGTGGACTCGTGCACCGCCGCGCTGCACATCGCGCTGGCGTCGCTCGATCTGAAGCCGGGCGACGAGGTCATCACCTCGCCGCTCACCTTCTGCAGCACCGTGAACACGATCGTGCACGCGGGGGGCACACCGGTGTTGGCCGACGTCGAGCCGGACACGCTCAACCTCGATCCGGCTCGCATGGAGGCCGCGATCACGTCGCGCACGCGCGCGGTGATGCCGGTCCACTTCGGCGGCCACCCTTGCGAGATGGACACGATCCTGGATACATGCCGCGCGCGCGGCATCGCGGTGATCGAGGACGCCGCGCACGCGGTGGGGGCCGCGTACAAGGGGCGCCCCGTCGGAAGCCTGGGCGACGCCACGTGCTTTTCGTTCTACGCCACCAAGAACCTCACCACCGCGGAGGGGGGCGCGCTCGCCACCGACGACGACGCCGCGGCGGAGAAGGCGCGCCTCCTCATGCTGCACGGCATGAGCCGCGACGCGTGGATGCGCTACACCTCGGCGGGCTCCTGGTTCTACGAGGTGGTGCTCCCGGGCTTCAAGTACAACATGACCGATCTCGCGGCGGCGCTGGGGCTGCACCAGCTCCGCCGCCTTCCGGAGTTCAACGAGGCGCCGGCAGGAACTTGGCGCGACGCTTCGACGAGGCGTTCCACGATCATCCGGCCATCGAGATTCCGGTGTGGCGGCCCGAGGTGGAGCACGTCTACCACCTCTACCCGATCCGGCTTCGCCTCGACCGGCTCACCGTGGACCGTGCGCGCTTCATCGACGAACTCAAGGCGGAGAACATCGGCACCACCGTCAACTTCATCCCGATCCACTACCACCCGTACTACCGCGAGCGGCTGGGCTTGAGCAAGGGATCGCTGCCGGTGGCGGAGGCCGCCTACGAGCGGCTCATCTCGCTGCCGCTCTACCCTCGAATGAGCGACGGCGACGCCGACGACGTGATCCGCGCGGTGAAGAAGATCGCCGGCGCGTTCGCGCGCTGACGCGGCCCCGTCGAGTACGCGCGAAAGAGCCGGCCCCGAGAGGGACCGGCTCTTCCAGTCTTGCGTCTCCTGACGGAAGGGCTCAGGCGGGCAGTGCCCGCAGCACCTCGGCCACGCGCTCCTGATGAGCGCCCGTGATCTCTGGGTAGAGCGGCAGCGAGAAGCAGTCCGCGGCCCACGCGTCCGACACCGGCCACGATCCGTCGGTGAGGCCCAGCTTCTGGAACGCGGGCTGATCGGGAAGCGTGGTCGGGTAATGCGTGGCGGTGCCGATGCCCTGCTTGGTGATGGCCTCGGTGACCGCTTCGCGTTTGGGGTGGCGCACCACGTAGAGGTGATAGACATGCTTGGCCCCGGGGCGCTCCACCGGGAGGCGGAGCGGTTCGCCCCAGGGGGCGACCCCGGCGAGAAGCTCGCGGTAGCGCGCCGCCGCGCGCCGGCGCCCCTCGGTCCACTCGGCGATGTGGCGCAGCTTCACCGTGAGCACTGCGGCCTGGATGGCGTCGAGGCGTTCGTTCCACCCGAGGTATCCGTGGTGGTAGCGGTCCGTGCGCCCGTGATTGGCGAGCTTGCGCACCTTGTCGGCCAGTGCCGCGTCGCGCGTGATGAAGCAGCCCGCGTCGCCCGCCGCTCCGAGGTTCTTGCTCGGATAGAACGAGAACGCGCCGGCGTCCCCGAAGGTGCCGGTCAGGACACCGTCCTGGGTGGCGAAGTGGCTCTGGGCGCAGTCCTCGAGGACGCGCAGCCCGTGCTTCTTCGCAAGGTCGACCAGGGCGGCGATGGGGGCGGGATGCCCGTAGAGGTGAACGGGAATCATCGCCTTGGTGCGCGGCGTGATCGCCTTGGCCGCCGCCACCGGGTCCATGCAGGCGGTCACCGGATCGACGTCCACGAAGACCGGCCGCGCCCCCGCGCGCACCACGCTGGCCGCGGTGGCGATGAAGGTGAACGCGGGGACGAGAACCTCGTCCTGCGGACCCAACCCCATCGCTTCGAGGCCCAGTTGTAGGGCGGCGGTGCCGCTCTTCACCGAAACGGCGTGCGGCACGCCGAAGGCCTCGGCGTAAGCGGCCTCGAATCGATCAACGGGGGCTCCCCCCACGAACGAGGCGTTGCGAAGGATGGGGAGCACCGCCTCGAGCAGCTCCTGCTCGATGGCTTGATGCTGGCCGGCCAGGTCGAGAAACGGAACGTTGGTCTGGGTCATGATGCCACTCCTTGGGTGAGCGACGGATCGCTCGAACGCGAGGCGAGCCGGCTTCCTATCCGGCCGCCCAAACGCCACGGCCAGAGCAGTCGGATGACCGCGGCCGCGGCGAGGATCAGAAGGAACGGTTCCACGGTGAGCCGATAGCGCAGCGTGGTGTGGAAGGAGGCGAAGACCACGGTGAGAACCGCGGGCAAGGCGTAGAAGGGGAACAGGAGCGCGAAGCGGCGCAGGAAGAGGACCGCGCCGAGCAGCGCGAAGAGGAGCACCGGCCCCGAGATGAGGCCGGCGAGCAGAAGTCCCAAGCGACCGGCGGTGGGGTCGTTCAGGTAAAGGCCGGGAGCCAGCCACATCGCGCGCGCCTGCGCCATGTCGGTGTGCGCCCGGGGGACGGGGCCGGTATCGCCGGTCGGCCGCTCGGCGGGTTCGGCCCCGAGAAGCACGCGGCCATCCATCGCGGACACGAACATGAGCCGCCGGTCGAGTTCGTAGTTGCGATAGGTCACCGGGACGAGGACGCCCGCCGTCACCACCGTCAGGAGGAGGGCATCGCGGATGCCGCGCGCAAGCGGGGGCATCCGCAGGGCGTGCCATACCCCCAGGACCGGGGCGGTCGCGAAGACCGGGACCATGAAGCAGCCGGCTCCGCCGAGGGCGAGGCCGCCCCCGATGAGCCAGCGCCGGCCTCCGCCGTCCTGCCGGCGGTAGAGGCAGTAGACGAAGATCAGCAAGAGGGGGATGACCTGGTTCTGGGTGGTGAAGACCCCGGCCAGGTAGAGCAGATACGGATACAGGGCCATGGCCGTCCCGGCGAGCAGCCCGGTGCGCAGTCCGAAGAGGCGCGAGCTCAGGCGTACGGCGACCGCCACCGCCAAGGCGCCGAGCGCGGCCTGCACGAGGCGCAACCCGAGGACATCGAGGCCGAGGGCGAGTCCGGCGGCAAGGAAATAGACCTCGCCCGGAGGCAGCGCGGTGTTGGACCCCAACCACCGCCCCGCCGCCACGAGCGCCGCCTCGTTGAAGAATCCCTGTTCGTCGCTGAGGTAGAAACGGTTCTCGAAGACCGCCAACACCGCGATCGCCCGCACGGCAAACGCCAGGACGGCCAGGGAAACCGCTGCCCGTCTCGGCGAGCCGAACAAGCGTCCCAAAAGCATCGCGGCAGTATATCACCACACCCGGCGTGGACCGGAAGGGGGGAAGAGGCCGGGGCGAAGCCGGGTACGTGGAGAGGTCGCCTTGCCGCAGGGTGGGGAAGTCGATAAACTCTTTCGCCGATTCCGGCCCGCCCCTGCCGGAAGCGCCGACGCCGATCAAGGAGGATCCCCTTGCTGGATATCGCCGAACTGAACGCCCGGGTGCGGGATGAATCGCAGGTCCTGAGCCGGCTCGCCGGTGAGGTGGGCCGGGTCATCGTGGGCCAGAAGCGCATGGTCGACCGGCTGATGATCGCGCTTCTCGCCGACGGGCACGTGCTTCTCGAGGGAGTGCCCGGCCTCGCCAAGACCACCGCGATCAAGACGCTGGCCGGCGCGCTGAAGATGTCCTTCGCGCGCATCCAGTTCACCCCCGACCTGCTTCCCGCCGACCTGACCGGCACGCTGATCTACAACCCGCGAGAAGCAACCTTCAGCGTGAAGAAGGGCCCCATCTTCACCAACCTGCTCATGGCCGACGAGATCAACCGGGCTCCGGCCAAGGTGCAGAGCGCGCTGCTCGAGGCGATGCAGGAGCGGCAGGTGACGATCGGGGACGAGACGCATCCCCTTCCGGTGCCCTTCCTGGTCATGGCCACTCAGAATCCGATCGAGCAGGAGGGAACCTATCCTCTCCCGGAAGCGCAAGTCGACCGGTTCATGTTCAAGATCCAGATCGACTATCCGACGAAGGAAGAGGAGTTGCAGATCCTCGATCAGGCCGGCCTGGGCGAGCCGGCGACGCCTACACCGGTGCTCGGCACGGCGGAAATCCTGCGGCTGCGCCAGGTGGCGAAGGGGATCTACGTCGACGAGAAGGTGAAGCGCTACATCGTGGACATCGTGTTCGCGTCGCGCACCCCGGAGGCCTACGGTCTCGACCTGAAGCCGCTCATCGCCTACGGCGCCTCGCCGCGCGCCTCCATCTACCTGGCTCAGGCCGCCCAGGCGCACGCGCTCTTGCGCGGCCGCGGCTACGTGACGCCGGACGACGTGAAGGCCATCGGCCTGGACGTACTGCGGCACCGCATCATCGTCACCTTCGAAGCGGAAGCCGAGGACGTGACCGCCTCGCAGGTAGCGCAACGCATTCTGGACTCGGTGGAGGTCCCCTGAGCCGGCCCGGACGGAGCCCCGCGCGATGATTCCCCGCGAGATTCTCAGCAAGGTTCGGCGGATCGAGATCCGGACCCGCACCCTCGTCACCGATCTTTTCGGCGGCGAGTACCACTCCGTGTTCAAGGGACGCGGTATGGAGTTCGCCGAGGTGCGGGAGTACGCGCCCGGCGACGACGTGCGCACCATCGACTGGAACGTGACCGCGCGGATGGGGCATCCCTACGTGAAGCAGTTCCAGGAGGAGCGCGAACTCACCGTGCTGCTCCTGGTCGATCAGAGCGGATCGGAGGGGTTCGGGACGCGATCGCGACTCAAGGGCGAGCTGGCGGCGGAGGTGGGCGCGGTGCTCGCGCTTTCCGCGGTGCAGAACAACGACAAGGTAGGGCTCGTCCTCTTTACCGGAGCGGTGGAGCTCTACGTGCCGCCGGCCAAGGGAAGGCGCCACGTGCTGCGCGTGGTGCGGGAGATTCTCTACTACAAGCCGCGCGGGCGCCGCTCGAATCTCGCCGGCGCGCTCGAGCATGTGAGCCGCGCGCAGAAGCGGCGCTCGGTGGTGTTCGTGCTCTCCGACTTCTTGACCGAGGGGTACGAACGGGCGTTGTCGGTGGCCTCCCGAAGGCACGACGTGGTGCTGCTGCGCATGCGGGACCGGCACGAGGACCGGCTCCCTTCGGTGGGGGTCGTGGCGATGCGCGATCTGGAGAGTGCGCGCGAGTTTCTCGTCGATACCTCCGACGGCGGCGTGCGGCGCGTGTTCGGCGAGCGCGTCGCTGCGCGCGAGCGGACGTTCCAGGAAATCGTCCGCCAGACCCGGGTGGACACGGTGGACCTCTGGACCGACGAGGACGTGGTCACGCCGCTGGCCGGCTTCTTCCGCCGTCGCATGCGGAGGATGTCGCGATGAGACGGGCGCCGGCGGCAGTCATGGTGGGAGCGGCGCTGCTCGTGTTCGGAGCGGGCGCGCGGACGGCGACGGACGCGTTTGCGTGGTCGCCCGCAGGTCGGGATACGCTCCGCGTTCCCGCGGACATCCGCCCCGCGGTGGTGAAGGTGGGAGAGCGCGTGCACGTGCGGCTCGCGGTGCCTCTCCCGGACGCAACCGCGAGCCTGACCGGCCCTCGCGCCCCGGAGAGCTTCGGCGCGGTGGACGTGCTCGTTTCCGGTCCTTCCCCCGCGGGCGCGGACAGCGCGGCCTGGACGCTCGAGGTGGCTCTCTTCGAACCCGGCGACCAGGATCTGACGGCGCTGCCGTTCGTGTTGCGGGGCGCGGCGGGGGAGAGGCCGGTGCGGCTCCTGACCTACACGCTCAGCGTGGAGGCGACCGTTTCCGACACGGCGAGCAAGGCGGACATCCGCGACATCCGCGGACCGGTGAAGGTCCCGTTGCACTGGCGCTGGAGGCGCGTCGTCGCGGCGCTCCTCGTGGTCGGTGTCGCAGGCGCGGCGTTCGTGCTCTGGCGCAGGCGACGCGCCGAGCTCCCACCGGAGTCGGTTGCGACCGGACCGATTGTGAGCCCGGAAGAGGCGGCACTGGCGGCCCTGCGCGATCTGGAGCGGGACGCGCTTCCCGCGCGCGGCCTCTTGAAGGAGCACTACTTCAGGTTGAGCCTGGTATTGCGCGGCTATCTGGAGCGCCGATTCTCGTTCCCGGCGGTCGAATCGACCACCGAGGAGATCCGTGAGGCGATGGAGAGTCGACGGGTTCTTCCCGGAGCCGATGGCGATGACGCGTTGGCTCTGTTCACCGAAGCGGACCTGGTGAAGTTCGCGCGCTTCGATCCCGGTGCGACGGCGGGTGAGGCCGCACTGCGTCGTGGGCGCGATTGGGTGGAGCGTGTCGGGGCGCGGCCGGTCGCTGACGCCGAGCCCTCGGCGGGTCCGGAGCCGTCGGCGGCGGAGGCGAAGCGCTGATGCGATTCGCGAACCCGCTCTTTCTCCTCGCTCTCGTCCCTCTCGCCGCGGCCATCGTGTGGGATCTTCGCCGGCGATGGAGTCGCGCGCGCCTCGGCTATTCGGACTCGAGCCTCTTCGCGCGGCGGGGCTGGCGGGCGCAGGTCGCCTCGGCGGTTCCCTTCCTGTTCGGGCTCGGCGCGGTGCTGGCGGTGCTCGCGATGGCGCGACCTCAGACCGGCGCGGCGCGGATCGAGGTGAAGAGCGAGGGGATCGATATCGTGCTTGTGCTCGACATTTCGGGGAGCATGCGCGCCGAGGACTTCAAGCCCCACAACCGGCTCACCGTGGCCAAGCGCGTGGCGAAGGAGTTCGTGGCGGGGCGTGGAGGAGATCGCATCGGACTCGTGGTCTTCTCCGGCGGCGCCTACACGCAATGCCCGCTCACCCTCGACCATGGCATCGTGCAGCAGCTTCTGGGCGACGTGGACTTCGGGCAGGTGCCGGACGGCACCGCCATCGGCATGGCGCTCGCCACGGCCACCAACCGGCTGCGCGAGGCCAAGGGGAAGAGCCGGGTCGTGATCCTCCTCACCGACGGACAGAACAACGCGGGGGAGATCGATCCCATCACCGCCGCAGAAGCCGCGCACGCGCTCGGCGTGCGGGTGTATACGATCGGGGCGGGCACCGACGGTCCCGCGCGAATTCCCGTGGACGACCCGGTGTTCGGACGGCGCTACGTGACGGTGGATGCCAGCGTGGACGAGAAGTCCTTGAAGGAGATCGCGCGCCTGACCGGCGGGCGGTATTTCCGCGCCACCAGCGCGCAGGCTTTGGAGGAAATCTACCGAGAGATCGACGGCCTCGAGAAGAGCGAGGCCGAGACCATCGAGTACGTGCAATACGACGAGAAGGGGCCGCTCCTGGCCCTGGCAGCGGCGCTGGCGCTTGCCGCCGCGCTCCTTCTCGCCGAAACCGCGGGCAGCCGCATTCCGTAGGGGAGAGGGCATGCTCTTCGGGGATCCGCGCTGGCTTCATCTTCTCTGGGCCGTTCCCGCGCTTGCGGCGCTGGGCGTGGCGGCCGCGTGGCTGCGGCGGCGGCGGCTGCGCGCCTGGGCCGACCACGCGTTGTGGGCGCGAATCGTGCCGGCGCGCTCCGGTCTCCTGCGCGGCGTGAAGTTCTCGCTGGCGCTCCTGGCGCTCGTGTTCCTCCTCGTGGCGGCGGCGCGCCCGCAGGTGGGGGCGCAGTTGGTGCAGGTCGAGCGCCGAGGCATCGACGTGGTCGTGCTCCTCGACGTGAGCCTCAGCATGGAGGCGACCGACGTCGTGCCCAATCGGCTGGAGCGCTCCAAGCAGGAGATTCGCGAACTCCTGAAGGGGCTGCACGGCGACCGCGCCGCCATCGTGATCTTCTCCGGATCCTCGTTCGTGCTCTGCCCGCTGACGCTCGATGTGGCCGCCGCGAACCTGTTCCTCGACGCGGTGGCTGCGGACGTGCTCCCCGATCCGGGGACGAACCTGGAAGAGGCGCTCCGAGGCGGGAGAAGCGCCCTCGAGGCCGAACTCGAGGGGACGCGCGGTCGGGCGGTCATCCTGTTCACGGACGGCGAGAGCCACACCGGCGACGTCCTCGCGGCGGCGCGCTCGCTCAAGGACGACGGCATTCCGGTTCTCACGGTTGGCGTGGGGACGCCCAACGGCGAGCCGATACCTGTCGCGGACGCCGACGGCCGGCTCTCCGGGTACAAGAAGGACCGTGGCGGCAACGTGGTGTTGAGCCGCCTCGACGAGGCGCTCCTGCGCGAGATCGCCGAGACCACCGGAGGGCGGTACTATCCGGCCACCTTGCAAGGGCACGAGGTGGGGGAGATGCTCAAGGTTCTGGGACGTCTGGAGCGCGGTGAGCTGGGGGGAACCCAGCGGCGCCGCGTCGAGGAGCGTTTCCAGGTGCCGGCGGCGGTGGCGGTCGTGCTGCTGCTTCTGGCCGTGCTGGTGCCGGAAGCCCGGCGAGAGCGCAACGGTCTGGAAGCGGAACCCCGAGAGCGAAAGGAGACGGCGTGACGATTCTGACCCTGACGCGGATTCCGGCCGTCCTCCTGGTCTCCGGGTGGAGTCTCCTCGCACCGTTCCTGCAACCGGACGCTCGCGAGGGACGGGAAGGGCTGCGCAGCTACGACCGGTCACAGTGGAGCGATGCCGTGGACCGATTCGGGCGAGCGCGGGAAGCGCGTCCGGACGGGCGCTACGATTTCGACCTCGGGACCGCGGCGTACCGTGCGGGGGATTTCCCCGCCGCCGCGAACGCCTTCGGCGCCGCCGCGCGCTCGGCGGATCTCCCCCCGGGAGGGAGCGCGTTCAATCTGGGCAACGCGCGCTTCAAGGCGGGCGATCTGGAGGGGGCGCTGGCGGCGTACCGCGCGGCGCTGGGGAGCAACCCCGGCGACGACGATGCGCGCTTCAACTACGAGCTGGCGCTCTGCGCGAGCTTCAGGCCGCGCAGCAGCAGCAGAAGAACCAGAACCAGGGGAAGAAGGAGGATCAGGAGCAGAAGCCCGAGTCACAGGACTCGCAGGGCTCGAAGGAGAACCCCGACTCCACGCAGGCGCAGCAGAGTGAGCAGCAGAAGCAAGAGGAGCAGCAGAAGCAGGACGAGCAGAAGCAGGCCCAGGAGCAGGCGGCTCAGCAGGAAGCCGGGAGAGAGACAGCGGCAACCGGCCGAACCGGAGCGGATGCTCACCCCCGAGCAGGCCGCGCAGCTTCTTGACCAGGTGACGCCGGAGGAGCGCGAGCTGCTCGAAGCGCGGCTCAAGTCGGCGCGGCGTCGACCGGCGGAGAAGGACTGGTAATGCGCTTCGCCGCGATCGTCTTCGTCGTTCTCTGCGTGCTCGGCGCCGCCCCCGCTGAATCGCTGGAGCTGAGCGCCACGCTCGACCCGGAGCAGGCCCGCGTGGGCGAGCAGGTCGTGCTCACCGTGGTCGTCTCCGGAGGCGTGCAGAATCTCCCCGATCCGGAGATCCCCGATCTCAAGGCGAACTTCGACTTCTTTCCCGGGGGCACCTCGCGCAGCTTCTCCTTCATCAACGGCCGCATGTCCAACTCGGTCACCCTGCGCTACGTCCTCGTGCCCAAACACGAGGGGACCTTCACGATCCCGCCGATCAAGGTCGCGGCAAAGGGGGAAGAGGTCTCGACGCCGCCGCTCAAGCTCGTCGTATCCAACGCCCCACCCGCGCCGACGCCGTCCACGGCGCCGGGGGAGAAGGGCTCCACCCGCGGCAGCGACGACCTGTTCGTGCGCGCCTTCGTGGACAAGTCCTCGCCCAGCGTCTACGAGCAGGTCACCTACAAGGTGAAGCTCTACGCGCGCCTCAACCTCCTCGACAACCCCGGCTTTCAGCCCCCCACCACGCAGGGCTTCTGGAGGGAGGATCTCCAGCCGCGCGATCCCGCCATCGAGACGGTGAAGGGGAAGCGCTACCGCGTCTCGGAGGTGGACATCGCCGTGTTCCCCACCGCGCCCGGCAAGCTCACGATCGGCGAGTCGGTGCTGGAGTGCTCGGTGGAGGTTCCGGTGCGCAGCAACGATCCCTTCAGGATGTTCGGCGGCGTGGACGGACGGCGGGTGGTCCTGCGCACCGATCCGGTGGTGCTGGACGTGAAGCCGCTTCCTCCCGGCGCGCCGCCCTCCTTCCACGGCGCGGTCGGAGAGTATGCGATCACCGCTTCGGTGGACCGCACCGAGGTCTCGCAGAACGAGCCGATCACGCTGACCGTGAAGATCACGGGCGAAGGACACATTCGCTCGTTCGGCGACATCGAGATGGCTCCCCTTCCCGATTTTCGCGCCTATCCCTCGCAAGGTAACGAGGAGATTTCCCGGCAGGGGAGCCGTATCAACGGGACGCTGACGAAGCAGTTCGTGCTGGTGCCTCTGAGCGCGGGCCGCAAGGAGATTCCGGCCATCGAACTCTCCGCGTTCTCTCCCCGGACCGGGCGCTATCAGACGCTGGCCACGAAGGCGATTCCGGTCACGGTGAAAGCGGGGGCCGCCGCAGCTCCGGGGATGTCGGCCGGACCGCGCGGAGACATCGAGTTGGTGGGGCGCGACATCCGCTTTCTCGAAACCGCGGTTCCCTCGTTCACGCGTCGGGGCGGGGTGTGGGACTCGGCGCGCGCGTGGCTGTTCCTTCTGCCGATCCCCGCGCTGGCTTACCTGGGGATGTGGTGGTGGGAGCGGCAGCGGGAGCGACTGGGACGCGATGTCGGGCTGCGGCGCCGGTTGCGGGCGGCTCGGCACGCGCGCGCCGCGCTCAAGCGTGCGAGGACGATCCAGGGAACCGAGCGCGCCTCCAAGGCAGCGGAAGCCGTGCGCGGATACGTGGCCGACCGCTTCAATCTTCCGACCGCGGGACTTCTCCCGGAGGACATCGCGGCCTCGATGCGCGGCGTCGAGATCGACTCCGCCGCACTCCTCGCCTTTCTGGATCGCTGCGATGCCGCGCGCTACGCGCCGGGCGCGCCGGTGGGGGGCGACGGCGATTGGCTCGCCGAGGCCGCGCGATGGATCGACACGCTGGAGGCATCGCGATGAGGCCCACGTGCCGGCGCGGGAACCTTGCCGCGGCGATCCGGTTCGTCGCGCAGTGCGCGCTTCTCATTGCAGTGATCCCGCTGCGTGCGAGCGCCGACCCGCCGGCCGGCGCGGGCGAGGCCTTTCTCGAAGGGAACCGCCTCTACCAGGAGGGCGACTACCCCGGCGCGGCCAGGGCGTACGAGCAGATCCTCGAGCTGGGGGTGACCGCCCCTGAGCTGGAGTACAACCTCGCCAACGCCTATCTGAAGACGGGCCAAACCGGAGGCGCGGTCCTCCATTACCGGCGGGCGCTGGTGCTGCGGCCCAAATTTGAAAGTGCCGAACAGAACTTAGTTTACGCGCGCTCTCTCACGCAGGACGTGAAGCCGGACGAGGGGGCGTCGGCGCCTCGGTGGGACTGGGTGAGCCGGCTGCGCCTCGGCCCCGGGCTCGCCTCGGGTCTCCTCTTCGCGGTCTTCACCGCGTTTGCCGCGGCGGGAGCGATGCGCTTGCGCTGGTGGAGGGAGCGTCCCGCCGCCACCGTGCTGCAGGGAGTCCTGGGCGGGCTTGTCCTTCTTCTTGCCGCCGCGCTCTTCTTCGAATGGCATCTCATCGAGGGGCGCGACGAAGGGGTCGTGGTGGCGAAGGAGATCGACGTGCGGGCGGGCCCCGGCGACCAGTACACGGTTTCCTTCCGGCTCCACGAAGGGACCGAGGTGGAGATCGTGCGGGGCTCTCCGGGCTGGCGAGAGGTTCGGGTCTCGGATCGACTTCAGGGGTGGGCCCCCGAGACGGCGGTGACTGCGATCGAGGACCGTTGAGGTGATACGCCGCCGCCGATGGCAGTGGGCGATCGGTGGAGCCGCTCTCCTTCTGCTCGTCGTCGCCGCGGCCGCGTTGACGGTGCTGCGCCCCGAGCGTCTGAAGGCGATCGTGCTGGCCGAGGCGAGGCGCGCGACGGGGCTCGTCATCGACGCCGGCCCCGCCTCGGTTCGCCTCGGGTTCACCGGCGTGGCGCTGAGGGTGAGCGATCTGCGGGTCGCCGTCGCGGACTCGAGCCAGCTTCTTCGCGTGGAGCGCGCCGACGCCACCCTCAAGATCCGCGCGCTCCTGCGCCGGCAGGTGGAGCTGCGCGGACTCACGCTGCATCGCCCCGACCTGCAGGTGCGCCCGCCCGCCCCCCGCGCGCTCGGCCCGCGCCGCCCCGCGAGCTCGCCCTTCCTCGCGTTTCTGGCGGTGGAATCGTGGTCGGTAGAGGAGGGACGCTACGCGCAGAGCGGACCCGAAGGGGATCTCGCGCTCACCGGCGTCGACCTCTCCGGCGGTTTCTCGTGGCGAGCGGGGAAGGGCGCCTCGGGTTCGATTCGCGGTCGCGCGACCGGCGGATCGTGGAAGGCGCCGGCGCTCTCGCTGGCGCTGCCGCCGCTCGACGCGGTGATCGACTTTCATCTCTCCGTGGCCGCCGACTCGCTGACTCTCCCTCGTGTGGAACTCTCCAGCGGAGCGCTCAGGCTCGCGCTGGCCGGAACGTTTCGGCCCGCTGGACGCGTCTGGATCGGGAGCCTCACCGGTCGCTCCGAGCCCTTCACCTGGGACGAAGTCCGAGGCTTCATCTTCCCGGCGGGGTCGGCGAAGTCGGAGGGCGGGACCGTGGCCGGGCGGTTCGAGATCCCGGATCTGCGCATCGAGCGGACCGTGCGAGAAGAGCTTCTCGTCTCGGGCCTCGTGCGCATCGACAGTCTGATCGCGCGAGGGCACACGCTGCGCGAGGTGAGCGCGCGAGCGCGGCTCGGCCGCGCCGGGCTCCTCCTCGAGGAGGTGAAGGCGTCGGTCTACGGCGGCGTCGCGACGGGCGCCATCGCGGTGGTCCCGGAGGACGGCGGCGCGGCGCTCACGCATCGCGGCAACCTGGCTCTACGCGGAGTCGATCTGGGCGCCGCGCTCGCCGAGTGGTTTCCGATCGGCCGGCGTTTGGAGGGCACGGGGCGGGCCGACCTCGTGTGGACGGGCCGGGCCGCGCCGGGCGCCGACCCGCTGCGGGGGATCGAGCTGGAGGGCGCATTCTCGGTGGAGAACGGCGCGGTGCTCGATGTGAGTGGGCTCACCGACCTCGCGGAAGCGTTTCAGCTTGAAGGGGCCTCGGCGGGGCGGTGGCCCTTCGAGCGGCTGACCGCCATCCTCGCGCTGCGCGGCGGGCGCGTGGCGGTCGACGAGATGCACGCGACCCAGACGGGGTTGGGATGGTTCCTCACGGGATCGGTGGGCCTCGATGGAAGCCTGGCCTTGAACGGTCACGTGCGCGCGGACCCGAAGCGGGTGAGCCTCCCTCGCGAACTGGCGCTCTTCGCCCCTTACCTCGCGGGAGCGGACGGCCGCATCCCGATCGATTTCCGACTCGCGGGCACGTTCACCGATCCGATCGTCGTGCTGGACTGGGAGGCGCTGGGAAAGCGTGCGGCGGCCAAGGGGCGCGGAGTCGGGGGGAGATGATTGGACCCATGGGCCGGTGGGTGATTGCCCTGGAGTCTGGTGCCGGAAGTGATTACAGAATATATATGTTAAGGTGGACGCCTAAGAATCCACGCGAAGAAACTTGGTGCGCGCAGGCGAAAGCCTGACGGGCGAAAGGAAATCCGAGGGACCTATGTCACTTTCGGTTGCGCGCAGCCGGTCGATAACTAAGATTCGTAGCGCGCCCGCCGGTTCGTCCGGATCGGCGCGCGAAATGGCCGCGGCTCACGAGCTGCGGCAGGAGGCCTCTTGAACAGCATTCCCCCCTGGAAGAGGCCCGAGCTCTTTGGCTGTCCGGTGGACGCGGTCACCCTCGCGCAAGCGGTGGGGTGGGTGGACGATCGGATCGCGGAGCGGAGGCCGGTTCGCGTCGGCGTGGTCAACGCCGCGAAGCTCGTCAAGATCGAACGCGACCCCGAGCTGGCCCGCGCCGTCACCACCTGCGAGCTCATCCTCGCGGACGGCATGAGTGTGACCTGGGCCAGCCGGATGCTCACCGGGGTTCGCCTCCAGCGAGTGGCCGGCATCGATCTCATGGAAGCGCTGGTGGCGCGCGCGGCGGAACGGGGCTACCGCCTCTACTTCCTGGGCGCCAAGCAAGAGGTACTGGACCGCATGCTGGACGTCTTTCTCACGCGCTTCCCGCACCTCGTGGTGGCGGGCTCGCATCACGGGTACTTCAAGCGCGAGGACGAGGCGTCGCTGGCGGAGACCATCCGCGCGACGTCCCCCGACATTCTCTTCGTGGGGATGGGGACCCCGGCCAAGGAGTACTGGATCGACCGCTGCTACGTCGCGGCGGGGGCCGTCGTCACGATGGGCGTGGGCGGTTCGTTCGACGTGCACTCGGGCGTGGTCCGGCGCGCGCCGCAATGGATGCAACGGCTGGGCCTCGAGTGGTTCTATCGCCTGCTGCAGGAGCCGCGGCGCCTGTGGCGCCGCTACCTCACCACCAGTTCGATCTTCGTCGGCGAGGTGTTCGTGCGCTCCATGCGCCGCCCATTTGCGCGGAGCGGGAAACCCTGACGGATGCACGTCCACTTCCTCGCCTCCACGCTGGTGCGCGGCGGGGCGGAGACCATGGCCGTCGCGCTTTCGGAGCGCCTGGCCCGCCGAGGCCACGACGTGCGGTGGAGCCTCTTGCGCGCCCCCGGCGCGCTGGGTGAGGCGCTCGGCGCGCGTATGGATCTGCGGGCGCAGCTCGCCCCCGGACGCTACCCCTGGAACGCGGTGTGGGCGCTGCGCCGGCGCTTGGCCGGGGCGGACGCACTCTACGCGCTCGACCACCAGAACGCGGTGGTCTCCGCCGCGCTGGCGGGGTCGTCGGCTCGTGTGCGCAGGCGCGTCGTGGCGGTGCACACCACCGGCCGCTGGGGCGGTCGAGCGAGCCTTCCCTCCGGCTTTCGTCGAGCCCTGCGCGGCTATCACGCGGTCCTCGCCTTGAGCCCCGTACACGCGGACTATCTCGTTCGTGAAGAAGGCGTCCCCGAGAAGAAGATCCGCATCGTTCCGAACGGCATCGATCCCGATCGCTTCGCCGCGCTCCCCGGCCGGGACGAGGCGCGCCGGCAGCTCGACCTGCCCGCCGACGCGGTGGTCATCGGATGCGTGGCCATGCTGCGGCCGGAAAAGAACCACGCGCTGTTGCTCGACGCGGCCGCCCCGCTCCGCGCGCGCTATCCCTCGCTCCATGTGGCGCTGGTTGGGGACGGCCCCGAGCGAGCCGCTCTCGAGGCACGCGCCGCGCGCGACGACTTGCGAGGTGCGGTGCGCTTCTTCGGCCTGCGCGAGAACGTCGCCGAGATGCTTCCCGCATTCGATCTGTTCGCGCTCCCCTCGCTCCCCGAGGTGGAGACGCAGCCGGTGTCGGTGCTCGAAGCGATGGCGGCCGGAGTCCCGGTGGTGGCCACGCGGGTGGGGGACGTGGAGACGCTCCTCGACGGTGGACGCGCCGGCGTGCTCGTTCCTTCCGGAAACGTCGAGTCCCTGGCCGCGGCGCTGCAACGCGTGCTGGACGACGCGGCGCTGCGCGGTGACCTCGCCGCGCGCGGTCGTGAGATCGTGACCCGCTTCACCCTCGATCGCTCCGCCGACGCGCTTCTCGCGGTGCTGGAGGAGCGGTGATGCGGGTGCTCCAGGCCAACAAGTTCTTCTTCGCGAAGGGGGGCGCCGAGCGCTACTTCCTCGACCTCTTGGAGATGCTCCCCGCGCGCGGCCACCCGGTGGCGCCGTTCAGCATGCGACATCCCGCGAATCCGCCCTCTCCGTTCAGCGAGTACTTCGTGAGCGGGGTCGACTACGGCGAGAGCGGTGGGGGGGCGCGCGCGGTCGGCACGGCGCTGCGCACGATCTACAACCGCGAGACCGCCCGGCGCGTCCGGGCGCTGGTACGCGCGTTCCGTCCCGACGTGGCGCATCTGCACAATGTGCACCACCAGCTCTCCGGCGCTCTCTTCGAGGCGCTGCACGCCGAGAAGGTGCCGATCGTGCAGACGCTGCACGATTTCCAGTGGGTCTGCCCGGTCTACACGTTTCTGAGCCACGGCGAGGTGTGCGAGCGCTGCGCGCACGGGCGCGTGTTCCCCGCGGTGAGCCGCCGCTGCCACGGCGGATCGCTCGCGCGCTCGGTGGTGGCCGCGCTCGAACTCAAGGTCGGAGAGCGGCGCGGATGGCTCGGCATGGTGTCGCGATTCCTCGCGCCAAGCGCGTTTTTGCGGACCAAGGTCGTAGAGCACGGGCTCCCCGCGGCAAAGGTCGCGACCCTGGGATACTGCCTGCGGCTCGACGCCTATCGCCCGGGAAGCAACCGCGGCGATCACGCGCTCTACGCCGGGCGCCTGTCGCACGAGAAGGGAGTGGCCACGCTCATCGAGGCGATGGCGCGCGTTCCGGGGCTCCGGCTGCGCGTGGCCGGCGGCGGCCCTCTCGCCGCAGACCTCGAGCGGCGCGCGGAGGCGGTCGCCCCCGGCCGCGTGCGATTCCTCGGCCACTTGGAGCCGGGGCGCCTGCGCGAAGAACTGGGCGCCGCCGCGTTCGCGGTCGTCCCCTCGGAGTGGTACGAGAACCAGCCCTTCGCGGTGCTGGAGCCGTTCGCGATGGCCACACCGGTGGTGGGTGCGGCGATCGGCGGCATTCCCGAGTTGGTGAGCGACGGCGCGACGGGCGCGCTCTTCACGAGCGGCTCCGCCGACTCGCTCGCGGCGGCGCTGGTCGCCATGAGCGCGCGCTCCGACCGCGCTGCGCTGGGGGCCAACGCACGCCGCTTGGTGGAGGAGCGATTCGATCCCGATCGCCACCTGGACGCGCTGCTCGCGATTTACGCCGAGGTGGCGGCATGAGGATCGCCATGATCGGCCAGAAGGGACTGCCGGCGACCTACGGAGGAATAGAGCGCCACGTGGAGGAGATCGGCGCGCGGTTGGTGGAGCGCGGCCACGAGGTCCGCGTGTACACGCGCTCCTACTACTCGCCGGGGAAGGATTCCTATCGCGGGATGGAGCGCTGTCCGCGCCCCACCATCCGCACCAAGCATCTCGACACCGCCAGTCACGCTCTCTTCGCCACCCTCGACGTCCTGGTGCGTCCGGTGGATCTCGTGCACTACCACGCGCTCGGGCCGTCGGCCCTGGCCGGCGTGCCGAGGCTTCGCGGCATTCCCACCGTGGTCACCCTGCACGGCCTCGACTGGGAACGGGAGAAGTGGGGAGCGATGGCGTCCTACCTGCTCCAGCGCTGCGAGTACCCCGCGGTGCACTTCCCCAACCGCACGATTGCGGTGTCGAAGACGCTGCAGCGTTACTGCGAGGAGAAATATCTCATCCGTCCCGACTACATCCCCAACGGTGTGAACCCGGCGCAGGAGCAGCCGGCGGAGCATCTGGCCAAGTGGGATCTGTCGCCCAAGGACTACTTCCTGTTCGTGGGGCGGCTCACTCCGGAAAAGGGGGCGCACCTCCTGGTCGAGGCGTTCGCGCGCCTCAAGACGGGACGAAAGCTGGTGATCGCCGGCGGCTCCGCGTTCACGGACACCTATGTGGAGGAACTCCACCGCGCCGCGTCGCCGAACACGCTGTTCACCGGCTATGTCCACGGCGCCGATCTCGAGGCGCTCCTCACCCACGCGTACGCGGTGGTGCTTCCCTCCACGATTGAGGGGCTCTCGATCGCGCTCCTGGAGGCACTCAGCTACGGTCGCTGCGTGCTGGTGAGCGACATTCCCGAAAATGTCGAGGTGGTCGAGGATGCGGTGCCGCGATTCCGCAGCCGCGACGTCGATTCCCTCGCCGGCGCGCTGGAGCGAATGGACCGGCATCCCGAGGAGATCGCCGCCTCCGAGGCGGTGGTGCGGGAACGGCTGGCCCGCCGCTTCACCTGGGATGTGGTGGTGTCGGACCTCGAAGCGCTCTACCGCGAGGTGCTGGCGGGTAAGCGCGCGCAGCCGGTGGAGCCGCCGCCGCTGGATTGACGGGCACGAGTTGTCGGCGTGACCATGCGAAGGGAGACCACCATGCGTCCCACACGGAGCGACGTCGCCCTCCTCATCGGGCTCTTGATAGTCGCCGCCGAGGTGGGGGCTATCTGGACGCATCCCGGCAGCACGCAGTGGGACTTTCACATCTACTATCACGCCGCGCGCGCGCATTCGGCCGGGGCGAATCCCTACGATCCCACCGTGCTGCAGGAGTTCTCGGGGGCGCCGCACACCCAGGGGTTCATCTACCCTCCGCCCGTCCTGCGTGCGTTCCAACCGATCACCGCGTTGGACTACGCTACCGCCGCCCGGCTGTGGCTCGTGTTCAAGCTGCTCGCGCTGTTCGCGCTTGCATCTGCATGGCGACGGCTCTTTCTGCCCCGGATCGATCGAGGCCTGTTCGTGCTGGTGGTCGTGCTGGGGTTCTCCGGCGCTGCTCTGTGGGACCTGCGATCCGGCAATGCCAACCTGTTCGAGCAGCTTCTCCTTTGGTCCGCCTTCGCAGCCTATCTGCGTCGTCGCTATCGCCTCTTCACCGCGGGCGTCGTGGCCGCGGCGGCGTTCAAACTCCTGCCGGCGGCGTTTCTCCTCCTCCTGTTCGCTCCCCGGGTTCCGCGCAGGGAACGATGGTACGCGGCGGCGGGGGCAGCGGCGCTGCTCGGGATCGTCCTGGTGCCTGCGGTCGCGCACCCGCGGGAGCTGGAGTGGTTCCTGAACGCGGTGCGCAGCAATCGTCCGTCAGGGGAGGTCAACCCGAGCATCCTCGGACTTCTCGATGGGATGGCCGGATGGGTGAGCGGCGCACCGGATGTGCCGCACTTCTGGCCGGTGCCGGTATGGGCGGTGCTCAGCGCCGCAATCGCATGGATCAGTCGCGGGACCCTGCGGGACGCGGCGGGCAACCCCGATGGGAGGGTCCTGATCTTCACAAGCGTGATCGTCTACGCGCTCTGCGTCCCGAGATTCATGATCTACTCGGGGCTCCTCCTCATCGTCCCGCTGCTCGGCTTTGCGCGGGTGTTCATGGAGAGGTGGGGGGACGGGGCCTGGGGATGGTTCGCAATCGCGCTCGTGCTCTGTGCCCCCGGGTTGGGACGCGTGCCTCCGATGGAGATAGGGAGCCTGCTCTCCGCTTCGGCTCCGCTTGCGCTTACCCTGGGCATGTGGGTGATCCTGCGCCGGTTCGACCTGCGGGCACTCGATATCTCGCCCGCTGCCGGCCCGCTGACCCCCGCACCGCCACGATCCTGACCGAGGGCGCGCGCCGCGCTGGCCGGGGCTCCGGTTGTGAGGAGCGCGAGCGCGTGCTATAACGGGCCGCCGGACGACAAGGAGGGTCATGCGCCACGCCGTCATCCTCGCCGGTGGAAGCGGAGTTCGCTTCTGGCCGGTGAGCCGTAAGGACCGCCCCAAGCAGTTCCTCCCTCTCGGGGGCGGGCAGTCGCTCCTGCGCGACACGTTCGAACGGCTGGCCCCGCTCGTTCCCCCCGAACGCGTGTGGGTGGTGACAGCGAGCGAGCATGCCCGCAAGGTCGCGCGCGAGCTGCCCGAGATCGACCGACGCCGCATTCTCCGCGAACCCGTCGGCAGGAACACGGCGCCCGCGATTCATCTCGCCGCGCTGGCCGTACTCGGCGAGGATCCCGAGGCGACGCTCCTCGTGGTGCCCGCCGACGCATGGGTTCCCAGGCCCGAGCCGTACCGTCGCGCGCTGCGGGCCGCGATGCGCGCCGCCGAGGGAGGGGACCGCCTGGTGCTGGTCGGGGTGAAGCCCACCCGCCCCGAGACCGGCTATGGATACATAGACCCCGGATCGAAGCTCGGGCGCGGGCCGGCGCGATCGGTGCGTCGATTTGAAGAGAAACCGACCGCGGCCAAAGCCAAGAAGTTCGTCACGGGCGGCCGTCACCTCTGGAACTGCGGCATCTTCGCCGGACGCGCGCGCTCGTTCGTGAAGGCGGTGGACCGCCATCTCCCCGAACTGGCTTCGGCCTTTGCGCCGCTGCGATCGTCCCGTCGGACCGTGGCCGCGATCGCGACGGCCTATCGCCGAGCTCCCGCCGTGTCGGTGGACTACGGCATCCTCGAGCGGGCGGCCAACGTGGCGGTGGTGCCCGCGAGCTTCACGTGGGATGATCTGGGGTCATGGCGCGCGCTGGAGCGGCTCGGCCGCGGCGGCACCTACCTGCGCGGGCCGGTGGCGGTGCTGGACAGCCCCGGACTGATCGCATGGGCTGAGGGAGGTGTGGTGGCCGTGGTCGGCGTGAGCGACGTGGTCGTCGTTCACACCCCGGACGCGACGCTTGTGGTGGCCAAGGACCGCGCGCAGGACGTTCGCAAGATCGTCGAAGCGCTGCTGGCTTCGCCGCAGGGCCGGCAACTCGTGGAGGGGAGGAAACGGTGATGGCGTCTCGCGGATGGCGCCGGCCCGTAATCGCCGCGGCCGGCATGGTTGCCGCACTCATCCTGGTTGTCGGTTGCGGCGGCGGGGGAGACAAACCTCCGAACATCGACGTGGCGGGAACGCCGTGGGAGGTGAGCGCGGAATCCCCGCTCGGCAGCGACGGAGTGAACCTCTCCGCCGATAGCCTCGGGGCGGCCACCGAGGACACTTCGACTTCCATGTCGAGCTTGCCCATCCGCGACCCCTCGGCGGCGATTCCGCCGGTCCTCCAGGAGACGATCCAGGTCCCCGATCCGAAGGACTTCACCGAGGGGTGGCGCGTGCAGCTTTCCGCCAACTCCACCCTGGCGGACGCCGACGGCCGCGCGCGGGGTGCGCGCACCAAGTTCACCGAGCCGGTCTACGTGGAGTACGAACCCCCCTTCTACAAGGTCCGGGTGGGGGACTTTCTGACCCGCCCCGAGGCCGAGTCGATGGCCACCCGGGCCCGTGCCGAGGGATACGAGGGCGCCTGGGTCGTGGAGACCCTCGTTCTCAGGCCGAAGCGATGAAGAGGCTGCGGATGAACTCCAGGGCCGAACGGGTCGATACCTAAGGGTATGCGCGAACTTCGCAAGGACCCGGTGGTGGGACGCTGGGTCATCATCTCGACCGACCGCGCCGACCGGCCCGTGGACGTCGGCTTGTCCGTTCCGCCGAAACGGGGAGGCGCTTGCCCGTTCTGCCCCGGCCGCGAAGGGGACACGCCGCCCGCGATTCTATCCATCGGCCGCAACGGCGCCGGCCCCGATGGGTGGAAGGTGCGCGTCATTCCCAACAAGTTTCCCGCCCTGCAGATCGAGGGCGAACTCGATCGGCGCGGCGAGGGCATGTTCGACAAGATGAACGGGATCGGCGCGCATGAGGTCGTCATCGAGACCCCCGATCACAATGCTCAGTGGTGGGACCTCGACGCGGAGCATCTCGTCGAGGTGCTACGCGCCTACCGCGCCCGCATGGTGGACCTCGCCCGCGATCCGCGCTTCAAGTACATCCTGGTGTTCAAGAACCAGGGAGAGGCGGCGGGGGCCACTCTCGAGCATCCCCACACCCAGCTCATCGCTACCCCGATCATCCCCAAGTGGGTGAAAGAGGAGCTGACCGGCGCCCGCGACCACTACCGGTTGAAGGAGCGCTGCATCTACTGCGATATCATTCGGCAGGAGGTGGACGAGAACAGACGCCTGGTGCGGGCGACGGACCAATTCGTGGTCTTCGAGCCGTTCGCTCCGCGGTTTCCCTACGAGACGTGGATCCTCCCGCGGCGCCACGCCTCGTCGTTCGAGAACGGTCCCGAGGATATCCTGGCCGCGCTCGCGGAAGTGCTGCGCGACGTCTTCGTGCGCCTGCACGGAGTTCTCGGCACGCCGCCGTACAACATGGTGATTCACACCGCGCCGGCGGGCGACCCCTTCCTGCTCCACTTCCACTGGCACATCGAGATCATGCCCAAGATCGTCCACGCCGCCGGCTTCGAGTGGGGCTCGGGATTTCACATCAACGTCGTCCCTCCCGAGGACGCCGCCGTGCGCCTGCGCGAGGCGGTCCCCGTCGTTTGAAGCCGGTGAAACCGCTCCGGGTCGTGATGGCGGCGATGGAAATGTCGCCCCTCGTCAAGATCGGGGGGCTGGGCGACGTCGTTCACTCCCTGTCCGAAGCGCTCATCGACCGGGGCCACGACGTCACCGTGATCCTGCCCGCGTACCGTCACGTACTCCGGGGGGTTTCGCTCGACGACGCACCCGGCAGGGAGATGGACTTCGCCTACGCCGGCGCGCGCCGCCGGCAGCGCTTCGCCCGTCTTCGCCTGCCAGGCTTGCGGGCCCGTCTCTTCCTGCTCGACGATCCCTCGTTCAGCCGCCGCGACGGTATCTACGTGGATCCCGAAACGCGGGAGGATTACGCGGATGGCGCCGACCGATACGCGCTCTACGCTCGAGGGGCGCTCGAACTCCTGCTGCGTGTGGATCTGCGTCCCGACCTCCTGCACGTGCACGATTTTCAGACCGGGCTCATTCCCTCGATCCTGAAGCGCCATGCGCTCGGCACGCCCTTCTTCGACCGCACCGCCAGCGTGCTCACCATCCACAACCTCGGCTACCAGGGCATCTACGATCCCTCCGTGCTGGATCGCATCGGCCTCGACGGAGAGGCGCGGCGACCCGGCGATGCGCTCGAGTTCTGGGGGAAGGTGAACTACCTCAAGGCGGCGATCGTGGACGCCGACTCGGTCACCACGGTGAGCCCGCGCTACGCGGAGGAAATCCGCAGCCGGCCGGAGTTCTCGGAAGGGCTTCAAGGCGTTCTGGCCGGCCGCGGGAATGGGTTGACCGGGATCCTGAACGGCATCGACACCGCGACCTGGGATCCCGAGCGCGACCCCTATCTGCCTGCGCGCTACGACCGCGACCGCCTCGACGAGAAGGCGGTGAACAAGCGCGCGCTCCTGGCTCGGACGGGGCTCGCGTCTCCGGAGAGTCGCCCTGTCGTGGGGATGGTGACCCGGCTGGTGGAACAGAAGGGGATCGACCTCCTGATCGCGGGGGCGGAGCGGTTGCTCGAGGAGGATCTGGCGCTCGTCGTGCTGGGCTCCGGCCGCCGCGCCTACGAGGACGCGCTCCGGCGACTGGCCGCGGCGCACCCCGGCCAGGTCTTCTACGGCGACGATTTCGACGATCCCCTGGCTCACCTGATCGAGGCCGGTGCCGATATCTTTCTGATGCCGTCCCGCTACGAGCCGTGCGGGCTCAACCAGATGATGAGCCTCCGGTACGGCACGGTGCCGGTGGTGCACCGGGTGGGTGGCCTGGCCGATACCGTCCGCGCGATGGAGGACGACCCCGAGAAGGGAATCGGCTTCGTCTTCGACGCGTACACGCCGGAGGCGTTGGCGGCGGCGGTGTCGCGGGCAGTGGCGGCGCACCGCGACCCTCATCTCTGGCGGGCGATCCAGCGTCGCGGGATGGGGGAGGACTTCACCTGGAGTCGTTCGGCCGTGCGGTACGAAGCGGTCTACGCCGAGGCGATGGCCAAGGCGCGGGGCCGGGACGGACGGATACGATGAGGCATGCTATACTGCCCCGCTTGTGCAGTGGGTCGCGAGGCATTCGGCACATGAGGCCCGTGTTATGAAAAAAATCGTTTTAGCTCTGGTTTGTCTTGTCATGGCGCAGGGAACGCCCGGGTGGGCGCAGGATCGCGACACCGAGGCCTATACCCTCGGCCCGGAGGACGCGGTGCAGATCCAGGTCTGGCAGCGCGCGGACCTGAGCGGCGCGTTCACGCTGGACAGTCAGGGCAACGTGACCCTCCCTCTCCTGGGTGAGGTGCATGCCGAGGGAATGACGCCGGCCGACCTCGGCCGGGATCTCGCCCGCCGGTATGCGATTCTCGACTCCGGGGTCAGCGAGGTGCTGGTCAGCGTGGCGAAGTACAACAGCCGCTATCTGACCATCGTGGGCGAAGTACGAGGCCCGGGGCGCTACAGTTTCCAGACGATGCCGACGATTTGGGATGCGATCCTCGCCGCGGGGGGATCATCCCCGCAGGCCGATCTGTCCGCGGTGGAGGTGGTCCGCCGTGAAGCGCAACCCGGGGAGACGAAGAGCGTCATCGTGGATCTCTCCAAGGGACTCGAGAAGACACCGGCGGCAACGCTTCCCGTCCTGCGCGCCGGCGACAGCGTGATCTTGCCCGCGATAACGCTCAACGTGGTGACGGGCGACCAGGTGCAGGTGCTGGGCGCGGTGCGCACCCCCGGCCTGTACCCGCTTCGCGCGGCGGGTTCCATAGTGGCAGCCCTCAGCGTTTCGGGCGGGACCGTCGAGAACGCCAGGCTGGACGACGTGCGTTTGGCGCGCCGCACCGACGGCGGGGTGGTGGTGTATGGCCTTGATGTGCGCGGCTATCTCTACGATGGCTATCCCGCTGCGGACATGGCCCTCCGGGCGGGCGACACCGTGACCGTTCCTTCGAGGCGGGGGGGCTTCAGTGGGGTGCTCCACACCGCGATGAATGTGGCGCCGCTTCTGAGCGCAGTCGTGAGCATCTGGCTCCTGGGCCGGAACATCAACTAGCTTCCATGCCATCCCAACTGGATCACTCGGTCGACCTCAAGCACTACGCGCGGATCCTCACCCGCCGGCGGTGGATCATCCTGCTCTGCGTGGTGGCTACCCTGTGCGCTGCCCTGGTCGGCCTGGCCTTCGTGCCCCGCCAATACCAGTCCTCGGCCACGCTCCTCATCGAGGAGCGCAAGCCCCTGGTCCGCGAGCTGGAACAGGTGATCGGCGGCCTCGGCGCGGCGGGCAGCGATCGGCGCACCGAAGAGCAGCGCATCGCCCAGATCATCGGTTACGTGCGCAGCCGCCCCTTTCTGGAACGGGTGGTGAAGATCCTCAAGATGACCGACGACCCGACGGTGCGGGAGCGGGCGAGGGCGCGCCAGACCCGCTATCCCGAACTCAGCGTGGACGAGATCGGGGTGAGGCTTCTGGTCGAGCACTTGCAGAAGCGGATCGGGGTGGGATCGAGCGGTCCCGGCCTCTACACGTTCATTGTCCGCGACTACACGCCGGGCACGGCGCAGCTCCTCTCGAAGTGGATCAGCGAGCTCTTCATCGACCTCACCATGCAGAAGGAGCTGGAACGCATCCGTGCCGCGCGCAATTTCGGCGCGGACCAGTTGCGGGTCTATCAGGAGCAGCTCTCCTCCTCCGAAAACGCACTGGAGCAGTATCAGTCGTCGATCATCCAGCGGGGCCTCAACAACATGCTGGTGCGGCCCGAGAACTTGGGCGCGGCGGAGAACCTCTACCGGCGTCTCTCCGACGACGCTTCCACGGCTCGCGCTCGCGTGGGTCCGTTCTTCCGCGCCGCGTCGGACGCCGGGATCGCGACCGTGGAAACCGTGCTCCGCGAGGATCCCGACATCGCCAGCCTCACCGACAAGTTTCGGAACGCGCTCGACCGCAAGATGGAGGCCGAGCTCAGCGCCACGAGCAGCCCGGGAGGACTCTCCTCGGCCAACGCCACCCTTGCGGGTGCGCGCACGCAGTTGTATCAGGGGCTCGAAAGCAAGGCGGAGGCGATCCGACCCGACGCCACGCAGGAGTCGCGGCGGTCGTTGGCCGCGTACGTCTTCGCCGACATCGACGCCACCGCCCAGCGCAACGCCGCGGAGAACCTCAAGCGCTCCATCGACTCTCTGACCCGGTCGGCGCGCTCGCAACCCGCGGCGAACATCGAACTCACGCGGCTTCAGAACGACGTGGAGCGGAACCGGCAGCTCCTGCAATCCTTCCAGGCGCAGATGATCGCCAGCGACATCTCCCAGGCGGTGGAGACCACCGACCTCGGGCTGCGCATCGAGATCGTGGATCCCGCGCAACTTCCGCTCGAGCCGAGCTGGCCCAACCGGAAGAAGATCCTGGTGCTGGCCGCCCTGCTGGGCCCGGTACTGGGGGTCGGATTCGCGTTCCTGAGCGAGATGCTGGATCCCACGCTGCGCACGCTCGAGGACATCCAGCGGGTGGCCCCGGAGCCGGTGCTGGGCACGCTGCCCCTTCTCGACGAGACCATGACCCGACTGACGGGATTCCGGCGCTACTGGTTGCCGGTCACGCTGGGTGGCTTGGTTCTGCTGACCGTGGTGTTCTTCACGATCCGCGCCACGGTCTTCCCCGGCCTCGGCGCATCGGTCACGCCGGTGCGGGCGGTGGAGCCGGTCGAGGGCCTCACGCGATGAGGGTGCTCGATGCGATGCACCAGGATTGGCCGGTGGCCACCGAGGTGCGCAAGCTTCAATCCCGGGTCTGGCGGCTCTCCCGCAAGGAGGGGCTGAAGACGATCCTGGTCACCAGTGCGGTGGGCGGGGAGGGGAAGACCACCACCGTGGCCTATCTCGCCGCCACCATCGCACTCCATCCCGATCGCAAGGTCCTGGCGGTGGACTGCGATTTCCGGCGTCCGCATCTTCACACGCACTTCGATCTCGAGCCCGGGCTCGGATTCGCCGACCTGCTGCAGGGGCGCTGCACGGAAGAGGAGGCGATCCAGAGGACTCCGCTGCCGAACCTGGATCTGCTCCTGGCGGGCAAGTTGCGCGAATCGCCGGGAAAGGTGCTCGACTCGCCCAATGTGGAGCAGGTGCTTGCCTCGCTGCGCGCTCGCTACGACATCATCCTGCTCGACGCCCCGCCCCTGGTGCCGGTGGCCGACGCCGCCGCGCTGGTGCCGCTCTCCGATGGCGTGTTGCTGGTGGTGATGGCGGGCAAGACCCCTCGCCCTCATCTCACCCGCGCGCGGGAGCTCTGTCTGGGAATGGGCGGCCGCATCCTGGGGCTGGTCGTCGGCAACGCGCGGGAGGCCGCGCCCGACTACTACAATCCGCGCTACTACAATGATTACGGCTATGGCCGGACCCACCGAGGAGACGGCGAGTAGTCCGGTGCCGTCGTCGTCGGCGGGCGGGTTCCCGCGTGTCTCGGTAGTGGTTCCGGTCCTCGACGAGGCGCGCGACCTCGGGTCTCTCCTCGATCAACTGCGCGAGCAGGAGTTCCCGGCGGGGGGCTTCGAAGTGCTCGTTGCCGACGGGGGCTCCCGCGACGGCACCGCCGAGCTGGTGCGCGCGCGCGCCGCGACGTGGCCCGCGCTCGCACTGGTCGAGAATCGGGGCCGCCGCAGCAGTTGCGGGCGCAACGCCGGAGCGAGCGCGGCGCGCGGTGACTGCGTGGTCTTCCTCGACGGTCACTGCTCGCTACCGCGGCGCGATTATCTCTCGCGCCTGGACGATCTGTTCGCCTCCACCGGCGCGGATTGCCTGTGTCGACCCCAGCCCCTCACGGAGCTCGCCGCAGAGCCCTGGGAACGCGCCATTGCCGCCGCCCGCCATTCGCCACTGGGCCACAAGCCGGGCTCCGACATCTTCGGCGGCGAACCCGGATTCACCGATCCCCGCTCCGCGGGCGCGGCCTATCGTCGCAAGGTGTGGGTCGAGTTGGGGGGATACGACGAGCGATTCGACGCGTGCGAAGATGTCGAGTTCAACCACCGCGTCGCTTCGGCCGGGTACAGCGCCTACCGGCATCCGGATCTCGCCGTGTACTACCGCCCCCGATCCACGCCGGGCGGGCTGTGGCGCCAGATGGTGCGCTACGGGCGCGGCCGCGCGAACCTCTTCGCGCGCCACCCCTCCACCGCTCCCTGGTCGCTCCTCGCGATGAGCACGGTGGGGATCGCGTGGGTCGTGCTGCCGTTACTGCTCGGCGGGGCGCGCGGCGGCGCGACGATGGTGTCGTTGCTGGCGCTCTGGCTGGCCGCGCTCGGCGTCGAGGGTCTGCGATGGGCGCGGCCGCGCTCCGATTGGTCTCGCGTGGCGACGGCGCTGGGCACGATTCATCTGGGACTCCTCGCAGGCTTCTGGCGCGGCCTCGTCGAAGCACCCCGTTTCCGCGGTCCGGTGGAGGAGCGGGACCATGGTTGACCGCGACCCGACCGCCTCACGCGGAATACCGTCGGGCCCGGGCCTGCGCGAAAGCGACATCCTCGCGCGCGGCGCGCGGCGGGCTGCGGTCGTGCTGGCCCTGATCGCGTTCTGCGTGATGGTGGGCCTGGCCGCGATCGCGGTGAGACCGGTCATCATCATCGGCGCGGTGGCGGGGATCGGGGCGGTGATCGCGATCCTCGCCCGGCCCTACCTCGGGCTCCTCCTCTACACGGCGGTGGATCTGCTCCGTCCCGGAGAGCTCTATCCCGCTCTCGCTGCGATGCGCCTCGAGCGTACGGTCGCGGTGGTCGCACTGGGGGCCATGTACTTCGACATGTACCGGCGCGAGGGGAAGCTCCTCTTCGACCGCTCCCCCCAGACGCGATGGTTCCTGGCATTCCTGGCCGCGGTAGCGTGCTCGGTGCCGTGGTCCTATTGGAGTTCGTTTTCCGCAGACGTCTTCATCGATCTGCTCAAGCTCCTGGCCTACTACCTGATGATCGTGCACCTGGCCAACACGCGAGGGCGGATCAGGGCGTGGACGTGGACGTATCTCCTCTTCATCGGCTACTTCGCAGTGACTTCGTTACGCGCCTTCTACGCGGGGGACTACCTGTTCGCCCAGGGGATCGAGCGGGTCGAGGGGGCCACGAGCCTGGGAACCGACCCCAACACGCTCGCCACCTCCCTGGGCTCTGCTTTGGGGCTCTTCCTTCTCGCCGGTCTGCGGGATCGTGCCCGGCTGGGCCGGCTCCTGAGCCTGGGCGGGATCGCGATGATCGTGTGGACGATCTCCTTCACCGGGTCGCGAGGCGGTGTCGTGGCGTTGCTGTCCATGCTGGTCTGGCTCTGGTGGCGCTCCCCCCGGCGCGTCGTGACCGGCGCCCTGGGCGTGCTGCTCCTCGTCGGGATCTTCCAGGTGCTGCCCGGGCAGTATCAACGCCGCTACGCCAGCATTGGCGAGTCCGAGCGGGACGAATCCTCGGAGGCCCGAATCGATGCGTGGAAGAAGGGCGCACACATGCTGGCCGATCGTCCGCTCTTCGGGGTCGGAGCGGGATGCTTCGGGATCGCCCACGCAGATCATTACTCCTCGGGGCGAATGAAGTCCTATCTCAACGCGCATAACTTGGTCGTGCAGCTCTTCGCGGAAACCGGTGTCGTAGGAGGGGTGACCTTCTTCGGATTCGTGGTCGCCTTCATGATCGTGAACCGGAGGGCGGCACGCGTCTTCCGAGGGCGGGGGAGCGAGTGGAGGTTCGAGACGGGGGTGGCGGACGGCATCATGGCGGGCATCGTATTCCTCTTCGCGGCTTCGCTCTTCGGGCACAGCCTGTACCGGAGTACCTGGTACATCTACGCCGCGGCGGGGCTTGCGCTGCACCGCTTGGCCGTGACCACCGAGGCATCGGCGAACCCGGCGGGGTCGGTGGCCGGCAACGAGGGGGCGGGGTGAGCCGCGGGCGACCGGGAGCGTGGGAAGCATGATCGGGTCCGGGTGGGATGACATGAGGGAGCGCCTCGATCGCTTCGGGGCGGTCCACCGCCTCAACGGCCTTGCCGCATCGGTGTGTGCGGGGGGGGACGAGAGCCGCGGGCGCCCGTGGAGGGCGGCGGAGCGGCTTCTGAGTGCCTGGCGCTATGCCGGGAACGAGCGGGTCGCCGGGAACGTGGTCCATCACGTCGAACGTCTCGTGCGGAACGCCTGCACGAGCGACGGAGCGTTGGTGCCGGTGGCCGAGAACGCGTTTCTCGCCGAGTTCGCGGGAGGGGCCAGTGCCCGCGCCATTCGCGCGCGCTACGCCGGCTATCCCCCCGAGGACCGCGTGCGGTTGCGCAAGCCCTCGCGCTCCCACGATGCGGAACGGCAGGGCAACCTCATGGTTCTCAAGGCCGCCGACCCATCAACCGGAGAACGCGGCGTGCTCCTCGTCATGTACACGCACGGTCTGCGCGAGCTCCCGGCGGTGTTCGATCTTGCCGCGCTCGCGGGCCACTATCGCATCGTGATCGAGCCGAGTTGGTGGGGCTACCAGGATGCCGGGTTGCTGCTCTATCACGGTTCGGATCTGGACGGCATCGTGCTCGCGCAGCGCGGCGAGGACTACGACTACATCCGCGACCACGGCTACAATCTTCGCCCGCTTCGCCTCGGCGCGGGGGACTGGGTTGATCCCGTCCTCTTCCGTCCGCGCGAGGACGGAGAACGCCCGCACGACCTGGTGATGGTGGCGGCGTGGGATCCCTTCAAGCGTCACGCGGTGCTCTTCGAGGCGCTGGCTGCCATCCGTCGCCGTCACGGGCGGCGGCTGCGCATCGCGCTCGTGGGCTACCCGCTCGGCTGGGACCGCGCGAGGATCGAAGCACTGGCTGGGCGGCACGGCGTGCTCGAAGACTGCACGCTCTTCGAATCCGTGCCCCCGGAGGTTGTGGCCTCGGTGGTGGGGGGGGCGAGAGCGTTCGTCCTTCTCTCGCGACGCGAGGGGGCCAACCGCGCCCTCTACGAGAGTCTCTTCTGTAACACCCCGGTCCTGGTGCCAAGCGGCCACCGCGGTGTGAACCTCGACCATGTCAACGCGGCGACCGGCCTTCTCTTCGAGGAACGCGATCTCGCGCAGGCGATCCTCGCCGTGGTGGAAGGCGGGCAACGGTTCCACCCGCGGGAGTGGGCGCTGGCCCACACCGGCTGGGAACGATCCACGCATACGCTCAACGACGCGCTACGGGAGCTGGCGCTTCGGTGGCGCGAACCCTGGACGCGCGACATCGCGGGCCGTAGGAACGCGCCGAACCTGCGCTACGCCCGCGCGGGGCTCTACCGCGAGTTCGAGACCGAGTACACCGCGCTGTCCCGCTGGCTCCGGCCTGCCGGCGCTTCGGCCTAGACCCGTCTTACCGGCCTTGGGAGGGTGGCGATGGGGCCAGAGCCCCGCTCCGGCGCACGCGCCACAGCTCCCCGCGCTCGCAGCGACCGGCGGGGTCCGCGATGGCCTCAAGCCGGGCGCGGAAGGGGGCGTTGAGACGGCAGGCCCAGACGTAATCGTAGGCGGCCTGGAGATCCTCCCACTTCACGATCGAGACGTTTGCCGTCTCGTCGTAGGCGGTGTCCCGCTGCCGGGGAGTCGAAGTGAGTTCGAGTACCTGCTGCGAGGGGTACGTGAAGATCGTGGGGACGAACGCGCGCCGCTCGATGGTGGCGTAGTTCACCACGTGGATCATGCCGCGCTCGCGCTGGTCGACCATCGGATCGCTCGCGCGCAGATACAGGGAGAAGACGCGGGCGCCTTCGTCCACCGTGCCGAGCAGGCGGACCTGGCAGGCGATCTCCCGCCCTTGAGCAGTCCACGCCGCCCACACGCCGCCCACCTTCAGGAGCGAGGCCGCGAGGACGAGGACGAGGGCGATGCGCGCGGCACGAGGGCGCGAGCCCAGGTCGAAGACGAAGAGTGCGCACGCTAGGAAGGCCATCACGAAACGCACGTCGGCGTCGTAGCCGGTCATTGCCTCGTACGGCGAGGCGACGTACGCGACGAGAAGCGCGGCGGCGGCGGCCAGCGGCGCCGGACGCACAGCGAAGCGGCTCCGTCCGAGGAACGCGATCCCCGCGGCCGTGGCGAGCAGGACGAGGGCCGCCACGTCGAGGCGCCGATCGTAGGTGATGAACGGCGTCAACAGGGTGACGACTTTGCGGCCGATCGAGCCCCAGGAGACTTCTCCCATCGTTCCGGCGTCGAGCATGTAGAAGAGGAGGAACACGGCGGCCGGAGCGAAGCCGATGAGCGCAGCGACGTGACGCCGGGCGAGCCGGCGGGCCATCCAGATGTCCGAGATGGTGATGCCGGCCACTGCCACGCCAAGCAGGATGAACCCGGCGAGGTGGGAGAAGTAGGTGAGGAGCGTGAGCACGCTCACCAGGAGTATCCCCGGCGGCCGGGGATGCTCGCGCCGCCGGACCCACACCGCGAGCGTGATGAAGAAGAGCGTGAGGGCGAGGTTGTAATTAAGGAATCCGTAGTAAAAGGTCGAGTTGTAGGCGAAAAAGGCAACGAGCAGGGCGGGAGTGCCGGTGCGGCCCGTGAAGGCCCGGCCAAGGAGAAACGCGCCCAGAACCCCGAGTATCACGATGGCGCTCAGGAGGATCCGGCCGGCCGTCGCTGCCGAGAGAACTTGCATCATCGCCATCAAGGCCAGATCCACGGTCAGGTAGGGAAGTGGCCTCATGTCGACCCGGTAGTTCTGGGCCAGCGTGTCGAAGTCGTGGATGTGAGCGAGCACGTAGGAGCGGGCCAGGTGGTTGGGGTAGTCGACGAGCGGCGGATAAGCCACTGACCAGAGGGGGATGAGGAGGGCGACAGCGGCAGCGGCCATGAGGACGCCCGACCTCCGGTCAAACGGCACGGGCGGTGGCGGAGCACCGGCCTTGGGCGAGGAGCGGATCGGTCGGGAGAGCATCATGGGACGGAAAGCCTACCTGAGGCCATTCGGCGTGTCATGCTCGGGGGGTGCCGCTGGTTCGAATCCGTTGCCGCTGGGGGCGCCGGGCCGTACCATCCCCCCCTGCAGCGGGCGGAGGCCGGTCTAGCCTTCGGGGGAGCGAGGGGGGAGTTCTTCGTGAGGGAAGCGCCCCACAGTGTGGGGGAGAAGGGCCGTGCGGCTCACCCGGAGTCGCCTCTCGGCCGATCACCGAGGCTGGACCTTTACCTCGAGGAGTTGGACCATGATGCGGACGATCGCTGTTCTTGCTGGATTGCTATTCACCACGTCCGCCGCGTACGCAGCCGTGGACTTGAATGCCGCCGCGGTGGGCTCAGGACCCTATTACCTCGATCAGGCCGGGACCACCTACCGGCTGCTCGAGGACGTCGCGGTGCCGGGGAGCGCCTTCGTGTTCGCCGCAAACAACGTGACGCTGGATTTGAACGGCCACACCGTCACTTTCGGCATGAGCCCGGGGGCGTACCGGTACGGGGTGGCGGTGCCCCCTCCCTATCCCCACGCCAACCGGGTGTGGGCGGAGTCAGACATCCGCGTGTGGGCGGGAGCCACCGGCGCGGTCATGAAGAACGGGCGCGTGGTGCAGGGAGCCGGCCGTGCCGATAGTTGCGGTGCGGTGACCTTATACGCGCAGAACTCGGTCACCATCACCGGTCTCGACATCCTCATCTTCGGCGACGACACCTACGCCATCCGGGGCGAGGAGAGCAGTAACTGCCTCATTTACAGCAATACCATCACCGACAGCACCCAGGTGGTGACCAACCGCCATCAGGGGAGGGCCGCCATCGACCTTTTGGCCATGGCGGATGGCCCCGTCGAGATCTTCAACAACACGCTGCACAACTGCCGTCAGTGGGGCATCCGGGTGGGGCGGCGCCGGCCGGTGACGGTTTGGGGTCACATCTACAACAACCAGATCAACTTGAACACGATTGTCGTCAACGGCTACGGCGTCGAGGTGTATTCGGACTTGATGGAGGTGTACGGCAACACCATCCGGGCAACGAACGGGCGGGGCATCCATCTTGACGGTTCCATGTCCCCCCGCATCCACGACAACGATATCATTGCTACCGAGCGCTCCACGGGAGAGTACAACCGGGCTGCCGCCCACGGGATCAAGCTGGAGAACTGCAACGACGCCGACGTTTACGGCAACACCGTGCTCTCCTACGGCGTGACGGACATCGCCGACCAACAGAGCCTGGGCTCGGCCTTGAGTCTTTCCCTGGGTGCGAACACGGTGAACCACGTCCATGACAATCGGTTCACCGCCCTTCACCTCGGCGGGGCGGCATTCAGGCTCGAGGACTACGGCAACTACGCCACGCCGATTGAGTTGTTTGAAGCGGACCCCACCGCGAAGATCACCATCGAGAACAACGTCTTTTCCAGCAATGATCGGATGTTCGCGGCGATCGCCTGGCTCGGGCCGGACGGCCAGCCTGCCCCCGGAGAGAACATCGTGCTGCGGGGGAACACCTTTCTTCGCAACAACGGGGGGGTGCCCACCGGCCGACCGGAGATGCTCGTCATCGGGTCGAACTTCTCCAATCTGGTCTTCCAGGACTGCACTTACGGTGCGGGAGTCGATCTGCATCGCTTCACGCCCGGATGGCCCTGGATGCTCTGCTCGTGGAGCGTGGGTTGGTCGGGGACCGCGCGGGTGGTGGATCCCGAGGGCTCCGCGGTGGCGGGGGCCACCGTGAGCGCGGTCGACGTCTCGGGCACGACGGTCACGAGCGCGATCACCGATGCCTCGGGGAGCGCCCCGCTCGCCCTCCCCATGTTCTCCGTTTCGACTTCGGGTGAACCGTACGAGCATCTGGATCGAGTGGTCGAGCACAACCCGTACGTGCTGCAGGCCACCGTCGGTGGCTCGACCGTGCAGGCCACCGCCACTCCGAGCGCCCCCGGCGGAAGCTGGACCCTCACAACCGACGGCGGTACCGTGGATCCGCCGCCGCCACCTCCCGTGACGCCGCCGGGAGTAGGGGACTTCGGCTGGGCGTTCCAGGTTCTCACTACATCGCCCTCGGCTGGGCCGGCGTCTGCACCGCCCGGAGCGGAGCTCCGCTGGATGTTCAACGAACCGGTCAGTCTGGGCTCGTTGAATTCCGGCACGCTCGCGGTCGTCGGCTCGACCACCGGCCTCGTCGCCGGCCAGATCGATCTTGGTCTCAACGGACGCTTGGTGATCTTCCGTCCGGCGTCGTTACTCGCCGTGGGGGAGACGATCACCGCCCGGCTGTCCGGGGTGGTGCGGAGCGCCTCCGGGCATTATCTGGACGGCAATCGCGATGGACGCACCGAGGGCAGCGATGCCGACGCGTTCACGCTGATCTTCGCGGTCTCCGACTAGCCGCGCTATAGGGGGGGACATGACTCGATCGAGGACACGGGTCCGGGCCATGCTCTGGCTTGGGCTCGCCGCCCTGGTGTTGGCCTTTCCGGCCAAAGGGGCATACTCCATCCTGCGGTGGGGGGCGGCGGGCTGGTTTCCGGGCTACGTGGCCTGGCGGCTTGGTCCCCGCGAGACCGCTCCCGACTCCCTCACGCACGTCGTCTTCGTCATGGTCGACCACTACGAGCCGGGGACGGGCGCTCGCGGCACCACGGGGAGCCTGGAGTGGCTCGCGACCTTCCGGGCGATTTCGGATCGCCACCGCGACGCATCGGGGCGTCGCTTCCAGTATTCGTGGTTCTACCCGTACGACCACAAGAACGCCGCGGTGCTGCAGCAGTTGAACCGGATGGTCTACGACGGGTACGGTGAGGTCGAGCTGCACTGGCACCACCCCGCGTCGGACAGCGCGACGTTTCCAGCGGAACTCGCCGAGGCGTTGGCGTGGTACCGGGGCTATGGCGCGCTGATCGCCGCCGACTCCTCGCGCACGCAGCAGTACGGTTTCGTCCACGGCAATTGGGCCTTGGACGGCTCCACGAAGCTCTGCGGGGTGACCGACGAGATCTCGCTCCTGGAGCGCAGCGGCTGCTTTGCCGACTTCACCTTCTCGACGATCGGCACCCCCGCGCAGCCGAGCCGTATCAACAGCCTCTACTACGCCACCGATACCCCCGCCCCCAAGTCCTACGACGACGGCGAGGTTGTCAGCGTGGGACATCCGGTGGAGGGAAAGCTCCTGATCTTCGAAGGCCCCCTGGGCTTCGACTTCGGGCGCATGGCCCTCGAGTACGGCGCGGTGGAGGACTATGCGCTCCCCACCCGCCGGCGGGCAGAGCGGTGGATCGATACGGGCATTCACGTGCGCGGGCGCCCGGAATGGGTGTTCGTAAAGGTCTACAGCCACGGCGCGCAGAGCGCGGAAGCGATACTGGGCGGTGGGATGGACCGCATGCTCGACGACCTGCGTTCGGTCTGCGCCGAGCGGCGTATGACGCTGCACTTCATGACCGCACGCGAGGCCTACAACGTGGTGAAGGCGGCCGAGGCCGGGCTCTCGGGCGATCCCGGGGCCTGGCGCGACTATCGCCTCCCCCCGCCCTACAACCGCGTGGTCGCCGTCCCCGACACCATCGCATCCGCCGACTCGGCTCTGGCTTTTGGCGGAGCGCCCTGAGCGATGGCGGACGGCGCGCGCCCCCTGGTTCTCACCGACATTCCCGGTCAACCCGGCGGGTTCTGGGGTGAGCACACCACGCAGGTGGCGGCACCGAGGGTGAGCACTCTCTCTCGCCGGCTTCTCGGCAAGGGGGCCGCCGACCGGATCACCGGCCTTGCGGTGGGGACCCTGCTCTTCCTGCGCCAGCGCCGGGCCCGCGCTCTGGTCACCGACGGAGCCACGGCCTCCGGCGTGCTGGCAACACTGCAAACACTGTTCCCCTGGGGTCGGCGACCGCACGTCATGATCGCCCAACTTTACGTGCCGGCGTCGCGATGGGCGTACCGCGCCAAGCGTGTCCAACTCGCCGTCATCGATCGCTCCGTGCACCGCTACGTGGTGTGGGCCTCGCACGAGATCGACGACTACCATGATGCCTTCGGTCTTCCCAAGGACAAGATGCGCTACGTACCGTTCCACACCACGCTGGACGGCTACGCCTACCGCGTGCGCGACGGCGGATACATCTTCGCCGGTGGCAACTACGATCGGGACTACCGCACCCTGGTGGAAGCGGTGCGAAGGATCGACTTCCCGGTGTGGATCGCCACGACCCGCCCCGAGCAGCTCGATGGTGTGCCGATTCCGCCGCACGTACGCGTGGCGGGAACGACCCACGAGGGCTTTCGGGACGCCATGGCAGGGGCGACGGCCGTGGTCGTGCCGATGCAGAAGGGGCTTCTCCATTCCGGCGGCCAGCAGACGCTTCTCAACGCCCTCGCCATGGGCAAGCCGGTGATCGCGGTGGGCGCGCGCTGGGCCGCGGACTGCATGACCTCGGGCGAGCACGGGCTCGCGGTGGACTACGGGGATGTGGAGGGCCTCCAGAAGGCGATCCGCTGGGTGCTGGAGCATCCCGAGGAGGCGCGGGCGATGGCCGCCCGCGGGCGCGAGCGCGCGGCCTCGTTCACCACCCGCCGCTCGATGGAGGCTGTCTACCGCCTCGCGCTGAGGGAGGATCCGTCGTGAGCCCGATCACGGTGGCCGAGTTCCGCTCCACCCACACCACCGCCGGTGGCCCGGACAAGACCATCCTGTTCTCGGCAGCCGCCCACAATCCGGCGCGCGTGCGTGTCGTGCCGTTCTTCCTCGTGCCGCGCGGTGACGACGCCCCGGGGCTGCGGGATCTGGCGCGCGCGAGCGGCGTGGAGCCGGTCATGATCCCCGACGGAGGGCCGTTCGATTTCGCGCTTCTCTCGCGGATGCAGCGGGAGCTGCGCGAGCGCGGCTGTCGCGTATTGCACACCCACGACTTCAAGACCGACGTGTTGGGGCTCTGGCTCGCGCGCCGCGTGCGAGGGCTGAGTCTTCTCGCGACCGCGCACGGCTGGTCCAACCTCCTGACGCGGCGCCAGAGGCTCTATCACGCCGCCGATGAGTGGGCGCTGCGCCGGTATCCACTCGTGGTGGCGGTCGCCGAGGCCACGGCGGTGAAGCTACGGGGCATCGGTGTGCGCGACGACCGGATCGTCGTGGTGCCGAACGGCGTCGACACGGCGCGGTGGCGCCCGCGCGCGACGCCGGATCCGCCGCCGCCTGGACTGCCGGCAGGGCGCCGCTTCGTGGGAACGGTGGGGCGCCTCTCCATCGACAAGGACATGGACACGTTGCTCGCCGCGTTCGCCGCGATCGCGCCCGCGTACGCGGACGTGGATCTTCTGGTGATCGGGGAGGGCCCCGAGCGTCCCGCGCTCGAGCGGCGGGCGGCGGCGGGCGGTCTTGGGGAGCGCGTTCGCTTCCTCGGCCACCGCGGCGACACCGCGGACCTCTACGCGGCGATGGATGCTTTCGTGCTCTCTTCGCGCACCGAGGGAATGCCCAACACGCTCCTCGAGGCGATGGCGATGGGATGCCCGTGCGTGGTCACCCCGGTGGGTGGTGTGGCCGAAATCGCGCGAGACGGCGTGGAGGCGCTCTTCGTGCCACCGGGTGACGCGGGCGCGATGGCGGCGGCGTTGGGACGCGTGCTCACGGACGCGGCGCTTCGGGAATCCTTGGGGCGCGCGGCGCGCGTCCGCGTGGAGGGCGCCTTCTCGTTCGCGCGGCGGGTGAGGCGGATGGAGGAGATCTACGAGGGGCTCGCCCGCGTCTGATCCTCGGGTGACCTGCGCGCAGTGGCTACGCGCGACCCGCCCGCGCGTGCGAGACCACGAACTTGTGCTTGCCGCTGGGCGCGGGCGGGATGGACTCCACCACGCGGACGCGCGCCGCCACGGAGGCGCCGACGAGCCTCGCGACCCCCGATTCGATCGCGGCGAGATCGGGCGGCGGCCCGGTCGGATCGCGCTCCACGAGGATCTCGATCGCCTCGGCGCGCTCCTGCACGACCTGGAAGCGGCGCACCCCGGCGAGATCGTAGAAGAGGTGGCTGAAGACCTCGCCGTGGAGCGTACGGCCGTCCGGGGTAACGATGAAATCGCTTTCGCGTCCCACCAGCCGCGTCAGCCGCGCGAATGAACGCCCGCATGGACACGGACTGTCCGCCGCCACCGCGAGATCGCCGGTGGCGTAGCGCAAGAGCGGCATCGCGCTGTTGACGAGGTCGGTCACCACGACCTCGCCCGTCACGCCGGGCGCGCAGCGGCGTCCCTCGGCGTCCACCACCTCCACGATGCGCCCGTACTCGAGAACGTGCAGTCCCGATAGGGTGGGGCATTCCGCGGCGAGGTTGTTGATCTCGCGACAGCCATAGAAATCGTGGACGGGAGCGCCGAAAGCCCGGCCGATGCGCTCGCGCGCGGCGGGATGGAGCACTTCGGCGCTGGAGCGGACGGCGCGCGGGCGGATGCCGGTCATGTTGCGCGCGAGGAGGAAGCCGGCGAAGAGGTCGAGCACCCCCGCGTAGCCCACCACGTACTCGGGCCGCCAGCGCGTCAGCATATCGGCGAATTCCGCCATGCGCGCCTCTGTGAGGCGGAACGCGTTCAGCGCGCGGAAGCGGTGGAGGCGTTGAGCGAACCGTTCCTTCGCGGAGAATTCCGTGAACTCCCGGTCGGCTCCCCAGAGCGCGGCAGTGCGATCGCCGGGTGCCACATTCCACCATGCTTGCACGAGCATCTCGGCCGCGACGCCGTGATCGTGATAGCGATCGTCCTGATAAAAGGTCACCGGCTCGCCGGTGGAGCCGCCCGTAGCGTTGAGGCGCAGCGTCCCGCGCGGCGTGCCCGCTGGGACCATCGCCTCACGGTCCTGCTGCAGCTCGCGACGGCGGATCGGCGCCAGTTGTACGAGCGCCTCCAGCGACGGCACCGGACCGTGCGCGAGGCCGGCCGCCCGCAGTCGCTCGGCGGTGGCGGGAGCGCGCCACGCACGCTGCAGCAGGGCGTTGAGTCGCTCGAGCTGCTTTGCGGCGACGATCTGCGGCGAGGCCCACTGCAGACGGTTCATCTCCGCCAGCATGGCGGGAGCGCGGCTCCCCTTGCGCAGGAGGTTCAGGCGGTAGTACGCGCCGTACGCAGAGCGATAGAGGCTCATGATGCCGCCGCAGCGGTTCGGCGGCGAAGGCCGCCGAGGAACGCGAGCACGGCGCCGCGCTCTCCTCCGCGCAGCGCGAAGAACCAGACCCCCAGAGCGTAGGCGACCCCGCCGGTCAGAGCGTAGACGACCAGACGCGGGTAATCGACGGCCTCGTGCAGCCGGCGAAGCCCGAAGAGCACAGCCGCGAAAAGGAGAGCGGCAGGAGCAAAGGTGAGCACGGTGCGGCGCAGGTGCTCCCAGGCGCCGAGCCCGAGCACCCGCAAGGAGAGAAAGAGCCAGGCGATCTCGGTGAAACCGCGGATGAGGAGCACGGAAAGACCCACCCCGGTCACGCCCGCGACCTTGGCGAGGAGGATGGTGAGCGGCACGCCGAGCACGGCGATGGAGAGCGTGAGCACCGCGGGCCAGCCGTGACGGTTCATACTCATCAAGAGGCGGCTCGAGTTGGGGGAGACGGCCTCGACGAGGAGCGCGGCACCCAGGCAGCGGATCACCCACGCCCCCTGCTCGGCGTATGCGGGCCCGATCCAACGCGCGATGAAGGGGCCGCCAAGCCCCAGCATGCCCACGGCCATTCCGACCATCACGAACTGCAGCGCGCGGGTCGCGTTGAACCAGGCCTCTAACGTCGCCGCGCGATCCCCCTTGCCGTCGAGCGCGCTGAAGTACGGCATGAGGGGAAAGCCCAGCGCGGCGCCGAGCCCGGCTGCATACAGGGCGAGACGGTTGGGGATCGCATAGAAGACGATCTGCCCCGCGCCCAGGATCCAGCCCATGATGATCGGCACCGATCCCGCCGCCACCCGGCCCGAGACCATCATCACCATGCTCTTCATCCCGAAGGCATAGAGCTCGCGGATCATGTCCCGGTTCACGTGAGCGAGGCGGATTGACGGTGCCGGCTTGCGGGCGAGGCTCCACACTGCGAAGAAGCCGAACTGGAGGATGTTGGCTCCGAGCAGGATTGCGGAGAGCCAGACGAGTCCCGAGCCGGACCACCGCGTCAGCGCCACGTAGGTCACCGCGGCCTGTACCACCGCGAGGAAGACGCGAGCACCGTTCATGACGTAGTGGCGCTGCATTCCCATGAGGTAGGCGGTGAACGCGGTCCCGGAGAGTTGCACGAAGAAGTTGGCGCTGAGGAGGAGCGCCAGGAGCCTCACCTCCGGCACCGCCGCCGGATCGATGTTGAGGAGCCGGTGCGGCGAAAGGAGGAGGACGTTGGCGGCGAGAAAGCCGAAGAGGCCGGCACCAGCGAGCACGGCGAGCGCGGAACTGACCACCCGATTCATGGTTTCGCGGTCGTCCTGCGCGGCGGCGCGGGCGACGAAGCGGATGAACGCGGGCCCCACGCCCAGCTCCAGTATCGAGAGGTAGCCGAAGACGCTGAGGAAGATCTCCCACACGCCGTAGCCTCGGTCGCCCAGTTCGCGGACGACGACCGGGCTCAAGGCGAAGGCGATGACGAGGTTGACGCCGAAGAGCACGGCGCCCGAAACCGAGTTGGTGAAGACCTGCCGCTTTCTCATGCCACGGTTATCGGTGCTTGCCTCGCCTCGGTTTGGCTCCCTCTTGCCGGATGGGAGAGGCCATCTTACGACGCGACGGCGGGGATTGCGAGCGGCGACCCCCACACCGTAGAGTAACGCTCGGATTGAACATGAACCTCACCCAGCGGCTTCTCGACGTCCTTGCCCCGACCGTCCTCGATCCACTGGATCGATGGCGGCGCGGTGACCATTCCTCTTCGTTCGTAAAGGATGTGGAGCGGACGCTCGCCCTTCCCGCGGACCGCATCCGGGATCACCAACTCGCGCGGCTCCGCGCGGTCGCCGACCACGCGAATCGCCATACGCGCTTCTACGCCGGGCGCTTCGCCGAGGCCGGCATCGAGCGTCCCGGCGAGATGGGATGGTCGGATCTCGCGCGGCTCCCGTTCTTGACCCGGGAGGAGATGCGGTCCCGGGGCGAGGATCTCACGAGCGACGCCTTCCCGATCTCCGCGTGCGTGGCCTCGGCCACCGGGGGTACGATTTCATCTCCGGTCCGGTTCCTCCTCGACACGGGATCCTACTGGCGCCGCTGGGCGACCACGCAGGCCTTCGACCGCCAACTTGGCCATCGCCCCGGACTTCGCATGGTCTACCTCTGGGGCGCGCGGCAGGACATGCCCGCGCGTGAAACAGTGAAGAGACGCCTGCGCTCCGCGCTCGTGACGCGCACGAAGTACTACCCGTCGGCACTCCTCGACGACGCCGTCTTCGAGAGCTATGCGCGCGACCTGGCGGCGTTTCGCCCGCGGCTGCTCCAGGGCTACCCCACGCCGCTCGCCCTCTTCGCGGAATTCCTCCTGCGTCGCGGGATTCGCCCCGAGGTGGGGGCGGTCTCCTGCACCGCGGAGCCGCTCCTGGCCCCGCAGAGAGACACCATCCGCGCAGCCTTCGGCCGCGAACCCTTCAACTGGTACGGAGCGCGAGAGTGCGGCCGCATCGCCATGGAATGCGAGCGCCATGACGGTTTGCACCTGAACGTGTACGGCTTGCACGTGGAGGTGCTGCCGCTTCCCGGGATGATCGATCCCGGGCTCGGCGAGGTCGTCGTCACCGACCTCTGGAACCTCGCTTTCCCCCTGATCCGCTACCGCACCGGGGACCTCGCCCGGCTCGATCCTTCGCCGTGCCCCTGCGGCCTGTCGACCCAGCGTCTGCGGGACATCGTGGGCCGGACCGCCGACGTCTTCGTGAACTCCCGCGGCCAGCGCGTGCCGGGAGTGGTGTTGCCGAGCAGGCTCGTCGCCGAGGGGAGCCGAGTGCGCGCGATGCAGATCCTGCAGCACGCCGTCGGGCGGTTCGAAGTCCTCGTGGTTCCAGGCGCGCAGTACGACGATGGCGTCGAGGCGTGGCTGCGTGAACGCCTCGCTTCATACATGAACGAAGAGATCGATCTCACCGTGCGCGTCGTAGAGAGGATCCCCGTCGAACCCTCCGGCAAGGCCCGATTCGCGAAGAACCTGATGCTCCCTGGCGCTACTCACTGATCCCTGCGCGTTTTCGGCATCCTCCGATCGGGGATGCGATCCATGAGGCTTCCCTCAGGGTGTCACCCGCGGGGAGCGACTCCGGACGGGAAGCAGTGCCTTCAGGATGGCCAGCGGGACCTCCGGATTGGTTCTTCGGTAGCGAAGGCTGGTCAGATAGTGCCGGATGGCTCGCAGGCGACTTCCCTCAATCTTGTGACGGTAGCCCACCGCGAAGTGCAGGGTGGAGAGCCAACTCCGGAGGTTGCGACGCGCCGTCGGCGTCAGGGGACCCTGCTGGAGCCGCTCGGCCATCCGGAGGATGTCCTGCAGACTTCTCATGCTCGAGGACATGTTCGAGGGGTGTAGGCGACGACGGAAATACTCCCGGTCGATGTAGGCGACGTCATTCTCGCGGCAGACGCGGATCCAATACTCGAGGTCCTCGCCGCACGTCAGCCCCTCGTCGAAGAACCCGATCTGCTCAACGAGCGATCGGCGCATCATCACGCCGCATGTGCCGATGAAATTGTCGAGCATGAGGGTCTCGAATGCGCGGTCGGCCGGGATGCGATACCAGGCCTCGCCGAGCGGCCGACGCTCCATGGCATGGAATCGCGCGTGGTCCGCCAGGAAGTCCCGCGCTGCGTCCCCGCCGTCCGTGAAATTCCGGGAGTTCGTGAAGCAGAAGGAGACGTCCGGATGTCCGTCCAAGAGGGCGCACTGCTCGTGAAGCTTGCCGGGCAGCATGATGTCGTCTGAATCGAGGAAGGCGATATATTCCCCCCCGCCCGCCGGATGCCGGCGTTGCGCGGGGCAGCCCCCCCCCCGGTGTTGGCCGGGAGGGTGAGGGAGACGATACGGTCCCGATACGACTCGAGGACGCGGGGGGTCTCATCGGTCGACGCATCATCGATCACGATGACTTCGATGCCGTCCACCCCCTCCTGGGTCAGCACGGAGTCGATCGCCTCGGGGAGATACGGGGCATTGTTGTAAGCCGCTATGATGACGCTGATCTTTGGAGTCATCGCCCTGTCGAGCCCTCGCGGTAGTCCATTCCGAGCAGGACCGCACCTCTCGCCCCCACGGAACATGAACGGTCGAAGGCTCGGAGTCTGCGAGCGACATTGTATCTCCGGAGGGTGCGGCGCGCGAGTCCGGTTGCGCGGGATGAGATCCCCTGCGCAATCGATCCGGGGATGGAGGCGCGCAAGCGCCGATTTCGGCGCCTGGACGTGCATCTCCGCCACGAACCCGCTACGATCCTGATCGCTCGAATGCCCATGGAGACCGGATCGGACTCTCGGCCTCCCGGCCGGCGCGGAAAGGGTAACGTCATGCCTGCGGTCTCGATAGTCATGCCCGCCCACAATGCCGGGCCGTACATAGCCGAGTCGATCCAATCCGTTCTGCGCCAGACGTTCGACGATTGGGAGCTCATCATTGTGGATGACGATTCCTGCGACGACACCGACAAGGAAGTCGCCCGCTTCCTGTCGGACGGGCGAATCACCTTCCTGCGACAGAAGCGTGGCGGTCCGGCGGTTGCAAGGAACCGCGCGATCCGGGCTGCGAGTGGAGACTTCATCGCATTCCTCGACTCCGACGACCTCTGGTTGCCGGACAAGCTGGAGAAGCAGCTCGAGCAGTTTCGGAAGCATCCCGATGTCGGCGTATGCGGCACCGGAATGAGGGTGATCGATCCCGAAGGAACCGTCATCCGGGACGATGCAGGCTCGGAGCGGTGCGGAGCCGCCTTGCCCGACCTCCTGGCGGGCCGGTTCACCGTTCCGATGTCGTCGGCCATGATCCGACGCGAAGTGCTGGATCGCGCCGGGCCGTTCGATGAGGACGTCCTTCTCTCGGAGGATTTCGAGCTATGGCTCCGTGTCGCGCTGCAATGTCCCTTCCGGATCATGGCGGAACCGTTGTTGCTGTACCGGGTCGGTCACTCGAACATATCGGGAACGCGGAGCGACGAGCGGCGGGAATACGTGATGCGGGTCATTGTTCCGCGGTTCCTTGGATTGCCCACGGCGTCCATGTATGTATTGCCGCGGCACGTCCGGGAGCTACGAAGCCGATGCTTCAAGAACAGGGCTGACGAAAAGGCGGCCTGGCTCCCGGGAGTCTACTGGTACGTCCGGTCGTTGATGTGTCGGCCGCTGTACGTCGAAGCATGGGAGGCGTTGGCCGTGCGATTGCTTCCGAGATTCGTCGCGGAACGGGCTAGATCGGTCGCGCGGAGACGCCGTTGACGGACGTCTGACCGAGGGATCTCCTCGATGCCTGGATACGATTGTGCATGAATCGATGCCACGGTCTCGCGAATGAACGCCGCCGAGCAATAGGTGGGGCTGGCGACGCTGACTAGGCCGGGCATGGTTGTGATCCCACTGTTCCCTCCCCGGCAATGCGAGCGGCAGTATCTGCGCGGCGTTCTGCAAGATCTGCGCGGAAACCCCCAGCGTTCGACGCGTTCCTCATAACCTCCCCACGTCTCCTTGCCCCCTTGCCGACAACGATATCAGCACACCGAAGGCATGGACGGTCACGTGGCCCACCCTTTGCTTATGCACCACTTAGGACTGGATCGAGGGGGAGGGGAGCGCAACTGCAGTGAACGCAACCGGGGGAGCTATGCCGAGGCGCATCGCTCTCGTTCTTCTCGCCCTCCTGGCGTCATTCGTCACGCGTCCGACGGAAGGCGCCGACCCACGGGGATCGCTCGATCTTGCCTGGACCGCGCCGGGGTCCGCGGAGCAACCCGCCGATGCCTACGAACTGCGCACCTCCCCGATCGCTCCCGGCTCCAACCTGCTCGTCTGGTGGAGTGCGGCAAGCCCGGTCAGTAATGTGCCCGCGCCGGCCACGCCGGGCGAGCCCCAGAGCCTGCGTCTCAACGACCTTCCGATTGGAGCGACGACTTACGCCGCCATCCGCGCTCGCTTCGCGGATGCCTGGAGCGACCCCTCGCCTGTACTGGCCTGGACGTCCTCGGCCGGCCCCTGGATTCAGAGCGTGGCTCCCACACGGGTGGAAGAGGCGGGATCGCGCTCCTTCACCGTGAAGGGCTACGGGTTCGCGGGTGCCCGGCAAGCCTCCTTCATTTCGGCGAGCGGCATCCGCATGAGCGCGGGGATGCGTGTCTACAGCGACTCGCTGGTCGTAGTCACCGCGGATATCTCGTCGCTCGGAATTGGCGCGGTGGACCTCGAAGTCGCCGGCACGACGGGGACGGACATGCTCCGGCGTTGGATCGACGTATCCGTGCCGGTCATCGCGGACACCCTGGCCCCGCTTGCCGTGACCGATCTCGCCGTCACCGTCGTAGATCATCAGTCGGTCATGCTCACCTGGACGGCGCCGGCCGATCCATCGCCCTACGGCACCCTGCGCGCGACCCGCTACGACGTACGTCGTCGTGCCGGCGACGGGACATCCTGGACCTGGTCGAGCGCGACCCCGATCGCCCCGCCGATCCCCGGCGTCCCCGGTGCCCGGGACGGGCTGCTCGTGAGCGGCCTCACCCCCGGCAGTACCATGACCTTCGCGCTCGCCGCAGGAGACGCCGCGGGCAATTGGGCGGTCCCATCCAACCGGGTCACCGCCACGACGGCTCCGCCTCCCGACGTGACCGCACCGGCGACGGTGGCGAACCTCTCCGTGGAGCTGCAGGCGGACGGGCAAGCGCTCCTGCGCTGGACGGCGCCCGCCCACGACCAGGGGCCGGCGGCGAGCTACCGGGTATGGCGGTGGAACGCGCGCACGACCGCGTATTCGATGGATGAAGCACAGCTTCTGGAAGGTGCTCCGGCGCCGTTGCCGGCCGGTTCGGCACAGAGTTGGACGGCGGGTGGGGTAGCGGCCGGGACCTGGGCCGCCTTCCGCCTCTCCGCGGTGGACTCCGCGGGTAATGTCGCGGGGATCTCCAACGCGGTCGTCGTGGATCGCACCGGCGAGGACATCACCTCGCCGGCCATGCCCGGCGATTTCAGCGCTTCGCAATACAGCCAGGGCACGGTCCAGTTGCGCTGGATCGCGCCGGGGGACGACGGCAAGAAGGGGCGCGTGCGCTATTACGAGATGCGCCACATGGAGTCGCCCCCTGCGGACACGCCGTGGTGGGAAGGTGTTCCTTCGACCGTGGTCGACGGGCACCCCAAGCCGGCGGGAAAGCAGGAGTTCACGAACCTCTCGAACGTCGCCCAGGGGAAGAGGCACGGTTATGCCGTGCGGGGAATCGACGAGTCGGAAAACGCCTCGCCGTGGGCGGTCGCGCTGGTCATGGTGGACGCCGCTCGCTCCAGCAGCGAGGCCACTCCGCCTCCTGCGCCGGACTCTCTTTGCGCAACACGGGAGAGCGCCGGCGTGCGGCTTACATGGCTTGCGGTTTCTTCCCCGGAAGTGGTCTCGTACAACCTCTATTCTTCGCGCGCGGGCGACCTGGCGGTCTGCATCGCCAGCGTGGATGCCGGTAGTACGAGCTACATCGACGTCGCCGCGCCGGCGACTCTCGTGAGATACGCGGTCTCCGCGCTCGACGGTGAGGGCAATGAATCGCGCCTCGCCGCATGGACGGATGTCGAGTGCCACGAGAGCAGCCCGTCGCTGCGCGTCACCCCCGACGGAACGGCCTGGCGGGTGAGCATCTCGGAGCCCGAGCCGGCGCAGACCGTGCTTCGCGAGGCTCCCCCCAACGTCGCCGTGTTCGATGTGCTGGGCCGTCTGGTGGCTCGTGTCCCGGCGTCCCCGAGCGGGGACGGATGGGAGGCGCGCTGGAGCGGTGAGGGGAATGGGGGAGCGAGCACGGCACAGGGGATTTACTTCGTCCGTGCCGTGGGCGGCACTTGGTCCCGGACGCAGCGTGTGCTCGTCCATCGCTGATCGTGTCCCGGGGGGTTCGCGCCGCCTGTGCTAGACTCGTTCCTTCGCACGGGCGCGTGATACCCTGACACCGGAGGCCATTCCCTGACCCTCGGCAAACGAGACACAGTCTGGATCGTCCTCGCCGCGGCGGCGGTCGGCGTCGTGTACGCGCCGGTCGTAGCCGAGTTGTTTCGGGACTGGCTCCACGACCCAAACTACAGCCACGGGTTTCTCATCCCCGTGATCTCCGCGTTTCTCATCTGGCAGAGGCGCTCCGAACTGGCCCGCACTCCTCTACGCCCGTCCATCGCCGGCCTCGCACTCCTGCTGATCTCCGCCGCGCTGCTGGTTCTGGGGGTGGCCGGCGCCGAGGTCTTCACGCAGCGGGTGAGCTTGATCGCCACGCTGGCCGGCGGAGTGTGGTTCCTGGCCGGGGGACAATGGCTGCGGAAGCTCGCTTTTCCTATTCTCTTTCTGCTTCTCGCCGTGCCGCTGCCGTACGTCATCTACTATGACCTCACCGGGCCGTTGCAGGGGGTGGCCGCCCGGAGCGCCATCCGGGGTCTGCACCTCGTGGGAATCCCCGCGGTGGCGGAGGGGAACATCATCCACCTGCAGAGCGCGAGCCTGGAGGTGGCCGAGGCCTGCAGCGGCATCCGGTCGCTCTACGCGTTTCTCGCACTCGGGGCTCTTCTCGCACGCACCCTGCCACTCCCTCTCTGGGGACGCATCGTGGTCTTCCTGCTCACGATTCCGTTGAGCGTGGCCGGCAATGCGATGCGGGTGTGGGGGAGCGGGGTCGCCGCGCATCTCTTCGGGGCGCGCTACGCGCAGGGGCTCGCGCACGAGCTGTTCGGGCTCGTGATCTTCGCGGTGGCGCTCGGTGCGCTCGCGCTCGTGGCCAGGGGAGTGAACAGGCTATGGCCTTCCGCGCGCTGATCCTCATTCTCGTCGTGGGTGCCGCCGGCGTGTACGCGCAGGTGCTGGGCGGGCGCCGGGTGGAGAGCGGGGCCCTCCCGGATTTGAGCCGGATCCCGGCAAAGATCGACGGCTGGATGAGCGAAGACTACCCGATGACCGAGTCATCGACCGACGTCCTGGGCGCCGACGAATATCTGCAGCGGCGCTACGAGAACACCCGGGGAGTACAGGTGTGGCTCTTCATCGCCTACTTCCGGGAGCAGCAGGTGGGCTCGCAGATCCACTCGCCGCGCAACTGCGTGCCGGGGAGCGGGTGGGACGTGCGCTCGTTGTCCCGCACGGACATTCTGCTGGGGAGCGCCGATCAATCCGCGCAGCGGATGATGATCGAGCGGAGCGGACAGCGTCAGGAGATGCTCTATTGGTTCCGAACGCGCGGCGGCACCGTGACCGGAGAGTACGCCCTGAAGTGGGATCTCCTGCGCAACTCGCTCCTCGGACGGCCGACCAACGCGGCCTTCGTGCGGTTCAGCGCCATGGACGCCGATGCTGACGCGATGCGAGAGCTGCTTGCGCGGCTGGACGAACCCATGGGGCGTGTCCTGGCCGAGGTCGGCATCCGATGACGGATCCCGCCCCGGCGTCGGGCGGGCTCGCCGCCTTCTCCACGGATGTGGAGGACTACTTCCAGGCGGAAGCGCTGCGCTCCTTCTTCCCGCGCGGGACGTGGGACGGCCTCGAGGACCGCACCGAGGCCAACGTGGAGCGTGTGCTCGCGATCCTGGCGGAGCATCGGGTGCGCGGCACCTTTTTCGTGCTCGGCTGGTCCGCGGAGCGTCATCCGGATCTCGTCCGGCGGATCGCCACCGAGGGCCACGAAATCGCCTCGCACGGCTTCGCCCACGAGCTCATCTATCGCCAGTCGGTGGAGACCTTTCGCGCCGACGTGCACAGGGCCCGCGCGCTTCTGCAGGATCTCTCCGGGCAGGAGGTTCTCGGCTACCGCGCGCCTTCCTACACGATCGTGCACCGTACGCGCTGGGCGCTGGCCGTGATCGCCGAGGAAGGGCACCGCTACGACTCCAGCATCTTTCCGATTCGCCGCCGCAAGTACGGCATCCCCAACGCCCCCCGACAGCCGTACCGGATCGAGGACGAGGGAACCCGGGGTTTGATCGAGTTTCCCCTCCCCGCGGTCCGCATCGGACCGCTGAATGTCCCGGCCACGGGCGGCGCCTATCTTCGCCTTCTCCCCATCGGTTTCCAGACTTGGGCCGTGCGGCGCCTCCTCAGCGAGGGGAAGGCCGTGGTTCTGAACATCCACCCCTGGGAACTCGACCCTGAGCAGCCCCGCCTGCCCGTCCGTCCGCGGACCCGCTGGACCCACTACCACAACCTCGGCCGGGCCGAGGCGCGGCTGCGGACACTCCTCGCCCTGGCGCCGTTCCGATCTCAGAGCGAAGTCCTCCAGGAGCTGGGGCTCCTGGGCTGACTTCTGGCGTTCGGGACATCGGCGCTTCCTCGCCGCACCGTCATGTATCCTTGACACACCGAGGACGGAGACGGGGGTTTCGGGCGGGAACCAGACCCTGGGCAGGGCGTTGACAGACCTCTTAGGCATGGTATCCTATGCAACTGCAAAAAGTGCAAAGCTCACCTACGGGGTTGCCTTAGGGTGTCGGGAAAGGTTGCGGTCTCCGCGGACCGCAGATTGGAAGGACGGCATGATCCTACTCCGCTCCCTGGGCGTGGCCGGATGGGCTGTACGCAGCGTGTTTCCTCTAGCTCGACGCGGTTCACTCTGGTTGCCGTTCCTCTTCATCGCAGTCGTCCAGTGCGCCAGCCTCGCGCTGGTGCTCGCTTACGGACGGGGAGCCCCGATTCCGTTCGTGGGCGCCGGGATGCGCTGGATCGGAGGCGAGGGGGCCACCCACTTTCCCTTCTTCTATGCCGCGGTGCCGGTTCTTCTTGCTCGCTGGAATCTCCTCCTGAGCGCCTGCGTCTTCTCCGTCGCGACCGCCGGCGCGGTGGCACTCTTCGCGCGGGCATGGGGGTTTCGTCCCGATGTGGATCCCTGGCCGGCCGCTCGTCGCCGGTACCCGGGCATCCTGGCCATAGGGGCCGTGACCGCGCTCGTGAGCCTGGTCATCTTCCTCGCGGGCCAGGTGATCCCCGCGGAGACCCTGGCGATGAACCGCAATCTTCGCTGGGGGACCCGCTTCGCCCTGCTGGGCACGTTTGTGATCGTGCAGAGCCTTCTCGTTTACGCGTACCCCTGGATCATCCTGCAGGGGCGAACCTGGACGCGGTCTCTCGGCGAGTCCGTCCAGACGGCCCTTCGGCTGGTGCTCCCCACGCTCCTCGTGGTGGGGATCCCCGTCCTGCTTCTGTATCCGCTCGATTACCTGACCGGGCGGACCGACCTCTTCCTCATCAAGCTGCGACCCGATCTCATCGGTGCCGTGCTGTTCGTGAGAATCGTGCTGGAGGCCATTTTCGGATTCTTCCTGGTGGGGACGACCACGCGCCTGTTCCTCTGGCGCACGGAGGAGAAGTGATGCGGCGTGTATGGATCTCGACTCTGATCGTTCTCTCGGCATGGGGTTGCGGCGGCTCCTCCCCGGAGGGTCGGCGCTTCGAAGCGGAGCGTGATCTCTTTGCTCTCAATAAGGAGTGGCAGGAACTCAACATCAAGCCTGACCTTGTGACGAAAGAGGATCGGGCCAAGATCGCCGATCGCTTCGCGGCGCTGGGCGAGCGCTACCGCGGCGTGGCCGCGACCTCGGACACGTCGGCGTCCGGGCGGGCGATGCTCGAGACGCGTGCCATCGCGGCGCGTGCGTTTATCACCGCCGGTGATATCCACGCGGGTCTGGGCGATGGGATCCTCGCCGACAGCCTCTACGCCCTCGTCATCGAGGGCTACGACGACCTGCCGCGCATGGTGGCCGAGGCCGCTATCGATCGCGGGGTGGCCGCGGAGCGCGAGGGACGGCTCCGGGACGCCGCCGTCTCGTATGCCCGTGCGGTGGGCCGGGTGATGCCCTCCACGGAAGGCGAGGGGCCTGAGCGCAAGATCATGCCGCTCCCCCTGCACATCGCGCGCCTTCGGGCCCAGGCCGCGGGGGATACCCTCGGGGCGAGCCGCGCGCCCTACTACGTGGAGGCGAGAGCGTACTACGAGACCGTCGCCGCCAAGGTCGGCGGGCAGCCCCTCGGAATCCAGGCGCGCAGCCGCCTGGTCGACGCCGCCACAGACCTCGGAGAGTGGTCCACGGCGGTCCGCCAACTGCGGATCCTCGAGAGGGAGACCCGGGGTCTGCCGGGAGACGCCCACGACCTCGGTGAGATCCGCTACGCCATTGCCGAATCCCAGAGACGCATGGGGCAACCCGATTCCAGCGAGGCCAGCATGGAGTCGGTGCTCCGGGACGCCCCCAAGAGCCCATTCGCCCCTCGGGCGCTCATCGCGCTGGCACTTTATGCCGAAGACAAGGGGAAGATGTCCGAGGCTCTGGGCTACCTGGAAAGGGTTCCGAAGGAGTACCCCGGTGCCGAAGACGCCGGGGCGCTGGCCATGCTTGCCCGCGCGCGCATCTATGAACGGACGAAGCGCTGGCAGGAAGCGTTGGAGCTCTATCGCGCGCTGCCGCTGGAGCACCCGCTCTCCGAGCCGGCGCTCCTGGCGCCGATCGAGATCGCGCAGCACCATGACCGGGCGGGGGACGCGGAAGCCCGTGGGCGGGCGCTGAAGGACGCGGAAGCGTCCTATCGGGAATTCATTCAGCGCTATCCCACGCAGGGGTACACGATCTCGGCGCGGGCGAAGCTGGTGGACGTGCTGACCATCGAGAAACGGTACGCGGAAGCGGTCGACGAGCTGCTGCAGATCGCACAGGCCCAGAAGGGCAATCAGGCCGGGGTCCTCTCGCTCCTGCGAGCGGCGAGCCTGGCGCTCACCGAGATGAAGGACGTGGACCGGGCGCTGGAGATCCTGGATCGGGGATCGTCGTGGTACGAGGGAAGCTCGCTAGGGCAGCAGCTCGCAAGGGAGGCGGCTCGCATCCGCAAGGAGAACGGTCGATGAGGCTTCCGAAGGTCTGCAGATGAGTCTCAGGGAGACCGCGCTGCTCGCCGGCATGGCGAGCATGCTTCTCCCCGTGCTTGCGGCCTACCTGCGGCACCGATCGGGGCCGGCGTGGTGGATGACCGTGCTCGCCGCCGCGTCGATGTGCGCTTTCCTTGCCGTCGTGTGGAGACTGGTGGCCCTGGGGCCGAGCGCGGACGTGAGGCCCTGGGTGTACCTGCTGACCGCTCTGGGGATCCCGGTGCTGTTGTCCGGCTATCTGCTCACTCTGGTGCTCGGGCGGGGAAGCCCCGTGGACGCACTCAAGAACTCGAGCGTGACTCTCGGCGGGCTCCTCGCGGTGGGTATCCTCTCCCTGGTCTTCCTGCGCCACGACACGTTCCTTCTCGGCTATGAATGGAAGGCGGGAAGCGGTTCGCTGCTGTTGGGCCCCCTCGGGAAGGGATACCTGAGCTTTCTGCTCGTCGGCGCAGTGTTCGTGGGATACAACCTGGAAAGCACCTACCGACTGGCGGGCGGAACCGAGCGGGAGCGACTGCGCCCGGTGACGTTGGGGCTCTTCGGCATGCTCGGGTTCCTCACCTACGTGCTTACCACCGGACTCCTGTACTCCGCGGTGGAGCTGGACAACCTGGTGGCGCTGGTGGTGCCGTTGGTGGTCGCGAGCCTTCTCACCGGGTACGGTTTCCTGAGGGGCACGCTGGTGGACACCGCGGTGCCGGTGTCGCGAAGCGTCGTCTACTCCTCGTTCACCGCGTTCGCCGCCGCCCTCTACGTCCTTGCGATGGGACTCGCGGCTCAGCTCGCCACGCTGACCCGCTGGTCCCCGGGGCAGGTCGTCACGATCTCCTTCGTCTTTCTCGTCGTGGTCACCGCGGTCGTGTTCCTCTTCTCCAATCAATTTCAGCGCCGGGCACGACGATTCATCGACCGCAATTTCTACGTCAATCGGTACGATTTCCGCGCGCAGTGGTACCGAGTGACCCGGACCCTCGAGCCCTCGCAGCAGGCAGAGGGGGTGCTCGAGGCGGCTCACCGGATGCTGCGCGAGGTGTTCCTCGCCGACGGGGTGACGATCTCGCTGCGCGAGCGGGGAAGCCGGTCGTGCCGCCCGTCGGTGGGCAAGGGCGTGGACGATCCCGCCGCGGTGCTCGCCGAGCACTCTCCTCTCTGCCAGAAGCTCTCCGGTGGCCGGCGCGCGCTGCTGCTGGATCGCCAGACGGATGACCTCGAGTACATTCCCATCTACGTCGAGAACCTGGAGTGGCTGGAGCACACCGCGAGTCAGGTCGTAGCGCCGCTCCTGGTCGGACAGGACTTGATCGGGGTGCTGGGGCTGGAGCGCAAGCATCCCGACGACCGCTTCAGCTACGAAGACCTCGACCTCCTCGACTGCATGGCGGCGCAAGTGGCGGCGGTGCTTCGCTCGGTGGAGCTGGCGCGGGACCTCGCCGAGGCGCGCGAGATCGAACTCCTGTCGCAGTGGAGCAACATGATCCTCCACGACCTCAAGAATTACCTCTCTCCGCTGCGGCTCATCGTGCAGAACATGCGCATGCACATGGGCAACGTCGAGTTCCAGAAGGAGGCGCTGGAGGATCTCTCCGCCGTCGCCGAGCGGATGGAGCACATGGTGCGGCGCCTCTCCGAGCTGCGTGAGGGGCCGCGCCTCGTCGAGGGCGTGGTCGATGTGAACGGAGTGGTGAACGACACCCTGAACCAGTTGAAGCTCGCGCGACGGACCTCGCTCACCGTTGAGACGGATCTCCGAGCGGTGGGAGGGGTGCGCGGGGACGAGGCCATGTTGCGGCGGGTCGTCGAGAACCTCATCACGAACGCGGTGGACGCCATGGACGGCAAGGGGGCGCTCATCATTCGCACGCGATCGGACAAGGCGGGAGGGAACGGAAGCCCCGCCCTGGTGCTCACCGTCACCGACACCGGACCCGGAATGGAAGAGGCCTTCGTTCGGGAGAAGCTGTTCCGGCCTTTCGCCTCGACCAAGAAGCGCGGGCTGGGTCTGGGCCTCTATCAATGCCGGAGCATCGTCGACGCGCACGGCGGCGAAATTCAGGCGGAGAGCCGGCCCGGTCGCGGCACGACGTTTCGGGTGGTGCTCCAGGGTGTGCCCCCCGCGCCGGTGCGTTCGTTCGGATCGCCCTCGGGATCGGTTCCCCTCACGCACGGGCGTCCGTCATGAACAGGCAACCATCTCCCACCGAGTCGAAGCCGGCGAAGGTTCTGGTCGTGGATGACGAGCCTTCCATACTCCGCCAGCTCAAGTGGGGACTGGCCGGGGAGTATGAGGTGTTCACCTCCGAGTCCTCGGAGGGGGCCTGGGATGTGCTCCAGGCGGAGCGCCCCGATGTGGTCACCCTCGATCTGGCGCTGGAGGGAAACGACCCGGAGAGCGGGTTCGAGCTTCTGGATCGCATGATGGCGTTCGATCCAGGTCTCAAGGTCATCATGGTGACCGGCAACGACACGCGCGAGAACGCGCTTCGGGCCGTGGACCGGGGAGCGTGCGACTTCTTCACGAAGCCGATCGCGCTGGAGGAGCTGCGCGTGCTCTTGCGGCGCACGGTGGCCATGCGCCGGCTGGAGACCGAGAACCTCGCCCTGCGCGAGCGGCTGCGGCGTGAGGGGGGCATGGGCCGGCTCCTCGGCCAGAGCGTGGAGATCCAACGCATCTTCCGTTTGATCCGCAAGGTGGCCCCCGCCGAAGTGACCGTGCTCATCAGCGGGGAGAGCGGCACCGGCAAGGAACTGGTTGCCCGCGAGATCCACCGGATGTCGCCGCGCGGCGAGCGCCCCTTCGTGAGCATCAGTTGCGGCGCGATCCCGGAGAACCTCCTCGAGAGCGAGCTCTTCGGGCACGAGAAGGGGTCGTTCACCGACGCGTACACGTCGCGGGAGGGGAAGCTCGAGACCGCCAACGGGGGCACGGTTTTCCTGGACGAAATCGGCGAGATGCCGATTCCCCTCCAGGTCAAGATCCTGCGCTTCCTCCAGGAGCGGGAGATCGAACGGGTCGGGGGGCGCAAGGTGATTTCCCTCGACGTGCGGGTCGTAGCGGCCACCCACCGCAATCTCAAGGATGATGTGGCCGCGGGGCGTTTCCGGGAGGATCTCTACTTCCGCCTTTCGGTCGTGAACATCGACCTTCCCCCGCTTCGGGAGCGCAAGGCGGACGTGGCCTATCTTGCCCAGTGCTTTCTGGATCGCTATGCTGCGGAATTCGGCCGCAGCAAACTCACCTTCAGCCGCGAGGCACTGCGTGCGCTCCAGCGGTACCCCTGGCCGGGCAATGTCCGGGAGCTGGAGCATCGCGTCCAGCGGGGAATCGTCCTGTCCAAGGGGCGCGTGATCCGGTCCGACGATCTGGAACTGGACGGGGAAGAGGATACCGAGGTGTCGAGCCTGCGCACCGCGCGCGAGGACGCGGAGCGGCGGGTGGTGAGCGAGGCGCTGCGTCGCAGTTGCGGCAACATCGCCCGCGCCGCGCGCGAACTCGAGATCTCCCGTCCGACGCTGCATGATCTGCTGCACAAGCTGGACCTGAACGCCACGAAGTTCAAGAATGGAATCGGGTCCGATGAGCGGAAGGAGGGCGCCTAGGTGGGGGGATCTCGCATCGTTCGCGGCATGGTGTGGGCGGCGGCGCTCTGCACCCTGACCCCGGTTTCCGGTAGAGCCGCCGGGCCTTCCCTGGATTCAGATCCACCGGCGGCCCGGTTGCATCTCGTGGGACCGGTCACGTTGGGGGGGACGGCGCCGCTCCCTCTCGATGGACTTCCTCCGGGCCGCTATCGGTTGGAGGTAGGCGGCCTCGGTCTCGCCGAGGCGCGCGGGCGGCTGGTTCTGGATGCCGCCGGAGCGGCTGAGGTTCATGCGGCGGTGGGTCCGATCGCGTTGTTGCTGCCGCCCGGGCTCGTGCATCTGGGGCAGGGCGAGGGGGCGCGAGGATGGCTCTTCGTGGTCGGAGCCGTCGGCGGCGCGACTGGAGCGGCGCTCAAGGCCCTGGATCTCGGCGATGCCAACGACGACGCGGACCGCGCGCGCGCGGATTACGAGGATGCCGTGTCCGGCAAGGAGTTCGAGACCGCCCGCCTGACGCTGCTCGCGCTCAACGACCGACGGGCCGACGAGACCGATATGCGCAATACGTGGCTGGGCTACGTCGGTGCCATCTGGGCGGGGGCCGCCGTAGAGTCATGGCTTCTCACGCCGCGCCCCTCGTTGCGCCGCGGCGAGAGCGGCGACTACGTGGTGGAAGCCCCCGACGCAGGTTCCGTCGCCGCCGCGCTGCGAAGCGTGCTGGTGCCGGGAGCGGGGCAGCGGTACCTCGGTGCGCCGGCGCGAGGAAATCGTTTCACCGGAGCCATCCTGGCGTTGGGAGCGGGGTCGATCCTGGCGCAGCAATCCTTCCTGTCTGCGCGCCGCGATCAGAACGACGCCCAGCGGCGGTACGAGTCAGCAGCGACCGAGACCGAGACCAAGCACTGGAAGCGCGAACTCACGCTGGCAGCCGACCGCACGCAGAGCCGCGGTCGCCTTCGGTGGGGCATGGTGGGGGCGACCCTCGGTGTGTACATCTGGAACGTGATCGACGCCGCTGTCGCCGGCCCCGGCGATGGGGCGGCCTCAGGCTTGAGCCTCAACTTGACACCCGGTGACGGCGGGCTGCGTGCCGGCCTGACCTGGAGGAACTTCTGATGCGCGCCTGGCCGATTCTCGCCGTCGCATTGTCGGCGGCACTCCTTGCGAGTTGCTCGACCGAGACCACGGACCCTGTGTTCGACAACCCGCTCGACCCCGGCAGCTCCCTCGATATTCCCGCGCCGGAAGCGGTGTCGGTGATCGTGGGAAACAACGAGGTGCGCCTGAGCTGGGAAGCGCCGGAGGGAGAGACTCCCGACCGGTATCTCGTGATGCGCCGGCGCCTCGACGTGGCCGTACCCGAGGAAATGAAGGAAGTGGCGCGGGTGATCGAGCCGAGCTACGTCGATCATCAGGTGCGCAACAACCGTTACTACGCCTATGAGATCGCCGCCGGACGGGGCACCCGTTTCGGGAAGCGGAGCGAGGAGATTCAGGCCACCCCGGGGCTCTTCTCGATCGCGCTGGCCAACGACGCGCCGCGCACGAATCAGCGCAGCGTTCAGGCGGGCTTGAGCGCGCCGGACATCGTCGAGGCGGTCCAACTCGCCGAGGACGCCGCATTCACCGGCGCGGCGTGGCGCCCCTATTCACCGACCTTGACCTGGAGCCTGAGCCTGGGAGACGGCGAGAAAACGGTGTACGCGCGCTACCGCCAGAGCGACGGCACGGAATCCGTGACCTGCTTCGATGCCATCGTACTGGACACGCACGCTCTCATCAGCGTCGTCTCGTTCGACGGCTCCAACATCCGCGCTCCCGGTGAGGTGGTGCATTTCCTCGTCGACACCGGGGAATCGGGAGGCGAGGCCACCATCGAGGTGCCCGGCTTCTTCACCGCGACCCCGCTCTTCGACGACGGCACCAACGGCGACGCGGTGGCGGGGGACGGCGCCTACGAGCGCGACGTTACCCTCCCCGGCGGCACGGTGACGATGGGGGCGCTCGTGCGCGGACGATTCACCGACGCCGCCGGAAACGTTGCGACGGCGCTGGAGGCGACGCGCACCCTCACCGTGCGCAAGCCTCCGACGGCGATCGTCCTCACCGAGGCCACCGCCTCGGTTCCGCCCGACCCGGCGCGCGTCACGGTGCGCTGGGAGCAGAGCCTCGACAACGATTTTGCATCCTATCGCGTCTATCGCTCCGACGACGCGGTGGTGGACGGATCGGACCTTCTAGTGGCCACGACGTCGACCCGCGGCAGCACCGAGAGCGCCGACTCGGACGTGGCCGAGGGGAAGAGCTACTTCTATCGCGTCTTTGTGCGGGGGAGCAGCGGCCTGGAGACCGGCTCCAACACGCTTGAGGTCACCGTGCCCAACGTTCGCCCCCCGACGGCGGTGACGCTCAAGACCCCGGACGGGGTCGGGGTCACCCGCATGGCGCTCGCCTGGTCGCGCAACGAGGATCTCGACTTTGCCTCCTATGCGGTCTACCGGGGCGAAGAGGGGGGCGTGGACGACTCGGCGGAGCTGGTCGCGACGATTACGGATCAGGATCGCACCTTCGTGGACGACAGCGGGCTTGTCGAGAACACGGAGTATCACTACCGCGTCTACGTTCTCGACACCGCCGGCCTCGGAGCACGAAGCAACGAGGTGGCGGAGCGTACGGTGAACGAAGATCCCCCCGGGGTGGTCCTCTCGCCGGCGACCTCGATCACATCGACCGCGGCGACGCTGGCGTGGACCGCGAGCGACGCGCACGATTTCAAGGCCTACCGGCTCTACCGGGCGGACAACGCCGCGGTGAGCACGGGCTCCACCCTGGTGGGAGAGATCCTGGAGCGGCAGGGCACGTCGTTCCGGGACGTCGTGCTCGATCCGGCGACCCGGTATTACTACCGGGTCTTCGTGGTGGATGAAGGTCCCGACTCCAAATCGACGGGGAGCAACGTGGTCACGCTGCAGACGGCGGCCGCGAACTAGGACGAGGCGCTGCATGAGGTCGGAGCAGATCGGCGATCCGTGGTGGCGGCTGGCGCTCGACGGCGCGCTGGCGACGATCATGTTTCTGTTGCTTCTGCCGCTTCTGATCGTCGTCGCGCTCGCGATCAAGATCGAGTCGCCGCGAGGCTCGGTGTTCTACCAGCAGGAACGCGTGGGGCTCAACCGTCGCGGAGGCCGCGCGACGGAGCGAGCGATCACGGTGGGCCCCGCCGAGGACCGCAGGCAGCGTCCGGCCGAGGGGAAGCCCTTTCGAATCTGGAAATTCCGCACGATGGTCCCCGATGCCGAGGCTCGCACCGGTCCCGTGTGGGCAGCCAGCGACGATCCCCGGGTCACCCGCGTGGGACGAATCCTGCGGCGGGCACGCCTGGACGAACTGCCCCAGCTCGTGAACGTGATCCGCGGCGAGATGCGGCTCGTGGGGCCGCGGCCGGAACGACCGTACTTCGTGGAGAAGCTGGCCACCGGGGTGCCCGAGTATCGCCGACGCCTCACCGTTCCTCCTGGCATCACCGGTCTGGCGCAGGTCGAGCGCGCTTACGATGAGGATCTCGACGACGTGCGCACCAAGTTGCGCTACGACCTTTTCTACATCGAGAACCGCCGCGCGCTCCTGGACATGAAGATCCTCATGAAGACGCTGTCGGTGGTGCTGGGGCGGCGCGGCGCCCGCTGATCGCTCCCCGGGCGCCGCATCTCCGGACTCGGGGCCCGAGGCGGGCCCCCGCTTCGTTCCGGGCCTCGTCCTAGCGACGACCCAGGCCGGCAAAGACCGACTGCAGGGTCACCATGATCACGCTCCACACGAGCCACAGTACGACCATGGCGACGGTCGCCTTGCGGGTGGGGATGCGGGCGACGATGGCGACGGCGAGGATGTTGAGTCCGAGCATCCAGAGGGAGAACAGGTCGAACTGGCTCAGCACGCGGTAGAGGACCGTCTCCTCCGCGTCGGAGGGGAGCAGCGCCGCGAGGCTGGTTTGCACCTTGTTGGTTCCCTTGGCGATGCTGAGCGGGACCTTCACCAGGGAGGCGGGGATACCCACCATGCTCGTGTGGGCAATCGCCGCGACCATCGTCTTGTACTTGACGCTGCCGCCCAGGACGAAGTTGGCCAGGAGCATCAGCACCGCTGCGACGATGAAGAGCGTGACGAACACGTACGCGACGGCACCGGGCGGCACCGCGAACGGCATGATCGACTCGGTGCGGCTCTGGGTCTGTTCCAACTGCTCGGCGGTCATGTTGGCGCCCTGCTTCGCGATCTGGTCCATCTGGTCGTTGATGCTGGGCCGGGTCAGCAGGATCCCCACGACAAGATAGAGGACCGCAAGCACGATGAGCACGCCCAGAAGGCGCGGTCTCTCGCGGATCGACTCGAGAACGGCCCGAGGCGAGACGAGAATGCCCCAGATCCGTTGGAGTAGACTCATGTCCTGGGTGGTGGGGGAGGTCGAGGGAGGCGCGGTTTGGAATCCCATGGGTTCTCCTTGGCGAGGGTTTGGGCACGATAGGAACCCCGGGGAGTCCCTGTCAAGGTCGGAGGTGCGGTGAGAGTTTCTGGTCTGCTGCTCGCGGTGGCGGCGCTATTCGCGGCCGGTGCTTGGCTCGAGCGCATCCCTTCGCCGGGTTCCCAGCCCGAGGGCATCGCATCCGATGGAACCCACATCTACGTGGCAGATTTCAACGACGCCACGATTTCCCGTGTCGATCCTGCCGCGCCGGCAACCGCGGTGGACTTCCCGTCTCCGGGCCCCCATCCCGAAGGTCTGGCCTGGGACGGGAGTCACCTCTGGTCTGCGGACTGGGAGACAGGCCGCATCTACCGGCATCAGGTCTCGGACACCGCGCTGACCGTGGACTTCTTCTTCAACGCCCCGGGCGCCGAAACGGGAACCCATCCGGTGGGCCTCACCTGGGACGGTGCGTCGCTCTGGTTGACCACATGGAGTCCCTTCATGCTGTATCGCCTGGACCCCGCCACCGGCGCCGTACTCGGGTCGCGGCCGGTGGAGGATCTCTACCCGCGCGACCCGGCACCGATCTCCTTCTCCTACGCCCCGGAGGATCTCGCGTGGGACGGCACCCATCTCTGGATCACGGACTGGCACACCCCAAAGCTCTTCCGAATCGACCCGACCACGTTCGAGGTGGTGAGCACGCTGCCGGCGCCAGCGCGTGGCAGCGTCGGCCTCACGTTCCATCGGGGCTATCTCTGGAACGGCAGCACCGTGGAACGCGCGCTGTACCGACTCGAGGTCACGGACGGGACCCCGACCCGGTCGATCACCTGGGGGCAGCTCAAGCGGCGCGCCATCCCCGGCGGCGCTCCATAACGCCAAGCGGGAGCGTGCGTTGACAGCCGCGGCGGGGCATGGTGTATACTCCGCCGCGCTTGTTCGGGCGGATGGCTGCCGGATGCGCCGGTCGCCTTTTTTCCCGCGGTTCGCCCGCGTGCTCACAGGGCCCCCTCGGGTTGCTCCAAACCCTCTTCCCTGCGATCGCCCGCGGCCGCTCATCGGTCCTCGAAGGAGCTAGGTGGATGATGCGAAGGACGGTTCGGTTGACGTTTCCGGTGGCGGCGCTCGTGCTCCTGTTGGCGATCTCGCTAGTTCGGCCCGGCGGCGCGCAGTTGCTGAACGACGAGGCGGTGGGGCGTCTCACGATCGGCGGCACCATCGGCCCGCAGATGACCGCGATGGGTGACATCAACGATAACCTCAGCGTGGTGAACCGCTTCCTGCAGCGCGATCTCATCGAGCGCGTGGACAAGGTGAAGACCGGCGTTTCCACCGGAATCGACGTGCGCTATCGCCTAGGGCGGACCCCCCCCGAGGATCCCGAGGAGGCGGTCACCTGGAAGGATCGCGTCACGCTCGGCTTCGCCTGGGGCGGGCTCAACGCCGACACCGGGATCAACGTCGGCTCCGCCACCGTGCGGCTCTTCACGCGCACCACCACCTACACCCCCTATGTGCTCTACCACCTTCCGTTCCTGGAGAAAGTCGACCAACGCTCGCAGCTCTACGTCGGCGCCGGGCCGATCTTCATGCGCAGCGGCTATATCGAGTGGAAGGTCCGGGACAAGACCCGGAACAACTTTCTGGTGGACGGGGACATCGCGGAGTTGACCGGGTCCGGCACCGCCAAGGCGAGCGGGATCGGCATCCTGCTGATGACGGGGGCCTCCTACCAGCTCTCGAACCGCTTCTCCCTGGCTGTGGACGTGGGTTATCGGAAGGCCAGGATGTCCAACGTCGAGATCACCCGGGGGGTAACTCCCACCGAGGGGAACGCGACCGAAGCCTGGAACATCGAGCGCTTCCCGGGTGGCGAAGCCGATGTCATCCGGGAACCCGGGGATTGGGCCATCATCGATTTCTTTCTGAGGGACCCGGAAGCCCGGTTCGGTGGTAAGAACCGCCAGGATCCCGAGGATGACGGCGGCTGCGAGGATTGCCGGCTCTACTACACGGGCGGCCCTATCGACATCGACTTCAGCGGCCCCTTCACCCAGTTGTCGTTCCGAGTGCACTTCTGATCCAGGCGGGATCTCCGCCACAAGGGCGGGCACCTAACCGATGATGAACGCGCGAAAGACCAACACCCTGTTCTTGGCCATCGGCCTCTCCATGCTTGTCGCGTGCGGGCGCGGCAAGGGCGAGCGCGGCAAGGAAGCCGCCTCCACGCCGGGCGCCGGCGAGAGTCCGCCGCCGGCGACCGCCACCGCTCCGCGCACCGATCCGAGGCAGGCGCCGGTCGATCCGCAGTACGCGAGCCTGGAGTTCCTTCAGAGCCAGCCCCTCGCTCTCGAGAACGAGATCGCGATCGGCAACCTCTATCTGAATCGCGGCGACGCCGACAGCGCGCTGGCGCATTACCAGCAGGCCACACGGCTCGACCCCAAGAGCGTCTCCGCCTGGAACTATACCGGCATCACGCTGGCTCGCCTGGAGCGGTTCGCGGAAGCGAAGGCCTCGTACGAGAAGGCGGCGGCTTTGGATGCCTTCTACGGCCATACCTTCGTCAACCTGGGCAACCTCTACTTCAAGCAGGAGAAGTTCGACCTGGCGGCCAAGGAATATCAGCTCGCCACCACCATCGACTCGACCGACGCCCGCGCCTGGCTGAACCTGGGTCTCGCCTATGAGCGGCTCCAGGAGATCAACCGGGCCATCCTGGCCTATAACAAAGCGGCGGAGTGCGACCTCGCGGACCCCACCCCCCTCGAGCGTCTCGGCTGGATCTACTACGACAAGATGATCTACGACGCCGCGCGCGACAGGTGGGGCAAGGCGGTCGCGCGAGATCCTTCGCGACAGGATTTGATCGACAACATCGCCGGGCTCAAGGCGTACGCCGACAGCACCGGCACGCGATGACCACGCTTCGGCGTCTACGGGGGAGCCTGGGACTTCTCTTCGCGCTCCTCCCCGGCATCGCCTCGGCCTCATCTCCTGGCCTTCCAGCGCAATGGGATTCCGCCCGGTACATGGACGTTTCGGAGATCCGACCCGGCATGAAGGGGATCGGACGATCCGTCTTCGTCGGGACGGAGATCCGTGAGTTCGGCGTGGAGATCCTGGGGGTGCTGCCCACGGCCGACCCGCGTACCCGCATGATCCTGGCCCGACTCTCCGGCGAGGGGCTGGAAAAGTCGGGGGTGATCGCGGGCATGAGCGGGAGCCCCATCACCGTGGATGGAAGGCTTATCGGCGCGCTGGCCTTCGGCTGGCCGTACTCCGTCGAACCCATCACCGGGATCACCCCGATCGCCGACATGCTGGCCATGGGTGGTCGCGGCGCCGCCGATGCGGATGAGGCGGCGAGCGCGCGGCTCAGCCCCGCGCTGTGGCAGGCCTTGTGGCACGCGGACTCACGCCAGGCGATGGATCTCCTGTCGGAGGGATCGGGCGCCGCGGACGCCGGTCTTCCGCCGTTGCGCGTGCCGGTGGCGATGTCGGGATTGAGCGGCGCCGCGCGCGGAGAGGCGGCCCGCATTCTGGAGAGCCAGGGCCTCCTCCTCGAAGAGGGCGCAGCTCTGGGCTTCGATCCCTCGCTGGCGGCGGGGCCGCTGGAGCCGGGAAGCGCGCTTGCCGTGGAGCTGGTGCGCGGGGACGCGCAGATCGCGGCCATCGGCACCGTGACCTGGACCGACGGGAACCAGGTGCTGGCGTTCGGTCACCCCATGATGAATCGGGGAGCGGCGTCCTATCCGATGAGTACGGCCAGCGTCGTGACCGTGATGCCACGGATCAGCTCGTCGTTCAAGATGGGAGTGGTAGGTGCGCCGGTCGGGGCTGTGACCCGGGACTACAGCAAGGGAATCATGGGTGTGGTCGGCAGCATTCCCCGCATGATCCCGATGAGCGTGGACCTGCGTTTCGGCGGCCGCGAGGAACGGCTGCACTTCGAAATCCTGGAGGCGCAGGCGCTGACCCCGGCTCTGGCCGGAGTGGTCGTCGCCAACGCGGTCGAAACGCTCGGGAGAGAGGTCGGCGCGTCTACCGTGACCGTCACCACGCGCATCGCGCTGGAGGATGGACGGAGCCTGGAGACGCGCCAGGTGGACGCGAACTTTTCCCCGTCGATGAGCTTGGGGGGCGAGGTGGCCCGCCTGGTCGCTCTCGTGCACGGCAATCCCTTCGAGGCGGTGACCGTGCGCGACATCGCCGTCACCGCGACGGTGGACGATACGCTGCACGCGGCGTTTCTGGAGAGCCTGGTGCTTCCCCCGGCCCCGTATCGCGCGGGGTCGACCCTCTCCGTGGAAGCGGGGTTGCGCGATTATCGAGGCCGCCGGTGGACACATCGCATCGCGTTCCAGGTGCCGGCCGGTCTCGCTCCCGGCACCTACACGCTGCTCGCGTGCGACGGTCAGCAGGACGGGGCGGCCGAGGTGGTGCGCGTGCCCGGGCGGTACGACCCGCAGGATTTGGATCAGGTGCTGGCGCTTCTGGCTAACGAGACACCTCGGGACATCCTGGTTCTGCGCCTGATGGGGGCCGGAGGAGATCCGGTCGTCTCGGGCCGCGAGCTGCCCGGCTTGCCCCCCTCGATGCGGCGCGCCCTCATTTCGCCGCTCGCCGGCGGGCGGGTCACGCAGACGGGTGCGTCCGTGGAGCACGTGCAGCGGGAGCGCATGGGACGCATGGTGATCGGCTGCCAAGGCGTTCCGATGACCGTGGAGCCGGCGCGCTGAATCGCGCCTCGGGAGACCGCTCGACATGAGACGAAGGACGCTTTGCCTCGCGCTCGCATCCGCGCTCGCCGCGCCCGGCATCTCGGAGGCCTCCACGCCGCAAACCTGGCGGGTGAGCGGTGTCGAGGGATGGACCTCCGCGCAGCGTGAATCGGTCGGAGTGACCAGCGAAGGACTCGTGGGACTTGCCCTGGCCACGGACTCGACGGAGGGGATCGAGGGGTTCATGGTCTGGGCGCTCCTGCGCGACGGCGACGGCGCGTTGGTGGCGACCGGCGACCACGGCACGCTGTACCGCGTGGACGCGGACGGGCAGGCGGTGCTCGTGGCCAAGGTCGTCCAACCCGAAATCACCGCGCTCGGCCGCGACGGCCGAGGTCGTGTGTTGATGGGGACCTCTCCCGACGGCGTGGTCTATCGCCTCGAGGGAGAGAAGGCGGTCTCGATCGCCGACACCCCGGAGACCTATATCTGGAAGATCGTACCGGATGGAAAGGACGGCGCTTTTCTCGCCACCGGCAACGCCGGGAAGCTCTACCGCCTCGACGCGAACGGCGCCGTCGAGCTGCTGGTCGATCTCGAGTGCGTTCACGCGACGGGTCTGGCTCTCGACGGCGAGCGTCTCCTCGTCACCACGGAATCTCCGGGGCGCCTCCTGGATGTCGGACGCGACGGCTCGGTCGCCGTCCTGTACGAGGCCGCCGAAGGCGAGCTTCGAGAGCCGCTGAGGGTGGGGGATGCGATCTATTTTCTGGCGAACCCCGCCGAGCCGAACCTGTTCGGCCGTCTCTACCGCCGCGCGCCGAGCGGCGCCGTGGAGCTGGTCTGGTCGGCACTGGCCGGCTCCGCGTATCAGTTGAGCGAGGGGCCGGACGGTACTCTCTTCGTCACCACCGGTGCCGACAAGGGGAGGGGATCGCTCGTGCGCGTCACACCGGGCCCTCCCTCGAGCTGGATGGAGATCGCCAGCGTTGCCGAACCGCAGGTGATCTGCGCGCTTCTGAGCGGCCAGGGCGACGGCTGGCTCGGCACCGGGGGACTCGCCCGCGTGTACCGCGTTCCGGGCAAGGGGAGCTACGAGGGGCTCGTGACCAGCATCGCGTTCGATGCCGGCGGCAACGCGCGTTGGGGCGGCGTGGCGATCGAGCCCGGCACCGGCGCTCCGGGGGTGCGGCTGGAGACGCGCTCCGGCAACACGAAGACCCCGGACTCTTCCTGGAGTGCGTGGCAGGATGTCGGCCTGGATGGGGGGCGGGGGAAGGTGAACGCTCCTCCCGCGCGTTTTCTACAATGGCGGCTGCGCATCTCCGATCCACAAACGCGACTGGCCGCGGTCAGCACGACGTATCTTCCCGCGAACCTCGCTCCTCGCGTGTCCGATGTGGGCGTGACAGGGCTCGGCGAGAAGCTGGAGCGAAGCTGGGATCGAGGCCAGCCCTCATCGCTGGCCCAGGAGCTCCCCGGCGGCGTCCGCGTGGAGTTTCAGGTTCCCACGGGACGCGAGGCCGATCGTCCCGCCGACGATCCCGAGGCCGCGTGGGCCCGCCGCTACCGCACGGTCACGTGGATTGCCGCCGACCCCAACGACGACCCCCTTCGCTTCGACATCGACTTGCGTGCCATGGGGGAGACGGACTGGAAGCCGCTTCAGAAGGACAGGGAGGCATCGCCCTGGATCTGGGATAGCGCGGCCGTGCCGGACGGCTGGTACGCGCTTCGCGTGACCGCTTCCGATCGGGTCGCCAATCCGCCCGAGCTGGCGGCCACCGGCTACCGGCAGACCGAGCCCTTCCTGGTGGACAACACGCCTCCGCAGGTCGTCGGCATCGAGGCCAACGGTCGTGTCATCACCGGCGCCGCCGAGGATGCCTCGGGATCGATCCGGTCCATCGAGGTCTCACTGGATGGCGGCATCTGGCAGATCGTGTTCCCCGAGGACGGGATTCCGGACATGCCGCGCGAGCCGTTTCGCGTCGAGCTCACGGAAGCAAGTTCCGGTGATCACGTCGCGATGGTCCGAGCCGCCGACGACGCCGGGAACCTGGGCGTGGCCCGGGTGAGCTTCCGGGTGCCATGAGAGGGCTTCGCATCGCGGTGGTGGGAGCCACCGGAGCAGTCGGGCGGGAGATGTGGAGGCTGCTCGAAGTCTCCGACCTCGCCGTCGCCGAGATCCGCGCTTTCACCTCCGCCCGCTCGGCCGGGCGCGTCCTCTCGTTCCGCGGCCTCGACGTACCCTGTCGCGAACTCACCGAGGCCGCCGTCTCTTCGCTCGACCTCGTTCTCGCCTCCGCCGGAGGGGCGGTCAGCCGCATCTGGTCTCCCCGCTTCGCCGCCGCGGGCGCGGTGGTCGTGGACAACTCGAGCGCGTTTCGCGCGGACCCCGCCTGCGGTCTCGTCATCCCCGAGGTAAACGACGCCGAGATGGACCGGTCGGTGTCGATCTTCGCGGTGGCGAACTGCTCGACCATTCAGATGGTGGCGGCGCTGGCCCCGCTGCATCGTGCGTGGGGCTTACGCGCGGTGCGGGTGGCGACCTATCAGTCGGTGAGCGGCGCCGGCGCGCGCGCGATCGAGGAGCTGGAACGCGGCACCCGCGCCGCGCTGGCAGGGGAGGAAGAGCATCCCGAGGTGTTCCCGCATCCCATCGCCTTCAACGTGGTGCCCCAGATCGGAACCTTCGACGAGTCGGGGGAGACGCAGGAGGAGCGCAAGATGCGCGACGAGACACGCCGGCTTCTCTCGCTTCCCGATCTGCAGGTGAGCGCGACCTGCGTGCGGGTTCCTGTTGTGCGCGGACACAGCGAGGCGGTGTGGGCAAGCTTCGCCGCCCCCCCGATCCCGCGCAGGCGCGCGATCTCATGCGCGCGGCGGGCATCGTCGTGGAGGACGACCCCGAGCAGGGCTTCTATCCTCTTGCGCGCCGCGCCGCCGGTCGCTCCGAGGTCTTCGTCGGCCGCGTCCGCCCGGACCCTGCCGACGCACGCGGCCTGTGCCTGTGGGTGGTGGCCGACAACCTCTTGAAGGGCGCGGCGGGAAACGCGTTCGACATCGCGCGGGCTCTCATCGCCCGCGGCCGCGTCGGGGCGGCAGGAGCTTCGGCGTGAACGAATCGCGCGTGATCGTGGTCATCGGAGGGGCCGGGCGGATGGGGCGCGCCGTGCTGACGGTTCTCGCCGAGACACCGGGGGTGGGCCGCGCGGTGGCCGTGGACCGCGCGGAGTCTTCAGACTCTCTGCCTGGTAATGTGCTTCTGGTGAAGCAGTTGGGCGATGCGCTTAACCTGGCTTCCGAAGGCGTGGCGATCGATGTCTCCCTCGCCGAGGGCGCGGCGGATCGCGTCCGCGCGGTTGCCCGAGCCGGCTGGTCGCTGGTGGAGGGCACGACCGGGCTCGACGCGGAGGCCGATGGCGTCATTCTGGACGCGTCCCGCCTTGTGGCGGTGGTGCGGGCGCCCAATTTCAGCCCAGGGGTCGCGCTCTTGCGGCGCGCCCTGGCGGCCGTGCTGGCGGCCCGCGGTCCGAGGTGGGACGCGGCGATTCTCGATCGGCATCATCGCGCCAAGCGGGACGCGCCGAGCGGGACGGCAAAGCTCCTCGCCGAGACCGTCCGCGCCGCGACCGGCGTCGATCCGCAGGTGGCTTCCTTCCGCCAGGGAGGGGTGGTCGGCGAGCATGCCGTGCACCTTGCCGCCGGGGACGAGGAGCTCGTGTTCGCGCATCGGGCGTTCTCGCGGGGCGCGTTCGCCCGCGGCGCGGTGCTCGCCGCCGACTTCGCCCGCGAGGCGCGTCCGGGGCTCTACAGCATGGACGATGTTCTGGGCCTGACGTGATGAGCTCGTCCAGACCCTCGGTCCTCGTCCTCGACGAAGAGATCCCGTTCCCTCCCGACACCGGCAAGCGCATTCGCACCTTGAGTCTTCTTTCCCGTCTCGCCCGCGAGTTCGAGGTGGACCTCCTCACCCATGCCAACGGAGCGACGCCCGCGGCGCTGGCGGCGCTCACCGAGCGCGGGATCCGGGTCCACGTTGTGGAGAGCCGCATCCCAGATAAGGAGGGGGCGGCCTTCTACCTGCGACTCGCCGCGAACCTCGCCTCCCCATTGCCCTACTCGGCCGCCTCGCACGACCGCCCCGCGTATCGGCGGCGTCTTCGCGAGCTCGTCCGGGAGCGCGCTTACGATCTCGTGCACTGCGAGTGGACTCCGTACGCTCGCTTCCGCGAGGGAATCGACCTTCCCTGGGTGGTGGCCGCGCACAACGTGGAGTCGCAGGTGTGGCGCCGGCTGGCCGAGACCGAGCCCTCGGCGGCGCGCCGCATCTACACGCGCGTGCAAGCCCGCAAGATGGAGGCCCTGGAGCGGCGGATCTTTGCCCGTGCTCCCTTCGCCACCGCGGTGAGCGAGGAGGACGCGGCGACCCTTCGAGGCTTTGGCTGTGCCCGCGTGGCGGTCGTGGCGAACGGCGTCGATCTCGATGCGTACACACCGTGTCCGCAGAGCGACGCCGACTCGCGCGGACTCGTGTTCACCGGATCCTTGGATTGGCGCCCGAACCAGGATGCGGCGCGGTGGTTCGTGGAGGAGGTCCATCCGGTGCTTCGGCGCGAAGGGCCCTATCGACTCGCGGTGGTCGGGCGCCGACCGCCGCCGGGGTTCGGGGTCGGCTTCCCGCCGGAGATCGTGGTCGTCGCGGACGTGGAGGATATCCGACCCCATCTGGCGGAGGCGAGCGTGGTGGTGGTGCCGCTGCGAGTGGGCGGGGGAAGCAGGCTCAAGATCCTGGAGGCGTTCGCCGCGGGCCGACCCGTGGTATCTACCACGCTGGGGGCGGAGGGGCTGGCCGTGGAGGATGGGCGGCACCTCGTGCTCGCCGACGAACCCGCGGCCTTCGCCGGCGCCATCCTGGCGCTGTGGAAGGAGCCCGATCGGGGCCGGACGCTGTCGCGCGAGGCGCGGGGTTTGGTCGAGACACAGTACGGCTGGGATCGCATCGCCCGGGTTCAGGCCGCGCTCTGGCGTGAAGCCGCGGCATCGGGAGGACGCCCGTGACGGCGCCGGTGCGGGCCGGGTTCGCGATCGACGCTCTGGAGCCCGGGGGCGGGACCGAGAACCAGCTCATCTTCCTCCTCGAACGGTTGGATCGCGTTCGAGTCGCTCCTCACGTGGCATGTCTTCGATCGAGCCCCTACCTCGAAGGCCTTGCCCGCGAGTTGCCGGTGACCGTGCTCGACGTGCGGGTCGACCGCGGTGCGGGGCTCGTCAACGGCGTTCGCCGCGCGCGCGCGTGGGTGAGGCGGGAGCGCCTCGACGTCGTGCTCACCTTCTTTCGCGATGCGAACATCGTGGCCACCCTGGGCGCACGGTGGGCCGGAGTTCCGGTCGTCTCGGGCCGTCGCAACCTGGGCTACTGGCACACGCCGCGCGAGATTCGCATTCTGAGATTCCTGAACCGCTTCACGCGCGAGTTCGTGGCGAACTCCGAGGCGGTGCGCGAGCAGACCGTGCGCCGCGAGGGCGTGCCGCGCGAGCGTATTCGCGTCATTCCCAACGCGGTCGACACGGAGCGTTTCCGCCCCGCATCACCGGGGGAGCGCGAGACACTGCGAGCGCGGCTCGGCTTCCCTGCGAGTGCCCCGCTCGTCGGCTGCGTGGCGAACCTCCGCCCGGTGAAGGGACATGAGGTTCTGGTCGAGGCGTTTGCCGCGGTGTGCGCGCGCGTGCACGAGGCCCGTCTGGCGCTGATCGGAGAGGGGCCCATCGAGGCGCCCTTGCGCGAGCGTGCCCGCGCGCTCGGCGTCCTCGACCGTTTGCACTTCATGGGCCTGCGCCAGGATGTCCCCGATCTCCTGCGCGCGTTCGACATCGTGGTGTTGGCCTCGCACAGCGAGGGCCTCTCGAACGCGCTCCTCGAGGCGATGGCCTCCGGGTTGCCCACCGTGGCCACCGCGGTGGGGGGAAACACCGAGCTGCTGGAGGACGGGGCGCTCGGAATGCTCGTTCCCCCGAGCTATCCGGCGGCGATGGCGGCGGCTCTGGGAGAACTCCTTACATCCCCGGATCGATGCCGGCGGCTCGGCGCGGCGGCGAGAGATCGCGTTTGTGCCCGCAACTCGCCCGAGCGTGTGCTCGAGGCCTGGCATCGCGTGATCGAATCGGCCGCGCGCGCTTAGTAAGGGAGCTTCAGGAGCGCGCCCGCCCGCAGGCGGTTCGGGTTCTTGATCCCGTTGAGGCGCTTGAGCGCGCCCACGCTCGTGCCGAAGCGCGCGGCGATGGTTCCCAGCGTCTCGCCGCTCCGCACGCGGTAGGTCGTCTGGGGCTCGGTCGGAGGCCGCTGGGACTCCGGTAGTGCGGCGAAGAGCGCTCCGGCGTTCGGGCCCGTCGAGGACGGCAGCCGGAGCGTGAACCCCTTGGGGAGGTAACGCTCACCCTTGGTTCCGGCCGCGGTGAAGGCGGGATTGAGAGCGGCCAATTCCGCAACGGAAAGCCCGAGGCCTCGCGCGAGATCCGGCGCGCGGACGAACGCCGGGAGGGTGAAGGTCGCGAACGGAAGCGGCTCGTCGAGCGCGATGTCCCCTGGATTCTCGAGCAGGGAATCCGCGGCTTGCATGGCGGCCAGGAACTCCGGGTAGAAGTTGCGGCCGGCGAAGCCGAAGAGGGGACCGCTGTAGCCCTGGATGATGGCAGCCATGTCGCTCCCACCCATCTCCCGCACCGCGTTCTGCATCCCGTCCACGCCATGGTTGTAGGACGTGATCGCCACCGGCCACGAGCCCAACGCATTGCGGGCTTCGCGAAGGTATCGGGCGGCCGCGCGCGCGGCGGTGAAGGGATCGAGCCGCTCATCCACCGCGTCGTTCACGAGCATGTAGCGGCGCGCGGTCGAGGACATGAACTGCCACATTCCCGCCGCGCCCACCGAGGATCGGGCGTTCCATGTGTAGGAGGACTCCACATGGGGTAGATGCACCAGTTCTTCGGGGACCCCTTCCTCGCGGAAGATGGCGCGGAAGTCGTCGGCGTAGCGAGCCTGACGCGCCACGCCGGCCAGAAAGCGCTCGCGGATCCCTCGCTGGATCCGCAGGGACTCGGCGGCGCGCCGGTAGACCTCGGGATCGCGGCTCCCCTCCCAGATGAAGTGATAACGGCGAAGGCGGCCATCCAGGCGATCGTAGTCCACGGTGGGTTCGGCCAGACGGAGGAGGTCGGCCGCGATGGCCTCCTTCCACGCGGCCTTGAGATCGTCCCGTTCACGCTCCCGCGCCCGCGATCCATCCGGCGGAGGGAGGCGCCGCACCTCGTAGATGCGGCTTAAGTCCCTGGCGTCGTGGAAGACGAGTTGCTCCGCGTCCCAGCGCGTGAATACGTCCCGCCAGAAGGACACCGCCGGGGAGAGGGAGGGAGGGCAGGGGAACGGGTCGACCTCCGCGGCGCGCGCGGGCGCCGGAACCAGGGTGGTGAGCGCGACCGCGAGTGCGAGGAGAGCCCGGCGTGGTGAGAGCATCCTGACTCATGATATCGGCGCCAGCCGCTTCGACTCAATCTTTCTTGCTTCGAGGCGGCCGGTGGCTGGCCGATTGCGCGCATGGTAAGCTTCAACGCTCATGTCGCCGGTCGCATGGTTCCATCGGGTCCCCAGGGCTGCTCGGCGCGCCATGGCGCGGGCGGCGCTCCTGTGCGCGGCCCTCGTTATCGTCTCCCTTTCGGCGCCGATCGCCCGAGCGGGCGATCGGATCGATCTGCAGCGCGCGGCTCTCGAGCATTACGACGCGACCTTCCTCGCCCGCGCCCGGGCCTACCACGTGCCGCGGTACGTCGCCTATTTCGTGCAGACTGCGGTGATCCTGGCCGCGGCCTGGGCGCTGGCCGCAGGGCCCCTCGGGCGCTGGTCCGCGGGCGCGCTGGGCGTTTCGAGGGGGACCCCCTGGCTCGCCCGGCTGCTGCTGCTGAGCCTCCTGTATGCCGGCTTCACGCTCCTCTCCCTGCCGTTCACGATCTGGCGCTACCTGCAAGCTCGCGCCTACGGGCTTCGCCATGATGCGTGGGGGCCGTTCCTCGCCGACTGGGCGAAAGGGGTCGGCATCGGCTGGATCCTCGTCGCAGTGGTCGGGCTCCTGGTTCTGGCCTGCGTTGCGACGTGGCCGCGATGGGGGTGGGCCGTGGCCGCGAGCGCGGTGGCCGTGCTCTCCCTCGCGTACGCTGCCGCTGCCCCGCTCGTGATCGATCCGCTCTTCAACAAGATCACCCCGTTGGGTGACCACGCCCTTGAGCAGAGGCTCCTCGGCATCGCCCGCGCCGGGGGCGTCCCCGCCAAGGAGGTGTGGGTCTCGGACGCCAGCCGGCGGAGCCGCACCGTGAACGCATACTTCACCGGCCTGGGGAAGACGCGGCGCATCGTCGTCTACGACACCCTGGTGGAGAAGTTTCCTCCCGAGGAGGTGGGCCTCGTGGTGGCCCACGAAGCGGGGCACTGGAAGTACCACCACGTGAACGTGGGCCTGGCCCTCGGGCTTGCCGCGGCCGCGCTCGGTCTCTTTCTGGGGCAGGCGGTGCTGTTGCGGTGGGTCGCCTCGGCGCGGCACGGGCTGGCGGGCCTCGGCGATCCGGCTCTGGTCTTCCCCGCCTACGCGCTCTATCTGACCCTGAGCGTCGTTGCGGTCGTTCCTTCCAACTGGATCTCGCGGCGGATGGAGACGCAGGCCGACCTCGCCTCGATCGCGCTCACCGGAGATCCCGAGACGTTCATCCGCGCCGAGGAACGCTTGGGCCGGGAGAATCTTTCCGACGTTCTTCCCCCGGCCTGGATCGAAGCGACGCTCTTCACCCACCCTGCCACCAGCCGGCGGATTCTCCTTGCGGAGCGGGCGCGATGATCACCGTTCGCGGGCTCACCAAGGAATACGCCCACGTGGCCGCGCTCAAGGGCATCAGCTTCGAGGTGGCGCAAGGCGAGATCGTCGGTTTCCTGGGACCCAACGGCGCGGGGAAGACGACGACGCTGCGCATCCTCACGGGCTTCATGCCCGCCACCGACGGCGAGGTTCGCGTGGGCGGCTTCGACGTGCGCTCGGCCTCGCGTGCGGTGCGCAAGACGACCGGTTATCTCCCGGAGGATGTCCCGCTCTATCGGGACCTCAGCGTGACGGATTTCCTCGCCTACATGGGCGGGCTGAAGGAGATAGCGCCCGGCCGCCTTCGGGGTGAGATCGAGCGCGTGATCTCCCTGGCGGGTCTGGAATCGGTGCGCGACCGCCTCCTCTCGAAGTGCTCGAAGGGTTACCGCCAGCGGGCGGGTCTGGCCATGGCGCTCCTGGGCGACCCGTCCGTGCTGCTTCTCGACGAGCCCACCAGCGGGCTCGACCCCAACCAGGTGGCGGAAGTACGCGAGTTCATCCGTGGGCTCGGGGGAACGAAGACGGTCCTTCTCTCCAGTCACATTCTCTCCGAGGTGAGCCAGATTTGCGGGCGCGTTCTGATCGTTCACGAAGGGCGCCTCGTCGCGGCCGGCGCCCCGGAAGAGTTGGCGCGGCGCTACGGGACGGGGCAACGCCTGGTCGTGCGTGCCCGCGGTGCGAAGCCGGAGGCGCTGCGCGCGCTCCCCGGTGTGCTGCGGGTCGATTCGCCGGTCTCCGGTACCTACCATGTCGCCGTCGAGGATGCGGAAGACGCCGCCCCGAGAGTGGCCCAAGCGCTCATCGCGCACGGAGCGGAACTCCTGGAACTTCGCCGGGAAGCGGTGGATCTGGAAGCGGTCTTCCGCGCGGTCACCTCCGCACGGGGGGAGGGGCCGGCATGATCCGAATCGGGGAGGTTCGCCTTCATGCGTAGCGTGTGGCTCGTCGCGAAGCGGGAGTTTCTCGCCTACTGGACTTCGCCCGTCGCGTACGCCGTGCTCGCGGTGTACCTCGTCCTGGCGGGCACCTTCTTCTTCGGAGAGCTCTCCGGATTCGTCGCTCTCTCCAGCAGAACGGGTGGTGAGTCGGTCGATGTGAACCAGCAGGTAATCCGGCCGTATCTCTACAGCGTGTCCGTGATGGTGCTCTTTCTGCTTCCTCTGGTGAGCATGCGGCTTCTCGCCGAGGAGAAGCGGCAGGGGACGTTGGAGATCCTGCTCACCACGCCGGTGCGGGAATCGGCGGTGGTGCTGGGAAAGTTCCTGGCCTCGCTTGGGTTGTACGTGGCTATGTTGCTCGGCTCCGCCGCGCATGTCGGAGTGCTCTTCGCCTACGGGGATCCCGAGTGGGGCCCGGTGGCCACCGGGTTCCTCGGACTCTTCCTCACCGGCGGCGCGTACTTGGCCATCGGCCTCTTTCTCTCCGCGCTCACCCAGAATCAGGTCGTGGCGGCCACGGCCTCCTTCGCCCTGTTCCTCGCCCTTTGGCTTGCCCACTGGTTGGGGAGCATTACTTCGGGAATGCTCGCCGCGGTGCTCACTGCGATCTCCTTCGCCGGCCACTTCGAGAACTTCGGTCGCGGCGTGCTGGACACCGCGGACATCGTGTACTACGTCTCTCTCATTGCCGTGGGCCTCTTCGCCTCCACCCAGGCCGTCCTGGCGTCCCGGTGGAAGCCGTGATGCGCCGCCTGGATCTGCTCGGGTACCTCGGACTTCTTCTTGTCGCGGCGGCGGCGTTGACACGACTTCTCGTCGCCGGGTCCGGCCCGGCCGCGCTCGGCCTGGCTGCTCTGGGGGCGGCGCTCTTCCTCGTCTATTTCTTCCGTGCCGGTCACGACATCCAGCACTTCCTCTCGTTGCGCGCCACGCAGGAGGGGGGCAACGTGCTGGGCACGGCAGTGTTCGTTGTGGCGATCGCGGTCCTTGTGAACGTGCTGGCGTCGCACTTCCGCGCGCAAACGGACGTCACCCGGGACAAGTTGTTCACTCTCGCTCCGGAGACCGCGGCGGCCCTTCACAGCGCTCCCTCGCCGCCGGAGATCCTCGCCTTCTATCCCGAAGGCGACCCGACGCGAGCGGATATAGCGGCGCTAGCCGATGCAGCGCGAATGGTCGACCCGGCCGTCGTCTTTCGGGCGGTGGATCCCGATCGCGAACCGGGCGAAGCCTTTCGCTTCAACCTGCGCGAACCCACGACCGTGGTGCGGGTGGGGGAGAGGCACGAGACCTTCAACGGCGCGCGGGAGACGGACTTTCTCGGGGCGCTCCTGCGCGCGTCGCGGCCGGGCAAGCGCGCCCGCATCGCGTTTCTCCGCGGTCACGGCGAGCCCACGTTCAACGATGCCTCGCCGCGGGGCGCGCGGAGCGCGGCCGAGGCGCTCGACTCGCGCGGGTACTCGGTTGTTGGGCTGGGCCTCCTCGACGGACGATCGCCGCGCGATTCCGTGGACGTTCTTGTCGTGGCCGGCCCCCAGGTTCCATTCGTGCCCGCCGAGGAGGAGAGCCTCCGCGTATTCCTGGCCGGAGGCGGACGCCTGCTCGTGCTTCTCGATCCAGCGTGGCCGGTCACGATGGACTCCACCCTGGCCCGCTTCGGGATGCGGTTCGTCCCGCGCTTCCTGGCCGATCCTTCCGGTCGCGAGCCGCAGGTCCTGCTTCCGGGAGAGTACTCTTCGCACCCCGCGGTGGCCGCGCTTCGGCGGCGCAGCCTGCCGGTCGTGCTTCGCGGCGTCGGCGAGATTCTGCTCTCACGTCCATCGGTGGCGGGAACCCGACAGGCGGCGTTGATCCGATCGAGCGCGGGCACGGTGACGGTGAACGATCCCGGATCGGAGCCGTCGGCGCGTGTTCTAGCGGCGGCGGCGGAGTGGCCCGCGTCGACCCGGCCGGGGCGGCTCATTCTGGTGGGGGACGACGATTTCGCGACGCAGGAGCTCTTTGGCGTGCTGGGGGATGCTGACTTCTTCCTGGGGTGCGTGCAGTGGTTGGCCGACGAGGAATCCTCGATCCAGCTTCGTCCGCGTGAGCGGACGAGCCGCCCCGTGCTCTTGACCCGGCAGCAAGGCCGGGCGCTCATGGTTCTGCTCGTCGGCGCGCTACCGTTCGGTGTGCTCGTGGCGGGCGCGGCCGCCTGGTGGCGGAGAAGGTAGCGGGATGGGTCGCCGGGCACTCCTGATCAGTGCGGTGGTCTTTGTCATCCTGCTCGTTCTTACCCTCACGCTCATGAGAAATCGAAACGCGGAACCTGAACCTCCCTTCTTTGCTTTGCGGCGGAGCCTCCCCGACACCCTGACCGTGGCCTACGGCCCCGACACCACCGTTCTGGTCCCGCGGGCGGAGGGAGGTGGGTGGGACGTGGTGAGGCCTGTGCAGGATGCCGCTGACGTGGTCGCGGTGAACGCGCTTCTCAAGCGGCTCGAACGTCTTCCCGTCGAGGCGCGGCGCTTTCCGCTCACACGGGAGAAGTTGGACACCTACGGGATGCGTTACCCGCGGGCGATGTTGCGGGCGGCGTATCGAGGCGGACTTCCTCCGGACACGCTCCTCGTGGGCGCGTTCACGCCGAGCGGGGACTTCGACTACGTACGGGTCGGAAGCGGGATGGAGGTGGCCCTGCTCGAATCCCGGCAGACCCGCACGTACCTGCTCAAATCGACCCTCGAGCTGCGGGATACCGTACTCCTGCCATTCCCCGATTTCCGTGCCGTCAACGTGCGGTGGATCGGCTCCGGGGGAGCGGTGCGGGCCGAGGTGTCGCGGGATTCGGACGGAGCATGGCGGGTGATCCGACCCTTTCCGGGCCCTGCGGATCCCCAGAAGCTTCGGGAATACCTGCTCTCCCTGAACCATATGCACATCGAGCATTTCGGCCCGGAGAGAGGGTGGCAGCCTGCGGCGTATGGACTCGCCTCCCCCGTGACCGCGGTCGTGGTGGCGACGTCCGATGGCGACACGATCGGCGCCGCTCTCGGCAACCCCGTCCCCGGAGATTCCAATCTGTGCTATGCATACTCCTCGGGTCGGACGCATCTACTCGAAGTCCCTATGAAGTATCGGGAGGTGCTTCTTGGCTCGGTGGACCCCCTGCGGGAGCGGGCGCCCTTCGGTTTCGGTCTCGACCGCGTGGATTCCGTGCACGTGGAACACGCCGGCGATTCCGTGACGATCGCTCTCGCGGATGGTGCGCCGGCGACTCGGGGAGCGCGTGAGGCGCTCGGCAACTGGGTGCGCCTGCGTGCCGAGCGATTCGAGCCTGCTGATGCGGGCGCGCTCGATCGTTGGGGGCTCTTGCGCGTGGAGGGTCGCTTGGTCTGGTTCGGAGCCGGAGACACCCTGGCGATCGTGGACGTGGGTGGTGAAGAGGCGGGGTGGCGCGCGATTCGAGTGTCCGGTGGGCGAGCGGCGCGACCGGGTGAAATCCTGCTTCTCTCCAGCGCCGCCATCGAACCTCTCTGGACGACCCTGCGTGCGCGCGCCCGCGGCGAGGGCGGCGCGCCTTGATGGAGTCCTCGCAGGTTGGTAGCATCATCGGTCCTCGCTGGGACCGAACCTGGATACAGAAAGGACGCGGTCTTTCCATGCTGTTGCGGACTTCTTGCTCTCGTCGGGTCCTTGTCGCTGTCTCGCTCGCCTTTGCTGCGGCTGCTTCGCCCGCGCTGGCCGAGACGCGAGTGGGGGGACGACTGACCGACGCCGTCACCACCTGGGACAAGCTCGGCAGCCCGTACATCGTGACCGAGGACGTGACCGTGCCGGCGGGTGCCACCCTCAAGATCGAGCCCGGAACCACCGTGCGCTTCAAGTCCGATATCAGGGACGGCAAGGGGACGAACATCTTCGATCTGGAGATCATCGTGGAGGGGACCCTCTCCGTGCGGGGCGCCGAAGCGGACACCGTCATCCTCACCAGCGACGCCCAGGCCGCCCGGTGGACGGACTGGCAGGGAATCGTGGTCCGCGGAAAGGCCGCGCGCGTCGATCTTGTGGCGGTGAACATCGAGTACGCGAACGAGGGGATCAAGGTGTTCGATGGAGAGCTGACCGCGAAGGACACAACGGTCCGGCTCTGCCAGCAGGCCGGCATGACCTTCATCGGCGGTCGGGGGACTCTGGAGAACGTGCTGGTCACCATGATCGGCAACACCGGAGGGACAGGAGTCGGCGTGAACGTCGACCGGGGCGCCCAGGTAACCATGAAGCGGTCGTTCGTGGTGGGGACGCAGAACGGCATCATGTTCGCGCGCGGGAGCGGCGGGCGAGTCGAGGAGTGCACGGTGACGCTCTGTCTGGGGCGGGGCATCGTCGCTCGGCGCTCGGATCCGGTGATCACGGGCACCACCGTCACCGGCAACGACTGGGGGATCGTCCTTTCCGCCGGCGCCCGGGCAAAGGTGAACGGCAACAACATTTTTCAGAACGGCAACTCGGACCTCAGCCTGAGCGGCTACGGCCCCGACCGGGTGGATGTGGACGTGAGCGGAAACTGGTGGGGTCAAACCAACGTGGCCGCCGTTCAGGAACGCGTTATCGACGGGCTGGACGACCCCAAAGAGAAGGGCATCGCCGTCATCGAGCCGATCTTGACCGAGGCGGTCACGCGCTCCGCCGCGCGGAAGTAGGCGTGACCGCGCCCGTCGCCCCCGACGTCGCCGTTGTGGTGCTGTCGACCGTGCCGGACGAGGCGACCTCCGAGCGAATTTCCCGAGCGCTGGTCGAGGAGCGGCTCGCCGCGTGTGTGAGTCGGGTGCCCGGGGTCGGCTCGATCTTCCGCTGGCAGGGGGCGATCGACCAAGCCGAGGAGATCCTCCTCGTCATCAAGACGCACGCCCGGCGCGCCCCGCAGGTGACGCAGCGGCTTCGGGAGCTGCACCCGTACGAGGTCCCGGAAATCCTGGTGATCCCGGTGGCGGCGGGCCTGGGCGCGTATCTCGACTGGATTCGCAGGGAAACTCAGCCGGAGGGGGAAGAGACATGACGCGGCCCTTCATCACGATCACGACCGACTTCGGCGAGTCGGGTCACTACATCGGTGCGATGCGCGGCGTGCTCCTCAGCACGTGTCCGGATGCCGTCCTGGTCGACATCACCCACAGCATCACGCCGTACTCGGCGCTGGAGGCCTCGCTGGTTCTTTCCCAGGCCTGCCCGTTCTTTCCGAAGGGCACCGTCCACCTGGCGGTGGTGGACCCCGGTGTGGGAGGGCTGCGCAAGCCGATCATCGTCCGCGCGGGCGAGCAGTTTTTCGTCGGCCCGGACAACGGGATCTTTACGCCGTTCTTCGATGGGAGCGAAACGATCTACCGCATTCGGGATGGCGTGGGGCGGCCCGATCCCAGCGCCACATTTCACGGCCGCGATATCTTCGCTCCCGCTGCAGCGCGACTGGCTCGCGGAGACGACCCGGAGGAGATCGGCGAGCGCAGCACGCTTGCCGTGCATCTCCACACACCCAGGCCACGCCGGGACGGGGGATGGACCGTGGGGCAGGTGCTCTACGCCGACCACTTCGGAAACCTTGTCACCAACATCCATCGCCAGGATCTGGGCGAGACGGATGACGCTCTCGAGGTCATGGTGGGCGTGCGCGCGATCCCGCGAATCTCGCGCACCTATCAGGACGGGATGCCGGGGGAATCGCTTGCCCTCTTCGGGAGTTCGGGCTACCTGGAGATCGCGGTGGCCCAGGGGCATGCCGGAGCGCAGCTCGGCATGGGGAAAGGGGAGCGGGTGCGCGTGAGGGTCCGCCCGCCGGTCCCCGCATGATCGTGACGCTGGTGGGCACGGGTACCCTCGTGCCCTCGGCGCGGCGCTCCACCGCGGCCCTCAGCCTGCAGGGTACGGGGTTCCAGGTCACCGTGGACGGCGGGTCCGGGTCGTTACGCCGGCAAGCCGAGCTGGGTATCGACTTCCGGAAGACCGACGCCCTCCTCTTCACGCACGTTCATCCGGACCACACCCTCGATCTGCTCCATTTCCTTTTCGCCTCAAAGTACACGCCCGGATTTCGCCGTACCGCCCCCGTGCGGATCGTGGGCCCTCCTGGCTTCAGCCATTTCCTCGACCGTCTGCGGAACGGGGTGGCTTCCTGGACCGACGGCGGCGATGCGGGGTTCACGGTCGAGGAGGTCGAGGAAGGAAGTGAGTTCGCGGTCGGCCCATGGCGCGCCGAAACGCGACGGCTCTCCCACCAGGTCGTGAACCACGGGTACCGCTTCACCGCCGAGCATGGGGGGACGATGGTCTTCACCGGCGACACCGCGTGGTGCGATTCTCTGGTCGATCTGTGCCGGGACGCGGACCTTCTCATCGCGGAATGTTCCGGGGATGCCGCCCATCCCGCCGAGGGTCACTTGACCGCGCCGGAAGCGGGGCGCCTGGCATCGGAGGCAGGAGTGAAGCAGTTGGCGTTGACGCATCTCTACCCGCTCCCGGACGACCGGGTGCGCGTGCGCGAAGCGGCCGACCAGTACTCGGGTCCCATTCTTCTCGCCGAGGACGGCGACCGGTTCGTGGTATAGCGTGGGGCGCGTCCGCTACGAGCCGGCCCCGGAAGTGCACGCTGCGCTGTCGCACTTGGTGGACGTGCTCGAGTTCGGGCACGTGGACATGGCGCGCGTTCATTGTCGTCGGTCCTTCGGGTCGACTTCGCGCGCCTATGCGCGTATCTGGGAGTTGCCCACGATCTGGCAGGGGGCCCTCGGTGTGCGCCCGCAGTACGTGATCGAGGTGCTTGCCGAGCATTTCGACCCCGTCGGCGAGGAGGAGCGGACCAAGGTTCTGATCCACGAACTCCTGCACATCCCGAGCACGTTTTCAGGGGCGCTGCGCGGGCATCGCGGGCAGGGAGAGCGGATCGACGGGCATACCGTGAATCGCTACTACCGACGCTTCCTGCGGAATGTGGCGGAGCGACAGGCGCGAATCGAGAGGGAAGAGCGCGCCGAGGCGCCTCGCGACGCCGACGGCCAACTCGATCTTCTGCGCTAGGGTTGCGTCTCGTCCCGATACATGTCGGAGGCGAGGTAGAGCGCATGCAGCTGCCGCGCGGCCACCGCCAGGACGAGGGTGAGGGGCACGGCGAGAAACGCTCCGAGGATGCCGAAAAGATCGGCGAAGACGATCAGGGCCAGGAGCACCACCATGGGATGCAGCCCCACCGCGCCCCCCACGATGCGCGGCGATAGAAACTGGCCCTCGACGAAGCCGATGCTGAAGTAGAGGATCGCCACGCGAACAACGCCGACCCAGCCCACTCCGATCAGGCCGACCACCGCCGCCACGAGAAGGCTCACCCAGAAGCCCACGACCGGCAGGAAGTTGAGAAGCGCGGCCAGGGCGCCCAGCGCCAGCGCGTACGGGATGCCGAGAAAGTAGCTCCCGATCGCGGTGAGGGTGCCCACGATGAGCGCGACCGTGGCCACCCCGCGCAGCCAGCGCCCCAGCAACCGGTCCATCTCGGCGGCCGTCGCCGCAAACCACGGGTGGTAGCGGCGCGGGATCAACTCCGCGCCGCGGTGACGCACCCGGTCGTAGTCGCGTAGAAAGTAGAACGTGCAGAAGGGGACAAGGGCGAGCGCGGCAAGGAGGCTGCTCACGACACGGGTGGCTCCGGCGATGCCGGTGACCGCCTTGAGGAGGATCTCGTTCGCCTTCGCAACCACCTTCGGGAGCTGCTCGGCGTAGCGCGCCTCCAGATCCTGGAGGTTGAAGCGGGCCAGAAGGGGGGCGACTGCCTCCTGGACGCGGTCCGCCACTTCGGGCAGGGCGACCGTGATCTGGCCGAGTTGATGGACGATTGGAGGAAGGAGCAGGAAGACCGCGGCGACGAGGATCCCCACGACCGGAACCATCAGGAGAAGGATGGCGAGTTCCCGCCGAACGCGACGCCGCCCCAGCGCAAGCACCGCCGGATTGAGCACGTAGGCGAGGAAGAGCGAGACGCCGAGGATGAGCAGCACCCAACCGAATCTGCCGACCACCCAGATCAGCGCCGCCACCGTCACGACCAGCATCGTGCGTAGCGCCCATTGCGCACGGCGATGAGGGAAGAGCAGGTAGAGGATGAAGGCGGCCAGGAGCGGCGGGGTAAGCGTCGAACGAAGGGCGACCCCAAAGGCGGCCAGGACCAGGCCCAGCACGACCAGGAGGGGCAAAGCGACCCGCGGAGCGGCAGTCTCACGGTCCATGCCCGGGATCATGCCGGGCGGTCTCCGTCGTGTCAACGAGAGCCGGTTTGACACGGGGGCGCGGTGTTCCTAACCTCCCCGGCCATGCGCTTTCGCACGGCTCGCGAAGCCGAGGAGTATCTCCTGAGCTTCGTCAACTACGAGGCCCTCGCTCGGTACCGGCGGACGGCCCGCACGCATGACCTGCGGCGCTTCGCCGAGCGCCTGGACGAGATGGGGTGGGATCCGCGAGCGGTCCCGGCTGTGCACGTGGGCGGGACCAACGCGAAGGGGACGGTAGCTCATCTCATCGAGCGCATCCTTCGCGCGGGCGGCGAACGCACCGGGCTCTACACATCTCCGCATCTGCACACGATGAGGGAGCGGGTGCGGGTGAACGGCCGGCCGATCTCCGCCCGGGTGTTCGCCGAGACCGTCTCGATGATCGCGGAACACTTCTCCGTCGAGCCGGCGGCAGGATTCAGGACTACTTTCGAACACCTGACAGCGCTCGCCCTGCTCCACTTTCAGAAGGAACAGGTGTCCCGAGCGGTGGTGGAGGTCGGGTTGGGCGGGCGTCTGGACGCCACCAACGTCCTCCCGCCGGGTCCGGCGGTCTTGACGCCGATCTCGCTCGATCACCGCGCCGTCCTCGGACGAACCGTGCGAGCGATTGCCACCGATAAGGCCTTCATCTTCAAACGGGGCGGCCACGCCTTCGTGATGCCGCAGTCTCCAACCGCCCTGTCTGCGATCCAAGCACGGTTGCTCGCGGAGCGGATGAACGCCACCTGGGTGCGGGACGCGGTGCACGTGACCTTGGAGAGTGCGCACACCACGGGCGGGGTTTTCACGCTCCGCGGTCGTGAGGAGTACGGACGCATCCCGACCCGGCTCCTGGGTGCGCACCAGGCGGACAACATCGCCGCCGCGGTCGCAGTGGCGGAGGCGCTGCTACCGGCGCCGATCCTCCGGCGCGCGATAGCTCTGCGGGCTCCGAGACGGATGCGTGCCGGGACGGCTGGAGGTGGTCCGAAGCGGGGAGCGACACGTAGTGCTCGACGGGGGGCACAACCCCGCGGCTGCTCGCGCGGTGGCGGCGGCGGTCCGGCTTCACTTTCCCGGTGCTCGCGTGGGGATGCTGGTCGGGATGGCCATCGACAAGGACCATCGAGCCTTCTTCGAAGCTCTGGCGGGTGTGGCCCATGCCTTCGTTTTCACGCGAGCGGCGGGGGTCCGCTCGGCGCCCCCCGAGCTTCTGGCGCGGCGATCGGGGCGAGCGGGACGGTGCACGGAGACGGTGGTCCGGGGCCTCGACCGGGCCATGTCGCTCAAGGTTGACGTGCTCCTCGTCGCCGGCTCGTTTCTGGTGGTTGCGGAGGCGCGTGAGGCTCTGGGGCTGGCACCAAGCTGAAAACCTGGGCGGTGCCGGGAGGTCAAAAAAAGAACCCCCCGCGGGGAAAGCCGCGGAGGGTCCTCGGTGCAAGGAGATCCTAGTTGTACTGTTGCTTCACCCGTCCCCAGGTGGTTGCCTCGACCGGGGTCGGGGCTCCGCAGGGGTTCCAGCCCGACATGCAGAACCCTGCGATGCCGAGGTGGGAAGGAACCAGGCCGTCGATCCGATCTTCAGAGGCCTTGCAGTTGGCGACCTTCGCGAAGCCGGAGACCGGCCGCGTGTCGATTGCGAACTGGTCCGGGCCGTAAAGCCAAACGTTCATCGTGCCGGCGATGGCGACGACGCTGTACGGCGAGTTCGGCTCGGAGGGGGTGGTCTGACAGTTGACCAGACGGTCCCAGACGATGATGGTCCCGGTGCCTGCAGCAGGCCAATCCAGCTCGGGTCCCGCGCCGTCACCCTGGGGGAACTCGAGATCGGCGCACATATTCCAACTGTCGACGTCAATCCCGGACGCCACGTCGCCGTCGTACTCGATACCGAACTCCAAACCGGCAATGCCGGTCGAGTCGGAAGCGTTGCAGACCAGGATCCAGATGCTGTAGCCGTCCGGGTACGGCATGCAGCCGACTTCCGTGACCATGGTCTTGGCGGTCGGCGTGGGCATGTTCTCGCAGGGGCTCTTCTGGACAATGGGGGTGACATGGACGGAGATGGCCGCCTGGTCGTTATCCCCGCCTGCCAGAGCGATGGCGGACAGCCCCATCGTCATGAAACAGCCGAGAAGCAGTCCTATCAAAGCGCGCTTCATCTTGTACTACCTCCTTAGCGATAGGCACGATGCGGACACACAGTTCGCGATGACAGCTCGTTCGTTCTTGAGGCGAAACACCCCACGGGTAACGCAGGAGCCGCCGGGGTGGACGCCTTTGGCCGTCAGCGAGAACCGGCGGCCACTGGGATCTGAGTCCACCTGCACCGACAAAAGTGTAGCACGCACCCGAAGAACTGTCAACCGGAGCGCCGGGCTAACTGTGCAGCATTCAGTAGATTATAGATATCTGACGAGTCGTTGACTGTCAGAATGACCGACATCCATTTCTGCGCCGCGCCCCGAAATGTTGGCGGGCGGAGTGGCAGCCCACGGGACTTGCCCAGGCTGCGAAGGGGTGAAGTATACTCCGCGGCTCGCCAAGCGAGGCTCGCTTCCATTCACGAAAGGTCGCGCCATGTCGAAAGGGATCACCCCCCGGGCTGAAGACTATTCACGCTGGTACGGCGACGTCATCGCCCAGGCTCAGTTGGCCGAGAACGCACCGGTGAGGGGATGCATGGTCATCCGGCCCAACGGCTATGCCATCTGGGAGAAGATGCAGCGGACCCTGGACCGGATGTTCAAGGACACCGGCCACGTGAACGCATACTTCCCACTCTTCATCCCCGAGAGCTTCATGAAGCGCGAGGCCGCGCATGTGGAGGGGTTCTCCCCGGAGTGCGCGGTGGTGACTCACGGCGGCGGCAAGAAGCTGGAGGAGCCACTCTACGTGCGCCCCACCTCGGAGACGATCATCTGGGACATGTACCGCAAGTGGATCATGTCCTACCGCGATCTACCCATCCTGATAAACCAATGGGCCAACGTGGTGCGTTGGGAGATGCGCCCCAGGCTTTTCCTGCGCACGACCGAGTTCCTCTGGCAGGAAGGGCACACCGCCCACGCCACCGAGGCGGAGGCCGACGAGGAGGCGCGGCGGATGCTGGACGTGTACTCCACCTTCGCCGAGGAGTTCATGGCGATGCCGGTGATCAAGGGGGTGAAGTCCGAATCCGAGAAGTTCCCCGGCGCCTTCAAGACCTACTGCATCGAGGCCATGATGCAGGATACGAGGTCCCTGCAGGCGGGGACGAGCCACCATCTCGGGCAGAATTTCGCCAAGGCCTTCGACGTGACGTTCCAGAACGAGAAGGGCGAGCGCGAGTACGTCTGGGCCACATCCTGGGGCGTGAGCACGCGGTTGATCGGCGGACTCATCATGACCCATTCCGACGACAAGGGGCTGGTGGTCCCGCCCAAGCTGGCGCCCATCCATGCGGTGGTGCTCCCCATCTGGATGAAGGACGATCAGGTCGAGACCATGAAGCGCGCCGGGCGGGAATTGTTCGAGGCCTTGAAGCGCAACCACCCCGATCTGGACCTTCACCTCGATGACCGCGAGCAGTACAAGCCGGGTTGGAAGTTCGCCGAGTGGGAGCAGAGAGGAACCCCGGTACGAGTCGAGCTCGGGCCCCGCGATGTGGAAAAGGGGCAGGTTGTCCTCGTGCGCCGCGATACGGGGGAAAAGCTGAGCGTGCCAAGGGACGACGTGGGGCGGCACCTCGTGGAGCTTCTCGACGGTATGCAGCGCGACCTCCTGGTGCGGGCGCGCGAGTTCCGCGAGGGGCACACCCACCGGGTGGACGACTACGAAACCTTCAAGTCGAAACTGGAGGAGCAGGGCGGCTTCTATCTCGCTCACTGGGACGGCACCGCAGAGACCGAGGCCAAGGTCAAGGAGGAGACCAAGGCGACCATCCGCTGCATACCGCTCGACGCGCCCAACGAACCCGGTACCTGCATGGTGACGGGGCAGCCCAGCACGCGGCGCGTGATCTGGGCGCGCAACTACTGAAGTCGATCGGTGGCTAGGGCCCGCAGCCGGTCCAGGCCGACTCGAACACCGGACGGAAGACCCCGGAGGAGAGGAGCTCGAGCACCACGGTGCGGCGCCCACGCTCCGCTTCTTCGCGGAGTATGGCCAGCGGCATCCCCGACTCGGGGGATTCCAGCACTCCAATCAGCCGGCGCGAGAGGCGGGCGGCGCCAGCCCGCGGTAGGTCGAGGAGGGCGAGGCGAAAACGGCGTTCCCCCGCGTGGGCGCTCGCCCAGAAGTGCAGCACAACGTCCGACGACGCGCCCCCTCCCTTGAGCCGGACCGCTCCATGCATCCTGCCCACCAACTCCAGCGTCTCCGGGTCCAGGCTTCGCGCAAGCCGCAGATTCTCGCGAACGAGGGGCACGGTCGGGTCGATCTCCAGCCCGGGCGGGAGTTCCTTCTCGATCTGCGTCCGCGCGTCGCGGGTCAGGCCGGAGAGGGCGCCGGCCAGGTCCTGCGGTCGCCCAAGCCCATGCCACACTTGCGCCGGATCGTCGAGTGGCCAGCGCATCCATCCCGCCCGGGTCGTGCCGGGGATCGGATCCTCCAGACCGAGGTCGACCGGAAGCGATCCCGGCTTCCAGCGGCCTATCGCTACGTCGAAGGTGTCGCATGCCCAGAACGACGGGGCCCACCCCTCGGCGACGAACGTGCCCATCCCCTCGGGAGCGAACACGGTGTCGAGCCCTGCTTCCTGGCGCTTCCCCGGAGCGAGCCAGGCCCCGCTTCGCAAGACGGCGATCGGCTCCCACTCGATCCGCCACAGGTACTGCTCTGGATAGCCTCGCCACTCGAGGACACCGAATCGCGTCTCCGCTGGGGCCGCATGGGCGAGGCCGAGCCCCACCGCGGTGAGGAGGGGGAGCACGGCCAACACGATGAGGTTTCTGTGTGTCATGGGGTTTCCCGATAGAGAGGTTCGACCACGGCGCGACCGTCGCGCACGCTGAGCCGGTAGGGCCGCCGCTCGCGGTGCCGCTCCCAGAATCGGACGTTGCTCGTTCCTAGATCGGCCACGTAGAGAATCGGATCGGACAGGTCGGGGCGAGGGTTGGGGCGCCCGTAGACCCAGCTCCGCGCCGGCTGCTCCTGCGTGGAGTTTACGAAAACGATGGCGGGAGGATCGACCGTCGCCCGCACCTCCGCCCAGGGTTCCGCGATTCCGGCAGTCAGCTCCCGCAGGTGCTGCACCTGTGGCGGCCAGAAGATCGCGAGGGCCGTTGCCATCGAGGCCATCGCACCCGCGGCGACGACGCGAAGGCCCCAGCGTTCTGCGGCGCGGCGCATGCCGAGCGCGCTGAGCAGCGCGACGGGCAGGAGCATCTCGTAGGTCTTCACCGGCCCCGTGTCGTTGACCCCGATGGACCAGTAGGGGACGTAGGAAAGGAGGCCGACGAGAAGGGCCGCTGTGGCGACCCGTGCGGCCAGGCTCTCGTGCGCGCGGTCTCCTCGACGCACTCGCAAGAGCGCCAGCGCCAGAGGAAGCACGGCGAGCGGCCACCCCCAACTCCAGAAGTGAAGTCGGACCGCGAGGAGAGCGGCGTTTCGCAGTCCTTGAACCGGCGTGTGTTCGTGCACACCGGGCACGATGGGCCCGAAGCCGAATTCGATCATGGAGGGACCGCGGGCGGCCTGGTATCCGGTCACGAACGGGTTTCCGGTCACCGCCCGGTTGTAGAGGAGAAGGCACAGACCGGCAAGGATCGAGACGGCGAGAGCCGCAAGGACAGCGCGTTGGCGCCGCCGCAGAGCGGCGACCGCGAGCAGTCCGGCGGGGAAGATGCCAAGGGTCAGCGCGGTGTATGGGCGAGTGAGGAGGAGCAAGCCGAGGCCCGCGCCGGCGGCGACTCCAGCGCCGATCCCGTCCCGAGCCGTGGCACGCAGGCTTCCCCACGTGGCGAGGGCCAGCGCGAAGTACGCGGTGGAATGGCTCAGCAGCGTGGAACCGGTCAGCAGGAAGAGCGGGGAGGTGAGCAGGAGCAGGGTCGCGGCGAATCCCCACGAGGGGCCGAGGACGCGACGAAGGATCGCGAAGGAGAGGAGCGTGTTGACCGCTGCCATGAGGATCGGCACCGCTCGTGCCCAGCCGAGGAGGATACCCGGGATGAGCGCGATGGGCTGCCCCGGCGGGTACTGCCCGAACCAGCGACCGTCGCGCACCGTAACGAAGACGTTGCTCAGGAACTCGGGGAGTGCCGGCGCAGGAGCCGCTGCGTGGCCGGCGAGGAGAAGGCGCGACTGAAAGAGATACACGTACTCGTCGTCGGTGACCACCTGGTCGCGCAGGAGAACCAGCGACACGATGAGCGTCATACAGGCTGCGGCAAGTGCGAGCGCAGCCGCGGTGACCTTCGGGCTGCGGGCCCAGCGGCGCCCCGCGTGGGTGAGGCGATCCGCCGCCGGTTCCAGGGCGTAGGTCAAGAACATTGCCGCGAAAATCCCGACGGAGAGGTAGCGAAGGTAGAACCCGATCTCCCCGGGCGTCAGTTTCAGGAACCACTCCATCCCGTAGGCGAAGAACGGGTGTCGGTCCAACCCCGTCGCTGTCCAGCCTCGTCCCACCGCGAGCAGCGCGAGTCCACCCGCGAGGGCAACGATGCGTCTAGCGGCGGCGCCCATCAGCTCGTGCCGGCCCCATCGCCTGCAGGCGCGCCCGCGCCTCGCCAGCCTGGGGTGCGCGCAGACGCGTCAGTGCCTCGTATGCCGTGCGTGCATCCTCGATGCGGCCCGCCCTCTCGTACAGAAACCCCAGGGCAAGGAGCGCCGCCGGGTTGGGGGCTCCCTCGTTGGCGGCCAGGAGATACGGTTCGGCATCCTTGTCCCGCCCGAGCTCCACGAGGAGCCTCCCCATCTCGAAGCGCACCCCGGTATCGGAGTTCCCCAGGTCCTGGGCATGCTGATACGCACCGAGCGCACCCAGGCGATCCCCGATGCCCACGAGGGCCGCTGCGAGAGCGAGCGATCCCTCTACGGAGTTCGGAGCGAGCGCGGCGCCTCGGCGGGCCGCTTCCAGGGCCTTGGCCGGATCTCCGTTCTTGCGATAGGCGACGCTTAACGTGAGCCATGCGGCGGCGAGATCGGGCTGCGCGGCGACGGATTCCTCCAGATAGGCCAACGCCCGCGCGGTGTCTCCTTTGGCGTAGGTGAGCACGCCGCGCCGGTAGGCGACGGTGCCGGCCACGTCGCCGATGCGACCTCCGCGAGCTTGCTCCAGCCGGTCGAGAATCTCGAGCGCGTCATCGAGGCGTCCCGCCTTGCGGTAGAGCTCCTCGATGTTGAAGTAGGTCTCCGCTTGCCCGGGGTCGACGGCGAGAGCGTGGCGGTAGTGATTCGTGGCCTCCAGGGTCTTTCCCTGAAGAGCGAGAGCGCGTCCCAGGTTGTTGAGCGCCTCGGGATTATTGGGGTTCGCGTCGAGCGCCCTTTGAAAGGCTTGTGCCGCCCCGGTGAGATCGCCCTGCTGGAGGAGCGTCGCGCCCTCGACGTTGGCCATGTGGGACCGCGCCAGCGCCTGTTGAACGAGCGGGATGAACGCGAGGCCGGCGTAGAGCGCGGCCGCCCCGACGACCGCGAGAAGCGGCACCGGGCGCCGTCGCCAGGCGAGGATGCGCTCAACGGCAAGCCCGCAGGCCGGCCAGAGCAGTACGGCCAGCGGAAGACGATAGCGTGCGGTGACGAAGAAGAGCATGACGGAGAGCAGGAGCGCGATGAAGAACGTCGCCCATTCGCGTCGCCCGCTCCACCATGCGAGGGCGAGGCCCACTCCTCCCAGCGGGAGGAGCCACCCCAGGGTGGGAAGGAAGCGCAGCACGACCGCCTTGGCTCGGAAGTAGTCGTAATCGTAGTGGTTGGGGATCTCGTAGTCGTTGAGCGCGAGCAAAGCCTTGCGGGCGGTGAGCCCGAGGGCTCGGCCGGGCTCGCCGATCCAGAAGTCCGCGCCGCGCTGGAACCAGTGGCGATCGGCCTGCGCGAGAGTGAGCTTGTGCCCCCGGGCGCGTTCGGCAATCTCGCGCGCGCTCGTGAAGAGTCCCTCCGGGCGGTTCAGGAGGCCTGAATCCGGCGGGATATGAAAGGTGCCGTCCGCGTCGGGGTTGTTGCCGATGTAGAAGTTGATCCCACCGTTGGCGGAGATGAGGACCGGCTCTCCGGAGACCGCGAGGTTGCGGACGCCGGTCATTGCGGGAAGAACGGCAAGGCCGGCGAGAAGGAGAAGCGCCGCTCGGCGATCGGGCCAACCCCAACGCGTCGGAGCGAGCAGCGCGGCAGCGGTGATGAGGCCGCCGGCGAGAAGGAAGCTGGGTTGGGCAAGTGCGGCCGCGCCAAGGCAGAGTCCGACAGCGAACGCGCTGCGCCGCCGGCCCCAGAATACGAGCGCAAGCTCGAGGAGAAACACCGCGAGCGAGATGGAGAGGAGCTCGCCCTCGAAGAAAATGAAGGGGCCGTAGAGCGCGCCCCCGGCGGCGGCCACTATGGCCCCGATCGATCCGGCCAGACGCCGTCCAAGGATCCAGAGGAGGCCCACCCCGGCGACCCCGAGCGCGAACTGCACCGCGCGGGCGCCGGCCAGGCCGAAACCGAGCGCGTTCATGCCGAAGAGGAACCAGGGATAGAGGGGGCCCTGGGTGTAGGGGGCGCCGGCGGGGGCAAGAGGGCCCTCGCGCTGCATCGTTTCGGCGAGGCCCACGTAGGTCGCGGCGTCTCCGGTCGGTTGCTGGAACAGGGGAAGGTCGCGCACCTCAGCCCAATACAGCGCCCGCACCACCATCGCGAGGAGCAGACAGAGAAGCAACGCGCCGCGGGCGATGCGCCCACCGGAATCGAAAGCCGCGGGAATCGTCATGTCTCGCGTATACCCCATCGGTTCGAACTCGTAACCCTTGCGCGTTGCTCCTGGAGGCCCGACAGTCTAGCATTGTCTTTGCGATTTTCGGACCCGGCCCCACACCCTCAGGATTGACCCGTGATTGGAACCGAATTGACCGGCAAACATCAAGCGGCCCTGGATATCTTGCGTTCCCTGGGGGGCGCGGTGGTCGCCTTCTCCGCCGGCGTGGATTCAACCCTTCTGCTCCGGCTGGCCAAGGATGCGCTGGGAAACCGGTGCGTGGCCCTGACCGCGGTCTCGCCCAGCCTACCGGCGCGCGAGCGGGTGGAGGCGGAGGCGCTGTCCGCTGCGATCGGGGTGCCCCACATCTGGCGCGAGTCGCATGAACTGGAGCGGCCGGGTTTTGCCGAGAACCCCACCAATCGCTGCTACTACTGCAAGAGTGAGCTCTTCGATCTCTGCTTCGAGGACGCGGAGCGACTGGGGTTCGAGACCGTGGTCTACGGCGCCACGGTCGACGATTTGGGAGATCACCGGCCCGGGATGGCGGCCGCCCGACAGCGGGACGCGCGGGCGCCGCTCCTGGAGGCGGGGCTCGGCAAGGATGAGATCCGCGCCCTCTCGCGCGAGCTCGGCCTGCCCACATGGAACAAGCCGGCCATGGCCTGTCTTTCGTCGCGGTTTCCGTACGGCACCGCCATCGACGCACAGCGGCTCGGACGCGTGGAGCGGGCAGAGGAGGCGCTCCGGTGTGAGGGTTTCCGCGAGCTGCGCGTGCGATTTCACGAGGATATCGCGCGCGTGGAGTTGGGCCGCGCCGAGTGGTTGCGCTTGAGCGATCCCGCGACGCGCGAGCGGGTGGCGCAGGCGATCCGGGCCGCAGGTTTTCGATTTGTAGCGCTGGATCTCGAACCGTTCCGCAGCGGGCGCCTGAACGAGGGCGCCGCCGCCGACTGATCCGCCACCATGACCATGCACGATCTGGAACGGCGCTTTTGCGCCAGCCTCAACGTTGCCACGGTCCGCGAGGCCGCCGCGCGGGCGCGAAGCCTCCCGCCGGAGGTCCCCCTGGTCGAGTTACGCGCGGATCTCCTCGATCCCGGCGAGATGGCGTCTGCCGCCTGGACGCGGCTTCCCGAGGAGACGAGCCATCTGCGCTGGACTTTCACCTGGCGTTCCCCCGGCCAAGGGGGGCGGGCGCCGCGACCGCGCGGCGTGCTCGCCCGCGCTCTCGCCGCGGGCTTCGCGGTGGTGGATGTCGAAGCGGCTGACTTGGAGCGCGGGGACCCGGAGGCGACGGCTGTTCCCCCGGAGCGGAGATGGATCAGCCGGCACCGGCTGGATCCGCTGGCGGGGCCGGACGAACTCATGGTCGAGTGGGAGGGCCTGCGGTGTCACGCCGGCGCACTCCGCAAGTTGGTCGTGCCCGCACACGACTTTCGGGTGAACGACTGGGTCTTGGCTCTGGTGTCCAGCGTGGCCGGCGGAGACGAACCTCCCTGCACGATCTTCGCCTCAGGGGGAATCGGCCATGTCTCCAGGATTGTAGGCTACTTGTTGGGAAATTCCGTGACCTATCTCGCGGTGGACGAGGGCGAGGAGACCGCGGCCGGCCAGCCCACCCTTCGGCAGGCCCTGGACGTTTATCAGCTCTCGCATCTTCCCCCCGATCCCCGCCTCTACGGCGTGCTGGGTGGGAAAGCGGGCGCCTCGCGGTCGCCCGAACTGCACAACCATGCGTTTCGGATGTGCGGAGAGCGATCGCTCTACCTTCCGCTGGCCAGTTCGGACCCGACCCCGGTCCTGGCCTGGCTTGCCACCGGGCGGCTGCGGGGGCTGAGCGTAACCATGCCGCACAAGGAGGCGGCGCTCACGGCCGTGGAGCGCATCGAGGAAGACGCGCGTCGGGTTGGAGCTGTCAACACCCTTTGGTCGGAGGACGGGCTGGTGCACGGAGCCAACACCGATCTCGATGCGGCGCGCGGGATTCTGAGCGATCTCGGCCTGGTTTCGGGCAACGCGATCGCCGTCCTCGGCGCGGGAGGAGCGGCGGCGGCGGTGCTTGTAGCCGCGCGGACCCTGGGTCTCGAGTGCACGGTCTACAACCGCTCGCTGGGACGCGCCGAGACCCTCTGCGCGCGACTGGGCGGGCGCTACGCCGGCCCCCCCGAGGAATTGACTCCCCGGTCCTACCAAGGCGTGGTGAACGCCACCCCGATGGGCGGGGCGGTGTCGCTGCCAGAAAGCTTGAAGTGCGCCGACTGGTCCGGGGTCGCGGTCCTCGATCTGGCCTATGCGAAGGATGTGACCGAGCTGGAGAAGATCGCGGCCGCGGCGGACGCGCGGTTCGTCGGGGGGCTCGACTTTCTGGCCCGCCAGGCCGCGGGTCAGTTCCGTCGGTGGACGCATCGTCATCTCGATCCCCATCACTTCGCGGCAGGCCTGCGCCGGTGAGCGCGGCGAGCGAATCGGCGCGCGCGCGGGAGTCGCGGCCGGATCGGGAAGAGTTCCATCGCCAAGCCACAGAGGCCCGCGTGGTATCGGTGGTGCGCACCCTCTCCGCGGAAGGATGGACACCGGTCTCGGCATTTCATCGTCTGGCCGGAACGAAACCGGACGTCTTCCTGTTCGAGAGCGTTGAGAGGGGCGAGACGATCGGACGACACTCCCTTCTCGGGAGGCGCCCGTTCCTGCGTGTCGTCGCTCGGGGCGACCATGTCGAACTCGCGGGGGTGGACGCGAACCGGCACCGCGTCGAGGGGATGGACCCGCCGACGGCCCTGCGCGCCATCTTCGACGCGTACCGCCGCCCGTCTGCCCTTCCGCTTCCGCCGTTCGTCGCGGGGGCCGTCGGCTATTTCGGTTACGACACGGCGCGTTGGATGGAACGCGTCCCGGATCGCGCGCGGCCGGCGCCCCCCGAACCCGACCTCACTTTGCTCTTTCCTGAGGAAGTGGCTGTCTTCGACCACGCGCTCCAACAACTCCACCTGACCGTGAACGCGCGGATGCTCGCCGGCGAAGATTCGGACGGCGCCTATGCCCGTGCGATGGGGCAACTGGATGCGTTCGAAGCGGAGTTGGGCACGCCGGCAGCGATGCCCGAGCGTGAAGAAGGGAAGGGGCGCGAGATCCGCGGCTCGGAGCCTGCGGCGCCCACGTCGAATCTGAGCCGCGACGCCTTTGCCGACCGGGTGCGCGAAGCCAAGCGTCTCATTGCCGGCGGGGACATCTTCCAGGTGGTCTTGAGCCGCCGCTTGCGCGTGCCGTGCCGCGCCGATGACCTCTCGCTCTATCGCGAGCTCCGCGCTCTGAACCCGTCCCCCTACATGTTCCTGCTGCGCCTGGACGGATGGAGCGCGGTGGGATCGAGTCCGGAGCCCCTCCTGCGCGTAACCGGAGATCGCCTCCAGTACCGTCCCATCGCCGGCACCGCGCCTCGATGCGGGGACGACGTCGAGGACGATCGCCGCGCCGCCGCGCTCATCGCGGATCCGAAGGAGCGCGCTGAGCACGTGATGTTGGTCGACCTGGGGCGCAACGACCTCGGCCGCGTGGCCGTTCCAGGGTCGGTGCGAGTGGACGAGTTCATGACCGTCGAGCGCTACTCGCACGTCATGCATCTGGTGAGCGGGCTCTCCGCACGGCTGCGGCCCGACCTGGGTGCGCTCGACGCGTTCTTCGCCTGTTTTCCCGCGGGAACGGTGAGCGGCGCGCCCAAAGTGCGCGCGATGGAGATCATCGAAGATCTCGAACCGGAGCGGCGCGGTCTCTACGGCGGCGCGGTGGGCTACCTCGATTTCTCGGGCAACCTCGACACGTGCATCGCGCTGCGCACGATGGTGGTGCGCGACGGGGAAGTGCGGGTGCAGGCCGGGGCGGGCATCGTGGCGGATTCCGACCCGGAGCGCGAGTTCGAGGAGACGGAGCACAAGGCGGGGGCCCTCCTCGAAGCGGTGCGTCGCGCGGAGACGGCGGGATGATGCGCCGGCCGTGGGTCAAGGTGTGCGGGATCACGCGGCTCGCGGACGCCGAGGCCGCGATCGCCGCGGGAGCGGACGCGGTCGGGTTCGTTCTCGTCCCTTCGAGCCCGCGATGCGTCACGCCCGCCGAGGCCGCGCGCATCGTCGCGCGGCTGCCCGAGCGGACGGCGAAGGTGGGGGTGGTCGTGTCGGAGCCACCCGCAACCGTGCGAGCCCTCATCACGGAGATCGGCCTCACGGCGATTCAGGCTCACGGGGACGAAACCCCGGAGGAATGTGCCGAGTATGGCGTCCCGGTGGTGAAGGCGTTCGGCGTCGGTCCGACCTTCGATCCCGCGACGATCGAGCCGTTCGGCGCCCACGCGGTTCTGCTCGACGGCGTGGCGGGGGAGGCGCGCGGCGGCACCGGCCGGCTGGCGGACTGGGAAATCGCGCGGCGGCTGGTGGAGAGCGGCTACCGCGTGCTGCTGGCGGGCGGCCTCGCGCCGGAGAACCTCGTCGAGGCGGTGGAGACGGTCGAGCCGTTGGGGATCGATCTCAACAGCGGGGTCGAGCGCGCGCCGGGGATCAAGGACCAGGATCGATTGGCGCGGGCCCTCGGCGCGCTGGCGCACTGGGCGCCGCCAAAGGAGAGCACATGGCCGTGGTAGATCTCCCTGATCGCCGTGGATATTTCGGCGAGTTCGGCGGCAAATTCGTTCCCGAAACTTTGATGGGGGCTCTCGCCGATCTGGAGAAGGCCTTTGCCGCGGCCTGGGTGGATCCGTCGTTCCAGACGGAATGGCGCGAGGCGCTCGCGTCCTACGCCGGCCGGCCCACGCCGCTCACGGAAGCCCCTCGCTTGGGCGCCGCCTGCGGCGGCTTGCGCATCTATTTCAAGCGCGAGGATCTCCTCCACACCGGCGCTCACAAGATCAACAACGTCCTCGGGCAAGTGCTCCTCGCGCGGCGGATGGGCAAGCGACGCATCATCGCCGAGACCGGCGCCGGCCAGCATGGAGTGGCCACCGCAACCGCCTGCGCGCGATACGGTCTGCCTTGCGTGGTGTACATGGGGGAAGAGGACGTGCAGCGGCAGTCGCTCAACTTCTTTCGCATGCGGCTCCTCGGCGCGGAGGTGATCCCGGTCACCTCGGGGACGCGCACGCTGAAGGACGCGACCAATGAAGCGATCCGCGACTGGGTGGGAAGCGCCGAGGACACCTTCTACGTGATCGGGTCGGTGGTCGGACCGCATCCCTACCCGCGCATGGTGCGCGACTTCCAGTCGGTGATCGGGCACGAGGCGCGCGAGCAGATGCTCTCGATCGCGGGGCGGCTCCCCGATGCGGCACTCGCCTGTGTGGGTGGAGGGAGCAACGCGCTCGGTCTCTTTCACGCCTTTCGCGACGACCCGGTGCGGTTGATCGGGGTCGAAGCGGCGGGGGAGGGGATCGCCACCGGGCGTCATGCGGCGACCCTCCTCGCCGGCGTCGCCGGCGTCCTTCACGGAACGCGCTCGCTGCTGCTTCAGGACGCGGACGGCCAAGTCGCCCCTGCGCACTCGATCTCCGCGGGGCTGGACTATCCCGGCGTCGGTCCGGAGCACGCGCATCTCCAAGCGAGTGGGCGCGCCGAGTACCGGGCGGTGTCCGACCAAGACGCCTTGGCCGCCTGCGTGGAGACGGCGCGCCTCGAGGGGATCCTGCCCGCGCTCGAGACCGCCCACGCGCTGGCCGCGCTGCACGGGCTCGGCTCGGAGCTGGGCCCCGGCGCAATCGTCCTCGTCTGTTTCTCGGGCCGCGGGGACAAGGACGTCCCTCGACTGATCGAACTCCTCAACCTGGAGGAAGGCCGTGGCTGAGCGCATCGAGAGGATGTTGGCCGGGCGCGGTGCGCACCCCCTCATCATTCCCTACCTCACCGCGGGATACCCCGACGCATCGGAGACGGTGGAGCTACTCCTCGCGCTGGAGCGGGGAGGGGCCGACGCCGTCGAGTTGGGGCTTCCCTTCAGCGATCCCCTGGCCGATGGGCCGATCATCCAAGCTACGTCGCAGGTCGCGTTGCGTGCGGGGATGACCCACCGACGCGCGCTCGACCTTGTCGCCGCGTTTCGCGCGCGATCCGCCCTGCCGCTCCTCCTCATGGGCTATGTGAACCCGATCCTGGCCTACGGTCCCGACCGCTTCTTCACCGATGCGGCCGCAGCCGGCGCGGACGGACTGATCCTGCCCGATCTCCCCCCTGAGGAGACCGGCCCCTTCCACGGCAGGGCAGTCGAGCGGGGGCTCGCCTGGGTCTTCCTCGCCGCGCCCACCAGCTCGGAGGAGCGGCTTCGAGAGGTGGATCGCCTCTCGACTCATTTCAACTACTGCGTCTCGGTGGCCGGGGTGACCGGAGAGCGATCCGAACTGGCCGCGGGCCTCGGTGCGTACCTCGACCGGGCGGCCCGTGTGATGCGAAAGCCGTTCGTCGTGGGCTTCGGCATCTCGCGGGCGGAGCAGGTGCGCCTTGTCGTCCCCCCCGCGGCGGGGGTCGTGGTGGGGAGCGGGCTGCTCCGGGTCCTGGGCGAGGAATCCGATGCAGCCGGCCGGCGGCGGCGCGCGGAGGCCACCGTGCGAGGGCTTCGCCCGTGACCGGTTGCTTTCGTGCCCGCGCCCGGTCAAAATCCTCGCCTCCCCGAGAGGCGGCCATCCCTCCGATGGGCTCCCTCGCACGATGCCGGTCCCGCGGTTTCTGGAGGTCTTGCGCATGCTGATCGTCATGAAGAAGGACGCGAGTCCGCGAGAGATCGAGCATGTGGTGGAGACCGTCCGCCGCATGGGGCTCACCCCGCATCCGATCCCCGGCACGCAGCGCATGGCCATCGGGATCACCGGGAACAAGGGAGGTCTCGAGCCGCAGGCGATCGAGGGACTTCCCGGCGTACTCGAAGCGATCGCGGTGTCCAAGCCGTTCAAGCAGGTGAGCCGCGAGTGGAAAGACGCCGACACGATCGTCGACGTGAAGGGGGTGAAGATCGGCGGGCGCGGCATCGTGGTCATGGCCGGGCCCTGCGCGGTGGAGAGCTACGAGCAGACCCTCGCCACGGCCCTCGGTGTGAAGGCTGGTGGCGCGCACATGCTTCGCGGCGGGGCATTCAAACCGCGCACCTCGCCCTACGCGTTTCAAGGATTGGGGGAGCCGGGCCTGGAGATTCTGGCCCGCGTGCGCGACAAGGTGGGTTTGCCGGTGGTGACCGAGGCGATCGACGCCGAGGGCGTGGCTCTCGTGGAGCGCTATGCCGACATGATCCAGATCGGGGCCCGCAACATGCAGAACTTCTCCCTTCTCAAGCGGGCCGGGCGGTCGCGGCTACCGGTGCTGCTGAAGCGGGGGATGAGCGCCACGATCGAGGAGCTGCTCCTGGCCGCCGAGTACATCGTGAGCGAGGGGAACCCGAACGTGGTCCTCTGCGAACGCGGCGTGCGCACCTTCGCCGACCACACCCGCAACACCCTCGACCTCTCCGCCATCCCGGCGGTCAAACGGTTGAGCCACCTCCCGATTCTCGCCGATCCCAGTCACGGAACCGGCCGGCGGGAGAAAGTGGTGCCCATGGCGCGGGCCGCGGTGGCCGCGGGGGCGGACGGGCTCATCATCGAAGTGCACAACCAGCCGGAGACGGCCTTGTCGGACGGGTACCAGTCCTTGCTCCCCGAGTCCTTCGCCGAACTCATGGAACAGCTTCGCCGTCTGGCCCCGGTGTTGGGCCGGGAAGTGCCGTCGTCGTGAACATCAGCGCGCTCCCGCGAGGGACTCAGATCAGCGGTCGCTACGAGGTCAAGGAGCGCATCGGCGTGGGGTGGGAGGGCGTCACGTACAAGGTGCGCGACCGCCTCGACGACCGGGTCAAGGCCATCAAGTTCATCACCAACATCAAACGCCGAAAGGCCATCCTGCAGCAGGCCCGGGTGATGGTGCGGCTCCACCACCCGAACATCATCAACTACTACAACGTCGACACGATGGATTTGGAAGGGGAGAGCCACTACTTCCTGCTCGTGGAATACCTCCAGGGGCCCAAGCTCTCCCAGGTCATCCGGCACCATTTCCGCCGCCACGACCAGCCCCCGCTCTTCTACGGTTTGCGCATCTTCTACCAGATCTGCCGGGGCATGGCCTACGTTCACGACCAGCGTATCCTCCACGACGACCTCCATACCGACAACATCATCCTCACCGGCGATCCGACGGATCCGGTTCCCAAACTGTTCGATTTCTGGGGGAGCCGGGGGGCGAACATCGGCGAGCGGCGCAGTTTCGATCTGAAGTGCGCGGGACAGGTCCTCTTCGAGACGATGACCGGTCACGGCGAGTACGATGCCGCCGAGCTGGCGCTCCTGCCGCGGGAGATCGCTGCCATCGTCCGCCGCGCGCGCGCCCGGGTGCACACCTACGGCACCTTTCACGAAATCGTCGAGGATCTGGAAAAATTGCGCGACTGGGACTAGGGGTGAAATGCCTTCTCCCCGGCGCGGATGGCGACGGGGACGCGATTCTCCGGGGGGACGAGAGGGCAAGCCCAGCCGTCGTTGTACGCGCAGTACGGGTTCTTGGCCGTATTGAAGTCGACGATCAGGGTTCCGTTCGGCCCCGGCGCTACGTCGACGTATCGCCCCACATGATAGGTCTCGCTTCCGGTCGTGGCGTCCTGGAAGGGGAGGAACAGACTCTCGGTGGGCCGCGAGCGGAGCACGGTGAGGGTGAATGGCTGGCCGTCCCTCGTCAGATGCAGCTTCCCGTGGACGGTGTAGCGCCGGAGGTTTCCCTCGGTGTCGGGGAACTCGAGTTCTCCGCCGGCCCCTGTCTGATCGAGGCGCGCGACGAAACGGTACGAGGGGTCGAGGGGATAGTAGTGCAGGCCCGTGAAGCCCACCCGCTGGTCGGGCAGGAGCGGCGACTTCTCGGAGCGGAAGTACTCATCCACCCGCGTGCGGAAGGCGCCCAGGGAATCGGCCCACCCGGCCGGAACCTCGGAGACCGATTCCCGCCTCGACGAGCAGCCGAAAACCTCGAGAAGCAATACCAGGAGGACGGGGACTGGCCGCAGGATCCGGATCGACACCGCGAAGACGTGCCTCTAGGGGTTGTTCTTCTGCCGTTCCCGGTCATCCCACTTGCCGATGATCGACTGGTACCAGGGACGGCTGTCGAAGCGGTTGGCGAACACCCGGTTGATGGAATCCTGCTCAGTCGCGATGAAGTTCACGAACTCGGTGTGTTTGTCGAGCGTCTTCGTCATGAGGTCGAGCTGGGTCTGTAGCTTCAGGTCGATCTGCTCCTGCTGTCCCTTGAAGTTGGTCAGCACCTCGGCCTGGAAATCCTTGTTCTGGGCGGCGATGGCCTCGAATCGGGTATTGACCTCACTGATGATCTCGAGCTTGACCTCTTCAGGCCGGTTGGCGTAGGTCGACAGCTCGGCGGAAAGCTGGTCGGTTTTCTCGGTCAGCGTGGCCACGTTGGTGTTGACCGTGTTCATCTTCCGGTTGAGGAACTCGTTCTGCTGCTTGAGGAGATCGAGCTGCTTCTTGGTCGTGTTCTGGAGGTTGACGAGATCCTGCTGCATCTGACGGTTGCCTTGGCAACCGGAGAGGGCAACCCCTACCCCCAGGATGGCGACGAGCGAAACCAAGCGACGGTTCATGAGAGGCATTCCCCCTTGTACGGCAGGGCCCATCGGCGTCCTGCGCAGGCTTCCTGAGGAGGGTCGAAGCGGGCATTCCGGGCCCTCAACCCGGCCTACCCCAAAGCGTCGGCGGAGTGTAGTCGAGCCCCCAAAACGTGTCAAGGCAATCGACTTCGGACGATCTCGGCGGCCTCGCGAGCTCTCGCTGCGCTTGCGGAGTCGGGCGCCGCCGCCTCCGCAGCGGCCAGATCGCGGAGCGCTGTGTCCCGATTTCCCGCCTCGGCCCGGGCAAGCCCCCGATTGTAGAGCGCCTTGAAGTGGCGGGGGTCGAGGTCGAGAGCGCGATCCCAGGCGGCCAGCGCCTCGGCGCGCCTCCCCGCCAGCCGCCGGTGCCTCCCCGCGCTGTTCCAGACCTCGGGATCCCGGCTTCCCTTCGCCACGGATTCCTCCAGCGCGCGCGCGGCGTCGCTATCGCGGCCGAGCGCTTCCAGCGTCAATCCGAGGGCGCCCAGGATCTCGGGATTCTCCGGAAAGGCCAGCACTGCCTCCTCGAGGTGGGGGATGGCCGCCTCGGGGTGTCCCTGCCGGTCGAGAATCCGCGCCCAGGTCCACTGGACGCTCCACGAATCGGGAATGCTCGCTCCCGCGATCTCAACCTCGCGGAGCGCGACATCGAGGTGGCCCCCTCGTTCGGCGAGCGCCGCCAGACCCAGATGGGCGCGCCCCTCGTCCGGGTCGAGAGCCAGCACGCGGGCGTACTCTCTCCCGGCCTCGGCCGCGCGGCCCGCGTTGAAGAGGGACTCGGCCCGCACCAGGCGGTCGCGGGGCGGATCCTCTGCGATCGCCCGTGCCCAGGGAATGTTGGCCGCGGCATAGGCAACCAGAAAGACGAGCCACGCCGCGGGGCGGCGGGCGCGAAGCCTCACCGCGCCGACGGCGGCGAGAAGCGCGAGGGCGGGCAATGCGGGCGCACGAAACCGGGCACAGACGAAGAAGAGGAGCAATGGGAGAAAGACGATCCCGGCGTAGGCGAGCACGGGGCGCCAGCGGCGATCCCTGAGTTCGAGAAGCCCGACCAGAGCCAGGGGGATGAGAAGACCGCTCGGCCAATAGAGTCCGGGGACTTTCCAGAGAAGCGCGGGGAACCACGGGACGTCCTCGCGCGCCAGGTAGAGCGACCGGTTGTTGGGTGTCTCGAAACCATGGATGAGATAGAGGGCCTTGCGCGATGTGAGCGAGAGCGCCTCTCCCGGATGGGCGACCCAGAAGCGCATCGCTTCGCGCGTCCACCGATCGGATGCGGCGGCAGGGTCGAGCGGACGCTGCGCGCGAGTCTCGGCCAGGCGCACCGAGGCCTCGGCGAATTCCCGCCATCCTCCGCCCGCAGGAAGGCCGGGAATGTCCACCCCGCGGCCGTCGGCTCCGACGTGGTTTCCCGCGTAGAGGTTGATGCCGGCCTGGGTCGCAGGAAAACGAAAGCCGGCGCCGTGTGACGCCATGAGGGCGGCCGGTCCGACCCATACAGCGAGTGTGATCCCCAGGGTGAGAGCGGCGCGACGCACCCTCGGACCCCGAGCGACGCACGCGAAGAGCGTCCCCGCGCCGGCCAGGAGCGCCAAGGGCCCGCGCGCCAGGGCGGCGAGGCTCCAGAGGAAGCTCATCGCTGCCCACCAGCGAAAGCCATCCCGTTCCGACCCGGCGCCGGCACGAACGATGGCGTAGAGCCCCCACGCCCCGAGCGCCGTGGCCAGCGGCTCGCCCAGCAGCTCTCCCTCGAAGAAGATCTGCGGCGCGTAGAGAGCGGCCGCGAGAGCGGCGCCGACGCGGGCCGCCCGCGCCAGACCGAGGCGCGTGCCGGTGGCGAGCACGGCCAGGGCAGTCGTCACCCCCAAGGCGGCGTCGAACACGCGGCCCGGCCATGGACCGGCGCCGAACAGGGCGTAGAGAGCGCCCAGGGTCCAGGGGAAGAGCGGCGGGCGGAAATAGGGCGCCCCCGCGGTCAAGTCGCCGGCGGCGATCGCCCGCGCGAGGCCGTCATGGTACGCAGAGTCGAGGATGGGCGCGCTGAAGAAGGGGCTCCGCTCGAAGAACACGAAGTAGGCGACGCGGACGAGGATCGCCACCGAAAGCACGAGCCCCGCCTCTCGAAGGGAGACGCGGGGTTCGGATGCGGCGGCCGTCATGACGGAAGGGCGGTCAGGCGAACGCGGGGATCCCGGTGATCTCCTGCCCGAGGATGAGGGTGTGGATGTCGTGGGTCCCTTCATAGGTCTTCACCGACTCGAGGTTCATCATGTGGCGCATGATCGGATACTCGGTGGTGATCCCGTTCGCGCCGAGGACGTCTCGCGCTGAGCGCGCAATGTCCAGCGCCATGGCGACGTTGTTGCGTTTGGCCATCGAGACGTGACCGAAGGTGAGCTTCCCTCCGTCCTTGAGCTGGCCGAGCCGCAGGCACAGAGCCTGCGCCTTGGTGATCTCGGTGAGCATATCGGCGAGCTTGGCCTGGGTGAGTTGGAAGGCGCCGATCGGGCGTCCGAACTGGATGCGCGTCTTGGAGTATTCGACGGCGGCGTGAAAGCAAGCCATGGCCGCGCCGATCGCTCCCCACGCGATGCCGTAGCGCGCCTGGGTCAAACAGGCGAGCGGCGCCTTCAGGCCCCCCGCGCCGGGAAGCAGGTTCGCGTCGGGCAGCCTCACATCCTGGAGGACGAGCTCGCTCGTCACCGACGCGCGCAGGCTCATCTTGTGCTTCATCTCCGGCGCGCTGAACCCCGGCCGGTCCTTCTCGACGAGGAAACCGCGGATGAGGCCGTCCTCGTCCTTGGCCCACACCACCGAGATGTCGGCGATGCTGCCGTTGGTGATCCACATCTTGGCGCCGTTCAGGACCCACTCGCTCCCGTCGCGACGCGCGCGCGTGACCATGCCGCCGGGGTTGGATCCGTAGTCCGGCTCGGTGAGGCCGAACGCGCCGATCAACTCGCCCGCAGCCAGGCGCGGCAGGTAGGTTCGTCGCTGCTCCTCGGTGCCGAACTCGTAGATGGGGTACATGACGAGCGCCCCCTGCACCGACGCGAAGGACCGGATGCCGCTGTCGCCCCGCTCCAGCTCCTGCATGACCAGACCGTAGGCGATGTTGCTCATCTCCGCGCAGCCGTACTCTGCGGGGAGCGTGGTGCCGAACACGCCGAGTTCTGCGAGTTTCCTGGTGAGCTGCAGGGGGAAGGTGCCGCTCTCGTTGTGCCCCTCGATGATGGGAAGGACCTCGGCGTCCACGAAGTCACGCACCGCCTGGCGGGCCATCCGCTCTTCGTCGGTGAGGAGGTCATCGAAGAGGTAGTAGTCGTAGCCTGGAAACGTGGTCATACCGAGGACGCACTCTCCCGAGGTTCTTCGCCGCCGGTCTCCGGGTCCTCCTCGACGAACTCACCCTCCTCATCCTCGTCCTCGTCTTCGTACTCCTCATCCTCGAACTCGCCGTCCTCGTCGTCGTACTCCTCGAATTCGTCGTCGAGGTACTCGCCGTTACCGGTGCCTCCGGGAGCGACGGCGCGGGCGCCGCGATCGCCGAGCGCGATCTCGACGTCCTCGGACTCCCGATTCAGATGGAGGACGCGGTAGCCATCCGAGCGCTGCTGCTTCACGAGCAGGCAGTCCTGGATGGCCTGGGCTACGAACTCGCGCGCCTCGTCCTCGGCCAGGCCCGGAAACTCGGTGGAGGTGGTCATGGCCGCAGCCACGTACTTGAAGGTGATGAAGGGCTTGGATCGCTCGAGGCGATCCACGAAGCGGATGAAGGAGTCTCTGCGCGCATCGTCCGCCACCGCCTCGAACTCCAGCGGCTCGAACTGTCCGCCCGCCGCCTCGATGAGGTCGTTGCTCACGGAGCCGCGCACGCCTCCGATCACCACCTGCTTTCCGTAGCGGTTGCGGATCATGGTGGCGGCCCGGATGAATCGCCGGTCGCCGGTCATCAGGATGTACGTGGCGAGAAAGGGACGGTCGAGGAGCGACTCGAAGATCTCGATCAACATCTCCATGTCCGCGCCCCCCTTGGGGCGATCGCCGACCTGGAGCGGGGTCACGTTGACCGCGGTGATACCCGAAACCTGCAGATCGCGCTGGACGCGCTCGGGGTGGTCGGTGAAGTCGGCGTAGGCGCGGGCGAGGGTGACCAAGCCGTAGCGGCGCGCGACATCCATCAACATCGATCCGCACAACTCGCGGTGGTACGTATTGAGGACGCTGTAGCGTATGTTCTCGAAGTCGACCATCAGGGCGACTTCGGCGGGGCGTTCCATACGACCTCCAGGATCCGTCCCCGAAGCCGCATGGAGGGCTCCCCGGAGAAAGCCGGGGCCGAAGGCACGGGTGCGGACGTGAGTGTTCTAGGGAATCACAATCGCATTGTGGAACCGGGACCGGCGAGTAACCACGCGAGCCGATCCCTACAATTGACCCCGTAAGTGTACGCTAGCGGGGGACCCCTCACAAGCGAACACGTGGCAGGCTGATTCCGGCGCCTTCGTCTTGCCTTCGGCGCGGCCTCGCGGGATCATCTTCCGTTCGCACTCGCCCTCGTCCTCGTCGGAAAAGGAGCCTTTCATGAGCGCATCGCCCGTCGACCGCGGCAAGATCCTGGCCGTGCTGCAAACCATCATCGACCCCGACCTGCATCGGGACATCGTGAGCCTCGGCTTCGTGAAAGACGTGCGCATCGAGGACGGCAAGGTGGGGGTGACCATCGAGCTCACCACGCCGGCCTGTCCGGTGAAGGGGGAGATGGAGCGAGCGGCCCGCGAGCGGATCGCCGCGCTCCCGGGGGTCACCGCGGTGGAGGTGAACATGACCTCCAAGGTAGTGCAGTCGCCCGCCGCGCTCGCCGGGGAGCTCCTTCCCGGGGTCCGCCACATGGTGGCGGTCGCCAGCGGCAAGGGAGGAGTGGGCAAGTCGACGGTGGCGGTGAACCTCGCGGTGGCACTCGCGGAGACCGGGGCCTCGGTGGGGCTCCTCGACGCCGACATCTACGGTCCCTCGGTCCCGATCATGATGGGACTGCGCACGGCGCGGCCGGCGGTGCGCGACGGCAAGCTGCAGCCCCTGGAGCGGTTCGGCCTGAAGATGATGTCGGTGGGGTTCATCGCCGGCGAGGACACGCCGGTGATCTGGCGCGGCCCGCTAGTCGGCAAGCTGGTGACGCAGTTCCTCTCCGATGTGGATTGGGGGGAGCTCGATTACCTCGTGGTGGACCTTCCTCCGGGGACCGGCGACGCGCAGCTCACGCTGACCCAGGTCGCTCCGCTCGCCGGGGCGGTCATCGTCACGACGCCGCAGGACGTCGCTCTGGAGGACGTGCGCCGCGGGATCCGTATGTTCGAGACCGTGAACGTCCCCGTCCTGGGGATCATCGAGAACATGGCCTACTTCATTTGTTCGAACTGCGGGACCCGGCATGAAATCTTCCACCATGGCGGGGGAGCGGCGGCTGCGGCGACCTTTGAGGTCCCCTTCCTGGGAGAGATCCCCATCGATCCCGCGATCCGGGAGGGGGGTGACCGAGGGGTCCCCCTTGTGGTGGGGCACCCCGACTCCCCCCAGACCGCTGCCTTTCGCCACGTGGCCGGGGAGTTGGCCCGCCAACTGTCCATCCTCGCCTTTCCCGGACAGCCCGACTCCTGAAGTACTCGACAGCGCCTCGTATTTTGTGTAGGCTTGGAGCGATTTGGAACGGGACCGGACTTGGACCCCCTCAGGTCCGGCATCGCCCCTCGGTCCCTGGATCTAATCAGCAGGGGAGCCGGTCTTTGCCCAACATCATAACTTCAAGCAAGAAGAAGACTTCAACGAAATCCGCTAAGGTCCCTCCGAAGCCCCGTCCGGCGGCGACGGCGGCCAAGCGACCTGTCGCATCGAAGTCGGCACCCAAGTTGGCGGCCAAGCCGGTGGCCAAGGCGTCGCAAAGCGTCCCCACCCGAGGCAAGCCCTCGGCGCCGGTCGCGCGATCCGCGGCACCGCAGGGCAAGGGCGCCCCCAAAGCCCCCGTGATCGCCCCGGCCCGGGAGAAGTCCCACCCTCCGGTGGCCCATGTGGAGGAGTTGCCCCTCCGCCAGACCGTCGAGCAGGCGCTGGCCTCCCTGCAGTACCGGGAGGGTCAGTTCGTAGTGCACCCCAAGTACGGACTCGGGCAGGTCGAACGGATCCTCGAGCGACGGTTGACGACGCATACGGTCCCCTGCGTCGAGATCAGCTTCTCCTACCAGGGCATGCGGCTCACCATCCCGGTCGACCAGGTGGAGCGCTCCGGCCTCCGGCGACCGATCGGCCGCCGAGAGATCGACGGGATCTTCAAGGTCCTCAAGGGGAGGGCCACCTTCGACGCCAAGCGGCGCTCGGCCAAACGGGTCGTGGACTACCGCAAGCGGCTCGGGCAGGGAGATCCCACGTCGCTGGCCGAGGCGGTGCGCGATCTCGGTCGCCTCTCGCTCAAGAAGTCCCTCTCCTACGAAGAGCGTAAGATCCTCACTACCGCGCTCCGCATCCTGAGCCGCGAGGTTGCGCTCGCACGCAACCGCGAGCCGGACGAGGTCCGTCAGGAAATCGAGCGGATCGTCTACCGCTAGGCGGTGGCGATGCGCACCGTGCCGCCCGCGAGCCTGGCCATCGTTCTTTCCATCGCCTCGCTCGTGGCGGCGCCTACCCCCCGCGCGTCTGCCTCGACTCCCGCCGAGTGCTCGGTGGTTCTCCTGGTCGGCGCGGATCATCGCGGGGAGTTGGCCCCCTGTCACTGTCCGGGACTCGAAGCGGGGAGTCTGGCGCTGCGGGCGGCGTTCCTGCGCACGGCCCGCCTCGGCGCGCGCTTCACGGTGGTCGCCGACGCAGGGGACTTCACGCCGCTTCCCGCCGACAGCGGGGATGTGACTCCGGCGTCCACCGTGGTCCAAGTTCTCGAGATGATCTCCTACGATGCGGTGGCCCTGGGCGAAGCCGAGCTGCTTCGGGGGCCGGAGTTCCTCGCCGAGGCCTCGCGGCGCCTCCCCCTGGTCTGCGCGAACGTGAAGCTGGCCGGCGAACTCGGCGCGCGCATCCCCGCCGTGCGCGTCATCGAGCGGGACAGTTGCCGCGTGGCCGTGACGGCCTACGTCGATCCGCTCCTCTACTACGAGTGGCCGCAAGCGTTTGAACGTCCGCCGGACAGCCTTCTGGTGACCGATCCCGCCGAGGCGCTCCGCCCGGTCCTGGCCAAGGCGCGTGCGGACGGACTACCGCTCGTGGTCCTCGCGCACGCCGACCAGGCTTCCGTCGCGGCGCTCTTCAGCGATCTTTCTCGGCCGGATGTCATCGTGGTCGGCCATGACCCGCAAGCGAGCCGGACCGCCACCCGCCGGGAGGACGCGATCTGGATCGATCCCAGTCCCCACTCGAGGAGCATCTCCCAACTCACGTTTCGCTCCGCGCGCGGGCAGCCGCCCGTCGTGGAAGCCTTCAGACTCCACGAGCTGAAGCAGGAGAGCCGCTGGGACGAGCGCATCGAGGAGCTCGTGCGGGCCGCCCAAGGCCGTTGAGCGCGTCATGACCCGCACCTGGGATCGGCACGCTCTCGACCCGCTCTTCGAGCGGGGACTCGCGATCGCCCCTTCCGCTCCCGGTTTCGATGCCTATCGGGACGACGTGGTTATGGAGGGGCACCCCGACGCGGTGGCGCGTCCCCGAAGCGAAGCGGAGATCGCGGAGATCCTGACCCACGCTCATGCCCACTCGGTGCCCGTCACCTTCGCCGGCGGACAGACGAGCCTCACCGGGGGAAGCGTGGCCATGGATGGCCTGCTCGTCGCTCTGGAGAAGATGGACCGGCTCGTGGACGTCGGGCGCGACCCGGAAACGGGGGGCATGGTCGCCGTCGCGGAGCCGGGGATTCTCCTCGGAGATTTTCAGCGTGCTCTGGAGGATCGGGGATGGTTCTACCCTCCCGATCCCACCAGTCGCGACGAGGCGCAGCTCGGCGCCACGGTGGCGACCAACGCGACCGGCGAGGACACGCTTCTCTACGGACCGACGCGTCGCTGGGTGCGCGAGCTTCGCGTGGTCACGGCGGACGGCGCGGTTCGTAGCCTGCGCAGACCGCGCGACAGCCGCCCGCCGGAAGAGAAGGCTACCGCCGGCTACTATCCGGCGGAGCACGAGATCGACCTCCTGATCGGCAGCGAGGGAACCCTGGCCGCGGTCACCCGCGTTACCGTGGATCTCATCGCGCGCCCGCCGGGTTTCTTCTCCGGGCTCGCGTTCTTCCCGTCGCTGGCGAGCGCGCTGCGGTTCGTGGTTGCGGCCCGCCGAGACGCGGGTCTTGAGCCGAGAGCCCTGGAGCTGTTCGATCGCGCGGCTCTCGAGATCGCGCGGGACAACCCGGAAGGCATCGTCTGGCCGGACGCCACCGGCGCCGCCATCGCTTTCAAGCAGGAGTACCGCGATGCCGTGGAGCGGGACTCGCGGCTGGACGCGTGGCTGGGCTCCATCGAAACCTCGCTGAAGCTCGATGCTGCACGGGCCATGGCCGACGCGGTGGTGGTGATGGACGACCCGGCCGCCCGGGGACGACTCCGTGCCTTCCGGCATCGCGTTCCGGCCACGCTCAACGAAAGGGTGGGGAAGTACCGGCAGGAAGGGGGAGGGAAGCTGGGCACGGATTGGTGGGTACCGTACCCTGAGATCCCGGAGTTCCTGGAGGGGTGGCGGCGACGGCTCGAGGTTGAGAAGATCGAGACCGTAATGTTCGGCCACATCGGCAACGGACACCCGCACGTGAACTTTCTTCCACGCGATGCGGACGAGAAGGAGCGGGTGCATGGTCTCCTCCTGGAGATGTGCCGCGGGGCGGTAGCGCTGGGAGGCGGGGTGGCGGGCGAGCATGGCCTGGGCAAGCTGAAGCGCGGTCTTCTGGCCGTGCAGTATCCCGAGGTCCGGATCGCGGCCATGCGCGAGATCAAGCGCCGGTGGGATCCGCACTGGATTCTGGGCCGGGGAAACCTGTTTCCCCCAGAGAATAGCTGACCGTTTATCGTGTATCCTGGAGGTAAGTTGATCGCTATTGGAGTGGATCGCCTGCGCCTGAGCTTGCTCCTCATCCTTCTCGCCGCGGCGATGCCGCACGCGCTGTGTTGGGCGGAGCCGCCGGCCGACCCGGTCGAGGAAGCTCGAAAGGCCGAGCAGGAGGGTCGATGGAGCGAGGCCGTGGCGGCGTGGGAGAACCTGGCGCGCTCGGCGGGCACGAGCGATTCCGGGGAGGATCTGATCCGGGTCGGCGGGTTCCTTCGGGCTCTTGCCGCAACCGGACAGGTGGAGCGCCTCGATGCCGAAGCGGCGAAGGCTCTCGCCGCGCGACCCGGATGGGACGAGGCGGTCATCCTGCGCGCGCAGTCGCTGGAGGCGCGGGGCAAACCGGAAGACGGCGTGGAGCTCTTGAAGCCGCTCGCCGTGCGCTCGCTGCCGGCGGCGATGGAACGGGCGCGACTTCTGGAGGTGATCGGGCGCCGTGACGAGGCCGCGGAGATCGCCGCGGGAATCGTAAAGGCCTACAAGGCCGCCGACGCGTACACGGTGCGCGAGAAGGTGGCCATCGGCGACGCTGCGCGTGCGCGGGGCGACTTTCGGGGCGCGGCGCGCATGTACGAGTTGGCCTACACAGACAGCGCCGACTACGTCGAGGCGCGCGTGTGTCTCATGCTTCTCTTCCGCGACAAGTCGCAGTCGCAACTCGCCGGGGACGAACTCGCAGCGCTCGGGCGGGTCGCGCCGAGGCATCCCGATGTGCTCCTGGCTGCCGCCCGCCTGGCCGCGCTCGGCACCGACCTGACCCGCGCGGAGAACGCGGCGAAGGCGGTGCTGGCCGTGCGCCCCGGAGACCCGGGCGCCGCATCGGTGCTGGCCCGCGTGGCGATGGCAAGCGAGCGCCCGCAGGATGCGCTGGCGCTCCTGGCTCCGGTGCTGGAGCGCAATCCCACCGACCGCGAGGCGAGAGCGTTCCATGCGGCCGCCTACTATCTGACCGCCGATTCCTCCGGCTACCACCGGGAGGTGGACCGCCTGCTCGAGCAGGATCCGGGCTACCTGGATGTCTTCCTCGATCTGGCGCGGATCCTCGAACAGTCCCGGCGCAACGACGAAGCGATCGCTCTCTACCGACGCGTGCTCGCGCGCGATCCGGAGAACGCGGACGCGCTGACCGGAATGGGTCTCCTCGCCATGCGCGAGGGGCGTGAGGACGAGGCGCGCGGCTACCTGGAGCGCGGCTTCAAGGGCGATTCGTACAACATCCGCGCGTTCAACCAGCTCGAGCTGCTGGACAAGATGGACACCTTTGCAGTGTATCCGGGGAAGCGATTCACCCTGCGCATGGAGGCGGGACCCGACACGCTCCTGGCCCCGCTCCTCGAAGAGCGGCTCGGCCGTATCTACGACGATCTCGTCGCCAAGCACGGCTGGACGCCGCCGGTTCCCACGGTCGTCGAGGTGTTCCCCGACCACGAATGGTTCAGCGCCCGGGTGACCGGCTTCCCGTGGCTCGGGGGAATCCCCGCGGTCTGCTTCGGCCACGTCGTGGCAATGGACTCGCCTCGCACGCTTTCGGGATCGAACAACTGGGAGCAGATCCTGCGCCACGAGTTCGGGCACGTGCTGGCGCTCGGCATGACCGACAAGAAGGTGCCGTTCTGGTTCACCGAGGGCCTGAGCGTTCACCTCGAGCAGTATCCTCGCGGGCTTCCGTGGGATCAGAACCTCGTCGCTGCTTACGTCGACGACGAGTTGGTCCCCGTGGACTCGCTCACCCTCGCCTTCACCCGCCCCCGCGACTTCGATCAGCGGTTGCTGGCCTATCACGAGTCGGGGCTCATCATCGACGATCTGGTGGCGCGCAAGGGTTGGAAGGTGATCCCCGCGCTCTTGCGCGCGTTCGGCGAGGGGAAGGATCTGCCCGAGGCGCTGCGCGAGGAGGCGGGCGAGAGCTACGAGGCATTCGCCGCGCGGGGTCTCGATGTCGTGAGAGAGCACGCCGCGGCGCTGTCGGTCTGGCCGGCGGCGAGCCTAGAGCGCGTGGAGCGACTCAAAGAGCGGGCGCCGAAGCACAAGGACGATGCGCGCTTCGTCGAGCAGCTTGCCCTGGCCTGGATCCAGGTCGAGCAGTTCGACGACGCGGCGGCGAGCGCGCGCCGGCTTCTCGCGCTGGAGCCGGACAATGCGCGGGCGCGCACCGTGCTGGGGCTGGTTGCCCGGCAGAAAGACCAGCCGGACAGCGCGCGCGTCTGGCTCGAAGATGCCGTTCGTTCGGGGAGCCGTGACGTTCCTGCCTACCTCGCTCTGGCCGAGATGGCGGCGGGAGCGGGGGACACAGCGGCCGCCTTGGCCCACTATGCGAAGGCTCTGGAGATCTACCCCTTCACCAGCACGGCGCTGCAGAGGCGTGCCGGGCTCTTCCTCGCGACGGGAGATACCGCTGCCGCGATCGACGAGTACGAGCGCCTCATCGCGCAGGACGACTCCCAGGGGCAGCCGGCGATGGACCTGGCCCGCCTGGAACTGGCGCGCGGAAACGCCGAGGGCGCGGCGCGGTCCCTTGAGTACGCGGTGGCCGTGCTCCCGCTGGACGCCGACGTGGAAGCGCTGCGCGGGCAGGCGTATCTCCTGGAGGATCGCGACCAGGAAGCGTTTGCGCTCTTCACCAAGGCGCGCCGGCTCGACTTGAAGAGCGTCGAGTCGATGGCGGGGATGGCCGGCTACTACCTCAAGCGCGGCGACGTCGAGGAAGCGACCTACTTCGCCGAACTCGCTCTCAAGTACGCGCCGCACCACCCCGCGGCGCTCCGAGTGCTTGCCGCCGCGCAGGCCTGGTAGCGAGAGGCGCGCTGCGGCCGCTTACGCCGTTCGCCACGGAACGAACGCCCGCGCGACCTCGGCGAGTTCCGCCAAACGCTCGTCCACCCGGCGGAAGAGCGTCCCTTCGGCGAAGCGATCGTCGGGACCGCGCCGGCCGGCGGGAAGCCCGGTCACCAGCTCGATGCCTTCCTCCACGTGTTGGATGGCGTAGATGTGGAATCTTCCCTCCCGCACCGCCCGCACAACCGCGGGGCGCAGCATGAGGTGGGGCAGGTTCGGCGCCGGAATGATCACGCCTTGGGCGCCGGTGAGACCGCGCGCGGCGCAGAGGTCGAAGAACCCCTCGATCTTCTCGTTCACGCCGCCTACCGCCTGCACCTGACCTTTCTGGTTCATGGAGCCGGTCACGGCGAGATCCTGGCGCACGGGAACATCGCCCAGCGCGGCGAGGAGCGCGAACATCTCCGCGGTCGAGGCACTGTCGCCGTCCACTTCGTCATAGGACTGCTCCAGGGTGAGGCTCGCAGCCAGAGTCAGCGGGCGTTCGCTCGCGAACTTCTGTCCCAGGTATCCGGTCAGGATCAGGATGCCCTTGTCATGGTGGCTCCCGGAAAGGCGAGCCATGCGCTCTATGTTGGCCACACCGCTATGCCCGGCGGCCACGCTCGCGGTGATTCGGGTGGGGCGACCGAAACGGTGGTCCCCGACGTCGAGCACGGCGAGACCGTTCACCTGTCCGACCGCGGAACCCTCGGTGTCGATGAGGATCACCCCTTCGCGAATGAGGCGCTGCGTCTTCTCCTCGACGAGGTTCACCCGAGCGCGCCGCTCGTCCAGAGCACGATGGACGTCCTCGGATCCGATGGGGCCGGGGTGGCGCCGGCTCGCCCAGAACGCAGCCTCCCGGACGAGATCGCCCACCTCGGTGAAGCGGGTGGTGATGCGGCTGCGATGGCCGGCCAGGCGCACGCCGTATTCCACTACCGCGGCCACCCCCTCGGCGGTGTACGGGGGAAGCTCGTCCTGATCGCAGATCCCCCGGATCATGCACGCATACTCCGTGATGGCCTGGGGTCCGAGCTCCATCTCGGTGTCGAACTCCGCTTTCACTTTGAATAGCTTTGAGAAGTCGGGGTCGAGGCTGAGCAGATCGGAGTAGAGGTCGATGGTGCCGATCAGGATCACCTTGAGATCCACCGGCACCGCCTCGGGGCGAAGTGCGCGGGGCATGGGGGCAGCTGCGGCGTCCTCGGTCTCGACCTGCACCTGGCCGGTGCGCAGGGTGCGCTTGATGACGCCCCAGGCGCGCCCCTCTCCGTCGAGATCCTCGACGTGCAACACGAGGAATCCGCCATGGGCCTGGATCATGGAGCCCGACTTGATGTGGGTGAAGTCGGCGACCACCATTCCGTTCGAGCGGACCTCTCGATCCACGGTACCGCGGAGGTTCGACACGGTGGGGTTGTTCTCCGTCACCACCGGCCTCGCCGTGCGCCCCGTGTTGTCGAGGACGAGGTTCACTTGGAGCTTTCGGAACGAGGCCTCGGTCTCCTCGTCCTCGCTCTCGTCCTCATCGTCTCCGTTCTCTTCCTCGTCGGCGCGGAAGAGCCCCACCCGCGCCTCGAGGAAGGCTTCCACATCGCGCAGGTAGTCCACGACCTTGGCCACGTCCTGGTGCTCCTGATAGACACCGCTCAGGACCAGGTTCAAGTACGGACGCGCCAGTTCCTGATCGAGGGTGGCGAGATCGGCCTCTGCGTCCTGCACCAGACGGTGGGCGGCTTCGCTGAAGGAGCGCAGAGCCGGATCGAGCGCGTCGCGGGCATCGAAGAGACGACCCAGCTCCTCGGCGGGGAACTCCGACGCGTCCACCTTCGTCTCGAGGTCCTCGAACGCAACCGGCTCGTTGTCGACGAGGGGGAGCAACTCGGCCTCGGTGTGCTCGCCCATCTCGACCTGCACCAGCACGAGACCGACATCGGACGCCTTGTTCCTGAGCGGGGTCGCCAGCTCATCCATGCGCGTGGAGTAGCGCTTCACCCGCGCGCGGCGGCGCTTCACATAGACGTCGCTCTGGAAGATGCGGGGAATCCCGTCGCGCAGTCGCTCCACCGCATCGCGGATCGCCTCGCGAAAGAGGGCCCCGCGTCCCGCCGGAAAACGGAGAAGCGTGGGGCGGTCGGGATCGTGGAAGTTGTAGACGAAGCAGAGATCCTCCGGGGCATATCCCGGATCCTGGTACCGGTCGAGAAGGTAGCGAACGGTTTCCGAGCGGTTGGTCCCCGGATCGCCGGCCACGTAGACGTTGTAGCCGTGCCCGCGCAGGGCCAGGCCCAGTTCGAGCGCACGGACCGCGCGATTCTGCCCCGGGGTCACGGCGCATGGCGCCACTTCATCGGTGCTCGCGAAGCCCAACTGCGAGGGCGGCAGCGTCCACCGAAGCTGCTCCGGATCCACCCGCAAGCGGTCTATGGTATTCATCCGTCGCCGTCTCCCCGCGTGGTTGGGCTGTGAGGCCCGGACGCGATCCAGGCTTGCTCCGACTCGATGCGCGTGTTGTAGTCTCGCCGTACTTCGGTGAGCCGCGCAGAGCATAACGGAGCGGGCCGCGGGTGGACACATCCCGCAGCGGCCTGGGCGAGGAGGGTAAGGTGCGACTGTATCCGCGCGTCGGCGCGTATCTGAACGGCGGACCGGCGGCCGCGCTCCTCGTCGGGAGCATCGCGGTCAAGGTGCTCGAGAAGTGCGCCGCGCCTGTCCTGATCGTCAAGGAGAAGGGGGAGACGTTGAATCTCCTCGAGGCGCTGCTTCCGCATTGAGGCGAAGGGGTGGTGCCGGAGGCCGGACTTGAACCGGCACATCCTTGCGGACGGGGGATTTTGAGTCCCCTGCGTCTGCCAATTCCGCCACTCCGGCATCGGTGGGTCGGGCGGGACGGGTCAGGATTTTCCGGGCCGCGTGCGGGCTCTGTCAACCGTTCAACGAGACCCTCGGCTGGTACGGCTCTTGCTCTAATTCCGGATGGACTGCGCGCTGGGCAGTATGCGCCCCCCGGCAGATCTGGAAAGGCAGCACCGTGACCCCGATCGATCTTCAAGAACCCGCCGTCCCTGCGGGGATGGATTCCTTCCCAACCGATGATGCCGCCGTGCTTTCCGAGGACATCGCCGCTGCGCTCGGAGAGGGGACGCTCTACCTCCGCCTGGATGCCGCCGCGGTCTGGCTGGTCGACTAGAGAGGCAGACACCAGTCCGTCTCGCACCGGGACCGGTACCCGAGGTCGCAGGGGGGAAGGGCGTATGCGCGGACCTGCTTCCCGGTCTCGTTGGGTACATTGGTTCCAGCATTCGACCACTCGCACGGAGATTCGAGCCCCAAGGCGGATCGTGGGAAAGGATCGTTCAAGTAGGCCGCTTCAGGGAAGCCTCTCCTCGACACGCGTGATCCGATAACGGCGGGTGCCGGTCTCGCGCGGAATATCGATCTCCTCCCCTTCGCGCCGGTTGAAGAGTGCCTGCCCGACCGGGGCTCGAAACGAAACCACGTTGTCGCCCAGCGCTTGATCCCCCTCGCCGAGAAGCCAGAGCGCCATCGAGGCTTCGTGCGGGTTGCCGTCGGCGGCGGCGAGGTGAACCTCGGTGCCCGGCATCGCCACCCCGGCTGGGCGCTCCAGGCTCTCGATCAGGCGCACGCGGTGGAGTTGGGTCTCCAGTTCCTCGAAGCGACGGGCGTAGGTGGCCTGCTTGTCCTTGGCCGCGTGATACTCCGCATTCTCCTTGAGGTCACCCAGCTCCCGCGCTTTCTGAATCGCTCGCGGGATCGTGGTCTTGAGTTCCATGCCGATCCGCGAGCGCTCCTCCTCGATGCGGGCCAGCGTGCGTCGCGTGACCACGAGATCGCCGTCGTAGGGATCGTCGGTCTCGAGCGCGATGCGTTGTCCGAGCTTGGCCGCCGAGCGCACGCGATGTCCCTCGACCTCCTCGGCGATCGCGGCGTGTCCGACTTCGCGCAGGAAGTCGAGCAGAGGGAAGCGGACGCGGTCGGTTCCCTGCCAGCGCTTGAGGCGCAGCGTGAACGTGTCCTGCTCCTCCTCAGGAACGGGCGCACGGAGGAGCCAACGGGCGAGCGGGGAAGTCGGCGTCATGAGCGCGAGGGCCCGCTTCTGATGGGTCTCGCGCGGTGGTCGCTCGAGCAGGTTCAGAAACGCGACCAGGTAGAGCGCGGTCCACACCGGATCTCCGGCCCCCGGGGCGCCGAGGTCGAGCCCTTCTTCCAGAACGAAGAGCGCTGCCTCGGGACGCTCCTGCGCTCGGGGCAGCAGGGCGCGCAGCGTCGCCTCGATCAAATCCCGCTCACCCAGGCGCGCCCAAACGTCGCGCCGTACACCGGCCAGACGGGAGTCGAGCGCCGCCATCAGAGCCTCGGGCCGGGTGAGCCGCTCGAGCAGGGCTTCCTGCTCCGACTTGCTCAGTGCGTTGAAGTCGAAGTCCGCCGTGACGGCGGCGGCGGGGTCCACTCCGGCCTTGGGGTCGAGACGCAGGAGCCACAGTCCGGCGGCGACTCTGGCCTCCGCCGTACGGCGAGCGTCGGAGACCACCGCCTCCACGCGCTCTCCGAAGGCCTCCAGCACGCGGTCCCGTTGCCGCGGGTGGTGGGCGAGGAACATGTCGAGGGCGGCCAGGTTCTTCGAGAGATCGCGTTTCACATCCCAGCCGGGGAGCTGGATCTCCTCCGATTCCTCGTCGCCGCCCGCCAACCGATAGACGTTTTCATAGGCGCGTCGCGCGTCGATGCGCGAGTCGGCGGCCACGGCAGCGCGCGCGCCCTTCCACCAACCCGCCCATGCCGTGGAAGGAAGCACGGCGGGCACGAGCACGCGGCGCAGGTCGTCGACCGAACCCTCCCCCTTCTTGAGCGTGGCCAGCGCAAGGACGGCGAGTTCCGCCGGAGCCTCGCGACGGAGGCGTTCGATGCGGGCGGGATCCACCGCGAGAACCACGCGCAGGTCTTCGGCGGCAAGCGGCTCCAGAGCATTCTCCGCCGTGGCGAAGGACATTCGATGCATCGGTTTCGACGGGAAATCGACGAGAATGTTCTCGGTGTCGTTCTCGCGGATGCGACCGATTCCCCAGCCGGAGTGCCGCGCGAAGTAGCCGGGAGGAAACCGCGTGGCGCGGCGCAGGCGTTCGAGCACAACCCCCGCGGACTGCGATGGACGCTCTATCTCCGACACGCGCAGGAGGGCCTCGGGATCCGGATACGCGGCCAGCGCCACGCGCGAGACGCGGGCGGCGGCGCGGCGCAGGCTCTCCCGCTCCGGATGCTTGAGCCACAACTCCTGCGTGACCGGCCACGCCAGATCCGCGGCGCGCTTGGTGGTGGCCGCGTCGGCGGCCAGATCCAGCACCGCATCGAATCGGCTCCACGCTTCCTGGCGTGCCAGAATCGCGAGCGCGGCCAGGAGGGCCTTCAGCGCGGCAAGGCCGGCATCCTCCGCCAGAAGGAGGAGCGCCTCGTCGGCGGTCTCGTAGTTCTTGTCTTCGAGAAGCTCCGGGAGGGCGATGGCAGCGGCAAGTGCGGCGCCGGCGGCGTCTCCACGAGCGACGCGGGCCTCCGCGGCCCGCCAAGCCAGAAGTCCGTGACGGGGAAACGCGGCGTGCGCGGTCTCGAGAAGTTCGTCCGGCACGGCATCGCGCCCGCCCTGCGTGCGCGCGCGGGCGATGAGCGGCGCCGTCTCACGCGCATGGGTGTCGACCAGCGGCGCGGTGACCCGGGCCAGAGCCGTCCAGTAGCCGGCCTGGTTCAAGCGCTCGGCGAGAGCGAGGAGCACATCCGCGGCGGCGTCCGCGTCTCCGCGGGCGAGGAGCGCGCGGCCGAGCAAGCGATGCAGGCCGACCGTCACCCCCTTCTCCGGAAGACGGGCGCGCACGGCGGCGGCGGCAGGTAGAGGATCGGCCTCGTCGGCTTGGGCCAGCGCGGCCAACGCCGCGTCCTCGGAGGCGAGCTCGACACCTACCTGGGCGGCCAGGCGATCGGTGAGTTCGGTCATGCGGGGATCCTCGAAGTGGGGTGAATGCGATGGCGAGTCATCGTAGCATAGGCGCCCGCGGAACCGGCGCAACGAGCGGGCAGTGACCTCGCATCCGCGCGTTGACACACGCGCGACCACACAGGTAAGCTCTTCCGCTTCGCGGCGGCTGCCGGTGTGCCGCCCGGATACCGCGATGGGGCTGTAGCTCAGATGGGAGAGCGCTTGTCTGGCAGACAAGAGGTCACGGGTTCGATCCCCGTCAGCTCCACCAACTTTCTCACCGTTCGGAGCGCGACTTGGGCTTCACTCTCGAACCGCTGGCGATACCGCCTCTCCTTTTTGCGCTCTGTTTCCACGAGTACAGCCACGCGCTGACCGCGAACCGCCTCGGCGATCCCACCGCCGCCGCCATGGGACGTCTCACGCTGAACCCGCTGCGTCACCTGGATCCGATGGGGACCTTGCTGCTGTTCTTCGCAGGGTTCGGGTGGGCTCGTCCGGTTCCGGTGAATCCCTTGAACCTGCGCAACCCGCGGCGCGACATGCTCTGGATCGCCGCCGCGGGGCCGGGCTCCAATCTGGCCCTGGCGCTTCTCTCCGGCCTTCTCCTGCGCGCGGTCGTCCCCATGATGGGGGGCACATCGAGCTTGGCCGGCGCCGCGGCTTCGATGCTGGTCTACTCGCTCCAGATCAACCTGGTCCTGGCGGTCTTCAACCTGATTCCGCTCCCGCCGCTGGACGGTTCCTCGGTGCTGAAGGGCCTGCTTCCCCTGGCGCAGGTCCACGCATGGTCGCGGATCGAGTCGGTCGGCCCGATCCTCCTGCTCGTGCTCGTGGGCTCGCGGTTCATCCTCGGGTTCAGCCTGCTCAGCCTCATCATCGGTCCGCCGATTCGCGTGCTCTCTTCCCTGTTCACGTTCGGGCTCCTGGGATGACGCCGGCGCGGGGAGGCCATCGTGGCGCACGATACTGATCCGACCATCCCCCCCGAGGATTCGCAGGAGGAGCGCCCCGAACCGATCTACGCCAAGGGGCCGGCGCTGCGGGTGCCGCGCGAGGATGTGCAGCTCACTTTTCTCGATGCCGCCGCCACACGCCCCTCGGCGCCCGCCGGGCCCGACGAGGTGGACGGCGAGGAGCCGGAGTTCCTGAGCACCACGCCGCTGGGCGTGCGCATCCCGGTCTTTGAGGGGCCGCTCGATCTGCTGCTCTACCTGATCCGCCGCGATCAGCTCGACATCTACGACATCCCCCTTGGGCACATCACCGCGCAGTACCTGGAGATGCTCGGCGTCATGCAGGTGCTGGATCTGGAGGTGGCGGGGGAGTTCCTGGTGATGGCCGCGACGCTCATGCGCGTCAAGGCCCGCATGCTCCTTCCCACGTGGCCGGAAGGGGAGGAGGATGAGGAGGACCCGCGGGCTGAGCTCGTGCGCCAGCTCCTCGAGTACCGCCAGTTTCGCGAGGCTGCGCGCCTTCTGAAGGGGCGCGAGGAGGAACGCCGCCACTGGTACGGACGCGGTTTCATCCCCATCTTCGAGGGGGAGCTTCCCGCGGAACTGGAGCCGGTATCGCACTTCGCCCTCATCGAGGTGATGAAGGATGTGCTGGCCCGGGCGGGGGAGCAGTTCTTCTACGAGGTCACCCTCGAGGACGTCACCGTCGAGGAGAAGATCTTGCTCGTGCAGGGTGAACTCGCGGCGCATGGGCGCGCGCTTTTCCTGGACCTTTTCGCCCGGTTTCCCCGGCGACTGCACGTCGTGGTGACCTTCATGGCGCTTCTCGAGATGGCCCGTCAGGGGGCCATCGTCATCGCGCAAGAGAGTAACTTCGGACAGATCTGGATCTACCCGGTGCTGGAGGGGCGGGTCGTGCTTCCGGAAGTGGGGAGCGCCGAGGCCCCGGGCGCCGTGCCCCCGCCGGCGGAGGACGTGGATGGAAACGCTTGATCTGACCCCGCTCCTGGAGGCGCTGCTCTTCGTCTCCGACCAGCCGGTCACCGTCGCCGCCCTGGTGAAGACCGTGGACGACGAAACCGTGACCGCGGCCGAGGTGCGAGCCGCGCTCGACGCGCTGGCCGAGGCCTACGAATCCGAGAACCGCGGATTCCATCTGGCCCGTCTCGGTAGCGGCTACCAGGTGGTGACCCGGGAGCGATACGCCCCGTGGATCGAGTCGTTCCTCGCCGGGAGGCGCAAGGCACGGCTCTCGCGCGCGGCGCTGGAGACGGTGGCGGTCGTCGCCTACAAGCAGCCGATCACGCGTGGCGACATCGAGCGCATTCGCGGCGTGGACATCGGCGCGGTGCTCACCACGCTGCTCGAGCGGAACCTCATCCTGATCAAGGGTCGGGATCCCGGTCCCGGCCGGCCGCTGCTCTACGGCACGACCCAGGGGTTCCTCGACTATTTCGGCCTGTCCCGGCTCACCGATCTCCCGCGCCTCGACGAGATCGCGGCGCTGGCCAAGGCGGAGGCCCCCGCGATGTGGGGCGACGACGAGATCGCGCGGTTCGAGAAGCACGGAGTGGACGCCGCCGCGGTGCCCTTCCCCGACATGGAGCCGGCGGGGGAGGATGCGGCCCCCGAGATCGGCGAGCAGCGCGACGAGGAGCTGGCCGAGTTCCAGGACGTGGTGACTTCGTTCAGCGTGCACGCCCTCGACGAACCCGGAGCCGCCGCCGACTCGGTCGACGCCGGAGCGGAACTCGATTCACCGGACGCGGACGAAGATCTCGACGACGACGACCCGCGCGAGGATCTGAACACCTCGATCGAGCCCTGACCGCGGCGCGGACCGCGACCGCCGTCACAGCATGCGGAATCCCTCGTCCTCGTTGCCGAGGATCCACGCCACCACGTTGCCGATCTCGATGCGGTCGGAGACGTAGGTGGCCCGTGAGACGCGGGAGGTGGCCCACCCCGCTCCCTCGGCGCGCGAACGACTTTCCTGCATGCGCGCAAAGGTATCGAGCCACCAGGCGATATGCGTGGGACGCAGGTCGATCCAGGTCTTCACGTACTCGTCGATCTTCTCCGGGGTGATCTCGATCGTGCTCCTGAACTTCCGGTACGGCGGAGCATTGATCACCGGCCCGCGCAGAAGTGTTTCGCCGTCGGGGCAGAGGATCGGGATCCCCACCGAGGCGGCGAGGCTCGCGAGGAGCGGTTCCGCCTCGAGCAGGGCGAAAAGCTCCCGGCTTACCGCTTCGGCGGCCCCCTTGGTTCCGCGCCGCGAGACGACCTTGTCGATGGATCCGTAGACCCGGTCGAAGAGATACGCTTCGAAGAGGTGCTTCGCGAGGCCGGGAGGTCCAAGACGCGCCAGCGCGATGGACGGCACTCCGTGCTCCTTCTCCAACTCTTCGAGAATGGTCAGCGCCGCTCCCCGCAGGAGCCCCGCCTTGTACGTCGACCCGAGCACCGACGAGTCGATCGCGCTCACCACGTCGCGACCGGTGCCGACCCCCTCGACCTCGAGCAACACGATGTCGGCGATCTCCTCGGGGGTGATGTACTCCATCTGGTCGAGCGACGTGATGGCCTCGAACTCACCGCGGGTGAAGAGACCGTTCTCTCCGGTATCCACGAGGGGCACCCGGAACTCCGACGAGCCGTCGGGGAGGGCGAGGGGCTCGTACCCGGTGGGATCGGGGGTGAGGTCGAGTGCCTTCCCCAGATCGACGCGCCGCGCGTGATACAGAATGTACGGCTCGCTCCCTTCCGCCTGCTCGTAGGCCACGCGTCCGCCTTCCTCCACGCGGTGAAACTGCTTGCCCACCGCCGTGCGGAAGTCCACGCCGCGATATCCGATGAGCGCGGCGGGCTTCAATTCCTTGATGATCGGGCCACCGGGGGTGCGGGCCATGAGGAAGAGCATGCCGGTCTGCGCGAAGGCGATGGCGTTCTTGTTGAGGAGCTGCGGACTCGGCCGCTCCTCGCCGTGGGTGTAGGGGATGTTGAGCCCCATGCCGCCGGTGCCGGTGGTCCCGACCTTGAGATAGAGCCGGGCACCCACCTCGACGAGCGCGCGGTTGAGGATGCGCACGTGGAGGATGAGCTGAGGGATGGAGATGGAGACCATGAGCTTCTCCACGCTCTCCTTCAGTTGATCCCAGGACGCGGGTCCCTCGTTCAGACTCGATTCCACCGCCTGGCAGGACGTGAACACGTCCTGATAGGAGATGCCGGTGGCCGTGTTCACGCAGTCCACGACCACGTCGGGCTTTTCGGCCAGGATGAGGCGCGACAGGAAGGACTCCCGGTACGCGGAGTCGAAGTCGCGATAGGTGTCCTGAAAGAGACGCCGGCGCAGCGAGGGATCGCGGCGATGGGGCTGCGGGCGCTCGGCGTGTTCCGCCGGCGAAGGCTCGCCGGGAAGGAACATGTCGCCGTAGTACCCCTTCCACGTGTGTTTGGGGAAATCGCGTCGCAGATCCTCCACCGCCGTGCGCGTTTCCTCGCGGAAGCGCGCGGCGATGACAAACTCCCGAATGTCGGTCCGGCCCGCAAGCTTTCGCGCGACCTGATAGCCAACCAGTCCGCTCCCGCCGAGGATCACCGCCTTCTTATCACCCTGACCCATCATCCTGCTCCTTCCTCGCCGCGCGAAGAGCGCCTCATCGCCGGATCGCGGGGGCGGGATAAACCGCCCGCATTGTACCGACGCGGCGCGCGCGGAGCGAGCCCCTTGAGCACGAACGTGCCGGCGGATACACTCGCACGGTTTAGCCCATATCTTCCGAGAGACGGGGTTTTCGTTCATGCATGCCCGCAACGCCGCCAACAGGCTCCGCTGGAAGCCCCGGCTCCCCGGCGACAAGTCGATCACGCACCGGGCCTACCTTCTCGGCGCTCTCGCCGAGGGGACGACAGTGGTCGATCGTCCCAACGAGGGGGAGGATTGTCGGGCCACGCTTCGTGCGCTGGAGTCGCTCGGCGTGCGCGTGGAGCGGAGCGAAGCGCGCGTTCGCGTGGGTGGGTGCGAAGGCCGCCTGCGGGCGCCGGGCACACCCCTCGATCTCGGCAACTCCGGAACCGGATTGCGGCTCTTGCTGGGAGTGCTCGCCGGACAGCGGTTCACGACCCTTCTCACCGGGGACGCATCGCTCCAACGCCGACCGGTGGAACGCGTGCTCGCTCCGCTGCGAAGCATGGGGGCGCGCGCCGAGGCCCCCGGAGACCATCCGCCTGTGACGCTCACCGGCGCTGCTCTCACCGGCATCGCGCATCGCCTCGCCACGCCCAGCGCCCAGGTCAAGTCGGCGCTCCTTCTCGCCGGAATCCAGGCGAGCGGACGCACGCGCCTCGAAGGGATCGCCGGCTCGCGGGACCACACCGAGCGGCTCCTTCCCGCGTTCGGGTGTCCGGTTGTCTTGGCGCCGGACGCGATCGAGGTGGAGGGGCCCTGCGCGCTCCGCTCCGCCGATGTTCGGATCCCCGCCGACCCCTCGGCGGTGACCTTCTATTTGCTGGCTGCCGCGCTCCTGCCGGGTAGTGAAGTGACGCTTGAAGGGGTGAGCCTCAACCCCACACGAATCAGTCACTTCGACATCTTTCGCCGGATGGGTCTCGCCCTCGACGTGACGCCGGAATCGGAGCCGGGACCGGAGCCTCGGGGGCGGATCGTGGCTCGGGGAGGAGAGCTGCGCGGCGTGGAGATTGGTCCCTTGGAAGTCGCCGGCCTCATCGACGAGCTTCCCGCCATCGCCGTTCTCGCCGCCTTCGCCCGCGGCACGACGCGAGTCACCGGCGCGGCCGAGCTTCGGGTGAAGGAATCGGATCGCCTGAGCACCGTGGCGGCGGGCCTGGCGGCGATCGGAGGGCGGGTTACCGCTCTGGCCGATGGGTGGCTCATCGAAGGGAGCGCGGGAGCGCCTCTGCCGGGCGGCGTGGTGGAGACGCAGGGCGATCATCGAGTGGCCATGGCGTTCCTGATGGCGGGGCTCGCCACCCGGGGCGGCGTCCGTCTCGCCGGAGCGCCCATGATCGAGACCTCGGATCCGTTTTTTCTCTCCAACCTCAAGGCTCTTCGGCCCTAGCATGAAGCGCATGAAAACCACCCCGCGATCCCTCGCCCGCATGCGCATCGCCATCGACGGCCCCGCCGGAGTCGGGAAGACGACCACCGCGCGGGCGCTGGCCGACGCCTTCGGCCTCCTCTACGTGGACACCGGAGCCATGTACCGCGCGTTGGCGGTCCGTGCTGCAGCTGTGGGCGTTTCGGTGGACGACGCCGAGGCCTCGACGGCGCTCGCGCGGCGCATGCGCGTCTCACTCGACCGTGAACCCGGCGGTGGCTTGCGCGTCCGCGTCGACGGCGAGGACCTCACCGAGGCCATCCGTAGCCCGGCGGCTTCGGATGGGGCGAGCCGCATCTCCGTACACCCCGACGTCCGACACGAGTTGGTGCTCTGGCAGCGCGAGATGGCCGAGCGCAGCGGCGTCGTCATGGAGGGGAGGGACATCGGAACGGTGGTTCTCCCGGAGGCCGAGGCCAAGATCTTCCTGACCGCGTCCGCCGAGGAGCGGGCCCGGCGCCGCCACCGGGAGCTGGTGGCCCGGGGAGAGAACCCGGCCTTCGAGGCGGTGCTGCGGGACATCCGGGAGCGCGACGCCCGGGACCAGGGGCGGGAGGCCTCGCCGTTGCGTCCCGCCCCTGACGCGATTGTGATAGACTGTAGCGCCCTTGACGCCCCGTCCCAGGTGGCCGCGGTCCGCCGCGTGGTGGAAGCGTGGGTCGCCATGTCCGATAGACCCTAACCCCCGGCAAGCCGGTGCACCGAGCGAATGCTCGGCGCGGGCGCGGCCGGACCGTGGAAGGCCGCAGAGCGCGGCTCTCCCTGGAATCATAAAGGAAGCCCAACCACCATGACCGACGATTACGGCCCGTCCTACGCTCAGGAGAGCGAACGGGAAGACCGCCCCTCCACCCCCAGACCCCCGATCATCCGCATCATGAACCGCGACGAGGATGAGGACGGCGTGCCCGATGCCCGAACCATCGAGATGCTCGCGATGGTCGAAGAATCGATGAAGAGCCTCGAGGAAGGGGAGATCGTGCTCGGCACGGTCCTCCGAGTGAACGAGAAGGAAGTGGTCGTCGACATCGGCGGGAAGTCCGAGGGCGTGATCGCCATCGACGAGTTCGCCGACGCCGATTCCATTCGCGTCGGTGACCGCATCGACGTGTTCCTCGAGAACATGGAGAACCAGGACGGCCTGGTGGAGCTCTCCAAGACTCGCGCCGATTTCGTCAAGGTCTGGGACAAGGTCAAAGAAGCCCACGACGACAATCAGGTGGTCGAGGGACGGCTGCTGCGCAAGATCAAGGGCGGAGTCGTGGTCGATCTGTTCGGCGTCGAGGCGTTCCTGCCGGGGTCGCAGATCGCGCTGCGCCAGGTACAGAACGTCGAAGAGCTGCTCGGTCAGGTCATGCGCTTCAAGATCATCAAGCTTAACAAGCGCCGCCGCAACATCGTGGTCTCGCGCCGCGTGGTGTTGGAGGAAGAGCGCGCGCAGCTCAAGGACAAGATCCTGTCCGAGCTGGCCAAGGATCAGGTGCGCGAAGGGGTGGTCAAGAACATCACCGACTTCGGCGCCTTCGTGGATCTGGGCGGCATCGACGGCCTGCTCCACATCACGGATATGTCGTGGGGCCGTGTGAACCATCCCTCCGAGGTGGTCTCCATCGGCGACCGGGTCATGGTGAAGGTGCTTTCCTTCGACCCCGAGCGGGAGCGAATCAGCCTGGGATTGAAGCAGCTCACCCCGTACCCGTGGGAGAACGTGGACGTCAAGTTCCCGGTGAACACGCGCGTGCGCGGGAAGGTCGTTTCGATCACCGACTACGGCGCGTTCATCGAGCTGGAGAAGGGTGTGGAAGGCCTCATTCACATCGGGGAGATGTCGTGGACCCGTCACGTCCGGCATCCCTCCAAGATCGTGAACATCGGCGACGTCATCGAGTGCATGATCCTCAAGGTGGACAAGGAGAGCGAGAAGATCTCGCTGTCCATCAAGCAGACCGAGACCGATCCCTGGGAGACCCTCGACCTCAAGTACCCGGTCGGGAGCCGCTTCGGCGGAAAGGTCCGCAACCTCACCAACTTCGGCGCCTTCGTGGAGCTGGAGGAGGGGATCGACGGCCTCGTGCACATCTCCGACATGTCGTGGACCCGCCGCGTGAATCACCCCTCCGAGGTGGTCAAGAAGGGCGACGACGTGCAGGTCGAGGTGCTCAACATCGACAAGGAAGGTCGGCGGATCTCGCTCGGCTTGAAGCAAACCCAGATCAACCCCTGGCCCGCGCTCGAGCAGAAGTACGCTCCCGGCTCGCTGGTCGAGGGCAAGGTGGTGCGCACCATCGACCGCGGCGTCGTGGTCGATCTCGGCGACGACGTCGAGGGATTCGTGCCTCTCTCGCAGCTCGGCATCGGCGACAAGAAACCCGCCGAGGCGTTCAACGAGGGCGACCTCATGCAGCTCCGCGTGACCAAGGTGGACGGCAACAACCAGCGCATCGTGCTCGCGGTGCGCGACGTGGCCGACGCCGAGAACGTGGACGAGGAGCTCGACGCCCCGGTGGAGCCGGTCTACGAGAGCCCGGCAGCCTACCAGGCCAAGTACGCCGGGACCGGCAGCGCGTCTCTGGGCGAACGGCTGGCCGGCCTTCCGACCGCCGCCGTCGAGGACGAGGAGTCGGACGACTCCGAGAGCTCGTAGGAGACATCCGCGGCATGAACAGAATGCCGCACGCGATCGCGGAGGCGACCCGCCCGGTGCGGGTCGCCTTCCGCACATTCGGGTGCAAACTCAACCTCTACGAATCCTCGGGCATGGCTCAGGCCGCGGCCCGGAGCGGCTATCGCATCACCGAGGAGTTGGACGACGCCGACGTGGTGGTCGTGAACACCTGCTCGGTGACGGCGCGTGCCGACCAGGAGGCGCGCCAGTTCCTGCGGGCCATGCACCGTCGTCGCCCCGGCGCCCGGCTGGTGGTGACCGGCTGCTACGCGCAGCGCGCGGCCCAGGAGCTGGCCGCGATCCCCGGCGTGGCCCTGGTCGCCGGCCACGGCGAGAAGGATGACCTGCACGAGCTTCTCGGCGCGCTACCCGCTGCCGGTGAGCCTTCCCGCATCGCGGTGAGCCCGCTCTCGGGCAAGACGATGACGCGGCTGCGAGCGGTGGGGGTGGAGGGGCGCACCCGGGCGCTGGTGCGCGTGCAGGACGGCTGCGACTCGGCATGCACCTACTGCATCGTCCCTCGCACGCGCGGTGCCTCGCGGAGTCTCTCCCTGGAGGAATCGATCGAGGAGGCCCGGCGCCTGCTCGCCGCCGGCTACCGGGAACTCGTGGTCACCGGCACGCACCTCGGTCAGTTCGGGACCGATCTGTCGCCGCGCCGCTCGCTCGCCGACCTCGTCGAGGCGCTCATCGCCCTGCCCGCCCCGCACTTCTTCAGGATCCGGCTCTCGTCGATCGAACCTCAGGAGATCGACGCCCGTCTCATCGAGATGCTGGCGGGCTCGCCCGCGCTGGCGCCGCACCTTCACCTGCCGCTGCAATCCGGGAGCGACGACTTGCTCCGCGCCATGCGCCGCTCCTACCGCACGCCGGCGTACCGCCGGCAGGTGCAGGCGGTGACGTCCCGCGTCGCCCCGTTGGCCTTGGGCGCGGATCTCATCGTGGGTTTCCCCGGAGAGACCGAGGCCGACTTCCGGCGCACCCTGGAATTCCTGAACGAGCTTCCGTTCACGCACCTCCACCCCTTCACCTTCTCGCCCCGGCCAGGCACCCCCGCCGCAGTCCGGCCCGGCCGCCCTCCGGGGGACATCTCCGCCCGCCGGCTCGCCGCCGCCAACTCTCTGGTCGGCGAGAAGAACCGCGCCTTCCGGCGAGCGCTCCTCGGCCGCACCGCGCGAGTGCTGGTCGAAGAGACCGCTCCGGACGGCGTGAGCGAGGGTTTCAGCGAACACTACGTGCGCGTGCGTTTCCCGGCCCCGCGCGATCTCGCCGGGTTCTTCGCCGATGTGGCGCTTTCCGAGTTGACCGAGGACGGCCTCTCCGGTCACCTTATCGAGGCACTCCCTTGAGGCCCGGCCAAGGACCCCTATGAACGCCTACCTCGAAACGTACGGCTGTCAGATGAACCTCAACGAATCCGACGTCCTCGGGCGGCGGCTCACTGAGGCGGGCTTCGTCATGGTGGCACGCCCGGAGGACGCCGAGGTCGTGCTGCTCAACACGTGCAGCATTCGGGAGCACGCCGAGCACAAGGTGGTGAGCCGGCTCGGCGTGTTGCGCAAGCTCAAGGACGAGGGCACCTGTCGTGTCCTGGGCGTCACCGGCTGCATGGCACAGCGCCTGGGGGGCGAGTTTCTGTCCCTCGCCCCGTTCCTCGACCTCGTCGTGGGCTCGGGGGCCTACCCGCGATTCCTCGACACCCTGCGCGCGCAGATGGACTCCGGCCGGCCGCAGGTGGACGTCGGCTACGCCCGCGACTTCGAAGCCGAGGATCTTCCGCAGCTCGAGCCCGGAGAGATCAAGACCTTCCTCAGCATCATCCGGGGCTGCGACAACGCCTGCCATTACTGCATCGTTCCCTTCACCCGCGGCCGGGAACGATCCAAGCCGATGGGGCAGATCCTGCGCGAGACCGAGTGGTGCGTGGAGCAGGGTGTCAAGGAGATCACGCTCCTCGGTCAGAACGTGAACCATTACCGGGATGGGGAATTCGGGCTGGCCGAGTGCCTGCGTCTGGTGGCGCGGGTGGCCGGCCTGGAGCGGGTCCGCTACACCACGTCGCACCCCGGGTACATGACCGACGACGTTCTCGTGGCCATGGCCGAGGAGGAGCGGGTGATGCCCCATCTGCACCTCCCCGTGCAGTCCGGCAGCGACCGGGTACTCGCCGCCATGAATCGCGAGTACACTGTCGCGCGGTACCGGGCGCTGGTGGATCGGGCTCGCGACCTGATGCCGGACATCGCCATCACGACCGACATCATCGCGGGCTACCCGGGCGAGACCGAGGAGGACTTCCGAGCCACGTATCGACTCATGGAGGACGTGCGCTTCGATTCCGCCTTCATGTTCAAGTACTCGCCGCGCCGGGGCACGGTCGCCGCGGGAACGCCCGACGACGTGACCGGCCCGGAGAAACAGCGGCGCCTGGCCTCGATCATCGATCTGCAGCGCAAGATCACCCACGAGCGCTCGGTGCGCTTCGTGGGGCGGGAGGTCGAGGTTCTGGTGGACGGGATGAGCGGCCGCGGCGGCGGGGCGGTGACGGGCAAGACCCGTGAGTTCAAGAGCGCGGTGCTGCCGGGGGATCCTTCGTGGATCGGCACCCTGCGGCGCATGCGGGTGACCGAGGCGCGCGGGGTGACCCTCACCGGCGTGCCGGCGCGAACGGAGGCCGCGGTCCCCGCGGCGTAGGAGGCGGCAGATGTGGTTCGTGAAGGCCCTGCTTGGGATTGTCTTGCTGGCGGCCGCGCTGTGGGTCGGCTATCTGAACATCAATCAGGAAGTCAGCATCTACCTCACCGACCCCAACATCCCCAGCTTGCCCTCGGTGCCCCTGGCCATGGCGCTCTTGGGTGCGTTCATCCTCGGGATCCTCGTCTGGTTCGTGATCTCCTTCTACCAGGTCGTCTCGGCCAAGTCGGAAGTGGCGGCGCTCAAGCGCAAGAGCCGCCAGTTGAGCCGGGAGTTGACCGACCTGCGGAACATGCCGGTCAAGGATCTCGATCCGGAGAGCCTGGTGACGGAGGGCGCGGATGAGGAAGGTCGCGGCCGCTAGGCGGCGGGGAGGCGTATCGCGATGAAGCCGTCGGAAATCCTCCTCCTGGCCATCTTCTCGCTCGCTTTGATCGCCCTGCTCTGGCTCCTGTGGGCCTGGGTTCGGGTGCAGCGACGCCGAGCGGCCCCTCCTCTGGCCCCCTATACGCAGGCGCTTTCCGCTCTGGTCGGCGGGGACCGCGTCGAGGCGCTGCGCCGGCTCAAGGAGGCGGTGCAACTCGACTCCGAGAACCTGGATGCGTACGTGCGGCTCGGCGATCTCCTGCGCGAGAGCGGCCAAGTGCAGAAGGCGCTCGCCGTGCACCGCGACCTGACCGTGCGTCCGCGCCTGCAGGAGGCCGATCGGGTGCGCATCCTCGAAAGTCTCACGCGCGACTACCTCGCCGCGGATCGCTTCGAGGAGGCGGGCCAGAGCGCGGAGCGCCTGCGCCACATCGATCGCACCAATCGTTTCGGTGCGCGCGCCCTGCAACAGGTGGCGGAGGCTCTGCACGACTGGTCCCGCGCCCTCCAGGTGGTGGAGGAGCGGACGAAGCAGGAGGGGCTCGACAAGACCTCTCTGTCCCGCTACCGCGGATTCGTGGGGGCGGAGGAGCTGGCCGTCGGGCGGACCAAGGAGGCGCGCCAGCACTTCGAGGAAGCCCTCAAGCTCGACCCGGAATGCCTGCTCGCCGAGCTCTACCTCGGGGACATGGAAGAGACGGAAGGGCGCATGGACAAGGCGGTGGATCACTGGCGCAACGTGGCCCTCAAGGCCCCGCAGCACGCCGACCTCGTCTTCGATCGTCTCGAGCGCGCGTTCTTCGAGCTGGGCAACTACGGCGAGGTCGTCTCGTTTTATCGGGAGCTGCTGGACCGGTCGCCGCGCGAGGCATCGGTGCCCGCCCTCCTCGCACTCGCCGAGATCCATCGCCGCAAGGGGGATCTCGTGGAAGCCGAGGCCTTCATCCAGGAAGCGCTCGAAGTGGATCCCGACCACATGCGGGCGCGCCGACAACTCGTGAAGCTCGCCCTGGATCGGCGGGATCCTCACGCGGCGCTCATCCACGTGGATCGTCTCCTCTCGAACATGGAGCGCGGCGAGGGGCCCGGGAATTGCCGCCACTGCAGCCGCCCCCTCGATCGCGCTCTCTGGCGTTGCCCGCACTGCCGGGGGCTCAACCCCCTGGGGCTCTAGGGTGCGACGGTCGCTCCCTTGGGTCGCCGCGTCGATCGTTCTGCTCGGCGCCGCTGCGGGGCAGGCAGCATCCATCGGAGATGTGCGCGTTTTGCTCGACCGCGGTGAGCGCGCGCAGGCCCGCGAGACGCTCGACGCGATGCTTGGCGGCCAAGGCGGGCTTGACGGGGAGGCGCGCGACGAGGCCGCCATCCTTCGCGCCGATCTCGAAGAGGACGGCGCGCTCTACGAAGAGCGCCTGCGTGAGCTGCTGGACGACGGCGGCAGCCCAGCGCGGGAGGCCCGCCTGCGGCTGGCGCTCGGGCACGCGCTCTTCGCGCGCGGGGAGATCCATCTCGCGCTCGGTCAGTTTCAGAAGGGGCGCGAAAAAGGACTCATCGAGGAAGGCAGCCTCTGGGAGGGCATGTGCGCTCTCGCACTGGGCGACCCTCCTTCGGCTCGCGAGGCGCTCGACCGGGCGGCGTTCTCGGGGAACCCCGCGACGCGTCAGCGCGCGCTCCTCGCTCTCGGCGACTCCTACCGCCTGGCCGGGGATCCGGAAGAAGCAATGGCCTGGTATCGGCGAGTCACCGACGACTCCGCCGACGGACCGGGTTGGTCGGCGAGCGCCCGACTCCATCACGCGGAGTGCCTGCGCACTTTGAAGCGCGACGACGAGGCGCAGGAGATTCTGCGCGAGTTGCTCGACACCGCGCCCGCTTCCTACGACGCGCCCGCGGCCCGCGCGCTGCTACGCGCGCTCACCCCCGCGCCGCCGGCTCCGCAACCGGTGTCCGACGTCGTTGAGCCTTCCGCGGAGCCGCCTTCCGGTGCGCTTCCAGATTCCGCGGTCGTCACGCCGCCGACCGACGACGCGACGGACGGTTCGGGCGATGCGCCTGCGGCCGGCACCTTCGCCGTCCAGCTCGGCGCGTTCACTTCGGAGGAGAACGCGGTGGCGCTGGCCGCCGCGGCGCGGGAGCGCACCGACCGCCGGGTGCGCATCCTGAAGGGGAGCGACGGGCTGCTTCGCGTGGTCGTCGGGGACTTCTCCGATCACGCCGCGGCAGGCGCCTTCGGAGACTCCCTGAGCTCGGCGATCGGCGCGAACGCGTCCGTCGTGCCCGCCCCCGGAGACTGACGTGGCACGCGCGCCCAGCCCCTCGGAAACCCCGGTGATGCGTCAGTATCTTTCCTTCAAGGAGCGGCACCCGGACGCCATCCTCTTCTTCCGCATGGGCGATTTCTACGAGATGTTCTTCGCCGACGCGGAGCTCGCCGCCCGGGAACTCGGCCTCACGCTCACCTCACGCGACAAGGGGAGAGAGGGCTCGGTGCCCATGGCGGGGGTGCCGCACCACGCCGCGGAGGGCTATATCGCCCGGCTCGTGCGCAAGGGGTATCGGGTGGCGGTGTGCGAGCAGCTCGGCGATCCGGCGAAGACGCGTGGGATCGTGGACCGCGGGGTGGTCGAGGTGATCACGCCTGGCACCGCGCTCAGTGACGCGCTCGTCTCCGAGACCGTCAACAACTACGTGGCCGCCGCGCACCGCGCGCGGGATGTGGTGGGGTTCGCCGCCGCGGACATCACGACGGGTGAGTTCTTCCTGGAGGATTTCCCACTCGAACGCTTCGAGCAGGACGTGGCCCGGCTCTCGATCGCGGAGTGGGTGGTGCCGGACGGAGAAGAGATGTTCGCGCTCCCCCGAGACGCCGCGCCCCCCGTCCGACGGCCGGGCTGGTGGTTCGACGAAACGCGGGGGCGGCGCGAGCTGGAGGCGCACTTCCGCGTGCAGAGTCTCGCCGGCTTCGACTGCCACGACCTCGGTCCGGCCGTCGGCGCGGGGGGCGCGCTTCTCGACTACTTGCGCGAGGTGCGAGGTCCCGAGCTGCGTCACGTGGTGCGCGCGAGGCGTCTGGGCGCCCGCGACTTCATGGTGCTCGACGCCACCACGCGGCGCAACCTCGAGCTCACCGCCTCGCTCCTCGGCGAGGGGCGCGATCTCACGCTGCTCGGCGCCATCGACCGCACGCTCACGAGCCTCGGCGCGCGCCGGCTGCGCGCGTGGCTGGAGCGCCCTCTCGTCCGGCGCGAGGCGATCGAGGCTCGGCTCGATGCGGTCGAGGAGTTGGTGAACCGGACCGAGGAGACGGAGCTTCTCGCCGAAACCCTTCGCCGGTTCCGCGATCTCGAGCGGCTGCTGGGCAAGGCGGCGTGCGGCAAGGCCTCGCCGAGGGATCTGCGGGCGCTCGGCGAGGGAGCGCTGGCCACCCCGGAACTGCGCGAGCGCCTCGGCATGTTCCGCGCCGCGGTGCTGCACGACTTCGCGACCGCTGCGCCGGACCTGTCGGCCCTCGGCCGGCGCCTCGACGAGGCCCTCGTGGACGCCCCGCCGCTCGCCGTAGGAGAGGGAGGCGTCTTCCGACCGGGCTGGAACGCGGAGCTCGACGCGCTTCGCGACCGCTCCCGGGGGGGCAAGGACTGGATCGCGCGCCTGCAGGAACAGGAACGCCAGGCGACCGGCATCGCGACGCTCAAGGTGGGCTACAACCGGGTGTTCGGCTACTACCTCGAGGTCACCTCCGCGCAGCAGGACAAGGTGCCGCCGCACTATATCCGCAAGCAGACGCTGGTCAACGCGGAGCGCTACGTCACGCCCGAGTTGAAAGAGGAGGAGGAACGCATCCTCGGCGCCGAGGAGCGCCTTCGCGCGCTGGAGATCGAGCTCTTCGCCGCGCTGCGCAACGAGGCGGTCGATTGTGCCGGAGACATTCAGTCGGTGGCGGAGGCGGTGGGAGCTTCGGATGCGCTGCAAGGGCTGGCGCGGGCTGCCCGCGAGGGACGCTACGTCCGCCCGGAGATCGTCGAGGAACCGGTGCTCGACCTGCGCGACGCGCGCCACCCGGTGGTGGAGCGGCTGCTGGCCGCGGGAGAGTTCGTTCCCAACGACCTCGCCCTGGACGCCTCGGCGCGCCAGATCGCCATCATCACCGGACCCAACATGGCCGGCAAGTCCACCTTCCTGCGCCAGGCGGGCCTTCTCACCCTTCTCGCGCAGATGGGCTCGTTCGTTCCCGCCACGCGCGCGAAGGTGGGGATCGTTGACCGTGTCTTCACGCGCGTGGGCGCCTCGGACAACATCGCGCGCGGCCAGTCCACGTTCATGGTGGAGATGGAGGAGACCGCCACCATCCTCAACGCGGCCACCGGACGGAGCCTCGTCCTCCTCGACGAAGTCGGCCGCGGGACGAGCACCTACGACGGGCTAAGCCTCGCCTGGGCGGTGACCGAACACCTTCATGAGCGGCGGGAAGGACGTCCCCGCACGCTCTTCGCCACCCATTATCATGAGCTGACCGCGCTCGGGGAGCATCTTCCGCGGGTGGTGAACCTGAACGTGCAAGTCAAAGAGTGGAACGGCAAGGTGATCTTCCTGCGGAAGATCGTCGAGGGCGCCGCCGACAAGAGCTACGGGATCCACGTCGCCGAGCTGGCCGGCCTGCCGGCGGAAGTGGTGGCGCGCGCCAAAGAGGTGCTGGCGAAACTGGAGGAGGGGCGCTTCGCACGCACCGCGGGTGACACGCGATCGCCGGAGCCCCAGCTCACGCTTTTCGAGCCGGTCGGTCACGAACTGCTGGACGCGCTGGCCGACCTGCGACCGGAGGCGATGACCCCGCTGGACGCGTTGGCGCTTCTCACCGCGTGGAAGAAACACTATGGAGGACCTTCGTGATGCGAACTCCTTGGCGATGCCGGTGGCAGACGGGGTTGGCGGCCGCGCTTGCGGGGGTGCTGGGAAGCATGTCGGTGATCGTATCGGCGAGCGCGGCTGACGCGCCCGCGCGTCTCGATTCGCGGCTTCGGCTCGCCGCGTCGCGCCACGTGGCCGCGGCGCTCGCGCCTTCCTCGAGGCAGGAGGGGGAGAGCCCGGCCCAATCTCCCCGGGTCTCGCTCTTCCTGAAAGGCGATCCCGACCTCGCAGCGCTGGACCGCCTGGGCGTTCGCCTGCGGACGCGCGTCGGCGATCTCTGGACCGCCGACGCCCCGCTCGACGCGGTGCCCGGTCTGACCCGCGTGCGCGGCCTCGCGGCGGCCTCCCTCGGCGCTCCCATGGTCACGTTGCTGGACGCCTCCGTGATCGCCGTGAACGCGGACACGCTGCGAGAGCGGGCGGGCGATGCCTGGTCGGGGCGGACCGGCGAGGGGGTTGTGGTTGGGATCGTGGACACGGGGATCGACTTCACCCACGAAGATTTCCAGCGACCCGACTGGACCACCCGGATTCTCTATCTCTGGGATCAGGATGACGTCGTCGGGCCGCCCCCGGGCCAGGAAGTCCTCACGGACGGGTACGGCACGGAATGGACGTCCCTGCAGATCGACAACCCGGGCGTCTCGGTGCGCGCCAGAGACGAGGTGGGGCACGGGACGCGCGTGGCGGGAGTGGCCGCGGGCAACGGACGCGCCTCCGATCTGGAAGAGCGGCGATACCAGTACGCCGGCATCGCACCGGAAGCGGACCTGATCGTGGTGAGCGTCAAGAACTTCGTGACCGACGCCGAGATCGTCGACGCGATCGGCTACATCTTTCGCCGCGCAGAACTGTTGGGGAGACCGGCGGTCGTCAACCTATCCCTCGGAACGCATTTCGGTCCGCACGACGGCACCGGTTTTCTCGAGCAAGCCATCGACGGCCTCGTCGGTCCGGGTAGGCTCCTCGTGGCCGCCGCGGGGAACGAGGGGGACGACAGCGTTCACGCCGAGCTGCACGTGCCCGCATTCGGCGGAGACAGCGCCACGGTGGCGGTCGAAGCTCCGGCGGAAGTGGCCGTCGAACTCTTCAGCATCAACGCCTACTGTCGCCGCCCGGACTCCCTCGCCGTCACGCTGGTGAGCCCGGCGGGAAAGCGATTCGGCCCGTACCACCTGGGCGACGAGGAGGACCCGGGAAGGCTCACCGGAGAGGGAACTCTTGCTCTGCTCTATCAGGACGTCGATCCTGTGGGGAGCAACCTCGAGGTGCTCATCGATCTCAGCGATTACAATCCTTCGGGCAGCGGGACGGTGCCTCCTCCGGCCAAGGGACTCTGGCGGGTTGTATTCACCGATCTGAACGGCGCTCCCGGAGGAGGTGAGGTCGATCTCTGGATCGCCCAGCACTACCCGACATCCGCTCAAGCACACTGGCGGGGGCACGGCTACGATCCGACGGAGGAGATCGCGTCACCGGGTACCGCCATGCGGGTCATCACCGTCGGCTCCTTCAACAGCAAGCGCTGTTGGACCAACCCCAGCGATCAGTCGCAGTGCACAACCGCTCCCGAAGCGGTGAGCCAGATCGGGCAGGTCACGTTCTTCTCGAGCCGCGGTCCCACGCGCGACGGACGGCTGAAGCCGGAACTCTGCGCACCCGGTTTCATAGTCGCCTCGGCCTTCTCGCATCAGATGGACCCCACGTTGCCGGCGATGGGGTTGGGCCAGACCGTGGACCCCGACGGCCAGCACGCGGTCTTCGCGGGAACGAGCATCGCCGCGCCTCACGTGACCGGGGCGTTCGCGCTCCTGCTCGAGACGATGCCCACCATTACACCGGAGGAGACGATGACGCGCGTGCGCTCCTCGGTGCGCACCGACGAGTTCACCGGCCCGGTGTGGAGCGCCGCGGGAGGGTTCGGGAAGCTGGACGTGGGCCGGCTGGTCGATCCAGCGCTGGTCCCGGTGTTGGAGCGTCGCTTCCTCGTCTCGACCGGCGAAGGCGGGCTCCCGGTCCTGTCCTGGGAGGCGCTCCCCGAGGACCCGACGATCGCCTTCACGTTGCAGCGGAGCGACGGCGGTCCCGACTGGAGCGACCGCGCGTTCTTCACCGGCCCCGGCCCGCACCTCTGGCAGGAGCGGATGCCGACCCCCGACGGCACACGGTATCGGCTGCTGGGACGGACTCGCTCCGGCGAGAGCGTTCTCTGGGGGGAGACGGCCTGGTGGGGGAGCGCCCGCCAACCCGGGCTTGTCCTGGCCCCGCCGATGTCGAACCCGTTCCGCTCCACCGCCGAGGTAGCGTTCCGACTGGATGGGGCGACCGGCCCCGTGCCGCTGCGAGCGTCGATCCGCGACGCGGCGGGGCGTCTCGTTCGCCTCCTCGGTGAGGTGATGACCTTCGGAAGCGGCAGCGTGCGATGGGACGGCCGCGACGATCGCGGCACCGAGGTTCCCGCAGGGGTATATTGGCTCAGCGTGGAAGCGGGCCTCTTCGCGAGGTCTGTGAAGCTGGTTCGTTTGCCATGAACGGAGGGGGCATGATCACGCGCGTTCTTCTGGTGACGCTGGCGATGAGCGGGGCGGCGGCGGTCGCCTGGGCAGAGGCGCCCATCGTTCCCACGCCGCATATCTATCTGAGCCCCACGGCCGGGATCGCGCGTTGGGACAAGCACTCCTTCGAGAGTGCGGAGGTACCCGATCGCACAGCCCCTCTCTACGGGGGGCGAGTCGGGTACACCCCGATCGAGGCGTTCTCCGCCGAGGTCGTTCTGTTGACCGGCCGCAACGATGTCGAGGTTGGGGGCAGCTCCCATTCGGTGAGGCTCACCTCCGCCGAGGCCTCCATGCTGGTCAACTTCAAGAACCCTCATGGACACGCCGGTCTATCCATTCCTTGCGCTGGGGGCTGGAGCGTCGATTCGCAGGGGGCCCGCCGTCGTTCTTCCCGAAGCGTACGACTTCGACGATACGCATCTCAGCTTCCACCTCGGCGGGGGGGCGAAGGTGGATCTGGCCCCTCGGTGGGGAGCGCGACTCATCGTGCGCGATACGTTCTTCACCGACACCCAGGTCGAGGAGAATCGTGAGACGCAGGTGACGGTGGACGTGGTGGAGGTGAGCGCCTCGATCGAGTACCGCATCCCATTGGGGCGTGGCGGAGGTCCGAAGCGGCTGCGGTGATTGGATCCCGCGGGCGTCGGCAAGTTGCTTTCCATCGAGATGGAGGATTTTGGGCGGCTCCATTGACAGTTGGCAGGATTGCACTTAGATTGAGTTGAACCGAACGGGACCACGCCGACTCGAATGGGGGGTGTCGGGGTGGAGCGGAAGGGCAAGGCAGCAGCGATCAGACTCTGGCATTTCTGACCTCCTTAGCACCAGGGTTCGGTCGAAGACCCAACTGCCGCCCCGGCTCCCCACTACTTTGCTCCTTGGCTTGGTCGGTGGTTCCCTCGGTTGGACTCTGGACCCTCCCCGGATTCTTCTCCCGCGTGATGCGGGCCTGCTGTCCGCTGCCTCGCCTCATCTGATACCATCAACGATTCAGACGCAGCCCCGGATCCTCGGGCTTGGGAGCGAGTGTACCGGCATGTTATATCGATGGTTCCGCCGTCCGGCGGCTTGGCTTGCGGTCGTCGGCCTGCTGGCGCAGACCGCGTGCGCCGGGGGTGCCAAGACCCTGAACCTGGCCGACTTGGCCGATCCCAAGCCGGCCAGCGCCTATCTCGTTTTCCTGCGTGACGGAACTGCCCGAACCCTCATCTCTCTTCATCGGGAGGGAGATTGGCTCCTGGGCACCGAGCGAATCACCGTGACGCAGACCCTCGGCGAGGGGGAGACCGTCCGCACGAACGTCACCAATCGCTATCAGGATGTGCGGCTTCCCATGGCGGAGGTGGAACGCGTCGACGCCGAGGGGAGTAAGGGGATGGACGGGAGCCTGTTCATGGCCGCCGGAGGCCTTATGCTCGGGGTGGCGGCTTTCATCCTCCTCACCCAGGATTCCGACCCGGCTTCCTCCGATGGGGGAGGCGTCAAGACAAAATGAAGCGGGCCGTCGGCGGCCATCACAAAGACATCAGCTTTGCAGTCAACTGGAAGGAGATCGCTCTAGAATGGGAAAGAACACGGTAGAGCTCACGGACGCCAACTTCGCCACGACGGTGGAGCAGTCTGAAGTGCCGGTGATGGTGGATTTCTGGGCGCCGTGGTGCGGGCCCTGCCGACTCGTCGGCCCCATCGTCGAGGAACTGGCCGAGACGTACACGGGCCGGTTGCAGGTGGGGAAGCTGAACACCGACGACAACCCCGCGGTGGCCTCGCAGTTCAACATTCGCTCCATTCCCACGATCCTCTTCTTCAAGAACGGCCAGGTGGTGGATCACGTCGTGGGTGCGGTTCCCCGCGAGAAGCTGCAGAAGAAGGTGGATGAGATTCTGGGCGCCTGATACGGCGTCGAGCTCGAGCGCGCCCCGGGTCCACGGCGGGTCCGGGGCGTCTTCGTTCACCGCCGGAGGCGCGTTGAGCCTCTCGGGAGCGCGTGCTAGCGTCACGATCATGCCCCCCTGGTACGATCGCGCCTTCGGTCCCTGGTATCTGAAGCTCTATCCCCATCGGGGCCGGGACGAGGCGGAGCGCGCCGTCTCCGCGCTGCTCCCGTTCCTGCCAGCCTCGGGAGCGCTGCTCGACGCGGGGTGCGGATCGGGCCGTCACATGGGAGCACTCGTCGAGCGAGGCTACCGCGTCACGGGACTGGATCGTTCCCGCGTCCTCCTCGCCGAAGCCGGGCGCGATCGCGCCATCGCCGGATCTCTCGTGCGAGGTGACATGCGCCGCCTGCCGTTCCGATCCGGTGCGTTCGCCGGCGTCCTCAGCATGTTCACGAGCTTCGGCTACTTCGAGACCGCGGACGCCAACACACGCCTCCTGACCGAGTACGCGCGTGTCGCGCAGCCGGCGGGGCTGCTCGTTCTGGACTATGTGAACGCGGCGCGGATTCGAGCCTCCCTGGAGGAGGAGAGCACGCGGCGGGTGGACGGATGCCACGTGAGGGAGCGGCGACGCATCGAGCGCGACCCGGATGGCGAGCGCGTCGTGAAGGAGATCGACATCACTGCGGAGACGGGCGCCGTCGTAGAGCGATACTGCGAGTCGGTCGCTCTCTACGACCGTCCTCGACTTCTGGAGATGCTCGCAGCGGCGGGGTGGCGCGAGCGCGCCAGCCTCGGGGACTACGGCGGGGGGCCCTGGCACGCCGAGGCGGAGCGCCTCATCGTGATCGGCGAGCGCGGTGGAGATCGATGAAGGCGCCCCTTCTCTCCTGGGTGTCGCCGGGCGCGCCGGTGGGACTGCCCGAACTCCCGCCGCCCGCTCCCAAGCATCTTTCCGCAGCGTTGATCGATCGCTGGCGCACGGCGCTGGGCGAATGGGGGGCGCCGCCGCTGGTGCGATCCAAGCTCGAATCGCTCTCGGATCCCCGAACCGAGGTGATCGTGACCGGTCAGCAGCCCGGCATGTGGGGCGGGCCGCTCTACTCGATGTACAAGGCCGCCACCGCGGTCGCGCTTGCCGAGCGTCGCGCACGATCTTCCGAAATTCCCACCGTGGCGGTCTTCTGGATCAACGCCGACGACACCGACTGGGATGAGGTGGCGTGGGGCGCGATTCCGCTTCCCGACCTGTCGCTCTTCCGTGCCCGCTGGGAGGGGTCCCCGGGCGCGCGGCGCTGGGTCGGGGGCGCCCGGGTGAGCGAACCGCCCGGCGCGCGTGAGGCCTTTGGAGCGTGGCCAAGCGCCGGCCCTCTGGTCGGCGGGCCGCGCGGCGAGGACCCGGTGGAACTCGGTGACGCCTTCGCGCGCACGCTCCTCACCTGGTTCGGCGACCGCGGCCTCGTGCCGCTCGACGCCCGCTGGCCGGAGGTGCGAGCCGCCGCTGAATCGCTCTGGCGCGACTACATGGACCGCCACGATGCGCTCGCGGCGGCGGTGCGCGCGAAGGGTGAGGCGTTGAGGCGCCTCGGCGAAGCCGCGCCGATCGACGACGAGGCGGCGGAACGCGGGCTCTTCATTCTCGACGGGGATCGCCGTCTGGCTCCGGACACGCCGGAGTGGGCGGCGGGCGTCCGTGCGCTTCTCGACCGCGGGGAGGCGGCGCAACTCGCTCCCTCGGTGCTCCTGCGCGCGGTGTTGCAGGACCGGATGTTCGGTACGTCCGCCCATGTGGTGGGCGACGCCGAGGCCGCCTACCTGAAGCAGCTTGCTCCGGTGTACGAGGCGCTCTCGGTGCGTTCCCCCGCGCGGGTACCGCGCTTGCGCGCGACCATCGTGCCGGAAGGGCTCGCTCCCCTCGATCGCATCGCGGAGGTCTGCTCGGATCCGGAGGCGTGGCTGAGCGAGGAGGCACGCGCCCTCGTTCCCGTCGCGACGGCTCGCGCTCTGGAGGCCCTGCGCTCCGATGTCGCGACGCGGCTCGATGAGATCGCCGCGTCCTCCAGTACCTTCCTCAAGGACATGGGCCAGCTCACCGGGTCGGCGCGAGCGAAGATGGACGCTCAGGTGCATCGCCTGGAGGAGGCGCTGGATCGAAGGGCGCGCCAGCGGCTCTATCAGGAGCGCCCGATGCTGCGAAACCTTCCCGAATTCCTTCGGCCTCGCCGGGCACCACAGGAGCGCGGGCTCTCCGCAGCCACCCTCGCGCTCTTCTTCGCCGATGCGGCGCCGCGCGCGGCGATGGACGCCGCCCACGCGCACCTGGCTCGGCTCGACGAAGGGACCCTGCACCACTTCATCCTGGAGGGAAACCGTGGCTGACGTCCTCGCCGTTGCACCTCATCCCGACGACGTTGAGATCGCCGCCGGAGGGACGATCGCTCTCTTGAGCGCGGCGAAGCGAACGGTCGTCCTCCTCGACCTGACCCGCGGGGAGCGCTCGACCCGGGGCAACCCGGAGCTGCGCGCGCGCGAAGCCGACGCGGCGGCGAAGGCTCTCGGCGCGGCGTCGCGGGAAACCCTGGAATTGCCCGACGGCGGGCTCGATGCCCACGATCCGGAGCAGATGCAGCGCCTGGTGGAGGCGATCCGCCGGCACCGCCCGCGCCTCGTGGTGGCCATGCACTGGCACGACGATCACCCGGATCACATCGAAGCGGGGGAGATGGTGCGGCGGGCTCTTTACCTGGCCCGACTGCGCAACTATCCGTCGCCGGGGCAGTCGGCGCACCGCACCGAGCGCGCGGTGTTCGCGATGGGACGCCGACCGTTTCGTCCCAGCCTGGTGGTGGACGTGACCTCCACGTACGCCGCCAAGCGGAGCGCGCTGGAGGCCTTCCGGAGCCAGTTTCACCGGGACCCGGACGACCCGCTGGTCACCCCCATTTCCGACCCAGAGTTTCTGCCGCGCGTCGAGGGGCGCGATCGGTATTTCGGCGGAATGATCGGAGCGACTTTCGGTGAACCCTTCTTCGAGATCGGCCCCGGCGCGGCGCGGACGGCACGCGATCTCCTCGGAGACGAAGCGCCATGAAGGTGGGCATTTCCTGTTACGCGAGCGAGGGCGGAAGCGGAGTGGTGGCCACGGAGCTGGGGAAGGCGCTGGCGCACCTCGGACACGAGGTCCACTTCATCACCTCCAGCCTTCCCGTGAGGCTTCGCCATTTCTCCGAGAACATCTATTTTCACGAAGTGCGCCCCGATCACTACCCGCTCTTTGTCTACCCTCCCTACACCTTGGCGCTGGCCGCCAAGATGGCTGAGGTCGCGGAGGCTTACCACCTCGACGTGCTGCACGCGCACTATGCCATCCCGCACGCCGTCTGCGCGTATCTGGCCAAGCAGATGCTGGGATCGCGCAAGATCAGGACCGTCACGACGCTGCATGGCACCGACATCACCCTCGTCGGCCAGGCCCCCTCGTTCCACGCGGTGACTCGGTTCTCGATCGAGCAGTCCGATTGCCTCACCTCGGTGAGTTCCTGGCTCAAGAAGGAAACACAGCGGGTGTTTCAAACCGAACGTCCCATCCACGTCATCCCGAATTTCATCGATATCGAGACGTTTCATCCGGCCCCCGCGCCGGAGCGGCGGGCGCAATTCGCCGCGCCCGACGAGAAGGTGATGCTCCACATCTCCAACTTCCGCCCGGTGAAGAACGTGGGCGCGGTGGTGGAGGTCTTCGATGCGGTGCAGCGGACCGTCCCGGCGCGCCTCCTCTTCGTCGGCGACGGCCCGGAGCGGATTCCGACGGAGCAGCGGGTCGCTGAGTTGGGTCTGACCGACCGCGTCGTGTTCCTTGGAAACCAGGAATACGTGGAGGATATTCTCCCGCTTGCCGATGTCCTCTTGCTTCCATCCCTGCACGAGAGCTTCGGCTTGGTGGTGTTGGAGGCGATGGCGGTGGGGGTGCCGGTGGTGGCGACGCGGAACGGGGGCACCGTGGAAGTCGTGGTGGATGGAGAGTCGGGATTTCTTCGCGACCCCCACGACGTGCCGGGGATGGTGGAGGCAACCCGGCGGCTCATGACCGACCCCGCGCTCGCAGAGAGGATTCGCGCGGCGGCGCTGAGCCGCGCGCGGGACCGCTACCGGGTTGAGGCGATCGTGCCCGAGTACCTCAAGGTCTACGCCTCGTGCTGATCGGGGGGCGCCACCACGGCATACGTGACGTTTCGCCCGCCCGCGCCGCCGCTGCCACGGTGGGAATGCAGCAGATGCTGATGGCATCGGGTGCAGGGTGGCGCGCCGGCGATCCCGGCAGGGGCGACCCCGGCCGCCACGAGACGGCGCGCAGCCGCGGCGAAGAGGTCCACGTGCGGCCGGCCGGCGGAACGGGGAAAGCTCACATCGCCCGGGAAACGGTCGGCCACCTCCGCTCCGACTTCGAAGCAGCATGGGCCGATCGCGGGGCCGAGCAGGGCGCGCAACCGAGCAGGTTGGCGGAAGTGCGCGACCGCCTTCTCGAGGATCCCCGCGGCGAGCCCTCGCCACCCCGCGTGCACGAGAGCGATCCCGGAATCGGGGGAGGCGAGGAGGACCGGCAGACAGTCGGCGACGCGCACGCTGAGAACGAGGCCGGGTACCCCGCTCACAACTCCGTCGCAGCCGGCGAGAGAGCCGATACCTTCGGCGCGGCGCACCGCGGAGCCATGGACCTGATCGAGTCGCACCGCCGCCCGGTCGCCCAGAGGACCGGGTGCGGCCGGGGTCAGAGAGCGTCCGACGACGCCGAACTCGGCGACGCCGGCTGGAAGGGGAGCGAACCTGAGAACGAAGGCGCCGCCTTCCAAACTCCACTGCCAACTCATGGCCGGGGAGCATAGCAAGTTGGCGAAGGGCTGGTCAGCGCGCCGCGATCCTGCGATCTGGGCGATCTTCATCCTCGCCCTGGGCCTGCGGATCTTCTATCTGGCGGACTTGCGGCACACACCGTTTTTCAGCGACCCCCAGATGGACGCGCTCTACCACGACCAGTGGGCGCGACGTCTCGCGGCCGGCGATTGGTGGGGAGGCGGCGTGTTCTTCCGCGCGCCGCTCTATCCGTACTTCCTCGGCCTCGTGTATGCGCTCACGGGGACGGACTACCTTGCGGTGCGCCTCGTGCAGTTCGCGATCGGGGCGGGAACGGCGGTGCTCACCGCGGTCCTGGCCGGCCGGCGATTCGGACGCCCGGCGGGGATCCTCGCCGGGGTGCTGGTCGCCACGTACGGCCCCCTCATCTACTTCGAGGGGGAGTTGCTGCTCGTGGTTCTCGAGGCGCCCCTCAACCTCCTCGCCGCGTGGTCCCTGGATCGAGCGATCACGCGGGGGGGGCGACGCCCGTGGCTGACCGCAGGGCTCTGGTTGGGGCTGGCCGCCCTGGTTCGACCCACCATCCTGGCCTTGGTGCCGGTGGTCACAGTCTACCTGGTGCTGCGAAGAGGACGCGCTGCGCTACGGCCGTCGCTCCTCTACGGCGCCGCGGTGCTTGTGACCGTGAGTCCCGCCCTCGTGCACAACGCCGTCGCGGGGAGGGATTGGGTCCCGGTCGCCGCGCAGGGAGGTCTCAACTACTTCCTCGGCAACAACGCTGCCGCCGATGGCATGTCGGCGGTCGCCCCCGATTTTCGACGCACCTGGACCGGCGGGGTCGAGGATGCTCAGCGCCAGGCGGAAGTCGCCTCGGGCCGCACCCTCAAGCCGTCCGAAGTCTCCAAGTACTGGTTCGGCCGGTCGCTCGCGTGGGCCCGGGAGAACCCCGGCGCCTTCCTCCGGCTTCAGGTCCGCAAGCTCCTATACTTCTGGGACGCTTACGAGATCCCCAACAATCAGGATTACTATTTCTTCTCGCGACTCACTCGGATCTTCCGATTCCCATTCCTTGTCGGCTTCGGAGTGCTGGGGCCGCTTGCCCTCGCCGGGCTCGGGCTTGGGTTGGCGCGCCGCCGGCTTCCATTTGCGTGGGGGGCGGTGCCGCTCACCCTGACCGCAGTCGTCGTCGCCTTCTTCGTGTGCGACCGTTTTAGGGTGGTCTTGGTCCCCATGTTCGCGGTCTGGGCGGCGGCCGGGATCGTCTGGCTCTTCGAGTCGCTGCGCGAACACCGCCGGGGTGCCGCGGCATTCTATGGCGTGCTCCTCTGCGCGTCGGCGTGGGGAATGAACGCGGATCTGGCCGGCCACCGACGAGAACACAGCCGCGCTGAATCGAACCTGCGCATGGGGATCTTCTACGCCGCCCGCGGGGACAAGGCTCGGGCTCTCGCGTACTACAAGATGGCGGTCGGCGATTCCCCCGGCTTCGCGGACGGATGGAACAACCTCGGAGTGGTTCAGGCGCAGGGAGGGGATCTGGCGGCGGCGCGCGATGCCTTCGAGTCAGCGTTGCGCGCGGAACCTCGTCATCCCAAGGCACTCGGCAACCTCGCCTCCCTCGCCTTGCAGGAGGGACGGCGCGCCGAGGCGGATTCGCTGGCGCGCCGGACGCTTCGCGTGGCGGGAAGAGACCCCGAGGCGCTCTACAATGCCGCGGTGGTGCTGGGAAACCTGGGCGATGTGGCCCTGGCGGGGGAGGCGTTTCACCAGATCGTTCTCATTCAGCCGTGGAACGCCCCGGCTCGACTCGGGGAAGCCAGGGCCCTGGCCGCGCTGGGAAGGCGCGCGGAGGCGATCGCGGTGCTGGAGTCGCTCCCCCCGAATCAGCGTCCACAGGACGTGCGCGCGTTCCTGAAGGAGATCGGAGCACCATGAGCGTGGATGTCGCCCTCTTTCGGCTCATCAACATCGCGTGGGGTTGGGATGCGCTCGCCCCGGCGATGCGGTTCCTCAGCGGGCTCGTCTACTGGATCCCGCTTCTCGTGCTGCTCCTTCTCTGGATGCTGTTTCGCGACGGCCGTCGCGGCAGGATCACCGTGCTTCTCCTGCTCTTCCTCGTCCCGGCGACCGACCAGATCGCGAGTCATGTGCTGAAGCCGCTCGTTGCGCGGCCCCGCCCCTGCCGGGTGGAGGCGGGGATCGAGGGGGTGCGCACTCATGGAGCGCGCTGTTCGCGCCGCGGGTCGTTCCCTTCGTCCCATGCCGCCAACGTGGCCGCCGCGGCTGCCCTCTTCGCCCTTCGCTATCGCCGGGCACGCCTCCCCGCCGGCTTGATCGCTTTCCTGGTGGGTTACAGCCGCGTCTATCTGGGGGTCCACTACCCGAGCGACGTCGCCGGAGGGTGGCTTCTTGGGGCCCTCCTGGGTGGAGCGGCGGCGGGGATCCCGTTGACGATGCGTCGCAGCGGGCCTACACTCTTGGCACGGGGTTGGAATCCAAGGCATCGAAAACCCACTGCCTGCAGGAACATCGACACGCGATGAGGTCTTCCTCGACGCCCCGTCCGCCGGCTCGTGGCAACCGCAGCCGGCGAATCCTCACCCTGGCCGTGCTCTTCGCCGCCCTCTGTGCGGTACGACCGGGTGAGTCGACCGTCCCTCCGCCGGCCGGCGTCGGGTGCGGCCCCGCAGATGCCGCCGGTCTTTCTCCGCAGGAGATCCGCCTGTGGAAAGATCAAGACCTGGGACGGCCCGCCGACCACCTCCTCGGGCAGAGTGCCGAGCGCAAGGCGGGGGAGACCACGGTGCTCCGCGTCGTGGTGATCCTCGTCGATTTCCCCGATCTCGCCGCCGACCGCGTCCTGCACACACCGGAGTACTACGAGCACCTGATCTTCAGCCGGGGCGTGCGCCCCGGAGGTTCGGTCGCAGACTTCTTCGCCGAGTCCTCTCGAGGAAGGCTCCAACTGCAGGGAAAGGTCCGCGGTTGGTTCACGGTTTCCCAGACTCGAAACAGTTATACGGGAGGAGTGAGCGGGCTCGGGAGCTACCCGGTCAACTCTCAACGCCTCGCTGAAGAGGCGATCTATCTCGCCGACCCGTCCATCAATTTCGCCGATTACGACAACGAGGGCCCGGATGAGATCGCCGATTCCGGCGATGACGACGAGGTCATCGACGGCCTCGTCCTCGTCCATGCGGGCTCCGGGCGCGCCGAGGGCGGCACCACGACCAACGATTTCGTGAGCCTCCAGTGGTGGACGCCGGACCCCGTGCCGGTGGACGGCGTGTATGGGAGGTACTTCACGCTGAATCCCGAGAACGGGGAGATCGGGATCTTCCTCCATGAGATCGGCCACCTGCTCGGCTTGCCCGATCTCTACGACACGGACGGCGGGTCGGCCGGGGTCGGCCAATGGTCGATGATGTCCGGAGGCTTTGTCCTCGACGGGGGCCGCACGCCTGCGGACTTCGATGCCTGGAGCAAGGTCCAGCTCGGGTTCGCCGACGTGAAGCGGATCTTCCTCAATCGCGCCGACGAGGAGATCCTTCCAACCGCTTCCTCGGGACAGGTGTACCGGCTCTGGGCGAACGGGGGAGGAACGAAGGAGTACTACCTCCTCGAGAATCGCCGCCGTACCGGGCTCGATGCGCGGCTCCCGAGTCAGGGGCTGCTGATCTATCACGTGGACGAGGGCGTTCCCAACAATCGCAATCCCAGTCACTACAAGGTGGCGCTCGAACAGGCGGACGGTCTCTACCAACTGGAGAATCGATACGGCTCCGTCTCGTTCGGGGACTCCGGCGACCCCTACATCCAGGGGAGGGAGTTTGGCCGCGACACCGATCCATCCAGCTTTGCCTACGACGGGACGGAGAGCTACGTGGCTCTGTTCAACGTGCACGGGCCGGACGCGGCAGGAGCGTATACCGCTGACCTGCATGTGGAGCCGGGCGCGGTGGTGACGGTCACCGATCTGCAATTGACCGAGGTTTCCGGTGACGACGACGGGTTGGTCGTTACCGGCGAGACCGCCGGGTTGATGCCGCGGGTGAGCGTGGCACGCAAGGCGGCGGCGAACCTCGTGCTCTCCCTGCGGTCGCTCGATGCGCGCGCCGAGGTGCTCGATACGACCTGGGCCCCCGGCACCGTGCTCCCGGGTCAGCCCGTCACGCCGTCGCAACCCCTGCGCGTGCGGGTGGTCGGGCAACTCCCGACCAATCCTTACGGCCTGCGTCTCGAACTCACCGCGACGTGGGACGATGCGCCGCGGAAGATCGTGCCGGTCGAGTTGGGCCTGGGAACTGTCGTCGGCCTCTCGGCGGATTTCAACGCATCCCAAACCGGTTGGGTGCACGCCCCCTTGCGGTCGACCGCGGTCAACCAGTGGCTGTACGGCCCCAGCTTTGGATCCGGTGCGACCCCTGGATTCAAGTACGGAAGCGTGCCCTACGGATTCCTGGGTGGAGCGGACGCCGCTCTCGTTTCGCCGCCCATCCTGCTTCCGCCTCATGCCATCCTGGAGTTCGACCAGGCGGTGGACATCACCTATCCCGACACGGCGACGTTTCTGGGTGGGGGCGTCATCGAGGCATCCGCGAACGGCGGAGATTGGCAGCCCGTGACGCCGGAGGGGGGATACCCGGAGTTCTACGGGGGATCGAGCCCCGGCTGGGAGGCTCGCCCCGTCTTCGCAGGTCGCCCGATGAGCGGCACCTACCATACCGTGCGCGTGGATCTCGGGGGATTCGCCGGCGCCGTCCGCGTCCGGTTTCGTTTCTTCGCGGAGAAGGGAACGACGAGCGGCACCGGCTGGCGCGTGGACAATGTCCGCGTGCTCTCCGATCCTACGCCGGTCCGCGTGGTGGCGGCGTCGGCCACGGCCGACGGCGGTGATGTCCTCTTGAGCTGGGAACTCGCCGATCCTCTCCCTACCTTCCTGCGCTGGCGCCGAGGCCGGGATGAGGCCGGCGCGATGGCGATCTCCGACTGGGCGCCTGCGCAAGCCAGCGGCCGGCTTCGGGACACCGGAGCGGCGGCGCTGGCTCCGATCCGCTACTGGCTCGACGGGTTGGAACGTGACGGCAGTGTGGAGACCTGGGGTCCGGTCACGTTGGCGGAGGGTGCGCCCCGTGTCGCCTGGAACTTGCTGGAGAATCCCTTCCGAGGCCCCGCGCGCTTCGCCTGGTCGCCCGCCCTCGATGAGGCCGCGCGGCTGGAGATTTTCGACGTGAGAGGGAGACGGGTGGCCCTTGTCGGAGTACCCGTGGGGAGTTCTCGGCTGGATTGGGACGGCAGGGGCGAGGGGGGGCAGCCGGTGCCTGCGGGCGTGTACTTCGCACGGCTTCAAGGAGCCGCGTTTCCGCCTCTCCGGCTGGTGAGGCTCCCATGAGGCGTCTACTTTGCCTCGGGCTCCTGCTGGCCGCTCCGGCCTTCGGCGCGACCTGGCAACCGGGTTCGCAGGAGATCCCTGCACCGGAAATGAGCGCGAGCCTGGGGGGCGGACAGCCGGTCGCGTCGGGCATCGGCGGCGAGGTGTTCATCCTCTTCCAGGACTTCGTCGATGACACGACGTTTCGTGTGGGAGCCCTCGTTCGCGCTGCTGACGGAACGTGGTTGCCGGCCGAGCTGCTCTCCGGCGATCGCAATGCGCGCAACCCGAGCGTGGCGGTCGGCCAGGATGGCCGCGCCCATGTCGTCTGGGAGGACATCACCGAGGGAGACGGGGACATCGTGTATCGGGTCCGCGGTGCGGACGGCATCTGGAGCGAGACGATCTCGATCGCGCCGGCGGCGGGAGCGTCGCGCGAGCCGGTACTGGCCGTGGACGCGTTCGGCCGAGTTCACGCGGTATGGGTCGATGCGCGCACCGGCCTCCCTCAGATCGTGCATTCCGTTCTGCCTCCCGGGGGCGCATGGGCGCAACCCGTTGTGATCAGTGTCGGCGGAGACAACCCGGACGAGCCCTCGGTGGCCGCCGACGGAGTGGGCGGGGTGCACATTGTCTGGCGCGACCGGACCGGCTCCATACGCACCGGCGTGAGCTACGACATCCTGTACCTGCGCATCGACGCGATGGAGCCCCCGGGTGCGCCGCTCCAACTGGTCAACCACATCGCCATGTCGCAGTGGCCGGCCATCGCAGCGACGGAGGACGGTGTGCTCCACCTCGTCTGGGCAGACAACCGGGACGCTCAGCGCGGATCCTTCTTCGAGATTTACTACAAGCGGTACCTTCCAGGCGTCGGCTGGGGCCATGACAAGCGCTTCACCCGCGACCAGCACGACCACTCCCGCCCGGTGGTGGCCGTCGGCGCCGGCGCAAGCGTTAACGTGGCGTGGGAGGATTTCCGGGACGGAAATTCGGAGATCTATTTCCGGCAGATCACGCCCGAGTTGGGCTGGGATCCCGCGTCCACCCGTCTCAGCCTGGACATCTCCTCCTCGCAGACCCCGTCGCTCCTCGCTCTCCCGGACGGGAGCCTCCTCGCTTTGTGGACGGACGCCCGCGGCTTCGGGGACTTTCGTCTCCTCGTCAAGAGCGGGGCGATCATCGCTCCGCACTGACGCTCGAAGAGTGATTTCCCCCGATTCGGGGGCAAATTCCCCGCGGAGACGCGAATACGCGTCCCCCGGGATCGCCTCGCACCTCCGCCCCGGCGATGCCCGGCGTTCCGTATCCGCCTATGGCGAAGCCGCTTGCCCTCCGGCAAGCGCGGCGGGGGAGTCGAGTGGCATGGCGGTTGCTCAATCATAGATGCACGCGCGGAGCTCACCGGCGCACCGAAAACGAGCGGTGGTTTCCCTGCGGTGTTCGTGAAGACCTGCGTTGAGACGTTGATCCGCCAGAGTAAACACAGTTCACCAGGCACACGGCATCAGCGGGGATCGAAGAGGGCCGGCCCCAGGGCCGGCCCTTTCTTCTTCCCCTCGCGTTGACAGCAATTCCCGGCCTTTGTTAGCTTCCCTCCACGTTTCGGCGCGCCTCCACCTCCCACAGAACGAGTCGCCCATGGCCACCCGCACACAAGGTCTCCTGCTCGGTTGCCTCGTTCTCTTCGTGATCGGCGGTTTCTTCCTCGTGGCCTCGTCGTTCCTCCTCTCCGGCTCCTGGCCGGGCGGCGATCTCGGCGGCTTGGGGAGCGGTCGCGTCGGCCTCGTGGTCATCGAAGGTCCCATCGAATCGTCCCGGGACCTGGTGCAGGAGATCGACGACAACCGCAAGGATCCCAGTATCAAGGCGGTCGTGCTGCGGGTGGACAGCCCCGGTGGCGAGGTGGCTCCCTCCCAGGAACTCCACTCGGCGGTGAGCCGGCTCGCGGAGGTGAAACCGGTGGTGGCCTCGCTGGGGAGCGTCGCTGCATCGGGGGGATACTACGTCGCGGTCGCGGCGGATTCGGTCATCGCGGATCCGGGCACCCTGACCGGCAGCATCGGCGTGATCTTCGCGTATCCCACCGCGAAGGCTCTCATGGACAAGCTCGGCGTGACGCTGCAGGTCTACAAGAGCGGCGAACTCAAGGACATGGGTTCGTATGCGCGCGAGCCCACCGAGGAAGAGGGCGAGGTCTTCGACGCGTTGATCGCCGACGTGTACGATCAGTTCGTGAGCGCGGTGGCCGATGGACGAAGGATGGAGAGGGATCGTGTGATCGCCCTCGCCGATGGGCGCGTGTATACCGGCCGGCAAGCGGTGGAGATCGGCCTCGTGGATCGGCTGGGTGACCTGCACGAGGCGATCAACGTGGCTGCGGAGTTGGGCGGACTCCAAGAGGATCCCTCGGTCGTGCGCAAGGCCAAACCGCGACTTCCCCTCCTCGACCTCCTCGACACCGTCCTCGGCTCGGGGGCCCGGGCCACCTGGGGACCCCGCCTGGAGTACCGCCTCCGCTGATCCCCGGCGGTTCGACGGTTCAGGGTCGCTCGCCGGAACCGCCCCCACCAGCACGCTCTCTAGGGGCCCTCCCGCTTGAATTCCCCAGTATGTTGTGGTAGGGTGCGCAGGTTCGTTGGCTTGCGACCGGATGGCTTCAAGGGGGGCTTGGGGTCTCTCGGATCGTGCCCTGCACCCCGCCGCCCGCGGCGCCTGAGTGGCTGAAAACGCCGTCGCATGTGATAGGTTCTAGGAAAGCGACCGGCGTGCCACTTCCGAGGATGCCGTCGGTCGGATCGGCTTGCGCCCCCTCGCCGGGTTCTCTTGGGTTTGAATCCGGCCGACTGGGATCGGGGGCTTTGCTCGCGGGTCCTTGGTCTTACCAGAGCGGAGAGTTCGGGAGCCCCGCACGCGGGGCTTTTCCGTGGGGAAGGGAACTCCCCGCACTGTTGGGTGTATCTGGAGCCGATGGGCGTTCCCCGGCCCATCCCCCGGCGACCCGCCATGTGGGCGGTGCGGAGGAGTGAAATGGCGAAGAATGCGGTGAAGGAGCGGAGGAAAGCTCCACGTATCGATACGCGTCTGGCGTTGCAGGTGGAACGGGCTACGAAGCCTGCGACCGAGAGACCGATCACAACGGAGAGCCTGAACCTGTCCAGCGGCGGGCTCTGCTGCCAGGTGCGTAGCTACGTCGAGCCACTGACCCGGGTCGGGCTCACGGTGCTTCTGCCTTCCTTCGGCAGGAAGGGTAAGAAGACGCAGGTGGTGACCTGCAACGGCGTCGTGGTGCGGTGCGATACCCATACTCCGCATCAGGAATACGAACTGGCCTGCACGTTCACGGACATCAAGAAAGAGGACAAGGTGCTCATCGAGGAGTACATTGGCTGGCGGCTGATGCAGGACCTCGTGGACGAGCGGCTGTCTCAACCCTGACCCCGGCCCGGGCCGGGAGTCGGATCGAAAGCGCACTCATGAAACTGCGATCTCGACTGTCGTTCGCAAGCCGGCCCGAGCGGAAGCCCCGCATCGCGATCCTTGCCGCCACGGTGCTTGCCTTTGGGGCGCTGGCGTCTCCCGCCCTGGCGGTGGACAAATTCGCCGCGGAGTTCCTCAAGATCGGCGTGGGCGCCCGGGCTCTCGGCATGGGAGGCGCGTTCGTCTCCATCGCCGACGACGCCAGCGCCACGTACTGGAACCCCGCCGGCATCGTGCAGCTCCAATCGCGCGAGGCCCTGGGGATGCACGCGAGCCAGTTCGGCGGTGTGGTCGCCCATGACGTCCTCGGCGTGGTGGCCCCCTTGCGGTCCGGCGGATCGGACGCCGCCGTCGGCCTTACCCTGATCCGCCTCGGCGTGGACGACATTCGCGTGACCAAGGACGCCGTGATCGGCACCGACGAGAACGGTAACCCGGTCCTCGACCCATCGCTCATCACCAAGAAGAGCGCGTACGACCTCGCCCTGCTCCTCACGTACGCCCGCACGGTCGGGGTCCGCTGGGCGGCGGGCGTCAACGTGAAATTGATCCGCCAGTCGCTGGTGGGCGAGGGGGCGAGCTTCGGGATCGGCGCCGACTTCGGCCTGCGCTATCAGCCGAACCCGTCCGTGGCGTTCGGCGTGCGTCTGGCCGACATCACGACCACACAGCTCTATTGGGATACCGGAAGACGCGAGACGGTGGCTCCCACGGTCACGCTGGGCGTGCACGGCACGCGAGCCGTCGAAGCGCTCCAGGGCTCGCTGACCGTGGGCCTCGACTCGAACTTCGCCTTCGAGGGACAAGAGGCCGACCAGTTCCACACCGGGAACCTGTCCGGCAACTTCCTCCCGGGTCTCGAGTATCTGTTCCGCGACACCGTCGCCCTACGGGTGGGTTCCAATGCCGGCGACTTCACCGCCGGCGCCGGTGTACGCTACAGGCAAGTCGGGGCGGACTACGCGTATCTATCGCATGATCAATTGGACGGGACGCATCGCGTCAGCGCGCTCGTGCGGTTCTGATCTGCTATCGGGCGGGGGCGCAGTGAAGCCGCGCGCTTCGGCACGCTGTCTATTGAAGAGGGGGGTGCGATGAAGCGCGTCATGGCCTTCGCGCTGGCGGGGGGACGAACGCGAGGGCTCTCCGTCCTGTCCCAGCCGCGATCGGTCGCCGCCGTGCCTTTTGCCGGCAAGTTCCGCCTCATCGACTTCACCCTTTCCAACTGCGTCAACTCCGAAATCTCGGACATCGCGGTGTTGGCGCAATATGCGCCTCTCTCCCTGGCCCAACACCTCGGTCGGGGAGAACCCTGGGATCTGAACCGCCGGGACGGAGGCGTCCAGATCCTCCAGCCCTACGCGCGGCAGGAGGGAGCGCGCTGGTACGAGGGCACCGCCGACGCTCTTCGGCAGAATCTCGACGTTATCGAGAACTCCGGCGCCGAGCGAGTCTTCCTGCTTTCCAGCGATCTCATCTACAAGATGGACTATTCCTGGATGCTCCAGCATCACCTGGACTCCGGAGCCAAGGTCACGCTCGCCGCGGGGAATGTGCCTTACGGCGAATCGATGCGTTTCGGCATGATCAGGACGGACGAGACGGGGCGCGTCCTCGAGTTCGTCGAGAAACCCACCGTTACCGACGCGCACCTCGCCTTTATGGGCGTCTATCTTTTTGACGCGCCCTTCCTCAAACGGATCCTGACCGAGACGCAGGGGCCGAACCTCATCCTGGACGTCCTGATGCCCTTCATCCACGACGCGGACCTGGTGCGGACGTATTCCTTCGGCGGGTACTGGGATGACGTAGGGAGCCTCCCTCACTATTTCAGGGCGCATCAGCGACTCCTCGGTGACGATCCCGCGCCGAACCTCTACGATCCGGGTTGGCGCATTTACACCCGAAGCGAAGAGATGCCCCCCGTGGTCTTCCACGACTCGGCGGAGGTCAGCGACAGCCTCCTGTCCAACGGGGCGGTGATCGCGGGGAAGGTGGAGCGCTCCGTGCTCTCGCCGGGCGTGCACGTGGGCCCCGGCGCGGTGGTGCGGGACGCGGTCCTCCTGAACGGCACGTACGTCGGGCCGGGCGCAGTGGTCGAGCGCGCGGTGGTCGACAAGAACGTGATGATCGGTCCCGGGGCCAGGGTAGGACGCATCGACGCCGATGCCACCTGCGGAAACCCTGAGTTCGAGGGCATCACCTTGGTCGGCAAGTGGGCGCGCATCGCGGACGGAGCCCAGATTGAGCCGGGGGTCGTGGTGACCCCTGGTGAGCCGATGCCTGAGGAGCAACACTATGCCCGCATCGGCGAGGTGCAGATGTGAGCAGTGTCTACGTGATGATTCTGGCCGGCGGGGTGGGCAGCCGGCTCTCCATCCTCACCGAGCAGCGCGCCAAGCCGGCGGTTCCGTTCGGCGGAAAGTTCCGCATCATCGACTTCGCGCTATCGAACTGCGCCAATAGCGGTCTCTTCGACGTGGGCTTGCTCACTCAGTATCGGCCGATGTCGCTGATCGAGCACGTGGGCACCGGAAGGACATGGGATCTGGACCGAACCCTGGGCGGGCTCCAGATCTTGCAGCCGTATCTCGAAGCGGAGTCGGGCGACTGGTATCAGGGAACCGCCGACGCAGTGTGCCGTAACCTCGTGCAGATCACCCAGCGATCGGTCGAGGACGTGATCATCCTCTCCGGCGACCATGTCTACGCGATGGACTACCGGCCGCTCCTGCGCTTTCACCGCGAGCGGCGCTTTCCCGCCACCATCGCGGTGACGCCGGTCCCGCCCGATCTCACCCGCCACTTCGGCATCGTGCAGACCGATTCGCGCGCCCAGATCACCGGGTTCCAGGAGAAGCCGAAGGAGGCGGACGGTAACCTCGCCTCGATGGGCATCTATGTGTTCCGGCGCGACACGCTGATTCGTTTGCTGCAGGAGAGCGGGGACGACGGCGCTCCCCGACAGGATTTCGGCAAGGACATCTTCCCCCGTCTCATCCAGGTGGCCGACGTGGGAGCACACACCTTCGACGGCTACTGGCAGGACATCGGAACGGTGGAGTCCTTCTACGAATCCAACATGAAGCTGCTCGATCCCCACCACAGCCTCAAGCTCGCGCGTCACTCCTGGCCGATCCGCACTCCGAGCGTGGAGGCGCCGGCTGCCCGCGTCTGGGGACGCGGGAGTATTCGGCGCAGCCTCGCGGCCAACGGCGCCGTGGTGCGGGGCAAGGTGGAGAACAGCATTCTGTTCCCCGGGGTGGTCGTGGACGAAGGCGCCGTGGTGCGGGACTCGATTCTCATGAACGATGTCCACGTGCACGCCAATGCCCGGGTGATACGCGCGATCCTCGACAAGCGCGCACATGTGGACACCGGGGCTCAGATCGGAGGCGACGGCCCCGGCGCGCCCAACGCGACCATCCCCGAGCTTCTCGTTTGCGGCATCACGCTCTTGGGGAAGGACGTGCAGGTCGGCGACGGCGCCCGTATCGGTCGCAACGCGTGCATCGGTGCCAAGCAGGAAGTGGACGCGGGGGACGACCTGCCGGACGGGGCCTACCGCGAGGGGCGCCTCGGACGTCCGGGAGTGCCTGCGACGCGGCGCTGAACTAGCGGGGGATTTTCAGCCGCTGCCCAGTGCGCAAGAGGCTCGACTTGCCGAGGGCGTTGGCGCGCTGAAGCGCCCCGACGGAGACGCCATAGCGCTTGGCGATTCCCCAGAGCGTCTCACCCGACTTGACCCGGTGCGTGCGCGAGTCGGGAGCCGCAGGCGTTCGCGGTTGGGTCAGAACTCCGCGCTCCAGACTGTCCCGCACGCGTGCGGCCGATCCCTGCGGAACGCGGGCGCTGACCTCGTGACCGTCGGCCGGAGTCACATCCCGCAGCCACGCCGGGTTCAACACCCGCAGCGACTCCGCCGGCGCCTCGCACACCTTCGCCAAGTCCGCGACCCGCACCGGATGGGGTAGCGTCACCACTTCGTAGTTGAGCGGCGTCTCCGCGGCGGGCAGGTTGAGCATGAACTCCTCGCCGTCGCCGACCAAGGATGCCAGAGCCACCGCCCGCGGAACGTAGCGCTTGGTCTCGGCAGGCAAGTCGAGGCTCCAGAAATCGGCCGAGTCCCGCCCTGCCGTCGCCCGATCCACGCAGCCAGGGCCGCAGTTGAAGGCAGCCAGCGCGAGGAGCCCGGTCCCCGTGTCCCGCTTGAGTTCGCCGAGGTAGCGGCACGCGGCGCGCGTCGCGATCTCCCAGTCCCGGCGCTGGTCGCGGTCTGGCGTAATCACCAGACCAAGGTAACGCGCGGTGGGGGAAACGATCTGCCAGGGACCGACCGCGTTGGAGGGGCTGCGCGCGCCGGGATCGAGTCCGCTCTCGATGAGGGTCAGCACCCAGAGTTCCGCAGGAAGCCCCTCCTCCCTGAGGACTCTCAGAACGTCCGCACGATAGGGCGCGGCACCGCGCAGCCATCTGTCCACCGTGCGCGCGCCGTCCCCCTGGTAATGCTCCCGCCACCGCGCGACTTCCGGATGGGCTTCATCCGACCGGGTCCACCAGGGCGCGGCCGGCGGGGCGGCGCTGTCATGCGGCGCGGCGACCGCGCACTCGGCGGCCACCTGCGAGAACGCCATGAGCGCCAGGGCGGCGGTCACCAGAGAATCCCCCTCCGTCGAGGAGGAGAAGCCTTCCAGCTTGAGACGGCTCAGGAGCTCGGTGGCAGCGGCGGCAGCGGCAGCGGGCCTTCCGGACGCAAGCAGCATCTGCGCCCCTTCGAGCTGAAGCCGCAGGTCGTCGAGGCGGGGATCCGAGGCGCGCCCCGGCCCGGCGGTCGCCGGGGGCGCCGCGGGAGGCGGGGAGGTCGCGCAGGCGGCGAGCACCCATCCGAGCACAAGCATGAGGGGCAGGCATCTACGGAGGACCACTGAGCGGCATTGTACCAGCCCGCGGCACGGGGGCCCATCACCTGCGGGTCAAGGACGACGGCAGGGCCGCCGATAACAGGGGGATTGCCGAAGAGGGGGATCCACGTGGCATTCGAAGACTACCGCATGAAGGCACAGGTCCGCGCGATTCTCGTGCGTCGCTGGGTGGATCTGAGCAAGTTGGAGTACAGCGTGACCAATGGGGTCGTCTACCTTCGAGGGTCGTTACGTCCCTACCTGACAGAGAGAATGAAGGATTCCGCCAAGAACGACGATCTCGAGCTGGAGATGGTGGTCCGCCTGGAGCGGTCGCTTCGATCGCTCCAGGGTGTGCGGGACGTCGTGTTTCAGCTCGATCGATTGAAGAAGGTCGGCTGGCGATGGAGGATCCAATGAGCACCCTGCGCAAGCCGGTCCCTCGCTCGATCCTGGATCCCGATCTGGTGCGGCTCCTCGATGATGAGGCGGAGCGCCACCCCGAGTGGCCCGACGTCCAGAATCGTCTGGGGCTTTCGCTGTTCGCCCGGGGCCGCCTCACCGAGGCGGAGAGTCGATTCGAGCGCTGTCTCGAGATGAACCCGCGCTACGCGTGGGCGACCCTGAACCTGGCGCAGTGCCTCGCCGTTTCCGGCAAGAGCGAGCGCGCCCGGGCGGTCGCCGCCGGCGCACCGGATCCATCTCCCGGCGGCGCCGCTTTCGTGCGCGCCTTCGTGGAGCTGGCGGCCGGATGCTTCGAGGCTGCCGAAGCGCATCTGACCGACCTACCCACCCCGCTTTCGCGTCGCGCCGACTTCGTTCGCCTGCGTGCCGCGCTCGTCCGGCCCCGTGACGCCGCCGCGGCCGACGCGCTGCTCGCCGAGGCCCGTCTCGACCCCGAGGTGGCCTCATTCGATATCGCCCCCTGGGATGAGCCCGGCACCGGTCCCTCGGCGCTCCTCACCCTCGTGCCCGGGATGCATCAACTCTGGTTCGAAGTGAGCATGCTCGAAGCCCGCATGGGGCACCCGGCGCAGGCCGAGCTGTCCGCGGTGCGAGGGTACCTTCACTGGTCGGATCTCGGGCTGCTGCTCAACCAGCAGGGGCTCCTGGCTTCCCTGGCCGAGGACGAGGCGGCGTCGGTGGCGGCCTTCGAGCGCGCCACCGAGGTCTCGCCGCGCGATCCGCGGCCGCATGTCTCGCTCATGTACTACTGGAGCGCGGCCGGCGAGTTGGAGCGCGCCTTCGTCTCCCTGCGGGCTGCGATCGAGCGGGCGCCGGGCTGGGCCGATCTCCACCATCAGATGGGGCTCCTGGCGCGCGCGCGCGACGACGCGGAGAATGCGCTCGCCTCGTTCCTTCGGGCCATCGAGATCAATCCGAAGTACCGGTTGGCTCGTCTCGATGTGGCCGCTTCGCTCTCCGCGCTTGGCCGATGGGAGGAAGCCCGCACGGCGTACCTGGACGTTCTCGCCACCGGGCTCGTGTCCTCCGACATCTATCTCCACCTGGGGGAGGCGGAGGCAGGAGCCGGCGACATCCAGGCAGCCGAACGCTGCTTTCAGGACGCGCTGAAGCTCAACCCGGGGGAGGCGCTCGCGTACTACCGCCTCGGCAACTTGTACCGGGATCACGGGGACCGAGTGGGCGCACAGCGCGCCTGGAAACGGTTTCTCAAGCTCACCGGCGATCCCGAACAAGCGGCGGTGGTCCAAGCTCTACTTCAGGAAGACGAACACTAGGAGAGGACAGGGGGGACGCGCATGCGCAAGACTTCAACGACCGTCGAGCCGACGCCACGGCGCCGGCGGGGAGGGTTCTTCTGGGGGCTCGCCCTCGGACTCGTGGGTGCCCTCATGGTGATCGTGGCTGCCGACCTTGGCCTCAAGCCCGTGCCCTTGCGGGGAGCGGGGGAGGCCTCTGCGGGTCCCAACGGTCCTGCCTCCGTGACGCGGGAGGTCTTCCTCACCGCGGCCCTCTCTCCGGGGATGCACGTGACCGTGGACGGCAAGGCGGTCGAGATCCTCGCCCGCCCCGACGGCGCCGTGATTGAAGTGCCCCCCGGCGCTCGCAAGGTGGAGGTGCGGGGGAGCGGTGGGCCGCTCTGGTCTGCCCGACTGGACCTCGGTGGAGGCGCCCCCGACACCCTCTGCCCCGTCTTCGGGGGCGAGATTGTCATCGAGGCCGACCGACTGGCGCCACGCGGCGTCATCTTCCTGGACGACACGCTCGCGGGAGCAGCGCCTGCCACGCTGACCGAGATCACCCCCGGGTGGCACACGATCAGCGTGCGCGACGGCGAAAGCATCCTCTATGAGGACGCCTGCGTGGTGTCGGCGGGACGGGTCACCCTCGTTTCGATTCCCGCGAGCCCGGCTCACGGGAAGGGCGGACTGGCCATCCGATCGCGAATCCTCGGAGATGAAGGCATCGAAGAGGGAAGCGGCGACCGCGTGTGGGTGGATGGCGAGACGGTGGGATCCACCCCTTGGAATCGCATGCTTCCATCCGGCTTCCACAGCGTTCGGGTCGAGAGGGCGGGGTTCCCCGCGTTCGTGGAGGTGCTCTACCTCGAAGCCGGTCGCTCGCTCTTCGTGGACGCTCAATTCGGCGGCGCGGAACCCATCGAGGTGATGGCGGATCCTCCTGCGGAGGCGAACGTCCGGACTCCGGTCGCGATCCCGGTGTCGGTCGGCGCTGCGGGGGAGAGTGTGACGCTCACCGAGGGGTCTCTGTTTCTGGTCCGCGCCGGGCAACCGACAACGGTCTCGGTTCCTCTGGTCGCATCGGGAACGGATGCCCGTCTTTGGGTCGCGGTGATTCCCGCGGAGCTGACGGCGCGCCGGGGGCCGCTCTCCGGATACGTCTCCTGCACGGACGAGCAGGGTCGCCGGGGCACCTCCGACATCTTCCAGATCAACGTGCGCTGATCCCTTCGTCCCGCGCGGGGATCCCGCCGGCGCAGCTTCCGTGTTTGAGACGCCCTACTTCGTAGTATGATTATGCCTTCCCCCATCATGAACGATCTTAGGTTCGCATCCCCAAGGCACCCGTGCGTATTCGACATCTCTCGTTCATCACGATCCTGTCCCTCACCACCCTCCCGTCACCGACGGCGGCGGTCCCCGCAGCCCGTGAGCGCATCGCTCCCGACCCCGAGTACATCCTGACCCTGGAACTCAGGGACGAGACCGAAACCCCGATCGACGCGCGCGTTTCCGTACTCGATCCGATTTCAGGGCACTGCTTCGCGCCCGCGGATCCGACAGAAGCCGTTTACGAGAGTTGGAGCGGGCATCGGTTCTTCTATGCCCGGGATCGCGTGGAGGTGATCGTGCCGCTCGGCCCTGTCCGAGTCCTGGTGGCGAAGGGGCCCGAGTACAGCTATCGCGACGAGGTCATCGAGGTCGTTCGCAACCGGACCCACACCGTGCGACTACGACGATTGATCGACCCGAACGAGTTCGGGTGGTTCAGCGGGGACACCCACGTGCACCAGGCGCACGGAGGGGCGGGAGCGATCTACACCATCGATGATCAGGAGATGGCGAGGGTTTCGCGAGCGGAGGATCTCAACGTCACCTGCGTCCTCACCAACGGTCCCAACTTCAACGGTGGGATCGACCCCGCCGGCGATGCTCGCCACCTCATCCACTACGGCATGGAGTATCGCAGCGCCCTCTACGGGCATATGGGATTGCTCGGTATGAAGCAACTCATCTCTACAGGCTGCTGCATGCCCGGCTATCCGGCGTTCCCGCTCAACAGCACGATCTGTGATGCCGCCCACGCGCAGGGCGCTACCGTGGTCTCCTCGCACCCTGTCACCATGGACCCCGCCCTGTTCATGACCGCGATCCTCGACTGGCCGTACAGCGGGTTCGCGCGCGAGCTGCCGGTCGACGCGCTGTTGGGGGGCATTGACGCCATCGATGTATTCTCCTATTCCAACTACAGCGACGCACCCGTACGCCAACTCTGGTTCGACCTGCTCAACCTGGGTCTGCGGCTTCCACTCAGCGTCGGGACCGACACTGCGGTGAATCGGCTCTTCAGTCCGCCGGTCGGCGGGTACCGCGTCTACGTTCGCCTGAACGATTCGCTCTCGTTGGACTCCTGGCTGGAGGGACTGCGCGCGGGGCGAAGTTTCGCAACCAACGGGCCTCTCCTGATGGACTTCTCTCTGAATGGCAAGAGATCGGGAGAAACCCTCCGGCTTGCGGCAGACGGAGGACAGACGGTGAAGGGCAAGTTGGTTCTGTTCACCAGGGAGCCGATGCAGAAGCTCGAGATCTACGTGAACGGTCCCCTGATGAGGACCTACACCCTCCCGAGCACCTCGGGCTGGATGGTCTACAACTTTACGTTCAATCTCGACAGCGCGCCCGGGTGGGTGGTCGGTCGGGTGACCGGATCCACAGCGGCCCCCCCTACGCACGGGTGGCAGGAACAGGCCGTCACGAGCCCGATCTACTTGGAGGTGCCCGACCGTCGGTTCGAACCGAAACTCCAGGCGTTGGAGCGCATCGACGGCTGGATCCGCGATCTGCAGACCCTCGTGCTGCAACGCGGGTCGTGGGCCGATCCCGGCCAGATGATCGGCGTGTGGAACGATCTGGAGGGCGCGCGCCACCGCCTCTATGGCCGGCCCGACACCGATGTGGAACCTCCGGTCGTGGAGCGTCCGCTCGATCCGGAGGCGATCGTCGTCACGCGCGCGGATCGTGGAACCTCCCACCTGTTCCGGGCGGCGGGAACCGGCGAGGCCGTGCTCGAGATCTTCGATGTGGCGGGGCGGCTGGTGCGCGTCTCCGAAGCACAGGCTCTCCCCACGGTCTTCACCTGGGACTCCACCAGCCCAACCGGTCCCGCCCCCTCCGGTCTCTACTTCGCGCGCGTGCGCGGAGCGTCGGCCACTTCCCCGGTGCAGCGCGTTCTCGTCCTCCGCTAGACTTTCTGTTCCCCGCCGATTTCGGCGCGATCCCCCCGCGCAATCCGACCTTGCTCCCGTCCGGGAGAGACCATGCAACCCTGGCGCATGCCCGCGGGCCTCGGCACCTTCTGCGCGCTCACCTTGGGGATCGCGCTCGCCCCTCAGGTTGCCTTCCCGATCGCTCTGAGCGGAGGAGGACTGGGCCTCGCCGCCACGGGTGTCGCGGGGCGGACGCGCCGTCGGGCCGTGAAAGCGACCGCGTCACTCGCGGCGGTCGTGCTCCTCGGGGGCGCTGCGGGCGCGCTGCGGGGAGTCGTCCCCAAATCCACCCCCCTCGCATGGACGCCAGACGTCGAGGTTGCGGGGCGGGTGATCGCGTGGGATGTGACGGACCGAGGGGTCTCGGTGCGGCTCGAAGCGCATCGCATCGGGGCCGCGCGTCTCAACCCGCCCGCTCTGGTGCGATTCTACGGCGAATCGGAATGGGGATCCCTTCCGCGCTCGGAATGGCTTCGCCTGCGAGGCGATCTCGTCCCCGACCGCTCCGGCACCAACCCGGGCGCCTGGGCGTGGGGGAGCGGTGGAGCACGACTCCTACCGGCGCGAGGGACCCAGCCGGTCTGGGGCCCGGCCGGCACCGGGCTTGTCGGGCTTCGCGAAAGTCTCGCTCAACGCGCGAGCCGGCTCCTTCCAGGATTCCCCGGCCGCTACGCGACCGGGGTCCTGCTCGGACGCGGCAGCGCGCTCACCCCCGATGAGCGATCCGTGTTCCGCCGCACGGGGGCGAGCCATCTCATCTCGGTGAGCGGGCTTCATGTCGGGCTCGTGGTCTCCCTCGTGATGCTTGCCCTCGGCGGCCTTTCCCGCGGCATGCGCGCGACCGGGGCGCTCGCGGCGGCCTGGGGGTACGCGGGCCTGGCCGGGTGGGCAGCGCCCGCCGTGCGCTCGGTCGCCATGATCAGCTTCTGGTGCGCGGGTGGGCTTCTGCGTCGGCCGCGCGCGGGCATCGCCTGGTTTGCTCTGGCGCTTCCGTGGATCCTCTGGTCGGCACCCGAGTACCTTCACTCGGCCAGCTTCCGCCTCTCCGCCGGTGCTGTGGCAGGACTCATCTTCGCTATGGAGATCGCTCCGCGGTGCGCGGGGAGAGGCGGGACTCTGCTCACCAGCGTGGTGGTGAGTCTCGGTGCGCAGTGGGGGACGCTGCCGACCTCGCTCCAGGTCTTCGGCACGCTCTCACCCCTCGCGACTCTGCCGAACCTGCTGGCCATCCCGCTCACCGCACTCTTTCTTCCCGCCGCCTTTCTCGCGCTGGCCGTCGAGCCGGTTCCCGCTCTGGGCCAGGTCTTTCGACACGCGGCGCTTGCGCTGGGGATCGCCGTCGAGCGCACGCTGACCTGGAGCGCGGGCCGGATGCCGTACGAAGCAGGACTGGCCGTTCCCCCGATCTGGGCGCTCGCCGGATTTCCGCTCCTCCTCCTGGTCTGGTTTACCGCGCCTGCGGCGAAACGCCGGTCGCCGCACTGGCGTGCCGCGGCTTGCGCCCTGGCCGTGGTGTGCGTCGTCCTGGCGCTTTGGCCTCTCGGACCTGCGCGTGGCCCCTGGGCGGCGTTCCTGGATGTGGGGCAGGGGGACGCGGCCGTGCTGCGGCTTTCCGACGGAACGGTGTGGCTCGTTGACGTGGGGGACGATCGCGGTCCCGGTGACGCGGCCGCCAACGCGATCCTCCCGTTCCTCCGCCATGCCCGGGTGCGATCGGTGGATGGGCTCATCCTCACCCATCGCCATCGCGACCACACGGGAGCGCTCGGCCCGTTCCTCGACGGAGTGCCCGTGCGCGAGGTGTACGACGCCGGTTACGGATCCGGCCCGACTGCCGCCGCGGTCGACAGCATCCTGGGCGCGCACCGCCGATGGGCCTGCCTCGTCGCGGCGGGGGACACCCTTCACGCCGCGCCGGGCGTACTCGTCACGGCCCTCCACCCTCGGCGGGGTGATCCGACGATGGACCCTCCCGGCGGCAATCTCAACGAAGCCTCGCTCGTGATCCGCGTGGAGGACGGCGACTGGAGCGCGCTCCTGGCGGGCGATGCGGAGGGCCTCGCCGAGGCGTCCTGCCTCGAATACTCGGCCTCGCTGCGCGCGCGCTTGCTCAAGGTCGGGCACCACGGCAGCCGGACCTCCACCTCGCCCGAATTCCTGCGCGCGGTGAGCCCCGAGTGGGCCGTGATCTCGGTCGGGACCGGAAACCATTTCGGCCATCCCGACCCGGCTACGGTGGCGCGCATCGAGCAGGCGGGCGCATCCGTGTTCCGCACCGACCGCGACGGGGCGGTCTTCTTCCGGCGCCGCCGCGGCGCCTCATGGGAGATTGCGGTGCATCCTCCCGACTGATCGAACCGACACGCGCGCTGCTCCTTGTCGCGTGGAAAGACGCTCTGCTAGAGTGCCCGCTTACCAGGGGGACGAGCAACTTGACCACTCTCGGCATCCTGGCCTCGGGGCGGGGCTCCAACTGCGAAGCGATCCTCCACGCGGTGGAGGAGGGCCGCCTCGATGCGCGCGTCGGCCTCGTGCTCTCCGATCGCCCCGACGCCCCCGTGCTGGCTGCCAGCGCTCGCCGCGGCGTCTCGGCCCGCCACATCGATCCGGGCCGCCCCGGAGCGAGGCTCACCTCGGGCGCGGAGATCGCGTACGCGACGGCGCTGCAAGAGGCCGGCGTGGAGTGGGTCGCGCTGGCCGGATTCATGCGGATCCTTGGGGATGTCCTTCTAGGCGCTTTCGAGGAGCACGTCGTGAACGTTCACCCGTCGCTCCTCCCCGCGTTCCCTGGCCTGCACGCGCAGCGGCAGGCGCTCGAACACGGAGTGAAGGTGGCGGGCTGCACCGTGCACTTCGTGGACCGCGGCGTCGACACAGGGCCCATCATCCTGCAAGCGGCCGTGCCGGTTCGTGATGACGACACAGCGGAAACCCTCGCCGCGCGGATCCTTGTTGAAGAGCACCGAATCTACCCTGAAGCGCTGGGGCTCTTGATCGCGGGCACATTGCGCCGCGAAGGCCGCCGCGTCCTGCGCGTCACGACTTGAGAGGAGGAGCATGAGCGCTTCCGATCGCGCGACCACCGCACTGACCACGCTTGCGCTGGACGGAGTCCGCCCCCTTCACCGCGGCAAGGTGCGCGAGATGTTCGACCTGGGGGACCGGTTCCTGATGGTGGCCACCGACCGCATCTCGGCCTTCGACTGCATCCTTCCCACCGGCATCCCCGGGAAGGGGCGTGTCCTCACCGCGCTCTCGGTGTACTGGTTCGAGGCGCTCGAGGGCGTGGTGCCGCACCATCTGATCTCGCGACACGTCGAAGACTTCCCGGAGCCGTTTCGTTCGCACCGTGACACCCTTGAAGGGCGCGCGCTGCTGGTGCGCAAGGCGAAGCGCTTCGACGTCGAGTGCGTCGTGCGCGGCTACCTCTCCGGCTCCGGCTGGAAGGAATACCGGCGGGACGGCGCGGTCTGCGGGATCCCGCTGCCGTCTGGACTGCGCGAGTCGGAACAGCTCCCCGAGCCGATCTTCACGCCCGCCACCAAGGAAGACGACGGACACGATCAGAACATCTCCTTCGAGACCATGGCCGGCATCGTCGGGCAAGGACCCGCCGAGAGGCTGCGCGCTCTCTCGCTCTCCATCTACACGAACCTCGCCGCCACCTGCGCGTCGCGGGGGATCCTCGTCGCGGACACCAAGTTCGAGTTCGGCACGGTGGGGGACACGATCACGCTCATCGACGAAGTCCTCACGCCCGACTCCTCGCGCTTCTGGGCCGCCGATCGCTATGCCCCGGGATGCGGCCAGGCGTCCTACGACAAACAGCCCGTGCGGGATTATCTGGAGGCGCTCGACTGGGACAAGACGCCCCCCGCGCCCCCCTTGCCGCCGGAGGTCATCGAGGCCACGGCGCGTCGCTACGCTCAGGCGCTCGACCGGTTGGTCGACCGCGAGCATCCGCTTCACTTCGACAAGGAGACCTGGAAGTGACCACGAGCGCCGAGCCCACCACCGCAGGACGCGAGGATGCCGCTGCTATCACCGTCCGCCGTGCGCTGATCAGCGTCTACGACAAGACCGGTCTCGTCGAACTGGGGACCGCGTTGGCCGCGGCCGGGGTGGAGGTGATCTCCACCGGCGGCACCGCGGCGCGGCTGCGCGAGTCGGGAGTGCAGGTGACGGAAGTGAGCGACGTCACCGGGTTTCCCGAATGCCTGGACGGGCGCGTGAAGACGCTGCACCCCCTTGTCCACGCGGGCGTGCTGGCAGACCGCAGCAAGCCGGAGCATCTCGACCAGGCCGCGCGACTCAACGTGAGCCTCATCGACATGGTGGTAGTGAATCTCTATCCCTTCGAGGAGGCAGCGGCCCGCGATGGGATCCCGCGCGCCGAGCTGATCGAAGAGATCGACATCGGCGGGCCGACGCTGCTCCGCGCGGCGGCGAAGAACGGCGACCACGTCCTCGCGGTCTGCGATCCCGACGATTACGCGCCGGTCGTCGAAGCGCTCGCCCGAGGCGCCGTGCCGCGCACGCTCGCGCGACGCCTGGCGGCCAAAGTCTTCACCCACACCGCCGCCTATGACGCCGCCATCTCGGCGCGGCTCGACGAGCAGGTCCGGCAGGAAACCGGCACGCCCCGGGCGCAGGGGCTCCCGTCCCGGATGCCCCTGGGACTGGTACGGAAGGTGTCGCTGCGCTACGGGGAGAACCCGCATCAAGAGGGGGCTCTGTACAGGCCGGCGGGGCTGCCAGAGCGGGGCCTGGCGGCCTTGAATCAACTTCAAGGCAAGGAGCTATCGTACAATAATTACTTGGACTTAGATGCTGCGTACCGACTGGCCAATGCCCTCCCCGAAGCGGCGGTGGTGATCGTCAAGCACCTGAACCCCTGTGGCGTGGGATTCTCCGAGGATGCCGAGGCCGCATACCGCCGGGCCCTGGCCTCCGATCCGCTGAGCGCCTTCGGGGGCATCGTCGCGCTCAACCGCCCGCTCACGGCCGCCGCGGCGGCGGCGATGAGCGAGATCTTTCTGGAGGTGATCGTCGCTCCACGCGTGGAGCCGGACGCGCTCGCGGCGCTGGCCGCCAAGAAAAACCTCCGGGTCATCGAAGCGCCCGCCGGGGAGCCGCCCTTCGGCGTCGACATCCGCTCGGTGTGCGGAGGCTGGCTCGTCCAGACGCCTGACGGCGAGGCGGGCGACACCGATCGCCGCGTGGTCACGAGCCGAGCGCCCACGGAGGCGGAGGCGCGCGCGCTGGAGCGGACGTGGCTGGTGGCGCGCTACGCCAAATCCAATGCGATCGTGATCGGCGCCGAGGACGGTCTGGCCGGTCTGGGTTGTGGCCAGACCAGCCGCGTGGACGCGGTGAAGCAAGCGGCGGATCGCGCGCGCCGCGCCGAGATCCCCGCCGGCGTGCGCGTGCTCGCCTCCGACGCGTTCTTCCCGTTCCGCGACGGTGTGGATGCCGCCGTGGAAGCGGGAGTGACGGCGATCATCCAACCCGGCGGTTCGGTGCGGGACGAGGAAGTGATCCAGGCCGCGGAGGAACACGGCATGGCCATGGTCTTCACCGGAAGGCGCTGTTTCCGCCACTGACGCTCTCGCGCCGCCACGCGCTCTCGAACGAAAGGCCTTCCTCCATGATCCTCGTCCTCGACTTCGGCTCGCAATACACGCAGCTCATCGCGAGGCGCGTGCGTGAGCAAAGCGTCTCGTGCGAGATCCATCCGTACTCGCTTTCGATCGAGGAGATCCGCCGCCGCGAACCCTCCGGCGTGATCCTCTCCGGCGGCCCATCGAGCGTGTATGCGGCCACCGGGCCGCGCCCCGATCCCGCGGTGCTGGACCTCGGCGTGCCGGTGCTCGGCATCTGCTACGGCCTGCAGACCATGATCCATCGCCTCGGCGGGCGCGTCGAACGGGTGGGCCTCGGCGAATACGGCCGCACCCCCGTGCACCTCACCTCCGAGGCCGGACCGCTCTTCGCCGAAGTGCCCGAGGCGAGCGTTGCGTGGATGAGCCACGGCGATTCGGTGACGGAGCTGCCGGCTGGATTCGTCAAGGAGGCCGTGACCGCCGACGGCATCGTGGCCGCCGCCGGCGACGAGGCGCGCGGTTACTACGGACTCCAGTTTCATCCGGAGGTCGTGCACACCGAGCACGGCCGAGTGATCCTGCGGAACTTCCTCTTCCGCATCTGCCACGCTCCCACGGACTGGGACCTCGGCGACTTCCGCAAGCGGGCGGTGGAGCGCATCCGCGCGCAGGTCGGCCCCGATGCCGGCGTCGTCTGCGGCCTCTCCGGCGGCGTGGACTCCGCGGTGGTGGCGTGTCTGCTGCACGAGGCGGTGAGGGACCGGCTCACCTGCGTGTTCGTGGATCACGGACTCTTGCGCACCGGCGAGGTGGAGGAGGTCCTGCGCGTACTCGGCGAGGAATTCGGACTGCGCATCCGGCACGTCGATGCGGCCGACCGCTTTCTCGACAAGCTCGCCGGCGTGGAGGATCCCGAGCGCAAGCGCAAGATCATCGGCGAGGAATTCATCCGCGTGTTCGAGGCCGAGGCGCGGGGACTCCCCGATGCGCGCTTCCTCGCGCAGGGCACGCTCTATCCGGACGTGATCGAAAGCGTCTCGGTGGCCGGCCCTTCCGCCCGCATCAAGTCGCATCACAACGTGGGCGGGCTTCCCGAGCGCATGGACCTCGCGCTGGTGGAGCCGGTGCGCGAGCTGTTCAAAGACGAAGTGCGCGAGTTGGGACGAAGACTGGGCCTCCCCGAGGCGGTCGTGGGCCGGCATCCCTTCCCGGGACCGGGGCTCGCCGTGCGCATTCTGGGACCGGTGACCCGCGAGGCGGTGAGCACGCTCCAGGCAGCCGACCGCATCTATCTGGAGGAGCTTCGACGGGCCGGTCTCTACGACGCGATCTGGCAGGCCTTCGCGGTGCTCCTGCCGGTGCGCTCCGTGGGCGTGATGGGTGACGAGCGCACGTACGGCAACGTAGTGGCGCTCCGCGCGGTGACCAGCGTGGACGGCATGACGGCAGATTGGTATCCGCTCCCCGCCGAGGTTCTCGGACGCGCCGCCAACCGCATCGTGAACGAATTGCGGGGAGTGAACCGAGTCGTCTACGATGTGACCTCGAAACCTCCCGCCACCATCGAGTGGGAGTGAGGCAGGGCTGCGTGCCGGAGCGTCATGAAGTCACTTCCAACCCATCCGTTCCCGGGGGTCGTGCTCGCGGTCGCGTGCCTGGCCCTGAGCGTCGCCTGCACGACCTTCGCCGCAGAGCGGCCCGCCCCGAGCTTCACCGGTCTCCGCGCACCTGACGCACCTGGCGCGCCGGTTACCGGCCTCAAGTACTTCCGCCTCGTACCGGCGTCGCCCGATACGACCTATCGACTTCTGGTCATTCCGGTGCGCTTCCCCGAAAACCACGACCTCGGCATAGGCCGCGACGCGCTGGCCGAGCGGCTGAACGGCGAGGCGGCGGGCTCGGTCCGCGCGTACTGGCGCAGCGCCACCTACGGCCGCATGAACGTGGAGACAACCCTGGCTCCCATCGTGACCGCCGCGCACTCACGCGCCTATTACACATCGGAGGGGACCGACAACTACGGCTACGGCACCGACCCCGACGCCTACCCGCACAACGCCCAGGGTCTTGTCGAGGAGGTGACCGCCGCGATCGCCGACGCAGTGGACCTGCGCCTGTTCGACAACAACGCGGACGGGATCGTCGACGGGCTTCTCGTGCTTCACTCCGGGCCTCGCGCCCCCGAGGTGATCGAGGCCTCCACGTCGCGGGATCTGATGCTCGCGCACGCGTTCACGACGTCGGTGCCGGTGGCCCGGCGCGACGCGATCGTCTTTCCCTACGCCATCGCCTCCGCGCGCGATCCGGTGGGGCCGTGGGTGCACGAGATGGGGCACCTCTTCGGCCTCCCCGACGAATACGTGGCCAGCGGCCTCTGTCCCGGGGAGGGCGTGGGGATGTGGTCGCTCATGGCCACCGGGTCCAACCTTGGCGACGGCGAGTCTCCCTCCGGGTTGGACGCCTACTGCCGGCAGTTGCTCGGGTTCGTCCCGGCAACGGCCGAAGGGGAGTGGACCTCACTCGCCGAGGGCGCGTTCGTGCGGGCCTTCGCTCCCGGCGCGGCAGGGGGACCGCAGTACTTTCTGATCGAGCGGCAGACGATCGAGGTCGGGGACGTGACCCACCGAGCCACGCTGGTGCTCGCGGTGAACGAGGCCGCGGTCGACAACCGAAGCTGCACGCGGCCGCTGGTGGAAGTCCGGGCTGCGCTCTGCACCACCGGGGACCTCTGCACCGAGCACCTCGACGACGTTACCTCACCAAACCTGCGCGACGCCGACGATCGGCCGACCGGGCTCGCTCTCGACTTCATGCTCGACGCGGTGCGTGTGAGGTACCAGGACGAGGTCGGCCTCCATCTGGAGCGCGTGCGTCTGCTGCCCGTCGAAGCGGGCGGCGGGCGGCAGCCGATCGAGCTCACCGTGCGCAACCTGAGCTTCACCGCAGCGGTACGTGCCGACGCGCGGTTCGCGCTCCTGCCCGCGGCACTGAACCGCGTGGAGCGGGTGGGGGACGGCTGGCCGCGCATGATCGCCGCGGGTGAGACGGTCGTCGACACAAGCTGGGCGCTGGTGCCGCGCGAGCCCGCGACCGCGCTCGCCTCGCAGCCGCAAGCCCTGGAGTTCACGCTTGCCCCGGCCTCGGGGGGATCTACCTTCGTGGACACCCTCACCTTCGTGGCTGCGTCGTTTGGCCTCGAAGCGGACCGCCTCGACGAGTTCATCTCGCGGCGCCTCGACAGGAACGGCGCCGATCCATGGCGGCCTGATGGCGTGGAATGGGTGGCGGGTCCGCTACCGCGCCGGGCCAACGCCGAGCTCTTGAGCCCATGGGTCACCGTGCCCGATCGCGCGACGCTCGCGCTCGATCATGCGTGGAGCCTTGCGGCGCTCTCGCCGGACGTCGCGTTGGACGCCGCCGGCGTACGCGTGCTGACGCAGACCGGGCCCGCGGTGGAGCTGACGCCTCCGCTGGGTTGGGGCTACACGGTGGAGCGCGGCACCGGAAACGCGCTGGGGGGGCAACCGGCGCTCTCCGGAGGCGGCGACCGCGTGCACGTCTTCGATTTGGCCGCGTGGGCGGGGGAGTCGGTGCGGATCTCGTTTCGCGTGGCGGGGGACGTCACACTCGACGAGAGCACGTGGCGGGTGCGCGGCGCGAGCGTGGCGAGCGCGCCAGTGGCGGAGGCGACGCTCGAAGTGCTCACCCCTTCCGGCGCCGAGTCGGAGCTGCGCGGGTCGGTCGTCGCCGCAGGCCAACTTGCCGCGGTGGACTCGATCCGTCTCTACGTCGGTCCCGCGTGGCGCACACCGGGTGCGGCGCTTGGCGGGGACTACGGCGGGATAGGTTTTGAGATCCCACTTCACGAGCTGTTCGCCAACGACCGGAGCGGCCTGCCCAAGCGCTGCGAGATGGTCTGGAGAACCGGCGACGGCTACGGCTCGATCGCCCTCGATGTCGATCCGCCGGATGCGCCGCGCGTGCTCCTTCCGCCGGGACCCAATCCCACCGCGCGAGGACTCGGACAGACCTGGGTGCTCGGCGTGCCCGAGAGCGGGAGCGCCGGGACCTATCGCCTCGCCCTCTTCTCCGTCGCCGGTCGCTGCGTCTTCGAGCGCGAGGTGCGTATCGACGAAGCGGGCCTTCGTGAGATCGCCTGGGACGGCCGCGACTTCGCCGGACGTGAGGTCCCCCCCGGCGTCTACTTCCTTCAGTGCCGGCGGCCCGGCGGCGCGACCGAGAGCAGGCGCGTGGTGGTGATTCCATGACGTTCGTGCCGGCGCTCTTCATTGCGTGGCTCCTCACGCAGGCCGCTTCGAGCCCCGCGGAGTCCCTCGTCTCCACCGCCGGTCGTGCCGCGACGGTGGCCGCGCCTCTCGACTCGGTCGAGCTTTCCCGCCGGACCCTGGCTGTCGCGCTCTTTCGCGGCGACGCGACGGGCATGGCCGAGGCCTCGCGTTCGGAAGCCCGCGCCCTCGCAGCGCTCGACACCTTCGCCGACCACGAAGACTTCCCCGGCGCGTGGCGGGCGCTCGACTGGCCGTCGCGCCTGCGATGGTTCGCCCGTGCTGCGGAGGACCGCCGGGTGGATTGGGTGCGCCGCGCGCTGGAGCTCGACGACGCGGACCTCTTCCCCCGGCTGGGTTTCCCAGCCGGGGCTCGATAGCGCTGGCCGTCGCGGTCAACGCCGAGCAGGCGCTTACCGCCGCAACCCCACCCGAGCGAGCGCGTCTCGACGCGCTCATCGCACGCGCTCTGCGAGCGGCCACAGAGGCGCCGTCATTCCGTCTGCGCGATGAAGCGTTCTTCCGCGAATGGCGCCGAGCCGTGGCGTCCTGGGACACTGCCCGCGCCCTGACCGCGGCCGATTCGCTCGTCGCCGCCGCACCGCGCAGCCTGCGAGCGCCTCTCGTGCGCGTCACCCGCGCGCGGGCATACCTTGACCAGGGCGATCCGTCGCGCGCGATCGAGGAAGCGCGCCTTGCGCAACCGGTCGGGGATTCCGCGGAGCTGCGATGGGTTCTCGTGGACGCGCTCATCGCCTCGGCGCGGCCCATCGAAGCGGCCGCCGAGCTGGAAGGGATCGTCGGCAAGTTCGGCGCGGACACCTCGGCGGTGCGGGCGTATGAACGCCGACTGGAGATGTCCGCCGCGGAACCCGACCTCTACCTCACGACCGAGGGTCGCGTGTCCATCGCGCGCTTCCTCCTCGTGCAGCCGGAAAGCGGAGCGCTGGCCTGGATGATCGCGGTGACCGACAGCTCGGGACTTCCGGAGAGCGTGCGCGTGAACGCCGGACTTGCCGTCGCCGACTATCTCTATCGGGCGAAACGCTACGGCGAGGCCGAGTCTCTGTTGACGCGGCTGTGTCGTTTCGCCACCGGAGCCGAGCGGGACCGCGCCGTCTTTCTTCTCGCCCGCGTCTACCGCAACACCGGCCGGCCCGGGCCGATGGAGCCGCTCTACCGCGAACTGATGCGGAGAGACGGAGCCCTGGCGCCCGAAGCGGCGTGGGATCTCGCACGCGAGTATGAGAGCCTCGCCCGCTGGTCGCACGCGCGCGCGGTGCACGGCATTCTCATCGACCGCTATCCCGGCTATTCCCACCACCGCGACGCGCTGTTCCGTCGCGGTTTCGCGGAGGTCCGCCTGGGGATGCTCGGCGAGGCGGCGGAGCATTTTCGCGCGGCCTTCGCCGAGTCGAGAGAAGCCGCGGACCGCGAGCAGGCTGCCTTCTGGCTCGCGCGCACGTTGGGCGCGTCGGGCCGTCACGCCGAAGCGCGCGACGCCGCCGCGGCCGGCGCCATCCAGCGCGAGCCGGTCGATTACTACGGCGTGCGCTTGCGCGAGCGATACGGGTTGCCGTCGGAGGGGCCGCCTCCTCCCGAGAAGATCCCCCTCAACCCCGACGTGAGTTGGGAATCGGTCGCGGCCGGCGCCGACTGGCCCGACCCGGTGCGCGAATACTTTCTGCGCGGAGTTGAGCTGGCCCGCTTGGGGATCCTCGACGCGGCGCGGCGCGAGTGGCAGCGCGCCGCCGATCTGGCCCGCGACTTGCCTTTCGTGTTCGAGACGCTGGCGTTCGCCGCCGCCGTACACCATGTCTACCCGGAAGGGGTGCGTTGGGCGAACCGGGCGCAATCGCTCCTTCCGTATGGCTTCCCGACACGCACGGGCTACGACCGCCTCGGCGCTCCCGCCGCCTACTACGGCGCGGTATCGCGCGCGGCTGCCGCGGCGGGCGTGGAACCCGACCTGCTGTGGGCGATCATGCGCCAGGAGAGTCTCTACGATCCGCTCGCGGTGTCGCGCGCGGACGCCCGCGGGCTCATGCAGATACTGCCCGCCACGCTCGCCCGCATCGATCGCGGGGAAGTGCGCAGCGAGCCGCGCCCGGTCGCGGAGCTCTTCCGCCCCGAGGTGAACATCCCGCTCGGCGTGCGCTTCTTCGCCGACCGCCGGCGCGAGTTCGGCGGCAACGTCCTTCCGGCGCTGGCCAGCTACAACGCGGGGGAGGGCAAGGCGCGTGAATGGATCGCACGGGCGGACGGGGACGTGGAGGAGGTCTTCGTGGAGTGCATCGGCTATCCCGAGACCTACGACTACGTGCGACGAATCGTCTGGCTGGCCTGGGTGTATCGGGCCTACTATGCTGGGTTGGAATCGTCTCCGGCGACCGGTCGCATCGCACGCTGAGAAGGAGGATCGACATGGCGCTCGCCGCGCGCTGTCACAGCCTGCGCCCCGAAAAGAACTCGGGGTGGCTGTCCTTCTTCGAACTCGCCCCGCGGGGGGAGCGCGCCGCGCATTTCCTCGTGGTGGGACCCGCCGAGTCGTCGCGCGAGACCGCGCGAGCCTCAGCGCTGCGCGCCGGCCAGGCGGCCGTGCGCTATCTCAAGGACGTGCCGGAGGGCGCTCCCCATCTCACCGTGCTGGAGGCGATCGCGCAGATCGCCTCGCACGAAACGCAGGGCTCGGGGGAGGAGATCGAGTTCGGCGCCGGCGTGCTGGTGTCGAACCAACTCTGGTTCATGACTCGCGGACGGGTGAAGCTGGCCCCACTGGCGCCCATCTGGAGCCCCCCGCTCGCTGCGGAGCACGCGGTCGTCTTCGCGGTGGCTCCCGGATCGCGCGTCTTCTTCGGCCGCATCCCGGAGGGGGGCGACGAGCGCACCCTGCGCGATTTCGTCTCCCGACTGGAGAGCGGGAGCGGGGGAGACGGCGGTCTCATCGTGAACTTCATCGAAGCATCCGGCCTGCGGGCGGTACCGGGCCGCCCTCCGTACCCGAGTCGTCCCGCGCCGACTGAACCTTTACCGGAACCCCCGAGCGAGCCGGTTGTCGCTGCGTCGAGCGATCCCGTTGCTCCGCCACCGAGCGAACCGGTGAGCTTCGACACGGTCCTGAACGAGTTGCGCGAGACCTTTGCGCCCGGCGCCTGGGAATACGAGCCCGCTCAGGAAGAGACTCCGCCGCCTCGGGCAGAGACGTCGCCTTCACCGGGCGAGGCACCCTTCCTTCCAGAAGAACCCGCCTTCCTTCCAGAAGAACCCGCCTTCCTTCCAGAGGAACCCGCTCCTCCGCCGGATGAAGTTGCAGGTGAGTCGGTGGCGATGGAGTCCCCCCCTCCGCTCTATGCTCCGGAGGAGAGGCGCGGCCTGGGTTTCTGGCTTGGCATCGTGGCCGCAATCATCGCCGTGGCCGCGGTGGCGGCTTATCTTGCCTTCGTGCGCCCGCGCCTGCGGGAGCCCGCTGACCGGGAGGAGCCGCCGCCGGCGCAGACCGAGGCTCCCGAGCCGGTCCCGCCCGCTTCCGCCGGCCAAACGATGGAGGACACGGCTCCGGGAATTCTCTGGGAGGAGCGATTCTCCCAGGCTGTCACATCCAGCCCCGTCGTCGCCGGCGATCGCGTGGTGTTCGGGTGCCGCGACGGCGGCGTCTATGCGCTGGATCGCGCGACCGGTCGCCGCGTGTGGGCCTACGCGGCGAGCCAGGGCTTCGGGTCCTCGCCCGCTCATGCCGAGAGCCTGATCGTGATCGGGGGCTACGACGGTCGCGTCTACGGCCTCAGCGCCGGCACCGGCGAAGAGCGCTGGAGCTTCGCCACCGAAGGACGTGTCGTGGCCAGCCCCGTCGCGGACTCGACCTTCGCTTACGTGGCCTCGTACGATCGCGCCCTGTACGCGGTCGCGCTCACCGATGGAGCGTTGCGCTGGAAGCGGGATCTCGGCTCGGTGCTCTGGTCCAGTCCGGTCCTCGCCGAGGATCTGGTCATCGCCGCCGGCCTGGACGGCCGGGTCACCGCGATGGAGCGTCGCGGAGGGCGCGTGCGCTGGCAGGCGACATGCGCCGGCGCCGTCTACTCCACCCCCGTTGTGGCGGAGCGCAAGGTCGTCGTCGGGTGCCAGGACGGAAAGCTCTACGCTTTCGATCTCGCCGACGGCCACATGGTGTGGACGATCCCCGGCGAGAGCCCGGTGAATGGCTCACCCGCCTACCGCGAAGGGCGTGTCGTGGTGGGCACCGACGACGGAACGGTGCTGGGAGTCGACGTGGGCCTCGGCCGCATCGTCTGGCGGGTCGCCACCGGCGGCGGGGTGAAGAGCCGGCCCGCATTCGCGGATCGCATCGTCTGGGTGAGCGGTTACGACGGCTTTCTCCACGGCATCGAGTGGCTCACCGGAGCCGAAGCGGTCAAGATCGCCCTCGATTCCGCGGCCTATTCCTCGCCCGCCATCCAGGATGGAGTCGCGTACTTCGGCGTGATGGACGGGCGATTCCTGGCCGTCCGCCTGGGCCTCAAGACCACCTAACTTGTCCACCCCCCGGGCGTTTGCTAGCGTTTGCGATTCGGGGGGCCGCGACGAGGCCCTCGCCCTCTTTTCCGTCAGGAGACCCTCGGCCTTATGTTGGACATATTCAGACAGAGCGGGATGAAGACCCTCGAGCGGGTCTTCGGCACCAAGTACGAACGCGACATGCGGCGCCTGGGCCCCATCGTGCGCGAGATCAACGAGCTCTTCGAAGACTACAAGTCGCTCTCCGAAGAAGAGTTGCGCGCCATGACGCAGAAACTACGCGAACAGCTTGCCGCCGGATCCGATCTCGAGGACGTTCTGCCCCAGGCCTACGCGGCGGTCAAGGAGGCCTGCCGTCGCCACGTCGGCAAGACCTGGGACGTGGTGGGGATGCCCACGAAATGGGACATGGTTCCCTACGACGTGCAGCTCGTCGGGGCGATCGTTCTGCATGAGGGGCGCATTGCCGAGATGGCCACCGGAGAGGGGAAGACCCTGGTCGCCCTCATGCCGGTCTACTTGAACGCGCTCACCGGCAAGGGTGTGCACCTCGTCACGGTCAACGACTACCTGGCCCGCCGCGATCGCGAGTGGGTGGGCCCGATCCTCGAGTACCTCGGTCTGACCCTCGGCGTGATCCAGCATGACCTGAACCCCGTGCAGCGGAGGCAGGCCTACGGCGCCGACGTCACGTACGGCACCAACAACGAGTTCGGATTCGATTACCTGCGCGACAACATGGCCATCCGCGCCGAAGAGCAGGTCCAGCGCGGGCACCACTTCGCGATCATCGACGAGGTCGACAACATCCTCATCGACGAAGCGCGAACCCCGCTCATCATCTCCGGCCCCGTCACCCAGACCCACACCTACTTCGACGACATGAAGCCGCAGGTGGAGCGGGTGGTGCGCGCGCAGAGCACACTCGTCACCTCCTGGATGAGCGAAATCGAAGGCGCGCTGGAGAAGGAGGGATACGACGAGCCGACCTACGAGACCGCGACGCGGCTCCTGCAGGTGAAGCGCGGCGCCCCCAAGAACCGGCGCTTCATGAAGCTGACCTCGGAACACCCTGGACTGCAGAAGGCGATGCGCAAGGTTGAGTTCGACGCCACGCGGGACAAGCGGATGGGCGAGATCGACCAGGATCTCTTCTACACGATCGAGGAGAAGAACCGCGAGATCGATCTTACCGACAAGGGCCGCCAGGCCATGGGGCCGGACGATCCCGAGATGTTCGTGCTTCCCGATCTCGCGGTGGAGGTGGAGGAGATCGAGGCCCGCGAGGAGCTCGAGCCCCACACGCGAATTCAGGAGAAGGAGAAGGCCTTCCGGCGCTATGCGGAGCGCGCGGACCGCATCCACGCCGCCATGCAGCTCCTGCGCGCGTACTCGCTGTATGAGAAGGACGTGGAATACGTCATCCAGGACGGCAAGGTGCTCATCGTCGACGAGTTCACCGGACGCCTCATGGCGGGCCGCCGGTGGTCGGACGGCCTTCACCAGGCGGTAGAGGCCAAGGAGGGGGTAACGGTCGAGGGCGAAACCCAGACCTTCGCCACCATCACCCTCCAGAACTACTTCCGGCTCTACGACAAGATCTCGGGGATGACCGGCACCGCGGAAACGGAGGCCGCCGAGTTCTTCGCCATCTACAAGCTCGACGTGGTGAAGATCCCCACCAACCGACCGATGCGCCGCAACGACATGAACGACCTCATCTATCGCACCCGGCGCGAGAAGTACAACGCGATCGTGGAGGAGGTGAAGGCGCTTCACGAGGTGGGACGGCCGGTTCTCGTGGGCACGACCAGCGTCGACGTGTCGGAGACGGTCAGTCGCCTCCTCAAGCGCGACGGGCTCCGCCACAGCGTACTCAACGCCAAGCACCACCAGCGCGAGGCGGAGATCGTGTCCCGTGCCGGCGAGTTCGGCGCCGTCATGATCGCCACCAACATGGCCGGCCGCGGCACCGACATCAAGCTCGGGGAAGGTGTCCTCATCGACGCCGAGAAGGGGATCGAGGGCGCCAAGGACCGCGATGGGAACATGGGGCTCGCGATCATCGGCTCGGAACGCCACGAGAGCCGGCGCATCGACCGCCAGTTGCGCGGGCGCTCGGGCCGCCAGGGTGATCCGGGCTCGACGCGGTTCTTCCTCTCCCTGGAAGACGACCTCATGCGGCTCTTCGGCTCCGAGCGGGTCTCCGCGATCATGCAGCGGCTGGGCGCCCAGGAGGGGGAGGCGATCGAGCACCGCTGGGTGACGCGGGCGGTGGAGAACGCGCAGAAGAAGGTCGAGGAGCAGAACTTCTCGATCCGCAAGCGACTGCTCGAATACGACGACGTCATGAACAAGCAGCGCGAGGTGGTCTACGGGTTGCGGGGGCGGGTTCTGCGCGGTGAGTCGATGCACGACGAGATGCTCGACTACATCGACTCGGTGGTCGAGGGCGAGGTGGCGGGGCACACCGACACCGCCGATCCCGTCACCCGGGACGCGGTCAGGCTCGTCGCCGCCGAGCTGGAATTGACTTTCGTGTCCCCCATGCTCCACGAGCAGATCTTCTCCCATCCCACGGTGACCCCGACGGACGTGGCCGACCATTTCAAGCACATGGCTCGCGAGGCCTACGAGCGCCGGGAGAACGACTGGACCTCGGAACTGACCCGCGAGGTCGAGCGGCGGGTGATGCTCTCGGTGATCGACGAGAAGTGGCGCGACCACCTCTACGAAATGGACATGCTCAAGGAGGGGATCGGGCTTCGCGCCTGGGGGCAGAAGGATCCTCTCATCGAGTACAAGCGCGAGGCGTTTGCCGCTTTCGAGACCATGATGGACAGCCTGGGCGAGGACGTGGTGAAGCGGTTCTTCCGCGTCTCCATCGTGCGCGAACCGCAGCGCGCCGCCCCCGAGCCGCCTCCCCTGTCCACCCTCTCTCCCCGCGTGACCTCGGTCAGCGCGGCACGCGAAAGCCACGCGAGCTTCTCAGCGTTCGGGGGGGGAGGCGGGGAGGCCGCCCCCTCAGCCACTGCGACCTCGGCGCCCTCCGCGCCCGCCGAACCGGTGCGCGTGGGGCCCAAGGTCGGTCGCAACGATCCCTGTCCGTGCGGGAGCGGTAAGAAATACAAGAAGTGCCACGGGGTGGGAGCGTAGCCGTCCCGGGGGAACCGCTGGTATTCTCGCCGCGATGCAGACACGGGTGCCCGTCTTTCTCGACCACCTTCGCAATGCTCGCCGGTACTCCCCGAGGACGGTGGAGGCCTACCAGCGCGACCTCGCCGATTTCGCATCGTTTCTGACCCCCCGGATGAAGGGCGCTCCGCGGGCGGAAGAGATCGGTGAAGAGGATGCCCGTGCGTATCTGCGCGAGCTGACCCGCCGAGGCCTCTCCGCGCGGACCGTGGCGCGACGGCTGGCCACCCTGAAATCGTTCCGCCGCTACCTCAAGGCGCGGGGCGTGGACGGGGTCCGGGTCGGACCCGACATCAAGGGCCCGCGTCTCCCGAAGCGACTCCCGCCGTTCTTGAGCGAGGAGGATCTGCAGCGACTCCTCGACGGGCCCGGATGGGAGGAGACGCGCTGCCCCGAGCGGGATCGCGCGATCCTCGAGATGCTCTATGGCACCGGCATCCGACTCGCCGAACTGGTCGGCCTCAGGGTCCGCGACCTGAACGCGGCGGGAGGGATCCTGCAGGTGCGCGGCAAGGGGAACCGCGAACGCCGGGTGCCGGTGGGGGAGGCGGCGCTGACCGCCGTCGCCGCCTATCGCGCCACGATTCCCGGCGGACCGGGCGACGCTCCGCTCTTCCCGGGACGCAAGGGAGCGCTTTCGCCGCGCACGGTGCAGCGCATCGTGACCGGACACCTGCGCCGCATCGCGCGCCGCGCCCACTTGAGCCCGCACCTGTTGCGGCACAGCTTCGCCACCCATCTTCTCGACCGCGGGGCCGAGCTGCGCTCGGTACAAGAGCTGCTCGGTCACGCTTCCCTGGCCAGCACCCAGGTCTACACCCACATCACCATGGAACGACTCCGAACCGCCCACGCGCAGGCGCACCCTCGCGGCGGCGCCGGAAACAAGGAATGAACTCGATGCCCAAGCGCGATCTGCTCACCCTGCTCGATCTCACACCGGCCGAGCTCAACGACACCCTCGATCTCGCCGCCGCGCTCAAGCGCGAGCACGGCGAGGGACGCCTGCGCACGCCGCTCAAGGGAAAGGTGCTCGGCCTCGTCTTTCACAAGCCGAGCCTGCGCACCCGCGTCTCTTTCGAGAGCGGCATGGCCCGGCTCGGCGGCACCGCCATCTATATTTCGAACGCGGAGATCGGGATGGGCACCCGCGAGACGGTGGGGGATATCGCCCAGGTGCTCTCCCGCTACGTGGACGCGATCATGATCCGCACGTTCTCGCACAAATGGGTGGAAGAGCTGGCGGCCAAGGCCCGGGTGCCGGTCATCAACGGCCTCACCGACGACTTTCACCCCTGCCAGATCCTCGCCGATCTCCTCACCGTGAAGGAGAACTTCGGCGCGCTGAACGGCAAACACATCGTCTTCGTGGGCGACGGCAACAACGTGGCCAAGTCGTGGATCAACGCCGCGCGACGGCTGCCCATCCGCTTCACGTTGTCCTGTCCGCCCGGCTTCGAACCCGACGCCGCGTTCATGGATGCGGCCCGCAAGGACACAGGCGACCGTCTCCGCATCGAGCACGATCCGCACCGCGCGGTGAAGGGCGCCGACGTGGTCTACACCGACGTGTGGGCGAGCATGGGCCAGGAGGCCGAAGCGGAAGCGCGCAAGGCGAAGTTCCGTCCCTATCAAGTGAACGAACAGCTCGTGGCGGGGATGGACTCCAAGGGCATCGTTCTCCACTGCCTCCCCGCGCACCGCGGCGAGGAGATCACCGACGGGGTCGTCGACGGTCCGCGCTCGAGGGTCTTCGACGAGGCCGAGAACCGCATGCACGCGCAGAACGCGCTCCTCGTGCGGTTGCTTGCCGAGGGGTGGCGCTGAAACATCGGGGGCGTCTCATGCAGGCAGCGCGAGGATCGCGCGAGGGGAACCGGCGGCCGCGCGGCGGGCGCTGGCCGCTGCTTGCCTGCGTTCTCGTCGCGGCTTGCGCTCGTCCGATGCCCCCCCCGGGCGGCCCTCCCGACATCACGCCTCCGCGCATTCTGAGCGTGAGCCCGGAGAGCCTCGCGGTGGGGGTGCCCACCGAGGCGGCGATCACGATCACCTTCAGCGAACCGATCGACCGCGCGACCATCGAGCGCGCGCTCTGGGTCGCGCCCGGCGGCGCGGTGAAACCCAAGTTCTCCTTCAGCGGCGACGCGATGACGGTGCGCCTCGGCGCGCCGCTCCCCGATTCAACCACCGTCGGCGTCCTCCTCACCACCCTGGTGCAGGACCGCAAGCGCGACGGCACGCAAAACGCCATCGCCGAGCCGCATCGATGGATCTTCTCGACCGGCGGCGCGCTCTGGACCGGGCGCGTCTCCGGGAAGGTGGATCGCGGCAACGTGACGACGCCGCCCGCTGGAGGAGCGAACCGAGGGCTCGTTCTCGTCGGGCTCTACCCCGGCGACGCCGACACCGTGCCCGATCCGTCGGAGACCGAGCCGGCGGCCATCACGCAGATGCGTGCGAACGGCGAGTTCACGTTGGAGGGCCTCCCGACCGACGGCCGGCGGCGCTGGCTGCTCGCCATGTTCGATCGCGACGGCAACCGGGCCTTCAACGATCGCGGCGACTTCGTGAGCGCGAGCGGAGAGCCGATCGTCCTGAAGCCGGACTCGAACGCGGTCGAGGTGTTCCTCCGGCTCATCGATCCCAGCACCCCGGCCGAGGCGAGCGGTACGCTTGAGCGCGCCGAAGGGGACAGCGCATCGCTCTGGGTGGCGCTCTATGAAGCGGCGGCCGAGACGCTCGCCACCCCGAAGGCCAAGGTCCAGGTCGCACGCGCCGGCGCGTTCCTGCTACGCGGTGTGCCCGCGGGCGCGTATCGCCTGGTCGCCTTCTGCGACGAGAACGGGAACTCGAGGCGCGATCCCGAGGAGACCTGGATCATCTACGAGGGGACGGTGGAGCTTGCGCCCGCGGAGAAGCGCGAGCTGGGCACGCTCGATGCGCCTCACTGCCGTCCCGCACCCTGATCACAAGGAGAGACCGCGATGTTCGAAGGCGTTTCTGTGGCTCTGGTGACGCCGTTCCGCGACGGCAAGGTGGACGAGCGCGCCCTGCGCGATCTCATCCGGTTCGTGCTCGGACAGGGTGTCGACGGACTCGTGCCAACCGGCTCCACCGGAGAGGCTCCGGCGCTGAGCGACGAGGAGCGCGAACGGATCTGGCGTATCGCGCTCGAGGAGGCCAAGGGACGCGCGTTCGTGATCGCCGGGACAGGCACGAACGTCACGGAGAGTTCCATTGCGCTCACCCGCCGCGCTGCCGCGGTGGGCGTTGACGGGTGCATGCTCTCCGCGCCCTACTACAACAAGCCGACCCAGGGCGGGCTCCTGGCCCACTTCCGCGCGGTGGCGGACGCCGTGGACATCCCGCTCGTGATCTACAACGTGCCCGGCCGCACCGCGGTGAACATCCTTCCAGGCACCGTGGCCGAACTCGCCGCCCATCCTCGCATCACCGCCATCAAGGAAGCGTCCGGCTCGCTCGACCAGGTCACCGAAATCCTCGCGCGCTGCGAGATCACCCTGCTCTCCGGTGACGACTCGCTCACGCTGCCGATGCTCGCCGTGGGGGCGAAGGGGGTCGTGTCGGTCGCGGGCCACCTCGTGGGGAACGAGATGCGGCGCATGCTCGAGACCTTCGAGGCCGGACGCGTCGCCGAAGCGGCGGAGATCCATCGCCGCGTTTTTCCGCTGATCCAGGCCCTGTTCCGGGAGAGCAATCCGGGACCGGTGAAGGCCGCCCTCGCGCTCCTCGGGCTGATTCAGGATGAGTTGCGACTTCCCCTCGTGCCGGCGGGGGAGGGGACACGCGACCTGCTCGCGAGGGAGATGACCGCGCTCGGCCTGCTTCCGCGCTAGAGGGCGGCGCTTCCGCGCTGGAGCGCGGCGCCGAGCCGGCGCGCCTGTCTCAGGGCTTGGCGGCGGCTTTGGCGCCCTTGGCCGAGCGAGCCTTGAGGCGGCTGGCGCGGGACTTCGGGATCACGCCCTTCCGGACGGCAACGTCCAGTTCGCGGTAGGTCGAGGGCAGCTCGCTCTGGGCGGCCGCGCCTTCGAGCCCGCGCTGCTTCTTCAACTGTTTACGGACGACCGACTTGACCCCCACATTGCGCTGGCGGGACTGCTCGTTCGTCTTGAGTCTCTTCGTGGCCGACTTGTGATGCGGCATCAATTCCTCCCTCACCGGACGGGCCCGCCGAGGCCCCGAGCGGGTCGGCTAGGCGAAATGAGCGCTGCAATTTAGCAGGGAACCGCGCCCACTGTCAACGAAAGTCTCCGCCTACAGTTCCGCATGACGGCGCCGATACCTAGTGAGACGGATCGGTCCCCGGGTTGGGGACCGTGATCACCCTATGGAGCATATGGAGCCGAAGTCTCCCGAGACACAGTCTCGAAACTCTCATAGTTCGTTGGAGAACCGCGCCCAGGATCCCCGGGAGGGGCTTGCCCGCCTTCTGGAGGAGTTGCGCGATGCCGTCTCCTGTGACAGCGCATGGGTGAGCCTCTCCGATGGCGACCCCGCGGGCCGTCCGGCACAGATCATGGTGGCGGCGGGCGAGGCTCCGGCGGACAACCGTCCCGGAGCCGCTCCCCACGGCGTCTTCGCCTCTCACGCGGCCTATCCGCTGGTGGAGCAGGGCAAGACGATCGCTCATCTCCATCTTGCGTGTCATCGCCCTGACGCCTTCAATCCGGCATCCGACGACCGCGCGCGGGCCAGCCTGAGCACCCTCGCCATCTTCGTCCAACACGCGCTTCTGCTCGGCTGGCACCAGCGGCAGTCGCGCTACCTCGGCATCGCGCGCGAGCTGATCGAGGATCTCGGCGGGTGCGGGCATCTGCGCGAGTGCGCGGAGCACCTCACGCACCGCATGGCCGATTTCCTCGATCTGGACCGCGCGATCCTCTATCTCGCCAACGACGAGGGGACGTGGTTCACCTGCGAGGCGGTCCGGGAGCGCGAGGGGAGCGGCGACGAGGACGGTGGGCTCCTGCCCGGTTTCCGCATCGATGAGGTGCCCGGCCTGCAGCCGCTGGTTTCGGGGCGCGTGGTCGACGGCCTGGACTTCGGCATCGGCGCTTCGCCCTGCACGGCCCTGTGCGACAAGCTCCGGCTTCGCGAGATGGGAGCCGGCGTTGCGGTGCCGATCGGCAAGGGAGATCGTCTGATTGGAGTCCTCTTCGCCCTGCGCCGGAATGTCTTCCCCGTCCTGGCCGCAGAGGAGCGGGAACCGATGTGCCTCCTGGGCCGTCAGGTCGCGCCCATCCTGCACAGCCATCAGGTGGTGGAGCGGCACGAGCGCGGGGCGCGAAACTTCGCCGAACTTCTCGACATGAGCCACGCCGTCTCGTCCACCAGCGATCTCACCAAGATCCCAGAGGTGATCGCCCATCGCGCCCGCGCGCTGTGCGAGGCCGACGAAGCCACGATCTTCCTTCTCGAGCCGGACGAGCAGACGCTCAAGCCGGTGGTATGCCTGAGCGAGTGGGCCGAGCAGATGCTCCAGGCCCGCATTCGTATCGGTCAGGGGCTGACCGGGACGGTGGCGGCGAGCCGCCGCGGCGAAGTCATCAACCACGCCGAGCTCGACCCGCGCTCGATCCAGGTCCCCGGCACGCCGCTCGAGCCCGAGGCCCTGCTTGCCGCGCCCCTCGTGTGCGCGAACAGACTCCTCGGGGTGCTCACCCTGCACAAGCTGGAAGGCCGTCTCTTCAAGGGGATGGACCTCGAGACCATCGAGATCTTCGCCAGCCAGGCCGCCATCGCCCTCGAGAACGCCCGCCTCATCGCCCGCATCCGCGAGGAGCGCACGCGCCTCGTGACCATGCTCCGCCAGATGGAGGAGGGGGTCGTGCTGGTGGACAAGGACGGGTGCGTGATTCTCGCCAACGATGCCGCGATCAGAATGCTCGGGCTCTCCGAGCGCGATCCGATCGGCGCCAGCGTGCTCGAACTGCTGAACCGGCCCGACTTCGGGGTGGTACGCGCCGCGCTCGAGCGGATGCGGCACGAGGAGGAGCGGAACGTCACCCAGGAGTACGCGGTGCGCGGCCGGACCTACCTTTGCTCCATCACCGCGGTGCGCGCGGACGAGACGGTCCAGGGCGAGGGCGAGGTGATCCTGATCAAGGACATCAGCGAACTCAAGGAGATCGAGAACCAACTGCTGCAATCGAGCAAGATGTCGGCGGTGGGCCAGCTCGCGGCCGGCGTGGCGCACGAGTTCAACAACCTCATGGCCTCGGTCTACGGCTACGCCCAGTTCATGAAGCAGCACCCCGAGAATGCGGCGGTCGTCCAGAAGGGTGTGGAGGTCATCCTGCGTTCGTCGGAACGGGCTCGCGAGCTCACCACGAGTCTCCTCACGTTCAGCCGCCGACGTCCCGGGCGCCGCGAGCCGGTGGACGTGAACCAGATCCTCACCGACACGCTTCTCCTCCTCCATCGGCAGATGGAGAAGTCGGGAGTGCGCGTGGAGCGCAGCTCGGATCGCATTCCCCTCACCGTGGCCGATCCGGGCAAGCTCCAGGAAGTTCTGCTCAACATGCTGGTAAACGCCCAGCAGGCGATGCCCGAGGGGGGACACCTCCGCGTGACCAGCCGCGTCGAGGGCGCCAGCATCGAAATCCGCATCGAGGACGAGGGACTGGGCATCCCGCCGGAGAACCTGAGCCGCATCTTCGAACCGTTCTTCACCACCAAGGGGCCTCTGAGCGGCGCGAAACAGCCCGGCACCGGACTCGGCCTCTCGACGGCCTACAACCACATTCGCGATCACGGCGGCAGCATCCGAGCCACCAGCACGCCGGGGCAGGGCACCTGCTTCGTCGTCCAGTTGCCCATCCGAACGATCCACGAACAGCGCGAGGAGACGGCCGGCCCGCCCGCCCCGCGCAGCCTGGACATCACCGGGCACGTGCTGGTCGCCGAAGACGACCCGACACTCAGCGGTCTCATTTCGGAGATCCTGGGAGGGCTCGGACACGAAGTGCACATCTGCGCGGAGGCAAGCCAGGTCCTGGCCCACATCGACGAGTCGACCCCCGACCTGCTGATCCTCAACCCCGCGCTGGCCTCGACCGAGGATGCCGACCTCCTCGGGACCCTGCGAGCCGCCGCCCCTCGGCTCCCGATCCTCATCGTCACCACGCGGGAAGCGGGGGACGCCGTCGAAGCGGGAGGGGATCCATGGCTCTACCGACTCAACAAACCGTTCCGCAACCGCGACCTGATCAGCCTCGTCTCCAGGATTCTCGCCCAGAGCCTGCGCCGCGCCGGCTGACGATTCCGGCCCCCGAACATTCCGAAAGCTAGGATCGGCCCAAGTCTTCCGGTATACTCTTTCGTCACATTCCGGGCCCCCTCATCGCCTGGAAACCGGGGGAAAGCGGCCGTATGCCCGACCTGTCCGATAAGTTGGCCCATCTGCCCCGTCGTGCCGGCGTCTACCTGTTCAAGGACCGGCAAGGGCGAGTCCTCTACGTGGGCAAGGCGAAGCGCCTCGACCACCGGGTGAGGTCGTATTTCGGCGCGGGGGGCGACAGCCACCCCAAGCAGGCCGCCCTCGTTCCACGCATCACCGATCTCGAGACGATCGTCACCGACTCCGAAGTCGAAGCGCTCCTCCTGGAGATGACCCTCATCAAGGAGAAGCGCCCCCCGTACAACATCCTTCTCAAGGACGACAAGCGCTTCCCCTTTCTCAAGATCACCCTGGGGGAGGAATACCCCAAGGCGCTCATCACGCGGCGCACGCCGCGCGACGGGTCGCGCTACTTCGGTCCCTACACCGACGCCGGAGCACTGCGGCGCACGTTGAAAACCGTGCGCGCGATCTTTCCCATTCGCTCGTGCATGGGCCCCCGGCCGGGGCGGGGCCCGCACTACCGCGAGTGCCTGGACTTCCACATCCAGCGTTGCGCGGCTCCCTGTATCGCGAAGGTCTCCGCGGAGGAGTACAGGCGGCTGGTGGATCGAATGATCCTCTTCCTGTCGGGGCACGGCGACGAGGTCGTCTCCGCGGTGCGGCGCGACATGGACGAGGCGTCGGCTCGGCTCGACTTCGAGCGCGCAGCCATGCTACGCGATCGCATCCGCGGCGTGGAGCGCCTGATGCGGCGGCAGAAGATGCTGGACGTGCAGGAGCGCGATCTCGACGTGTTCGCGCTCGCGCGAGACGAGGACTCCGCCTTCGGAGCGGTGCTCCAGGTGCGCGGGGGGACCGTCCTCGGCAAGGAGCGGCGGCGCCTGCGCGGCACCGCCGGCCGGCCCGATGCCGAGGTGATGGCCGCGTTCCTCTCGCAGTACTACCGCGACCTCGACAGCACACCGGGTGAAGTGCTCTCGGCGGTGGAGCCCGCCGACCGCGAGTTGCTGGAGCAATGGCTCAGCGCGAAGGCGGAGCGCGTCATCACGATCCGCGTGCCGCAGCGCGGGCGGTTCGCCGGCCTCGCCCGACTGGCCGAGGAGAATGCGCGGGTGGATCTGGAGGAGGCGCGCGGCGGGGGCACGCGCGGCGGCCTCGATCCCGCGGTGTATGCCCTGCAAAAAGCGCTGACCCTGGCGTCGCCGCCCATCCACATCGAAGGGTTCGACATCTCGAACATCCAGGGCGCTTACCCGGTGGCCTCGCTTGTGGTCTTCCGCAACGGCAGCCCGGCCAAGTCGGCCTACCGGCGATACCGGATGAACCACGCCGGCGGGCCCGATGACTTCGCGATGATGGCGGAGGCGGTGGGACGCCGCGCCGCGCGCATCACCGCCGGCGAGTTCCCCGCTCCCGATCTCATCCTCATCGACGGCGGCATCGGACAGGTGAACGCGGCGGTGACCGCGCTCGAGCAGGAAGGGCTCGACGGCGTGCCGGTAGTAGGCCTGGCCAAGCGCGAGGAAGAGATCGTCGTGCCGGGGTGCGCGGGTTCGCTGAAGCTGCCGCGCAGCGACGAGGGCCTCAAGCTTCTCATGCGATTGCGCGACGAGGCGCACCGCTTCGCCGTCCGCTACCATCGGGCTCGGCGCGCCAAGGGCGCCCTGGTCTCCCGTCTGGACGGCATCCCCGGCATCGGAGAGCGCCGCCGCACCGTGCTGCTCCACGCCTTCGGAAGCGTGGCGGGGATCGGCGAGGCCACGCTGGACGATCTCGCAGCCGTGCCCGGCATCGGACTCAAGGTCGCGCGCGCGATCCACGAGGCGCTGCACGAAGAGGGGAGGGACTCCGATGCCGCGTGAACGCGGTCGCAGCGCTCTCGCCGAACCCGCAGCCAAGCCTCCGCTCCCGCGCGCGCTCGATGAAGCCCGCGAGGACTACCTGAGCTACCTGCGCTACGAGCGCCGTCTCTCCGATCGCACCGTGGACGCCTACGCCGCCGATCTCCTCGGCTACATGACCTGGCTTCAAGCGCACGCCCGCTCCTCGCTCGCCGAGGTCGGCCGCGCCGACGTGGAAAGCTATCTCGGCGACGAGGGGGGACGCGGCCTCTCGGCGCGCACGCTCTCGCGGCGCCTCTCCTGCCTGCGGGGGTTCCATGCGTACCTTCAGCGGCGCCGGGCCGCGCTCACGGATCCCACCGACGGGCTCGATGCGCCTCGGCGGGGGCGGCGCCTGCCGCGCGTGCTGAGCGTGGACGAGGCGGTGAGGCTGGTGGGCGCGCCGAGCGGCGACGGGCCGTTGGCGCGGCGCGACCGGGCGCTGCTCGAACTCCTGTACGGCTCGGGCCTGCGCGTCTCCGAGGCGCTCGATCTCACCCCGGAGGGGTTGCGTCTTGCCGAGGGCTATCTGCGCGTGGTGGGCAAGGGGGACAAGGAGCGCGCCGTCCCGCTGACCGGGCCTTCCGTGCGCGCGCTCCGCACGTACCTCACCGAGGCCCGCCCGAGCCTGGTTCGGCGGCGCGATCCGGGAACGTTGTTCGTGAACGCTCGCGGCGGCCGGCTGAGTCGCATGGGCCTCTGGAAGATCCTGCGCGCGCACGCGCGCACGGCGGGGATCGGCGGCGACCTTCACCCGCACATGCTGCGGCATTCGTTCGCCACCCATCTTCTCGAAGGGGGAGCCGATCTGCGCGTGGTGCAGGAACTCCTGGGCCACGCCTCGGTGACGACCACCGAGATCTACACCCACGTGGACCGCGGGCAGCTCCGCGAGGTGCACCGCCTGTTTCATCCACGGGGTGGACGCGCCCGCGCGGCGCGGCGAGAAGAATCGTGACGCCATGGTGACGTTTACCGGGCTTGAAAAGGAGACCGCATGTACAGACTCATGAAGTCGGGGTTGCCGGTGCTGGCGGCGGCCGTGCTGCTGGCCGCGTCGGCCGGGGCTCAGACCCGGCTCGATCGGGAAGGCACGGTGGGCCTGAGCGCCTTCGGTGACTACGCGACCCTGACCGGGGAGTCGCGCTTCGGACTGGATTTCAAGTCGGGGGGCGGCTACGGGATCGACATCCGCTACACGCTCAACCCGCACTGGAGCCTCGGGCTCATGTTCCACAACCAGACCTATGGAGCGGTCAGGGACGTGAAGAGCGCGGGAGTGAACAAGCTTGTGTCCACCGAGGTGGTCGGCGAGGCCTACTACTACCGCGACCGTAACGTGGACGCCGCGCAGTACGTGGTGCTGGGCGTGGGGTTCTACCGCCCTGAGGTTCATTACGAGGACGAGGACATCCTCTTCCCCGGCGAAAACGTGATCCTGACCGCCGGGCTGGGGGTCGAGGTCTTCCTGCGCGAGAACTGGGGGCTCGATCTCAGCGCGCGGGGATTGGGCTATCTGGGCGATGGGATCGCCGACCAGGAGCGGGACGGCACCGTCGGCGACGGCACCCTGGTGACCGCGCAGGGAAGCTTCGCGTTGGGGCTTCAGGTGCAGGCCGGGATCATCTACTACCTCACGCGTTGAGGCGGGCGCACGGCATGTCGGAGAAGCACACCTATCAAGTCGGGGACAAGGTCCACCACGTCGATTTCGGCGAGGGTCTCGTGGTGGAGATCCGCGACCGTCCCTTCTACGACATCCTGGAAGTGGTCTTCTCGTCGGGCGTAAAGCGGTTGAGCAGCATCCACCCTCAATTGCGCCCCAAGCCTCCAGAAGAGCCGGCGGCGGCCAGGCCGAGGCGCCGCCGCCGGGTGAAGATCTCCCCGGGTCCGGAGAACGGTTCGCGGCTGCCGTATCTCAAACTGGACCCCGGAGCCTGGACGCTCTTGCAGCGGATGAGCGACCAGGACGTGGAGCCGACCGAGGACTACCGCATCCTGCTCGACGCCGAGGAACTCAAGGGGCAGGGGGACTTCGACCACCTGATCGGTCTCGAGCACCTGCCCGAAGTGCAGCAGCTCGAGTACCAGAAGCAGGCGTGCCTGCGCGCCCTGCGCGAGATGCGGGGACGAGGGCTTCTCGCCGACGAAGTGGGGCTGGGGAAGACCATCGAAGCAGGGCTGATTCTCAAGGAGTACCTGCTGCGCGGTCTCGTGCACCGCGCACTCGTGCTGGTGCCGGCCAGCTTGACCATCCAGTGGCGGGAAGAGCTGGCCAACAAGTTCGGCCTGGAGTTCACGATCGCGGGACGGCGGGGGGATTGGGCGGACCACCCGTTCCTCATCTGCTCCCTCGACACCGCCAAGACCACGCGGAATCGTGAGCGCCTGCTCACGCGCCCGTTCGACCTGGTGATCGTCGACGAGGCGCACCGGCTGCGCAATCACCAGACCCTGGCCTGGAAATTCGTGGCCGCGGTCAACAGCAAGTATCTGCTCCTGCTGACAGCCACCCCGGTGCAGAACGACCTGCGGGAACTCTACAACCTGGTGAACCTGCTTCGGCCCGGCACGTTGGGCACGTACCGCCGATTCCGCCGCGACTTCATGGTGCGCGGCGACAAGCGCCTGCCCAAGAACACCGCCGAGCTGTCCAAACTCCTTCGGCGGGTCATGATCCGCACCACCCGAGCCAAGACCAACATCAAGTTTCCACGTCGCACCGTCCACACGCGGCCGTTCCAACTCAGCGAGTCGGAACGGGCTCTGTACGACGGAGTAACGGACTTCGTGCGCGATCGGCATCTCGACAGCGACCGCGCGCAGTTCCTGAAGTGGCATTTCGTCTCGATGGTGCTGCAGAAGGAGATCGGGAGCAGCACCCCGGCCGCCCACCACACCCTGGTCCGCGCGCGCCAGGACATCCGCTATCGCGCGCACTGGGATGCTCTCAACCATCTCTGCAAGCTCGGGGAGGCGGTGGACCGGCACGCCAAGCTTGACGGGCTCCTCGAGGTGCTCACCGGCGTCCCCGACAAGGCGATCGTGTTCACCCAATTCAAGTCCACGATGGAGTTCCTTTCGCAGCGGCTGCGGGGAGCGGGCTACTCCACCGTCACCTTCCACGGTGGAATGTCCTCCTCGGACAAGGAGGCGGCGATCCGGGAGTTCCGGGGGCCCACCCGCATCCTCGTGAGCACCGAGGCGGGCGGCGAGGGGCGCAACCTCCACTTCTGCCGCACCGTGGTCAACTACGACCTCCCCTGGAACCCGATGAAGGTCGAGCAACGCATCGGCCGCGTGCACCGCCTCGGTCAGACCGGCGATATCGAGATCTTCAACTTCAGCACCGAGAACACGGTGGAGTCGCACGTGCTCGAGATCCTCCATCGCAAGATCAACATGTTCGAACTGGTCGTCGGGGAGATGGACATGATCCTCGGCGAGTTCAGCGACCGGCATACGTTCGAGAACACGGTGTTCCAGATCTGGGCCGGGGCGCGCACCCGGCGTGACGTGGAGCGACGGTTCCGGGATCTCGGGGACCAGATGGCGATGAACCGCCGCCGCTACGAGTCGATCAAGCAGCTCGACGAAGAGATCTTCGGTGGCTGAGCGCTCCGCCGCGCCGGGCGGCCGACACCGATGGATCTTCGAGGTCCTCGCCCGCTCCGGCGCCGTGTTGCAGGGGAGCGAGCGGGGTATCCATGCCTACCGGCTCGGGGATGGACTCTCCACGCTTCTCAAGCGCGACGAGCTGCGGATTACCTTCCGCCGCCGACTGGCGGGCCAGGCCGAGGTGGAGCTGGCCACCCCCGGGAGCTGGCTCCACGACCAGTTGATCCGGTACGCCCTGCGGCGGGGGAGGGTGACCCTCATGCACCTCCGCCCACGCGAGGATCTGGACCGGGCCGCCCTCCTGCGCGCGAGGCGGCGCGGAACTATTGAGCTATCGTCGCTTGAAGAAAAACGTTACGGCGTTCTTCTCATCTTCACGTTCAGCCTCTCGTACTACTCGGAACCTCCTGCAAACGAAGCCCTGACGGTCACCTACGACGTTCAGCGCGGGAAGGTCGTGCAGCGGCCGGTGGGCCGGAGATCCCTTTTCGAGGCCGAGAGCGAGCCCGCGGAGGGATTCCTGCCGGCGCCGGTGGTGGACGTCGCCGAGGCCTTCCACCACGCATGGGACGCCGTGCAGGACCATGTCGAGGCCCGGGTGGGGGAGATCCAGAAGACCGGCCAGCAGGGGCTCGATCGCGAGCTGACCACCGTGGAGCGCTATTACCGCCAGCTCATCGAGGAGGAGAAGTCCGTGCTCAAGGGGCGGGGGAGCCGCCGCGGACAGGACGAGAGCCGGCGAAAGATCGAACTCCTCAAGGTGGAGTGGGAACGTCGTGTGAAGGAGGAGACTGAGCGGCTCAAACCCCAGGTGGTGGCCGCATTGAGCGCCGTGGCCCAGGTTCGCACGCCGCTGGAGCGCTGGCGATGCCAGGGGGAGGCGGATGCCCCCGATCGCGAGATCTGGGTCGATCTGGCCCGAGCCGAGGCGTGGGAGATCGCGGGGGGCACTCCGGAGCGTTGATCCCCTCCGGGCTTTCATGGATAATGTTCCGTCCTTCATCGGTATGAGCGGGGCAGGAGGATCACAGGAAGATGCGTCTCAACACTTTCATCGGTCACCGGATACCCCAGGCACTGGCGGCGGCCTTCTTGACCGCGGTCGCCCTCGGGACATCGCCTCGCGATAGCCGGGCCGACGTGGAGCGGATCCGCGAAAAGGCCGTCGAGCTGGACCAGAAGCTCAACAAGCAGGGCTTCGAGGTCGCGGTCCGCGGCACCCCCCCGAACTCGACCCGCGTGTTCAAGGACTTCGACTTCATCCTCAAGAAGTCCAAGGTGGATGAAGTCGCCGAGGCGGAGAGCACCGATCCGCGGGCGAAGCGTCTGCGGCTCTACCTCGTGGAGTCGATCGTCGCCGCGGAAATCGCCACGTACGAGGACGACCTGCTCAAGTTCGAGCAGACCAGCACGGCCAACGTCGACGGCAAGGACCTGAGCTACGGCGAGTTGACCCGCAAGCTGGCGCTCGACGGGGACGACGCGATGCGGCGCAAGCTCTACTCGGCCCTGGCGCCTCTCTTCGAGACTCAGGCTGTCTTCAAGGGCGACATCCTCAAGCGGCGCAACGAGAGCTTCCAGCCATGGGGATTCCAGAACTTCGCGGAGTTCTATGCGGCTCGCGAGGGGCTCGACCTCGACCGTGTGGCGAGTCAGGCCGATGAGCTCCTCCAGGGCACCCAGGCGATCTACGATTCGCTCTTCGCCATCATGGCCACGCGCTACCTCAACACCGAGCCCCGCAAGGTTCGCTATTACGATCTGCCGTACCTGACTTCGGGGGTGCCCTTCGAAGGCGCGTTCCCCGAGGGCGGGCGGGCCCAACGCGTGAAGGCGGTGTTCCAGGGGCTGGGAGTGAACCTGCCGGGGGAGAGCGGACTCACCTTCGACGGGGACGCCCGTCACGGCAAGGCAGCGCAAACGAAGGTCTTCCCGGTCATGGTGCCCGGCGATATCAGGGTGAGCGTCAATCCCATGGGGGGCGTGCGCGACGACGCGGAAACGCTCTTCGGTCTCGGCATGGCCGGCATCTTCCTGTATTCCGATCAGACGGCCTTCGAGCCGGCCTATCTGCCGAACGGCAGCGCGCAGGCGGCCCTCGCGTATCTGCCGCGCTTCGTCTTGGACGAGCCGGCGTGGATCGAGGCGCAGGCCAAGGGAGACCTCGACAAAACCGCCTACGGGACGTTCCGTCTCTTCAGCCTGCTCTATGATGCTCGCACTCTGGCCGCCCAGGCGCGATTCGAAATCGATGCCTATCGCGGGGCAGCGGATCTCGAGGCGGAGTTCCGGACCTTGATGGAAACGGCGACAGGGGCGCGTCTCTCCGCGAGCGATGCCAAGCGCGCGCTCAGCGTGCTCAGCCAGCTTCGATCGGCCAGCCAGTTCGAGGGGCTCCTCCTCGCCAGCGCCATGCACGAGCGACTCGGCGCCACCCACGGCAAGACCTGGTATCAGGATGGTAAGGTGGGGCCGATGCTCAGAGACCTTTGGAAGCAGGGAGGCGCTCTCACCGTCGAGACGATCGGCACCGCCTGTGGCGATGCGCGGCCGGACACCGCTCCCTTTATCAAGCACATCGATACCTTGCTCGCGGCGGCCCGGTAGCCGGCGAGCATTGGAGAACCCAGCGTGACCGATAGACTCAGCAAGCAGCAGCTCAAGGAAGACCCGTTGATGAAGTCGACCGCCGAGGCGGCGGACTTCGCTCGTCACCACAGCCGGCTCATCGTGGGAGCGGCGGCCGGGCTGCTCGTCCTGGCGGCGGCGATCTACTTCGTCCAGGCCGGGGGACAGCGTGCGAACGAACGGGCCGCAGGGATGCTCGCCGATGCGCGTGGCGACTACCAGCGAGGCGCCCTGGACCCCGCCGCGACCCGCCTGGAGGAGCTCCTGAGCACTTCCGGTGGAACGGCGTCCGGGAAGCAGGCGCTCATCCTGTACGGAGACGTTCGCTACGCCCAGGGCCGCTATCAGGACGCGGCCGGCTACTACCGCCGGGCGATCGACAAGTTCAAGGGCGATCCGATTCTGGGAACGGCCGCTCGGCGGGCCCTTGCCGCGACTCTCGAGAACATGAAGGAGTACGACGAGGCCGCCAAGATCCACGAGGAGTTGCTGGCCTCCGAGAGCACCGGATTGCTCCGCACGCAGGCCCAGCTCGACCTTGCGCGAAACCTGCTTCGCAGCGGCCAGACCGATCGCGCGAAGGCCTTGTACGAAGAGGTCTCGGTCAACCAGGACAATCCGCTCGCTGCGCAGGAGGCCCAACTGCGCCTCGCCGAAATCAAGACCGCCCAGACGACGGGATAGGCGTCCCGCACTGAGCGGTCGCGGCTTGCCGAGTCAGGCCGCGATCACTGAGCGGTCGCGGCTCACCGATCCAGGCCGCGGTGGGAGATGTAGAACCTCCGCCGCGGCCTTCGTGTATCCAGGCCCGACGTGACCACGACGCTCGAAGTGACCTCGACGCATGGCGTGACTTCGACGCCCGGCATGACTTCAATGCCCGACGTGACCCCGACCCGGGGGACGCGGAGGCCGGTCTGCCTCAATCCAGGTTCAGGCTCGCCTGGGAGGACCGTTTGTTAGATGTCGCATAATATATATTATGTAAACCTAAAGATGGCACCCCCGGCAGGCGTCGATTCACAGGGATCCGCCTCGCTCCCCCGAAAAGCCCCTTCCGCTGCGCTCAGGCTTCTCCGAGCCCATACCCCGACCGCATGGCCGAACTGTCTACGCGCGCGCTCTCTACCGGCCGGGCTTCGTGCGTTCTCTACCGCCCCGGCACGATGTTCAGGAGCTTGCCGGGCACGTAGATGACCTTCGCGGGGTCCTTCCCGCCGAGGTGCTGGCGCACGTTGGCGTCAGCGAGCGCCCGGGCGCGCACGTCGGCCTCGGCGGCGCCCACCGGAACTTCGATCCGGGCTCGCACCTTGCCGAGGATCTGCACGATCAGGGTGAAGCTCTCGCGCCGGACCGCGGCGGCATCGTGGCGTCGGGATCGGCTGCCCGAAGATGCTCCCGGAGTGACCGGTGCGCTCCCAGAGTTCCTCGGCCACGAAGGGCGCCATGGGGGCCAGCAACACCAGGAGCCGATCCACGGACTCCCGGAGCGCGGCGCCGTCGGCGGTTGCCGGACCGGGCTCGAAGCCCGGGTTCTGCACCGCCAGGGACATCGTGTTGACGAGCTCCATGAGGGCCGCGATCGCCGTGTTCATCGAGAACCGGTTCAAGTCCTCGTTCACGCGCTGCACGGTCTCGTGGGTCTTGCGATGGAGCTCCCGGCCCATCTCGGAGAGGCCGGTTGCGTCCACCGCGGTCTCGGGGGGCGCCATCGAGGGGCCGCGATCCACCGCGATCCTCCAGAGCCGGGACAGAAATCGGTAGGTCCCTTCGACGCCGCGGTCGTCCCATTCGGCGTCCTTGTCCGGAGGGCCGATGAAGAGCGTGTAGAGCCGCACGGTGTCGGCGCCGTATTTCTCGATGAGATCGCGCGGCGCGACCACGTTGCCCTTCGATTTGGACATCTTCTCCAGGCGCCCGGTCTTGGGACTCAGCTTGCAGATCATGCCCTGGGTGAAGAGCCGGGCGAAGGGCTCGCGGAAGTTCACCAGGCCCTCGTCGGCCAGGAACTTGGTGAAGAACCGCGCGTACATGAGATGCAGGATGGCGTGCTCGACCCCGCCGATGTACTGATCCACCGGGAGCCAGCGGTTCACGACCGCGCTGTCGAAGGGGCGCGTCTCGTCGCGCGGCGACAGGTAGCGCAGGAAGTACCACGACGAGTCGACGAACGTGTCCATCGTGTCGGTCTCGCGAACTGCGGGGCCGCCGCACGCGGGACAGACGGCGTGCTTGAAGGACGGATGGCGCGCGAGCGGGCTGTCTCCCTTCGGCTGGAAATCGGCATCGTCGGGGAGGAGCACCGGGAGATCCTTCTCCGGCACCGGCACCGTGCCGCATTTCTCGCAATAAAGGATCGGGATCGGCGCCCCCCAGTAGCGCTGGCGGGAGATGAGCCAATCGCGTAACCGATACGTGACGGTGAAGTCCCCTTCTCCCCTTTCCTTCAGCCATTCCCCGATGCGCCGCATCGCGTCGTCGTTGGATAGCCCGTCGAAGGGGCCGGAGTTCACCAGCACGCCCGGTCCCACGTAGGCCTCGGTGAGCTTGTCGCCGCGGCCGCTCGCGGTCTCGGGGGCCGTATCGGCGTTCCGGATCACCAGATGGATGGGAAGGCTGTACTTCTTCGCGAACGCGAAGTCGCGCTCGTCGTGGGCAGGCACGGCCATGACCGCGCCGGTGCCGTACTCCATCAGAACGTAGTTGGCCACCCACACCGGCGACCGGTTCGCCGGTGATCGGGTTCAGCACGCGGCGGCCGGTGTCGAAGCCGACCTTCTCCAGATCGGGATCGGCCTGCCGAGCCGTCCGCTGGTTGCGCATCTGCTGGATCTCCGCCTGGAGCCGCGCGCGTTCCGGATGGCCGGCCAGAAGCCGCTCCACCAGAGGGTGCTCCGGCGCAAGCACGACGTAGGTCACGCCGCCCAGCGTGTCGATGCGGGTGGTGAAGCACTCCACCTCGAAGGGCTCGCCGACGCCCAGAAACCGCAGGGTGACGCCGTCGCTGCGACCGATCCAATTGCGCTGCATGGTGCGCACGCGGTCCGGCCATTCATCCAGGCCGTCCAGATCGTCCAGGAGCGCTTGCGCGTAGTGCGTGGTCTTGAAGAACCACTGCGAGAGCTGCTTCTGCTCGACGGTCGTCCCGCACCGCTCGCACGCCCCGTCCACCACCTGCTCGTTGGCCAGCACGGTGACGCAGGACGGGCACCAGTTGACCGGCGCGCTTCGCTTCTCGGCCAGTCCGCGCTTGAACAACTGCAGAAAGATCCACTGCGTCCAGCGGTAATAGCCCGGATGACAGGCCGCGATCTCGCGCGACCAGTCGAGCCCTATCCCCCACTCGCGAAACTGTGCCTTGAACTTGCCGATGTTGTCGAAAGTCCACTGGCGGGGATGGATGTTCCTCTGAATGGCGGCGTTCTCGGCGGGGAGCCCGAACGCGTCCCAGCCCATCGGGGCCAGGACCTCGTAGCCCTCCATGATCTTGCGGCGCACCACGACGTCGCCCAGGATGTAATTGCGGCCGTGTCCCACGTGAAGATCGCCGGAGGGGTACGGAAACATGTTCAAGCAGTAGTACTTCGGCTTCGGCGAACCGGTGTCGCAGGCGAAGAGGCTCTCCGCCGACCACCGGTCGTACCACTTGGACTCGAATTCGCGGAACGGGAAACCCCGTCCGTGCTCGCTCCGCTCCGTCGTCTTGGATTCAACGCTGTCCACGTGCAGATCCCTCTTGCGCCATCCGCGCCACACGATCCGATTCCAACTTGATGTACTCGAACGATGTTGTCTGCGCCGCCTCGTGCAGTCGGGCCACACCTTCGCCGGTCCTGCCCACGCCGATGAGCGCGGTGCCGCAGAAGAAGAGGGCCTGGTCCCGCCGGTCCCCTTGCGGGAACCGCGCCAGGTAGTCCTCCAACCCCGGGAGCGCGGCAGCGTACTCGTGGGCGAACAGATGGGTCAACGCCCCGTCGAGGGTCACGTCGCCGCTCAGGTCCTTCGCCCGCGTGCTGGACAGCGCCGCCACGTGCGCGAGCACCGCGCGGGCCTCCTCGTAGCGCCCCACAGCCAGAAGCACGTCCGCGTACGTGTAGAGCGCATCCGCGTCGGCGGGACGAGCCGCCGCTGCGGACTGCGCCTCGTCGAGAGGCTCGCGCACGGCCAGGAACGCCGACAGCATCGCCGCGTACTCCTCGGGCGGCCGGTACCCGACGATGCGCCCGATCTCCCTCCCGCTGCGGCTCAGGAGCACGCTCGTCGGGTAGGAGCTCACGCGGAGCAACGCGGCGAGCGCCTTCTCGCGATCTCCGTTCACCCGAACCGGCACCACGAACCGCATGAGCCCGCCAAATCCGGGGTCGACAAAGGTCGTTCGCTCGAGCTTGCGACACCATCCGCACCAATCGGTGTAGAAGGTGACGAGAACCGGGCGGCGATTGAGCAGCGCCTTCTCCAGACCCACGCTGTAGTTCGTCAACCACGCCACGTTGCCGACCTGCTTCTCCCACGCCGCCGTGCTCGCAGCGGTCGGGCTGGCGGTTGGAGTAGGCGCCGGGGTGGCGGTTGCCGTGGGTGCCGGGGCGGAGATCACCGTGGGCGCCGGGGCAGAGCTCGCCGTGCCCTGCGCGGAGGTTCCGGCGGCAAGCACGGCGAAGGCGATGGCGGCGATCCGGGTCGCGGCGCTCACGGGTTCGACCCGCAGATCGCGACCAGCGCCTCCTCGACGACGACCCGCGAGTTCTTCCCCGTCGACTTCAGAGTCCGGTCGGCCCCCGCCAGAGCGAGGAGACCGCGCCCCAAGGCGTCCCGCGTGAACTTCGGCAGAGCGGCCTCCACCAATGCCCAGCGTTTCTCCCACATTTTGAGAGCCGCGCGCACCTCGCCGGTCCGGAGGCCGCTGTCCACGAGATCCCGCGCGCGGGCCACGTCCTGAAGGAGGTGCGTGAGGTTGGCAATGATGCGCACCTCGGTGTTGTCGCGGAATAGCAAGGCGCCGTCCAGGGCGCGCAGCGCCCCGGAGAGATCGCGCGCGGCCGCGCTCCCGGAAATGGCGTAGAGCAGGTTCTCGTCCGCCCGGCGGCCGATCACGCCGAGGTCGTCCTCGGTGATCGTGTCGCGCGACCCCACCGCCATCGCCGTCTTCTCGATCTCCGGGGCGATCTCGCGCAGGGATACGCGCTCTCCCGCGCCCGCACCGCAGAGATCGATCAGAGCCTGGGCGGTCGCGTCGTCACAGCGCTTGCCGAGGTCTCGGAAACGGATCTGGATCCACTTGCGCGTATCGGATTCGAAGGGGATCCAGAAGATAGCCGGCTCCGCCCCCGCGTTGACGAGCCGCTGACAGAAGCTGTCTCGCAGGTTCGCATCCGCGCTCAGCACCAGAGCCGTCTCCGGGCACGGTCGGGCCACATAGGCAAGGAGGCGATCCCGGTCCCCTCGGTTGAGGCCATCCACATCGCGAAGATGAATCGCGCGCCGCGCGGAGAACATGGGCAGCGTTTGGCACGCGATCAGAATCGCGTCGATCCCGTCATCCCCTCCCCGGAATCGATTGACGTTGAGGGAGGCCATCGCCTCGTCCACCAGCTTCGCAGCGAGGATGCGGAACAGCTCGTCCTTGAGATAGTCCTCGGGGCCGGCCCATAACCAGACCGGCGGGATGCTCCCCCGCTCGACGGCGCGGCGAACCTCGAGCGATCCGGCGTCCTTCCCCACTACCACCCCTCTACGGTGCGCGACAGCGCGAAATCCACGATCTGCTTGATGGCGAGTACGCGGGCGCCCTCTTCGGTGGTCACGGTCTGGCCCGCGCCACCCACGTAGTAGGAGGCTACGCCGCGCACGTTCTCCTCGCTCCAGAGGTCTTTCCCCTTCACCCGGTCGCGCAGGGTCATCTTGACCACCATGAGCACGATGTACTCCTGCGCCTGCTGCTCCGCGTTGAATCCGAACACACGGTTCTCGTAGCCGGTGATGTCGGCCTCGAGCACCGCGTCGGCGTCCTTCTGGACGACGCGAAGTTGGTTGTTGGCCACGAAGCGGTCCGTGAGGGCGCCGGTCAGGTCCTCGGTGAGGGCCACCTCGAGCGTCTGGTTCTCCACCACCGGGATCTGGAGGGACTTGAGGTGGCTCGGAAGCGACGGGTTGAACGTGTAGGCGCAGCCGGCGAGGATCTAGCGCGCCGGCAAGGATGGCGGATCGGGTGGATGTGATGGCGCCGATGATGCGTCGCATGCGGCAAGGCTACGGCATGCGGCGCGGTGGGGCAAGCGCCCCTACGCCGCCTGCCGCTTCCCCGGACGATTCATGTTGTAGAGCTTCATCCGGTACCTGAGCTTGTCGCGCTTCAAGCGCAAGAGATCCGCGGTACGGCTCTGGTTCCACCCGGTGAGGTCGGACGCTTTGATGATGAGGAGTTGTTCGATCTCGGCGAGGAGATCCTCGAACGCGATCCCCTCGGGGGGCATCCCCGCATCCTCCAGAATCTGCTCGAGCCGCGCCACCGGGGAATCGGTGTCCCTCGTGGTGCGCCCGCTCCCCAGCTTGAGCATCTCGGCTTCCACCCGCGTCCCGTTCTCGAGCAGCACCGTGCGCTCCATCAGGTTCTTGAGCTCGCGGATGTTACCCGGCCAGGGGTAGTTGAGCAGCGCCTGCTCCGCCTCGGGGCTGAATCCCTGGAACGGCTTCGTGAACTGATGCGAGAACGCGTACAGGAAATGCTTGGCCAATGCCAGGATGTCTTCGCGCCGCTCACGCAGCGGCGGCACCCGCAGCGGCACCACCTTGAGGCGATAGTAGAGGTCCTCGCGGAACCGTCCCTCCTCGCACATCTTCTGCAGATCCTGGTTGGTCGCGCTGATGATGCGCACCGAGACGGTGATGTCCTTGGTGCCGCCGACCCGCCGGAAGGTCATGCGCTCGAGCACGCGCAGCAGCTTCACCTGGATCTGGAGGCTCATCTCCCCCACCTCGTCCAGGAAGAGCGTGCCGCCGTTGGCCATCTCGAGGAGCCCCTGCTTCTGCGTGCGCGCGTCGGTGAAGGCCCCCTTCTCGTGCCCGAAGAGTTCGCTCTCCAGGAGTTCCTCGGGGATGGCCGCGCAGTTGATCTCCAGGAACGGCTTGTCGCGCCGGCTGGAGAGATCGTGGATCATGTTGGCGAGGAGTTCCTTGCCTGTCCCGCTCTCCCCCGTGATGAGGACGCTGGTGGAGTCGGAGGTGGCCACCTGCTCGACCGTCTCGTAGACCTCGCGCATGCGCGGGCTCTCGCCCCGCACGAGGTCGCGCGAGAAGCGGTCGGACTGCTGCCGCCGGAGATGGTGGAGTTCCCGCCAGAGCTTGCGGCTCTCCAACGCCTTCTCCACCGTGATGAAGAGCTGCTCCAGGTTGATCGGCTTGTTGATGTAGTCGAACGCGCCCAGCTTCATCGCCCGCACCGCCGACTCCACGTCGCCGAAGGCGGTCATGATGATGACCTGCAGATCGGCGTCGTCCTCCTTGAGCTTCTTCAGCACGTCGAGACCGTGCATGTCGGGCAGCCGCAGGTCGAGGAGCACGAGGTCAGGGCTCCTGTCGCGCCACGACCTGGAGGCCCTCGCGGCCCTCCCCGGCTGTGGACACCTGGTAGCCCTCGTCCAGCATCGCCTTCTCGATGAAGTGGCGGATCGACTCCTGGTCATCTACGATGAGTATGTGCGCGTTAGTCATCCGTTAGTCTCCATCGTTTCCATGGGATCGAGCGGCAATTTGACCGTAAATACGGCGCCGCCTCCGTGAGCCGTGGCGGCATGAAGTTCGCCGCCGTGGCGCTCCACAATGCCGTGGCTCACATACAGTCCGAGTCCGGTTCCGTTGGCCTTGCCCTTGGTGTAGAACGGTTCGAAGATGTGCGGCAGGTCGTCCGCTCCGATTCCAGGCCCGGTGTCGAGCACCTGGAACACCATCTTCGGGGGCTCTTCGGCCGGCGCTGCGTAGGCCACGACCCTTACTTCCCCTCCCGTCGGGGTGGCCTCCACAGCGTTCTTGAGCAGGTTGAGAAGCACCTGTTGAATCTGATCGGGGTCCACCGGAACCGGAGGCAGACCCTCGGGCATGTCGATCGCGATCTCCACCCCGCGCTCCGCCGGGAGCGTTCCGAGGGAGCGCAGCGCCCGGCGCAGCATCATGACCGGAAGCTCCGGGCTCTTGCGCAGCGGATGCGGGTGGGTGACGCGGAAGAGATCCTCGACGATGCGGTCGAGGCGTGAAATCTCGCGCTGGATGAACTCGATGTTCTCGTGCTGGGAGGGATCGTCGGAGAGGTGGCGCTCCAGGTACTGAACGCCGGTCCCGATCCCGGTCAGGGGATTGCGGATCTCATGGGCGATGCCGGCGGTGAAGCGGCCGAGCGCGGCCAGGCGATCCAGCGCGCGGATCCGCTCCTCCATCTCCTTGATCTCGGTGAGGTCGTCGAATACCGCCACCGCGCCGTACACCTCACCCATCGGGTTGCGCAGAAGCGTTGTCGTGCAGGCCGCCGGGAACGCGGTGCCGTCGGATCGGCGGATCGCGCGCTCCACGCGCCGGATGCCCCGCCGCGTGCGCAGGGTCTTGCGCAGAAGATCGGTGATCGAGCCGCCGGGCGGATCGAGGCAGGTCGTCTCGGCGCCCCGCAGCTCCGCGAGCGTGTAGCCCGTGAGACGTTCCGCCGCGGCGTTGAGCGTCAGGACCTGCCCGGAGAGATCGACGGCGACCAGCCCCGAGACCATGCTGCGCATGATGTCCTTGCGGAACGCCTCTTCGCGCCGGATGTCCTCTTCGAGGAGGACGTTTTCCATCGCGGTTCCCACCGCCTCCACCACCGACTCGAGAATGCCGCTCTCCAAACCTCCCAGAACGTCGTTGCCCTTGCTGCGTCCCACGACCAGCACACCCACGACCTTGCGGAGCTTCTGCCCGCGCCCGCTCAACGGGTAGATGACGTACGGGCCGAGTTCGTCGGCGGAGAAGGGGCGCAGCTCCTGGGGCAGATCCTCGTCGGAGAGGAACGGCAGATCGCGCCGCGCGTGCACCGCTCGGATCGCGCTTCCCCCGTCCAGCGCCCGCCGCAGAGCGCCGTCCCAGGAACCCTGGAGCACGAAGGGGCGACAATGGCTGCCGCCGTTGCGCACCGCGATCCAGCCTTCGAGCTGCTCGCGCGAGCGATCGAAGACGCCCACGAGCACGCGCTCGTGATCGAAAGCCTTGTGAAGGTAGAGGGTGACCGTCTCCGCGACTTCTTCCGGGGTGCGCAAGCTCAAGAGACGCGCCACCAACTCGCGCAGCGAGAGGAGCTGGATCGAGGTCTCGATCACGCGCCGCTGCGTCGATTCAAGAATGTCGGTGAGCGCTCGCGACAGGGCGAGCAGCGCCTCTTCGCTGTCGAGAGGCGGTGACTCCACGGTCGCGGGGAGTATGCCGAGACCCCTCAAATCGTCGAGGCGCTCGGCGAGCGTGCGCCGGACGTCATCGAGATCGAGGCCGGTCTCCGGCATGCGGAAAAGCGGGTTCTCCAAGGGAATCCTCCTCATGACTGTTTTCGTCCGGGAGGGGCCTGGAATTGAGGGAAAAGCGCCCGGGAGGGCGAATAAACCCAACGTGGCGCGCAGGCTGCGCCACGACCGCAGGAGGGGTCAGACGAAGAGTTTCCGGTTTTCCTCAACCCAGGCGATGAGCCGGTCCACCCCGCTCCTCGGGGTCACCTCGGGGGCCCAGCGCAGGTCGCGGCAGGCCTTGGAGATGTCCGAGATGTACACCTTCTGGTCGCTCGGGCGCCAGTCGGCGAAGGACACCGGGACCTTCCTGCCGAGGTGCCCGCCCAACTGCTCCAGGAGTTCGAGCAGCGACAGGGTGTTCTCGGGGCCGCCCCCCATGTTGTAGACCCCGTAGGGATGGTCCGACCCCAGGAAGGCGCGGTAGGCGGCCACGAGATCGTCCACCCAGAGGAGATCGCGCACCTGCTTGCCGTCGCCGTAGATGGTGAGGGGCTTCCCGGTGAGCGCGGCGATGGTGAACCAGGCCACCCACCCCTGGTCTTCCATGCCGAACTGGCGGGTGCCGTAGATGCAGGACATGCGGAACACCCCCGTCTTGATCCCGTAGAGTCGGGCGTAGTCCTGCATGTAGAGATCCCCGGTCAGCTTGGAGCAGCCGTACGGCGTATGCTCGCAGAGATCCACGGAGAACGTCTCGCCGATCCCGCGTGCGTGCTCCCCCGCGAACGCCCAGCGCGTCGCCTCTTCCGAGAGCGGCACCGCGTTGACGTTCTCGCCGTAGACCTTGTTCGTGGAACAGAAGACGACCGCCGGCTTCCGCGTTTGCGCGCGCGCAGCCTCCAGCACGTTGAACGCGCCGATCACGTTGTTCTCGAAGTCCGCGCGCGGATCGGTCACGGAGGTCGTGACCGCCGTCTGCGCGGCGGCATGGAGGATGACCGAGGCTCCCTCGGCGGCGTGGCGGGCGGTGTCCGCATCGCGCACGTCTCCCTCGATCAGCGTGATGTTGGGGAGCGCGCCGAGGTGGTTCCAGTTGAAACGGGCGTTGCGGTCGTCCTTCTTCAGGAGCTTCGCCCGACTGAGGTTGTCGAGGACGGTGACCGGATGGCCGTCACGGGCGAAGATCTCCGCCGCGTGCGACCCGATGAACCCCGCTCCTCCCGTGACCAGCACCTTGCCGCGATCCGCCATCGTCGTCTCCTCCGCCGGAAAAAGTCCGCACAGCGGTCCGCCCTGCCTCGCGCGGCGGGACCTCCCCTACGCCGCCTCTCCCGCCTCCCGGAAGTAGTCCACCGTCCGCTTCAGCCCGTCACGGAAGCTCACCCGGGCCTCGTACCCCAGCACCTCGTGGGCGAGGGTGATGTCGGCCTGGGAGTGGCGGATGTCGCCTTGCCGTGCCGGGCCGTGCTCGGCCCGCGGCTCCACGCCGAGGATCTCGCCGAGTTCCCGCAGGAGGTCGTTCAGCGAATGCCGCCCGCCGGCCGCGATGTTGAAGAGCCCTCGCTCCACCTGCTCCGCGGGCGCCGCCATCGCAAGGATGTTGGCGTCGACCACGTTCGTCACGTAGGTGAAATCACGGCTCTGGCCGCCGTCTCCGTCGACCTGCGCCGGTTCCCCCTTCATCAGCTTGTCGATGAAGAGCGGGATCACCGCCGCGTACCGGCTCTTGGGATTCTGGCGCGGGCCGAAGACGTTGTAGTAACGCAGGGTCACCGCTTCGACGCCGTAGAGTTCGTGGAAGAGGCGCAGGTAGTGCTCCCCCATCAGCTTGGTCAGGCCGTAGGGGGAGATCGGGATGGTCGGGTCGTCCTCGCGCTTGGGGAGCGATTCGAGGGCGCCGTACACGCTCGAGGAGCCGGAGAACACGATGCGCTTCACCTTCTCCTCGCGTACGGCGAGAAGCACGTTCAGCGTGCCGGTGGCGTTCACCGCATGCGAATCCTGCGGGTGGCTGATCGAGCGCGGAACCGAGCCGAGGGCGGCGAGATGGAAGACCCCCTCCACCCCGGCCACCGCGTCCCGCGCCACCTTGGGGTCGCGGATGTCGCCGGTGGATACGTGGAGGCGGTCGGGGCCGGCGCCCCGCACCGCCTCGATGTTGGACCGGCGACCGGTGGAGAAATCGTCCAACACGCGGACGCGGTGGCCGTCGCCGAGGAGCCGCTCAACCAGGTGCGAGCCGATGAAACCGGCGCCGCCGGTGACGAGATAATGGGCCATCGACTAGAGCCTCCGGATGTTGGCTGACTTCCGTCCCTTGAGCGCATTGCGGCTGTCGAAGATGAGCGGCGCCAGCTCGACGATGCGATCGTACGGGAAGATCTTGTGCGGGGTGATGATCACCACGCAGTCGCAGTTGCGCAACCGCTCGTCGGTGAGTTCCACCGACTTGAGCGGGATCCCCTCATGGGTCAGATCGGGGATGAAGGGGTCGTGATACTCCACCGTCCCCTGCAGCACCCGCAGCCCCTTGATCACATCCAGCGCGGGCGATTCCCGCACGTCGTCGATGTCCGCCTTGTAGGCCGCGCCGAGAACGAGGATCTTCGAACCCTTTACCGGCTTGGCGTGCTCGTTCAGGGCCTCCCCCACCTTCGCTACCACGTGCTCGGGCATGAGCAGGTTGACCTGGCCGGCCAGCTCGATGAACCGCGCCTCGAAGTTGGCCTCCTTCGCCTTCCACGAGAGGTAGAAGGGGTCGATCGGGATGCAGTGGCCGCCGAGTCCGGGGCCAGGATAGAAGGGCATGAAGCCGAAGGGCTTGGTGGCGGCGGCGTCGATCACCTCCCACACGTCGATCTTCATGCGATCGCACATGAGGGCCAGCTCGTTGACGAGCCCGATGTTCACGCTGCGGAAGGTGTTCTCCAGAAGCTTCACCATCTCGGCCACGCGCGTCGAGGACACCGGAATCACCGTCTCCAGCGTCTTCGAGTAGAGCGCCATCGCCACGTCGGTGCAGGCCGGCGTCACGCCGCCCACGACCTTGGGGATGTTCTTGGTCTGAAAGTTCGGGTTGCCGGGATCGACCCGCTCCGGGGAGAAGCCGAGATAGAAGTCCTTCCCCACCTTGAGCCCGCCCGCCTCCAACATGGGCAGGATGAGTTCCTCGGTCGTGCCGGGGTAGGTCGTGCTCTCCAGCACGATCAGCATGTCCTTGTGGAGGTACTTCACGATCTGCTCGACCGCGGAGATGATGTAGGAGACATCGGGGTCGCGCGTCTTGCGCAGCGGGGTGGGCACGCAGATGTCCACGGTGTCCACGTCCTTGAGCCGAGCAAAATCGGTGGTGGCCGTGAGGAGCCCCGCGGAGACCACCTTGCTCAGCGCCTCCGAGGAGACGTCCTTTACGTGGGAGCGTCCCGCGTTCACCCCGTCAACCTTCTCCCGCACAAGATCGAATCCGGTGACCCGGAACCCGGCCTCGGCGAACTCCACTGCCAGCGGGAGCCCCACATACCCGAGGCCGATGACCCCGAGGTGAGCGCTCTTATCGTTCAGCTTCTGCTTCAACAAGGTGTTTCTCCTTGAATGCGGACATGGGAAAACCGGCGCCAAAGTCTACTCTGACCGTCAGTCACGGTCAAAGCATGCACGCTCTGGTTTCGGCAGGCCGGGGAAAGCCGCTTAGCGCGAAACGCCCCCCGGAGCGTGGAGCGGCGATGGCCGGCCTTGGGAGCCTCACCCGAGGCGGCTCAAGAGGGCGGCGGCAAGCCCCCCCACCAATGTGTTCGTGGCGTTGAGCCACGTGTGCGGGAGAAGCCTGCGCGAACCGAGGACTCCTTCGTAGAGGTTCCCTACCCAGGCGGCTAGCGCAACGGCGAGGACCTGCCCCGCGGAGGAAAGTAGACCGACCCACCAACCCAGCCCCCCCAGAAGGAGCGCGACCAGGAGACCGGCCAAGGTTCCTTCCGCGGAGACGGCGCCCTCGGTGCCGGGGGGCACACTGCGCAACGTCTTGAGCGAAATCGTGCGCTTTCCCCACAGGGGCCCGACTTCCGAACCCGCGGTGTCCATCGACGCGGTGGCGAGCGCGCCGACGAAACACGCGTTCCAGAGCGGGGCGCCCGTCGCCCACGCGGCAACAGCGGCCAGCGCGGCCACCCCGGAGTTCGCGAACGCGTGGCTCGCACCGCGCGCGCCCTTCTTCGCCTCCGCGACCCCCATCGCTTCCTTGCGCGCGTAGCCGAGGCGGGTCAAGGCGGTCCCGATCCCGAACATGCCGGCGAGCACGAGGAAACCGCGCCATCCCAGACAGAGATAGATGGGGATCCCGACCACGAGCCCGCCTATGAATCCCGACGCGCTCACGGCCCGCGCCGCGAGAGCGGCCACCGCGAGGACGATGTTGATCGCGAGTCCCGGCACGAGGTTCCCGCGCAGCGCGCTCCAGTCCATCATTGCTGCTCCTCCCGTGCCCATACCTCGTCACGCAGCCATGCCACGGTGGACTCGAGCGCCTCCTGCACGCTCCCCGGCTCGTAACCCAGCTCACGCCGCGCGCGCTCGCAGGAGAAGGCCCAATTGCAGTCGTAGAGCAGCACCTCGCCCCGGGTGAGGAACGGAGGCGTGCCGCGCAGCGCCGACCACCACTCGCTGACTTGCGCGACCGTCAAGGGGAGGACGCGCCCCAGGCGCCGGGTCGGCGCTTTGACCCCGAAGGCGCGCGCAGCGCGCTCGACCAGCTCGCGCTGACTCCAGTTCTCGCCTGCCAGAATGTAGTTCGTCCCCGGCGTGCCCCGCTCCAGCGCCTGCACGAAACCGCGCGCGACGGCGTCCACGCGGGCGAGGTTCCAGACCTGACGGCCGTTGCCGACGAGTCCTGCGAAGCGCTTGCGTCCCACATCGGCGAGCACCCGCGCGGTGTGGTTTCCCTGCGTCATCGCGCCCGGGCCGATGAGCACGGTGGGAAAGAGAAGGATTGCGGGAGACCCGCGCCGCTGCCGGTCGCGCACCTTGCGGGCCACGATCGCCTTCGTACGAATGTAGTCGTTGGCGCGACTCCACGGGCCCGGCTCCTCTTCGAGCGCGCTCTCGTCTTTCTGCGTGCCGGGCGCCGAGGGCCCCAGCGCGAAGAGCGAGCTGGTCACGATCCGCCGCTCCACCCCGGCCAGCTTTGTGCGATCGAGAAGATCGAGGGTGGCGGTGATGTTGGCGCGTTCGAACTCCTCCGGAGCGGGCCCCCACGATTCCACCATCGCCGCCGTGTGCACCAGCGCGTCGGCCTCGGCGAGTCGGTCGCCCCACGTCGCTGGATCCAGAAGATCTCCGACCACCGGCGTAGCTCCGCATCCCACCAGCGATGCGCACCGCTCCAGGGATCGGGTCAAGGCGAGCACTTCGTGGCCCGCGCCGAGGAGCGCGCGCGCGACATGGCCGCCCAGATAACCGGTGCCGCCGGTGAGAAAGACCTTCACCGCACGAGGCCCTGCAGAGCCCAGAAGGCCAGCGCCCCCGCTGCGGGGACGGTGAGGTTGTCCTTGCCCCGGCCCGCAGGGGCCTCGGCGAGGGTCGCCGCGACCGCCGCTCCCAGCGCGGGAACGAACGCGGGCCGGTCCACGAGCGGAAGCGTTCCGATCAGGATCCCCGCGAACGAGAACGCGAACATGGCCGCCGTCCCCTCCCACGACTTCTTCCCGCCGCCGATCGAGTAGGTGTGCCGCCCGTAACGCCGGCCAAGCACCGACGCCGCGGCGTCGCCCAGTCCCATCGCATAGAGTCCCGCCACGCTGGCCGCGCGCGCGCCGAACGGCCAGAGGATGAGGATCAGCGCGGCAAAGGAGAGGGGGAAGTAAATCGTGCCGGGCGTCCCCTCCCCATCCTCCTCGATCACCTTCATCAGGCGGAAGCGGTAGGAGATCGCGTTCAGCACGACGAAGACAAGAGGGGCGAGCGCCGCCCACCAGGGCGAACGGAAATAGAGCGCGGTGGGAAGGGCCCAAAGGGCCACGCCGACGTGGATCACCTTGCGGGTCACGTTGGGGGAAGCTTGGCGACTCGGCGCGTCCCCTCCCCCACCACGATGACGGCGAAGATCCACAGGAACGAAAGCGCCACCAGGCCGGGGTCGCTGCTTACAAACCACGAAATCATGACGGGGGATTAGAACACAGCGGGCCTGCGGCGGCCAGTGGCGCCGAGCTAGGCGGCTTCGCTGAGACGGTTGGGAAGCGCCGGGAGTTCGGCGGTGACCACGCAGTTGCGGCCCTGCCGCTTGGCCCGGAAGAGCGCTTCATCCGCCGCGGCCAACAGCGACTCCATCGTCGCGCCGTTCTGCGGGAAGCTCGCCACCCCCATGCTCACCGTGATCACGCCCGGCTCGCAATGCGGGAAGTTGGCGCTCGCCACCGAGGCGCAGGTGCGTTGCCCCATGCTCACCGCGCCGTCCATCCGGGTCTGCGGCAGGATGACCAGGAACTCGTCCCCACCGTACTTGGCCACCAGATCGATGGCGCGCGAGTTGCGCGCGAGAATCCCCGCGAGCTGGCGGAGAAGCTCGCTCCCTCCCAGGTGGCCGTGCTGCTCGTTGTACTTCTTGAGATGATCGACGTCGATCATGATGATCGAGAACGTCTGGCCGTAGCGAGACGCGCGCGCCACTTCGCGGCGCAACGCCGTCTTGAGGAACCGATAGTTGTAGAGGCGGGTCAACTCGTCGGTGATCGCGAGCGACTCCACTTCCTGGAACGCACGGAGGTTCCCGATCGCGCCCGCGCAGTGCTTGGCGACGAAATGCAGGATCTCCTTCTCTTCGTCGGTGAACTGCCGATCGCCGGTGTCCACCACCACGAGGATCCCGGCGGGTCGATCGGGGAGTGGAATCGGCGTGCCCAACCATGACTTCGCGCCCACCACGCCCATGAAGTCCTGGATCGACGGGGCATCCCCGTCGCCCGGACGCCAGACATGCGCGGACTCGTCCTGTAGCACGGCGCGACCGAGACGGCCCGGACCTTCCCACGGCTCCGTGCGCACGAGCAGCGCACCTTCCTCGGCGAACGACACCAGGCTCGATCCGTCCACGGCCGCGGCGGCGTAGCCCAACGGAGTCCCGAGCGCTTCACGGGCAAGCGCCGCCGAGCGCGCCAGAATGCCCGCGAGGTCGCGCCGACCCTCATCGAGGTCGGAGACTTCTCGAAGCTTCTGGCAGAGGAGGCGATAGCCGTTGTTGTGTGTCATGGATGGTCCTCAACCGGGGCGCCCCTTTGGCCCGTCCAGGGATGTATCGGCAGGGAGGGTGGAAGAGCCCAGATAAAAACGATTCGCCCCCGAAGGTGGGGCTAATCCCCGCGAGGACCGGGGGATGGCACGACGAGGGACCTGCGGAGGTAGCGTCCCCCCTGGAAGAGGAGGAAGGCCCCGATGATGAGGGGCCCGGCCGTGAAGACCACGGGGAACCAGGCCGGGACGGCGGCGCCGTCGCGCTCCAGGCGCTCCATCACCCGCTGGACCGGGCCCAGCCGGAAGTATGCGATGAGCCCCGCGGTGGCCAGGTAGAGCAGGGCTAGGACCGCGTTCAGCCCCCTGACAAATCGGACCCCGGCGGGGACGGTTCGGCCGCGGCCGATCATCGCAGGACCACGAACTTGGCCACGGACACGTCGGCGCTTCCCCCCTCAGGGTCGAACGCTTCGACGCGCAGAAGATAGAGACCGGGGGCCAGCTTCGTCCCCTGAAGCACGTCTCGGAGCGGCACGCGTGAGAGCCCGGCCACCGTGCCCGGCGCTCTCACCGCCTTGTCGTAGGGAAGGTCGAGCTCGGCCAGCGGCACCGCGTCCAGACCGATTACGGTGATCCGGATGGAGCCGTCCTGGCTCATCTCGTAGGCCAGCATCGCCGACTCCGGGTCACGGGTAGGGTTCGGGTAGACGAACGCCGCCTGCACCTCGCGCGCGCCTCCGCGCACCGCTTCCAGGCGCGAGCCGCCGGAACCCTCCGAGGGGGAGATGGTCGCCACCAACCGCACGACACCCTGCTCACCCGCCTCCGGAATCCAGGGGAAGCGGGCCTTCACGCGGCCGCCGGCCGGGATGACTTCCGTGATCTGCTGCGTGCCGAGGGTCCGCACGAACTCGCGATCGAGGGTCTGGATGTCGAGGGTCACACTCATCGGCGCGGTGCGGGTGCCGCCGCGATTGGTCACCCCGACCGCAACCGTGACCTCGTCGTCCAGGTCCACCGAGGCCAGGTCCACCGCACGCCCCGCCTGGACGAGGATGTCCTCGTCGGTCACCACCATGCTATCCGCTCCCGTGCGCGACCACTCGTTGAGCATGCCGAGGAACAGGTCCGCGGTGAGCGCGGCCTGACTGCCGTTGCGCGAATAGGTGCCGTCCACGGTGTCGGTGGCGTGGTGGTAGTGCGGCGCATGCGGCTCGACGTCGGTGGTCTCGATGAGCATCACCGCGTCGAATCCCCTCTCCCAGAACGGACCGTGGTCGCTGTTGCCGAGCCCGCGCACCACGCGCTCCACCTGCATTCCGGCCGCGTAGCCGCCGGTCTCGTGCACGGCCAGGATCTGCGTACCCAACCAGCGGGAAGGTATATTCGTCAACACCACCAGCGAATCCTGCCGCGGGTTGTACGCGACCATGTCGGCGTTCAGGAGAGCGTAGAGCTTGTCTCCCCCGGCATCCTCGATGGCGCGCGTCGTGTCGGCGAGAACCTTGCTGCCGAGCAGGAAGCGCGCCGGCTCGACGACCTGCACCTCTTCGCCGTCGAAGAAGGCGATGCGCACGTCGGCCTCGGGGCGTATCCCGCGCGCGGCGGCGACGCGCAGCGCTTCGAGGATGGTGGCGACACCGCTCGCGTTGTCGTCCGCTCCCGGCGCGTCGTAGGTAAACGGATCCCATAGCGTGTCGCCGGCGGCGTCCCGCATCGAGGTGGCGTCGAAATGCGCGCCCATCATGAAGAAGCCGGGGGCGGCGCCGCCGAGGCGTCCCGGCAGGATCCCTACCACGTTCGTGTAGGGGTTGCGCAGCGTGTGCGGCCCGTCGTAATCAAACGCGGGGTCGAAGGGCTCGAGAACGGCATAGCCCCCCATGGGCCGCAGCACAGCATCCAGCCGGTCGCGAAGGTACTGCGCGTAGATCGCCGTGCTTGGCAGCGGCGCGAACCGCGAGCGGGGGCCGATGCCGGTTTCGCCCGTCAGAGCGCGGGCGGTGGCCAGGATCGAGTCCGCGGAGACGTTGGCGGAAGGGGCCAGGGCGCCCCCCGGCGCGGCAAGTGGTTCCCGCGCCCCGGGCCGCGGGGTGACCGCGAACGCGAAAGTCAGCACGACGATGGCGGCCACGACCGGACGGAGAGGTTGGCTCATAGGGGGAGAGTCTACCCGAGGGGCAGGGACGGTGGGAACCCGCCTCGGCGGGGGTCCGGCGGTCCGGGAAGAAACTGGTACGCCCGACAGGATTCGAACCTGTGACCTCTTGCTCCGGAGGCAAGCGCTCTATCCATCTGAGCTACGGGCGCACGCAAGACCTTCTACAAAAGGGCGTTGAAGTCTGTCACGCGTCGAGGGGAGTGTCAAGGCGAGTCGAGCCCCCGCAGCGCGCGCAGAAGAGCGCCGGGATCGGCCGCGGTGACCAGCGCCTCCCCCACCAGGAGCGCATCCACTCCCGCTCGCTCGAGCCGCACGACGGTATCGCGATCGGCGATGCCGCTCTCCGAGACGATGACGGCCCCGCAGCCGGCGAGCACGGGCAAGACGATCTCCGTACGCGCAACGTCCACATCGAAGGTGGAGAGATCGCGGTTGTTCACACCGATCACTTTCGCGCCTGCCTTGAGCGCCGCCTCCGCTTCGCGGGGGTCGCTCGCCTCCACCAGGTGCTCGATCCCAAGCTCGCGCGCGAGGTCGAGATAGTCCTTGAGTTGATCCGCGGAGAGCGCCGCCACGATGAGGAGCAGCGCGTCCGCCGCCCCCGCCGCGGCCTCCAGGATCTGGAGCTCGTGCACGTGGAAGTCCTTGCGCAAAACGGGGAGAGCAGGCGCGCCATCGCGCACTTGCGCGAGAAAATCCTCTTCGCCAAGAAAGAAGTGCGGCTCGGTCACCACCGACACCGCGGCCGCGCCGTGCTCGGCGTAGATCCTTGCCTGTGCTCGCGGGTCGAGGTCCGCATCGAGGAGGCCCTTTGAGGGCGACGCTTTCTTCACCTCCGCGATGAAGCGCACAGGGTCATTCGCTGCGCCGCGTTTCAGGACCGCCGCGAAGGGTCTTCGCGAGGCGATGCGCGCACGGGCTCGCGCTTCGAGTTCGCCCCGCGGGATCTTGCCGTGCCGGGCATGCACGTCTTCGAGCGTGCGCTCCACGATCCGCGCGAGGAGTCCTTCCATACGCGCGCTCACGCCGGCACCGGGGCGGCGTCGTGACGCGGCACCCCGACGCTCACGACACCCACTCCCGCGTGAACCGCACGAAGCGGTCGAGCGTTTCGCGGGCGCGCCCGCTCTCGACCGATTCTCTCGCCCTGGCGAGCCCCTCCGCGAGGGTGGGCGCCGCCGAGGCCGCGTAGAGCGCGGCCCCTGCGTTCAAGCAGACGACATCCCGCGCGGGACCGCTCGTGTCGCCGAGGAGCGCGCGGATGATGCAGGCGTTCTCGGCGGCGTCGCCGCCGTGAAGCGCTTCGACCGGCGAGGCGGCGAGGCCGAGCGCCGCGGGCTCGACCGTGTAGCGCGCGTGCGCTCCGTCGCGCCACTGCGCGATGCGGGTCGGAGCAGAGAGCGAGATCTCGTCGAGACCGTCGTCGCCGTGTACGACCAGCGCCCCCGCGCTTCCGAGCATCGCCAGCGCCGTGGCCAATGTCTCCGTGAGGTGCGCCGCATAGACGCCCAGCACCTGGTGCGTCGCGCCGGCAGGGTTCGAGAGTGGGCCCAGGATGTTGAAGAGCGTGCGCAACGCAAGCTCCCTGCGCGGCCCCGCCGCGTGCTTCATCGCCGCATGGTGATTGGGGGCGAAGAGAAAGCCCATGCCGGTCGTTTCGAGACAGGCTTCGACGCCTTCCGGCGGCAGGTCGATGCGCGCGCCCAGAGCTTCCAACACGTCGGCGCTCCCGCAGCGGCTCGAGACCGAACGATTGCCGTGCTTGGCCACCGCGGTGCCTGCGCCGGTGACGACAAAGGCGGAGGCGGTGGAAATGTTGAAGGTGCCGCTCGCGTCGCCGCCGGTGCCGCAAGTGTCGACAAGCGGGGTGCGGGTGGCGCGTATCGATCGCGCGTGGGCGCGCATCGACTCCGCCGCGCCCGCGATCTCCTCCGCCGTTTCGCCGCGCAGGCGCAACGCCATCAGGAACGCACCGATCTGCGCGGGAGTAGCCGCACCCTCCATGATCGTGTCCATCGCCGCGCGGGATTCATCACGAGCGAGCCGCTCCCCCGCCGCGAGGCGGGCCAGCGTGTGCGTGAAGGGGGTGCTCACGGGCGGGCTCCGTCAAGCCGGCGCGTCCTCACGCCCGCGCCTCCCCGCAAAGCGCGAGGAAGTTGCCGAGCAGGCGCTTCCCAACATCGGTGAGAATCGACTCCGGGTGAAACTGCACGCCCCAAGTCGGGTGCTCGCGATGACGCACGCCCATGATCTCGCCTTCCTCGGTCCATGCCGTGATCACGAGCGGATCGGCCACACTCGCGCGCTCCAGCAAGAGCGAGTGATAGCGCGTGGCGGTGAACGGGTTCTCCAGGTCGCGGAACAGATCGCGCCCGTCGTGGTGGATGGGCGAGGTCTTGCCGTGCATGAGGCGCTCGGCGCGGACCACGCGTGCGTCGAACACCTCCCCTATCGCCTGATGGCCCAGGCAGACGCCGAGCAGCGGCTTCTTGCCGGACATGCGACGGATGAGATCCTCCGTGATGCCGGCCACCGACGGCACGCCCGGCCCCGGCGAGATCACGATACCGTCGTAGCCCTCGCGCTCCACCGCTTCCGGGGTCGTGGTGTCGTTGCGCGCGACTTCCACCTCCGCGCCCAGCTCGCTCAGGTATTGCACGAGGTTGTAGGTGAACGAGTCGTAGTTATCGAGCATGAAGAGACGGATGGGCGCGTCGATCACGAACGGCGGCCCTCGGCGAGTATCGCGCGGGCGGTGCGCCGGGCGTCGTCGCCTCCGGCGCTCCCCGCGAGCATGCGGGCCAACTCCTCTTCGCGCTCCTTCCCGGCGACCTCTTCGATATCGATCCGCGTGCGCTTCTTGTCGCTGGTCTTGACGAGGCGCAGGTGATGGCCGGCGCGACCGGCGATGACCGCGAGGTGGGTCACGACGAGCACCTGCCGCTCGCCGGCGATGGCGGCAAGCCGCGCTCCTACCGCTTCGGCGACGAGGCCGCCGATGCCGGCGTCGACCTCATCGAAGATGACGAGTGGCACCGGGTCCACGTTGCGAAGCACGTTCTTCAACGCGAGCATGACGCGCGAGGCCTCGCCACCGGATGCGATGCGGCTCAAGGGACCGGCAGCCTCGCCGGGGTTGGCGGCCAGCACGAACGCGGCGTCTTCCGCGCCGCGCGCGCTCACCGGATGCTCGCGACCGGGAAGTCTCACCCCCTGGCGCGGCGGGGCGAGTTCCACCGTGAAGCGCGCGTGCTCCATGCCGAGGCCGGCGAGTTCCCGGGTCACCTCGCGGGCGAAAGCGGCGGCGGCCTTGCTGCGCGAGGCACTCAGGGCGGCGCACGCGGACAGCAGTGTCTTGGCGGCGGCGGTCACGTCGCGCTCCAACGCGGCGAGACGTTCCGGCGCTTCTTCCCACCCCTCCACCGTCTCGCGCAGTTCCTCGCGGCGACGGATCAGATCGGCGTGCGTGCCGTGGTGTTTCTTGCGCAGGCGAGAGAGCAGATCGAGGCGCGACTCCAGTTCTTCCAGACGCGCGGGGTCCGAGTTCAATCCATCCAGGTAGCGCGCCAGCTCGCGGGCGGTTTCCTCGCAGGTGACCAGCGCCTCGTCGAGCTGGCGGCGGAGCGGCTCCAACGAGTCGTCGTACGCCGCGGCCTGCCCGAGCTGCCGTGACGCGCGGCCGAGGAGCGTCTCCGCGCTCGGATCGTCTTCGGTGAGCGCAGTCATCGCCTCCTGCACCGATTCCGCGAGGCGGCCGGCGTGGGCGGCGACGTGGCGCTCGCGCTCGAGTTCCTCGTCCTCGCCTTCGCGCAATTGCGCGGCTTCGAGTTCCTCGAACTGGAAGCGCAGGTAGTCGCGCTCCTCCGCGCTCTTCCGCGAGGCAACGACGAACTCGTCGCGACGTCGAAGCGCCTCCGCATATTCGGCGTGGCGCGCCTTCACCGCGTCGAGAAGCTCGCGATCCGCGGCGTACGCGTCGAGGTAATCGAGATGCGTCTCTTCGCGAAGCAGGTTCTGCTGTTCGTGCTGGCCGTGCAGATCGGCCAGCGTCGCACCGATGTCGCGCAGCCGGCCCACCGTAGCCGGGCGGTCGTTGACGTAGGCCCGCGAGCGGCCGTCGGCGGCGATCACGCGGCGAAGGACAAGCGCGCCGTCCTCCAGCGGCTGATCGAGACCGCGAGCGAGGAAGTGGTTGGGGGCCAGTTCGAAGCGCGCCACGATCTCGGCTTCGCCGGCGCCCTGGCGCACGAGGTCGGCGGACGCCCGCCCTCCCAGCACCAGGTCGAGTGCGCCCACCACCAGCGATTTCCCCGCCCCCGTTTCGCCGGTGAGCGCGTTCAAGCCGGGCCGGAAGCGCGCTTCCAGCCGCTCCACGACGGCGAAGTTGGAGACCCAGAGTTCGGTCAGCATGCGGATCCTCTCCGGACGGGCGCGTTTGCAATCGTGCGCGGGTTATGCCGAGCGCGATCGAGGAATTGTAGCTCATGGGTACGGGGCAGCGGGGTGCTCACCCGGGTGATCATCCGCCGCGCAGCGGGTTGCGGGTCGACTCCGCGAGGCCCGCCCCCCTCACCGCGTCTTCGGGATGCCGCCCCAATTCAGCTTCGTGCGCAGGATCTCGTAGTACGGCCGCCGCCCCACGAACGCGAGCAGTGCCTTGCGTTCGGAGAGGCTCACGTGCACCGGCATCCCCGGCCCAACCACGAACGCGTCCTGCCCGTCCGCGGTGATCTTGATGGCCGCATCCGGCAACTGGTTCTCGATCTCCACGGTCTCCCCGTTCCCGAACACCAGCGGCCGGACCGCGAGCGTGTGCGCGCAGACCGGTGTCACCACCAGGGCCGGCAGCGCGGGGTGCACGATCGGCCCGCCCGCGGAGAGCGCGTAGGCGGTGGACCCCGTCGGCGTGGCGACGATCAATCCGTCGGCGGTGAAGGTCCCCACGTAGCTGTGGTCGATGCTCATCTTGAGCACCACCGCCCGCCGCGTGAAACTCCCCTCGTCCACCACGACGTCATTGAGCGCGTGCAGGATGATCGGCCGACCGCCGGGCTCCCGCGTGGTCGCCTTGATGAGACGGCGCTCCTCGACGCGGCACTCGCCGGCGAGCACGGTTTCGAGGCACGCGTCGATCTCCGTCGACGGCACCGCGGTGAGAAAACCGAGCCCTCCAAGGTTGATCCCCAGGATCGGGATCTCCCGTCCCTCCAGCGCACGCACCGCGGTCAAGAGCGTGCCGTCGCCGCCGAGCGAGAGGATCATGTCGGCGTCGCGGAAGAAGCTGTCCTCCCCGTGGCCCTCGCCCAGCGCCTCGGCGAGATCCCGCCGGAGCAGCACCTCCACCCCCGCCTTGCGCAACCGCGCGATCACCGACCGCGCGGTGGGGATCGCTTCCGTCTTGTGCAGATTCGCCAATAACGAGATCCGGCGCGCGTTCATGTGACGATCCTCCTAGAGGTACCAGATGAAGGCGTACAACACGCCGAAGGCGGCACCCACGAACACCTCGAACGGCGTGTGTCCCACGAGCTCGGAGAGACGCTCGGGCTTGAACGTGCGGTGGGCATAGTGGTCGGCGACCATGCGATTCAGGATGCGGGCCTGCGTGCCGGCGGCGCGCCGAAGCCCCGCGGCGTCGTACATGATGACGAGGCTGAAGAAGAGGGTGACGCTGAAGAGCGGAGACGTGAAGCCCTCGAGGAACCCGACCGACGTCGTGAGCGCGGTCACGCTCGCTGAATGCGAGCTGGGCATGCCGCCCGTGCCCACCAGCCGCGTGAAGTTGACCCGGCGGTAGCGCACGAAGAACGCCACGAACTTGTAGATCTGGACGACGAAGCCCGCCGAGAGCGCCACGAGGTACGGCGCGGAGGCGACGAAGTCCCTCATACCGACCTCACCGGGCGCAGCAACCTGCCCCTCGCGTCGCGCCGACGCGCGGAAATCATCAGGCCTTCCCCGCCGGGCGCAGAAGCTCGCCCTTCGCGTCGCGTCGGCGCGCGTCGAGGATGTCGACCAAGCCGCGATAGACATCACGTCGTTGCGGCATGCGCGCGGCCGCCGTCCGCGCCGCCTTCAAGTGCCGGTCGACTGCTTTGTGGGACGCCGCGAACCCGATCACCCCCGGATAGGTCGCCTTCCCCCGCTCCGCGTCACGTCCGGGCTCGCGGCCCAGCTCGCGGAAGGTGCCGGCCGCGCCGAGGATGTCGTCCACGATCTGAAACGCCAGGCCGAACCCCTCGCCGTAAGCGGTCAGGAGCGCGAGCCGCGCGGCGGAGGCCTCGGCGGCGATCCCCCCCATGCGCAGCGCGGCGGTGAAGAGCCGCGCCGTCTTGTGGCGATGAATGTAGAGCAGCGTGGCGCGGCTCGCCTTCTTCCCTTCGGAAAGCAGATCGAGCGCCTGCCCGCCGATCACTCCGCCCGAGCCGGTCGCGGCACCCAGCTCCTCCACCAGCCGCGCGGCGACGGCGGGACCGAGCGCCCCCGGTTTCCCGAGTTCGCCTAACACATGAAAACTCCTGGCTAACAGCGCGTCCCCGGCTAGGATAGCCACCCCATCACCGAACACCTTGTGGTTGGAGAGGCGGCCCCGGCGGTAGTCGTCGTCGTCCATTGCCGGGAGGTCGTCGTGGATGAGCGAGAACGCGTGCACCATCTCCAGCGTCGCTGCCACCGCGTCCGCCTTGCGCCCGGTGCCACCGAAGGTCTCGTAGGCCAGGAGCACCATCGCGGGACGCAGGCGCTTCCCCCCCGAGAGCGCGGTGTAGCGCATGGCGTCGTGAATGATCTCGGGGCGCTCCTTGGCAGCGGGAATGATGCGATCCAACGCGCGGTCCACGCGTCGGCTTGCGACCTCGAGATAGTTGCGCGCGGCCGGGGCGTCGTCGGACGACCGCCCGCGCCCATCGGCGGACGACCGCCGGGACGATCCCGTGGATGCGCGCTCCAGCGCGCGGGCGGAATCAGAACGGAAGCTCCCCATCCTCGTCCTCATCTTCCTCATCGTCCTCTTCTTCAACCGGCTCCTCATCATCGACCGCGCCGGAGAGCGCCGAGGGCTCCAGCCGGAACCCCTCGCTCCCTTCCGACAGCTCGCGGATCGTGGCCTCAGCGGCTTCGAGCTTCTTCACGCAGTGACGCACGAGTCGGGTGCCGTCGGCGTAGGCCTGGATGCTCTCCTCCAGAGGAACCTCGCCCTCTTCGAGGCGCGCAACTACCGATTCCAGCCGCTCGAGCGCGGCCTCGAAGCTCAAATCGTCGGTCGCCTCCGGCGCGGACTTCTTCCTCGCCGGCGACTTCTTCTTTCCGGGGCTCATCGATCCCCTCCCGGAGTTCCCTCCAGCTCTCGCGGGCCTCCCGCCTCCACGCGCTCCACGCGGGCGTGAGCCCGATCGGACCTAAACTGCACCACCAACGGCGCACCGAGGGCAAGCCCCTTCGCGCCGGTGAGAACGCGCCCCGTCGCGGGATCCCGCGCGAGGCAGTAGCCGCGCCCGAGCACCGCGGTGGGGTCGAGCGCGCCGAGAACTCGCGCGGCCTCCTGAATCCGCCGCCGGCGGGTTTCCGCAACCGTAACCGTTGCCGCGGCCAGGCGCGATGCCAATCCGTCCACGCGCTGCTGCTCGCGGCGCAGGAACTCCTCGGGGCGCCGCAACCCGTACGCAGACACGAGTCGCTGGAGCGTCATGCGCCGCTCGTGCAGCGCGCGCGCCATGTGGCGATCGAGCTTCTCGCCGAGATGCGCGAACCGGCGCGCCACCTCGCGGCGATCGGGCACCGCCACCTCCGCCGCAGCGGAGGGTGTGGGCGCGCGCAGGTCGGCCACGAGATCGGCGATCGTGAAATCGGTTTCGTGCCCCACCGCCGAGATGACCGGCGTTGTGCACGCGGCGATGGCGCGGGCCACGGGCTCTTCGTTGAAGGCCCACAGGTCTTCGAGACTCCCCCCGCCGCGACCTACGATGATGACGTCGGCGCCGCCCCAGGCGTCCATCCTCCGCAGCGCGGCGGCGATCTCCTCGGCGGAGCCCTCGCCCTGCACCCGCACCGGAATGAAGACGATGCGCGCGACCGGCCAGCGCCTGCCGAGCACGTGAAGGAGGTCGCGCACGGCGGCGCCGGTGGGCGACGTGACGATGCCCACCGTCATCGGGTAGCTCGGCAGCGGTACCTTCCGCTCCGCGTCGAAGAGGCCTTCGGCCGCGAGCCGGCGCTTGAGCGCCTCGAACGCCTGCATGAGCGCGCCCATCCCAGCCGGAACCATCGTGCGCACGATGAGCTGGAGATCGCCGCGCGGCTGATAGATCGAGATTTCGCCGTCGGCGATCACCTCGACCCCGTCCGCGGGAAGGAAGCGCAACCCGATCGCGGCGCCGCGAAACATGACGGTGCGTAGCTGCGCGTCGCGGTCCTTGAGCGCGAAGTAGAGATGGCCGGACGCGGCCGGACGGAAGTTGGAGATCTCGCCGCGCACGCTCACGCGGCCGAAAGTGTCGGCCAACGTGCGCTGGATCGCACCGGTGATCTCGGAGACCGAGAAGACCGGAGGGGGCTCGCTCATGCGGGGCGTCCTCGCCGCGCTGCCCGCATCATGCCGCTCCGATCGAGAACGGTCGCGTGACCGTGCCTGAAGCGGCGTCCACGGTGTTGCGCATGAGCATGGCCACGGTCATGAGGCCGACGCCGCCCGGCACCGGCGTCATCGCCGAGGCAACCTCCGCCGCCTCGGGGGCCACGTCCCCCACCAGCTTCGTCTTGCCCGGCTTGTCCGGGTTGGCGACTCGGTTCATACCGACGTCGATCACCACCGCACCGGGCTTGACCATGTCCGCGGTCACCACCGCGGCGCGCCCCATCGCGGCAACCAGAACATCCGCGTCGCGGGTGAAACGCTCCGGCGAGCGGCTGCGGCTGTGCAGGAGGATCACGGTGGCGTCGCGGCCGCCCCCCTTCTGGCTCAACAGGTTCGCCAGCGGGCGGCCCACCAGGTTCGAGCGCCCGAGCACGGCCACGGTCGCGCCGGCGAGATTCACCCCCTCGCGCACGAGGAGGTAGAAAACGCCGAGCGGCGTGCAGGGGATGAACGCGGTATCGCCGCGCGCGAGCCGACCGATGTTCATGGGGTGGAGCCCGTCCACGTCCTTGGCCGGGTCGATGAGATCGAGGAGTTCGGTGGCGTTGAAAGCCGCCGGAAGCGGAAGCTGCAAGAGAATGCCGTGCACGCCGGGATCGCGATTGAGATCGCGGAGCGCGTCGCGCGCGCTGCCCGGATCGGTGTCGGCCGGAAGGATCACCTCTCGCGTGGCCACCCCGACAGCTTGCGAGGCTTCCGCCTTTTTGCGGAGATAGACGATGGAGGCGGGGTCCTCGCCGATGCGCATCATGGCCAGGGTCGGCACGATGCCTCGCGCCCGTAACGTAGCCGCGCGCGTCGCCGCTTCCTCCTGAATCTCCCCCGCGCGCAGGATGCCGTCGATACGCCGCGCCGTCATGCCGGTCCTCCATCCTCGATCACTCGCGCGATCCGCCGGATCGAACGGGCCCGCCCCGTGGCCTCGTCCAGATCCACCAGCACCGCGTAGAGCCGGATGTCGCGAGTGGCCGGCTGGAACTTCTGGTGAAGACCGGTCAGGAAGTGCGCGATCACCGCGTTCTTCTCCATGCCGATCACCGAATCGTAGGGTCCCGTCATCCCGACGTCCGAGATGTACGCTGTGCCGGCGGGGAGCACGCGCTCGTCCGCGGTGGGGATGTGGGTGTGGGTGCCCAGCACCGCCGAGACGCGACCGTCGAGGTGCCAACCGAGGGCCATCTTCTCCGAGCTGGCCTCGGCGTGGACGTCGAGGATCACGTAGCGCGCTTCGCGCGAGCGCGCCTCGGCGATCAGCGCATCCGCCGCGCGGAAGGGGTCGTCGAAGGGCTTCATGAACACGCGCCCCAGCACGCAGCCGATCGCCATCTTGCCGCCGGGAGCATCGATGACCGCGAGCACGGCCCCCGGGGTGCCCGGCGGGTAGTTGGCGGGACGCACCACGCGCGCTTCACGCTCGATGTAGGCGTGTCCTTCGCGCTTGTCGAAGAGGTGGTTCCCGCTGGTGAGGACGTTCACCCCCGCCGCGAACATCTCGCCCGCGGTGTCGTGGGTGAGCCCCGCCCCGGCGGCGAGGTTCTCGCCGTTGGCCAGCACGACGTCCACGTGCAACTCGCGGCGCAGCTCGGGGAGAAGTCGCACCACGGCCTGCCGGCCCGGGCGTCCCATCACGTCGCCGATGAAGAGCAAGTTCATAAGAAAAGAAAATTCCCCGCCGAATGCCGTGTGAGTCGGGTTTTTGAACCTAAACTTACCAGGTGGGCGCCGTATTCCGGAGTTCGTGTTCCCCGCGAGCGGGGATCACTCCGTCCGATCTTCAAGCTCCCGAAGTCTAGGTGTTGGCTCAAAAATACCTGGAATCATCACGGACAGGGCAGGGAATCTTCAAACCCGCCTGTTCTGTGCTTTCGACGCGCCGCGACCGTGACCGCGACACATCACCACACGATGTTAGCCCTCGGTCAGGGCGCCGTCCAGAAGTTCCTCGAGCCGCTCGAGCCGCCGCACCAGATCGCGGCGCGTACGCTTGCCATGCTCGCGCTCTTCGAGCAGCTCGCCGGCGATGGTGAGCGAGGTGAGCATGGAGACCTTGGCCTGCGACTGCGTTCCCTTGGGATCGAACTCCCGCATCTTGCCGTCCACGTAGGCGGCGATACCGGCGAGCGCCTCCGGACTCATGTCCGTCCGCAGATCGTACGGGGTGCCGCGCAGCTCCACCTTGAGCGTGCGCACCGTCTTTTCCATCGTTCACCTCCTCGCGCGATGGGTCCAAGGCCCCTGCCGCGGTGCCTATTCGGGCTGCATCCCCTCGACCAGGCCGAGGATCGACTCCACCCGCCGCGCCAGCGTGGCGCGCTCGTGGAGCAGATCGTCGCGCTGCCGCGATATCCGCTCCACCTCGCCCCCGCTCGCCCGTTCCTCTTCGATCGTCGATTCCAGTTCCTCGATGCGGGCGTCCCGCTCCGCCAGTTGCTCCGCGAGGGCGTCACGCTCCGAGCGCGCCTCGCGCAGGGCTTCGAGGACGCGCACCACATGCCCCTCCAGCCGCTCCAGTGCCTCGGCCGCATGCGCGGCCTGCGCCGCCTCGACGTCCGTCTCGATGATGCTCATGCCGTTCCCTTCCGCGGCGCGCTCAGGTGTCGCGCCGCGTGATGCCGCGCTGCCCCAGACCGTTCACGATCCGATCCACGGCGGCGTCCACGTCCTTGTCTTCCAGCGTCCGATCGGGGGCGCGAAACGTCAGGCTGTACCCGAGCCCCACAAACCCGGACGGAATGTGCTTGCCTCGATAGTGATCGAACAGTTCCACCGCCACCAGGTGCACGCCCGCCAGCTCGCGGAGCCAGCCGCGCACCTCGTCCTGCGTGCGCTCGGCGGGGACCACCAACGCGAGATCGCGGCGCATCGACGGAAAGCGCGACGGTTCTTCGTAGCGGCGCGGCACACCGGTGTCGAGAGGAAGCGCGTCGAGGCGCACCTGCCCCACGTACACCGGCCGGTTCAATTCGAAGCGCGCGCGGGTGCCCGCGTCGGTCTCCCACACGAATCCGACGTTGCGATCCCCGCTCACGATGCCGATCGCGCCGGGTGGAACGACGTCCGCGTCAGAATAGGGTCGCCACTGGGTGCCGTCAATTCCGCAGGCGGCGAGCAACGCCTCCACGAATCCCTTGAAGTCCTGAAGCCCCAGGCTGCGCTGCGCGCGCTCGAGCGACGAGGCAAACGTCCCGCCGGCGGCAGCGAGACCGATCCACTCCGTCTCTTCCGGGAGCTCGTCCGCGCCCTCCTCGATCGAGGCGCGCCGGAAGGTCTTGCCGAGTTCGTAGAGGCGCACCTCGGCCAAGCCGTGGCGCAGGTTGTGCCCTACCGCGGCCAGGAGGGAGGGAACCAGCGAGACCCGAAGCCCCTCTTCTTCGCGAGAGCGCGGCTCGAAGAGTGGAAAGAACGCCGCGTCCGACCGCTCCGCCGACACACCGACCAGCGTGGCGGCATCGCGCGAGGTGAGCGTGCGCGTGCAGGCCTCGTTGAATCCGAAACCGCGCAGGATCTCTCCGGCGCGACGGCGGCGCACTTCCTCCGCCTGGATGGGAGCGCTCACCGCGCTCGCGTTGTAGGCGCGCGAACCGATGGCGTCGTAGCCGCGATGCCGCGCGACCTCTTCCACCAGATCGCACTCCTCGAACACGTCGCGCCGCCACGAGGGGACGGTCACCCGCATCGTCCCGTCCTGCTCCCGCGCCACCTTGAACCCGAATGCGCGGAGCCGCGTTTCCACTTCATCCGCCGGGACGGCCTCGCCGAGCGTCTCCCCCACCTTCTCGGGGCGCAGCGTGACGAGACGCGGCGCGGTCAACGCGGGGTCGGCGATCTCCGCGAAACCCGGAGCGACCTCGCCGCCGGAGAGCTCCGCGATGAGCCCCGCCGCGCGGCGCGCGGCGCGGACAACGTTGCCCGGGTCCACGCCGCGACGGAAGCGAATGGCGGCATCCGTGTCGAGGCGCAGCGCGCGCGAGCCCTTCAGCACGCGCTCGGGGCGGAACCACGCCGCTTCGAGCACGATGTTCTTCGTCCCCTCGTGAACCTCGGTGTTGGCCCCTCCCATCACACCACCGGCCCCGATCGGACGTTCGCCGTCGGTGATGAGGAGCACCTCGGGGTCGAGCATGCGGTCCACGTCGTCGAGGGTGGTGAGCCGCTCGCCGGCGCGCGCGCGGCGCACCAGGATGCGGCCGGTGCCCAGACGCTCGGCGTCGAAGGAGTGGAGCGGCTGACCCATCTCCTGCATGACGAAGTTGGTGACATCCACGACGTTGTTGATGGAGCGCTGGCCCACCGCTTCGAGGCGCTTCACGAGCCACGCCGGCGAGGGACCGACGGTGACGCCGCGGATCAGGTGCGCGGTGAAGCGCCCGCAGTCTTCGAGGCTCTCGACGGCCACCCCGAACTCGCAGGCGGGGGCGCCCCCCTCGGGCACCGTCGACTCGGGCACGCGCAGCGGCTGCCCGGTTACGGCCGCGATCTCCCGCGCGAGGCCCAGATGACTCAGGCAGTCGCCGCGGTTGGCGGGGATGTCGATGTCGAGGATCACGTCCCCCGCTCCGAGCACCTTGGCAAGCGGGGTGCCGACCGGCGCCGGCTCGAGCTCGATGATGCCGGAGGCGTCGTCGCCGAGGCCGAGTTCGATCTGCGAGCAGAGCATGCCCATGCTGGTCTCGCCGCGGATCTTGCTCTTCTTGATGGTCATGCCGTTGGGGAGCGCGGTGCCGATGGTGGCCAGCGCCACGTACAGCCCGTCGCGCGCGTTCGGCGCGCCGCAGACGACGTCCAGCAGTTCGCCGTGGCCTGCGTCGACCTTGCAGAGGCTCAAACGGTCCGCGTTGGGATGCTGGCGGCGCTCGACGATGCGGGCCACCACCACGGTGTCGGGGATGGAGGCCGGGCGCTCGACGCGGTCCACCGGCAACCCGGCCATGGTGAGGCGGCGCGCGAGGACATCCGGGTCCTCGGTCACGTCGGTGAAATCACGAATCCAGTTCAAGCTGAAGCGCACCGTGGTCTCCCCTGCGCGGGCGCGGCGGCCGAGACGCTCCGCGGAGGGGCGGACGGTCATCGCCGGCGCGATGTGGAGCGCGAATCCTACCACGCGCGCGATGGAACTAGAACTGGGTGAGGATGCGGAGGTCGTTCTCGAAGAAGAGGCGAATGTCCGGGACGCCGTGGCGGAGCATCGTGACGCGCTCCACGCCCATGCCGGCGGCATAGCCCGAGACCGCCTCGGGATCGTAGCCGACGTTGCGCAGCACCCTGGGGTGAACCATGCCCGCCCCGAGGATCTCGATCCAGCCGCTCTGCTTGCAGAGACGGCAGCCCGCTCCCTTGCACTGGAAGCAGGAGATGTCCATCTCCGCGCCCGGTTCCACGAACGGGAAGTAGCTCGGGCGGAAGCGCACGTCGAGGTGCCCGCCGAACATCTCGTGGGCGAACCGGGTGAGCGTCCCCCGGAGATCCTTCATCGTCACGCCGCGGTCCACGTAGAGGATCTCCACCTGGTGGAACTCGGAGGAATGCGTGGCGTCCTGGGCCTCGCGCCGGTAGACGCGTCCCGGGAACACCATGCGGATCGGCGGCGGCGTGCTCTCCATCACACGGATCTGCACCGGCGAGGTGTGCGTGCGCAGCAGGATGTTCTCCGACGCGAAGAACGTGTCCTGCATGTCGCGGGCGGGGTGCCCCTTGGGGAAGTTGAGCGCCTCGAAGTTGTGGTAGTCGTCCTCCACATCCGGGCCGCGCGCCACGGCGAAGCCCATGCCGCGGAAGATGTCGAGGATGCGCTCTTCGGTCTGGGTGAGCAGATGCGCGTGACCGCGCGGCGGGCGCACCCCGGGAAGGGTGAGATCCTCGCGCACGGCGGCGGCGGCGCGGTTGAGCGCGGCCTCCCTCTCGGCGAGCGCGACATCGAGGGCCACCTTGGCCTCGTTCGCGGCCTGACCGACCCGCCCGCGCTCCGCGGGCGGAACGTCCTTGAGGCCGCGCAGGATCGCGGTCAACGGCGCCTTGCGGGTCAGATGCTGGATGCGAACCGCTTCGAGAGCGGCCGCATCCGCGGCCCCGGCGATCTCGGCCAGGGCCGTCTCGCGGATCCGCTCGACTTCCTGGATGAGGCTCAGCGCGTCGGCCACCGGACTAGGCGTTCGCCGCGTCCCGCGCCACCTGAGCGAGCTGCGCAAAGGCCTCGCTGTCGTGCACCGCCAGCTCGGCCAGCACCTTGCGGTCGATCTCCACGTTGGCCAGCTTCAGCCCGCTGATGAAGACGCTGTAGGACAGCCCGTGCTGACGCGCGGCGGCGTTGATGCGTGTGATCCAGAGACGCCGAAAGTCGCGCTTCTTGCGACGGCGATGCTCCCACGCGAAGTGCAGACCGCGCATGACGGTCTCGTTCGCGCTCTTGAACAACTTGGACCGGCCGCCGAAGTTTCCCCTGGCGGCGGCCAAGACCTTCTTTCGCCGGGCCCGACCCGGCACTACTCCAGTTGCGCGTGGCATGTTCGTTACCTCCCGCTCCCCGCTGGACGGGGGCGTAGCGGCGGAGACGAGAGCGCAGCGCGGCGCGCGGCTCTCCCGCCGGAAATCGGTCTAGCGGAGTCCCAACATCCTCTTCACCCGGTCGCCGTCGGCCGAGCTCACCATGGTGGACTGGCGCAAGTTGCGCTTCCGCTTCGTCGTCTTCTTGGTCAGGATGTGGCTCTTGTACGCCTTGCCACGCTTGATGCGCCCCGAGGCGGTGCGCTTGAAGCGCTTGGCCGCGCCACGGTTCGTCTTCAACTTGGGCATCGTGATCTCCTTTAGCTCGGGCTCCCCGGCTTGGGAGTGTCGAGCGCTACTGGCTCCGGCGCCGCAGCCGGTCTTCCGGGCTCAGGCGCCTCATCCGGCTTGCCGGGCTTCGGCTTCTCTCCCCGACGGGGCATGAGGATCATCCCCATGGTGTGCCCTTCCATGCGAGGAGGGGTTTCCAGCACGGCGATGTCCTGCAGCAACTCAGCAGCCTTGTCGAGCAACTGCCGGCCCAACTCCGAGTGCGCAACCTCGCGGCCTCGGAACATGACCGTGAACTTCACTTTGTCGTTCTCGTTCAAGAACGCGCGCGCATGGTTCACCTTGAACTCGAAGTCATGCTCGTCGATCTTGGGCCTGAACTTCACTTCCTTGACTTGGATCCGGTGCTGGACCTTGCGCGCCTTGGCCGCTCGCTTGGCCATCTCGTACTTGTACTTGCCAAAGTCCATGATCCGGCACACCGGCGGCGAGGCCTGCGGCGAGACCTCGACGAGATCCAGACCGTGCTCACGCGCGAGTCGGAGCGCTTCGTACGAGGACATCACCCCCACTTGACTGCCGTCCTCAGCGACCACTCGGACGCTGGGGATTCGGATGCGCTCGTTGACCCGCACCTGATCTTCTTTCTTTATTATGCTATTTACCTCCTGTACTGATCCCCGGCCCGCCCCCGCTGTCGCGTGGGTGTTCCGGAGAAGGCCAGACCGTCCAAAAACGAAAAAGCGGAGCCGCGCGAGGACGCGCCTGCTCCGCTCTCACCGACGCGACGATCCCGGATGGAGTTCTCCCACCCGGTTCCGGCCACGGCACCCCCGCGAACGAGACGTCCACGGAGAGCTGGGTCCCGGAGCGACCTGTCGCAATCAGCGCCCCCCACTCGGGGGAACCCGGCCGACCGACGGACCGCCGCGCGAACGCGGGTCCCGCCGCCGGGTGAGAAGCAAACGCCCCTGCTTGGCGCAAGCCCAGTATCTTATTGGTAGGCCGCCACCTCGGCAAGGACTTTCTCGAGGAACTCGGGCCGGCTGGTGGACCCCTGATCCCCCACCCCGTGGCGGCGGACCGAGACCGTCCCCGCCGCCTCGTCGCGGCGTCCCACCACCAGCATGTACGGGACTTTGAGGACCTCGGCGTCCCGAATCTTGGCTCCGATCTTCTCGTTGCGCTCGTCGATGTCCACCCGGATGCCGGCCGCGGCCAACTCGTCCCGAACCACCCCGGCATAGCCAAGGTTCTGTTCGCTGATGGGCAGGATCCGGGCCTGAACCGGGGCCAACCAGACGGGGAACGCCCCCGCGTAGTGCTCGATCAGGATCCCGAAGAACCGCTCGAGTGAACCCAGGAGCGCTCGGTGGATCATATAGGGGCGGTGCTTCGCGCCGTCCTCGCCGATGTAGGTCATGTCGAAGCGCTCGGGCTCGTTGAAGTCGAACTGGATCGTGCTGCACTGCCAGGAGCGGCCGATGGCGTCGCGGATCTTGATGTCGATCTTGGGGCCGTAGAACGCCCCTCCGCCGTCATCTACCTGGAAGGAGAGCCCGGTCTTCTCGAGGGCCGCGCGCAGCGCCCGCTCCGCCGCCGCCCAGCGCTCCGGCTCCCCCACCGCCTTGGCGGGACGGGTGGAGAGGTAGAGCTCGAAGTCCTGGAAGCCGAAGGTGCGCAGCATGTCCAGGCAGAAGTTGAGAACGCGGTCGATCTCGGCGTCCATCTGCGCCGGGCTCACGAAGAGGTGCGCGTCGTCCTGGGTGAAGCCCCGCACGCGCATGAGGCCGTGGAGCACGCCGGGAAGCTCGTAGCGATACACGGTGCCCAGCTCCGCCCACCGCAGCGGCAGCTCGCGATAGGAGCGCAGGTTCGTGTTGTAGATCTTGATATGGAAGGGGCAGTTCATCGGCTTGACGTAGAATTCCTGGTCGTCCATCACCATGGACGGGTACATCGCTTCTTTGTAGAAGTCGAGATGTCCCGAGGTCTCCCAGAGGGCCGCGCGACCCACGTGCGGCGAGTAGACGAGCTCGTAGCCGTTGGCGAGGTGCGCGTCCCGCCAGTAGTCCTCGATGACCTTGCGGATGCGCGCGCCACGCGGGTGCCAGAACACGAGGCCGCCCCCCACGTCCTCGTGGAGCGAGAACAGATCGAGTTCGCGGCCGAGCTTGCGATGGTCGCGCTTCTTGGCTTCCTCGATGCGGGCCAGGTAGACCTCGAGCTGCTCCTTCGAATCCCACGCCGTGCCGTAGATGCGCTGCAGGCGATCGCGATTCGAGTCGCCGCGCCAGTAGGAGCCGGCCACGGAAAGGAGCTTGAACGCCCGCAGGCGGCCGGTGGTGGGCAGGTGCGGACCGGTGCAGAGATCCTCGAACTCGCCGTGACGGTAGAGGGTGACCTCCGGATCGGCGATCCCCGCGAGGATCTCCACCTTGAACCGGTCATTGCGGCGCTCGAACTCGCGCACCGCCGCTTCCTTGGGGAGCCAGCTCTTCTGGAACGGCAGGTTGCGATCGACGATCTCCTGCATCTTCACTTCGATCGCGCGCAGATCGTCCTCGGTGAAGGGACGCTCGGTCTCGAAGTCATAGTAGAACCCGTCTTCGATGGCGGGACCGATCGCGTACTTGGTGTTGGGGAAGAGCTCGGCCACTGCCGAAGCCATGATGTGCGCCGTGCTGTGCCGGTACATCTCACGGCCGACGGGGTCGTTGAAATCCACGGGCACGACCTCGGCGCCGTCCACCGCACGCTCGGAAAGCCCCTGGAGCTTTTCGTCCACCTTCACGCCGTAAGCGTCGGCGGGCGCGCCGGCGAGGCGCAGCGCGTCCGCCCACACCCCCTCGGCGGGGACATCGACTTCGCGGAGGCCGTCCGCCAACCGAACCTTGACCTTGGCCATGAGCTTCACCTCGTTGGGAGCCGGTGCGATCCCTCGCCTCCCGGCCGTAAACAGCGACGCAGGCCGGAGGCCTGCGTCGAGCGGGAACCGGATCTGTGCCGGTGATGCCTCCTACCGGACCGGCGTCACCGAGATCGAATTGGTGGGCGATAGTGGAGTTGAACCACTGACCTCTTGCATGTCAAGCAAGCACTCTAACCAACTGAGCTAATCGCCCCCACGAATCACAAACGCGGACGTATCGGACGGGGGGGAGCTTGTCGCGCGCGGCATCCGCAGCACCGGAGCGGCGCGCAGGCACTCACCACTCCTCCTCGTTCTCCTCCTCCTCCTCCTCGAAGTCCTCGTCCCAGTCCTCCTCGTCGTCGTCGTCCTCGTCTTCCTCGTCGTCGTCGAGGTCCTCCTCGTCCTCCTCGACCGCGTAGACTTCGTCGCTGCCGCACTCCGGACAATAACGCACGGCCGCTTCGGGGCCGGTCCCTTTGGGCTCTTCCTCGAAGGTCGCCCCGTCCTCGTCCGTGTACCCGCAGTTGTCACACTGCCACATGCTGGATCCCTCCTGCTATCCGCGCCAAAGCCTGTTCCCCGTAAGGGGCATGAGGGTAAACGCACCCCCCAGCCCGATTCCAGCGTTTTCTACCCCGCCGTCAACCCGGAGATGCGGGTTCTCCCCACCGCCCATGAACCTGTTGTCGGACAAGAGACTAGGCAGGATCGCCGGGCCCGCTCACCGGCCGGCCGCGGACGCACCGCCGAGACGTCGCTTCAGGTCAGCGCGCAGCCAGGTACAGGGCCTTGATCGCGCCGAACGTGGTCTGCAGCGCAGGGACGGGAGCATCCACGAGGTAGTTCCAATTGAAACCGGTGAAGCCGTAATCCTGGCCGAACTCGTTGCGTGTGAAGAGCTGGTACTCGACGAAGATCCCTGGCATCTGCGGGGGGAGTTCGGCTCTCCAGTTCGCTGGGACGGGGCCGGAGGCGTCGAAGGTGCCGAGAACCTTCACGTAGGTCGAGCCGATCCTGTACTCCACGCCCGCGGTCTCCCCGAAGGCGGTATCGCTCTCGATCCAGAGGATGACCGTATCCACGTCGGTGGGGCTCGCCGGATCCTGCACGATGAGGTTGCGGTAGGTGGCGGCGGCGGCCGGGGCGACGGACAGGGCGGTAAGCATGAGGCAGGCAGCTAGCAGGAGGAGTAGCAAGCGCTTCATGGGGGGATCTCCTTGTTGCATAAGCCGAGACGAGGATCGTGAGCACGAGGCGTTTGGCTCCCCTAATGGTACCACGTCGCGGGGAGCCATGGATCATTCCTCGGTCCCCCCGAATAGGCCTCCCTGCTCGGGTTGCGGCTTCCCGCCTTCACGGGAGAGCCGGGCGATCTCGGGCCAGCTCTGGACAAGGCCGTTGTACGCAAGCGCCTCGGCCGCGCGCTTCTTGCGCTCGCAGAGCGTGTAGAGGCGGTAGGCCAGCTCACGAGCGACTTCGGCCCTCGCGCCAAGCTTGGCGACCAGATCTGAAGCCGCACCTTCTCCCCCGCTTGCGAGCACGCGGATCAGGTGGTGGACGACCTCCCACGCAGTGAGGCGCGAATCGCTCGCGGGGTCCCACTTGGCGGGGAGTTCGTCCAGCTTCAAGAGCCGCACCTTGCCGCGCTTCGATTCGAGGATGCCTGCTTCGACCATGCCGGCGACGCTCATGTTCTTGGACTTAAAGAGTTGCTCGGCCACGCCGTACTCCCCCTCCGTGAAGCCCGATTGCTCGAACCAGGTCAGCGCCCAACGGGTGTCGGCGTCGAAGTCGCCCTCCTGCGCGGCGAGGGCCTCATCGAGAGTCTGGTTGATGAGGGCGAGCGCCTCACGCAGCACTACTTCTTGGATCTTCGGGATGCGCAGAGAACGCTCAGGACGTGGAGGGAGGAGTACAATACCGACCGGCCCCATGGCAGCTTAGGCAAGGTATCTCCGGTCCAATTTCGGACGGAGTGGACGAAAACCCAAGGGCCGAACGAGCTGGCAAATTCGCGTCCCTAAGGGCCCAAGGTTGGGGAGAAGCGCCCTCCCCGCAAGGGCGCTCTTCGAAGCACTCGGCCAGAAACTCGCCCAAGTCGCCTGATCCTTTTGACGCATTGGGGCTAGCTGCACAAGCGCTCCCAGCGGGTCATCCCGTGACCAGCCTTCGTCTCGTTCCAAGACCACGACCAGCACGATGGGGCCACCTGACACGATCCCTGGGATGATCGTGCTGAGAGGCCCGGTCAAGAGCCAGAACCAGAGGAACTTCGCGCTAGGCGGTGACATGGGGAGATCAACGAATGGGCTCTCAGTCCACATTCGGGTGGGGACCTTGCGGTATCCGCTCATCACCGCCCCCTTCCTGCTACGGTCGGGCCCCGTCTTGCCGCACCAGCACGGCGACGACGAATGCTAACGACCTCCATATGCTCGGGGTGACCGCCCAGCATGGCCACGGACCTCGAACACCGTCGGGTAGGGACCTTTGTCTCCTGGTACTTCGGGTGGGGGCAAGCGGGGTAGGTTCCCGGCCGCATCCTGGGATCGCGCTTCAAAACGCGTGCGCGCTTCATCTCCACTCCTGTGTGTCTCACGACTTCATGAAGGCATGGCGCGGGTCACATACCTCGGTTAGAGTCGACAACGCAGTCTCGACGGGCTCCGGCATTCAGAGTCCCATCGTCGGGGCAAGCACGGCCCGACTGGGGCGCGGAGAATTCGCGGGCTGATGCTCGACGAAGGGCTCTATGCGGAGACCCTTCGCAAGGTGCTGCGCGCTGGCCCATCGACCGCCCCCGCCCCTACGAACGGAACCCGCGGACCCATAGCCCCGAGCAGATCACCAAGATCGCGGCGAGCCTCCTCGAGTTCGGCTGGACGAACCCGATCCTCGTGGACGCCGACTCCGGGATCATCGCCGGCCACGGACGGCTGCTCGCCGCCCGGGAGCTTGGGATGACGATCGTCCCGGTGATGGAGCTCCCCTATTTAACGGAAGCCCAGAAGCGCGCCTAGTCATCGCCGACAACCGTCTGACCCTGGACGCAGGCTGGGATGAAGACCTCCTAGCCGAGGAGATGAAAGCGCTCAATGACCTTGACTTCGACCTCGCGCTGACCGGGTTCGATCTCGACGAGCTATACGATCTCCTCGAGGACGAGATCGCCGAGGAGCCCGTCACCCGGCCAGGAGCCCCCTGGATCCTCGGCGACCACCGCCTTCTCTGCGGGGGACTCCTCCGATCTCGCGGCCGTGGATCGACTCCTCGCCGGCGCCCCGGTCCACCTCGTCAACACCGATCCGCCCTACAACGTGAAGGTGGAACCGCGCTCCAACAACGCGATTGCCGCGGGACTCTCGAGCTTCCCCGCGGCGAAGAGCGTCGTGGAAGCCTCCGACGCCCGGGGCATGCACCACCAGGGATTCGACCTCGCTCGCCACAGGACGAAGTCGAAGCCCACCGGAAGGATGCGGGCGAAGGACCGCCCCCTGCTGAACGACTTCGTCTCCGACGAGGCGTTTGAGGAAATGCTGCGGGCGTGGTTCGGGAACATTGCGCGCGTTCTTCTGCCGGGTCGCGCCACTTACATCCGGGGCGGACACGCGAACTGCGCGAACTACCCACCCGTGCTTGAGGCGGTGGGCCTCTACTTCTCGCAACTGGTGTTTCTCATCACCTCTCCCAAGGCCCTGCCCATGTACGCCACCTCGTTCTGGTCGATGGCGTGCGTGTGACTGGCCCGCACGGAACGTTCGCGTGAAGTTGCGCTTGGAGCGGCGCTGAACCTGCTCTTGGGCATCTGGTGATACTTCGACGCGGGGGCCTCCAGGGGATGTTCGGGACTTGGATTCAGGCCCTGGCGATCGCCTGGACCGCGGCCGTTCCGGTGGCGCTGGCCTGGCTCGTCCTTCGCGTCATTCGACGCGAGGAGGAGACCCGGCTCCGGCATCCAAGACCACCCCTGGCGGCGTGACGGCGCCGGGCGGCTCTTCCACGAGGCCGGCGGTGCTCCGGTGGAGGGGCCCCGCCTCGAACATCATCCGCCGGGCCTGGACGAGAAGGGTCCAGTTGTTGGCGACGACGAGCACCACCAGAAGCCAACCCGCAATCACCGTGGGCCGCTTCGCCGCCCACGCTCCCCCGGCGGCCACGAGCACCAGGAGCGGCAGGAACTGGATCGCGTAGAGAAAGGTCTCGTCGCCGAAGAGCAGGTAAACGAGCCACTGCGCCAGCAGGGACCCGACCACCACGAGCATCGGGCGGAGAGGCCAGTGGCGAAGACCACCCACCACGCCGACGAGCAGCACCCCTGTCCAGAGCACCGCGGCGGGCACACCCCACGCCGTTCCCGAACCGATCGGCGCGGCCTGAACGCTCAACAGGAACTGGTTCGAGTCCGTGAGCGGAAGCCGCAGGAGCCTCGGCATGACCATGGCGTGAAAGAGCATGGCTCGCGAGACCGGCCAAAGGCCGCCGAACACGTCGTGGGACAGGTACTGGGCTTCACCCATGGCGCCGAACACGAACAGCCCGGACGTCGGGAAGAGCCGGCGCTGCAAGAGCGCCAGCCCCACGACGAGCACTCCGGCCAGGATCGTGACCGCCGCCGCGCGCCGCCGCCGGAGGCAGACGGCCGAAGCCAGAACGCCGGCGCTCCAGTTCGTCACCGTCGCGCTCAGCGTGCCGGCGCTGGCCAGGACCCAGAGCGCGGCCGGCGTCCGCCGCCGTTCGTTCCATGCCGCCAGCGCCATCATGAGCAGGATGGTGAGGGACCCGAGGCCGTAAGTCTCCGGGATGGAGTACCAGAACAGCGACGAGGCGCTGACCATGCCGAGCAGGGTGTAGGGCAGCGCGACGCTCACGGGAAGGCGGATCAGGAGCAGAACCAGGAGGAGGACGGCGGACCAGGCTCCGGCGATGAGGGCGTGGTAGATCCGCGCCGCGACCAGGGGGTCGGTGCCGGCGACGGCCCGGATCGCGGCGACCACCGGGTACGAAAGCAGGGAGTAGAGGGGATGGACCGAGTCGCGATAGTGGAAATGGCTGTGGGCGTCAGTATCCACCCCGACCACCCGCTCCGGGTCGGCGTCGAACCAGTAGTTGGAGTAGGCCGGGGTGTAGAGAGCGGTGGGAATCCTCCGCGAGAGCATGAGGGACCCGGTGATGCCCCCGCCGGCGACGATCAGGAGCAGGCCGACGAGCATCAACCGGTTCGTCCTCGGTCTCATGGTCGCTCCTCTTCACGCTCGCGCCGCCGGCCGGACGGGGAACTCCCCGACCGCGCCGGGATTCTATGACCCTCGCCGCCTACCGGTAGATCAGGCGGACGGTCCGGGCCCCGGCGGGGATCTCCAGGCGTCCCCTGCCGTCGGCCGGCACCGGCGATCCGTCCACCGAGGCTTCCATCCGCATCCCGCGTGGAGGGCAAAGCAGGTAGCCTCCCGGAGGGTGCGCCGTCCCCCCCAGCTCCAGGGTCGCGCTTTCGTCGCGCGGTTCCAGGGCGACCGTCGCCGCTCCGAAATGGGTGGGCGCATCCGCCAGCCTCACTCCGTGCGGATCGTCGAACCAGGCCCGCGGAATCCCCGCGAACAGCACCAGCCGGTCGCCTTCCTCGTGAACCAGGCAATCCCGCATCAGGAGCCAGAACTCAGCAATTGACCACCCGTGGGGCATCGCCACGCTCTCGTGTCCCTGCTTCCACCGGGTGCGCACGTGGTTCCAGCCCCCCGGGCCGCTGGACCCGCCCTCGTCGAGGACGTACCATCCCCTCATCTCGTCCGTGTCCAGATACGCGTCGATCGTCCCCCCGCCCGCCTCGCGGTTTCCGGCCAGAAGACCCTGGTGTGCGGTAGCCAAGACGAAGTAGTGCCATCCTCCCGGCTTCCCGGCGGCGATCCCCCGGAATCGCTTGAGGACGGGGCCTCGGTCCGGGGGGAACAGGCCGCAGGGCCACAGCACGCAGTACTTCCCGTATCCGGCCTCCGGGTGCTTCCGGTGCTTCGCGGCGTAGACCTCGGTCAGGGAGTCCGCCAGCCCCCCGAACGTGCGGGCATCGGCCGGGGCTCCCGCCGCCTGGGCCAGCCCGGCCGCCGCCCGCAGCCCCGCCGCGTCGAAAGCCTCCGTGTACTCGGGATGCTTGCCGTCGCACCGGCCGGGAACCAGGAGGTTCCGCCGGCCGGGATCCAAGTCCGGGCCGAAGTCCAGGCCCTCGCGTGAGACCCAGTGCGGGGTCGGGGTGGTGCGCAGGTAGCGGATCATCCGACCGAGCCGCTCCGCCCGTGGGTACGCCTCCCGCAGCCACAGGGTGTCGCCGGTGAGCTTCCAGTATTCCCCCATGAGCCAGAGGATCTCACCGGGGCTGTCGGCCTCGGGTTCTATCCGGCCGCTGAAGGGATGCTCCCAGAAGTAGCGGAGGGTAGTGCGGGCAAGATCGGCGCGACCCGCCTTCAGAAGCGCGTCGGCCATGAAGACGCCGTCCCGGGTGAAGACGTTGTAGTTGGTGACCGCGACGTCGAGGGCACCCTCGTTCATGCACAGGGCGAGGTGGGCGATCGCGGCCCGGAACGCCTCGGACCAGCGCGGGTCGGGCGCCTCGAGCGAAGCGGTGCCCGACGCCCGCGACCAGACCGTATCCGCCGCCGCGAGGAGGGAGTCGACCGGGAGCCGCCGAAGGCAGGCGAGGGACGGATCCGCCTGGAGCTCGCCGGCCGAGCCCTGCATGGGAACGGCGAGGTCTTTCTGCGCCCACGGGTCCACTCCATCCCAACGGTGTGGAACGGCCGGGCGGCCGGGCAGAACCGGCAGCACGAACCCACGCTCGATCGTCTTTCCGGGGAGGGTGTCCATGTCGAAACGCAGGGCTCCGCTTGCCGAGCCCGCCGCGGACGCGGCGGAGGTGTCGGCGGGAAAACGGCCCTCCAGGAGCAGGCGGGCGACGTCCGACTCGGTCACTCCCGCGGCGCTGGCCGTGGTGTCCGAGACCACCGCGGCATGCCCGTCCACGAGCAGGGCGTCGCCTCTCGCGTCGGTTTCGATCGAACGAACCGGTCCTCCGGCCGGTCCCAGCGGGCGGAGAGCCACGACCAGAGACACCGTCCCCGGCGATCCGGTCGTGTTCGTCACCAGGCACCGGACGGCCACGACTTGCAGGGGACCGGCCGCGGTGAGCGTCTCAACCTGTCCAAGCCGGATCCTGAGGCGGGTGCCGCCCGCCTCCCATTCGATCCAGGGAACCAGGAGCCCCTCATCCAGCCCCCGGCTCGCGGAGATGCCGTTCATGGTGGCTCCGGTTACCCGTCCGCCGGCACCGTCCAGGAGCCAGAAGTACACCCCGTAGGTTCCGAAGCCAGGGGAAACGCTTCCTTCGGCTTCCACGAAGGACTTGAGAGCGTCGAGCGAGTCGGGGAGGCCGAGGGGAACGTGGATCCGGCCGAGGGGATCGAGAGGCGTCCAGCCGAGGGTATCCGCCCCACCCGCGACCGGGCCCGCTTCCCGGGGCGCGCCGGCGTCGGGGCCGGGCTCGCGGTGCCGGCTGCCGCAGCCCGGGCAAGCCAGGAGCAGGAGACCGGACAGGAGCAGGAGACCGGACGGAAGCAGGGGTCTTTCGACCGGGGCGGAATACCGGCGCCGGCAAACCCGACTCATGCGCCGGCGAAACGGGCCGTCGTCCTGCCGGGGTCGTGGATCCCCTCCGCCGACGGGAGTCGGGAACGGCGACGGTCGGATCCCGGCGGCGCGGCCGTCCTCCGAGTGCAGCTCAAGCGGGGTCTCCTCCTGATTTCAGGGACGAGTGTAATCGCCGGTCCAAAAGTGCGGTGGGTGGCGGTCGAAAAGTCCGGCACCCGGGACAGTGATAAGCCCCTCGATGGAGGGGCGTCAACGAGTTTCTCCTAGTTGGTCTTCTCCGGGGTGATCCGGGGTCGCTTCTGACGGGTCTTGGCTTGTCCCAGGCGGAAGAAGTCCCTCAAGCGCACCTGCCTCTACGTCCTCAAGAGCGCCTCCACGCTGCGCTACGAGATCTTCGGGGGGGGCGGCATCGTCCGCTACCCGCTGGCCGCGCCACCCTCGGCCACGATGGCCATCAGCCGCGCCCCCATGCGCCCGGCTTTGCCCTCGGCCTTGATGTGATCGCCTGCCATCGGCGTGCCCGACATCAAGCACTTGAAGTTCGCTCCGCGCGCCAGCTTGGTCCCGTTCTTCGCTCCCTCCGCATCCCTCGGCTTCCCCACCTTCACCGTGAACCGATAGCCGCCGTCTTCGATCACCGGCTCGACATACGCCTCCTAGCCCTCCTTCGTGGAGAGCATGAACGTGGATGCACGCGGCACGTCCACCTGTGAAAACGCCGGGTTGGGGCTCTTCACCGTGCGCGCCCAGAGCCAAGCGATCACGGTGAGCGACTTGCCGACGTACGGCTTCAGGTCCGGCCGCTCCTTCGCCATCTCGGCCGTGACCTCAATCTTGGGATAGAGGTGCCCGATGCGCTTCTCCGCCTCGTCGCGCATCCGCTTGCCGTAGTAGCGCACATCCTCGGCAAGCCCTTGCGCACCCTTCCACGACCCCGAGTGACCCGTGCTCTCGCGCGACTCGGGATTCACCGGCGGCTTCCCCGCGAACTTGGGCGGGATCTCGATCATCGCCTTGTTGATGAGCACCGCCACCGGATTCAAGTCGCTGGCGTAGGCCTCGAGCCCCAACCGCTGCGCCTCCAGCGGCAGTGCGCCGCCGCCCGCGAAGGGATCGTGGAAGGCGGGGAGCTTGTGGCGGTCGAACAGTTCCTTTGCCCGCGGATGGTCGGCGTTCTCGGCGCAGGTGTAGCGCCAGCTCTGCCAGATCTCGTCGCGGGCCGCCTGGAGCACCTTTTCGTTGGTGGTGTTCTCCCACAGGACGAGGTCTTCGATGATGCGGAAGAGCCGCTGGCGCTCCTTCTCCTGTTTCTTCTCGGTCGGGAACAGGTCCGGATGCGCCGACGGATCGTCCACCATCTGCGCGAAGATCACCGCCCGCGCCGCCGCCAAGGGACGGCGCGCCCACCACAGGTGGAGCGTGCTCGGGTGCCCGTGGCGGATCGACTTCTCCCGCGCGGACGCCTTGTTGATGGCATCGAGCGGGAGGGCGACTTCGATGAGTTTCTTGGCGGTCTTCATTGGGCGGACGGACCTTCATTCACCCCAAAACGCACGCAATGGAAATCTTTGAACGACAAGCACTTACTACCTGGATTGCGTCGGAATTGCGTTTTGAGCCCGCTAAGAACCAGCGGGCGGCCTTGGTGGTCCCCATGATCTCGATCCGCTCAGTTCGCTTCAACTCACGGAGCAGAGTCTGCACCTGATCACGGCTGAGGCTGGGAAGAACCTGCTGCAGCTCACCCAGCGTGGTTCCGGTCGCAGCCAAATCCTCGATGTGCCGCAGCAGGAGTGACTTGTTCGTCTCGCGGTCGAGTGCGCCTTCGGGGCTGTCCAGAATCACTTGGACTCTTCAGCGGTTGTCATCGTGACGCCTCCGACCGCGCAGAGGCCTTGCTGATGGCATCCAGCGGCAGGGCGACTTCGATGAGCTTCTTCGGAGTCATAGTCCTTCCCTGCCACTCGCGTCGTCCGTCACTTCGAAGGCGGCACTTGCGGGCGAAGCCACTGATGAACGGACTTGAAGAGGTGGTGGCCCCGGGGTGACTCGAACACCCGGCACGCGGTTTAGGAAACCGCTGCTCTATCCACCTGAGCTACGGGGCCACGGGCCAAGCGACTATAGCCGCTCCGCCCGGCCCCCGCTACGCCGGCACGTTGCGCACGTAGGTCTTGCGCAGGCCGACCCCGTCGATACGGGCAACGCCGATCTCGCGGCCGCCCGCACCCCGCGCCGGCGCGTACACCTCCTCCATCCGCAGGAACCAGGTCGCCTTGCGGCGGTTCAGCTCGATCCGCTGCTCGACGTTGAGCTTCTCCCCGACCAACGCGTTGACCGCGTCCTCGGGCACGAGAAGATCGTTCAGGATCGCCTCGAGACCCGGGCTCACTTGCCCGCCCACGACGGCCGAGAAATTCTCCGCCCGCAGGACGTAGCCCGTATCCTTCTTGATCACGAAGCCCTGGACGGAGAACCCGCCGAGCGCCCGAATCTCCTTCTCTTGCTCCGGTCTCACCCCGCTCGCGTCCTTGTACATCCCCTCCCCACCTTCCTGCGAGATCTGCGGCTCCGCCGCGAGCACGAGGGGTACGATCGTCACATCGAGATCCTTGTTGGGCGTGGGGAGGTTCCCCCGTTCCATGGCGTCGATGCGGTACGTGGTCCCGTCATGCCGACCTGCGTCGAACATGAGCACCACCGGCTGCGCGCCCTTGTCCCCCTTCACCATCTCCTCGATCGATCGCTCCCGCAGTCCGGGAATTCGGATGTAGTAGGTCTCGACGATGGCGCTCTTCCCTAGCCAGAAGGGCCAACTCGTGACCTCCACCGAGGCATAGCGCGAGTCGTCGGGGTTGATGAGCCCGGCGAGCGCGTTGCCTCCGCTCGCGGGGCGCGCGGCCAGGGCGAGAACGTCTCCGAGCGAGGTCTTGCGGTCGTAGCTCTTGGACGCGTGGTCGCGAACCACCGCGCCGATCCCGACCACGACGGCGAGAATCCCCAAGAACAGGAACGGCAGATACAGCTTCTGCTTCGCGGTCGGCCCGAGGGTGTGCTCGTGAAGAACCTCCATGGTGCTCGCCGGGGGGAGGACGGATCCCTTCCCCGCGCTCACCGGAGGATGCTTGGGATGAAGCTCCTCGAGGCTCGCCACCTCGACCAGCCGCATATGCCGCTCTGCGGCCTTGCTCTTGATCGCCGCAAGCGCCTCGGCGCCGTATGGCCCGGAGCGGATGATCGTGCTCATCATGTTGAGCGGCTCGTACGCGCCGAGCCCGAGATCCCGGGCGAGCTTCTTCGCCTCATCCTCTCCGTGCGTCAGCCCGGAGACCTCGACCATGCCCTTGGCATCCACTCGCAATTCAAGCGTCGCAACGTGGGTCGTCATGATCCCTCACCTGCCCCTTTCACTCGGAATGGAGGAGCCCGCGAGCCCGATCGTGCGATGGGGCCCGCGCCTGACAGATTTCCAGTCTTTACGTTGAGTCCATCCAGCGCCTGTACCAAATCTGAAACGCCAACAGGCACCAGACCTGCCGCCGCGCGGAAATCTCCCCGGTATCGAGCCGCTTGAGCAGCCCGGACACGGTGCGCGGATCGAACAAGCCATGGTGCCTCAACTCGGATGGGTCGAGATGTTCGGCGACCATCGGCCGCAGATCACCCGCGAGCCAGCGTTTGAGCGGCACCGCGAACCCGCGTTTCGGCCGATCGACCAATTCGCGCGGGACATGCCGGAAGAGGATCTTCTTGAGTAGGTGCTTGGGGCCCAACTCCGCGACGTGCATGCTCGGCGGCAACGAGAACGCGAACTCCGCGATGCGATGATCCAGCAGCGGCTCGCGTCCCTCGATGCTCGTCGCCATCGTCGCACGGTCGACCTTGGCCAGGACATCGCCCGGCAAGTAGTTCACCAGATCCCAACGGCGCATGATCTCCAGAGCCGACCCGGGGTATACGTCCGCCAGCGCACGGGTCGGGTCGCCGCAACCGGTCAACGCACGCAGCTCGATATCGTCGAAATGGGCCCGGGCACGGTCGAACAGCACTCCGAGGGTCGGGGCGTCCCCGAGTCGCCCCATGCGACCGACGCGATTGATCCATGGCGAGGTCGTGCGACCCGAGATGCCGCTTCCGCGGATACCGCGGGCCACGAGGGCGCGCACAAAGTGCGGAAGTCGCTGCGCCCGACCCCACTGGTCCAGCATCGTCCCGTAGATGTTGTAGCCCGCGAACAGCTCGTCCCCCCCGTCCGCGGAAAGGACCACCTTGACGTGCTCGGCGGCCACTTGGGACACCATCAGGGTGGGGATGCCTGACTCGTCGGCGAACGGTTCATCGTAGAGATCGCCCCAGCGCGGCAAGACGAGCTTCGCGTCGTCGATCTTGAGGATGCGCGTGTGGTGTTCGGTACCGAGATGCCGGGCGACCTCGGCGGCGTAGGGCGACTCGTCGTATTCAGGAACGTCGAAGCCGATCGTATACGTCTTGATGCGCTGGCCGCCGTGGCGTTGGAGCAGTGCCGCCAGGAGCGACGAATCCACACCCCCCGACAGGTACACCCCCACAGAGACGTCGGAGATCATGCGCAGCCTGAACGCATCGATGAGCAACGACTCGAGTTCCTCCTCGACGGCCGCCTCCGACATTCCGGCGCGGCGTCCGACGTGGTCGGACACGTTCCAGTAGGGCGCCACGGCGAGTTCGCCGCGCGCGTCGAGCTTCAGCGCATGACCAGGAGGCAGCTTGAAGGTGTTGCGGTAGATCGCGCGCGGCGCGTTGATGTACCCATAGCGCAGATAGTCCGTGAGGGCTTCGCGATCGACCTCGGGTTTCTCGTCGGCGAAGGCGCGCAGCGCCCGAAGCTCCGACCCGAAGAGCATTGTCAGGCCGTCCCAGCGGTAGTAGAGCGGCTTGACCCCGAGCCGGTCGCGCAGAAGATGCAGCTCCTTGCTCGGCTTGTGCCACAGCGCGATGGCGAACATCCCGATGAAGCGAGTTACCGCGGCCGGACCCCATTCCGCGAAGGCCTCGAGAATCACTTCCGAGTCGCCGGTGCCTGTGAACCGATGCCCGAGCGATTCGAGATCCGCTCGGATCCGCTGGAAGTTGTAGACCTCGCCGTTGTACACCATGACCCACCGGCCGCAGGCCGAGGTCATGGGTTGATGGCCGTGGTCGCTCAAGTCGATGATGGAGAGGCGCCGGTGTCCCAGGCCGACGCGGTCGATCTCGTCGGTCCATAGCCCTTCGTCGTCCGGACCGCGATGACGCAGTGCGGCCGTCGCCGCGCGGAGCTGCTCGATGGAGAACCGGGCAGGGCCGCGAACCGTCAGATGACCGACTATTCCGCACACGGCGGTGGTCTCCTCCATCCCCGGCCGGGTATCGGACAACGGGCGGGCCGGACGCGCGGAGAAGTGTACCCACTGCGTCCCGCTTCCCGGTATGGAATCCGACCGCAGACCGGCCGGGCGCCCCGCCGCCGGTGCTTGACATGCGCCACAAACTTACTGAATATGAACGACTTACCGGACAATCCTCTCACCCCGGCGAGGCGCCTTGAGCCACCAGCACAGCTCGCAGTTCCTCCGCGGACTGCTCACCCTCACCTTGAGCCGCTACCTCGTCCGGGCCCTGGGTTTGCTGAAGGGGCTCTTGGTGGCGCGCCTCCTGGGCCCCGAACTCTACGGGCTTTTCGGCCTGCTCTCCGTGTTCTTCGGTTACAGCGGGTATGCCGATCTCGGCCTCTTTGGGGGGCTCACCAAGACCCTCCCCGTGCACCTCGCCCGCGGCGAACACGATTCCATGCTCAAGACAGAGCGCGTGGGGTTCGGTGGCGTCACCGCCTTCACCACGCTCTTTGCAGCGGCCATGTTCCTGCTGCTCTGGTGGAGAGGCACCGCCCCCGTCGCTACGCTTCTCGCCCTGAGCCTCGGCATGGTGGCCCAGCAATTCTTCAAGCAGATCACGGTCCTCCTGCGCGCGCGGAACCGCATCGGCGAGGCGGCCTTCGCGTTCAGTCTGCTCCAGTTCTTCGACATCCTCCTCGTGCTCGCGCTGGTGGTTCCGCTCCGGCTCACAGGGGTCTTCCTGGGCCAGGCGCTGGCCTTCCTCGCTGCGACGGTCGTCCTGGTCCGGCGCAGCCGCTTCAGCCTGCGCATGAGCTGGGACTCGCGGCTGGTGGCGCGGCTCGTGGGTTCGGGGTTTCCTCTCGTCGTCTCGACGCTGACGTTCCTGATGCTGCAGACGGTGGACCGGTTCCTCATCGCCGGGCAATTGGACAAGATTGCCCTCGGGCACTATATGATCGGCGTGTTCTGCGCATCCACGGTGTACTACATCCCCCAGAGTCTCGAGTACGTGCTCTTCCCGAGTTTCCGCGAGAAGCTCGCGGGCCTCGCACCCGGTGCGCTTCCTCCACCGCGCTACATCGAGTTTCCCACGCGGATGCTCTCCTATGTGCTTCCCCCCTTCACCGCCGCGATCTTCCTCGGCATCCCGCTGATCGGGGCGCTGCTCCCCGACTACATTCCGGGGCTCGGAGAGCGCGCGTATCCTGGTCATGGGAACGTTCTTTCTCTCGCTGGTGACGAGCGCCACCACCTTCCTCATCGCCGCAGATCGGCACTGGACGCTCATGGGGGTGCAGGCCGGAGCGGTGCTCGTCGACCTCGGTCTCGTTTGGACCTCGCTTCATGCCGGCTACGGAATCGAGGGGGTCGCGACGGCCACCGCGACGAGCTACTTCGTCTACGCCACTGCGGCCCTCGTCCTCGCCTACCGTTACCTACGCTTCGACCCGGGGAGTATCCCGCGACGGCTGGCCGCGCTCTACCTCCCCTTCGCCTACACGCTCGTGGTGGCGCTCGCGGTGAACTGGTGGGCGATCCTCGATGTCGGGAGCGTGATCGGAACCGTGGCCTTGCGCGAGGTCGTGTTCCTGATCGGGCTCGTGCCGGGTCTCTGGTTGTTGCAGCGCACGACCGGCGCGGTGAGCGAGATGGTCTCGATGCTGCGCGGAGCAAGGCGATCGTGAGCGCGCCCTCCGTGCTCATGCTGATCCAGCGCTTCCGGCCCCTCTTCACAGGACACGGACTGCAAATCGAGGGGCTTGCCCGCGATCTCCACGCTCGCGGTGCGCGCGTGGAGATCCTCACGCGCTGCACGGAGGGGGCGCCGAAGTTCGAGGAGGGTCCGATTCCGGTACGCCGGTTCGCGATGACTCCCACCAGCAATCCCGTCCGCCTGTGGTGGGATCATCGATCGCTCCTGCGCTATCTCCACCATGCCCGCCACGACTTTGACATTCTCCATGTGCATGGAGCGCCTCCCGGGTTGCCGTTCCTCATCGGCGCTGCCCGCGAGGCGGGTCTCCGAACGGTGATCACGACGACGCTCCTCGGTTCCGACGATCCCCTCACCCTTCGCGGCCTCGGGCGGCTGGCTCGCTGGCGGTTCAACGCCTACCGTAGCGCCGACCGGTTCGTGGCCATCTGCCCCGCGTTGGCGGACACCTTCCCGCGCGCGGGCCTCGACACCGCGCGCGTCCGCCACATTCCGGTGGGGGTCTCGGTGGAGCGCTTCCATCCCGCCGCCGACACCGATGCTGCGGCGGCGGAATTGGGCTGGCCCACCGATGTGCCCCGCGCTCTCTTCGTCGGTGCCGTGCTGCGGCGAAAGGGCGTGGACGTGCTCCTGGATGCCTGGGAACGGGTGCTGGCCGAGCTGCCCGCTGCGCGGCTCTTCATCGCCGGACCGCTCACGCTTCCAGGGCCGGGCGAAGCCGAGACCGCCGCTTTCGCACAGGCGTGCAGGGCTCGCGCCGAGCGCCCACCGCTCGCCGGGCGCGTGCAGTTCCTGGGTTCTCGGGACGACACCTCCGCGCTCTACCGCGGCGCGCATGTCTTTCTGTTCCCGTCCCGCTTCGAAGGTTTTCCCAACGTCTTGTTGGAAGCGATTGCGTCGGGCACACCACCGATCACCGCGCGCATCCCCGGCTCCACCGACGTGAGCGTGCGCGACGGAGAGACCGGCTTCGTGGTCGAGCAGGAGGATCCGGCGACCCTGGCAGCGCGAACGGTCGAGCTGTTGCGCGACGCCGCACTCCGTCGACGCTTCGCCCTGGCCGGCCGCGCCGATGCGGAGCGGCGCTACGCCATGCCGGTGATCGCGGAGGCGCATCTCGCGCTCTACCGCGAACTGCTCCAAGGCGAAGGAGGGCGCTGAACGATGCCGGTGGATTGGGCGTCCGCGGCGCGGTTCCTCCTCGCCGTCGCGATCTGGCTCCTCCCCGGTTGGGCGTTGGCGCGGGCGCTGTTTCGCGACCGGGACCCGCTCGCGCGCGTGTCGTTCGCGGCCGCCGCCGCGATTGCCGCCTCCACCCTGCTCGCTTTCCTCGCCTACCTGCTGCATGTCTCCGCCGGCCGACTTCACCTCATCCTCTGGGGCGCGGCGGGAGCTGCGGGGATGTATCTCTTGCTCACCGCGCGCCGATCCGGAGGCAAGCCGCTTGCCGACGAGGACAACGCCACACCCGGGTTCCTAACCCGCGCCGCCGCGTACGTCTCGCTCGGCGTTCTCGCCATCGCCGGCTTCCGCGGCGGGGCCACGATGCGCTTCACCGGCGACGGCCCCGATCACGTCGGCACGATCCGCGAGATCATGGCCTCGGGATTCTTCTTCCCCACCGAGGCGTTTCATGTCGGGGCGGGGATCCTCGGCGCGGACTTCCGCAAGGGCCTGCTCCATCCGGTGTATGCTGCGCTCTGTACGATCTCGGGACTCGATCCCGTCGATCTGTGGGCGCTGTTGCCGGTCGTCACCGCGCCGTTTCTCTTCGCAGCCGGCTACCTCTTCCTGCGGGGGCTGCGCCTTCGCCCCGCGTGGTCGGTGGCGGGTGCGTGGATCCTTCTGCTCACCTGGAACCACGGCCTCGGCAGCGGACTCCTCAGCTTCTCGCCTTACCCCAACCACGTGGGCGAAGGGATGTACTGGGCCGCCGCGGGATCGCTGTTGATCGCGCTCGCCGGGGGCTGGCGCGGGCGCACGGGATCGGAAGGGTCGGTGCCTTCGCGCGCGCGTGCGGCGTCGCTACCCTTCTCTTCGGAGCGGTGGCGGTCCACGCCATGTACCTCGTGTTCCTCGCGCTCTTCGGCGCCCTCCTTCTCGCCGCGGTCCTCATCGTGCGGCGCGCCCCGCGTGAGGAGATCGGTTTTCTCTTCATCACCGCCGGCCTCACCGCGATTCCGCTCGTTCCATATCTTCTCGTGCGGCAGAGCATGTACGCGCCCGCGAACCCAATCCACACCGAGCTGCAAGGCATGCTTCTCCTGGGGGACGGCCGCTTCGTGGCCGATCCGCGACGCATCTGGAGCGACGCGGGTCTCCTCGGGCTCGTCGCCTATCCTCTCGCGCTGCTCACCCTCGGGCGGCGGTCGCGCGCCGACCTCGGCGCGTTCCTTGTCTTCTGGGGAGCGATCGCAGTGCTCTCCTTGACCTTCAACCCGTGGTTCGTGCCGATCGTGCAGAGGCAACTCACCTACCTCGTCTTCCGTTTCTTCTGGTTCCTTCCCCCTGCAGCGGCGGCGCTGGTGGTCGCGAACGCCCTCGGCGCGACGGGCGCGGCCTTCTCGCGGCGCACGCGAGCCGCGATCATCGTCCTCCTCCTCCTGGGTTGCGCCCCGGCGGTGCGCTCCGCGATTCCCCCGAGCTGGCTCACCGAACCGGCGGCGCGGCGCGAGGCCCTCGTGAGTCCCCTTCCCTGGCGAGCGGCGATCAACGCATTGGCGGCGCAGCTTCCCGCGCGGGCGGTGGTGCTCACCGATCCGGTGACGGGTTACGTTCTCCCCGCCCTCGGCGGGCTCAAGGCAACGGCCGTCCTCGACCAGCACTCGTCCCCCAACGATTCGCTCGCCATCGAGCGGATCGTCCACGCACGGGACGTGTTGAGTCCGGCCGTGCCCCCCGAGGAGGCGGCACGGATCGCGCGCGCCAGCGGGGCCGCCTACGTTCTGGTGAATGGACGCTTTACCGAACCGACCCTCAGCTTGTACATGACGATGGACCCGCGTGCGCTCGCCGAGCGGCAGCGCCAGCTCGCGGGTTCCTCGGCGTGGGCGGAGGTGGCGCGCGAGGACGGCTTCGCGTTGTTCCGCCCGCTCGCGCCCCCCGCCGGCGCGGTGACGACATCGGACTCGACCGCCGCCGGGATGACCGCCTTCGCCGGCCCCGTGCTCTATCGCGCCGCAGGTCTCGCCCTCGTGCGCGCCAACGTGCGAGCCGAACGCGTGGCCCTAGGGGACAGCCTCGAGGTGGACTTGGCCTGGACGCTCGCCGCCGGACCGGTGGCTCCCGCGCCACGGCTCGCCACGATCCGGCTCGACGCCATAGACCGGCCCGGCCGGGAGTTCGCCGCCGGGAAGCTGGGGCGCAAGATCCTGGAGCGCGTCCGCGGCGTACGCTATCGCCACCGGGTGGACTGGATCCCCGGCGCCGGGACGGGAGCCTCGGCGCTTCCCTCAGACCGGTGGCGACCGGGCATGGTGGAGGACGACCGCATCGTCGTGCAGGTACCGGCCGGACTCGCCCCAGGACGCTATGCGGTTTCGGTGGGAGTCGGGACCTTTCCGAACATGCCGAACCACACGCTGGCCGACTACTTCACGGACCGGGACCTGTACTCGGGGGTTCCGGTGGACACCGTCACCGTGGTCGAGTAGCTCGAATCACTCCGGCGTTCTGGCGGCGAGCGTCAAGCTGCTCACCGCACGGAGCCGGGCGCGCCTACGACCGCGCCCCGCCAGGAATTCGGATCTCGAACACCCGCACCGTCCCCGCCGCGAAGACCGGGCGGTAGAGATCGCGTTGGGCCCTGAGACGATTGCCGATTCCCGGAAAATCGTTCTCCCTGGCCAGCACGTAGACCGGGGCGTGCAGCGCCCGAAGGGCGTCGAGCTGATCGAGGGTCAGCGAGCCCTCGTACACGTCATCCCGAAGCGCGCGGCGGCGCGCCATCTCGTCGACCGGATATCCCCATTGCTTCGCGTACGAGGGAATCCCCCAGTACTGCCGCCTGGGACCCCGTACGAGCACATCGGACCGATCGGCGGAGTCGATGAATACGGCGTCTGGAGGGGTCTCCTCGCCGATCCACTCGAACATCGCGCGTTCCTCCGCCGAAACCACCGGTGCTTTGGAATCCACCGCGAACACCGCCAGCATGATCGCGTTCTCCGGGATCAAGAAGAGACCCATGCCGACGATGAATGCCGCCCGCAGGCGGCGCGACCCGCGCAGGCGCTCCCAGACGAGCGGCACCCCGAGGCCTCCCGCCAACGCCAGCGGCACGAAGGCAACCGTCGTCAGCTTGTCATACTGGTTCGAATCGGGAAGCCGCCCGAAGATGCCGTAGGCCAGACATGCCGCGGCTGTGCCGAGAAAGAGCGTCGCGGCAGGCTCCCCCGATCTCCGCAGGCTTCTGATCGCCAGGATCGAGAGCAGCGCCACCCCCAGCAGGGAGACCGGCAGCGAAAGGACGTGGAGGGGCTCGAAGCCCAGGATTCCCTCCCCCGAACGCTCTCCGGGACGTATCGTCGCTATGAGGTACCGAAGGCAGACAGCGAGCGAGCCCGCGACGAGTGCCGCCACGAAGAAACCGCGCCAGCGGGCACCGCGTGCGAAGAGGACGGTCACCCCACCTCCGAAGGCGAGCGCAGCCATGAGCGCGCCTCCCACCACGACGTGCATGAGGATGGCGCCGGCGCCGGCCACCAGTTGCACTGCCGCGAAGCGCGGATGGCCCTCGCGCACGAGACGCACGCCCGCCTCCCAGGCGATGAGCGCCAGCAGGATGCTGTACGGCACTGCCGTCCCGGTGAGGAACTTGCGGAGCATGAAGGTCCTGCTGAAGAGCACCTGCAGCGTCTCGCTCACGTGCGGGATCGTGAACGGCGTCCAGGGCAGCATCCGCGCTGCCTCATCCATGCCCCGGACCTCACCCAGGAACACCGGCAGGATCTTGATCGGCAGGAAGAGCCCGCTGAGTCCTCCCATGCCCAGCAGTAAGAGGGCGCCACCCCAGGCCCCGGAGGCCGGGGTGAAGCCGAGGGCGATCCCGATCCGCGCCGCCATGACCACGCATCCGACGGCGGCGACGATGTTGAGAAACGCCATCGCGTCCGGCGGGGTCATGCCGGTGGTTATCTGCAGCGCGATCAGGACCACGTGGAAGAACCAGAAGTACTGGAGGGGCATCCCTGCGAAATAGGGATCGTCGGGAGGAATCCCCACCCGCTGGATCTCGGCAGCGACCGCGGTGTGGAACCATGCGTCCGATCCCTGGCGCAACCACGGGTTCGCTACGAGAAGCGCGGCCACCACCGAAGCCAAGCCGAGACCGACGAGCCAGGCCCCGCGCCCAATGGTCTCTTCCTTCTCCGCTCGCCCCTCGGTCCAACGCATGACCACGAGCCCGAACCCCGTGCTCAAGACCGCTGCGTGCACCCAGACCGAGGGGTCCTGGTGTCGCAGATAAGCCAGCGCGGCCACCCCTCCCAGCAGGATCGGCGACAGTGCCGGCCCGATAATCCAGTCGCGCACGCGCGAACGCGGAGCGCCGGCGGCCAGCACCAGCGCCGGCCCGGGAAGCAGGAAGGCGCCGAGCACACCGGCAGGAGCGGCGAAGAGCGGCGGCAGCCACCCCCCCATGCGGGCCAAGTACCCGAGCAGCACCAGGATCAGGAAGAAAGTCAACGAAGCGCTCCCTTCGCCTCACGCAAGGCCATGCGCGCGAGCAACCCGAACAGGATAAGGGTTCCGTAGAGCTGGAGCGATACCAGGAGGACGAAGGGGGGGCGCTCGGCGAGCGCCCCCATACGATAAACGACGTCGAAAAAGAGAACGCCACCCCAGGCCAGGTCCGGCCAAGAGCGCCAAGCCGATCGCGATCAGGGCTCCCGCGCGCAGCCCGGCGCTGAGGGCGGATTCGGTCATGACTCCTCCGATGTCGGGCACGCGGAGTCGGCGATGCACATCGCCCGGATCCGCCTCACCTCGCGCCGAAAACGTGGGGTAAGCCGACGGCTGGATATAGTAGAATATGCCGCCCATGAGTTCACGACCTGTTTCCGCGCGCAAGAAGGCCATGGTTACCGGTATCACCGGCCAGGACGGATCCTACCTCGCCGAGCTCCTCCTCAAGAAGGGCTACGACGTACACGGCTTGGTCCGCCGGGTCAGCGTATTCAATCGGCAGCGCATCGATGATCTCTACCCCGGTCCCCAGGCCGAGGGATCGCACTTCCAGCTCTACTACGCCGATGTCGCCGATTCCAACGTGCTGACCTCCCTGGTATCCAAGCTCCAGCCCGACGAGATCTACAACCTCGCCGCCCAGAGCCATGTCCGGGTGAGCTTCGACATTCCGGAGTACACCGCCAACGTGACCGCGCTCGGCACGCTCCGGCTCCTGGAGGCGGTGCGTCTGGAAAGCCCGAAGTCGAAGTTCTACCAGGCGTCCTCGAGCGAGATGTTCGGCGCCGCCCCTCCCCGGCAGAGCGAGAGCACCCCGTTCGAGCCGCAGAGCCCGTACGGGGCGGCCAAGGTGTTCGCCCACCACGTCGGTAAGAACTACCGATCCGGTTACGGTCTCTGGGTCTGCTCCGGCATCCTCTTCAATCACGAGTCGCCACGCCGTGGAGAGGCCTTCGTGTCGCGCAAGGTCACCCGCTCCGCCGCCCGCATCTCGCTGGGCCTGCAGGAGTACCTCTATCTCGGCAACATGGACGCCCGCCGCGATTGGGGCTACGCCCCCGAGTACGTGGAAGCGATGTGGCGGATCATGCAGCACGAGACACCCGACGATTTCGTGATCGCCACCGGCGAGTCCTTCACGGTGCGCGACCTCGTGGAACTCTCGTTCCAGCACGTGAACCTCGACTGGCGGAAGTACGTCAAGCTGGACGAGCGGTACCTGCGCCCCTCCGACGTGTGGCACCTGGAGGGCGACGCCTCCAAGGCACGCGAGGCGCTCGGGTGGGAGCACAAGACATCCTTCCGCGAACTCGTCCGGATCATGATGGAGGCCGATCTCCTCGCCGCACGCAAGGAGAAGGCTGCGCGCGAGACCTCTTGATCACCTCGACGAGGTCTGCCGACTTCTGGCGCGGCAAGACGGTGCTCGTCACCGGGGGCGACGGCTTCCTGGGCGGGCATCTCACCGAGACACTCCACACCCGCGGCGTGAGCGCCGACCGCCTGCGTCTGCCGGTATTCCCCAACACCGACCTGCGCCGCCGCGAGGATTGTATCCAGGCCGTTCACGGCGCGCAGGTAGTCATCCACCTCGCGGCCAAGGTGGGCGGCATCGGGCTCAACAAGGAGCGCCCGGCCGAGCTGTTCTACGAGAACGCCCTCATGGGGCTTCAACTCATGGAAGAGGCGCGACTGGCCGGGGTCGAGAAGTTCGTCACCATCGGCACCACCTGCGAGTACCCCAAGGTCACGCCGGTCCCCTTTCGCGAGACCGCGCTCTGGGACGGCTATCCCGACGAGGTCACCGGTCCCTACGGTCTGGCCAAGAAGATGCTTCTCGTGCAGGCCCAGACCTACCGAGCCCAGTACGGGTTCAACTCGATCCACTTGATCCCCACCAACCTCTACGGCCCGCGCGACCACTTCGACGAGGTGCACGGGCACGTGATCCCCTCCCTCATCAAGCGTTTCGTTGAGACGGCGGAATCCGGCGCGCCTGAAGTGACGGTCTGGGGCACGGGGCGCGCCACGCGCGAGTTCATCTACGTGGAGGATGCCGCGCTCGGAATCGCGCAGGCCGCTGAGGCCTATGACGAGCCCGACCCGGTAAACCTGGGCTCCGGCGTCGAGACGCCGATCCGCGAGCTGGTGGAGCGGGTAGCGGCCCTGACCGGTTTCACCGGCGCGATCCGCTGGGACGCTTCGAAGCCGGACGGGCAGCCGCGGCGGTCCCTCGATGTGTCCCGCGCCCGCGAGCGGTTCGGCTTCACCGCGAGCACGCCGCTCGACGAGGGGTTGCGCCGCACCGTGGCCTGGTACAGGGAGCACCGCTCATGACCGATCACGAGCGAGGCCGGGCATGAACAAGCCGACGCTCACCGTCGTCATTCCCACGAAAGACGAGAAGGGAACCATCGAGCCGGCGGTCCTACGTATGCCGGATTTCGGCGTGGAGACCGAACTCCTCTTCGTGGACGGGAACTCCCGGGACGGCACGCCGGAGGAACTCGAGCGCGTCCGCGCCGCCTACCCGCACAAGCGCATCAACTGGTTCACACAGGAGGGAAAAGGAAAGCGCGTCGCGGTCTGGCAGGGTTTCGAGCGCGCGTGGGGAGACGTGCTCATCATTCTCGACGGCGACATCACGGTGCCGCCGGAGGAGCTGCCGGCGGTGTACGAACACCTTACCGGGGGCCCGCATATCTTCGTGAACGCCACGCGCTTTCGCCGCCGCATGGAGAAGGGGGCGATGCAGGCTCCGAACTTCGCGGCCAACGTGTGCTTCTCGGTCCTGGTCAGCATCATCGTCGGCAGGCGGTTCACCGACACGCTCTGCGGCACCAAGGGCATCTGGAAGTCGACCTTCCTCGCACTGCGCGACCGCGCGCTTCTGTCCGGTATCGATCGCTACGGTGACCACGAACTCATTCTTGGAGCGTGGGATCTCGGCTGCCGGTTCGTGGAGGTCCCCGTTCACTACAAGGCGCGGCTCTACGGCGAGGCCAAGATCGCCAACCAGAAGTTTTCCGGCGGGACCGCGTTCTTGAAGCTCGATCTCCTCGCGCTCAAGCGTCGGTGTTTCGGCCCGCGCGGTCCGTGGATGTTCGACGCGCGCGGCGATCAGGTGCGGGCGACGCGCAATCCCAACGAGTCCGCGTAGCGCGCGAGCGCGGTCCGCGAGGCCTCGGCGTCTGCCGGCACAGGTCTCCCCCGCTCCCGCCGCTCGACATGGAGCGCGACGACGCGCAACTTCCCCGCCCTGCGTTCCGCTTTGAGGTCCGCGCGCGCCACGAGCCGCTCGCCGGCCAGGATGGGTAGGCAGTAGTAGCCGTAGCGGCGCTGCGGCGCGGGCTTGAACACCTCCAGCACCTGGTCGAATCCGAAGAGTCGCTGAACGCGGCGCCGATCCCAGAGCACGGGATCGAAGGGCGAGAGGAGGACTCCGCGATCGGCGCGGGGACGCACGGCATGGAGTCGCGCGGCCAGATCCAGGTCCGCGGGACGGATCCAGCCGCGCACACGGCGCGCGCCGTCGATCAGATCGCAGCGCCGGATGCTCCCCTCCTCCTCCAACTCGGCGAGTGCTCGGGTCAGGTCCTCGCGCATGTTGCGCAGCCGCCAGGTGGCGGCCAGCGTCCCCGTTTCGGCCCAGCCGTGTCCGTCCAGCGCGCGCAGGAGGAGCGTCCTCAGCGCGTCGCTGCGCGGCACCGCGACGCTGCGATGCGTCTGCGGGATGACGCGCTCGGCGAGATCGTACACGCGAAGGAAGCTTCGCCGCTCGCGCACCGCGAGATCGCCCGACGACCAGAGCGCAGCCAGGATTCGCTTGGCCGGTCGAAGCCCCCACCAGGGGCCGTGATCCCGCCCCTCCGTGTCGCTGCTTTGAATGGGGCCCTCATCGGTGATCTTCTTGAGGATGTCGCGCGCGAGATCCTCGTGACCGCCGATCACGTCCCCCCACCACGGGTGGTGCCGGAATGCTTCCCGACGAAACGCGAAGGTCGGGTAGAGATCGAGCGGCATCCAGCTCGCCTCATGCCCCCAGTACTCGAAGAGAGGTTCGCCGGGGCGCAGCAGCGCTTCGCCGAGCGGCGCGTGGAACCCGCGGAGGCGCGAGAGCAGCACGATCGCGTGACTGCGGGCGCCCGCCACCGAGACGCTGTCGAGTTGGAGATAGCCGAAGCGCGCGATCACCGCGGCGGCGGAAGCGCGGGCTTGTTGCTCGCCGCGCCCGGCGCCGGCTGGCAGGCCGGTCCACTCGGGCTTGAGCAGACCGGCGCGGGCCAGCGCGAGGCGCCTCGCCGCGGCCGTGTCCAGAGTCGGAACGGAAACGGCCGACTTCATTCCGACGCGTAGTCGACCAGCGCCACGATCTTGTGCCCGGCCAGGGGCTTCCTTCCGCTGAGAAACGAAAGCTCGATCACGAAGGCGAGGCCGACGACGGTGGCACCCGATCGCTCCACCAGGCGCGCTGCCGCCGCCGCGGTCCCGCCGGTGGCGAGCAGGTCGTCCACGATGAGCACGCGGTCGCCCGGACCCACCGCATCGGCGTGGATCTCCAGCACCGCTTCGCCGTACTCGAGGGCGTAGCTTTCCGCGATGCGCTCGGCGGGGAGCTTGCCCGCCTTGCGCGCGGGCACGAACCCCACTCCCAGGCGCCGCGCCACCGAGGCCCCAAAGATGAAGCCGCGGCTCTCGATCCCCAGCACCGCGGTCACCCCGTCGTCGAGGAACGCCTGGACGAGGCGATCCTCCACGTCGGCGAAAGCGCGCGCGTCCCGCAGGAGCGGGGTGATGTCGCGAAAGACGATTCCAGGCTTGGGAAATCCGGGCACGTCGCGGATGCGCTTCTTCAGGTCCATCCCTGTCCCTCCTCGGTGATCTCGATCCAGTGCTTGAGACGCTCGAGCGCGCGCTTCTCGATCTGGCGAATGCGCTCGCGGCTCACCCCCAGCCGTCCGCCGACATCGGCCAATGAACGGGATTCGCCGTCCTCGAATCCGTAGCGGATGCGCAGCACCAGCTCCTCGCGCGGGGAGAGCCGGACGAGCAACCGGTTCAGCCGTTCGCGCTCGAGGAGCTGATCCACCATCTGCTCGAGACCGGGAACGGGATCGACCAGCTCAGTCTCGGCGAGCGCCCCCATCGCGTCCCAGGAACTCTCGTAGTCCAGATTCTTGATGCTGTTGATGAGGTGGCGCACCTTGCGCAGCCGCTTGAGCGGCTCGCCCAGCTCCTTCGCCAACTCCTCCAGCGTGGGCGGCTCGCCCATGCGCTGACGCAGCCGGGCTTCGACGGCAAGGCAGCGGTTCACGAGCTGCATGACGTGGAACGGAATACGCACGGTGCGCACCTGGTTGGCGATGCCCCTCGCCATGGCCTGCTTGATCCACCAGGAGCCGTACGTCGAGAAGCGAAAGCCGCGCTTGTAATCGAACCGGTCGACGGCGGCGATGAGCCCCAGGTTTCCCTCCTCGATGAGATCGAGGAACGGGAGGCCGCGCCCGACGTAGCTCTGCGCGATCCGTATCACGAGACGCAGGTTCGACACGATGAGATGCCGGCGCGCCTCTTCACGATTGTGGGGCGTGGTCCCTTCGACCATCTCGCGGCCGAAGCGCTGCTCTTCCTCGGCGGTCAGGAGCGGGTAGCGGCTCACGTCGCGCAGGTACACCTGAAGGGAGTCGAGATGCCCCGGCTCTTCCTGCGCCGGCGCCGGCGCCTCCTCCGGTTCCGCCTCCACCTCCAGGCCGAGTTCGTGCGTCATGTCGAGAAACAGGTCGAAAGCGGTCTCGTCGAAGTCCGTCGCCTCCAGGAGCCCGTCCAGATCTGCTTGGGCGAGCCGGCCGCGGCGCTTGCCGGATTCGAGGATCCGGTTCATCCGTGCGCCGAAGCTCTCCTGCTCCCCGCTCATTCCTCGATCTCCTCAGCCGGCGATCGAAAACGAGGGAGGATGGTCGGGCTCGGGCACGAGCCACGCCACATCGACTCGGTCGACGCGCGCGGTGCCCGGACCGTGATGCAGCCAGACGAGGAGCTCATGGAGGCCCTCGGGGGGGCCGTCGGCGAGAACCTCCACGGTGCCGTCGGGGAGGTTTCGTACCCAGCCGCAAAGGCCCAGGCGCACCGCCTCATCCTGCGTGGAAGCGCGGAAGAAGACGCCGTGGACACGACCGTGAACGATGGCGTGGAGAGTCTTTCGGTCCATGGGGAACTGGGGCCGCCGAGGGCGGGCCAGGAATCAGACGTTCCGACACCGCCTCCGTGGGTCAAGAATGGTCGGGGCGAGAGGATTTGAACCTCCGACTCCTGCGTCCCGAACGCAGTGCGCTACCAGGCTGCGCTACGCCCCGACCTAATTTCAGACGGCCCGACGCAACCGCGCCGGGCACAAGGGCGCTTCACTATAGGGATCGCCGACCCATCGCGCAAGCACCTTCGTGCGGCAGGCCGCGCCACATCACGACGTCTCCTCGGCGAACCCCCCGCGCCCGATGAGCGGCACGAAGACGCAGCGGCAGAGCGCCTCTTCGTGGAGCGACTCCTCCGCGTCGCGCGTGTAGCGCATGAGGGTCTGCTCCGCGCGATCCCCCACCGGGGCCACGAGCCTCCCCTCCGGCGCGAGCTGTTCGAACAGGGCCGGCGCAATCGAGGGCGCGGCGGCGGTCACGAGAATGCGGTCGTAGGGAGCGGTCTCCTTGAAACCCAGGCTGCCGTCCGCGACCTTGACCACGATTCCGGTGAGCCCCAGCTCGACGAAGAGCTGCTGGGCCCGGCGCGCAAGCTCCGGGACGCGCTCCAGGGTGATCACCCGCGCTCCCAATCGAGCCAGCACCGCGGCCTGATAGCCGGAGCCGGTGCCGATCTCCAGCACCTTCTCGCCGCCGGCCAGCCCGAGCGCCTCGGTCATGAGCGCCACCATGTGCGGCGCGGAGATGGTCTGACCGCAGCCGATGGGGAGCGCGAGGCTCGAGTACGCCTCACCTTCCAGCGCCTGGGGAAGGAAGAGATGGCGCGGCACCGCGCGCATGGCCTCCAGCACCCGAGGGTCTTTCACACCGCGGGCCAGGATCTCGCTCTCCACCATGCGATCCCGCGCCTGCGGAAAGTCGCGGCGATCGGTCACGGGATGCGGATGTCCAGACCGCGTAGGAAGTCGAAACCGGCGGCGGCGGTGATGTCCAGAAGAAGCGGCGTGAGGGAGACGTAGCCTTCCTCCACCGCGGCGAAGTCGGTGTCCGCTCCGGGCTCCCAACTCGGCTTGGCCCCGCCGATCCAGTAGTAGGCGCGACCGCGCGGATCGGTCTTCTTGACGATGGCGTCGTTGTAGACGCGCGTGCCGAGGCGCGTGACGCGCACGCCGCGGATTTCCTCGAGCGGAAGCGGCGGGATGTTCATGTTGACCAGAAAGCGGGCCGGAGGCCCCGCCGCCAGCATCGCCTCTGCGGTGGCGCGCGCGATGGCGGCCGCGGGAGCGAAGTCGAAGACCTCCCAGGAGGCGAGGCTCACCGCGATCGAAGGAACACCCAGAATCGCCCCCTCCATGGCCGCAGCCACGGTGCCGGAGTAGATCACGTCCTCGCCCATGTTCGGACCCTGGTTGACGCCGCTCACGACCAGATCGGGGCGGTGCGGAAGGAACTCGCGCACCGCGAGGAGCACGCAGTCGGTCGGTGTCCCCTCCACCGCATAGGTGCGCGGTCCCATCTCCTTCACCCGCAGCGGACGGTAGAGGGTGAGCGAGTGCGAGGTGGCACTCTGTTCGGTGAGGGGGGCCATGATCGAGACTTCACCGAGAGCGCTCAAGCTCTCGGCCAGAGCCCGGATGCCCGGCGCGTGGATCCCGTCGTCGTTGCTGATGAGAATGCGCTTCATCGCTCTCCGTTGCGCGCCTCGGCGATCCAGCGCAGGCCGCGCCACACCAGGCGTATGAACCGTCCGGTGTCGCGCAGCGGCCGGATCTTGCTCACCTCGTTGCCGTAAATCGTCGGCACCGGGATCTCGGCGATACGAAATCCCCGCCGCGCCGCCTTGATCAGAATCTCGGACTCGGCGTCGAAACGCTGCGACTCGAGGCGCACCGCGCGCAGCACGTCGCTCGAGATCCAGCGAAAGCCGGACTGGCTGTCGGTCAGGCGCGTCCCCGCGAGGCGGCTCACCACCACCGACGTGAACCGGTTCACCCCCACGCGAAGCCACGGCATGGACCCCGGTTCGCTCATGCGCGAGCCCACGACGATGTCGGCGCCCTCGGCCGCGTCCAGGAACCGTGGGATCCAGGCCGGGTCGTGCTGGCCGTCCGCGTCGAGGGTGATCACCCCCTCCGCGCCCTCGGCGAGCGCGGCGGCGAACCCGGTAGCCAGGGCCGCTCCCTTGCCGCGGTTGGCGGGATGATCGATCACCCGCGCTCCCGAGGCCCCTGCGCGCTCCGGGGCGCCGTCCGTGGATCCGTCGTTGACGACAAACACCCGGTCGTCACCCAGGATCTCGGCGACCCGCCGGGCCACCCCGACGAGCGGCTCCCCAGCGTTGAAGGCGGGGATGACCGCCCAAGTCCGCTTCAGGGTGCCCTCCTCCTCCGGCCAGCGCCCGGAAACCGGGTGCGGCGAGGATGGCGGTGCGAGCTACGAAATGGTCGGGGCGACTGGATTTGAACCAGCGACCACTTGCACCCCAAGCAAGTGCGCTACCAGGCTGCGCCACGCCCCGACCGTAAGCCGTGTTTGGGGTCGGAAGACTATACACGAGCGCTTGAAACGCCTACAAGCCCCCGCGCCCTCCGGGTGGACGCTTCAAGTCCTCGACGAGCGCGCGCAACTCGCGGCGCACTTCCAGAAGCGCGGCGGCGCGGTCCACCGAATCGAAGGTCAGCTCGAGCTGGCTCTGGATCGCCTCCCGTTCCTCGGTCAGCTTCTTCTTCGCCCCCGCGATGGTCAGTCCTTCGTCGTAGAGCATCTCCTTGATCACCAGCACCAGCTTCAAGTCGCGCTTCTGATACATGCGGTTCCCCGCCTTGTTCTTGCGCGGCCGCAGCATCTTGAACTGCGTTTCCCAGTAGCGGAGCACATGCGGCTTCACCTTGGTGAGCGAAGCCGCCTCGCTGATCGAGTAGTACTTCTTGCCGTCGGTCTTGGCCTTCATGCTCCCCCCTCGTCCGCGCGCGCGGCCGGGGCCTCGGACTTGGGCTCCCGCATCATCAGCGCGCGGATCGCTTCTCGCGGATCCTCCCCCTCGAAGAGCACCGCATGCACGCGATCTACGATGGGCGCCTCCACGCCTGTCCGCCGCGCCAGCGTCTTCGCCGCGCGGGTGGTGGGCACCCCTTCCGCCACCATGGTCATGGCGGCAAGCACGTCGTCGAGGCGCTCTCCGCGCCCCACGGCTTCTCCCACATGCCGGTTCCGGCTGTGGCGACTCACGCTCGTGGTGACCATGTCGCCGACGCCGGCCAACCCGAAAAACGTTTCGGGGCGCGCACCGAGCGCGACTCCCATGCGGGTCATCTCGGCGAGGCCCCGCGTCACCAAGGCCCCCAGCGTGTTGTCGCCGAACCCCAGGCCCGCCGAGATGCCGGCGGCGATGGCGATCACGTTCTTGAGCGCCACCGCGAGCTCCACGCCGAGCGCGTCGTCGTTGGTGTAGACGCGCAGGCGCTCGCTGGCAAAGAGCGCCTGGGTGAACTCCGCCGCGGCGCGGTCGCGGGAGGCGGCCACTACCGCGGTGGGATAGCCCAGCGCCACTTCCTCCGCGTGGCTCGGCCCCACGAGCGACACCGTCGCGCGTTCCGGCCCCAATTCCTCCGCCAGCACTTGCAGCGGGAGCTTCTCGGTGCCCACTTCCAATCCCTTGGCCACGTTCACCACCGGACCCGGTGGAAGGAGCGCAGCGATCTCGCGCGCGACGATGCGCACGGCGAAGCTTGGTACCGCCATCACGGTCACGTCGGCACCCGCCACCGCGGATGCGGGGGTCTCGACCACGCGCACGCGGTCGGGGATCGCGAGACCGGGCAAGAGGCGGCGGTTCTCACGATCGCGCGCGATCGCGACGCGGTCCTCGGCTTCGAGCGTCCATGCCGCGACATGGTGGCCGCCCCGGCCCAGATGCGCCGCGAGCGCGGTGCCCCAGGATCCCAGCCCGAGGAGTCCGACGTTCACCGCTTGCCTCCGAGTGGAGGTGCGGTGTCCGGTGTGGGCGCAGTCTCCTGTGAAGGCGCAGCGCCGGTCTGCGGATTCTCTTTGCGCTTGTCCCAGATCGGCTGCTCGCGTCCCTCGGCCACCCGCTTCCAGTTCACGCGATGCCGAACCAGCACGAGCGCGGTGGTGAGGAGCGCGAGCCCGAGCACCCATGGATAGCGCGGCCCGAGCTGGTCGCGGGTCATCACCACGAACACCGGCAGGAAGATCGCTGCGATGCCCGACGACACCGACACCCAGCCGGTGAAGGCCATGGAGGCCGCCCACACGAGAAACGCACAGAGCGCGGTCAAGGGGGCGAGGCCGATGAAGATGCCGAGGCCCGTCGCCACGCCCTTGCCGCCGCGGAAACCCGCGAAGGGGGTGAACATGTGCCCGGCCACCGCGAGAAGCCCGGCGGCGGCGGGGAGCGCGCCCGCGGCGATTCCCGTTGCGACGGCCGTCGCTCCTACGGCGGTCGCTCCCGCGCCCGTCGCTCCCACGGCGATCTCTCCCGCGACCGGAGCGGAAACGAGGGCTCGCGCGAAGAGCACCGCCGCCGTCCCCTTGGCGATGTCCAGAAGCAGCACGCCCACGCCCCACTTCCATCCCAGCACGCGATAGACGTTCGTCGCGCCGAGGTTTCCGCTTCCGTGCTGCCGAAGATCCAGGCCGTGGGCCTTCCCCACCCACAGGCTCCATGGAATCGAGCCCAACGAGAAACCGACGACGAGGGCGGCGACGGCGACGATCATCGCCGCCTCGCGCGGAAGTCGAGCCGGAGCGGGGTGGCGGTCATCTCCAATCGCTCGCGGAAGTGATTGCGCAGGTAACTGCGGTACGACTCGGGAATCTCGTCGGGGTTGTTGGCGAAGATCGCGAAGATGGGAGGGCCGGTCGTCACCTGAGTGGCGTAGTAGAGCTTGAGCGGCTTTCCCCTCCGGGTCACCGGCGGCTGCCGGCGGTCCGTCGCTTCCTTGAGCAGCTCGTTCAGCACGCTGGTCGCCACCTGCTTGTTTCGCTCCTCGTAGAGCGTGCGCACCATCGCGGGGATCTGGCTCACCCGCTGCCCGGTGAGCGCGGAGACGAAGAGCACGGGCGTGCCGGGAAGCATGGGGAACGCCTCCTGGATCGTGCGCGTGTAGGCGGCGGCGGTGCCGGTGAGCTTGGTCACGAGATCCCACTTGTTGGCGAGCAGGACGGCGGACTTCCCCGCTTCGAGGATCATCAGCGCGATGTGGGAATCCTGGGTGGTGATGGGCTCGCTCATGTCGAGAACGAGGAGGGCCACGTCGCATCGCTTGAGGCTTCGCTGCGTGCGCACGGTCGAGTAGTACTCCACGCCGTCGCTCACCTTGCTCCGCCGCCGGAGTCCGGCGGTGTCCACAAGCACGAACTCGGTGCCGTCGTAGCGGAAGGGCACGTCGATGGCGTCGCGCGTGGTCCCCGCAACGGGGTGAACGATCATGCGCTCTTCACCGAGAAGGCGGTTGGCGATACTCGATTTGCCGACGTTGGGCCGCCCGAGAAGCGCGACGTGGATGGGAGGCGTCTCGTCCTCCCTGAGCATGCGCTTGGGGAGGCGCTCGATAATGGCGTCGAGCAGTTCCCCGATCCCCCGCCCGTGCTGGCCGGAGATCTGCATGGCCTCGCCCAGTCCGAGTTCAGTCGCTTCCCCGGCAAGCTCCTCCTGCCGCGGGCTCTCCACCTTGTTGGCCACCAACAGTACCTTCGCGGAGCGCGGGCGGAGCTCCTCGGCGATGTCGCGATCGAGCGACGTAAGACCCTCGCGGACGTCCACGAGGAAGAGGATCACGTCGGCTTCTTCGAGCGCGAGGTGGGCCTGGGTGAGGATCGCCGCTTCCATCGAATCCTCGGTGCCGGGGACGAGTCCGCCGGTGTCGACGATCCGGAACGGCACGCCGTTCCACGCGCAATCCGCCTCACGGCGATCGCGGGTCACGCCGGGGAGATCGTCCACCACCGCCTCGGCGCGGCCGATCGCGCGGTTGAAGAACGTCGACTTGCCGACGTTGGGGCGGCCGACCACGGCCACCATCGGGAGACGCTGGCGCTTCATGGTGTCCCCACGGCGAGCGCGTGCGGCTCGGAGAACTCGTCATCCTCGGTCCGCTCGGGTTCGCCGAGAATCGGGCTCCAGCTCGCGACCACCTCGGCGCGAAGCTCGCGCGCGAGGTCGGCGGGAGCGAGGTCGTCGATGAACACGCCGTCCTCGTTGACCGACTCGTCGGGCACGAGGACGAGATCGCCCGGCGCGACGCGGGCGCGCGCCGCATCGAGGAGATCGCGCCCGCCGAGAAGCCCGGCAACCGTCGTCGGGCGGCCGAAGAGGCGGTTCTCCACCGTGACCATCTCCAGCGCGATCTCGGGGAGGCGCGAGCGGAGCGCGGGGAGCAACTCGGAGAGCACCGGCGCGAAGCTCTCCCCGGTGAGGATCCATGCGCGTCGCACGCCGCGAGCATGAAGCTCCGCTCCGCGCGGGACGGCGCCGGCGAAGAGATCCATCACACCGCGCACCAGCCCCACGCCGTTCTCGCGCTGTGGATAGCCCTCGTAGTAGGGCGCGGCCGGGATCGGTTTCCCCGCGTGGATGAGAAGCTCGTCCGAGACGAAACAGAACGTGGTGCCGACGCGGCGGTGCATGGCGCGACCGTAGCGACGCACGTCCGCGCAGAGGGTGCGCGCTTCCGCGCGGGTGAAGGTGCGCATCGCGGGGAGATCCTTGCGATGCGCGGTGAGACCGACCGGCACCACAGCCACGCTCGCCACCCCGGGGTGATAATCGGCGAGGCCATAGATCGTCTCGCGCAGCACTTCGCCGTCGTTGATGCCCGGCACCGCCACGATCTGCGTGTGCAGCGTGATGCCCCCCGCGACGAGCTGCTCGATGCGGGCACGAATCTCCCCCGCCCGCTCGCTGACCAGGAGGCGGTTGCGGACCTCGGGGTCGAGCGCGTGCACCGACACGTAGAGCGGCGTGAGTTCCTGCTCGATGATGCGGGTGAACTCGTCTTCGCGCAGGTTGGTCAGCGTGACGAAGTGGCCGTAGAGGTAGGAGTACCGGTAATCGTCATCGCGGTAGTACAGGCCCTGGCGGAGCCCCTCGGGGAGCTGATCCACGAAGCAGAATGGGCAGTCGTTGGCGCAATGGCGGATTCCGGGGTCGCGGAACTTGAGACCCAGCGGCCGGCCGTATTCGCGGACGATGCGGATCGACCGCTCCCTGCGCGGAACGGCTCCCGGCTCGGCCACATCGAGGTCGAGGATCTCGTCGCCCAGCCACAGGTGCAGATCGAGAAAGTCGCGGACCTTCTGGCCGTTGATCGCGACGACGCGCAGGCCGGGGGTCAGACCCGCTTCCGCGGCCAGGGAATCGGGCAGGACGCTGACGATCTCCACGATTGAACTCCGGCGCGAGGCGGGGCAGGACCCCCTTCGCACGTCACGTGATCCGAACCAAATAAGTTCAAGCAGTTAAAAAGATTACACGCTGCTTGTCAACGGGTTTCTTGGGTCCGCGACACAGGATGGAGCGGGCGACGGGAGTCGAACCCGCGACATTCAGCTTGGGAAGCTGACACTCTACCAACTGAGTTACGCCCGCTCCGAAATGGCAGGCGGAGATTGAACCCGAATCGGGGTCGGGGTGTCAAGGCGGGTACGGATGCCGGCCGGCACCTATCGAAGCGGGAGCTCCCTGCTCACCCGGGTGATCACGCTCGCTTCAGGTTCATCGGCGGCCACGCGTACCCACGTCGCTCCCTCGATGCCACGAAACCACGTCCGCTGCCGCTTCGCGTAGCGGCGCGTGTTCACCGCGATCGCCTCGATCCACGTCGCGCGGTCGAGATCGCCGTTCAGGAACCGGATCGTCTCCGCATAGCCGACGCTGCGCAGCGCCGAGGTGCGCGGATCCAACCCGCGGGCAAGGAGCGCGCGCACCTCGTCCACGAGCCCCGCATCGATCATGGACGCGACCCGCGCCCGGATGCGCGCCTCGAGATCCTCGCGCTCGCGATCCAGCACGACGATCCGTGCGGGGGTCTCCGTTCGACGCCCCTTGGTCCGCAGCGCGCTCACCGGACGCCCCGTCAACGCGATCGTCTCGAGCGCCCGCGTCACCCGCTGCGCATCACGAGGCGAGGTCTTCGCGCCGGTCTCGGGGTCCAGTTGCGCGAGCTCCGCGTGAAGCGCCTCGATCCCCTCCGCCCGCGCGCGCGCGCGGAGTGCGTCCCGAACCGCCGCGTCGCGCGGCAGTCCTTCGTCGAGCCCGCCGAGGGTCGCGCGCAGGTAGAGACCGGAGCCCCCGACGAGGAGCGATTCACGTCCCTTCGTGCGAATCGCCTCGATCGCCGTCCGCGCGCGACGCCCGAACTCCCCCGCGCTCACCGCGTCCTCGGGTTCCACCTCCGCCACGAGATGATGCGGCACCCGAGCGCGTTCCTCGCGCGTGGGCGCCGCGCTCCCGATCTCCATGCCGCGGTAGATCTGGCGCGAGTCGATGCAGACGATCTCGGCGTTCAGAGCTTCCGCCAGCGCGAGGCTCAGCGAGGTCTTCCCCACCGCGGTGGGGCCGAGGAGGACGGGAATCGGATTCATGTCGCGGCTAACGTACTGAAGCCGCCGATTCGGCGCAACCGCTGATGCACCGACCGACCGGGTCGCGCCGATCTCGACCGCTACGGCAGGAACTGCGTCTTCACCCGGCCCCAACTCACCGCGCGCGCGGGCACATCCTGCCTCAGCCCCGTGCGGAACCAGAGGTCGGAGCCCGGGCGCGGCTCGCCGCTCACGATGTACGTCCCGGCGGGATACCCGGGGTCCGGAGCGGCGGCGAGCTGCGGGTTCCCCACGCCGGGCACATCCACGACCACCGCTTCGACGACGTAGGTGCTGCCGGGGGTCAACGCCACCGGTGCGGCGAATTCGAACCGCGTGGGGCCGTCGTGCTCGTCCAGAACGGTGACCAGGCTGCTCGTGCCGAGGATGGGACCCCCGATTGATCCCTCGCGGATGCGCGCGAACACGTCCGTCGGAGGTTCCGTCCCGGTCACGCCGTGGCTGATCCACAGCTCGACCACGTCCATGGCCGGCTGCTGCGGTACGAACTCCTGCCCCGCCGGACCAAGCAGCCGGATGCTGAACCAGGTCCAGAGCTCGTCCGGAACGTGGCTCTGATCGACGGTGTAATCCGGATCCGCCGCGGCGGCCACCGCCGGGACGAGTATCAGCAGGAGAAGGCACGCTGGCACGCACGACTTCCGCGAGAGGACGGCACGCAAGTGTCTGATCATGGTCTCAGGTCTCCTTGTGGCATGAGTGTTTTCGAACGGAAACGGTGATTCAGCCCGATCGTCCGAACCGGCGGTGCAGCTCGGCGAGGTCCATCCGGAGGAACACCGGGCGTCCGTGCGGGTCGCCCTGCGGCAATCTCGTCGCGAAGAGCTGATCCACGAGCGCGTTCATCTCGGCCAGCGAGAGCTTCTGTCCCGCCTTCACCGCGCCCTGGCAGGCCACCGCCCGCGCCACACGCTCGTTCACGTCCATCGCGGTGGGGAGATCGTCGAGGTGATCGAGCACGTCGTGCAGGAGCGCCCCCTCGCGCCACTCGCGCAAGCCCGCCGGGATCGCGTGCACGAGCACCGTCGTGCCGCCGAAGAGTTCCAGGTGGAAGCCGAGCTTCTCCATCACCGCGTGGGTCTCCAGGAGCAACGATAGCTCGTCGTGGGTGAGCTCCACCGTCTCCGGGAAGAGCAGCTCCTGGCTCGTGGTGCGCGCCCCATCGAAGCGGAGCATCGCTTGCTCGAAGAGGACGCGCTCGTGCGCGGCGTGCTGATCGACGACCAGGAGGCCGCCCTGGATCGCAGCGAGGATGTAGGTCTCGTGGAGCTGCCACATGCTGGCCAGCGCCGGACCCGCGCTCTCGGGCGCGGCTTCGACCTCGATCGGTTCCGTGGACGCGGACCGAGGGAACGGAAAGACGTTGGGTGGGAGCGCTTCGCTGGCCGCATCGCCCACGCGACCCGCGCCTCCGGCCGGGGCGACCGCGCTCACCAGGCGCAGGGATCCCTGCGCATCGAGCCCGTCGCCAGGAAACGCAGGCGGCGGCTGCCAGTCCGTAGACGTCGTAAACTTCAGGGTCGGGAAATGCTCTTCCACGCGATCGCGCAGGAGGTGGATCATGCGCGGGTAGAGTTCGCGCTCGCGCAGGAGCCGCACCTCGCGCTTGGTCGGATGAACGTTGACGTCCACTTCGTCGGCGGGGAGCCGCAGATGCAGCACCGCCTCGGGATGGCGCGCGGGCGGGATGAGATCGCCGTAGCCCTGGCGCAGCGCCACCCGCAGCACCTGACTCATCACCCAGCGGCCGTTCACGAGAAAGGTCTGATGGCTGCCGCGGGCGCGCGAGTCCTCGGGAGCGCCCAGGAATCCCTCCAGCTCGAACCCGGGCAACTGCACCAGCACCGGGATCATGCGCGCCGCCTTGGCCCGACCGAGAATCTGCCCCACGCGCTCGTGAAGATCGGCCGCGGCGGGAAGGCGCATGGACTCGCGCCCCTCCACCACGAGGGAAAAGCTCACCTCCGGGCGGGCCAGCGCGTAGGCCTGGAGGAGCTGGGAGATGTAGCGCAGCTCGGCGGGCTCCCCCTTCAGGTACTTGCGGCGCGCGGGGGTGTTGAAGAAGAGATCGCGCACTTCGACGGTGGTTCCGGTCGCTCGGGCGACGGGGACGGGCGCGCCGATGCGCCCCCCCTCCACCAGGATCTCCGCCCCCTCGCCGCTCGCATCCGCGCTGCTCAGGATCCGCAGCCGCGACACCGCGCCGATCGCAGCCAGGCCCTCGCCGCGGAAACCCAGCGAGTCGATGCGGGTGAGGTCATCGGTCTCGGCGATCTTGCTGGTGGCGTGGCGCTGCACCGCAATCGTGAGTTCGGCGGCGGGGATCCCCGCGCCGTCGTCGCTGACGCGCAGGAGCCCGGCGAGCTTCCCCTCCACCGCGACTTCGATGCGGTGCGCTCCGGCGTCGAGCGCGTTCTCCACCAACTCCTTCACGACGGAGCCGGGACGCTCGACCACTTCTCCCGCGGCGATCCGGCCCACCAGAGTCTCGGGCAGGACGCGGATCGGCCCCGTTCTCACCACGCCGTTTCCTCGCCGGCCAGCGCGAGTTCCACTCTCCGCAGCCGCAAGGGCCAGCGCGGATCGTCCGCCTTCATCTGCATGTGCACGCGAAGGCCGGGCGCGGGCTCCCAGCGCCACCACGGCGAACGCTCCGCCTCGAAGGTGGCGGCGAACAGGGCGTCGGGCACGGTGAGCGTTCCTTCCAGCCCGAGACCTTCGCCCTCCACATGCATCAGCCGCCAGCCCGCGCCCTCGCGGCGCCATACGAGCGCGGCCGCGGCATCGAGCGCGATCAGGACCGGGCTCATCCAGCCGGCGAGAACGCTCTTCTCCGCCTGCGAGTCGGGCAACCCGTGCGCAGCCAGCGAACGCGCCTCGCGCCGCCAGCGCATGAGATCGCGCAGCGCCATGTCCTCGGCGACGCGGGTCAATGCGGCGGTGTGGAGCCGCCCGCGGCGTTCACCGGCGCCGCTCACCCGGAACTCCCCGCACTCGGTGCGCAGGGCAAGCACATCGCCGGAATCCCCGGGGCGGGCCCCCGCCGAGGCCCCGGTCCACAACCACGGCACCCAGGTGTCCACGCCGCCATCCCACCAGAGCGCGATCGCCGCGTCGCGACCGAGTGCGTCCTCGACGAGGTAGCGGAAGGTGGCCTCGGGGCTTTCCCACGCTGCGGCCGAGCCGAGCTCAAGTTCGGGAGCGTGCTCGGAGGGCTCAATCGAGGGGGCAGGAACGACGGCAGGAGCTGGCACGGGAGCAGGGACAGGAGCGGGAGCAGGAGCAGGCTCGGGAGGATGGTGGGAGCCATTTCCAGCCCCGGAACTCACCGTTTCATTGTGTGTTACCGGCGTTTCCTCAGGCGGATTCGGGGGCGCTTGGGCGACCGGCGCGGCATGAGTCGTCGAGACGCGCACCGGGGGTGTCATGGCGCTCAGGGCGGAAGCGGCAGCCGCGGCCTGCGCGCTTACCGCCGCATGAACTGCCGGCGAGACCTCGCTCGCTGGCTGGAGCCCCTCCGGCAGAACGATTCGCGCCCCCACCTCGCGCCACGCCTTGGCCCACTCGGCGATCTCGTCGTGAGGCGCGGAGGGCACCACCACCACGTCGTCCGCGCGCGCGCGCGGCGGCTCGGTCAGCGCCGGCATCTGCGCGACATCCGCCAACCTCAGGATCAGCGCCCCCGGATCGGGATGGACGACCAGCACCTCCGGGCGCGGGTCGAGACGGGAAAGTCGTGAGAGGACGTCCACATCCTTGCCTGCCAAGCCAAGGAGCACGTATCTGGGCATGGTTGTGTCTCCGCTGCTGCAATCAGGTTTGAGGCAGGGCTCGCGCGGAGGCGGTTGTCGCGGACAGCACCGCGCCCACCACCCGACCCGTGTCGATGTCCGCCATGCAACGAAAGTGCACCCGAGGACATGCTTGCGAGCCATGCAGGGTGCAAGGACGGCAGGAGAGGCCCTCGTTCTCGATGACTCGGTGCCCCTCCCCCACCGGCGCGAAGCCGAACGCGCGGACGGTGGAACCCAATATTACCACCACCGGGGTACCCATCGCCGCCGCCAAATGCGCGAGGCCGGTGTCGTTGGAGACGATGCCGGAGAGCCCGCCGAGAGCTGCCGCCACGGTCCCGAGGTCCTCGCGAACCGCGATCCATTCCCCATCCGAGGGCCAGAGAGCCCGCCACGCATCGAGGAGATCGCCCTCATCCGGGCCGAAGAAGACCGGGATCGGGCCCGCGCCGGCCGCGTGAAGGGCGCGCCCCGCCTGCGCGAAACGATCGAGGGGCCAGCGCTTGGTGAAGTACCTCGCTCCCGGGACGAGGCCGATGGCGCCTGAAGGGATCCCCAGGGACTCGGCGCGGGCCCGCGCCTCAGGCCCGGGATGCACGGAAGGAAGCGCGCGCGAGCCCGGTCGCACCGTCTCCGCGAACGACGCGGCGACGCTGAACCCGGCGGGCGGACCCCATCGGTGTGTCCGCACCAGAAGCCGCCGCTCCAGATGCATGCGCCTCGGCCGGCGCACCGCGCGCAGCCCCGCCCACATGGCCAGGATCCGCGTCCTCTGCGAGGACTGGAGATCGAAGGTCTCGACGTAGCGCGCCTCGCGAAGCCGCGCCGCCCAGCGCGCGAGCCCGCGCGGACCGCGTTCGTCGCGCGGCCACGCGAGCACGCGGCGCACCGCGGGATGGCCGTCCCAGATCGGGGCCCACTCCGATTTGACCAGCACGTCCAGGCAGCGGTCGCCGTGCACCTCGCGCGCCGCGTTGGCTGCGGCGGTGGCGAGTACGACGTCGCCGAGCGAACCCAGGCGGATGAGGAGTCGCGAGGCTCCGCTCACCGCGTGCGTTTCGACGGCGCCTTGGCGCGGGCGGGTCGAAGCGCGGCCTCCAGCACCTCCTCAAGGTTGTCGACGAGAACGAACTCCATCGAGTCCCGCACGCCTTCCGGCACCTCCTCGAGATCGGCCGCGTTGTGCGCGGGCAGGATGATCCGTTCGATGCCGGCGCGCTTGGCCCCCAGCACTTTGTACTTGAGCCCGCCGATCGGAAGCACGGTACCCCGAAGCGAGATCTCGCCGGTCATGGCGGTGTCCGAGCGCACCGCGCGCCCGCTCACGAGCGATGCGAGCGCGGTCACCATCGCCACCCCCGCCGACGGCCCGTCCTTGGGCATCGCCCCCGACGGCACGTGGATGTGCGTGTCGAACTTCTCGAACTCGATGTTGTTGCCGCCCGCGATCTGCGCCGCGTGCGAGCGCACATAGGAGAGCGCGGCCATGGCCGATTCGCGCATCACGTCGCCGAGATGTCCGGTGAGCGTGAGTTGGCCGCGTCCGGCCATGCGGGTCGCCTCCACGAAGAGGATCTCCCCACCGACTGGGGTCCAGGCGAGGCCGGTGACCACCCCCACCCGGTCCCGCCGCTCGCGCCGTTCGCGAAAGATCTTGGAGTTGCCGAGGTACTGGGAGAGGTTCTTTCGCGTGACCAACACGTTCACGCGCTTACCGCGCGCGACACGGATGGCCACCTTGCGGGCCACGCTGGCGATCTGGCGCTCCAGCTCGCGCACTCCGGCCTCGTGGGTGTACTCGGCGGCGATGGCAGCCAGCGCGCGACGGTCGAAGCGCAGTTGCTTCGGCGTCACCCCGCTGTCGGCCAGAGCCCGCGGAACCAGGTAGCGCCACGCGATCTCCACCTTGTCGCCGGTCGTGTACCCGGGAAGCTCGATCACTTCCATGCGGTCCCGCAACGGACCCGGGATCGAGTAGAGCACGTTGGCGGTGGTGATGAAGAGCACCCGGGAGAGATCGTAGGCCACGTTCAGATAGTTGTCGTGGAAACTGTTGTTCTGCGCCGGGTCGAGCACCTCGAGGAGTGCCGAGGTGGGATCGCCGCGAAAATCGGCGCCCACCTTGTCGACCTCGTCGAGCATGAAGACCGGATCGACGGCCTTGGCCGAGGCCAATCCCTGAACGATGCGCCCCGGCATCGCCCCGATGTACGTGCGGCGATGGCCGCGGATCTCCGCTTCGTCGTGGAGTCCGCCCAGAGACAGGCGCACGAAGGGCCGCCCCAGCGCGCGGGCGATGGACTGGCCGAGCGAGGTCTTCCCCACCCCGGGAGGGCCGGAGAAGCAAAGGATCGGGCTCTTGGGGTGCTCGCTGAGCTTGCGCACCGCAAGGTACTCGAGGATGCGGGCCTTCACCTGGTCCAGGTCGAAATGGTCGTCGTTGAGGATCTTCTCCGCCTTGTCGACGTTGATGGCGGGCCGCTGGACGACGCGCCACGGGAGCTGCAGCATCCAGTCGATGTACGTGCGCGCCACCGTGTACTCGGCGGCCTGTGGCGGCATCACGCGCAGACGCTCGTACTCCTTGGTCGTGGCACCGAGCGCCTCCTCGGACATCCCCGCCTCGTCGATCCGCTTCTTGAGATCGGCCAGCTCGGCGTTCTCGTCGTCCCCACCCAGCTCTTTCTGAATCGCCTTCATCTGTTGGCGCAGGTAGAACTCCCGCTGCGTCTTCTCCATCTCGGTCTGGACCTGGTCCTGGATGCGCCGCCCCAGGGCGAGGATGTCCAGCTCGTGCACCATGAACGCGGTGACCCGTTCGAGCCGCTTTTCCGGGTTCTCCTCCTCGAGGAGCGCCTGCTTGTCCGCCAGTTCGAGGTTCAGGTTCGCGCCGAGGAAGTCGACGAAGCGACCGGGATCCTCGATGTTGAGCGCCACGACCTTGAGCTCGTCCGAAAGCGTGCTCGTCGCGTCCACCATCTTCTGGAAGAGTTCCAAAGCGTTTCGGCGGAGCGCCTCCGAGCGGCGGGTCTCCGGCTGATCGGCGGCCAGGACCTCCACGCGCCCCTTCAGAAACGGCTTTTCCTGCACCGTCTCCAGAAGCCGGACGCGCACCACCGCCTGCACCAGAAGCCGCATGCCGCCGTCGGGGAATCGGAGCATCTTGTGAATGATCGCGGCGGTGCCGATTCGGGCGAGTTCCGACTCGGTGTCGGGACGCACGGTGAAGAGGCCGATGATCTTGTCGCCCGCGAGCGCTTCGTCCACGAGATCGAGAATGTGCCTCTCGCTCACCACCATCGGAAACATCGTGTAGGGAAAGGCCACGATGTCCTGCATCGGGACCAGGCCCAGGATCTCCGGGATGCGCGGGAGCGGTCCCGGCTCTTCGAGCACGTGCTTCGGGTTCTCGTCCATGGCCCTACTCCACCTCGATCTGGAATTCCTGGCTTTCCGACTGCGGTTGCGCCCGCAGCCGAATCTCCAGCACTCCGTCGCGGTAGGTCGCCGAAGCCTCCGACCGCCCGAAGGCCTCCGGGACCTGGATACTGCGCGCAAAGGGCCCCATGGCGATCTCCATCTTGTGAAACGTCTTGCGGCCGGGTATGGACTCGTCCCTCCGGATCCCGCGCACGAGCACGCAGCAGCCGCGCATGAGGATCTGTATGTCCTCTCGGCGCACGCCGCTCACGTCCAGGCGGATCACGAACGTCGAGTCGGTCTCGTACGCGTCGGTGGCGGGGTACCACACCACGTCCGCCTCCACGCCGCTCCGCCCGGGCTCCTGGAAGAGATGCTCCACCAGGTCCCGGAAATGTCCCCACCGATCTTCGAACTTGTCGGCTGCCACGGCGGTCTCCTACCAGGTCGATTCGTTCGCCATACCTTCGTCGAAGACCATGACTCCGGCGAAGTCTTCGCGCCGATCTTCCTCGGTCTTGGTCATCAAACCCGCGTCGATGAGGTTGTACACGATCTCGCCCACGTCCTCGCCGCGCAAGAGTCCCCAGTGGTTGAGCACGAGATGGGCCATGGGCCCGTACTCGGCCAGCGCCAGCTCCCGGAGTCCGCACAGCAGATCCGAGCCGGTCACGTGCTCCGCCCGCCGCCCGGAGCGATGCCGGCCCTGATAGAAATCGAGCGCGGCCTGCACGAAGAAGTACGCGTCGCGATGGTACCGGGCGTCCCGTGCCATCAGCGCGTCGAGCGTGCGCTCGTAGTCTTCCCGGGGGTCGCTCACCGCGTGTCTCCGGTCCCGGGCGCGTCGGGAATCGTGTTGCCCCAGGTCACGTCACCCACCCGCCCCAGCACCGAGTCCCTCCGGTAGTGGATGTCGTCCGGCTCCAAGTGGTCTCGGTTGAAGTGGAGTCCCCGGCTCTCCCGTCGCGCGGTGGCGAGCTGCAGGATGATCTCCGCCACCAGGGTGAGGTTGCGCAGCTCCAGCAGGTCGGAGTCCACCGCGAACCTGCGGTAGAAACGATCCACGTCCTCCCGGATGAGGGCAAGGTGCCGGGCCGCGCCGGCCATGCGCTCGTCCGATCTCACGATCCCCACGTAGTTCCACATGAGGCGGCGGACCGCGTCCCAGTTGTGGTTGATGATGACGTCCTCACGCGGGGCGCCGGTCGTGGGAACGATCCATGCGTCGGCCTCGGGGGGCGGCGGTCCCGCCAGCCACTTGGCAAGATCGCGTCCGGCGCGGTCGGCGAAGACCAGCGCTTCGAGAAGCGAGTTCGAGGCGAGGCGGTTGGCGCCATGGAGGCCGGTGTGCGCAACCTCGCCCACCGCGTAGAGCCGCGGGATATCGGTGGCGCCGGCGCGGTCGGTGCGCACCCCGCCGCACATGTAGTGGGCGGCGGGAACCACCGGAATCGGTCGCGTCGCGGGATCGATCCCGTAGGCGCGGCATCCCTCCATGACCTGGGGGAAGCGCTCGTCCAGGAACGAGGCGCCGAGCGCGGTGGCGTCCAGCCACACGTGCTCCTCGCCGCGCGTCTTCATCTCCTGATCGATGGCGCGCGCCACCACGTCGCGGGGGGCGAGGTCGCCGAGCGGGTGGTGATTCTTCATGAACGCGTTGCCGTCCAGCGTGCGCAACACCGCGCCCTCGCCGCGCATCGCCTCGGTGATCAGGAACCGGCGCGCCTGCGGGTGATAGAGGCAGGTGGGATGGAACTGCACGAACTCGAGGTTCGAGACGCGGGCCCCGGCGCGAAACGCCATCGCCACGCCGTCGCCGGTAGCGATATCGGGGTTCGAGGTGTAGAGGTAGACCTTTCCCGAGCCTCCGGTGGCGAGCACGGTGGCCTTGGCCTGGTAAGCCGTCACCGAGCGCGCGTCGGGGGTGAGCACGTAAGCGCCCCAGCACGCCTCGCCGTCGTGCGAGGCGCCGCGCGACATGCGCGAGGCGAGGATCAGGTCGATCGCGAAGTGGTGCTCGAGCACGGTGATGTTCGGGCGCGCAGCCACCGCGGCCAGCAGCGCCTTCTCGACCTCGGCCCCGGTGCGGTCGGCGGCGTGAACGATGCGCCGCACCGAGTGCCCCCCCTCGCGCCCGAGGGCCAGCTCGCCGTCGCTCTTCTGCGTGAAGTCCACCCCGAGACCCTGGAGCTCGCGCACGAGGGTGGGCCCCTCCTCCACTACCAACCGCACCACTTCGGGGTGGCAGAGCCCCGCTCCCGCGTCCAGGGTGTCCCGCACGTGCAGGTCGGCGTGATCGTGGGGATCCAGCACCGCGGCGATCCCCCCCTGAGCGTAGTTGGTGTTGGATTCCGGCCGCGCCTTCTTGGTCACCAGGGTGACCGAGCCCCGGCGGCTGGCGGTGAGGGCGGCCCAGAGGCCGGCCAGGCCGGTGCCAAGGATCAAGACGTCGGTGTGGCGGGGGGGTTCGGCGACCATTTCGGATTCCGTGGGCCAGGGACGGGGCCTCATGGCAAAGCTTCAGAGGCCGATACTATCGGAACGCCTCTCCCCTCACAAGGCGAGGGCCAAATCCCCCAGCCGGATACGGCCGGCGACGCCGCGGTTCACGCCCGCCGCCAGAGGCACCGATATCCGGGGTGGACCTAGTCGCCCGCCGCGGTCGCCGCTTGCGCGATGCCGACCCGGAGGCCTGTTCGATAAGGAGGAGAGAGGATGAGTTTCCGTCATCGTCTGCCTTGGCTCGCCGCACTCACCGTCGTGCTCGGCCTGGGCTTCTCAGCGTGCAGCGACGAGGAGGGGGGCGACAGCCGCAACATCGTCGACGTCATTTCGCTCAACCAGAACGCGCCGCTGAGCGCGGATGTGTGGGAGTGGATCGACGACAAGGACTACACGAAGGGCGGCTTCATACCGCTGGAACTCGTCGAGGTCACCTTCAAGAGCCGCGTGCACGACGACGCCCTGACCATCGAACCCGGCGAACCTTTCGGTTCGGTGCGGTTCACGAGCTTTGACGTGGTGTTCGAGGATCCCGACCACGCCAACGGCGTGGATCTCGATAACGACGGGACCGTCGACATCGAGAACTTCAGCTCGCCGATGAACCTCGTGGTGCCGACCGGACTCACGGCGACCGCCACGATTCAGATCGTGAGCTTCGAGAACAAGGCCACCCCGCCCATCATCTGTCTCGGCCCGGCCGAGATCGGCGACGCGAGCTGCTCCTCCAACACCGCCGTCCAGTACGCAACGAACACGCGAATCACGTTCCACGGCATCGAGGAGACCAGCGGCGACACGATCACGCTGACTCGGGGGCTCATGGTCACCCTCGCAGACATCTACAGCAAATAGCGCCGCATCCCATCGGGTGAGGCCTGGAGGCGGGAGCGGTCACCGGACCGCTCCCGTTTCATTTTCCGCGCGGGCTTCGCCCCGCAGCCTTCATCGGACTTCACCCGCCAGGGGCGGCGGCCCGCCGAGAAGCTCCGACAAGAGAGCGTCCCACCCCCCCTCCACTTCGAGCGCGATCTCGAGAACCCACCAGTCTGAGCCTGACGTCAGCAGCGGGGCGAGCCGTACCGCGTCCTTCGCGGTGGTGACGAGGACGTGCCCCGCGTCGCGCGCCGCGCACTCGATCGAGCGCGCCTCGGCCGGGGTGAACCGATGGTGATCCCGGAACACCGACCACTCCGCGACCCGCGCTCCCTCCCGTTCCAGAGACTCTCGAAACCGCTCCGGCCGGGCGATGGCCGCCACCGCGTGCACGTCGAGTCCTCGCAGGGCCGGCGCGCGCGCACAGGGGTCCCCCAGTGGAGAGAGCCCGCGCGTCTCGATCCACGCGCGCCCGCGCGCCGCCTCGGGGGCGAGCCGGTCGAGAAGTCGCGCGACACCGGCGTCGGGCGGCTCGTCGGGTGCGGCGCCGGTCAGAAGGATGTGGTGCGCGCGCCGTAGCGCGGCGGGTGGCTCGCGGAGCGGGCCCGCAGGGAGGAGCCGGCCGTTGGCGAAGGGGCGGCGCGCATCCAGAAGCACGAGATCGCCGTCGCGTGCGAGCGCACGATGCTGAAAGCCGTCATCCAGAAGGAAGAGGTCGACGCGCTCGCCGGCGGCAAGTAGGGCGCGGGCGTTCTCGGCGCGCCGCTTCCCCACCACCACCGGCACCGAGGGAAGCGCCCGACTGAGCAGGATCGGTTCGTCCCCCGCGTCATGGACGTCCGCACTGCCCGAGGCCGCGCCACCCGCGCCGCCGCTCGCCCACGCGCCGTTTCGCAACACGCCGGCCCGCCCCGAACCCCCGTAGCCTCGAGTGAGGATCGCCGGCCGCAACTCCGCTCGCAACGCGGCCTGCGCAAGCGCGGCGACCGCGGGCGTCTTGCCGGTCCCCCCGACTTCCAGGTTGCCCACGCTCAAGACCTGAACCGGTAGCCGTTCCGCCCGGCGCCATCCGCGGTCGTACGCCGCGCGGTGGAGCGCCGAGACCGCGCGATAGACGAGCGACGCGGGACGGCCGATGAGGGGACTGAGCGCGTCAAGATCGGGCATCGGCTCCCCACCGCGCAAGGACTCCGCGCGCGGCCAGCCAGGCCACCGCGCGCGCGGAGCCTCCTCGCAAGGCCTCCGCCGCCGCGAGGCATGCGGCCGCATCGGCGCGGCGTCGCGCGTCGTCGGCCAACCAGGCGCCGAGCGCCTCGACCAGTTCGTCCGCGTTACGCACCATGCGCGCGCCGCCGCCATCGAGGAGCGCCCGCGCTTCATCCGCAACGTTGGCGAGGTGCGGTCCGAAGAGAACGGGCACGCCTGCCAGCGCGGCCTCGAGGACGTTATGCCCCCCCACCGGAACCAGCGTGCCGCCGACGAACGCGACGTCCGATGCGGCGTAGAGCGCGCCGAGTTCGCCATGGGTGTCCACCACGAGCACGTCCGCGCCCGCGTCTTCGGACACGGGCCGGCTCCGCCGCGCGACGCGCCATCCCCGCCTGGCGAGGTCCGCGTCGAGGGCGCCCCAGTCCTCTGGATGCCGCAGTGCGAGCGCCAACCGAAGCCGCGGCTCACGCCCCCGCGCGCGGGCGAACGCGTCGAGGATGACGGTCTCCTCCCCGGGACGAAGGCTCCCCACCGTCCAGAGAGGCGCATCGCTCCAGGGCAACTTCGCGGGGTGCGCCACCGCCAGGCGATCGTGCTTGGCGTTGCCGGTCACACGCACGGCGTCGGCCGGCGTTCCCAGCGCGACGAACCGCTCGGCGTCGATCTCCGTGCGCGCGGCCACCGCGCCGAGCTGCGCCAGCAACGGCGCGAAGAAGGAGCGCCATCGCCTATAACGCGGCCACGCGCGATCGGAGAGCCGGCCGTTGACGACGGCGAGGGCGGCGCCGCGCGCCCGCGCGGCGAGAATCCAGTTGGGCCAGAGTTCGGTCTCCACGAGAACGAGAGCGCGCGGACGGCGCGCGTCGAAGGCGCGGGCCGTCGCGCGAGGCAGGTCGAGCGGAGCGAGCGCGGCGCGCTCCCCCCAGAGCCGGCGCGCGGCGCCGCGCCCCGCCTCGGTGTTCACGGTCACCGCGAAGCGGCCCGCCAGCCCCTCGGTGCGCGCCCGTTCCAGCAGCGGTTCCAGCGCGACGATCTCGCCCAGGGAGGCCGCGTGCCACCATGTATCCGCGGGAGCGAGGCCCGCGCGGCCCAACCGCTCGGCGCGCAACGGGTCTGACTCCCGCCGCGCGGCCCACCGAAGGAGCGCGGGAGCCAGGGGCTCCGCCGCCGCGGTGAGCGCGCGGTAGAGGACGCTTCCCGCGCTCATCGCGCCACCTCGCGGTCGGCCTCGGCCTCGGCCGCATCGAGGGCCGCTTCGAGACGCACGCGCCACGGTTCGAGATCCTCCGCCGCAGGCACCGCGATCGGCTCGCCGTAGACGACGACCGCGCGCGCGCCGGGACGGGGAATCTGAAACGCGTCCCAGGACTTCATCGTCCATGCCGGGTGCGCGGCGATGCCCATCGGCACGATCGGCTTCCCGCTGCGCGCTGCGAGAACGACCGCGCCCATCTGAGCGTGATGGCGCGGGCCGCGCGGGCCGTCTGGTGTGATCGCCGCGGATCGCCCGTCGGCCAGCCCCCTCGCCAGCTCCGCGAGACCCTCTCGCCCGCCCCGGCTCGAACTGCCCCTAACGGCGTGGAGTCCCAGGCGTGCTGCCGCCCGGGCCATCATGTCTCCGTCTTCGGAGAGGCTGATGAGCACCGAGGTTCCCCGGCGGCCGGCGCGCCCGGCGACGAGCCATCCCCGCCCGTGCCAGAAGGCGTAAACTACTGACCCGTGGTCGGCTAGAGCCTGAGTCTCGCGTTCGACATGAAGTCGTTTCAGGCGCACCATCCGCGAGCTGCCCCCCAGGATGGCCGCCCCCAGCACCGCGCCGGCGGCGCGCAGGAAGGGGCGCAGACGCCGAGGCGGCCAGCCGCGGCGCGTCATCGGCTCGGCCTCGAAGCGAGCAGATCCGCGACCGCCGCCGCCGCGCGCTCGGCGGCGCCTCCGCCACCGAGACGCTCGCGTAGCGTGGCGAGATAGGCCGCCTGCTCCACGCGCTCCGTGGTATCGAAGAGAATGCGATGAGCGGTCTCGCGCACGCGCGTGGCGTTGAGATCGCGCTGAAGAAGCTCGGGCACGCGCTCCCCGCCCGCCGCGATGTTGACCAGCCCCACGGTGCGGATCTTGACCAGCGCGCGCGCCACGATCCAGTTGAACGCGGAGGTGCGGTAAACGACGGCCAACGGCGTGCCGAGAAGCCCCGTCTCCAACGTCGCCGTTCCGCTCGCTACCAGCGCCGCGTCGGCCGCGCGCGCGAGCCCGGCCGCGGCGTCGCTCCAGATCGGGAAGCCCGCCTCTTGCGCCGCGGCGAACGGGGCATCGGGCAGCCCGGCGGCGCGGCTCACCGCCACGATCACTCCCTCGTCGCGCAGCGCCTGCGTACCGGCGATGAGCGGCGGCAGGATCGCGCTCACCTCTTGAGCGCGGCTTCCGGGCAAGAGCGCGAGCAGCGGCGCCGCGGGGGGCGCACCGAGGCGCCGCCGCACCTCGTCGACGGTCGGCAGCGTCTCGGGGGCATCCAGAAGCGGGTGTCCCACGAAGACGGCGTCGATCCCCGCCTCGCGGAAGAGCGGCTCCTCGAAGGGGAACACCACCAGCAGCCGATCCACGGCGCGCGCGATGCCGGGGCGACGCTCGCGGCGCCACGCCCACACCTGCGGGGCGATGTAGTAAGCCACCCTGTGGCCGCGCTCGCGCGCTCGGCGGGCCAGGCGCAAGTTGAAGCCGGGGTAGTCGACCGGGATGACGACGTCGGGGCGCCAGGCTTCGATCTCCTCGGCCGCGCGATTCAGGAGCGCGCGAAAATAGGGAAGGCGTCGGATCACTTCGCCGAAGCCGAGCACGGAGAGATCTTCGACGCGGGCGAGGAGATGGGCCCCCTCGGCGGCGAGCGCGTCACCGCCCAGACCACGCACCTCGACGTCGCCCAACCGGCGCCGGAGCGCTCGCACCAGGGCGGCGGCATGCCGGTCTCCCGACGCCTCTCCCGCCGATACGAAGAGGCGGATCGCCATCAACCTTCTCCGCGCTGCCTCGCGATCGCCTCTTCCACCGCCACCATCACGCGCAGCGTGCGCAGGGCCTCGGCGCCGGTCACCCCCTCGCTCGGCTCGCCCCGCACCGCGCGAGCGAAGGCCTCGTGCTCGGCGGTGAGGGGATCCTCGCCTTCGGGTCCCACGCGGTGATGGTCGAGCGCGCGCAGCATGTCGAGCGGGCTTCCCGAGCGAAGCGCTTCTTCGAGAAGCGCGCCGCGTTCCTCCTTCAGGCGATAGACCTCTCCGACGCGCGCGGCGCAGTCCGCGGAGATGTAGTGGCCGGGGAGAAACATGCGGAACTTGCGGACCCGCTCCAGCGACACGCGACTCACGGTGATGTTGGCCACCGCCCCGCCCGGGAATCGAAGCCGCGCGTTGGCGATATCGGTGCGATCGGTCACCACCGCCACCCCGGCGGCGTCGACCGCGATCGGCTCTTCGCCCACGAAGGCGAGGGCGAGATCGATGTCGTGGACCATGAGGTCCTGCACCACGTTCAGGTCGAGATTGCGCGGAACGAGCGGTGCGAGCCGGTGCGCCTCCACGAAGAGCGGCGGCGGCACCCGATGCAGGAGCCCGCGCAGCGCGGGGTTGAACCGCTCGACATGTCCCACCTGGAGGACCAGGCCCGCGCGCGCGGCGAAGTCCACCAGCGCCTGGGCGTCCTCGACGCGGCCGGTGATGGGTTTCTCCACCAGCACCGGTTTGCCTGCGGCAAGCGCGGCCAGCACGACCTCTCGATGGGAGCCCGTGCTGGTGGCCACCACCGCCACGTCACATCGGGAAAGCGCTTCGTCCACCGTAGCGGCGACGGGCACCGACCAGCGTGCCGCCACCTCGGCCGCGCGCTCGGGAATGCGATCGTAGACGGCGGTGAGCCGAAACCCGACGGCGGCGGCGAGCTTCTCCGCGTGGCGCGCTCCCAGATAACCTGCCCCGAACACCGCTGCGTCGAGACGGGAGCCTTGCGCGGTCACCGGGTGACGCCGCGCTTCGAGGTCTGCATGAACTCCACGAGGGCGCTCACTTCGGCGCAGCGCGGCACCTCGTTCTCCACCCGCGCGATCGCCTCCGGCACGGTGAGCTTGCTGCGGAAGATGATGCGGTAGGCCTGACGAAGCGCGGCGATCGCCTCCGGCGTGAAGCCGCGCCGTGAAAGCCCGACCACGTTGATGCCGAACGCCTCGGGGGGATTGCCCGCCACCCGGGTGAAGGGAGCCACATCCTGGGGAATGCGCGAACCTCCGCCGATCATCGAATGCGCGCCGATGCGCACGAACTGGTGCACCGGGGTCACGCCGCCCACGATCGCGTAGTCCCCGACCGAAACGTGGCCGGCCAGGTTCGCGGCGTTGGCGAGGATGACATGATGACCGAGCGTGCAGTTGTGGGCCACGTGCGCCGTGGCCATGATGAGGCAATCGCTCCCCACCAGCGTGGAGCCCTCGTGCGTGGCCCTGTGCAGGCTCGCGAACTCGCGCACCACGGTGCGGTCCCCCACCTTGAGCGAGGTCGGTTCGCCGTGGTACTTGAGATCCTGCGGCTCCATCCCCACCGCGGCATGCGGGAAGATGCGGCAGTCGCGCCCGATCTCCGTGTGACCGTCCAGGATCGCGTGAGCACCCACGGTGGTGCCCGCGCCGATGCGCAGGTGGGGGCCCACGATGGCGTAGGGACCGATCGTGACGTCCTCGTCCAGCTCGGCTCCCCGATCCACCACCGCCGTTGTCGCGATCTCAGCCATGCGGTCTCCTCAACGGTCGACGACGGTGGAGAGGAGTTCGGCCTCCGCCACCAGGCTACCGTCCACGAAAGCTTTTCCCATCATCTTGCAGATGCGTCCCTTGAGCTTCACCAGGTCCAGCTCGAAACGAAGCTGGTCGCCGGGCTTCACCGGGCGCCTGAACTTGGCCCGGTCGATACCCATGAAGTACACGAGCTTCTCTTTGGGCCGCTCGACCTTGTTCAGGAGAAGGACGCCGCCGGTCTGCGCCATGGCCTCGATGATGAGCACCGCCGGCATGATCGGGTGACCCGGGAAATGTCCCGTGAAGAAGGGCTCGTTCACGGTGACGTTCTTGATTCCCACCACCCGGTCGTCGGTCAGTTCGAGGATGCGGTCCACGAGAAGGAACGGGTAGCGGTGCGGCATGATCTGCGCGATCGCCTCGATGTCCCAGTAGTGGTTCTTGCCGTCGGGGCGCGGCGGCAGGTCGAAGCCCGTCGCGCGGCGCTCCGCCTCGGCGAGCGCCTTCACGAACTCCACGTGACTCTCGTGCCCCGAGCGCCAGGCCAGGATGTGACCGCGCACCGGTCGGCCCAGTAGCGCGAGGTCCCCCAGCAAGTCGAGCACCTTGTGGCGCGCGAACTCGTCGGGGAAGCGGAGCCCCTCGGCGTTGGCCACGCCGCCCTCTTCCACGACCACCGCGTTGCCCAGGGAACCGCCCTGGATCAAACCCGCCTTGCGCAGGGCCTCCACTTCGCGGCGCAGCACGAAGGTGCGTGCGGGAGCGATCTCGCGGGCGAAGACTTCGGGCACCACGTCGAAGGCGACGTGCCGGGTGCCGATCACCGGGTTCTCGTACTCGATCGTGAACGAGACACGAAGGCTGGGGTGAGGCAGAGCGATGAGCTCGGCCCTGCCTCGGGTCAGCCGCACCTCATGCGGGATCTCGAAGTACGTCCGCGGCGCGTCCTGCTCCTGGATGCCGGTGCTGCGGAAGAGTTCCACGTAGGGACCGGCGCTTCCGTCCCCCGGCTCGCCGGGCTCGCGGGCGTCGATCTCGATGCGAAGGTTGTCGATTCCCATGCAGCGCACCGCGGCCAGCAGATGCTCCACGGTGTGGACCTCGGCGTTGCCGGAACGCAGGATCGTCCGCCGGCCCTGGTCCGCGTCGTAGGTCGCGTTCTCCGCCGCGACCTTGACCTCGGGTCGGCCCGGCATGTCCGTCCGCACGAACACGACGCCGGTGTTCGGCGGCGCGGGCAGAAATACCACCCGGCACCGCTCCCCGGTGTGCAGGCCGAAGCCCTCGTAGCGGGCCTCGCCCGCCAGAGTGGTCTGCCGATCGGTCGCCGTCACAGCGCCCTCCTCTTGGCGTCCGGCGCCTCACCGGTTTCGTTGGTGCTCCCCTCGATCTCGCGCACGCGCGCACCGAGGCGTTTCAGCTCGTCGAACAGCTCGGGCAGCCGCCGCACGTAGGCGTTGAGCCGCCGGGCACGTGCGTGTTCCATGGCCGGGTAGCCGGACACCCGCGCGCCGGCGGGCACGTTCTTGGTGACGCCGGCCTGGGCGCCCACCATCACGCCGTCGCCGATCTTGACGTGTCCCGTGGCGCCGCTCTGCCCGGCCATCGTCACATCGCAACCCACCTGGGTCGAACCGGCGATGCCGACCTGGGCCACCAGAAGCGTGTTCTCGCCGACGGTCACGTTGTGCGCCACGTGGACGAGGTTGTCGATCTTCACTCCCCGACCGATGCGTGTGGCGCCCATGGTTCCGCGGTCGATGGCCACGTTGGCGCCGATCTCCACGTCGTCCTCCACCAGCACCGTGCCCACCTGGGGGATCTTCTCGTACTCGCGACCGCGGCGGGAGTAGCCGAAGCCGTCCGAACCGATCACGGTACCGGAGTGGACGATGACCCTCTTGCCGAGACGCACCCCCTCGCGCAGGGTGACGTTGGGGTACACGTAGGCGCCCTCGCCGAGCGCGGCCCCGTGTCCTACGAAGACGCCGGGACGCAGCACGACATCGTCGTCGAGCACGGCCCCCTCCTCGATCACGCACAGAGGCCCTACCGACACCCGCGCGCCCAGCTTCACCGAAGGGTGGACGACCGCGGTGGGATGGACGCCCGGTTCGCAGCGGCGCTCCTCATCGCTGAAAAGGCGCAGCACCTGCATGAACCCCGAATAGGGATCGTCCATGCGCAGGAGCGTCGCCGAGGTCTCGCCGCGATAGTCGTGGGGAACGATGATCCCCGCCGCGTGCGTCCGGGGCACGTCGGCGGCGTACTTGGGGTTCGCGAAGAACGTGATCTGCTTCGGGCCGGCCTCGCTCAGGCCGGCCACCCCGTCGACCAGGACCTCGCCGTCGCCCTCGAGCACGGCTCCCAGCCTCCCCGCGATGTCTCCGAGCTTCAGCTCCATGGTCCGTCCTTGAAGTCGCTGGCCCGGCGGCGGCGGTCAGGCATCAACCGGCGCCGGGTTTATCGCTGCTCGTTGAGCTCTGCAATGACCCGATCGGTGAGATCGAAGGCATCGTCGGCGTACACGACGTTGCCGTCGGTGGCGTCGAAGATGATCGAGAAGCCCTCGTCGCGGCCGATCCCGTTCAGAACCTCGCGGATCTTGTCCACGATGGGCCGCGTGAGCTCCTCGTTCCGGCGGGCCACCCGTCCGCTCGGGCCCCAGATCTCCTGAACGAAGGTATCCATCTCGCTCCTGCGCTTCTGGATGTCCTCTTCCCGTTCTCGCCGCTTGGGCTCGCTCAGGATCAGGGCCTGGCTGTCGTAGTCTTCCTGGAGCTTCAGCAGCTCCGCCTTCTTGGTCTCCAACTCCCGATTCCAGAGCTCCACCTGGGAGTTGAACTCGGACTGGGCTTCCTTGGTCCCCTGATACTCGGCGAAGATCCGCTCGGAATCGATGAAGCCGAGCTTGAGATCGGCCGCCGTTGCGGAAGCGGCGCAGAAGGATAGCAAAACTGCGGCCAGAAGGATAGTTGCGGACAGCACACGTCGAAGCACGTCAGGTCCTCCTCTTTCAGGAATGGCGCGAACCGAGGTCCGTCGGCGGCGGACCGGGTTCGCCTAGAAGATTCTTCCGAACTGGATATGCGCCTTCCCTCCCCGGCCGTCGTAACGTCCGGTTCCGCGATCCAGTCGGTCAAAACCGTATCCGTAGTCGAAGCCGATCAGGCCGAGGAGCGGAACCTCCATGCGGAGCCCCACCCCCACACTCCTGTGGATGGAGTCCCACCGGAAATCCCGGATCCCCCCCCAGGTTCCTCCCCAATCGGTGAAGAGCAGGCCGTGCAGCGGCTCCGCGATGGGGAACTGCCACTCGAGGGTGAAGGCCATCATGTACTTCCCGCCCGGGTAGTAGACCGTGCTCGGAGACACCGCGTACGTGGTGTCGTAGACGGCGGCGCTGTCGGCGCCGCTGCGCTCGATGTAGCGCTGCACGAGGAAGCGGCGCGTCACGCTGTCGTTGGGAACGATCTCGTAGTCGTCATAGCCGCGCAACGCATCGTACGTCGTTCCGCCCATCCGGAAGAGCTCGTTGCTCTCGGGGGCGAACCGCAGGATGTGACGTGGAACCGGCAGATCGACCGTGCCCCCGGTGCCCAAATCGACGCTGGAGTAGGTCGCCCCCGGCGGAATGGCCGATTCCACCAGATACTCGTCGGGAAGGAGCGGAGTATCGCGAAACGCCTCTCCTACCGCGCCCACGCGAAGCCGGGGCATGAGAATCGGCTTCCAGCCCCTGAGATGGACCGTAGACAGATACCGGGACACGTCGAGCTGATACTTCTGATAGACCTGATCGCCCCCCAGCGGCCCCCCCGAGAACTCGGTGCTGAGGCTGGCCGAAGAGCCCACCGTGGGATAGATCGGATGGTCGGTGCTATTGCGGATGAGGCTCAGCGTGAAACGGGACGTGAGCGCCGTTTCCTGACTCAGGCGGAATCCGGTCAGGAAGGAACTGGTGGTGATGGTCGAACTGGTGTCGGTGCTCGCCGTCGAGTTGGTCTCGTCCACCACGGTCTGGTTCTCGAGCCCGTAGCTGGCGAAGAGACGCGTGTAGGCCAACGGCAGAAGACGCCCCAGGCGCACCGCACCGCCCACCCGGCGGATCTCGAGATCGAGGTCCGTTCCGCTGTAGATCCGGTTGGTGCTGAAGAAGTCGAGACCAACCGAAGTGGGGCTCCCGCGGAACCAGGGCTCGGTGAAGGAGAGCTCGGCGTTGTTGCGCTGACTCCCCCGCTCCATGCGGAGGTTCATGCTCTGGCCGTTGCCGAACAGGTTGGGGTGGCCCAGTTCCATGAACCCGGTCAGCCCCACCGCGCTGGAGAAGCCGAAACCGGCGGACGCGGTCCCCACCTGCTTCTCCTCCATCTCGAAGGTGATGTCGATGTCGTTGGAGTTGAGCACCGGTTTGGAGGTCGGGACCACGTTCGTGAAGAAGCCGAGCTGCTGCAGCTCGCGCTGACTGCGCACGAGCGCGTTGCGCCGGAAGAGATCGCCGGGACGGATGGCGAGCTGGCGGCGGATCACCCGCTCCTTGGTGCGTGTGTTCCCGGTGATGAGCACGTCGCGCACGTGGGACGGCTCCCCCTCGGTTACCTTGAAGCGGATGGACACCGTGGAGTCGGCGGAGGTGAAATCGGGCTGCACGTTCAGGTAGATGTAGCCCTGCTCGGCATAGGCGCCGTACGCCTCTTCCAGCGTCTTCTCGACCTTCTCCTGGTTGAAGACGGCGCCGGTTTCCACCCGGGTCACCGCGTAGAGGGCGCGCGTGGAGAGAACCTTGTTCCCCTCCCACGTGACGTCCCCCACCGTGTAGCGGGCACCTTCGCTCACCTTGATCTCGACGATCACCCGATCCTCGCGCGAGCCGGGGATCACCTCGTACCCTTCCACCTTGCCGTCACGGAATCCGCGCTTGGCCATCTCGGCCTCAATGCGAGGCGGGTCCTCGGCGAGGACCTCCGGCTTGTAGACGCCGCCCCGGAGGAACCCCTTCGTCCCCTGCTCCATCGCTCCGCGCAGGTCGTCCGACTCGAGTCGGGCGAGCCCCAGGAAGCGCACCGCTTCCACGCGCACCTTGGGTCCCTCGGTGACCTCCACCAGCAGGATGCGGCGCGTCTCCGAGTCGCCGGCGAGATAGCGCGGCTTCGCCTCGGCGCGCGAGTACCCCTTCTGCTCGTAGAGTTGAACGACCTTGCGGGCCACCCGGGACAGGGTGCGGTCGTCGGCCATCCGGCCGATCAGCGTGCCGAGGCCCTCCAGCAGATCCTTGTCCTTGATTTCCTTGTTGCCCGCGAACTCGATCGTCCCGACGCGCGGGATTTCCACGACCCGCACTTCGAGCGCGAGACCGCCGGGCACGGGGCTCCCCTCCACGGCGACGTCGCTGAAGAAGCCGAGGTCATAGAGGCGTCGGATTCCCCTCCGCACCGCGTCGGTCGAATACCGCGATCCCACCGGGAGGCCGAACGCGCGCAGGATGAGTTCCCCATCCACGGTGACGTTGCCGCCCACCTGGATGGAAGCGACGGTATCGGCGGCGGCCGTTGTCGTCTGGGCCCGCCCCACGGGGGGCGTGGTTTGGGCCCGCCCCACGGCGGGCCCGATGGCCACGGAGATCCACATCAATAGGAGGGAGAAGGCGAAGACGCGGCTCCCCCCCGGAAGCCGATTATGCACCCTGTTCTATCCTCTCGCCCTGTTCTTCGCTCTCGCGATCCTTCTCGTTGAAGGTGAGTTCGTCGCCCCGGCGGCCGATGCGCACCATCGCCCCCTCCTTGAACTTCCCTGCCAGCACGAGTTCGGCCAGCGGGTCCTCGATGAGTCGCTGGATGGCCCGGCGCAAGGGACGCGCTCCCATCCTCGGATCGAACCCCTTCTCCACCAGGAGCGAGACCGCGGGAGCGGACAGGGTGAGGTTCAGGTTGTGCTCCGCGAGCCGCGTGCTGACCTCTTCGAGGAGGATCTTCACGACCTTCTCGATCTCCGGCCGGCCGAGGGAACGGAACACGATGACCTCGTCGATGCGGTTCAGGAACTCGGGGTTGAAGGCGCGCTTCACCTCGTCCATCACCGTGTCCTTCATGCGGTCGTAGGCTTCCTCGACGTCGGAGCGGGCGAAGCCCACATTGCTCTTGCCGCTGATCTGCTGCGCGCCCAGGTTCGACGTCATGATGAGCACGGTGTTCTTGAAGTTCACCTTGCGCCGCATGCTGTCGGTCAGGGTGCCGTCTTCCAGCACTTGCAGGAGAATGTTGAACACGTCGGGGTGCGCCTTCTCGATCTCGTCGAGGAGCACCACCGAGTACGGCTTCCGTCGCACCTTCTCCGTGAGCTGCCCGCCTTCTTCGTAGCCCACGTAGCCTGGAGGGGCGCCGACCAGCCGCGACACCGAGAACTTCTCCATGTACTCGGACATGTCGATGCGGATCAGGGCGTCGGGATCGTCGAAGAGGAACTGGGTCAGCACCCGGGCGAGCTCGGTCTTTCCCACACCGGTGGGACCGAGGAAGATGAAGCTTCCGATGGGACGCCGCGGATCGCGCAGCCCCGCGCGGTTCCGCCGAACGGCGCGCGACACCGCCCGCACCGCCTCGTCCTGCCCCACCACCTTCTCCCGAAGGTGCTCCTCCATGCGCAGGAGCTTCTCCGACTCGCTCTCCTCCAGGTTGGAGACCGGGATCCCGGTCATCTTGCTAATCACGTAGGCGATCGCTTCCGCGTCCACCTGCGTGGTGCGCATCGAGCGCGTCTCGTTCCACTCGCGCTTCAGGTTCGCGAGCTGCTTGCGGAGATCCTTCTCCTTGTCGCGGAACCCGGCCGCCTTCTCGAACTCCTGGTTCTGGATGGCCGCTTCCTTTTCCTTGGACAGCTCGCCGATCTTCGTCTCCATCTCGCGCAGTTCCGGCGGAACCGTGGAGAGCGAGAGACGCGCCCGCGACCCCGCCTCGTCCAGCACGTCGATGGCCTTGTCGGGGAGGAAGCGGTCCGAAATGTAGCGGTCGGAGAGGTACACCGAGGCGCGGATGGCCTCCTCGGTGAACTTCACGCCGTGGTGCGCCTCGTACCGGTCGCGCAGACCCAGGATGATGTCCACGGTCTCCAGGACGCTGGGGGGATCCACCATGATCGGCTGGAACCGGCGCTCCAGGGCGCCGTCCTTCTCGATGTACTTGCGGTACTCGTCGAGCGTGGTGGCCCCGATGCACTGGATCTCGCCGCGCGCCAGCGCCGGCTTGAGCATGTTCGAGGCATCGATAGCGCCCTCGGCGCCGCCCGCCCCGACGATGGTGTGCAGCTCGTCGATGAAGATGATCGCGTCGTGCGACTCGCGGATCTCGTTCATGATCGCCTTGAGCCGCTCCTCGAACTGCCCGCGGTACTTGGTGCCGGCGACGACCGCCGCGAGGTCGAGGGTGACGATGCGCTTGTCGCTCAGGAGGTCGGGGATCTTCCCCTCCACGATGCGCTGGGCCAGCCCTTCGGCGATGGCGGTCTTCCCCACGCCGGGCTCCCCGATCAGCACCGGGTTGTTCTTCTTGCGCCGGCAGAGCACCTGCACCACGCGCTCGATCTCGTCCTCGCGACCGATGATCGGGTCGAGCTTCCCCTCGCGGGCAAGCTGCGTGAGATCGCGCCCGAACTGGTTCAGGGCCGGCGTCTCCGACTTCTCCTCCTCCGCCGCGGCCTTGCCGGGGGGCGGCCCGCCGAGGAGCCGCAGCGTCTCGTCGCGCACCTTCTTGCGGTCCACGCCAAGCTCCTGCAGGACTCGCGCGGCCACCCCTTCCCCCTCACGGATGAGGCCCAGGAGCAGGTGCTCGGTCCCGACGTAGTTGTGTCCGAGCTGGCGCGCCTCTTCGATGGCCAGCTCCAGCACGCGCTTGGCCTTGGGGGTGAAGGGGATCTCGCCTAGGGTCAGGCTGCTTCCCGGCGCCGCCACCATGCTCTCCACGGTCTGGCGGATCACCTCGAGGTCGAGCCCCAGGTTGGTGAGCACGTTCGCCGCGATGCCCTCTCCTTCGCGGATGAGGCCCAGGAGGAGGTGCTCGGTCCCGATATAGTCGTGCTGAAGCCGCCCGGCCTCCTCGCGAGCGAGGTACATGACCTTGCGGACGCGTTCGGTGAATTTGTCTTGCATGCGGTCGCCTCCTAGTCCGGCCCCGGCGAGGGGTGTTGCGCTGAAGTACCCGATCCGCCGCCCAAGGGTTCCCGTCCCCCTCCGGCCAGACGGGCGCGCACGTAGTCCGCGCGCAGCCGCCGCCGCTCCTCCTGATCCAACTCGCGCGCCGCTCGGCCGCGAATGTGGCCGGGCTGCGAAAAGACGAGGATCTCGTTCAACGCGGCCAGCGGGCAGAGGCCCTCGAGTTCGAGAGCGATGCCGAAACGGACCGCCGAGGCCAGGCTCACCACCTCCTCGGCGGAGATGGAGCGCGCGTTCTGCAGGGTGCCGTACGCGCGGTAGATCTTGTCCTCGAGCTGGAGCCGCGCACCGCCCCAGATCACGTCGCGCGCCTCCTCTTCGAAGCCGATGATGCGCCGGACCACCTGCTCCAGACGACCGGTGATGTCGTGCTCGTTCTTGCCGAGCGTGGTCTGGTTCGAGATCTGGAAGAAATTGCCGCGCACCTCGGTGCCCTCGCCGTAGAACCCGCGCACCGCGAATCCCATGGAGGTCACGCCGTTGATCACCTTCTTGGCCCGCTTGGTGAGGATGAGCGCGGGCAGGTGCGCGAGCACGGAGACGCGAATGCCGGTCCCCGCGTTGGTCGGGCACGCGGTCAGATAGCCAAGCTGATCGTCGAACGCGTAGTCGAGGCTGGCGTCGAGAAAGTCGTCCACCTCGTTGAGCCGGTCGAGGGTCTCGCCGAGGCGCAGCCCGGAGGCCACGCTCTGGAGCCGAAGGTGATCCTCCTCGTTGACCATGATCGTGAGGCGTTCGCCGTCCCCCACCAGCACGCCGCGGTGACGCCCGCCGCGGACGAGATCGCGGCTCACCAGCCGCCGCTCCACCAGAATCTCCAGATCCTCCTCGGCCATCTCGTCCAGCGCCAGGTAGGGGGCGCCGTGCAAGACCGCGAGATCCTCCGCTGCCCGCCGCACGCGCCCCACCACCGAGCGCTGCTGCTCGGGGGTCGTGCGCGCGGGGAAAGGCATCGCGGCGAGGTTGCGCGCGAAACGGGTGCGCGAGGAAAGAATGGTGTGGTCGACCGGACCCGCTTCCACCGCCCATGCGGGGGCCTGCATCAGGAGACCGCGCAGAACGGCGGCGCCGTTCCTTCCGTTTCCGGTCATGCGCCTCGCCTCTCCCCGGCCTGGCCCGCAGTTTCCATATCGCGAATGCGGTCGCGCAGCTCGGCCGCGCGCTCGTAGTCCTCGGCAAACACCGCGCGCTCGAGCTCTTCATTGAGGCGGCGCAGTTGGGCGGCTCGCTCGTAGCTCTTTCCCTCGCGCGTGGGGCGCTTGCCCGCGTGCTTCGTGCTGCCGTGCAGGCGGCGCAGGAGCGGTTCGAGCTCGGCGGAGAAGGTCTGGTAGCAGCGCGCGCACCCGAGTCGGCCGGTCTCGCGGAACTGCGTGTAGGTGAGGCCGCAACCGGGGCAGGCGCCCTCGGTGCCCTTCACCTCACCAAGACTCTTGAACAGCACCGAGACCGGGTCCGCCTTGAACTCCACCGTTCCGGAAGCCCCGGCTTCCACCCCCTGCTCGCGCGCGCAGGAGACGCAGAGGTGGAAGATTTCCTCTTCCCCTTCGGCGACACGCCGCACGTGGACGGTGGCGGGTTCCTTCCCGCACCGTTCGCAGGTGGTGGGATCCTTCTCTTCGTGCTCGTTCATGAAACCCTTGTTTTCCTTGCCCCCGCGCGGTTTACCCGATTATCGGCCCGGCCTTTGCCGGATGGAGACGGCCACCTTCCAAACGGTACACCTCATCCGCGCGACCGGCCAGCCGGTCATCGTGGGTGGCCACGATCGCGGTCTGTCCGCGCTCCCGCACGAGGTGCTCCAGAAGCTCTTGCAGCTCGTCGCTGTTCGAGCGATCGAGGTTGCCCGAGGGCTCGTCGGCCAGGAGCACGATCGGCTCGTTCATGAGCGCACGGGCCACCGCCACCCGCTGCTGCTCCCCTCCGGAGAGTTCCCCGGGCCGGTGCTCCTTGCGCGCGGCCAGCCCCACCAGGGCCAAGAGCTTAGCCGCTTGCGCCTGGGCGTCGGCGCGGCCCCGCCCGGCGATGAGACCGGGCATCATCACGTTTTCCAGCGCGTCGAACTCGGGCAGGAGATGATGAAACTGAAACACGAAACCGATCGACCGGTTGCGGAACTTGGCCAGCTCCCGCGAGGTCAATGCGAAGACGTCTTTGCCACCGAATTTGACCGTGCCGCGGGTCGGGCGGTCGAGCGTGCCGAGGACGTGGAGCAGGGTGCTTTTTCCCGACCCCGAGGCCCCGGTGATGGCGGTCAGTGCCCCGGCGCGCGGGGTGAAATCGAGCCCGTCCAGCACGGTCAGGTCGCCGCCCGGGGAGGAATAGACCTTCGCGAGGTTCGCGACCTCGATCACCGGCGCCGGCATGGACGGTTCCCCCTACGCAACATGGCCGATGATATTAGGTTGGGGTTGGGGGGGTGTCAAACGGGGGGGGCTTGGTGTCCATGGACGCGGCAGGGGGCCAGCGGTGCTGGGTTATAATCTATGCATCTCGAAATCATGCTCCGGCTATAGCCGCAGTGCAGGGAAAGGGTGAGGCTCGCTTGCAGGCTCATGGGGTTCTGCGCGCAACGCGGCAGCGCCGCCTATTCATCCTCGCGGCGTTGGTCGCTGCACTCCCTGCGGCGGCGGGCGCGAGAGCGGTGCGGGCCCCTCTCGATGAATCCGCACCACTTGGTGAGGAGGACTATTCAAGCGGCCCGCGCCAGGGAGTCGTCACCACTTCGGCAGCTCCGGCCGACCTTCCGAACCCGCCGCTTCGGCTTCAGTCATTGCTCTCAGGCAGCTGGACCCCCGAGCGGGAGGTTTTCAAGCCCGACGGCTACAACAGTTACGCCTTTGACGCCATTCTTGATTCTCAAGGTCGTTCCTTCATCGTCTTCTCCCGTAACGACCCATCGAGGAGCGGTCAGCCGCTCGTGCTCTTCTGGTCTCGGAACACGGGAAGCGCCTGGACCCAGAAGACGAGGGTGTCTCCCACAGACGATTCGATGGTATCCAAACCACGGCTTGCCCGGGGCAGTGATGGTCGTCTGTGGCTCGTGTGGGCGAATGTCACGCTCCGTGGGATTTGGTACGCCGTGCTGGATTCCACTCAATGGTCTACACCCGCTCGCGTGAACCCCTCGGATGCATGGAACCAGTACTCCCCAGTCATCGCCGAAGGCGGTGGAGAGTTGTGGTGTACTTGGTACGCGTCCACCGCGGGTACCAACAAATACGACGTCTTTGTGTCGCGATGGACGGGGTCCTCCTGGAGCAGCCCTGAGAATCTGACCTACGAGATCCCCGGACGGCACTGGTTCGTAGATTTGGCGGTGGACTCACAAGGTCAACCTCACCTCGTCTGGGGCAACTCGGACACAGGCGGCTTGCTCTACACAATGAGGTCGAACTCGGGGGGGTGGACCGTTCCTGAGCGGATCAACAATGCGCCAACTACTGGATGGCCCTACTGCGGCATCTCGCTTGCCGAAGTCAGCGAGATACATGTCTTTTGGGTGACATCGACTGAAGATCTAGCCTATCGGCGCCGGTCCTCGGCCGGTAGCTGGGAACCCGAGCAGGTTCCGTACAGCCATTTAGGGTGGGGAGTCGCATATCCGGACATTAGATCCTTCGATGGGACTGTCTCCATCGTATGGCAGGAGTACACAGGGGTCACCGAGGCAATCTATGAGATGGAGCCCGGCGATGAAATCCATCGGCTGGACAGCGGCACATGGTTCTATGAGGAGACCCCGGTCCTTCTCGCAGGGCCCGACTCCCTGAGGGTGTTCTGGGCAGTTGGGGACCCAGTCTATTCGGGCGTCACATTCCTCTCTTCGACCCGGGCCATTGCTCCCCCTGTGCCCGTCCAGCTCACCTTCGCCTCCATGCGGCGCGAAAACGATGGCGTCGTCCTGGAATGGCGGACGAGCGAATCGAATCCAGGCTCATTCTATGTGGACAGAGAACTGCCCGGGCAGCCCCGCGCGCGCATCTCAGATGCAGTCGACCCGATCGGGGCCGCCTACTCCTGCCTTGATGCCTCCGCCCCGCCGGCGGGCACCAAGTACTACATCGAGCTCCTGGATCGTGCGGGCGGCACGACGACCTTCGGTCCGTATGAATTGCTCGACGGGCCAGGCGTCCTAAGCGTGGGCGCACGGCTGACCGCAAGCCCCAACCCATTCCGCGCCGGCGTGAAGCTCGCAGCCCGCAATCTGCCCCCCGGCGATCTGGTGATCGAGGTCTGCTCCGTCGCCGGTCGGGTCGTTCACCGTGAGCCGGCACTCACCGGCTTCGCCGGCGGAGATGCGGCGTTCCAGATCGCCGCCCTTGATGCGCTCCCGGCCGGGATGTACTTCGCGCGTGTACGCGTGGGCACGCAGTCTGTGTCGACCAAGCTCGTGAAGCTGGACTAGCGTAACGGCCCACCAGCCGCGACTCGCTGACCGCATGATCACCCGGGTGAGCACGGCACCCTTACTGGATGCACAGCGATCTTCAATTGGCAGCCTCGGCGTCGCTTCACCTGTCAACTGGCAACACGGCATCGCCACCTCTTTCAGCCGGCAGCCCCAGCTTCTTGGGGCCCGCGAATATTTTCTTTCGCGTAAATCACTTTTTTGTTGACGTATTTGTTGCGACGCGATACGTTCTTCGTACCCACCCACTTCCCCCGTCCTTCCCGTCCACGGAGGGACCGTCATGTCCGCATCAGTCGTTGCGCCTCTTGCGCCCGTGTTGAATTCTGCCCGGCTCGCATCATCATCCGCGCCCCCCCAGCTCACCCGGGTGAGCGGCCAGGGATCAGCGGAGGTCATTGGACCCGCCGCACCCGATTCACCGCTGCCCGCCTCCGAAGTAGAGGCGCGGCTGCTTGCCGCCCTCCGCGACCTGGACACCGCCCGCAAGAACGCGGTCATGTGGTTCGCGGAGATCCTCGCCCGCAAGCTCTACCTGGAGTTCGACTGCTCCAGCATCCATCACTACGCTCGCCAGCGGTTGGGGTTCTCGCGGGCCCGCACCGCCTACTTCCTGCGGCTCTGCCGCTCGTTCGAGCAGCTGCCGGCGTTGCGGGAATCCGTGGCCACCGGCGCTCTGCCCTGGACCAAGGCCCGCGAGGTGGTGAAGGTGGCGACGCCGGAAACGGAGACGTTTTGGGTCAACCAGGCGCAGACCGTCGGACGGCGGGAGCTGGAGCGTCGGGTGGCGGCAACGCGGGGCGCCGCGAAGGCTCGGCGTCGGGCGCCGGGGCAGGAAGTGCTGCTGGTGGCAGGCGCTGCGGCGCTGGATCGCGCGACCCCAGGCGGCTCAGGCGCTGATCCCGTGGGACCGGCGATGGCGGACCCGATCGTGGAGGTCCCCGTCACGGTGTCATTCACTCTGTCCCCCGAGCAGTACGCCCGCTACGAGGCGATGCTAGAAGCGGCGCGCAGGAACGGCTGCCGCGGCTCGCGGGAAGAGCTCTTCCTCGCCGCCTGGGAGATGCTCACCCGGGCGGATATGGCTGGCAGTTGCGACGGATCGCCCGACGCAGCGAGCGAGGGGTTCGCCGTGCGCGCGCAGCGGAGGGGCGCTTCAGCGGGACCCCGACGCGAGCACGCACGGCGACCCCAAGCGACGCCGCAGAGCGCAGCCCCCACATCCCCGCGCTATCAGATCGTGATCCGCCAGTGTGAGACCTGTGGCCGCGCGGAGATCGCGACGGGGAGGGGGACGATGCCCGTTGCGCCCAAGACGCTGGAGACCGCGCTCTGCGACGCGCGCGTGCATCGCCACGGAGACAAGAACCGCGCAACGATCCCGCCATCAAGACGGTGGGAAGTACTCGCCCGCGATCATCACCGCTGTCGCACCACAGGCTGTGGGAGCGCGCGATTTCTGGATGTCCACCACATCGTCCCGCGCGAACACGGCGGCACCAACGATCCGGAGAACCTGATCACCCTGTGCGCGGCCTGCCATCGAATGATCCACGATCGCGCGGATGGTGGCCGCGCGTGGCCGTTCCATGCCGACACGCGGAACGGACCTCATGTGACAGGTGGGTGATCACCCGGGTGATCAACTGGGTGATCCTTGCGCCGGGTAGGGCGGGGCCCGTCGATCGCCCGGATGCGTGGTGCGCGCCCTGAGATGCTCGCGCGGCGCGGCGGAGCCGGATCGCCCCGCGAACGACGAAGGGCCTCTGAGCCGCGGCGGGCGCGAGGCGGCGCCATGATACAGGGCTTGAACGGCTCGACACCGGGGCGGACGGATGTTTCGTTCACCCGGGTGATCAACTGGGGGATCCTTGCGCTGGGTAGTGCGGGGGCCGTCGATCGCCCGGATGCGTGGTGTCCAGCTTGAGATGGTCGCGCGGCGCGTAGCGGGTTCGCGGGTCGGCCGCAGTCCGAAGGGCCGCGAAGCGGGGGCCCCTTCGGCGAGGACGACCCGCGACACGCGAAGCGCCGGGCGCGGCTACGGCTCCCGGATCGACTGCACGGGATCGAGGAGCGCCGCCTTCCACGAGGGGTACAGCGTGGCCAGCGAACTCAGCCCGAGCACCACGACCATCACCATCAGCACGTCCAGGGCCTCGATGCGGATGGGGAGCGTGCTGAGGAAATAAACATCGGGCGGAAGGTTCAAGGGGTAGCGATCCAGCGCCCAGGCGCCGACCAGGCCGAAGACGGTGCCGAGCCCGGTCCCCAGCACCCCGATCTCCACGCCGTTGGCCATGAAGATGCGCAGAATCGCCCCGTCGCTCGCCCCCATCGACTTGAGGACGCCGATCTCCTTGCGCTTCTCGATGACCATCATGATGAGCACGCCCACGATGTTGAACGCGGCCACCAGCACCACCAGGAGCAGGATGAGGCTCATCCCGGCCTTCTCCAGCTTCATCCATACGAAGAGGTTTTCGTTGAGATCGATCCATGTATTGATCCGGTATGGATATCCGCCAAGCGCCCGCAGCACCTCCGTCTTGAGCCGGGGGGCCTCGAACGGGTCCGCAATCCGCACCTCGATGCCGGTGGTCGCCCCCCCCAGCCGGTAGAACTTCTGCGCCTCGCGAACATCGATGAAGGCCAGCGACGAATCGTATTCGTAGAGCCCGGAGGTGAAGATGCCGGCCACGCGGTGCTTGCGGAGCTTGGGCAAGAGCCCCAGCGGCGACGCCGTGGCGTCGAAGGGCGAGGCCAGCACGACCTCGTCCCCCACCGACGCGCGCAGCCGGTCGGCGAGGCTCCGCCCCAGGATGATGCCCGGCGCTTCCCCATCCACTGTCCGCAGCGACACCAGCGGCGGGCTCACGTTGTCGGCCACGGTCGTCACCGCGCGCTCGGCCTCGAGATCGATCCCCTTGACGATCACCCCGTCCGAGCGATCCCCCGCACGCAGCAGACCCTTGCCGTAGACGAAGGGGGCGACTCCCTCCACCCCCGGCACCGCGGCGATGACCGCGGCGACCGAGTCGGGCCGGGGCACGATGTCCTGGTCGTGGCGCAGCACGATGAGCGCGGCGTTGGTGCCGACGATCCGCCCGCGCACCTCCTGCTCGAACCCGTTCATCACCGAGAGCACGATGATGAGCACCGCCACCCCGATCGCCACCCCCGCCACCGAGATCCAGGTGATGAGCGAGATGAACCCGGTGCGCTTCTTGGAGCGCAGGTAGCGATCGGCGACGAAGAGTTCGAATCGCATGGCGGGTTACGCGTCGGCCGCGGGCGCGGTCTCCTCTTCGGAGTCGTCGGCTTCGCCTTCGGCAAAGAGCCCTTCCTCCGGGCGAAGCTGCGGGAAGAGGATCACCTCACGAATGTTCACCGCGCCGGTGGCGACCATGACCAGCCGGTCGATGCCGATCCCCACCCCGCCGGTGGGCGGCATCCCGGTCTCCAGAGCCCGCAGGTAATCGGTGTCGGTGGGCTGCGCCTCCTGATCCCCTTGCTCGCGCAACTCGGCCTGCAAATCGAAGGCGGCCTGTTGCGCGGCGGGATCGTTCTGCTCGCTGAACGCGTTGGCGATCTCCATCCCCGCGACGAACAGCTCGAAGCGCTCCACCATCCGCCGCCCGGAGCGATGCCGCTTGGCCAGCGGCGAAAGCTCGAGCGGAAAGTCGGTCACGAAGGTGGGCTGGATGAGGTTGGCCTCCACGGTCTCCGAGAAGATCTCGTCGATGGCCTGCGCGATCCCTAACTTGCCTTTGAGGTCGATGCCGAGGCGCTCCGCCGCCGCGCGCACCTGTTGCTCGCTGGCGGTGGAGAGATCCACGCCCGTGGCTTCCCGCACCGCGTCGAAGTAGCTCACCCGATGCCAGGGGGGCGAGAAGTCCACGGTGTGCTCGCGGACGGTGACCTGATAGCCGCCGGCCGTCTCGCGAACCGCGTTGGCGACCAGGGCCTCGGTCACCCCCATCATGTCCTCGTAGTCGGCGTAGGCCTGATAGAACTCGAGCATGGTGAACTCGGGGTTGTGCGTGCGGTCGATCCCCTCGTTGCGGAAATCGCGCGCGATCTCGTACACGCGCTCGAGCCCTCCCACGATGAGACGCTTCAAGTAGAGCTCGTCGGAGATACGCAGGTAGAGGTCCATGTCGAGGGCCTCGTGATGGGTCATGAACGGCCGCGCGAACGCGCCGCCGTAGAGCGCCTGCAAGACCGGCGTGTCCACTTCGAGGAACCCGCGCTCGTCGAGGAAGCCGCGCAGCGCGCGGATCAGCTTCGCCCGCCCGCGGAAGATGCGCAGCGCGTCTTCGTTGACGATGAGGTCCAGGTAGCGCTGCCGGTAGCGCGTCTCCGTGTCCTTGAGCCCATGCCACTTCTCGGGAAGGGGCCGCAGGCACTTGGCCAGAAACGTGAGCTCGCGCACCTCCACCGTCATCTCGCCGGTCCGCGTGCGGAAAAGCCTCCCGCATACGCCGACCAGGTCGCCCAAGTCGAGCAGCTTCACGATCGCGTAGACCGACTCCCCCACCACGTCCAGCTTGAAGTAGAGCTGCAGGCGCCCTTCCGCGTCCTGCAGGTGCGCGAAGGTGGACTTGCCGTGGCTGCGCAGCGCCATGAGCCGCCCGGCCAGCGCCACCGTCGCGCCGGCGTCGGCGAGCGCGTCGAAACCCTCGCTCACCTCGGCGGTGTGATGCGTGACGTCGAAGCGATAGGGATACGGCTCCACCCCCAGCGCCCGAAGCGCCTCCAGGTTCTCTCGACGCTGTTGAATCTGATCGTTGCTCAAGGCCGTCCTTCCCTCATCGTGAACGGGGTCCGCGCCCTCAGGCGCTCGCGCCCACCCTCGGCTCCGCCGCCTTCTCCACGGGATCCTCGTGATGGAGATCCGCATCGCGCAGCGCAACCGGGTAGCGCCCGGTGAAACATGCATAGCAATGATCGGAGGGAGCGCGCACCGAGGCGCGCAACCCCTCCTCGGAGAGATAGCCCAACGAATCCACCCCGAGCCAGGCCTGGATCGCGTCGTGCGGACGACGCGCCGCGATCAACTCTTCCTTGCGGGGCGTGTCGATACCGTAGTAGCAGGGCCCGGTGATGGGCGGGCTCGCCACCCGCAGGTGCACTTCCTTCACGCCGGAGCGGCGCAGGAGCGCGACCAGCTTGCGGCTGGTCGTGCCGCGCACCACCGAGTCGTCCACGACCACCACGCGCTTGCCTTCTAGGATGGGGCGCACGACGTTGTACTTCACGCGCACCCCCGCCTCGCGCAGGCTCTGCCCAGGGCGGATGAAGGTGCGTCCGATGTAGTGGTTGCGGATGAGCCCCAACTCGAACGGGATCTTCGACTGCTCGGAATAGCCGAGCGCGGCCGAGTTGGAGGAGTCGGGCACGGCGATCACGCAGTCCGCCTCGGCGGGATGCTCGACGGCGAGTTGCCTGCCGAGCCGCCGCCGCACGCGGTCCACCGACTCGCCGAACACGCGGCTGTCCGGCCGCGCGAAGTAGATGAGTTCGAATACGCACTGGTGGAGCGGCGTCGTGGGAAGCCGGCCCACCGTGCGCGGGCCGCCCGGCTCCAGCGCCACCACCTCGCCGGGCTCCACCTCGCGCACGAACTCCGCTTCGACGATGTCGAAGGCGCAGGTCTCCGAAGCGACGATCCATCCGTCGCCGAGCCGACCCAGCGCGAGCGGACGGAAACCGTGGCTGTCGCGCGCGGCGTAGACGGCATCGCCCGTCAACGCAACCAGCGAGAAGGCGCCTTCCACCTGGTGCAGGGCCCCCATGAGACGCCCCTCGAAACTTCCCGCGCGCGAGGCGGCCACGAGGTGCACCATCACCTCGCTGTCGGAGGTGGTCTGAAAGATCGAGCCGCCTTCCTCCATGCTCTTGCGCAGCGTCCACGCGTTGACGAGTTGCCCGTTGTGGGCCAGAGCGAGATCGCCGCCGTGATAGCTGACCCAGATTGGCTGCGCGTTGCGAAGGCTGGAGGATCCCTTGGTCGAGTACCGGTTGTGGCCGATGGCAAGCGCGCCGGGGAGCTGCGCGAGCTCGCCTCCCGCGAAGACGTCCGCAACAAGCCCCATCGCCTTGTGATGGTGGAACTCCCCGCCGTCGGCGGTGACGATGCCGCTCGACTCCTGCCCGCGATGCTGCAGCGCGTAGAGCGCCATGTAGGCGATCTCCGCCGCCCCCGGAACACCGCACACCCCCACCACTCCGCACTCGTCGTGAAGGTGATCGTCGTCGTGGTCCACGTCGGTCCTTTCGTGTGGCTCGAGAAGCGGACTAGTGTAGCCCATGCGGAGCCGCCGCGCTCTCGCCCCAGAGCGCTCGCACCACCGCCGCCGCGTCCGGCGGATCGCCGAAGATCCGCACGTCGGCGACATGCGGGTTGGCAAGGAGCCCCCGCCCGCGCTCGCGGGCGACCGCGATCTCCTCGGCGAGGCGCGCGCGCTCGGCGCCCACCCCGGCAAGATCGAGTTCCCAGAGCGTACCCTTGCGCACGGCTGGCATGCTGCCGCTCACGAGCCCGTGGCGGCGGAGCGTCTCCTCGAGATCGCGCCCCTCCCCCGCCGTCCAGACCAGCACCCAGACGTTGCCGCGCGGCGAGAGGACGCCCGTACCGACCGCGATTTCCATGCGGTGCTTGTTGGGGTTCAGCAACAGGTTCGTCTCCCGCGCCAGCCGTTCGAGAATGGGCGCGGCCTCGACCGATTCCCCCCAGCGGAACCCCCACACCTCGGAGCGGCCCACCCCCGCGACCGTGCGGCCGTAGCCCAGCGCGCGCTGCAACGTCTCGTGCGTCGTGAGCGCGGTGGGATCGTTCACCTTGAGCCAGAGCCGGACCACCGCCTCGGTCATGACTTCCCCTCCCGGGCGCCGCCCCAGCGTAGATAGTCCGAGAGCGACTGGAAGATCTTGAACCCGGGGCCGGGCCCGTCGAGCAGCTCGCGGCGCCGGGACGCGTCGCGGCGGCGCTCCCCCCACGGGCCGGGAAGCGTGTCCGGCACGTTGCGCAGCCGCGCCGCCCGTTCGGGATGCGGCATGAACGCCAGCACGTTCCCGGCGGGATTGGTCATTCCCGCCGCGCCGAAGAGGGAACCGTTGGGATTGAACGGGAAGGAGGGATCGTCGTCCCCGTCGGGGGTTACGTAGCGCAACGGCACCTGGCCGTTCTCCATCCACTCGGCGAAGCGCTCGCGATCGCGCACGGTGAATCGGCCCTGCGCGTGGGCCACCGGCACCGGCACGATCTCGCCGTCCTCGAAGCGCGAGGTGAACGCGGTCTCTCGCCCCTCCTTCACGACGCGCACGTGCACCCACGCGCAGTAGTAGCCCTTCCATCCTGCGGCGTTCTCGGCGAGGGCGGTCTCCACGAATCCGGGGCGCACGCCTGGCACGAGTCCGGCCTCGACCAGAACCTGGGCGCCGTTGCAGATCCCGAGGACGGGCTTGCCCGCCTCGGCGGCGGCCGCCACGACGTCCAGCGCCTTCACCTTGGCCGCCACCGCTCCGGCGCGGATGCGGTCTTCGTAGGAGAACCCGCCCGGGATCACGTACGCGTCGAACCCCTCGAGATCCTCTGCGGGGCGGTTCCAGCGGAAGATCTCTGCGTCGAGTTCCGCGCGCTCGAGCACGGCGCGCGTTTCGTACTCGCAGTTCACGCCGGGGAGCTGGAGCACCGCCACTCTCGGCCAGGGCTCATCGAGAAGTCGCGCGCTCATCGCAACAGGTCCCCCAGCGCCGCCTCGCGGCGCGCTTCGAGGCGCTCGAGATCCAGATCGATCACCGAATCGCCGCCGCACGCGATCTCCAACTTCCGGTTTCCGCGCACGCTCCCCACCCGCTCCGCTTCGGCGCCGTGCTCGCCGCAGAGCGCGAGCAGCGCTTCCAGATGCTTCTCGTCGGTCTCGATCAGGAACCCGCCCGTTTCACTGAACAGGAACTCGTCGGGGCGCAGCCCCTGCGGGCGCGCCTCCAACTCGAGCTTGATGCCGCGCCCGCCAAGCAGCGCCATTTCCGCCGCCGCCGTCGCGAGCCCCCCCTCCGAGATGTCGTGCGCCGAGCGCACCAGTCCGCGCTCCACCGATTGCAGGAGCGCGCCGATCTCCGCGCGCACGTCGCCGAACACGATGCGGGGAGGCGAGCCCCCCTCGACGCCCCGCGATCGCCAGTACGCGGAGCCGCCCATCTCGCGCCGCCGGCGCCCGACCAGCACCAACGCGTTCCCCTCCTCCTTCAAAGCGGGCGTGATCGTGTGCGCGTAGTTCTCGAGCACGCCGAAACAAGCCACGATCGGCGACGGAGGTATGCCCCGCCCGCGTGCGGACTGGTTGTAGAACGATACGTTGCCGCTCACCACCGGCAGCGCGACCCCCTCCTCGTTGACGATGCCGATCTCGCGAGCGGCGTCGCCGACGCCGCGCACCCCGTCGCGGAACTGCCGGAAGACCTCCGGGTCTTCGGGGTTGCCGTAGTTAAGGCAATCCGTGAGGCACCACGGGAGCGCGCCCACCGCGGCCACGTTGCGCATCGACTCCGCCACCGCGCCCGCGCCTCCCTGGTAGGGATCCAACTCTCCATGGAACGGATTGCCGTCCACGCTCACCGCCAGCGCCACCGCACAGCCCTCGATGGGCAGGAGAAGCCCGGCGTCGGCCTCGCCGGGGCGGATCAAGGCTCGCCCCTGCACTTCGGTGTCGTAGTGGCGATAGATCGCGGCGCGCGAGGCGAGGTCTGCCCCGGTCAAGAGCGCGGCCAGCACATCGTCGAGGTCGGCGGGCGCCGCAGGCTCAGGTTCCTGCGATGCGGGCGGGGCGGGAGCGGCGACCCGCTCGTATCGAATCCCCTCGGTGATCGTCTCCACCGTGGTCGCGCACACCTCTTCGCCGGCGTGGGTCGCGCGATAGAGCGTGTCCTCGGTGCGCACCCGCCCGATCACCTGCGCGCGCGCACCCGGATAGAGATGCGGCAGCTCGAAATCGACGTTGTAGATCTGCAAGACCTTCTGCGCCCAGCGCTGCGGCACCACCCAGCAGTAGCGCTCCTGCGTCTCCGAGCAGGCGACGACCTCGGGCGGGAACGGCCCGCCGTCCTGCGCCGCGGAGGTCGAGTTCGATCTCCGCGCCGAAACCTCCCGCGGCGGCGAGTTCGCTGGTGGCGCAGGCGATGCCCCCAGCGCCCAGGTCCTTGAAGCCCACCGCGAATCCTTCGGTCCGCGCCAGCTCGAACACGCTCCGGTTGGCCTCGGTGAGCACGCGCTTGAGGAAAGGATCCGGCACCTGCACCGCGCCCTTGTTGGATTCCGCCTCGGCCTCGTCGAGCACGGCGGAGGCGAAGGACGCGCCGCCGAAGCCGGAGGCGTCGGTGGGCTTGCCCACCAGCACGAAGACGTAGGGCTCCTGTCGCGCTTCGGCCGGGACGCGGCTGCGCACCACGTCGCGCTCGCGCACGATGCCCACCGCGACGACGTTGACCAGGCAGTTGTCGTCGAAGCCGGGATGGAACGCAACGTCGCCGCCCAGGTTGGGCACGCCGAGCGCGTTGGCGTAGTGCCAGATGCCGTCGACGACGCCGTTGGCGATCTCGCGCGAGCGCTCGCCGTGCGGTCCGTCCAGGGTCGCCGAAGCGCAGCGCGTCGAGGACGCCGATCACCTCCGCGCCCATGCAGTAGACGTCGCGCACGATGCCGCCGATCCCGGTGGCCGCGCCCTCGAACGGCACGACCTGCGAGGGATGGTTGTGGCTCTCGTGGCCCACCACCAGCGCCCAGCGCTCGCCCTTGAACGTGCGTGAAGTAGACGATGCCCGCGTCCTCGCCGGGCCCGATGATGACGTGCGGCGCCTCGGTGGGGAGAAATGCCTTGAGCGCGCCCCGGCTCGACTTGTAGGAGCAGTGCTCGCTCCAGAGCGTGTCGAAGAGGACCGCTTCGGTGCGCGAGGGGTTGCGGCCGAGAAGCGCGGCCACGCGGCGTGCCTCGTCGGGGGTGAGGCGAAGGCCCTCCCGCGAGAGCCGCTCCCGCAGTACGCGGCGTCGGTCAAGATCGGCGAACGGCACCGTCGGGCTCGTCGTCAAGCCTCCTCCCCCAGCACGCGCTCGAAGATCTGGTCCTACGTTGCGCAGGTTGTACGAGAGGTCGAAGATGTCGTCCACTTCGGCGGCGCCGAGCGCGCCGAGGACGCGCGGATCCTCGCGCACGCGCTCGCGGAACGTCGGCCCTCCCTCCCAGGCGGCCAGCGCGTTCTCCTGCACGATCGCGTAGGCGTCCTCCCGCCGCATGCCGCGGACGGGTCAGCTCGAGGAGGAGCCGCTGCGAGAACACGAGCCCGCCGGTGCGCTCCAGGTTCTCCATCATGCGCTCGGGGTAGACCACGAGCCCCTCCATCACCTGCGTCATCAGGGCGAGCTGGTAGTCCACGAGGAGGAAGCTGTCGGGAAAGATCACGCGCTCGACCGAGGAGTGGGTGATGTCCCGCTCGTGCCACAGGGCCACGTTTTCGAGCGCGGCCATCGCGTTGCCCCGGACCACGCCGCGCGAGCCCGGCCACCCGCTCGCAGGTGATCGGGTTGCGCTTGTGCGGCATCGCGCTCGAGCCCTTCTGTCCCTTGGTGAAGGGCTCCTCCGCCTCCAGGATCTCGGTGCGCTGGAGGTTGCGGATCTCGGTGGCGAACTTCTCGAGGCTCGCCGAGAGATTGGCCAGAGCGCGAGCATCATCGCCGCGTGCCGGTCGCGCTGGATGACCTGGGTGGAGACCGGAGCGGGGCTCAGCCCCAGCCGGTGGCAGACGAACTCCTCGACGCGCGGGTCGAGGTGGCTGAACGTGCCGACCGCGCCGGAGATCTTCCCGACGCGAGATGCCGCCGACGGCCTCCAGCAGTCGATCTTCCTGCCGCCCCAGCTCCGCGTACCAGAGGAGCATCTTGAGCCCGAAGGTCGTGGGCTCGGCGTGCACGCCGTGGCTGCGGCCGACCATGGCGGTGTCGCGATGCGCCTCGGCCTGCGCCCGCACGACGGCGGCCAGCGCGCGCACCCCGGCGCGCACGAGCATGGCCGCGCGGCGCGTGGTGAGCGCGAGCGCGGTGTCGAGGAGATCGGAGGAGGTCATGCCGAAGTGCAGCCAGCGGCTCTCGTCGCCGAGACGCTCGGAGATCGAGGTGAGGAAGGCGATCACGTCGTGCTTGAGCGTCGCCTCCAGCGCCGCCGCCCGCGCGGGGTCGATCACCGCGCGCTCGCGAATGCGCGCGGCGGTGCCCGCCGGCGCCTCGTCGTAGCGCTCCAACGCCTCCACGACCGCCAGCTCGACTTCGAGCCAGGTGCGGAGCTTCTCCTCCTCCGACCAGAGGCGGGCCATCTCGGGGCGGCAATAGCGCTCGATCATGACTGTCCTCGCTGCTCTTGAGGCAACGGCTCGAGGGTCACCGGGATCTCCACCATGGCTCCCCCTGACCGCTCCACCCGGAAGGTGATCGTGTCTCCGACCCGCGCGCCGAAGATGGACCGGCGCGCCTCGGTGGCGTTCTCGACCTGGTGGCCGTTCACCGAGCGGATGACGTCCCCGAGCCGCAATCCCGCGCGGTCGGCGGGAGAGTTGCGTTCGAGGCTCCATACCACGAGGCCGGCGGCGCGTCCGCACCCCGAGCTGGTCGGCCAGCGGACCGGTCAGGGGCTGCACCGCGATCCCCACCCACACGCCGCGCACGTGACCGTAGAGGATGAGTTCCTCGGCCGCGCCCAGCGCGATGCTGATGGGGATGGCGAAGCCGATGCCCACCGAGCCTCCCGCGGGGCTGAAGATGAAGGTGTTGATCCCCACCACCTCGCCGTCCGCGTTCACCAGCGGGCCGCCCGAGTTTCCGGGGTTGATGGCGGCGTCGGTCTGGATCATGTCCTTGTAGATCGCCTCCCCCTCGCCGTAGCGCACGTCGCGATGGAGCGCGCTCACCACACCCACCGTCACCGAGGGGCGGGGATCGAGGAGGTTGCCGAAGGGATTCCCAAGCGCCACCACCCATTCCCCCACCATGAGATCGTCGGCGCTGGCGATGGGAGCGGTCTCGAAGACATGGGACCCCTGCTGCTTCACCTTGATCACCGCGAGGTCGTACTTGGCATCGGTGCCCACCACCTCGGCTTCGAACTCCCGCCCGTCGGGGAGCGTCACCCAGATCTGCACGGCGTTGCCGACGAGATGATGGTTGGTGAGGAAGAAGCCCTTGGAGTCGAGCACGATTCCCGAACCGAAACGGGGAACGTACTCGGAATGGAAGGTGGGCGCGTCGGGGAAGAAACGCTGAAAGTAATCCTGCGCGCGCGGATCGACTCCGGCCACGACCTGCCGTTCGAGCGCGATCACGCTCACCACCGAGGGGGCCACGATCTCCGAGGCTCGCACGATGGCGGTTCGGCGCGTCTCGCCCACGTCGGACCCCGGTCGCGCACCGGGGAGCCCCCCATCGCGCCGGCCGAGCACGATGCCCAGGCCGAGGGCGGCGGCCACCAGAAGGCCCAGGACTACCCCGAAGAGCAAAGCCCACCGTGTCCTCATCAGCGTCCCGTCTCCTTTGCATCCGCCCCGGATCCCAGCCCCGCAAGCGCGGCCACCCGCGCGGCGCGATCCGTCGGCTCCTCGCCGGGGTAGCGCACCTCGGTGAGGTAGAGGCCTTCCGGCGGCGCCGGTGGCGCGGCCGCGTCCCGACCGCGCCGCTCCAGCACGCGCGCGAGGTGCCCCTCCGTTTCTCCGTTTTCCCAACCCGCGATCAGCGTGCCGGCCAGCGTGCGCACCATCCCCCACAAGAACCGATTCGCGCGGACGGCCAGGATCGCGCCATCCTCATGGACCAGCCAGCGTCCGGCGTGAATCGCGCACACCATGCTCGTCGTCTCCGCTCCGCGCGCGCGCCAGCGACGTGCAGTCGCGCTCCCCGGTCAAGGCCGCCAGCTCTCCCGCGGCCCAGTCCGGATCGGGCAAACGCCGCGGCGACCACCGTCGTCCTCGGAAGAACGGGTCGACCGTTCCGGCGAACGCGTAGTGATACGTTCTCGAAATCGCCCCATACCTGGCGTGAAATTCCGCATCCACGCGGGTGACCGCAAGAATCCGAAGATCCTCCGGCGAGAGCGCGCCGAGCGCCCGCTGCAGATCCTCGCGCGTCCCATTCCTTGTCGAGATCGACATGGGCCACGTTGGCCAGGGCGTGCACCCCGGCGTCGGTGCGGCCCGCGCCGGTCGGTCGCGCCCGCATCCCGAGTCGCTCCAGCGCCCCGGTCAGGGTTCCCTGAACGGTTCGCCGGTCCGGCTGCACCTGCCAGCCCGCAAAGCCGGCGCCATCGTACTCAAGGTCCAGGCGATACCGCCACCCCATCAGGGTCGCCCCAGACCGTAGACGCCGAGCGCCGTCGCGGCCACCAGGCCCCAGTCGAGCGCCCCCAGTCGGAAGCCGTGCGCGAAGCTCCGCTCACGATCCGGGCGATAGCCGCGCAGGGTGAGCGCCAGCGCGAGCGCCTCGGCGCGCTCCACCACGAGGAGCACCCACACCGGACCGAGACCGGCCACCCGGCGCACGCCGCTCCACCCGCGCCTGGGCCCTTGCCGCAGACGATCCACGTCGAGAAGTCGTCGCGCCTCCCCCAACAGGAGGGGAAGCATCCGCAGCGAGAGCACGATCGGCAGGAGCGCGCGGTGAGCGCGGCGGCGAAGTCCGGGAATGCCGCGCACGCTCCACTCCAGGCTGGAAGCCAGTTCCAGCGTGCGCGTGGTGGCCGCCGCCCACGAGGCGACCGCGGTGAGCGCGGCGAGCCGGGCTCCCTGCGCGAGGCCGGCCGCGATCCCCTCGCGCGTGGGGCGTGCCCACCGGAGCATCTCGGGGCCGAGCCGCTCTCCGGAGATGAGGAACGCGTTCGCAAGAAGGCTCAGAAGCCAGAGCACGGCGACCGCGCGAAGTGCGGCCAGGAGTCGGGCCCGGCCCAGCCCCGCGGTCAGGAGGAGCAACCCGGCCACAGGGAGAGCCGCAAGGACGCGCGGCCCCGGCGCGACCGCCAGCGCGAAGCTCAGCGCGACCGCGGCGAGCACCTTGGCTCGCGGATCCCGGGCGCGCCAGAAGGTCACCGCGCGCGCCTCCTGAGCAGGGCCGTCGCGGTGAGCGCGGCGAGAAGCCCCGCCACCACCCAGAGCACCCAGTTTCCGTGTCGCGCGTAGAAGGTGAGCTCGCGTCCCAGCTCCACCGGCGCCACCAGGTTCGTCTGCTCGAAAGTGCGCGACGACAACTCGACCGCGCCGTAGGGCGTGATCACCGCCGAGATCCCGGTGTTGGCGGCTCGCGCCATCCCCATCCGGTTCTCGATCGCCCGCAGGATGTTCATCTCGAAGTGCTGGACCGGCGCCGCCGAGTCGCCGAACCACTGGTCGTTGGTGATGTTGACGAGGTAGCGCGCGCCGTTGCGCGAGAGATCCCGCGCCGGGCCCGGAAAGATCGACTCGAAGCAGATCAGCACGCCGAACGGAACCCCGGCCTGGTCGAAGACCCCCGGCCTCGTCCCGACGGAGAAGTTGGACTGGCCGAAATCGTAGCGATTGAGAAAGGGTAACGGAAAATATTCGCTGAACGGAACCAAATGACGTTTATCGTATTGGGCGACGATGCCGCGGCCGGGGAGGATCAGCGCCGCGGAGTTCGTCCACCGCAGCGACCCGTCGGGGAGGCGCTCGCCGTCGGGGAAGCCGGCCAGGAGCGGCACCTGCGCGCTGTCGACCAGGCTCTCGACCATCTGGCGGTAGCGCGGCTCGCGGGGAAGCCGCACCGGAATCGCGGTCTCGGGCCAGACGACGAGCGCGAGCGGAGCGCCGCGGTTGGCGGCCACCAGTTCCTCGGTGCGCTCCAGCAGCGCGATCACCACGCTGTCCCTCACCCCGAGTTGCCACTTCTCGTTGCCCACGTTCGGCTGAACGATGCCGACGTCCACCGTAGGAGACGGCTCGCTCCCCCGCAACACCCAACGGCCGTGCTGGTAGGGGGCCACCGTCACCGCGGCCAGCACGAGGAGCATGGTGATCTTGGGGAGCATCCAGCGCGCGGCGAGGTAGGAATGGACGAGCCCGCTCACCAGGACGACCCAGAGGGTCACGCCCCACACGCCGGTCAGCGATGCGAACTGGATGAGATGCGGCAAGGGGGCGAGCGCGTAGCCGAGCGAGCCCCATGGAAAACCGAACGTGCCGGTGCCGCGGAGCGCCTCCGTCAGCGTCCACACGAGCGGAAAGGAAAGGCCGAGCGGCACGCCGCGGCGCTGCAGCCACACCGCAAAGGCCGCGGCCAGCGCGGGGTAGAGCGCCAGGTAGGCGACCATCAACGCCAGCGCGGGGTACATGAGGAACGGAACGGTCACGTTCTCCGGAGGCAGCAGCGGAATCCAATAGAGCAGGATGATGAAGAAGACGGCGCCGGTGATGTAGCCGAGACCGAACGCGCGCCGCGGGGAGACGGTTTCGCCGATCGGCCCGTGAGGGGGCTTGAGCGCGATGAGGAGCGGAAGGAGGGCGACCAGCGAGACCATGCTCAGCGAAAACTTGGGAAACGCCAGAGCAAGGAGAACACCGGAAAGAGCGGCGAGCGCGCGCTTCACGAGGGTCAGCCGAGCCGGATCTCGCGCCCTTCCAGGGCCGACTGATAGGTCGCCTCCAGGACGCGCAGCACGATCAGAGCATCCTCCCCCGACGAGACCGGAGTGGCGTCCCCCCGCACGCAGTCCACGAAGTGACGGATTTCGTTCTCATAAGAGAGCTTGTACGTGTTGCGTCCGGTCGTCAGCGTCGGGGTCACGTTGACCAGGCTCCCGTGCATCTCCTTGTGCAGCCGCAGGGGATTCATGAGCGCGGCGCCGCGGTCGCCGAAGAGGTTCAGGTAGGCGAAGTCGCGCTCCATGAGAAGCCCCAGCGACACCTCCAGGGTGATGGTGACACCCCCTTCCACACGCAACAGCGCGGCCGCGCTCGTCTCCAACTCGTCGCGCTGCGGGCGCGGGTACGCGTTGGCGGTCACCGCCTCCACCTTCGGCATGCCCAGAAGCCACAGGGTCGTGTCGATCATCTGGGTGCCGAGATCGAGGAGCACTCCGCCGCCGGCGTAACGCTTCTTGGTCTTCCAGCTCTCGCCCCCCCAGTTTGCGGGTTGCATGAGCCAACCGGTCTTCGCGTAGTAGACCGTACCCAGCTCGCCCTCGGCCACGAACCGCTTGAGGATCGCCGCGTCCTCGCGATAGCGGTTGTTGAAGCCGCTCATGAGGAGCTTCTTCTGCTTCTTCGCCGCCGCCACCATCTGCTCGGCTTCCTTGCTGTTCCGCGAGAAGGGCTTCTCGCAGAGCACGTGCTTCCCCGCTTCGAGGGCGGCGATGGCGGCCGGCGCGTGCAGGTGGTTGGGAAGACAGATGTCGACCGCGTCCACTTCATCCATGTCGATGAGATCCTGAAAGGACTTGGTCACGCGGGGCACGTTGAATCGCGTGGCCACGCGCTGCCCCTTGGCGAGATCGAGATCGCACAGCGCGGTCACGCTCACCCCCGGGATGCGCGCGTACGCCGGGAGATGACTGACCTGGGCGATTCCCCCGACTCCGATGACCCCGATCCGGATCTCGCGTTCATCCTTCACCACGACGCCCTACCCTCCATGCGCACGGTACCGTCGCCCGGCACCACGTCGCCGATCACGAACCCGCCGAACCCGGCGCCGGTCAGCGCCTCGTCCACTCGCTCGCGGTCCACCCCAACGATCAGACCCACGCCCATGTTGAAAGCGCGGAACATCTCCGTCTCCGGCACCTCGCCGCTTTCGGCGATGAGCTTGAAGAGCGGGGGCACGCTCCAGGCGGAGCATTTCACGCGCGCCGAGGTTCCCTCGGGGAGCACGCGGTTCAGGTTGCCGGGGATCCCGCCGCCGGTGATGTGGGCGGCCCCCTTCATGATCCCGCGCAGCGCGCGCAGGACAGGTCGATACGACCGATGCACGGCCAGCAGTGCGTCCCCCAGCGGAACCCCGGCACCGGGCACCTCGGCCTCTGGCGAGAGTCCCGCCTCATCAAAGAGCGCGCGCCGGGCCAGCGAGTAGCCGTTGGTGTGAAGGCCCGTCGAGGGGAAGCCGAGAAGCGCGTCGCCCGGCCTGAGCGTGCGGCCGTCGACGAAATCCTCGCGGCGCACCGTGCCCACGATGCATCCGACGAGGTCGAGATCGGGAGGGGTGTAGATGCCCGGCATCTCGGCGGTTTCCCCGCCGAGGAGCGCGCAGCCGTTGGCCCGGCACCCGCGCACCACCCCCTCCACCACCTGCTCCACCGTTGCCGGATCGAGCTTGCCCATGCCCACATAATCCAGGAAGAAGAGCGGATCGGCCCCGTGCACCCCGATGTCGCCCACGCAGTGGTTGACGAGATCCTCGCCAACGGTGTCGTAGCGGCCGAGCCGAGCCGCCACCTTCAGCTTGGTGCCTACGCCGTCCACGCTGGCCACCAGAAGGAGGTCGGGATCCCCGCCGGGAATCGTGCACACGCCGCCGAAGGAACCGAGGTCGGTGAGCACGTTGGGGCCATAGGTGGAGCGAACCCGCTCCTTGATGCGACGAACCGCCTCCCCGCCGGCGTCGATGTCCACTCCGGCGTCGCGATAGTGGAGGGGCGGCGTCACGGCGACCCCCCTACACCGTGCTCGCGCTGACGAGCTCGGGCCGGGCCAGCGGCTCCGGCTCGACCGCCGCCGGTAGCGTCGGAGTCCCCACCTTGATCTCGCCGCGGGAAACGAGACGCTCCAACGCTTCCACCACCGCCGGATCGAATTGCGATCCCGTGCAACGGCGCAGCTCGGACAATGCCTTCTCCAGCGTGAATGCCTTGCGGTAGACCCGGTCGGAGGTCATGGCGTCAAACGCGTCCGCGACCATGACGATGCGCGCTCCCAACGGGAGATCGCGGTTCGGGAGCCGATGGTAGCCGTTTCCGTCGAGCCGCTCGTGGTGGAATCGCACCAGCGGAGCCACCGGTCGGAATGCGCGCACGCGCTCGAGGATGTCCGCGCCGAGTCCGGCGTGCAGGCTGACATGGTCCATCTCCTCGCGCGTCAGAGGGCCGGGCTTGAGGATCAGTTCCCGCTGCGAGGTCTTGATCTTGCCGATGTCGTGCAGGAGGCCGCCGTACTCGACCTTCTCCACCGCCCGCTCGGGGAGACCCATCTCGCGCCCGATCTGTCCGGCGTAGCGGCTCACCCGCTGCGAGTGCAGGCTGGTGTAGGGATCGAACTCGTCGATGACCCCCGCCAGCACGCCCGCGAAGTCGATGAGATCGCGCTTGGCTTCGGCGTAGAGCTTGAAGCTGTAGCGGGCGAGGAGGAGCGGCAGAACGAAGAGCACGACGCCCCACACGCCGAGCGCTCGGAAGGCCACCGCGAGCGCGGCACCGAAAGGCAGCGAGGCCACCATGTGGAAGATCGTCCAGACGTAGTTGATCTGCCACACCTGCCACATGCGCCGGCGCTCCGAGAGCGCGATCACGGTGCTCACGATCAGCGTGTTGAGCGTGTAGTACGCGAGCCCCATGCCGAGGATGGGGACAAGGCTCTGCGGGAACGCCAGCGCCTCGCCGGGCACGCCCCCCAGAAGCTGGAAAACCCGACCGGCCACGAGCACCGTGCCGGCGAAAGCCGCGGCGTTGAACACCGATTTCTGGAATGGCCGGCGCTGACACCCGACCTGCAGCACCAGAGTGGCCATGAACTCGGCCAGCGCGGTGGGTATCGGGCCGAGGATGAGAATGCCCGCGTAATCGACGGTGGAGGAGACGGTGATGTAGCCGCCGCCGGGCAGCGTCACCGGAGCGGCATCGGTGACAAGGATGAGCAGGGCCCAGAGAAGGATCAGAAGCCACGGTGCGCCGACGAGACCGGGGACGCTCCAACCCAGGAGAAGCAGCCCCCCGCCCACGATGAAGACGTAGTAAGGCATGAACCAGCGGGACGGTTGCACCGCAATCGATCCGGCGCAGACCGGGGACGCCGGCGCACCGTCTCTCCTCGCGCCTCCCCACAGGCGCATCCGCATGGTCAGAGCCCTCCGTTAAAAATGAACCGGCCGACGAATCACTACCCTGCGACTAGATCCACCCGGACTTGCCGTCAAAAATCAGGGACATAAGGCTCAAGAGAAGCTCCCACATAGCCACACTCCTTGGTTTGGGCTTGATGCATGCTGGCTGCCGTGTGGATCGCTTCGCTCTTTCGCTTGCTTGGCTCCGTTACGCGCTTTGGTGGATGTCTGTCTCAGGACATGGTCGTCGGCCGGATCTCGTACTCCACCGGCTCCCGGTACCGGAGCCTGCCCAGAGTACGATTGAGGCTGTCCAACGTACCATAGACCACGGACTGCTGCAAATCGTGGCTGACCACGCAAGACCCGGTTAACGTCTTCTCGATTCGATCTTTAAAGAACTTGATTGCAACGAGAACTACCTCCTCCCCCCCGAACTCCAGAACCTCGAGATCGATCAGGGAGAGGACGTAGGAATCGTCCAGGAAGCGTGAAATGGCGGAGAGCGTCGCCTCCGCGATGAGCCGCGGCACCTGGCGCCGGGTATTGGCCCCCACCGCGTCGCCCACCGCCTCGCGATCCCCAAGCGAGAGTTCCACGCGGGCCCGGCAGGTGGACTGGTCGATACCGACGGTCACCCCCACGAACCGGAGCCGGATGGCTGCGGGTTCCTCATCGACGCGCCCCGCGGGGAGGGTCAGCACGGTGGGAAGCGTTCGGGCCGCCGGCTCGGGCACCACCTCCAGCGAGGGTTCGCGCTTCTGTGCTACCGAGATCTTTCGATAGTCGACGTCGACCTGGAACTCGGCGCGCAGAGCGGAGCGCACATCACGCACGATTTGCTTGGGAGGGCGCTGCCCTTCGGCCAGGATGCTGATCTCGGTGATCTCGCGGCCGTCTTCGGACAGCGTGATGCCGACCCCGGCGATGTCGCGGAGGCTGAGCAGAAGCTTCTCCGCTTGGGCCACCCAATCGCGGCCCCAGGACCCGTCGTTCAATCCGCCCCCTCTGCCAAGAAAGGTTGACCGTCTTTATACCAGAGCGGCCGGAAAGTGACAAGGCTAGAGGGGACAACGCCTTAGAAAACCACCATCCGGTGCATCTCCTGAAACCGGGCCTCGATCTCCTCGCGGCTGGCGGTAGCCAGGCGCTCGAGGCTGAAGGCCTCCACCGTGAACGAGGCGAGAACGGTGCCGTAGATGGCGGCGCGGCGGACGTCCGCCTCCTGGCAGGGGGCGGGGCAGGAGGCCAAGTAGCCCAGGAACCCGCCGGCAAAGGTGTCCCCCGCTCCCGTCGGATCGTGAATGACTTCGGTTGGGTAGGCGGGGGCGGAGAAGGTGAACTCGCGGGTGAGAACGAGCGACCCGTGCTCCCCCTTCTTGATGATGACCATGGGCGGCCCCATCTCCATGGTCTTGCGCGCAGCTCGCACCAGGTGGGGCTCTCCGGTGAGCATGCGGACTTCCTCGTCGTTGAGCAGCACCACATCCACGCGGCGCAGCGTGTCGGCGAGGGCCTCGCGGCTCCCCTCGATCCACAAGTTCATGGTGTCGAGCACCACGAGATCCGGCTTCTCCACCTGATCCAGCACCGCCGCCTGCAGCTCGGGATGGATGTTGGCCAGAAACACGTGACGGGAGCGGCGATGCTCCTCGGAAAGACGCGGCTGGAACGTGGCGAACACGTTGAGTTGCGTATCGAGGGTGCGGCGCGTGTTGAAGTCGAAGCCGTACTCCCCGGACCAGCGGAAGGACCGACCCGGCGCGACCACCAGACCGGAGATGTCGATCCCTCGCTCGCGGAAGAAGTCGATGTGCCGCCGGGGGAAGTCCTCCCCGACGACCGCCACCATCGATACGGGAGCGAAATGCTGCGCGGCCACGGAAAAGTAAGATGCCGACCCACCGAGGGCGTCGGGGGCCTCTCCGAAGGGCGTCTTTATCGAGTCCAGGGCCACCGAGCCCACCACGAGCACGCTCACCTCGCTGATCCTCCTCTTCGGGCCGAGGGCCCGTTCCCTACATGCGCTCCGGGGCGTCGATGTCCAGGAGGGCGAGCCCGTTGGCCAGCACGAGCCGCGCTCCCTGGGTCAGAGCCAGTCGCGCGGCGCTGAGCCGGGGCTCGGCCCCCACCACGCGGCAATGGTGATAGAAGAGATGAAACGCCTGCGCGACGTCGCGGAGATACGTGGTCACCCGATGCGGCTCGCGCGCCTCGGCCGCTCCCGCCACCACCGACGGCAGCATGAGGAGGACCTTCATCAACTCCAGTTCCTGCTCCTCGACCAGGAGCGCCAGATCCGCCCCTTCCGACGACGGCGCTCCCTCTTCCGCCGCCTTGCGCAGAAGCCCCGAGATGCGGGCGTGGGCGTACTTCACGTAGAAGACCGGGTTCTCGTCGCTCTGCTTTCTGGCGAGATCCATGTCGAAGTCGAGGTGGCTCTCGGCGCGACGCTGCAGGAAGAAGAAGATCGCGGCGTCCTTGCCGACGTCCTCGAGGAGATCGACGAGGGTGATGAACTCCCCGCGGCGCTTGGACATCTTGACCGGTTGGCCGCCGGCGAGCAGGTTCACCTGTTGAACGATGAGCACTTCGAGCCAGTCGCGCCCGTAGCCCAGGGCCTCCATCCCCGCTTGCATGCGGCCGATGTAGCCGTGGTGATCGGGGCCCCAGATGTCGATGACCTTCTCGAACCCCCGCTCGTGCTTGTCCACGTGGTACGCGAGGTCGGCGAGGAAGTAGGTAGGCTCGCCGTTGGCCCGCACCAGCACGCGGTCCTGGTCGTCGCCGAAGGCCGTGGAGTGGAACCACACCGCGCCGTCGCGTTCCTCGACCCGCCCCAACCGGCGCATCTCGTCGAGCGCATGCCACACCCGGTCCGGATAGAGCTCGCTCTGGCGGAACCAGCGGTCGAAGGTGGCGCCGTAGGCGGCGAGATCGCGCCGCTGCCAGGCCTGGATACGGTCCACGGCGATGCGGCTCATCGCCGAGCGCGGGCGCCCGCGTCGTCGAGGGCCAGCACGGAGTCGACCTCCGCCGCATCCAGCTCTCGCGCCACGTCCTTCAGGTACTCGCCCTGGTATCCCCCCTCCGGGATGACCGCCTCGCCCTCGCCGCGCGCCTCGCGCCAGCGGGCGAGAAGGCTCTCCCCGAGCAGGTCGATCTGCCGTCCCACGTTGTTCACGTAGAACTCGGAGGCCGCGTCGTAGCCCGCCGCGGCAAGCAGGCGCGTGAGCGCTCCGCCGAACGCCGCGGCGCGGGCGTTCACCACGTTCAGGGGGCCTGTGGGGTTCGCGCTCACGAACTCCACCTGCACGCGCTTGCCGGCGCCGGTGTCGCTCTTGCCCCAGTCCGGTCCGGCGGCGAGGATCTCGCCGAGGCCCCGCTGCACGAGCGCGGGGGCGAGGCGAAGGTTGATGAAGCCGGGGCCGGCGATCTCGACCGACGCGAAGAGGTCCGCGCGCGCGCGAAGCGCGGCGGCCAGCGGCTCGGCCACCTCTCGCGGAGCCCGCCGGAGCGGCTTGGCCAGCAGCATCGCGGCGCTGGTGGCGAAGTCGCCGTGCCCCTTCTCGCGCGGGACTTCGATCTCGGCGACGATCCCGGTCTGTGCCGCCTCGGGCACCGCCTGCCGAAGCGCCTCGCTCAGCGCCTCACGAATCTGCCGTTCCATCGTCCTTCTTCTCCAGCGGCGCGTCGGCCCACAACCGTTCCAGGGTGTAGACGTCGCGCGTGCGGGCGTGGAAGACGTGGACCACCACGTGCACGTAGTCGAGAAGCACCCACGTCCTCATCTTCATCCCCTCCACGTGCCACGGCTCTCTCCCCCGTCTCGCGCAAACCTTCCTCGATGCGCTCCGCCACCGCCGCCACCTGCGGCTCGGACTGCGCGCTCGCGATGACGAAGTAGTCGCAGACAGCGGCAGTCTTGCGCAGGTCGAGGACCACCACATCGGTGGCCAGCTTCTCGAGCGCAAGGTCCGCCGCACGGTCGGCCAGGGCGCGTGAGTCGGGGAGAGGGCGGGTCTTGTTCACGCCGGGCTACTGGCGCCGATCGAGAACGTACTCCACGGCGTCGTGGAGCGTGTCGCGAATGGGGTTGGAATCGAAGACGTCGAGCAACTCGATCGCACGATCGGCGTAGCTGCGGGCGCGCTGGCGGGCGTAGGCGAGGCCGCCGTACTCGTCGGCGAAATGCGCCACCTCGGCGGCGCCCCCGTCGTCGAGATCGCCCGCGGTCATGCGCTCGCGGATGCGCTCCACCACGGCCGGCGGGGCGCTGCGCGCCGCGTGAATGAGGGGAAGCGTGATCTTGCCGTCCCGGATGTCGGAACGTGTGTTCTTGCCCATGACATTGGCGTCACCCTCGATGTCGAGGATGTCGTCGGTGATCTGGAAGGCCATGCCGAGGTTCAGACCGAAATCGGTGAGCACCCGGCGCTCGCGCCCGTCTCCCCAGGCGAGGTAGGCGCCGATCTCGCAGGCGGCGGCCAGGAGTACCGCCGTCTTGTCCATGATCAGCCGGTTGTAGACCTCTTCGGTGAGGTCGAAGTTGAGCTGGTGCTCGAGCTCCAGCATCTCGCCCAGGCTCATGCGGTGAGTGGTGCGGGCCAGCACGTGCATCGGCTCCAACATCCCCCGCTCCACCAGCAGGAAGAAGGCCTTGGAGTAGAGATAGTCGCCCATGATCACCGAGGTCTGGTCGTTCCAGAGACTGTTCACGGTGGGAATGCCCCGGCGCAGGAAGGAGCGGTCGATGGAGTCGTCGTGGACCAGGGTGGCGGTGTGCACCAACTCCACGATGGTCGCGGCGAGAATCGCATCCGAGGAGGCCGGTCCGCGAAGACGGTTGACGAGCAACAGCAAGGTAGGGCGGAATCGCTTGCCGTTGGCCCGGAGCATGTGGGTCGAGATCTCGTTGATGAGCCGCACATCGGAGACGAAGAAGCGGGCAAGCTCTTCCCGGACCCGGGCGAGTTCGTCCCCCACCGGGCGCTGCAGGTCGTCCATGGTGACCCGAAGGCTCGCGTCCGTTCCCTGGGCTCTTTCCATCATCGATACGGGTTCCTGGGCGCCACGGTCAACGTGCGCAGCAACGGATCGGTGTGGGTGGACCTGTGGCGGGATGGCCGCGGAGTAGCCGGCCGCGGGGGTTCGCGGCGAGCACACCAAGGACGTCGGAACCGCCGGCACGGCGGTCCCAGGGGCTCGAGCACCCGCCTGGAAATCGGACGAACCGTATCAGGAGGACTTAGGAGTGTCAAGGCGGACCGACGCCACCGGCGGGTTCGACCACCCGTCGTTACGGAGCCGCGCCTCCCCCGGCGCCATGTCGCGCATCGCCGCGTCCACGCGAGCCATCTCGTTGTCGAAACCGGGGCGATACCGGGCCGGGATCGGTTCCGCTTCTCCCCCCTTCAGAGCCAGGGGATTCACCCAGCGTCCGCTCTGCTGCACCCGGAAGTCGAGATGGGGACCTGTGGCGAGCCCGGAGGCGCCGACGTAGCCGATCACCTGTCCCTGGCTGACGCGGGCGCCCGCCCTGATTCCCTTGGCGTAGCCGGAGAGATGGGCGTACTGGGTCACGTAGTCGGCGTTGTGCTTGATCTTCACCAACCGGCCGTAGCCGCCGTGCCAGCCCGCATCGACCACGCGCCCGTTGCCGAGCGCCACCACCGGCGTGCCCGACGGCGCGGCGTAGTCGATCCCGAGGTGCGGGCGCGAGCGCTTGAGGATCGGGTGGAAACGGCTCTTGCTGAAGTAGGACGAGATGCGCCGAAAGTTGAGGGGGGACTTGAGGAAGAACTTGCGGATGGAGCGACCGCCGGGCTGGTAGTAGCCGGCCTCGTCATCTCCCGCGCCCCAGGCGTAGCGGTACACACGCAAGGGCGCGGCCGCCCCCTCCGGATGATAGGCGCCGGCCAGGATCTTTCCGTAGCCCGCCCGCTCGCCCGCCACGACGCGCTCCTCCACGAGAAGCTCGAAGCGGTCGCCGTTGCGGGTATCGGTGAAGAAGTCGAAGTCCCAGGAGAACAGATCGGCGAATTCCACCACGAGGCCGGGGTCTCCGCCCACCGCGGTGAGCGATTCGTAGAGGTTTCCGGTGACCGGGCCGGCCAGCTTCCGCACGTAGACCTCGACCGGGGCGCGCTCCACGCGGGCCAGGAAGATGTCTTCGGACGCCTCCACGATCACCCGCTCCTCGAGGTTCTTCTGGTACTCGAGACGGCGCAACTCTCCCCCGCGGGCCCGGAAGAGGGTGATGCGGTCTTCGGGCCGGACGCGACGGAGATCGACGAGACCCCCGAGACCGGCCAGAACAGCGCTCGTCCGCGGGCGATCCACGCCGGAGTCGAGGAGGGCGCCCTCGACGGTCTGGCCCCGCCGGATGTGGAGCTCCTCGACAGAGGCGAGAAGTTCCTCGGGCATCGGCCCGAGGGCCGCGCTCTGTAATGCCTCACGCGTCGTCTCGCGCAGGAGCGCCTCGATGCCGCCGGGCTCGCCGCGCGACAAGAGAACAAGCGCCAGCACGGCCGCAGCCACGCTCAACCATGCGGCGCCGTGTCGTACACGGCGCAAGTGGATTCCGTTCACCGGTCTCTTCGCCCTCCTTGCTTCAAGCCCAGGACGGATAATCGTGTGACTCTAGGGACGCCCCGCCGGGCCGTCAAGAAGTTCGGCCCAACTCGCCCAGGAGCGCCAACAGTCGTTCGCGTTCGTTCAGCGCCGGGTCCTCCAGCACGCGCTCGAGCAGCGCGTTCAGCGCCCTCCCCACCTCCGGACCGGGCGCGATCCCGAGCGCGCGCATCACATCGTCGCCCTGCACCGCAAGATCCTGCACCGCGAGCGCTTCTCGGCGGGCCAGGACCGCCCCGATGCGCTCCCGCAATTCACCCAGCGTCCCGGCGTCGTCCGACGCCACTCCCCGGGCGGCGATGTCCGCCTCTCGCAGCAGGAACAGATCGTCCATGGCCTCGGTCCCCACCCGCCGCACGAACCGCCGCACCGCGCCGTCCGACCACTCCTGCGTGTAATGAAACATATGTTCGTCCACGAGATGGCTCACGAGATCGCGATCGGTTCGCGAGAACCGCAGCCGGTCGAGGATCTCTCCGGTCATCTCCGCCCCCACGCGCTGGTGGTTGTAGAAGGTCCCCTCGCCGTCCACCACCGCGCGCGTGCGCGGCTTGCCCGACGTCGTGGAGCAGCGCGGCGAGGCGCACCAACGGCCGCTCGGCCGGCACCGCATCCACCGCGCGCAGCGTGTGCTCGTACACGTCGTGGGCGTGGAAACGGTTCTGCGTCATGCCCACTCCGGCCAGGAGCTCGGGGAGGATCCCGTCGAGGAGCCCGGTCCGGCGAAGGAGTTCGATCCCCACCGAAGGGCGGGGCGCGCCGAGGAGCTTCAACAGCTCGTCGCGCACGCGCTCGCGCGCCACCCGCGCCACGCCGTCCCGAGCCCGCTCTATCGCGGCCAGGGTCGCCTCCTCCACCGTGAACTCGAGCACGGCGGCGAAGCGGATCCCTCGCAAGGGGCGCAGTCCGTCCTCGCGGAAGCGGGCGTCGGGGTCCCCCACCGTGCGGATCACGCGGGCGGCGAGATCCTCGAGACCCCCTTCCGGGTCGACGCAGCGTCGCGGTCTCCGGATCGAAGGCCATCGCGTTCACGGTGAAGTCGCGCCGGGCAAGGTCCTCGGCGAGCGAAGCGCCGAAGTCCACCCAGTCGGGGTGGCGACCGTCGGTGTAGGGCCCCTCGGTGCGATACGTGGTGATCTCCACCGGTCCCTCCGGAAGCGGCAGCGTGACGGTCCCGTGGCGGACCCCGGTGGGCACCGCCCGCGGCCACAATGCCATGACCGCCGAGGGCGCCGCCGAGGTGGCGACGTCCCAGTCCCCCGTCGTTCGTCCCAGAAGCAGATCGCGGATGCCGCCCCCCACGAGCCAGGCCTCATGGCCCTGCTCGCGCAACCGGCGCAGCACCGGAAGCGCGGGTTCGTAGAAGGCGCGGGCGACCGCCGAAGTCAACTCGGGAGGCGCGGAGCCGGGGGGATCGTGTCGCATCAACCGCTTCAATCCTCCCTCGCGCGAGGGCGTCCGACGGCGTTCACGCGCGGGGCCTCCTCGGCGAAGTTATCGGAGGGGACGCGGCCGAGCACGAGACGCGCGACGCCTGGGGCCGCCTTTCCTGGGGCATATGCCGAGGGGATCCCGGGGATTTCGACCTCCCTCCGGGGCTTGTGCCCCGGCACCGGTGAGATGGTGGACGGGGAGAGCGCTTCCGCTCGGCCCGCGCCCGGGGCAAGCCTAGCCGCTTTCGCGGCCCAGGTCACGCGGCGGGGAGGAGCACGCGGTAGGTGTCGCCGCGTTCCGAAGCCGGGCCCACTTCGAGGCGGCCCTGATGCCGGTCCAGAATGCGCAGAACGACGCTGAGGGCCGCGTCGTCGGGCTCCGCCGCCTCCGGTTCGCCGGCCTCGAACGCCGAGCCCGCGGCTCGCGCGGTCAAGATCTCGATCCCCGCGGTGCGGCGGCGCTCGTCGGTGAAGGTGCGAATGTCGAGATTACGCGTCGCCGACGAGGACTGATCGGCCATGCGCCCGAACAGGGCCAGCAGCACCTGCTGCAGCTGTCCGGGGTCCATCGTGACGCGCGGCAAGTCGGGATCGGGGTTGAAGCGAAAATTGACTCCGCGGAAGCGGGTCTGGGGGCGGACGAAGTCCACCGTCTTCTCCACGAGTTCGTTCAGGCCGGCCGGAGCCTTGCGCACCTCGCGCCGCGAGAAGTCCATGAGCCCCTTGGCCAGGCCGGCCATCTGCGACGAGAGATCGTGGACTCGGCGGGCTTCGGTCACCAGACCGTCTTCGGTGGTCTCACCGAGGCTGCGCAGAAGAAGCTGTGCGCGTCCCGACACCGCGGCCAGGTAGTTGTTGAGTTCGTGCCCGATCTCGGCGGCCATCTCCCCCTTGGCGGCCCACCGCTCGTTCTGGATCAGGCGGGACTGCGCCGCCTCGAGTTCGATGTACCGGCGCGATCCGTCGCGCACGAAGAGGAGAGGCATCACGCAGAGGAGAAGGCCGCGATACCCGAGCACTTCGTAGCAGAAGAGGGCGAGAATGAAGACGGTGACGAGCGCCCCCGAGGTGACCACTTCGGTTTCGCTCCCGAACACTTCGCGCCAGACCCTGAGGGGAGATGCTTCTCGAGTGCGAGCGGCCATCGCGGCGCGGTGGATCTGGCTGAGCGCGATGAAGGCCACACCCGCCAGCACGAGAACTGCGATCTCCGCCGGCTCGCGGAGAAAGCGCCCGGGGGACCCGCCGCCGATCGTGTACCCGGGAAAGCCTGTGACCCGAAAGATGGCCACCGCCGCGAGCGAGGGTATCGCACAGCCGAGGCCGTAGACCGCGGCACGGCGCCATCCCGTCGCCCGCCAAAGCAGACCGCCGGCGAATGCGGCGACAGGGACAAGGACGAGCCCCCAGGGATACGGCACCGCGACCAGAGCGGTGAGCTGCGCGGCCGGCGCCATGGTGAGGAGAGTGACCTCGTCGCGCGCGGGGTGCCAGAGCACCTCGGCAAGAAGGCAGGCTACGAACCAGGTGATCAGCACCGCCATGAGGGAACCGTGGGTGCGATCGGGAGCAAGCAGGAACGCGGCGAGGAGACCGATCAGGAGGGCGGTCTTGAGGTGCGCGTTCAGGGGTCTTGTGGGCATCTCTCTCCCCGGAAATGCGTGGGACACGCGAGCTCTGTGGGACACACCTGTTTTCGGCCCAGGAGTTGGCTGACTGAAGCCACGCGCTCGGAGGGAGGCGGAAAACGAGAAGCCCGGGCAGTGTCCGGGCTTCCTGGAATCTACTTTAGATCGCTCTGCTTAATCATTGTAAAATAAGGGTATAACCTCCGGTTTCCGGGCGAAAATGCCCCCGGAAACAAATTGCGACGCATTCAATCCCGCGGGTTCACTCGGCGGGCCAGAGGCCCTTCGGGGCCCTCATCCAGATCGAACACGACCCGGGATCCCGGCCGAAGCGTGCGGTAGCCGGTCATGAGGATGTCCGAGTGATGCACGTACACATCGGGGCCGTCGCTTCGCTCGATGAAGCCGTACCCCTTGACCTCGTTGAACCATTTCACGGTGCCGATTCGCTCCATCAACGACCTCCTTGTCAAGGAAGGGCGCCCGGGGGCCGCGGCGGAGACAGGCAGGAGCCCGGTCCGCGGGCACAAAAAAAGCCGCACGGCGGCGGCGGAGGGCTGAGGGGATTGAGAAACCAGGGTCTTTCCGGAAAAGGTCATGCGCACCTGACTCCGGGTTGATACCACACTGGACTCGCCCTTAAGGGTACTCCTCGCGAGAGGCCGGGTCAACGATTCCGAGCGACGGAGGCTGCAACCGGTGAAGCGACTTCGATCGTGCCATGCCGTGAGAGCGTCCGGCGCTATCGATGCTCCGCCGCCACCAGATCCGATTGCCACACGGGAAGCTCCGGCACGCGATGGCACGCCACCCAGTGGCCGGACTCCACTTCCACCAGCACCTGCTCGCGCGAAGCGCACTCGGGGCGCGCCTCCGGACAGCGCGGATGGAAGCGGCAGCCCGACGGCGGGTTCGCCGGGCTCGGCACGTCGCCGGCGAGAATGACGCGACGGCGGCGCTGCTCCGGATCGGGCACGGGTACCGCCGAGAGCAGCGCGCGCGTGTAGGGGTGCAGCGGGTTGCGGTAGAGGTCGTCGCGCGCGGCCAACTCGACGATGCGCCCCAGGTACATGACCGCAACCCGATCGCTGATGTGCTCGACCACGTTGAGATCGTGGGCGATGAAAAGATACGTGAGATGGAGACGGTCCTGCAGATCCTTGAGAAGGTTTACGATCTGAGCCTGGATCGACACATCGAGAGCGCTCACCGGCTCGTCGCACACGATGAGCCGCGGCTCCACCGCCAGCGCCCGCGCGATACCGATCCGCTGGCGCTGCCCCCCCGAGAACTCATGCGGGTACCGGCGCGCGTGGAAAGGCGAGAGCCCCACCATCTCGAGCAACTCCCCCACCCGGCGCTCCGCGTCCCGCCCGCGAGCGAGGCCGTGGATGCCGAGCGCCTCCTTGAGCATCCCCTCCACCGTCATGCGCGGGTTGAGGCTCGAGTAGGGGTCCTGGAAGATGATCTGGATTTCTTTGCGCATCGCGCGCAATTCCGATGTGGTGAGCCTCGCCAGATCCACTCCGCGGTAGCGAATCGAGCCCTCGGTGGGTTCCATGAGCCGCAGGATCATCCGACCGGTGGTCGTCTTCCCGCACCCCGACTCGCCCACCAGCCCCAGGGTCTCGCCGTCGCGCACGACCAGGTCCACGCCATCCACCGCCCGCACCGCGCCCGCCGCGCGGTTCATGAACCCATGGCGGATCGGGAAGTGCTTGACCAGTCCCTCGACGACGAGAAGCTCCTGCTCTCCACCCTCGCGGAGCCTTCCGCGCTTCGCCGCGCGGTCGATCACACGCTGGGGAGTGAGGCGGGGTCGGCGAACCGTGTAGAACAGGTGAAACCCGATCCAGAGCGTCGCGCCGAGCGCGAGCGATCCGGGCACCGGCACGCCGGCCAGCACGAACACCGCGGCCGAGAGCGCGACCGAGCCCGCAACCAAGCCCCACGCCAGCGCCCCCTTCAGTTCCCGCGCCCACGCGTCCTTGAACACGCTGAAGCCGTACGCGCCGGCCAGCCCGAACAGCGCGAGCGCACCCAGCACGACCGCGACCGGCATCCCCTCGTCGCGGGCCTCGCGTCGCGCGCCTTTCCAGAGCGGCACGGCCAGGAGCGTCGAGGCGGCGAGCACGGTGAAGAGAACGGCGATCATGCGAAGCTCACCCCCTGCGCGCGCAGCTCCGGGAACCTCGCGCCAGCGATGGCAGCGCACGTCATGGCCGGGGGCCACCGCCTCCAGCGCAGGCGCCTCCACCCGGCAGCGATCCTGGGCGAACGGGCAGCGGGGATGGAAGGCGCAGCCGGGAGGAAAGTCGGCGGGCGAGGGGACCGTGCCCGGAATGACATGAAGGCGTTCCCTGCGCTCCGTCATGCGAGGGATCGACTCCAGGAGCCCGATCGTATAGGGATGTCGCGGATCGCCGAAGAGCGAGCGCACCTCCGCGTACTCCACGACCTTCCCCGCGTACATCACCGCCACCCGGTGCGCGGTCTCCGCCACCACCCCGAGGTCGTGAGTGATGAGGAGGATGGCCATCCCCATCCGCTCCTGGAGCGTGCGCAAGAGATCCAGGATCTGCGCCTGGATCGTCACGTCGAGCGCGGTCGTCGGCTCGTCGGCGATGAGCACGGCCGGATTGCAGGAGAGCGCCATCGCGATCATGACGCGCTGGCGCATTCCCCCCGAGAGCTGGTGCGGGTACTCGTCCACGCGCTGCTCGGGCGAGGGAATCCCCACCTGGCCGAGCATCGCGATCGCGCGCGTGCGCGCCTCGCTCTTGCCCACCTTCTGATGCAGTCGGATCGCCTCCATGATCTGATCGCCCGCCGTGTAGACCGGATTGAGCGCGGTCATCGGCTCCTGGAACACCATGGAGATCTCGTTGCCGCGCAGCCGGCGCATCTCGTCCTCGGGAAGATCGAGCAGATTCCGGCCGCGCAGGAGCACCTCTCCCCCGGCGATGCGCCCGGGCGGCGAGGGGATGAGCCGCAGGATGCTGAAGGCGGTCACGCTCTTTCCGCACCCCGACTCCCCCACGATCCCCAGCGTCTCCCCCTCGTTCACCGCGAACGACACCCCGTTCACCGCGGTCACGTCGCCGTCGTCGGTCTGGAAGATCGTGCGCAGGCCGCGCACCTCGAGGAGCGGCGCCGCGGTCATGGCCTTCCCTCCGTGCGGCGCGGGTCGAGAGCGTCGCGGAGACCGTCTCCCAGGAAATTGAACGCGAGCACGGTCAGGAAGATGAACACCCCGGGGGCGAGGATCCACGGAAAGCTCGTGAGCACCCGCACGTTTTGCGCCTGTTGCAGCATGTTCCCCCACGAGGCCACCGGTTCCTGAATGCCGGCCCCGAGAAACGAGAGCGCGACCTCGCCAAGAATGTACCCGGGCACGCTCAGGGTGGCGGCCACGATCACGAACGAAGCCGTGTTGGGGAGGATATGACGGACGATCACCCGCAGCGAGGGCATTCCGAGGGCCTCCGCCGCGACCACGTACTCGTTCTCCCGCAGGGCCAGCACCATGCCGCGAATGATCCGCGCCAGGGAGGCCCAGAGGACCAGCGACAGAATGAGGATGATGATCAGGTAGACGAGATCCGAGCGCAGATCGTCGGGGAACGCGGCCCGCAGCGCGAGGATGAGATAGAGCGCGGGAATCGACATGACGATCTCGGAGAAGCGCATCAACAGGTTGTCGACAAGACCCCGGTAGTACCCCGCGACACCTCCCAGGAGCATACCCAGCGCGTAGGTGATCAGGATCCCAAGGAGTCCCACCGAGAGCGAGATGCGCCCTCCATAGAGCAGGCGGCTGAACACGTCCCGCCCGAACTGGTCGGCGCCGAACACGTAGATCTTCTCCGGGGCATCGACCCCGAAGAGATGCCGGTCGGCAGGGATGAAGCCCAGGAGCTTGTAGGGCGCGCCGCGCGCGAAGAATCGGAGCGGAAGCCTGACCGTCTCGTCTTCGGCGTAGAGGGTACGCAGGGAATCGGAGAGATACGCTGCGTGGATGAAGGGCGTGGACAGGCGTCCGCCGGCGTCGCGCACGTGCACCGTCGTCGGCGGCTGGAAGAACCGCTCGCGATCCTGCGCCTCCATGGCGTAGGGGGCGAGGAACGGCGCGAAGAGCGCGGAGGCGTAGAACGCGAGCAGAACCGCTCCTCCCACCACCGCGAGCGGCGATCGGCGAAACTGGCGCCAGAAGACCATCCAGGGACTGCGCGGGGCGCGGGCGGACGCGGGAAGTCGCTCGCTCATCTCACATCCGGATCCGCGGATCGGTGACGGCGAGCAGGATGTCCGCCACCAGGTTCCCGAGGATGAGGAGGGTGGAGGCCATCATCACCGAGCCCATGATGAGATAGAGATCGCGCGTGACGAGGGCGTCGATGGTGATGCGTCCGAGCCCGGGCCAGGACATCACGACCTCGACCAGGAACGCGCCGGAAAGGAGCGTTCCCAGCGTGTAGCCGAAGAGCGTGATCAACGGGTTGATCGCGTTGCGCACCGCGTGCTTCAAGATCACGGTGCGCTCGGGGAGCCCCTTCGCCCGCGCGGTGGTCACGTAGTCCGCGCGCAGCACGTCGAGCAAGTTCCCGCGCATCTGCCGCATGCGGCTCGCCAGCGGCACGGTGGCCAGCACGATCGACGGAAGCACGAGATGGTGGAGCACGTCGAGGATCTTCCCCACCGCCGAGAGTTCGTCGAAGTTGAGGCTGCGCATCCCCCCGGTGGGAAACCACCCCGTCTTGGCGGCCAGGAGGAGAAACAGGAGGGCCAGGAAGACCTCGGGGATCGAGATCCCCACGAAGGCCGCGGTTCCCGAGAGCCGGTCGATCCACGTGCGCTGGCGCACCGCGGCGAGGATCCCGAGCGGAATCGCCAGCACCCAGGTGAGGAACGCGGCGCACGCGGCGAGGAGAAAGGTGTTGAAGAGCGCGGTCCCCAGCACCGCGAACACCGGTTGGTGCCGCGAGAACGACTCCCCGAAATCGCGGTGCAGGAAGATGTTCTTGAGCCAGAGGAGGTACTGCACGTGCCACGGCTGATCGAGTCCGAAGCGCGCGCGCATGGACGCGATGGTCTCCGGGCTTACCTGCGGGTTGAGCTCCATCAGCGAGAGAAAATCGCCGGGCGCGAGCTGCATGACGAGGAACGTGAGGAACGAGATCCCCAGGAGGACCGGGATGGTATGCAGCAGCCGCCGGAGAATGAGCCTCGTCACGTTGCCCGGTCAGCTCCCGTTCCGCGCGGCCAGCTCGCGACGAGCGCCCTCGGGATCATAGCTGATCGTCTCCGAGCGCCAGAGGAGCCACGGACGGAGGATGCTGGGTTCGAGCCCGGTGAATTTGTTGCGGACCGCGAGAAATCCTCTGCGGCTCACCGTGTACATCGCGGGACAGTTCTCGGTGACGATGCGCTGCACGCGATCGAAGACCACCTTGCGCGCGCTTTGGTCGGTCATGGTGACCTGGGCGTTCATGAGGCTGTCCACCGCAGCTTCCCATGCGGTGGCGGGACGCGGTTGCTCCGGGTACCAGAAATGGGTCCGCCCCGACGACTTGAACACGTTGGCGGACATGATGGGATCGGGGGGAATCCCTCCGGTGAGGCCGAAGAGGATGGCGTCGTAGTCGAACGTCTCCCGGATGCGGGTGACCATCGCGTTGGACTCGGTGGGCACCAGCGCCATCTTGATCCCGATCTTGGCCAGATCGTCGAGGATGACGTTGGCCACCGCGATGCGCTCCTTGTTGTCGGCGTTGGTGAGGAGCGTGAAGTGGAGAGGATGCCCCTTGCTGTCCTCGCGGATTCCGTCCCCGTTGCGATCGCGCAGCCCCGCGTCCTCCAGAAGGGACCGCGACTTGTCGAGATCGTATTCGTACCGGACCACGTCCTCGCAGTACCACTTTCTGTTCGCGGGCGGGATCGGCCCGTAGAGGGGCTCGGCCATGCCGTAGTAGACGATGTTGGAGATGGACCGGCGATCCACCGCATGCGCCACCGCGCGCCGGAACCGCAGATCGCCGAACACCGCAAGCTTCCAGGGCTCCAGATAGGGCTTGCCGGTCTTCGTGTTGCGGCTCGGGTTCAGGTTGAACCACATGAAGTTGTTGCCCATCTCCATGCCGAGATCGATGACGGTGTAATCCCCCGCTCGCTCCCCGTCCTTCATCTGGACGTAGTCCTCGGCGCGGAAGTAGATCTCGTCCGCGGCGCCGCTGCGGAACTTGAGGACCTCCGCGTTCTGGTCGGGCACGGTCACGTAGATGAGCTCGTCGAGGTACGGGAGACGGTTCCCCGCCGAGTCGTAGCCGTGGAACCAGGGATTCGGTCTCAGCACCACCTTCTGCTGCGGCTCATAGGAAACCAGCACCCATGGGCCTGCGGAAACGATCTCGCCGGGCGGTGTGGCCAACCCATACGCCGACTCGAACTCGCCCGCGCGGTACGCCGCCTCGAGCTTGTGCTTCGGGAGGATGTAGACCGCGCCGATCACGCTCAGGAACGGGCCGTACGGCTTGCTCAGCCCGACCCTCACCGTCACGTCGTCCACCTTCTCGAATCGGAAGGGGACTCCATCCACTCGGCAGAGATCCCCCGCCGAGGGGTGGATGTCCTCGTCGTAGAGAATCTCCGAGGTGAAGATCACATCGTCGGCGTTCAGGGGATGGCCGTCCGACCAGTGCAAGCCACGCCGCAGGTGGAAGGTCCAGGTGAGCCCGTTCTCGCTCATCTCCCAGGACTTGGCCAGACCGGGTTCGTTCTCCTGGGTCCGGTTGTTGAACGTGACCAGGCTCAGGAAGAAATGCCCGTTGGTGATGTCGGTGCTCGACGTCTCGTTCGCGGTGAGAGCATTCCAGGTCTTGGGGTCCTGCCGCTGGGTAACCACGAATCGCCCGCCGTGGACACCATGCGCGCTCTCGTAAACGAGCGGATCCTGGGGTGCGGGGAGCGAGTCCGGCCGCGCGGGCTGGCGTCCGGCGACTCGGGACGTCTTGCCCTGTCCCCCGCCGCACGCACCGAGGGTAAGGGCCAGGACGGCGAGCCCGATCGTCAAGGCCGCGAGGCCGCGTTGGCGCATGGCGTCTCCTTGGGAAACCCGTGTCCGCGTAAGCCCTTGGTCCGAGAGGGGTAAGCCAAGTCAAAGCAGTATAGGAACCGCCCGCGGAGGTTGTCAACGAAGAGGGCGCGCCGGCGGTCTTTGGTGCGATCAGGGTCGGGAACCCGGTCTCGCCCCCCAAAAAGCAGCGACCACTCCCTCATCCGGAGAGAGTGGTCGCTGACGAGAACCGAGCGAGACGCTCTAGTTGTAGGTGCTCTTGATCCGACCCCAGGTGGACTGCTGAACCGGAACAGGGGTCTCGCAGGCGTCCAGGAAGGTGGTGCCGACGCCCAGATCATCGACTTCCCACGTCCAAACACCACCCGTCACGCTGGCCTGACGGAAGGCGTAGGCGGAGGAGAAGATGTTCGGCGTGGCGACCTCGGTCACGGTGAGCGAAGGGCTCGCTTCGCTGACCGGGTCCACCCACAGGGTTGCCTGACGGGTGTGCGGGTCGTAGCAGGTCGCGACCACGTACCAGGTGTCGTAGGCGAGTGTGGTGGGCCACACGGTGGCCGTGTTGCTGCTCACCGAAATCCCGAAGGTGAACGCCGGGCTGCTCGGGATGATGAACACCTTCGCACGGAAGTTCGAGGTGCCGGTATCCTTGAAGTGGGCGAAGTACCCGTTCACCGTGGGCGTAGTCCCCGTGAGGGCGGGGATCCGGACCTTGAAGCACGCGTAGACCCTGCTGGTCGAGTCCGGGGCGGGGCTGCTCCACGCCCGGTTGTCATCCGCTGACCTGGAGGTCATGCCCTGGATGTAGCCGCCGCTCATGACCTGAATGTCGGTAGTCCCGCTGTGGATGGCCCATCCGCCGTTGGGGACGAGGTTACCCACAGGGTAGCTGAAGTTCTCGAGGTAGATATTGGCCGCTAGGGCGGGCGACACGAGCAGCGCCGCACTACCGAGCGCGAGAAGCGCAATAGCCGTCTTTCGCATTCTGGAGTCTCTCCTTTTGGTGCTTAGCTAAGCCGGCGGCTGTATGAATGGCCGTTAGCACCCTCGCAACCCTGCCCTCCCAGAGGGAGCCAGCTAGAGGAGCGATGGCTCAAGTTGTTTCGGGCCTCCGGTCGCCGAACGGCACCCCGACAGGGGCACCCGCTCCCGGCTTGGCCAGCGTGACTGCCGCCGACCCACATTCACCTAACCGCTGCGATAATGATACATTAGCAGGGTGGTGTGGCGCAAGTTGATTCCGTGGCCACTGGAGAGGCCCCTAGGAATACCAGGCTGCTTCGCCAACTTGTGGAAACCTCGAGCCGGTCGATCGTGTCTACGACTGGAGCCCGCTCAGGAGTCGGTAGCGCCCCGCAGGAGAACCCTCGCAGTTGAGCCATCAGCCTTCAGTCCCCGACCGCTCCTCCCCGCCGACGCGGAGACCTGACTGTCGGGCGGTTCTCGACCCCACGCGATCCGTTTCCGACGTCTCCCGTCTCGCATCGCTGGCCCTGGCAGGCCTCCTGCTCGGGACGTACCTCTGGCTTGCTCCACCTGTCTCCGGAGACAAGGACTCGAGCGAGTTCACCGTCGTGCTGGCAACCGGCGGGGTCCTCCATCCCACCGGCTACCCGCTGTTCACACTTGTCGGCCACGGTTTCGTGGTGTTGCTGCATGCGCTGGGGATATCTTGGCCCCGTGCCGCCAACGCGTGGTCAGGAGTCGGGGGCGGGCTCGCGCTCTTCCTCTACCACCGTCTTGCCCTCCGCTGGTTGCCTTCGGAGCCCGGTCCGGGTCGGCTTGCCAGGTTCGGGCTCGCTGCCCTCCCGGTCCTCCTTCTCGGCTTCAATCCTGTCTGGACCGCAGTGACAACTATCGCGGAAGTGCATAGCTGGCATGTGGCTTGGGTGATCGGTCTGGCCCTCTTTCTTGATTGGGAAATGGAAGCGCTGAGACGCGGAACGCCGGTGGCCACCGACCTGGCACGTCACATGGGGGTCTGGGGTCTAATCTGCGGCGTGGGGATGGGCCATCATGTCACTGCGGTGTTCTTCGTCGCCATCGGGACGGTGGTCTTGGGATGGGGACTTGCGCGCCGGGGGCTCTTTCGGTGGTGGGTGCCTCTGTTGTGGTTGGGCGGGGGCATGCTCCCCTTGCTGAGCTATGGGTATCTCTGGTACATGGCGAGCCGACCTGGGGAGTCGGTTGTATGGCCCATGCTCGAGCCCACTTTCCACGGCCTCCTGAACCACGTCACCGCGCTATCGTACCGACAGTACTTGGGGGGGTGGAATCCAGAGACATCGGAGCGGTCGGCTCTGATCTCCTACGTTTATCCGTTCCTCTGGCCAGGGCTCGCCCTCTATGCGTGGCACACCGTCGTCCGGCGGCGCTCCCCGACATGGGGCTCTCGGGCGGGATTTCTGCTCGCGTCCACGATGCTACTTCTGTTCACGTTCCACTATGGCGTCACCGACCCCAGTTCGTACTTTCTCCCCTGCTTGGCGGTGGCCTTGCTGGCCCTGGTACCGACAGGGTGGGCGGCTCTATGCAGACTCCGACGACGTCGACCGGCGACCCTGCTGTCCGGGATCGGCACAGCGGCAGCGCTCGCGATTCTCATCGTACCGTGGGTGCACACGGCAAGAGTACATACCCAAGCACTGGTAGAGATCGATGAACTCCTGCTGGGAATGTGGCGCTCCATCCCCTTCGAAAGCGGCATCGTCCTGTGGCCCAACGGCAACTACTACCGCCTGAAGGAGTATCAGAAGCTCGGGAACGAGAAGCCCGCCATCGACGTGTATGCAACCGCGGTCATCTGCAATGACTATCCGAGAAGGATGTTCATCCAGAAGTACGGCTTCGACCCCCTGGGCAATAACGACGCCGCTCATCTGGCCGAGCCGTTGAAGCCCGAGTTCGTCATCGGACAGCAGACATCCCCGGACGAAGCCCGATTCTTCGCCCGGATCCACGAGACCATCATCAACCGCGCACCCGTGCCGGTGGCGGCCTTTGACGCCCCCGTCGAAGTCCGGGTATACGCCCCGAGGATTGCGCGCTGACCCGCGGTGCTCTTATCTCGACGCCTCGCGCGGCGTGCGCCAGCGCGTAACGGTGCCCCGGCGAGGCCGGCGGCCCCACCCCATCGGCGTGGCCACCACCGTGACCACCGCCATGAGCATCCAGTAGACGATCGGGTAAAACACGGCCACGTAGTAGAAACGGGATACCGTGGGGTCGTAGCGACGCTCGAGGAGGACACCCAGGAGGAGCTGGAGGAGACATGTGGTGCCGATCAGCATCCCCCACCAGTTGGGAACCGGGGAAACCCCCACCGGGACGAGCCCGACGGCGAGGGATGCGCCCCAGAGCGCGATCAGGATGACCACGCAATAGGCCCACGAGATGGAGAGGATCGCCTCCACGAAGACTGGCCAGTGCCGGCGGTTCTTCCAGTGGCGCAGGACGTCGTCGTTGCGCCGCAGCACCTGGGCCAGCCCCCGCGCCCAGCGCAGGCGTTGCCGCCACAGGCCGCTCAGGCCGGAAGGCACCTGCATCCACACCAGGGCCCGCGGCTCGTAGCGTACGTCGTAGAACGCGCGCTGGAGCTTCCAGGTCATGTCGATGTCCTCCGTGGCCATCTCTGGGCTGTAGAGACCGACGTCGATCAAGGCCGATCGCCGGAACGCCCCCACCACGCCGGACATCGTGAGGATGCGCCCCCACACACGCTGGGCGCGGCGCAGGAGGCTCACGATCGAGGCGAATTCGATGAGTTGGAGCTTGGCCAGCAGGCTTTCCCGGTTGGCCACCCGGGGATTGCCGGTGACCGCCGCCACGCGCGCCGATCGAAAGTGCGGCACCATCCAGCGCAGGATCCCCGGGTCGGGATACGCGTCGGCGTCCATGATGAGGACGATCTCCCCGTTCACCACCGGGATCGCGTCGTTCAAGGCCATCGCCTTCCCCTCGTTGCGTCGCTTGCGAATCAGACGCACCTGGCCGCGCGCGATGTACGGGGCGATCTCCACCGCGGTGTTGTCGGTGGAGGCGTCGTCCACGATCACGATCTCCTTGAACGGATAGTCGATCTGGAGGATCCCCTCGATGGTCCGGGCGATGACCTTCTCCTCGCAATACGTGGGCACGAGCACGGTGACCAGCGGGTACTCGTCGATCGCGTAGAGATCGCGGTTAGGGCGGCGCTCCCATCGCCAGTAGTAGACGAGAGACGTGGAGATCCAGACCAGGCTGGAAAGCACGGGGTAGAGGGCGAAGAAGAGCAGCACCGCGAAATAGGGGGGACTCTCCTGAAAGCGCAGCAGCGTGTCGTGGAGTTCCACGGTCAGAAGGCCCTGTAGATCTTGGCGCCGGTGCGGGGATCGAGATCGATCTCCACCTCCGGCGCCATCTGAAGGGTTTCCCAGCCGGGGCCCGTCACCGGGCGGCCCAGCACGTCGCGCGACCAGTCGCGGCTCGCCTCGCGGGAGTGAAGACGGCGATAGGCGTACCGACGGGAGAGGATCAGGTTGTGGCGAATCCACGCCGCGGTGAGGCTGACGGATACGACGAGAAGGATCGCGACGACGAGCACGCCCGCCGCGCCCTCGGCGGGCGGCGTGCGATAGAAGACGCGCCGCCAGAAGAGCGCGAAGACGATCCATCCGCCCACCGCGAGCAGGAAGTGGAATACGCCGGCTGCGCGCCCTGATTCGGTCAGGGGCGGACGATAGCGTGGATCGCGGATCGGGGACGGCGACACGCGCGGCAAACTCCTCGAAGAGATTGGGTCTAGTTCGCTTCTCTTCGAGAGTTATCGGCGGTGACGCCCTCCGGTTTGAGAGGGGCCGATACCGCGCGGCCTGTCCTGCGCATCCGGGCGGTCAGCCTCCGGCCGGCTGCCGCCCCCCGCCTCAGCCCCCGGACTCTTCCGGCGACCACCGCAGCTTGAGCTTCCGCGCGGCGAGAGCCTCGTCGGGGCGGGCAACCGGCGTGGTGTGCGGCGCCCCCTTCACGAGATCGGGCGTCTCCGCCGCCTCGCGTGCGATCTGGCGCATGATCTCGATGAACCGGTCGAGCGTGGGCTTGGGCTCGCTCTCGGTCGGCTCGATCATCAACGCTTCCTCCACGATGAGCGGGAAGTACGTGGTCGGCGCGTGCATCCCGAAATCGAGAAGCCGCTTGGACACGTCGCCCGCACGCACGCCGTGCTTCTTCTGCTCCACCGCCGACAGCACGAACTCGTGCATGCACGGGCCCGGGTACTTGACGGCGTAGCTTTCGCGCAGCGCGGCGAGGAGATAGTTGGCATTCAGGATGGCGTTGCGCGTCATGGCGGTGAGCCCCGTGCCGCCCAGGCTCATGATGTAGACGAGCGCGCGCACCAGCACTCCAAAGTTCCCGTGGAACCCGTGCATGCGACCCACCGACAGCGGCCGGTCGTAATCCACGCGGTACACCCCGTCCTTTTCCTCGATCACCGGCACCGGCAGGAACGGGCGCAGATCCTCCCGCACCGCGATCGGCCCCGCGCCCGGGCCGCCGCCTCCGTGAGGCGTCGAGAAGGTCTTGTGCAGGTTCAGGTGCATCATGTCGAAGCCCATCTCACCGGGGCGAACGAGCCCGACCAACGCGTTCATGTTGGCGCCGTCGAGGTAGAGGAGCGCGCCCGCGCCGTGCACGGCAGCGGCGATCTCCTCGATGTGGGTCTCGAAAATCCCCAGCGTGTTGGGGTTGGTGACCATCATGGCCGCGGTGCGCGGTCCGAGGACCTTGCGCAGCGCTTCGAGGTCCACCTTCCCCTCGGCGTTCGATTTGATCTCCACCGCCTTCATCCCGGCGATGCGCACCGACGCCGGGTTCGTGCCGTGGGCGGAATCGGGGATGATGACCTCGTCACGATTCTCGCCACGGCTCTTGTGATAGGCGCGGGCCACCAGCATGGCGGTGAGTTCGCCCTCCGCCCCCGCCGCCGGCTGCAGGGTCACCGCGGGAAGACCTGTGATCTCGGCCAGCGCGCACTCCAGCGTCTTCAGGAGCTCCAGCGCCCCCTGCACCTCCTCGTCGGGTGCGAGCGGATGGATCAACGCCAATCCGGGCAACGCCGCCAGCCGGTCGTTGATCTTCGGGTTGTACTTCATGGTGCACGACCCGAGGGGATAGAAGTCCTTGTCGACGTGATGATTCAGCGTCGAGAGGTTCGTGAAGTGGCGCACCACTTCCGGCTCGCTCACTTCCGGCAGGAACGGCGTGTCCGCCCGGCGAAGATTTGCCGGCACCAGCGACTCCACCCCCTTGGCCGGAATGTCCAACTCGGAAAGAAGCGCGCCCCGCACTCCCGGACGCGATTGATCGAAGATCAGCTTCTCAACCACGGGCCGCCTCCTTCACCGCCTCCACCAACGCGTCGAGGTCCTCCCGAGTGTGCTTCTCCGTCGCGCAGACCAGCAGGAGGCGATCCGCCTTCGCCGGCCGCGTGCCCGGCAGCGCCTCGGGGAGCGCCCCCAGATCCACCCCGGCGAGCACGCCGCGCTTGAGCGCCCCCCGCACGATGTCCCGCGCCGGCCGCGGGCACTCCAGCACGAACTCGTGGAAAAAGGGCGCGTCGAAGGCGAGCTTGAATCCCGGCAGCGCGCCGAGTCGCTCAGCCGCGTAGTGCGCGCGCTCCAGGCAGTGCTCGGCCGTTTCGCGCATGCCCTGCGGTCCGAGAAGCGAGAGATAGATGGAGGCGCGCAGCGCGAGCAGCCCCTGGTTGGTGCAGATGTTGGAAGTCGCCTTCTCGCGCCGGATGTGCTGTTCGCGGGTCTGCAGCGTCATCACGAACGCGCGGAGCCCGTTCCGGTCCACCGTCTCGCCGACCAGGCGCCCCGGTACGTTCCGCGCGAACTCCTTCTTCGCGGTGAAGATGCCGAGCGCCGGGCCGCCGAAGCTCGGGGGCGTGCCCAAAGACATCCCTTCGCCCACCGCAAGGTCTGCGTCCATCGCTCCGGGGGTCTTGTAGATCGCAAGCGCGTGCGGTTCGAACACCGCGATCGCGCGTGCGCCCGCCGAGTGGGCCATCGCGAAGGCCTCGGTGGCGTCCTCGACGACGCCGTAGAAGTTCGGGGTCTGAACCACCACCGCGGCGGCATCGACGGAGAGGTTCGCGGCTAGCCACGCGCGGTCGACCGTGCCGCGCTCGGCGGGATCGGCGCACACTTCGATGTCCTGCTCCCGGCAGAAGGTGCGCAGGGTCTGCAAGTAGTGGGGATGAACCGGGCCCGCCACGAGGATGCGCTTCCGTCCCGTGGTGGACGCGGCCAGGAGCGCCGCCTCGGCGAGCGCGGTCGCGCCGTCGTAGAGCGACGCGTTGGCGATGTCCATCCCGGTCAGCTCCGAGATCAGGGTCTGAAACTCGAAGATGACGGCGAGCGTCCCCTGCGAGACCTCGGGCTGGTACGGCGTGTACGCGGTGTAGAACTCGGAGCGGAAGCAGAGAGTGTCCACCGCCGCCGGGACGAAGTGGTCGTAGGCGCCGGCGCCGAGGAAGGAGCGGCGGTTTCCGCCGTGACCGTTCCTGGCCGCCAGCCCCTCGATGAGCCGGGCGACTTCGAACTCGCTTTTGGGGGCAGGCAAGCCGAGCGGCTCCTTGAGACGCAACTTCTGCGGCACGGGTGTGAGGAGTTCATCGAACGACGAGACCCCGATCGCCCGCAGCATCGCCTCCTCTTCGCCGTCCCCGCGCGGGATGTAGGGGAATCTCAATCTAGTGCCCCTCCCCCACGTGGCCGCGGTAGGCGTCGGCGTCCATGAGCTTGGCCACTTCGGCGGGATCGGCGACCTCGAGCTTGATCATCCAGCCGTCGACGTACGGAGACTTGTTGACCTGCTCCGGCTTGTCGGCCAGGGCGGCGTTCACTTCGATCACCTTTCCCCCCACCGGGGCGAAGAGATCGCTCACCGTCTTCACCGCTTCGATGGTGCCGAAGCTCGCGCCCTGCGCGACCTCGGAACCCACCTGCGGCAACTCGATGAACACGATGTCCCCCAGTTCGCCCTGGGCGTAGTCGGTGATCCCCACCACCGCGGTCTTCCCAGTCACCCGCACCCACTCGTGATCCTCGGTGTACTTCAGTTCCTTGGGCGTTTCCATGTCGTCCTCCCGGCCGCGGCCGGATGCTCGTCCACCCTCACTTCACGGGCGCCTTGCGGCTCCCCTTCGTATAAAACGGAAACCGCGCCACCGCCGCCGGCTCTACCCGGCCGCGGATGTCCACGCCGACCACTTGCCCCGGCTCGGCGTGCTTCACCTGCACGTACCCCATGCCGAGACCCTGTTCCAGCGAGGGCGCGAAGGTCCCACTGGTCACTTGCCCGATCGGTGCTCCCGCGTCCACCAGCGGGTACCCCTTGCGCGGGATGCACCGAGGGCTCTGCGGCACCAGACCGACCAGGCGGCGGCTCACGCCGCGATCCTTCTGCTTCACCAGCGCCTCGCGGCCGATGAAGCTCTCCTTGTTGAGCTTCACCGTCCACGACAGCCCCGCCTCCAGCGGCGTGGTGAAGTCGTCGATATCGTTTCCATAGAGGCAGTAGCCCATCTCGAATCGCAGGGTGTCGCGCGCGGCGAGGCCGATGGGGACGATGCCGACGCCCTTTCCCTCCTCCATCAGGCGATCCCAGAGATCGGCGGCCCAGCGCGCGGGCACGTAGAGTTCGAAACCGTCCTCACCGGTGTAGCCGGTGCGGGAGATGAGGACTTCGATCCCGCACACCTCGCCCCACTGCGCCGTGTAGGTCCCCATCGGATCGAGCGCTGTCTCCGTAAGGCGCTGAAGGAACGGTTGGGTCCCCGGGCCCTGCACCGCGAGCAACGCGGTGTCGTCAGACTCGTTGCGGAACTTCACGCCGGCGGGAAGATGCGCCTGCACCCAGGCTTCATCCTTGTCGATGTTGGCTCCGTTCACCACGAGCAGCACCGAGTCTTCCAGGCGGTAGACGATGAGATCGTCCACGATGCCGCCGTCCTCCCGGCACATCGGGGAGTAGACCGCCTGCCCCACCGGAATGTCGGCGATCTTGTTGGTGACGAGACGGTCGGCCGCCTCGAGCGCACGCGCTCCGGTGAGCCGGAACTCTCCCATGTGGGAGAGGTCGAATATGCCGATGCCCTTGCGCACGGCCTCGTGCTCCGCAATCTGTCCGGAGTACTGGAGGGGCATCAAGTAGCCCGCGAAGGGAACGATCTTCGCCGCCAGGGCGAGGTGTTGATCGTACAGGGGGGTCTTTTTCGCTTCGGTCTCTGCCGTCGCCATGGATGCTCCATTGACCGCGAGGCCGTCGGAGCGAGGCAGAAGCTCCTCAGATCCTGCAGTTCCGTGTATCACGCGTTGTTCTTGGGGGCGGGCTCTTTGGACGAAAACCGACGCATGGTATCACAGGGGTCCGAGGGTGAGTAGCAGTCGGGGAGCCGCTTCCGCGGCTCCCCGATGCAGTCGAACATGAACCCCCCGCGCTTTGGGGGGTAGTTATCGGGGAGCCGCTTCCGCGGCTCCCCGATGCTATCGAACAGAGCGGGCGTCGCGTCACCGCGCGACGCGTGCTTATCCGCGCTTTTTGCGCGATGCCTTTCGCACAGCGCGCGGTGCGGGCACGGTCGCTGCCGGCTTCGCTGCACCGACGTTGCTGGCGGGCAGGGAGCGCAGCGAAGTCCGCGGCCCAGGCTTCGGTCCCTGGCCCGCGGGCTTCTTCCAACGGGTCAGGAACTCGGCGAGGAGCCGCACTCCGGCCCCGGTGCCGCCCAGCCCCATGATCGGACCCGGCTTCTCGTTCCAGGCCGTCCCCGCGATATCGAGATGAGCCCAGCGGTAGCCGTTGGTGAAGGCGCCCAGGAATGCCGCCGCAGTGATCGCGCCGCCGGGGCGACCGGCCGTGTTCTTGATGTCGGCGACGTCGCTCTTGACCATGTCGCGGTATTCCGGCCAGAGAGGGAGCGGCCACGCGCGATCGCCGGAGGCCTCAGCCGCCTTGTACACCTCGTCCAGGAGCCACTCGTCGTTGGCCAGGACCCCGGACGCGGAGGAACCGAGCGCAATCACGCACGCTCCGGTGAGCGTCGCGAGATCGATCACGGCGTCCGGCTTGAACCGCTCGGCGTAGGCGAGAGCGTCGCAGAGGATGAGCCGTCCCTCGGCGTCGGTGTTCTTCACCTCGATCGTGACTCCGGCCATCGACGTCAGGATGTCGCCCGGCTTGTAGGCATCGCCATCGGGCATGTTGAACGCGGCGGGAACGATGCCGACGACCCGCAGCGGGATCTTGTTCTCGGCCACGAACCGCATGGTTCCCAGGACCGCCGCGCCGCCGCCCATGTCGAACTTCATGAGCTCCATCGCCTCTCCCGGCTTGAGAGAGATGCCGCCGGTGTCGAAGGTGATGGCTTTCCCCACCAGGCACACCGTGCCGCGGGAGCGCGCCGGCTCGTGTTCCATGATGATGAACTTGGGCGGTGCGGCCGCGCCGCGCGCGACTCCGAGGAAGGCGCCCATGCCCAGCTTCTCGCAGTCCGCCTTCTCCAGCACCTTCACCTTGAAGCCGAACTGCCGGCCCAGACGCTTGGCGGTCTCCGCCAAATACGCGGGGGTGACTTCATTGCTGGGGCCGTTGCCGAGCTCGCGGGCCTCGTTGACCGCGTTCCCGATGCTCAGCCCAAGCGCGGCGCCCTCGCGGATCGCCTTCACCTTGGACGCCAGCTTCTCCACCACGGTCAGTTGCTCGAGCAGGAGCGGCTCCGCGCGACCGTCGCGGAAGTAGTTGTCGTAGCGGTAGAGCCCGTAGAGGAGCCCCTCGATGAGAGCCTGCGATACCTCGCGCGCGGGCTTGCCCGACTCGCCGCCATGCAGCACGGTGGCCGCCCGCTTCACCTTGAGCTTGCGGAGCACGCCGGCGAGGGTCCCGCCGAGCCGGCGAATCCCCTCGAGATCGAGCGCGTCCGCCTTGCCCAACCCCATCACCACCACGCGCTCCGGGACGCCCCGTCCCGAGACCGCGGGATAGAGAACCATGGCCTCCCCCGCCGATCCCTTGAAGTCGCCGGACGCGAGGGCGCGGGCGATGACTCCGCCCGCCGCGGCGTCCACCGCCGCGGTGGCCCCCGTCGGGTTCTTCGCCCCTTCGTAGAGGTTCACCACGACCACGGGACCACCGACATGCGCGATGTCCCCCTGCTCCACGCTCAGCTTGAACTTAACTTCCATCGCCTCCTCCTCGGGGCCGGCGCCGTGCGCGCCCCTCTGTGACCTGGGTCTTCCCGCGCGGCCGTGCCGCCGAACCGAACTCCTCCGCCAACGCGCGCCCGGTGTGGGAGGCCGCGGCCTTCGCGATCTCCTCGGGCGTTCCTTGAGCCACCACGCGCCCACCGCCGTCCCCGCCTTCGGGTCCGAGGTCGATGATGTGGTCGGCCGTCTTGATCACGTCCAGGTTATGCTCGATGACCACCACCGTATTGCCTCGATCCACGAGGCGATTCAACACCGCGAGAAGCTGGCGCACATCGTGAATGTGAAGCCCGGTGGTGGGCTCGTCGAGAATGTAAAGCGTCTTTCCCGTAGCGACCTTGGCCAGCTCCGAGGAGAGCTTCATGCGCTGCGCCTCGCCTCCGGAGAGGGTCGTGGCCGGCTGGCCCAGGTGAATGTAGCCCAAACCCACCCCTTGCAACACGTCCAACCGCCGGCGCACGGTGGGGATCGCGGCCAGGAACTCCGCCGCCTCGTCCACCGTCATTTCCAGCACGTCATGCACGGTCTTGCCCTTGAACGTGATCTCCAGGGTTTCGCGATTGTACCGTCTCCCGTGACAACTGTCGCATCGCACGTACACATCGGGGAGGAAGTGCATCTCGATCTTCACGACCCCGTCCCCCGCGCAGGCTTCGCAGCGCCCCCCCTTCACGTTGAACGAGAACCGACCCGGCTTGTACCCCCGCACCTTGGCCTCGGGAAGCTCCGCGAACAGGCTGCGGATCTCGGTGAAAATTCCGGTGTACGTCGCGGGATTGGAGCGCGGCGTGCGCCCGATCGGGGATTGATCGATCTCCACTACCTTGTCGAGGTGCTGGAGCCCTTCGAGGCGCAGGTGGCGCCCCGCGGGCTCGGAGCCGGAGTGGAAGTGCCGCGCCGTCGCACGGAACAGGATGTCATTTACAAGCGTGCTCTTGCCCGAGCCGCTCACCCCGGTCACGCAGGTGAACACGCCGAGGGGAAAGTCCACGTCGATCTTCTTGAGGTTGTTGGCGGCGGCTTCGCGCACCACCAGTGACTTGCCATGCCCCGAGCGCCGTGCGGCGGGAAGCGGGATGGCGTCCCGTCGCGAGAGATACCGGCCGGTGAGCGAGGTCGGGTGCGTCTCGATTTCGGCGGGAGTGCCTTCGGCGACCACTTCGCCCCCGAGCTTCCCCGCCCCGGGACCGAGATCCACGATCCAGTCCGCCGCGCGCATGGTGTCGAGGTCATGCTCGACCACGAGCACCGTGTTTCCCAGATCCCGCATGGCGAGCAGGGTGCGCAGCAGCCGCTGGTTGTCGCGATGGTGGAGCCCGATCGAGGGCTCGTCGAGAACATAGAGCACTCCCATGAGGCGCGAGCCGACCTGGGTGGCGAGGCGGATGCGCTGGGCCTCGCCGCCGGAGAGCGTCGACGCGTTGCGGTCCAGCGTCAGGTACTCGAGCCCCACGTCGGCCATGAACCGCAGGCGCTGGCGGATCTCCTTGAGCACCTGCACGCCGATCTTCGCCTCGCGCTCGGTGAGCTGGAGCGTGTCCACCCACGCGATCGCATCCTGGACCGCGAGCCGCACCACGTCGTGGATGGAGCGCTCGTGCACGCGAACGGCCAGGGTCTCCGGCTTGAGGCGTGCGCCGCCGCATGCGCGGCAATCGGTGGAGGCCATGTAGGCCTGGACCTGTTCGCGAACGAGTTCGCTCGTGGACTCGCGGTAGCGGCGCATGAGACCGGGGATGACCCCGCGCCACTCCTTCTTGTACTTCATGCTGAAGCGCGAGTCCTGATACTGGACGTCGATCTCCTTGCCGCCCGCGCCCTGGAGCACCACCTGCCGGACTTTGGCCGGCAGCTTCTTCCACGGCGCGTCGAGGTCGATCCGATATGCCTTGGCCAGGGCCTTGATCTGCGAACCGAGCCAGAGAGAATCGACGCGGGTACCGTACGGGGCGATCGCGCCCTCGTTGATCGAGAGATCCGGGTTGGGGACGACGCGCTCGGGATCGATCTCCATCCGCGTCCCCAGACCGTCGCACTCGGGGCACGCGCCGTAGGGAGAGTTGAAGGAGAACATGCGCGGCTCGAGATCGGGATAGGAGAGACCGCAGGCCACGCACACCGCGTGCTCGTTCAGCACGCGGTCCTCCGCGCCGTCCACGACGACGGTGACCAGTCCACCCGAGAGCCCGAGGGCGGTCTCGATGGAGTCGGTGAGGCGCTGGCGTTGAGCGGCGTCGGGCTTGAGCCGGTCCACGACGATCTCGATGGTGTGCTTGCGCTTCTTGTCGAGCGCGGGGGCGGACTCGATCTCGACCCACGCGCCGTCGATGCGCGCGCGCAAGAACCCCTCGCGCTTCAGCTCGGCCAGCTCGGCGCGATACTCCCCTTTCCGTCCCCTCAGGATGGGAGCGAGGACTTGCGTGCGTTTGCCGGCGGCGGAGGCGAGTACGCCGTCGGCCATCTCTTGGACGGTCTGCCGGCTGATGGGGCGGTCGCACCGCGTGCAAAACTGCTTGCCCACCCGGGCGAAGAGCAGCCGGAGGTAGTCGTAGATTTCGGTGGCGGTGGCCACGGTGGAGCGGGGGTTGCGGGCGGCGGTGCGCTGCTCGATGGAGATGGCGGGCGAGAGGCCGTCGATGTGGTCGACGTCCGGCTTCTCCATCTGGCCGAGGAACTGCCGAGCGTAGGCGGAAAGGCTCTCCACGTAGCGCCGTTGCCCCTCGGCGTAGATGGTGTCGAACGCCAGGCTCGACTTGCCCGAGCCGCTCACCCCGGTGATTACCACCAGCCGGTCGCGGGGAATCTCCAGGGAGATGTTCTTGAGGTTGTGCTCGCGGGCTCCGCGAATGGAGATGGTCGCCATGGTTCTGCCTGGGGAAGGGGTCGGGAATGGAGAGCGATAGAGGCTAGGACGCGTCCGGAGCGGTGTCAAGGAAGCCCAACTGCTCGTTGACGCTCGCCATCTCGGGGCCTACCATCGGCTCCGTACCGCCGGAGCGGATGCATCCCGCCACGGGGTTCGAGGGTGACTGAGAAACCGGGGCGGGAAACCGTCCCTTTGCACGCGCATCCGGGCACGGAACAGGCCGCCGTCGCCGGGCTCGTCGCATCGATCGTCGCGCAGTGCGCGGCGGCGATGGGCCGGCCCGAGCGCGTCGTCGAGGATTGCCGACGTCTCCGCGCGCTCCTCCCCGCTTCACCCGCGGACTGGCCTCTCCCCGAGTTGGAGCCGCTCTTCCCTCTGCCGGCGGCCAAGTCCACCGAGTTCGCGGCGCCGGTCTGCGCGCTGATCGAGGAAGCGGCGGCCGCGATCGCCTCGCCGTGGCCCTTCTTCGACGCGCTTCTCGCCGCGCGCGACCCTGACCTCGCCGGCCGCGCCCTCGATCTCCTCGCCCGCCGCGCTCGAGACGCATCGCTGGCGATAGAACCCGAGCGGCTGCGCCGCCTTGCCGCGCGCGTCGAGGCCGAAGGCTCGCCGCTCGTCACGCCCTGCGCGCTCGACGCGCTGGGCGCGATCCTCGCCGCCGCCCGGCCCGCGCCGGCGCACGTCGCGGACGCCGCGCAAACGTTCTTCTTCGAAGCCGCCGACCCTCTCGTTCGCCGGCTTGCCGCGCGCGTGCTGGATCGATCGGGGGAACCCGCGCCGCGGGAGACCGCGATCCGTGCGCTGGGCGCCGAGGCGTTCGCGTTCCTCCACCCGTACCTCGAGTTCACGCGGGCCTCCCATCGCGATCTCCTGGAGCTCGCCTCGTCGCCGGGCGTGGTTCCCTCGCTCGCATCGCTCCAACGCGCGGAAGCGCTCGCCGGCGAGAGCGTGCTTCGCGAGGTGATCGCCCGGCTGGGCTGGCCGCACCTCAACCTGGGTCTCGAGGTCGATGCGCAGGTCGCGATCGCGCTCCCCGGCACCTTCCCGTTCCTGGTCGCCCGCGAGGAGGCGCCCTACTTCGCGGCGCTCGCGGGGGTCGAGCCGGTTCGGGAGTTGACGCTCTTCATCGCGCACGGTGGGACGACCGGCGCCGAGGGCGCGACGGAGGATTCGGGAGGTACCGTCGCGCGCTTCCGCGGGTACAACCTCGCTCATGCCGAGGCGCTCGCCGACATCCTCGATCTCGCCCCGCTCACCCGCGAGAAGAGCGTGCGCATCCTCGACCGAATGGACCGCATCGTGGAGGACTTCACCGCCCTCTTCGCCCGTCACTCCGACGAGTGCGCGCGGCTCCCCGATGCGTATCGCGAACTGCGCGGCCGCGTGACGGCGGAGCTCGATCGCGACGACGGCGATACGACGCTGTCCACCGAGCTGACCCGCCTCGTGCAGATGTTCGAGGATCCGCGCTCGCTCGACGAGGTGCGCACGCTCCACGGTCTCAAGCGATACCTGCACCAGCGGGGTTTGCGACTGGGCTTCCGATTGGTGGAGACCTCCCGGGCGACCAATCGCAGGGTCCACATCCTCCTTGCCGACCCGGACGGGCTGCGCCGCGAGTGTCCCGAGATTCGATACGTGGATTTCGAGCCGCCGGTCTCCGAGGGAGAATCGCAGATTCCGTTTCCGGTGCGCGTGGCGGTAGAAGGGTTCTCGCGACAGCTCATGCGCGGTCAGAGCGCGTTTCCGGGGCTTAGCGTGTTCTGCTACGGAAACGAGGTGCACTACTACCTCGCCTTCGGCAATCACCCGGCGTTCCTGCGCATCGACTACTCCCCGCCTCTCCAGGGAGGCATGATCGATCTCGAGTACTTCGGGGTCAGCAAGTCCGAGCTCAATCAGCATCCCGATCCGGAACTCACCGCGCTGCGGGCCTGCTTTCGCCGCCTCGACTTCGATGTGCAGGTGGAGAGCACCCACGTGCGGGCGCGCTACGACAAGGAGCGGGCCCTCGACCTGGGGGCGATCTGCGAGAAGGCGGGCGCGCTCTTCCGCCTCGCCCCTCACCTCATGGACGTGGATTGGGCGGTGGGAGGACTGCGTCTGTCGGCGGACGCGCGCGGCAAGGTCGCCGAGGCCTGGGCCGACTTCCTGGCTCGCTGGGGAAGCCTGCCCAGCGATCGTTTCCTGACCGGCGACCGCCAAGGGATTCTGGTGGGCTTGGTGCGCGCGCCGGGGGGCCCGCGGGAGCTGGTGTGGAGCGGCGAAGGCGCGTACCAGGACCGCTTCTCGTCCCCTTTCCCCCCCGAGGCCTGGGCGCGGTGGCAGGAAGCGATCCGCGGGTTGGGGTTGGAGAGGCCGGTATCGGTCCCTGATGTCGATCGGCGCTACGCGCAACTCCGGTTCGAGCACGAGTTCCTGACCCCGCTGCGCGCGGCGAAGGCGCGCGGGCAGATCGTCGCCGAGGAGGGTACCCATCGCCGCGCCGCGGCCGACCGTTTCCGCCTCGAGCACGAGGCCGAGATCTTCGCTCGCCTTCTCGCCGGGCCCTCGGCGGCGCTCACCGGCGCGATCGCGCTGGCGCGCCTGGTGAGCCCCCTCGAGCGCACCCTGCGCTTCCAGACCACCGGCGTGGTCAACGGCCATGAGGTGCAGCGCGCGCGGCTTCCGCTGCGAGGGGAGGACATCGGCCTGTTCGTGCTGCGCGGACCGCGCGGCATCATCCGCCTCGCGCTCTACTCGCGCGACGGCGTCCTCTGGAGCCGCCGCGAGGACGCCGGCTCACCCTGGACCTTCAGCGGAGAAACCGATGCCGCGGTCCTCGCCGCGCTCCTTCGCGCGAACGGCTATCCGCCGCTCCCGTTCGATGGAAGCGCCGTGGACGCGGAAGACACCGAGGATCTCCGCCGGCGCCTGCGCCGGCTGGACCCGGCCCCGCGCCTGCGAAGCCTCTCCGGCGAGCGCGTGGTCACCGGTCTTCGCGCCTCTCCCGGACGCGCGGTCGGACCCGCGCGGCTTGGGATGGGCGGCCGCTCCCCCCGCGATTTCGCGGGCGCCATCCTCGTCACCCCGCGCGTGGGCCCCGAGGACAACGCGTTCCTCTTCAGCGCCGCCGCCATCGTCTCGACCGGAGGCGGCATCCTGAGCCATGCCGGACTCCTCGCCATCCAATTCCGCAAGCCGGCCCTCATCGTTCCCGGCCGCTGGTCGGTGGAAGCGGACGGCGCCCCGACCCTGAGTCTTCCCTGTCTCGAGTACGGCGAGGAGGAGCGCGAGGTCGAGGGCTCGCGCGTCGTCCTGCGCACTGACCTTCAGGAGCGGGAGCACTCCCTGCGCGAAGGCGATCTGGTCGCGGTGGACGCGGCTGCGGGAACACTGCGCGTGTTGGGGCGCGGCCCCGAGGCGCTGGCGCTCCACGACGGGCTCTGCCGGCTCGAGGACGCCCGCCGTCGGCTGGCCGGCGATCGTCCCGACGAGGACATCCTCGTCCTGCGCGGCCATCGTCTCAAGGCGCGTCATCAGCTCGCCAAGCTCGTCGCCCGCTTCACCGATCCCGCACTGGCGCGACATACCGTGGACGAACTCCTTCTGCGCGAACCGCGTCTCGACGATCCCGATCGCGTACCGGAGACCGCGGCGCTTCTCGCCGCGCTCCTGGCGAACCCGGTGGTGGGGGCGCGCGCGCGCGAGCATGCGGCGGCGCTGACCGAGGATCTCGACCGGCGGCGGCAAGCCCTGGTGTCGCGGTCGGCGTTCCGCATCCCGACCTCGCGCTCCGCCTACGAGGTACTGCAGCTTCGCCTCGACGCGCTCCGTCTCAGCGAGGCCTTCCGCGCCGCGCGCGAACTGCTGCCGTCGGCCGAGAGTGCAGGTGTCGGCTCCGGTGCCGACGCAGCCGACCTCGATGCCCTCGCGCTCGAACAGCTCCGCCGGCTCCTCGCCGGGCGTCTGCGCACCCTGCGCGATCGTTCCTTCGACGACGCGGGACGACCCCGGCGGCGCCATCTCCTGCGGGAGGCCGAGCGGCTCGCCAAGGTCTGCGGCGGGTCGGAAGGCACCCGGCGCCGGCTGCACGCCGCACGGGCCGGACTCGCGCAGGAGGACGACGCCCGCGTTCGCTCGCTGTCCACCCGACGAGTCCTCGGCGCGCCGGACGGCGGATTGGAGCTGCTCCCCCTGGTGGGAGGCAAGGCGGCCAACCTCGCCGAGATCGAGCGCCTGGCCGGATCGCACGTCGTGCCGCCGTGGTTCGCGGTCACGCATCACGCTTTCGAGGAGATGCTCGCGTCACCGGTCGCGGTGCGGGCCGCCGGCCTGGAGAGCCTGATCGCCGGCGCGCACACGCTTCACGAGGCGATCGAGTCGATTCTGGGCCATAGCGAGCTTGGAATAGCACAGCGCGCTGCGGCTATTCGTTTGCTATGGGATCAGAGCCGCCTGCCCGAGGATCTCGCCGCCGAGATCCTGGAGGCGTGCGCGAAGATCCTCGCCGTCCCCGGCGACGATCAACCTCTCCCCGGTTTCGTGGCCATTCGCTCCTCCTCCCGCGAAGAGGACGCCGAGGCTGCCGCCCGCGCCGGCGAGTTCGACACGTTTCTCTTCGTGCGCGGGGAAGCCGCGGTGCTGGACCATCTCAAGCGCGCGTGGAGCGGCCTATGGTCGGAACGGGCCATCCACAACCGGGCCGTCCTCGAGAGTTCCACCGAAAAGGCCGGCGGCGGCATCGTCGTCCAACGCATGATCTTTTCGCGGGTCGCCGGCGTCGTGCAGACGGTCAACGTGGCCGAGAACGAACCCCGCGAGTTCGTCATCAACGCCGGCCTCGGTCTCGGGGAAGGGGTGGTCTCCGGGGCGGTGGCCGCGGACCAGATCGTGGTGGCGCGCGAGGGCGATCTCGAGAAGGGGCCGCTCCGTTTCCGCTACGCCACCGCCGACAAGACCGAGCGCGTGGTCCTGAATCGCGAGGCGGGTCTGGGGACACGGCGCGAGGAAACCCTCTACCACCAGCGCCTGCGCCCGGCGCTAGAGTACGTGGAGCTCTGCGAGCTGGTGCGCGCGGCGGCCCGCCTCGAGGAGGCCTACGGCTATCCCCTCGACCTGGAATTCGGGATCGAGGGAACGCGGCTCTGGATCCTCCAGGCGCGACCCGTTGCCGTCTTTCACGCTCTCTTGCGGGAGACTCTCGACCGTCGGCCCCTGGCCCCCCGGTCCCGATCACGGATTCCCCGAGCCCATGAGGAGATCGCGTCATGATCCGCCGAGAGGAATCGCTCAAGTACCACTCGCTCGACCGCCCGGGAAAGATCGAGGTGCGGGCCACCAAGCCCTGCCTCACTCCGCGCGAGATGCGCCAGGCCTACCTCCCGGGCGCCTCGTACCCGGCCGAGGAGATCCACCGCGATGTCTCCTCTGTCTTCAAGTACACGGCTCGCGGCAACCTCGTCGGTGTGATCACCAACGGCTCGGCCGTGCCCGGCCTCGGAGCTGTGGGGCCCTATGCGGCCAAGCCGATGCAGGAAGGGATGGCGGTCCTCTTCAAGCGCCTCGCCGACATCGACGTGTTCGACCTCGAACTCGACACCGCCGACCCCGACCGGTTCATCGAGACGGTGAAGCTCCTCGAGCCGACCTTCGGCGGGATCAACCTGAAGGACATTCGCGCGCCGGAGGGGCTCTACATCCACGACCGGCTCACGGAACTCCTGGAGATCCCGGTCTTCCACGAGAACCTCTACGGGACCGCGGTGGTGGCGGCGGCGGCGCTGCTGAACGCGCTCGATCTGGTGGAGAAGCCGATCGACGCGGTGGACGTCGTGATCTCCGGCGCGGGAACGGTCGGCACCGGGTGCGCCCGCCTTCTGGTCGCTCTCGGCGTGCGCCCGGAGCGCCTGCGCGTGTACGACGTGGCCGGGCTGATTCGCCCGGACCGCGGCGATCTTCACGACTATCAGCGCCCCTTCGCGCGCGAAGACGCACCGCGGGATCTCGCCGAGGGTCTGCGCGGCGCCGACGTGTTTGTGGGCGCCTCCGCCGGCGGCGTGCTCACTCCCGACATGGTCCGGGGCATGGGGCGCTATCCCATCGTCCTCGCCCTGGCTACCCCCGAGCCGGAGATCACCTACGACGCCGCGCGCGCCAGCCGCCGCGACGTGGTGGCGGCCACCGCCGTCGCAGGCTCCCCCAACGCGGTGCTGGATGTGCTGAGTTTCCCCTACATCTTCCGCGGGGCTCTTGACGTGCAGGCCCGCCGCATCACGCAGGGAATGCTGGTGGCGGCGGCGCGCGCGCTGGCCGATCTCGCGCGCGAGGACGTGGTCGAGGAGGTGGAACGCGCCTACGGAGCCGGCCGGTTCAGCTTCGGCCCGGAGTACCTGCTCCCCAAAGCGATCGACCCGCGCATCCTGGTATGGGAATCCTCCGCCGTGGCCCAGCAGGCGATCCTGGACGGGGTGGCGAGCCGGCCGACGGCCGCCGAACCGCACCGCGATTCCCTGGCCGCGCGGCTCGGAACCGGCCGTGAGACGCTGCGCAGCATGATCCTCGCCGCGCGCCGAAGCAAGCTGCGCGCGGTCTTCTCGGAGGGGACCAACGAAACAATTCTGCGCGCGTGCAGCATCCTCGCCGACGAAGGAATCGCGAGCCCGATTCTTCTCGGACGCGAGGACGAGGTGCGGGCGGCCATCGAGGAACTCCGCCTGGATCTCCCCGGCGTGCCGATCATCGACCCCGCCCGGAGCCCGCGCCTGGAGACGTACACCGAATCCTACTTCGCTCTGCGCGGCCGGCGCGGCGTCATGCGCGCGGCCGCTACGCAGCGCCTGCTCAGGCGCGAGTACTACGCCGCGATGATGCTCCACTGCGGCGACGCCGACCTCATGGTCTCCGGCGTCTCCGCCCACTATGCGGAATCGCTGCGCACGATCCTCGAGGTGATCGGGACCGCGCCCGGCATCCGTCGGGTCTCCGGGCACTACCTCGTGCTGTTGCCCAAACGCATGTTCGTGCTCGCCGATTGCGCGGTCAATATCAACCCGGACGCCGAGGAGCTCGCCGAGATCGCGCTTCTCGCCGCCGACCTCGCGCGGTCGCTCGGAGAAAAGCCGCGTGTAGCCATGCTTTCCTTCTCGAACTTCGGGAGCGTGGATCATCCGGTCACGCGCAAGGTGCGCCGCGCCGCGGAGATCGTGAAGCAGCGCGCTCCGGATCTGGAGATCGACGGGGAGATGCAGCTCCCCATCGCGCTGGACGGGGAGATGCGCCGCCGGTACTTCCCCTTCTCCTCCCTGGGGGACGACGCCAACGTGCTGGTCTTCCCGGGACTCGAGCCGGGGAACCTGGCCCTCCACCTGCTGCAACACCTGGGGGGCGCGGTGCCGGTGGGGCCGATCCTCCTCGGCACGCGCTTCCCCGCACACGTGCTGCAGTTCGGCTACTCCGTGGAAGAGGTGGTCAACCTCACCACGGTGGCGGCGGTGCAGGCGGCGGCGGGGCGACGCTCTACTGAAGCATCGTGAGGAAGACGCCTGCCACCATCGCCGTGCCGATCACGCCGGCCACGTTCGGTCCCATGGCGGGCATGAGGGGGTTCACCCGCCCCTCGGTCTCGTCGGACACGAGCTTCTGAACCACCCGCGCAGCCATGGGCACCGCCGACACCCCGGCGGCGCCGATGCAAGGATTGATCTTCTTCCCCTCGGGCAGCAAGAGGTTCAAGAACTTGCCGAGGAGTACGCCGCCGGCAGTGCTGAAGATGAACGCCACCGCGCCCAGGAGCAGGATGAGAATCGTCTTCACGGTGAGGAAGTTCGCCGCGTCCATGGTGGCCCCGACTGCGAGACCGAGGAACATCGTCACGATGTCGATCAACGCAGACCCGGCGGTCTTGCGTAGCCGCTCGGTCACCCCGCACTCCCGCAGGAGATTCCCGAACATGAGCATGGCCATCAGGGCGGCCGAAGACGGAACCGCCAGCGAGGCCAGCGTCCCGGTGATGATCGGGAAGAGCACCACCGCCACCTTGCTCACTTCCTTCGGCTGCGGCATGTCGATGCCCCGCTCCCGGCGCGTGGTCAGCAACCGGATCACAGGGGGCTGGATGATCGGAACCAGCGACATGTAGCTGTACGCGGCCACGGCGATCGGCCCCAGAAGATGGGGCGCCAGGCGGGTGGCGAGATAGATCGAGGTCGGGCCGTCGGCGCCGCCGATGATGCCGATGCTCGCCCCCTCCTGCGGCGTGAACCCCAGGAGATACACCGCCCCCATGCCGGCTACGAAGACGCCTAGCTGGGCGGCCGCTCCGAGGAGGAACGTCAGGGGCTGGGCGAGCAGCGGACGAAAATCGGTCAGCGCCCCGACTCCCAGGAAGATCACGGGGGGGAGCAGATCGGTGAGGATCCCCTGCCGGTAGACGAGGTTGATGATCCCGGTGTCGTGAGAACCGAGTTCGGCGAGCGGTAAGTTGGCGATGAGGATGCCGAACCCGATCGGGATCAGCAGCAACGGTTCGTAGTCCTTGGCCACGGCCAGATAGAGCAGCACGCCGGCGACCACGTACATGATCGCGTTGCCAAGGCTCAGGTGAGCGAAGCCCGACTGGGTGACGAGCTGCTGGACGGTCTCCATGAACCCGCCTCCCTAGGAAAGCACCAGGATCGGCTGCGTCGAATCGATCTCTTGACCGACCGCGGCGTTCACCGCCACCACAACGCCGTCGACAGGGGCGCGGATGTCGTGCTTGGCCTTCATCGCTTCGACCGCGGCCACCGTTTGCCCCTTCTTCACGTGGTCCCCCACCTTCACGGAGACCCCCACCACCTCGACGCGGCCCCCGAACGGGGAGCGCACCGCCACCGAACCGCCACCCGAAGGTGGCGCACTCGCAGGCGTGCCGGCCGCCGGGGCCGCCGCCGGCGCAGGCGCCGGGACTCCCGCCCCGAGGCCCATAGTCGCCGCCGGCTCCAGCGTGATCGTGAACACGCGCGCGCGGCCGTTCTCCTCCACCGTGCATCGAGTCTGCGTCGGGCCGGCGACCGGCGCGGCGGGCGCCGGCGCTGGCGGCGTCGCCTGACCCTCCGTCCCCTTCTTCTTCAGGGGGACATCGATCTTCGGTTTGCCGGTCAGGAGGCGAATGCCTTCGTTCATCTCCAGCGGCATCCCCGGCACGATCGCGGAGAGAACCAGGAACACGTTCTCATCGGTGACCGGAAGGCCGCGCTCGGCAAGCGCGCTCCGAGCGGTCACGATGTGATTGGGGGCCGCCTCGAGGGGATCCCCGTCGAAGGGCGGCAACTCCAGCTCCTCCGACGCCTTTTTCACGACCATCGGGTCGGGAGGCAGCGGGGTCTTGCCGAAGTAGCCCAGCACGGCGCGCGCGTAGCCGTCCTCGATGCGCTCCCAGCGTCCGTAGAGAACGTTGTTGAACGCCTGGAGCCAGTATTGCTGGCTGCCCGGCGTGACGCTGGTCCAGGCTCCGCCGGCCTCCACGACCACCGGGAACTCGGCCAGCACCTCGCCGTACTTCTCCAGAATCCCCGCCTTCACCATCATGTGGACGTTGGGACCGATCGCGCCTCCGGGCATGGGGAAACCGACCACCCGCGCGTCGGCGGTGGTCGTGGCCGGATTGAAGGCGTAGTCCTTGAGCAGGTCGGTGAGGCACTCTTCGATCGGGTTCATGGATGCCGGGTCGATGTCGAGCGAGTAGCCGGTCCCCTTCAGGGCGTGGGCCATGGAGCGCACATCCGGCTGAACGGTGCCGCTGGCCAGCGGGCGCACAGAGAGATCGATTCCGTCAGCCCCTCCCTCGATGCCCGCCATATAGCAGGCCACCGCCATGCTCGCGGTGTCGTGGGTGTGGATCCAGAGCGGCATCTCCGGGGGCATCAGCTTGCGGACCCCCACGGCCGTCTCGTAGACCGTGCGCGGGTCGCAGGTGCCGCTCGCGTCTTTCAGGCAGAGGCTATCGATGCGCACCCCGCCGGCGAGCAAGCGCCGCGCGATGTCGATGTAGAACCCCGACGTATGGACGCGATCCGACACGAAGGGGAGACCCATGAGGGCCACGCACGCCTGGTGGTGCATCCCCGCCTCGACGATCGGTCGCGCGGTGTTGATGAGGTTGCGCACATCGTTCATGTAGTCGAAGTTGCGGTCCCAGGTGGTCCCGTGCTTCTTCATCAGCTTGGCCTGGAGCCGCAGCGCCTCCAACGACTGCGTGGTGAGGGTGACCCCCGACACCGATCGCGTGAGGATCTGCAAGTCCGCGTCCGGCCCCACCGCATCGCGGATCGCCTGCATGTCGGCGAAGGGATCCTCCCCGAGATAGAAGTAGGGTGCCTGGTAGCGGGCGCCGCCTCCGAACTCGAAGTGGCGGATCCCGAGACGGGAGGAGAGCTTCACCGCCTCCAGGAAATCAGCCAACCGGACCTTGCCGCCGAACGCGCTTTGCAGACCGTCGCGGAAGGCCGTCATCATGACCCGGATCTGCTTGGGCTTCTCGGTGCGGATCATCGTTCCTCCTCCACCCTCGTCACCTTCGTCCCCGGATAGGCCTGTTGCGCGGCGGCCGTGACTGCCGCCAGTACCGCGCCGTCGCTCGAGTCCGCGCGCACCGGGAAGGCCAGCGCGATGAGGCGGAACACGACGGCGAGCGCCCCGAGCAGCACGAAGACCGTCACCACCCCCACGAAACAGACGGTCAAGAAGCTGGGTGCATTCATGGCGGCATCATACGCGCGTCCGTGATGAATTGAATACCTCTTCGTTGAATTTTCTTGTCGTATACATACCGCTCAATTTTTGCGGAGGACCACATGGTGATCGATGACAAAGGAGATATCAAACTCCGGATGCCGGCTCCCCGAGCACGACCACCCGTCCGCGCCGAATGGGGGCGGCGATCCCCTCGATCCGCAGCCCCAGGTCCTCGGCGATCTCCGTCACCGCTCCGCGGGCCACCTCCTTTCCCCCCGGAACGTCTTCGTAGATAGCGACTTGCCGCCCCAGTACGGTCGACCGGCGCCGGTAGACGGCGAGTATCTCTCCGAATCCCCCCGCCTGCAGCTCGTCCAGCCGCACGCGCAACGCGCAGATTACTGCACCGAACAGATCCGCCAGGGAGCACGATACTGAAGGTCCGGCGTAGTCGCGAAGCGCTGCCACGCGAGGCACGAAGATGTCCGGCTCCACCTGGGGGGTGCGTTCCACATCGAGGCCGATGCCCAGGATGGCATCCGTGAGCCGTGATCCCTGAGACCGGGTCCGGACGATGACACCCCCCACCTTGGCGCCGTCGAGCATCGCGTCATTGATCCAGCGGATCCCGGCTTTGCCCTCCAGCCCCGGAACCGCATCGATCGCGTCGAGCAGAGCGACCGCGGGCGCGATGAGCATGCTTGCTCCCCCCTCTCGGGCGGACACGTCGACGCGTGAGCCGGCCACGAGGTGCAGGTTCCCTGGAACCGCCACCCATCGGCGGCCTTCCCACCCGTGGAATTCGCTCCCGGTTTCCGCGACGGCCAGAAGACGGTCTCCGGCTTCTCCCGCCTCGAGCAGCGATGCCAGGACGTCGAACTGCGATCGCGCGGCGTGGCCCGCCACGAAGAGACGCTTCCATCCGATCTCTCCGTCGATGGTGCCCGTGAACCACTCCGACCCGGAGAGAAGAGCCGTCGCGACCGCGCGATCCTCCGGGGTCAAATCACGGGCGGCGACGCCTCGCCAGGATGCGCGCCGGCCGATCAAGCGCTCGGCGAACGGGAGCCGATCCGTGCAGATCCACATCGCTTCGACCTTACACAACCCGCCGCGCCGCGGCTATCCTCTTACCCTTCGTCGACAAGGAGGATCCGATGCGCACCGCCCGATCGAGAGCGCCTTTCATCGTCGTCACGGCGGCGTGGGTTCTCGCCGCCCTGCTGGTCCGTCCCGCCGCCGCCCAGAGCGCCCGGGTTTCCTCGGCGCTTCTGGAAGACGAGCGCAACACGATCGAGCTGTTCCGGCGGGTGTCGCCGTCGGTGGCCTTCATCACCAACAAGCAGCTTCGCCGCGACGTCTTCAGCCTCAACGTCTTCGAGATCCCGGCGGGAACGGGGTCGGGCTTCGTATGGGACGACCGCGGCCACGTGGTCACCAACTTCCACGTGATTCAGGGCGGAAACGCCTTCTCGGTGACGCTGGCCGGCGGCAAGACCTACGAGGCCAAACTCGTGGGCTCGGAGCCCACCAAGGATCTCGCGGTACTGCGCATCGACGCGCCCGGCGAGGAACTCGTGCCGATCGAGCCCGGCGACTCGGGTCCCCTGCTCGTCGGCCAGAAGGTCCTGGCGGTCGGCAATCCCTTCGGCCTCGACCAGACGCTCACCACCGGCATCATCAGCGCGCTCGGCCGCGAGATCCGCTCCGTGGCGGGCAACCTCATCGACAACGTGATCCAGACCGACGCGTCGATCAATCCCGGCAACTCGGGGGGGCCCCTCCTTGACTCGGCGGGCCGGCTCATCGGCGTGAACACCGCCATCGTGAGCCCCTCCGGATCGAGCGCGGGCGTGGGGTTCGCGGTGCCGGTCAACACGGTGAAGCGGATCGTTCCTCAGCTCATCCGCTTCGGCAAGATCAAGCACGCCGGAATCGCGGTGAACATCCTTCCCGACGATCTCGCCCGCCGCTGGGGTGTGACCGGAGTGATTCTCCGCCAGGTGGAGCCGGGAGGCCCCGCGGACCGGGCGGGCATGAAGTCGCTGCAGATGGACCGCTGGGGGCGCGTGTTGTCGTTCGACGTGCTGGTCGGCATCGACGACCGCGAAATTCGGGGGTACGACGACATGTTCTCCGCCCTCGACGGGCGCGAACCGGGGGAAACCGTGACGCTGCGTTTCCGGCGAGGCAGCGAGGAATTCACCGCAAGCACGAAGCTCAAGGAGCTGGACTAGAGGCGGCTACTCGTAGCGCAGCGCATCGACCGGGTCGAGCTTGGAGGCGCGCACCGCCGGCCACATGCCGAAGAAGAGCCCCACCCCCACCGACACCGAGATCGCAGCGACGTAGGCCCAGATCGGGACATAGGATGGGAGCGGGGTCAGCAGGTCCACCAGCTTGCCGATCAGGAAGCCGAGGACCATTCCCAGGATGCCGCCGGCGCCGGTGAGCACCACCGCCTCGGCGAGGAACTGCGCCAGGATCTGCCGCCGTGTGGCCCCCAACGCCTTGCGCACCCCGATCTCGCGCGTCCGCTCGGTGACCGAGACCAGCATGATGTTCATCACCCCGATCCCACCCACCAGCAGCGCCACCGAGGCGATCGCCACCATCACGACGAAGAACGCTCCGGTGATCTGCTTGTAGAGCGACACCAGACTCTGCTGGGTCACCACCGAAAAGTCGTTCTCATCCTGCGGGCGAAGCTGCCGCGTGCGGCGGAGCGACTCGGTGATCTCCTCGATGGCCGCGTCGAGGCGCTCCGGCTGAACCGGCTTGGCGCTGATGTAGAGTCGCATGCGCGGCGAACCGAAGTACTTCCGCAGCGCTTCCTTGGGAATGAGGACGACGTTGTCGAGGCTCCCTCCGAGGATCTTGCCCCGCGCCGTCAACACGCCGGTCACCTCGAACTTCTGGTTCCCGATGGTCAAGGACTGTCCCACCGGATCCACCCCGCCGAAGAGTTCGGTCTCCACCTCGGCCCCCACCATCGCCACCCGCGCGCCGCCGCGGATCTCCGGATCGGTGAAGGGGCGCCCCGATTCGAGGGACAGGGCATTGACGATGAGGTGATAGGCGTCGATCCCCTCGATCTCGGTCCGCCGGCTCGACTCCACGCCGTACTCGAGCCGTTGGCTGGTGTAGAAGCTCTCCGAGACGGCCAGCACCGACGGGCAGGTCTCGCGGATCCCTATGGCGTCCTGACTGTCGAACTGACGGCGCTTGCGCAGCGAATCCGGAATTTCACCGACGAACACCCCCGGATCGAACCTGCGGATGATGATGGTGTCGGTGCCCAGCGACTCGAGCTGCTTCATCATGGATCGGTTGAGCCCCTGCACGAGGCTCACCATCCCCACGACCGACGTGATGCCGATGACGATGCCCAGCACCGTGAGCCCGCCCCGAAGCTTGTGCGCGACGAGGCTCTGCAGCGCCAGCCGCCCGATCTCTCCCTCCATGCCCCGCAGGGGCAATCTGAACCGCATGGCCTACTCCGCCCGCAGTGCGGTCACCGGGTCGAGCCGGGCCGCGCGTGATGCGGGAAAAATGCCGAAGAAGAGCCCCACCGCAGCGGACACACCAAATCCCAGCAGGGTCGCGCTGAGCGTGATACGCGCGGGGAAGCCGGTCGTCGCGGAGACGATCGAACTCACCGCGAACCCGATCAGGATGCCGACCAGTCCCCCGGTGATGGTGACCACGAGAGACTCCATGAGGAACTGGTTAAGAACGTCCCGGCGGCGCGCCCCCACCGCCTTGCGCACTCCGATCTCCCGGGTGCGTTCGGTCACCGACACCAGCATGATGTTCATGATCACGATCCCGCCCACCACCAGCGAGATGCTCCCCACACCCAAGAGCACCAGGAAGATGCCCTTGGTGAGGTTCTCGTAAAGATCCATGAGCGCGTTGGAGGAGAACACTTCGAAGTTGTCGCCTTCGGCCGGCCGCAGCCCCCGCGACGCGCGCAGGATCCAGCGCATCTCGGCCAACGCCTCCTCGGTGGGCACGCCGACCGCCGGCTGCGCGAGGATGGTGAAGCTCTGCCGGTCCCGGTACCAACCCATGAGCTCGGTGATGGGGATGGCCACGAAGTTGTCGGTGCTCTGCCCGAAGATCTTCCCCCGCTCCCCGAATACGCCGATCACGCTATAGCGGCGGCTTCCCACCCGGATGTCCTGCCCTACCGGGTCGCCGATCGGGAAGAGTTCCTTCGCGACCTCGCTTCCCAGCATGGCCACGCGCCGTCTTCCCCGCACGTCCTCCTCCCGCAGCGGCCGCCCGTTGACGAGAGGGTAGGGATCGTAGAAGGGGTTCTCCGAGGTGAGGCCGACCACGCCGATTCCGCTCAGCTTGCGCTTCTCGTGCTTCACCTGGGCCCCGGTTTGCAGGAGCGCGCCTACGGAAGCCAGGCTCTCGCTGCGCTCGCGCAGGAACTCGTAGTCGTCGAGATCGAGGTCCGGACGCTTGAGGCGCTCGAAGTAGGTGTCCTCGTTGAAGGCGAGCCCGATCTTGTCGGCCTGAAGGAGCTGCGCGCCCTGCATGAGGATCTTCTCCGACACGTACTGGTTGAGCCCCTGAATGAGGCTCACCAGCGTGATGACGGTGATGACTCCCATGATGTGCCCGAGGAGGGTCAGGAAGGTGCGGAGCTTGTGGTTCCAGAGGGCGGTCAGCCCGAGCCTGAGCCCCTCCCAGAGGAGACGCATCAGCGTGCTCCCGCGGTGGTGTCGCTTTCGATCCGCCCGTCTTTGAGCCGGACGCGGCGGTGGGCGTGAGCGGCGATGTCCTCCTCGTGGGTCACCAGGATCACGGTGTTCCCCTCGGCGTGGATGCGGTCGAAGGCGACCATGATCTCCGTGCTGGTCCGGGAGTCGAGGTTGCCTGTGGGTTCGTCGGCAAGAATCAGCGAGGGGTTGTTGACGAGGGCGCGCGCAATCGCCACGCGCTGCCGTTGTCCGCCGGAGAGTTCGTTCGGACGGTGGTGGCCGCGGTCGGCCAGCCCCACCATCTCCAGCGCGCGATCGACCCGCCCTCGCCGTTCGGCTCGCGGCACCCCGGCGTAGATGAGTGGAAGCTCCACGTTGCGGAAGGAGTCGGAGCGCGCCAGCAGGTTGAAGGTCTGGAAGACGAACCCGATCCGACGGTTCCGGATCGCGGCAAGGGCATCGTCGTCGAGGCTGGAGACGGTCTCGCCGTCCAGGACGTAGGTGCCGGAGGTGGGGGTGTCGAGGCATCCCACGATGTTCATGAGCGTGGACTTCCCGCTCCCCGACGCCCCCATGACCGCCACGTACTCGCCGCGGGCGATGTCGAGATCGACGCCGTCCAGCGCGCGGACCTCCGTCGTCCCCATCTCGTAGATCTTCGTGAGCGAGCGGATCTCGATGAGCACTAGTCCGCGTCCTTGTCCTTGTCCTTACCGCCGCTCTTGAGTTCCTTGACCTTCACCCCGTCCTTGAGATCCTTCAGAACCCCATACGGGCCGCTCACGATGAGGTCTTCCGGGCTCAGTTCCCCCTTCACCTCGATGCGCGTGTCGTCGGCGATGCCCGAGGTCACCGGGACGAAGGTCGCCTTCCCGTCCACCAGCTTGTAGACCCCTTCGACGATCTCCTTGTCGCGCTTCTCGCGCGCGGTCTCGTCCAGCGTATCCGCAGGGGCCGCCGCCTTGCGCCCGCCCTTCTTCTCGCGGCGATCGACCGCGGCGCGATCCCGATCGAGGGCGCCGCGGCTGCGCGCCACCAGAGCCTGAATCGGGACGGTCAACACGTCCGTGCGTGTCTCGGTCTCGATGTCCACGTCGGCGGTCATACCCGGCTTGAGCCGCGGGTCGGGCGTCACGAATCGGACCTCGACCTCGAAGTTGATGGCCTCGTCCACGGTGCCCAACCCGCTGCCGCGGCCGGAGCTTCCCACCGAGACCACGGCGCCGTCGAAGCTGGTGTCGGGAATCGCGTCGACGGTGATCTTGGCCTTCTGCCCCACCGCCACGTGGATGATGTCCGCCTCGTCCACTTCGGCCACCACCTGCATCTCGGCGAGATCCGATATGGTGAGGATCACCGTACCCGGGTTGTTCATCGTCCCCACGATGGCCATCTCCCCCTCTTCGATGTTGAGGCGGGAGATGACACCGGAAACCGGCGCCCGGTACTCGGTCTTCTTGAGGTCGTCGCGGCTGTCGCGGACAGACGCCTCCATGCGCGCCACATCCTGCCGCTGCGCTTCCACCTGAGCCACCTGAACCTGGTAGTCGGTGCGAGCCCGGTCGAGCGCCTCCGCCGAGGTGAGGCCCTTCTCGTTCATGGCCTCCTGGCGGTCCTTGTCACGGGAGAGCTTATCGAGCTGGGCCTCGGCGAGCCGCAGACTCGCCCGCGTGCTGTTGAGTCCCGCCTGGGCCTGCGCCACCCGGCTGCGATACTGCTCGGCGTCGAGAACGAGAAGCAGGTCGTCCTTCTTCACCGAGTCCCCTTCCGCCACATGCAACGTCTGCACCCGCCCCGGTACCTCGGCGCTCAAGTCGACCGAGGCCACCGCTTCGACCTTGCCCGGCGCGTTGGTGCGCGCGGTCACGTCGCCGCGCTCCACCTTGGCGGTCCTCGCCTTGACCGAGGGAGTGGAGGACCGGGAGAGGTTGGCGATCACGAGAACCGCCACGACCACGACACCGGCGCCAATCAGCAACCATTTCTTCACGGTCATTCCCCCCTGGCGACTCAGCCAGCCTCCTCGTGCGGACACGTGAGCGCGCTTCGAGCTCCGCGTCCGCCTCCGTGTTACTCGGGAAGCGGGGCGCCGCGCGCCTTGTCCAGCGCCGCTTCGGAAATCTTGAGCCCGGTCTGGGCATTGACGAGGTTGTTGCGCGCCGTCGTGAGGCTCACCTGGGATTGGAGCAGTTCGAGCACGGTTCCCAGCCCCTGCTCGTAGCGTTGCTCGGAGAGACGCAGGTCCTCTTGCGAGGCCTCCACGCCGCGTTGCGCGGTCTCGATCGCGGCGATGGATGCGCGATAGTTCAGGATCGCCTCCTCGACCTCCTGCTGCACCGCCAGCTTCAGATCCTGAATGTGGTAGTCGGCCTGGCGCGCCGCGGCCCGGGCCTGCTTGTCGTCGCCGAAATTGAAGAACGCGTCGAGGGTCACCGAGGCCCCCACTTGGACGCTCCAGCCGTGGGCCTGGTTCTCAGCCTTGATGTCGTACGGCTCGAGCACGTCGTCGACCAACTCGAACTGGGAGCGCGAGGCGCTGACGTCCGAGGTGCTGTAGCTGAACCGCGCGAAGAGGCCGGGAACCCGCGAGAGCAGCGCCGCCTTGGCGTAGTCGTTCGCGCTCCCCCGCTGGGCGATCGCTTGCCGAATGTCCGGGCGCACCAGAGCCTCATCCGCAACTCCCAAGCTGTCCACCGGCGCCGGCGCCGCGCTCAGGTCCCCGGCCAGCGTGAGAGGCGTGTCGGCGGAGAAGCCCATGAGCGTGGCCAGCCGTGAACGCTCGATCGCCACCTGGTTCTCCTGGCGGATGAGGGCCAGTTCGGCCTCCGACACCTGGACCCGCGCCTTCAACACGTCCACCTTCGCCACCGAACCCAGATCGAACATGCTCTGCACGCGGCGTTCTTCGTCGCGTGGCCAACTGAAGGCTCTCGGTCTGGACAATGAGAAGATCCTGGGCGCGCAGCACCATGTAGTACTGCTGGCGCACGCCGAAGGCGAGCTCCTGAGCCGAGGCCACCCGACCGTGCCGCGCCGCCTGCACCGAGGCGTCGCTGCCGCGGTACCGGTACCAGAGCGGGAGGCTCAAGCTCTCGCTAAGGCCGAAGCCTGCCGTGGTTCCGTTCGACTGGGAATCCTCGGGAAGGTCCTCGCTCGCGACCGTGACCCCGTTGATCTCGGTCACCTGGTAGGAACTCGTCTGGTCGGATTTCGAATAGTAGACGGACCCGTTCGCCGAGGGGAGCAGACCCGCCAGCGCGGACATGCGGGAACCCTCCGCCGAAGCGACTCCGGTCTCCGCCTGGCGGTAGGCGTAGTTCTGGCGGAGCGCGATGCGAACCGCTTCATCCACGTCCAGGGGATCGGCGAGGGGAGGGGCGGCCTCCGCTCGCGTGACCAGGACCGCGATGGCCAGCAATAGCGCGCAGAGGATTCTCGATCGCAACATGAAACCTGCCTCCTTGAAATGCACCGTCGCGGTCCCGCGAATCACGGGTCCATACGGCTCGAACCGCGGCGAAGTTGCGCCAATGGTGCTGAATCGGAGTCCGGACTGAGGGGGACGGGGTCGTCGGGGCCACACTCTAGCGCATGGTCCGGCTCGCCGTCATGAGCCGATTTGGGCCGGCCCCACGAGGGGCCGGCCCGGAGGGCTAGCCGCTCCGGAGGGTGAACTCGAAGGGGATGCTGATGCGAGCCTTGACCGGCGTATCGCGCTGTTTGGCCGGCGTGAAGAGCCACCCCATGGCCGCATCACGGGCGGCATCATTCAGGCTCTGGATCGTGGTCGACTTGACCACGCGCGCGGCGATGACGCGCCCGCTCTCGTCGATGGTCACCTCGATCCAGACCATCCCCTCCGCCCCCGCCGCGCGCGCCAGCTCGGGATACTGCGGCGCGACGGTTTTGATCGGTTGCGGAGGCGAGTCGAAGGCGTAGAACGCGGCGTCGCCACTCCCCGAATCTTCGGGAATGACCGGCGGAGCGAACGGGTTGAAGTCGGTATCCGGGATGGTCTCCTCCAGCCCCACGGTCTCAGAGATCTCGAGTTCCGAGGGGAGCATCGGCCGCTCGATGTCCTTGGGTGGTGGCGGGACCACAATGTCCTCTGGAACGTCGATCGCCTGCATCTTCCGCTCGCGGAGCTGGTACGGCTTCATCTTGTAGGGCGGGACGGTGAGAAAGGCGATGCCGTGGACCGCTCCCGCGATGAGCAGAGCGATCTCCACGACGCGCAGATACTTCGACTTGAACTCGAAGTTGGCGCCCCCCATCAGGGTGCCATGGAGCGCCTCCAGCGACGGGGTGCTCATGACTTCTTCTCCCGTTCCGTGGTGAACGACGCGTTGAGGGCCTGCGCCTCCTTGAGCATCTCGATCACCTCGGCGGCGATGGTCCACGGCACTCTCTCGTCGATGTTCAATCCGGTGATGAGCGCGGGGTCGCTGCCAAGCTTGCCCCGCAGAATGGGAACGATGTCGACGAGCGTGATCAGGTTGTCGTCGATGGTCATCTCGCGAGCGCTCTGCACCCAGACGTGGGTAATCCTCTGGCGCGGCACCCGCTGGCCTGCTTCGGCCCGCGGCAACTGTACCGGCAGCCCCTCCTCCATCTTGAAGATGGTGGTGGCCATGAAGAAGATGAGGAGCAGGAACGCGATGTCGGCCATCGAGGCCGTCGGCACCTCGTTCCTGGTGCCCATGGTCCGTTTCACCTTGGCCATGTCACGCCCCCTTGGTCTTGAGCGAGATACGGCTGGCGCCGGCCATCTTCAGCTCGTCGAGAATGTCCACCATCACCCTGTAGGGAGCCGTGGAGGGCGGCTCCACCGAGACCACGAGCTTGTCGTTGGCCGCTTCCGCTTCCTTCACGAGGATTCGGATCTGGTTCAGCGGCGTCGGCTCATCGTCCACCAGGAAGACCGCCCCGGTAGGATCGGTGGTGATCACCATCACGTTCTGCCGGTTCACAGCAATCGCCGAACTGGAAGTGGACTTTGCGGGCAGGATCAACGAGAGCCCGAACTCCTCGGAAATGGTCGTGGTGGCGATGAAGAAGATCAGGAGCAGAAACGCCATGTCGGCGAGGGAGGCCTGGGGAATCTCCTCGCTGGCTTTCATCCTGTGGATCTTGGCCATGTTCGTTTACCTCGCGGGTTCCCCGGCCGGCACCGGCCGTCCGGGGCTCCCGACCGCCCTTGCTATGCCTTCTGTTCCCGCTCCATGTCCACCAACGTGTCCACCAGTTCCACCGACGCCTCTTCCATGTCGAGCACGAAGCGGTCGATGTTGGAGATGAAGTAGTTGACGGCGATCTGCACCGGGATGGCGATGACCAGACCGGCTTCGGTCGTGATCAGGGCCTCGGAGATCCCGCTTGCCACCAGCTTCGCGCTCACCTGTTCCGCGGCGGCGATGGCCTCGAAGGCGTGAATCATGCCCGACACCGTCCCGAGGAAGCCCAGCATCGGGGCAACGTTTACAACCGAGGTCAGGACGATGAGCCCCCGCTGCAGGAAAGACATCTCAATCGCGCCTGCGTTCTCGATCGCCTTCTCTACCTCTTCCGGACCCTTCGTGGCGCGGCTGAGGCCGGCGTGCAGGATGGCGGCGATGGGGCCGCGCGTCCTCTGACAAACCTCGATGGCGCCGGGAACGCCGTCTTCCTTAAGTGCGCCGATCACCTTGCTCATGAACTGACGGGTGTTCACCTTGGCGCGGTGGAACGTCCAGGCGCGCTCGATGATGACGGCCAGGCCAACGATCGAGCAGAGAAGGAGCGGCCACATGAAGATGCCGCCCTTCACGAAGGTCTCGACCAGGTAGCCCTGCGGCGGAAGCTCGACCGGCGCCTCCTCGGCGCCGCCACCCAGCGTCGGCAGTGCTTCACTCACCTGACCGGCCCCGCCGGCGTCGGCGCCCGGCATCGCTTCCCCGGCCGCCGGCTGCTCGGTGCCGGTGGCCTGAGGCTCCTGGGTCGCCGGGGGGGTAGCCTCCTGAGCGAGCGCGAGGGTGAAGGACACGGCGGCCAGAACCAAGACCATGGAGACCACCATGACCCAACCGCTGAATCTAGAGTTGGCGACCATCTACCGTTCTCCTTGTGCGATGCGCACTTATTGCGCCGGCAAGGCGCACGCCGACACAGCGGCGGCGCTCCCGGATACGGAACTCCACGAGGTCAACTGGGAAGAGGGAAGATGTTGGCCCGCCCGGAACCCTATCGGGCGGATACCCCGAGCATCTCGGGGGAGGCAGCCGACGATCTGCACCACCGATCGCCGAACTCGAACGAGGATAAGACCCTGTGAAGAGGGTGTCAAGCTGTGGTCCTCGCGCGCGGCCCGAGGCCGCCCCGCGCCGTTTCGGAGCGGGGGAAAACGCGATATCCAGGTTGAGGACGTGTCAGGGAGCCACCCAGCCAGCCGCACCACCTCGTCCACGCGCCGGCCCGGTCGGCTCACCGGGGCTGCAACCGCCACTCGAGCACACTCCGGGAAAGGTCAAGACCCGCCCCCCCAGCGCCGATATCTGCTCTTAAGCCCCCTCGGGGACTGGAGCTCGGCAGGGGAACACGGAAAAACGAAGCCAGCACTATAGGTTGGGCGCCCCAAGGTGTCAACCGAGGGCGCGGGGAGACATCGGATGCGCGTCATTTCGTTCGCGGGCTCGCTCGCGCTGGTCATCGCCTTGCACGGCGCCGCAGCGGCGAACCAGGGTCAGTACGCCCCCATCACCGACGATCTCTCCGATGCCAGAGAGGCTCTCGCATTGATGCGGGACCAGGGAGCCACCGGCCTCTCGGTGGAGGCGATCGCCTACTACCAGGAAGGCATCGACGCCGCACGACGGGGCGACCGCGCCGAGGCCATCCAGAACCTGACCAGCGCGGGCCAGCTCGACCCGGCCCTGCCCGAAGCCCATCTGGCCCTCGCGCGCCTGCACTTTCCTATGGAGCCGTCGGTCGTCTTCGCCGACCTCGTGCGCGCCGCCCGCGCCGCCGTCTCTTCCTTCAGCGCGCAGCACCTGCTCCTCGTCAACGTCATCTTCATCTTCCTCATCGTCGCAACGCTCGGCAGCGTCCTCACCGTCCTGTATTCGGTGGTGAAGCTGATCCCGAGGGTGCACCACTCCACAGCCGAACTCCTGCGCCGGTGGCTACCGCCGGCGGTCGCCTCGCTGCTGGCGATCCTCGTCATCCTCGCTCCCGCGCTCTGGCGCGTCGGACTCGTGCCGGTCCTGCTGCTGTTGGGAGGGACGATCTGGTGGTGGATGGACCGCGGCGATCGCCGGTGGCTCGTCACCCTCGCCGCGCTCACCGTCGCCACGCCGCTCCTTCTTTGGGGGTTTTCCCCCGTTCTCTATTCCCCCTTCGATCCCTCCGGCGGGGCCCATCTCATGGGTCAGGCCATGTCGGCCCCCTACTCAACCGGGTTGGCGGAGGCGATGCGGGACGCGCGGGCGCGCGAGCCCGAGAACGCCGATCTCGCGTTCGCGGAGGCGATGGTGCTCAAGAGAGGGGGGCGGTTCGACGAGGCCGAGGCGGCCTATCAGGAAGCGCTCCGCTTCGGGGCCTCGGAGGCACTCACCTACAACAACCTGGGCGTGATCGCCTTTCTGCGCGGAAACTACGACGGCGCCCTGGCTCTCTTCGACGAATCGACGTCCGCGGAGTCGGATCACGCCGCTCCCCACTACAACATGAGCCTGGCCTACGCCAAGAAGCTGCTCTTCGAGAAGGCCGACGAGCAAATGCTCGAGGCGAACCAGCTCTCCATCAACCGCATCCGGGCGATCCTGCGCCACGGAGCCGACGGCAGGGAGAATCCTCTGCTGGACGAGCCGCTTCCAGCGACCGCCATGTGGGCGGCGGCCTGCGACGCTCCACGCCACATGCCCGGGCTGCCGCGGTGGATGGGATTCGCGTTCCCGGGCGCGCTTGCCGCTCTCCCCTTCGTGTCCTTGCCCATGTTGGCCCTCGGCCTCGTACTCGGGCGCAAGCTCAGCCTCGCGCTGCCGAGTCTCGGCTGCGCGAATTGCGGCCGGCCGGTCTGCCGGCGTTGCCTCCGGCGCATCCGCAAGGCCGCCTACTGCACGCCGTGCGGCGACGCGCTGCTGCGCATCCAGAGCACGGCCTATTCGAAGCTCGTGCTCGATTCGCGTCTCAGGCGCAACCGCACCTTCTCGTCGATATTCCCCCGGCTGGCCGGCTGGATCCTGCCCGGCTACCACGCGTCCCGCACCGGACACGCCGATCTCGCCGCGATGCTCTCCATGGGCGCCGCGCTGGGGGTGTTCGGTCTGTTCAGCGATCGACTTCCTGTGACGCGCCTGGCGTGGGTGGAGAACGGACCGAGCCTCTGGTGGCCGCTCCTGCCGGTGATCCTGCTGGCGATCGCCTTGGTGGCCTCCGTGCTCACGACCCTCAGGCTCAAACCCGCGCCCCCCGTCTCCGACTGGGATGAGGACGACATCCCCCGGGGACGGCCGGCACCGCGAAGCATGGGACGGGCGGCATGACGATCAGACTGGAGTCGTAGCCGCATGGCCATCCGGGGAAGCCTCTCCGAATTCTCGGTCGCGGAGATCCTGCAGCTCCTCGCGCTGCAGCAGAAGTCCGGCGTTCTGGCCCTCACGGACGGCGAGGAGCAATCGCAAGTGCTCTTCTTCGAGTACGGCCGGGTGATGGCCGCCGCCGATCGCCGCCAGGACGGGCGACATGCGTTTCTCGCCTACCTCATGGACAACTCCCTCCTCTCTCAAGATCAGCTCGAGAGCGTGGAGGACATCTGCCGCGCCACCGGTCATGACCTCTTCACGGTGATGGTGTCGAGCGGGGTGGTGGGTCGCGATCGCATGCTCGACGAGATGCGCCGCCACACCCAGCGCATCGTCGACGACGTGGTGGACTGGAGAAACGGCACCTACGAATTTTCCGGAGACGAGAAGAGCCTCCCGGTCCAGGGGATTTCCCTCAAGCTCAATCCGGAGGAGCTGCTCCTCGAGAGCATGCGCCGCAACGACGAACTGGCCACGCTCAAGGAATCGATGCTCGCCCCCGACCTCGTGCTCGCCGCGGTGGAGGACGCCGACATGCAGCCGCTTCCACGCGACTGCATGCTGGCGCTCGGGCTCGTGGACGGCCGCCGGACAATCGAAGAGATCTGCGCCGTCTCCCCTCTCGGCGAGTACATGACCTACGACGCCATCTCGGAACTGCTGAGCCGCCAGCAGATCATGATCGTGGAGCCCGGCGAGGCGGAGCGATTCACCCCGCCCGCGGTGCAGTCACGGCTGCCGTCGTGGCGGGCGGTGGCGGCGGCGATGTCGCTCGTCCTCGGCTCGCTTCTCCTGGGCTCGGGGCTGGCCCCACTGATGGAGCGGTCCGTCGGCGACGGCGGTTGGCTCCCCACCGAGGTCGAAGCGTCCCGCGATCAGATTCGCGCCGAAGTTCGCGCCGATGTGCTCGCCCTGCGCGAGACACTTCACCGCTGAGCGCGGCGCGCTCGGTCAGCCGGCGCGATCCGAGCGCGCGCCCAGAATCCAGCGCGCGGCCTCGGCGACGTCCCGCACCACGGCATCGGCGAGTCCCCGCCGCATCGCTTCTCCCCGCGCCCGGCGTCCGTGGCCGGTGAGCACCAGTACCGTCGTCACCCCGGCATGTCGCCCCGCTTCGAGATCGGCGACGGTATCCCCCACCATGAACCCGTCGCGCGCTCGCACGCCGTAGTCTCGCAACCCCTCCCGCAGCATTCCCGCCGAGGGCTTGCGGCAGCGGCAGGGTCCGGTGAGGTCGGGATGATGGGGACAGTAGTACGCGCGCTCGATGCGCGCGCCCGCGCGTCTCGCCAACGATTTGAGCCGCCGATCCATGCGACGCAGCCCCGCTCTGTCGAGAAGGCCGCGCGCCACCGCGGACTGGTTCGAGACGACCAGCAGGAGGGCCCCACCCCGAGCGAGCGCGCGGAGCCCGACCGGCGCCGCACGGTAGAGCCGGAGCTGTTCGGGGCGCGCGGGATGCCGCGCGTCGGGAACGAGGGTGCCGTCGCGATCCAGAAAGACGATCCACCGGGAATCGTTCATGGCCGAGCCCTCATCACCCGCTCCAGTACCTCCAACAACTGATCCACCGAGAGATCGCGCAGACAGCGCAGATGCTCGTCGCCGCCAAGCGGGCAACGGCGGCGAAAGCACGGGCTGCACGCGAGGCCGCGCCAGAGCGCCTCCCCCTCGTGGGGCTCCGGCCCGGTCCAGTCGGGGGTGGATGAGCCGAAGAGCGCGGCCACCGGGACTCCCGCCGCGCGACCCAGGTGGAGCGCCCCCGAGTCGTTGGTGACCAGCCCCCGACATCGAGAGAGCACCGCCACCGCATCCATGAGCCCGGTGGCACCGGTCAAGTCGAGAGCGCCGGCTTCGGCGAGCCGCGCGCCGAGGGGTCGCTCGGCATCTCCCCCCACGACGATCGTCGCCTCGCCCCGATCGCGCAGCGCGCGAGCGACCGCCTCGAAGCGCTCCATCGGCCATTGCTTGGCGGGTCCGTACGCCGCTCCCGGCGCCAGCGCCACCGGCGCGCGGCCACCCAAGGGGGCGAGCAGTTCATCGGCACGAGCGAGCGAGCGCCCCTCGGGCTCGAGGCGAAATTCCGGTCGGTCGATCGTCGCACCGCCGGCCGCCGCAGCCAGCTCCGCATACTCTTTCCAAAGGGAGCGCGAGCGCCGCGAGGCCGGGAGCAGGTCGGTGAGGAGAAAACCTCTTCCCGGCCGCTGCCGCCCGAGGCGCAGTTTCGCTCCCGACAGCGCAACGAGGAGCGCCCCGCTCATCGCGTCAGTGAAGGTCACCGCCCGATCCGGCCGCCACCCGCGCACCTCGGAGCGCAACTCCCACGGAGCGCGTCCTCCGCGAGCCGGAAGGAGATGTTCGAAGAGATTTGCCGCGCGATAGAGGGGGATCACCCGCGGGTGCGCCACCCCCAGATAGTGCTGGGCTTCTCCCGGTAGAGCGCGTAGCGCGGGAAGCACCATCACCGCATCGCCGATCCAGTTGGGAAGCCGCAGGAGCCAGCGCGTACCCGGTGAAGGAGGAGGCCAGACCGCTGCGGTCACTGCCGCCGGTACGCGAGGAGGAAGATGCCGAGCGCCGCGAGCACGATCGACGCCAACACTTTCAGGCTGACCAGGGACACGATGAAGCCGAGTACCTTCCAGAGGATGGGCAGAAGTCCCAGCGTGAGGAGGAAGACGCCGAGCACGGCACGCGGGCTCTCCGTGGCCAGCGGCGGCCCGGGAGCGCCCCCCTCTTCCTCGGGCTGCTCGGGGATGGTCACCCAGAGGACCGCGTAGACGATGAGGCCGATGCCCATCAGGAGGGTGGCCAGCACGAAGCCCAAACGTACCCAGACCACGTCCACCTCGAGGTAGGCGGAGAGGCCGCCGCACACGCCGGCGAAGACGCGGTCGTCGAAAGAGCGAAGGAGACTGCCCGGGCGCTTCATGGGTTCCACGGGGGGCATTCTAAGAGACGTCCCGGCGGCTGTCGAGACACCGGTCGGTCATGGCACTCCGGGCCCCATGCGGGAGAGTTCCGCCAGCGCCTGCTCGGCGCGCCCGCGCTCACCGGACCGCGGGAACCTGCTCAGGAATTCCCCGAGCACCACGCGAGCCGATCCATACCGATCCGCCTCGACCAGAGTCCGAGCCAGACCGAGATACGCCGCTTCCAACGCCGGGTCGCGGGTCATCGCCTCCCGATAGGCGTCGGCGGCCTGACTCGTCTCGCTCATCGCCTCGTGGGCCCGCCCCAGATTGTAGGAGACCAAGGCGTCGGCGGGGTCCAACTCGTGCGCGCGGCGTAGCGCGGCCAGCGCCTCCTGCACCTGTCCGTTCCTGAGGACGACGACCCCGAGGTTCCCCCACGGCTTCGCATTCTCGGGATCCATGCCCACTGCCTCGCGCAGCATGCGCAGCCCGAGTTCCGTCTTCCCCTGACGTGCGAGCACCGTCCCCAGGGCGGAGAAGTACTCCGCGAGCCGCTGGTTGCCATGAAGCGAGGCGAAGAACTCCGGCGGGATTTGCGAGAGATCGCGCAGCGGCGCCTCGGGGCGGCGGCGCAGGATGCGAATGGTGGGACCGAAGTATCGTCCTGCCGTGAAGACGGCTTCTTCCGAGAACGCGCGATCCAGAGAGGCATAGAAGGCGGCCTGCGCCGGGTACTCCCGCGTGTCGGCGAGGTAGCGATCGTCCACCTGCGAGGAGAGCACCACCGCGTCGAACGTCGCATAGAAGGGCGGCGAGTACGCGGGATCGTAGACATGAGGGGTGATGGAGTGGAAAGGAAGGTAGAGGACGTTGTAGCGCGATGCGTCGGGCTCGGGGCCGTAACGCTCGACAAGGAGCGTGCTCCCCTCGGAGAGATGCTCGGCGATCCAGCGCGCAGCGGCAATGCGGGAATCCTCCCGCCCGCGCACCGACACCGCCTGCACCGATCCGACCGCCGGCCATGCCGCCAGCAGCGCCGCCAGCGCGGCCGTCGTCACACGCCTCGCCCCTATCCGCTCCCCGAGCGCCGACCCGAGAAGCGCCACCCCCGCACCCGCCCACACCGCCACGACCGGAAGGAGAGGGAGGATGTAGCGCGGCGCAGCCATCTTCCACGATCCCACGACGAGCCAGAGCAGCAAGGCGAAGACGGCGGCGGGAAGCGCGAGCCGCCGTGACGCGGGTCGGGCGAGCAACGCGGCGAGGCCGGCGAGCCCGCCGAGGGCGAGCGACGGCGTCCACCCCTCTCCGAGCGCCGTGCGCAGGTAGAACACCCAGGTGCGACCGCCATCCAGCCCCAGATGGCCGATCGACATGTGGCGGCGTTCGAACGCGATGTCGCGCGCCGCCGAGGGCGCATCGAGCAGGACGTAGGGGGACGCCACGACAAACACAAGGGCCGCGGTGAAGAGCGCCTGCCAGAGCCAGCTTGAGATCACGATCCCCGCCGGGCCCTCGCGGCGCGCACCCACGCGAAGCGCATGGGCGGAGACGAGCGCGGCAAGGAGCAGAGCACCGGGATACTTGGCGGCGGCGGCGAGACCGATCCAGACCCCGCACCAGAGATAGTCGGAGCGCTGGCCGCGCTCGACGAGACGGGTGGATGCGGCCAGCGCGGCAGCGGCGAACAGCGCGAGGAAGATGTCGGGGCTGACGATCTGGCTCTCCACCACCGCCATCGGCGCCAGCGCGATGAGCACGGCCGCGGTCCAACCCGCCGCGTCACCGGCCAGCCGTTTGGCCATCGCGCGGACGGGCAGCACGAGAAGAGCCCCTGCGATCGCTTGAAGGCTTCGCCCCCACAGGGTGGCCCGGCTCAGGTCCTCGGCCAGGAGTTGACGGAAGTCGTTCAGTGAATTCACGGCTCCCGTGAGGCTCAACCAGAGATACGCGATCGCCTGGGCGCCGAAGTTCAGGTAGAAGCTCAGGCTCGGATAGCGGAAGAAGTGGGGGTTGAGATCGATCGTCCCCCCCGGCTTCCCCCACAGCGCGATGGCCTCGCGGACCGGCGTCGCTTCTTCGAAGACCTGAGGGAACCCCCATCCAAGATGGGTCACCCGCACGGCCAGCGCGGCCAGCGTGACGAGTCCCAGAACCAAGGCTTCGGCGCGGCGTGTCATCCAGAGATCGCTCCCCAGCGCGAGAAGGATTGCGCGGGCGCGGCCGGGGACCGGATACTTCCCTCGTCGGACCCGTTCACGATGAAGCATAGGAACTCAGCAAGAGGACGGTCAAGGAAGGCCGCGGCCGCCGAGGATGAACCATGCGTGGCAAACCCCTTCTGATCTGGATCTCCGCCGGCGCATGGGCGGCGCTGTGTTTGGGATCGATGCTGGCCGCCACCGGGGGCCGGCTTTCGATGCCCCTCGACGACTCCTACATCTTCTTCCAGTACGCCCGCCGGCTCGTCGGGGGAGCCCCGTTCTCCTTCCAGTCGGGGGACGGCGTGACCGCAGGCGTGACGAGCCTCCTCACGCTCTTCGTGCACGCGATCGGCTACCTGATTGGATTCCGAGGCGCCGCAATGTCGATCTTTGCACTCCTCCTCGGAGGTGTGGCGCTGGCATGGGCCGGGCACAGCGCGTGGCGCCTCGGCCGCCGTCTCTGCCCCCGGGTCGCGTGGCTTCCCCCCGCTCTCGTCTTGACCAGCGGACCTCTGGGGTGGGGCTTCATGAGCGGCATGGATCTTCCCCTCTTCGTCGCGCTGGCGCTCGCTTTCGCGGCGGACTGGCCCCAGCCCGACACGCGACCGTCTCGGAGGCTCTTCCTCTGGGGCGCCCTGCTCGGCCTTGCCCGCCCCGACGCGGTGTTCCTCATCGTGCCGGCCGTCCTCCTGGGTCTTTCCCTCCCCGGCCGGCGCACCTGGTGGGCAATCCCGCTTGCCGGTGGGGTCTTTCCATTCCTGCTGCAATGGGTGCTCACCGGGCGGCCGGAGTCGGCCTCCATGGACGTGAAATCGGTCCTCGGGACCCAGGGCCTCGCGGTGTCCGACTGGCTCGCCGGGGGGCTCTCCTACCTGAGCACGACGCTGCGCGGGGTGATGGCCGGCGCGGCGGTGCAGGACGCCTCGGCGATTCGCGCGAACGACGGATCGGGCATCGGGTTCTTCCTCGTCCCCTTCGCCCTGCCGCTCTTCCTTCTCGGGCTGCTCCCGGGATCGCTGATCGAGTGGCGCGCCAGGCGGGCGGGGATACACGCTCTGCTTCTCGCCTGGGCTGTGCTGCTTGTGCTCGCGGTGTCCTTCACCGTCCCGCGCACCTGGCACTGGCATCGTTACCTCATGCCGGTCTACCCGTTGGTCCTTCTCGGCGCAGCGATCGGAGCGGATCGGTTGGGTCGCGGCGTCGAATCGCTATGGCGGGAACTGCGCGAGGGTGACGGGGCGCGCCTGGTCGGCCTCGCGCTGGTCCTTCTCAGCCTCCCCGGCGCGGCCTTCTTCATCGTCGCCTACGGTCGAAACTGCGCCGACGTCCGATTCCAGCACATCGAGCTCGCGCAGAGCCTCAACTCGGGGGACCCGGGGGTGCCCCGCATTCTCGGTCTCCACGACACCGGGGCCCTCGCCTACTTCGGAAACTACCGAACCCTCGACCTGGAGGGGCTCACGAGCGCGCGCTTTCGGGGACCGGCTCGGCTGGGCGCGGCCGGGGTCTGGGAAGAACTCGAGAGGATGCCCGCGACCGAGCGCCCGGACATGCTGGCGTTCTACTCGGGGTGGTTCGATCCCGTCTTCCTCCAACCCCATCGGCTGATTCACGCTCAGCGCATCTTTCGCCAGTCCATCGCGGCGGGGAATCCCCTCAACGTCTATCAGACGGACTGGAGCCTGGCGGGAGCGGGGGATTTGCCCCGAGACCCCTCCCTGCTCGCAGGCCTGGCCGGCGCGCGGTTGGTCGGGGTGCTGGATGTGGCCGATCTTGCAAGCGAGGCTGAGGCGGACTATCGCTACCGCATCCTGGACGGGGCCTACGAGAACCTGCTCCGGCGCCTGCCCGCCGCCGACGGAGTCGACGTCATGGACGGCGGGCGGGTGGTGAGCGGAGGCGAGACCTTCACCGTCGGCGGGATCGCCCCCGGCCGGCCGGTCGTGCTGGTCATGCGCTCGCACGCGTCTTTTCGTCTCAGGGTGGAAATCGGGGACGGGTTCCGCGGTATATGGTCCTCAGTCGCGGGAACGGCGGGGCTCTGGTCGGAGAGCGCCTTCACCGTTCCGGAGAGCGGCGTGCGTGGGGATCGGCTGACCGTACGGCTGTCCTCCGACGATCCGCATCATTCGGCCTACGGGTCGTTTCACTACTGGATCTACCAGCGGTGAGGCGCCGGAGGGTAACCCGAAAGGGTCTGTGCTAGACTTTCTTTGCACCCATGCCTCAGTCCTCGTTTGCCGCGAACCGGTTTGCGCATCCCCCTCGGCGCAGCCTCAGCGCCCAGGATCGGCGCGGCGAAATTTCATGAGCCGGAGGAAATCATGACCAAGATCAAGGTTCCCGCCTTGATGATCGCAGCCGCAGTTGTCATCGGGTTCGCGTTCGGCACCGTGCTCACCGGGCAGGTCCACGCGGAGTCCCAGGGCCTGCTGACCCAGCTCCGCGTCTTCTCGCAGGTGCTCCGATTCGTGGAGCAGAACTACGTGGAGGAAGTGGATTCCACGGAGCTCGTGCGGTCCGGAATCCGGGGCGTCCTCGAGGATCTGGACCCCCACTCCACGTATGTCGACCCCGAGGCGTTCGATCGCATGAACGAGCGCAATACCGGGGAGTACGAGGGGATCGGCGTCTCGTTCGAGATCCGCGACGGCTGGATCACGGTCATTTCGGCCATGGAGGGAGGGCCCTCGGCCAATCTTGGCATCCGCCCCGGGGACCGGATCGTCAAAATCGCGGGCGAATCGGCGCGCGGGCTCGCCAACGAGGAAGTGGTCGGAAGGCTCAAGGGGCCCAAGGGGACCTCGGTGAGCATCAGCATCGCGCGGCCGGGACTCGACAAGGAAATCGAATTCACGATCCTCCGCGACAAGATTCCGATCTTCTCCGTCCCATACGCCTTCATGCTGGACGATGGGGAGACCGGCTACATCCGCATGATCCGCTTCAGCGCCACCACCGCCGAGGAATTGGAGAAGGCCCTTGTTCAGCTCGAGGGACAGGGCATGAAGCGCCTCGTCTTCGACCTTCGCAACAACACGGGCGGCTTCCTGAACCAGGCCATCGAGGTCGCGGACAAGTTCATCGACGGCAATCAGGTGATCGTCTCGACGAAGGGACGCATCGAGGGCTCGTCCCAGTTCTACTACTCCACGGACGCCACCACCCACCCGCGCGTGCCGCTGATCGTGCTGATCAATCATGGCAGCGCGTCTGCGTCGGAGATCGTGGCGGGGGCGATCCAGGACCACGACCGCGGCGTGCTGGCCGGGGTGACGACCTTCGGCAAGGGACTCGTGCAGCGCCAGTTCATGCTCCCCGACGGGTCCGCGCTCCTTCTCACCGTGGCCCACTACTACACGCCGAGCGGAAGGCTCATCCAGCGCCCCTACACCGACCGCGAGGAGTACCTCGATCACTGGCAGAAGAAGGAGGACGAGCTTGCTGTGGCCGAGATGGACACCACCGGCAAGCCGCTGTCCTACACCCTCAACGAGCACCGTCCGGTCTACGGCGGGGGCGGCATCAACCCGGACGTGCGGATCACCGCAGACTTCGATCTCAACGACGCCGAGATCCAGTTGGAGACGAGCCGCCTCTTCTTCGAGTTCGCGAACACATACGCAACCAAGCACATCGCCAAGGATGCGATGACCGAGGACGATTTCATCCGTGACTACCGCCTTCCCGACGCGGCGGTGGCCGCGTTCGCCGCCGAGGCCAAGGCCGACACCTCGATCAAGGTGCCCGCCGGGGACCTGGCCAATGAGACGGAGTACATCCGGACCGCGATCAAGCGTGAGATGGCGGGAAATTTGTGGGGCCAGAGCGCCCGATACCGGGTGATCCTGGCCGAGGACCCGATGATCGCCGCGGCGATGACGCACTTCCCGCAGGCGGAGCTCATGGCCAAGATCCAGGAGAAGGCCGCGGAGGGAAACCGCTAGGCGGCTCCGCCGGCACGAATCACTTCAGATAGCGGGCCTTGATCCCTCCCCAGCTCTCGCGCTCGACGGGATCCCCGAACCCGACCAGGATCACCCGGCTGTTCTCGCTGTCCAGGGCGAGCGAGTAGTAGCAGCATCCGGCCATGGTCGGGGTCATGTCGGTGATGACGGCCGAGGCGCAGTTCTGGTCGAAGTTCCAGCACCCGCCGAAACCATAGAAACACCAGGAGAGAACGCGTCGGTTGCCGGTGTCGGCGATGGTCAGACCGTAGCCCCCGCCCTCGCCGTAGTGCTCGGCCAGTCCCATGGGGCCGGACAGGTCGGTGGGGGGATCCCAGTCGGTCGCGAGCACGCCCTCCTCGGTGAAGGCCTGCACGCGGTCGGCAGCCCGGTCGGCCACGTAGATCCGGCCGCCGCTGATGAGCACCCCGCTCGGCTCCAGGAACTGGCCCGGGTCGCTCCCCTCACTCCCCCAGGCACCCAGGAGCGTCCCATCGAGCGCGAACTTCAGCACCCGGTGGTTGCCGGTGTCACCGACCACCACATACTCCCTGGCATCGAGAAAGAGCGGATCGAGAAGCTGGCCGCCCCCCGACCCCCGGCTCCCCCACGCGCGCACGAACGTGCCGTCACGCGTGAACACCTGGATCCGTCCGTTCCCGGAATCGAGGACATAGAGGTTGCCGTCGCCTCCCAGAGCGACATCCGTGGGGGATTGGAATTCCCCCGTCTCCGAGCCCGCGGTCCCCCAAGCGGTGATGAGGGCCCCAAAGACGTAGTACCTGGCGACGCGATGATGCCTGGTATCCGCAACGAAAACGTCGCCGGTGACCACGTCGAAGCACATGCCCACGGGGCGATCCAACCCCTCCTGGAGGGGGTCGAGTATGTCGTCGTCGCAGTCCGCCGACCCCATCGCGCACGTCTGCGCGGCGAGCGGCGGAACGGCGACGAGCATCACGATGATCATGACCAGCGGGGGGAAACTGCGCCAGAACACGGCACGACTCGAGCACCCCAGGGAACGGACTCCCACGACGTTGCCCCCTTCCTCGGCGGCTACATCTTCTCGCGGATGCTCAACCGCCGGATGCGTGTGTGCAGGTGCTGGCGGCTCACGCCGAGGAGTCGCGCCGCCTGAGAGATGTTGTTCCCCGACTCGCGGAGCGCGTCGAGAATGGCCGCCTCCTCCGCCCGCTCCAGCGTCTCCTTGAGCGTCCCCTGCCGCGCCGGACGTGTCGAGGTCCTCGCGGCGATCGCGGGTAGGAGATCCTGCGGCTCGATCTTGTCGGACAGCGCGAGCGCTCCCGCGCGCTCGATCGCGTTCACCAACTCACGCACGTTTCCGGGCCACAGGTGCGTCAAGAGCACGCGCCGCGCTTCGCGGCCGAAGGTCAGGTTTGGACGGTGGGCCCGCTCCCGCACTCGGTCCAGCGCATGCTCGCCCAAGAGCAGGACGTCCTCCCCACGCTCGCGCAGCGGAGGCAGGACGATGGTCACCACGTTCACACGGTAGTAGAGATCCTCGCGAAACCGGCCCTCATCCACTTCGTGGGCAAGGGTCTTGTGGGTCGCCGCGATGAAGCGCACATCCACTTTGCGCTCGACGTTCTCGCCCAACCGACGCACGGTGCCTTCCTGCAGGACGCGCAGGAGCTTGACTTGCAGCTTGGAGGTCAGCTCGCCGATCTCGTCCAGGAAAAGCGTCCCCTTGTCGGCCGCCTCCACGAGTCCGGCATGATCGCGGTCGGCGCCGGTAAAGGCGCCCCGCCGATACCCGAAAAGCTCGCTCTCCAAGAGCGGTTCCGGGAGGGCGCCGCAGTTCACCGGTACGAAGTTCGCTTCCCGGCGCGGACCATTGAAGTGCAGCGCCTGCGCCACCAGTTCCTTGCCGGTTCCGGTCTCTCCCTCGAGCAGCAGGGTGACCGCGTTCCCCACTACGCGGTCGAGAACCATGAAGACCTTCTCCATCGCCGGGCTCTCGCCGATGATCTGATCCCAACCGGTGCGGCGGCCCAGAGCCTGCTTGAGCGATCGGTTCTCCGCTTGCAGCGACTCGGCCTCTTCCTCCAGCCGCTGGCGATGAGCCGCCGTCTCGAGGGCGATGCCCGCCTGAGCGGCAAAGGCCTCCAGGATCTCGACCCCCTCCCGCTCCAGGAGTCCGGCAACGCTCTGGCTATCCACGTAAAGCGCGCCCGCCGGACCGTCGGGGCCGGGCATCGGGACACAAACCACGGTGCGCAGGGAGAGTTGCCGAACCGAGCGGCGCGACTTGAAGTCGGGGTTATTCAGCGCGTCCGAAACGTAGAGGGTCCGCCCCTGGTCGAGCACGCGGTCGAGGATCGTGTGGCTGACGTCGGCGATCGCGGCGGGGTCGCCCGGCGTGCCGTCCTTGGTGCGCGATGCCACCGTGACTAACCTGCCCAACTCATCGCATTTCAGACAATAGGCGCGATCGGCTCCAGTGATATCGAGAGCATGGATGAGGATGCGCTCGAGGAGCTCCTCGACCCGACCGATACGGTTCAGGGCGCGGGCGGTCTCCACCAGGAGGAGGAGCTTTCGCCGGCCTTCCTCAAGGACGCGCGCTCTCTCCTCCGTGCGCTGCAGGGCAGGGATGAGATCGCGCTTCTCCGCCGCCTCCACCGCCCGCGAGGCCTGGCTCAGCAGATCCTCCGGATCGGGGAGGTCGTCGGATCCCTTCGGTTCAGGGTCGGGTGGGCGCATGGCGCCTCCGGAGGTGAAATCCATGGATGAACGGCAGGCGACCGACATCCGAGAGAATGTTCAGCAAGAATATGCGATCCGGGGGCTATTGTAAACAATCGTTGACGGTGTGGGGCATTTGACCCGGGAAACCAAGGGATGGTGCGCCGATCAGGCGGCGCGGTCGAGTTCCTCGGGTTCCGTTCCGGCCAGCCCCTGCCGTGTCATGCGGTAGCGCAAGGCGCCGCGTCCCAGCCCGAGGAGCCGGGCCGCTTCGCTCACGTTACCGCCGGCGACTCGAAGAGCCTCTGCGATGGCCCGACGCTCGATCGCCTCCCACGGCACAGGTCCCCCGGAGAAGTCGATCAGGATCCCTCCTGCCGAGGAGCGGTCGGACGGGAACGCGACGTCCTTCAGGACATCCTCCTCCGGTGGGGTGAGGAGAGCGAGCCGTTCCATGAGGTTGCGGATTTCCCGCACGTTGCCCGGCCACGGGTATCCGGCGAACTTGCTCTCGAGGCCGGGGGACAGTCGGAGCGGCCGGCGGCGCAGGCGGCGCGACGAGTCCTCCAAGAACGTCTGGGCCAGAATCCATGCATCGCCTTCGCGCTCGCGCACCGGCGGCAGCTCCACGCGCACGACGTCGAGGCGGAAGTACAGGTCGGCGCGGAACCGTCCCTCGCGCACTTCGGCAACGAGATCGCGGTTGGTGGCGGCGATGAGGTGGGCGTCGAGCACGATCTCCTCGCGTCCCCCCACGCGGCGAAGGCGCCGCGAATCGAGCACGCGCAGGAGCTTCGATTGCAGGCCCAGGTCCAGCTCCCCGATCTCATCCAGGAACGCTGTTCCGCCCTGCGCAAGCTCCAGGAGTCCGAGCTTGCCCCGCCGCGCGTCGGTGAAGGCTCCTTGCTCGTGGCCGAAGAGTTCACTCTCGAGAAGGTTTGCTGGAATCGACGCGCAGTCGACTTCCACGAATGCCCCGTGCGCGCGGGGCCCCAGCGCGTGGATGCGGCGCGCGGCGATCTCCTTGCCGGTTCCGCTCTCGCCGGTGATGAGGACGCTCGACGGGGCGCCCGCAGCGATGCGCTCGAGCATGGTGCGCATGCGCACCATCGCTTCCGAGTCGCCGATCATGGGCGGCGCACCGGCGAGCACCCTCCCCCGCTCGCGACTCTGCCACACGCGGGAGGCCAGGGAGAGCGCCTCGCGGTCCAGCGACGCGCGGGGCAGCAGCCCGCGCGGGTGGCGGGCGGCGGCGAGCCGATCGATCTCGGACTGCTCCGCCGGCGCGATCCAGACCTTTTGAGCGCGCGACGGCGCCTCGTCGAGTGCCGACACCAGGCGGTCCATGCCTGGATCGGGAGCGCCGGTCAAGAGCGCCAGGGCGGGGTCGGCCCCTGCCCGCACCGACTCGGCGGCACCCTCCGCGCGCGAGAAAGCGAGCACGTGATGTCCTTCGTGCTGTAGCGCGAGACGCACGCGCTCGCGCAGCGCCTCTTCCGGCTCGACGACGAGAATGGTCAGCGGCATCAGTGCGGTCCTCCGCCTTGAGCGGCCGATCGGAACCGCTCCTCCTGCTTCTTGAGGTAGACATTCTGCGGATCGAGGACCAGCGCCTTCTTCGCAAGATCGAGCGCCTTGCCGGCCTCTCCGCGCGCGAACTGGATCTCGGCCAAGGTGTCGAGGACCTGCCACGAGTTGGGCTGGAGCGACAGCGCCTCCTGAGCCAATCGGTACGCCTCGTCGAGGTTCACGCGACGCTCCGCGTAGAACCAGGCGAGGCCGTTGCGCGGGTCGGGATCCCGCGGGGACGCGTCGATGGCGTTGCGATAGAGGTGGATCACCCGTGCGTACTCGCGGTCGGCTCGAGTTCGATCCTCGGCGGCGAGCGCGTCATCCCCGAGGCGGGCGTGAACACCGGGCAGAAACGTGCGCGCGTGCAGCGAGTAGAGACGGGCGAGTTCGGCGATCGGGCTCTCGGAGTCGTCCACGCGGAGGTCCACGTAGCGATCGTTGCCCCCTTGGTACCCGCCCTTGGCCTTCACCACGAGCAGAGCGGCGGACTGCTTGCCGCGCCGATCCCCTCCCGCTTCGTCCCCTGCGGCCAACGCAGCCAGCAAGCGCTCGGAGAGGCTTCCTTCCGCGATCTGGAATGCCTTCGCCATCGCGTCGGCCACGTCCGGCCCGGCCAGGATGTTGCCCTGAATCGCGAATCCGGGGCCGCGAAGCCCGCCTGCCCAGCTCTCGCAGCGCTCGCCGGTGAAGGTCGCAGAAGCCCCGTGGGCGTCCACCACACCGACCTGACGCGTCGCACGCTGCGGATCGCCATCGATGAGCAGGTCCAGAACCTGAGCCGCGGAAAGTCCCTTCTCAAGCGACTCAAGGCCAAGAGGCCCAAAATGCGTATTGGCAACCGCTTGAGTCGCGATCGCCCCCACCCCGGCCCGAGCCCACGGAACCACCGAACCGACGGCCAGGAAACGGGACGCGACCGCCACTCCCCACTCACCCTCGGCCGTATCGCAAGCCACGATCGAAAACGTGGCGACACCGGGGAGCGGCGGAGGCAACGCGAGAGACGGCGCCGCGAGAGAGGCGGCCCCAACGGCAACGATGAGCGCAAGCGGCAGCAGAGCGGCCGCGGACGCGATCGGGTTTCGCACGGTTCGCATGGGTTTTACGGGTCCCCTCCTCACCCGGTTATCGGCACTCCGGGCTGAAACTCGACACCCGACTCGTGGACCCGGGGCGCGCCTTCCGGAGGCCCGCCGGCCCGCTCCGGGCGGTCAGCGACCCACCGGAGGAAGACCCGCCATCGTCTCCAGCCCGGTGAGGAGGTCGACCATCTCGGCGTGGAATCGGCCATTGCTTCCGACGAGGTGGCGCGCGCGCGGATCGAAGGTCTCGCCGAAGTAGCCGGTCACGCGACCGCCTGCCTCCTCGACCACCAGCGCCCCCGCAGCCACGTCCCAGGGTTGGAGCTTCTCTTCCCAGTAGCCGTCGAGCCGCCCGCACGCCACCTGGCAGAGATCGAGCGCCGCGGATCCTCCGCGGCGGATTCCCTGAGCGAGCTTGGCGAAGGCGGCGAACTGGGTGAGGTTGTCGCGGCGCGTCGTGCGCATGTCGTACGGGAAGCCGGTGGCGAGGAGGGCCCGGTCGAGGGTTCCCGTCGCGCTCACGCGGATCGACTGGCCGTTCAGCGTCGCGCCGCCGCCCTTCACCGCGGTGAAGGTCTCGCCGCGTGTGGGATCGTGTACCACTCCCAGCACGCGCTCGCCGGCCCGCTCGAGGCCGATCGAGACCGAGAACACGGGATAGGTGTGAGCGAAGTTGGTGGTGCCGTCGAGAGGATCCACGATCCAGCGCAGGTCCGAGTCGCGCTCGGTCCCGGTTCCTTCCTCGGCGAGGATCGATGCTTCGGGAAGGATCGCGCCGAGGCGCTTCACAAGAAAGGCCTCCGATTCCCGGTCGGCCTCGGTGACGAGGTCCACCTCGCCCTTGTACTCGACCGCGCGGAGCCGGCCCAGTTTGCCGAGGAGAAGAACCCCCGCCTCCCCCGCCACCGCGTTCACCGCTTCCGCCATGCGCAGCAGATCCATCGTGTCCTCCCCCGTGATTCGAGGTCGAGGATGGTAGCCCCGTGGCTCGGGTTTCGCTAATGGCGAATTCTCCCTTCGCGGGTGACGCGCTGCAACGGCGGCGGTAGAGTCCCCGCATGCAACGCGATCTGCGGCCTTTGTTCTTCCCGAAATCGGTGGCGGTGGTGGGCGCTTCGTCGCGTCCCTCCTCCCTTGCCGGCGCCGTGCTGCGCAACCTGGTGGCCGGGCGCTTTCCCGGAACGGTCCAGGTCGTGCATCCGAAAGAGAGCGAGGTGCACGGCGTGCGCGCCGTGGCGGGGCTCGAGGATCTCGACCCGGCGCCCGAGATGGCGGTGATCGGTGTCGCCCCCGACAAGGCCGAGGCCGCCATCCTGCACCTGCTCGAGCGGGGCACTCGCGCGTTCGTGCTGCTCACCGCGGGGTTCGGCGAGACCGGACCCGAGGGTCGCGCGCGCGAGCTGAGCCTGGCGGCGCGCTGCCGCGAACGCGGAGCGGTGCTCATGGGTTCGAACTGTATGGGGCTCCACTGCGTGACCGAGACCTATCGCCTGGACGCGAGCTTCTCGCGGGTGACCCCGGCGCCGGGACACGTCGCCCTCATCTCTCAGAGCGGGTCGATCGGCGAGTGGCTCTTCCTGCGCATGACCGAGCGCAGGATCGGCGCTGCCTTCTATGCAAGCGCCGGCAACATGGCCGACCTCACCGTGCCCGATCTCCTGGAGGGTGTGGCCTCTCTTCTTCCCGGCGTGGAGCAGGTGCTTCTCTATCTCGAGACGATCCCTCCCGCGGCGCGCCTTCGCGAGGCGGCGGCCGCGCTGCGCCCCGGTGTGCGGCTCATGGTCGTGCGAGGGGGCACCACAGGGTCCGGGAGCCGCGCCGTGGGCGGACACACCGGCGCGCTCGCCGCCGAGCCCGCGCTCTCCGAGGCGCTCATGCGCGGAATCGACGCCGAGGAAATCTACTCGCTCACCGAGACGATGGACCTGATCGAGGTGATCGACCGGTTGGGCGCGCCGCGCGGCCGCCGCGTGGCGCTGGTGACCAACGCCGGCGGGCCCGCCGTCCTCGCCGCCGACGAGCTCGCCCGCATGGGGATCGAACTCGGCGAGATCTCGGGGGGGCTTCAGGCGGAGATGCGGACCGCGCTCCCGATGGCCGCGGTGACCGCAAACCCGGTGGATCTCCTCGCCTCGGCGGGGCCGGAGGAGTATCGGCACGCGCTTCAACTCTTGAGCAGGTCCGGCGAGCTCGACGCGCTGCTCCCCATGTTCATGCACCCCATCGTGACCGATGCCCACGCGGTGGCGCGGGTGTTCGCCGAGGTGCTGGCCGGCGCGCCCGTCCCGTCAGTCCCCTGCTTCATGGTCGCGCCCGTGGACGACGCGGCCACGGAGACGATTCGCGACGCCGGCCTTCCGGTGATCGGGGAACCCAATCGCGCGGCGCGCGCGCTCGCGCGTTGGGCGCAGCCCCCCTCGCCGGACCGCGCCGAGTGGCCCTCGGCCGGTGACCGGCGCTGGCCGTCACCCGCGCCTTCTCTGGGAGGCTCGATCTGGGGCGATCCCGCCGTACTGGAGGGCTTCCTCGCTTCATCGTCCGCCTCCACCGCCGAGTCCGGCCGATGCGCGGGCTACGAGGAAGCGCGCATGTTGGTCCGCGCGATGAGGGCGCCGCTCGCGCTCAAGATCGAGCGCGGCTCGGATCCGCACAAGGCGCGCGCGGGTCTTCTCGCCATGGCCCGCACCGACGACGAGGCGGAGGCGGCTCTGAACCGGCTGCGGACCCTGGAGCGTGGCGGGGACCGGTGGCTGGTGCAACGCCTTGTTCCGCGCGGGTTCGAGATCTACGCGTCGTTCCTCAGACACCCCGAACTCGGCCCCTTCGTGGGTCTCGCCCGCGGCGGAAGCGCGGTCGAGCGAGGCGCGCCGCCGGTGTGGCTCTCCCTCCCCGCCTCGGCGGGACAAGCCGAGGCGTTCTTCGTCCGCGCGACGTTCCTGCGGGAGTTGGGCGAGGCCGACGATCCCGGCCCCGCGGCCGCGCGCGCGCTGGTCGCGGCGCTGGCACGACTGGCCGGGGACGCGCCGGAAGCGACGATGGCGGAAGTGAATCCTGCCATCTGGGATCCGGACGCGGAGCGACTCGTTCTGGTCGACGTCCGCTGGCAACTCAGCGCGGATCGCTAGCGGGGTCGTCGGGCCCAAGCGAACACGGGGCCCGATCGCGGCGCTTCGTCTCCACCTGCAGCGTGGTGTGGGTGATGTGGAAACGCTCTTCGAGGAGTCGCCTCGCTTCGCCGAGGATGCGATCGGTGTGGGCGAGTTGTTCCGGCCGGACCATCAAGTGGGTGGAGAGTGCGTGAACCTGCGAGGTGAGGCTCCAGACGTGCAGGTCGTGCACGTCGTCCACGCCTTCCACGCTCAGCATGGCCTCGCGCACGGCCTCGATGTTCACGTCGCGGGGGACCGACTCCAGAAGCACATCGACCGCCTCACGCAGCAGACGATAGGCGCCGTACACCACCACCCCGGCGAGCAGGAGGCTGGCGACGGAATCGAGCCACCACCACGACGTGAGCGCCATGGCGACGGCGGCGATCAGCACCAGGACCGAGCTCGCCCCGTCGGCGGCCGCATGCCATAGCGCGGCCCGCGTGTTCAGGCCCCCGTGGGCCCGGTGGAGCCACCTCACCGAGAGGAGATTGGCCAGGAGCCCGGCGGCCGCGACCGGGATCAGAATCCCCACCCGGACCGGGGCCGGGGCGGCGAAGCGGTGCCAGGCTTCGACCACGATCCCCACTGCCAACGCCGTCAGAAGGATCCCGTTGGCCATGGCACTCAGGATCTCCAGGCGGTAGTAGCCGAAGGTGCGCTTGCCGGTCGGAGGGAGGGCGGCGAAGCGGATCGCCGCGCCGGCGAGTCCAAGTGCGAGCAGATCGGTGAGCATGTGTGCGGCGTCGGAGAGGAGCGCGAGGGAGCGTGCGGCGAGGCCGCCCGCGACCTCGGCGAGAAAGAGCACGAGGGTGACGAGGAGCGCCCGCTTGAGTGCGCGCCGCTCGCCCGGTGACGATTCCCGCCGATGGGAGGAGCGGACGGAGGTGCGGGGAAGCGCGCCCGAGGCAAGGCGACGGGGCCGGCGGCGGGATCGGCCGGACAAGGAGGGCTGAAGCTGGCCGATCCCGCGATACCGGCCCCGAAGCGTTGCCGAGTCGCGGTACGCGTGTTCTACCCTCGCGCCCCTCGATGAGTTCCCGCGATCCGGGAGACGGCGGCTCATCCCCGCAGCCCCGACCCGGTGAGCCAGGCAAGAACGGGTTCGCGCTCTCCCGCATCGCGCAGCGTCCGCACCGCGGCGAGCGCCGCGGCGGACGCCCTCTCCGCGGCCACACCGCGTCGCCCGAGCGCCGTATGCGCCGCCTCGATCTCCGCTTCATCCACTTCGATCACTTCCCCGCCGTGGCCCGCGAGCGCGGCGAGGATCTCGTCTCGCCTCGGAGGATCCGCGATGGCGATGCCCGTGGCCCGCGTGCCGCCGCCGGCGCCGGGGCAGCGCAGCCCGGGGCACGCCGCCGCCTGCACCGCCACCAGGCGCACGTCCCGACGATCCAAGCGCTCGAGCGCGTGCGCAACGCCGAGGAACAGTGAGCCGTTGCCGACGGGAATGACCCAAGTTGCGGGAGGCTCGCCGCCGCACTGCGCGAGAACCTCGATCGCGCTCCGGCCCGTCCCTTCGGAGAACGCCGGGTGCGCGACATGACTGAAGTAGAACTCCCTGACCGCGGCTTCGGCGGCCCGCGCCGCGGCGGCGCGGCGATCGCCCTCGGCCACGACACAGGCCCCCATCATCTCCAACGCGTGTCGCTTGGCCGGCGGCAGATCGCCGGGCGTATGGACCGTCACCGGAAGCCCGGCGCGCGCGGCCGCCGAAGCCGCGGCCAGCGCCGCGCTACCCGAGGAGTCCACAACGAGCCGGGTCGCGCCCGCCCACACCGCGACCGCGGCGAGCGCGGCGGCGCCCCGATCTTTGAAGGAGCCGGTGCGGTTGAGATCCTCGCGCTTCCAGAGAAGATCGTTGTCCACCGGATCGGACCAGAGCGGTGTCGGAGCCCCGACGTCCGCGCCCCGGATCGCATAGAGCGAGGGATCGGCAGCCGACCAGAGTCCACCGCAGACGCACCGGGCGGGATAGATCGCGGCTGTGCGCGAGGGTCGGCCGCACGCGACGCAGAGGAGATCGCTCACGCCACCGTCTCCGTGCGCGGGTACTTGAAACCGTCGCCGGTGAGGAACAGAACGATCTCTTCGTGAGGATTCAGCCAGCCGGAACGCGCGAGTCGGGCCGCTGCCGCGACCGTGGCCGCAGCCTCGGGGGAGATGAAGAGACCTTCGTCGGCGCCGGTCCACGCCCTGGCCTCCTCCATCTCCGCATCGGTCACCGTGAGCGCTGTGCCGCCCGTATTGCGCACCGCGTCGAGGATGAGATGGTCCCCGATCGTGCCGGGCACGCGCAGGCCCGAAGCGGCCGTTCGAGGGTTCATCCAAAGATCGGCGTGCCGCTTCCCCTCGGCGTGCGCGCGCACCAGCGGCGCGCACCCCTCGGCCTGCACGACTACGAATCGCGGCGGCGGCCCTTCGAGAAGACCCAACGCGCGAAGTTCGGCGTCCGCCTTCATCATGCCGACGATGCCGGTGCCGCCTCCGGTGGGATAGATCGCCACCGAGGGCCAGCGCCACCCGAGCTGTTCGACCAGCTCGAGCCCCATCGTCTTCTTCCCCTCCACGCGATAGGGCTCCTTGAGCGTCGAGAGGAAGAACCAATCCCCGGCTTCCGCGCACGCGCCTAGCCAGCGGCCGGCATCGGCGATGTCTCCGTCGACATCGTGGAGGTGTCCTCCGTGGAGGCGGACCTCTTCGCGGAACGGCTCGGGGGTTTCACGAGGAAGCGCCACGTGGACCTCGGCTCCCCAATAGGCGCCGTAGGCGGCCGCAGCCCCTCCGGCGTTGCCGGCGCTGGGAAGCGCGAAGCGCCGCGCCCCAAGCTCCACGGCGCGCGCCATCGCTACCGCCATGCCCCTGGCTTTGAACGATCCTCCCGGGTTGCGGCCTTCGTCTTTGAGGAGCAGGCGGGATAGGGCGAGCCGCGCGCCGAGTCGCTCGGCCGAAACGAGCGGGGTGGCCCCCTCGCCGAGGCCGCGCCGGCGCCCGGGGTCGCGCACGGGAAGGATCTCTCCCCATCGCCACAGCCCGGGCGGACGATTTCGGAGAGCGCCGGCGGTCAGGGTGCGGCGGGCGCCGTTGAAGTCATACTGCGCGAAAAAGGTCCCACCGCAGCGACAAACGGTCTGCAATCGATCCGCGTCGACAACCACACCGCATCGGGCACAGGCGAGACCGGAGAGGGCCGAAGCGGGGGCGGTCACGGGTCGGCTCGGCCCCCGTCAATCGGTCAAGAGGTAGAGGATCCGGCCGCAGTTCTCGCAGACCTTGACCGGCTGGTCCGCCGTGATCTCGGAGAAGAAGCTGGGAGGGACACCCTGGAAGCAGCCGAGACACGTCCGGTTCTCCACCGGCACCACGGCCCGCCCATGCTTGGTGCAGAGCCGCTCGTAGATGCGCAAGTAACGTCGATCGATCTTGCCGGTCAGCTTCAGGCGAGCCGCCTCGAGCGGCCCCATATTGTCGAGCGAGAAGCCCATGTTCTCCAGCTCGGTGCGGCGCTCCTGATCTTTGGTTTCCCGGATCAACGTGTCGAGGTCCTGCAAGTTCACCAGGAGGTGAAGCTGTTCATGCACCTTCGTCGGCCTCCTCGAGGATCTCCGCCACTTCCTCGTAGTCCGCCGCGGCCAGCAGCCTGCGACGGCTCTTGACGCTCTTGACCATCTCGACGATCTTGCCCAAGACCGGCAGATACAGGTTGCTCCGTTCCTGGGGCGGGGCGACGGTCAGGAACACGAGATACACGGGCTTGCCGTCCATGGCATCGAACTCGATACCCTCCGTCGAGCGGCCGAAGGCCACCGCCAGACGGGTGATCGCGAGCGTACGCCCGTGCGGCACGGCCACGCCGCGCCCGATGCCGGTGCTGCCCAGGTGCTCACGCTGCCGGAGCATCTCGAGGAGGATGCCTCCCTCCTTGATGCGCTGCGCGCGGACAAGGGCGTCCACCATTTCTTTAAGGGCGCCTTCCTTGTCCCTGGCCTGGAGCTGGGGAATGAAGAGCTCTTCGTCGAGAAATTCGCTGAGTCGGATGTTCACGATCGGAAACCTCGCAGGAGCGGTGACGGGATGCGCAACCGAGGACGGTGGGAGGGCGGCGGAGGAACTACGCACAACATAGGTAATCAAGTCTATCCCCCCTCGCAGCGAGGCGTCAATCGAGGTGAGGCCTGGCGCGTCAGAGGCTCTGGCGCCGCCCCAGCGCGGCTCGGTGGACGAGCTCCCGCTGGGCACTCGCGGCTGCCGCCGCCCCGTGATGCGCGGCGACCCACCGGCGCCCCGCCGACCCCAATGCGCCTCGCAGATCGGGGTCGGAGAGCGCTCGTATGACCGCGGCGGCCAGGCTTTCGGAATCTTCCCCGACCAGAACCTCGCGTCCGGCCTCCGGTCCCATCCCCAGGACTCCCACCGGCGAGCCCACCACCGCCCTCTCGAGAGCCAGGCTCTCAAGCAGCCTGATACGAAGCCCACCCCCATAGCGGAGCGGGACCAGCACCACGGCCGCGGAGAGAAGGGGCGTGCGCACGTTCTCCACTTCGCCCACTACCTCGGCCCCCGCCTCGCGGGCGCGGCGAGCGAGACCGGGAGGCAATCCTCCTCCCGCCACGAGGAGCGACGCCCCCGGACGCCCCTGGACGATCCTCGGCCACAGTTCTGCCAGAGTGTATTCGAGCGCATCTCGATTGAAATCGGCGGCGAAGGAACCGAAGAAGAGGACGCGCTCGGCGACTTCCGGCGGGTCTTCCGCTCTGCGTGCGGCGAGCGCCACATCGAGATCGAGACCGTAGGAAACGATCGCCGAACGATCCGCGGACACTCCCGCGCTTCGTATTGCCTCGGTGCGGTCCCCTTCCGTGACGAACCAGACGGCGGGCGCGGCGGCGAGCGCCCGGCGCTCGCGGACCGCCTCCATGGCGGCCCAGGCGGCGCCTCGGCTCCCCTCGGTAAGAAACGCCCCGGCGCGCTGGCGTGCGAGATACTCGATGTCGTGGGCAAACAGCACCCCGGGGACGCCGCGCACACGATCGAGGTAGGCGGACGAGTACCAGTACTCGACCACGACAAGATCGGGCCGGAACCTTTCGGCTTCGCGGCCGAACGCGTCGACCAGGGAGGGAAGAGCGGTGTACGTCTCTACCGGTGGGATCCCGCGCCTTGCCGCCGCCCGGGCGCGGAAGCGATACACCGCGCGGTGCAGGGGTGATGCGCGATTGGGAGCGAGCGGGGCCACCACTTCGAGACCCGGCACCTTCCGGCGTAGCGCATCGACGTCGGCGCTCTCCGACGGGTGGAGGCGCCGCGCGAAGAGACGGATCGTATGCTCGCCGGCAAGGTTCTGCAGCAACTGCAGCGTGCCCCACCGCGTGCCCTGAGTCGGAGGATAGGGAAGGATCGGCTTCATCCAAAGGATGCGCATCAGCGCCCTTCTTCCGACAGCGCGCGCTCGTAGACGGCAGCGGTGGCGTCCACGCAGCGTTCCAGCGTGAAGCGCTCGATGAATGCGCGTCGCGCGGCCGTAGACCATGCGGTCACGCACGCGGGTTCGCGCCGCAGGCCGACGATCACCTCCGCCCAGACCCGCGGATCGGGATTCAGCAGGCGCCCCGTCGTCCCGTCATCCACCACCTCGTCCATCCCGGGGATGTCGCAGGCGAGCACTCCGCGCCCCGCCGCCATCGCCTCCAAGACCGCCAGCGGCATCCCCTCGAGACGCGAGGGAAGCGCCAACACGTCGATCGAGGTCAAGAACTCGGCGGGGTCGCTCACGCGTCCGAGGAACCGCACTCGGTCGGCCACGCCAAGACCCCGCGCGCGCTCCTCGAGCCACGCCCGAAGCGGGCCGTCGCCGGCGATGTCGAGCCGGGCTGTCCCTTCCCCGGAAAGCGCGAGCGCCTCAAGCACGAGTTCCACGCGTTTGCGCGGCTCGAGCGAGCAGAGCACGCCAAGCCGCAGCGCGCCGTTCGGTGCGGGGAGAGCGCACGGGGCACCTGGATCGGGAACGCCGTTTGGCACGACCACCACGCGGTCGGCGGGGAACCCTTCGGCGAGAAGCGCGTTGCGACTGGCGCGACTCACCACGATCGCCGTCCGAATCGCGCCTGCGGTACGCAGCTTGAGCCAGCGGCGGCGGCGCGAGCGCGGGAGAAGGGTCAGGTGCTCGGTCGTGATCACCGGCTTGGCCACCGACGCGCGAAGGCGCCACGGCAACCAACCCGAACCGCCGTCGTAGGTGGAGGGAATGTTGACGTGCACGATGTCGGGAGCCAGCGAGCGCGCGGCGCGCACCAACGAGGATGACGATGTCCAATACACGACCACCACCCCACGATGCTCGAGGCGGCCCCCCCACTCGCGTAGCACCTCCCGGTCCGGGACGGCCAGCACCGCGTCCCATGCGCGCAGGTTGAGGGCCAGGCGCTCGAGATACACCTCGGCGCCGCCGAACCCTCTTGCCTCCGAAACGAGGAGCACCCGCCTCACGGCGCGCCTTCGGTCATCGCGAAGCCGCGGATCTCCACCCCGGGAGCATTCCATCGCGCGATCTCCCCACCGCGCCTTTCCAGCATGTCCAGGAGGCGACCCCGAGGATCCTCGTACCAGAGCCGGCTACCCACCCACCACACACGCGGATGTCCGGATGCTAGACGATTCAGCCGGCCCACTCCCCCATCCTCCTCGCGAAAGTAGACCTCGAAGAAGGTCTCAGTATCCGCAGCACCTCGGTAGTAGCGCGCGAGCGGGCCGTTCACCCCCTGCTGAAGAACGAGATCCTCGGCAGCGGCATGAGTCTCCAGGAAGCGGGCCGCGCCTCGGAAGTCCTCGCGCGCATAGCGCGCGTCGAAGGTCTGACGCCCCCAACCCACGAGCATGCACACGATGAGCGCCCCACCGACGAGCACACCCAACCCTCGGCGCGCGCGCGCCATCCGCACGATCCCCTCGGCCAGCAGCAGGATGAACACCGGTTGCGACGCTGCCGCGTAACGGGGGTTGTAGGCCTTGAGCCCCAGCGCCGCCACCGCGGCGATACCGAGCGCGGGCAGAAAAGCCCACCAGAAGAGCCGCCGGATCTCCGGTTCACGCAACCCCCGAGCCGCCGCCGCCAGCGCGGTCCCGGCCGCCAGAGCCGCCAGCGCGAGCCAATGCAAATGCGGTCGGAAGAGCGAGGCGGTGAGCGCGCCGTGCAGCTCGCGCAGCGGCGGGCCGAGCCCGTATCCACCGACGAAGGTGGCGTAGGTGAAGGGCAGCGCGCCGGGATGGAAAGCGCCTCCGGCCCGCAACGGCTCCGTGCCGCTGCCCGGCACGACCTCGCTCCACACCACGTGACCCGCGAACTCCACCCACAGCCACGGCAAGGCCACGAGAATCGCTATCGCCGCGGCCAGGAGCCAGAGCTTCAGCGATCCCCGTCGATCGAAGAGCAGCGCGACTCCGAGCGCGGGGAGGAGAACGATCGCGCTCAGGTTGCACAGGAAGAGCGCGGCCAGCGCGGCGGCGTGCCAGGCCCATGCCGCGCGACAGGGCCGCTCCCACAGACGCACGAACGTCCAGAGCGTGAGCGCGGAGGCGGCGAGCAAGTAGGCGTAGCCGCGCACTTCCTGCGAATACCAGATGTGGAAGGGCGAGAGCGCGAGCAGCCAGGTCGCAAGGAGAGCGGCTCGTGGGAGCGCGCGGCGAAAGGCGAGCGTGGCCAAGCCGAGCCCGAGCACACCCCCGACCGCCGCCCACGAGCGTAGAGAGAGGTCGCCCGCCCCGGCGACCGACGTCCATGCGCGCAGGAGCATGTGAGGGAGCGGGCCCTGGGGGTTGACGAGCACGTCGTGCCAGCGGAAGGGCTCGCCGATCGAGGCTCCCTGCAAGGTCAGGAGCTCATCGATCCAGAGCGGCTGACGCGTGAGGCCGAACAGACGAAGACCGGCGCCAACCAGGAGGGCCAGAACCCAGGGGAGCCAAAACGCACCGGATTGGAAAGAACGCACGACCTTAGACAGAGCGCTCCTCGGCGTCTCCCCCCGAGCTGTCAGTACGCGCCGTCTCGCGATAGAACGGCGGGAATGGTGCGGAGCAGGATCTTGAGATCCAGGAGAAAAGACTGGTGTTGGATGTACTGGATATCCAGGCGCATCCACTCGTCAAAGCCGAGTTTGCTGCGCCCCGAGATCTGCCAGAGACACGTGATGCCCGGTTTCACGTCCAGGCGCCGCCTCTGCCAGGGTTCGTACTTTTCGACTTCCTCAGGAATCGGGGGCCGCGGACCCACCAGCGACATGTCCCCCCGCAGGACGTTGATGAGCTGGGGCAGCTCGTCAATGGAGGTTCGCCGAAGGAACCGCCCGATCAGCGTCACCCTCGGATCGTTGGCGATTTTGAAGACGGGGCCCTCCGCCTCGTTGAGATGGAGGATGAAATTGCGGGACTCGTGGGCGCCGTCCACCATGCTGCGAAACTTGTAGAAGATGAACGGTTTCTGGTGCTGGCCCAGCCGGATCGAGCGATAGAGAATGGGGCCGCGCGAATTGAGCTTGATGGCCAGCGCAATCAGCGGGATGAACGGCAGACACAGAACGAGGGCGACAGCGCTCCCCACAACGTCCATGAATCGCTTCCCGTACCGTTGGTAGAGCGCGTCTTGTCTGGCCAGCGATCCCGCGGCCAGCGTCGCAGGTGGGGGCAGGTCCGCCTTGACCCGGGCCGCGCTCGCCCTCGCGGGTTTCGCGGCCACAACGGCCTCCGCTCCCTTCATGCCTGGAAGGAAGGCGCTTTGGGAATCCCTCTGGGCCGGCTTGTACATAGGTTGCCCGCTCATGTTGCGCTCGGCGAGAAAGGGGACACCCAGAGGAGCGAACCGCTGGCGAGCCCGCCGCAGATCGAGAAGCTCAGAAACACCCCCCCCGGAATCATGCGCGCAGGGCACTGCCTGGTTGCCGGTGGAGATGGGTAGACGTGTGTTTGGGCTCGCACTGGTGATTGATCGGGACTCCGGCTTGCCGCTCTGTTTCCCGCCCCGTTCCGACGCAGGAAAAAGGTCCAATCCAAGGTGCACGGTTCTGAGACGCCGCGGTCGACCTGTTTCCGCCCCGGAAGGTCGACCCAAAGTGCTTGGCCGCCGCCCGGGTTGGAAGCTGCTAGTTACCCTAGCGATGCTGCGCTGTAGCCAGTTGGAATCCCGTCAATCACCCCCGTCCAAACCGTCCGTAAGGAGGTCGAGGAGCCGGGTCGTCGGGGCCGGCCGGTTCGGGCCAAACCCAACTTCCACGTGTCAAAATGATAGCAGGGTCGGCAAGCGGGGGTCAACTGCGATCTTAAGATCTTGTTAAGTCCAGAACCTTCTGCGTGTCCATCGCTTCGCCCCGATCACCGCACGTCGACCGTGTCAATCCATGCCCCCTGCCACCGCCCCTGTTCGCTCCAGATGTCGCGCCATGCAATGCGCGTGAACATGGGCTGCTCGACCACACGTACCGAGGCGGCGTATCGACCCGGGGGCAGCTCGGCGGGCAGGACGACCCGCGGGGAATCGGCGACCGCCGCCATACGCGGCCAGGATGTAGCGGGCCACGCGCCCAGGAACGGAGGAAGGATCACTCGAAGGGGTGCTCGCATCTCGCGTTCCCCTCGGGTCAGGATCCCGATCACCCGATTCGCCTTGCCCGGCGTGGAGAAGTCCAGAGGTCGGAGTTTGAGATGCGCCTCCACGGGCCACCCCTCCCCGCTGCCGTCCCGCGTCCACCAGAACACCAGGGTCGCCTCGCGCCCTCGCGTGAAGGCAATCGGCATCTGAACCGCTCTCAGACGCACGCCCCTCGCGGCGCCGTCGACGACGGAGACCGCATCGCCTCGCGGCTCGCCGAGCGCGGGGGGAAAGACCGGCGGACGACCCGACGGTTCGCCGGTATCCGCCACGCGGTAGAGTCGCCAGCCTGGCGAGCGCCCCGCCTCGGTGAAGATCGGCGTCGCCTCCGAGAACTTCGCCGCGCGGGCGGCGTCCAGGACTCCCCCGCCGACGGCGCCGAATTCCCGGCGAAGCGGCTCGTCCCCCCCGTCCGCCACCAGAACATAGCGGGCATGCACCGCCCGTAGCCGGGCGCCCGCGTCATCCGCAGACAGCGATGGACTCAAGATCGCGTTCAGGGTGTTGAGTCGATGGAGCCCCGACGGATCGAGCGGGTGTCCGTGCTGGTGATTGACCGTGATGGGATCGTGGGGAGTCTCGGCCGCGATCAGGGAGGAAACCCACGGATCGGCTGCCACCACCTCGCGGCCTGGAATGGCGCGGAGCAATTCGAGCGCGCCGTCGACACCCTCGGGACGCCAGCCGGCAACGCGGCCGGGAGAGAAAGCGCCCAGCGCTCCCGGGAGCGCCACGACGAGGAGAATCGCCAGGATCGGGCGCAGACCTCCGACGCGTCCCTTCCAGGAACCGGTGACAAGCGCAGCGAGAACGAAGAAGAAGGGGTTGAGATAGAGCAGCTTAATCGGGAGCGAGCTGGTGAAACGTGCGGCGATATCGAAGAGCCCGGGAAGCACTGCGAACAGGATCGACGCGGCGGCGGCCGCGCGCAAGTACGCGCGTCCGACGGTGTCTCCCAGCGATCGCGCTGCGGGCTCGACGAGCAGGAGTCCGAGGAGCCCCAGCCAACCCAAGCCGCGGTGAATCTCGGGAGGCCACAGCATGCTCGTCCATGGGCCGAGAGTCAGGACCGGCATCGTCTGCCGATGAAGCGGGTTGACCTCGCCCATGGCTTCACTGAGCCGCCATACCAGGACCGGCGCTGCGATGACCAGAGCGGCGGACAGCGCAGCGACGATGCGCAGGCACCGAATCCGATCACGCATCAAGAGGAGAAGCATGAGCAGCGCCGGGAGAAACACAAAGGCGGGCGCCATCGGGTGAACGGCGGCTGAGACCAGCGTCAGCACGCCGAAGAGGATCACCCCGGAGCGTTGAAAATCTCCCACAAGTTCGAGCAGGACGCTGGTGCTCACCCACGCGACGGCGAGCCCCAGGTGCGCGCCATAGCCGAGCCGAACCACCCAGGCGCCCCCTTCCCCACCGACGAAGACGAAGGCCAATCCGGCAGACAGGATCGCGCCACGCCACCGCAGGCCGAGACGCAGCGCCAACACGAGGAGGCCGGCCAGCCAGGACAGAACCAGCACCGCCGGAGCCGCCCGCCATATCGATCTGGCAGGAACGTCGGCGAGCGCCGCGGCGAGAGCAAGCCCGACGGAGAATATCCCCTTGCGCGGATCGGTGCGATCGACCTCTCCCGGCGGTACGAGTCCCTGGCGAGGGAAGAACTCCCCGGTATCGAGGATCTCGTTCACGGTGGCCATATGATCGGGCCCGTCGGTGCCGGGACCCACGGGCGCCCCGGCGCGGGCGGTCAGGATCACGGCCACGAGCAGGATGCCCAGAAATACGATCGAGGCCCAGCGGGGCGGTGCCTCCTCCGCCTCTCTGCGCCACGCCAGCACCAGCGAGGCCAGCGCGACCGCGAAGACTCCGAAGAGGTAGGCCGCACCGAGTGGAAGCACTCCCCAACCCAGTGCCCATCCGAACGCGGCGGTTGCGAGCACCGGGAGAAGCGAGAGGGGCGTGGCCAGAGCCGCCACTGCCGGCCAACCCCCGCGCGCGGCCCCCGGCCATAGAAGCGCCAGGGCCGCACCGGGGATCACGAAGACGGAAACGAGCGCCGCGGCGGCGCGAACCGGCCAAGGGCATCCGAGGGGGCGCGCCAGAGCCAACAACGCGATGCTCAGCAGAAAGAACAGCAGGAGCGGGAGACGTTCCCGCCGCGCAATCGCCGCGTTCACGGCGCCGCCCCGGGTACCTCCTCTCTCACGGCGCGCGTGAGCGAGAAGCGCTCGCGGCGAAGGTGGTAGAGCCCGAGCAGCGTAATGGGGATGAACGAGATCGCATGGTAGTAGAGCGCGTAGCTTGCCGCGATGGAGCGGGTCACCCCGTCCTTCTCGAAGAGCATCATGCCGTAGATGGCCGCCCACTCGAAGGGCCCCACAAAACCGGGAGCGGAGGGGGCCATCACGGCCAGGGCCGTGAGCACGAGCAGGACGACTCCTGCCTGGATGGGAAGGTGCAAGCCGAACGCAAAGAACGCCAGGTAGTAGCTGAGCGTCACCACCAGCCACACTAGCACCGAGAGCGCGGTGATCCACAGGAGTCTGCGCCCCCGGGCAAGCACCTCGAACCCGTCCACGAAGCGGTGGAGGAGCCCGCTCACACGCCGGCTGTGGCGCTCGGGGAGCGGAGAGGCGAGCACCTCGAAGAAGCGAAGGGTGGCGGCCCGCTTCCAACGCAGAAACAGCATCGCCACGAAGAGGATCACGCAGGCCGCGAGGGCCACGTATCCGGCCGCTTGGAACTTCGGATCGAACTTGTACCAGGGGAGAAGCAGCGCCAGAAAGAACAGGATGGCCAGAAGGTCGAACGCGCGCTCGACCACGATGGTGGCGAAGGCGCTGCTCTTGGAAACACCGGAGCTGTGACCGACGGCGTACGCGCGGACGATTTCCCCGAGCCGCGCCGGATAGATGTTGTTGGCCATGAACCCGATCATCGTCGCGGCATACGCCTTACCAAGCGGGACGTGTCGGATCGGCTCCAGCATAAGCTTCCAACGGTAGGCGCGAAGCCAGATAGAGAACACGGTGACCAGCACGACCGGGATCGACCACCAGTAGTTGGCTTCGCGTAGCGCGGTCATGGTGTTGGCGAAGTCGATGTCCTTGAAGGCGAAGTAGAGGCACACCACGGTCACCAGGGCTCCGAGGATATTCAACCAATAGCGCTTCATTGCCTCTCCTTGACCGGCCGCCCCACCAGGATTGGCTCGATCCGGTTCCAGATCTCGGGGTTCACACGCTCGATCAGGGAGCGCTCTGACGGTCCCAGCACGCGGAACACCCTCAGCCCCGCCCAGAAGATCAGAATCCCCGCCAGTACGAACACGGCCAGGGCCGCCGGACTCCTCACCCACCCCCGAAGCGGCCAGAGAAGGAGCATGCCCCCCGAGGCCGCGTAGATCCGTCCGAGGAACCCCCAGGGCAATCGCAGGCGCACCCCCATGCGCCGGAGCACCCAGAGGTAGGGAACGGGAGACACCAGAATCACCAGCGACACCGGAATCACCGCGCCCCACAGTCCATAGCGCGGGATGAGCAGGATGTCGAGCCCCACATTCACCGTAGCGTTGACCGCATAGATGCCGAGCCCCAGCCAAGGACGCTCCAGCACGTACAGCACCATGCTGAGCGGCGTGGACAGGAACGAGACGCTGAAGATGAGGAAAAAGACCTGGCAAATCGCACCCGCCTCAAGGAACTCTCCTCCATAGAGAAGGTGAATGGCCAGATCTCCAGTCAGGATTCCCCCCACCGAGAGCGGGGCCACCAAGAGGAACAGGAGTTTATAGTACGCGCTCGTGGCGCGCTGCAAGGCGTCGCGATCGCGGGTGTAGATCTCCGAAAAGCCTGCCATGACCAGGGGCCAGATCGCCCCCGGTACGAACTCCAGGATCATCTGCGGGAAGCGGTACGCGAGGTCGAAGAACCCCGCCTCGGCGGCGCTCCGAAAGTGACCCAGGAAGAGCACTTCGCTCTGGCGCCAGGTGATGAGGTTGAGGATACCGATCACCAGGAAGGGGGCCGAGTAGCGTAGCGCCTTCCCGAAGCCAGCGCTCCCGTCCGGGGGCACGCACGCGCTCGCCGGGCCGGCGCCGAAGTACTTCGGCGCGCGCCGCAACAGCCAGAGAGCGAGGACTCCGTTGGACACGGCCGACGCCCAGAGCACCCCGGCCACACCCGCCCCGGACCACAGAAGAAATGCCACCACGGCGACGTACACCACGGTCGATACGACCACGGCGGCGCTCACGCCCCGGGAATCGTAGTGGGCATTCGCGAACTGGGTGGCGGTGTTCCCCATCACCTCGGGAAGAAGGAGGGCGGTACCGAGCAGGAGCAGCCCCGCCACCGTGGGATTGCTGAGACTGCTGATCCACGGGCGGAGACCGGCGAACAGAGTGACCGCCACGAGCCACAACCCCGCCTGAAGAAGCAGGCTCAACGCGAGCGCGCGGCGGGCGCGGCGAGTTTCCCCGGAGAGACGCCACGCCGGGAGGTAGCGCAGAAGCCCCTGAGTGAGCCCGGCCCCTACGACGATCCCCACGAACGCGAGCGTGGTCCGCAGAATGGCCAGCACGCCGTATTCATGAACACCGAGCCCTCGCACCACGAGAACCGAACCCACCAGCCCGAGCCCCATGCGCAGGAGCCGCGCGAGGACACCCCATCCCAATGCCCCGCCGAGCTTCTGGACGTGGTCCTCGCCGGTCACACGCCCTCCGCGATCCGTCGTCGCAACGCGGGGAGCACGGCGGTGATGTGGTCGGCGGAAAGGGAGATCTCGCGGTCGGATAGGAAGCAGGCATCCGAAGTGGGATCCGCGGGGTCGTATCCGTGCATAGCGGCCAGGGGCGCGCGCCCCATATCGCTGGGGAGGATCAGCTCCCCGGGGTCGGCGACGAAGAAGTGGTCTCCATATTCCCGGTCCCGGAAACGCACCCTCCAAGCATCCAGGGTCGGCTGATCGAGGACGCGCCCCCACGGGCGACTCTTCAGGACGGCCAGCAACCGCCCTGGCTCCCGCACGTCCCAGAAACGAGCCACCGTGGAGTCGAAGAAACCGCGGTAGTCCCTCCCCCGCACGAGACCTTCGGCGGCAAGTTCGCCCATCAGGTCGCGATGCCCTGTGATGTCGGTCATCCCATGATCCGAGAAGAGCGTCACGCCGAGCGGACCGCGGGCTTCGAGCTCCCGGATGAAGGCACCCAGGTTTCCCTCCAGCTCGCGTACCGTCCGGTCCAACTCCACATGCTGCGTCCCCACCCGGTGTTGGACGCTATCGATTTCGGTGAGGTAAAGAACGAGGACTTCGGGAGTTTCCCGCTCCACCGCCGCTCGCGCTCGCACCAATTTCTCGGCGTCGCTCACCCGCCAGTCGGAAACGTGATACCGCAGTCCTCCGGTCTCAAGGTGATCGATCAGGCTGGGAGTCCCGGGAAACGCCCCGGGAGCCCAGGTATCCGCACGCTCCACCGGCTCCAACTCCGCCAGGATCTCCAGGGGAATGCTGTACAGGCTGAAATATCCTCGTATGTCGTACTTATTCTTCCAGTACTCCTGGAGGCGGCAGCGCACGCGCCACCGCTCCCCGGGCCGGCCCGGCAGACGGGCGATCCACCGACCCGCGCGGAACGGAGAGGTCTTCCGCGCCCGGCGATAGAGGAACCAGTGGCCGTGTTCCTCGGGCCACGCGCCGGTGAGCAGCGAGGGAATCGCCGTGCTGCTGTACCCGAACACGGTGGCGAGCCGGCGGCGATGAGGCAGGCGCTTGGCCATGAATCCGGTGCGCTCGACGGTGAGCCACCCCAACGCATCCACCAGCACGATGAGCTGAGTCACCCCGCCTCCTACGGATGCCATTCGGTCACCACCGCGAGCGCGCGCTCTTTCCATGACCTTCCGGACACGGACCTGCCACCCCCCAGCGACGCGCCGTAAAGAAGTTCGCTCATCTCACGCATCCACCGCGCCTCGGCATCGACCGCGCGACCACCCAGGAGGGCCCGCCGGACCCTTCGCAGAGCGTCGCGAACGTTCGACGGGCGCCGCCCTGCCCGCCTTCGCAGCAGTTCGGGATAGACCTCCCAATCGAGGATCGCAGTGCCCAGGCGCACCTCCTCCGCCGCCCGGAAGCCGCGCTCATGGTGCTTTCGCGCCTCCCACCACAAGGCGGCTGCGTCGCTCGCCGCGATCGGCATAGGCTGCCGACGAAAGGCGACCGCCCGGGCATAGGCGTCCAAGTACCCCTCCGCAGCCCAGCGCGTGAGATCGGGACGACTTGCGAGCAGCGCTTGCCGGCCCGCTTGACTGGGGACATAGGCGTTGCTCCGCAGCAGAGCGGCATCCCCCCCCGCAGTGACGGACTTGTGAGCCGCGATGGTCGCAAAGCGCAATTCGTCAGGATCTTCGGAGACGGATCCCAACCCCGGGGCGGATCCGGACCAGAGTCGCGCACCGGCCCAGAGAAGAGCGAGTCCCCGATTGAGCAAGAGCCGGGATCCCTCGGCGGGATCGATATCGCCGATCGGGATGCGCTGCAGACGCGGCGCGTCACCCGGCCCTGCCCACAGGAGCCTGTGTGCTTCCCCCAGCTCGTACCAGAACAAGGTCGGAGGCGCGACAGCCAGATCCCGCGGCGTGAACAAGCCCAGATCCACGAAGTCGATTTCCAACTCCCGTGCCAGGCGGCGGGAGAGCTTGGCGAACCGCTCCGGCCGGCGCGGGCGCACGGAAAAGACGAGCAGGACATCGTAATCGTTGAAACCCCGCAGCGTGCCATCGTCGGCGATCCGCACCGCCCCTTCCCCCCGCGCATATCCCCCGAGAAGGAACATGGCCAGCAGGGAATCAAGAGCAGCCTCGGCGCGGACCGCCTCCACGATGTGTGCCAGATCGCCGGCCACCCGAGCTTCTGCGCCGGGGTTTGCCACTGCAGTGAATGGCGTCATTCGCGCCCCCCCCTGACGAGACCCGAGAACTGCGCGAACCGATAGGCGGCGGCGCGCGGCCACCGACGGCCTTCGCCTTCCGCCGCCAGCCTCAGCGCGTCGCGCCACACTTGCCGAGGCCATCCCTTCACAAGGAGGCCCCACCCGACCCGGTCTCCCTCGATGGCGCGGCGAGCTCGAGCTTCCGCGCGGCAGCGTGCGTGGACCTGCGGCAGCGTGTAGTGGTGCGAGTGCTTCACCTCCGCCTCCGGCGCGTAGGCGATCGTGAATCCACGGCGACGCACCTCCATCGCCCAGAAGCGGTCTTCCGAGATGAGTACCGCTTCGTCGAAGGGCACGTCCTCCCAGACCGAGCGCCGCGCGGCGGAGTTGACGTTACTGTAGAGCACCGTCGGTTCTCCGTGCATGGGGTAGCTTCGCTCCAGTTCCCAACGCTCGAGAGCGAAACAGCCGTCGCGGGGCACCTGACGGCCGAACACGGCGGCCACGCGCAAGTCCGCGAGCGGGGCGACGAGGCGATCCAGCCAATGCAGGTCAGCGGGGAGAGCATCCTGACTCAGCATAGCCACGACAGGAAAGCGGGCCTCTCGAAAGCCGAGGTTCGTGCTGCTGGCGTGGGTGAAGCGCGATGGCTCGATCTCCAAGAGACGTGCGCCGGCATCCCGAGCGCGCCCCGGCGTGCCGTCCCGAGACCCGGAATCCACCACCAAAATCTCGGCGGGCGTCAACGACTGAGCGGCAAGCCGATCCAGGAGTCGAGCGAAGTCCTCCCCCGGGTTAAGCGTTCGCAGGAGGACGGAGACTGCGGGCATCGACGGCGGGGGGACCGTGTTCGCGCCCTAGAGCCGGCGGTAGATGAATTCAGGGATGACGTACTGCTGCCGATTCATCGCCACTCCCAGGATTCGGGCGTGGTACTTCTGCAGCCGGTGAATCGACCGATGGATGACCTCCCGCTTGGTCTTGCCCGCACGCACAACCAGCACCACCCCGTCCACTTCTCCCGCCAGCACCGCTGTTTCCGGGGCGGAGAGAACGGGCGCGACGTCCAGGATCGCGTAGTGATACTGGCCGCGAAGGTAGTTCAGGAAGGGATCCAGATGCTCCGCGGTGCACAGGGCGTAGGGGTCGGACGCAACGCCCTCGGACGGGAGGACGTCAAGACCGCGCATTTCGGATGGTCGAAGAGCGTTCGCCGGAGCTATGTGCCCCGCGAGCACCGAAGCCAGGCCCTCTCCCGATCCCACCGCTTCCACGGGCCGCGGATCCGCGTTGCGCAGGTCGGCGTCGATCAGGGCGATGTGCATCCGAGAGTCGTTGCCCAAGAACTGGGCGAATCGGGCGGCAACGGTACTCGCGCCCTCGCCGGGAACCGATCCGGCCACGAGAATCGTCCGATGGGCCAAGTCGGGCAGCGATTGCTCCACCGAAGCCCGAAGATGAGCGAGCTCGCGAGTGAACGCGTCGCTCAGCGGCGCTTCGTCGGACTCGAATCCGGCGGCCGAGGTCAGGAACTCCATGGGGAGCCCGGGCGGGGTCTCGATGAATGCGGGGGAAGTGGGCCGCCGATCGGGCGGACGCGGCACATCCGGGGGGACCGGCTCCCCCGCCGACTTCCGGAGCGCATCATAGATCTTGCTCATAAACTCCGACCCCGCCTCCTACTCGTTGGATTCCGGAAGCGACGCGAGCACCGGGAGCCCCAGATGCTCCTCGACGTCGGTTGGTCCGCGGAGGGAATGATCCAGACTGTCCAGGAAGAATGCCAGTAGAAGCCCTACCACCACGCTCATGAGGGGGGCGAGTGCCATGCGCACGTAGTCACGCGTGTTCTTGGCCACCGGCGCGTCGGCGGGCGAGAGGATCGTCACGGTGTAGTCAGGAGCGGTGGCTTCGTTCACCTGGGTGAGAAGCTGCTTCTGCCGCAGATCCTTGAGCTTATCCTGGAGAAGACTGATCGTATTATCCCTGCGGGCCAGTTCGACTTCCACCTGGGGGAAACGTGTCAGTTCGGTTCGGAGCGGGTCCCGTTGCGCCTCGAGATCCCTCAGGCCGGCCTCGCCTTCGCGCAATCGGGCCTCAAGAAGATCCACCGTGCTCCGGATCTCCTTCTCAAGCATGGCGTGCGCCGACTGGACCGCCTGCTCCGCCGCCCGAAACTTGGGATGCTGGTCGGTCAGGGTCGCGGCGAGTTGATCCCGCTGTATGCGGTTCGCCATGAGCTGACGCCGAAGCTCGTTGATCGTGGTTGTGTTCTCGTTCCCCAGCTCGGTGAAGTACGGTGATTCGATCTCCCCCGCCTCCACAAGCGATCGTGCGGTCGCCACTTGCTGAGAAAGCAGATTCACCTCATTGCGCCGATTCGTGACCTTCAGATCGGCTTCCTGGAGCAGGACACTGACGCTCGTCTGCCGGGCCTTGGAGCCGGTGGGGCCCATCTGTCCCAGGTAGGCCTCCTTCCCGGCCTGCGCCTCCGCCAGCTCGTTGCTCACCTGCTCGAGCTCTATCTCGAAGAAACGCGCGGCGGCAGGGAATGACTGGCTCTGCCGACGGAACTCTGCATAGGCGGTCGTGATCGCATCCGTGCTGGGACGACACACGGAGGCGTCCTGGCTCTCGTAGGAAATGTCGATGACGTTGGACTCGCCGAGAACCCCGGCTCCGATCCCGCCCCGATTGAGGCGGATCGGCCGGCTGATTTTCCCTTCCTTGTACCACAGATCCAGGATCTCCTGGGCTCGGTGGGCCACGGGATAGCTCTTCACCGTTTCGATCTCGGAGGAGATTTCCTCGCTCCACGGCAGGATCCGCGGATTCGGATTGAGCGTGTTCTCGCGGCGCCCCCGCTCCACTCTGAGCTTCGAGTTGGACTCATAGGTCGTTGCGGTCTGCAGGTTGAGAACGAACACCGACAGCGTAGTGACGGCGATGACAGTGAGAATGACCCACTTCTGCCGGAACACCACCGTGAGAAGATCACGGAGCGTTGCCTGACGAGGAGCCGAAAGGTTGTTTTCCACGATGCGATTCTCCGAACTCATGGACTAGGGATTCCCGGGCTGTTTCTCCGACCGTGCCGTAGATTTCATTGGTGTGGAACGCCTCCCAACCGCGCAGGTAGAGGACCGGCGCCTGGACGGCCTTCCCGAGGATTTGGTCCACGGTCCGCCCGACCTGGGTGATGAAGGTGGCGGGTACGTAGACAATGTCGTAGGGAGCCAGCAGGACGTCCCGGGCCCCCTTCTTCCCGCGAAGCACGGCGCGCGAGATCTACCCTCTCCGCAGTCCCCTGTCTCTCCCCGGTGCGGCGGATGAGGAGGACGCTTCCCAGATTCGCCCCCACATTCACCCCACCGGCGGTCGCCACCGCCTGAAGCATGCTGAGCCCAGCCTTCAGCTCGATCTGCTGGGGATAGCGGACTTCCCCCAGCAGGTAGACGCTGGGCGGAGCAAAGCTCGTCACGTTGACGGTCAGCTCCGGATCCTTGAAGTAGGTGGCATAGGCGCGGGTGAGGAGGCTGTCCAGCTCGCCAGGAGTCCGACCCGCCACCAGCACCTCGCCCATGATCGGGAGCGCCACCGCCCCGTCCGGACGCACCGTGACGCGGCTCGAAAGCTGCGGTTCGAAGAGGAAATTGACGTCGAAAACGTCTCCCGTCGTCAGGCGATACCCTGTCACGGCCGACCCGCCGGCCGCGAACTCATAAGCTTCGTCCGCTCCCAGCACTTCCACGGCCGGAGATCCCGGCCGAGAACTGCCGCAGGCGACCACGGACAGACACAGTCCGATGGCGGCAAGATACAAGAGTCGCTCTCTCATGCTGGTCGTTATCGTCCTCTGACGCTGGAACCTAAAGTCCGGACGCCTATTCCCGCCGGAGTGGCCCGGCACGCGCCGAACCGCGACGGGAAGAACCTGTGCGCAAATCGGATGGCAAACTCAGGGGGCGGATCCGCCTCGGCTCATACGGGCACGCGACACCGCAAGCTCCCAAGACGCCGTTCGCCCCGCTGCATCATTCGTCGGGGTCTCTCAGGGCATATCAACGGCTCGCGGCAAAACCTCCTGGAGGCGGAAAACTATTTCAGCGCGCATAGATGATACCGGTTAACCCGACGATTGTCAAAGTCCGGCCGGCTCCCCGCCCACGGACGGCCTGTCGGGCGCCATCGCTGCCCGGGCTCTCAGGGTCGCCGCCGCGAAGAGAGGAAGGAGGATTTCGTGATGCCCCACCAACTCGAGCCCGGCCCCCCGTCCCGCCGCTGTCGGGCGCTCCAGGACGTTTACCCGGGGACGGTAGTGGCGCAGGAAATCGAAGGAGACGGTGGTGATTCCGGTGAGATCCGCCCCGAGGTTCGCGGCCACCGAGAATGCCTTGAGAAAGACCTCGGGGAGGACGACCGCGGATCCGACGTTGAGTGCGACGCCCCCCGCGAACCCCTCGAGGCACCCGGCGAGGATGCGAAAGTCCCGCATCGAGGTCTCGCCGATGGCGGCGCCATCCGCGCTGGGATGCTGGTGCAGGATGTCAGTGCCGATGGCCACGTGCACGGTGGCGACGAGACCGAGCCGGTGCGCGGCAGCCAGCACGCTGAATTCCCGGTGGGGTGAGTCCGCCCCGGCGAGTGCCATCCCCAGGGCTTCACCGAGACCGAGCCCCTCCCGAGCCGCCCGCCGCGTGATCTCGTTCATCTCCGTTGCGGTCTCGGCCGCCATCCCGAACGTGCCGGCATCGAGAGAGGACTCCACGTCCTCGCTGGTGCGACCGAACCGGGCAACCTCGAAATCATGAATGGCGGCGGCGCCATTCATGGCCACCGCGTTCACAATCCCCTCTTCCATGAGTTGGACGAGGACCGGCCCGCAACCCGTCTTCACGACATGGCCGCCCAGCATTGCCAGGACCAGCTTGTGCGCATGGGCGGCGCGGGCTACGGCCTCGACGGCTCGCCGCAGTGTCTCGCCGGCCAGGATGCGCGGGAAAGCGTCCAGGATCTCGCCCATCTCAGGCGTGACGCGCCGCGCGAAATCCTCCACCCGCACCTTGGAGGAACGGGAGGCCACCGGTTGAGGCCGAATTCGAGTGAGATCGGCCTCCCGGAACCGGCTCACCGCGCGCCCCCAGCGGCGGGGCGTGGCAGATTGGGATTTGGCACCCCCCTGCCTGCAGCGCCGGGGGTGAAGGACTCCAGCTCGGCGGCGATCGACCCGACCGCGACCTTGCTCTTCATGAGCACGGGCATGCGGCGCGCATCGTCCGTGAGCCAGATCGTGAGGCTCCCCTCCTGCTTGAAGAGGCCTGCCGACTTGAGCAGCGGTTCTACGACGACGCAGGCGAATGTCCCCGCCGGGACGGTGACCGTCTCCCGCCTCAGCACCCTGACCTCCACGGGATAGTTCTTGCCGTCGGTGTGGTTCGGCACGACCAGAACCGCGCCGGGCGCGAGCGCTTGGCTACGCACGAAGTAGAACGCGCTCAGCACGTCCTGACTTCCCTCGGGGAACGGAAAGCTCTTGCCGCTCGTGTAGGTCGCACGCCGCTGGCTGTGGTCGAATCGCATCCCGCCGTCCTTGACGTACTTGCCCTCGCGGATGTGCTTCTCGAATCGCAGCGGCAGACGCGCGGTGACCGACCATACCGACTCCACCCGGTCCTTGACCGGGAAGAACGTGGAGAAGAAACGGCTCGATTCGGCTGTGGACCGGAAACGGTAGGCTGTCTGGCCGTCCACGATTTCCGGCCCATGCACGGACAGGCGTGCCTCTCCCGCACGCACCGGACCGTACTTGACCGCGAAGCGAAGCTCCTCGCCGGGCGCGAACGGCAGAGGGGAATCGGCCGGCAGCGCTGACTCCGCATCGGAGCACGGGGCGACCATGGCCGCCCCCAGCGCGAGCAGGGGCACCAGAAGGATCGAGGCGACTCGTTTGCTCCGCAGCAACACTTGCATCGACTACCTTTCCCCGGACTAGCGAAGCCCGGTGTGCCCGAAGCCACCGTCGCCTCTCGCTGAGGGAGGCAGCTCGTCCAACTCTTCCAGCGTCACCTCAGGCACTCGAGCGAACACGATCTGAGCGATGCGATCGCCATCGTGCACGACAAACGGCTCACGCCCCAGGTTGGCCAGGATCACTCCGAGGGGCCCCCGGTAGTCGCTGTCGATCGTCCCCGGGCCGTTCAGGACGGCGATCCCGTGCCGGAGCGCGAGACCCGATCGCGCCCGAACTTGCCCCTCAAACCCGGGCGGGATCGCCAACGCGAGCCCGGTGGGTATGAGGGCCACCCGCCCCGGACTCAGCTCCTCGGGGGCGTCCAGGCAGGCCCGCAAATCGAATCCTGACGCGCCTGCCGTGGCCCGCTTCCGGAGCGCGGGCGCCCGGTTTCAGACGAATATACCCGACGCGGGTGGGTATGGGTCCCGTCATGGCAAGGTCAATTCCACTTCGCTCGAGAAAGCCCGTACGCGGAGGTCCGATGGCCGCACCGGGCCCAGGGCCACCAGGCACTGCCGCTCGGGAAGCAGCGTCTCCGCTGCTGCATCCATCACGTCACCCTCGGTCAGCGCCTCGTAGTCGGCCAGCACCTGCTCCACCGACTCCGGCCCTCCGGTGCGAAACTCCGCGTGGGCCAGCCGGGTCATTCGATTGCTCAAGGACTCGAGGCCCATGATGAGTGCGCCCCGCACTTGCGCTTTGGCCGCATCGAGCTCGCCCGGCCGCAGGCCGTCCCGACTCAGAATGCGGATCTCCTCGATCGCCCGCTCGAGCGCCTCGGTGCCGCGCGCGGGAGACACCCCGAGCGCCACTCCGAAGAGGCCGGCGTCCGAGAAATGATCGGTGTACGCGGAGACGGAATATGCCAACCCCGCTTCCTCGCGGATGCTCTGGAAAAGGCGACTGGCCATGCCTCCCCCCAGGATCTCGGCAAGAAGACTCACGGGGCGGCGCTGCGGATCCCGATCGGAGGGCGCCGGACTCACCAGGAGGAGATGAACTTGAGCGAGATCGCTGGGATACACGGTCAAGGTGTTCGCGGCGGGCGAAGGCGCGGTTCGGCCGTCCCCGCCCGCACGATGCGGCAGGTCGAGATGCTCTGTGAAGAGCGCCTCCACGCGCTGGGGATCTGCCGCTCCCGCCACGCTCACCACCGCCCGGGGAGCGAGGTACTCCCTGAGGTGGAACGCGGCCACATGCTCGGCGTCCAGCGCGGTCAACGATTCGCGGGTACCCAGGATGGAGGTGCCCAGGATGTGGCCCGGCCAGAGCTGGGCCATGCCAAGATCGCCGATCAGGTCTTCAGGATTGTCCTCGACGCTGGAGAGCTCCTCGAGCACGACTTTGCGCTCGAGATCGACGTCGTTGGGAGAGAGGCGAGGCCCCCCCACCAGATCGCACACCACGTCCACCGCCAGCGCGAGATCTTCCTCGAGCACGCGGGCGTAGAAGCAGGTGTGCTCCTTGGTGGTAAACGCATCGAGGCTCCCGCCGACACGCTCCACGCTCAGCGCGATCTCGCGCCCGGTACGGCGCCGCGTCCCCTTGAACGCCAGGTGCTCGATGAGGTGGGCGGCTCCCTCGAAGCCGGGAAGCTCGTCGCGACTGCCGGCGCGGACCCACACGCCGACGGCCACCGACCTCCGGCCGGGCACCGACTCCATGACGAGTCGGGCCCCGCCCGGAAGTTCACGGCGGAAATAGGCCGCCTCGTTCATGCCGCTCCTCGTCACGGTGCGGGGAGGACGCCCGGGCGCCGCTACTCCTTGCCGATCAGCAGGGCCTTGCGGGAGAGCCGCACCTTGCCTTCGGGATCCACACCGATGACCTTGACCTGGAGGCGATCTCCCTCGCGGCAGACGTCCTCCACCTTGGCCACGCGATTGATGTCCAGCTCGGAGATGTGGACCAGACCGTCCCTGTTAGGCAGAATCTCGACGAACGCGCCGAAATTCGTGATGCGGCGCACGATGCCGTCGTAGACGGCCCCCACCTCGGGATCCTGGGTGAGCCCCTTGATGATGTCCACGGCCCGGCGCCCGCCCTCGGCATCGTAGGCCGCCACCTTCACCGTTCCGTCGTCATCGATGTCGATGTTGGCGCCGGTGTCCTCTTGGATCTTGCGGATGATCTTGCCGCCGGGGCCGATGACTTCGCGGATCTTCTCCGGATTGATGGTGAGAACCGTGATGCGCGGGGCATAGGCGCTGAGCTCGGTGCGCGGCGCGGGCAGCGCCGCGTACATGATGTCCAGGATGTGGAGGCGGCCCTTGCGCGCCTCCTCCAGCGCCTGCTCGAGGATTTCGAAATTGAGCCCGCGCTTGAGCTTGATGTCCATCTGGATGGCGGTGATCCCCTTGCGGGTGCCGGCCACCTTGAAGTCCATGTCGCCCAGATGATCTTCCACCCCGAGGATATCGGTGATGATCGCGGTCTTGTGCTCGCCCTCGATGAGCCCCATGGCCACACCGGCCACGTGAGCCTGGATCGGCACGCCCGCGTCCATGAGCGCGAGACTCCCGCCGCAGACGGTGGCCATCGACGAGGAGCCGTTCGACTCGAGAATGTCCGACACCAGGCGGATCGTGTAGGGGAAGTTCTCCTCGGACGGGATCACCGACTCCAGCGCGCGCTCGGCCAGTTTGCCGTGACCGATTTCGCGCCGGCCGGGGCCCCGGATGGGACGCACCTCGCCGACCGAGAAGGACGGGAAGTTGTAGTGAAGGAGGAAGCTCTTCCAGGTCTCGCCCTCGAGCTGGTCCAGCTTCTGCTCGTCGGAACCGGTGCCGAGGGTGGTGACCACCAGCGCCTGGGTCTGGCCGCGAGTGAACACAGAGGATCCGTGGGTCCGCGGCAGGAGCCCCAGCTCGCAGGTGATGGGCCGGATGTCGCTCAAGCCGCGCCCGTCCGCGCGCACACCCTCGTCGAGGATGCGGCCGCGCAGATGCTCCTTCTCGATCGACCCCAGCACCGACTTCACGTCGGAGAGGTTGTCGGGGTAGGTCTCGGCGAAGGCCAGCAAGGCCTCCTTGACCACCGCGCTCAGCGCCTCTTCGCGCTCGTGCTTGTCCGTCAGAATATTCGCCTCACGCAGGCGGACTCCGAAGGACGCTTCGACCTTCTCGCGAATGCCGGCGAGCGGCTGAGCCGCCTTGAACGCCCACTTGGGCTTGCCGGCCTTGGCCATCAGCTCGCGCTGCAGCGCGCAGATCTTCTTGATTTCCTCGTGGGCGAAGCGCAAGACCTCGAGCATCTCCGCCTCGCCGGCTTGCCGGCCGCTCCCCTCGACCATCACGATCGAGTCCTCGGTGCCCGCCACCGCCATGTTGATCGTGCAGTCATCCTGCTCGTCCAAGGTGGGGTTGGCGACGAGCCGGGTGCCGATCTTCCCCACGCGCACGGCCGCCAGCGGGCCGGGGAAGGGAAGCTCCGAGATGTTGATCGCGGCCGCCGCCGCAATCAGCGCCGGGATGTCCGAGTCGTTCTCGGCGTCGTGCGAGAGCACGTTCAGATGAACCTGGATCTCCGCGTTGTACCCGCTGGGAAAGAGAGGCCTGAGGGCACGGTCAGTCAGCCGCGAGGAGAGGATTTCCTTCTCGGTGGGGCGTCCTTCCCTCTTGAAGAAGCCGCCGGGAATGCGGCCGGCGGCATACATCTTCTCGCGGTAGTCCACGGTGAGGGGCAGGAAGTCCCGATCCGGCTTGCCCTCGCGCTCCCCGACGACGGCGGCGATGACCACGGTGTCGGCGTAGCGAACAAGGCAGGCGCCGTTGGCCTGCCGGGCCAGATGTCCGGTTTCGATGATGAGGGTTCGCCCCCCCAGTTCCATGCTGACGGTATGCACTGCTTACACTCCTTTGCGCATCAACAGACGGGCTCCACTTGAAGCCGGGTCTTCTCTCTGGATTGTGAAAAACCGATTACTTGCGCAGCCCGAGCTCTTTCACGATGGTGCGGTAGCGCTCGATCTCGTTGGCCTTCAGGTAGTCGAGAAGGCGGCGGCGCTGGCCGACGAGCTTCAGGAGCCCGCGGCGAGAGTGGTGATCCTTCTTGTGGATCCGGAAGTGCTCGGTCAGGTACTTGATCCGCTCCGTGAGGAGCGCGATCTGGACTTCGGGGGATCCCGAGTCGTGCTCATGAAGGCGAAACTTGTCGATCAGGTCTTTCTTCTGATCCCTGCTCAAAGCCATCGAAACCTCCCAACGCATTGAAACGACGCCACAACCCGGGTTGGGACCCAGAGGAGGGCGGATGGGGCTACCCCAAATGCTAATTGCCAGCGGAGGACCTTACCATCAGCCGGCGGGCATCTCAAGCGGGATTATCGACCGGCCGGGGGCGGGATCAAGCGAATCCGGGCCGCGGCGGCGTCGCGGCCGATCTGGGCCGACAACTCCTCCGCACCGGCGAACTTGCGCTCCGGCCGAAGCCGGTCGACGAAGTCCAACTCGAGCCGCGCTCCCCGGAGATCCCCTTCGAAATCAAGGAGGTGGACTTCAACCGTCGGCGGCCCGTCCCCGAACGTGGGCCGGGCCCCCAAGTTCACCACCCCCGGCGCCAAGGCGAGACCGGCGCCGCTCACCATCACGGCGTACACCCCTCGCGCCGGCTGAAGTTTGTGAGGTAACACGCTGAGGTTGGCGGTCGGAAAACCCAAGCTGCGCCCGCGACCGTCCCCCACCCCCACGAGGCCCGCCAGTCGGTAGGGCCGCCCGAGGAGACCCGCGGCCCGCGCCACCGCGCCTTCGTTCAAGAGGCGACGAACCCGGGTCGAGGAAACCGGTCCCTCCCCGTCCAGGACCGGCGGCACCCCCTCGACATCGAAACCACCCTCACGCCCGAGACCCCGCAGGACAGGAATCGTCCCCGCCCGCTCGCGTCCCATGGCGAAATCGTATCCGACAACCAGGGCAGCCAGGCGACCGAAGGCATAGACATGCTCCTCGAGAAACCGGTGCGGCGGTCGCGCGGCAAGGCGTTCGTTGAAGCTGAGTACGCGCACCTCCCCCGCCCCCGCCCCTCGCAAGAGCGCGATCTTCTCAGCGAGCGGGGTGAGTTGCGGCGATCCGGCGGCGCCGGCCAGCACCGCCCGCGGATGCGCGTCGAAGGTGAACACCACGAGAGACGCGCCACTCTCCCGCGCCCGCTCCCGCGCCCGCGCAACGACAGCGGAGTGGCCGCGGTGGAAACCGTCGAAGACTCCGATCGTAGCCACCACCGCCCGGCTCATCCCGCGACCTCCGGAGTCTCGAGCACGCGGAGGTAGACGATCGAGTCGCCGCCACGGACCAACGCGAGCAGTCGCCCCCGGCCATCGAGCACGCGGAAACACTCCCCGGGGGCGGCACGCCGATCCGGATCGCGCCAGGAACCGCACATCACCTCCCGCGCCTGTCCGTCGGAGACGATGATCGCTCGCCAATCGGGGAGCGCGTCCGCGGGCCGGATCGCAGACTTGAGGATCTCTTCGCCGCCTCGCTCGATGAGGAGATCCAGAGGGAGCGCGTCGGCGAGGCGAAAGGGGCCGACATCGGTCCGCGTGAGCGATTCCAGGCACGCCCCCACTCCCAGCGTCTCGCCGAGATCATGGGCCAGGGTACGAACGTAGGTCCCCGAGGAACACGTCACGCGCAGCCGCGCGAAAGGAAAATGCCAGTCGAGCAACTCGAGCTCGTGGACTTCCCGCGTTCGGGCAACCCGCTCTCGGGTCTCGCCCCGCCGGGCGATGTCATAGAGCCGCTCACCGCCGCTCTTCACCGCTGAGTACATGGGAGGCACTTGATCGATCGTCCCCCGAAAGGGAGCCAGAGCTTCCCGAATCGCGTCGGCGGTGAGTGCTTCGGCATCGCGCTCGGCGAGCACGCGGCCGGTGCGATCCTGGGTGTCGGTGACCCGCCCGAAGCGGACGGTGGCGAGGTAGGTTTTCGATTGGGCCTGGATATACGTCAGAAGCCCGGTGGCTTTCTCCCAGGCCACGATCAGGAGACCGTCGGCGAACGGGTCGAGCGTACCCGCATGGCCTACTCGGCGCGTGCCCAGCGCCCGCACCACGGCATCCACCACCGCCCGCGAGGTGGGCCCGCAAGGTTTGGCGACCAGGAGCACGCCGGAGTCAGGGCGAGACCGGCTCAATCGTCCTCGACGTCCCCGCGCGGAGCATCACCGGTCTCCAGCTCGCGCAGCAGCTTGGCGATCCGAATGGCCTCCTCTGCCGAGCGATCGGGACGGAAGTACAGCTCGGGGGTGTGGCGCAGGCGGATTCTCCGGCCCAGCTCCGTGCGCAGGAATCCCTTCGCGCGATCCAGGGTCTCGAGGGTCGAATCCAGCGCATCGTCCTCGAGGGTGGACACGAACACCCGTGCCGAGCGCAGATCCTCGGCGACTTCCACGCGCGTCAAGGTCATGAAGCCGTGACGGGGGTCCTTCATCTCGGTCTGGATGATGTCGGAGAGCTCGATCTGAATGCGGTCGGCGACACGGTGGCTTCTCGGGTTCACACCCATGGGGAGGCTCCTTCGGCGGGCCGCACGTCCCGTCCCACGCGCAGAAGAGTGGCTCGCGGTTCGCGCAACACAACCGCCTCGATCTTGCCGGCAAGATTGTCGAGGTAGCCACCGTCGCCCGACACCGCGGCGGCGAGCAACACCGCGCGCTGCCAGAGGTCTTGTCCGTCGACTTCCGCCACCGAGAGATTGAGTTGAGAGAGCCGCGTCTTGAGGTGGTTGAGCACCGAACGCTTGGCTTTCAACGACTGGGAGCCGGGTAGGAAGAGCTCGATCCGATACACCCCGACAAACAAGATCTCACCCCCTCGCGGGATGCGTCCGCACGCGGCGGACGATCGCGATCAAATCCGGCGGGAGACGAGTTCGATGGCGAAGGACTCGATGATGTCTCCCTCTCGGACGTCGTCGTGGCCCTCCAAGCCGATGCCGCACTCGAAACCGTTGGCCACTTCGCGCACGTCGTCCTTGAACCGCTTCAGGCTCGCGATGCGCCCCTCGAACACGACCTCGCCGTCGCGCTTCAGGCGCACGCGGTGGGCGCGTGCGATGCTGCCGCTCACGACGTGACATCCGGCGATGGTGCCGGCCCTGGTGACGCGGAAGGTCTGGCGCACCTCCGCCTGTCCGTGCACCTTCTCCACTTCCTCCGGCTTGAGGAGCCCGGAAAGCGCGCTCTTCACGTCCTCCACCGCCTCGTAGACGATGTTGTAGAGTCGGATGTCCACCTTCGCCGATTGGGCCGCCTGCTGGGCTTTCGCATCCACGCGCACGTTGAACCCGATGATGACCGCCTTGGAGGCGTCGGCGAGGTGCACGTCGGACTCGTTGATCTGGCCCACACCCGAGTGGAGCACCATCGACTTCACCTCGGCGGTGCCGAGCCGGCCGAGCTGATCGGCCAGCACTTCCACGGACCCAGCTACGTCGGCCTTGATGATGAGGCGCAGCTCGGAGACGCCCTCTCGGTCCATCATCTCCGTAAAGTTCTCCAGGGTGATCGGCGCGCGCATCTGTTGCTCGGCTTCGCGGGCCACGAGCTGCCGCCGCTGTCCGATCTCCTTGGCCTGGGCTTCGCTCTCGGTGGCGGTGAAGAAATCTCCGGCCATCGGCGGCCCCGACCATCCCGTGATCTCCACCGGCGAGGAGGGACCCGCTTCCTTCACCCGCTTCCCCCGCTCGTTGGTCATGGAGCGCACGCGGCCGAACTCCTTGCCGCAGACGAAGGGATCCTTCTCGCGCAGCGTGCCGGTCTGCACCAGCACGGTAGCCACGATGCCCCGCCCCTGCTCCACCTTGGACTCGATCACCACCCCGCGGGCGCGGCGATTGGGATTGGCCTTGAGTTCGAGGACGTCGGCCTGGAGCAGGAGGAGTTCGAGCAGCGTCTCGATCCCGATCCCCTTCTTGGCCGAGATCTCCGCGCTGGGAACCTGGCCGCCGAACTCTTCGATGAGCACTCCCCGGCCGGCCAACTGCTGCTTGACCAGTATCGTGTTCGCCTCGGGCTTGTCGATCTTGTTGATGGCCACCACGATCGGCACCTTGGCCGCGTTAGCGTGATCGATGGCCTCTATCGTCTGCGGCATGACCTGGTCGTCCGCCGCCACGACCAGCACGACGATATCGGTGGCCTTTGCGCCGCGGGCACGCATGGCGGTGAAGGCCTGGTGGCCCGGAGTGTCCAGGAAGGTCACCTTGCGCCCGCCGGGGAGCTCGACCTCGTAGGCGCCGATGTGCTGGGTGATGCCCCCCTTCTCGCCCGCAACGACGTTGGCCTTGCGAATGTGGTCGAGGAGCGAGGTCTTTCCGTGATCGACGTGGCCCATGACCGTGATGACCGGAGCGCGCGGCTCCAGATCCTCGGGGCGATCGACTTCTTCCTCCTCGGCGATCTCCTCCGCTCCGATCTCGCTCTCGAACTCCACGGCGAAACCGAACTCAAGCGCCACCATCTCCAACGTGTCGCGGTCGAGTCGCTGGTTCTGGGTGGCCATCACGCCGAGTCCGAGCAGCTTGTTGATGACCGCCGCGGGCTTCACCTTGAGCTTCTCGGCGAGCTCGGCCACGCTCGCCATCTCGGGGATGCGCAGCGCCTCTTCGTGCTCCTTGGTGGCGACACCGGCAGGAGGAGGCGACGCCGGCTGCAACTCGACCTGCTTCTTCCGGAACCGCTTGACCTTGCCCCCCGCTTCCAGCTCGGCCAGCGTCTTCTTCACGCTGTCCTGAACCGCCTTCTGATCCACGTCCCGCCGGCGCACCCGATCCGGCTTGGGAGGCTCCGGCGTCGCTACGGCCGCGGGAGGCGGAGGAGGAGGCGGCGCGACTTCCGGCTTGGGAGGGGGAGGCGCGGGCTTGGGCGTCAACGTCAGTTCGGGAACCACCACCTTGGGAGGAGCCGGAGGGGGGGCCGGTGCGGCCGGGCGCTTGGGGTCGCGCGTCTCGCGCTCCAACGCCGCCTTGACCTCTTGCTTGCGCGCGTCCTCCTGTTGAACCACCTTCTTCTCATCCGCAAACTTCTGCTTGATCAGATCGACCACGGAATCGTCGAGCGTGCTCATGTGGCTCCGAGCGGCCACACCCAAGCTATCGAGGATCCCGATCAGGGCCTCGCTCGACACGTTGAAATCCTTGGCAACCTGATAAACGCGCAGCTTCTGGGTCAAATCTCTCCCCCGATCCTACGTACAAAACCTCGGCGGGGCCGGCCCGAAAATGGCCTTAGGCCTCGGTCGGCTCCTCCGCCGTGGTGCGATCCGAACCGCTCTCCGCGCCCTCGTCCGGGTTCTCGTCCGGCGATTGGGCCGCCAGTTCGTCGTCCGGCTGCTCCTGCGCGGTATCGGTGTCCGGCTGTTCCGTCGCAGTCTCGGCGTCCGGATCCTTCGCCTCTTCGACTCCACCCTTCTCTTCCCCCGCGGTCGCGAACGCTTCGACGATTTCGTTCCCCGGGTCCTCCCCGTCTCCCCCCTCCGCTACGGCCTTCGCCGCCGCAGACGATCGCGCGTTGGCCAGCGCGGCAAGGGCCACACCATAGACCCGCTCGGCCGCGCTCTCGGCGAGGCCCGCGACGTCGGCCAGCCCCTCGAGGCCGCCCGATTCGATATCGAGCGCCGTGTCGATACCCGCGGCGTGCAGAGCCTCGGCCAGCGCCTCGTTCATTCCCTCGAAGTCCTCGATCGGAACATCCGCCTCGGCGGCCGCCGTCTTCGCCCTGAACTCGCTCTCGGCGTGCAGCTCGATCTTCCAGCCGGTGAGCTTGTGGGCAAGCCGCACGTTTTGTCCCTGCTTGCCGATAGCCAGGGAGAGCTGGTCGTCCGCCACCACCACCGTGACCTTGTGCAGATCGTGATCCACTCGCGCGTCGAGGGCCTTGGCCGGTCCCAGGCTGCGCGAGACGAACACGACCGGGTCCTGCGACCACGGCACGATATCGATGCGCTCGCCGCCCAGTTCCTTGACGATGGACTGCACGCGCGAGCCCTTGATCCCGACGCAGGCGCCCACGGCGTCGATGCGCGGATCGTTGCTGGCCACCGCGATCTTCGAGCGAAAGCCGGCTTCGCGCGCGACCGCTCTCACTTCGACCACTCTCTCCGCGATCTCGGGCACCTCCGCCGCAAACAATTTGACCAGGAAGTCGGGATGGGTGCGGCTCAAGATCACTTGGGGCCCGCGAGCCTCCTTGTCCACCTTGATCACCAGCGCCCGCACCATTTCGCGCTGACGGAAACGGTCGCGGTGCATCAACTCGCGAGCCGGAATGACGGCCTCGGCGGTGTCGAGTTTCAGCACGATGTTGCCGCGGTCGATCTGCTGGACGATTCCGCGCACCACCAAACCGACACGGTCGGCGAAGTCGGTGTAAACCCGTTCGCGTTCGGCCTCGCGCACCCCCTGGATGAGCACTTGCTTGGCCGACTGGATGGCGTTGCGCCCGAACTCCGCGATGTCGAGAGGGATGACGATGTCGTCACCCACCGATGCGTCCGCCTTGTAGGCGCGCGCCTCGGTCGCGGTCATCTCCAGGCCGCGGTCGGAGACGTTGCCGACCACGGTCTTGGTCATGATCATTTCGATGCCCCCCCGGGCGCGATCGAAATTGACGAGGATCAGAGCGTTGGCCCCGTGCTTTCGCTTGGCCGCTGAAAGCAGGCTCGCTTCCAGGCGATCCACGAGAATCTGGAGGTCGACTCCCTTCTCGCGCGCGATCTGGCTCAACGCTTCTACGATGTCGTAGTTCATTCCTGGCCTCTTCGGAGTTCGTCCGATTCACGGCGCATGTCCGGCCCCTTGCCGGCCCGCTCCCCACCGGTCTCCCGCCGCCACGGGTCCCGTTTGAGATGCGCTTTCTTCACCGCGCCGAGCGGAAGCGCGAACGTGCTTCCGTCCTCCATGCGCAGCAAAATTTCCTGGCGGGCGTCGTCGAAGCCTTCGAGAACGCCCTCATGGTTGTGCCGCCCATCGACCTTCTCGTGAGTGGACAGCATCGCCGTTTCGCCCGCGAAGCGACGATAGTCCTCGGCCCGGCGCAACGGTCGATCCACCCCCGGGCTCGACACTTCGAGGACATAACGCCCGGGAAACGTCCCGTGCGCTTCGAAGTGATCCCCCACCGCCCGACTCACGCGCGCACAATCCTCGATCGAGACACCGCCTTCTTTGTCGACGAATATGCGGACGAGCAAACCCCGGGACGACCCCGTACATTGGACGTCCACAACCTCGTATTCAGTCGCCTGGAGGAGGGCTTCCACCTCCGCGAGAAGTTCGGTGCTTCGCAACCCGCTCCTTGTCTCTAACCGGGTAAAAGGCAAAGACATGCCTATCGGACCCCGGAGGGTCCGCGGCACATCCCCATCCAGCCCCAAAACGAACCGAGTGGGCAAGGCCTGCCCACTCGTAGCGGGTTACCATACACCACCCCCCGCCAAACCGCAAGGGTACGGGGCGCGAGGGCCCGACGTCTCAGGTAAGACGCGAACAAACGTGGAACAAATCGTTTATAGCAAATGTGTTAGGGGTTCATGACGAGGGAGAGCATAACTCGTCCCACCGATCCCAATGATGCTGCCGACACGCGGGAAACGTCGTCCCCAGCGGTGTGCCAATATGGATAGTCGAAGTCGATGACATCCACGGTGGGAAGCCCCGCTTCGATCAGAGGAATGTGGTCGTCGATCACGTTCGGTCCGAGTCGAGCCGCGAAGACGCCCGGCTCGAGTCGGCGTCCCCGCTCCCAGACCCAGTCCACGACTTCCGGTGCGAGCCGGAACGAATTCTGCTCGATCGGGATGCCGAGGTCGACGTCCCCCACCATGTCGAGCACGATTCCTCGTTCATAGCTCCCAAGTCCGCGTTCGGCGAAACGCCGAGTCCCCCGGCAGAATCCCTCGGGGTTGTCCGAACGACCGAGATCCTCCCCGTCCGCGAAAAGCAGATCGACACCGCCGGGTGGTGAACGCCGGGAGAAGACCCGGGCCAGTTCGAGAAGCACCGCCACACCCGACGCGCCGTCGTTGGCTCCAGGGAAGGGTTGCAGGCGGCGGGCGGGGTCCGCGTCTTCGTCCGCCCAGGGCCGCGTGTCCCAGTGGGCCACCAGCAAGAGGCGCGCGCCGCCTTCAGGTCCGAAGCGTCCGAGGATATTCTCGAGCGGCCAGTCCAACCCGGCGGGATCTCGGTAAGTGAACGCATCCCGCTCGACCCTTCCACCACAGGCGGCGAGCCGGGCGGCCAGCCAGTCGGCGCACGCCCGATGAGCATCCGTCCCCGGCACTCGCGGGCCGAACGCCAATTGAGAGGTCAGGGCCACCCACGCCGAGTCCGGCTCGAATTCCACCGGCAACGCAGGGGAACTCCCCTCCCGCTCGGAAAGGGGCGCGCTCCTTGCCGGCGGGGCGGGAGCGGGCCGCGCACCGCAACCGACGAGGACGGCCAGAAGCGCGGCCGACGCGACGCGCTTCGCAATCCAACCCATCAGAACGAGAACCCGGAGGTGAAGGAGAGTCCGATCGAGCGCCGGGTGTAGTTGGCCACGAGGTTTCGCTGCTGACCCAGATTGACGCCCAGGGTTCCGGTGATGGTGCTCGTCATCCGGAACGTGCCCCCCATTCGCAGTTGCAGGTTGTCCGTCTTCTGCGGCTGCGGCGGGGTCAATCCCGAGGACAATCGGGTCACCTGATCCTGGCGGGTGTAGTTGGCGTCGATACTCAGATCGATGTCGCGGGGCTTTCCTCCCTTCGTCTTGCGGAGGAACTTCTTGGCCAGGGTGAGCCGATAGGTGAGGCTCGAACGATCGGTGGTGAACGCGGAGCCGCCCGCCTGCCGATTCACGGTCTGGCCCGAACTCTTGTCGAGGCTCATGCTCGTCCGCCAATCGCCGCGGATCGTACCGTTCAGACTCACCAGCGGCCGCCAGTTGATGGTCGTGGTCGCCGACTCCTTCGGATTGGACTCGTTTCCCGCGTCGGTGGTGGTGCGACTGTAGTTCGTCGAGGCGGTCTTGAAATCGGTGAAGATCTTGTTAACGAGAGGGAGCTTCTTCTGGATGTCGTTCCAGTTGAAGCGCACGTCGGGCCAGGTCGTCTCTTCCTGGATGCGGCCCAGGCCGTTGTTGGTCTGGCTACGATCCAGGCGCTTCTGATACGTGAAGTCCATGGAGAGCTGCTTGCCGATTCCGAGCGACGTGTTGCCGCGATAGGTCTGGGTGTCTCCCCTGTTGTCGTTGAGAGGCGCCCGCGAGACCTTGAACAGGTTTCGATCCATCCCGGCATCGCGGGTGAGGCCGAATCGGTAGCCCAGAGGCGGGGTCCCGTGAACGCCGCTCAACGCACTCCGCTTGCCGAACGTGGCCGACGCCTGAATGTCGTTCAGGCTGATCATGCGCGTGAAGAGAGTCCCGAACTGGGCCCGCGCGCCGGGCTTGTCCTTCGGCGGCCCCGCGGCCCGAGCCCCGGTCGAATCGGGGGGCGCCCCCGCCTTCCCCATCTGCTGTCGACGCTCCGCCTCCCGGACTTCCTCGCGCTGCCTGGCGGCCTCCGCGCCTGCCGAGGACACCGGCGTGCCGGCGAGCTTCCTCACCCACTGCTGCAGGGGCACGGTCAACGAGAGGTTCGCGGTACTCGAGTTGCTCACATCGACGACGGTGCTGTCGTAGTCGGAGCGGGTCAAGTTGGGATCGGCGTTGTAGCTGTAGCTCCCGGTCCAGTTGAGTCGCGGACGGAAGGCCTCCACGAACGGAGGGTTGTAGCTGAAATTGACCGTGTTGGTCTGCCGGGTCTCCCGGCCCAGGTCGATGCCGAACACCGTGGTCGGGCGACGCTGCAGGCGCACCAACTCGCTGTCGTGCTGAAAATGGTCGTTCACGAGGTCCCGGCCGGAGGTCCACGTGTAGGTGAGGAGGCGGATAGGCTGAATGTTCGACGTCAGTTGCAAGACCCCGGTCTGGGTCGAGGTCACCGGGTTCGGCTCGAGCACGTTGGGATCGGTGAGGTCGCGGGTGGAAAGCGTTCGCTCCGACTTGCTGCCGGAGAGATTCACCTGGAACGTGCGGGGCCACGGATACAACTCCGCCCGCCGGAACACCCGCAGCGGTGCGAGTTGGCTGAGGTTGAAGTCGTACGTGGCGGCTCCGTTCGTCGATCTCGAGTCCGACACCTGGGTCACGTTGGTATCGTGAGAGCGTGAGACACCGCCGTTGACCCGGACCGCATCCAGGGTGTAGCGCAGGAGCGTCGGGCTCATCCCACGAGTGTCTCGGGCGAGGGAAATCGAGACGTCGCGCTGCCAGTTCTCCGCGACCTCGGGGCCCGTGTCCGCGATGAATTCCACGTCGTTGTTGGGTTTGAACTTCGGGGTGCGCTTGCCCCGCTTGTAGTTGAACCTGAGCGGCGCCTGGATCCGCGCCCCCTCGAAGAGCTTGTTGAGGTTCACCTGGGTCCCCACGGTATAGGCGAGATCCCCGGTCCCGGTGCCGCGGGCCTGGCCCAGGCGAAGGAAGTCGGCCGACGTCTGGCTCACCGACGCCGACACGCTGGCCAGATCGGCCAGGACCAGGTTCGCGGAGGCGCGCGCGGCATAGCCGGTCTCGCGGCGCACGTCACCCATGCGCAACTCGTCCATCCAGACGCTTCCCCGGGGCACCTCGCGGCCGGTGACGTTGCGCAGCCCCATGCTCACCCGCCGCACTCGGGAGAAGGACGGGTTTCCGCGTATCGTCAATTCGAGCCCGTTACCGATCTGCTCCCGGGGCTTCTCCGGGCCCCCCACGAGATAGCATCCTTCCCCCGCCGGCTCGCAGGCCGGGTACTTGAGCTTCACGTTGCTGAGGTCCGTGAGATCGAGGCGGAAGTCCAGCCAGCCGTCCTCGCGTCGGCGCGGATCGAACTGGGTCAAGAGGGTCGATACTTCGTAGTAGGAGAGGGAATCGTTCGAGGCGTCGCTCCCGAATCGCACGAAGTACTCCACGGTGTCGCTGGGAATCGTCTCGAAGCGCGGGTTCGCGTAGAACGCGATGGTCTGGTAGAGCGTGTAGTCGCGCGCGTCGAGGAGGGGGCGAAAGGCCAGAAACTCATCCCCGGCGCGGAGGTTCTGGAAGTCGAATGAAATGCTCTGCTCGCGCTCGGTGATCCCGTTGGTGCGGCGGACCGCCACCGGAGACACGTAGTCGGCGTTGTCCTTGTTGTTGACCACCGAGACGTTGAACATCTGGTCGGCCTCGAGACTATCCTTCTCCGCCTCCGACACCTCCCACCGGTTTCCCACGATTTCCATGCTGGCGATCTGCACGTTCAGGGTGTCGCCGGGGTCGATGCCGCGCATCCAGATACGCGCATGCTGGATGGCGGTGAGGTCCGCCCCGTTCCCCTGCTTCAGGCTCGTCTCGTCGAGCGGGATGCGGTAGAGCCGCCACCCGTTGGCGGGATTGGTGTAGCGCGACGGATAGTCGCGTCCGAGATCGATGAGGGCCGGATCGTCGAGGCCTATCCGATACTCGTTGTAGTTGTTGGTCTTCGACAGGGTGAAGTCCCCGTTCAGGTCCTCGGTATCCACCGCCGTGTTGGATTCGGTGCCGTTGATGCCCAGGTACTTCTCCAGGCGCTCGGTGATGTTGCGCTCGGGGTCATTGGTCTCGATCGTGCGCTTGCGGTCGTCACCGGCGGGATCCGAATTCTCGGTGCCCGGCTCCGTGAAGCGCTCCTTCTCGGGGTTCAGCAGCTCTTGCCCGTCCGGAATGCCGTCCAGCCCGAGATCCTCGGTGTATTCCAGCTGGGTACCCGAACGGTTCACATCTTCGGTGTCCAGCTTGTCGTTGGGGGGATCCGGCGGGGTGAGGGGATCCCACACCGCGTCCTCGCTCACCTGACCGATGTCCACAAGAAGCTCGCCGCGCCGGGGCCGCGACCCATCCTGGTAGTTCGCGTAGTCGTTGACCCACACGTCCAGATACTGCGCGGTCGACACGTCCACTCCGCCGGAGGACAGCACGGTGGTGAGCCCTGCCCAGGAACCCGACGGGCCCGGATTGTTCTGCGGGACGTAGATCATCTCCAGGACCGGCACGAGGTCGTTCTTCTCCGCCCGGGATTCCGCCCCCGGCGTGATGTCCTCGACGCGCACCGTGTTCGGAGAGAACCAGAGCAGCTTCCCACGGTCGGTGGCCTCGGGATTGATCTCCTCGCTCGACTCCTCCGTCCGACGGATGTACTTGACCGGCGCGCTGGAGTAGAACCAGTTGAATCGGTTCACCGGTGTGGAGGTGATGACTTCCGCCCCCTCCATGTCGTCGAGGTACACCACGTTGCGGGTGTTCGGATCGGGGAAAGAAAGTCCGAGGGCGCCGTTCACTTCGAGCCGCGACGGCACCGCGGTGGAGACCAGCGGCATCTTATCCACGATCTCGGTGAGGGCCCACGGCGTGAAGCGGACCTGTCCGGAGAGGTCGCCCACCGTGGTCTTGGTCGGCTCCTGGCCCAGCCTCGGACGACGATCGGGCAGTCCCCGGCTCTCGTGCAGCCACGAGGTGGAGAAGTTGTACCTGGAGTTCGGATCGCTGCGGGTAGCGATGCTTCCCCCACCAGACTCCGCGATCCCCGGCTGAACGGGGAGTCGTAGGAGTAGGTCACCACCAGATCCGCGCCCGGGGCGGTGGCGAGGGGGTTCTTGAGCGAGATCGTGCCGGTGTCGTAGAAGATCGTGTAGTCCGTTCCGCGCAACAGCACGTCGCCGTTCAAGCGCACCGTCTCCGATCCCTCGAGGATGTTGCCCATCGCGTTGAGCTGGATGGTGTTCACCGCGGTGCGGAACGTGGCCACGATCGTGTACAGATGGAACTTCGAGGCTTGAGTGCTCAGACGATCCACGCGAAGGTCGTAGATCTCGGGAACCGTCTCGTCCGTCGCGGAACGCATGGGAACACCCTGCGTCGTCTGCTGCTCGCAGGGCACGGGGCTGACCAGCCTCCACCCGAGCGTATCGGGGCGGCAGCCCGTCGCCCCGATCGGCCAGGAGCGGGCACGGACCCCGGGGGCTCCACTGATGTCCACAGCGCTCGGGTCGAATGGGCGCAGGTCGGGGAAGAAGAGGAGCCCCTGCTCGTAGTCGATGTAATCGCTATCGATGAGCCCGTCCGGTGTGAAATCGCTCCGGTCGTTGTTGTTGCGCTGGTCGAGCCCCAGGATCTGGATGAGCGGAGTCTTCGTGCCCCATTCGTTGGTGAGATCGGTGGGGTTGCTCCCGCCGATGTCCCGCTCGACGCGCAGCTCGAAGCTCGTGGGGTCGATGCTGCGAGCCCCCAGGCTGTAGACGTTCTTGAGTTCGAGCCGCCGCGCCGGCGCCCACACACTGACAGCGAGGCTGTCGGTCCCCCAGGTGAGTCCATCCGGGCGGATCATCTTGAGCTGAAGGACATCGGCGTCCCCGGGAGCGAAGGAACCCACCGTGTCCAACGACGCGCCTCCCGTGGGGACATAGGCGGTGGCGAGCACTTGGTTCGGGGATACGCCGTTCTTGAGCACCAGAAGCGGCTGGGTGAAGTTCTGGTTGTTGTAGACGACGTAATCGTCCTCGGGCTGGAGGAGGTGAAACTGTCCCTCGTAGGGCTCTTGCGGAGTGCGCCGGTTAGGATCGAGCCACACCTGGGCCGCGCGGGCGCCGAGGGTGCTGTTGTTGTTGAGATCTTTGTCGTCGAGATAGACACGGATGTTGCGTGACTCCACGGTGGGGATGGCCGCCGAGTCCGGGTCGGAGATGAAGAAGTACTTGCCGCTCAGGAAACCCGTGTCGTCGATGCGCTGAACCTGCTCCTTGGCGCCCCCGACCAGAGTGGCCTGACCGTTCTCCCCCTCCTGGCGGCTGGCGATGGCGGTGATCCCCAACCCTCCCACCTGGGCCTCGGCCTTGATCCCGAACAGGCCCTCCTGCCGCGTGGAGAAGGAGACGAACTGGGAGCTGGGAAGAGCCAGGTTCGTGTTGCCCAACTCCACGCTCTTGACGACGTCGTCCTCTTCCCCCTTGTAGCGGATCTTGATCGAGTTCTCGAGCGGGGTGAGGGCCTCGCTGTTCTGAGCGACATCGATGAAGAGCTTGCTGCCGATCGTCCCCTGCAGGTTCACGTTGAGGCGCTGGCGCATGTCGAGCTTCGGAAACAGGGAACCGCCTCCGCGCTCGCCGGTGACCTGCCCCACGACCCACGAGGAGGTTCCGGAAAAGGTGATCGACTCGTTCCCCGTCACCCGGAGGTTGGGCGCGCCCTGCCCGAAGATCTTCTCGGTGAAGGGGAGCTGGAAAGGGAGACTCAGGTTGACCAGGCCGCGTGGCTGGCCGGTGCTGGTCTCGGTGAGTACCTTGCGGTGTGCATCGATCCAGGCCTTGTGGAGCTGACGGTTGAAGACGAAGGCGACGTACTCCTCCCGGGTCATGGCCCGGGGCGGGAGAACCTCCTCGCTCCCCACCTGGTAGGACAGAAGGACCACCTGCCGATCGAGGTCGTAATCCACGCGGGGCGCGAGGTCATAGCGGGGCTGCCCCACCCGATTACGGGGGGGAAGGGTGATGCCGAGGGTCCACCGCAGGCCCTGAAAGGGGTCGGCCGGGTCAAAGAGCGCCGCCGGCCCCCGATACTGCGGGGGCGCCCCTCCGGAGGGTGGATCTTGAGGGGCGGCGGCAACAGGGCGACCGAACGGCACCAGAGCGCCGATCAGAACCGTGCACAGTACGGCCGCCAGGGCCTTAGCCAGACGCTGCATGGACCTCCGCCGTGGAACGAGACCGGACAATCCTAGGCAAGATGGGGTGTTTGCGCCAAGGCGAAGATGCGAGCGGCGGCCCTTCTCTTGTGACCACCGTCCGCATGCCCTAGACTGCCGGATCCGGTACCGGACCCGGGGAGCCTCCTTTCCCGAACACCTCTAACCCCATGAACACCCTTTGAGTTTCAAGAGCCCTCTCCCTCGTCTTGAGCTGTATGTCCTGCGGGAGTCGGTGCTCCCGTTCTTCCTGGGTTTCGGCCTAGTCACCTTCCTCTTCGTCATCGACTTCCTGTTCGACTACCTGGACCTGATCCTGGCCAAGGGAATCCCCTTCTTCGCGGTCCTGGAGCTGTTCGTCCTGGCGCTGGGCTGGATCACCGTTCTGTCCTTCCCCTGCGGCGTTCTGGTGGCGGCCCTGATGACGTTCGGCCGCCTCGCCCAGGACAACGAGATCACCGCGATGCGGAGCCTGGGGGTCAACGTAGGGAGGGTTCTGCGAGGGCCCCTGCTGGCCGGCCTCGCCCTCGCCGCCCTCCTCACCGTCTACAACAACTACGTGCTCCCCGAGACCAACCATCGCTTCGCGAACCTGAGCCTCGCCATCCACCGCAAGAGGCCGGCGGCCAAGATCGAGCCGGGAATCTTCATCGACGCCTTCGAGAACTACAGCCTGCTCGTGCGCAAGGTGGACGATCGCACCGGCGACATGCAGGACGTCACGATCTACGACTACAATCAGGGGACCGTCCCCACCACGATTCTCGCCCAGCGGGGCAAGATGCAGTACATCGACCGCGGCGCCACCCTGAAGCTGGATCTGTGGGATGGGGAGATTCACGAAGTCCCGGGCCAGGCGGGGGACAATCGCTACCGCAGGGGGCGCTTCGAGCAGAACACGATCTACATGCACAACCCCGGCGCGCTGCTCCAGAAGGTGGACCGCAAGAGTCGGGGCGACCGGGAGATGACGGTAGGCATGATGAGGGCGGAGATCGCGCGCCTGCGGGAGCAGCAGTCCACTCGGCTCGAATCCGCCGACGAGAAGGCGCGCGCGGCGGGGTTCCCATCGTACCGGGCGATCGAGCACGCCCTGCGCCCGCCCACGGGGCTCGGGCGCGTCCGGTCGGCGGTGGCGGGATTGCTGGGAGCAGGTCCACCGGCTCTCGCCGACACCACCGGGCTCTCTCAAACCGTCCAGGCCCTGGAGTTGGATGTCACCGAGGTCGAGAATCTGGAGCGGCGCATGGGCAGCTATCGGGTCGAGATCCAGAAGAAGTTCTCGATCCCCTTCGCGTGCGTCGTGTTCGTTCTGGTGGGAGGGCCGCTCGGCATCCGGACCCGCAAAGGCGGTTTCGCCAACATGGCGATTGCCGTCGCCTTCTTCATCGTCTACTACCTCTTCCTCATCGCCGGGGAGCAACTCGCCGACCGCCGCCTCGTGTCCCCTGCCCTCGCCATGTGGTTTCCGAACATCCTGTTCGGCGCGGTCGGAACCTATCTCACCTTTTCCGTCGTCGGCTGGGGCCCCTCGCGGGGCATGCGCTGAATGAACGTGAAACGACGCGCCCTCCCCCTGCTCGGGGTCGTCGATCGCCACGTCCTTCGCGAATTCCTGCGCTACTATCTCCTCGCGCTGGGCGGCTTCACCGCGTTCGTCCTCCTCTTCGACGCCTTCGAGAAGATCGATACCTTCATCGACTACGACGCCACGTGGCTTCAGATCCTCTCGTACTACGCGTACTCGATTCCCTACAAGGCGCTCCTGGTGGGTCCGGTGGCTCCGCTCCTGGCCACGTTCCTCTGTCTGGGTACCATGACCCGATTTCAGGAGGTGACGGTGCTGCGGGCGGCCGGGGTGTCGCTGTACCGCCTGTTCCTCCCTCTCTATCTCATGGGGCTTCTCATCTCGGCGGCGAGCTTCGTGGTCGGCGAATGGGTGATGCCCCCCGCCAACGTGCGCGTCCGCGAAATCCTCCAGCAGGAGATCAAGGGACGGGCCGACCGCAACCTGGGGAGCCGAACCAATCTCACGTATCTGGGCGAGGAGAATCGACTCTACGTCATCCGGCGATACGACGTGCCGCGACAGACCATGGTCGACCCCACCGTGCAGGAGTTCGAGGGCGAGCGAATGATCCGCCGACTGGATGCGCGTCTGGGACTCTTCAAGGACGGCGCCTGGGTGCTGGTGGACGGCGTCGAGCGCGCGTTCGACGACCAGGGTAAGGAGAGCGCGGTCCCCTTCGACAGCCTGCGCGTCGCGTTTCCGGAGCGACCCGCCGACTTCGCCAAGGACGAGACCAAGCCCGAGGAGATGTCCTTCCCCCAGCTCGCCCGCTATGCGGCGCGCGTGCGACAGAGCGGCAGCAGCGTGGAGCGCTACCAGACCGAACTCTTCCTGCGGTTCTCGTTCCCCTTCGTCAACTTCGTGGTCATCCTCATCGGCTCGAGCCTCGCCGTTCAAGTCCGTCGCGGAGGGGTGGCGCTGGGTTTCGGGTTCTCGCTCGCCATCGCCTTCGCCTACTGGAGCCTCATCCGCGCCGGTCAGGTGCTCGGTAACAACGGCTCTCTGCCCCCTCTCGCCGCGGCTTGGCTCGGCAACACGGTCTTCATCGCGATCGGCGTGGTGATGCTCGTGCGCGCCCCGAAGTGAACCAAGCGGACGGCGCGCCGAGCGACGCCGAGTTCGATCCGTCGAGCCTTCGCCTCGTCGTGATCGTGGATCTGCCCGACGACGGCATCCCCCCCCTCGACCGTGTCCGCGCCGCTCTGTGCGGCGGTGCCACCCTCATCCAGGCGCGCGGGAAACGATGCTCGGCGCTCGATCTCCTCACGGCGTGCCGCCTGCTCCTGCCCGTCTGCCGCGAGGCCCGCGTGCCTTTGATCGTCAATGACCGCCCCGATATCGCAATGGCCGCCGGGGCGGACGGGGCTCACGTGGGGCCGGACGACCTTCCTCCCGAGGCCGCTCGCCGCATCCTTGGCGCTCGAGCATTGGGCGTCTCCGCGCGTTCGCCGGATCGCGTGCGCCTCGCGGAGGCCGCGCGGGCGAGCTACTTGGGCGTGGGCGCGCTGCGGGCCACGGGAAGCAAGGCCGAAGCGACGCCGATCGGCCCGGATGGGATCCGAGCCATAGTAGCGGCCACGCGGCTCTCGGTGGTGGCGATCGGTGGTGTCCGCCCCGAGGACGTTCCGACCCTCAAGGCGATCGGGGTGCGCGGGGTCGCTGTGGTGAGCGGGGTGATGAGCGCCGAGGATCCGGAGCGCGCCGCGCGCGCCTACCGCGAGGCTTGGGACCTCGGCTGAGCGTCGCGATCCCCATCCCGCTCGATCCGCCCGTCACGCAGCACGGGGACGCAAGGGACGGCATCGAGCCGGGCGCAGAACTCGAGATCGTCCTCGAAACCCAGCGTGGCCAGGTACGCCCCGTGGCCGGACTCCCTCAGCAGGCCCGGAATGTCTCCGCCCCGGCTTTTCCAGAGCGCGTGCGCCATGCGCGCTCCGTCGTCGGGGACACACCCGGGAGCTGCATCGAGGAGCCGCTCGACCAGGAGCCCTGCCATCGCCGCGTCCTCGAGCGAGGCCCGGCCTTCCTTCCCCGCGCAGATCACCACGATATCCCGCTCCGCGGCGAGGAGTCGTTCCACCGCGCGGGTGGTGTTCACGAACGAAGCCATCACCTGCTCGGGGGCGGTTTGAGCGTGAATCATGGCCAGCGAGCCGTTCGTGCTGGCGAAGATGAGGGTCTTCCCCTTCACCGCCTTGGGCACGTATTCGAGCGGAGAGTTGCCGAGATGGAACCCCGGAATCTTCCGTCCTTCACGCTCCCCGCACAGGAGCGTGGTCTTCCTGTCCAGCGAAGCGAGCAGACCGGTGGCATGCTCGACCGACGCAGCGGGGATGACCCGCACCGCTCCTGCGGCGAAGGCCTGGGGAATTACCGAGGTCGCCCGCAGCACATCCACCACGGCAACCGTCGCCTCCCTCAGGAGCCCGTCCTGGGTCTCGCCGGGAGTGAAGGCTACGGAGAGGGTGCGTGCGCGATCCGCGGTCATGACTGGATGGCGAGCGCCGGATCGCTTCCGGCTTCTCCGGCCATGCGCTCCAGGAAGCCGGTGTTGACATCTCCGGCTTGAAACGCCGGGTGGTCGAGCACCCGGAGGTGGAAGGGCACGGTGGTCTTCAGACCGTCGACCACCAACTCGGTGAGGGCGCCACGCATGCGCGCGATGGCCCCGGGGCGGTCCTCCGCCCAGACGATGATCTTCCCGATCATCGAGTCGTACTGCGTGGGAATGCGATACCCCTGATAGAGGTGGCTGTCCACGCGCACGCCCGGCCCGCCCGGAAAATGCAGGAACTCCACCCGCCCGGGGCTCGGTCGGAAATTATGGTCGGGATCCTCGGCGTTGATCCGACATTCGATGGCATGTCCGCGCAGTCGCACCTGGTCCTGCCTCACCGAGAGCGGCTCGCCGGCGGCGGCGCGGATCTGCTCGGCCACGAGATCCAATCCGGTCACCCACTCCGTGACCGGATGCTCGACCTGCAGCCGTGTGTTCATCTCCATGAAGTAGAAGTCCCCGGTCTCGTCGAGGAGGAATTCCATGGTTCCCGCGCCGACGTAGTCGATGGCGCGGGCGCCGGCGAGCGCGGCCTCGCCGAACCGGGCCCGTAGCTCGGGAGTCACTGCGGGGGACGGCGATTCCTCGATCAGCTTCTGATGACGGCGCTGCACCGAGCAGTCGCGCTCGCCCAGGTGGATCAGGTTGCCGTGGCGGTCGCCGAGAATCTGGATCTCCACGTGGCGCGGCCGGGCCAGGTAGCGCTCGATGTAGACCGCGCCGTTGCCGAAGGCGGCCTGAGCTTCGTTGCGCGCCATCCGAAACTGGTCAGCGAACTCGGCCTCGGTGCGCGCCACCCGCATGCCCTTGCCGCCACCGCCCGCCACCGCCTTGACGATCACCGGGTACCCGATGCGGTTGGCCTCCTTCACCGCATCCTCGGCCGCGTCCACCGGCCCGTCGGTGCCCGGCACCACCGACACGCCCGCCGCGCTCATCGCCTCGCGTGCGTTCGCCTTGTCGCCCATTGCGCGTATTTGCCGGCTGGTGGGACCGATGAAGGTGATGCGACAGGATTCGCAGACCTCGGCGAAGTCGGGGTTCTCGGAGAGGAAGCCGTAACCGGGGTGGATGGCGTCGGCGCCCGTCACCTCGGCGGCGCTGATGATGCGGGGGACGTTCAGGTAGCTCTCCGGGGAAGCCGAGGGTCCCACGCAGACGGCCTCATCCGCCAGACGCACGGGCAGCGAATCGGCGTCCGCCTCGCTGTAGACCGCGACGCTGCCGATGCCCATCTCGCGGCATGCGCGAATGACGCGTACCGCGATCTCCCCTCGGTTGGCTACCAGGACTTTCTTGAACATGGACTCCCGCTCGAGCGCCCCCCCGGAGCCCGGGTTCAGCCCGTCCGCTCGCGCTCGAACGCGTCCCAGGTGCTGTCCGAGGCGGAGTGAATGCCCCGGGCGCGCAGATCGAACTCCGCGGGGTTGGTGCAGAACTGGAACGCATCTTCGTAGGTGATCTTGTCCTCGCGATAGAGCCGCATGAGATCCTGGTCGAACGTCTGCATGCCGTACTGGTTCACACCTTCCTGGATCGCCTTGAAGATCATGGGCGTCTTCTTGGGATCGAGGATGTACTCCTTGATGGTGGCCGTGTTGATCATGACCTCCACCGCGGGGACGCGGCCTTGCCCGGTCTTGGCCGGAATGAGCCTCATGGAGCAGACCGCGGTCAGGTTGGAAGCAAGCAGGAAGCGAACCTCTTCGTGCTCCTGAAGCGGGAAGAAGGAGATGATGCGGTTGATGGTCTGGGCGGCGTCCGGCGTGTGCAGGGTCGAGAGCACCAAGTGCCCGGTGTCCGCGGCCATGATCGCCACGTTCATGGTTTCGATGTCGCGGATCTCGCCGATGAGGATCACATCCGGATCCTGACGAAGGATGTACTTGAGCCCGTCGCCGAACGACGCGGTGTCGAGGCCCACCTCGCGCTGGCTGATCATGCACTGGTTGTCCCGATGCAGGAACTCCACCGGGTCTTCCACCGTGATGACATTGCGCGGGATCGTGGTGTTGAGGTGATCGATCATCGAGGCCAGGGTGGTGGACTTCCCGGTTCCCACCGTTCCGGTCACCAGGATGAGGCCTCGCGGGCGCCGCACGAGATCGGCCAGCACCTTGGGCAGGCTGAGTTCTTCCAGACTCGGCACGCCGAACGGCACCTGGCGGAACGCCATGGCCACCGTGCCCCGCTGCTTGTAGAAGTTGGACCGGAATCGGGAGAGACCCGGCACCGAGAACGCGAAATCGATCTCGTTCGCCTCCTCGAAGTGCTTGCGCTGAGCGGGGGTCAGGATCTGCTCGACGATGGCCTCGACGTCCTTGCCACTCGGCTCGGGCTCGTCCAAGGCGATGAGGCGTCCATCCACGCGGATCGTGGGGGGGGTGCCCGCCTTGATGTGCAGGTCGGACGCGCCGGCCTGGTTCATGCGTTCGAGGATATGGCGGATGTTCATGTGGCGGACCTCCGTTCCCCCCGGGGTCAGCTCTCCTGCACGTAGAAGAGCGTCTGCCCGAACTCCACCGGCTTGGAGTTGTCGACCAGAACTCGAACGATCCGGCCCCGAACTTCGGACTGGATCTCGTTCATGAGCTTCATCGCCTCGATGATGCACACCGTCTGGCCGTTCTCCACCATGTCCCCGACGCCGACGTACGGCTCGGCGTCCGGGGCCGGCGCGCGGTAGAAGGTGCCCACCATGGGCGATTTGATCGGGGTCAGGCCCGCGGTGTCGTCCGCCGGGGCCGCGGCGGGAGGCGGAGCCGGCGCTACCGCAGGCTCAGTCACCGGCGCGGGACGGACTTCGGAAACGGCTCCCCCGGTCCCCACCTGATAAGCGGAACCGTTCTGGGCCGCCGCCTTCCGAATCCGGATGCGGCCCCACCATTTCCAAACCTCGAGCTCCCCGATGTCGCTTTCTTCCACCAGCCGGATGAGCCGGCGAACCTCTTCGATTCTCATCGTCCTCTCGCCCCGCTGGGGTGAATCCCTGACGCACCCGCAACGCCGGGAGGACTTCCCTGCTCGTTACGCGGCGGCGCCTCAGGCCGGGGAACTCGGCGCGCCCCCTCGAGGTTGGCGTTCATCACCGCGTGATCCGCGCCAACGCATCCCTCAGGAGCGACTCCGGAATTCGGGGCCAGACGCTACCACCGCCTATCTGGAGTGTCAACACGAAGCGGGGACGCGAGTCCCGCACCTTCTTGTCCAACTTCAGTTTGCGAGCAGCTTCCCCCTTATCGGCGCCCGGCGCGGTGAGCTTGAGGCCGAGCCGGAGGAGGAGGTCGTTCTGGCGCTTGCGAACGGTGGGAAGACTCACCCCGAGCGTCTCCCCCACCCAGGCCGCGCCGTTCATACCCACTGCGACCGCCTCACCGTGGCGCAGGCTCCCCCGGGACGCCGCCTCGATGGCGTGGCCCAGGGTGTGACCGTAGTTGAGCACCGCACGCACATCCTGTTCCCGCTCGTCCCGACCCACGACCTCGCCCTTGGCTTCGACACAGGCGACCACGACCTCACCGAGAGCCGCTCCGTCCCGTGCCAGCAGCCGGCCGGCGTCCCGCTCCATCCGTTCGAACAGGTCGGGTCGCAGCGTCACGCCGATCTTGACCGCCTCGGCGAGGCCGGCGCGCAGGTCTCGAGGCGAAAGCGTCGCCAAGGTCGCGGGGTCGACAACCACCAGGTCCGGCTGGTGAAAAGACCCCACCAGATTCTTGGCTCCGGCGAAGTTGACCGCAGTCTTTCCACCCACCGAACTGTCGACCTGGGAGACCACCGTGGTCGGGACATGAACGAGGGGCATGCCGCGCAAGAAGGTCGAGGCGACGAACCCGGCGAGATCGCCCACCACACCGCCCCCGAAGGCAAGCACCGGCGTCCAACGGTCGGCACGAGCCTCTACCAGGCGCTCGTAGAGAAAACGCGCGCGGGTCAAGCTCTTGGATCGCTCCCCCCGAGGAACCTCTACCCAGATCAGGGGGACGACGCCTGCCGCGCGCAGAGAAGCGCGCAGAGTGCGGCCGTGATGGCGGGCCGCGCCCGTGTCCACGATGACCGCCACCTTGCTCGCGCTGCAGACGCTCGCGCACGAGTCGGCCGGTCTCGGCGAGGCAACCCTCTCCGATCATCACCGGATAGCTGCGATCGCCGACTCGGACCCGGACGGTCTTCACGGATCCGTGACGCGGAAAGTACTCATGAGCGCCTCGACTTGACGCAGCAAGTACACCTTGTCCGCCCCCGGTGCGAACACCTCTCCGATGAGAATGTAGGAGCGACCGCCGCGGTGAAACGCGAAGGCGCGGAAGGGACCCCCGATCGTGTACTTCTCGTTCTGCCAGATCCCTTCCCACTTGAGCGCGGGCGCTCCTTGAAAACTCACGGGAAAGGTGCGGGTGCGGTCGGCGAAGGCGAAGTCACCGTCGTTGTAGACCCGCAGGATGCGCTCCATGACCGGATCCCATGCTTGTGCGGTGAGCGGCACGGTCTCGTCGAGCCAGTGAACAAGAATCAGGCGCACCGGCTCCGCGGCGTTGAACTTCACGAACGCCCGGGCGGGGTCCATCGCACCGAAGAAACCCTTGTTGAGGCGCATCGTCCACCCGAACTCGCGAGCCACCTCGGCCGGGAGTTCGGTCTCCTCACCCAGGCTGAACATGGTCTCGCCCAGACCGCGCACCACCGATTCCTCGTAGGTGCGGCGCACCTCGACGGAATCGGCTTCGGTGAAGAGGCGTAACAGGTCCGGCTCGCTCCACGCGACCGCGAACAGGCTGGTTTGCCCGGTGGCGAAGCGGTCGGTGAGGAGAAGCTGGAACGGCTTCCTGGCGTCGAGGAACTGCCTTCCACCGTCTCCAAGAATGCCCGGGAGCGCCTTGGCCAATGGGTCGCGCGCACCGAGGTTCACCGCGAAGATCTGGTTCTTGACCGTCTTGTACACGGCGAAACGCGCGTAGGGAACCGATTCGATCGCAAACGCCGGCTCGGGCCCCACAACATCCACGGGGTAGGCGTAGAGGCGGCGAATCTCGGGAATCACCTGTCCGCGCGGCGAAGCGTTGGTGAAGAGGGAGATCTCGTCGTTACCGCCGACGGCTCCCGGATGCGGCCGCGTACCGCAGCCCGAGGTCACCAACATCGCCATCACCAGGAGCTGAAGCAACCCGGCACCGCACCGACGCGAGAAATGAAGACGCATCGGCGGATTATAGGGTCAGCGAACCGCGGGCGCGACCCCCGCCTCTCCGGAACGGCCGGCCAGGGAAGCATCCATCTCCGGGGTCCAGGCCGAATCGGGGGCCTGCCGGATTTCCGCAACAGCGACGGTGCGGACACCGCGCCGCAAGTACCGGATCGGCACGTTGGAGCCGGGGACGGTCGCTGCGACCAGGAAGGAGAGATCCTCGGGGCTCTGCACGCGGGCGCCGGCATATTCGAGGATCACGTCCCCGGGTATGAGGCCCGCTTCGGCGGCGGGGCTCGCGACGACGACTCGGTGCACCATCACCCCGGCCATCGCTCGTCCTCGGCCGCGGAGGGCCTTCGTGAGTTCCACCTCCAGCCCGAGGTAGCCGCGCTCGACATAGCCCAGCCTCGTCAACTCCCTGGCAATCTCGAGCGCGCTGGCCGCCGGCAGCGCCACGGTGGTCGCGATCGGATTCGCGGTGGTGACATGACCTGCCTGAACGTAGCCCGCAATAAGATCGGTGCCGGGAGGCAGGATTGCCCGGCCAGGGCCAAGTTCGAGACGGCCGGAGAGCAACCCGACCATCCTTCCCTCCCGGTTCAGAAGGGCGCCTCCCGTGAAGCCGGGGAACATGGGAGCCGCCACTTGCAGCATGTCGACGTCTGTGTATCCCAAGCTCGGGCCATCGGGAAGCACAACCGTCCCGAAGCCCGCGCTCGGCGCCCCCGGCGCGCCGAGGCCCACCGCAAACACCATCTCCCCGGGGAAGACGAGAGCCCTGTCGTCGATGGGGATGGCAGACATCCCGAGGCCGTCCGCCTTGAGTACTGCGAGGTTGGTGCGCCGGTCCACGCCGACCACCCGCGCGATGACTGTGTCGCCGGGGACGGGCGACACCAGAACCTCTCGAGCGGAGCCGACGATCCCCGCGCACGTGAGGATGTACCCCTCTCCTATCGAGACGCCGGTTCCTATGATGCGCCCCGGAGCCTCGGCGGCGGCCGAATACTCGGTGGTGCGGATCACGCGTGTGAGATAGCGACGAGCCTGTGTGGCGACGCGCTCTGCCTCCCCGGTGACGCCGGGCATCCCACTCGATTCGGCCGGATCGACCGGCCGGGACGCCATCGCCGCGATCGCGAAGAAGAACGCGACGGACGTCCGTCGAAGCATCAGAACGTCACCACCACGCTGGCGGAGGGATCCGATCCCACGCGGGTGAGCACCGGCGCTCCCCCCTCGGCCGGCTCGCGCAAAACCCAATCCTCTATAGCGTAGGCATCGCGGGCCATGCCCAACGACTTGGCCTCCTCGGCCGGCGGATCGTTCAGACCGGGTAGCACCTCGGGGAGCGTGGCCACGTCGGGCGGGGGCGAGACCGACACCGGAGTCCCATTCCCCACCGCCCCACGGTGTTCGAGCGCCTCCTCCACGGAGGAGACGCGAGAAGCAGCGCCCCGATCCGCGAGCGAGATCTCGGAAGAGGGGCCAACCCAGACTCGAAGCAGGCTTACCGTCACAAGGGCAAGGGCGGCGGCGGCGGCCAGCGGGAACCCCCAAGCCGCGACCCTCGGACGCAAGCGTGGTACTGCGGGCTCGTCGAAGTCGGGCACGGGCAATCCCTTCACCTCGGCGAGAACTCGCGCAGTGAATCCGCTGGAGACTGTGATGCGCGGGAGGCCGGACAACCTGGGGAGCAACGCCGCGACCTCGCGCACGCAGTCGCGGCAGCGCGGGCAGGTCTCCAGGTGATCTTCAACGATCCGGGTCTCGGCGGGGCTCGCCTCATGTTCAAGGTAAGCGGAGAGGAGGGAATCCACGCGGTCGCAAGGCTTCATGCTGGGCTCCTGGTGGGCTCCTTCACCGAGAGGGACTCTCGGTCAGAGCTCGGTCTTCGCAAGGGTCTTGAGTTTCTCCTTCAGCATCAGACGGGCTCGATTGATCCTCGATCGCACCGTGCCCCCGGGGACGCCGAGCACCTCGCCGATCTCTTCGTACGAGAGCCCCTCGATGTCCCTCAGAACCAGCGCCTCCCGATACACATCGGGGAGCCGCCGGATAGCCTGCTCCACCATCCGGTTCGTTTGATCGCGCTCGATGAGCCGGTCGGTGGAAGGCTGGTCGTCATCACGCATCTGGGGCTCGATGGAGCCTGTCGTCTCCTCCATCTGCTCCAGACTGAACACGTTTCGCAAGCGCACCTTCCGGCGGATCTCGTTCTTGGCCAGGTTCACCGCGATGGTGAAGATCCAGGTCGAGAACCTGCCGGTCTTTCGGTAGCGTTCGCGGTGGAGGTACACCCGAACGAAGGCTTCCTGGGCGAGGTCCTCCGAGCGCTGGAAGTCCCGCACGTACCTGAATATCACGTTCTGGAGCCGGTTCTTGTACCGATCCACCAGGCAGACGAAAGCGATCTCGCTTCCGGCCACCACGTGATCCATCAGATCCTCGTCCGGGAGGTCTCTGGAGAACGCTTGTGTCTGCAGACCCGCCTCCGTCACCTGCGGCGGTACCTCCGGCCGGTAGTACCCACCGGCCGGGACCCGGTTCCCGCTGGCCAAAGCCCCCTGTTTGGGCGCAACATAACTTCCGCGCCAGGGTATCATAGGCGTTGAGTCGGTGCAGGGCATCCTCCGGAGGCATAACATGAGTTTGGGCAAGCAGTTGACCTTCAAGCTACCGATCCTGCTCGGAAGCGCGTGCTTCCTGGCCGGGTGCTACACGATGCTTCGCCACCCCACCACCGAACTCACCCAGACCCACGGTGGAGACGCTGAGTACAGCGATTGCGCCTCCTGTCACGACCAGGGATTCGAGGAACCGCTCCTTCGAGACCCCTACGGCTACACCAACTTCGGTTTCTGGAGCTACTACGGCTGCCCCTGGTGGCTCACCGACTGCGGGCTGTCGTACGCCTACGGCAGTCCTGGCGGTCCCGGTTGGAGCGGAGGAGAGGGCGGGGGTGCTTACGGGCGGCCCACCGAAACCGACGAGGATGGGCGCGCCATCGGCTCACGGGGTGTGGTGCGAAATCTCCCAGGCCGACTTCCCACGGTCAATCCGCCCTCGGGAGGCGGCATGGCTTCCCCGGGCACAAACCTCCGTCCAAGCGAGAACACACCGGGAGCGGCCGACCCACCATCGAACCAGGGACAGCAGGAGGGGCGCACGATGAAGCGCCCCGCCGAAACTCCCGCGGCTCCGAGCGCCCAGCCCCCTGCGGCCGCTCCGCCCCAGGACAGCAAGAAGGACGACAAGAAGGACAAGCCGGAGCAGGACAAGGCCAGGAACTAGGGACCGGAACACGCGGGGAGGTTTGAAACATGGTGATGACGCAGCGTTGGACGCGATACGCGGCACTTGCCGCTCTGGTGATAGCGGGTTCGCTGGCGGGCACCGTCTATGCGCAGGACGCCAAGGATCTCCCGCCGGTGGAGCTTCCGGAGACCAACTTCCACGGCATGGGGGCGCGCGCGCTGGGCATGGGCACGGCCTACACCGCGGTTTCCGAGGACGTGACCGCAATCGACTTCAATCCAGCCGGCCTCGCACAGATCCGCCGGGTAGAACTCTCGGGCGGGCTTGTCCATTCCGGCACGGATCGGACGGTCCAGCATTTCGGCGCCGCCAAGACGGAGCAGTCCAGCTTGCGGCTCGATCATCTCGCTCTCGCCTATCCCGTCCCCACCTACAGAGGAAGTCTCGTCTTCGCGGGGGGATTCCATCGCGCTGCGGACACCGACGTGAGCCTGCTGCGTCAAGGCTATGCGGTCCCGATCCAGGGACAGACCCCCGGACTGTTCGAGCTTGAAGACTACGTCCGCGAGGGATCGGTCGATCGGTGGACCGTGGCGGCGGCCACGGATCTGTCGCCGAACATCTCCGTAGGCGCTTCGCTGAGCTACCTCTCGGGTTCCAGCGAGGAGACTCTTACCCTCGCCAACTACCGCGCGGTTCCCTCCGGCGGTGGGGTGATCCTGGACGTGGGCTACCCCGACTTTCCCGACGATCGCGCCTTCTTGAGCAGCGCGTCCCGAACAAGCGAGCTCACCGGCTACACTGGCTCGCTCGGGTTTATGGGGTATCTGGATAGCGGCTTCCGCCTCGGGCTTTCGCTCGATCTCCCCAAGAAGCTCAGCTATGACGTGAACGAGGAATCGAGCCTGGAGGATTACGAAAAGATCGACTCTGACCTCCTGCTCCTCCAAGACGACATCACGCTCCCCCTCTCCGTGAACGGCGGCGTCTCCTGGGGCGGCCGCGGGCTCCTGGTGAGCGGCGGCGCGCGGTGGGCCGATTACTCGCAGATCGACTTCGACGGGAAGATCTACGCGCCGCCGGCTCTCTCCGGCGATCCTTCGTTCGCGCAGGAGCTGGCCTACCGATCCGTCGTCGCGCTGAACGTGGGGGCGGAGTATCAGTTATCGAGTCTCCCGCTCAGGGTGCGGGCGGGCTTCTTCACCGAGCCACTCCCCTACAAGCTCATCGCCGCCGACACCGACTTCGAGTTCGTGCCGGACGACAACAACTCGCAGACCACCTCCGATGCGTCGGTGGTGTATCGCGACTATCCGGAGGCGCGCATCGTTTCGGACCGCAAGTATTGGACGCTGGGGGCGGGGGTGCTCGTGCAGGAGGCGCTGACCCTCGACGTCGCGGTGGTGCACGGGAGTTGGGAGCGGGAGACGCCGCCGGCCTACACCCATACGACGACTTTCTATGCGACCCAGCCCACGACGGAGAAGGTCTCTCAAACTCGCGTCTTCGTGAGCACGACCCTGCACTTCGAATAGCTCCTCCCCCGTCGCGCGTTCGGTCCGCCGGGCGGGCCGGACGCGCCGCGGGCTAGAGGAGCCCCAACCGCTCCAGCGCGTTCTGGGCCGCCGACTGCTCGGCGCGCTTCTTGTTCGTCCCCTTGCCCAGACCGAGCTGCTCGCCTCGAACCGTGACATCCACCGTGAACACCTTGCGGTGATCGGGGCCGGACTCCGAGGTGATGCGGTAGCGCGGGTACGTCTTGAAGCGCTCCTGAATGTTCTCCTGCAGGAGGCTCTTGTAGTTGACGTGGCTGCGGTTGCCGAGGATTTGATCGACGTCGTCGAGGAGTTGCCGGTCCAGAAAGCGCGCGGCGGCGGCGAGCCCGCCGTCCAGGTAGACCGCGCCGATCACGGCCTCAAAACCGTCGGCGAGGATGGAGGCGCGGAAGGATCCCCCCGATTCCCGTTCGGCGTCGCTAAGGAAGAGAAATCGCCCGAGGTTGAGGCGCTTGGCCTGCTCGGCCAGCACCCCCCTGCTCACCAGAAGGGATTTCATCTTGGTGAGCTCCCCTTCCTGGTGGTCGGGGTAGCGGTGGTAAAGGAACTCGTTGACCACGAGTTCGAGCACGGAGTCCCCAAGGAACTCCAGTCGCTCGTTCGACCCCGGAAGCTCCACCCCGTTGGAGTTCAGATAGGATCGGTGGGTGAGCGCCCAGCAGAGCAATGTTGAGTCGGAGAAGCGGTAGCCAACGTGCTTCTCGAACTCCTCCAGCACGGGCCGCAGGGAGGGATCCGAAACCGCACACCGGCGACGGCGCCTCATCCGGCGCAGAAGGCCGTGCAGACCCATCTCGGGATTCCAAGCGGAGCCGACTCACCCGGGCCGCGAGGCCTATCGGAACCGGCGCACCGCGAGAGTGACGTTGTGGCCGCCGAACCCCAGCGAGTTGGAGAGAGCGACCTCGACCGTGGCCCGACGTGCTTCATTGGGGACACAGTCCAGGTCGCACTCCGGATCCGGGTGCTCGTAGTTGATGGTCGGGGGCAGGACACCCTCCTGAAGCGCCAAGGCGGTGGCGATGAACTCGACCCCACCCGCAGCGCCAAGGAGGTGTCCGGTCATGGACTTCGTGGATCCCAAGGCCAACGACCGGGCGTGCTCCCCGAACACCGTCTTCACGGCGGCAGTTTCCATCTTGTCGTTCAGCGGAGTGGATGTCCCATGGGCATTGATGTACCCCACTTCGTCCACCCGGATCTGGCCGTCGGTGAGCGCGGCCTTCATCGCCCGCGCCGCTCCCTCTCCGTTAGGAGCGGGCGCGGTCATGTGAAAGGCATCGGCGGTCAGGCCGTAGCCCACGATGCGGGCGTAAATCTTCGCCCCTCTCCGGCGCGCGTGCTCCTCGTCCTCCAGGACGACGACGCCCGCCCCCTCTCCCATGATGAAGCCGTCCCGCTCGGCATCGAACGGCCGCGACGCACGTTCAGGAGCGTCGTTGCGGGTGGACATGGCTTTCATGGAACAGAACCCGGCGAAGCAGAGTTCGGTGAGGGTCGCCTCGGCTCCCCCGCACACCATCACATCCGCCTGGTCCAACCGGATGGCGTTGAACGCCTCGCCGATGGCATGCGCCCCTGAGGCGCAGGCGGAGACGGTCGTGTAGTTGGGGCCCTTGAGATTCCAGCGAATGGAGACGTAACCGGACGCCATGTTCGCGATCATCATCGGGATGAAGAAGGGGCTGACCCTGCCGGGGCCCTTCTCGAGCATGGTGCGGTGCTGTGCTTCGAAGGTGGAGATTCCGCCGATGCCGGTGCCGATGATGACCCCAGCCCGCTCGGGATCGGGCATGCCCCCATCCAGCCCGGAATCCACGATGGCCTGGTGAGCGGCAGCGAGGGCGTACTGGGTGAAGAGGTCTGTGCGGCGGGCTTCCCTGGCATCCGCGTACTGCGTCACATCGAAGTTCTTGACCTCCCCGGCGATGCGGGTGTCCAGCTTCGAAGGATCGAAACGGGTGATGAGGGTAATGCCGTTGCGGCCGCCGACCAACCCCTCCCACAACTCGGGGACCGAGTTGCCGAGGGGGGTGATCGCGCCCATGCCGGTGACGACGACGTTACGGTTCATGATTGCGGCGGCATGCAAAGGGCGCTGCCAATCGGCGCGCCCAAGCCGGAGCAGCCCTACTCTACGTGGTCCTTGAGGTAGCTCATGGCGTCGCCGACCGTCGCCATCTTCTCGGCGTCCTCGTCGGGAATCTCGACGTTGAACTCCTCTTCCAGAGCCATGATCAACTCAACCGTGTCGAGCGAGTCGGCGCCCAGATCGTCGATGAAGCGAGCTTCGGGTTTCACCTGGTCGGCCGAGACCCCAAGCTGCTCGACGATGATCTCCTTGACGCGGTTCTCATTGTAAGCCATGCGAAAATCCTCCATCCGGATTGAAACCGGAGGCTATGGACTATAGCCCCCCTTCGGAAAGCTGGGGAAGGTTAGGCCATGACCATGCCTCCGTCAACATGGATCACCTGGCCCGTGATATACGATGCGCCGTCGCCCGCCAGAAAGGCCACGATCCCTGCGACGTCCTCGGGAGTGCCGAGGCGGCCGAGCGGAATGGCCTTCAAGAGGACGTCCTTGGCCGCGTCAGGGAGCCCCTCCGTCATCGTGGTGTCGATGTAGCCCGGCGCCACCACGTTTGCGGTCACGTTACGCCCGGCCAACTCCCGCGCTACCGACCGGGTGAAGCCGATGATGCCGGCCTTGGATGCCGCGTAGTTCGACTGCCCGGAGTTGCCGCTGGTGGCAACGACCGAGGAAACATTCAGGATGCGTCCCCATCGGGCGCGGATCATGTCGCGACTGAAGACCTTCGTGCAGTAGAACGTGCCGTCCAGGTTCACCCGCATCACGTCGCTCCAATCCTCCGGCTTCATGCGCAGGAGAAGTTGGTCGCGGGCGATGCCGGCGTTATTGACCAGGATGGAGATCTTGCCAAGCGCCGCTTCGACGCCTGCGGCGCTCCCCTCCACCGCCTCGAAGTCGCTCACGTCGAGCCCGAACGCGAAGGCTCGGCGTCCCAGCGCGCGGATCTCCGCCGCCACCGCCTCGGCCGGGGGCGCATGGCGGGCGGCCAGTGCGACGTCGGCGCCTCGGCGGGCGAGTTCGAGCGCGATCGCGCGACCGATTCCCCGCGATGCGCCGGTCACCAGCGCGATCTTGCCTTCGAGATAGCCGCTCACGACGACACCGACTCGATTTCGCCGGGATCACCGGCTGTGCCGCATTCCGCGTCGCGGTCGATGCCGCGCAGGATCCCTTTCAGAACTTTACCCGGCCCCACCTCGAGGAAGGGGCCGCCGGGGTCTTTCAGCAACAACCGCATGCTCGCCTCCCATCGCACCGGGCTCAAGAGCTGCTTCGCCAGGGATTCGCGGATGGCTTCCGGCTCCCGGACCACCTCGGCGAGCGCGTTGGCCACGACCGGTATCGTCGCGGGGGCGATCGAGACCTCCGACAGAGCCCCGCGCAGACCGTCGTAGGCGTATTCCATGAGCGGAGAGTGAAACGCCCCGCTGACGTTGAGCGGGATCACGCGCTTGGCTCCCGACGCCCTGGCGCGCTCCATGGCCACCTCGACCCCCTTCGGTTCGCCGGAGATGACGACCTGCCCGGGGGAGTTGAGGTTCGCGGCGCACACGATCCCCTCCTCGACCTCCGCGCAAAGCGCTTCGACCTGCGCCCCTTCGAGCCCCAGGACCGCGGCCATGGTGCCCGGCCGGCGCACGCCTGCTTCGTACATGAGCTCTCCGCGCCGTCGCACCAACCGCACCGCGTCGGCGAACGCGAGCGATCCCGCCGCCACGTAGGCGGAATACTCGCCCAGCGAGTGCCCGGCGGCCGCTGTGGGACGCACCCCGCGGGCTTCCAACTCGCGCTGCACCGCGACCGAGTGAGTGAGGATCGCGGGCTGGGTGTTGCGGGTCTTGGTCAGCTCTTCTTCCGGACCCGCGAAGGAGACCGCGGCGAGATCGAAACCCAGAGCCTCGTTGGCTTCCTCGTACACGCGACGGGCCAGGGGCGAGGCCTCGAAGAGGGATTTCCCCATGCCGACGAACTGCGAGCCCTGTCCCGGAAACAGATAGATCGCGGCCTTCACGCCTTCGGCTCCCACCGGATCACCGCCGCACCCCAAGTGAGCCCCCCACCGAAGGCCACCATGCCGAGGAGATTCCCCTCTTTCGCGCGCCCGGTGCGCACCGTTTCGTCGAGCGCGATAGGGATGGAGGAGGCCGAGGTGTTGCCCAGCCGGTCGATGGTAACGATCACTCTCTCCGGCGGCAGCCCCAGCCGCTTGGTGGTGGCGTCCATGATCCTGATGTTGGCCTGGTGCGGGATGAAGAGATCGAGGTCCCCGACATCGCAGCCGGCATCCGATACCGCCCGGCGCGCGATGGCCTCCATCCCCCGGACCGCGATCTTGAACACCTCGTTCCCTTCCATCTTCATGTAGTGCAACCGCTGATCCACGGTCTCGTGCGTAGCGGGGTGCTTCGAGCCACCGCCGGGCATGTAGAGGAGATTACCCTGGTCGCCGTCGGAGCCGATGGCCACGGAGATGATGCCCTTCCCGGGTTCCTCGGACCCCTCGATGCACACCGCCCCCGCGCCGTCGCCGAAGAGGACGCAGGTCGATCGATCCTCGTAATCGGTAATGCGGCTCAGCGTCTCGACCGCGACGAGGAGCACGCGCCGCGATTGCCCGGACAGGATCAGCGCCTTGGCGATGTTGAGCCCATAGATGAACCCGGTGCAGGCGGCGCTGATATCGAAAGCGGCCGCGTTCACCGCCCGAAGCTTGCCCTGCAGGACGCAGCCGCACGAGGGGAACAGGTAATCCGGGGTGACGGTGGCCACCATGATGGTGTCGAGATCCTCGGCAGTCCACCCCGCCGCCTGCAGCGCGGAGTTCGCCGCCTGGAACGCGAGATCGCTGGAGGCCATGTCCGGGTCCGCGATGTGTCGCTCGCGAATCCCCGTACGGGCGACGATCCACTCGTCCGAGGTATCGACCATGCGCTCCAAGTCCGCGTTGGTCAGAATGCGCGGAGGATTGTAGGAGCCCGTGCCCCGGATGACCGCGCTCTTAGGAAGTGGCAACCTTGCCTCCGCTGACCCGCTCCAGTTCCGCGCGGATCACATCGTTGATGCCTTGCCGCACGAGATCGGCGGAGAGCCGGATCCCGTTCATCACCGCCTTGGCGTTGGAGCGGCCGTGTCCGATGAACACCACGCCGTTCACCCCGAGGAGCGGTGCGCCCCCCACCTCGGTGTAGTCCAGACGGCGCTTGAAGCGGCGCAACGAGGGCTTGAGAAGGTAGGCGCCCATCTTGGCCAGCAGATGCTCACCGATCTCGCGCCGCACGCCCTGAGCCGCCCAATCCACCACGCTCTCGGTGAACTTGAGGATCACGTTCCCGGTGAATCCGTCGGTGACCACCACATCGGCCACCCCATTCAAGATGTCACGTCCTTCCACATTTCCCACGAATCGCAGACCGCTCGCGGCCAGGAGCTGATGAGCCTCCTGAGCGAGCTCGGTCCCTTTGGTCGGCTCCTCGCCGATGTTGAGGAGACCCACCCGAGGCCTCTCGATCTTCAGCGTGAGGCGGGCGTAGACTTCACCCAGCACGGCGAATTGGAGCAGGTTGACCGGCTTGCAGTCGGCGGTGGCGCCCACGTCGAGGATGACGCTCCAGGGAACATCGCCGCGACTGGGGATCGGGGCGGCCAGTGCGGGGCGGTTCACCCCGGAAAGGCGCCCCAGATTGAGAAGGGCCGCGGCCACCATGGCCCCGGTGTTGCCGGCCGTGAACACGCCCTCGGCGGTGCCGTCCCGCACCAGACGAGTGGCCACGGCCAGCGAAGAGTCGCGCTTCTTGCGGAACGAATCCGCACCGGCTTCGTCCATCGCCACCCGCTGCTGCGCGTGGACGATGTCGAGCCCCGATTCCGTGGCGCCCAACCGCTTGAGCTCGGCCCGAATCTCGTCCCCGTCGCCGACGAGGATCGGCCGCACGCCCTCTCCGAACTGGCGCACTGCGAGAACGGCGCCCTCCACGATGTTGGCGGGCGCGAAATCGCCGCCCATGGCATCGACGACGATGCGGGGGACGGCTACGGGGCGCTCAGCGGAAGGACACATCTGGCCTGAAATCGGCGACTTGGGCCTATGCGGTTTCCGGCGTCGTGACTTCTCGCCCCGCGTAATAGCCGCAGCTGGGGCAAACGCGGTGAGGCCGTTTGGCCTGGCCGCAGTGGGAGCACGAACTCAACGTCACCTTGGTCAGCTTCCAGTGCGTACGCCGCTTGGCCGTCCGTGTATGGGAATGCCGGCGCTTGGGAAGAGCCACTTCAGAACCTCCTGTGAATCAGAACGGATGATGGATCGAAACCCGAGCGTGCCGGTACTCCGGCCTCGCGGACAACGTCCGCGGGCCGGCTACGATGGTTTGCTCTTCAGACCCTTCAGAGCCCCCCAGCGGGAGTCCCCGCGGGTGGGCGTACACGAACATGGCCCGACGTTCAGATCCTGGCCGCATACCGGACACAGTCCCTGACACTCGGGTCGGCACACATGAACCACGGGCACCTCAAGGATGATCGCCTCTCGAAGCGCTGCCGTCAGGTCCAATTCAAGCCCGTCATGATAAAGGACAGACCCCTCCTCTTCCAGCGCCGCTTCATCCAGCAGGTCGTCACTCCCCCGGCAGTCCGCCAGCACGAGGATCTCGGGCTCCAGGACGACGACGAACTGGGCCAGGCAGCGGGCGCACTCGGCGTCCCCCTCCACCCGGACATCGCCGCGAAAGGTGATCTGCTCTCCCCGGCGATCGGCGTCCAGTTCCACGTGGACCGGTCCCCGGGCAGTCAGCCATTCACCCAGGTTGAACCGCTCCGCGGGCACATCCCGCACGATGTCCGAGTGCCCCTGCGGGAGGCCGGTCAGGAGGATCTTCACGGTCGTACTCTCCAGGTGGCGCCGGGGCCGCCCTAGAGACTCTCCTCGGGAAAGAAGAATGGAATCTCGGTGCGGGCCGACTCCGGAGAGTCGGACCCGTGGACGGAGTTGGCCTGAATGTCGACCGCGAACTCCGCCCGGATCGTGCCGGGGGCGGCGTTCTTCGGATTGGTGGCCCCCATCAGCTCACGCAGCCGGGGAATCGCGTTGTCCGCCTCGAGGAGCACGGGTACGCACGGACCGGAGGCCATGTAGGCGACCAGGTCGTCCAGAAACCCCTTCCCCTCATGCACCGCATAGAACCGGCGCGCGCGATCGGGCGTGAGCCTGACCATTTCGAGGCGGCGAATCTTGAACCCCGCCGCCTCCACCTTGGCGAGTATCCGGCCCACGAGGTCACGGGCTACCGCGTCGGGCTTCACGATGAGCAACGTCCTGTTCAAACGACTCCTCCACGATGCGCGACTTCGGGCTCGCGTCTCTCGGTTCTCTGTGAACGGGGCCGCCGGCGCCGCCGACGGTGGTTGGCTCGAGCCTTGCTGACGCCGGCGTCCGGGGCGGACCCCGCACCGACGGCCCCGATCCTTTCGGCGCTAGGACCGCCCGAGCGCTCGGGCAACCAGCACCGGAATCTCCGACGGAATCTTGGCCACCGGCACGCCGGCCTCGCCCAGGGCAGCGACCTTCTCCTGCGCGGTTCCCCCGCCTCCGGAGATGATTGCGCCTGCGTGACCCATGCGTTTGCCGGGCGGCGCAGTCTGACCGGCGATGAAGCCCACGACGGGCTTCGTCATCGAGCTCTTGATGAAGAGCGCCGCGTCCTGCTCGTCGGTCCCTCCGATTTCACCGATCAACACCACGGCCTTCGTTTCAGGATCGGCCTGGAAAAGCCTGAGGCAATCCAGGAAGTTGGTCCCGATGATGGGATCGCCGCCGATCCCGATGCACGTGCTCTGACCGATATCCGCCCGGGTCAGGTGATCGACCACCTGATAGGTAAGGGTCCCGCTTCTGGACACAACCCCCACCGGCCCCGGTTTGTGAATGCTCCCGGGCAGGATACCAACCTTGGACTTGCCGGGCGAGATGAGGCCCGGGCAGTTGGGGCCGATGAGGCGCGACCCCGAGCGCTCCACGTGCGCGTAGAGCTCCACCATGTCGTTCACGGGCACGCCCTCGGTGATGCACACCACCAGCTTCACGCCGGCGTTCACGGCCTCGTACACCGCGTCCACCGAATACCCGGCGGGCACGTAGATGACGGAGGTGTCGCCGCCGGTGGCGGCCCTGGCCTCAGCCACGGAGTCGAAGACGGGCACGCCGTCCAGCGTCTCTCCCCCCTTGCCCGGGGTCACTCCCGCCACCACCTTGGTTCCGTACTCGATCATGCTCCGGGTGTGGAACGCGCCGTCGCGACCGGTGATCCCCTGGACGATGACCTTCGTTTTCTGATCGATGAGGATGCTCATGATTCCCCCCTACCCGCGCGCCGCGCCGGCCGCACGCGCGAGCGCCGTCTTCACCGCCTCGTCCATGGTCGCTGCCGGCTCCAGGCTCTTCGCCCGGGCCAGGATCTCTCGCGCGAGTTCCTCGTTGGTGCCGGTGAGGCGGACCACCACCGGGACCTTGACCGTGAGGTTGTCGAGCGCGGCGACGATTCCCTTGGCCACGTCGTCGCAGCGGGTGATGCCGCCGAAGATATTGAACAGAATCGCCTTCACGTTGGGATCCTCGAGGATGATCCGCATGGCGGTGGTCACCTTCTCCGGATTCGAACTCCCTCCGATGTCGAGGAAGTTGGCCGGCTCCCCGCCGTAGTGCTTGATGAGGTCCATGGTGGCCATGGCCAGACCGGCCCCGTTCACCACGCAGCCGATGTTCCCCTCCAGCGGCACGTAGGAAAGCCCCATCTCGCGGGCCGCCTTGGCGTGCTCGCTCTCCCCGTCGCGATAGGCCTCGATGCGCGGCTGGCGATCCAGCGCGTTGTCATCCACCGACATCTTCGCGTCGAGCGCGATGATCTTTCCGTCCGGGGTCGCGATGAGCGGGTTGATCTCGACCAGCGTGGCATCGGTGGCCCAAAACGTCTCGACGAGTCGCTCCAGGATGCGCGCGATCTGCAACGCGAGCTTCTTGCGCGGCTCGATGCGGAAGGCCACGTCCCGGGCCTCGTAGGACCGGAACGAACCGGGGCGATCCAGGTGGTAGCGATGGATCTTTTCCGGCGTCTCGCGGGCCACTTCCTCGATGTCGATGCCCCCCGCGGCGCTGGCGATGATCGTCGGCTTCTTCGCCGCACGGTCCATGGTCACGCCGAGGTAGTACTCCTTGGCGATTTCCGCCGCCGGCACCACCAGCACCTTGCGCACGGGAATCCCCTTGATGGTCAGAGCGAGGATGGCCTTGGCCTTCTCCCTCGCCTCCTCGGGGTTCGCCGCAAGCTTCACGCCTCCCGCCTTGCCCCGTCCCCCCGCATGGACCTGGGCCTTCACCACCACCGTTCCGCCCAGTTCCCGCGCGATGGCAGCGGCCTCGTCGGGCGTGCGCGCTACCTTGCCGGGCACGATCGGAATGCCGTAGCCGGCGAACACTTCCTTCGCCTGGTACTCGTGTATGTTCACTTCTTCATCCCCCCCTCGGCGGCGCCGGCCAAGCCGTGCTTCGCCAGGAACTCGTCCAGAATGTCGCAGAGCTTGGGACTGCCGATTTCTTCCAGCTCGTAGCTCGCCCGCAGCGCGGGCTTGTCGAGCTTCAGCAGAGTCCCCAGGTCGATCGGCGTGGCCACCAGCACGATGTCGCAGTCCACCGCGTTGATGGTCCGTTCGAGATCCTTCATCTGCGCTTCCCCGTACCCCATGGCCGGGAGCAGGGTCCCGATGCCTGGATAGCGGGCAAAGGTCTCCGCGATCTCCCCGGTCACCCATGGCCGGGGATCCACGGTCTCCGCCGCCCCGTACTGGCGCGCCGCAATCATCCCCGCGCCGTAGGTCATCTCGCCGTGGGTGAGGGTGGGGCCGTCCTCGACCACCAGGACCCGCTTGCCGCGCAGACGCTCTCCGTCCGTCACGGTGATGGGTGATGCGGCGGGGATCACCACCGCATGCGGGTTGAGCCGCATCACCGCTTCCCGCACCGCGAGAACGTTGCGGTCATCGGTGGTGCCCACCTTGTTGATCACGACCACGTCGGCGAGCCGCACGTTTGTCTCGCCGGGGTAGTAGCGCGTTTCATGTCCGGCCCGATGGGGGTCGGCCACCACGACGGTCAAATCGGGGCGATAGAACGAAAAATCGTTGTTGCCGCCATCCCAGAGGATCACTTGCGCTTCCTTCTGCGCCTCCTCGAGGATCCGGCCGTAGTCGACACCCGCATAGACCACCGTCCCGGCGACGATGTGCGGCTCGTACTCCTCCCGCTCCTCGATCGTGCACTCGTGCCGGTCCAGGTCGGCGAGGTTCGCGAAGCGCTGCACCGCCTGCTTCTCGAGGTCCCCGTAGGGCATGGGATGGCGGATCGCCACCGTGCGCAGGCCGCGCTCCCGCAGGAGATGCGCGATCTTGCGGGTCGTCTGGCTCTTCCCAGATCCGGTGCGCACCGCGGTCACCGCGATCACCGGGACCTTCGCCGGGATCATGGTCGCCGCCGTGCCGAGAAGCGTGAAATCGCAGCCCAGCGCGTTCACCCGCGCCCCCATATGTCCCAGGTAGTCGTAGTTCACGTCGCTGTACGCGAAGATGACTTCGCAGGGACCGTGCTTGGCCACCAGCTCCTCGAGACGATTCTCGGAGACGATGGGAATGCCCTTCGGATAGAGGGCCCCGGCGAGGCTCGCCGGGTACGTCCGGCTATCGATATGCGGGATCTGCGTCGCCGTAAAGGCAACCACCTCCAGATCCCGCCGATCTCTCAAAGCCGTATTGAAATTGTGAAAATCCCGGCCGCCCGCGCCCAGGATGATGACCTTGCGTCGTTGTCCTTCGCTCACCACTCCGCACCTCCCCCGCCCGCGGAGACCCACGACAGGTGGGCCCTGACCGGTTGGGCGGTCGTCAAAAAAAGACAGACCGGCCGCCGGCCAGTCCGAGCGCGTAACCCTAGCAGCACCAAGCGAATACTGTCAACAACGGGCGGAGGGGGGACGGACCCGTAAGCTACTCTCGGCGTAGTTGTTGGCGCAGCGCAGTCGAGGACCGCCCGGGGGTCAGGGAGACGAGTTCCACACGCCCCCCCGCCCGGATGACCGCCTCCGCCCCCACCACCTGGTCCGGCCTGTAATCGGCCCCCTTGACCAGCACGTCGGGCGTGAGGCGCTCGATCAGCTCCAGGGGGGTGTCCTGCGGGAAGCTCACCACACAGTCGACCGCGGCCAGCGCAGCCAGCACCGCCGCGCGATCCTCCTCCGGTACCCATGGCCGCTCGGGCCCCTTCAGGCGCCGCACCGAGGCATCATCGTTGAGCCCCACGATTAGAAGATCGCCAAAGGCCCTGGCCGAGGCGAGCAAGTCGACGTGGCCGCGGTGCAGGAGATCGAAGCACCCGTTGGTGAAGACCACGACGCGGCCAGTGCGGCGCGCCTCTTCCCGGATCCTGAGCGCCTCGTCCCAATCCACGATGCGACCCATCAGACGGCACTCGCGCCGAACGAAGCGCGCAACGCTTCGAGGTCGGGGACGGCGGTGCCGACCTCGGCGACCACCAGGCCGGCCGCGTGGTTGGCGATGAGGGCGGCCTCGCGAGGCTCCGCGCCTCCGGCCAGCGCCACCGCGTACGCGCTCACCACCGTGTCGCCGGCGCCGGTCACGTCGAAGACCTGGCGCGCCGTCGTCGGGAAGTCCGTGCGGCCCCGGCCTCTCTCGAAGAGGCTCATGCCTCGCTCGCCCCGGGTAATGAGCACGCAGTCCGCCTCGAGCCGCGCGAGCAAATCCTCCCCGGCGCGGGAAACCGCGGCGTCGTCCCGCAGCTTGTAACCCAGCACCTCCGCCGCCTCGAGCTGGTTGGGGGTCACCACCGCCACGCCCTTGAAGGAGAGGAAGTGTGCGTCCTTGGGATCCACGCAGACGGGCACGTTGCGCGCGCGCGCCGCCGGGAGCAGGCGATCCAGGAGCGCGCGGCTGAGAACCCCCTTGCCGTAGTCCGAGACGATCACCGCGGCAGCGCCCTCCAGCGCCCCGAGCACTCGCTCCGCAACGCGGTCGGCGACCGGCGGGCCCAGCTCCATCCGGCTCTCCCGATCGGCGCGCACGACCTGCTGGTTTCGAGCCACGATGCGGGTCTTGACCGTGGTCGGCCGCGACGGATCGGCGAAGACCCCCTCGTCCGAGAGCCCGGCAGCGCACAGCTCATCGCGCAGAGTGCGACCGTGGGCGTCGTTTCCGGTTACCCCGACCAAGTGCGGGCGCGCACCCAAGGCCCCCACGTTGCGGCAGACATTGGCCGCCCCGCCGAGGCGAACGGTCTCGCCCTCTACATCCACGACGGGCACCGGGGCTTCCGGAGAGATGCGGGTGACGTTGCCCCAAAGGTAGCGATCCAACATCACGTCGCCGAGGACGAGGACCTCGCATCCTTGCCAGGCCGCGATCAAGCGGTCGAGACGGGCCGGATCGAGTCGGGTCCACATGTCGGTCATGGCGGAGTCCTCCCCTCGAAGGCGCGCGCGCGCCGAGAGCCGTGGAAGTCTAGCAGCTTCCCGCGACGCGCCGCAGCCGGCCGCGGCCCGGGTCGGACGACCGCTCATAGTCGCCCATCCTCCTTGAGGCTCGTGTAACCCGGACCCGCCACGATAACGTGATCGAGCAGCGTGATCCCCAGGATCTCGCCGGCCTCGGCCAATCGTCGCGTGATGCACAGATCGTCCTCGGAGGGGTCCGTCTCCCCCGAAGGATGGTTGTGGACGACGACGACGCTCGCCGCACCCAGGCGCAATGCGGGTTCGAAGACCTCGCGCGGATGGACGATGGATGCGTTGAGGCTCCCCACCGAGATCGTCTCGCGGGCGAGGAGACGGTTACGCGTATTGAGGTAGAGTCCCAGGAAGTGCTCGCGGCGCTGCGTCCTCAGATCGGCCGTGGCTTCGTAGACTTCCCGCGGCGTGCGCAGGATGGGACGAAGCGCGTCCTTGCCCCCGCCCAGGCGCCGCGCCAGTTCGAGTGCGGCGGCGAGGCGGGCGGCCTGCCCGGGCGTCACAACGTCCCAGGATGACGCCCCCTGTGCGCCGGGAAGGAGACCGGACCAGCCGACCTCCTCGAGCAGGCGGCGGGCCGCGTCGCGGGCGGGCCGCCCCGGAGACGGACCTAGAACGACGCTCAGCAGGTCAAGATCGGAGAGCGTCCGAGCACCATCGGCGCGCAGGGACTGCATCCAACCCGCGGCGCCTCCCTGCAAAGGGCGCCGCTCCCTGACGGCAAGGGCATAGTCGACACCGGACATGCGGACCTCCGCGGTGCGGACGGGGCCCGGACGGGGAGGGAACGGAGATTGGGGGAGCGGCGGGCGGCTTGGCGCGGGCGGGGAGGCGAAGGTTGCCCCCGAAGGGGCTACTTCCTCCGGCCCTTTCGCGTCGCCTTCTCCTCGCGGATACGCGCCTTTTGGCGCTCCTTGAGGCGCTTGCGGCGGCGGCGGATCTCACGTTTGCGTTCGGATGCCATGCTTCACCTCCTTCGGGCCGAAACCGGGACCGCGATCTGCGGGACGGGCATCGGGAAACCAGATGAACGGATCATCGATCGGGGGCGGGCGGCCCATTCTAGGGCCTCCCGGGCGGCTCGGCAAGAAGCTCCGCAAAGAGGTGATCGCCTCAACCCGACCGCGACACCGAAACCCCTCGGTTTCGTTGACGGATTCCGTCGCCTCTGCCATACTATCAGCACTTTATGATCCTGGCTAACCTATCAGGGTAAAACCCTCCCCGGCTGCACCAGACCTAATGTGCAAGGCCCGCGCGGCGATGCGGTCGCGTGGCGTGTCGTTCCGTGATCGTTTCAACCGAGGTACTCCATCTCATGCTGAACCGCCTAAGCTGCTTGGTGGGTCTTCTATCGCTGGTGTGGGGAGGGATGGGCGTCAACGTTCTCGAGGCTGCCACGGTAAGCCGCGAGATCGTGGTTCCCGCCCGTGATCTCACCTCCCGCTCCCTGAACGGGCTGGATCTGCTCGATCTTCGCGGCGGGGCGAGTGCCCTGGCCGAGGGGTTCCCGGATCTCCCCCTGCTCCCTGTTCATGTCCTCCTGCCCGAAGGTTCGTATGCGGTCGCGGTGCGGGTGGTGCCCATCGAGAGCACCGTGATGCCGGACCGGTATCGACTCGGCGCGGTCGGCACGGCCCGACCCGGAGAGACGCCCCTCCTCCTGCCGGTGGATCCGGCCCTCCTGAGTTCGGCCGCCTGGTATCCGGCAGAGCCGCTCGTCCGTTTTCAGAACGGTCGGATGCGGGGCCGTTCGCTGGCAGCGGTGGCAGTGGCGCCGGTGTCCTGGCTTCCCGCCACCGGTGAAGTACGCCTTCTCACGCGGTTCCGCGTCGAGGTGACCACCGAGCAGCGGCCCGCCGCTCCCGGCGACCTTCGTCTTTCCCGGGAGAGCGCGGAGGGGCGCCGGTCTTTCGACGAAGCGCTGTCCGCCCTTGCCGGGGCCGATCCCGGCACCGGCATCCTCGGCGCCGCCTCCACCCTCGCGCCCAAGGTCAATAGCGGAGCCCCGTTCGCGCCCACTTTCCGCCCCAGCATCGACGGGAGCCCGGTGGAATTGGTCATCATCACCACCGCCGGCCAGGAAGCGGAGTACCAGCGCCTGGCCGACTTTCGGACCAAGACCGGCGTCAGCGCGGTTGTGCGTACCGTGGACTGGATCCAGGCCAACTATCCCCTGGGAGTCGACCTGCAGGAGACGATCCGCCTTTTCATCCGGGACGCGGTCGACAAGTGGGGAACCGCCTGGGTGCTTCTGGGCGGGGACACCGATTTCATCCCGATCCGCTACGGGTTCACGATCTTCTACGGCACCGAGGAGATTCCGACCGATCTCTATTACACCGATCTGGACGGGAACTGGAATGGGGACGGGGACGCAGCCTTCGGAGAGGGGTACTTCAGCATTTCCAGCCCCGGCGACGGCGTAGACCTCTACCCTGACGTTTGGCTGGGCCGACTCCCCTCCAACTCGCAGGCCGAGGCGCAGCTCTTGGTCGACAAGACGCTCGACTACATGCAGTCCCCACCCATGGGATATCAGAACGACTTCCTGATGCTGGGCGAGGTGCTGTTCCCTCAGACATGGACTCCCGGAGAATCGATTCAATTCGACGGCGCGACCCTCTGTGAGGACGTGATGGATTCCATGCTGGTCCAGAACCGCACGGTGCGGATGTACGAGAACTACACAGCCTACCCGGGGGCCCTCCCGGAGATGAAGGCGGCGGTGCTCGATTCCATCGACGCAGGCTTCAACCTCGTCCACCACGTGGGACACGGTTACGTCAACACCATGTCGGTGGGACTCCTCCATCAGACCTTGAGCAACGGCGATGCCGACGCCCTAACGAACGGGAATGAGACCTTCCTGCTCTACGCGATCAACTGCACGTCGGGGGCAGTGGATTACAACTGCATCGCCGAACGCTTTCTCACGAACGCGAACGGCGGAGCGTTCGGGGTGATGGGATCCACTCGGCTGGATTTCCCCAGCACCGGCCGGTACTACGAGAACGAGTTCTACGGGTTGCTCTTTCACTCGGCGAGCAACGAGTTGGGCAGGATCTGCGCCTTGTCGCGGGTGCCGTTCGTCCCGTTCGCCAGCCAGGACAACACGCATCGATGGACCCAGTTCTCACAGATCTACCTTGGGGACCCCAATCTGGAGTTCTGGACCGACGTTCCCTTCAGTCTCACGGTCAATCACTCCGGGACCTTCACGCTCGGGCAGGGCACCTACACCGTTACGGTTCTGCGGGGAGCGTCGCCGATGCCCGACGTGCGTGTGGCCCTCTTCAAGAACGGCGACGCATATGCCGTCGGGACCACGAACGGCAGCGGTCAGGTCGTGCTCCCGTTCCGGCCTGATGAGACCGGGAGCTTCAGCGTGGGGGCCTACCTGCATGGCGCCCTCCCCTATCTCGGCAGCGGGACGGTGGTCGCCCCTGGCGCCGCTCCGTATCTCTACGCGGTGAGCCAAGGGATCAACGACGACGCGGTGAGTCCCTCCATAGGCAACGGGGACGGGAAGATCGACTCCGGGGAGACCGTGGAGTTCCGCTTCAGCTTGAAGAACAACGGCGGAGTCACCGAGACCGGTATCTCGGCCACTCTCTCGACCACGGATCCCTACCTGAGCATCGTCGACAATCTGGCGCAGTTCGGCAATATTGCGGCCGGGCAGACTGTGCAGGCCAGCGACCCATTCACGGTGGCGGTCCTCCGCGGCGCTCCCGACCGATTGGAGGCGCACGCCACGCTCAACGTGTTCGGCGTGTTCGGCGTGTACACCCAGGACGTGATCCTCTATGTCCATGCTCCGGTGTTCGAGTACTACCGGCAGTCGGTGAGGGACACCGTGGGGAGCGGCAACGGCGACGGCGTGCTGACCGTCAACGAGGACTTCGCCATCGTCCCCACTCTGCGCAACATCGGACTCGGGCAGGCGACTTCGGTCCAGGTGCGGTTGCGGAGCACGGACCCGGCGGTCACGATCACCGACTCGGTCGGCGTCATCGGGACGATCGCCCCCGGAATGAAGGGAGTGAACCTCACCGACGGCGTGGCCGCGCGTCTCTCCGATGTCACCTCGTATCATCAGCTCCGCATGGTGGCCGTCGACAGTTACGGGGAGGTGTTCTCCACCATCGTGGACACCGGCGCGCCCACCGCAATCACCGGCGTGACCGCGTACGGGGGCGCCTCCTCGGTCGCGCTGACCTGGAGCGTATCCCCCGCCGTGGACCTCTGGGGATACGCGGTCTATCGCGCGCCGGCCTCGACCGGCCCCTTCACCCGGATCAACGCATGGACCGCGGACCGGACTTCTTATTACGTGGACAGCGGGCTGTCCGGCCTCACCCGCTACTACTACAAGATCGCGGTCGTGGACACGTCGGGGAACCAGAGCGACCTCTCCACAGCGCTTTCGGCGACCACGACCCTTCCCATGTGTGCGAACTTTCCGGTGGAAGTGCTTACCGCGACCATGTCGGGGATCACCCTCGCCGACCTCGACACCGATGGCAGCCTCGAAATCGTCACCGGCGGCGAGGAAATCTACGCCTTGCGTTACACGGGGGACGAGTTCTACGACGGCGATCAGGACGTCCGCACGCTGGGTCCGCTCACCAGCACGGGGCAGACTTTGTACTGGAACACCCCCGCCGCGGCCGACATCGACCGCGACGGACATGTCGAGGTCGCCGCGGTGAGCTGGAACGACGCCAAGCTCCATGTCGTGGATGAACAGGGTGTCGAGCTGCCCGGCTGGCCCAAGAGCGTGAACCCCCTCGGCGAAGCCGCCCCCAACCCCGTTGGGTCGGTGTGCCTGGCGGACATCGACGCGGACGGCGACTTGGAGCTCTTCTGCACGGTGGCGAAGTGCCTGTTCGCATGGCACCACGACGGCACGGAGCTCCGTGACGGCGACAGCAATCCCGCCACAGACGGGGTTCTGGTGGTCAGCGGATCCAGCTTTTCCTACGGCACACCCACTGTCGCCAACATCGACACCGAACCCTACCGGGAGATCATCGCCGGCATGCGGGACGGGAAGTTGTACGTGTTCCACCACGACGGCACACCCTACTCCGGATTCCCCTTCGTGACCGGCGGGGACATCACCACAAGCCCCGCGGTCGGCGATATCGACAACGACGGGCGGATGGAGATCGTGTTCGGGTCGGGGATAGACTCCAAGGTCTACGCCATCCGCTCGGACAAGACCTCCGCTGCCGGCTTCCCGGTGGATATCCAACTCCAACAGGACGTGGATTCCTCGCCGGCGCTGGCCGATGTCACCAACGACGGATACCTGGATGTGGTGATCGGGGCATCCAACGGCAGCCTCTTTCTCTTCCGCGGCAATGGCGGCACTATTCCCACCGGGTGGCCGGTGGCAATCAAGGATAATGCGGGAACCAAGATTGCGATTCGATCCAGCCCGGCGGTAGCCGACGTGGATGGGGACGGATCCATGGACATCGTGGTCGGGGACCAGAGCGGGCGGCTGCACGGCTTCACAGCCGCAGGCCAGTACCTTCCCGGATTTCCCATTCAAACGGGAAATATCCTCTATGGCGCGCCGGCGGTCTGGGACATTGATCACGACGGGCTCACCGAGATCATCGCCATGAGCTTCGACCAGAAGATCTACTGTTGGGACACGCCGTGGACCTTTGACCAGTCCAAGGCGGTGTGGCCGATGTTCAAGCGCAACCAGCGCAACACCGGCGCGGTTGCCGACGACATCCTGGCCGTGACTGCGGTGCCGGACGAACCCACCGGCCTCCGCCCGGCGCTCCTGCAGAACTACCCCAACCCGTTCTTCGCCTCGACGCTCATCCGCTATCGGGTGCCGGAAGGCGAGGCGTATCGGGGAGTGCGGCTCCAGGTCTTCGATCTCAACGGGCGCATTGTCCGATCGATGGTCAACGGCGAGCAGCCTCCGGGGCTCTACGAGTTGTCCTGGGATGGAAAAGACACCCAGGGTCGCCGGGTAGCTTCGGGCATCTACCCGTACCGCCTGGAGGTGGGTGGCGAAGTTCTCTCCCGCAAGATGGTCATCCTCCACTGAGTTCGGAAGGGGGCGAGGCCGCCGGCTTCGCCCCCTCCTCATTCACGCCTTGCTCTTGTGACCGGCCCATCCGGGGCTTAATCTAGACTCCCGCATGCGAACCCTCTTGCGCCTCGGCCGGTACTTCAAGCCCCTGTGGCGAACGATCCTCGTTGGACTCGTTCTCATGGCGCTCTTCGCACTTTTCAGCGGATTCTCCATCGGTCTGGTGCTTCCCATCATGGACAAGGTCTTCCTGCGCACCCAGGCACCGGTGCAGACGCCGCTCCCGGTGGGGCAGGGTCTCGCGGAAACCTGGAGCGCGACGCGGGGGGCCCTCGCCGGCGAGGGGGGCCTCGGCGCCCGCATGGACGCCGCGCGCGCGGCCGGACTGGCCGGCCTGCGGCGCATCCAGGAACAATCCCCGCCTCTCGAGATCCTGGCCTGGCTGTGTGTGATCACGCTGATCGCGGTCTTTCTCAAGAATGTCGCCGACTTCGGCCGCAAGATCGCCTTCATCCGCGTCGAGCAACGATCCGCCGAGGCGCTCCGGGGCGAACTCTTCCGCCGGGTGGTGGCCTTCCCCCTCGCAACCTTCACCAAGGTGCCCAGCGGTCAGTTTCTGAGCCGTCTCATCACCGACGTCGAGCTGGTCAAGACCTTCACGATCAACAACGCGGCCAATTTCGCTCACAACCTGCTCCAGGTCGTCGTGTATCTGGGGATTACGGTGTGGGCGAGCCCGCAGCTCGCTCTGGTGAGCTTCCTCGTCGTCCCCCCCATCGCCTTCATCACCGGAAAGCTGGCCTCCAAGCTCCGTCGTCAGAGCGGCCGGGCTCAGGCCCGCATCGCGGAGATGACCTCTGCGCTTCAAGAAGTGCTGGGCGGAATCCGCATCGTCAAAGCCTTCGGGACCGAGGGGCGGGAGAACCACCGATTCATCGGCGCCGTCGGCCGCTACCGGCGAACGGTGGAGTACCTCATGGGCCTCGACAGTCTCGCCTCGCCCCTCTCCGAGTTCTGGGGGGTGACAATCGGCGTGGCGGTGCTGTACTACGGCGGCCGCCTGGTGCTCAGCAGCGGCGCCGAAATGACTCCTGGCCGGTTCTTCGTGTTCTTCCTCGCCCTGGTATCCATGCTGCACCCGCTCAAACAACTCTCCAACGTGGTGACGCGCTTTCAGCGGGGCGCCGCCGCCGCCGATCGGTTGTTCGAAGTTCTGGACATGCCGATCGAGACCGACGCCCCCGGCGCGCGTTCGGTGGAGGCGATTCGGCACGATCTACGCTTCGATGACGTCTCTTTCGAGTACGATCCGGACCGACCGGTCTTGCGCGGCGTGTCCTTCAAGGCCGAAGCGGGCACGACCACCGCACTGGTGGGGCCGAGCGGCGGCGGGAAATCGACCTTGGTGGATCTCATCCCCCGCTTCCACGACCCCACTGCCGGGCGCGTCCTTCTCGACGGGGTGGATCTGCGCGAGCTGCGCCGGCGCGACCTGCGTTCTCTCATAGGTATCGTGACCCAGGAGACGCTTCTCTTCAACGACACCGTGGCCGAGAACATCGCCTACGGGGCGGAGGGGGTCGACCGGGAGCGGGTGGAGGCGGCCGCGCGCGCGGCCAACGCTCACGAGTTCATCGCCGCGATGCCGCGTGGATACGACACGATGATCGGCGAGCGCGGGGTGCTCCTCTCCGGCGGGCAGCGCCAGCGACTGGCCCTCGCCCGCGCCGTGCTGCGCAATCCAGCGATCCTGATCCTCGACGAGGCGACGTCCTCGCTCGACACGGAATCGGAGAACCTGGTGCAGGAGGCGCTCGAGCGTCTCCTGGCCGGCCGCACCACCTTCGTGATCGCCCACCGCCTCAGCACGGTCATGCGCGCCGACCGGATCCTGGTCCTCAACGAAGGGCGCATTGCGGAGTCCGGTACCCACACCGAACTCCTCGCCCGGCCGGGGCTCTACCATCGCCTCTACACGCTTCAGTTTCGCGACGAGGACGCTCCGCGGCCGGACCGGGTGGAATCCTGACATGCTCGTCTCCGCCCCCACCTCCGTCGGCGACGTTCTCGACCGCATCACGATTCTGCGGATCAAGGAACGCGAGATCGCCGATCCGGGAAAGCGCGCGAATGTGGGCAAGGAGCTCGCCGAACTGCTCGCGCTGGCCGACCGCAACGGTCTTCGCGATCCCGAGCTGGAGGCCGAGCTCGAAGCCGTGAACGCGGCGCTCTGGCGGATCGAGGACGAACTACGACGGCTCGAGCGCGACCAGAACTTCTCCGATCGCTTCGTGCGCTTGGCCCGCGACGTCTATTTCACCAACGACCGTCGAGCCGGGATCAAACGCCGTATCAACGCCCGGTTCGGGTCGACCCTCATCGAGGAGAAGCACTACGTTCCCTACGCCGGATCCTCACCGTCCGCCTCCACGGACCCCGGCGGGGCTGGCGAAGAAAGCGTTCCCACCAGGGGCCAGGGTGCGGGCCACGCCCCGCCGCTCCGCGGTCTCGACCGCCTCGACTACTCCCACATCCATCTCACCATGGTGGCGAGCTACTACTTCGAGCGGGCGGGAGACGGTTCGCTGATCGAGCTTCTGCAGGAGTATGCCTCGCTGCCACCCGATTTGCTCGACCGCATGCAGTTCGTCCTCGTGGATGACGGCTCTCCGGTCCCGGTCGAAGTCCCGCGCGACCTCGATCTGAACCTGCTTCTGCTGCGTATCAACGCCGACATCCCGTGGAACTGGGCGGGCGGGCGCAACCTCGGCGCGGTCTGCGCGCGCTCGGAGAAGATCCTCTTCACCGACATCGATCATCGATTCCCCGAGGCAACGCTGCGCCGTCTGCTCGCCATGGGCGACCCCGGCCGCTCTCTCTACCGGTTCCACAGGCGCCGGCCCGACGGCGCCCCACTCGGCGTCCCGACCAACATCCATTGCATGTCGCGGGGGAGATTTCTGCGGCTCTTCGGGTACGACGAGGAACTCTGCGGTCACTACGGCAGCGATCCGATGTTCTTCCAGTGGCAGAAGCTGCACGGTACCCGGCTTCGCCGCCTCTCCTCGCGCTACCCGTGCTTCCTGCGCGAGCGACATGCCGAGGATGCCGGGCATTCGCTCAGCCGGGATTCCGCCCACAGCCACGAGATTCGCCGGCGCAACATGGAGCGGATCCGCCGCTACGGAGAAGCCGCGGGGCACAGCCGAAGCTTTCTCTGCTTCCCCTGGGAAGTCACCGCCGATCTCCACCGCGGGAACGCGCCTGCTCCGGTGCGCGAAGACCGGGGGTGGGCGCGGCGTTGGTGGCTCCGCTGGCTCTTCGGGCGAGGGTGACCCGTGTGCCCGCGATGACGTCTTCTCCGCTCCGCGTCGACTTCGTCAACTCCACCCACCGCTGGCGCGGAGTCAAGAGTTGGACCTTGCGCACGGCCGGCGGCTTGCAGCGTCGAGGGCACGACGTGCACCTGTTCATCGCCCGGGGCAATGTCTTCGCGGCCGCTGCGCGCGAGGCCGGCCTGGATGTCACCGAGATCCACTTCGGTCCGGACTGGAATCCTTTCGCCGTCGGCGCGCTTCGCCGGCGGTTCGCCGGACGCGGAACCGAAGTCGTGATCACGAACGTGTCCAAGGACAATCGCATTGCGGGACCGGGGTGCCGCGCTCTCGGTATCCCGGTGCTGCAGCGTGTGGGGGCGAGCGGGGATCTGCGCGATCGTTGGCGTGTGCGGCTGGAGCAGCGCCGCTACGTGACCCGCATCGTGGTTCCCGCCCGCATCATCGCGAACCGTTTGCGCGGCTACCCGTGGCTACGCGCGGACGAACGCGTGATCGTCGTTCCCAACGGCGTCGATCTCTCGCGCTTTCGTCCCGGCGTCGGCGCGGGGGTGCTTCGCAGCGAGCTCGGTCTCGACGCGGCGACACCGCTCATCGTTGCCGCATCGCAGATCTCGCGCGTCAAGGGAGTCCACGTGCTCATCGAGGCCTTTGCCGCGCTCGGAGCGTCCGATCCTCCGCCGCGGCTCGCGTTGATCGGCGAGGGGGACAGCGAGGGGGCGATGATGGCCGAGGCCCGCCGGCTTGGCGTCGCCGATCGCGTGCATGCGATCGGCTTTCGCCGAAACCTGGATGTCCTGTTCGAGGACGCCGATGTGGTGGCCCACCCCTCCATGTTCGAGGGCGAGGGTCTTCCCAACAGCGTGCTCGAGGCCATGGCAAAGGGCAGGGCGGTGGTGGCCACCCGCATCGGAGGCACGGACGAGGCACTCACCGACGAGCGGGAAGGGCTCCTGGTGCCGCCCGGCGACGTGGACGCGCTGAGACGGGCCCTCAGCCGCCTGCTCGCGGATCGCGCGTTGCGAGGGCGCCTCGGGACGGCCGCCCGCTCGCGCATGGAACGCGAGTTCGATGAGGATCTCATGGTCGATCGGATGGAGTCGCTCCTGTTCGCCATGCGCGAGGAAGGGCGCGCTCGGAGGCACGCGTCGTGAATCGCACGCTGGAGTTCTGGACCATCGGCGACACCCGGACCGCCAGCACCCGGTTACGCATCCACCAGTATGCGCCGCTTCTCGCGGCCGACGATCTGGCCCCGCGGATCCGCGCCATTCCTCACGGTTTCGCGCCGCGGCTCGGCCTCTTCGCAGAGCTCGCGGCCGGACGCCGACTCCTCGTGCAGAAGAAGCTCTTCTCTTCTCTCGAACTTCGGTGGTTATGTGCGCGCGTGGAGCGACTTCTCTACGATGTGGACGATGCGGTATATCTCGATCAGGGCGAGAGCACGCGAAATTGCGAGCGGTTTCGTCGGGTGACCGAAGCAGCGGACCGGGTGGTGGCTGGGAACCCCACGCTCGCCGCGGCGTGCGCCGATCCTGCCCGAGCGGTGGTGCTCCCCACTCCCGTCGATACCCGACGCGTCACCCCCGGATCTCCGGAGACGAGGGAGCCGGGTCTCGTCGTGTGGATCGGAAGCCAGGCGGGACTTCCCAGCCTCGACCTGGTGTGGGCGGCCTGGGAACGCGTGCAAGCGCGGCGTCCCGAAGCCCGTCTCGCCATCCTGGCCGATCGCCCTCCGCGCCGATTGCCGCCCGGCGCGACCTTCGCGCCCTGGACCGCCGAGCGCGAGGGGGATCTCCTCCGCCGGGCGACCGTCGGTCTCATGCCGCTCCTCGACACGCCGTTCAACCGCGGCAAGTGCGGGTTCAAGATCCTCCTGTACCAGGCCGCGGGAGTGGCGGTCATAGCCTCGCCGGTGGGGGTAAACGCCGATCTCGTGCGGCCGGAGGAAGACGGGTTCCTGGCCGCAAACGAAGCGGCCTGGGAAGACGCGCTCGATCGCTTGATCACAGATCCCCCGGTTGCCCGCCGCTTCGGGGAGTCGGGCCGCGCCCGCGTCGTGGTCACGCATTCCATCGAGGCCCTCTACCCGCGATTCCGGGCTGCCCTTCTCGACGGCTGGGGATCATGAACCGCAGCGTCCGCGTCGCGGACTCGGCCCGATGAGAGCGCTCCTCCTGACCCAGGACTTCCCGCCGCGGCCCGGTGGCATGGCGCGGTACTACGGCGATCTCGCCCGCGGTCTCGGTGAGGATTGCGCCGTGGCGGTCGGATCCTGGGGCGGCGTGCCGCCCGTACATGACGGCGAGTACGCCGTGCTTCGCCTCCCCTTCGATGCCGGCACCTCGCACAGGCTCTGGAACCTCGGGCAGGCCCACCGGATCGTTCGCGCCGCACTCAAGAGGGGACGATTCGACGTGGTCGTCGCCGGCAACATCCGCCCTTACGGCCCGCTCGTTCATCGTCTCGCACGCGGTGCCGATCTCCCCTTCGCGGTCGTGTATCACGGAAACGACCTGCTGCGCACCGCCCGCCGCTGGCGGAACAGCGCGTGGCGGCGCGGGACATGGAGCCGACTGGCCGAAGCCGCGCGGCTTCACGTGGTCAACAGCGCCTTCACCGCGGAACTCGCAATCGCCCAGGGCCTTCCGCCCGGTCGACTCGCGGTGGTCCCCCCCGAGGTGAACGTGCGGAAGTTCCGTCCCGCGGAAAGTGAGGCCGAGCGCACCGAGCTGCGTCGTCGCTTCGGCTGGGGAGAGGCCGACCAGGTGGCCCTGTTCGTCGGGCGGCTCGTGGAGCGCAAGGGACTCGAAGACTTGTTCGCCGCGCTGCCCGAGTCTGCCTCGTTGCGTGCGGCTGGTGGTGGCGGGTCCTGGGGACGAGGAACGCTGGAGGGAGCGAGCGCGAGCGCGCGGAGTGGCCGATCGGGTGGCCTTTCTCGGCCCGGTGGACGGGGAGGCCCTTCCACGACTCTATCGCGCGGCCGATCTCTTCGTCGGACCCTCACGCGAGCGGCTGGAGGCGGACGATGTCGAAGGATTCGGCATCGTGTTTCTTGAAGCGTCGGCCTCCGGTTTGGCCGTGCTCTCGACGTGCACGGGGGGCATCCCGGAAGCGGTCGAGGACGGCGTCGGCGGAATTCTCGTTCGGCCGGATAGGCCCGATGCGCTCGCCGAAGCGTGGCTCGCTCTCAGCCGTGACACCGAACTGCGCAAGCGATTGGGGGAAGGAGGGCGCCGAGGCCGCGCCGCCGCCCACGGTCCCGGTAGCTCGGCCCGCCGTCTGCGCGAAGCGCTGTCGGAGAGCCTGCGCCGGGCGGGCGCCCCCGGATCGGATCCGTCGGCGTCAACGCAGCGAAGCTAGCTTGTCCTGCGCCAGCCGCGCCTCGTCGGTCCCCGGGCACTCCCGGACCACCGATTCGAAATAGCGCCGGGCGGTCGGATTATCGGCCTTGCGCAGGAAGGCGTACCCAACCTTCAGAGTAGCCGCGCACACCTTGTTGCCCTCCGGGTACATGTCGCGCACCTTCAGCAGTTCCTGCACGGCCCGGTCCAGATCACCGAGGGCGAAGTAGCACTCTCCCAGCCAGTACTGCGCATTGTCGGCGCGGTCGGACTGGGGATAGGACTTGAGGAAGTCCTGGAAGCCGGCCACCGCAAGCTGGTAGTTTCCGCGCGAGTAGTCGCGGTAGGCGGCATCGTAGACCTCGTTCTCCCCGCCCGCGGGCCGAGTCTCCGGGGTCGAGGCTCCCGCGCCCCCGAGCGAATCGGCACTGGCGGGAGGCGCCACCGGGGGCCGCGAGGCGCGAACGTCCTCCACGCGCCGCAGGCTCCGATCCATCCGCGTCCCCTGGTCCTCCAACTGGGCGCCGATGTTCTCGATGCGCTCCTCGATGCTGCGCAACTGCGCGTTCGTATCGGCGCGCATCGCCGTCGTGGTCTCCCCTTGCTCATCCAAGCCGGCCTTCATCTCCCGGACCAGAGCGAGGAGTTCGGTCTGCTCGCGTCGGAGCGATTCCACCTCCTCCCGGGTGACCTCCGCGTTGACCGGCTGGCGAAAGAACGCGCCCACGCACCCGGTGACCCCCAGGGAAAAGGAGACCAGTAGGAACGCAAGCGTGCTGCGTGACCGTGGGCTCATGGCGTGCACCCATCCGCGCCCCGGGCTCACACCCGGGGCGCCGGCGGTTTAGGGAATGAGGAAATGGACGAGCCGGTTCTGCGACCAGGCACTCTCGTCGTGGCCCTGAGCGAAGGGCTTCTCTTCACCGTAGGAAATCGTGCTCAAGCTGGACGCGCTGACCCCGAGGTCGACCAGGTACGCCTTCACGACCTCGGCGCGGCGCTGACCGAGGGCCAAGTTGTACTCCTCGGTGCCCCGCTCGTCACAGTGCCCTTCCAGGGTGACCTTGGCGTCGGGGTTCTCCTTCAAAATCCGCGCGTTTTCCTGGAGGACCGCGCGGGCATCGCCGCGAAGCTCGGCCTTGTCGTAGTCGAAGTACACGTCCTTCACCCGGGTCTTCCACGCCAGGCGATCCTCGCGCACCTCCGGGGTCTCCGGCTGCGACGGGGGCTCCACCGTCTCCCGGGGCGTCGTGCGGTCGATCTCAACGGTGGGCTCCGGTTTCTTGCCGCAGCCGAAAAGCACGATCACTGCCAAACTCGCCAAACCTATGAGCGACCGATGTCCAAGTATCTTGCTGTTCATGGTATGAGGCTCCCTCCTGGTTCAGTAAAAATCCTAGACTCGAAATGTACCGGTCCCGGCCCCATTCGGCAAGAGACGGCGCAACCGTCGCTCTCGAACCCGGGCCGCAAACTGTCGATGTCGTCAGCGGGTCGGTACCGGGGACCAAGCGGGTGCGCTGTTGTTGCCGCCCCCGATCGTGAGCGACCGCACCACGCCGCTGTCCACGTCCAGCACATAGAGCCCCTTGGCTCCTCCCCGCGTGGAGCTGAACACGACGTGCCGCCCGTCAGGCGCCCACCGGGGATGCTCATCGCTGCCCGGACCCCGGGTAATCTGGCGTTCCCCACCCAGGCCGCTCGCATCCACCACGCAGATTCGGAAGAGCCCGTCCCGGCGCGACGCATAGACGAGCCGATCTCCCTTGGGAGACCAGTCCGCCTGATCGTTCCATTTTCCCTCGAAGGTCATGCGACGCAACCCGGTCCCGTCGGCTTCCATCACATAGATCTGCGGCGTACCGGAACGGTCCGAAGTGAACGCCATCCGCCGCCCGTCGGGGGACCACGAAGGCGACGTGTTGATGCCGCTGGAGCGCGCGACTCGCCGGCGGTTGCGACCGGAGAGATCGCTCACGTAGATCTCGCTCGCTCCGCCCTCGGTGTTGGCGTAGGCGATCAGAGATCCGTCCGGGCTGTACGCAGGAGCGCCCTGCACTCCCTTGCCCCCGATCAGCGGCCGTTCCTTGCTCCCCGCGACGTCCACCGTGTACAGGTCCGGATCGCCGCTCTTGTACGACACGTAGGCAAGGGTCGATCCGTCCGGACTCCAATCCGGAGAAAGGTTGATGGTTCCGTTCCGAGTGGCCGGACGCAATCCGCTCCCGTCGTAGTCGACGATGAAGACCTCCTTGTGCCCCCCCCGGTCGGAGACGAACGCGACCCGTGTGCGCGATATCCCCGTCTCGCCGGTGAGATAGAGCACGATGTCGTCGGCGAATCGATGCGCGGCCTCACGGAAATTCTCGGGCGGAGTACGGTATTCCCGGCCGAAGATGAGCGCCCGCGCGGGGAGCGACTCGAGGGATCCGCGCAAGACCAGCTCTCCAGCGGCGACGCGCACTTCCCCCCGCACCAGCGCCTGGGCTCGCAGCGCCCCCATCGTATCGCCCTCCGCCATGCGGGGAATGGCGAACAGGGTGAAGTAGCCTGAATAGTCGAGGTCGTTCGCGGTCACGCTCTGCACGGCCCGCGCGTCGGCACCGGTCGCCCCCGGACCACGCAGGAAGTCCTCGAACACGAGCCGGATCTTGCTGACTCCGGTGTCGGTGATCACGACCCGTTCCTCGGGCTGCAGCCCGCCCTCGGACTGCGCCTCGACGAGGCCGGTCCAGGTCGCCAGCGGGAGCAGACAGACCGGCAACCAGGCTCCGCGCGTCCAGCGGCCCCATCCGCGGCGCCGCTTCCTCCGTTGGGTCACACGTATCTCGACCGCCGCGTGCCCGCTTCTCATGTTCAAGGCTCGTCTCCGATCCGTTGAAACACCGCCGTCACACCGAGCTGATCGCCTGCGTAGGCCTCCGGCAAGGGGGGAAGCTGCCGTACCTCGTGGACCGCCCGGTCCACGGATCGATCGTACAGCGCCCACCCGGAGGGCTCCTGCAGGAAGGGCTGCACGATGCTCCCGTCCCGGCGGATGATGAAGTGAATGGTGGCGCGTGTCACGCCCTGCCCGCCGGGAGGTCTCACCCAGGCCTGCGCAAGGCGGCTCATCACGATCTGAAGATAGTAGTCGTGCTTGAAATCGGGTTGGTCGACCGTGCCGAGAGAAACCGGACCTTCCGGCGCCTCGTTGGGGGTCGCGCGCTCAACCGGTGGCTGCTCGGAGACGACAGGCGGCGTCTCGGCCTTCTTGATCTCGGCCACGACCGCCTTTGTTTCCTCCCGCGGCTTCTCCGGCTTCTTTCGCGGATCCTGGATCTTCACCGCGTCGGGTTCAGGCTTCTTCTCGGCGGCCGGCTTCTCCTGCGGCTTATCTTGAGGTCGCACAGGCACCCGCGCGGGAACCGGGGGGGCGTAGTTCGGCTCGGGCCACTCGACCAGGGCAACCTGGTAGACCGGTTCAGCGAAGATCGGCCGGACCCGATGGACCAGCGGGATCGAGATGAGGAAGACCACCGCGAGGTGCACACCGAGGCTCAGAGCGAGGTAGCGGGTTACCCCGACCCCCTCGGCTCCCGGCCCGCGTGCCTCCTTACGCCGGCTTGAAGTCAGGACGAATCTCATGGCATTTCGGAACACGGTACCGCTGCGAGCGGCGATTCTCTCCCTCTCAAGGTTGCCTTTCCGCGCGGATCACAGCAGAATACCCCGCTGCGGGGCCGGTTGTTTCCGGTTTCTGACCCGCCGCACCTGCGGGCGCGGGCTCTACCCTCGAACCGGCCGCGCCCCGTGACCAGAGAGCATTCGCTCGCCTGATCGAGCCGGCCACCCGGGGTGAGTTCGTCGCGCAGGACGATTGCGGACTCCGTTCGAATCGTGATTCAACTATACCTTGGATTGTCTGCGGTATCTCTCCAGCGTGTCAAGGAACCCGTCATGCGGAGCCACGTTCCCCACCGGCATGCTCTCAGGCGCGGCGTGAGCCTGCTCCTCGCCACGCTCTGCGCCTGCATTTTCCCAGGGATGGGAGTTGCATCTTGCTTCCAATGGTTCCCCGAGGCGTCGCCCTACCTTCGACCGCTGGCGGATCCGCTCGAACCCCGCACAGGCATCACCTATGCCTCCAACCGCGACCGCCTGGACGCCACGCTCGGGCGGCCGGTTCCCATCCTGGCGTTCGGGCCGGCCGATCGACCGTTGGTGGCCACGGTGGAGGCCCACGCCTTCTTCCGGCTCGGCCGCGACGGGGCGTTCTTTCCCCTCCAGACATTTGACGGGATCTTCGGCGCCAGCCTCGAGAGACGGATTGGCTCGGGGGCGGCGCGCCTGAGCATCGCCCACTGGAGCGCGCACCGGGCTGACGGCGATTCCACGGTTGCGTATCGGGGAATGACGTTCAGCCGGGAGTTCTGGAGCCTCGACGTGCAGGCAGGGAAGGGCCCCGGGACCGTGTACGCCGGAGTGGGCACCTCCTGGCACGCCGTTCCAGTCGATCACGGCCTCAGCATGCGCCTCGGCGCGCAACGATCCTGGGGAGGCGGGAAATGGCGTCCGTTCGCGGCGGTTCATTTCGCCGCCGACAGTGCTCGCCGCATGCGCGTCGCGCAAACCGGACTTCTCGGCGTCGAAACCGGGCGTCGGCAGGTATTCCGCCTCGCCGTGCGCGGCTTCGCCGGCCCCCGACCCCAGGGGCAGTACTGGAGGGAGGTCGAGCGGTATGTCGGCGCCGATGTCTCCTTTGCGCCCTGATCGGCCGCCGGCAGGGGCGATTCACAATGCTTCCGGTCAGAAGATGTAAAACTTCTTTCTAATTGATTGCCGACATCCTACCAGACCGGCGACCCCGTGAAAATCGACTCGGCAGCACAAAAAACGCAGGCGGAGCATTGTTGCCGGATGGCGACGATGCTAGCATGATGGACCTTGAATCATTGCATTGCGCTTTCTTGGTGAAGGCGCCCTTTGGGCTTGAATCAGCGACATCAGCGTACGTGGTACGAAAGAGGGAGGGATCATGGCAAAGGCCGAAACGATGAATCGCCGCGGGCGCCGCCCCAGTCTGAAGGTGGCGGCCAGGAAGGCCGGTAAGCTCCAGCACCGCGTGAGAGGTTTGTTGACCGAACTGGAGAATCTCGAGCAGCGACTCGTCCGACTGGAGCAACTCCTCGAGGCAAGTCAGAAGGCCGAGCGAGAGAGAATGAAGAAGAAGCGGGCTGCCCGAAGCGCCGGCATCAGGGGCAAGGGGCCGAACGTCCGCGATCTCGCCTACCAGTTGCTCACGCGGCGCAAGAAGCCGCTGGGAATCCAGGAGATCTCGGACTTCGTTCTCAAGGGTAAGAAGGGCAGAGCGGGGGCCAACTTCACCCAGAACCTCGGCGCGGCGCTCGCCCGCGATGGACGGTTTCATCGGGTGGGGCGGGGCGTCTACTCGGTCAAGCGCTAGGACAGCGCCCCCGGTGAGTCACCGGTCCGGGGCGCCTTTTTGCGCTCCGGACCGGATTCTGCCTTGACCCGGTCCCTCGGCCCGCGACAGAATTATCGCCTAGCGAAGCGGATACCCTGCAGCTTTCGCCTTCGTGTCTGGCCGCAATAACATAAAGCGAAGCGACTGTGAGTCGGCTTGCGGCCAGCGGCACGGACGAGGCTAACCGGGCTCCGCTTCATTTTTTTTCGGCGCACGACCGGCCTGGCCCGACTGTCCGTTCCCCACCTTGCCATCGTTGTCGTCGAGAGAGAATCCTCCCCTCCCGACCGGGATCGATTGGGAAACGCGAAGGCCCAAGGCCTGCGGGCCTCGGGCCGATCGTTCACATTCGATCATGAGGGATGGTGCGGAAGAGGGGACTTGAACCCCTACAGGATTGCTCCTACAAGGCCCTCAACCTTGCGCGTCTGCCAGTTCCGCCACTTCCGCGTGAAAACCCTACCGTCAGTTCCCTCCGGCTCCCGGCGTGGCCGGGGTGGCCGGGGCCGGATCGGAGGGAGTGTTGCCCGGTGCCGGTGCCGGTGCCGTAGTCGTCCCCGAGCCCATCTGAATTTGGATCGGGGCCGCGTCCGAGCCTCCGGTCACGGGAACCCCCTGGTCCCCTGGGATCTGCAAGGGCTGCGTGGACACGGGGGGCGGAACCTCGTCCGAAACCTCGCCCTGGGCAGCCCGGATCACGCTTCTGGGCCCGCTGCGCGTCCCCGCCATGAGCGCGAGCACGAGGGAGGTCGCCATGAAAGCGATTCCCAGAACGGTGGTGGCCTTGCTCAGAAACGTCGCCGCGCCCCGCCCTCCGAAGAGAGTCTGGCCCGCGCCGCCCATGCCCCCGAAGGCTCCCGCCAGCCCGCCACCCTTGCCGGACTGAAGCAGAACCACGAGGATGAGCACCACACAGATTAAGAGGTGCAACACCAGGATCAAGCCGTAGATCACTCGACAAACCTCCGGTTTCGCGCGGACTGGCCCGGCCCCTCGACGCGAGCGGGGTCCTGCGAAGGACGAAACAGTCTAGCAGCGGACCCCAGGGACGTCAACCCGACCGTGTCGGCCCCGATCGCGCCGCCCGGACAATGGGGAGGAACGCCTCCGGCTTGAGGCAAGCGCCTCCCACCAGCGCCCCGTCGATGTCGGGTCGGGTCAGGAGATCCGCGGCATTGTCCGCCTTGACGCTCCCCCCATAGAGGATGCGGACCGCGACCGCCACTTCCGGTCCCAAGACCTTGGCCAGCTCGCGCCTCAAGTGGGCGTGAGCGTCCTGCGCCTGTTCCGGGGTGGCGTTATTGCCGGTGCCGATGGCCCAGACCGGTTCGTAGGCCAGCACGAGCCTGGTCGGGTCGGAAACTGCCAGCCCTCCCAGGGAGCCCACCGTCTGCCGGGTCAGGACCACCTCGGTCGCCCCCGCCTTGCGCTCCTGCTCCGTCTCGCCCACGCACACGATCGGCACGAGATCGGCGGAGAGCGCCGCCTCCGCTTTGGATCGCACACCGGCGTCGGTCTCACCGAAGAGAGTCCGGCGCTCGGAGTGCCCGAGGATCACGTAACGGCAGCCGGCCTCGCGCAGCATCCCCGGAGAGATCTCGCCGGTGAACGCGCCCGAGGCCTCCCAGTGCATGTTCTGGGCGCCAAGTTCGATGCGGGAGCCGGAGAGCGTGGCCGCCGCTTCAGCCAGCCAGACGAACGGCGGGCAGTAGACGACCTCGCACTCGGGAGGATTCAATCCGATGTCGCGCTTCAGCGCATCCAGCACCGCGAGCAACCCCGGCCGGGTCAAGTTCATCTTGGCGTTGCCGGCAACGAGAGGCTTGCGCATGGCTCAGGGCCTTTCCGTGAGAGCGGCCACACCGGGCAGGGTCTTTCCCTCCAGAAACTCGAGGAAAGCGCCGCCGCCGGTCGATACGTGCGAAAACGCCTCGTCAGGAATTCCCGCCTGGGAGATGGCCGCCACCGAGTCCCCACCGCCTACGACGCTGACGCCGCCACGACCGGCCACTTCGGCGACGGCCGCGGCGATCTCCAACGTGCCGGCGGCGAAGGCGGGAACCTCGAAGATCCCGAGCGGACCGTTCCAGACCACGGTTCGTGCGTCAGCGAGCTTCTCCCGGAACAGCTTCACCGTGCGGGGACCGATGTCGCCGCCAAGGCAGCCGGAGGGAATCGCGGCGGATTCCGTCGCCCGCACCGGCGCGGTGCCGTCGGCAGCGGTCGAGACCAGCGAATCGATAGGAAGCACGATGTCCACCCCGACCTGTCCAGCCGCAGCCAGGACTTCGCGAGCCATCTCGACGCGATCGGGCTCCACGAGCGAGTTGCCGATCTCCGTTCCTTCCGCCCGATAGAACGTATAGGTCATCCCACCGCCGATGAGGATCCGGTCCACCTTGGCGAGGAGATGTGTGAGAACGTCGATCTTCCCCGAGATCTTCGCGCCGCCGAGAATGACGACGAAGGGACGCTCGGGCTTCGCCAGTGCAAGCCCGAGATAGTGAAGCTCCTGCTCCATCAGGAGTCCCGCCGCGGACTGCGCGAAGTAGCGGGTCACCCCCTCGGTGGAGGCGTGGGCGCGATGGGCGGAGCCGAACGCGTCGTTCACGTAGAGATCGCCGAGCTTGGCAAGCTCGGCCGCGAACGCCGGGTCGTTGGCCTCCTCTTCGGCGTGGAACCGGAGGTTCTCCAGCAGCAGCACGTCTCCGGGACGCAGGTCCTCGCTCAGGCGGACCGCCGCGGACCCCACGCAATCGTCCGTGAACCTGACATCCTTGCCGAGAAGCACGGAGAGGTGGTGAGCCACCGGCTTGAGGGAGTACTTGGGCTCCGGTCCCCCCTTGGGCCGGCCCAGGTGGGACATCAGGATCACCCGGGCTCCCCCGTCCATCAGCCGGCGCAAGGTCGGCAGCGAAGCGGTGATGCGCGAGTCGTCGGTGACCTTTCCGTCCTTGATGGGCACGTTGTAGTCCACGCGCACGAGGACGCGCTTCCCCTTCACGTCCAGATCCTTGAGAGTCAGCTTGTTCATGGCCTATCCGCGGCTTTCCATGTAGTGGATGAGGTCCACGACGCGGCACGAGAAGCCCCACTCGTTGTCGTACCAACAGATGACCTTCACGAGATTCCCGTCCATCACCTGGCTCATCTTGCTGTCGTACACGCTCGAGAAGGTGCTGTGCACGATGTCGGTGGAAACGAGCTCGTCCTCGCTGTATTGGAGCACGCCCTTGAGGGGCCCTTCCGCCGCCTTGCGAAACGCCGCGTTCATCTCCTCCTTGGTCAGGCTCTTCTCCATCTCGGCGACGAGATCGACCACAGAGCCGTCCGGGACCGGTACCCGGATCGCGAAGCCGTCCAGCTTGCCCTTCAACTCGGGGATCACGGTCCCGATCGCCCGCGCCGCCCCCGTCGTGGTCGGCACCACGTTGATGGCCGCCGCCCGCGCGCGGCGCAAGTCCTTGTGAGGCAGGTCGAGGAGGTTCTGGTCGTTGGTGTACGCATGGATCGTCGTCATCCACCCCCGCTTGATCCCCCAGTTGTCGTGCAAGACCTTCACCGCCGGGGCGAGACAGTTCGTGGTGCAGGAGGCGTTCGAGATCACGAAGTGTTTCGCCGGATCGTATTCCGCGTGGTTGACCCCCATGACCAGCATGGCGTCCGCACCCTTCGAAGGAGCCGTGACGATCACCCTCTTCGCACCCGCATCGAGGTGGGCCGCCGCTTTCTCCCGGTCCGTGAATCTGCCCGTGGATTCGATGACGAGGTCGATTCCCATCTCCTTCCACGGAAGCTTCTTGGGGTCGGTCTCCTTGAGCACCCGGAACTTGTCGTCCCCGCAACGGATGTGCTCTCCGTCGACGGTCACCGGCGCGGACAGGTTCCCGTGCACCGAGTCGTGGCCGAGGAGATGGGCGAGGGTCCGGGCATCGGTCAAGTCGTTGACCGCGACAAATTCAATACTGGGATCGTTGAGGGCGACGCGGAAAACCAGGCGGCCGATGCGGCCGAAGCCGTTAATGGCGACTCTCATTGATGAGCTCCCTTCTTAACGTGATCGAGACGGCGCTCGCGGAAGTCCACGGAAGCGCCCGAGAAACGCGGAGTTCCCGGCCCGGGCGGGCGGGCGGCGCGGCCGGCCGCGAAGCGTCCTGTCCGAAAAGCACAAAACTCGATTCCACTTCGGAATCGCGCCGAAGATGGTATTCGGGGCCTGATGAGGTGTCAAGGTAACCGCTGCCGCGCGCGCGGGGAGCGGTGCGATCGCGCCTAGTATCCGATGAAGTCGGAGGAATAGCGCAGGACATAACGCCCCGTGCCCGTCTCGTCCACGAACACGAACTTGAGGCCGGTCATGCTGGTCGTGAACTCGCGCTCAGGGAACAGCGGCGTCCCCTGACGCGTGTAGGACCAGATCTCGTAGGGACGCGTGTCGGCCTCGTCGTTGGTGGCGAGAAGTCGGCCCTCCTCGTTCTCCCTCGTCAACTCTTCCACGCGGCGGTCCAGTTGGCGGTCTACGGTGGGCAGAAGCTCGCGTTCGATTTCGTCGGGGTCGCCGAAGCGGATGAAGATGCGGCCGCGGTCGGTGATCATCCCCTTCATGCCGTGAGCGCTGAATTCCCGATTGGCGAAGGCCACTCGGCGCAGGAATTCGCCCCGCAGTTCGTTCTGAGCGGACTGGGGAGTCGGGTCCGACTCGGTCCAGAATCGCTGAATGTAGAGCTCGCGGTCACCGAAGGACATCTCCTTGAACTTCTCGTACTCGGCCTCTGTGAAGAGCACGCGGGCCTCATCCAGAACGTCCTGCTCGCTCCGATCCCACGAGTCCGAATTCCACAGCACATTGAACGGCCGCTCCGAGGCGGTCTCCTCGCCGGTGGCCACATTCTCCAAAGTCGCGCGCAGCACGAACTGCCCGCTGCCGGCCTGAGAAAGATCGAAGCTCACGACCCGGACGCATTCACCCGAGGCGCAGCGCACGGTGTCGGGCGCAGGAGCGGTCACCGACCCGGACGGTCCCCGAATCTCGTAGTGCGCCACGAATGCCCTCTCCCCTTCCACCCCCTCCCGCAGATCGTAGATCTCGTAGTAGGCGGTCAATCGCGGCTGCAGCAGGCCGTAACCCCGCGACGGATTGGGGATCACGTTCAACCCGTTCTTCTCGAAGGGGCCGTCGGCGGTGCTATCCCCGACCTCCCAGGCGAACTGAAGGTCGCTGATCCCGAAGCTCTTCCCCACGAAAGGAGGCGGTTCGAGCGGACCTTCTCCGGCGCCGTTTCGGCGCTTTCCGGTGAACATATAGAGCAGACCGCGCTTGCGGGCGTTCAGATCCTCGACCGCCACCTCGACACTGCGGGCACGTGGGTCGAGAGCTTCACGGAGGAGCAGTACCTGGGCATGATCGGGGGACTGCGCCGTCGAGAGGTCGGGAACTCGAAACTCGTAGCGGTGCCCGGCCTCTCCCAACTCCCGCCCCTCCTCGTCCTTGAAGCGCAGCCGGACGTAGACTTGGCCGGAGTGGGCGCCGTTCCCGTCCTCCCGGAATTCGAGCTGATTGTTGGTGATCCTGAGGTAGTACTCCTCGATGACTTCCCCCGAGGCGCCCCTGAAGCCGGCATGGTCAGCCTGAAACCAGATGTCCCCGACCGAAGAGAGCGGGAACCCCGCCGCCGCCGTCCGTCCGGACACCAGGAAGAGGACGCACAGGACGGCGAGCGTCGCAACCACCCACTCCCGGGCACACCGACCAGATGATTTCAGCATGGCAATCCTCTCCTGCGCGGGACGGCGGGTCTTCGCGGCGACCCCATCCCCGAAAAGCGAAACGGGCAACGCGGGAGTGCCCCACGCTGCCCGTCAGTCTCACCACCGGATGGCCGTCCGAGAACCGAGGCCCCCGGAATCGGTCTGTCAGAATCCAATCTCGAGCGAGAACCGATGCGACTCACCGAGATCCGACATGCCGGTGTACGAGTAGTCGAATCGGGTCTCCGAGGAGAGCGAAGTCGGGAACTTCACGCCCACTCCGGCGGCGAGCTTCTCGGCGTCATAGCCGAAATTCGTGCCACCGCGAAGGAAGAAGAAGTTCTTGAACGCGTACTCCGCACCCAGATTCAGCCGTTCGTTGTTGTCGGGCGGGTGGCTGAACTCCGCGGTGGATATCACCTGATGCTCGAGCGCCTGATAGAGCATGATGGAGCCGCCCACACGAAACAGAATGGGCAGCTTGGCCGACTTGGCCCCGTCGATGTAGGACAGCTCCGACCCCATGTTCTGGATCGCCATCCCAACCTTCAGCGACCGGAATCCGGTGTCGTAGAGCGTCCCCACGTCAAACGCCAGTGCGTTCGATCCCAGGTCATCCAGCCCCGCGTGTACGAGGCTCGCCGTCACACCCATCGAGAACTTGTCGGTGAGGGACCGGGCGTAGGTGAGGCCGTAGGAGGAGTAGCCGGCGTCGAAATACTCCCCCGTGCCGTCGGGATTGAACACCGTGGTCACCTCCATGTCGTCCGCATAGAGGGCCCGCGCGTTGACCGCCAGCATGCCGGGCAGGAACCCAAGGCTGAAGACGTATGTCCCCTGGGTCATGTTGACGTCCGCGGCCCAGTTCACATGGTGAACCGCGACGATGCTTCCCTGCAGCCGGGCGATACCGGCCGGGTTCCAATACACCGATGACGCATCATCGGCGACCGCGACAAAGGCCCCGCCCATCGCGGTGGCCCTCGCCCCGATAGGAATCTTCATGAACTGGCCGTCATAGGTGCCGACCTTTTCGAAGAACTTAGCCGCTTCGGCGCCGGCCGGCCACAGCCCCGCAGGAACCAGGCATAGCAGCGCGATTGCCACGACCAGACGTTTCACCGCAGTACCTCCTTGTGCCCTCATCCTCGAGCGGGGCTCCTATCGAATGATCACGAAACGGCCACGACATATCCCCTCGCTGGAATCCACCGAGTAAAGGTAGATCCCGCTGGTGACGTTTTGCCCGTTCCGGGTGATCATGTTCCAGAAATACGTCCCGTTTCCGTCCGCTCCGTCATGCTGCGCTTCCTGGACCAAGTCCCCGGACAGCGTGTAGATTCGGATCGTCGCTCCTTCGTCCGGCAGATTGCGGAAGGCTATCTTGGTCCCGGTTGGATCGCGATCGCTGGGAGTCAGATCCCAGTCCGCCCGCCCCCGATAGGGGTTGGGGACCACTTTGACCTGATCGCAGCCTTTCGCAGCATTCCAGCGAGGCACGACCATCTCGGCCTCGACCGCCGACGGCAGTCCGCCTAGCTCGACGGTTTCGTCACGGTCCGTCAGCGCATTGTGCCGGGTGGTGAGGCCGAACGCAGTCACGGCGTAGAAGTAGATCTTGCCGTTCAGGATCCCATTGGTATCCTCGTATTGATACCGGCCGACGGGGTAGATCGCCTTGGGAATATCGTCATCGGTGTAGCCGATCTCCTTGACATGGTTCTGTCGCACCGTCCGGAGCAGCTGCGCCCCCTGGGAATTCGCGTCCTCGTCATCGCGGAACTCCGCGAGCTTCATCCACTCCTCCGGAGCCGGCCCGATCGATCCCTCGGGGCGCTGCCAGTTGTCGGCGCGCCAGACCCGGTACCCTTTGAACAACTCCTCACCGGTGATCGGGTCCTTGCGGAGTTCGGAGCTGTTGTCCCACTGCAGGATGACCTTGTGATCGCCGGCCGGAGAGGAGGCAACCAGATCCGGATCCAGGAGGTCCAGATCCGGGTCGGTGTTCAGCTTGGGAGGCGGCGGGGCGGTTGTCCCCACCCACTGAATCAGGGCCTCCGCCCCGAGGTCACCGGTGCAGGAGTTGCAGTCCGCATCCACCCAGTGGCAATTCCCCACATCCCGAAAGTAGACCTTGGTTTCGAGCGTGTCGCACGGATCGTCCCAAACGATCTCGTCCCCTTGCTCGAGTACCATGAGGCAGCGCTCCCTGCCGTCAACACCCGTAGCGGTGTTTTGGTCCGCATTGATGTACTTGCCATCGAACACCCGTTGCGCGTTCACCGCGTTCGCTCGGTAACCGTCTGCGCCATCTCCGATCACGTATGCAGTCTGAAAGACAAGCGACTCACCGGGGTTGAGCTGCGCGAAGGGCCCCGCCGCGATCACGTACCTGTAGTCGTCGGGCTTGGTCGCGTTTCGCTGCGGCTTCGTGCCCGCGGCGATCAGGGCATAACGCTCGTCATCGTTTTGCGGATCGGAGTTGGCGCCGGAGGAGCTGAACCAGCCCACCGTGGTCAAACCCACGTTCTGCGGAGCGCGCACACCGGTGTCGTCGGTGGTGTGACCGAGAAAAAGGCTCCCGAACACGCCGGGGACGTCGCCCCCGGAGATCGTCGTCCCGTTGTCGGGAGCGTCCCACATGAACGCGGTGTCCATCGCCAGATCGAAAGTAGCGCAGGGGCCGGCCAGCTGAGGGTCGGTCACCGTCGTGTCGATATGGGCCCACCCCACCAGGTCGTCGCTCCAGTACTTGTCGGCGGTCTTGGGGCCGGCGTCGGAGTCCGAGAAGAAGCCCAGATACATCTCCCGCAGCCGCTGGTCGCCGGTGTTGACGATCTCGAATTCGAACCCGACGAATTCGTTAATTCCGGCGGTGGCCCATTGGAAGGATCGCTGCCGGACGAGGATGTTCAGCGGCACGTGATCCGAAACCTGCGCGAGGGCTTCGGGAGTATCGTCCTTGTACATGCAGGAGAACATCTGCTGGCCGATGGCGGCGTAGTCCTCGTCGATGCGGCCGTCGCCGTCGTCATCCAGGCCGTTTTGAAAGTCCTCGTCGTCGAAGCCGTCCTTGTCGTCGTCGACGGCATCCGGATCCGCGCCGCCCAGCCGGTTACCGCCCCTCAGCCCCTCGAACGACTCGTACACCGTCCAGGTAGCGAGAAGCTCCGGACGCAGCTCCAACGGGGACGCGGTGGACACGTGCGGCTCGGAGTCGGAGCCGATCGCGCCAATCCAGAGGCCCGAGAAATAGAGGTATTCGCCGCCGCGCCAACCTGCGGAGAAATCATCGATAAACGGGTTCCCGATGATCCCTACGTTGGTGATCTGCAGGGTCAGGAGCCCTGCGTTGTGGGCGAAGCTGTAAGGTGGCCGCAACGCATACAGATCGGAAGGTGCGCGCCCCAGAGCGGTGGGGAGTTCCACGTTCGTGCGCGCCTGGGCGGCCGGCGCTGCCAGAATGAGGCCGGCAGCGAGGGTCGTCAAAACCACCCGTCCAAGCTGTTCGAATCCAAAGTGCCTGGTCATACGTCTACTCCCGCCTTTAGAAGCTGACGCCGATGCCGACGCGGATATTGCGACCTTCCGAGAAGACCCGCGGATCGTTGAGCGGCACCCAGTCCTGGATGCCGTCCTCGTTCAGGTCATCGCTCAGGTAGGCCCCGCCCGCCCGCCCCGTCTCGCTGTAAAACACCTGGTAGTCGGTGGTATTCGCCTGCGGAGGCTGCGGCCAGTTGGCCGGTTCGAGATCCTGGATGTTCCGCGCGTCCAGGACGTTGTTGCCGCGCAGGAACACCTTCACCCGCTGTCCCCAGATCTTATAGTACTTCTCCGCCTGCACGGTCAGGGACGCCGAACTCGGCAACCGCCGGGAGTTAGTGAGCAAGGGGTCGGGCTTGCGCACGTTTCGGTCCCGGGGCGTGTAGGGGAACCCCGTGCCGAACGTCCACACGAAATTGGCCGACCAGTTGTTGGGCTGCGCGACCGTCGCGGTCGCCGAGACCGTGTGCCGCTGGTCCCAATCGAGCGGCTGCTCGGAGATGGGCAAGTACAGGAAATCCACCTGCTGCTGCTGATTGGGGTCGGAGGCCACCCCTGTCGCCACACCGTAGGTGTAGGAGAGCTCGCCGGCGAAGTTCCGGGTGAACCGTTTGGTGAGGCTCAGCTCAAACCCCCGGGAAGAGGCGTAGTCCTTGTTCACGTATTGCGTGACCAGCGCCGGGCTGTCCCCTGAACTGACCTCCTCGATCGTGAGCAGTCCGAAGATATCCTTGAAGTAGACCGAGAACTGTCCGGTCACGCTCTCGGTAAACATGTGCTGAAGCGCCGCCTGGTACGAGACGGTCGTCTCGTTGTCCAGGTTCGGGTTCCCGCGGGTGCGCACCGCGGCGCCCCGGTTCTCGAAGATGTACTGCCGGTCCGGGACCTGACTGAACCGCCCGTAGTGGAACGAGAACACGTCGCGGTCGGAGATCGGGTAGGCGATGCCCACGCGCGGGCTCCACTGCTCGCGGGTGCGGTTCTCCACCTCGGCGGCATCCAGTTGGTTCCCCACCGAGAAGTAGTCGTAGCGGATCCCCCCGTTGATCACCATGCCCTCGTGTTCCCAGCGGTCCTGGAGGTACAGGGACCCTTCGGGATTGTAGTAGTGGTATTCGCTCCGGTAGAGCCCGATTTCGCCTTCGGCGTTGATCCGGTTGGGAAAGTCCACAGCGAGGAGCGCGAGGTCGTTGTACTTGAGCTCGATCCCGGTCTTGACCTTGTGAGCACCGAGCTGACTGGTCCAGTCCGACTTCAGCGTCCACACCCGGGACGATTGATCGCGATAGGTGGGCACGTCGCCGTTGCTCGCAAAGAAGGGCAGGGTCCGGAAGTGGATCCGGTCCCGCCACTGATCGGGATACTGCGCCTCGTACTCCCAGGGAAGCTTGTCCTGCACCGAGGAAAGGAAGTCGTAAGAGTTCTCGCTGAACTTGAGGGTGTAGAAGGTCCCCGTGCTCAGGGTGTGGCTCCACACGAGCTTGTACTGCCGAAATGTGTTCTCGTAGTTCGGCGTGTGTTCGGCGGCATTGTAGTAGAGCCAGTTGGGACCTTCCTGCCTCTCGCTGAAGGCGCCGTATCGAGTCTCGATCGCGCCATTGTCGGCGATCGTGTCGATGCGGGTCTCGACGAAGCCCTCCGCGCTGAAGCTGTGCCGGTAGGTGTCCCAGGTGCGGTCGTTCTGCAGCACTTCCATGGTCATCTTGTAGTTGGGGCCGGGCTTCCAGGCCAGCTTGGCCTGCAAGTTGATCTCGTTGTCCTGCCGCGGGCCCACTCGGATGAAGTCCAGAATCTGGTGCCGTTCGCGCTGCTCGCTGGTCTGAAGATAGGTGTCCGACCACGTACCCTGGACCGAGACGTAGTACGTGAGATTGCGAATCGGAGAAGGACCGCCCATCCCGAGGGAAAGCCGGTCGTAGTTGTTATAGGTCTTGTCCGGGGCGCCGTAGTCGTCGGTCATGTAGCTGACTTCACCCTGGAACGTATCGGTGCCTTCCTGGGTGATGATGTTGACGACTCCCGACTGAGCGTTCCCGTACTCGGCATCCATCCCGCCGAGGAGCACGTCGGAGTCCGACACGGACACGGTGGCAACGTTGACGCCTCCGCCCACCAGCGGGTCGTTCACCGGAATGCCGTCGATCTGGTACTGGACCTCGCCCGCTCGCCCCCCGCGGAAGTGAAGCTGGCCGCCCTGGGCGACGACTCCGGACTTGAGGGCGACCGCCTCGGCAAACGTGTCGACCGGCAGGCGATCGAGTTCCTCGGAGCCCACGCGATGCTGGGTGCCGGAGTCACCCCGCCGGATGAGCTCTTTGGTGGCCTCGACGCGCACGACTTGCATCGTGGCGACGACGGTGGTCTTGATCTCGAAGTTGGCGGTGGTGGTCGCTCCGGCGTTGATCTGCACCGTGCGTTCCTGCTGCTCGTATCCCAGGAAAGAGACGCGGATCGTGTAGGTTCCCGCCGGCACGTTCTTGACGGTGTACTTCCCATCGGAGTCCGTCATAGCGCCCATCTTGGTGGTGAGAACAACGACGTTCGCGTAGGCCTTGCTCTGGCCGTCGACATCGCGCACGGTCCCGGTGAGCGTACCCGTACCCTGAGCGGAAGCGGTGGCGACCATGGCCAGCGTCGAACACGCAGCAAGGAGATGGATCAGCATGCCTCTGGGACGGACTCTCATGACCTCGTCAGTTCCTTTCATCAAGGCTCACCTCCAAAAGCTCGTGCTCCTTGCGGAGATCCGCAACTATAAGCAACACGGTAGCTTGAGTCAACCAGCGCTGAGGCTAGCGCGGGGCGACTCGTCCGGGGGACACCGGCGGCACGAGGCCGCGACGGGTCGAAACCCGGGCCGAGCAGCGAGAACTCTCGTGAGGCAGGACCGCCGGCACCATACGGCGGCTGAGAGTGAGGATACCTGGATCCTGATATCGGTACTCTAGGCCATCCTCTTAGCCCTGTCAAGGTTCCCGACCCCCTGAGTCCCCTAAAAGAGGTACTTCACGTAGGCCGAGAACTGCGACCGGTCGTTATTGGTCTTGGCGTTCACGTCCACGTCGTAGGCCAGATCGAACTGCCAGATGCCCCCGGACGGGACGATGCCGATGCCGGTGGACAGCGTCGACCGGTCCAGGTCCCGTTCGCTGACCGTGTTGCCTGCGACGACCGTGGTCTTATCCGTGGATTGGGTCTGAGCGAAACCGAGGCGCCCCACCAAGATCTCCCCCGCCAGATACTCCCCTCCCACCCGGAACACGTTTTCATCGAGCTCGGACTTGATCCCCTCCGAAAATCCGGTGACTTCTGAGCCGGAGACCTTCATCTCGGCAGCCAGCAGAAGCCGAGCCCGAAGCTGCGTGGTCGACACTCCCAGCACGAAGGCGTTGCCGTCGGCGGAAACGTCCAGATCGGCGCGGGAGCCGATGATGTTCGGGTTCTGGATGACACTGAAGTCCTGCTGCGCGCTCAGAACCGCTCCCGAGAGGGTGAGACGATTCGGAATCACTTCCAGCCGCGCGCGGGCGCGAAACGAGTCGTCCGACCGATCTTCGGTAAACGTGTCTGTGTCGAATCGAACCACCTCGTCGGTCGGGTTGTAGCCGAACCGTTGAGACCAGCTAATCGCGACGGATTCCTTACCCTCAAGCTTCCGGTGCGAGTAGTCCACGCCGGCCTGAAGGCGTCCCCGGTCGATAAAGCCGTGGAACGACGCAAGTCCCCCCGGACGACTCCAGTCAAAGGTGTCGGTGTGGAATGGCCCCCGGCTCGTGCCGTCGACCTGACTCGAGATGATCTCCCCCCGCGCGCCCACCGTGACCCCGCGGGCAACGCGGAACGTTCCGCCGAGGCCGGCGTGGATGAGCGTGGACTCGTGGGAGATGTTGTAGACGCGCGGAGAGAAGACGCTTTCGGCCTCATCGGTGAGGGCGAGCCGCACTCCAGCTGAGAAGCGGGGGAAGAAGTACCGGCTTCCCACAAGCTCCAACCCGGAGATCTCGTACGAGTTGCGGAGCCGAGTGACGTCGTCGGTCCTGGCTTCGGCGTAATCGATGCGGCCACCCAGACCCATCTTGCCGGGGGCATGATAGGCAACCAGGAACGAACCCTCGTTGACGCGGGAATTGTCGCGGTTGCTGGCGGCGTCGCGCTCGGTGAACTCCTGGTGGCCGTACCGAGTGTCGATGGACCACGAATCACGATCATCACCGAGCCCGGCCGGGTTGTGGCTGAAATCGTAGGCGTCCAACTCGTAGTTCTCGTCGGAGACCGCGGCTTCGAACCCGCCCATACCGTCCAGGCGAACGGTTCCCGGGCCGAAGACCACTTGGGTCGGCTGCAGGAACATCCGCTCGTTCACGAGGAGTTGCGCGGAGGCGGTGCCGGCCGTCAGCGTCATGAGGAGGAAAAACGAAAGCGCTCGGATCTGCATTTCCTTCACCACTGCAAACCTCCTGGCTAACACCGGCGCGCGGTGCCGACTCGCGGCTTGCGCGGTTCGAACTGCAGGCGAATCTCGGTGGACCCGCTCCCCACGGAGGAGGAGTTGTTCAGCACCCCGATCACCATGCGATAGAAGTGGGTACCATCCGGGTTGACGATCAGATCGTCGCCGTTGCCGGTGCTCAGATCCCTCATGATCTCGAGGGTCCGCACCGGAAAGCCCTTGTCCTGATTCACGGTGTAGGCCGCTCGCGCGCGCACGTCCCGGGCGCTCTCGGAGGGAAGCTGGAGCCCCCAACCCTGGACGCCGTCGTACTCGTCGGGCTGAAGTTTGGACCCCCACGGCAGAGGCTTCGTAAGCCGCGAGCAGGCCAGCACGCTCCCGCAAACGAAACGCGTGGAGGTCGGATACCAGAGCGCGAGATCGGCGGGGACTCCCTTGTTGCGGGCTTGGAGATCCTCCTCGGTAGGTTCACGGTCTACGGACGGGCACTGGGTGAGACGTAACGGGATCGGAGACGATCCGTTCCAGTTGGCCACATACAGGGGTGAACCAACGTCGGCGACGACGGAGTTCGCATTGACCCACAGATCCTCACAGAAACCCGACGTATTCGCGTACTTGGTGGACACAGGCTCGGGAAGGTCATTCACGAAAGCCTGCCAGTTCGCGAACTGGAAGACCGGATGGAGATTGGTCCGCCCTGCCCGCCAGACCCAGACGTCCGTCGGCCGGGCCCCGGAAGCAACCGGGATCGCCGCACTGGGTGCCTTGACACCGAGTCCGGCCATCAACTCCTGATTCAAGCTCACGAGGTCCGAGAGGGGCTCCTCGTCCGGAGCCTCGGTAAGCGCGATGAAGATCTGGTCTTCCTTGCCGTCAGGGTTGATGCGAGTCCAGCGCACGCTGTCCGCCGGCTCCGTGGCTAATAGCCACGGGTCGCAGTCCGGGGTCGCGGAAACGTCGGCGATCGTACTCGAGACGATTTCCCCGGTGATGGAATCGGGCTTCCCGTAGGCCAGGAAATCCGCCCTGTAGTTGTTGGTGTTGTCGGGGTAGCGGACGAGGAAGTAGATCCGATTCGTCCCCCCCACCCGGGCTTCGTCGGTCCAGATCGCCCGGACCTCGACGTAGTATTCCGCACCGCCGGTGCCGTTGGCCCCGGTCATGCGCAAGAAGATGGGCTCCGCGCCCGTCCACTCGCGCTCCTCCGCGACACCGTCGATCTGCGGCAACACGTCGTTGCAGGGATCGGCGCTTCCGCCGGGATCGCCGTAGGTCACGGTGAGGATCGAGAAATCCCCGATCTGAGATGGATCGAACTGCGTGACTCCGGAGCAGCCGTAGGCCAGCCACAGAACAATGGCGGCCGCGGCGACCGGTAACAGGACGCGCAACAGCTTCATGGGAATGACCTCTGTACGATGTGAGCCGCTTGGTTCAGGCGCCTGGTTTTTCAGCCGTCCGGTCCTGGAGGGGGGGGGTCGGTCTGGCATCGCAGCCCAAAAACGCTAACTCCGCACTCCGTCTGTGTCAAGAGTCACCGTGTACTCCGACCCTCTGCCGCGCCCACGAAAAAACGCGGAAGGTACCCGGCTCACGCAGGGATCGCCACCGATCCAGAAGCGCCAGGGGCGATCGGTGCCGAGCCGGATCCCCACGCGCGGCCCACACAGGATCGGCTCGGGGCGGCTGCCGTCCCAGCGCAACGTCAAGATCGGTCCTTGAAGGGAGGCCCGGTTGAATGCGAGATCGACGCCGAGCGCCTGGCAGAGCCGAGACGGTCCGGCGGTGAGATCGCGGAGGCCCCCGCGACCGCGTCGACGGGCCATGCGCTCCGTGCCGGCGAGAGGGTGGAGAGCGCGGATCAACACGGCAGCCGGGAATCCGGCCGGTTCGGTCACCACGTTGAGGAGATGGTGCATGCCATACGTGAAGTAGACGTACGCATGACCCGGCTCGCCGTACATGACGCTGGTCCGCGGTGTGAGGCCCGCAGACGCGTGGCAGGCCGGATCGTCCTCCCCGATGTACGCCTCGGTCTCCACGATCCGCCCGCAGGTCCAGAGGCCGTCTGCCTCGCGCCGGGCGAGAATGCACCCGAGAAGTTCGCGGGCCACCACCAGCGTGTCGCGCCTGTAGAACGACCGGGGCAGCGTACGCCCGGGGGGTCGCCGGAGCGCTCGCGGACAGGCGGGGGCGGGCAGGGCACTCATCGCGAGGCGGCGGACCCGACCCCTAGCTCCCGAAGGGCGCCGCGCAATTCGGCCTCGATCGTGTCGCGCGCCTCGGGGGTTGTCCCCTCCGCACGCAGAACCAGCACCGGCTGGGTGTTTGAGGCGCGCACAAGCCCCCAACCGTCGGCGAAATTCACCCGCGCCCCGTCCACCTCCACCACCTCGTGCGTGCCGCGATAGCGTGCGCGGATCGCATCCACGACATCGAACTTCGTCTCGTCGGGGCAATCGACGCGGATTTCCGGCGTGGCGTGGTAGCGCGGCAACTCGTCGGCCAGCATGCCGAGGGAGCGTGGAGAAGACGCGACGAGTTGGGCAAGCCGCCCCGAAGCGTAGATCGCGTCGTCGAAGCCGTACCAGTCGTCGGCGAAGAACATGTGCCCCGACATCTCGCCCGCCAGGGGCGACCCGGTTTCCTTCATGCGCGTCTTGATGATCGAGTGGCCGGTGCGGGTCATGATCGGCCGTCCCCCATGCGCCTCGATGTCCTCGATGAGCGCCCGCGAGCACTTCACCTCGAAGAGGATCGGCGCACCCGGATGACGGGCCAGCACCTGTCGGGCGAAGAGGGCGAGGAGCTGATCGCCCCAGAGGACCCTCCCCCGCTCATCGAGCGCTCCCAGCCGATCGGCGTCGCCGTCGTAGGCGAGCCCGATGTCGGCCCCCGTCGCCAGCACGCGCTCGCGGAGACCGACCAGCGTCTCCGGCAGCGTGGGGTCCGGCATGTGGTTGGGGAATCGCCCGTCGGGCTCGCAGTAGAGCTCCTCCACCTCGGCGCCGAGACGGCGAAAGAGCTCCGGGGCGAAGGGGCCCGCGCAACCGTTGCCCGCATCCAACACCACCTTGAGGGGACGGGCGAGCGCGAGCCGGCTCCCCATCGCGTGGAGATACTCGGCGCGGATGTCCCGCTCCTCGACACGGCCGGCGCCCGAGCGAAACTCGGCCGCTTCCATGCGCCGGCGCAGCGTCTGGATGTCCTCTCCGAAGAAGCTCCCGATCCCCTTCATCAACTTGAAGCCGTTGAACTCGATCGGATTGTGGCTCCCGGTGATCTGTACCGCGCCGTCCAGGCCGTCGTGATGGACTGCGAAGTACACGGCGGGTGTGGGAACGACGCCCAGTGAGCGCACGTCCACCCCGGTGGCGGTGATCCCGTCGATGATGGCGGCGGCCAGCGACGGCGAACTCTCGCGAACGTCCATGCCGACCGCCACCGTGCGACCGCCCCCCTCGGCGATGGCCGAGCCGTACCCGCGTCCGATCGCGCGTACGGTGTCCAGGTCGAGATCCTCGCCGACGAGCCCGCGGATGTCGTACTCGCGGAAGATATGCGGGTTCATCGCACCTTCTCCCCGGCGCCCTTCCCGTCCCCCTTCTTCGGGACCGGCTTCCGGGTGGCATCCGATCGCAGGTACGCGTCGATGAAGCCGTCGAGGTCCCCGTCCATGACGCCGTGCACGTCGCTCGTTTCGTGGTTGGTGCGGTGATCCTTGACCATCGTGTAGGGCTGGAAGACGTAGGACCGGATCTGACTGCCCCAGGCGATCTCCTTCTGCTGGTCGTAGAGACCGTCCAGAACGCGGCGTTCCTCCTCGAGTTGGCGGGCAAAGAGCCGAGCGCGAAGGATCTTCATCGCGCTGTCCTTGTTGCGGTGCTGACTGCGCTCGTTCTGGCAGCTCACCACGATGCCGGTGGGGATGTGGGTCAGGCGAATCGCGGACTCGGTCTTGTTGACGTGCTGCCCGCCCGCGCCCGAGGCGCGAAACGTGTCGACGCGCAGGTCCGCCTCGTTCACTTCGATATCGACGCTCTCCTCCACTTGCGGGTAGACGAATACCGAGGCGAAGGAGGTGTGGCGCCGTCCGCTGGCGTCGAAGGGCGAGATGCGCACGAGTCGGTGCACGCCCGATTCCGCCTTGAGATAGCCGCAGGCGTACTCGCCGTTGACCTCGAAGGTGGCGTCCTTGAGACCGGCCTCGTCCCCCGCCTGGTAGTCGAGCATGTTGGTCGCGAAGCCGGCGCGCTCGGCCCAGCGCAGGTACATGCGAAGGAGCATCTCCGCCCAGTCCTGGCTCTCGGTGCCGCCCGCGCCGGGGTGGATCGAGACCACGGCGCCCAGCCGGTCGGCGGGATCCGAGAGGAAGGACTGTAGCTCGAGCCGGTCCAGGTCGTGCTCGAGCTGCGATAGTTGTCCCTCGACCTCCTTTTGGGTCACCTCGTCGGCCGCCTCGAGGGCCATGTCATAGAGATCGGCGGCGTCGACGACCAGGCGGGCGGTCTTGGCGAATCCATCCACCACGGCCTTCGCCGCCTTCAGCTCCTGCACCACCACGCGGGCGTGCTCGGGATCGTCCCAGAAACCGGGGGCGCCCATGCCCATGTTCAGCTCGGCTACGCGCGCGGTCTTGCCCGGAACGTCAAAGATACCCCCGCAGGACTTCGATGCGCTCCCGCATGATCCCCAAGAGGCGGCGAACTTCCGTCGTTTCCAAACCGATGCTCCCTTCCATGAGAAACCCCGCCCGAGGGCGGGGAAACAGTCAGCCTTCGCCGCGCGCCCGCCTGCGCAGCCATGCGGCGAGGTCGTCGATGCCGCGTGTGAGGCGATCGAGGTCACCGTCGTTGACGACCACGAAGTCCGCGCGCCGATCGAGTTCGCCTTCGTCCACCTGGAGATCGAGTCGGCGCTCCACGTCTTCGGACGTCAGCCCCTGCGCGAGCAGCCGGCCTCGCCGCACCGACCTGGGCGCGGACACGCCGACGACCAGGTCCACGAAGTCGGGCGGTCCCCATCTTAACAGGAGCGCCGCTTCCAGCACCGCCGCCTCGTGGCCGGCGCCGGCCAGCGCATCGAGGCGCCGGCGCAGTTCGTCGAGGAGCGGCGGGTGCACGAGCGCGTCAAGGGCCTCGCGGCGAGCGCGGTCGGAAAAGACGATCGCTCCCAGGGCGACGCGGTCGATGCCGCCTTCCGCGTCGCGCACGCCGGACCCGAAGGTCCGAACGATGCTCTCCGCCAGCGGGCTTCCGGGGCGGTACAGCTCGTGGGCGACCTTGTCGGCATCGATCACCGGGAAGCCCCGCTCGGCGAGGCCCCGCGCCACCGAGCTCTTCCCCGCGCCCGCCGCGCCCGTGAGACCGACCCGCAGCATGTCAGTGAATCTCCGCCCAGTTGGCGCCCACCCCGACGTTCACCACCACCGGCACGTCGAGGCGGAGCGCACCTTCCATGGTCTCGCGCACAAGCGCGGCCAACGTCTCCGCCTCCTCCGCCGGGGACTCCAGCACGAGCTCATCGTGAACTTGCAGCAGCAGTCGTCCGCGCAGCCGATCGGCGCGCAGTCGCCGGTCGAGTTCCACCATCGCCACCTTGATGAGATCGGCGGCCGATCCCTGGATCGGCGTATTGATGGCGAGGCGCTCCGCCGCCGCCCGCGCCGCCGCGCTCTTCGAGCGAATGGCCGGGATGTACCGGCGCCGGTTGAGCAGCGTGGTCACGTAGCCGGTCCGCCGCGCGTCCTCGAGAGTGTGGTCCAGGTACCCGACGACGCCGGCATAGGTCCGCTTGTAGGCGTGGATGAACGCGGCGGCCTCGGCGTTGGGGATCCCGAGCGTGCGCGCCAACCCGTACGGCCCCTGCCCGTAGAGCACGCCGAAGTTCACCGTCTTGGCCTGCGCACGCTGGGTGCCGGTCACCGCCTCGGGGGGGACCCCGAAGAGCCGGGACGCGGTGTCGCGGTGCACGTCGAGGTCGCGCGCGAATGCGTCCACCAGGGCCGGATCCTTGCTCAGATGGGCCATGATGCGCAGCTCGATCTGCGAGTAGTCCGCCGAGAGGAGTACCCAGCCCGCCTCCCCCGGCACGAACGCGCGCCGCACTTCCTTGCCGAGAGGCGTGCGGATGGGGATGTTCTGCAGGTTGGGGTCGGACGAGGAGAGACGCCCCGTCGCCGCCACCGTCTGGTTGAAGGATGCGTGCAGGCGCCCCGTCTCGGGGTGGATCATCTGCGGCAGCGTATCCACGTAGGTCGACTTGAGCTTGGCCACCAGACGGTAGTCGAGCACCGCCCCCGGCAGGAGGTGTAGGGGGCGAAGCCCTTCCAGCACCTCGCTGTCGGTCGAGAATCCGGTCTTGGTGCGCTTGCCGTGCGGGAGCGCGAGCCGCACGAAGAGGATGTCGGCAAGCTGCGCCGGGGAGTTGACGTTGAACTCCGATTCGGCGAGTTCGTGGCAGCGGTGCTCGAGCCGAACCAGCTCCTCCTCCATGCGTCGGCTCATCGCGGCGAGGAACGGCACGTCGAGGGCCACCCCGGTGCGCTCCATCTCCTTGAGGACGAGCATGAGCGGCATCTCGACGTCGCGAAAGAGGCTGTCGAGACCGGCCCGTTCGAGGCGCGGAGCGAGTTCGGCCCGCAGTCGCAGCGTGTAGTCTGCGTCCTCGGCGGCATAGACCGCCGCCGTGCGCGCTTCCACGTCGGCCATGGACCGCTGCTTGGCGCCCTTCCCGATCAGGTCGGTGATCGGGATCATCGTGTGGTGGAGAAGGTTCTCCGCGAGATCGTCGAGCTTGTGCGAACCCTCCGGATCGACCAGGTAGGAGGCGATCATGGTGTCGAAATCCGCGCCGGCCACGGTGAAGCCGGCCCGCTCCAGAACCAGAAGGTCGTACTTCGCGTGGTGAAGCGTCTTGCGGATGGATGCATTCGCCAGGACGGGGCCGAGCACGTCGCGCACCGTCGTCAACGGCAGGGGCGATGCTCCCTGCGCGTGCCCCACGTTCACGTACCATGCGTCGCCGGGTGCGGTGGCCACAGAGATTCCCACCAGCTCGGCGCGCATCGGATCCACCGAGGTCGTCTCGGTGTCGATCGCGAACTCCTCGGCGCGGGCCAGCCGGTCGGCGAGGGTGCGCAGCGAGGGCTCGTCGGAAACCAGCGCGTAGCCGTCGGCCGCGGCGAACAGTCCGGCGGGCGGTTCGGCCGGCGGGGCCGCTCCCCCCAACTCCGCCCGGAGCCGGCGCAGCCCCATGCGCTCCAGGAACTCGAAGAGCGCGGGTCCGCCGGGGCGGCGCGCGCGGAGCGCATCGAGATCCGGGGCGAGATCGAGGTCGGTCTTGATCGTGACCAGCTCGCGCGCCAGGAACGCGGCGTCGCGGTGTGCGAGGAGCTTCTCGCGCAGGGCCGGCTTGAGGTCGGCCAGGTGCGCGTACACCCCTTCGATGCTCCCGTAATCGGCGATGAGTTTCCCGGCCGTCTTGGGGCCGATGCCGGGCACGCCGGGAACGTTGTCGCTCGTGTCCCCCATCAGCGCCAGCACGTCGACCACCTGATGCGGCTCGGTGACGCCGAACTTGTCGGGGATGTCGTCGGGACCCAGCACCTGCGCCTCGATCGCGGACGCGCCCCCGCGTCCCGGATTCAGGATGCGCACGTGGGGACCGAGCAATTGGTAGAAGTCCTTGTCGCCGGTCACCGCCACCACATCCAGATCGGGCCCGGCGAACTGGACCGCGAACGAGCCGATGACGTCGTCCGCCTCCACGCCGTCCATCACGACCAGCGCACACGGCCAGGCCTCGACCAGCTCCATGACCCGAGGGATCTGCACACGCAGCTCCTCGGGCATCTCGGCGCGGTTAGCCTTGTACTGGGGGAACTGCAGGTGGCGGAACGTGGGGCCGGGCGGATCGAGCACGACGGCCAGGTAGTCGGGCTTCTCCTGGACGGCGATGAACTGAAGCATGTTGGCGAAACCGAACACCGCGCCGGTCGGCTCGCCCTCGGAATTGGTGAGCGCCATCCGCTGCATGGCGAAGAACGCGCGATAGAGGAGCGCGGTTCCGTCGAGGAGAAAGAGCCTCTCGCTCATGACCCCGCGGGGAGAGCGCAGCGCTCCCCCGCTCCTCCTTTCAAGCCGGGCCGGCCGCGGCGCGATACAGGCCGCGGGCAAGGATGTACTCCTCGACCGGGCCCGGCACGAGATGGCGAATCGAGAGCCCGCCGGCCACGCGCCGGCGAACCTGGGAGGCAGAGATCGCGAACGGGTTTCCCTCCACGAGCAGGACGCGCCGCGCCAGATCGGGGTCGAGGGAGGATCGATCAACACCGGGCCGGTCTACCGCGATCACGCGGTACTCGGCCAGGATCCTCTCCGGCTCCCGCCACGTGGGCATCTCCAGGAGGCTGTCGAGGCCGACGATGAACGCGAGTTGGGCGTCGGGCTGTTCGGCCTTGAGTGCGGCCAACGTGTCGACGGTGTAGCGCGGACCCTTCTCCGCCAGCTCGATCGCGCTCACGCGGGCACCCGTTTCGGAACGCAGTGCCAGATCGAGCATCGTCAAGCGATCCTCTGCGGGAGCGAGTGCGCCGTCCGTCTTGTGCGGCGGGCGCGCGGCGGGGACGAAGAGGATCTCATCCAGGCCCGCCGCCTCCGCGGCGAGGAGCCCTATGTGAAGATGCCCCCAGTGGACGGGGTTGAACGATCCCCCGAGCACGCCGAGTCGACGCACGTCAGTTCCCGGAGCGTTGGGGGGCGCCGGAGGCGGGCGCCGAGGCCTCGGCGGGGGCCTCCGCACCGTGACGCCGCGCCTCATCGATCAGCTCGTCGGCGCTCGCCGCTTCCGGACGCTGAGGATGCTCGCGCTGCAGACGCGCGGCCCATTCCTGGACCTCGGCCCAGTCGCCGGTCTTCCGGAAGCTCTCGGCCAGCTTCAGCATGGCCTTGGCCGCGACCGGCGTGTCGGCATACTCCACCAGCACCTTATCCCGCAGGTAGAGGCGCGCCGCCGGCTGCGCGCCCAGCCGGTAGTACAACTCGCCGTTCAGGTACTCCTTCTCGGCGAGCTTGGTCCGGATATCCTCGATGTGGCCCTGCGCGCGCTCGACCAGCGGGCTCTTCGGATAGCGCACGATGAAGCTGCGAAACTGGGTGAGGGCGGAGATCGTCTCCGTCTGGTCAAGCTGGGGCGAACGCGATTGCGAGAGGAGCGCGAGCCCCAAGTGATAGGACGCGTCCGCGGCGAAGGGGCTCTCCGGATAATCGGTAAGGATGCGGCGGAAGCGGTCCTCCGCCTCGGGGAAGTTCCCGTCCTCGTAGTACGCCCGCCCCAGGATGAATATCCCCTCGTCGGCGTACCGGCTCCCGGGATGATCGCCCAGGAACGCCTGCAATTCGAGGACGACCTGGGCGTAGTCCCCCTTCTCGAACCGCGCGCGAATGGCCTCGAAGCGAGCGTTCTCATCTCCGCCGCGAGGGGCCGGAGCGGAAGCGCACCCGGCGAGCGCGGCCGCGAGCATCACGGCGGCGAACGCGCGCATGGGAGCGAAGGACCGGGGAGCGACCGGGTGGTGCGGGGATGGACGGAGTTTGTTTAGGGTCATGGATCACTTCTGGTTCGTGTAGAAAAGATAGATGAGGCCGACCACGATCCCGGTGACCAGCGCCGGTTCGACGAGGGCGCCAAGGCCTCGAGTCTGGAGGACCGGCTTGGCGAAGGGAAACGTCTTCCCCTCGAGGAGCGGCAGCTTCCCGGCCGGGACCACGTCCATGCGCTCGGCGTCGCCGGTTCCCACCCAGGTCACGTCCTCGCGCCTCCCTTTGAGAAGGTTGGCGTAGAGGCTCACCGCGGCAAGGCGTTGAACCCGCCGAGAGCCCAGCGGGCTCTTCCGGTGGGATTCGGGATAGAGGATGCCGAACTCGGCCACGCGGTAGCGCAGCACCAGATCCGCGCGGGGCTCCGCCTGGGTCGGCTCAGCGGTCTTCGCCGTCGCTGCCGTCTTCGCCGTCGCCGCCGGCGTCGCCGGAACGGTCGCGGTGGAATCGACGACACCCGCCGGCACCTCGGGGCCCACCATCGGCGCTTCCTTGAGGTACGCCGAGTAGCCCCCCTCGGTGAGCTTGGCCAGAACCAGGTTCTCCACGAACCAGTTCGCCTCGTGATCCGCCGCGGGCTCCACCAGGAGCGTCGCCCCCGCCGGGGCGTTGAAGCCGGCAAAGAGCTCATCGACCGCGCTGATGGCCGCCTCGGTGAGCATGGCCAGGTTGGTCCGGTAGGACGCCTCGACGGCCTGCCCCAGATCCTGCGCCCCCACCACGCCGGCGGCCAGCATGCCCACCAACAGCATTGTCGAAGCAGCAAGTCTCGGTCCCCGGAATCGCATCATGAAATCGTCTCCACCACCGCGCCCCCCGATCGGGACGACGCGGGCTCGTCACAGACGCCGACGAGATCGTACGCGTCCGCCCCGGTAATCGTCACCCGGTAGAACTCACCCGGCCTAAGTCCGGTTCCCGCCACTCGGACGCATCCGTCCACCTCGGGGGCTTCGCGCACGCTTCGCCCCCGGGCGGGGTGCCTGCCGGTACCCGGCTTCTCGATGAGCACCTCCAGCGTTTTGCCGATCTGCTCCCGGTTGACGGCCAGGGAGATGGTCCCCTGCCGGGACAGGACCCGCTTCACCCGCTCCGCGACCGCGCCGGCGGGCACGTGGTCCGAGAGCTTGGTGGCGGGCGCCGAGTCCTCCGGAGAGAACGGGAACGCCACGAGCTTATCGAAACGCGCCCATTCCAGGAACTCGAGCAGTTCCTCGACATGCTCCTCGGTCTCGCCGGGGAAGCCCAAAATCACGTTCGTGCGGAGCGCGATCCCCGGCACGCGCTCGCGTAGCGTGCGCACCAGCCCCACCACCGTCGCCTTGTCAGTGTGACGTCCCATCTTCTTGAGGAGCGGGTCGGCAATGTGCTGGATAGGCAGATCGGCGTAAGGGACGACCTTGGTGCCCGCGGCCAGAGCGTCGATGAGCTCTTCCGTCCAGTAGAAGGGATTGGCGTACATGAGCCGGATCCACCGCACCCCGTCCACCGTCTCCAGCTCACGAAGGAGTCGAGCCAGGACCGGCGCTCCGTGAAGATCCATCCCGTAGGCGGTGAGATCCTGGGCGATCAGCACCAGTTCCCTCGCCCCGTTCGCGGCGAGGACGCGCGCCTCCTCCACGATGTTCTCGACCGAGCGCGAGCGCTGAGGCCCCCGAAGTTGGGGGATGATGCAGAAGGTGCACTTGGCGCCGCACCCCTCCGAGATCTTGAGATAGGGCGACACCGGCCCCGTGCTCAGCACCCGCGCCGCCGGGTCTCCGTACACCGCATCCACGTCGTCCGCGGTCGCGGAGAAGGCCTTCTTGTCAGGAGCGAGGAGCCCGTTCACCACGTCGACCACGCGCCCCACATCGCGCGTCCCCATGATGGCGTCGATCTCCGGCAGCTCGCGGAGCAGATCGTCGCGGTAGCGATCGCTGAGACAGCCGGCCACCACCAGCTTCTGCAGTCGCCCGCGCTTCTTGTAGGACGCCACATCCAGGATGGTGTCGATCGACTCCTGGACCGCGGTCTCGAGGAACGCACAGGTGTTCACCACCGCGGCGTCGGCTTCGGCGAGGTCCGCGGTGGTGGAGAAGCCCGCGCGATCCAGGCGTCCGAGCATGACCTCGGAGTCGACCTGGTTCTTCGGGCACCCCAGGGTGATGAAGGCGATGCGCGTCATGGCGTCCTGTCTCAAGAGGGAGGGCGGGGGCCGGGCGAGATCCCGGCCCCGGATCACTCGTGGATTCCGGCGAGAACGTGCTCGAGGCGGACTTCGTCCACCAGCACTTCGCGGGCCTTGCTCCCATCCTGGGGAGATACCACCCCCGCCTGCTCGAGCATGTCCACGAGCCGAGCCGCACGAGCATACCCCACCTTGAGCCGCCTCTGTAGGAGCGATGCGGAGGCCTGCCCGGCAACAACGACCAGACGGGCGGCATCTTCGAAGAGAGCGTCTTCCATGGCCCCACTGGCCGCGGTCTCGGGCTCGGCCAGCGCGTCCTCGAGGTCGGGATGCGCCTGCGCCTCACCCTGAGCGCGCCAGGCTTCGGCAAGGCGCAGCGTCTCCGTCTCGGACACGAACGCCCCATGCACGCGCAGCGGCGCCGCCTGGCCCGGGGGCAGGTAGAGCATGTCCCCCTTGCCCAGAAGCGACTCCGCGCCGTTCTGATCCAGGATGGTGCGGCTGTCGGTGCGGGTAGCCACCTGGAAAGCGATCCGCGAGGGGAAATTCGCCTTGATGACCCCGGTGATGACATCCACCGAGGGACGCTGGGTGGCGATGATGAGATGGATGCCCACGGCGCGCGCGGTCTGGGCGAGTCGCGCGATCGGTTCCTCGACTTCCTTGCCGCTCGTGATCATGAGGTCGGCGAGTTCGTCCACCAGAACGACGATGTAGGGAAGCTTCTCCTCCCCCTCGTCGATGGGGCCTTCCTTATCGATCTTCATGTTGTAGGAGAGGATGTTCCGGCAGTTGCGGGCGGAGAGCACCTTGTACCGGCGCTCCATCTCGAGAAGGAGCCACTTGAGGCTGCGCACCGCGATGCGGGGATCGGTCACGACCTCGGTGAGTAGATGCGGGATTCCGTTGTACATCGGAAGCTCGAGCATCTTGGGATCGATCATGAGCAGGCGCAGCTCTTCCGGCGTGCGCTTCAGGAGCAGGCTCGTGATGAGCGCGTTCATGCAGACGCTCTTCCCGGAGCCGGTGGTGCCGGCGATGAGGAGATGCGGCATGCGCGACAACTCGGTGACGACGGGCGCGCCGCCGATGTCCCGGCCGAGGGCGAGCGGGAGCGGGCCGGTCGTTTCCTGAAACGCGCGGGTCTCGAGCAGGCGGCGCAGGAAGATCGGCGCCGGGTTGCGGTTCGGCACCTCGATGCCCACCGCCGCCTTGCCCGGAATGGGAGCGATGATGCGGATGCGACTCGCTCGCAGCTTCAACGCGAGATCGTCCTGGCGGTTCAGAATCTGCGCGACCTTCACGCCGGGGCCCGGCACGTATTCGTACCGCGTGATGACGGGACCGGGATGCACCTCTCCTACCCTGCCGGTCACGCCGAATTCGCGCAGGGTCTCGGTGAGCGTGCGCGAGTTGTCGAGAAGCTCCTCCTCAGCCACCGGAGGGCCGGTTTCGGGCACGTCGTCCAGAATCTCGGCGCCGGGAATGACGACCTTGCCGTGCTGCGGCTTGTAGAGCGGTGGCGGGGTATGGGAACCGGGACGCGCCTGCCGGCGCGCCTCCAATACCGCGTCCTCGACGTCGCGCGTCTCCACATCCGCGCGCTTCCCCCGTGCGATCACCGGGTCGGCGATCTCCGTGCGCCGCGCCGCTTCGTCGGCGGCGGGATCCACGATGCGCGGAAGCGAGCTGACCGGGGCGGCGTCGGCGGGAGCCGGCGCCGGCGGGTTCATCGCGGCCGGCTTGACCGGCGCGGCCGCGGTGCCGTTGCCGCCGTCCACGGAAACGCCCGATTCCCACCCGCGGTGAAGCATGTAGCGAGCGGCAGCGACGCTTCCTCGACCCATCGCGGGCACCGCGACCTGGGCTGCGCGCACCGAGGCGCGTCCGCCCGCATGGAGCCCGCGACCGGTCCGTATGCCGAGCCAGCGCAGAAGCCGCCCGAAGACGATGGCGAGCCATCGCAAGGTGCGGCCAAGAGCAATGGCGATCCAGCGCAGGGTGACCCCGAGCGCGAGGGTGAGCCAGCGCAGCGTGCGACCCAGCCCGAGCAGCAGTGCGCGGCTCAGATTCCCCCACCGGCCGTCCCAGGCCTCGGCCTCGAAGACGCCGAATCCGATCGTGGCTACGCCCAGTACGAGAGCGCCGCCGACCCCACCGACCGCGTCGCGAACACCGGCCCAGACCGATTCACCCAGGACTCCACCCCACACGGCGGAGCCGGTGGCCGCGGCGACGGCGGCAACCGTGGACACCAGCGGGATCGCGGCGGCGCTGCGCCACACGAGACGGCGGACGGGATGAGCGAAGGTGCGATTCCATCCCCACGCCAGGCATGCGAGCGGAATCGCACCGACCGCGATCCACCCGAAGATTCCAAGGAGCAGGGTGGAGGTGAGCACGCCGAGGCTCCCCCCGGCGTTCGCCGCAAGACCGGACAGAGGCCCCGACGGGCCGCGCCACTCATCCGCGAACGCTGCGATCTCGTCGGCTCCACCGAAGCGAACGGCGTGCCGCTCCCAGGCGGCGTGATAGGCGCCGGGATGGTAGGTCAAGAGGGAGACGGTGAGGAAAACACCCAGAGCAAGGAATGCAAGACCCAGCCACCGCGAGGCCCGGGTTCGCCACCACGCCCGGGCCCCCCGTCGCTTCTGCGCCATGATGCCCTCCGACGGCCAGGGTCCGTCAGGGCCCCGGTCGCAACGCTGCAGAAGCCGGCCGCGCTCCGGCCCGAATATTCGACATCCGCGCGCGGCGATCACCCACCCCGCGTCGGAACCGTTCGGCGCGCCCGGGTTCAGGGCCCCGGGCACGCCCGTACTCTACGCCAACTTGCGAATCTCCTCCACCCGGTTCGTGAGCTCCCAAGTGAAGCCCGGCTCGTTCCGCCCGAAGTGGCCATAGGCCGCGGTCCGGGCGAAGATCGGCTTGCGCAGATCCAGGGCGGCCATGATCCCCCGCGGGGTGAGGTCGAAGACCTGCCTCACGATGCCCGTGAACTTGTGATCCGGGATCTTGCCCGTTCCGAAGGTATCCACCATGACCGAGACGGGCTCGGGCACGCCGATGGCGTATGCGAGCTGGACCTCGGCCCGGTCGGCGAGCCCGGAGGCAACCAGGTTCTTGGCCACCCAGCGAGCGGCATAGCTGGCGGAGCGGTCCACCTTCGACGGATCCTTGCCGCTGAACGCGCCGCCGCCGTGGCTTCCAAACCCGCCGTAGGTGTCCACGATGATCTTGCGGCCGGTGAGACCGGTGTCGGCCTTGGGCCCCCCGAAGACGAACCGGCCGGTGGGGTTGATGTGGAACGTGATCGGGTGCTTGGGGTCGATCAGTTCCTTGGGAAGCACAGGCATGATGACATGCTCTCGGATCTCGGCACGCATCGCCTCCATGTCGGGCACGTCGCGGTGCTGAGTGGAGACCACGACGGTGTCGATGCGAACGGGCTTGTGCCCCTCGTACTCCACGGTGACCTGACTCTTGCCGTCGGGGCGGAGGAAATCCAGCGCCTTGCTCTTGCGCAGCTCGGCCAGTCTCCGGCAGAGCTGGTGGGCGAGGGTGATGGGGAGCGGCATCAACTCCTTCGTCTCGTTGCTGGCGAACCCGAACATGAGCCCTTGATCGCCGGCCCCGCCGGTATCCACACCCATCGCGATGTCGCCGGACTGGTGGTCGATGGATGTCATCACCGCGCAGGTCTCGTAGTCGAAACCGTAGGAGGCGTCGTCATAGCCGATGCGGCGGATGGTCTCCCGGACGATATCCGGAATCTCCACGTAGGCGGAGGTGGTGATCTCCGCGGAGATGAAGGCGAGGCCGGTGGTCACCAGAGTCTCGCAGGCCACTCGGGCCTGGGGATCCTCGGCGATGATGCCGTCGAGGATGCTGTCCGAGATCTGATCCGAGACCTTGTCGGGATGCCCTTCGGTCACCGATTCCGAAGTGAACAGATGGCGCTCCGCCATGGATTCAAGCTCCTTGCATGCGTTGGGGGGTGGTCGCAAAAACCACGCGATTCTAGCAGCATCGGCGCGGAGGTCACAAGCAAGGCCGCCTCAGGTCAGGAAGATCTCGCTCGAGTCCCCCACGTTGAGCCGGCGGAACGCTCCCTCGACCACCGCGTCCTCCCCGACCAGAGACGCGTCGAGAAGCACGTCCTTCACCCGCGCTCCCTCGTTCACGATCGAGTTGCGGATGACCGAGCACTCCACCACTGCCCGGGCAGCAATGGTGGCATACGGGCCGATGATGCTGTCGCGGATGACGGCATGCGGGTCGATGGCCACTGGAGGGATCACCACGGAGCCCTCGATCCGCGGAGAGTCGGCGCCCATATCGAGAAGCTCGCGGTTGGTGGAGAGGAGGGTCTCCGGTTTCCCGCAGTCATACCACCCGTCGACCGGGAAGACCTCCATGGGAATCCCCTCCTCGAGCATGGCCTGGAGCGCATCGGTGAGCTGGTACTCGCCGCGGCTGGTCGCCTGCCGCTCGATCATGCCGGCCAGGATCCGGAACAGCGCGGGCGTATCGGTGACGTAGTAGATGCCCACGATGGCCAGACGGCTCGTCGGATGCTCGGGCTTCTCCACGAACCGCTTGACCTGCCCGCCCTCCATCTCGACGATGCCGAAACGGCGGGGATCCTCCACCTCCTTGACCCCGATCTGGGAGATGCGCTTGTCGAGCACTTCCTGGAAGTCGACACGGAAGATGGTATCGCCGAGGACGATCAGGAGGTCCCGCTCGCCCACCGTCTCGCGGGTGAGGTGGATGGCGTGGCCGAGCCCCTCGCGCTTGGACTGTTCAACGTAGTGCACCTTCAGCGCCGGGTAGTGCTTCTCCACATACTCGTGCACCCGCTCGCCCATGTAGCCGACCACCAGCACGAACTCCTGAACGCCCAGCGCGATCAGCTCATCGAGAATGTGGGCGACCATCGCCTTGCCGGCGACGTTGATGAGCGCCTTGGGCACGGTGTGGGTGTGCGGCCGGAGCCGCGAGCCCACCCCCGCCACCGGGATCACGGCCACGGGCATATTCTGGTTCACAATGTGTCCTTGTCGGCGGCTCGCGCCAGCCGCTCTTTGAATTCGTCCATGAGAGAGAGGCTCGCCGCGTTCGCGCCGAGCCGGTCGGCCAGGGCCACGCTCACCCAGTCGCCGGCATGGGCCAGACCCACCGCCTCCACCCAAGGATCGTCATGGGGCTCGTTCACTTCGAACACGGTGGCGCCGTGGGCGCCGAGCACCTCCAGGAGCGCGCGCCAGCGTCGGCGCGCCGTCTCGGAGCGCGGTCGCCCGATCGCGACCGGAGCGAGCGGGAGCGTCACCGAGGCCTCCGAGGCCAGGGTCATGACCGCGTTGTGACCCGCTTCCGGAAACTCCCACACCCAGGCCGGCACCTTCGCGTTCTCGGTGAGATCAGCGGCCCAACGCTTTGCTACTGTGGCCATTAACGATTCTGTCGCCAGGAGCAACGGAAGGTTCTCGGAAAAGGTCTCGGCGAGGCTCACCGTTTCCGGACCGGCAGGTTCGGAGTGTTTACCGCGCCCGTTTGGACCGGCCGTGGGGCGGGGTCTCACCAAGACACTCGCCTCGTCGTGGCGCTCCCATCGCTCCCGCACAGAGTCCAGGTGCGCGGCCACGGCATCCCACCCGAAGGCGGGAGCCACCCCGAGGAGTGCGGCGCAGGCGCGGACCAGATAGCCGAGCGCGGTGCGCGGGGCGAGTCCGCCCTGCACTTCCACCTCGGCGGCGGCGACCGCCCGGGCGCGATCGAGCAGCGGTCCTCCCGAGGCCACGGCGCCGCGCGCGAGGCCGCGCCGGCCCGCTTCGTCCCATACCGCCAGAGTTTCCTCGGTGCGCCCCGAGTAGGAAAGGCACAACACGGCATCGCCGTTCGCGGCCCAGGAGGGAAGGTGATCATCGCGCACCACCAGGACGCGGCGCTCCGCGGGCAAGAGCATCGACGCGAACTCGCCGGCCATGGCCGAGCCGCCCAACCCCGAGAGGATGAGGACACCGTCGGCGGTGAGCGGTCCCCCCGTGGGGTCGGGTTCGACCCTGAACTGATCGGCGAGACCCCGCACGTCGCGGCGGAAGGATGTGTTCATTTTCGCGAGGCCGCGCGCCGAGGGCGCGGCGCCTTTCCGTTGGGCTCGAGAGTGAGCTGAAGGAGATCCGAGAACCGGGACCCCAGACGCTTCTCGATGAGCGCAGCCACGTCGGCGGCGTTGTGACACGCGAGGGCGTCCTTCGCCAACCAGCGGCAGTCCTCGTAGTTCAACGATCGCAGCGCCTGCTTCACCTCCGGGATCAGAGAAGGGCTCACGCTCAAGCGATCAAAGCCCAGGCCGACCAGGAGCGGAAGCGAGAGCGGATCGCCGGCCATTTCCCCGCAGATGGATACCCACTTGCCGTGGCGGTGGGCCGCGGCCACGGTCTGTTCCAGGGCACGCAGCACCGCGGGATGATGCGGCTTGTAGAGATCCTGAAGCGCCTCGTTGTCCCGGTCGATGGCGAGCAGGTACTGGATGAGATCGTTGGACCCCACGGACAGGAAGTCCGCCTCGCGCGCGAACTCGTCGGCCATCAGAACCGCGGAGGGCACCTCGATCATGACCCCCAGAAGCGGATTCGCATCGTGCGGTATCTTCTTCTTCTTCAGCACGGCGATCGCCTCCCGCATGAGCCGCCGCGCGTAGCGAAACTCGTGGAGCGAGGAGACCATCGGGAGAAGGATCGTCGCCTTGCCGCTGGCTCCCGCGCGCAGGATCGCACGGAGCTGGGTGCGGAAGACGTCCGGATGGGCCACCAGGTAGCGGATGCCGCGCATGCCGAGGAACGGATTGCGCTCGCGCGCCATGCCCATGTACGAGGCCATCTTGTCCCCGCCCACGTCGAGAACGCGGATGACCACGGTGTCGGGGGCCATCGCCGCCACGACCCCGGAGTAGGCCTCCACTTGTTCGTCCTCGGTGGGAGCGCGCCGTTTCCACATGAAGAAGAACTCGGTGCGGAAGAGCCCGATTCCCTCCGCTCCGCGCTGGCGGATGAAGGCGACCTCGTTGGGCATCTCCATGTTCGCCGACAGCATGATGCGCCGGCCGTCCGCGGTCTCGGCGGCCAGCCCGACGAAACGCGCATGCTGCCGCTGGAGCCTGGAAAAGGCGCGCTTGCGCGCCTGGAACCGGTCGAGCCGCTCGCGCGAAGGGTTGATCTCCAACGTCCCCTTGAAGCCGTCGAGCGCGATCACGTCCCCGTCCCGCACCGCGGCGCCCAGACCGCGCACCCCCACCACCGCGGGGATTCCGCGCGCGCGGGCCATGATGGCGGCGTGACTGGTGGTGCCTCCCGCCTCGGTGGCGAACCCGAGCACCTTGGCCGGATCGAGGAGCACCGCATCCGAGGGCGCGAGTTCCCGTCCCACCCAGACCCCGCGGCGCTGCACCGGCGCACCGGCGGCGGTGTCTCCGCACAGATGGCGCAGCACCCGGCGCTTGACGTCGAGAAGGTCGACCGCTCGATCGCTGAAGTAGGAGTCGGAGAGCGCGGCCAGGCCGTCGATCATCTCCAGCATGTGGCGTCGAAAGAGGTACTCGACATTGCGCCGCTCCGTGCGCACCGCCTCGATCGTGCGATCTACCGCCAGCGGATCCTTGAGGACGAGGAGTTGAACGTCGAAGATCTTGGCTTCATTCTCGCCGAGTTCGTCCCGCGTGGTCTCCCGCAGGTCATCGATCTCCTTGCGCGCGCGATCCAGCGCCTGGTGGAATCGGGCCAGCTCGTCCTCTATCGCCTCGGGGGCGATCTCGCGCTCATCGACCGCGGCGATTCGCTCGTCGAGCCGGCGCACCTTGCCCACAGCGATCCCGGGCGCGACGGGAACGCCGGTGAGAATCCGCGGAGCGGCCGAGGTCTTAGGCTTCTTCGCCAAACTTGTTCTCCACCAGAGCCTCTAGGGCGTCGAGCGCCGCTGCCGCGTCCTCCCCTTCGGCCCGCACCCGTATCGTGCTCTCGAAATAGGCGGCGAGCATGAGAACGCCCATGATCGACTTGCCGTTCACTTCCACTCCCTCGCGCATCACATAGATCCCCGACTTGAACTTGCTGGCGAGACGGGTGAATTCAGCCGCAGCCCGGGCGTGCATTCCCTTCTCGTTGACGATGCGATACTCGCGTGAGGGCATGAGCTAGAACCATCCTCCGTTTTTGGCTGCGGCGACAAGGCCGACGATGATAGCGCCGATAGCGACGAGCGTGCCACGCGATACGCGGCGGCGGCCCGCGGCGTACCCGGCCGCCACCGCGAAACCGCCGAGCCACGCCGGGCCGGAATCGGTGGCTCCGGGGCTCAGAGCGGCGATGCCGGCCGCGGCTCCTCCTGCCATCACCAGCCATGGGGCCGCGGTGAGCGCGCGCCGAAACCACCGAGACCGCACGAGGAGATGCACGTTCTCTCCTCTGCGGTACCCCCAGAACACGCCACCCACCCTCAGGCCCAGGTGCACCGCGTTGTAGACGACGAGGAGGAACACCGCGCCCCACGCTCCGGTCAGGAGAGCGATCGCGCTCCCCCCCAACCCAGCCAGTGGCCTGGCGCCCCCCCAGACCATGGCATCGCCCGCCGCCGCAAAGGGACCTTCGAGACCCTTCTTGAGCCGTACGACCCGGTCGAGTGCGACAGCATCCCCCGCCGCGGCCCGCTCCTCCAGGCGGACCACCGCTCCCAGGATCGGACCGGCCATCGCCGGGTTCGTATTGAACATCGCGAGATGGCGCTGCAAGAACAGCCGGCGCGTTTCGAAATCGGGCCAGAGTACCGCTGCAGGCGCCAGAGCGGACGCCACCCCCAGAGCCTGCCTCCGCTCGGGGTTGTACGCAGCCTGAAGGAACAGGCCTCCCCAAGCCACGCGAGCGACGAGCCCCCGGCGACGGCGCACCTCGGTCATCGCAGCCCCCAGATCGCCGCCGCTCCGACCAGGGTCACGACAAGCCAGAGGAGTCCGCGACCCCGCCGCTCGACCAGGGTCATGGTATGGCCCAGACCCGCCCCGAAAACCGGCACGGCCACCCACCGCCCATCCGCGACGGGCGCGCGCTCGGCGAGGTTCAGGCCGGCGAGCCCTGCCAATAGACCCAGTGCCGCCAGGACAATGCCCAGCAGCACGCTCTGAAGGACACCCGTCAAGTTGGCTCGTACCACACCGCCGGGCGATCCCGCGTCCGCGGCGGCGAGCGCTCGCTCGACCAGACCGGTGCGGTTCCGCCGTTTCCACATGACAAGCGCGCGTCCGGCCTCGGCGGCTACGAACGCCGCCATGAGCGCCGCGGCGAGCGATGCTGCATCGGGGATGCGGAGTGCGCCCCAGGTCGAGGCTCGAGGCGCGGACATCGTCGCCACTCCCACCGCGGCCACCGTTGCCGGTCCCACCACGGGGAAGGACGCGCCTCCCAGGGCATAGGCCCGCCCCCAAACCAACTGCAGGGTCAAACCCACGCCGAGCCCTAGCATCGGCTCCCCCATCACCCACCCTCCGAGCCAACCCGCCACGAGCGGCTGACTCACCATGATCTGCAGGGCGGCCGTGGTGTCCGCGCCGACCCAGCCGGCGAGCAGCAAGAGACCCGCGAGTTGCGGAGGCGTGGGAACGCTCAGAGCCGGCTGACCTCCAGGCGGAAGTCGAGCCGCCGCCGCTCCCGCGGGGCAAGCATCAACCGCCAGTTGGGGAGAAGGGACGAGGACTGGTAGATGCGCTCGAAGCCCGCTTCAGACAGCGACACCGTCTCTACCGGCACCCGCCACAGGAGCGCGGGCTCTTCGAAGGTGAGGCGCACTTCGAAGCCGCGGTGGCGATCGACGAGGCCCACCGATGTCGTCCCCTCGGTTTCGCCCATCGAATTGAATGCCGAAGCTTCGTCGGGCACCCCGGCGATCCGGTAACGATGATCCGGCGAGTCTCCCGCGAGCATGGCGAAGTTCCACTCCACGCCGAACCAGGTCTCCAGGGGTTGCTCGTCGAGGTTCTCCAGGTGGTAGGTCACGTCCAGGAACGCGCCCCGCGAGCCGATGCGCACTTGCTTCTCCACGCTCACCCGGCGGGCTTCTCCGTCCTTCCACACCCGGCCGCTGCGCCGCAGCGAGACGATGCGGTCTCCGCTACGCTCGACGGTACCCGCCTCGTAGGCGCCGGTCAGAAAATCCCCTTGCTCCCCGTAATCGCCGCGGTGGAACGCCTCGATGGTCGCGTCCGAACGCAGGAAGTGATCGAGCAACGACACCCGGCGGTAGCGATCGTAGTGCAGGTATCGCTCCAGCCCCGCCTCCTTGCTGAGGACGAGATCGTGGATGCTCTTGGTGCCGCCGTTGTCGTCGTGGGTCTCCCCGGCGGAAACCGCCTGGCGCACCTTATCGTGGTAGGCCTCGGGGCGGCGGGAGAGACCGTTGCCCAGCGCCACCCGGAGTGGCTTGACGCTCGTCTCCTGCAAACCCCCGCCTTCTCCCGGCGCCAGTACCAGCGTGAGATCGGGGTTGGTGAGGAACACCTCGCGATCGCCGTCGCAATCGAAATCGACCCGCTCGACTTCGGTCCAGGGCGCGTTGCCGAGGCGCGCGCGGTCGGCTTCCTCTTCCGCTTCGAGGATGCGCTCGTAGAGTGCGTTGCGCAGGTGCGGCAGGTAGAGCCCGCCGAAGACCCCGTGCCAGTAGGCACAGTTGCACTGGGCCGACCAGAGAAGATCCATCGCCTTCTCCCGGACGGCGCGGGAGTGATCGTCTATCCGCTCCACCTTGCGGCGCACCATGAGCATGCGCTTGTTGATGTGGTCGCTCTCCGGATAGCGCGCGAAGAAGTTCCGCCAGAAGCCGCCCCGCACGAACTCGGCGTTGCCGTTCTCCTCGCGCAGCACGCGTTCGTGGAAGGCGTGGAACCGGCGCTGCGACTCGGGGGGCATCGCCCACTCCATCATCTCTTCGTAGGACGCGGTCGGAAGGTACACCTTGCCGAGAGGAGGAACGGTGCCGAGCACCTCGGAGGGGAAGCGCGATCGGATCCATTCCTGATTCGCTTCGAGAGCCTCGAAGAATCGGGCCAGCCAGCCCTGCTCGTATACATGGACGTATGTGTTGGGCCACACACCGAACTTCTCGCCGTCGTCGCCTAGCAGCGCCACACGCCCGGGCTCCTCCTCCGCGAGATCGCGGAGAAGCGCGATCGTCTCCTCCACCGGGCGGAAGGGAATGGCGTAGCGGAGCTGCTTGGAGATCGGGAAGACGTGCAGCGGCACCCCCTGGTCCTCGGTGAGGTAGTGCCCCCAGAGTCGGTCGCGGGACAGGCCGGCGGCGATGAAGTGGGTGTCGTCCGTCATCGTGTAGCGCACGCCCGCGCGCGCGAGCGCTCCCACCATGGAGGGCTCCCACACCCGCTCGGTCAGCCAGAGACCGATGGGTCGCTGCCCGTAGCGGTGGGAAAGCCACTCGCTGAGCTTGCGCACCTGTCCCTCGCGGTCGGCCTCCGGAATGGAAGAGAGCACCGGCTCGTAGTAGCCGCCGGTCAGGAGTTCGATCTGGCCGCGATCGACCAGGGCGCCCAACTGATCCAGGTATTCGGGGCGATGCTCCCGGAACCAGTCGATCAGGCAGCCCGAGTTGTGCAGCGCGACCTTCACGCCGGGGTAGCGCGACAGCACTTCAAGAAAGGGGCGGTAGGATTTCTGGTAGGCGTCTTCCACCACGTTGTCGAAGTTGCCCACCGGCTGGTGATTATGAATCGCCAGCAGGAAGTTGATCGTATTCAAGTCGTCCCTCCGCGAGCGCGGCATTGATGTTCACCGCCGGATGGCCGGGGAGATCCTGTCCGACGACGCGGATCCCCATCGCGTCCAGTTCCCTGAACGCGGCGATGTCCTCCGGAGTGAGGTAGAGATAGTCGAGGAACCGGCGCGCGCCACGACGAGGGTGGAGTCCGCCCAGGTTCACCTCGCGGATCGGGGCCCCGCCCCGAACCAGATCCAAAACGACGGCGGGAGAGCGTACCAGGAGGATCGCCCGGCCCGGAAGCCCTTCAGCGAGGCGGCGGGCGGCGGCGGCGGCGTCCAGCGCCTCCGCCGCGACGTCGGGGGGCGCCCCCGAGAGGACGATATCGCGCTCCCACGCGTCGGCGGCAAGATGATCGTCAGCAACGAGGATGCGATCGAAATCGAGGGCCCCGCGCACGCCCATCACCACCTGCCCGTGGATGAGCCGTTCGTCCACCCGCGCGAGGAGGAGGCTCATTGCCGCATCCCTCCGAGATAGACCTCCACGCCGCCCCGTCCGCGTTCGCTCAGATGGCGCACGAACGCCGCGATGCTGTCGGTCTTGTGGGATCGCGCCACCGCGAGGAGGATGGGCAGGTTCACTCCGGCCACGATGCCCACGTCGTCGCGGCCCCGAGCCACGATCCGCGCAGCCTGGCAGCAAGAGCCGAAATCCACATCGGCGAGGATGAGCGCCGGACCGGGGTGGGCATCCAGCCACCGGTGGATAAGTTCCTCGAGCGCTTCCTTGCCCAGGCCCTGGTTGGAGAGCGCATCGACCCCGGGGCGAAATCCAAGAATGGACGCCGCGCCTTCCAGGAGTCCCTCCCCGAAGCCGGGGTGCGAGACGAGCAGAACGGGAAAGGGCAGCGCCGTCACTCCAGATCGTCCCGCGCGAGGAGTTTGAGCCGGGAGTTCTGCGTCATGATCTCGGAGAGCTTGCGATCGAACTCCTGTGCGGCGTCAAAGCCGTAGGACTTCACCAGGTAGTTGAGGGCGATCACCTCGGCGATCACGGTGATGTTCTTGCCCGGATAGATCGGCACCGTGACGAGGGGAATCTGCACGCCGAGAAGGGTGGTGAGACGATCCTCGAGGCCGGTGCGCTCGTAGTCCAGACCGTCCTTCCACTCCTCGAGGTGCACCTCCACCTCGATCCGCTTCTGGAATCGGATGGCGCGGATCCCGAACACCTTTTGAAGATCGATGATCCCCACCCCGCGGATCTCGATATGGTGACCGAGCACCTTGTTGGCCGAGCCGATGAGCACGTTCTCGTGACGGCGCTTGATCGTGACGACGTCGTCGGCCACCAGCCGGTGTCCGCGCTCCACGAGGTCGAGCGCGCATTCCGACTTGCCGATGCCGCTGCGACCCGTGAAGAGAAGCCCCACGCCGTAGACGTCCACGAGCGAACCGTGGGTGGTGCTGGCCGGCGCGAAGATGTCGTCCAGGTAGGCGGTCAGCTCGTGAATGAACGGGGTGGTGGACATCGGCGTGCCCAGAACCGGGATCCCTCTCTCCTCCGCCCGCTGGAGGAACGAGTACGGAAGGTCCAGATCCTTGGTCACGATGATGCACGGCACCTGGAACTGGAAGAGCCGTCCCTCGGCGACCAGCCGCTCGGCCTCGGAGTAGGAGGCGAGGAGGCCGATCTCGGTCTCCCCCACCACCTGGATTCGCTCGCTGAGGAAGTTCTCGGCGTACGCCGCCATAGCGAGCCCCGGTCGGTTGATGTCACTCACCGTGATGGAGACGCGTGACTCCAGGGAGGAGGTGAGCTTCTCGAACTCGAACGCATCCTTGCGCTCTTCGTACAAGCGGGCGACGCTGATCTGGTTCATGGGTCCTCGCCGGCGCGGGGCCTATTCGAGGTGAATGTCCACGACGCCCACGTGTCCGTCGCGCCGCTTGAATACGATGGTGGGTCGATGGGTGGCGGTGTTGGTGAAGCCCAGCACCTCGCGCCGCGAAACCCGCAACTGCGCGGCCGCCTCGGCCGCGGTCATCTCCACGTCGAATTCGCCCGCGTCGTCGCTCACCAGCCCGTCGAAATCGCTCGCGTCGAATCCGAGCGCAGCCTCCTCGTCGGCCGGAGTCTCCATGGCCTCGGGCTCGGGCCCGATCGGAGGCGTCTCGCCGCCGCGGCGACGCTTCTGCCGGGTGAGGCGGTCTTTGTGCCGACGCAACTGGACCTCGAGCTTGTCGATCACCTGCTCGAACGCGCCCTTGTCGTTGTCGGCCACCGCGTGGCTCACCAGGGGGGTGCCGTTGGCGGTGATCGAGGCCTCGGCGTGATAGCGGTTGCGCTCGAAGCTCACCACGACGCGGGCACCCATGATGCGGTCGAAGTAGCGCTGCAGTTTCGACAGCCGGTCTTCGACTCGCTGTCTCAAGCTCTCCGTGAGCTCGAAGTGCCGCGTGGTGATTTCGGTGTTCATTGTTCGGGTTCTCCCTTCTTCACGACGGGTTGTCCGGTTCGTCCCGTTCCTCAAGGCGTGTGCGGCCGCCCTCAGTGCCGCCGGCGCAATCGGGCGCTGGCGATCCCCAGCGCTTCGCGGTACTTCGCCACCGTGCGCCGCGCGATATCCACTCCCTCGGCGCGCAGCGTGTCGGCGATCTTCTGGTCGGAGAGCGGGCGACGCTTTTCCTCGACCTCGATGAGCCGGGTGATCTTCTCCTTGGCCGCTTTGGACGAGATGTCCTCGCCGTCCGAGGTCCCCAATCCGGACGAGAAGAAGAACTTCAGCTCGAACACCCCCCGAGGGGTCTGTACGTACTTTCCGCTGGTGACCCGGCTCACCGTCGACTCGTGCATCTCGATCTCGCGCGCCACGTCCTGGAGCGTCAGCGGTCTGAGGTGCAGCACGCCGTGGTCGAAGAAGGCGCGCTGCTTCTCCACGATCTTCTGCATGACCTTCACCATGGTACGCCGGCGCTGCTCGATGGTCTGCACGATCCACCGGGCCGACTTGAGCTTGGCCCGCACGAAGTCCTTGGTCTTTTGATCGTCACCCCCCTGGCCGAGGATGACCTTTTCGTAGGCGCGGTTGATGCGCAGCCGGGGGACGTTTCGGTCGTTGAGGAAGACCACGTAGTCCTCCCCCACCCTCTCCACCACGAGGTCGGGATAGACGTAGCGCGCATCCGTGCCCGCGAGTTGGGCCCCGGGGTTCGGATTGAGGCCGGCGATGAGATCCATCGCCTCCTGCACCGCCTGCACCGAGATCTTGAACGCACGGGCGATGTCGGTGAGGCGGCGATTCTTGAGCGCCTCCCAGTGGTCCCGCACGATCTGATAGGAAAGGCCGTCGTCCAGGCCGCGGGCCCGGAGCTGAAGGAGCAGCGACTCCTGCAAGTCGCGCGCGCCCACCCCCGGGGGCTCACACTGGCGGAGATAGCCCATTAGGCGCTCCACGCGTTCCGGCTCCGTGCCGGTGAGCTCCACGATCTCTTCGTCGGTCATGGTGAGGTAGCCACGATCGTCGAGCGAGCCGAGCAGGAAATCGGTCACCGCCTCGTCCTCGGGACCCATCTGGCGCATCAGGAGCTGCTCGCGCAGAAACTCCTCCAGGGTTGCCACGGAGACATTGACCCGCTCGTACTGCTCCTCCTGACGTTCGGGCGTGGGGACGGTGCCGACGTCGCTCGCGTCCTGGAGGTAGGCCTCCCAGTCCACTTCGTCGTCCGGGCCGTCCTCCTCCGGCGTATCCGTCGCCGCCTCCGCCTCGCCGTTTCCGTCCAATGTAACATCGGGCTCTTCGCTGATCTCGTCCACTTCCTCGAGCAGAGGGTTGGTCTGAAGCTCGGTCTTCAGTTCCTCGCGCAACTCCAGCGTAGGCAGAGTAAGGAGTTTCAGCGCCTGCCGCAGCTTCTGGGTCATGATCAGCTTCTGCGTCAGGGTCTGGCGCAGTTGGTGTTTCATTTCCATGGCGCGATCATGGCCTTTCTACAGCTTGAACTGCTCGCCCAGATAGATGCGGCGGGCCATCGGATCGTTGGCGAGCTGTTCGGACGTCCCGGACAAGAGGATCTTGCCCTCGTAGAGAATGTAGGCACGGTCGGTACTGTGCAGGGTCTCCCGCACGCTGTGATCGGTGATGAGAATGCCGAGCCCTCGGCGGCGAAGCCGGCTGATGATCTCCTGGATCTCTCCCACCGCGATAGGGTCGATCCCCACGAACGGCTCGTCCAGGAGCAGGAACTTCGGTTCGGTGACCAGGGCGCGCGTGATCTCCACGCGGCGGCGCTCGCCGCCGGAAAGGTTGTACCCGACCCGGTCGGCGAGCTTGGTGATGTCGAGTTCGGCCAGAAGTTCCTCGAGCCGCTTCGCCCGTTCCTTGGAGGTGAGGTCGAGGGTCTCCAGGATGGCCAGGATGTTGTCCTTCACCGTGAGCTTGCGGAAGACCGAGGCTTCCTGCGGCAGATAGCCGATGCCGAGCCGGGCCCGGCGATACATGGGAAGGCGGGTGATGTCGTGCGCTCCGAGGGTGATGCGCCCCTCGTTCGCCTTGAGGAAGCCGACGATCATGTAGAAGGTCGTGGTCTTCCCCGCGCCGTTGGGGCCGAGCAATCCGACCACTTCGCCGGGGTGAACCTCCAGCGAGACCCCGTCCACCACACGCGTCCGCCCGTACCGCCGCACCAACGACTCGGCGGCGAGGCACGTGCGCCCGGCGGGCTCAGGGTGCGACGGTTCGTGCGCGATCGATGAAGGTGACGTGGACGTCACGCTGCACCTCGTAGTTGGTGAGCTCGGGGTTGGAGCGAAAGCCGAAACCGGTGAGGATTCGGTCGGGCTTGGCGATGCGGACGAACTCGTCGCCGGTAATGATGTTCTCGGTCTTGGAATAGCGCAGCGATGGCGTGAAGAGGGAGTCTCTCCCGGCGGTCACGACGGTCACCCTGCCCTCCGCGGTCATGTCCCCGCTCTCCTCGTCTACGACACCTTTCTCGGCGGTGAGCGTGGACGTGACGGCTTCCTCCCGATCGTAGAAGGTCACCAGAACGTCATCCAGTCGGATTCCCGGTTGCTTCGGGATGCGCCACGCATACTTGGAATGAAGGTTCCAGGCGAGGCGGCCCTCGTGGGTCTCCGTCAGGTTGAAATCGCGGATCTCGCGCTCGAGGGAGGTCGTTTCCGCCGGGGCTCCCTGCTCCGGTTCGTCCCCGACACAGCCGACCACCGAGAAGATGGCGAGCAGGGCGGGAAACACGAACCGTCCGAACCGCGAAGTTCTTGGGACCCTGGGACGAGCCGGAATCTCCCAGCGCGGGTGGATCCAGATCCACTGCTCGGGCGCCTGGCGGATCAACTCTTCCAGGGCGTGCGCGATGGTCTGGGTCGCACGCCGCGCATCCGACTCCGGCGGCAGCGGGGGGAGGACCGTCACCCGATGCGTGTCGTCGGGCAGGCGGCGGATTCCGAGCGGGATGACGGGGGCCCCCGAGGCCGCGGCGAGGCGCGCCGGTCCATCGGTCATGGGCGTCGTCTGTCCCAGAAACTCCACGGTCACGCCTCCCCGCTTGATCCTCTGATCCGCCAGCACTCCGAGAAACCCGCCGCGCCGCAGGTGGCGAAGCGCCCCGATCGGCAAGCTCTCGCTCGAGAGTGTTCTCACGCCCATCCTTCGGCGGTGCTCCGCCAAGGCCCGATCGAGTCGCGGCTCGCGCAACGGCCGAGCCAACGCGCGCACCGGGTACCCCTCGTGCACGAGCGCCGCGGCCAGAACTTCCCAACTGCCGAGATGCCCGGTCACGATGATAGCCCCCCGGCCTCCGGCGACGGCCGCGTCGAGATGCTCGCGTCCGTCGATCGTCACCAGTTTCGTGCGCGCCTCCGTCGAAAGGGAGGGGTAGCGCACGAAGTCGTAGACGTTGCGTCCGATCTCCACAAACACGCGGCGCGCTTCGCGGCGGATCCGGCGGTCGGGCCACTCGGGGTGGACCCGGCCGAGGTTGCCGCGGGCGAGCCGCCGGTCACGGGCGACGAGCAGATGTCCCGCCCATCCCACCGCCGCGCACAATCCGCGTCCCCAGGGTTCCGGCAGAACCCCGATGAGACGAGGCAGAAACACGGCGACCCGAAACCGGGCCCAACGCCTCAACTCCTTGCCATTCATATCGGTAACTCGCAGCAAGACTTGAGGCTAACAGAGGATGTTGCGGGGGTCAAGCAACGGGTGTGCCAAAGGGATTGGCATGCAAGGAGGGGACGTGCCAAACGGTGACAGGGACCGCGATCAGCCCCGCTCGTTTCCGCGGGCCGGGTCCACCCGCAGGCAATCGTGCAGATGGATGATGCCGACCGGCTGGTGCGCTTCGACGACGACGAGGCTCGTCACCGCGCCGGGCCGGCGCTCTTCCATGAGGCGCACCGCAGCAGCGACCGGCGCTTGCGGAGCGATCGTGCGCGGTGCGCTCGACATGAACTTCGCCACCGGCTCCTTCAGCGCGCCGTCGCCGTGCGGCCCAAGGAGGATCCTCTTGAGGTCGCCGTCGGTGAGGATGCCGAGGAGCTTCCCCTCGCGGTCCACCACGGTCGTGACCCCGAGTCCCTTGTCCACGATCTCGACCAGCGCGTCGCGAAGCGTCGCCGTCTCCCCGATCCGCGGCAGCCTGTCCCCGCCGTGCATGAGTTCGCAGACTCGGCGCCCCACCTGCCGACCGATCAGTCCACCCGGATGGACGAAGGCAAAATCCTCCGGCGTCAGTCCCCGCCGCCGAAAGAGAGCCACGGCCAGCGCATCGCCCACCGCCATCGCCGCGGTGGTGCTGCTCGTCGGCACGAGGTCGAGCGAACAGGCCTCCTCGATCTTCCCGAGTTCGATCACGACGGCGGCGCTCTCGGCGAGAGGCGCGCTGGCGCTCTCAACGATGGCGATCACCGGCGCGCCCCGCCGCTGCACGTAGGGGAGTAGATGCAGCAGTTCCACGCTCCGCCCGCTCTTGGAGATCGCAAGCAGCACGTCCTGGCCGCTGACGATCCCGAGATCGCCGTGCATCGCATCGGTGGGATGCAGAAAGAACGCGGGGGTGCCCGTGCTGGTAAAGGTGGCCGCGATCTTGGCGCCGACGAGCCCGCTCTTGCCCACCCCGCACACGATGATCCGTCCGGAAGCGGCCTCGAGGAGTTCCACCGCGCGGGCGAAGCTTGAACCCAACCGCGCCGCCACGGTGCGTAGCGTATCGGCCTCGCGGGTGAGCACGTCGCGCGCGATGGCCAGCGGATCGAGGGACCCGGGGTGCGGCTCGCCTGTCATGGTTTCTTCGGCTGCTTGGCCGCGCCGCTGTGTTCCGACTTCCCCATCGAGAAACCGTCGTCCTGGTTCATGAACCTCCGCAGCGATTCCTCTTTCAGCCCGGCCTGCGCGAGGAGCCATTCCACCGTCTCGCGCACCGCTCCGGAGCCGCCGGGACGGGTCGTGATGAACTTGGCCGTCGTCTTCACCTCGTCCACTGCGTCCGCCACCGCCACGGGCCAACCCACCCGGCGCATGACCGCGAGATCCTGCAGGTCATCGCCCACGAACGCCGCGTTCTCCCAGGGAATGCCCATGCCTTCGAGCCATTCCTCCAGGAAGAGATCCTTCCGACCGATGCCGATCGCCCACTCCGCCCCCAACTCCTGTGCGCGGTTCTTGACCGGGATCGACGCGCGGGCGGTGAGGAAGAGCACGCGCCAGCCGCAGAGCAGCGCCAGCCGGATGCCCACGCCGTCGCGCGCGTGAAACCGTTTCGATTCGCGTCCGCCGCTGTCCAGGATGATGCCGCCGTCGGTCAACACGCCGTCCACATCGAGGACGAGGGCTTCGATCTGCGCCGCCATCTAGACTCCTTCCGGATGCACCGCGTCCCAGACCCGAACCAGCTCCCGAAGAAACGCGGGGATCTCCGCGAGCGGAAGCTGCGTCGTGCGGTCGCTCAGGGCGCGCGCCGGGTCGGGATGCGTTTCGAAGAAGACCACATGCGCGCCCGCCGCCACCGCCGCGCGGGCCAGCGGCGATGCGTACTGCCGCTCACCGCCTGTTTCCTCTCCCCCGCCGGGAAGCTGCAGGCTGTGCGTTGCATCATAGACCACCGGACAGCCCGTCTCGGCGAGGATCGGGATGCTCCGCATATCCACCACGAGGTTGTGATAGCCGAAGGAGGCGCCGCGTTCCGTGACGAGCACCTGCTCGCTCCCCGCGCCGCGCACCTTCTCCACCGCCCGGGCCATGTCGCCCGGAGCGAGGAACTGGCCCTTCTTGATGTTCACCGGCTTGCCGGCCGCCCCGGCCGCGACCAGCAACGACGTCTGCCGACACAGGAACGCGGGGATCTGAAGCACGTCCACCGCTGCGGCCGCCGCCGGCACTTCATCTGGAGTGTGCACATCGGTGAGGAGCGACACGCCGAGCTTCTCCCGCACCGCCGCGAGCGCGGCCAATCCCTCGCGCATACCGGGACCGCGGTAGGAGCGCATGGACGTGCGGTTGGCCTTGTCGTACGAGCACTTGAACACGAAAGGGAGCCGGAGTTCGCCGGTGAGGCGTTTCAGTTCGGTGGCAACTTCGAGGAGCATCCCCGCGTCTTCCACCACGCAGGGACCGGCGATCACGCCCAGCCGGGAACCGTCAAAGCGGGCTGACCCCGCGGAGACGGGGATGCGGGGACGTTCGAGGTCGCTCATCCTAGGCGTCTCTCCCGCGGATCCACCGCGTTCATGATCTCTGCTCCGCCACGACCGACGAATCCGCCGCCGCGTCGTGGCCGCCGCGTGCCAGCGCGGCGCCGATCCAATCGCGGAAGAGCGGGTGCGGCCGGTTGGGCCGCGAGCGCAGCTCGGGATGGTATTGCACGGCCACGAACCAGGGATGATCGGGGAGCTCGATCGCCTCGACAAGATCCCGCCCCGGATTGATCCCAGCGAATCGCATGCCGCTCTTCTTGAAGATCTCGCGATAGGCGTTGTTGAATTCGTAGCGGTGCCGGTGGCGCTCACGCACTTCGGCCACTCCGTAGGCATGCCGAGCCACCGAGCCGGGCTCCAGCAGGCAATCGTAGGCGCCCAACCGCATGGTGGCGCCCATCTGTGTCTGGCCCCGCTGCTCGGCCATGAGATCGATCACGGGATGAGGAGTTTCGGGGTCGAACTCGCTGGAGTTGGCTCCGTCCAACCCGCACACGTCGCGGGCGAACTCGATGGTCGCCACCTGCATGCCGAGGCAGATCCCGAAGAACGGCACGCCGCTCTCCCGCGCCCAACGCACGGCGGCGATCTTCCCTTCAATGCCGCGATCGCCGAAGCCGCCCGGCACCAGTACCCCGTCCACTTCGTGGAGCAGCTCCGCCGGGCCCTTCTGTTCGATCTCCTCGGAGTCGATCCATCGCACGCGCACCTGCGTGTCGTTGGCCACGCCGGCATGGGTAATGGCCTCGATGATGCTCTTGTAGGCGTCGCGAAGGTGCGTGTACTTCCCCACCACGGCCACCGTGCAGGCATGCGTGGCCTTCTTCGTCTTCTCGACCATGTTCCGCCATTCGGAGAGATCGGGTTCCTGGGCGGTCAGGCCCAGGTTCTCCAGGACCAGATCGTCGAGCTTCTCGTCGTGGAGCGTGAGCGGGACCTCGTAGATGGTCTCCACGTCGGGAGCCTCGATGACGGCCCGCGGCTGAACGTTGGAGAAGAGCGCGAGCTTTTCCTTGATGGAAGGGGTGAGGCTCCACTCGGTGCGGCAGACCAGGATGTCCGGCTGGATCCCGATCTCGCGGAGTTCTCTCACGCTGTGCTGGGTGGGCTTGGTCTTCATCTCCCGCGCCGCCTTGATATACGGCACGTAGGTGAGGTGCATGACGAGGGTGGCGTCGCGCGGCAGTTCCAACCGCATCTGGCGGATGGCCTCGAGGAAGGGGAGGCTCTCGATGTCACCCACGGTGCCGCCGATCTCCACGATGGCCACGTCCACGCCGTCCACGTCCCCGACTTCCTTGATGCGGCGCTTGATCTCGTCGGTGACATGGGGGATGACCTGGACGGTGCTGCCCAGGTATTCGCCCGCGCGCTCGCGACGAATGATGGTGTCGTAGATCTGGCCCGCGGTGATGTTGTTGACGCGGGAGAGACTGCGGTCGATGAAGCGTTCGTAATGGCCGAGGTCGAGGTCGGTCTCCGCTCCGTCATCGGTGACGTACACCTCGCCGTGCTGGTAGGGACTCATGGTCCCCGGATCCACGTTCAGATAGGGGTCGCATTTCTGCAGCGTCACGTTCAAGCCGCGCGACTTGAGGAGGTACCCCAACGAGGAGGCGGCGATCCCTTTGCCAAGGGAGGACACGACTCCCCCGGTCACGAACACGTACTTGGTCACGGGTTCACCTCCTTGGCCAGACGTCGCTCCGCTAGAGCCAAGTCCTCGGGGGTGTCCACCCCGAGCACCGGCCACTCCCCCAGTGCCACCGCGATGCGGGCACCGTCCTCGAGCGCCCGCAACTGCTCCAGTCCTTCGGACTCCTCCAGCCCGCTTGGCGGGAGCCCCACGAATCGCTTCAGGTACGGCGCGCGAAACGCATAGAGCCCGACATGCTTGAGCCATCGCGCGCGCGGACTCGCGTGGCGCGGATACGGGATCGTCGCGCGAGAGAAATACAGGGCCCGGCCGCGCGCGTCCAGCACCACCTTCACCGCGTTGGCGTTGGCGAGGTCGGCGGCTATGGCGGGAACGGCCAGGGTGGCGATGGCGACCTCGGAGTCGGACTCGAGCAGCTCCACCGCCCGGTCGATCGCTTCGCCGGGCAGGAACGGCTCATCGCCCTGGATGTTCACCGCGGCGTCGTAGATCTCGCCCGCGCGGGCGAGCCCATCGAGCACGTGCGCCACGCGGTCCGAGCCCGACGGAAGCTCAGGCGGAGTCATGAGCGCCTCCGCCCCGGCGTCCCGCGCCGCTCTCGCGATACGCTCGTCGTCGGTGGCTACGAGTACGCGATCCAGCCGGCGCGCCGCGCGGGCGTTCTCGATGACATGCGCGACGAGCGGCCGCCCGCCGAGAAGGGCCAGCGCCTTCCCAGGAAAACGGGTCGAGCCATACCTCGCCGGAACGACGCCGAGAACTCGCAAGGGTCTTGCCTCTCTTCAGGGGGCCGGGCGTCCGCGCGGGGATGCGCGCCGGGACCGGCGAGTCGGTGGGCACCGCGGCGCCGAGCACGGGCGGCTGCCGGAGCGGTGGCCCGACCTACTCTAACGAAAGCGCCCCCAGCCCGGAACCCTGATTTTTCAGGGGGTTGCGTCGGCGCTTGCCCCCCGAGAGCGCGCGTGTTAGTATATCGCTCGATGCGGATATACCGATGAAACAGACCCCAGCCGTTGCCCGTCTCAAGGCCCTCGCCGATCCGGTGAGGCTTCGCGCTCTCGCTCTTCTGGGCGAGGAGGAACTCTCCGTCGGCGAGCTCACGGAAATCCTGGGGATGACCCAGAGCCGGGTGTCCGGACACCTGGCCGTCTTGCGCGAGGCCGATCTCGTGCGCGACCGGCGCCAGGGGACATCCGCGTTCTATTCGCTTGCGACCGACGGCGAGGCGATCGAGACGTGGCGCGCGTTGCAGGGAACGCTCGACGGGGCCCAACCGGAGCCCGCGGATCGCATCCGCCTCGCCGACACGCTGCGCCGGCGCCGGGAGAGGAGCCGGGAGTTCTTCGACCGCGCGGCGGAGGCCTGGCACGAGGGGCGCAGCGAATCGCTCGGCCTGGGCGCAGGCGCGTTCGCGATGGCGGGGCTTTTGCCCGAGTCGCTATCCGTGCTCGACCTGGGCACCGGGACCGGGGGGCTGCTCCCGCTCCTGGATCGGTACGTCGGAGGGGTGATCGCCGTGGACGGGAGTCGGGCCATGCTCGGGCGCGCTCGCGAGCGGCTCGGCCAGGACCGCGCCGGACGCGTGCGTTTTCTCCGGGCGGACGTGGAGCGGTTGCCGCTTCCCGACGCGTCGGTGGACGGGGTCGTGGCCAACATGATCCTCCACCACCTCGCGCGACCGCAGGCGGTGCTGCGCGAGGCGGCGCGCGTGCTGCGCCCCGAGGGGCGCGGCGTCATCGTGGATTTCGAAGCGCACGAGGAGGCTTGGCTCCTCGACGAAGAAGGACATCGCTGGGCGGGGTTCGAGCCCGCGCAGATTGCGGGGTGGTGCGTGGACGCGGGGCTGTCGGTACCCGCGTTCGAACGAGTCCCCACCCCGGACGGCGGCCGTTGGAGCCGCATCGAAGTTTTCGTGGCCCGCTTCGGACGGCCCGCCCACGCGGGGCGCGCCCGGCGAAGCGGCAGGCGGTAGCGGCGGCGCGAGAGCGCTCGGCGCGTCACACCCAGGGAGAGACGATCAGCATGGTCAAGACGAACAAGACCGCTCAGCCGGACGGATTCACTGCCGGCGACAACTTCAAGGTTCGAGACATCGCATTGGCCCCTCAGGGGCGGAAGAAGATCGAATGGGCGGAGAGCCGCATGCCGGTGCTCATGGCGCTTCGCGAGAAGTACGCGAAGACGAAGCCCATGAAGGGCATGCGCGTGGCGGGCTGCCTCCACGTGACCAAGGAGACGGCGGTGCTGGTGGAGACGCTTCGCGCGGCCGGCGCTGAGATCTCGTGGTCGGGCTGCAATCCCCTCTCCACCCAGGACGACGTGGCGGCGGCGCTGGCGACCAAGGGCTCGTCGATCTACGCGTGGCACGGGATGAACGTGAAGGAGTTCTACTGGTGCATCGAGAAGACGCTCGAGATGAACCCCACGCTGACCCTCGATGACGGCGCCGATCTCATCATGACCGTGCACACGAAGCGTCAGGACAAGGCGCAGTACGTGCTGGGCGGCACCGAGGAGACGACCACCGGGGTACACCGGCTGCGCGCTCTGGCCGCCGACGGCAAGCTCCTCTACCCGGTCATCGCGGTGAACGACGCCGAGACCAAGTGGGACTTCGACAACGTCTACGGCACCGGCCAGTCCTCGATCGACGGCATCCTGCGCGCCACCAGCGTGTTGTTGGCGGGCAAGAACTTCGTGGTCGCCGGATTCGGCCACTGCGGCCGCGGCGTGGCCATGCGCGCGAAGGGCATGGGCGCCAACGTGATCGTCACCGAGGTGAAGGCCACGGCGGCCCTGAAGGCCACGCTCGAAGGCTTCCAGGTCATGAAGATGGACCAGGCGGCCAAGGTCGGCGATATCTTCATCACGGCCACCGGGATGAAGGACGTCATCGTGGAGCGCCACTTCGAGCGCATGCGCGACGGCGCGATCGTGTGCAACACGGGTCACTACGATTGCGAGATCAACATCGAGCACCTGGAGAAGCTCAAGAAGTCGAAGCGCGACGTGCGCGACAACAACGAGGAGTACACGCTCGCCGACGGTCGGCGGATCTATCTCCTGGCCCAGGGGCGGCTGGTGAACCTGGCCGCGGCCGAGGGACATCCCTCCGAGGTGATGGACATGTCCTTCGCCAACCAGTTCCTCTCACTGCTCCGCCTCTCCCGCGAAGGGAAGAAGATGGGCAAGGAGGTCTACACGATCTCGGAGGAGCAAGACCAGGAGATCGCCGGGGTGAAGCTAGCGACCATGTTGCTCGGGCTGGACAAGCTCACTAAGGAGCAGATCGCCTACGCCGACGACTACATGGCAGGGACGTAGATCACGGCTCGTTGAGTGCACGTGAAGAGCCGGGGTTCCGCAAGGGGCCCCGGCTCTCTTGTAGAGGGTCGCGCCGGCGCGACCGCGATGCCCACCCGCACGATCATCCGCGCCCGCCGGGTCACGCGAAGGGATGGTCCCACTCGGTGAGCAGTTCGGCTTCGCGTGCGGGCTTCAATCCCGCCTTGAGCTCCGTACCGACCGGCCGCGTCGCGTCCCATGCCAGCGTCTCGCGCACGATGTTGAGGAGCGGCCGCACGGTGAGCCCGTCCGCGGCCGCGCGCGAGACGTCCACCTCCATGAGACCGTCCTCCTCGGCCGGAGTGGCCAGGGGAAGATCGGACCAGAGCTCCACCTTGCGCTCGAGCAGATAGCGCTCGTCCACCCACACGAACTCGGCCTTGCTCCCCGCCGCTTCACGGCACGTGGTGAGCACCTGCTCCATCGTGTAGGGCGCCGCCACCTGCGTGCCGTTTCCCGCCGGACCTATCGGTCCGGTGGCGTTGTAGATGCCAGCCTTCCCGAGTTCCGCCATCCGCAGCATCCACGCGGCGAGGTCGGCAGCGTGGATAAACTGCACCGGACGTTCGGGAGGACTCGGCACGAGAACGCGCCCGCCTGTCGAGACGCGCCGTACCCAGTAGGTGAAGCGGTCGGTCACATCGTACGGTCCCACGATGAGCCCCGCGCGCACGCTGAGTACGCGACCGGGCATGGCGTGCTCGGCGGCCTCCTCGCAAAGCGCCTTCAAGCCGCCGTACGTCTTCTCGGTGATCTCCTCCACCTTCGGGTCTTCAAGCACGACCACCGGCGCCCGCTCGTCCATCCCCGCGTAGAACTTGCTGTAGACGGAGATGCTGGAGACGAACGTGTAGTGGCCGACCTTGTCGGCGAGATAGCGCGCCGAGGCCCCGACCAGCCGCGGGAAGTAGCCGCAGGTATCGATGGCCGCGTCCCACGTGCGGCCGGCGAGCTTGTCGAGATCGCCGTCGCGGTTGCCGAGGATGTGCTCGACCTCGGGGAAGAGCCCGGGGTTGGTCTCGCCGCGATGGAAGAGCGTGATGGTGTGGCCGGCTTTCTTGGCGAGTTCAACGGTGTGACGGCCGAGGAACTTGGTGCCGCCGAGGATGAGGAGCTTCATCGATTCATCTCCTGACAATCGCAACGGGGAACGAATACGGGGAGGAGAACCGGGCCTCCGACGTACACTCCTCCACGCCGGTTGCACACCCCGGACCGGAACGAGGAGGGCCCGCGCCCGATCTGCGCGCGGACGCGCTCCCCGATCTCGGGAAGGGTATCGACTCCCGTCTCCAAGCTCACGAACAGCGCAACGCCGGGGACAAGAGTCTGGAAGTGACCACGCGAATCGGAGTCGACGACCCCGAAGTTGAAAGGAGTATCGCAGGAGTAGACGTTCCGGCCGCCGCAATCCAACGCGAACCCCGCTCCCTGGCCCTCCGACACGCCCAGACACATGTGAGGTGCACGAAGCGTATCCGCACCCGCGCCGTCGGCGAGCACTCCCAGACCCAGGTTCCCACCATAGCCCATGGCGAAACCGGGAGTCGCGGCGATTCGGTAGGCGTCTTCACCTGCCGCATCCACCAAGAGCCCCGCCCCCTGGTTCTCTCCGAAGCCCTGCGCTTGCGCGGCGCATGTGTAGCGATCCCGCCCGCGCAAGTCGATGAGCACCCCCAGGCCCGCGTTCGCGGCCGCGCCCTGCGCGTGGGTCGCCGCTGTGTACGTGTCGTCTCCCGAGGCATCCAGCAGGATCCCGATGCCGCCGGCCATCCAATCCCCGGACGCCGCTCCCTGTGTGAACACGCAAGGGGCCGCGCCCGAAAGCCCCGGCGTGCTATCGGATCGAGCCGCTTGAGCACAGCTCAGGTACTCGTCCGCCCCCGAGAGATCGACGAGCAACCCCGCGCCACCGGGACCGCCGAACCCCTGACCCCATCCCGGATGGTCTGCGGCGACACCCTCCCGCCCATGGACCCCGCGCAACTCGTAGCGGTCGTCTCCAGCACTATCCGCAAGCAGCCCCATTCCGAAGGCCGCCGCACCCTCGCCCCACCCCCGCATGGTATAGGTGTCGTTCCCGCCTTCATCGTAGATCCAGCCAACGCCGAGGAAGCCGAACCCGCACGCCCAGCGCTCACCAACATAGTGGTCGTTCCCCCGGGCCAAGTCCATGACGGCCGCATAGCCGAGAATCGCCCCCCCCGGACCGACCATGCCGGAATCGACGGGCGCATAGCAATCGTCTCCACCCAGGTCGACGACGACCGATACCGGGTCTTCACCGGAAACGGCTCCGGGGCCTTCAAAAGTGTCATTCCCGCCCAGATCGAACACGAGAAGATACGCTCCCCGGTATCGGTTTGGACCCGTCCCGCCGACGGCGACTCTCCCTCGCGGCGTGGTCCATTCGATCTGGAAGTCGCGGGCGTCCGGCGCGGGCATCGCGGCTTGCGCGCGCTCCATCGCCGTAGCCAGTGCGACCGCGCCTCGCGCGAGCCCGTCGCGATCGAATCGCTCGAAGGCCTTGCGCATATCCGACCGGGCGCGGGAAGGTCGGGTCCGCGGTTCGGCCGTCTCGGCCAGATGGACGCGCAATACCTCGGCGGTGCGGCGGGATTTGCCGCCCAGAAGACCGCCGCTGGCAAGTTCGGAGCGGTCAACAAGGTCGTCTCTTGCCTCGACCGCTCCCGCCACGGCGCGAATCAGGCTCGCCAGCCTCAAGGCCGTGCTCGATCCCAATCTCTCCCCTTCGCGCACGATCTGTTCCCGCTCCCGTCCTTGGAGGCGCTTCCCGCTCCCCCGGTAGAGCAGCTCGATGACATCGACGAGAACGGGCGGATCGTGCGTCTCCGCGGGGGGGCTCCCGACCATGAGGTCGTCGGCGGACGGCCTTGGATCGGCAGCGCTGGCCATCGCCATGTCCCACAGACAGCGGGACGGCTTGAGGTCGCCCCTGGTGAGCAATCGCCCGCGATCCTCCAATAGAGCCGGCGATCTCAACGGCTCCGCCATCACGTAGCGATGCAACGGGAGACGATCTGGATAGCCTCCGGCCAGGTCGAGCGTAGCGGGGTCCACGCGGAACTGGTCGCGCGTGACCCCCTGGACGGCAGCCAGCGAATCCAAGGCGCTCCACAGCCACGGCCAGTTGAGGGCGAGATCCCACCCTTCATCCGCGCTCACCCGGGTGATCATTCCCGCAGATAGAAGCGCGGCGAGCCCCATTGTCCCCGCGCAGACGGACCTCGCGGACAGAAACCGCCTCACGCGTCTTCCCCCTTCGCCGGCGCTTTCCCCTCGATACCCTCCACCGCCGCCGACGCCGGCAACCCCGACAGCATCGCGCGGCGCACCTCCAGCACCAGGGCATCGATGTCCGAGCGCGTGCGGCCTTCCACGCTCACCGGCGGATGGATCACCACATGAATGTTGCCCGGACGGAAGAGAAGCTGCATCTTGCCGTAGATGGTACCGGCGTTGTGGATCGAGATGGGCAGGATCGGAGAGCCGGTGTCCACCGCCACGTAGAACCCGCCCCGCTTGAACGGAAGCAAGCGATCCGACGGCGACCGTGTTCCCTCCGGAAAGATCGCGAGCGCGATCCCTCGGTGGATCTTCGCCGTCGCCTCGCGCAACGCCGCCACAGCCTGCTCGCGATTGCCGCGATTCACCTTGATGTGCTGCGAGCTGGCCACTGCCCATCCGAGGATGGGGATGCGCTTGAGCTCGCGCTTGGCTACGAAGCGGATGCTGAGCCCTCGCACGCTCAGCACCACCGCCGGAATGTCGAGATAGCTCCTGTGGTTGGGCATGAGCACGCATGCCTGACTGCGGGGCACGTTCTCGGTGCCCTCCACGCTCAAACGCACACCGATACCGAAGAGGATCATCCGCGAGTAGGTGTCCTGCCAGAAGTCCATCCAGACCGCGCGCCTGTCGAATGGCGCACCGATGAGGTAGGAGATGCCGCAGAAGACGGTCGCAGCGACCACCCAGAGGTAGGCCCAGATTGTCAGGATGGCGCGCAGGAGGATCACCATGGGCGACTACTTTCGGGCCGCGGCCGGCCCCGGTCAAGGGTGGCGCGGCGGACCCGTTGAGGCACGAGGCCGGAGGGGCATGACGGCAAACGAAAGGGGCGGAGGCAAACGCCCCCGCCCCCGCGAACCTGTGGCCGACCCGAGCTACAGGAGAGCCAGCTCCTTCACGCCCGACTCGACTTCGGCGGCGGACTTCCGCAGCGCCTCGAGTTCGTCGGCCGCCAGCGGCAGCTCCACGATCTTCTCCACCCCGCGCGCGCCGAGGATGATCGGCACGCCGACGTAGGTGTTCTTGACCCCGTACTGCCCGGTGCAGTACGCGCAGCCGGCGATGAACCGCTTGTTGTCGAGCAGGATCGCCTCGGCCATCTGCGCCGCACCGGCGCCCGGCGCGTAGAACGCGCTGCCGGTCTTGAGCAGAGCCACGATCTCGCCGCCGCCCTTGCGCGTGCGATCCACGAGACGATCGATGGTGGCCTTGTCCATGAGGTCGGTGATGGTGACACCGCTCACCGTGGCGTAACGCGGCAGCGGGACCATCGAGTCGCCGTGCCCACCGAGGACCATCGCGTGCACGTCGGTTGCCGCCACGTTCAGCTCCATGGCGATGAACGCGCGAAAGCGCGTGGAGTCCAGCACGCCGGCCATGCCCACCACGCGGTTGGCCGGGAATCCCGTGACCTGCATCATGTGCTGGGTCATGATGTCGAGCGGATTCGACACCACGACGACGTAGGCGTTCGGCGCGTGCTTCTTGATGTCGGCGCCGATGCCCCCGACGATCTTCGCGTTGACGGACAGCAGATCCGTGCGGCTCATGCCCGGCTTGCGGGGCACGCCCGCGGTGACGATGACCACGTCGGAGCCGGCGATGTCCTTGACGTCGCTGGTGCCGGTGACCTTCGCATCGTACCCGCGAACGGGGCCGGCCTGCGCCAGGTCCAGGCCCTTACCGTTCGGCACGCCTTCCACGATGTCCACGAGCACGACTTCGCAGATGCCCCGCTCCGCCAAGTAGAGCCCCGCCGAGGCGCCGACGTTTCCACCGCCGCCGATTACGCTGACCTTTCTCATGAGTCCTCCCCTCCCTATGGGTTACCGGTCGGCCCGCCGCCGCGCCCGCGCGACGATGGGGCCGCCAACAAAAAAAGGCCATGACCCGCGGACGCATCCGGGCGGGGCATGGCCCTCATCGAAACCGTACGAGCTATTCGACCGGCGTTATCGAGACCTCGCGGCGGTCCTTGCCCCGACGCTTGAAGGTCACGTGGCCGTCGATCAGCGCGAACAACGTGTCGTCCTTGCCCCGTCCCACGTGCGTCCCCGGGATGATCCGGGTGCCGCGCTGACGCAGGATGATGCTGCCCGCGGTGACGAGTTCACCGCCGAACGCCTTGACCCCGAGCCTCTGGCCCTGGGAATCGCGGCCGTTGCGGCTGGATCCTACGCCTTTTTTGTGAGCCATGCTCCCTACTCCTTCCGATGGGACCGCCGCGCGCAAACGCCCTGTCGCGCGGGACCGCGGCGATCCGCGGCCGGAATCAGCCCTGAATGCCCGAGATGCGGATCTCGGTGAAGTCCTGCCTAAATCCCCAGCGGCGCCGATAGTCCTTACGCCGCTTGTACTTTCCGGCCACCGTCTTCTTCGTGCGCCCGTGAGTCAACACCTGCGCGGAGACCGCGGCCCCTTCGACGATCGGGGTTCCCACCTTGATGAGGGATCCGTCGCCGACGAGAAGCACCTCGGTCAAGTTCAGGTTGGCCCCTTCCTCGACATCGAGGAGCGGCACGCGGAGAACCTGATCTTTTTCGACCCGGTACTGAAAACCGGCTACCTTGACGACTGCGTACATGAAACAAGCCTCCCGGAGGCCGCTCAGGCCTCCCCTGCAAACAAAGCCGGAGGAGAGTACCAGCGAGGCCGGGGACGGTCAAGCCGGAATTGGGCCGAGGGCGCCCCACCCGGACCCGCCGGGCCGCCCGCCTTCACGGGCCGCCGGGCGACTCGCCCTCGCGAGGCCGCCTAACGGCTCGCCTCCCCTTCGCCTACGGCCGGAACCGCTCCGTCACGTCCTCGTTGGTGCGCGGGAAGATGATCTTGACCTCGCCCCGCTTGAGCCGGGGGTCGTCCCGCACGTCGATCTGGAGCTTGAACTTCTCCTCGATGCGGGCCAGGCGCTCGGAGTTCTCTGCGAACAGATGCTGCCCCAGCTCCGGCGACACCCGAAGTTCGATCATCTTCTCCTGCGTGTTCACCCCGACCCGCGTCAGGAGCCGCTCCACCTTGAGGGCGACCGCCTCGAGGCTCAGCACCTTGCCGAGACCGCTGCACGTCGGACAGTCGTCCGAGTAGTAGTGAAGCAGGCTCGGCCGCTCGCGCTGGCGGGTCATCTCGATCATGCCCAGTTCGGACACCGCAAACGTCTTCGTGCGGCTCCGGTCGCGCTTCAGGTGCTTGCGGAGTTCCTCCAGGACGGCCTTCTTGTTGGCCTCGGACTCCATGTCGATGAAGTCGAGCACGATGATCCCGCCCACGTCGCGCAGGCGAAGCTGGCGCGTGATCTCCTTGGCCGCCTCGATGTTGGTCTTGAGGATGGTCTCTTCCTGGTTCTTCTTGCCCACGAAGCGGCCGGTGTTCACGTCGATCGCGATGAGGGCCTCGGCCTGGTCGATCACGATGTACCCGCCGCGCTTGAGCCACACCTTGCGCTCGAAGAGCTTCTCGATCTCCCCCTCGATGCGGAACGCGTCGAAGATGGGGAGCTTGCCGCGGTACAGGCGCACGCGGCTGGCGAGATCGGGCGAGAAGGTGCGCAGGTAGTCGCGGATCTCGGCGAACGCCTCGGGCGAGTCCACCGCGACCTCGTCCACGCCCTCCGTGAGAACGTCGCGGATGAGACCGGTGGCCAGGGACAGCTCGCGGTGGATGACGGCGGGCGCGGGCGCGGACTGCACGCGGCGCTCGATCTTCGTCCAGAGCGTGGTCAAGTACTCGATGTCCTCGGCGAACTCCTCCTTGGATCGTCCTTCACCCGCGGTGCGCACGATCACCCCGGCATTCTTGGGGCGCACCTCGCGCAGGATGCGCTTCAGGCGGAGGCGCTCGTCGCGGCTGGGGATCTTGCGGGAGACGCCGACGTGGTCGGCGCCCGGCATGAACACGACGTAGCGGCCGGGCAGCGAGAGCTGCTGGCTCACCCGGGGGCCCTTGGTGGAGATGGGCTCCTTGGTCACCTGGACCACGACTTCCTGACCCTTGGTCAGGTGCTCCTCGATCTTGGCCACCCCTTCGAAGCGGGGCTTGCGCCTGGAGGATCGGCCGCGACCGCCGAGACGGCCTCCGGCGGCGGGAGCGGGAGCCTCGTCGTCGCCCTCGTCATCGAGGTCGATGTCGTCGCTCAGCCCGGAGGTGGAGAGATCGGAGGCGTGGAGGAACGCGGTCTTGGCCAGGCCGATCTCCACGAAGGCGGCCTGCATGCCGGGGAGAACCGCGTTGACCTTGCCCTTGTAGATGTCCCCTACGATGCGCCGCTCGTCGGGGCGCTCCACCAGGAGTTCGACGAGTTGCTTGTCTTCGAGGATGGCGACCCGTGTTTCTTTCGGGTCGGAGTTGATGACAATCGATTTCTGCATGGAATCCTCATCGGACCGTCCCCCCGCGCACCGGTTGCTGCCACCATGCGAATCCGGACGCGACCACGTCGAGCGGGTCAAGGAGTTCACTCCGACCCGGGATGGCGAGGCGGCCGCGATGGATTCGCAGCAGCCGCTCGTCGAGGTCCGCCCAGTCGCAAAGGGCCGCGGTGAGGAGCTCGGGGCGCGCGCTGTCGGCTTGGCCCAGGGTAACCCTGAGCGCAAGCAGTGGGCGTCCTCCGTCGTCCGGCACCACATCGGCCCGAATCAGGGACGGTCTGGCATTGAAGGTTCGGGTCACCTCCCCACGCACCTTGGTGACGGGAAGATCGGCGGCGGCCAGGATCCGGGCCACGCCCCGCTCGAGGCGGGCTCGAAGCTCGTCGAAATCCATGCCGCCGAACGCGCCGTCGATGAGCACGTCGGGGAAAGAAACCTCGTAGTCGGCGATTTGAATGGCGCTGTTCAAGGACTCGGGATCGGTACGCACCGGCGCGGCGGCAGTCACCACCAGGCCCTCCGGGAGCATGCGATTGAGGGCTTGCGCGAAGTCCTCCGGCACGTCCCGTGCGAAGGTCACGTCGAAGTACTCCGCTGTGCTCGTCATGCCGAGCGGCAGCGGCGGCCCGAACGAGACCTTGGGTCGCCGATCCTTGCCCTGGGATGTCGCCACGGGGAGCTGAGCCCGCCGCAGCGCGCGTTCGAACGCGCGGGTGACGTCGAGATGGGCGGTGAACCGCATGGGTTCGGACTTGGAGAAGCGCAGGCGGTAGCGATCCGCCTGCCGAGCTTCGCGCCCTCGCGTTCCGCGCCGGGGCCGCCGTCCCGCCGTATCGGCGGGCGCGTCGCGCCCCTCGGAGACGGCTTCCTCACCCGCGTCGCGGGCGGCTTGGCCGTCTCGTTCCCGGAACTCCCCCCTCTCCCCGCGCTGCGCGGGGGCATGGAGATCGATAAAGGCCCAGGGGGTCGTAGCCGGAGCGCTCCCGAGGGCGGCGCCTGGACCGCGCCGGGTCCAGGCCTCCTCCCATCGGGGAGCGTCAAAGAGTTCGGCATCCGCCTGATCGCGGACGCCCATTGCGGAGATCTCCTCGATCACGTCGGCGAGGGCCGCCTCACCCCGCAACAGCGCGGCCTCGACGGCCGCCGCGTGCGGGGAGCGGAGCTGCACCTTCACCTTGGCCCGCTGCAGCCGGCGGCGCCAGGTCGAGGCGATCTCTTCGCAGGCGCTGGCTTCAATCACGGCCTCACGCTCCCAACGGGTGTGAGGCCGCGGAACGACGGGAACGAGGACGAGAGCGAGCTTGGGCGCGCGAATTTCCTTGCCGCGCGTCGCCGCCGCCGCCTCCATCGTACTCAGCCATTCCTCGCGATCCGATTCCGTTTCTCCGGGAAGGCCCACGAGAACCTGGAATCGCAGAGCCGCCCAACCTCCGCGCCAGGCGGTATCGACGGCCTGCATGAGCCGCTCGCGAGTGAGCGGCCGACCGATCTCCGCCCGCAGCCGGGCGGAGGGAGCGATAGGCGCGAAGGCGAGAGCCGAACGGCGCCCCTTGCGAAGCTCGCGGGCCGCCGCGGGAGCGAAGGCGGCAAGGTCCACGACGTCGCTCCGCACTTCCATCCCCTGCGAGCCGAACCGCTGGTTCAGCGCTTCGAGGATAGGTACGAGCTGTGCCGCCGAACTTGCGGCGGTGGACTGGAGCAGGATTTCGCTGTGGCCGGTGGCGGCGAGCGCGTTCTCGATGTCGATGAGCAGCGTCTCGATCGAATGCGCGCGCCCCGGAGCCGACTCGAAGGCCGAGTCGTTCGTTCCGAGCGGGCGTGCCGCTTCCACCGCGAGCCCGTTCACGTCGAGCTCCACGTGGGGCACGAGCGGCTCCCGCGCGCACGAGGGGGGCGCCGCAAGCCAGCGCGCCGAGACGCGCGCAGGGGGCGCGTTGGAAGGCGCGGGCACATGCCACCCCGCGTCCGCGTCCTGCGCAACGAGGAGCGCCGGCCGGTCGGCGGCGGTCGAGGCGCGCCACGCGCGCGCGAGGCGCACGATGTCGCCGGCGAAGGCCTCGGGATCCCCTACCATGGCGGCGTCGAAGAACGGCATCGCCGCGCTCGGAGAGTTTGCGAGCGAACCGGCGAGGAGGACCGCGGGACCGCTGCCGCCGCGTTCGGCGGAGCGAGAGGCCACGCCACCCAGTCGCAGCATGGCCAGCAGATCGGGGAGTTGGAGCGCGGCGAAGGGAAGCGCGATCAGTGCGTCGTACTCACCGAGCGCGCGCCGCGCACCGAGACCGAAGAGGGGCATGTCGTGGCGCGGCAGCTCCTGCTCGAGATCGGCGGCGGGAGCGAAGCAGGCATCCACCAGCACCGATTCGTCGCCGGGCGCCTCCTGCCGGAGCGCGTCGAGGAACGTCGCCGCGGCCGCTCGGGAGAGCGCACGCTCGATCGGCTCGGGAATCACCAAACAGAGACGCGCGCTTGCCGAGTCAAAACCGGCGAGCGCCCCCCCAGGAAAGGGGGAAAGATATCGGTTTGGTTTGGAGACCCGCGGGAGGACACACTCCTCCAGCCGGTCCAGAACGCATTTCATCTATCCGGTGATCCAAAAGACGACAGACCGGGACGGGCCCGGGGGGCGCGCGCGGCCGCCGAACCCGGGGGGGTGATGCCGGCGGGAGCCCGGTCGAAGGGCAAACCAAAGTCGGTTAGCAAAATAGCACGAGATCCTGAATTCCCTCAACGGGTTTCCTTGGGTGCCCGGTTGGGGCCACGGGGGGCGCTCCCCCGCGGCCCTTCTGGGCGTGCCGGCGCCGGTCAGGCCACAGCAAGGGCGACCGGGACCACGGCCCGCGCACCCGCCTCCACCAGCCCCTGGGCGGCGGCATAGATGGTGCTCCCTGTCGTGAGCACATCATCGATGAGCACCCAGGCGCGGCCGGCCGCCCAGCCGGGGTGAGTCACCCGAAACGCCGATGCCACGTTGGCCGCTCGGTCGGTCTCCCGCAGGCGGGCCTGAGGACTTGTGGCGCGACTTCTCTCGAGCAGGTCGGGCACCCAGGGGATCCCCCATCCGATCGCGGCTTCGCGGCCGAGGAGTGCGGCCTGGTTGTAGCCGCGCTCGCGAAGGCGGGTCCGGTGGAGCGGCACCGCGGTGACGCCGTCTGCATCCAGCGCGGGGATGCGCGCGAGGAGGAGCCTCGCGAGAGCCCGCGCGAGGTCGTCGCGGCTCTCGTATTTGTAGCTGTGGATGATCGCGTCGAGGGGCTCCTCCATCCACCAGGCCGCGCGGCCGTGCAGGTTCACGTGTTCCGGACGGCGACAGTGATAGCCCGCTTCACGGTCGCCCCGGGCGCGTTGTTCGGCGCGGCAGGCGATGCAGATCGGTCCGGCGGGGGCGGCGCGGAGCGCGCGGCGACAGTCGGTGCAGAGCCAGCGGCCGGACGCGAGCTCGCGCCGACAGCCGGGGCAGAGGGGCGGGAGGAGCGTGTCGATGAGGGTCTGTCGGGCGTTGCGCGCGACGATGCGCGCGGCGCGGCGGGCGGCGGTGCGAAGGTTGGTGAGACGATCGTCGGCGAGGTCGATGGGCGCGCGGAGCAGGGTGACGCTGCGAAAGTCGGCGGGATCGGTGGTGCGGCGCAGGGTGATGCGAGGCATGATCCGTCCTTTCGGACGGGAGATGTCGAGCGGGTTCTCTCATGCTACATCGGCCCGCACCGCAGCGTCGATCCGCGCGGACCACCTTACGCCTGTTCGCGGCTTCGCGTGCGCCCGTCGTCCTCGCCGACGGGTCCCCCGCTTCGCGGCCCGTCAAGCTGCGGTCGACGGGCGTCACGCTACGCCGCGGAGGTGCCACCCGGGTGAGCATCGATCCCTGAACCGCGTCGCAGCGGCCACTCCGCAGCCGTCTTGTCCCGCTCGTGGATCATGCGGTGGCAGGCAGCACACAGAGTGATCAGGTTGTCGGGGTCGTTGGTGCCGCCGTCCGACGCGAGCTATGAGGTGGTGCACGTCGAGGAAGCGTGCGCTGCCGCAGCCAGCGGTGCGGCAACGATGAGCGTCACGTGCCAAGACCTCGCGGCGTACGGAGGGCGGGATGGTCGCGCGGTTCCTCTCCCCCTTGCGATGCACGCGCGCATCGCAGAGCGCGGTCTCCAGCGCCTTCACCGCAACCGGCAGAGGACCGCGTCCGGTGGCGATCTCCGCGCGGCCACAGTCCTCACACTGGCGGATCACGATCTGATAGCGGGGATTCGTTCGAGCGTCACGGCCAGACACTCCACGAGGATCGACGGGCTGAACGCCTCCCCGGAATCGATTTCGACCTCCGACTTGCTCACCCGGGTGAGCATCTCGGCCCTCTCGACCCGCGCGAGCATCTCCCATGCGGCGAGGAACAGCTCTTCGCGAGAACCACGCGCACCGTTCTTGCGCGCGCTCTCCAGCATCGCTTCATACCGCGCGTATTGCTCGGGCGAGAGCTGGAATGACACCGTAACCGGGACTTCGATCACCGGGCTCACGACTGCGCCCGCTGCTCCGTCCACCGCATTATGGGTTCCGGCCGCCTGCTCATTCGCCGGGCTGTCAGCGCTGCCGCTCGACAGCAGTTCCCCCTGCCCTGGCGCCCGCCGCCGCGCCCGAGCGAAGCCCTGCGTCGCCGCCACCCGTCTCTCCAGCTCCCGCCGCCCGGTCTTCTGCGCCTGATCGATCCAGAAGACCTCCGTCTGCGGCGTGGCCACCTTCACGACCTCCCGAGCCTTGGTCCACGGCACCGCCCCCGAGGCGACCGACTCCTTCAGCGCGGGCAGCGCGTCGAACGACCGGCACAGTCGCAGGAAGTAGGCTGTGCGCGCCCGCGAGAACTCGAGCCGCGTGCTCGCGTAGTGATAGATGCTCGAGCAACCCAGCTCCAAGTAGAGCTTCCGGCTCAGGATCTCCCCGAACCAGATCACCGCGTTCTTGCGCGCGGCATCCAGGTCGCTGAGGGCGGAGACGAGGCGCGCTTCAACCTCAGCGGCTGGCAGCGTGGAGCTTGGAGACGCGTTGCTCACCCGGGTGAGCACGGCGCGATCCGACGTCGAAAATGGCATTGGCGGACATGATGGTCCCTCCGTGGACGGGTGGAAGGACGGGGGAGGTGGGTGAGCGAAGTCATTCTATCGCGCGACGGTATCTATTGCAACAACAAAAACGCATCACGATCAATAAATGAATGGGCAGTTGCGAACGGCTGGCGCTATGGCGCGGGTACATGACACCAGCGGAGTAGGTAATGGATCATGTTGCACCGCAAGCACGATGCCCCGCGCCACCCGCCACCCTCAGCGCGCGCGTCGAAACGCCACCACGTGAAAGTTGCGCTCGGTGCCCGCCTCCAATTCCATGACCCGCGTGAAGCGCGGATCGTTGCGCAGCAGCGTGTCGGGCACGTCCCCCCACAGCCGATCGCCGTAGTGGTTCTCCCACAGCACGAGACTTCCGACCGGCGCGCGCTCCAGGTTCTCGCGGGTCAGCCGCGGCGTGCGCGCGAGGTCATAGCGATCGCGCCCGGTGAGGAACGCGAACCACGGATGGTTCGTGTAGACGATCGCGTCGTCGAGGCCGATCCGACGCAACTGCTCGATGGAGACCCGAATCGCCGAACGCTCCGGGTCGAGGCCGATCGGCTTCACGGTCATGAGTGCCACCGCCACCGCCGCACCCCCGGCTGCAGCGGCAAAGTACGCGGCGAAACGTGAAGGGGGGCGCCACCGGAAGTAGACCGCGAGCCCCGCGAGAGCGGCGGTCACCATCCATCTCCACTCCACCCGGCCCGGCGCGACGATGGCGTGAAAGGTGAGCACGTGCGATAGGAAGACCGCCACGATCGCGGTCCACACGGACGCGAACACGACGAGGCCCCATCGGGTCCGCTGCGCCGAGCGGAGCCACGCCCCCACGCCCCACGCCGCGACCAGCGCCATCGCGGGGGCGAAGGTCACCACGTGGCGAAGAAAGCCCACGCTCCGTCCGAACGGGATGGCATCCCACGCAAGCAAACAAAGCACCGCCGTGTGGAGCAAGACCATCGCCGCGGCGAGCGCGGGGAATCCGCCGCGTGCGGGCGGCGCTGCGGAGCGGTCGCGCTCTGCGGGCTTGGCGGGCCCCGCGGGCTTGACCCCTATGCCGGTCGCAGGCGCCTCGGTGCGCGCGCGCAAGAGCCAAGACACAAGTGCCCACATGAAGAAGAACAAGACGACCGGGCCGAACGCAACGATCGCATGGCGCAGGTACTGATCGGGGCCGAGACTCAAGAGCGGCTTCTTGCCTCCCAGCACAAAGACGAAGAGCGGCTCACCGGTCCGGGCGAATCCCGCCAGATTCCACAACAACACCGGCACCACCGCCCCCGCGCGATCGCGCCATCGAACGGATCGCCACGCGGCGATCAGCACCAGCACGGTGAGCGCTCCGGCGTCGATACGCGCAAGCGGCAGGAGCCCCGCAAGCCAGACCGCGCGGCCTCGACGCCGCGCATACCACGCCCACAGCACCGCCGCGACGAGCGCGGCCGCGAAGGGCTCGGCCAGACCGCTGAAGGAAAGCTCGAGCACCATAGGCTGGAAGAAGAAGAGCAAGGCGGCAACCCAGGGGAAACCGATTCCCGCGGCCCGCGCGGCCAGACCGATCGCCGCCGCGGCGAACGCGGTCACGATGGCCGTCGTGCCCTCGACGCCGCCGTACCCGAAGAGCCTGGCCGGCGCCGAGAACGCCGCCACCGGAAGCGGCATCCCCCACCGGTCGAGCAGGAGGGACGGATCCTTCCAGACCTGACGCGCCAGGTAGTACCGGTCCACGTCGTCGTCCTGATAGGTACCGGGCGACCGGTTCGCGTAGATGACGGCGATGACAAGACAGGCGAATGCCGCAGCGAGGATCGGGAGCCGACTGCCGGCGGCGCGGGTTCGGCGGGCGGTCGCCATGGTCTACACCTCGTTCCGCCGCAGCGAGACGTTGATGAGAAGTCCGCACAAAAACAACACCGTCACCAGGAATGTTCCTCCATAGGATAGGAACGGCAACGGCAGGCCGGTCACCGGCGCGAGTCCCAGCGTCATGCTCACGTTGACTGCGACATGGAAGACGAAGATGCCGCCGATGCCGACGATCAGTATTCCCCCGAACCGACTTCGAGCCCGGGTGGCGAGGAGGAGGATCCGCTGCACGAGAAGCGCGAAGAGAAGGAGGACGATCAGGCAGCCGAGGAAACCGAATTCCTCCCCGAGCACGGAGAAGATGAAGTCCGTGTGCTGCTGGGGCAGGAACGCGAGCCCCTTCTGGGTACCGTCGAGGAATCCCTTGCCGGTGATGCCGCCGGAGCCGATCGCGATCTTGGACTGAATCACCTGGTACCCGGCGCCCACGCGGTCGTGGTCCGGATTGAGGAAGGTGATCACCCGCTGGCGCTGGTATGGCTTGAGGGAGTTCCAGAGGATGGGAGTCGCCGCTCCAACCGCCATGTTGAGCGCGAGCACACCGACCACGATGTTGCGCCGCGCGCGGGAGGCGCTTAACGCGAAAGCCACCGCCCCGAGGAAGAGCAGCCAGACCCAGAGATTGAGGGAGAGGATCGCGCTCAGGAGCGGCGAGGCAAGGACCAGGATCACCCCGATGGGAAGCCCGGCCCAGAAGAGCATCGGCACCACCGCGGCGGGAATGCTGAGCGAGGTGCCGAGATCGGGTTCGAGGAGGATCAGCAGAAAGACCCCGCCGGCGACGGCCCCCACCGGCAAAACATGGCTCCATCGTCGGGCGTCGAATCGGGGGCGCGCCAGCAGGCGCGCGACCAAGAGAATCGTGGCGATCTTCGCTAACTCGGAAGGCTGAAACTGAAAGCCCCCGAAACTGAGCCAGCGCTTCGCGCCCAGGCGTTCGACTCCGAACACCGGCACCGCCAGCAGCAACACCACGGAGAGGGCGAAGAGGAAGTGGCTGTACTCTTCCCAGAGTCGGAAGGGCAGGGCGGCTCCGACGAGGAGCGCCACCAGCCCCAGGGCGACCCAGCTCAGTTGACGGGCGAAGAGGCCGCTCCGTCCCGGAAGCGCGGGCACGTGGCTCGCCGAATAGACCAGCAGGAGGCCGACGCCGAGGAGGGCGAGCACCGCGAGCACCAGCGGCCAATCCAGATTACGGAGAGAGCGGCGCGCCATCAGTCCGTGTCCCCTCCCACCTGCACGAGCAGGGAGTCGGCGACCCCGAAGTACTGGGCGAGGATCTTCCGCGCGACCGGGGCGCACACCGAGCCACCGTGACCGCGGTTCTCGAACACCAGAGCCAGCGCGACCTCCGGGTTCTCGGCGGGCGCGAACGCGATGAACAACGCATGATCGTAGCCTGGATTCTGCGCGGTGCCGGTCTTGGCCGCGATCGAAATCCCCGGAAGCTGCACGGCCCGGGCGGTGCCTTCGGTCACCGCCGCCCGCATCCCCTTGCGCACCTCCCTCACCGCTTGCTGATCGACGGCCAACCGGCTCGACGACCGCGCCGGCGGCGGCTCCGGGTGGCGGATCTGACGGTGCTCAGGGCCCAGTTCCTTGAGGAGTCTCGGGACCGGGCGCAGGCCGTCCGCCGCAAAGGTCGCAGTGTACTGGGCAAGTTCGATCGGAGTGACGAGGACTTCACCCTGGCCGATGATCAGGTTCAGCGCCTGTCCCTGGCTCCAACCGTGCTTCCCGTAACGGCGATCGTAGTAGCCCGAATCGGGAACCAGCCCCCCGCGTTCGCCGGGGAGATCGATGCCGGTCGGCAGCGTCACCCCGAACAACTCGGCGGCTCGGGCGATACCGTCCACACCGAGGGTGGGCGCCACCTGATAGAAGAAAACGTCGCACGATTGGGCCATGGCGCCTTCCGGATCGAGCGAGCCGTGCCCCGCGGGCTTCCAGCAACGAAACGACCGGTTGCCGAAGCGGTAGCTGCCGAAGCACGGGCTCAAGCCCTGTCCGGGGTGAACGATTCCCGCGGCGAGGAGCGCGTACTGGGTGATCGGCTTGAACACAGAGCCCGGCGGGTACGAAGACTGAACCGCGCGATTCAGGAGCGGCGCACCTTCCCGATTGAGGGCGCCCCAGTCCTCGGGGCTCAGCGGCGAGAAGGCGTTGGGGCTGAAGTCGGGACGGCTGGCCATGGCCAGCACCTCGCCCCGACGCACGTCCATCAACACCCCGGCCCCGCGCACTTCGGGCGGGTCCCCGCGCCCGTCGTAGCGCGCCTCCGCCATCGCATCTTCCATCACGCGCTGCAGGTCGGCGTCGAGAGTGAGCGTCAGATCGCGCCCCGCGCGGGGCGGCACCGGCTGCGCCCGGATGAAGACTTCGCTGCGCCGGCCGAGGGCATCCACTTCCACGTAGCGAATGCCGTCCTCGCCGCGCAATTGGTCCTCGTATTGGAGTTCGATCCCCGACTTGCCGATCAGCGAACCGGGCCGATAGCCCAGATCGGCCAGCCGGTCCAGGTCCTTCTCGCCGACCTCGCCGACATAGCCCAGGACGTGCGCGGCCAGCGAGTCGGCGGGATAGTACCGCGCGGGCCGCACTTCCACCGAGACGCCCGGAAGTTCGGCGCGATGCTCCTCGACACGCGCCACCATGAGCGTGTCGGCGTTGCGCTCGAGGCGAACGGGTTGGTACGAAGAGTTGGCGTCGCGGGTGAGGGTGTGCCGATAGTGCTCGGCGTCCCCCCCCACCAGCTCGGCAAGCCGGGTGAGAGTGGCCTCGAGGCGCTCGGGATGCCGAACGAAACGCTTGTGGTGCGGATCCACGACGATCGAAAACGCGGGGACCATGTCCGCGAGGACCACGCCCTTGCGATCGAGGATGCGTCCGCGAGGGCCGCGAAGATACTCCGGCCTCAGCCAATTCCGCTCGGACAGCTCGCGGCTGCGATCCGAGTACACCACTTGCAGGAAGAAGAGACGGGCGACGATCGTAGCGAGCACGCCCAGCGCCACCAGGCCCAGAAACAGCGCCCGCTCGCGACGGTCGCTACCGTTTGACGAATATCTTCGGCGCATGGAGCCTCAGCCGCACGTGAAGGAGTCGTTCGATCCCCAACCGCGCCAGCGGCACCGCCAGCGCGGTGAGTAGCGCGGAAGGGAGGGCGATGAGGAGCATGTAGCGCGGAAACGCGGTCAGTTCGCCGCCGCCCAGGAGCACGAGGCTCATGGCGGACCTGGCCAGGACGGCCAGAAAGAGAAACGTCGCCTGGGTGAGCGGCGAATCGCGGTACACGCTGCGGGAGAACGAACCCGCGAGCCAGCCCACCAGCGACATCGGCAGCGCCTCGACGCCGATGACGTTGCCGTAGATGAGATCGCGCAGCACGCCGAGGGCGAAGCCGGCGGCGGCACCGGCCGGCGGCTTGCGCGCCAGCGCGATGAGCACGACGAGGCCGAGAAGCAGATCGGGATGTGCGGGAAACCTGGCGAACAGGGCGAGCCGGACAGCTTCCAGTACCAGCGCGAGGACCAGCACCAGGAGCGTCTGCATCACAGCGAGTCCTGCTGCGCCGCGGGCTGCGGCGGTATCCACGGCCCCAGCTCGTCGTCGGGAGGCGGAGGCAACGACGGGGGCGCCTCGCGGCGTGCGGCGCTGTCCGCCGCCGCGCTGTCACCGAGCGCTCCGGCACTGTCGGCGACACCACCGAAAATCTCCTCCGCCGCTGGGGACGCGGAGGATCCGAACGGCAGTGACGGCCACGACGGCCCTGGACCCGGCTGGAGAACGAAGACTTCCTCCAGGCGGAAGAACGTGCCGAACGGGCGGAGGGTCGCTTCCTTCAAGAGTCGATCGGGAGACTCCTCGATATCGCTCACAACTCCCACCAGGAGACCCGGCGGAAACACGCCGCCCAGTCCGCTGGTGAGAAGCGTGTCGCCGGGAACCATGTCCGCATAGAGCGGAACCATCGTGATCTTGAGACGGCTCGCTCCGGGATCCCACACCACGATGCCGAGCACGCGGCTTCGCGCAACGCGCACGCTCACCGGAGTGTCCTCGTTGCGCAGCAGGCGCACCCGCGATTGGAGGTCCTCGACCTGATCCACCACTCCCACCAGCCCGCGCACGGTGGTGACCGGCTCGCCCCCGAGGAGCCCGCGGTTGAAGCCGAGATTCACCCACGCGACGCCGCGAAGCGGATCCAGATCGAGGCCGATCACCCGCCCTGGCAGCGTGCGGAAGCCGGAAGGCGGCTCGTAGCCGAGCATCTCGCGCAGCCGCACGTTCTCGCGCTCGGCTTCGCGAAGCCGCTCCATCTCGAGCTGCGAATCCATGACGCGCTGCGAGGGACCGCGCGACCGGGTGAAGAGACGGGAGATCTTGAGCGGCTGCGACAGGACGTTCATGAGGCCGCCAGCGGCTCCGTCCACTGCAGGAGCGAGCACGGGGGGACGGCGCAGCACCCGCACGGTGCCCGCGCCGACGAGAACCGCAGCGGCAAGAAGGACCACGAGGAGCCCGCGGCGGCGGTCGAAGAAGGCCACCACGCGCTGGACCGCCTCGATGAGCAGATTGAGGAGGGGCATGACGGAGATCCGCGGTTCCGGGGTCTCAGTCCCGGAACGATTTCATGAGGACCTTCTCGTACAGCTCCAGATTCTCCAGCACCTTGCCCGTCCCGAGCACCACGCAGAGGAGCGCCTCGTCGGAGACCGTGATCGGCAGGTTGGTGGCCTCGCGCAGGAGCACATCCAGCCCGCGCAAGAGACTCCCGCCCCCGGTCATGAGGATCCCGCGGTCCACGATGTCGGCGGCCAGCTCGGGCGGGGTCTGCTCCAGCGACGTGCGCAGCGCCTCCACGATCTGGCCGATCGGCTCCTGGAGCGCTTCGCGAATCTCGGTGGAACTCACCTTGATCGTCTTGGGAATGCCGCCGATGAGATCGCGCCCCTTGATCTCCATCTCCTCCTCTTCCTCGAGCGGGAACGCGGAGCCGATCCGGATCTTGATCTGCTCGGCGGTCTGATCGCCGATGAGGAGGTTGTAGGCGCGCTTCACGTACTGGACGATGGCTTCGTCCATCTTGTCGCCGCCCACGCGCACGGATGTGTCGTGAACGATGCCGTTCAAGGTCATCACCGCGATCTCGGTGGTGCCCCCGCCGATGTCGATGACCATGTTCCCGCACGGCTTGTCGACGGGAAGGCCGACGCCGATGGCGGCCGCGATGGGCTCTGCGACCATCAGCACTTCGCGCGCGCCCGCCGCTTCCGCCGAGTCGCGCACCGCGCGCTTCTCCACCTCGGTGATGCCGGAAGGGACGGCCACGATGACCCGCGGTCGCACCAGAAACTTGCGCTTCTGCACCCGCTGGATGAACTCGCGGATCATGTCTTCGGTCTTCTCGAAGTCAGTGATCACGCCGTTCTGCATCGGACGTACCGCGATGATCTCCTCGGGAGTGCGCCCGAGCATCTCCTTCGCTTCCTTGCCTACTGCGAGCACGCGTCCGGTGCCGCGATCCACCGCCACGACCGAGGGCTCGTTGAGCACGATCCCCTTGCCCTTGACGTAGACAAGGGTGTTGGCGGTGCCGAGATCGATGGCGACGTCGGTGGTGAAGACGCCCATCAAACGATCGAACATTCGGTTCTCTGTCCTTTCAAGAGTCTCGATGAGGGTGCGGACGCCCGAGGCAATAAAGCGTCCGTCCAGGAGCGCTAACCCTCTAAGCGATAAACCGATGGGACGCTATCAAGGGTTCGCGGCCCCGACAAGGGGGAAACGGCTAACCCGCGGTGGAGACACGCATCCGATGGGCGAGGACGCTCCGGCACTCGGCGCTCAGACGGCGGAGCCGCGCCGCGTGCTGGGTCTCGGCGGCGCCGCGCGAGCCGGCGGCCTGGAGGCGGCGCGACGCCGCGTCGAGGAGCCGTGCCGCGCGGTCAAGATCGCCGAGATCCCGCCGCGCAATGTCCCCCGCCCGCTCGAGGACCGCCGCCGCCGACGCGTCCGAACGCTCCACTGCACCGGTGCGCTCGTAGAGATCGGCCGCGCGCACGAGTTCGCCGGAGCTTTCCAGCCCCTGAGCCACCCGAGCGAGCGAGCGCGCGTCCGGAATCGCCGCGTTGTCCACCCGTTCCATCTCATCCGCGACGTCCGCCGCATCCCTCCACGCGCCGCGAGCGACCAGGGCGGCGAAGGCGCAATGGTAGGCGGCAAGCGCTTCGCTGTCCCGGCGCACGAGGCGCAGACAGCGAGCCTCGCCCAACATTCCATCCACCCGCTCCCCCGCCCCCTCGCGATAGGCCTGGTATTCGCCCAGAGCGGCGTACCAGTTCGCCTCGCTCAGGTAGCGCTCGGCGCGCAGAAGGCGCCGCTCCGAAAGACCGCGGCGGAAGAGGCCGGACGCCGCGCCGATCCCGAACCCCAGGGCGAGGCCGGTGAAATGGGCCCAGTACGCCGTGTCTCCCCGGGGATCATCGAGTGCGATCGCCGCGTAAGCCGCCTGGAGCCCGCTCCAGGCAGCGAGCGCCACCCATGCGGGCAGCGCGGTCACCCCGCCCCGCGCGGTGCCTCGAAGGTACGCGAAGGTGGCGTGCGCCACGCGGACGCGGAGGAACCAACAGCGGGCCGCAAAGAGCCCCATGAGCCCGGCGATGGCCCCCGACGCGCCGAGCACCACCGCGCCCTGTTGCCCGGGATAGAGGGCGCGCGAGAGCTCGGCCTCGACCAGCATGGAGACGAGCCCCGAAAGGAGAAACACCGCCAGGAACGGTGCCCTGCCGACGCGATCCTCGAGCGCGGGGCCGAAGGTCACGAGGTAGAGGAGGTTTCCTCCCAGGTGAAGGAGGTTCGCGTGCACGAAGCAGGCGGTGAGAGCCTGGGAGAGGGTCGGGGCGTCCGCGGACAGGACGAGGCGGCCCCACCACGCGTAGGTGGGCGCGAAGTAGTTGAGCAGGTAGTGCACCAGGGCGAGCGCAATTACGAGCCCCAGCGTGGCCACCGGGGTTCGCTTCAGCCGGGTCTCGGTGCCGAGCGGGAAGTAGAAGAAGTAGTACATGGGCCCCGATCCGGTATCGGCACCGAATCGGGGTCCATTGAGCGAAGCCGGGGCGCCCCCCCTGGCCGGGAGGACGCCCGAGGACGGGTTCCTAGAAGTAGTAGGTGCCGGTGATGCTCGTAATCGGGCGGCTCGTCTCCCCGCTGAAGAGGTAGCCGCCGGTGAAGAGCGCGTCCGGGTTTACGGTGGCATCCACGTCGAAGTGCTCGAAATGGAGGCCCATGCCGAGTCCGAAGTAGTAACTGGAGGACACCGCATCCGTGGTCTCGGCGTCCTCGAAACCAGGGTCGACCGTGCTCAGGTCGATGGACTTGGTGGCTCCCACGCGGGCGGTCAGCCAGGAGTACACATCGAACTCGAGCGCGACGAAGAGTGCGGGCATGTCCCACCGCGAGAACTCGGCGCTCTGTGCCGCGCCGGTCGTGTAGGTGGTGCGCTTCAGGTAGTTGGCGGCGATCCCCATGATCAGGAGGTCGTCCCCGTTCACCTCGTGGTGCGCGGCGATACCGATGTTGAGCCGGTCCGAGCGGGTGACGTCGGCATCTTCCTCGGCGGTGACGTCGGTGCGGCCGTAGCTCAGGAGCGGCACCAGCGTCGTGCCCTCACTCACTTCGCTCATCATGCGGCCGACCAACCGATAGGTCAGGTTGCCGGCGTCCTCGCTGATGACCGTCCCTGCGGAGTTCTTGTCCTCCCAGGAGTACTGGGCCAGCTCTCCGGCCAGCTCCAGGGTGCTCTTGTCGCCCACGTCGAACTTCGCTCCGCCGATCACGCTGAGGAGGCCCGCTCCCCCGCCGGCCACGTTGATGGGCGAGCGACGGAACGCGCCCGTTTCCACGCTGCTGTCCACCCAGTTCAGGGCCAGGCCCAGCGCCAGACCGGAGAACTGCTTCGCCCAGGTCAGATCGAGCTCCGCGGACTCCGCCGCGATCGTGCCCCCGACTTCATTGGTCACGAAGATCCGGTTCTCCTGGTTCAGGTAGATTGCGAACGCGCCGTACGAGCTGTTCTCTCCCGCGCCGATCACGCCGACTGAGCGGTTCCCGCCATCCCGGCTGCCCAGAGACGCGGTCACGAGGTTCTTGTAGCGGGCGACCACGGTCGGGAAGATGCGGAAGTTGTGATAGTCCTCCACGTACTCGCGCTGCACGGCGAGACCGTCGAGCCGGGCATCGGACGCCGGCGCAACGGAGGGAAGCAGGGCGAGCAGGCCGAAGAACAGAAGACCTGCGAATACGGTTCTCATCAAATGCCCCCTTGGTTACGGTCGATAGGGTGCCGGGAGCCGGAAGGCGAGGTCACCCGCCGAGACACCGCGCGCACCCGGGCACGCGTCCAACCCCGGTCCTGACCGGACGGCAGGACGCTAAGACAGCCTCAAGAGGCTGTCAATCCGGGGTCTTCTGGAGGAGCACCGGCCCTGCGGCGCGGAACAAGCGGGAGAGGTCTCGGTCGAAATCGGAGTCCTCCGAGCGGAGCGAGTTGATCCGCACGCGCCCGCGCGCATGGAGGAATCTTCCCTCGCGCAGGCAGATGCCCACGTGGGAGACCGCGGCATCGGAGGTGCCGAAGAAGATGAGATGCCCGAACTGGGCCTCGATGGGGTCGCGGTGGATGTAGGACTCGCGGCGAACCCATCGGAATTGATCCTTGGAGTCGCGCGGCAGCAGTACGCCGTGCATGCGAAACACCGTCTGCACGAGCCCCGAGCAATCGAGCCCCTTAGCGGTCACTCCTCCCCACTGGTAGGGCACACCGAGGAACCGATGCGCGGTCCTCAGCAGCGAGGGAATGTCGCGAGGCCGCAGACGGGGACGCAGCGTGGCGCGGTCGACGAGCAGATCGTGGGAGTGCAGATACCCCGGGACCTCGTCGGGAAGGAGGACACGAAGCCAGTTCCCCGAGCGTCCGATGCGCGGAAGCTTCGCCCCGAGCGGGGCCTCGCGCAGGGCCAGGCTGCGGCTGGTGGGACGCTCGCGCAGCCTCGCCACCAGCGAGTCCACCTCCACCATGGGGCCGCTCTGCCACGTCGCGATCTGGGCCGCGCCGGCGGGATGCACCGACCACGACCTGATCCAACCCCGGTAGCCATCCGGACATTCCACTCGGAGCCAGCGCCCCTTGTCGCGCAGGCCCAGTACGAGCAGCGGCGTTCCCAGGATGACCTGAGAGACCTGCTCCGCGGCGTGCTCCGGCTGCCTGCGGATCTCCCCCACCGCCTCGCTGACGATTACGCGGCTCTTCATGCGCGGCCTCCGATCAATTTCGGCGCGTCCCCACCAGGCGGAAACGTCCGAATCCGTCCTGGTCCTGAAAGACAAAGGTGGCGTTTCGCTCGTAATAAGTCCAGATCTCAGTCGGGGTCCCGCCGACGTCGCTCACGGTGCGGTCCACCTGTTCGGGGGGGCCGTACTTGACGTAGATGCGCCCCATGTCGGAACGCCAACCGGGTTCCAGGACGCCGAAGTTGCGGGCCGCGTATTCGACGCGCTGCAAGAATTCGATCAGCGCCTCGTTGGCGCTGCTGCCGGGGTCGGGATCGCGCCGAGCCCAGAACCGCGTCCAGATCGACTCCAACGAATCGTCGGGCGCGTTTTCGAGAGCGATCATCTCGTCGTTGGTTGCGACGTAACCGAGCACCGTGCGCACCATCTGGGGGTCGCGCAGTACCGAGATGCGGCTCTCGTCGATCCGGAACGAGCCCTCGCGGCGAACCCGCGACGATCCGAGGCTCACGTCCACGGTCAACCGATACGTCCCCGTGGTGAGACCGGCGATTCCCGGGCGCAGGACGACGCTCCCTCGCCTCTCGCGGCGCGGGAAGGCGAGCGTGGAGTCCCGCACCGAGCGGTTCCCGTCGTCGCGGATCTCCCAGCGCAGCGCGTACGCGGTGTCGGGAAGCCCGGCGAGGCTGTCCGCGGTGAGCGCGTACACGCAAACGACAGGCACATCGTCTCCGTAGCTGCGCGAAGGGTGGGGCAGCACGTCCCCCTCGAAGTTCTCCGCGGGCGCGGCGAGGACGAGGTCATCACACACCCCGAAGACAAGATCGGAGACCCTCAGCGACGCCGCGACGAACGAGGGCACCTTGAGTTCCAGTTCCGTCTCACCGAAGAGCCGCGTGCCGGGAACCGCGACCCGCACCTTGACCCGCGCGTCACCGGCGGGCAGGTGGAACACGTAGCGCCGCTGCAGCGAGCGTCCCTCGTTCTCTTCGCTCACCGGCGAGCCCGGAATGCGGTGATAGGACCAGTTGTCGCCTGCAAGCGGACGTCCCTTGTGGTCGGCCCATGTCGCGGCAACGTCGAGGTCGGCGAATCCCCCGCCGGCGCCGTCGGCGGTGAAGGGAAGCGAGGTGAGAGGCACGCTCACGTAGAGGTGCGTCTCGGTGCGGCCCAGCGAATCGGGAAAGGACGCGGTGTCGGCCGCGAATCGGATGCCGCCCGCGACAGGCGTCCCCGCCGCCGCAGTCGCGTCCGCAATCAAGGTGAGCAACGCCACGATCGTCGAGGCCCGCACGGCGGTGACGGCGCTCATCCCCCGATCCGGTGCATTCCCCGTCCCTCGACCGGGCCGACCGCGGTGCCCTCGCGGATCTCCCGATGGTAGGGATGCTCCTCGGGCTTCTGCCGAATAGCCAGTCGGAAGAGATCGGCCAACCGCTCGTCATCGGCGCCCTCGCGCATGGCCAGGCGGAAATCGATCTCGTTCTCGTTGAGCAGGCAGCCTCGGAGCTTGCCTTCCGAGGTCAGCCGAACCCGGTTGCAGCGGGAACAGAACGCGCGGTCGGTGATCGGGGAGATGAAGGAGATTCGGCCCGCCCACCCGGAAGCGGTGTAGGTCTGAGCGGGCCCGCCGTCGTGCGGCGGATCGACAGGCGTGAGCGGATGGCGCGCCTCGATGGCGGCGCGGATCTCCGCACTTGGCAGGACCTGGGCCAGGCTCCAGCCGTTCCCGCCGAACGGCATGAACTCGATAAAGCGAATGTCCAGCGGGCGGGTGCGCGCCAACTCCACGAAGTCGAAGAGCTCGTCCTCGGTGGTTCCCTTGATGAGCACCGTGTTGAGCTTGACTGGATGGAGCCCTGCGTCCAGGGCGGCTTCGATACCGGCGAGGACGTCCTCGAGCTTGTCCTGACCGGTGATCCGCTGGAAGCGCTCGCGCACGAGTGTGTCGAGGCTGATGTTGACCCGGTCCAGCCCGGCGGCGCGCAGCTCGCGCGCATGGCGCGCGAGGAGGACCGCATTGGAGGTCATGACGAGCTGATGGAGCCGCGGCCCGTCGTTCTCGCCGTGCTTGTGCCGTCCCAGCCGCTCGACCAGATGCACGAGATCCTTGCGCACCGTAGGCTCGCCGCCGGTCAGGCGCACCTTTTTCCAGCCCAACATCACCGCGATCCCCACGAGACGGTCGATCTCCTCGAAGGTGAGCACTTCCTCGCGCTCGGCGTGCAGAGGATGGTCCGGCATGCAGTACGTGCAGCGCAGATTGCATCGGTCGGTGACCGAGATGCGAAGATAGGTGATCGCCCGGTCGAACGGGTCCACGAGGGGCATGCGGGTCTCCAGGGGGCTGATTGGAATCTAAATGAGCTTAGCCCCGGCGCGATCGCCGGATCAAGATGAGTCCGAGCAGGACGAGCGCGGCGCTGATCCACTGGGCTAGCGTCAGCCCCAGCGCGATCGGCAGGTTGAGGCGGATGAACTCGATCAGGAAGCGCTCGGTGCCTGCCAGCACGAGATACAGGCCGAAAGTGAACCCGGGCCGATCGTCCCACTTTCCGCGCTTGCTCCAGAGGAAGAAGAAGATGGCGAGCGAGACCACGACCTCGTAGACCTGGGTGGGATGCACGCGATCGATCGTGGGCGGAGTTCCCTTCGGAAATGCCATCGCCCAGGGCAGGTTGGAGACCTTGCCGTAATCGTCCCCGTTCAGGAAACAGCCGATGCGTCCCACGCCGTAGCCGAGCGCCACGAGAGGGCCGCCCATGTCGACGAGGGTCAGGAGAGGCACCTTGTAGCGGCGTCCGACGAGCAACACACCGAGCGCTCCCCCGATCAACCCGCCGTAATAGGTGAGCCCGGAGCCGGAGAAGATGGAGCCCAAAGGATCCGCGACCAGAACCGACCAGTTGTCGATGAGGTAGTAGATCTTGGCCCCGAGCACGCCGCCGATCATGGCGCCGAGCGTGCACGAGCCGGCGGCGTCGGCGGAGAATCCACGGCGTGTGAACTCCTTGCCCGCCAACCACGCGATGAGGAGGAACCCCACCGCCAGCATGAGACCGAAGGAGTGGATCGTGACCGGGCCGAGGCGAAGAATTACAGGCAGCATTCAACAAACGGTAGAGAGCGGGCAGGGGGGTGTCAAGGGCGGGCGGAACCGCATCATGCGCACGGCTTCCCGGCGGCCAGGGCGTCAAGCACCACACGATCGGTAGGAAACGCGAGGGGCTCGGGAGGGATGCGCGGATCGAACCAGCCGACCTCGCCTGCGTCTCCGCCCGCGCGTTCTCCCCCACCGGTCCGACGCGCGATGAACCAGATGCCGACCGAGTGGGCCTCGGGGTCGTGGAAGTTCGAGAGCACCGCGTAGACCCGCTCGATCTCGACCTCCCAGCCGCTCTCCTCGAGCATCTCGCGCCGCGCCGCCTCCCGCACGTCCTCGTCCCATTCGATGTTGCCGCAGGGGATACACCACGCGCCCGGATACGACGTGCCGGTGCGTTTCACCATGAGCACGTGGCCTGCCGCGTCGCGCAAGATCACCGCGACCGCCGCCTTGGGGTTCTGCCAAAGGACGAGGCCGCAGCTCGGGCACGCCGCGCGGACTCGACCGCCGCGCTCGTGCTCGACCGTGATGGATCCGCAGGCTGGGCAGTGGGTGGTGGCAGGCACGAGGCCTTTCGCGCGGCTCCCGAGGGCTCAGGGTACGGAAGGGCCGGCGTCCGTCGCGCCGCCCTGCTCCGTCCCCGCCCGGGTGCGGACTTCGCCGCTCTTGTCGTCCTGCTTCACCGGTCCGGCAAGGAAGGCCAACACCACGACCGCGAGCAGGAAGAAGGGTATGGCCACGGCGAGGCGCCGGAGCATGGACAAGAGCTTGATCTTCAGCGGTCGTCCCTCATCGGAGCGGGTGAAGGGAATCCAACACATGAACAGGATGGATGGTAGGATCGGTGTTTTTCCATTGTCAATACAACCAACCCCGCTCGAAGGAGTTCCGCCTGCATCGCTTCGACCTCGATCCCAAGTCGCTGAGCCGCGAGGAGCCGATGCCGATGGCCGGTCCCGCGGGCGTGCTTGAAGGCTTGTGGCGCCCCCATCGCGCCGATCGAGCGTCGCGCGGCGTCGTGGTTGTCGCCCATCCGCATCCCCTCTACGGAGGCACGATGCAGAACAAGGTCGTCTTCCACCTGGCGCGCGTGTTGGGGCACGACTTGGATCTGGCCGCCCTTCGGTTCAACTTTCGCGGCGTGGGCGCGAGCGAAGGACACCACGACGAAGGGCGCGGCGAGGTCGAGGATCTTCTCTCCGCCTGGTCCGCGGCGGAGGAGCGGGCGGGGACGGGACTCCTGGTGGCGGCGGGCTTTTCTTTCGGTGCGGCAATGACGCTCCTTGCCGCGACCGCGCGCGCTCAAGCCGGCGCGCGGATCCCCGACGCGCTGGCTCTGGCCGGTGTCCCCCTGCGCCTCTTCCCGGCGCGCGGAAGCCGTCCCCGAATCGCTCCCGCTCGCCGTCGTTCATGGCGAGCAGGATCAGTTCACCCCACCCGAAGACGTGGGGCGCTGGCTCGAAGACCGCTCCGGGCCCACCGCGTTCCATGTCGTGCGCGGGGCGGACCACTTCCTGGAGGGGCACCTCCCCGAGGCCACCCGGTTCTTGAGCGATAACTTGAGGAAGTGGCTGTAACCCGCTCTAGGATCGTCCGTTGAACATGTTCTTGATGATGTGACCCGCCACCTCGGGGTTCTCCTTCAGACGGCGCAGCGAGTACGGATACCAGTGACTCCCGAAGGGAACGTAGACCCGCAGCCGGTGCCCCCGTTCGAGGATGCTGGCGCGCAGGCGCTCGGTGACCCCCAGCAGCATCTGGAACTCGTAGCGCGACGGATCGAGCTTCAAGTCGGCGATCAGCTTGTAGGCTCCCTCGACCAGCTCGTGATCGTGGGTGGCGATGCCGACGTAGGCCCCTCCGCGCAAGAGCGCGTCGAGCTGCTCCAGGAAACGCCGATTGATCTCGTCGTGTCCCTTGTAGGCGATCCGGGCGGGCTCGATGTAGATGCCCTTGCACAGCCGGACGTTGGCCTTGCGTGCGGCCAGCGACTGGGCGTCGGCCAGAGTGCGCTTCAAGTACGACTGGATCACGCACCCCACGTTGCCGGGAAACTCCTGGCGAACGCGCTCATAGACGGCCAGCGTGTCGTCGGTGCAGCTCGAGTCCTCCATGTCGATCCGCACGAAGTTCCCGTGCCGCGCCGCCTCCTCGACGATCCCCCGCACGATCTCGTGACACAGACCCAGATCGATCTTGAGCCCCATCTGGGTGAGCTTGAGCGAGACGTTGCTGTCGAGCTTCTCGCGCTCGATCGTCTGCAGGAGATTGTGGTACTGCGCTCCGCCTCGGCGGGCCTCTTCGGCCGTGCTCACGAACTCCCCGAGCACGTCCAGCGTGGTCATCATCCCCTGGCCGTTGAGAGCGCGCACGGCGGCGACCGCATCCTCGATGCGCTCCCCGGCCACGTAGCGCGCGCTCACCCGGCGGACGATCGGCTTGGGGACAACCGGCAGGGTCTGCGCGATCAAGCTATGAAACCAACTCATCCTCCGCTCCCTCCTCCTCACCGGCACACGCGATCGGCCGCGGACCAGACGGCGGCGGCGCACGCGGGCGCCTGAATTCGCGGGCGAGTCTAGCACGGGGCGCGACCGGCGTCCCGCGCGCTCGATGAGCGGGCCGATCAGCCGCGCAGGATGAAGGGGAGGGTGGCGAAACCGGCGAGGAACATGACGCCGAGGGAGATGCCGAGCGGCTTGCGGATGCCTCGATCGCCCAGGGTGAAACCGATCACCGCCTTCGCGACCGTATTCGAGAGCGCCGCGAAGAGGATGGCGGTGCCGGCTACGGCGGGGTCCATGCTCTCTCTCGCGAGCTTGGCCACGCTGAGCGTGATCGCGTCTACCTGGGTGAGACCGGAGATAGCGCCCACCAGCTCGGCGCCGCCCGCCGGAAAGAGATGAATGCTGGCCTTGACCACGAACAACACGACCGCGTACGCGGCGCCGAACGCGATCACGGTGGGGAGCCGGAACGGGTTGCGTATGGAGAGCCCGTTCGCTCTTTCCGGCGCGTGGCGGGAGCCCAGCCAGAGCCAGAACGAGACCGCGACCCCCGAGACTCCGATCGCGGTGAGCGGGAGCCACAGCACCCGGAAGAGCGAGGGGTTCGCCACTCCCACCAGGGCGGCGATGCGCGCCGCCATGACCGTGGAGGCCACCACGATCGCCAGCGCGCAGCTCCTCGAGAACTCCGGGCTCTCCTTGCTGCGCCGGCTGAAGGAAACCGCCACCGCGGTGGATGACGCCAGCCCGCCGAGAAGCCCGCTGGCCGCGATGCCGCGGTGGGGTCCGAGCAGCTTCAGGGCCACGTAGCCGAGGAAGGACACCCCCGAGATGAGCACGACCATGAGCCAGATGTTGTACGGGTTGAGCGCGGCGAACGGTCCGTAGCTGCGGTTAGGGAGGATGGGCAGCACCACGAACATGATCACCGCGAACTTGATCGTGGTGTAGATGTCCTCGGTGGTCAGGCGCTCCACTCCGCGCACGAGCGCCGGCTTGGCGGAGAGGAGCGCTGCGATCGTCACCCCCAGCGCCACTGCGACCTCGGTCTCCCCCGCGCTCACCAGACACCCGAGCAGGAACGTGAGCAGCGCCGCGACCTCGGTGGTCATGCCGCGGTCGGCGGCCTCGGCGGAAGCGTGGAAGTAGATCACGGCGAGGAGCACGATCAACGCACCGAACGCCACGGGCAGGATGACCGGGTCGACGTTGCGGGAGAGCCAGGTGGACAGGTTGCCGAGGACCGCGAAGAACATGAAGGTACGCAGTCCGGCGAAGCCCATCTCGCGCTTCAACCGGTGGCTGTACTCGCGCTCCAAACCGATCAACGCCCCGATGAGGGCGGAGATCGCAAGCGAGGTGAGCAAAGCGAGTTGATCGTTCATCCTGGAATCCTATCGCACCGACTCGACGTGTATCGCCCTCTTTCCCGTGCGCCGGCACGGAATAGGGCCCCTGGAGTTATCGGAGGGGAGCGCCCACGACCTGAGTCACCGCGGCGAGGTCCTCGACCCGGGTGACCGGCCGCGCACAGGAACGCTCGCGGCAGACATGCGCAGCCGCGCCCTCGGCGGGGGCCTCCATCGCCGCCGCGTAGGGCAGGAGCGCGGCGAGGGGATCCGGATCGGGGCGGCGCCAGGCGAAGACGGTGCGGGGCAGATGGCTCGTCTGGAGGAAGCGAAGCATGGCCGTCGCGGTCTCGTCCCCCTCCCGTCCGGCGACCACTACTTCCGTGGTTGGCCCCAGCGCGAAGTCGAGCGCGCAGAGCGCTTCCGTGTAGGCCGTCGGGTACGCGTCGATCGTCCCGCCGAAGCTCTCCAGCGCCCGCTCCCCCGCCCGCGTGAACGTCGCATCGCCGGTCAGCGCGCCGAGTCTGAGGAGAAGCCCGATCGCGACCGAGTTTCCCGAGGGCGCCGCGCCGTCGTAAAGCTGCTTCTCGCGGGTCATGAGCGCTTCATGGTGCGCGGCGGTGAAGTGAAACCCGCCACCGGCGGCATCCTCGAAGAGCCGCATCAGGTCGCGAGCCAGGTAACAGGCGGTGCCCAGCCGCGCGGGGTCGAGGGTCGCCTCGTAGAGATCGAAGAGACCCGCCGCCATGAACGCGTAATCGTCGAGGAACGCCGGGATATCGGAGGAGCCGTCGCGGTAGCGGTGGAGCAGCCCTCGCTGGTCGGCCATCGTCCCCAGCACGAAATCCGCCGCCGCTTGCGCCGCGCGCAGGTATTCCCCTTCGCCGAGCACGCGCGCGCCCAGGGCGAGCGCCGAGATCATGAGTCCGTTCCAGTCGGCCAGCACCTTGTCGTCGCGGTGCGGGCGCACCCGCTTCTCCCGCGCCGCGAACAGCGTGCTGCGTGCTTCGGCAAGGCGGGCCCGCGCGACGCTCTCCTCGATTCCAAACGACGCGGCGAGGGACGCGTCGTCGGCCACGCGGGAGAGGACCGTCCTCCCTCCCTCGAAGTTGCCGCGGAGCGTGACCCCGTAGGCGGCGGCGAAGAGCGGGTACGCCTCGGCGCCCAGAAGCTCCTGCACCTCGTCGGGGAGCCAGACGTAGAACTTCCCCTCCTCCCCCTCGCTGTCCGCATCCTCGGCGGAGAGGAACGCCCCTTCGGGCCCGCGCAGATCGCGCAGCACGTAGGCAAAGATGTCGCGCGCGACGTCGGCGTGACGCTCGCGGCGCGTGACCTGATACGCCTCCAGATAGGCGCGGGCCAGGAGCGCCTGGTCGTAGAGCATCTTCTCGAAATGCGGCACGAGCCACCGCGCGTCGGTGGAGTAGCGCGCGAATCCCCCGCCGAGGTGATCGTGAATGCCCCCCGCCGCCATCGCGTCGAGCTGGTGCTCGACCAGGCGGAGCGGCTCCGTGCCGTGCACGCGATCGTTCAGGCGCAGCAGGAAGGAGAGCGCGTGCGGACGCGGGAACTTCGGCGCGCCGCCGAAACCGCCGTTCGCTTCATCGTAGTCGGCGCGCAACATCTGCCAACCCTTGTGAAGGGTGCTCGGCCCCAGCTTGGCCGGGTTCGCCGGAACGTGGCTTCGCACGAACTCAGCCACCGTTTGTGCTGAGTACTCGACCTGCTCGCGCGACGTGCTCCAGGCCTCGTGAAGCTGCAAGAGGATCGAGTGCAGCCCGGGCCGACCGAGACGCTCCCTGGGCGGGAAGTAGGTTCCGCCGAAGAAGGGTTTCAACTCCGGGGTGAGGACCACGGTGAGCGGCCAGCCGCCGCTCCCCGCCAGCCCCTGCACCGCGGTCATGTACTGCCCGTCCACGTCGGGGCGCTCCTCGCGGTCCACCTTCACCGGCACGAACCGTTCGTTCAGGATCGCGGCGATCTCCGCGTTCTCGAACGACTCTCGCTCCATGACGTGGCACCAGTGGCAGGTGCTGTAGCCGATGGACAGGAAGATCGGCTTGTCCTCGGTGCGCGCCTTGGTGAAGGCCTCGTCCCCCCAGGGGTACCAGTCCACGGGATTGTGGGCGTGCTGCAGCAGGTACGGGCTCTTCTCGCCGGCCAGGCGGTTCGCGGACATCGGGACTCCTCCGGGCGCTTCGCGCCCGCGCGGCCCGCCAGGCGGTCGTGCCCGGGGCCGCGAACGGGTGAGCCTACTCCATCCCCGGGGCGGACGCGAACGCGCGACTTCGGGTAACCTCTCCGGGCCATGAACCCCGATCTGATCCGACTCGTGCTCGTGCGCCCCGAAGAAGCCGGCAACATCGGCGCCGCGGCACGGGTGGCCAAGAACTTCGGTCTCTCTCATCTGGTGCTCGTCGCTCCGCGCACGCCGCGTCCCGAGGACGCCGTGAAGTGGGCTCACGGCGCCGAGGACGTGCTGGAAGGGGCCGATCACTGCGCGGACCTCGCCGAGGCTCTGCGGGGCTGCACCAGCGCGTACGCGCTGACTCGTCGCCGCGGCAGACTCCGAGGCCGGTTTCAGAGCCCGCACGATGCGGCGCAGGAGAGCGCCGCGCGGGCCCGGGCGGGGCAACCGGTGGCGTGGGTGTTCGGTCCGGAGTCCCGAGGCCTCACTACCGACGAGGCCTCGTTGTGTTCGGCGCGAGTCACCATCCCCACGTCACCGTTGCAGCCGTCGCTCAACCTCGCCCAGGCGGTCGCGGTGTGCGCGTATGAGATCGGGTCGGCGCTCCTCGCCGAGACCCCGGCCGCGCCCCGGCGCGAGGCGGCCTGGGAGGAGCGCGAGGCTCTCTACCGGCATCTGGAAGCCGCGCTCCTGGCCATCCGGTTCCTGCACCCGCACACCGCGCGTGCCCGCATGGCCGCCTTGCGTGCGCTCATGGAGCGCGCGGGGCTCACGTCGCGCGAGGCGAGGCTGGTGCGTGGGATGGCACGACAGATGGAGTGGGCGGCGGGGGCGAAGGGCGAACCTGTGAAGAAGCGGGAGACGAGCGCGCGCTAGCGGCTCAGGCCGCTCGGCGGGTCTCGTCCAGCGCGATCGGCACGGGGACCACGGACGGATGCGCTGCGCGCATGCGGCGACGCACGCGGCGCACGAGACGCAGGACACGCTCGCCGTCGCGGGCCTTGGCCGCCACGATGCCGGCATGTTCCGCGAGGATGCAGAGCACCCGCAGGTCGTCCTCGTTGTAGCGTACGCGCAGGCTGCGCGTACTCACGTTGAGGACCCCCACGACGCGGTTGCGCACGACGATCGGCGCGACCATCGCGTACTGGACCGGCCGCTTCTTGACCCGGAACCCCGGGAACTGCTTGATGTCGATGTCCGGGCCGAGGATGAGTGGGATGCGGGTGAGCGCCACCTTGCCGGAGACGCTCTGGCCGATGGGAACGCGGGCGTTGCGAACGACCGAGGGCTCGCGATGGCCGGCGAATGAGGTCACCACAAGATCGCCGGTGGGGCGATCGATCATCATCAGGCTCGCCTCATCCGACTCGAAGCAGTTGAGGCAGGAATCGACGATGACCTGACCGAGGTCGGCGCTCGACGCTCCCGATCCGATCGCGCGGCTGACGTTGAGAAGCGAAACCAGGTGATCGATCGGGCGCGCACTCAACGACGGCGCGGCGTCGACTGCGGACTCGGGCCGTCGCTCCGGTGCGCGGTGGCGCGCGAGCAGAATCAGGGAGAGCGCGACCCCCGTGAGCAGCGAAGGCCATCAGCCCGCCCAGGAGATAGACGTTGGCGTGGGCCGGCCAGATGAGGAACAGGAGGCCGGTCATCGCACAGTAGATCGCCGCCACGCCGGCAAGGAGCGCCAGCGTGGGGTCTCCCGGGGACTTCATGCGATGCGGATCCCGGATCTCGGGGCCGATCCGCGTGGGCTCGTAGTTCATGGTGATGTGGTTAGGTATCGGCCGGTTGCGGTCGCAGTTGAGCGAGCTTCGCCCCGCGAGGGGTTATGCCACCGGGGCAAACCCTGTATCATCCCCCGGCCTCGCCCGCGGCCGTCCCCGAGGGGACGCCCTTGGTCGCCCATCACGTTTGATTACGGGAGCTTACCGCCCTTGCCGTTGCGCGCCGTGGACACCCGCATCCGCCACTTTGTCGGCGAAGTCCAGGACTTCACGCGACTGCTCGGAGCGGGGTGGTCGGGCCTGCGCGACGCCTGGCACTACCGGCGGCAGATCGGGGAGGCGATGATCGCGTTCGGCGCGTCGGCCACCCCGCTCGTCTTGCTCTCCGCGCTCTTCATCGGGCTCGTACTCTCCCTCGAATGGGGCACCAAGCTGGAGCCGTTCGGGGCCAAGGCGCTCATGGGGCGCATCGTCTCCATCGGCGTCGTCCGCGAGATCGGTCCGGTGGTGACCGGGCTCATGGTGGCGGGTCGCACCGGGGCGAAGATGGCCGCGGAGATCGGCTCGATGCAGGTCACCGAGCAGCTCAGTGCACTCCGCGCGCTGGGCGTGGACCCGGTCAACCGCCTGGTCATGCCCCGTCAGGTGGCGAGCATGGTGACGATGCTCCCCCTCACCGTCATGGCGGATGCGATCGCCATCCTGGGCGGGTGGTACGTGGCGACGACCTGGCTCAATACGCCGGGACAACTCTTCTGGTCGGAGGCGCTGGAGAGCCTCACGTTCAAGGACCTGGCGGTGGGCTTCTTCAAACCGGTCTTCTTCGGGTACATCATCGCCTCGATCAGCGCCTACTACGGGATGGCCACGCGCGGCGGATCGAGCGGCGTGGGCAAGAACGCCACCCGCGCGGTGATGCTGAGCTCCCTCGCCGTGCTCGTCGTCGACTTCATCCTCGGCAAGCTGATTCTTGCCATCTTCGGGTAACCGCCATGCACGATGAAGCCTGCAACAACGATCCGGAGCGACCGGGCGCACAGAGCCCGTACGCGCTGGAACTCGAGAACGTCACGCTCTCCTTCGACCGGAAGCCGGTGCTCAAGAACCTCACCCTGCGCGTGGCCCGCGGAGAGACACGCGTCATCCTGGGGCGAAGCGGCGCCGGCAAGAGCACGATCCTGAAGCTCGCTCTCGGGCTCCTGCGACCCAGCTCGGGCCGCGTGAAGGTCTTCGGTATCGATATCACCGGCAAGAAAGAGCGCGAGCTGACCGACATCCGCCACCGCATGGGGATGGTCTTCCAGGGAGGAGCGCTCTTCGATTCGTTGAGCGTCGCCGAGAACGTCGGGTTCTGCCTGCTCGAGCGCCATCACGTCCCCATGCAGAGGGCGGAGCCGATCATCCGGGAACGTCTTCATTACGTGGGGCTGGAGGAGGCCTTCCATCTCATGCCGTCGGAGCTCTCGGGAGGCATGATCAAGCGCGTGGCGGTGGCTCGCGCCACCGTGTGCCACCCGGAGCTGATGCTCTACGACGAGGCCACCGGGGGGCTCGACCCGATCTCCACCCGTCGCATGAACCGGCTCATCAACCGTCTGCGCGACGACTTGCACGTCACCTCGGTGGTCGTCACGCACATCCTTCGCGACGCCCGCACGGTGGCGGATACCATCACCATGATCCACGAGGGGCAGACCATCTTCGAGGGAACCTCCGCCCAGATCGTGGCGTCCACCGACCCCTTCGTGCGAGACTTCATCTCCGAGAGAGGGACCTGATCCGTCATGAATGACAGCTACGTCCAGCCCTGGCGCGATCTCCGGCTTGGCGTCTTTTTCATCGTCTCGACCGTGGTGCTGGTCGGATTCCTCCTCGTGGTGGGAACCAACCGCCGCATCTTCGAGCGCGCGTACGAACTCCGGCTCTATCTCTCCAACGCGCAGGGCCTCTCCGAGGGCTCAATGGTCAGCCTCTCCGGCCTCGAGATCGGCCGCGTCACCGAACTCTCCTTCGTTCGGCAGGACACCGCGCAGGTGCTCCAGGTCGACATGACGCTCAGTCGCAAGTACCACGAGCAGATCACCAAGTCGTCGGTGGCCACCATCCGCACGCTGGGGGTGCTCGGCGACAAGTTCGTGGACATCAGCCTGGGGAACCCCTCCGAGCCGCCGCTTCCCGAAAAGAGCGCGCTCCCGGTGGCCGGCGAGATTGATTGGGCCGCCACCTTTCAACGCGCGATCAAGATGATGGATGACGTGCAGGTCTTTCTCCAGAACGCCGACGAAACCATGTCGGCGCTTAATCGCGGCGAGGGCACGCTTGGCATGCTCCTCAAGGATGAGGAGGCGGCCGATCGACTGCGCGAGACCGTGGCCAACCTCTCCGCCGTCACCAGCGAGCTACGCTCGGGCGACGGCACCGCGGCCCGGCTCCTCTCCGATCCCGCGACCTTCGACAAGCTCGACGGCATCCTCACGCGCCTCGACAACCTCACCGCCGCGGCGGACACCGGCAACGGTGCGCTGGCCCGCCTCTTGAGCGACGAGGAACTCGGGGAGCGGCTGGGGAGCTTCATCGCCGGCTCGGACAGCCTGGTCGCGGCGGTGCGCACCGGCGGCACGACTGGGAAGCTCCTGGAGGACGAGCATCTCTATGAGGACATGACTCGGGCGCTCGCCGAGTTGAAGGCGCTCCTCGAGGACATCCGCCTGAACCCGCGGCGCTATTTCAAGGTCTCGGTGTTCTAGCCGGACCACGGGCGTGGCCGCCAGAGGCCCGTGTGTGCGCCGCTTCGCGCATTCGGTTCGGCTGATTTCAACCACACAGTAGTCGCGAGAGATCGAGCGCGCGTTCTCCTCAAGCCTAGCGAGGTTGCGCTCGATATATGGGCAGGAGCGGCAGCCGCTCCAGAACTCCAACGAGAGACGGCCCCATGCCCATGGCCTCGCGACACCATCGACCGCAGACCGCCGCGCTCAACCTGAGCGGCGCCTGGACCCTCATCGGCCCCGGCAGCCTCGTGCGCGGCGAACTCCTCCTGACCGGCGACGTGCTCCTGCATGGTCGCCTGGAAGGCACCCTCTTCACCGACGGCGAAGTGCGGGTGACGGCGAGCGGTTCCGTGGACGGCGGCGTGCACGCGGTGAAGATCGTCGTGGAGGGATCCTGCCGAGGCCGCCTCGAAGCGACTCAGGAAGTGATCCTGCGCCCGGGCTCGCTGGTGCAGGCCGATATCGACGCCGGGCTCCTCACCATCGACGACGGCGCGCGCTTCGCGGGCGACTTGAGCCTCGGCGAGGGGCGGCCCCAGCCCAGGGTCGTATCCGGCGCCCTCGACAGCCCCGGCCGCGCGTAGAGACACGCAGCGCCCCCACCCCTCTCAACCCGCCCCGGCCCCACGGTGCGTGCCCCATTGGCCAATCTCTCCGGAAGCCTGTATCGTAGGTGGGCTCTCCGGAGGATTCGATGGCGCTCAAACGCATTCCCATTCCAACCCGCATCGCGTTGGACGACGACGGCGCCCGAATCGTGCTGACCTGGGAAGATGGCACGGTCTCGGAATTCCGCGCGTTCGATCTGCGCGCCGGGTGCCCCTGTGCGGGATGCGTGGACGAGTTGACCGGCATCCGCACCCTGCGCGTCGAGAGCGTTGACCCCACGGTGAAGGCGGTGACCTCCGGACGAGTCGGGCGCTACGCGGTGGCGTTTCGATGGAGCGACGGCCACTCGAGCGGGATCTACACCTATGAGAGCCTTCGCGCCGGCCGTTTCGGGCCGGCCACGCAAGCGGATGAAGACCCACGCGCCTGATCGGGCGCGAACGAGCGAAAGGATCGCGGGACGATGACGAAGGGAACGATCGTGGCGGCTGAGAAGACGACCGTGACGCAGGGTCCGCAGCATCCCACCTGGAACGGGGCGACGGCGGCGCGCAGCATCGAGGAATCGGTGCACCAGGGGCTTCTCAAGCCCTGCCGCGCGCTGGTGCTGGGAGCCGACATGATCGAGGAAGCGGCGGCGCTCTCCAAGCTCGGCTTCGAGGTTCTGGTGACGGACGCCTCCAGCGAGGCGCTCTCTCGCGCCAGCCACGCCGTGCATGCGCAAGGCGGGAAGATCGGAGCCGTTCACGCGGACTTCTTCAAGGTCCGCCAGTATTTCTACGGTTCGGTCGAACTCATCGTCGAGCGCACGATGCTGCCGGGTCTCCCTCCGATCCGTCGCGCCGACTGGTCCTACACGGTGAACCGCTGTCTTCCCAAGGACGGCCACCTCTTCGGCCTCTTCCGCGTGGGGCGCGGCGTCGAGGGACCTCCCTATTCGATGACCGGCGATGAGGTGAAGAAGATGCTGAGCCGGCTCGTCGAGCTCCAGACGTTTGCGCAGGTCGGCAACGCGGGGCCGGGCCGCGATCAGGCCTGGATGGGCATCTTCCGGAAGAAGTAGCGGCGCGGTCCCGCTACGCCTCCCCCATCGCCTCGCGCGCGGAGAAGTAGCGCGCGTCCGGGTGATGGAAGACGAGCGCGGAGACGCTCGCCTCCGGCTCCATCATGAACCCGTCGGTCAGCTCCACGCCGATGTGGCGATCCGGCTCGAGCAACCGCCACAGGGTCGCCTGGTCCTCCAGGTTGGGGCACGCCGGATAGCCGAAGGAAACCCGAATGCCCTGGTAACGACCCTGGAAGAGATCCTTGTTGCTGAGCCCCGCAGGGTCCGGAAAACCCCAGAGAGAGCGCAAGCGCTGATGCACCAACTCGGCCATGCCCTCCGCGCACTCGATGGCCAGCGCCTGGAGCGCGTACGACTTCAGGTATTCGCCGGCGTTCTTCCACGCCTCGGCCTGCTCGCGCACGCCCGCGCCGCTGGTGGTGACGAATGCGGCGAGGTAGTCCGCGCGCCCCGCCTCGCGCGGCGCGACCCAGTCCGCCAGACAGAGCCGATCGCGATCGCCCTGGCGCGGGAAGTCGAAGCGGGCGATCTCCACGCCGCCCGGAGCATCGGCCAGCACAACGGCGTTCCCTTCCGACCACGCGGCGAAGAATCGGTAGAGACCGCGCGGCTTCATGATGTCGAGCCGGCTCGCCTCGTCCTTCAACTCCTCGACCGCCTTCTCGAGCTTCGCGGTCTTCACGTCCCCGCTCGCGCGGAGCCGCTCGATGGAGCCCCGCACTCCGAGGTGCTTGGCGTAGAGCATCTGCGGGTTCACGTACGGAAACACGTCGCTCAATCCAACGTCATCCACAACGTGTAGCTTCAGGTCCGGCGGCGCCGGCACGTTCGACCTCACGCCAGCCGGGCACGACGTCCGGCGCACCCGAAACAACCACCGGCGCCTCGGCAACCTCCACCACCCCTCGCAGCGCACGCGCGGCCAGGAGAGCCTCCCGCCGCGCCGGATCCATCAGGTGATTCGCCACATCGAGCCCGTCCATGGCGTCGCGGCAGTAGATGACCGGGCCGTCGTACTCGACCGCAATCCGGGTCGAGGTGAACTTGCGGGTGAGCGCCGCGCCTCCCACCAGGATCGGTGTGGAGATCCCGGCATCGCGCAGGTCCTGCGCCGTCACCGTCATCTGCTGCGCCGACTTCACCAGCAGCCCGGAGAGCCCGATCATGTCCGGCCGGTGCTCCTCCACCGCCGCGATCAGGCTCGACGGCGGCACCTTGATGCCCAGGTTGACGATGGTGTAGCCGTTGTTGCCGAGCACGATCTCGACCAGATTCTTGCCGATGTCGTGCACGTCCCCCTTCACGGTGGCGAGCAAGAGCTTGCCGCGACTGCGCGTGTCCGCCTTCTCCATGTGCGGCTCGAGGTGCGCGACCGCCGCCTTCATCGCCTCCGCACTCTGCAGCACCTCGGCCACGATCAGCTCGTTGGCGTTGAAGAGCCGCCCTACTTCATCCATTCCTTTCATCAGCGGGCCGTTGACGATCTCTAGCGGCTTGTACTTCGCCAGCGCAAGATCCAGGTCGGCGAGCAGTCCATCGCGACTCCCCTGGATGATGTAGTCCGCAAGCCGCTCCTCCAACGACCGGCTCTCCGCCTTGACCGGCGTGCGTACCTTCTTCTGGTCACGGTAGAACGCGGCGAAGGCACCTATCGGATCGGCGCCGCGGTTGTACAGCAGATCCTCCGCAAGGCGTCGCTCTTCCTCGGGGATCAACGCGTAGCGCTCCAGCTTCTCGCTGTTGACGATGGCCAGGTCGAGGCCCGCCGCCACGCACTGGTGCAGAAACACCGAGTTCAGCACCTCGCGCCCGGCGGCCGGAAGCCCGAACGAGACGTTGCTGATGCCAAGCAGCGTCTTGGCGCGCGGGAAGCGCGCCTTGATGAGCCGCACCCCTTCGATCGTCTCCACCGCGCTCCCCACGTAGTTCGCATCGCCGGTAGCGCAGGGGAAGACCAGCGGGTCGAAGATGAGATCCTCTTCGTGCATCCCGTACTTGCCGGTCAACAATGCGTGCGCGCGCTCGGCAATCGCCAGCTTGCGCTCCCGCGTGACCGCCATGCCCTGCTGCGCATCCTCGTCGATGCAGCCGACGATGAGCGCCGCCCCAAATCTGCGCGCCAGCGGCACAACCTTCGCAAACCGCTCCTCCCCATCCTCCAGGTTCACCGAGTTGATGATCGACTTCCCCTGGCACTGGCGGAGCGCGCGATCGAGCACGTGCGCGTCGGTCGAGTCGAGCATGAGCGGGACCTTCACCTTGCGCGTGAGCCGGTCTAAGAACCGCGTCATGTCCTCGAGTTCGTTGCGATCGGGATCGGCGAGGCACGCGTCCAGCACGTGCGCGCCCCCCTTTACCTGGCGGCGTCCGATCTCGGCCGCATCCTCGTAGGCCTCGGCCTGGATCAGCTCCTTGAACTTGCGGCTGCCGATCACGTTCGTGCGCTCACCCACGATGATCGGGCGGTTCTCCTCCTCCAGCGACAGGAACTCGATCCCGGACACCCGCGAGAAGCGCTTCGACGCCGGCACCGGCACGCGAGGCGCTTTCCCTTCCATCGCGCGAACGAGAGCACGGATGTACTCGGGCGTCGTGCCGCAGCAGCCGCCCACGAAGTTGACCCACCCGTGATCGGCAAAGCGCGCGAGTACCTCGGCGATCCGCTCCGGCGATTCGTTGTAGCAGCCATTCTCGTCGGGAAGACCTGCGTTGGGCACCACCGAGACGTAGCACTCGGCGATGGCGGCGAGCGAGCGGATGTGGTCGGTCATGAACGCGGGGCCGGTCGCGCAGTTCAATCCAATCGCGAACAGATCCAGGTGCTCGAGGCTCGTGTAGAGCGCGTCCACGCTCTGGCCGGCGAGCATGGTGCCCATCGGCTCGATGGTGCCCGAAACGGCCAGCGGCACGCGGCGTCCCGCGATCTCGTAGGCCTCGGTCACGCCCAAGGCGCCCGCCTTGACGTTTAGGGTGTCCTGGGCGGTCTCGAGGATCAGGAAGTCTGCACCCCCCTCCAGGAGCCCGACCGCCTGCTCGCGATAATGAGCGAGCATCTCGTCGAAGGTGGCGCCGCCGGTGACCGAGATCGTCTTCGTGGTCGGCCCCATGCTCCCGGCCACGAAGCGCGGCTTCAACGCAGTGGAGTATTGCGCGGCCATGCGGCGCGCGATTCCCGCCGCCACGCGCGAGATCTCGCGCGCCCGTTCGCCCAGCCCGTACTCGGCGAGCACGAGCGGCGTCGAGCCGAAGGTGTTGGTCTCGATGATGTCGGCGCCGGCCTCGAGAAAGCCGCGGTGCACCGTCTCCACCGCCTCCGGCTTCACCAGGTTCAGCATCTCGTTGCAGCCTTCGTACTCGGGGCCGCCGAAATCCTCCGCACTCAGGTTCATGCTCTGGAAAGAGGTGCCCGTCGCCCCGTCGAAGACGAGGATCCGCTCGCCGAGAAGCTTCCGCAGAAGCGCGAGGCGCTCCGCGTCCTCGCGGAGCCGGTCACGATGGGTCAACGGGGTCTCCTTTGCCTGAATGCGCCGACGGTCCGATTGTGCTTGTCGGCTACGGAGCCGGGAAGAGGAACCTGAGAATCTCGTCCACCCGCTCCGCCCACGCTGCCTCGTTGTGCATCGCTCCCGCGGCTTCCATGTAGTCTAGGTCCTGGCCAAGCACCCAACCCTGTTGCACCAGGGCGTCGCGCAGCGCTCGCGCGCCCGAGATCGCCTCCGCACCCTCGCCGGTTCCCATGTCCAGCCAGATGCGACTCGCTACCTTGGGCTGCGCCGTCACCCGCTGAACGATGTACCCGTTCCCCCACCACACCGACGGCGACACCACGCCGATGCGCGAGAAGGTCTCCGAGTGGGTGAGCGCGAAGTACATGGAGACGAGTCCGCCGAGCGAGGAACCCGCCACGCCGGTGTTCGCGCGATCCGGCAACGTGCGATACGTACCGTCGATGAAGGGCTTCAGCTCCTCGACAAGGAACCGGCCATAGTTGTCCGCGTTCCCGCCTCCGTGTGGCTGGTCCGCGACCGGCGTGTACTCGGCAATCCGATCCGCCGTGTTGTAGACGCCCACCACGATCAGGGGTTCGATCTCGCCCGTGGAGATCAGATCCTCCGCGATCTCATCGACGTGCCACTCGCCGACGAACGATGTCGCCGCGTCGAAGATGTTCTGACCGTCGTGCATGTAGAGGACGGGATAGCGCCGCGTAGGATTCGTCTCATAGCCGGGGGGGAGGTAGACGATCACGCTACGCGTGCGGGTCAGAAAGCGGCTCGCGATGTTCTCAAGAAGGTGGATGTCGCCGGTCAGGGTCGATTCGCCATGTCCCCCCTCGCCCCAGTCCCGCCAGTTCGCGACCACGACGTTGACCGTCTCCGGACCGGCCACGGTGAGGCGCCGGTTGGAAATCTCCGAGCCGTCCGCCCCCTTCTCCACCGTCTCCCACCCGCCGCGCGTCACCTTGAACTCGAGCTGGGTGCCCGGGTCGAACTTCTGGCGCGCCTCATGGATTCCGCTCGGAAGCCGCTGTGTCTTCAACCCCTGACCATTCCAATTGCCCAGCGCGGGGTGATTGCCGGAGATCCACACGCTCGCCGTGTCCGGGGTGCCGGCAGGCACGCTTACGTGGAACGTGATCACGCTATCGGCCAGCGCGGCCGGCTTGGTCGGTTTGGAGTCGCTCGTGTCGCAGCCTATTGCCATCAGAAGCCCCACTGTTCCAAAGAAAACCAACGGCGCGCCGAGCCACGCCCTCCTCCCCCGTCCCGCCACGTGCCGCATGCGCGCTCTCCTCTTCACGGTTTCGATGGACCCGCCGAGGCCCAATTCTACTCCCGCCGCTAAAAAAGATGGACGATTGCCGCAATTTCCGCTACTTCTGCTGTCACGATGACGACGACACCCGCGCCCCCCCGTCTTGGGGCGCCTCTCGAATTCTGCTGGGAGATTCTCCCGCACGTCTCGCGGACGTTCGCGCTGACCATTCCCGCGCTCAGGGAACCGCTCCGCGACCGGGTGGGGATCGCCTACCTCCTGTGCCGGATCGCCGACACCGTCGAGGACCGCCCCGACCTCGCTCCCCCGGTCCGCCGCGCGCTCTTCGGCTGCCTCCAGCACCTCGCCGCGGACCCCCGCGACCAGACCGCCCGGCACGATCTGCAGGCCATGTGGCCGCCGCTCGACGATCTTCAGCACGAACGGCTGGTGCGCCGAGCCGCCGACATCCTGGATCCCTACGCGGATCTCGACGACCCGCCGCGACGGGCCATCGGCGCGTGCCTCACCGAGATGATCGCCGGCATGTCCGCCTACCCCGGCCCCGCCGACGCCCGGGCTCCGATCCACGCCTGTCGCGATCTGGACGACCTCGAGCACTACTGCCATGTGGTGGCGGGAACGGTGGGGATTTTGCTTTCGCGACTCTTCGCCATGGAGCTTCCGGACGAGGGGTGGCTCACGCCGGAGCGACTCGAGGACGGGCGCCGGTTCGGGCTTGGGCTGCAGATCACCAATGTCCTCAAGGACCACGCGGCGGACGCCCACCGAGGCATCTGTTACGTGCCCAAGGCGTACCGGGATCCTGAGACCGGCGTCCTCACCTCCGACGGGCTGCACATGCTGATTCAGCGTGCGGTGGGCCACCTCGAGGCGGCGCAGCGATACGCGGTGTCCCTGCCCGCGGCCCACGCGGACATGCGGCTCTTCTGCCTCTGGGCTGCGCACCTCGCGCTCGGCACGCTCGGGCAGATCGCGCGCTTCCGCGAGGGGGAGGGAACCCCGAAGCTGGAGCGCGCCGCGGTCGGCCAGATCCTCGATCGCGCGCGGGAGCAGGTGGCCAACGACGCCGCGCTGCACGATCTCTTCGAGGAGTACCGCCGGGCGGTGTTCGTCTCGTAGGTTTCGGCGCGACCCGCGCGCCGGGGCGGCTAGTGACAGCCGCCGGAGCCTCAGGTCGGGGTGAACCGAGGCGCATCGCTCCCGTGCCCGCCGCCGATGTTGGGGGCGCTCACAAGCCGCTTGGCCCCGGGCTTGCCGCACTTCGGGCAGACCACGCCGTCGCGATCCCGCTCCGAGATCATCAGGTTCTCTTCGAAGGTGTGCCGGCAGACCGGACACTGGAAATCGTAGTTGGGCATCCTCACTCCTTCACTTTCACCAGGCGGATGGATGCAGACCGGCCGGGGCGGTCACACTCGCCGCGGCGCTCCACCCCGCCACGTACCCGCTGGACCAGGCCCACTGAAAGTTGTAGCCGCCGATCCGCCCGTCCACGTCGAGGATCTCGCCGCAAAGGTGGAGGCCGGGGCAGATCCTGGATTCCATCGTCTCCAGGCGGATCTCACCGAGGGGAACACCGCCCGCCGTCACCTCGGCGTAGCGGAACCCGCGGCTCCCTGTTATCGGCAGTCGAAGCTCCGACACCGCGCGGACGAAGGCCACGCGAGTCTCGCGGGTGAGCGTGGCGCCGGTCTCGCCCCCGGAGAGGCCCGCCTCTGCGCCAAGCGCTCTGGCCAGGCGCTCGGGGAGGCGCCGGCTCAAGGCCGCCACCGGCGACCGGCCTTCGAGGGATCGCAGCCACCGCTCCAGAGTCTCGCGCGTCTCTCCGGGGAGCCAGTTGACGACGAGATGCGCCTCGGGGTCCTCCGCGACCGCGTCCAGGTAGTAGCGGCTGATGTCGAGAACACCGGGGCCGGAGAGACCGAAATGCGTGCACAGGATCGAGTCGGTGAAGCCGACGAGCCGCTTCCCGCCCGACGCGCGCAGCTCGATCGCGGCGGGGACACTCACCCCGCTCAGCCCGCAGAGGAAGTGACCCGAGGGCAGTGTGAGAGGAACAAGCGCGGGCAGCAGTCGCGGCGTGAGCGTATGCCCTAGCGATCGGGCGATCGCGAACCCGGCTCCGTCCGAACCGGATCGGGGGAGACTCTTGCCGCCGGTGGCGAGGACGACTCGCCGGGCGCGCAACTCCCCTTCGCTCCCGGCGAGGGCGAACCCGTCTTCTTCCCGGCGAATCGACTCCACTCGCCATGGATGCCGCAGTTCGGCGCCAGCGTCGTCCGACGCGCGCAAGAGTGCGTCGAGCACGGTACGCGCGCGGTCATCGACCGGGAAGAGTTTGCCCCCCTCTTCACGCTTCAGCGTCACGCCCAGCTCTTGGAAGAAGGCCACCGTGCGGGGCACGTCAAAGCGTAAGAGGACTTTGCGGATGGCGTTTCGCGAGGAGCCGGCGAAGGCGAGTGGATCCACGACATCGTGGGTCACGTTGCAGCGCCCGCCGCCGGAGACGAGGATCTTCGCGCCGATCTTCCCGGCACCATCAAGGAGGAGAACCCGCGTGTCGGATCCCGCCAGTGCGCGTCCCCCGCGCGCCTCAGCCGCGCGACGCCCGGCCCAGATCGCAGCCATGAGCCCGGCCGCGCCGGCGCCCACCACCACGGTTTCTGCTTGGACGTTCATGCATCAACTCCCGGGGGAGAGATCCTTCGATGCGACAGGGATGGTATCATCGCGCGTCGAGTCGGGACGCTCTCCAGTGGAGGAAGACCGTGATCGAGCCGAAGTCGGAGACCCTCGAGCAGACCCTGGCCCGTGACGACGTTCACGAGCAATGGGACCAGGATTACCGATCCCCCGAGAGCCTGGAGTATCTCGATCGAGTGCTGGATCGTCTGATCCCGATCCTGACCGCCAAACCAGGCGCGGTCATCCTGGACGCGGGCTGCGGTACGGCAGTGAACGCCATCCAGCTTGCCCGGAGAGGATTCCGCGTGGAGGGCGTGGACTTCTCGGATGCCGTCCTGCGGACGGCTCGAACGAACGTCGAGAGTGCCGGGATGTCGGACATGATCCATCTCCGGCAGGGGAATCTCCTTTCCCTTTCCTTCCCGGACGAGTCCTTCGACACCGTCGTGTGCTGGGGCGTCCTGATGCACATCGCGGAGATCGAACAGGCGCTCTCCGAGCTCGCGCGCGTCCTCAAACCGGGGGGCCGGCTGGTAGTGGGCGAGATCAACATGCACTCCCTGCAGAGGATCAGCTTCGTGACCCTCGCGCGGCTCCTTGGACGGAGCAGGACCCCGGAGACCAGAACCCCTGCCGGGATGGAGTGCTGGTTTGAGACGTCGGCGGGAACACTGCTGAGACGGCACACGGATATCCGTTGGCTGACGCGGGCGATGGAGGACAGAGGGCTGACGCTGGTCAAGCGGCTCCCGGGTCAATTCACGGAGCTCTACCTGAAGACGCGGTCCCGACGCACCAAGGTCTGCATCCAGCGATTCAACATCTTCTGGGTCAGGTTTATCCGCGAACCTCGATTGGCCTTCGGGAATGTCCTGGTCTTTCAGAAGACCCGGATCTAATAAGAAATATGGTGTCCCCAACGGGATTCGAACCCGTGTCGCCAGCGTGAAAGGCTGGTGTCCTAGGCCAGACTAGACGATGGGGACGAGAATGAGGCAGAGCGTGTCGGGCCGGCCAAAACCGGGCAAGAAAGTTATCAGCGCACCCAACCTGGGTCAACTGAAGGCAAAAAAAAGGCCGGGGGGTGATCCCCGGCCCCGCTCCAGACTGGAACCGGGCGTAGGCACCCGGCTGGAGGGCAACCAGTCCGAAGACTGAATCGCGCGCTATCGCACGACCTCTTGGCAGAGTAGCTTGGGGGTCTCAAGAGGGATGAGCAAGGACCGCGATGCATCGCGATCAGCTTCGCAGAGACCTATCCAAGTTACTCGACGTGATTATAGCAGCCCCCCGCTTTGAGTCACCAAAAAAGACCGTTAACGATACCTTCGTATCAGACCAACAACTATCCCGACGATCTTCAACTCTTTTGGGTTCCGTATCACGATGGGATCCATCTTCGCGTTCTCTGGCAAGAGCCGAAGCTTATCCCCTTTCCTTTCAAAGCGTTTCACGGTGGCCTCATCCTCGATCATGGCCACCACGATATCCCCGCTCGCCGCCGTCTTCTGAGGCCGGACGAGGATCTGATCCCCCGGGCAGATATGGGCCTCGATCATGCTTTCGCCCTGAACCTCCAACAGGAAATTGCCCTCTCCCTTGAGCAGACCCTGATCCAGAGTGATTCGGTCGGAGATGTTCTCCTGCGCCAGGATGGGCTCACCTGCGGCAATCCGGCCGACCACCGGGACACTCTGCCCGGCCGCCGTCGGCCGCGGTCCCATGATCTCGATTCCGCGTGACCGGTCACGTGTCCTGGCGATGTAGCCCTTCCGCTCCAGCGCCAGGAGATGGTCGGACGCCGCCCGCGTACTCTTCATGCCGAACTCGGAGCAGATTTCCCGCAAGGTGGGCGGGTACCCGTGATTCTCCAGATGGCTCGCGAGGTACTCGTAGATCTCCTGCTGACGCGGAGTCAGGTTATGCATCACGTCCTCCCAAGACGGGCGTTGATCCAGGTCGGCCCCGCCTGAAGCCGATTCACGAACATACCGGAACGGCGACCTGGCAGGGCTGGAAAAGGTCCCCCTGACCGTTTCGCTCGCCCTCCCCGCGACGGCGGGCAGGCTCCGCGACCGGACTGGGCTCCGGCGTCGTCGCCGATGCGGGCGCCGGTTCCGCCGCCCGATCCCACCCTATCTGAGAGGCGAGGCCGAGCAGGAAGCTCTTGCGCCAGAGATCCCCGGCTTCGGAAGCCACTGCCGGACCGACGGCGAGCGCGCGGCGGAGCAGGGGGAGCCTCCCATCTTCCAAGAACGATGTCCATTCCTCGGCGAACCGCCGAAGCTGCTCGACACGTTCCCGCCGGGAAACACCCCGTGAACTCTTCTGGAGCCGCTCCACCAGGATGCGGCGCAGCGCGTAGGTATCTTCCTGAGTGATCTCATCCGGAATCTGATTCGAGAACGCGATCATGACGCCTGCCCTTCCTGCCACTTCGAGCGAACCATCCGCCCTTCCTGACGATCTGCCCGGTCGGGCGGCTTCGTCCGCCTCACCCGACTTCCCCCATCTGTTGAGAGCGAACGTCCCGACCGGGCTCAATCCGTTTTCTACGCATATGTATACTACTCGTATGTTCCGGCAGCAAGGACAAAAGGGGGCGGGGCGAAAAAATTTGTAACGTAATGAAACAGAATTAGTTATCGACGTCCAAGAACGCTTCGAGGCGCATCGCGAGGCGTTCCCACTCGCTGATGGCGGCTGAGGCTTCTTGCTGGGCCACCTCCAGGCGGGATTGAAGGTCGGCCAACCGAGCCGCTTCGGTGGCCAGACGGGGATCCTCCATCTCCATGAGGATCTCCTGCCGGAGCGCGTCGAGCCGCCCGACTTCGGCTTCCGCCTCGTGCAGCCGGCGGCGGAGCTTCTCTTCGTCGCGCTTGCGCTGTCGTTGCTCCTCGCGACTGAACCGCCGCTCTTCCTTCTCGGCACTCCGACTTTCAACCAGAACAGGATCATCGCCTTCGCGTGTGGCCGCAGAACTTGCGTCGGCGGGAACCGCGCGCCGTTCCGCCGCGTAGCGGGAATAGCCCCCCTCCCACAAGCGACACCCATCCGCGTGCAGTTCGAGGACGTGATCCATGACCCGGTCCAGGAAATACCGGTCATGGCTCACCACGAGGACAGTCCCCGCATAGGCCTGGAGCGCGGCCTCGAAGACCTCCCGCGACTCGATGTCCAGGTGGTTGGTGGGCTCGTCGAGAAGGAGGAAGTTCGCCCCCTGGCGCACGAGCTTGGCCAGTGCCACTCGGCTCTTCTCGCCGCCGGAAAGGAAGTTGAGCGGCTTGAACACGTCGTCGCCGCGAAAGAGGAACGACCCCAGGAAGCTGCGGATCTCGTTCTCGGTGGCCTGCGGGGTGATGGACCAGACCTCGTCCAGCACGGACTGGCTGCCGCGGATGTGGGTCTGCTCCTGTTCGTAGTAGCCCATCTCGACGCCGGGGCCGATCCTGAGCTTGCCTTCGTCCTGGCTTTCCTCCCCGATGATGAGCCGAACCAGCGTCGTCTTGCCCACCCCATTGGGGCCGATCAACCCGACCTTCTGGCCGCGCATGAGCAGGAACTCCACGCCGCCGAAGACTCGGAGATCGCCGTAGCGCTTGCCGAGCCGCTTGGCTTCGACCACGTTCCGCGCGCAGCGCGTGGGCTCGGGCAGGCGCATGTGGATGCTCGAAGCGGGCCACTCCGGGGCCTCCACCCGCTCCAGCTTCTCGAGCATCCGGCGGCGTGCCTGGGCCTGCTTGGTGTTCCCGCCGGCGAGGTTGCGGCGGACGAAATCCTCCTGCCGCTTGATCTCGGTCTGTTGGAGTTCGTAGCGCCGGGCCTGCTCCTCGAGGCGACGTTCGCGTTCGACGAGGAACGCGTCGTAGTTGCCTTGAAATCGATGCAGCTTGCGGTATCGCAGCTCCACGACTTCGCGCGCGAGGCGATTGAGGAACATCCGGTCGTGGCTCACGATCACGTACGCACCCTGGTACTCCTGCAGGAAGCGCTCGAGCCATTCGATGGCGTCGAGATCGAGATGGTTGGTGGGCTCGTCGAGAAGGAGCAGGTCGGGGTCGCGCAGCAGCACCCGCGCCAGCATCGCCCGGCTCTTCTGCCCGCCGCTGAACTCGACGAGCGGCCGGTCCAAGTCCTCTTCGCGGAAGTGGAGGCCCTCGAGGACCTCCTTGATGCGCGCGTCGAACGAGTACCCGCCCTCACGTTCCAGCCGCTCCTGCAAGCGTGCGTAGTGTTCGAGGAGGGACTCGGCCTCGGCGTCGCCCTCCTGCAAAGCACTCAGGGCGCGCGTCGCCTCCGCGTGTTCCTGTTGGAGATCCTGGAGGTGCTGAAGCCCACGCGCCGCCTCCTCGCGCAGCGTGCGCCGGTCGTCGACCCGGACTTCCTGCTCCATCGATGCGATGACCGCTCCTCGGCGCCGCCACACCGAGCCGCGGTCCGGATCCATCTCTCCGGCGAGGATACGGAAGAGCGTGGTCTTACCCGCGCCGTTGCGGCCGACCAGCGAGATGCGGTCGCCTTCGCGGATCTGCCAGTGGATGTCTTCGAGCAACTCCTGGGAGCCGAAGCTCTTGGAGACCTCGCTGAGCTGGGCGATCAGCACTGGGAAGCGGATTGCCCGCGGGCGGGAAAGCGAACCGCGATCGTGGATCCACGCCCCAGCTCGCTCGTGACCTCGATGCTGCCGCGATGACGGTTGACGATGCCTTCCACGGTCGAAAGGCCGAGACCGTTCCCTATGCCTTCCGCCTTGGTGGTGTAGAACGGTTCGAAGATGTGCGCCTTGGTCTCCTCCGTCATCCCGTCGCCGGTGTCGGCCACCTCAAGGACATAGTCCGCGGCACCCGGATCCCCGATCCCCGCGGCGTCTCGCCGCGGGCTCGGCGACCGGCGAACCGTAACCGCCAAGTTTCCCCCCGCGGGCATGGCGTCCTTGGCGTTGACGATCAGGTTCATCAGGACTTGCTCGATCTGCCCCCGGTCGGCTTCGATCAGAGCCGGCCGGTCCAGAGGTCGGACGGAGAGCCGGATGCTCTTGCCCAACAACGGGACGAAGAGCTTCTCCATGCCGCCGACGATCTCGTTCAAGTCGACGAGCTCGAATCGCTCCGGGCGCGGTCGGCTCAAGCTCATGAGTTGCGCGACCAGATCGCTTCCCCGTCGCACCGCGCCCTCGATCGCCGTGAGGCCCTGGCTTGCGCGGTCATTCTCACCGAGACCGGTGCGGAGAAGTCCCGCGTGGCCGCCGATCGTGGTGAGCAGGTTGTTGAAGTCATGCGCGGCGCCGCCGGCCATGCGCCCGATCGCTTCGAGCTTCTGGGCGCGGCGCATCTCCGCTTCCAGCCGCTTCAGATCGGAAACGTCGGTGACGAATCCCTCGATGGCCACGACCTTTCCCTGCGCGTCTTCAACTCCTCCCCCCTGCTCCCACACCCATTTCTCCCCACCGTCAGCCGTTCGGATGCGATAGACATGGCGAAACTTCTCCCCCGTGTCCAGGGCCGTTCTCACGATCCGGCGCAGCTCATCGAGGTCTTCCTCATGAACGACTTCCGCGTAGGAGAGGACTCGGTTTCCGCACAGATCCTCCGGCCGGTACCCGGTAAGGGCGAGACAGCCATCGCTCAGAAACTCCATGGTCCACGCCGGGTCGTCGGCGCGGCGGTAGGCCATCCCGGGCAGATTGCCGAGCAGGGTGTTGAGCCGCCGGTGCTGCTCTCGCAGTTCCTCGCGCGATGCCTCCATCACCCGGAACTGACGCTCGAGAAGCGCGTACAGGATCGCCCCGGTGACCAGAACGAAGAACCAACCCTTCACAGTCTGAAAGCGGATCAGCATGTCCGGGTAAGCAACGAGACGTTCGAGCAGTCTATCGGAGAGGATAATCCAGGCGAATCCCACGATGAGGTAGATCAGGGAGATCCGCATCGCGGAGCGGCGTACCGAGTCATGGGCGCTGAAGAGCATCGGCTATTGCCTCGAGGTTATCTCCGGGAGTGCCGGGATCATAGCGCAGGCCTCGCCCCCTATCGAGAGAGGAGGACAAGCCGCCGGGTCATCGTGCGTGGACCCACCTGCAGCCGCGCGAAGTACACCCCGTCCGGAGCCGCCCTGCCGTCGTCACCGCGGCCGTCCCATTCGAGGGCGAAGGTTCCGGGTGCAAGGGACCATGGACCGAGGCGCCGCACCAAGCGCCCCCGCACGTCGATCACGCTGAGGGTGGCCGACTCCCCCATCGAACCGGAGAGGAAACCCCTGATCGTGAAGTGGAGCCCCGAGGGATTCGGGCTCACCGTCAGCGCGGTCAGCCGCGGGAAGAGATCGCCGCGCGCGTGGGAGGCGAGAAGCCAGCCGTCGGGGTCCGGCACCATCTCCCAATCGCCGGCGGGGAGCTCCACCGACCATTCGGTGAGGCGCCCGTCGACCCAGCGGACATCGTCGATCGCCGCGTCCGAGGAGACATAGCGGACGTGTACGGGCATCCGAAACAAGGGGACACCAGGTTCTTCCTGGGTCTGACGCGCGCGCACATCGAGGACGATGCCCCCGCCGGAGTTGGTCGAGCGCCAATCCCACTCGAACTTGGGATACCCCTTCCCGATGAGCCAGGGATGAAAGAACCAGGTGAGATCCTCGCCGAGTACGTCCTCGGCGGCCTGCTTGAAGTTCTCGGTCGCGACGTTACCGAAGGCGTGCCGGCGGGCGTAGCGGGAGAAGATCTCGAGGAACCGGCGATCGCCTTCGACCGCCGCCTGCTGAAACGCGCGGTCTCCGACGAGTTCCCCCTCCAGGTGCTGCATCCGGGAAATGGACCGCAGCATGTGCAGCACGCGGGCGCCCTTGTTGTACACGACGAAGGACAGAAGGCGACCGGGCGGATGATCGAGAAGCGGATGGTCCAGATGGGGATTCGCCTTGTACACGCTGTCGCGCAGAGCAAGCCCGGCGCGTAGAGCGTCGGTGCCGTAGAGGTGCTCGGCGAAGAGCAGTTCGAAATACGTGGCGAACCCCTCGTTGAGCCAGATGTCGCGCCAGGTGGAGGGCGTGACGAGGTTCCCCCACCACTGATGAGCAAGCTCGTGCGCGTAGAGCCCCTCGGACTTGCGGTCGCCGCGCACCGCGGAGTAGGCGATGAGCGAGTTGGTCTGGTGCTCCATCCCGCCGCCGAAGAGTCCCAGGGTCATCGCGTAGCGCGCGAATGGGTACGGGTAGACGCGCGAGTAGAACTCCATCATCGCCGGAACGTTCAGGAAATCGCTCCGCGTCTTGTCGATTCGGTCTTCGAACGTGAAGTACTCGAGGGGAACGCCGTCCGGTGCGGCGTCCTCCAGTCGGACGAAGTTCCCGACGTAGAACGCCACCAGGTAGGTCGCTACCGGCTCGTCCATGACCCACCGCATCCGACGGCGGCCGTCCACGCGCCGGTCCTCCACCAGCGTGCCGATCGCCGAGGCCTCGCGCCCTTCCGGCACGTCCAGCGTGATCGACACCGCGGCCTTGTCCCAGGGAACGTCGTGCGAAGGAAACCAATGACGGGCGTAGACCGGCTCCGCGAACGTGTGGACGTCGAGCGACGTGAAGACCATGCCGCCGGGGACGCCCGATTCGCCGATGCAATCCGAGTTCGCCGACGCGTACGTGATGGCGATCTCGAAGCGTCCTTCTCGCGGGATCGAGGAGAGCGGCCCGATGTGGACGAGCCCCGTCGATTGTGCGAACGGCGCAGGCACAGGCGCCGCGCCGGCGCCGAGCGACACCAACGCGCGTTCCACCGCGCAATCGACGAGATCGAGGTCTACGGCGTTGATCGGTTTGAGAGCGCGGATGGTGAGGGTCGTGGTGGCTCGAAAGCTCTTGGCTCTTTCGTCCAGCTCCTCGATGTGAATGTCGTAGCGGAGCACATCGAGGCTGTCGGGTTGGGACGGAGGATCCATCGACACGAGTCGCGCGCAATCCGTTCGCGTGGTCTCGTATCGAGTGAGGGCCTCGAGAACGTCCGCGCGCGAAGCATCGAGAAGCCACGGCAGGTCCGCGTCCGGCACCAGTCCCTGCTCCATGTAGGGGATGAGCAGGTCCAGGTTGGGAGCCGAGGGCGAGGGCGCCGCGCTCACTGCGGATTGCGCCCCGAGCCGCATCGCGAGGAATCCGGAGAGGAATATGAGACCGGCTGCCCGGCGGGTGGTGAGGTTCTTCACGGCGTGGCAATAGTTTAGCCGGTGCCGGGGCCGTTGAGGATGCCGAGCTGGAGTCCCGCCACGCGCGTCACGGCCGGAGCGGCATTTTCCCCAAATCGCGGCTGAGGCCAGCCAGCATTCGCAATTCACTGCCCGGCAATGCGTTCGACCCGCCGAGGCGGAGGCGGCTTCCGGCGCTTGCCGCGTCCGACCCGGGGACCGGGGCATCTCCCCCAGTGCGTTTGCCCAGTTATCGAGGCCTCCCGAGGGAGGAGCGGCCGCCTATTTGATTATTCGATAATCGGTTACGGCCCGTTTTGGCACTGCCACCGGCCAGTGGCACCCGCCTTGCGTTTGTCTCCTGCGATCGCGCACCCGAAGGCGCATCGGTCTCTCTCCCGGGAGTCGGGGGAGCGCAAGGAGGGAAAGGTCATGAAGCAGCACTCGATCATCCGGAAGCTGGCCCTGGTGGGAGCATTTGTAGGTATCGCCGCGTTCGCGGTGGGATGCGGGCAGACGACCCCGACCGGGGTGGATGTGCAGCAACTGGAATCGGAGCAGGACCTTTCTCAGCAGGGTGGGGGCGTCCAAGACTGGGACCAAGTTCCTCGTTGACCTAGTCGCGCACAGCTAGGAGAGCAGCTCTCGTGCGCGGAAACAACAAGTAATCCCTCTTCAGATCCGCCGACTCGAAGGAGTCGGCGATCTGCGTTATGGCCGCCAGCACAGCTTTCTGAATGAGGAGGCGCTGAGTTGCATGTGAGCTCCGGATCAGCTCCACGCCCCACGTTGCCAGGTCCATTTGACGCCCCTCTGACTTCAGACTCTTCATCAACTCTCCAGGGGCATCACCCGGTGCTTCCCACCCCAGCTCCCAACCTATGATTCTGAAGACTGGCTGCGCGAAGGGAAACTTCCCAGTTTGGAAGAAATCTGCGCCTACTTGGAAGTGAGTTCGTGCGACGTCGGGCGCATCAAGCTTCCAGTGAGCTAGTGCCAGGAGAACAGAACTCATGGCTTCAGCATCGGCCATACCGCTCCGCCGATAGCCTAGGACTGAGTTGTGGAATCGGTCACGCGCTGATTCCCACCTGCCGGCCCCCGAATCCAATAGACCCAGACATTCATCAATGAACCCGGAATGTCGCCATCTTTCTGCCTCAGCCATTGCCTGTAGACTCCCAGCGATCAAGTCTGGGAATCCAGCTCGGCAGCCGAGAAACATGCCCAGTCGATAGCATTGCGTGAGCAGCACATGGTCTTCAGAGCGCCTCCCCCTTTCAAGAAGCCGGGCCTGCCGTCTCAGGACCGGGCCCAGATGGCCCAGGTTGACTTCATAGAAGGCAACTGCATTTTCCGCCAAGTCTGCCATACGGTCGCTACCAAGGGCCATCGCAACAGAGATAGCTCGTGTACCGGTCCGATGTGCCTGACGTACCTTCCCAGCCTCCATCGCGAGAGATCCTGCCCGGCTCGCGATCATCACGTAGTCCTTCCACCGCCCGGCCTCGGCGGCAAGTCCTGCGGCCCGAGTCGCGATGGACTCTCCAAGGACTTGCTCCCCCGTATTCTGCATAACTCCAGCTATGGCATGGAGGAACAGCGGTTCCCGAGCACACAGCTCCTCACCCAACGCGCGCTGAGCCGCCGCTAGGTAATGCTGCATCTCCGCCAGCAGCCTTTGTTGCCCAGCCGCCCGCGCCCGCCCCACAAAGTACCTCAGCAGCAGTTCTTTGCTTGGAAGATTCCCCGGATCCAGCGTGCCGTAGACCTCGTCGGCCTCCTCGAAATGCCCGGTCTGCCACAGGAACTCCGCCTTTTGGAGTCGCGCCCAGATGCGATCGCTCGCCGAAATCCCCGTCAACGCGATCAGTTCATCGCACTCGCTCACCGCCCGCTGCCAATCCCCCACCGCGAATCGCGCAGTGGCTAGCATCTTCCGCCACTCCACCGCCTCGGCGGCATCCGGCATCGCCTTCAAGAGATCTTCCAGAACCCGCACTTCCTCGGGGAATCGTCCTAGACGTTGCACCGCGCGCAGCGCTACCTCCCAAACAAAACGGTGGTGCGCGGCATCGAGGTTTCCCTCCTCCACGACCCGCGCCCAGAACCCGATGACCGCTTCGAACCGGCCGGCTCCGATCGCCGCGCTCAGCGCGTCTTCCAGATATCGCACGGGAAGGCGGCCGTGCCGCACCATCTCGCCGGCCAGAGCGAGATCACCCGGGTGAACACCGGGGTCCGCCTCCAGACACCGACAGACATCGGCAAGACACGCGTCGCTCAAGTGGCCTTCGGCGACGTCCATCAACGCACTCTGCACCATGCGATCGGCCATGCGTTCCTGCAGCTCGCCTCGCTCGTAATCCCGCTGTGAGAGCCCGAGCGTCTCCAGCTCCCGCTCGACTTCCAGCAGTGGCGCGCCTGCCATCCCGAGAGCCCGGCCCAGTGACACCCACCGCCACCCCCGCTCGCTCCAGGCCAGCAGTGACAGCGCGTCGCGCGCCGAGCCACTGGCATGGGACCAGATCCTCACGACTTCCGCGCTCATCGCCTCGTCGGTGAGGTCCGCACCCGAACCGGATCCGACCTGCTTGAGGCGAACCAGGGACAGAGGACTCGCGCCCGCGCCCACCTCGGGAGGCTCCTTCGCGGCTCCGTAGCCTTCCTCCTCGGGGAACAGGTCATCGCGCAGGGACCTCAATGCGGCGATGTCCGGTCCGGGCCACGACGCATCGATGGAACGCGTCGTCGTCATGACCCACGCCCCGTCCGCGTCATCCTCGGTCGCTGACGCGGCCTTGAGTACGCATGTGCGCGATCCGGACCCTTCCTCCTCCCGACTTACGACGAATGAGCGCAGGAGGCGCGACTCGAGATCTCCTGCGCGCTCGGGCCAGGGAACGACCGCATCTTGTCCCGAGAATCGCTCGACCAGCTCGCGCGCGAGAATCACCGGATCGGGGTCGCCCGGCGAGGCTTCCAATAGGTCGCGCACCGACTCCAGCGGCTGCTCCGCAAGCGCCGTCCAACCATCCGCGACCAGAGCACGGACCATCGCTCGGCAGAGGGTCTTGCGTCCGCTCCCCACCCGACCGCGAACCAGGATGCCGCCGGTGCGTCCTGTCGGAAGTCCCCGCGCCCACGACCTCCATTCGGCAAGCTGACTCTCCAATCCGTAGACGCCGCCGTGCGTGACGGGCGGCCCCCAAGCATCCGTGCGCGCGCGCAGGTCATCCCAGTCACCGATGCCTCGTACCGCTGGGTCCGAGCTTCCCAAGAGCGCAATGAGATCGACCAACTCTCTCGACACGACGCGGCGAGACGACGGCAGGAAGCTTCCCGACACGAGCCGGCGCAACATCTCGGCGGGGCTCGCGCCCTCCAACGGATGGCGCCCGTCAATCCACATCACCGCGGTGACTGCGAGCGAGAAAAGATCGGCCGCCGGACCGGCGCCCTCACCACGAGCGCTCTCGGGCGCCATGTACCCGGGCGTGCCCCGCACGCCGGCCGCGCGCGCTTCTGTCAACGGAAGCGTCAACCCCAGATCGGCCACCTTGGCGCGCCAGCGCTCGCCTTCCCGCCATACGAGCAGGTTTCCGGGAGCGATGTCGCCGTGGACGAAACCTCGACGGTGCATGTAGGCAAGACCGCGCAAGGACTGGGTCAACGCGGCCCACACTGCGGCCTCGCCCCCTTCGTCCCACAGGCGCTCGGCGGGCACCGCCGGCACGAATTCGAGCAGATGAGCGACGTCGTGGCCGTCGCGGACCAGACCGCGCGACTCGATGAGGCATGGATGGGAGAGCGTCCCGAGGAGGCGGTACTCGGCGACCAGGCTGTCGCACGACGCCGAGGACTCTGCGATCTTGAGCGCGGCGACGTGGCCTGTCCAAGTGTCGCGCACGCGGAAGAGGCGTCCTTCCGCGCCGCGCGCGAGCGGGGTCCACTCGGTGAACCGGCCGCCGAAACGCAGTGTGTCTTCTGTGCTCACCGCCACGTTCACGCCAAGCTCCTGAAAGCGTTGACTGGAGAGGGTCGGACATCGAAACTCTACCCGACTTTGCGCGGGGGCGCACCGGGGCTCTGTGCTCCAGGGGCCCCGCACCAGAATCATGGAGGCTGTCATGCGCACGTTCTATCCGCCCATCGAGCCGTACCGCTCCGGTCATCTCCGGGTGTCCGATCTCCACGAGATCCACTACGAAGAGTGCGGTCGTCCGGACGGTCTCCCTGCCGTGTTCGTGCACGGGGGTCCCGGGGGCGGGATCGTTCCGCTCTACCGTCAGTTCTTCGATCCAGATGCGTACCGCATCGTTCTCTTCGAACAGCGAGGATGCGGGGAGAGTCGGCCGCACGCGAGCCTTGTCGACAACACGACGTGGCACTTGGTCGAGGACATGGAGAAGCTGCGCGAGTCCCTGGGGATCTCGAAATGGGTTGTGTTCGGCGGCTCCTGGGGCAGCACGCTCGCCCTCGCGTACGCGGAAACCCACCCGGAGCGCGTGCTTGCCCTGGTGCTGCGCGGCATCTTCCTTCTGCGCCCGAGCGAGATTCGGTGGTTCTACCAGGACGGCGCCAGCCACATCTTCGCGGACGCCTGGGAGCACTACGTCGAGCCGATCCCCCTCGAAGAGCGCGACGACTTCGTTCGCGCCTACTATCGGCGGCTGACCAGCGATGATGCCTCGGTGCGCGCGCGCGCGGCCAAGGCCTGGAGCATCTGGGAGGCATCCACGAGCAAGCTCTTTCCCGATCCGAACCTCATCGCCACGTTTTCGCAGGACGCCTTCGCCGACGCGTTCGCGCGAATCGAGTGCCACTATTTCGTGAACAAGGGCTTCTTCACACACCCGGATCAACTGCTGGACGGTGCCGAGCGCATTCGGCACATTCCCGGCGTCATCGTTCAGGGACGCTATGACGTCGTCTGCCCGATGGTGAGCGCCTGGGACTTGCACAGGCGGTGGCCGGAGGCCGAGTTCCACCTGATCCCTGACGCAGGTCATGCCGCCAGCGAGCCTGGGATTACGGACAGATTGATCCAGGCGACGGACCGGTTCCGCAAACTCATTGTTTGACAGCAGGTTTCGCCGTTTCTGCGCCAGATCTGGAAGCGCTGGGGACCCGGTAGAAAATTGCGATCAGACTGCCAACGATACGATTTTGGTAGCACCCGAACAGCACTTTGAGTGAAAATAAGCGCCATCGGCGAGTGCGACTCAATCGCATCTCGCCCGCTTCGCTCCCTACCCATAATCGGAGAACCTGTCCACTGGCTTTATGCCAAGGAGGAATCATGCGACGTCAAAGGCTATCGCGTGGCCGGGCTGCTCTTCCTGATCGTGGCCATCCCCTCGTTCTTCCTGTTCCACTCGCCTGCACCGCCGGCCAACGCCGCGGTAGGCGATCTCTATCTCGAACTCGCCCCCAGCTCATTCGCGCCCGGCGTTCTCACTTTCAGTGTCGCCGGGCCTGCAATCCCCCCGACGGGATCCATCTGGCACGAGCTCTATCCCGCCTTCTGCACCATGCTCCCCCAAGAGGGGTACGGTGACAACGGGGACGGCGTGGTTTCCGTCTGCGACGCCATTCAGTGGGGTGGGGTGGTCTACCACATCGATTGGGTGGGACCCACGTACCACTTGATGGCTGTCGGCACCGCCCTCGACACCTATTGGGAGCCGACCGACCCGAACCACAATCCCGCCAATCCTGTATGCGAGAGCTGGCAGGAAGTCCATCCGGATTTCGGCATGCTCCATCACATCGACGAGTGGCAGGATGCGAACGGAACCGGCGTGGTCGACGCATGCGACATGATTGCGTCCGGAGGGATTCTGTACCACGTCGAAGAGGTGAGTTTGAACATCCGCGTCACTCCGGGTGGAACGCCGACCGAACAGTCGACCTGGGGCAAGATCAAGAGCCACCTCTGGCCCTTCTAGAGTCCGACCTGTGGGATGAATCGATCAGGGCCCGTCCGGCTCGTCCGGGCGGGCCCTTCACGTGTCGACGCACAGGCCGATTCCGCACCCTTGCCAGGAACCCCGCGATCGCGGTTTAGTTGTGCCGTCGAACGACCCCACGTCCTTACCGTCAGCCACAGGAGGCCTCGCATGACCGACCATGTGTACAAGCAAGTCGAGATCACCGGAACCTCGTCCAAGTCCCCGCAAGACGCCGTCGAGCGCGCGATCGCCAAGGCTGCGCAAACGGTGCACAACCTGCGCTGGTTTCAGGTGACCGAGACGCGGGGTGCCATCACCGACGCCAAGGTGTCGCAGTGGCAGGTGACGGTGAAGATCGGATTCACGCTCGAAGATTGATCGATCCTCGCCGGCGGCCACCGACCGAAACCAGCCTTTCACAGCAGAGAGGAAGGGTGAGCACCGTGGACCGATTCTGGACGAAGCATTACGACGAAGGGGTACCCGCGGTTCCCCAGTTCCTGGAACGCACCGTCGTGGATTTCCTCTACGACTCCGCGCAGAAGTGGCCCGAGCAGCCTGCGCTCAGCTTCATGGGCAAGGCCCTCACCTACCGCGAATTGGTGGATCAGGTCGACGCGTTTGCCGCGGGTCTGGCGGAACTCGGGGTCGTGAAGGACAGTCGGGTCGCCCTGTGGCTCCCCAATCTGCCGCAGATGGTGATCGCGTACTTTGCCACGCTCCGGCTGGGGGCTCAGGTCGTCAACAGCAACCCGCTCTACGTGGAGCGCGAGATCGAGCACCAGTTCAACGATGCTGGGGTGAGCGTCGTCGTCACCCTCGACTTCCTCTGGTGGTACAAACTGCGGGGCATCCTGGATCGAACGTGCGTCAAGCATGTCGTCGTCGGCTCGATCCCCGACTACCTGCCGTTCCCCCTGCGCACCCTTGCGCCCCTCAAGCTGAAGCGGACGAAGCAGTGGGTGCAGGTTCCCCGCGATCCTCGCGTCCGGTTCTTCAAGGAAATGATCGCGGAGCGCCGACCCGCCCCGCCCAGAGTGGACATCCCGCTCGATCATGTCGCCCTCCTGCAGTACACCGGCGGCACCACCGGATCGGCCAAGGGTGCCATGCTCACGCACCGGAACATCTCGATCAACGCTCAGCAGTGCGCGTACTGGTTCCCTTTCGCTGAACCGGGACGGGAAGTGCTCCTGGCCTGCCTTCCCCTCTTCCACGTGTTCGGGATGACGGTGTCCATGCTCTGGCCCATCTTCAAGGGATTCCATATCGTCATGGCGCCGAACCCGCGAGACATCAAGGACCTGGTCAAGAGCATCACGAAGCGGCGGGTCTCGCTCTTCCCCGCCGTCCCGGCTCTCTTTGCCGCCATCAACAACTACCCGCATATCGACAAGCTCGATATCACCAGCATCAAGGGTTGTTTCTCGGGATCGGCTCCGCTCCCGGTCGCGGTGATGGAACGCTTCGAGGCGCTCACCGGCGGCAAGATCACCGAGGGCTTCGGCCTCACCGAGACATCGCCCGTCACCCATGGGAACCCGGTGCACGGCCTGCGTAAGCCGGGGTCGGTGGGCGTCCCGGTGCCCGGTACGGATGCCAAGATCGTCGACATGGAGACCGGAGAGAGGGAGCTTGGCGTGAACGAGGAAGGCGAGCTTTGCATCAAGGGGCCGCAGGTCATGGCCGGCTATTGGAATCGCCCCGAGGAAACCGCGCAGACGCTGAGGGACGGATGGGTCTACACCGGCGATCTGGCGAGGATGGACGAGGACGGCTACTTCTTCATCGTCGGTCGCAAGAAGGACATGATCCTCGTCAACGGCTGCAACGTGTACCCCGACGAAGTCGACGGAGTACTGGCCGCCCATCCCGCGGTTCTCGAGGCCGCCACCGTCGGTATCCCGGACGAAAGACGCGGTGAGATTCCCGTCTCGTTCGTGGTCCTGAAGCCGGACCGGAAGCTGACGGTCGAAGAGTTGCGGGCCTACTGCAAGACCCAGCTCGCGGCGTACAAGCTCCCGAAGCGGATCGAGTTCATTCCCGAAATGCCGAAGAGCGCCATGATGAAGATCCTGCGCCGGGAGCTGAAGGAGATGGCGCAGAAAGAAGCCCGTCCCAGCTGACATCCGATCTCACCGATTCGCGGGGCTCCGGGTCAGCCGCACCCGCCCTTGGCCACGACCTTGCGCTGCAACACGACCTTCCTGACGTAGTCGCGCTCGGGGGCGTTCCGGCCGTTGAACCACGACGGGCGGCCGCCCGCCGTCATCAATACCGAAGCCTCCGGGCAGTCGGGCGCGGGGGCATGGCTGAGCTTCTCGGGTTGGGCCGATGCAATCATGTCCCCGACGCTCACGTGGAACCGCCAGGCCGGCGCGTCGTCGGCGCCCCCCCGATCGGAGGAAACCCGCTCCGCCACGCACGGGCTCGGAGGATACGCATCGAGCCAGCCGTTGATCCCACCATCAATGACGTAGATATTGATCACGCCCTGCGTCTTGAGATGCTTCCACGCCTCCGTGGCGGCGCGCTCACCGTTGCTGATCAAGAAGGTGATCTGATTGTCGGGGAGTCCCTGCATCTCCCGCAGGAAGACTTGATCCCCGGTGCGTTGAGGATCGACCCGGCGTGAACCGGCAAGGTGGAATCGGTTGTAGTCATCTTCCGGGCGCACGTCGATGATCCGCACCGCGAGCGAGAGATCCTTGCGCAAGTCGACGACCTCGACGGGGGCCACGTAGATGGCGCGTGCGGCCAGTTCCGGGCCGCTCTTACCTTGAATCCAGTTCCAGCGCGCCTCCGCATCGGGCTGGCCGATCACGGCGACGACCGCGGCGAGTCCGACGAGCGCCGCCGCCGCCAGTCGGCCGCGGGTGACGACGCGTCGGGGGCGGCGCGTGGAGGAAGCGCCGGTGCTGTCCGCGATTCCGCTGCGCGGGCCGAAGTGACGCTCCGAGGCCTCGGCGAGGACGAACATGCCAAGCGCCATCAACACCAGGAGCAGAACCGCCACCCCTGCCGGCACGCCGAGCCACTCATCGACGGTGAAGCGACCCAGGTAACTCGACCGCCACCACGCGTCGAAGCGATGAACGGTCTCGCCGAACAGGAACACACCGCCCAACCCGCCGAGCACGAAAGCGATCCCGTCGAGCTTGAGCGTCGAGGCGGCGACCAGGGACGTGCCCGGGCAGAAACCGCCCACGACGAAGCCCACCCCCATGACGAGCCCCCCCACGATCCCCGGCCAGAGATAGGTCGGGTTCACCCAGACCTTCTGCATGTCGATCAGTTGGAGCGACGACGCCAGAAAGATGAGCACCGCGGCCACGATGATCCCGGTGAACATCACCTTGAGCACGGTCATCTCGCGCAGATAGAACTGCGCGGCCAGCTTCCGCGAATCTCCGAAGCCGGACATCTCGAGCACGGCTCCAAAGGCCATCCCGATGGATAGGAAGATGAAAAACTCGATCAGCGTCCCGAGAGCGGCGGGATGAAAGGGCGCCATGATTCCTCCTCAGTTCCAGAGTCGGCGCAAGGAGCGTGCGAGTGCGTAGGCCGACGCGAAGATCGCGAACATGAATGCGAAGCTCCCCACCGAAAGGACAGCGCCCCCGCTCAACGCCTGCCCCGACGTGCACCCGCGGGCCATGCGCGCACCGTAGGCCATGATCAGCCCGCCCAGGAACGCGAAGAGCCAGCGCGCGGGGACGGAGACGCGGGGGCCTCGGCGGGTTTCCGGCCGGAAACGGCGGCTGACGATGCCGGAGATCGCCCCGCCAAGGACGATGCCGAGGAGCATGTACACGCCGGGATGTCGGAGCGGGGACCGCTCCCCACCCCCGATCTCCGCCATGTAAGCCACGCGATCCACGTGCGCCGGGGCGAACGCGTCCAGGATGGCGACCTGGACATGGGTGATCGCCCCCGAAGCGCCGAGACCGTTGCCGGTCACGTAGAAGGAGAGAAAGAGAACGACACCCAGGAGCGCTCCTCCGAGGTAGGGGTTGATGTAGCCGCGAGGCGGCTTACGTGCACTAGGCACCGGCGTCTCCCTTCCGGGTGATGTATTCGGATTCGATCTCGTCGTAGCCGTCCACCATCGCCCGCAGATTGGAGGTCACGGTATGACCGGTTGTAGTCAAGTAGACATGCAGGACTATGAATGCCAGAAACAGCCAGGCACCGAAATTGTGCAGCGGGGCCAGCACACCGAGGCCTCCCATCCGGTCGGCCAGGTCCGGCCATCGGGACATGCCCCAGATGAGAGTGCCGGTCAGCACCTGCATCGGGAAGAGCACGTTCAGGAGGGTGAGATAAGTCACCTGCTGGAGCGGATTGAGTCGCTGCTCCACCGTCTTGGGGGATGGGTGCGGACGGCCGAGAAAGATCCCCGACGTGTAGAAGCGCGCCTGATCGAGAATGCGCGTCAGCATCGCCTCACGCTGAGGAAGGAACCGATGGATGGCTCGGCTGGTCACATGATAGAAGAGCGAGAGGAATCCGTTGGTGACAAGGATGAAGGCGAACACATTGTGAAGCGCGATCGCGCGGGGAAGGGACAGCATCGCGTGGTCGCCCGTGAAGTGCACCTGCAACCCGGTGAACATCAACACGAGCACGCTTCCCGCCATCAGCCAGTGCCAGATGCGCTCGTAGGTCGTGTAGAGGTAGACCCGCTCGAGCGGCGTATCGCTCGGCCGGCGCGAGCGGCGCATCAGGAACCGAACCGTCGCGTGAATGGCGACGACGAGTACGACCGCAACGAAGAGCAGAAACCCCAAGCGATCCATCCATCCGCCGCGGGCGTGGCCGAACACGTGGAGACCCGGCGGGTCGGGGGACGCGGCGAGCGGTCCCGCCGATAGCCCGGTAGGTATGTAGGGCGCCAGCGGGAGCCCGGCGGCCAGTCGTCCCCCCGGAGCGTGGCAAGCGTTGCAGTCGTGCATGACCTGCGCCCCCGACTGAACGCCGTGCCGGATCGGGTAGTAGCTCACCGTCGAGACCATGCGGGGATCGGCCACTCCAAGGCCGACCAGCCGCGCCCGAACCGCATCCACTTTAGCGGCCGTGTCCAATCGAAGCTCGGGGCCTTCCAGATCTCCGTCGCTGTTCAGGTCGAGGGCCGAAAGGATGGACGCTTCGAAGTGACCGTCCACGAGATACGCTCGCGTCACCCTTTCCCACGGCACCGGGACACCTGCGGGTCCGCTTGTCCAGGCGAACGAGGACACCGCGTTGAACGGGGCCAGCTTCCAGCGCCCGGAGCCGTCGGGTGCCCGCCTCAATAGAGGAGCGTATCCGGAGTCGTAGGCGGTATTGAGCGACTCCCCCGCCTTCATGTCGAATCCGCGCAGTACCATCGCCGGCGACCCGCTCGGGGTCACCACGGTGCTGTCGACGAGCTGCATGGCCGGCCCGAATAGCTCGGGGACATGGCAGGAACGACAGGCCAGAACTTCCAGGTGTCTCTGCTTGTAGGGGAGGAAGTTGTGGACCTCGAGCGGATCGTGACAGGACTGGCAATCGGCCGCGACCAGCTCATGATCGGGGCGCTTGAGATACTCGGACAGATCCATGTGTCGCGGATCGTCCACAAGGAACCCGGGGCGCGAACGCTTCACCCCCGCATTCATCGGGTTGTTCCCTGCGTAGTGGCAATCGACGCACGTCACCAGTCGGCGCGCATGCGCGTCCCAGGGGTACGCCCTCCCTTCCTTGCCGCGCAGGTTCAGGTGCGAGTCGGAGATGTTCTGGCCCGAGATGATCTCTCCCGTCCGCAGGGTGAGCAGATAGGTGTGGTCTCCACCGGGACGGAGGCCGAAATCCGCCGGGATCTCCAGGGGATCGCGGCCGGGGTGGACGATACCGTGACAGGTGGCGCACTGCGCGTCGCGGGGACTGCTCAAGCGCAGAGCTTCCCGGCGGAGCTTTCCATCCGCGTCATAGGCCTCGGGGGCCACCGGAAACCGTCCTCCATCGAAGTGGCACGACGCGCATTCCACGCGTACGGACCCGGTCCAGTGATCGTTGTGCGCGAGGATCGACCCGACGTCGTGGCACCCGCCGCAGGTGCGTTCCGAGGAGACCGAATGCCCGGAAATCGCAATCGGTGTCCCGGCGGAATCGAGCGGGGCAAAGATCGGATGCATGGGATTCGGAGCCGCGAGCTGCGCCGCCCTTGTCGGCACCTCCCGCTCGTTCCCCTGCGCGTGCGCGTTCGCGGAATGCAATACGGCCGTCCCGACGGCGGCGACGAGCATCCCGGCCGCCCACGTCGTTATGCTGCGATGGATGCTCATGGCCGGCCTCCCGTGCGGATCGGATCGTCCGCGTAGCCGAGGGCGGCCCAGTCCATGCGTCCGCCCTCGCCATGACAGTCGTCACAGGCGAGTGCCCGTTCCTTGGGCGTGACCGTGTGCGAGAGCGGCCAATAGGTGGCGGTTCGGGCGAAACCGTAGTCGCCGCTGTAGGGAATCCCCGCCGCCCGAGCGCCAAGGCGCAGCGAGGCGTCCCAATCGAAGGTCTTCCAGTATCCCCCCGCGCCGCCGGTGATCGGCGTGAGGAGAATGGCGTTGGTGCGATCGTAGGGTTGAAGCGCCCGGTGGATCTTGAAAGGCCAGATGCGGGCCTCCGCTTCTCCGATTCCGCCGTGCGGCCGATTCAAGTCCGTAACCCGGGTGGTATCGATGCGGTCCCCGAGCAGGTAGCGATCGACGCTGCGGTCGAACCACATGTACTCGGGGGTGATGTCTTGGTCGTAGAGGAACTCCCCCTTGATCTTGAGGTAGTGGTGCGGATCCTCGACCCGGGTCGAGTCCCCCGCCCGACTCCAGTCCCATGAGGTCTTGGTCGGGAGCTTGCGCGCATAGGTGGGAATGTGACAGGTCTGGCAGGCCACCGAGCGGAGATGCGCGTTGAGGCGTTCATCAGCGTGCGGCGGGCCGGCGTGGCAGTCCGTACAGGCCACCCCGTTCGCTCCCTCAACGCTGACCGAGAACGAACGCCCTGGAACGCGGTGCTCGGTTGTGCGGTGGCAATCCACGCAGAGCATCTCCAATCTCCCCATGTGGACGTCATCCCCTTCGGAGGGGTTGTCCAGGCTGCTATCCAGGTCTCCGTGCTTCACGCCCTGCCCACCACCCCCATAGTTGTGGCAGACACCACAGTTCTCGCGGGAGGGGGTCCCGACCGACTTGGCGGCAGCGAGAAGATCACTCTCGCTCTTGGGAAGTCCCGCCTCTCCCTTCACATAGGTCCCGCTGTGCTCATGGCAGACGAGGCAGTCCACATTCTCGGACCGGGTGAAATCGAAAGTGCTGTCGCGCCAGCCATAGCCGGCGTGGCACTTCATGCAGGAGACTTCATTGCCGATCGAGCTGATGCAGAAATTGTTGATCAGGTTCTTCTTGCCGATGCGCTGCTTGCCCTCGTGCCCGGGCACCACGACCTCGTCTCCGAGCCACTCCCAGTGCGCGGTCTGCATGACCTCCTTGGCCGCCTGCGGGTGGCATTCCAGACAGGCCCGAGTCACGTCCTGGGGGGTCTCGAACGGCTTGGAGAAGTACGCACTGTGATCCAGGTGGCTGCGATCGGCGGGACGGTACAAGTTCTCCGCGGCCGGACGCGCTTCGTGCGGCGGCATACTCAGGTGCGCGCCACTCCAGATCGCTGCCCCGAACGCGACACCGAGCGCCAACGTGACCGGTAGCCAGCGACGGCGGGAAGGGAGACGCCGGGGGCTCATGCTGCCACCCTTCCGCCGCAGCGCTTCGCGATCTCGGCCAAGGTCGTGCTCTTGAGGTAGTCGAGGAATTCGCCTTCCAACTCACGTACCGCGTGGCCGAAGGCGCACTCGTGCCCGGCATGGGAGCCGCAGTCATGGTTGCGGAAGAGGCATGGACGGAGCCGGATTGTCCCCTCGATCGCCTCGAAGACATCGATCAGCCGTATCCGGGAGGCGCTCTTGGCCAGACGAAACCCACCTCCCACTCCCCGGCGCGCAGTGAGCAGGCCGCAGCGCGATAGCCGCTGGCAAACCTTGGTCATGTGAGCCTCGGACGCGCCGCAGGCCTCGGCGAGCGCGCGAGCGCTCATCACTTCACCCCGCCGCACCGCCAGGTGCCCGGCCGCGTGGAGGCCGAGGGCCGCCGCTTCCGAGATGTTCAACAACGTGGCCATGGAATCTCCTGGTGAGGGGTCAACTCAACGGCAAACAAGTATGCCTTTACCTGTTATGCGCGCCCAATCTGTTCTTTCGAATATGCAATTCTCTTCGGGACTGACCAAGCTCTTCCTCCTCACGCTCCCACCGCTAGGGTAGAATGCCGCCGCAACCCCCTCACCTCCACGCAAGGAGCACCGGCCGCCATGATCGAAGGCCACGAGACGAAGTCGCTGCCTGAGAACGCCTACGAGCCGCTCAAGCCGGGCGAGACCTACAAGCCCATCGTCCCCGCCGACGTCCATATGCACGAGCTGACTTGGCGATCGATCCTGTGGGGGCTCGCGCTCTGCGTGATCTTCACCGTGGCCTCCGCCTATTCCGGGCTCAAGGTGGGGCAGGTGATGGAGGCGGCGATCCCGATCTCCATCCTGGCGATCGGAATCGCCCGCGCGTTCCCGAGGCGCTCGACCCTTCTCGAGAACGTCATCATCACCGGGATCGGGGGCGTCTCCGGTTCCGTGGTGGCGGGGGCGATCTTCACGCTTCCCGCACTCTATGTCCTGCAGCTCAACCCTCACCCGCTCCAGGCGATCTTCATCTGTCTCGCCGGGGCCTGTCTGGGGATCCTGTTCCTCATCCCGCTTCGCCGCTTCTTCGTGCGCGAGATGCACGGCCAGCTTCCGTATCCGGAAGCGACGGCGATCACCGAAGTGCTGGTGACGGGAGAGAAGGGCGGTTCCCAGGCCAAGCTGCTTCTGCAGTCCACCGCCATCGCCGGCGTTTACGACTTCTTCGTGACCACGTTCCACGTCTGGAAGGAATACGTGGATTTCCAGTACATCCCGGTGGTACGGACGGTCGCGGAACGCGCCAAGGTCGTATTCAGCTTCGACGCCATCGGATTCATCCTCGGCCTCGGCTACGTGATGGGTCTGCGGTCCTCCATGATCCTCTGCGCGGGAGGCGTGCTGGCCAACTTCGTGCTGGTTCCCCTGGTGTGGCTGATCGGCCGGGATCTGACCAGCCCGGTGTACCCGGCCCTCATCCCCATCGCCGAGATGAGCGCCACCCAGATCTTCCGGGGCTACGTGCGGTTCATGGGGGTGGGGGCGATCGCAACCGCGGGGATCATCGGCATTCTCAAGTCGCTACCCATCGTGGTGGGCTCGTTCTCGGTGGCGGCAAAGACATTTCAGGCCGGCGGGCACGACTCGGTGGAGCGCACCGACCGGGACATCCCGATGATGAGCATCCTGCTCGGCATCGTGGTAAGCGCCATCGGCGCGGCCGTGTTCTTCGCGACACTCGGCACCTCGGTGCCGGTGGTCATCGCGGGCCTCGCGCTCATGCTCTTGTTCTCGTTCTTCTTCACCTCGGTGGCGGCCAATGCCATCGCTACCACTGCCCGCAACCCGGTCTCGGGCATGACCATGCTCACCATCATCATCTCGTCGGTCGTCCTGCTGAAATTCGGTCTCTCCGGGACCACGGGGATGTTCTTCGTGATGGCCATTGCCGGTATGGTGTGCACCGCACTGTCCGTGTCGGGCCAGACCATCACCGACCTCAAGGCCGGCTACTGGATCGGCTCGACCCCCGCCGCCCAGGAGAAGGTCAAGTTCCTCGGCAGCGTGGCGGCCTCGATCGCGGTGGGGCTCACTATCGTGCTGCTGGCGAAGGCGTTTCAGTTCGGCGAGGCGGCGCCCGGAGACACACGTCAAGTGCTGGCCGCCCCGCAGGCCTCGATCATGAAGGAACTGGTCGAAGGGTTCATGAGCGGCCGCCCGGTGGCGTACATCCTCTTCGGCGCCGGAGCCATGATGACGCTGGTGCTGGAGATGCTCGGCGTGCCGTCACTCATCTTTGCGCTGGGCATGTACCTCCCCCTGGAGCTGAACTCCCCGGCGTTGGTGGGCGGGTTCCTGCATCACTTCGTCACGCGTCGCTCGCGCAAGGCGGAGGCCAAGGCCGGCTCGTTCATGCGGGAGCGCGGGGTGATCATCGCCTCCGGCCTCATGGCCGGAGGGGCGCTTGGCGGCGTACTCGGGGCCGCGTTCCGGCTGTTCCCCAGCTACACCGAGGACCGGATCCGGACGCCCTTCTACGACTTCGATCCCATCTCGCAGACGATTTCGGCACTCGCCTTCATCGGGCTGTGCGTCTATCTGTGGCTCGGCGCGACCCGCCGGGTGAAGGAGAGCGGCGCGTAGCGGAGAACCGGCGACGCGAGTCACCGGGGGCATTGCTGAGGAGCGGGGCGCGGCGAATGGCCGCGCCCCGCTTCATTGTCTAGGCCGACGTCTCCGACATCTCCGCTTCGAAGTTCACCTTGTCTTCGATGCGGAGGCGGTGCGTCTTAAGCAAGTCGTCCAATTCTTCCCGGCTCAGGATGCGATCCGCCGAGGTGTATTCCCGGCCCAACCGCGGGCGCAACTCATTCGGATCGACCAGCTCCGGCAGAATGGGCTGAATCACGTAGTACTCGTCGCTGTGAATGACCGTTCGATTGCCTTCCTCTTCCGAGATGAGGCTCTCGTGGATCTTCTCGCCGGGCCGGATCCCGATGACTTGTACCTCGATCGGCCTCTGCCCGATCAGTGCGTTCGCGAGATCGATGATGCGGGCCGCCGGCACCCGCGGCACAAATGTTTCGCTACGCCGCGCGCTCGTGAGCGCCGCAAAGATCGTGTCCACCGCCCGATCCAGGCTGAGCAGGAATCGTGTCATGTCCGTCGTGGTGATGGTCACCGGCCCGCCGTTGCGAATCTGCTCGTGAAACATGGGAATCACTGAGCCGCGCGAAACGAGCACGTTGCCGTAGCGCACGCAAATGAACCGTGTCTGCGGGCATTCCAGGTTCGCATGGATGAAGAGCCGCTCCTGGATCGCCTTGGTCATCCCCATCACGTTGACCGGCTTACAGGCCTTATCGGTCGAGATTCCGACGACGGTGTCGATGGGCAGCTCGTGCTCCCGGATGGCCCGCACGATGTTCTGCGGTCCGTTGATGTTCGTCTGCACTGCTTCAAAGGGAAAGTACTCGCACGTCGGCACTTGCTTGAGGGCGGCGGTGTTGAACACGACATCTACGTCGCGCAGGGCCGAGCAGATGCTGTCGTAGTTACGCACGTCACCGATGCGAAACGTCACCAGCGCCTGAAAATTGCGGTAGACGAAATCGTTCACGGCCACGCTTCGGTTCTGGTACTCCATCCGCATGTAGTGCTGCTTGGCCTCGTCGCGCGAGTAGACGATGATCTGCTTGGGCGTGCCCGATTCCGAGTCAAGCAGTCGTCGAATCAGCACCCTACCCAACGACCCGGTGCCGCCCGTGACCAGAATCCGCTTACCTTCCAGAATCATGTCTGTCTCCCGTGTCGAGTCTGTTGCCGCGGAGCGTTTCTCATTGCCTTGAGCGTGAAGCTGACGACCCGCAGCCCGTAGCGTACTGCCGGCGCTGACGACTTCGCGTGATCGCCATAGAGGGGGGGGACAGGCACCTCTTCGATGCGGAACTTCTGCCGCGCCGCGAGGAGGAGAACCTCAACATCGTAGTTGTACCAGGTCGTCAGCTCGTTCTGCAGGATCCAGTCCACCACCTCGCGCGTGCAGCCGCGCATCCCGTCGTGGAACGAGTGGAGATTGGTCCGGAGGCACATATTCTGAAACCACGTCAGCCCGAAATGCCCGAGCACTCGGTCGAGCGGCATGTTGTTTCGCCCCTCGGGCGAAAGCAGCTTCAGCCAACCCTGATCCCGCCCGACATTCATCAGGTACATCAACCGGGAGCCGATGGAAAGATCGCACCGCCCGGCATAGAGTGGCGCCAGCACCAGCGGAATCTCCTCGGGCCGGTGACCGAGATCCCCGTGGATGTTGATGGTCAGGTCGGCGTTGCGCTCGACGGCAAGCTGGTAGAGCCGCTGGCTCGTTCCCCCGTAACCGAGGTTAGCGGGATTGCGAACGGCATGGACGCGGGGCAACTTCTGAGCCACCGCGAGCGTGTCATCGGCGCTAGCATCGTCCACGACGATGATCTCGTCCGAGTCGCCGGGTAGCTGGATGCGGTTGACGACCTCCGGGAGAACGTGCGCGCAGTTGTAGGCGGGAATTAGCACGCACAGTTTCATCAGGGATTACCCTTCCAGCTCCGGTAGGAGGCGCCAGTGGCCTCGCGAATCGGCGAACTGCGGCAGCTCGGCGATTTGCTGGCGCAGGCTGGCAATCCCCAGCTGCCCGACGAATTCCGGATGGGTCGTCCGCAGCCGGGTGTCCCGCGCGGTTGAGTCATCGGCCGGCGTGATCTCGACCTGTACCCCGAACGCCTCGCGCATCAACTCCAGCAGCTCGAGCTTGGTCACGTCGTCGCTGAAGACGTGCCGCAAGCAATGAGCGTGCAGTCCGTTCCGCAGGATCCGATCGATGACCCGGCTCAGTTGAATCGTCGTCACGCCGTTCCACAGGTGATTACGGTAGCCCTGGCATCGCGATTGCGCCAGGAACCAATTGAGGAGCGAATAGTGGTTGGTCCGTTCGGGGCCGATGATGGACGTTCGGAGCACCAGGCAGTTGCGCGGCTCGCCGAGGGCCTTGGAGCGCCCGTACAGATCGGTCGCCGTCGGCGCATCGGCCTCCGTGTACTGCCCCCGCCGGCCGTCATACACGCAATCGGTCGAGACGTGGATCATTCGCACCGACTGGGCTTCGCACCGGTCGGCCAGGAGACGCGGCCAGAGGCTATTGATCTGGTAGAAGTCCGCCGGCCCGGCCTGCATGTGTCGATTGATCAGGCCCAGGGCATTGATGCAGTAGTCGGTGCCGGTCAGGTCGAGGCTACCCACCGGATCGCGGAGCACGTCGAATTGCGGCCGGTCGATCGCGCGAACGCGATGTCCGGTAGCGCGGAGCTGCTGCAAGACTGCCGTGCCCAGCATTCCTCCGGCGCCCAGAACGAGGACAGAAAGACCCGTCAAGCCCTTGCTCCTTGATTGATAGGACGTTAGGGCGAAAGAGCTTACCCGAGCGCAGGGGCTGAGTCAAGGTCGGCCGGCCCCGACGCGGACATCAATGGGGCACCGGCATCGGAGTCGAATCGCCCGCGGGATCCCCCATCACCACCCGCACGTGATGGACGGCGCCGTCATCGACCAGCGGGATCGCCCGGTAGTCGACCCGGACTCCGTCCAGCATCGCTTCCGCGACCCCACGGCTCCGCCGACCGGGATTCTCTACGGCGATCTCGTACCGGCTCCGCCCGTGCCGCCACCGCACGACAAAGCGATCCCACGTGCCGGGAACACACGGCGTGACGGTGAAGCAGTTGCCGCGGCGCTTGAGTCCGAGGATCGTCTCGAGACCCAGGCGATACATCCAGGCCGCCGAGCCTGTGTACCAGGTCCATCCGCCTCGGCCGATATGCGCGGGGTGCGTGTAGACATCGGCCGCCACCACGTAGGGCTCCACCTTGTACCGCTCGACATCGGCGGAGGTGCGAGTGCGGTTGATCGGGTTCAGCATGTGGAAGAGTTCGACCGCCTCGTCACCGCTGCCCAACTGCGCGATCGCCATCACCGTCCAGAGCGCGGCATGCGTGTACTGTCCCCCGTTCTCGCGCACGCCGGGCACGTAGCCCTTGATGTACCCGGGGTCCAGCGTCGACTGATCGAACGGCGGCGCAAGCAACTGAATCACACCCGCGTCACGTCGCACGAGCTGCATACGGACCGCGTCCATGGCGCGCTCGGCGCGGCTCCTCGGTGCGGCTCCCGACAACACGGCCCAGCTCTGCGAGATCGCGTCGATCCTGCATTCCTGGGCCTGGGCGGACCCGAGCGGCGTGCCGTCGTCGAAGTACGCGCGACGATACCAGTCGCCGTCCCACGCCTGCTCGAGCATGAGACCCATCCGCTGGCGCTCGGCGCGCCATCGCGCGGCCCGCGCGCTGTCTCCACGCGCCTCCGTCAGCGCGGCGAAGTCCTGCAGGATCTTGGAGAGGAACCAACCCAGCCAGACGCTCTCACCGCGGCCGAGATGCCCGACCCGGTTGAGACCGTCATTCCAGTCGCCGGTCCCGATCAGCGGCAGACCGTGCGAGCCCATGGTCAGGCATCGCTCGATCGCGCGCACGCAATGCTCGTAGAGCGTCCCGCTCTGGCCCGCTATCGCGGGCTGACCGTAAGCGTCCAACTCACCAGGGGCAAGCACCGGCGCCTCTAAGAACGGCATGGACACGTCGAGTACGGCCCGATCGCCGGTGCACTTCAGGTAGCGGGCTACCGCAAGAGGGAGCCACAGCAGATCGTCGGAGCAGCGGCTGCGCACGCCCCGACCGGTGTGATCGTGCCACCAATGTTGAACGTCTCCTTCGATGAACTGGCGGCCGGCGCACCGCAGAAGGTGCTCGCGGTAGAGGTCAGGCCGCGCGAACACGAGCGCCATCACATCCTGCAACTGGTCGCGGAAACCGTAAGCGCCGCCCGGCTGGAAGAATCCGGTGCGGCCCCACAGGCGCGAACTCACCGACTGGTAGACCAGCCAGCGATTCATGATCAGGTCGAAGGAATCGTCCGGCGTTTCGACCTGCACGGTGTCGAGCATCGCATCCCAGTGCGCCTCGACCTGTTCCAGCGCCTTGCCCGCAGCCTCGCCGCTGCCGAAGCGGGCTGCCAGAGCCAACGCGTGCGCCCGGCTGTCGCCCTGACCCAGCAGCAGCACGATGTCCCGCGTCTCGCCTGGTTCGAGATCGACGCGGACCTGAAGTGCGGCGCAGGGGTCGAGACCGGCGCCGAAGTGCTGCCCCAGGAACTCGCGGGTCAGGGCCGCGGGCCTGCGCAGCGATCCGTTTCGGCCGAGGAACTCCGTTCGGTCGCCGGTGGCCGACGCGGGTCGCACGCTCGCGTGGGCAAACGCCACGCGCTCGGAGAAGTCGGAGTTGTACGGATTGCGCGCCAGCACGGCGCCGGTCTCCTGATCCTGCTCGGTGATGACGAATCGGTGCTCGCCGGCTCGCGGCGGGCACAGCGCCCACTCGTTGTAGGCGAACACGCTCACGTGCCGAGTGACCCCGGACTGATTGGTGAGCGAAACCCGAGAGAGTTTGACGGGTTCTTCCGCGTGCACGAACACCGCGAGTTCGCAGGTGACGCCGTGGGCGCTATGGGCGTAGCGCGTGACTCCTGCGCCGTGGCGCGTGACCCAGCGGCCGCCCTCGCGCGACCGCGGCAGGGGGCCCGGCGTAGCACCCCACACGTCCCCGCTGTCGTCGTCGCGCAGATAGACCGCCTCGCCGCTGAACTCGCTCACCGGGTCGTTGCCGAACGGCGTGAGACGGTTCTCGCGACTGTTGCCGGCCCAGGTCCAGGCCGCGCCGGTGGCGCCGACGACGGTCCCGAACCGCTCGTTCGCGATGACGTTCACCCACGGCTGAGGAGTGTCCGCATCCCCCCGCAGCACGATTGCGTATTCGCGCCCTTCGGCGGTGAATCCGCCGAGTCCGTTCGGGTGGGTGAGCGGTGGGGCCTCGACCTCAGGCGCAGCAGCTCCCGCGTCTCCGACCTTGGACGCCGGCCGCGCAAACAACGCGGGGGGCCAAGTCCGCTCACGGTGCGGGAGACCGAGTTGGTCCGCCAGGTCGCCCTGCCCGCCGTTCAGCACCGCACGTGCCGCGGCCAGCAGCACCACGCGTTGCGCCTCGGGCATGCCGTCACCGCGCAGCAGGAACACGCCCCCGGGGCGGTCCCTCCAGGCGGCCCAGGAGCCCTTTTCGAGCAGCCCCTTGAGTTGCTCCTGGATCTCCTCCAGGTAGCTCATCTGGTATTCATTGAGGAGAACGACGTCGGCGCTGAGGCCCTTCAACCGCCAGTACTCTTGCGCGCGCAAGACCTGCCGCACCAGGGACAGGTCGCCATCCTGGACCACGCGCACGATCAGGATCGGCAGGTCGCCTGACACGCCGTGGGCCCAGAGATCGGACTGACCGAGCGTGTTATCCGCGAGAAGCGTGGGGGCGGCGCGAAGCGCGGCGTCGGTCCACAGCACGTGCGAGGCGAGCCGTTCGTAAAGCTGCGCTTCGGCGGTCGAGATCCCCAGGTGACGCAGTCGCATCTGGGTCATGGTGGCGGCCAGCGCGAAGGTCCGCGCGGCCGAGGCGGGATCGTCGTACTTCTCCGCCAGCGCCATCGCCGCGACACGGCTCGTGGTGACGCCTGTCGCGAACGCAAGACGTACCTGCCCGCCGGGAGCGATGCGGACGCGTCGGCGCAGGCTCAGGATCGGGTCGAGCACCGCCCCCGTGGTGCCCGAGAGCGCCCGGCCGTCAAGCGCGATGGGGTTCTCCGGCGTCCGCCCCCGGCCCAGGAACCGCGCGCGGTCGGTCTCCCACTCGACTGCCCCTGGGACGCCGTCCTCGACGCTCAGCACATGCACGGCCCACGGCGTCAGCTCGTCGGGGGATCTCGGGCGGCGACCGCACAGCAGCGCGGTGCATTCCGGACGGTACTCGGTCTCGAGGAACAGCTTGAGGAACGCCGGGTGAGCGAGATCGTCGCCGGGCGGAGCGAGCACGATCTCGACGAGGCTCGTCACCTCGATTTCGCGCAGCAGCTCGGTGTGATTGATCAGCGAGACGCGGCGCACCTCGACGTCGTCCTCGGGGGAAACCGTGATCTCGACCCGCGTCTCGATGCCGTCGTCCGTGCGTTCGAACAACGCCGCATCGGCGAGAAAGGTCACCCGATAGCGCTCGGGCTCACGGCACACTGGCTGGTATGCGGCGGACCAGAGCAGGCCGCTTCGCACGTCGCGCAAGTAGATGAACTGACTGCCGGGGTCGCAGGTGGGATCGTCCCGCTGGCGCGTGACCGAGCTTCCGCTCCACGTGCTGGTGCCGCCCCCGGCGTTGGTGACGATCGCCGTGTACCGCCCGTTCGACAGAAAGTGGGCGCTCGGATAGAGCGTGTGCGGGGAGCGGAAGCGGCGCGGCGCCGCCGCAGGCACCGATGGGGCGACGCGCGTCGATTCGGCGGGACGCGGCCGGGTCACGGGCACGAAGCGCGGCACTCGCTCCTGCAGCAAGGGCTCGGTGGCCCGCACGCGGGGATCCGAATGAAGGCGTCGCACCATCGGCGCGGCGAGCACGGCGTTGGTCAGCGCGACCAGGCTCATGCCCTGATGATGGGCGAAGAATGCGTGGACGCGATGAAGGCGGACGCGGTCGGGGACTATCTCACCGTCGAGCGTGACGGTCTTGCGCGGAGTGTAGTCGAGCGCCTCGATGAGCCCGAACCGGCCCACAGCGCCTTCGCGGGAGAGTCGGCGGAAGTTCGCCGCGGCGGCAGTGGGATCGACCTGGGCGGCCAGCGCGGTGGCGTACGGTGCAATCACCAGATCCTCGGCAAGCCCGCGCTTCAGCCCCAGACCGGGGACACCGAAAGCCTTGTACTGATAGCTGCCGTGCGGGTCCATGACATGATAGGCGGATTCCGAGATGCCCCAGGGCACCCGGTGGCGTTTGCCGTAGATGATCTGTGCCCGCACCGCCGCGCGACAGGTGTTCTCGAGCAGGGTCTCGGGATGGCTGCGCAGGAGGAGCAGCGGCATCAGGTACTCGAACATGGAACCGCTCCACGACACGAGTGTGGCGCTACCCTCGACGCTCACCAGCGCGCGCGCGAGCCGGAACCAATGCTCCTGCGGCACCTCGTCACGCGCGATGGCGATGAAGCTCGCGAGCCTGGCTTCCGATGCAAGAAGATCGTAGTAGGAGGGATCGAGGCGCCCGGGGCCCTCGGTATCGGCCAACCGGAACCCTATTGAGAAGACTCCACGCGCCCGGTCGTAGAGGAACTTCCAGTTCATGCCGTCGGCGAGCCCCTCACAACGGTCGGCGAGGTCGTGAAGTCGCTGGCGCAGCGCATCAGGTTCGGCTGCCTGTGCCGGTATCGGGACGAGCGCCTCGTCGAGCGCTCGCCCCCACTCCGCGACCGCGTCCGCTTCGGGACCGGCGGGCGCGGCGGCCACGACATCCACGAGAGCGGCACGCAGGCCGCCCGCACGCCGTCCGGCTGCTTCGAGCCGCGCGATCCCCGACCCGGCTGCGCCGAGCGCCCCGCGCACCCCGTCCAGTTCCCGCCGCGCGAGACCGCAGCACGAAGGAAGCGACGTCGCCGCATGCGCCGGGCGCTCCAGCGCGGCCAGTGCATCGGCGAGTACGCCCGCGGTGTCGGCCGCGCCCGCGCATCGTCGCGCTTCGTCCCCAGCGATCTCGGCGATCTCGCGCAGCCCCGCCGACGACGCCATCAACGCGCCGGCCAAGTTACCGCTGTCCACGGTCGAGACGTAGCGTGGGGCGAGAGGGGCGAGGCTCTCCGTGTCGTACCAATTGAGAAGGTGCCCTTCGTGGCGCTCGAGTGCTTCGAGGGTCGTGAGCGTGCCCTCGACCCGATCCGCCAGCGGCGCGGTTCCCAAGTATCCCAGGTCATGCGCGGCGAGCGTCGAGAGCAGGCCCATGCCGATATTGGTCGGCGAGGTTCGGTGTGCGATGCGCAGGTCCGGTGCGCACTGCACATTGTCGGGCGGCAGCCAGTGATCCTCTGCGCCGACGAAGCGTTCGAAGTAGTACCAGGTCCGACGCGCGACGAGCCGCAACTGCTCCGCGTCTTCGGCCTGCAAGGCCAAGCGCCTCGCGACCACCGGCCGGCTCAGCCACCAGGCGACTCCCGGCGAGGCCAGCCACGCCACCAGGAACGGCGATGCCAACGGCAACGCGCCAGGTCGCAGCAGGAGCACCCCCAGCAGCACCGCCAGGGCGATGGCCGGGCCCGCCCGCATCTCGACGATGAACACCCAGGGGCCCCGGCGCGAGAGCAGCCCGGCTGCCTGCGCCGCCGAGGCCGCGGCGGTCTCCCACTCGAGCAGCCGGCGCTGCGTGAAGACCATTCGAACCAGGGTGAGGACGATGGCATGCACCATCTCGAAGGCCTGGCTCGCGAGCAGCATGGTCTGGAGCAGCACTTGCGCACCGGCCGTCTCCAGCTCCGCCCACACGTCCCGGACGTACACGCCGAACGGCTGCTGTGGGCGCGGGCCGGCGGCGAGGTGAACCAGGGGAGGGAGCAGCGGGAAGCCGAGCACCGCGAGCGCGGCAAGCGTCCACCTGAGCGGCGAGCCGGGGAGCCAGGTCCACGCCGACGCCAACAGGGCCACCAGCGCCGGCGCCGCGAGGCTGCGGCGCAAATTGTCGAGAATCTTCCAACGGCTGATGAGCGGCAACCGGCTGAGTTCCAGGCCGTGCGCCGACGGCACCACCGGCAGAACATGAAGCAGGATCTGCCAGTCGCCGCGCACCCAGCGCTGCTGACGACGCGCGTGGGCCAATACGCTCGAGGGGAACTCGTCCACGAACTCGACGTCCGATACCAAGGCGCAGCGCGCGAACAGCCCTTCGAACAGGTCGTGCGAGAGCATCACGTTCTCCGCAACGCGACCCTCCAGCGCAGCGGTGAAGGCATCCACGTCGTAGAGACCCTTGCCGGTGAAGCTGCCCTCGCCAAACAGGTCCTGGTAGGTGTCGGAAACCGCGGTCGTGTACGGATCGACGCCGGTGTGGCCGGCGTATACCCGGGCGAACAGGGAGCGGGCGGCGCTTGCCATCGTGACACTGACTCGCGGCTGGAGAATCCCGTAGCCATCGACCACCCGCCGAAGCCTGGGGTCGAATCGCGGACGATTGAGCGGATGCTCGATCACGCCGATCAACTGGCGCGCCGCATCCCGCGGCAATCGGGTGTCGCTATCGAGCGTGATGCAATAGCGGACGCGAGGGAGGATCTCCGGGGCGCCCACCTGCACGGTGAAACTCGTGTCGCCCGCGCCCCGCAGCAGTCGATTGAACTCCTCGATCTTCCCACGCTTGCGCTCCCAGCCCATCCATACGCCCTCGCTGGCGTTCCACCGGCGCGCGCGATGGAACAGGTAGAAACGATCTCCGGTGTCTGGTGCGTAGCGCGCGTTGAGCGCGTTGATCCCCTCGACCGCGGCCGCAAGCACCTCGTCTTCGCCGGGCAGCCGCTCGGACTCCGCATCGGGAAAATCCGTGAGCAACGCAAGATGAATCCGTGGGTCCATGTTGCCGAGGGCGTGAACCTCGAGGTGCTCCAGCAGAGTCCGGGTGCCATCGATCGACGAGATCAGGGTGGGCACGATCACCATGGTACGTGCCGACTCGGGGATGCCGCCGCGCAGATCGAGCCGCGGCAGCAACCTTGGTTTCGCGAAGCGATGCACGATGCGGTGCATGAGCGCCACCGCAAGCTCGCTAGCGGGAACGAGCGCCAGGATCCCCACCCAGGCCTGCGTCCCATAGGCCGCCTGCGCCGCTCCCGCCGCCGCCACTGCCGTCGCCACACCAAATCCCGTGAGCACGCTGCCCGCACCGAGGTAGATCGGCGTGGCGTGATCGAGGATCAGGTGCTTCAGACGTTCACGAAACGGAGGCCGGTGAGCTACGTCGACCTCGAGTTCACGGCGGCCGCCGCCGATCAGGTGATACCCGACGTGTGCCGTCCTCGAGTCAATGCCCAGTCTCTCCGCCGCCTGGCGTGCGCTCTCTACAGCGCGCAACGCGACCCTGACCTGCGCCTCGCCGGTGGGATCCGCCAGCGCTTCCACCGCGTGGCGGTAGCGGTCGCGACTCGCGAAATCCATGCGACCGTAAACACCGGGCGGATCGCGCTGGAGGATGCGCTCGATCGGACTGACGTCCTCGACGTACTCGTTCCAGTCGATCGTGGCGCACAGCCGCAGGCTGGTGATGGAGTTGCCCATCGAGAGGTGATTCATCGCCTGTCGCTGATGCTCGGCGCGCACGGCGTCCTCCACCGTGGTCCCGCAGGCCTCCAGCCGCTCCTCAAGCTGCTTACGCAGCCCGGCTGCACCGGCGCCGTACTCCCGCATGCGCTGTAACAGTTGATCCACGAACGCGACGTGGAGGGCGTAAGGAAGAGCAGGCAGGCGACCTTTCGGTTGCCCGTTCTCGAACCGGGTGAAGAAGTCATCCGCATCGAGGCGCCCCGCGCGGCTCTCGATCAACTCCTCGGACAGCCGGCGCAGGTGCTCGATCAGCGCGAGCTTGAGGGTGCTCGGCCACGCCCACAGCTCACCGATGCTCAGCGGCGCGACGGTCTGGTAGGCGTAGATGAACCGCTCGAGTCGCTTGACGTTCGAGTCGCGCATCGCTGTAGCGGAGGAGTTCCACAGCCATAGCGTAGATACGCGCCGTGCCGGCACGCTCGCGGGTGGCCAACTTCGGTAGTTCGCGGTAATAGCGCGTCGGGAAGTCGTGCCGGATCTCGCGCATCTCGGCTTCAACCAAATGGAAGTTGTCGAGCAGCCATTCCGCGGCGGGCGCCATCGGCTCGCCGTTCCGCACGTCGGCGGCGAGGATGCGGTATGCGTACCGAAGCACGCGCGCATCCACCGAAAGGCGGCGCAGCAAGCGAGGAGGGCCGCGTCCCGGGTTTCGCGCCAGGGTGAATTCCGCCGCCAGCGCGCGCGCGCGTTCCTCGAGACGCTCGACGCCGAGGAGTTCGCCGTGCAGCGGGCTCGAGTCGAGGCCGCTCAACCGCGGGCGCGCCTCGCTCAACTCACGCGCGCGGGACAACGTGGCGCCTATGCTTGGCAACGGCCTGCACTCCTTTCGGAATGGAGCGCGGCGTCTCCGCGGCCCCCACGACTATGCTGCTTCGTACAACATGACCCGCTCTCGACCGGCCTCCTTCGCGGCGTAGAGGGCCACATCCGCCGCGCGCAACAGTTCCCGAGCTGTGGACGCGTGGGCGGGCGATCCCGCGATGCCGGCTGACAGGGTCATCGTGTCGAGCAATCGTCCCTCGTGCCGCACCTCCAGTTGCTTGGTGAGCGCACAGAGTTGCTCCACTCGGTGCCGGGTGTCCGCCAAGGATGAATCCGGCAGAACCAACGCGAACTCGTCCCCGCCAAGGCGGCACGCGATGTCACTCATACGCAGGTGTTGGGACAACACGTGCGCAAGCTCCCGCACGGCATGGTCCCCCGCGTCGTGGCCGAATGTGTCGTTGAGTCTCTTGAAGTGATCGATGTCCAGGACCACGACGGACAAGGGCGCGTTGCGACGCTGCGACAGGCTCAACTCTCGCGACAGGCTGTCGTCCAAGTAGCGCCGATTGAACAACCCGGTCAGGGGATCGCGGTTGGCCTGATCGCCCAGCCTCTCTCGCAGTCTCAGGTTCGACAGAACCAGCTTGATCGTCTCGCCGACCGTCACCGCCATGTGCAGCTCGCTCACCTGGTCTGCGTCTCGTTCGGGGGCGGCGCCAAGGATGCTCAGCACCCCCAGGGTCTCGCCCTGCACGTTGAGCGGAACGCACAAGTAGCTGCTGGCGGGCGGTTCGACGAAATGACGGCAGAGCACCGCGAGTTCCGGATCGACGACCACATGTGGGTGACCTCGCCGGAGCGCCCAGCAGTCGTCCAGCGAGAAGCCGGACACCGTCGGCCGTTCCGGTCCCCACTGCGCGACGGGATCGAGAAGCTGCTCGCCGGTCCTCGTAATCGCCAGGCATCCGCTCTGCCCGACGAACAGCTGGCCCGCCCTCAGGGCGATCACCTCAAAGGCCTCCTGCTGCGTCGTGCAAGACTGGAGGAGTTCATTCATGTCGCTGAGCAGCCGCATTTCTCCGTCGCGCCTCTCCAGCTCGGCCACCGTCGACAACAGGTCTTCATTGGTCTTTCTGGTGCGATCCTCCGCCTGCTTCCGCTCAGTGATGTCCCGGATGTTGCACTGAATCACCTTGACGCCGTCGACCAGGTAGACGTTGCTGACGAACTCCACCTGTTTGCGCTCGTGTTCCTTCGTTTCCAGCGGCAGGTTCTCGTAGCGAACGTATTCCTTCTCCTGCAGTTGCCGAAATGCGGCTTTGCTGGCGCACACGTCCTTGAACGGGCCGATTTCCCAGAGCATCTTGCCCAGAAGCTCGCTGAGAGGATAGCCGAGCATGGCCTGCAGAAACGGATTGGCATCGGTTATCTGCCCGGTGAGTGCATCCAAGATGAGGATGCCGTCCTTGGCCGTCTCGAAGAGCCGCCGGTAGCGAAGTTCTGAACTGGCCACCGCCTTCTCGCTCTGCTTTCGCCCGGTCGGATCGCCAACGGACGTGCCATTCCTGCGGACGGGGGGCTTGGCCGACTGGCTCTTGGGCTGGACCGATTGCGTTCGAGCGGCGGTATGCTGCCCGGCGGCTCGCGAACTCATTTGGCGCCCCGGTAGTACTGCATGGCCTCGGGCATCTCCTGCTCGATCTTCGCGATCCGGGTCGCGTCCGACGGGTGGGTGCTCATGAATTCGGGTGGGGCCTGCCCTGCATTGCTCTGGCTCATGCGGCGCCAGAACACGAGAGCCTCGTTCGGGTCGTACCCCGCCATGGCCATGAAGATGAGACCCAGGTGATCGGCCTCGTTCTCCTGTAGGCGGCTGAAGGGGAGGAGTGCACCGTACTGCGCACCCAAGCCGAACGCGGTCATGTAGATCTGCTGGGTCTCCTTCGGCTTCTTCGAGACTGCTTCCGAGAGCGCCATGCCGCCGAGCTGGGCGAGAAGCTCCTGACTCATGCGTTCTCCCCCGTGCTCGGCCACGGCGTGTGCGATCTCATGAGCCACAATCACTGCGAGTCCGGCTTCCGTCTGGGTGACGGGCAGGATCCCGGTGTAGACGACGACCCTGCCACCCGGCATGCACCAGGCATTGGCCTCCTTGCTCTCGATCAGGTTGAACTGCCAGCTATACCCTTGCAGTTGGTCGATCATGTTCTCGCTGCGGAAATAGTCCTCTACTGCTCCCTGAATACGCGTGCCCACTCTCTTGACCAGAGCGGTCTGCTCTCGATTCGTGCTGAGTTTGTTGGCGCTCAGAAAGGCACCGTACTGCTCGTCGCTCAGGGACAGCATCGTGGAAGCGGGGATCAGATCCAATTGACTTCGCCCGGTAACCGCCACGGTGCTGCACCCCGTCAGGGGCGACAACAGAGCAAGCGGGCCGGCGATCAAGAGAGCGCGCCAGGCATTCGAGTGTCGCTGCATGAGTCTTACCCCCATGAGGGTGGCGGCCTCCGTAGGCGCTAATCGATTCCCCGGTCCTTGGCGATCTGTTCACGGATCTCCCTGACGGTCCCGATCCGCTGGGACAGCAGGAAGAGGGTAAGATCGTCACGACCTTCCCAGGGCACTTCGATCGTGAACTGCACAATCGCCTTATTGGCTACCGTCAACGAATCGCCGCGCACCTCGTCGCCGGTGTCGATGAACCAATCGAAGGGGATATACCCGGTGGTCTCCGAGGTCTCCGGGTCCACCTTCCCCTTGACGACTTCAGTAGGAAGAGCGACCGCGCCGCCCGCTTCCGCGTCCTTCACCAGACGAATCTCCCTGGCGCGCAGCACGATCGGCCCGCTCTCAGTGGCGACATCGACGTGGAAATTGAGGTAGATGTTCCCTTCAGCGGGGATTCTCTTGTCATAGACCGCACTGTAAGTACCGTCGCTGAGCACCGCCTTCTCGCCGGTGTTGAGGCGGAGTTCGCTCAGTTCCTGAAACGCCGTGGGGATCAGCGTCAGGGGGCGCTCCCCCGACGCAGGCAGCGTCTGAGCGCTCGCGCACGCCCCCCAACCGATCTGAGCAATTATCAGAAGCGTCATCATCATGGCTGTACGCATCTCTTTCTCCTGTTACTGGCTCTCATGCCTGAAGGCATGAAGCGTCGGCTGGTCCGAGGGTCCGCGACATCTGTCGCGGATCACCGAGGCAGAAGACGACGCTTGCCCCCGACCAGAAGGGCAACGCCGCCGATCAACGCAATCACGCCGACGATTGCTGGAACTGGAATGTTCTTGTGCTCTGTGGCCGTGACGCTCACCGAACCCACTTCGAGGACCGTCCGGCTCTTGTTGTAGTCGATGCCGCCGTAGACCAGCGCGAGGACTCCGAGAGCGATGAGCACGATGCCGAGAATCTTCATTTCACTCCCTCCCTAGCGGAAGTAGAAGGCGACTCCGGCGCCGACATAGGTATACGAGTTGTCGTTGAGGCCGATTCCGACCTCGCCGACCAAATCCGTGGTTTCTGTCAGGCGGTACTCGATTCCCGGTACGAGATGCACGCTCGTAAACGTGTCGTCGACACCCTCCGGAGCGTCACTGATCTTGTTGAACGAGGCATCCAGGGCGCCGCAGAGCTCCACGCTTTCCGCCACGTGCCCGCTCAAGAGCGGCGTGAGATCGAACCCCATGCTGTCGGGGCCCCCCTTCTTACCGAATGCCCAATGGACGCCTCCCGTCAGCGAGAAATCCAGGCCGGCGTCCTTCTCCTTGCCCTTCATGATCCAGTACTCGCCGTCCGCGCCGATGTACGTACTGTTCTCGAAGAAGCCCAACTTGGCTTCGGCGTCGAATCGCTCGGTGAATCCATACCCGCCACGGGCGGCAACCCCGAACTCTCCCCCGGCACCATCCTTGTCGAGCGTCAAGATCGGGGCGATCATGAACTTGTAGACACCGCGGTCCATCGTCTCCGCGGACTGCAGGACGCCGAAGTTCTGGGCTGCCGCCGGCAGCCCAATGCACAGGGCCAAACCCGTGGCAAGTACACTCAGAGAAATTCTCAAGTAGCACCCTCCTGGATAGAGATAAAGCGATCGGCGGGGTCCTGCGAGTCCTACGTCTCACTCCCCGCTTGGCTGACGCGCCGCCCACCGGCAGCGCCTTTCATTGCCCTTCGGCTAGTGATAAAACGTCCAGCCGACCGTAACCTTGGCATCCGGAACGTCATTGAGGCTGAACTTCCCCTCGATGAAGAAACGGTCGCCGTTCGAGAGCCCCTTCTCGATTCCGCCGAGCACATTGACCCCGATATCGGTCTCCGAATCGTTGTTGTTACCCGCGTCGACGCTCTTGATGTTCGCCCCGACTCCCCCACCAAGATAGGGGCTCCACACGTCCCAATTCGCGCTGAACCGATAGGCAGCCTCAGCATTCAGCGTGAAGAGCTTCACGTTATCGCCGAATCCGAGCTCTACATTCGGCTGAAAGCGGACGTGGTTCGCGAACTGTCCGAAGTCGAGGTGGGCCCCAAAGTGGACCTGATCGGGGTTGAGTGACACTCCGACCCGAGGGCCCCAGCCGCGGAATCCGACATCGGTGCCGGGGGCGGCCAGAGCGAGGGCGGGAAGCAGTGCGACGCTCAGCACAACTGCAATCAGAGCCGCTCGATTCTTCTTCATGTTCGTCTCCTCTCGATGGTACCGATCCGCGATGGTCCTGGATCAGCGCTGGGCCGGGACTTGAACGCTCATGGAACTCGTCATGTGCACGGCCAGCTTCTGGCCGGGGTTCAGCTCCAAGTCGTCGCCCTTGGTCGCGAGCATGATGATCGCTCCGGCACCCGCACCTGCGCCGGCCCCGATCGCCGCGCCCTTCCCTCCACCTGCTATCCCGCCGATGATCCCGCCGAGGACCCCCCCCGCCGCGATCTTCTCGACGTCGCCACGCGTGGCGGAGGCCGCCTTCAGCGTGAGCGGCAGCGCGGAGATCGACTGGGTCTTCCCCTGCGAGTCGACGATCGTCTCGTATGCAAGCGTCATCTGCGCGCGGCCCTCGACCCGGCCGGATGCCTCGACGTCGCGCAGCACTCCGTGAATCTGTGCGCCGGTCGGGATGACAGTCCTTCCGCCCACGATGATGGGTTCCGTCGTCGTCGCCCGGAACGAATCGCCTGTGTGGTTCGTTTCCGTGGAAAGCTGCGTGTCGAGCTGCGCGACGATGCTGGTTCCGTCGGGGATGACAAGTGTCTCAAAGCGCGGCTTCTGTACAGCCGGGGGTTGCGCCGCGGCCGCGTCTTTGACGCTCTCCTGGTTCTTCGCGCAACCCACCGTGACCGCAGCAGCGATCAGAAGTAGCATGCCGAAACTGGCTGGAAGTCGTTTCATTGTAGTAACCTCTTTTCCTCGAACTGACCGAGTGAACTCACCCTGGGACAGGTTCCCGATCCTTACCGACTCTGAGTCCGGCGGAATGGGTGTCCCGCGCCGCACTCAGACCATCACTGCCACCTTCTATTGCGATGGCTTTTTGAACGCGGCTTCGAGGTCGTCCCAGGCGCTCTTCAACTCCGCCTTGAGGCGCACCTGCCGCGTGTCTTCCGCTGACTTGAACTCTACGAATCTCGAGTGCACGATCGCGTACAGGGCCTTGAGCTCATCGACGTATATGAGGGCGTCGAACCCCTTCTGTACGCCGGCCATCTCCGTCTTGGCCGCCAGGCGGTCTATCCTCAAGCTCCAGTGCTTGAGTTGCGCGTCCATTTTCTCCATGGCCGGTTCCATGGGCTCTCCCTCTGGTGTTACCCACAATTAGGTAGTCACGTAAGTCATCTCGCAGCGACCCGGACCAGTAGTGAACTGCTGCTCTTAGGAGCCCACTTTTCAACAAGCAATATTCGTGCCGCTGATTAAGTGATTGATTCCCATGTAGTTCGCAATAACGGGTGTTCTCGGACCCTATCAGAATGAGGTAGGGCCGATCAGAAGAATTGAGGGGTCCGCGCGCGACGAGGACATTCGCGTCGCACGGGTCCGCCCGACTCAGGGAAGCTGCCAGGCAATCGACACGGCCGAACTCCCATCATCGAACCCTCGGGCGACATCGATCCGAAGCTGGCCCGTCGCGGCCAGTCCCCGCAACCGGAGGCCTGCTCCGCCATCGACCTGCCACGGGACGCGGCCGACCCGCCCCGTCCCCCACGGTTTGGCCCCGTCCACAAAGAGGGCCCATCCGAGCTGCAAGGGTCCAAGCCTCAAAGCCCAGGACTGTCTCTCGATCGTCCCGTGGACAAGCGTGCGCCCGAAGGCGCGGCCCTGAACGACGCCCCCGCGCAGCAGGGGGTGCGCCCGGAGGAGGGGGACGCGGCCGTATCCGGTTCCCGCCCCGGACCAGAGCGCCAAAGGAGCATCGGAGGTCGTGCTGGACATCCCCAATCGGCCTTGCCACGCGTCGCACCTCCCCAACCCGATCGAGGACCACTTGAGGGATAGACCGCCGGCCCCGAACGGAGCACCGTCTGCGAGGCTGAACCACCTGGCTAGCTCGGCGCGCAGCGCCAGACGGTCGCGTGCCCAACGTGTCTCGACGCCCCCCTCCAAGGAGATGTGGGAGCCGCGGCCGACCCACGTGTCCAGAGCGGCGCCAATCTCGAGGCGTACGTCCGGGCCGAGCCAGTCTGAGAACGAGAGGCCGGTGCGTCGCCGCTCCTCTCGGTTCGGCTCCCCACGGTACGTGCCGCTCGTATCGGAAAGAAAGCGAGCCGAATAAGCTTGTCGTTCCCAGAAGCCGTCCACACGCCAGATCCCAGGCCGGACCCCGGCCGCCGGAATCGCGAGCGCCAACGAGACGCGCGGTCGATTCCTTTGCCACCGCCACCCACCAGTCCAGAGCTCGCCATTCCCGGTGGGACTCGCAACATCGAGGAGTACTTCATGCGCGGTGAGAGCCTTGATGCCTGCGCCGCCGACATCCCACGGGCCGTCGAACACGGACGGACGCTCCAGGAGGGCCACGTTCACCTGAGCGATCCCTTGCGGCATGGGCTTCACGCTCAGTTGAGACCCCATCTGGGCGGGCACGTCGGCCAGACGCCGGCGCGCTCGTCGAAATGCTTGCGGTGTGAGAAGCCGCCCCGGCGGAAGATCGAGCTGACCGGCCACGGCGGAGAAACGAATGCGCGTCAGGCCGTCGATGCGCGTCAAGTCGGCCCGCGGTTCGGATAATTGGTTCCAGGCGCGGAGCGCCCCCTCCGTGTCCCCGGCCAGGAAGCAACTGCCGGCCAGAAGCCGCCGGCTGTGGGTATCGCCCGGATCGAGAGTCAGGGCGCGCTCGGCTAGCTGGCCCGCTCCCGCCCAGTCCTCGGCACGAAACCGCAACCCCGCGCGTTCCCGATATGGGGCGGCGGACATGGGGCAGAGGGATTGCGCCGCGAGGAACTTGAGCTCCGCCTCCGCGGTGTCGCCTGTCTGGGCCGAGAGGATTCCCGCTTCCACCATGGCGCTGCACGCATCCGGTGCGGCGGGCGGTGATGAGGGGGCCGCCGCGAAATCCCGTGCACCTTCCTCAATTCCCCCCTGAGGAGGAAGAACGAGGAGTGCCCAGCTTCCGCTCCCGGACCATGCGACCGCAAACTCTTCCTCGCGAACGGCCCGGAATGGCCCCACGCTCGGGTCCTGGAGAACCACCCACCCGTTGGCCCAGGCTACGAGCACCACGTAGTGGAACGAGGCCGAGCCCGCTCGGATCAAGGCGATGACCGGGCGACCCTGGGCGAGATGGTTCTTGGCCTCGGCCGGAGCGCCCGACAAGGGAAGCGCGATCCACCCGTAGGCTTTGACGGCCTCCACGAGGGCGCCCGTTCGTATGCCGGCCAATCCCGGCTCGATCAGTGCAGCGAAGTCATCGGCCAGGACGCCGCGCATTCCCCAGTAGCGTAGAACCATAGCGAGGGCGGCCCCACCGCACAGTGCTTCACTCTGTGGGACGTATGGCACGTCGAGAAGCCGCACGCTCTCCGAAGCGCGTCTCTCCTCCGAGGGCGTGCCGGCAAGCGCGGAGGCGGACCACGGTAAGACGGCCGCCGCCGCGCAGGCGCCAACCACCCGCTGCCACGACTTCACGACTGGAGGCCTCAGGCCAAGATGATGATGATCAGCAGAATGATGATGATCGTGGTCGTCGAAATGACGACCGTGTTGCTCCCTCCAGCGATGTCGGCGTTGACCGCCCTGGCCTGCGAGGCCAACTCATCGAGAGAGGGTCCCGACAGAACCGCGGCGGCGGCACTGGCCCGCTCGAGATCCAGGCCGACAGAGCCGGCGATCTGGCGGACATCCTCCCGCTGCAAGAGGGATTGAATCGCCTGTCGGTCGGCGTCGGCTTGGCTGATCTGTTGATCGATTCTGGCCTGGATCTCGTTCGCGCCGACCACGTGACCTTGCGGTTCGCCGGCCAGGCTGGCTCCCGCCGTGCCAAGAGTGACCGCGGCGAAGAAAGCAAGGGCAAACCCCTTGTACATTGTCATGGCTTGTTCCTGTTCGTTTGATGCGTCGAAGTTCTGACTCGAGCGGGCCGCCCCGGGATACCCGGGACTGTGCGACCCGATCGCTGTGGGCGGACGCCCTTCATCTTGACCCGGCCACAAGCAATGCAACCTACGTGCCGCGCAGTGGCTGACACGCAACTACTTGATCCGATGACACCTGACGTCACCGGTCGTGCCGGGAACTTCAATCAACTTGGCGGTAAAGCATCGCAATGATGTCTGGTCGATCGTTTTGATCAAGTTGACGCAGCCTCCCTGCCGTCCATTGGTTGAATCATAGACACTTGCGCGGATTTGGAAGCGGCACGCGAGTTGCTCTATGGAGAGACGAGTACAGATTGTCGGAGGCCGGGAGAATCACGCCTGCGTGTAATGAAGGGGCCTGTGCGGCCCTATGCACCGGCCTGACGAACAGTTACCGGAAGGAGAGTTTCATGAGACGAGACATTGGGAATGGTCGCAACGGAACAGTTGTGATAGCGAAGTGGGCCTTGTTCGTACTGGTCCTGCTCGGCGTGGCCGGTCTCTCGCCCCGAGATTCCTGGGCGGAGATGCCCGGGAGCTACATGGTGCTCAAGGGCGGCATCTACTCGCCCAGCGCGACCTTTGACCTCGGCAATGTCGACGTCGAGACCACTTTCGACGGCGACACCGAGACGGGAGTCGCCGGCGAGATCGCGTTCGGCCACCACGTCCTTCCGACGCTCGCCCTTGAGCTGGGCATCGGCTATTTCAACGGAAAGGGTACCGTCGAGGGAGACACTCCGACCGCCCCTCGCCGCAAGGCGGACTTCGACGTCATCCCGCTCCTCCTCTCCGCCAAGCTTCTCATGCCCATAGGGCAAGTCGAGCCGTACGGCGAGCTGGGAGTCGGCGCCTACTTCACCAAGTTCGACGTGAGCGACAACCTCAACACTTTCGATGGAACCACGACCTTTGGGCTTCATGTCGGAGCCGGGCTGAACATCCCGGTCGCGCAGAGCGTCTTCATAGGGGTCGAGGGGAGATACGTCTGGGCCAATCCCTCGTTCGGTGACCAGAAGGTCAAGCTGAACGACACCGAGTACGCCGTGAATGGATTCGAGTTGAACGGGTTCACGACCATGGCGGCCTTGGGCTATCGCTTCTGACGGGCAGCACCACTCCCTCGCGAATCGGAACGTCGCGTCCCCTTCAGCAAGTCCCATGCAATTCGGACGTTAGCCTCTTCCCGGCTAAGGGTAAGTTATATCAGGAGGTTAGCGGCATGGGACTTGCGTTGCACATCCAGAGGAGGCATTATCACGGGGACGAATGGAGGTTTCCATGCGCGTCGAAGACTTAAGCATTGCCGAATTGGTCGAGTTCGATGCGGAGGGAGGCACAGTCCGCTTTGCCGGCGAGCGCGCGCTCATCATTGACGCGACGGCGAAGGGAACCCTGCGCAAGGAGCTGATCAACCACTTCGGCATTAGCACCGCGCGCGCCGTTCTCACCCGTTTCGGGTTCGTACAGGGCTGGCGCATGGCCGAGGCGATGCAGGACCTGTTCCATTGGGATAACGAGGACGACTGGCAACTGGCCTGCGGTCGAATCCACATGCTCGAAGGTATGTACCGCCTCGGGCCGGGCACCCCCGGATCGCTGACCGAGGAGGGTCTGACGCTGGTTGGCTCCTATGAAGCGGAGCAGCACGTCGCCCACCTCGGGCGAAGCGACACCTCGGTGTGCTGGACGATCTGCGGCCTGACCAGCGGTTACCTGAGTCGGATCCTGGGCAAAGAGATGTACGTTCTCGAAGAACGCTGCATCGGACGGGGTGACGCGGCATGTCGCCTCCTCGGTCGCACCCGCGAGGAGTGGGGCGACAATCGAGCCGCGGAGCTCGCCTTCTATCGAGCCGAGAACCTCAAGGAATGGCTCGAGCCCTCGCTCCACCAGATCACCGAGAACCTCAAGGAGACCGAGAGGAAGCTCTACGAGAAGCAGCGCGTGCTCACCCGCCTGGCCCCCGAGGTGGAGGATCCGCTTGGGATGATCGTGCGGAGTGCCGCCATGCGGCGTGTCATCGATCTCGCGCGAAGAATCGCGAAGGTGGATTCGACCGCCCTCATCACCGGGGAGAGCGGGACGGGCAAGGAACTCATCGCGCACCTGGTCCACGATGAATCCGCCCGCGCACCGGGGCCGTTCATCGCGGTCAACTGCGGCGCGATCACGGAGTCACTCCTCGAGAGCGAGCTCTTCGGCCACGCACGCGGTGCGTTCACGGGCGCCGCGCACGAGCGAGCCGGCTTGTTCGAGGCGGCCAACGGCGGGACGCTGCTGCTCGACGAGATCGGCGACGTCTCTCCAGGCATGCAGGTCAAGCTGCTGCGTGTCCTCCAGGAGCGAGAGATCCGCCGCGTCGGCGAGAACAAGAGCCGGCCCGTGAACGTGCGGGTGATGGCCGCCACGAACCGCGAACTCGCCGCGGACATCGCGGCCGGTCGCTTCCGCAAGGATCTGTACTACCGGCTGAACGTGGTGCAAGTCCACGTGCCGGCACTGCGGGATAGGCGGGAGGACATTCTCCCTCTGGCGCGCGTCCTGTTGAGCGATGCCGCCGAACGGATCGGCCGCCCGGTGACCGGGCTGACTCCGCGCGCCGCGGACCAGTTGTTGCGATACGACTGGCCGGGCAACGTACGCGAACTGGAGAATGCCATGGAGCGCGCCGTCGCGCTCGGCCGCGCCAACCTCATCGAGCTCGACGAGCTGCCGGAAGAGGTCCGGCAGGCGGTGCCGATGCCGTCGATTTCCGGTCCGGTGAGACCACTCGAAGAGATCGAAAAGGACTATATCCTGGCCGTGCTCGACCGCAACGAGGGACACCGGACCCGCACCGCCGAGCAGCTCAACATCGGTTCGGCGACTCTCTCCCGGAAATTGAAGAGCTACGGAGTCGTACGTGGATCGAGCGCCGCGGGGGACGAGGATTCCACCCTCTCATCTTGATGGATGTTGCTCCGTAATCGAGGTGGTTCGCGGATTCCCGATAGGGTCCGTTCTCCTCAAGTGCTGACGACATAGGTACTTGAAGACGCGGGTGCGGACGGCACGGCCCTTGCTCTTATCGTATGCATGAGTACCCACCCAGGAACCCATGTCATCAGGTTCGGGGACAGGCTCGTCTGGCGGATCGCCGGCTTGATTGTCGCCGTTACCTTGATTGTCATCGCATCGGGCTTCATCGGTGGGATTGCCGGTCATTGGGTGAAGTAGTGGGTGAGACCACTCGAAACAACCCCGGGGCCGAGTTCTGAGAGTACGCCGCATGTCTCTGAGGAAACGATCATGGGAATGACCCTGCAGAGGATGAAAGCGCAGCTCAAACAGTGGCGCAAGAAGATCGAGGGATCTTCGGCAAGAGCCAGGCAGTCCGGTCCTCGCGCAACGCTTGAAAATCGCCGGCGCATCGATGGGCTATACGCGAGGTGCGCAACGAGGCATCACGGCCCGTCACGTTGAGGACCGCGTTCCCGACATGGGCTGTCAGTAGATCTCGAATCAATAGGAGGTAGCGTCATGCTCTGGACAATCGCAGTCGTTCTCGTCGTCCTGTGGGCTCTGGGTTTGCTAGGTCACGTCGGGGGTGGCCTCATTCACATCCTGCTCGTGATAGCCATCATCGCCGTGTTGATCCGGATCATACAGGGCAGAAGAGTGCTCTAGCCTGGACTCACCCGACGGGTTCTGAAGGGAGAAGGGGATGTCCTTCCCACTCTACATAATCGGATTTCTTGTCTTCACCGGTGGCGTGGCCTGGGCCCTGATTACGGCAAAGGTGCCCACCCTCTACGTCATCATCGCCTGCATCATCCTGCTCGGCATTGGGATCATGACCGGCGTGAGTAAGACCCGGACCAAAGACCACTCCTAGCAGATTCCCAGGTAGAGATCCGGGTTCTCGCGACGATCTGGTACGATGAGACATGCAACACCCCGAGGTGAATTCATGAATCGAGCTCTTCGTGCCGTCACGCTTCTTTGTGCCTGCGCGATCCTCTCCGGCGCTGCCATGGCCTGCGGCGTCCAGGAGCCATCCCAAGAGGCCGCCAGGCAGCCTGCCTCCCCCACCCACACGGCGTCCTCGGACACGGCGGGGGCCCCGGCGACCAGCTTCTACGACTTGCGTACGCGCACTCTGGAAGGGGAACCCGCCGATCTTGGGGCCTATCGAGGCCGGGTGGTGCTGGCTGTCAACGTCGCCAGCAAGTGCGGCCTGACCCCGCAGTACGAGAGCCTTGAGGCGCTGCATCGGGAGCTCGCCCCCCGCGGCTTCAGCGTGCTTGGCTTTCCCAGCAATGACTTCCTGAATCAGGAACCCGGCAGCCCCGAGGAGATCCGCGAGTTCTGCTCCACCCGCTTCGACGTGACCTTTCCCCTGTTCGAGAAGATGAAGGTCAAGGGGGACGACAAGTCGGAGGTCTACCGCTTCCTGACCGCGCGGCACCCCGAGCCGGACTGGAATTTCACCAAGTACCTGATCGATGGCGAGGGGCACGTGGTTCAGCGCTTTTCGCCCCGTACCACGGTGGAGGACGCCGAGGTGCGCCGGCAGATTCTGGCGCTCTTGGACCAGACCAAGTGATGCGAGGCCGCGTGTGGCGCCTTCTGGTCGCCACCGCCGCGCTTGGATTCCACAGCGCGGTCGGAGCGGCCGCACCTCCTGACGCGGCACGCGGCGAACTCGTCGCCGCCACGCTCAACATCTGGCATGACCAGCAGGACTGGCCGGCGCGGATGGCGGTGATCCTCGACAGTCTGCGGGCATTGGACCCCGACGTGGTCTTCCTCCAGGAAGTCCTCGAAAAGGAGGGCCTGCCCAATCAGGCGGAGAGCCTGGCTGAGAGCCTCGGCTACAGGTTCGTTTTCGCCTCCGTCGATCCCCTCGGGGCCCCCAAGCGATACGGCAACGCGATCCTCACCCGACACCACATCGTCGGAACGCACGAGATCAAGCTGGAGCCGCTCGACGACTACAGGGTGGCCGCCCACGCCCGGCTGGATGTGGAAGGCCGGTTTGTGGATGCCTACGTGACCCATCTCCACCACACGCTTGAGGGAACCGCCATCCGGGCCAAGCAGGTCCGGAGCCTCCTCGCCTTCATGGACACCACGCGTGCTCCAGGAGCGTTGCTCCTCGGCGGTGACTTCAATGCCGCCCCGGACGCGCCGGAGTTGCAGCCCATCCTGGAGCGCTTCACGGACACCTACGCTCTCCTCCATCCGATCGCGACGGAGTCCCCCATCACCACGCTCAACATCGCCATGGGACATTCGCCTCGCCGGATCGATTACATCTTCGCCGGGCCGGATGTGCTGAGGGCGGTTGCCTCCGAGGTCTTTCTCGATGCGCCTGCGGCCGGGGAGGTCTGGGCGTCGGACCATTTCGGCGTCTGGACGCGCTTTGTGTGGGGCGATTAGCCCCCATCCCCTCGCTACCTGTTCCATCTCACCCGAAGTACTTGTAGAATATGATCTTCACGAATCCCAGCTTGCGAGAGGAACCCAGTATGATCGAGCAGTTCCACCGGCCCAAGACGGTTCGAGAGGCGCTCGCCCTGAAGGCGCGCTACCGGAACCGGGCCGCGTTTCTGGCCGGCGGCACCTACGTCAACTCCAACGAATCCGCCGATCCACCGGCGCACTGCATCAGCTTGGCGGCTCTCCCTCTCGGCCGCATCAAGGTCGAACCGGCCCGGTACACGATCGGGGCCCTCTGCACGCTCCAGCAGATCGCGGATGATCACAAGCTTCCCGAGGCGCTCAAGGACGCGGCGCGCCAGGTTGTCAGCCGCAACGTGCGCAACATGGCGACGATTGGCGGGCACGTCGCGCTCAACCCTTCCTACAGCGACCTATTGCCACTGTTGGTGGCACTCGATGCGAAGGTCGGGGTTGCCGCCCGAGGCGCGACCAAGCTTGTGCCGATCGCGGACTTCGTCGCCAGGCCGACCCCGGGGCTCATCACAGGCATCGTCGTGCCGAAGCCGGCGCCTCGGCGGGTGTTCGCATGCCGGAACTTCCGAGTGTCCGCCAACGCGCGTTCTTTGGTCACGGCGGCGGTATCGATGTCGATTTCGGCGAAAGGCGTGATCGACCCGATCATCGCGGTGGGCGGTGTGTCGCCGCATGTCATCCGGCTGTCCGCGGTCGAGAAGGCGTTGGACGGCTGCCCGCTCCCGACATGCGCGGAGATCCAGGCACTCGTGAGCCGCTCGATTCATGTGCCGAGAGCAGGGAGGGCCGCGTCCGGCGGCAGCGCCGATCTCATCAGGCACGAGGCCGGTGCCGTGGTCGCTCTCGCTCTTGAAACGGCGGGCCGTGGCAAGCGAGGTGGCCGATGAGGATCCAGGTCACCATCAACGGAGCGCGCCGCGAACTGGAGGTCCAGCCGGGTGAGCGCGTGCACGACCTGCTGCGCCGCGAGAACGTTCTCTCCGTTCGTAACGGCTGCGATGGGCAAGGAAGCTGCGGCGCCTGCACGATCCTCCTCGACGGGCGCTCGGTCAACTCATGCCAGTTGCTGGCTCCGCAGGTGGACGGCAAGGTGATCGTGACCGCCGAGCACATGGCCAAGCACCGCGAGCTGTCCCCCATCCAGACCGCGTTCATCGACGCCGGCGTCGTGCAGTGCGGCTACTGCACACCGGCGATGCTGCTCGTCACCAAGGATCTGCTGGCGCGGCACCCCAACCCGACTCGCGAGCAGATGCGGGATGCATTCTCGGCGGTGTTCTGCCGGTGTACCGGCTACGAGCAGTTCTTCTCCGCCGTCGAGCTGGCCGCCCAGCGTCTCAAGGACCCGGCCCACGCCGCCGATCGCGGCCCCGAGTTCCGCGAAGATCTGCGGCTGGTTGGCAAGTCGGGCAAGAAGGTGGACGCTCCGCGACTGGTGCGGGGCGAGAAGGCGTTCGTCGAGGACATGATCTCGGCCGACACCTGCCATCTCAAGGTGATGGGATCTCCGCACGCGCACGCGTACATCAAGCGCATTGACGTGCGCCGCGCCGAGGCGCTCCCCGGCGTCGTGCTCGTCATCACGCATGAGAACTGCCCGGACGTCTACTACAACCAGGCCGGGCAGGGTTTCCCCGAACCGTCCCCGTACGACCGGAAGATGTTCGGCAGGAAGGTGCGCCACGTTGGAGACCGCGTGGCGGCGGTCGTGGCCGAGACGCCGGAGATCGCCGAGGAGGCGCTGCGGCGTATCAAGGTCGAGTATGAGGTGCTCAAGCCCGTGCTCTCGATCGACGAAGCCGCCGCGCCGGGCGCGCCGCTCATACACAACAGCGTGCTCGAGTACGTGACGGGCGAGCCGGCCGGTCTCGACAACAGCAAGGCCGACCCGCGCGACGGGCGAATCATCTACCAGTTCCCGATTCACGCCGACCCCCGCCACAACATCGCGGCCAGCGTATCGGGCGGGATCGGGGACGTCGCCCGCGGGTTGTCCGAGGCCGAGGTCGTGCTGGAGCGCGAGTATGAGACCTCGCAGGTCCAGTGCACTCCCCTCGAACCGCACGTCGTCTACACGCGGATGGACGGCGACCGACTCGTGATCCACGCTTCGACACAGGTCCCGTGGCACCTCCGTCGAATCGTCTCGCGGATCCTCAAGATCAGCGAGAATCAGGTCCGCGTGATCAAGGAACGCGTGGGCGGCGGTTTCGGCGCGAAGCAGGACATCGTCCTGGAGGAGCTGGCGGCCTACGCAACCTGGGTGACCGGACGGTCCGTCCTCTACCGCCTCACGCGCGAAGAGGAGTTCATCGCCTCGCGCACCCGCCACCCGATGAAGATCAAGGTCACTCTGGGCGCCAAGCGGGACGGCAAGCTGACCGCGATCGAGATGGAGGTCCGGGCCAACACCGGTCCTTACGGGGCGCACGCCCTGACCGTGCCGATGAACGCGTGCTCGAAGAGCCTGCCGCTTCTCCTCTGCGAGAACGTGCACTTCAACGTGACGACCTACTACTCGAACATCCCGCCGTGCGGGGCTTACCAGGGCTACGGCGCGCCGCAGGGATCGTACGCGCTGCAACTGGCCTGCGCGGAGCTGGCCTCCGAGCTGGGCATGGATCACCTGGCGTTCATCGAGAAGAACCGCGTGCGCGAGGGGATGACCCTCGAGATCCTGCGTTGCCTGGGCGAGGGTCGCGAGGGCACCCCGCAGGCAGTCTCGAGCTGCGGCCTCGGGCCGGCGATCGAGCAGGGATCGGCGATGATCGAGTGGGGCAAGAAGGTGGAGACCACCGATCCGCACGTGCGAATCGGTAAGGGGCTGGCGATCATTCAACAGGCCTCGGGGCTCCCCGGAATCGACTCCGCCAACGCCACGGTGAACCTGCTCGGCGACGGCACCTTCATGCTGCTGAGCGGCGGCACGGACCTGGGCACCGGGCTGGACACGCTCATCGTCAAACTGGTGGCCGAGTGCCTTTGCACCGGAATGCAGGACGTCTCGCTGATCGTAGCCGACACCGACGTGACGCCTTACGACGATGGCGCCTATGCCTCGAGCGGCACGTTCTTCTCCGGCAACGCGGCTCTCAACGCCGCTCAAGGGATGAAGCAGCGGATCCTGGAGACGGCGGCCAAGATGCTGGGCGAACCGGAAGAGGATCTGTCGCTCGTCTTCCCGTCCACGGTTCAGGGGCGCAAGGGTTCGGTGACCTACGCCGAGGTGTCGCGCTTCACGGTGTCGGGCACCGGCAGCGGCCAACTCACGAGTTCCGCGTGCTTCACAACGGACAAGGCCGCGTTCCCCTACGGAGCGCACTTCTGCCAGGTCGCGGTTCACATGCTCACCGGCGAGATCACGGTCCAGAAGTACTACGCGCTCCAGGACTGCGGAACGCCCATCAACCCCAAGCTGGCGCTTGGACAGATGTACGGCGGCGTGCTCAAGACGATCGGCCATTCCCTCTTCGAGGAGATGATCCTGGATGCGAAGGGGCGCTGCCTCAACGCGAACCTGCGCGACTACAACGTGCCGATGATCAATGACGTACCGGAGGACTTCCAGGTGGTGCTGATCGAGACCACCGATCCCTTCGGCCCGTTCGGCGGGAAGTCGGTGTCGGAGATCACCTGTAACGGCGCGGCGCCCTCGATCGCGGCGGCCATCCACGACGCCACCGGGGTATGGATACGGAGTTGGCCGTTCAGCGCGGAAAAGATCCTGGACGGATTGAGGCGCATGCGGGAGTCCTCCCGGTGATGAGTCCCCCGCGATTCGTCCTCTGCCGCGCGGATTTCCTGTTGCCGCTGGCGGCGCCGGATCGCACCGAGCGCATCGCCGACGGCTACGTCTTGAGCGAAGGCGAGACGCTGCGCGAGGTCGGCCGCTACACGCCCGAAATCGGTCGTCGCATCCGCGCGGCGTGCGGATCTGAACTGCTCATCCTGGGCGACGCCGCACCGGGCGACGACGTGCCGAGGATCAACGGCGTCCTCATGCCGTCGTTCGTCAAGGCGCACGGGCACGATCACGAACAACCGCTCATCGGCATCGCCAAGGACGAGCCGCTGACCGACTGGCTCGACCACGCGGTCAATCCCTTCACCGCGTTCATGAACACCCAGCACGAGCGCCTGTGCCGCGAGTTGGGCGACTCGCCGCACCTCATCACCTACCGGCTGGCGCGGCTCTGCGACATCCACTACGGCATCACGACGAGCCTGGTCCACCACTGCAACTTCAACAAGCACCATGTCCGCGAGGTCGCGCAGGCCAACGAAGCCGCCGGCACGACCATGATCGTGGGGATCGGGAGCCAGGACCGCAACTACGTGGCCGAAGCGCTGGATCGGCCGGCGGAGGCGATCGAGCGCCTCGACGCCGCGCTCACGATCCCCGGTCTGACGCGCACCACCTTCTGCCCCGGGCCGGATCAGTTCTTCTCCAACGGTCGCGAGATGCTCGTTCCGCTCAAGGCGTGGGCGCGCGCTCACGGGACGCTCTTTCATATTCACAGCGCGGAGGAGCCGCTTACGACGCGCTGGTTCAGCGCGGAGGTCGAGCCGGGGCTGACCGAGGTCGAGTTCGCCGAATCGCTCGGGATCCTCGACGCCGATACGATGCTCGCGCACCAGGTGAACTGCGGGCCGCGAGACATCGAGATCCTGGCACGCACCGGCACCAGGATCGTGCACAACCCGCTGGCGAACACGATCCTCGGCTCGGGCATGCCACCGGTGATCGAAATGATGGCCGCCGGGGTCCTGGTGGCGATTTCGACGGACGGTTCAGGATCCGCGGACAACCAGAACATCCTCGCCGCCGCGCGACTCGCCGCGCAGTATCAGAAGGCGCTCCACCAGGACGCTACGCTCCTCAAGTCCCAGCAGCTCCTGGAGATGATCACGAGTGTCCCCGCGAAGATACTGAGGCAGAATCAGGGCGAACTCGCTCCAGGCCGTCAGGCGGACTGGATCGTGATCGGGCTCGATCGTCCCAACCTCACCCCCACCCGTCTCGACAACGTCGTCGAGAATCTGATCTGGGCGGCCGACGGGAGCGAGGTGGACACGGTTGTGGCGCGCGGGCGGGTACTCAAGAGGGACGGTCGGATTCAGTCGTTTGCCGACGGGTCCGATCCCACCGGGATCCGTTCAGCGGCGCAGCGGCTTTCCGAACTCTACGCCGAGCACCGGCGCACCTCCCCGGAGCTGAGAGGCACGGGAGCCCACCGCTAGTCGGATGAGCGTTACTGCAATCCTCCTGGCCGCCGGTTCCGCTCGTCGGTTCGGGAGCGAGAAGCTGCTTGCGCCCTATCGCGGACGACCGCTCTACGAGCATGCGCTCGAGGCGCTCAAGTCCTCGCCTGGCGTGGGCGAGATTCTGGTGGTCGTTCAGCTGGAGTTTCCGCTGCCACCCGAGCAGCCGCGCGTGAGATTCATCACCAACCCGGACCACAAAGAAGGCATGGCGTCTTCGCTGCGTACCGGCGTGCGGGCGGCGTCGGCGGGTACGGCGGCGTATCTCATCGCGCTGGCGGACATGCCGGGGGTCAGCGCGAATCTCATCGCCGCGCTCTTCGAGTTCCGTCGCGCGACCGGCGCACGGATTGTTGTACCGCGATACGAGGGCCGCCGAGGCCATCCGGTGCTCATAGACGCCGACTTGCGCGATGCGCTGCTCGCGCTTTCCGGCGATGTCGGCGCGCGTGAGATCATCGCCGCCCACCCGGAATGGGTCGGCAACTTCGAGACAAGCGACGCAGGCGTCGTCTTCGATGTGGATGATCCCAATGACCTCGCGTCCGATGGCTGAGGGGGGTACCGTGCGGGAACGGATCGTGATCAAGGGAGCGGGAGAGCAGGCGTCTGCCACCGCCCACCGACTCTTCCGGTGCGGATACCGGGTTGTGATGACGGACCTAGATCAACCGACCGCGGTCCGCCGCACCGTGTCGTTCTGCTCCGCCATCTACGAAGGCGAGATCGAGATCGAAGGGGTGCGCGGGGTGCGGCATCGTCTCGAAGACATCAACGCACTGTCGGACGCGGCATGGACTCACATCCCGGTGTTCGTCGATCCGGAGAGCACGCTCGTGCGGCGATGGCGACCCGAGGTGATCGTGGACGCGAGGCTCCTCAAACGGAACTTAGACAACCACCGTGATGACGCGCCCCTCGTGATCGGCCTCGGGCCCGGGTTGGAAGCGGGGCGGGATGTGCACTTCGCGGTCGAGACGATGCGGGGGCATGATCTGGGCCGAATCATCGCGAGCGGGTTCACTTCGAACGACACGGGCGAGCCCGGCGAGATCGGCGGGTATGGCCGCGAGCGCGTGCTGCGGGCTCCGGTTCAGGGGCTTTTCGCGAGCCCGCACGTGATCGGAGACCACATCGCGGCCGGGGAGGTCGCAGGAACCGTCGCCGGCGCGGAAGTTCGCGCCGAGATCCCAGGTGTGATCCGCGGCCTCCTCCGGCCCGGACTCAAAGTGGAAGCGGGCACGAAGCTGGCCGATGTTGATCCGCGCGATGATCCCACCCTCTGCTACAGGATCTCCGACAAGGCACGCGCCACCAGCGGCAGCGTTCTCGAAATCGTGGTGGCTCATGCCGGCCGGAAATCGCACTCCGATTCTTGAGGCCTTCTCCGCAAACGAGTTCCGCTACGTCCACCTGATCGGGGGCGGCGGCAAGACCAGGCTCATGTTCGCGCTGGCACACGCGCTTGCGGACACAGGGGCTACCGTCCTCACCGCCACGACAACGAAGATCTACGAGCCCGAGACGGAGGAATCGGATTGCGTCGTCTTCGAGTCCGATCGTGCGCGTCTCGTGAACCGCCTGCGCGCCGAGTTCGCCGTGCGCCGCCACGTCACCGCGGTCGCGGGGCCGGACGCGACAGGGCGGAAACTCGAGGGGCTGGACGTCGCCGTGCTCGACGCCGTCGTGGACTCGCGCGTGGCCGATCACGTGTTGGTGGAGGCCGACGGCGCGGCGGGGCGATCGCTCAAGGCGCATGCCGATCACGAGCCTGTCATCTCCGCACGCGCCGATCTCGTGATCGCCGTCATCGGCGTGGACTGCCTCGGCTCGCCCATGGATGATGAGTACATCCATCGCGCTGCGCTCTTCCGCGAGCGGCTGGGCCGCCCGGCGGAGGCGATTGTCACACCCGAGGACGTGGCCGCCATCCTGCTCCATCGCCTTGGTTACCTGGCCCGCGTGAGTTCGAACACCCGCGTATTCGTCTTCATCAACAAGGCGGGGACGGCGCAGGCGCGCGAGCAGGCGCGGCAGATCAGCGCGCAATTGAAGCGGGACGATCGCGAGGGCCGCGTGAGCCGCATCGTCATCGGCGACGTGAGGGAGCGCGTGTTCGAGGAGACCTGACCACCAGAACGGCCGACCGATTCCCGAAAGCTCTCTCCGGAAGATCTACTCCTCGGACAGCACGCGAACCGAGTCCCCCTCGATCTGCAGAACCTGGAGCGCGCCACCGTAGGCGGCCGACATCCCCACGTCGATACACCACACCTTGCCGTCGCAGTAGCTCGTGATGCCTTCCTCCTGAATCGAATGGCCGACGACCATCCGCTTGGCCGAGAGCCGGGAGAGCACGGTGCTCAGCGTGTCGCACGCTCCTTCACTCACATCTACCGAGTAGAGGCGTGTCCAGGTGGGACTGCAACATCCCTTGTGGGCCCACTCCGGATTGGGGCCCTCCCCGAGCATCCAGGCGCGGATCTCGGCGTTCACCGCATCCAACCCCTTGTCGACATGCTCCGGCAAGACACCTCCATGGACGAAGACGTTGTCGCCGACCACGGTCACGGTGTTCCGCTCCGCGAGCACGCGGGCATAGGGCCCCCCGGGGCGAAACGCGGCGGCGCGGGGCCGCTGCGATTCGTCAAAGCGGAGCAGCACCGAATCTGCCTGCCCCACGGTCACCGCATCCCGGAAGTCCTCGAAGCCACCCGGCGTCGCGTAGCGCAGATCCAGGGCCACATTCATGAGCTCGTGGTTGCCGTTGAGAACGTGCACCGCTCCTCCGGCGGCGGCCGCCTCGCCGGCCAACCGGGTGAAGAGGTCGAGGATGGCTTGCTCATCGTCGCCGCGATCGAGCTGGTCCCCGGTCTGGACGACGACCAGATCGCCCCCGATCCACCGGTCCGTTTCATCGATGGCGCCCGCGAGTCGCAGCGCGCGCCGACACGCGTCGAGGTCACCGTGGAGATCGCCGATGGCGACGATCCGGGGCACTGCCGGGTAACGCGTGGGAATCGCGTCGCCGGCGATCGCCGGAAGCGCGGTGATCGACCCTTCGATCAGCAAGACAAGTAGCGACACCAGCCATTTCACCCGCACCGTGCCCCCTAACTAAGAACTCATGAAAAGGTCTCCGCGCAGTTACCGCCGCCAATATAGCTGCAGGCAGGGCGCCCACCTCGCAGTAGCCCAGTGGGTCCGCAGAAGAGCATCATGATATGGTGCGGGCTCGTAGCCGACCCGTCTATGGAGGAATCCCATGCAAGAACTGGACATCCCTTCAGCTTCATACACCCGGCCACGCTGAGCGGGGCGTTGCGCCGACGCCGGCATCGAGATCCCCTATCCGTACCAGAACGTTATCGTGACGAGCCGGGCATGAGGGCGGCGGGATCCTGTTCATAGAACCGAGTCAGCTCGGCATACAGCTCCGGGTGCTCCCGCCGCATGGCGACCGGCCGCTCGAAGAACGCTTCCGTCACCACCGCGAAGAACTCGGCGGGGTTGGTAGCGCCATAGGCATCGATCACGGATTGGTGGCCCTGATGCAGTTCGGCGATCAGGCCTTCGTACTCCCCGCTCAGGACACGCGCCCATTCTCGGTAACGGGCCGGCGGCCCGAGCGCCGGCGCGCCTTCCATCGCGCCGGACTCACTGTCGATCTGATGGGCGAACTCGTGAAAGACGACGTTGTGCCCGTCCGCGGGATCGACCGCGCCGCTGAGCACGTCCGACCACGACAAGACCAACGCGCCTCGCTGCCAGGACTCACCGAGTCGCGCCTGCGGTCCTTCCTCGATGACGCCGCCCGGCTGAACGCGTTTCGACCGGGCTATGTAAGCGTGCGGATAAACCAAGATCGACGTGAGCGTCGGATAGAAGTCGGTCCTGCGATGAAGGAGCAGCACCGCCGCCTGCGCGGCGATAGTCACACGGATTTCGTCGGTGATCTCCAACCCCGCGCACCCTTCGAATCGCTTCTCGTCCAAGAGCACCTGAGCGACTCCCGCAAGCTCTTTGCGGTCGGCACTGCCAAGCGACCGAACATAGGGCACGTTGCGGTCAATGATCCGCCACCATGCTTCGGGGAGCGGGCGATCACGGAGTTGGCGACGTCTTCGCGCACGAATTCCAAACACGGGTACACCCTTGCGTGAACGGGGTCACTCCCCCGCTGTTCCTATTCGGAAGCCGGCCTCCGGGACGTAACGTTGACAACAAAATCAGCGCCCTCCCAGCGGTCTGCGTCAGGCCAGTAGAACGTGAACCTCACTTGCTTCCCTGCCGGTAGCGCCCGTGTCGGCAGATCGGCGACATGGATGGCCAGTCCGGTATCGTGCGAGTCAGTATCACGGACCGTATTCCAGCCGTCGTTACTCCAGTGGATGACCGCGGGGGCGCATGTCTCGATGCGCAGCGTCTTACCGGCCGACATGAAACGAATCTTGTGGTTGAAGCGCCACACCGCGTGCGCCGATTCGATCTTGTCCACGAGATACCGCTGCACCGTCTGCGGGGGCATGTCGAAGACCCGACCATCCCGTAGTGAACGAAGCAACTTCAGGTACTCGGCATGCGCCCATACCAGCGGCATGGCGGAGCCGGATGGCCGCCCGAAGTACAGCTCCCGTTCCGCAATGTCCGGAGCGTCCCAAACCTGCTCTGGAAGCAACCCCTCCGCCCCGGCGAAAGACTCTAGAGCCGCCTGAAGCCGCTGGGCCTCTCCGACCCGGCCAGCAGCCAGTTCGAAGTGGGCCCGCTCGCCGGTCAAGAGCGGCCACACCCGACCGATCCCTGTGCCGTCAAAAGGCTCGCCATCCCTATGCTCGCCATAGCCGTCGCCGTTGTACCGGTGCCAGATCGGGCCCTGTGCGGTCTCGACCTTGAGCAGCGCGTCGATGACTTTGACCGTGTCGACCATGCGCGGATCATCGGCTGCGCGCAGACCAAAACGAACCAGAGCGAGGGCATCGGGGCTCACCAAGTGACTGGCAAAACTGCTGGCTCGCTCGAAGGCGACGTTCTTTACCGGAACGCTCTTCTGGAAGCGGGACGCTCCCTCTTCCGTCTCCACCGGAGCGATGCGGACGTAGTACCCCGCGACTTCAAACTCCCGGCACCAATCGGTGCCGGTCACGTACATCCACCGATCGATGGATGCGTTCCAGGCGTCGGCGGTCTCACGCAGGTAGGTCGCGATCGACGGCTCGTGGTGCACCTCGGCCAGATCGGCTGCGGCCAGGAGCGCTGAGATTTCGGCCGCGACCGTGAACGGCGAGTATCCGGGATCCTCCTCCCATCGGTCCTGCGGGCTGACCGGCCCGTTGTGGATCAAGTAGACCGCGGCTTGCCGGACCATCGGCCAGAACCTGGCCACGTCGTCCGCGTCCAGTGCGTTCTCGCGCCGAGCCGCATCCACGAGGAGAATCGGCAGAGCTGTCTCGTCCATCTGAATGCCGTTCCAGTAGGGGGAGCCATCCAGCCACATGTTCTGAGCCCAGTGTCCGTCAGCTTCTTGGGTCGCCTGCAGGTAGCAGAGGACGCGACGAACCTCCTCGTGGGCACCGGCAGCCAAGAACCCCCCCGCCGACTCCACCAGATCGCGCGGCCAGGTGAGGTGATAGCCGCCCAGGTCGTTGTCACCCTTGCTGAATCCCCACGGAATGGAAAGGCTGGCGATGATTCCACCGGGGAAGGTGGCCGCCTCGTGAGTGCGTAAGACGGCCGTGCTGACTCGGTAGAAATTGTGCCCGCCGGCCGGCCATTGCGTATCGAGCGGCAGCAGCGTCTCCTGCCATTTGCTCCACTCCTCGACATATGCCGATTGCGCGGCGTCGAAACCGTCCTGAAGGGCCGCGCGGGCTCGGTTACCCGCCTCGGCTGCGTTGCGCCCGAACCCCAGCGCCAGCAGAAACTCTCCGCCCCCCGCATTCAGGTCGATCTCCGCCGTCAGGGCAATGTTGCCGTTTTCGGCCCGTGTGTACTCCCACGTCATCCGCTTGTGAGACGACAGATCCTGCCAGCCGTCCGAGAACCCGACGAACCCCACGGAACGTTTGAGCCAGGGGAAGGAACACGCCAGGGCCAACGCGTTCCCGTCCCGTTCGGCGAACAACATCGGAATGCCCTTGTACTCGTCGATCCATCCGGTGTTGCCGGCTCCGTGATTGCCCAAGTGAGGGGCGAGCACTACATGGAGCCGATAGTCCGAAATCCGTCCCCGCTGGGCAACGAACCGGGTCTGCTGCAATACGGCCTCTCGCCGAGGATCGGCCACGATCTTCTTTTCGATGCGGTAGCGCCCCTGAAGGCACGTGTTGACCTGAGAGAAGGCCGGCACGCCGTCGGCCAGCCAGTGCACTTCGCTCCTGGCATCCCGTTTCTCCTCGGAGAAGAAGTCCGCGCCGTTGGTGACGATCAGCCCCATGTCGCGTATGCACGCTTCGTCAATCCGGGGATGGTAAATCTCGTTGAAGATCCCGTGGCTCAGCGTGAACCAGACGCGGCTCTTGCTGTGGAGGGAAGTCCCTACCCCCGACTTGGCACTGGAGGTCCAGCGCGCCGGAATCCCCGGCCACCCCGGTGGGTGGCGTTCCGGTGTATCCATACCGTCTCCTGTCGCTGCTTCCTGCATCAGCCTCTGGCGGGTCTTCAACCGCCGTGTGAAAAGTCCGGGTAGTCGGTCATTCCCCCGTCGACGAATATCGTCCGGCCGGTCACGTAGGAGCCGATGTCCGATGCCAGCACCGCCACGATGCGGGCGACTTCCTGGGGATCGCCGATCCGGTTGAGCGGGATCTTCTCCAGCAAATCCCGCAGATTCTCCGGATCGCTCCAAACCGCGCGGTTGATCGGGGTCCTGATTGCCCCCGGCGCAACCGCCAGCACGCGAACCCCATGCGGCGCCGCCTCCTGCGCCAGGGTCTTGGTCAGCATGCTGACGGCAGCCTTACTGGCCGTGTAGGCGCTGTAGCCAGACCAAGCGATCTCTTCATGCACCGAACTGATGTTCACGATGACGCCATGTTTCTGCGGCACCATTCGCTTCAGAGCTTCACGAGCACAATAGAAAGCGCCCAGCAGGTTCACCTCGATTACCTTGGTCCAGACGGCAATCTCGGCCTCCCACCCGAATGCGCGGCCACCGTCGATGCCGGCATTGTTGACCAGGATGTCGATCCCCCCCCAAGTCGATTCGAGGGTTCCGAACATGGATGCTACGGCCCCGGGGTTGGATACATCAGCTTGAATGGCCATGGCGACGCCGCCCTGCTCCTTGATCCGCTGCACAAGCGACTCCGCCGTTTCAGGATGGGTGATGTAGTTGATCGCTACTCGTGCACCGGCTTCGGCCAGACACAGTACGATCGACTCACCGATGCCGGAATTGCCGCCGGTAACGAGGGCCCGTTTGCGGTCAAGCGAGACGTTCACGGTGTTCCCCCCAGTCTTTGAGCACCATCTCTGCCCCTCCACCGAAATACACCGTACCGGTCGTGTCCGAAGTGGTAGAGCTTCGCGACCTCGATCGTGAACCACCGAAGACCGGTGAACCGATGCACGGCCGCACCGGCCAGAGTGCCCACGATTGGGCCTACCCAGTAGATCCACCATGCATGCCAGGTCTGGGAGATCACCGCCGGCCCGAAGCTTCGCGCCGGATTGGTGCTGGTCCCGGAAACGGGGGCTTCGATGTAGACCATGGCCGCATACAAGATGGGAAAGAGGGCCGGTGTGAACCGGCGCAATCGACGATGCCCCAAGAAGAAGAACAACCCGACGATGAGGCAGAACGTTGTTGTCGCCTCTCCCAGCAGCGCCCAGCCAGTCCCGTAATCCGCACCGGGCAAGGTGGCCCCGAAATCCACGCTGCGTCCCATGCGCCCCCAGGCTAGCAACGGCAACGACCCCAATGCTGCGCCCGCAAGCTGTGAAAGTACATACCCCAAGGCATGACCTGTTCTCAGCTTGCCCATGAGCCAGAACCCCATGGTAACCACGGGATTGATGTGCGCCCCGCTCTCTTTGCCGAGCGGGGAGAGTGCAATCAGGGCGCCCGTGGTACCGAAGAGGAACCCGGTGACCAGCCGCCGCCAGCCGGGACTGGGAATGACGTGAATGACCGGGCTGCCCTCGCCGAAGGCCAGGATCACGAAGGACAACCCAACCGCGACAAGCAAGACCGTACCCATCAACTCCGCGCCGAACACTAGCCACGGAACAGATCGCTGAGTTGGAATCATCGGCCCCCAAGCGGGCCGTTCGACGCCGACTCCCACCTCAGTTCGCGGGCACGTAATCCGTCAGATCGTAGGAGACGCCGGAATGCTCCAGAATCCTGATCGCGCCGACTTCGGGAGCTACAACGTAGGTCATGTCTAGAACGGCGTCGTCTGATATGTCAAAGAAAAACGTGTAGCAGTCGGTGTATGTGCCCGCAGGAACGGTCACCACATCCGTCTTGCTGATGAGGGTGACGGTGGGAGCCGGCACATCCGTACCTACTGCGTATTCCCAGGACTCTCCGGCGTCCGCAGTGAAGTCAAAGAGTACTGACTCAAGCGCGCTTGTCTCGGATTTCCGAACGAGTAGACGGCCGCTGTCCATGCGGACCAGTGAGTGCGGGAACAAGGTTCCGCTGATTTGCGTGTATTCCTTTCCGTCCAGCGTCACCCGTGCAGCAACTGAATCCGATCGCCCCGCGGTGTACTCCCACAGCGTTCCAATGCCCAACGGATACATAACATCCAACGAATTAGGTTGGGTCACTTTCTTGTTACAGCCCACAAACATGAAACATGTGAGGAGAATAATGAGAAGCGGTCTCCCGCCACTTCCTAATGGCCTCGATGCGATCATCTGGCTCTCCTTTGGGTATGCGTGTATTGAGTCCGTGGCGTCCCCGAGCTTTGTCGCTCCGATATCCATTCTAAGTCCGCGGGTCAGCATATTCCAGAGTAGGGCGCAGACGGGGTCGGGACGGACGACTCGGGGGATTAAGGCCGCCGATCAGATGCCGAGATCAACCCCGTCGTCGCGGACTCGTTGGACCACGTCGAAGATCTCCCTGACGAGAATCGGGGCGAGGCACTGTCCCCCGCGCCCCGTCACGTTGTTGTAGATTATGGGCTCGTTGTGACGGAGCCGACGGCCTCCGGGGTTCTTGTCCGACTCGCCCCGAGCCACTCAGATGGAGGAAGACGATGCCGGGATTCACCCCAGGACGACGTTTCCAGCCGGCCTACCTAAGCTTCATACGCCGGCCGGCTGCTGAGCGCCTGCTCGCGCTCTTGGAACGTCAGACCAAGGGCACGCTGTTCGGCTGCCGCATGTGCGGCAACTGCCTGCTGCAAGAGACCGCTTTCATCTGCCCGATGGAGTGTCCCAAGGGGCTGCGCAACGGACCTTGCGGCGGCTCCACTCCGGAGGGTTGCTATGTGGATCCCGGGCGCCCCTGCATCTGGCACCACATCTTCGAGCGCGCCGACCGGATGGGGCGCACCGACCGCCTGATGGAGGTCCTGCCGCCGCTCGACTGGGCGCGGGTGGGCCGGGAGACGTGGGGCGAGGTCATCGACGAGGTTCGCCGCCGTGGATTCGGCAAGGCCTTGGCCAGCTTCCTCGCGGGCCGCGAGCAGCGAGCCGCCTTCTGGGATCCCCTATTTCTCGGTATCCGCCAGCCCGACTGGTGGCAGGGGGACGACGCACCGCACCCTGCGCTGGCACACGCGCCGGTGTCGCGACTCGAGGAGAAACTGGCGGCCGGCCGCTTAGTCGTCACCTCGGAGGTGGCCCCCCCACTCTCGGTGGCGCCCGAGGAGCTGACCGGCACCCTGCGCCTCCTGCGTGACTGGATCGACGCGGCCAACTTCACCGACAACCCGTCGGCAACCCCCAGAATGTCTTCGCTGGCTTGCTCGGTGCTGGCCCTGGCCCAGGGTGTGGAACCGGTGATGCAGGTGGCTGCGCGTGATCGCACCCGTATGGGACTGCAGGCTGAGATTCTGGGCGCTGCGGCGTTGGGCATCCGCAACGTTCTCTGCCTGACCGGGGATCATCCCGTCCTGGGTCCCTCGCCGCAAGGACGCATGGACATCTGGGACATCGACTCCATCCAGATGCTCTGGATTCTGCGCCGCATGCGCGATGCGCGGCAGTACATGGACGGCCGGGCGATCAAGAATCCGCCCGCGCTGTTCCTCGGCGCCGCGGCCTCGCCATTTTCATCCACGCCGCGGACACAGGCCCTGCGGGAACTCAAGAAGGTTCACGCCGGCGCTCAGTTCTTCCAGAGCAACCTCATCTACGATGTCGAGGGTTTCGAGAGCTACGCGGAAGCGCTGGACAAGGCGGGTGTGCTCGGAAAGACGCCGTTCCTGGCCGGGATCACGCCAGTGCGCAGCGCGCGCGCGGCGCACGCCATGTCGAAGGTGCCCGGCGTGAAGATCCCACCGGCCCTCATCGAGCGCCTCGAGAAATCGCGCAACCCCCAGGAGGAGGGGGTGCAGATCGCCCTCGAGATCATCGACCGGGTCAAGCGCCTGCCGGGGATCAGCGGTTTCCACATCATGGCCGTGGGCTGGGAACTGATCGTGCCGCGGCTCGTCCGCGAATCGGGATTGAAGGAGCCGCCGGCGCCGACGGGCGACCCCGGCATCTCGATCCGCACACCCACCCGGGCGCCGCGTGCGTCGCGGCCCGCCGAGCGCCCGCCGGCGGAGCACACCGACCGCCGCTACCTGGACGCGTTGACCTCAAAGGTCCTGGTCTTCGACGGCGCCATGGGCACCGCCATCCAGATGTGCAACCTGACGGCTGCCGACTTCGGCGGCGAAAAGACGGCCGGCTGCAACGACTACCTGGTCCTCCAGAAGCCCGACGTCATCGAGGGGATCCACGCCTCCTACCTGGAGGCCGGCTGCGACGTGATCGAGACCTGCACCTTCCGCGCGAACCGGCAAACCATGGCGGAGTACGGGCTCGAGAACCGCATTCCGGAGATGAACCGCGCGGCGGCGGTGCTGGCGCGCCGAGCGGCCGACTCCTTCTCTACCGCGGAGCGACCCCGCTTTGTGGCCGGCTCCATCGGCCCCACCGGCATGCTCCCCTCTTCCTCGGATCCCGAGCTGTCAGCCATCGCGTTCGAGGAGCTGGCCGACATCTTCTCCGAGCAGGCCGAGGCCCTGGTGGAAGGGGGCTGCGATCTCCTCCTCATCGAAACCTCCCAGGACATGTTGGAGGTCAAGGCCGCCATCATGGGTGTGCAGGACGCTTTCGCCCGGACCGGCAAGAGAATCCCGCTTCAGGTCCAGGTCACCTTGGACGCCACGGGCCGGATGCTCCTCGGCACCGATGCGGCCGCTGTGCTTGCCACGCTGGAGCGAATGCCGGTGGACGTGCTGGGCATCAACTGCTCCACCGGGCCCGAGCACATGCGCGCACCGCTGGCCTATCTGGGCGAGAACTCCTCGAAGCCCGTCTCCTGCCTGCCCAACGCGGGTCTGCCTGAGAACGTCGATGGAGAGGCGGTCTATCCGCTCCAGCCGGACGGCTTCGCCGAGGAGATGGCGGACTATGTGGAGCGCTTTGGACTGAACGCGGTGGGCGGCTGCTGCGGCACAACCCCGGAACACATCCGCATGCTCGTCGAGCGACTGCACGGCCGAGAGCCCCGGCCTCGGACGGCCCGCCCGCTCTCACTCGTGTCATCAGGAATCACCGTGGCCGACCTGGTCCAGAACCCGCGTCCGATGCTCATCGGCGAGCGGTTGAACGCCCAGGGGAGCAAGAAGATGAAGGAGCTGCTGCTGGCCGAGGACTACGGCGGCATCGCAGCCGTGGCCCGGGAGCAGATCGACGGCGGCGCGCACACGCTGGACATCTGTGTGGCGATGACCGAGCGGCGGGACGAGAGCTACCTCATGTCCCGGGTGGTCCGGACGCTGAGCCAGACGGTGGAGGCGCCGCTGGTCATCGACACCACCGAAGCCGAAGTGCTAGAAGCCGCGCTGCAAGCGGCCCCCGGTCGCATCATCGTCAACGCGGTGAACATGGAGAACGGCCGCCATCGTGTGGACACCATGCTGCCGCTGATCCGCGACTACGGCGCCGCCACCATCGCGCTGACCATCGACGAGATCGGGATGGCCCGCACTGCCGAGCGCAAGCTGGAGGTGGCCCGGAAGATCCACGACATCGCCACGAAGGAGTACGGGATTCTGCCCGATGCGCTCATCTTCGACGCCCTGACATTCACGCTGGCCACCGGCGACCCTGAGAGCGCCAACACGGCCGTGGAGACGCTGGAGGGAATCCGGCGGATCAAGGCCGCACTTCCCGGCGTGATGACATCCCTCGGGGTGTCGAACGTCTCCTATGGATTCAAGCCGGCGGCGCGCCGGGTGCTGAACAGCGTCTTCCTCTACCACGCGGTGGAGGCCGGGCTGGACATGGCCATCGTGAATCCCAAGCAGGTGACGCCGTACGCCGAGATCCCGGCCGCAGAGCGCGAGCTCGCCGAGGACCTTCTTCTCAACCGGCGGCCGGATGCCACGGCCCGGTTCATCAGTTTCTACGAGGGGGCCAAGGCCAGGCAGGTGGAAACGGTCGATCCCACCGCCGGGCTGCCGCCGGCGGAGCGGTTGCACGCGCGCATCCTGCACCGCAAGCCGGAAGGGCTCGAAGCCGACGTGGACGCCCTTGTCGTGGCCGGCGTGCGCGAGAAGACCGGGGTGACCGATTTCACGGCGGAGCCCGGCTATCACTTTCCCAATGCCGACACCTCGGCGGTGGCGGTGCAGGTTCTGAACCAGGTGATGCTGCCGGCTATGAAGGAGGTCGGCGACAAGTTCGGCTCCGGCGAGTTGATCCTCCCCTTCGTGCTCCAGTCGGCCGAAGTGATGAAGAAGGCGGTGGGACAGCTCGAGAAGTATCTGGAGAGGGCCGAGGGGGTCAGCAAGGGGAAGGTCGTCCTGGCCACGGTCTACGGTGACGTCCACGACATCGGCAAGAACCTGATCAAGACGATTCTGGCCAACAATGGCTACAGCGTGTACGACCTGGGCAAGCAAGTGCCGGTGAACGTGATCGTAGACCAGGCGGTGGAGCTCAAGGCCGACGCCATCGGGCTGTCGGCGCTGCTCGTGTCCACCTCGCGGCAGATGCCGCTCGTGGTCCGCGAGCTGGACCGGCGCGGATTGTCCATGCCGGTGCTGGTGGGAGGTGCGGCCATCAACCGCCGCTTCGGCCGGGAGATCGCGCACGTGGAGGAGGATCGCCCCTACGCCGGCGGCGTGCTCTACTGCCGCGATGCGTTCGAGGGGCTGGAGACGATCGATCGGCTGGCCGATCCAGCCGCGCGCAAAGAGCTGCTGGCAGGCGAGCGTCGAGCGGCACAGGAGCAGCGGAAGCCGGCGGCGGCTGGGGGGGCCTCCGCGCAGGAAGACTCCGCCCGGTCGTTGGTGACGCCTCGACCCGAGGACGTCCCCACGCCGCCGTTCTGGGGGTCCCGCACGGTGGCCGAGCTGCCGATCGAGGAGGTCTTCTCCCGTCTCGACGAGAACAGGCTCTTCAAGATGTCCTGGGGGGCAAAGAGCAAGCTCGATGCGGAGTCGGAAGGACTGCGCGGGGAATTCGGCGCGCGCTTGGTGCGGATGAAACGCGCGGCGATCGAGGAACGGTGGTTTGCGCCTCAAGCGGTCTACGGCTACTTCCCTGCCCAAGCTGACGGCAACGACCTGCTCATCCTCGACCCCGCCGACCATCACCAGGTGCTGGCCCGCTTCTCGTTCCCGCGGCAGAAGGGACCGGAACGTTTCTGCCTGGCGGACTACTTCCTGCCGGTCGGCTCGGCGAGGGCTGACGTTGCGGCGCTGCAGGTGGTGACCGTCGGCTCCGCGGCCACTGCGCGGTTCGACGCAATGGATGGCAAGGACGAGTACAGCGAGGCCTATTACTTCCACGGGCTGGCCGTGCAGACCGCTCAGGCGGCCACGGACCTGCTATTCGAACGGATCCGGAAGGAGCTGGGCCTGCCGGATGGGCGCGGACGATCGTACGCGTGGGGCTTCGGTGCGTTGCCCGACGTGGAAGAGCATCGCAAGGTATTCCGCCTGCTCCCCGCGGAGCGGGACCTGGGGATGACCCTGACCTCGGCGGGGCAGATGGTGCCCGAGCAGTCCACGGCGATGCTGGTCGTGCATCACCCGGAGGCGCGGTACTTCAACGTGTAGGTTTGCCACCCCGGTAGAATCGAATCTGCACCCGCTCCATAGTGGCGAGCCCTTCGTTGACGGCCTCATCCACTAGCGGCAGGAATGCTTCGATCTTCTCGAGCGTGTCCACGATCTCCACGATGATCGGAAGATCCACCGAGAGTCTCAGGATCTTGGCTGTGTGAAGGCGGCTGTGGGCCCCGAAGCCCTCGGTGCCGCGCAGCACCGTCGCGCCGGCGAGACCGTGCTCGCGAGCCTTGAGCACCAGCCACTGATAGAGCGGTTTCCCATCGTGCTTGTCGGACTCTCCGATGAAGATGCGCAGCAGGTGCCCCTCTTCAGGAAGCATCGTCTCACCTCCCCGGCAGGAGTTGCGTCAACGCGGCCCCCGCCCACACGGCGCCGATCCCAAGAACCACCTGGAGTACGACCGAACTGGCGAGCGCCAGCATCTGACCGTCTCGAATCAGTTGGAAGGATTCATACCCGAACGTGGAGAACGTGCTGAACCCTCCCAGGAAACCGATGAACAAGAATACCCGGGTTCCCCCACCGATGACACCCCGCGCCTCGGACAGGGTCGCCAGGAACCCGATCGCAAGACACGCTGCGACGTTGATGACGAGCGTCTCGTATGGGAAACTGGCGCCCTGTTTCACTCGGTTGATGAGCCCACCGACGCCGAATCGCAGCATCGCGCCGAGGAACCCGCCGAGTCCGGCCAAGAGATAGAGTTCCATCCAGATCACCCTCCGAAACCGGCGTCGCCCGGCCGTTGCAGTCTCGGGTTGCGGGTCCGGTGCTTCGTCCGAGTCAACGATCATCTTCACGATACGGACCCCGTTCCTTGAATAACTAGCGGGTTCAGCAGGGTCGACTTGCCGCGCTTGGATTGGCCGACGAGGGCAACATGGAAGAGCCCCGCAGTGAGGCGGTCGGCCAACGATCGGGCATCCTCTGCGAGGCGCAGGATCCGCAGTCTAGCATCCGGGGGGAGGCCGGACAACGCATGGAAAAGGGTACCTTGACCTCGCGGCCGACTTGGTCAGTAATAGGGTGATCTATCAGCCGCGTATCGACGGGAGACCGCATGTCCAACGAGCCCAAGAAGAGTCCGCTGAAGGAGATCACCCAGCCGTTCGTGGACGTATGGCACGCTCCGCGGGCTCTGTGGGGCGTGAACCTCGGCTACACGCTCGAGGGGTTGGCCTACTTCGGCGTGCTGGGCTACCTCACCATCTACTTCTCGCAGCAGGTCTTCGCCGGGGTGCCGAACCCCGATACCTATGCCCACAACATGGTGGCGGTGCTGACCGGCGGGATCACCATCTCCATGCTGTTCCTGGGCTTCGTGCCCGACAAAGTGGGCGTGCGCCGGACGCTCATCTGGTCGTTTGTCCTGCTGGTCATCGGACGGGTGCTGATCGCCGCCGCGCCGACGCTGCTCCACCTGCGCGCGGGTCTCTGGTCGCCACTCCACCTGACCACGATGCTGGGCATCATCATCATCGTCATCGGTTACGGCGTCTACCAACCCGCGGCCTACGCAGCAGTGCGGCAGTTCACGAGCCCCAGGAATTCGGGCATGGCCTTCGCCATGCTGTATGCGCTCATGAACCTGGGCGGATGGTTCCCGACATTCGCCTTCCTTTTGCGCGACACCGCGGGAATGGGCATCACCGGGACCTTCTGGGTCTATGCCGCGATCACCGTGCTGGGACTGATCTCGACCGTGCTCCTGCTGACCTCCGACACGGTGCGGAAGGCCATCGCCGGAGCCAAGGCCGACACCGCCCGCGAGCAGGCGGCGGAGTCCAAACCGGCGGATGAGAAGAAGCCGGAGGCGCCGGCGAAGGGCGTCACGGGGCGCTATCCCCCGGTGCAGATGTGGCTCCTCATGGCCATGTGCGCTGCCGCGCTCTGGTGGAAGGTGCCCGCCGGCCCCCCGCTGGCCGGCCTGCCGCTCAACATCGCGATCGCGCTGCTCGCGGCCGTGGTCTGGGTCGCTCTCGCGCTGGTGCCGGCGACCGGCCGCTACCTGGCGCGGCACCCGTTGGCCGACCGCAAGTTCTTCTTCTTCATCTTCGCCCTGATCCCGGTACAAACGCTGTTCACCTACAACTGGCTCGTGCTGCCGGAGTACATCAATCGTGCCTACACCGGCTGGGTCGGCCGGTACTTCGAGGTCGCCTCCAACTTCAATCCTATCCTGATCTTCGTCCTCACGCCGATCATCGCCGCGCTGACGATGAGGAAGAAGGTCTACAACGTGATGATCTGGGGCACCTTCATCATGGCGGCTCCGGCTTTCCTGCTGGCCATCGGGACCTACTGGTGGACCCTGTACCTCTACCTCATCGTCATGACGGTCGGCGAGGCCATGTGGTCGCCGCGCTTTCTGCAGTATGCGGCGGAGATCGCGCCTGAAGGGCGGACCGGGGAGTACATGGGCGTGGCTCAGCTACCCTGGTTCCTGACCAAGGTGCTGGTGCCGCTGCTCTACTCCGGGTACATGATGGACCGTTACTGCCCGGCGCCCGAGACGGGCAGGGCCGCCAACACCCAGCCCATGTGGCTCATCTTCGGGATCATCGCGATGGGCTCGACCGTCTTGCTGCTGCTGGCGAAGAACTGGGCGGGGAAGGACTTCAAGGCGCAGGCGTAGCGAGGGACCCACCGCCTCTCGTGCTTCCCCTCGTCACGCCCCTCTCCCGCTTCCTCAGCGGAAGAACTGGATGTAGAGGTACGGATAACCGCTGTCCCAGTTCGTCGAGACATAGTCGTAATCGTAACTTGTACCGTAATCCGGGTGATGCGAGATACTGCGGGTCATGCTGACGAACACGTTTCTCGCGTTGCTGCCTTGCATGCCGAAATCAAATCCGTCGTATGGGACCAGGTTGTAGTCCTCGTCGTGCGGGAGGTTCTTGAGCTTCAACTGCGTGGTCTCTATGTGCCAGCCGCCCTGGAAGGACCTCATGACGTAGGTATCTACCGCCGTCACCATGCGGCCGTCCGCGCTGACACTGCCGGTGATCGTGAAGATGTGGTGGTCGTCCTGCTCATTGGTCGAGTCGAGCGTGAAGGAGAAGTTTCTCCCGCTCCACGACAGCGGCGCGAGCCCGATGCTCGGTTCCGGATTGTAGTAGCCGGCATCGATCAACTCGTCCCGCGTCGCGCCGGTGTAAACATTGGTCGCCGAGAACCAGACGACCACCGCCCGCGTTGCGAGCAACTGCTGCAGGAAGCTGGTGTCAGCTACCGTGTACTCCTCCGACCGTACGAACATCCCGCCGATACGGTACTCCGCGACGACGATGTCCCCGTTCTTGAGCGTAAGCCCTTCGACGGTGAACCCCCCGTCGCTGCGCAGCGTCCCCTGTCCGACCGCCTTGTTGGCCACGTAGATGAACACCCGGCCCGCCACCGTCGACACCAGAGGAATACTCCGCATCGGCGTTCAGGGACACCGAGCCTTCCACCTTCCCATCCTCCTTGGCGGAGGAGATGGATACCTCGAGCTTTGGAATGAAGAGCCGGATGACGTTCGCCCCGGCCTCGATGATGTTGGGGATCAGCACCGCGCTCTGCGACTCGACGCACTCCGCGTCCATGTAAGGATAGGTGCGCTGCAGGAAAAACCCCTCGTCCTTGCACATCACCACGGTCTGCCCCCCCGGGAAGGCCTTCGTGAACTTGTACGTGCCGGGGTTGTAGGTCAGCTGCTCCAGTTTCGGAGACGCGTAGGGCGAGGACGGCCGGATGATCTGCTGGTACGTGGACGCCCCGGTGCCGCTGATGGTCTGGGCCGTGAAGAAGTTGCTGTTGGTGAAGCGCGCGAGTTCTTCAAAGATCACGTCCGCCCGGTCCGCCGCGCGCACCGCGGTTTTGAGCGCCGGGTCCGCCGCTCCCGCTGCGTACTCTGTGACGTAGGACGGCTTGACCAGTTCCTCGTACGGATCGGGGTCGCCGAGCGCGATGCGGTACGTCCAGCCGACCGGGGCGGCATGACTGTCGTTGCGCACGTGCGGAGGACACCCCATGTCGGCCACGAGATGCAGCGTCTCGCCAAGACAGCGCCACGCCCGCGCCATGTGCTGGTCGCGCTTCGTCTCGTCCGCCTCCGCCAGCGCCTTGCGCATCCACTCCTTCCCCTTGTCCCACGTCCATGTGTTCCCGCTGTTATGCAGCGCCCAATCCTTCGCGTCGATATGTGGGTTGAGGAGGTTGTTGTTGATGATGAACTCCCAGTACGTGCCGCGATCGGAGAGGTACTTCTTCCCGCCGTCGATGCCCAGCGGATCGTAGAAATGCCGCAGCGCGGCGGGAACCTCCGGCTCGTCGGCCGAATAGCCGCCGTGCGAGATCCACTGCTTCGGCGTCTTCGTCACCATCGATTCGCCCGTCGTGGAGGCGAAGTACCCGGGATTCGTCACCGCGGGTCCCTCGAACACCGAACTGCCGTCGAAGACGAAGACGTAGTGCTTGAAGGTATCCGGACTGCCGAGCCCGGTGACGAAACGGTCGACGAAGGCGTCGACGATCGGTTCGTTGATGGCGGGATGCATGTCCTTGTTGCCGTAGCCCGAGACCATCAACGAGAGGGCGAGGCAACTGAGGGCGCCGGCGAGCCAGGAGAGGATTCTGCGTATCATGGCGTCCTCCTCAGAACCGCACGAGCTTCCACACGCCGTCGTCCTGCGCGGCGAGTGCGAAGCTCATGGTGCGGCCGCCCGCGGTATAGCGGTACTCGGCGTAGCATTCGGTATAGACGTCGAGTTGCCGCGTGTCGATCGCGTCGGCGAATTCCGGCATCCGGGCGGTCAGGGACTCGAGGTCGGCGTCGCAGATGCCCAGCGCTTCCTCGGTCATCACCGCGCGGACGGCCGCGGGATCGCCACCGCGGAACGCGTCTTCCACCGCCTGCGCGGCCTCGTGGATCTTCTCGACGTCGACCGTCGGATCCGGATCGGCGATTCGATCCCTCTCCCCGCAGTTGACGAGAAGCAGCACCCCCGCGACCGTAATAAATCCTGCGATGAACGCTCTGAGCGCTGGCATGCTCTCCTCCTTCTTGGTGGGAGAGAAGGAAACGGCCTGGGAGCATGGGGATACTCCTGCCGGCGAAAGTACCACCGCCGGGCCGCATAATCAACGGCTAGGTCGGCGGCCTTCGAGGGCGTGGGCCTCACCTTGAACCCCACCGGACGGGGCTCGTCGGACCGAGGCGAGGGGTGATATCGTGCGGGACACGCTTCCGTCACGGTGGAAACCATAGCGAGGTGAATATGCGCCGCTCGGCGCTCCTGCTTCTGGTGATCTTGCTTCTCGTCGCGTCCCCCTCGATGCCGGCGAGCCCACCGAATTCCTCCGACCGCCCCTTCCCGCTCCTGGCCGGAGATCCCGCGCCAGCGCTCGCGGTGAGCGCCTGGATAAAGGGCGATCCCGTGCCGCGCTTCGAGCCCGGTCGCGTCTACCTATTGGACTTCTGGGCCACCTGGTGCGGGCCCTGCGTAGCCGGCTTTCCGCACCTATCGGAGATCCAGGCTCGGCACCGTGACCGGGTGACCGTGATCGCGGTGAACGTGCTCGAGATGCAGCCGCAGTTGGTACCGGCCTTCGTGGAGAAGCAGGGGGAGAGGATGGCGTTTGCGGTGGCCACCGACTCCATTCCGGCGGGGAAGGAGGCGATGGCGGGGCTCGCGTTCACGGGATGGCTCTACGACTCGGGGACCGATGCCATCCCCGCCGAGTTCATCGTGGACGGAGGCGGAAGGGTGGCGTGGATCGGGTTCTCGTCCGAGGCGGACAGCGTGCTGGAGGCGGTCATCGTCGGCACCTGGGACACCGACGCCTTCGCGGCGGCGTACCGGGAGAGAAAGGTGAAGGAGGCGCCCGGCTTCCGCTTCCGCCGGGAGCTCGATGCCGCCCAGGAAGACCAGGAGTGGCCCCGAATCTGGAGCCTCTCGGAAGGGTACTCGGCCGCGGACTCCGTAAGCGAGCGGAGGGAGAATCTCCACGCGGTCTGGAGCGCGCTCGGAGTCGCCGCGGCAACGATCCTCGAAGGAAACGAGACCGTCCCCGTTGACCTGGAGTGGGCGCGCCGGTTCGCGGAGCGGGCCGACAGCCTGCGCGCCGGAAATCCCTGGGCACTGTCTGTTCGGGCCCGGGTGGAGGCGCGGGCGGGACACGCGGAGATCGCCGCCGCCCTCCTCAGGCGCGCGATCGAGCTTTCCCCCGAGGCATGGAAGCCGCGCTACCAGAAGCTGCTCGAGCGGGTGGAGGCGGGCGAGCGGCCGTGAGCGCTGATCGGCTGCGTACGATGGAAGCACGAGTGTTGCCGCCCCGCAGATTCCCGGTGCGCGCCGGGGTCGCGCGCAGAAGACTCGGCCCATTTCGCCCGCGCCGCGCGGGCCAACGATCTCGAAGCGGCCGAGGCTGGTTCAGGGGGTGCGGCGTATCGGGCACATATACACGATCGCGCCACATCCTCGGAATGGCGTCTATCTCGATGTAGGATGCATACTATGATCGTCGTCGTCGGGCCAAGCTGCCTCGCTGCGAAGCTCATCATTCCCAGCACGGTGGTCGGGATCCACCCACGGAGGTGAGACATGCACAGGCTCCCTACTCTCCTCACAGGTCCCAGACGCCCTTTCACATGCCAGGCAGCAAGGGGCATGTTGGCTCTCTCCTTGGTTCTTTCCAGCCTGCTTTCAGCTCCGGCCGCTGCCGTCGAGACCAGGCTGCTCAGGCTGCACAGCGACCCGGGGGACTGGATCGGCAAGGGAGCGGATCTCCACTTCACTGGCGCTGACGGGGCGTTCTCGCTGACAGGTACTCCCAGTGCCATCGTCGTCATCGTCAATACCCTGGAGGCGCACTGGCGCCTGGAGTTCGGCGCGCCCGCCGGAACGACGCTCGCTCCCGGACTCTATGAGAAAGCCAGGCGATGGCCATTCAATGATGGGGCCCCCGGGATCTCGATCGATGGCAATGAGGGGGGCTGCAACGAAATCCTCGGACGGTTCACGATCAAGGAGATTGAGTTCAGCGGCGCTCGGCCAACCAGGTTTTGGGCTGTGTTCGAGCAACATTGCGAGAACGGCACCGACGCTCTTTGGGGCGAGATTCGATTTGACGCAAGAGTCCTCGTGGACATAGACGTCCCGGTTCGCGCATTTGCTCCAACGTTGAAATCGTTGACCATTCCCGTCTCAGCAGAAGCGCTCGAAGGCGGTGATGTCGCATTGAGCGCCACTGGCTTGCCCGGTGGCTCCACATTCACCGATCATGGTGACGGATCAGGGACTTTTACTTGGACTCCGGATCGCAAGCAGGTTGGTCGCCACATTGTGACGTTCTCAGGGCGGTCGGGCCCTTACCAAGGCAGCGCAACGACCACGCTTCTGGCCACGGGCGACTACCTGCTCTCCATCAACAGCGACCCCGACCACGCAGTAGGACAGGGAGACACTCTCCTCTTCACCCCTGATGACGGCTGGTTCCTGGACAGGTACTCAACGAGCGCGTGGGTCCAAACAGAATTCCAGCTTCCGGATCACAGCAGCTGGAGATTCGGGTTCCATACTGATGGCACCCCGATCACCCCCCGGTTCTACACCGACATCCGTGGAACAGACGAGGCCGGACCCGGTCTGATATTGGACGTGAGTGGCAACAGCATGGTGTGTGGAGGTGTCCGAGGGTGGCTCCAAATCAAGAAGCTGTCATTTGACTTGGACGGTCGCTTGGAGAGCCTCTGGGCAACACTGGAGCATCACTGCGCGCGTTATACCGATCCGGGGCCCGCTCTTTTCGCCGAAGTCCGGTTCAACTCCCCCACCGCGGTGGCCGTGAATCCCATCCCCACACAGACCGCGGTGATCGGACACAGACTGGAATTCCCGGTCGTCGCTAGTGATGTCCAGGGACGGTCGGTCACGCTCGCAGTGGTTGACCCGCCTCCGGGATCGTCCCTGGTCCCCGCCGGAGCGGGAATGGGTAGCTTCCAATGGACGCCGGAGTTTGACCAGGCGGGAGATCATGTTGTCTTCTTCCAGGGCAGCAACCAGGCCGGTGACCGGGACTCTTCGGGCGCACTGATTCACGTCCGCGGCGAGACCTCGCTAACCCTGAGAGAGGAAGGGGAGGACGGAATCGAGGTCTACAGGCGCCTTCCCGCGGACGGGGAGTTCGAGGTGTTGGCCAGCAATCGGGCTCGCCTACGGGTGACCTACAAGACACCCAACTACTCGGAGCATTTCTTGGTGGAACTGACCACGCCATCCGGCGTGGAAGCCTTTACTCCGGGATTCTACGAAACCGGACCTGGATTGGCTGGGCTCAGCATGATGGGAAGGCTCAATGATCAGTCGGTGCTCTGCGAGGACTCGGGTGGAATGTCACCACAGGGCGCTTTTGAGATAAGGAGGCTGATCTGGGGTGGCGACAATCAGCCGGAACAACTTTATGTGGCGTTTTCTGCCCCCTGCAAGGAAGGGAAGTCAGTAGTCCGGGGAGAACTGCGAATCGACGCGCGGGTCCTCACGGATCTCCAAACCCCGGTCTGGAGTCGCGCCGAGGCAGGGAAACCCGTCTCCATTGAGGTGAAGGGGATAGACGCGAGAGGCCGCAGCTTGGCGCTCTCAGGCGTTCACCTACCGGAAGGAGCATGGTTCGATGACCGCGGGGACAATTCGGGGGTCGTTACGTGGGTGCCGGACCCCAGTCACATCGGGGGCAGTCAGCTTGTCTTCGGGGCACGCGCTGGAAGCGAGGATGTGACAACGAGTTCAAGCTGGGTCGAGGTTACCGGGGAGACTTGGCTCAACGTGCACAGCGAAGCCGGCGATCCCGTTGGTGAGGGCCTGGATCGCCGTATTGAGCCCCCCTCGGCGGAGTTCGACTCCTACATTCTTGCTGACAACTCGGTCCATGTTCGGGCTTTCGAAGGTGGACGCCGGTGGACTCTGCACTTCGCTGCGGGCTTTGATTCCATTCTGACGGCAGGGGAATACGAGAACGTCACACGCTGGACGGCTACCGGACCTCATGAGACTCCAGGAATCCTCATCGAGCGGACCGGGGAGACGTGTGGCGCCATCACGGGACGTTTCACCGTTCACTCCATCAGCTATGGGTTGAATCGCACGTTGAAATCGCTGCACGCATCGTTCAGACAAACCTGTGAGGGCGCTCCCGGGGCCTTGGCCGGCGAGCTGCTGGTCAACTCATCGCCGGAGCTGATCCCGGTCCGAGTACTGAACTTCAATGCCTGCCCTGTGCATGGACAGGTCCGTCTGCAGTGGGTGACTGGCGAAGAGACAAGCGCTGTGGGATTTGATATCTGGCGGCATGTGGAGGCAGGCGACTGGGAGCAGTTGAATGTCAGTCCGATTACCGGCGGCCCCACATATGACTATCTGGATCCCCATCCTCCGGTTGGGCAACCCATCTTCTACTTCATCGACTCCATCGACCTGTCGGGGCACCGGGAGCGACACGGGCCCGTGAACGCGTACGTTGAGTCAGCAAGGAACCCTGCTCTCGCGGTCGCCAACAATCCCACTCGGTCACCCACGCGAATCCGGATGGCGTTGCCGCTCCCCGGTCGTCTGCAATTGTCGGTCTTCGACGTGGCCGGCCGCCGGGTTCGGCTTCTCATGGATGAGCAAGTTCCGGCAGGGTGGCACGAGATCGAATGGGACTTGCGCAACGACCGCGGACAGACTGTGCCTGCCGGAGTCTATTCCCTCCGCCTCGCGACTCCCCTGGGCCTCCGGAAGGAAAGACTGGTCGTTCTACGGTGAGGCGGTCCGCCCCGCTGCGGCGATTCTGCGGCGCCGGCTCACCCGTCTGGCGCTTCGAGTCTGGTGCCGGGGGCCGGAGCCGAGTTCCCGAAGGGAACGAGACCCCGGCCGCCTTGGAATCGTAGTGCTGCGCATGCAGCACGCAGCTGGTGCCGGGGGCCGGAATCGAACCGGCACGGACGTTGCCGCCCTGCGGATTTTAAGTCCGCTGCGTCTCCCAGTTTCGCCACCCCGGCATCGGGACGAGCACGTTAGGGTAGCGGCTTTCCGGTCCGGCTGTCACCGGATGAGAAGCACCTTCCCCGCCAGCGTCCGGTCTCCCGCGGATAAGCGGAGAAAGTAGATCCCGGTCGCCATCGGCACCCCCATGTCGCTCCTACCATCCCACGCCACTTGATGACGGCCCGCCGGATGGGCGTCCGCGCTCACCAGCGTCCGCGCGAGCCGTCCGGTCACGTCGTAAACGGCGAGCCGGACCGGGAGCACCTGCGGCAGGTCGAAGCGGATCACCGGGCTCGAACCTGCGGGTGCGGTTGGATGAAGCGCGAGCGCGCTCGGTAGGTCTTCCCGGCCGTCCTCCCCCGGCACCCCGGTGACTTCCTCATGAATCGTATGGAGCTGGTTTACCTGCACCGGTGAGAGGAACTGCATCGTGCCGTCCGGCCAGCGAATCTGAAGGAGATCCACCTGAGCCGCGCTGCCGAGACCGAAGTGGGTGATATAGGAGCAGTTTCCCGACTCCCCCACCACCTCCCGCATCTGGGTCTTTCCTCCCGCGGTGACCCATATCCGGGCGCCCACTCCGAAGCGGTTGAAGTGGACACCGTCGAGTCGGATCTTGATCCAGTTGTTCCCACCACAACCGGGATCCGCATGAAGGTTGTAGAGGTACCGATTCTCCGTGCTTCCTCCGAACCCTGAGATCACGAACTCGATGTCCCCGTCAGGATCGATATCGCCGGCCGTCACGCCCCAGTGAGAGCCGCTCCCCGCGGCGGTGGAACCGAGTGCGTTCTCGAACACACCGCCGCCACGGTTGCGAAGCAGGCGATTGGGACCCGCTCCATAATCGGGCAGGAAGATGTCGATGTCGCCGTCGTTGTCGTAGTCCGCGCAGGCCATCCCCATGCTCTGGGTCGAATCGGCGAAGGCCAGCGGTGTCGCGTCGGTGAAGTTCCCTCCACCGTCGTTGCGCAGGAGATAATCGTCCCCCTCGGCGACGATCAGAAGGTCCAGGTCCAGATCGTTGTCGTAGTCGATCCATGTCGCCGCCGCGTAGCCGTCATAGGTGGTGCCGAGCGGGCCGGTCGTCACGTCCACGAAGGTGCCCGCGTCGTTGCGCAAGAGTTGGCTGACGGACCCTCCCCCCGGCGATTTGGCCACGTAGAGATCGGGGTCACCATCGTCGTCGAAGTCCCCCCATGCCCCAGCCCGCCCTTCTCCAAACTGTAGGGCGGCAGGGGTCCTGTCGGTGAAGTACCCGTCGCGCGAGTTGTGGAAGAGCTTGTCGCCGCCCCCGTTCGCAAGGAAGAGATCCAGGAATCCGTCCCGGTCGTAGTCGGCCCACGAGGCCCTCTGGCCGCTCACAGGGTCGTTCAGCGGCGGGAGCGTCGCATCGACGAAGGTTCCGTTGTCGTTCCGATAGAGCGCGTTGGTCCCGATGTTGACGACCGCGTAGATGTCGAGATCCCCGTCGTTGTCGTAGTCCCCCCAGACCGCATCGAGATCGTACCCGGGGTGGTCGAACGGCGACGGCACCACCTCCACGAGCGTGACCCCATTGTTGTGGAAGAGCTTGTCGGGACCGCCCGGGACCACGGCGTACAGGTCGAGGTTGCCGTCCCCGTCGTAATCCGCGATCGCGACGCCGGTGGCGCTGAACGGACCCGCCAGCGCCGGCGGGGTTTGATTAACGAACTGCTCGAACACCGCGAGTTGGTAGCTTCCGCTCTGCCCGTCGTCGTTGGCGGCGACAAGACCGTGATAGGCGCTCGCCGTGGGAATGAAGTGGGTGCATCCCCCATCGGAGTCGACGAGCGCGTCGAGGCGCGATTGCCAGAGACCGGCATCCGGACTCAGAACGACCGCCTTCACGTCCGCGCCGTACCGCTGCAAGTGGACCTGATAGTCGACGTTGGCCTTCGGGAGGAAATCCCAGATCTCGAGCACGTCGTCCGAGCTGGTGCTGCGCGACACCCACGAGGCGAGGGGCAGTACATTCCCCCCGTCATCCCATTCCGTCCTGGCGTCCCCCGGTCCGGACTCCCTGGAAACCGCGGCGTAGTACGTGCCCAACGGGCCATACCCCCGATTGAAGTTCCCGGCCGCGAAATCCACGAATCCGGCCGGATGAGAAGTCTGCGCCAGAAGCTCACCGAAACAGACCGGCCACCAGGATCCAGTCGGGGTCCCGTAGCTCGCAACGTTCCAGTTCGTCTCGGGCCCGTCGGCGCGGACCCCCACCGCAGACCAGTATTCCTCGGTCTGCTGCATGCTGTAGTGCGCGTTCACAGCCGGCGTCACGACGCTCGTCCCGCTCACGAGAGGTGTCGCGGAGGGACAGGCGCCTACTTCCACCGTGTACGTCCCGGACTCCCCATTGTCATTGACCACAACCAGGCCGTACCAGTCCGAGACGCCTGGCATATAACTCACGCCGAAGTTGGACGTCGCATAGCACACCGCGCTCGCTCTGGCCGCGTAGTACTCACCCGAGCCCGGACTCTTGAAGACGAGGATCTGCAGTTGGGCGGCCCCGATCGACTTCAGCAGGACGTGGTAGTCCTTACTTGCTTCCAGGTACACGTCCCAGATCTCGAGGATGTCCTCGGGTCCGGTCGTCCGCTCCAGAGGTGGGGCGTTCACCGTGATCGTTTCCGCGCCCGAGTCCCACTCGATGAGTCCGTTCTCCGTGCCGTAGTAGTGGGAGTAGGCGACGATGTCCTCACCGAGCGCATTGTGATTGAAGTCGCCAACTACGAAATCCACGCCTGAGGATCGATTGGAATAGGTCAGTAAGGTCTCGACACAGGGGGGAGGGAGCGCCCCCTCATCCGCGTAGAGCTGGATATCCCAGTCCTCCCCCGGCGCCGATCGAATGCCCACCGCCGACCAGAAGCCGACCGACTGCTGATAGGAATGGTAGTACTCGTCCGGGGGGCTCGACGGATACGCGGTGGCGCTCACTCCGGAAGCGAGAGGCGTGAACCAGCAGTTGATGAGGTCGAGCGGGCCCGCCGAAGAAGTGGTGGCGGTCCGAGTCCCCGCGTCGGCTGGCTTGGACGCCTCCGGAGAAGAGACGGTGAGGCTGGCGAGGGCAAGACCTATCAATCCGACGCCGATCAGGCAAGAGCGCATGTTCACCTCCGAGGACGTGACAACGCCGGTACTCGATAATGATGACAATTCTTATTCTATTTGCTGGTCGAATTATTGTAGCAGAATCCAGGAAGCCGCGTCGGATCAGGCGAAGCTAGGCCCCGCCCTCGGTCCGCCACGCTTCCGGCAGCAGCGCCGCCGCCGAGCGATCGAGCAGCCAGAGCGTGGACTTGAGCGACACCATGCGCGCGGGATGGTGCGGCGAGGCCTCGGGGGCCTGGAGCGCATCCCGCACTGCCTCGGCCTTGTCGGCGCCGGAAACCAGAAACATCGTGCACCGCGTGGAGCACAGCGCGGCGGGAGTCAAGGACACGCGCGGCTGACCGCTCGGGTGCGCGGTGGCCACCGCAAGCCGGACACCGAAGTCGGGCCACTCGTCCGCGGGGAAGAGCGAGGCGACGTGCCCGTCGCTGCCCAAGCCCAACACGACGAGATCGAAGAGCGGCACGCGCTGCGCCCACACGAGAAGCATCTTGTGCGTCTTCTCCGCCGCTTTCTCGGGGGAATACTCGCCGGGGATGCGGATCAGGCGGTCGGTGGGCACGCCGAGCGGCGCGAACAGCGCCTCGTTGGCCATACGAAAATTGGATTCCTCGTCGGTCACCGGAACACAGCGTTCATCGGTAAGCACGAAGCGCACGCGCCGCCACGGCACGCGACTGCGCAGCGTGGGCGCCGAGAGGCGTTCATATACGGGGAACGGCGTGCGTCCACCTGCCAGGGCCACACGGGGACCGCTCGGCGACTCCCCCAACCGCGCGGTGAAGTAATCGGCCGCGGCGTCCATGAGCCCCGTCTTGTCGTCGTAGATTCTCAGGCGATGCCCCTCGGGCAGCGTGTCGCTCACCGCATCATCCCCCGCTCCGAGCCGTGCCGTCATCACGGCCTTTCCAGTGCGCCCAGGCGCCGGGCCAGATCCATGGCCTCGCGTGCCGCGCGCGACATCTCGCGCCGGCGTATCTCCTCCACCACCGCGCTTGCCCGGCTCGTCTTGGTCTGGTTGAGCCGGGCGGCCGGTGCACCTCCCTCCTCGATGAGGATGGCTCCCTCGGCAGGGAGGCGCCTCCAGCATACAGAAACCGAAGGCTCCGCGAAGTCCATCGTGACGGCAAGGAGCGTGGACCCCCCTGCCGGGACGGACGCCGCGACAATGCGGACGGCGATCGGGCCGGCCAGACCGACGAACGAAGCGCCTGTTTCGGCGGCGCGCGCCCTGTCGAGGACGCGCCAGCCAAGACGCGAGGCAAGCCAACCGAGGAAGAGCCATGCCTTGAGCCGGCCTCCCGAGCCCTCGGCGACTGTCACGCTCACCGCGCGGATTGCGTCCAGATTCTGCGCGCGCACCCCGTCGAAGCGGGAAGCCACCGCGCGCCGCCAATCGCCGAGTTCCGTCCAGAGAAGATCCCGGCAGGGCGGCGTCACGGTGTCCGGCGCCAGGCAGCGATCCCACAGCGCGAGCCCCTCGGCGATCCCGAGGTGGGACGCGTTGCCCAATAGAAGGTCGAGGTCGGACGAGAGCTCGCGCACCCATCCCAGTGCCAGCGGCGACGTGCGTTCCGAGAGCGCGACCAACGGCACCCCGCCCACCGCGAGCGCACGCACTCCAGCCGCGATCACGCGATCCGCTCCGGTCGGCGCTTCCAGGTGAACGCTTTCGCAGCACACGAGCGACGCGCCGCTGGCGTAGCGCGAGCAGGTCGCGCTCACCCACGCCTGCGACCGTGTGTGCGCTGCGTCTGTCTCGACAAGCGATCACCCGCGAGGGATGTAGGCGCGCGATGTCGTCGACGAGATCCTGCATCCCGTCGTCTCCTGCGGCGGGTGCGACCAGCGTTGCCCGGCAGGCGCGCGCCACCGAGCGCCCCGTCTCACCCTCGCCGACCGCCGCTTCCGACTCCCAGAGCGCGGCGAGATCGCGCTCCACCGCGGCCGCGTCGAATCCGACCGGCGCGCTGCGGCCTAGCTGGACGACGTCTTCGTGTCCGGCCCGTGGCGCCGACGGCGCAGCGTCCGGCGCGTTCATCAGAGCCGCAACCACCGGCGGCCATCCGCTTCGAGCAGACGGTCCGCCTCGGCGGGACCCCACGTCCCCGCCTCGTAGAACGCGGGTTCCGGAGCGTTGCGTTCAGCGCCCCACGCTTCCGCGATCGGATCGACGAGGGACCACGCGAGCTCGACTTCGTCGCGGCGCGCGAACAGCGTCGAGTCGCCGGTGATCGCGTCCAGAAGAAGGCGCTCGTACGCCTCGGGGGGTTCCTTGCCGAACGAAGTGGAGTAGTTGAAGTCCATCCGCACTTCGTCGATGCGCATCGCTTGCGCCGGAGCCTTCGACTCGAAGGAGAGCGAGATCCCCTCGTCGGGCTGGATGCGCAGGCGCAGCACGTTGGACCTCGGCCGCTCGGCGCCGCTCCCACGAAAGAGTTCGTAGGGCGGCTTCTTGAAGACGATGCCGATCTCTGTGGCGCGCTTGGGGAGCCGCTTGCCGGAACGCAGGTAGAACGGCGTTCCCGCCCACCGCCAGTTCGCCGCTTCGAGCTTGAGCGCGAGGTAGGTGTCCGTCCGCGAGCCGGTCGCCACGCCCGGTTCCTCGCGATAGCCGGGCACGCTCTCGCCGCCGGCGAGCCCCGCTCCGTACTGCCCGCGCACCACGCGGCGCGCGATCTCGTCCGGCGCGAAGGGCACGATGGAACGGAGCACCTTGGCCTTCTCGTCGCGCACCGACTTGGCGTCGAAGCGGACCGGCGGCTCCATGCAGACGAGCATCATGAGCTGGAGCAGGTGGTTCTGCAGCATGTCGCGCAGCACGCCCGCCTCCTCGTAGTAGCCCGCGCGCCCCTCCAATCCCACCGACTCGGCCACCGCGATCTGAACGTGATCGACGTAGCGACTGTTCCATAGCGGTTCGAAGATGCCGTTGTCGAGGCGGAACACCAGGATGTTCTGCACCGTCTCCTTGCCCAGGTAATGATCAATACGAAACACCTGATCCTCATCGAACACGCCGAGCAACGTGTCGTTGAGGGCGCGCGCAGAAGCGAGATCCCGCCCAAACGGCTTCTCGACGACGATGCGCGACGCGCCCGCCTGGCCGGGGGCCCGCACGAGCCCGGCCCGGCCCAGATTCTGGATGATCGTGGGATACGCGCTGGGCGGAGTGGCGAGATAGAAGAGATGCACGCCGGGATGGCCGCGCTCGGCGTCGATCGCGCGCAGCCGCTCTCCCAGCTTGCGGTAGGTCGCCTCGTCCTGGAACTCGCCGCAGACGTAGCTCAGGTCCCCGCAGAGCTGCGTCCACACTGCGTTGTCCACCGGACGACGGCGCGAGAAGCGGTCCACTCCCTCTCGCATTTCGGTGTGGAACTTCTCATCGGTCCAGTCACGCCGCGCCACGCCCACCACGCTGGTGTCTGGATGGAGAAGGCCCTCCCAAGCCAGGTTGTAAATCGCGGGGAGGAGCTTGCGGTGGGTGAGATCGCCGGTGGCGCCGAACATGACGAGCGTGCACGGGACCGGCTCGCGCTGCGACTCCATCCCCACGCGAAGCGGGTTCGCACTCGCTGCGGCGGACGGCGGAGCGGCGGGATCCCCGGCGCCTCGGTCGGCCCCGCTCAAGACGACGCCTTCTTCACCGCGTGCCCTCCGAACTGCTGCCGGAGCGCGGCCAGCACCTTGGCCTGAAAGGAGTCTTCCTGCCGCGAGCGGAACCGCGTCATGAGCGCCGCGTAGAGCACCGGCGCGGGAACGTCGTGGTCGACGGACTCCTGAAGCGTCCAGCGTCCCTCGCCGGAGTCGGACACGTAGCCGCTGAGCGATGCCAGCGACGGATCCTCGGCGAAGGCCCGCCCCGCCAGCTCCAGAAGCCACGATCGCACCACGCTCCCCTGCATCCAGACCGAGCAGAGCTGCTCGAGGTCGAACCCGTAGTCGGAGGCGTTGAGGATCTCGAAGCCTTCCGCGTAGGCCTGCATGAGGCCGTACTCGATCCCGTTGTGGACCATCTTCGCGTAGTGCCCCGCCCCCGACGGACCCACGCGGGCCCAGCCCTGATCGCGCGCGGGAGCCAGGGTCTCGAAGATCGGTCGCACGCGATCCACGACCGACGTCTCGCCGCCGATCATGAGCGAGTAGCCGTTATCGAGCCCCCACACGCCGCCGCTCACACCTGCGTCGATGAAGTGAAGGCTGCGCTCCCGCAGCGCCTGCCCGCGGCGCACCGAGTCCTTGAAGTAGCTGTTGCCGCCGTCGATGACGACGTCGCCGGGAGCGAGCACATCGGCCAGGCTCCAGATCGTCGTCTCTGTCGGGTCCCCCGCCGGAACCATGACCCACGCGGTGCGCGGCGGCCGCAGCTTCCCCGCGGCCTCGGCGAGCGTCGACGCACCTTCCGCTCCCTCCGCGACCATGGCCGCCACGGCCTCGCGATCGAGGTCGAAGACCACCACGCGATGCCCGCCGCGCAGGAGCCGCCGCGTCATGTTGGCGCCCATCTTGCCGAGTCCGATCATCACGATATCCATCACAGATCTCCTCCGTCGGGTCGAAGCACGATCTCCTCCGGCACCGAGCGCGGGTCCGTGGACAACGCCCAGATCACCGCGTCCGCCACCGAGCCCGGCGACATGAGTCGATCCGCGGGCGGGGCCTTTGCGTGCTCCCACATCGCGGTCGCGGTCGCGCCGGGAATGACCGCGGTGACGCGCACGCCGGTTCCGAGCGTCTCTTCCCGTAGCACGCGCGTGAACCCGAGCAACCCGAACTTCGACGCGCCGTAGGCGCCGCAGCCGCGATACGCCTTCACACCCGCCACCGAGACGTTCATCACGACGTGCCCCTCGCGCGCGGCCAGCATCTCCGGGAGCACCTCGCGGGTGAAGAAGAACGGTCCACGCAGGTTGGTCTCCATAGCGCGATTCCAGACTTCCGTGGTGAGCTTCGCCACCGAAGCGTATTCCGCCACCCCCGCGTTGTTGATGAGGATGGACACGCGGCCGAAGCGCTCGCGCGCCGCATCCACCGCCCGGCGCACATTGTCCTCGCGGCGCACATCGCACACGATCGGCTCGAACGCGACCTCGTGCCCCGCGGCGTCGGCATCCCGCCCCAGCGCCTGGAGCGGCTCCTCGCGGCGGCCGACGCCGGCTACGTTCACGCCCAGCGCCAGCAACCGGAGCGCGATCTCGCGCCCTATGCCTGTCCCCGCGCCAGTCACGATCGCGGTACGGCCGGAGAGCATCAGATCTCCGTCCTGTGCTTGAGCAAGTCCAGGAATTCGTTGCGTGTCCCGCGGTCCTCGCGGAACACGCCCAGCATGGCGCTGGTGATCGCCACCGAGTGCTGCTTCTGCACGCCGCGCATGGTCATGCACATGTGCGTCGCCTCGATCACCACCCCCACCCCCTGCGGCTGCAAGAGCTTTTGGATGGTCTGGGCGATCTGGTTGGTCAAGCGCTCCTGCACCTGGAGTCGCCGCGCGCACACATCCACCAGGCGCGGGATCTTTGAGAACCCGACGATCTTGCCGTTGGGGATGTAGGCCACATGGGCCTTTCCCACGAACGGGAGGAGATGGTGCTCGCACATCGAATAGAGTTCGATGTCCCGGATGCAGATCATCTCGTCGGTGTCCTCGCTGAACAGGGCCTTGTTGAGCACGTCTTCCGGATCCTGCTTGTAGCCCTGCAAGAGGAAGCGATAGGCCTGGGCCACGCGGTGGGGTGTGCGCAGGAGCCCTTCGCGCTCGGGATCCTCGCCCAGCTCGACCAGCATCTCGCGCACCAGCGCTTCCAGTCGCGCGTTGTCCAATGGTTTCATCATCAACCTCTTTCGGGTCCGTAGAAATCCACGACGTTTCGATCGGTCTCATAGAGTCGGATGCGATACAGGATCCCCGCGGGAAGCGCCGGCTCCAGCACCTCCCAGGCCGCCACGGCGATGTTCTCCGCGGTCGGGATGCGACCCCGCATGAAGTCCACGTCGCGGTTGAAATCGCGGTGGTCGCAACGCTCCCAGAACTCGCGCACGATGACCGCCTTGAGATGCTTGAGATCGACAACCATGCCGGTCTCAGGATCGGGCTTCCCGCGCACCGTCACCTCGAGCACGTAGTTGTGGCCGTGCCCGCCCTCGGTGGCGCACTTGCCGAAGACGGCGGCGTTCCGCGCATCGTCCCAGGCCGGATTGTGGAGCCGGTGCGCCGCGCAGAAGGCGATGCGCTTGGTGAGGTAGAGAGAACCGTCCCGCATCATCGCGCATCTCCTTCGCTCTCAGCGCCCGGCGCGCCTCCGCCACGCCGCCACGCATCCGCAAGCTCGCTCAGTCGTCCGGCGGGGAGTTTGCCCGTTCCAAGCCGATCGTTGCCCCCTCCGCGTCCTTCGCACGCGGCCAGCAGACCGCGCAGCACAGTACCGGCATGCGCGGGCCACCCCGAGGGCACGGCGAGCGCCGCCCGCCCCTCGGCGCCGTTCGCGCTGGTGAGCAGCACCGGCGCGCCCCGCCGATCCGCCAGCGCCGACGCCATCGGCACCAGCCACTCGGCGCGGCCCGGCCCGACGTCCCGCACGAACGCGCCATCCACCGGCTCGGCAGCCCAGCGCTCGATCCGGTCCTCGCGCAGCTCGGTCTCGGCCTTCTCCGCCCGCGCGCGCTCGGCCCGCGCCTCCTCCTGAATCGCGGCGGCCCGCTCCGGCACGTCGAACTCATCGACGGTCAGCGCCAGGGCCAGACCCCGTAGCGCGCGATGCCGCCGCGCGTAGTCCCCCAGCGCGCGCGCCCCGCAGACGAACTCGATCCGGAGTCCCCCCTTCTTCCGCTCCCAGCGCAGGATCTTGATCGGTCCCACCTGGCCCGCCCGGTCGCAATGGGTGCCGCAGCAGGGAGTCGCGTCGAAAGTGCCCACGGCCACGACGCGGACGGGTCCTTCCGCCGGCGCTTCCTTGCGGAGGTGCCGAGGCGCGGAGGCGGCGTCGGGGTACCATGCGGCCACCACAGGGAGATCGGACATGACCACAACGTTCGCGGCGCGCTCGGCGCGGTCCATCGCATCCTCATCCAGGTTATCGCGGTCGAGATCGATCGTGCAGCGGTCCGCCCCCAGATGGAAGCCGACCGTGCCCGCCGCGGCCAGGTCGAGGAACGCCCGACTCAAGATGTGCTGCCCGGTGTGCTGCTGGCGGTGATCGAGCCGGCGCTCCCAGTCCACCTCGCCGCTCACCGGACCCTCGGCGAGCACGCCCAAGATACGGTGGACAACGGTCTCGCCCTCTTCGAACACGTCCACGACGCGGCAGCCCCCGAGCACGCCGAGATCGTGCGGCTGGCCTCCTCCGGTGGGATAGAGCGCCGTGCGATCGAGCACGACGTCGCAGAGCCCCTCTCCCGCGGCGCGGGCAGAGAGCACGACGGCGTCGAAGGCGCGCAGCGCGGAATCCTCGTAGTAGAGTCGTTGGGTGGCCGGCATCGGTCGAATACCCCGCAGGTGACGTTCCAGTATACGCGAAGGCGACTTCTGCTATACTGCTTCACGAGCGTGATCGGCGGCCTTCCCTGCATGGTCTTGCCGGATCGGGTTCAGGAGTCAGATGCGCAAGCTCATTTCACTCGTCCTGGGATTCTCTTGCTGCGCGGCGGTCGCGACCGCCGGCCCGCGTCAGTCCGGGTCTCCTCTGGACTCGACACCGTTCCGCAGCGATCGCGCCAACTTCAGTCTCTCCGCCGTCGGGGGCCAATCTCAACTTTTTGACCGCGCCGCTCCGGCCTCCAAGGAGGCCACGGAAGCCCGAGAGCTCGCCGAGGTCCAGGCGATCGCCTACCGCATCTCCTACGCCGGGGTTCTGCTGCTGACCGCAGACCGGCTCTTCCGCTCGTTCGACTCCGTTCTCGAGAGCATGCAATTGAACGCCGAGGACGGGACCAACTTCCACTTCGTGATGGAGCCGAAAAGCCGAGGTTTCGAGATCGGGCTCCGCCTCTCCCGACCGATCGGCTTCTGATCCGCTCCTCGAGTTGAGGGGGTTATGAGCGATACCTGTCTCTTCTGCAAGATCGCTCGCCGCGAACTGGACGCCGCCGTCGTGTACGAGGACGACGACGTGCTCGCCTTCAAGGACATCCAACCGCAGGCGCCCGTTCATGTGCTGATCATCCCCAAGCGCCACCTCGCCACCCTCAACGATTTCCGACCGGACCACGGCGACCTGATCGTCAAGCTCGTCCTCGCCGCGACCAAAATCGCGCGCGACCAGGGGGTGGCGGACGACGGCTACCGCCTGGTGTGGAACTGCCAGGAAGGGGCTGGGCAGTCGGTCTTTCACGTCCACCTGCACCTCCTCGGCGGGCGGCGCCTGAACTGGCCTCCCGGCTAGCCTCAAAACCCCGCGAAGGTTCGGCCGATAACTCCCTGAGATGCAATCTGTTCCTCTCCGGACCGCCCCGACCGGCGGTCCTCGACCTCTTTCAGTTGTGGAGGGGCGCCGCGCCTATCTCGGGTGGGCGGTGGGCGTCGGCGCGTGCATGCTGCTTGTGCTCGGCGTCGCGATCGGCCGCCACGGCGCATCGGTCACGCCCGATTCCGTCCAGTACCTGAGCGCGGCCCATCATGTCGCTCGTGGGGACGGGGTCGTGACCTCGGTCACCGAACTCTCCGTTCTCCCCAAGATGGTCCCGCTCGGACCATGGCCTCCCCTCTACCCCGCCCTGGTCGGAGTCCTCATGCGGGCGGGGCTCGATGTCTTCGCGGTGGTGCGATGGCTGAACGTGATCCTTCTCCCGCTCGCGCTCTGGCCGCTGGCCGCGGTGGCGCGGCGCATCGCGGGGCCCCGCGTGGCCGCGATCACGGTGCTCGCGCACACGCTTCTCTTCTATCCGGTCATGCTGTCCGCGTTCGTCTGGTCGGAGCCGGCGTACATCGTCTTCTCGCTGGCCAGCCTGGCGCTCCTCGGGCGCGGGATGGCGCGCACCGACGGGCGCCCGTGGGAACTGGCCCTGGCCGGGCTCTTCGCCGCCGCCGCGATGCTCACCCGCTACATCGGCTTCACGCTGATCGGCGCCTCGCTCGGCGGTCTCTGGCTTCTCTCGCTGCATCGCCCGCCGAGGCGCTTCTGGCGCGACATGGCTTTCTACGCGGTTCCCGCGATTCTCCCCAACGTGCTCTGGCTCTGGCGCAATCATCGAGCGACGGGATTCTTCTTCGGCGAGGCGCGCCCCGAGGCGTGGTTCCCGTGGGATCGCATCCTGGCCGATACGGGAAAGACGCTCGCCCTCGATGGAATGGCGCCGATCCTTCGACTCGACGCCCCCTGGGCGCCGGGACTGGGCATCGTGGGATTCGCCGGGGCCGTCCTCCTGGCGGGACTTCTGGTTCGCCGTCTTCGCCTCGTGCGCGTGACGAGCGCGGACGAGCGGGGCGGGCTCTCGTTCATCCTGTGGCTCTATGCGGCGGGCTTCATCCTCGGCATGATCCTGCTCTCGCGCCGGGTGGGGTTCGATCCGATCAACACGCGCTATCTCTCGCCCGCGTATCCGCCGCTGCTCGTCCTCATCGCCGCGTTCGTCGCGAAGGTGCTGGCCGGAGAGCGGCGTCGCCGGCCGCGGCACGCCGAGCGCAACCTGCTCATCACCGCGCTCGTGTTGCTGGCCGTTCCACAGGCAGCGAGCACCGTGCATCTCATCGCCCGCGCGGGGCACGAGGAGCGTGGGCTCACCGGTCCCTATTGGACGAGCAGCGCCTGGGACGACGCGTCGTGGGACGCCGATCCGGGCCTGCGGCGGGCACAGATGCTGGCAGGCGACGGCGCACTGATCATCTCGAACGTCTGGGATCTGATCGGCATCCGCACCGGGTTCGCCACCAAGGCGCTTCCCGAACTCACGTGGCCCGGCTTCCCGGAACGGCTCTGGGAGCATCCGGGCGCGGTGGTGGCGGTGCACCGCGATATGCGGCGCTACCGGACCACCGATGAGGACCTGCGGGCGCTCGCCGAGGCCTCGGGACGCCTCATCTCGCTTGGTGAAACAGGCACGTGGTCCTTCTATCGAATCGTCGAACCCGAGGAGCGTGGGCAATGAACCGCACCGTATGGCGGAGCGTCCTGTCGCTCGGGCTTCTCGTGCTGCTCGTCGCCAACGCGGCCTACGCGTTCGACGCGCCGTCGTGGCGGGAGCGCATCCGTGCGAACCACGCGAACGCGGACTCCCTCATCGCTCTTGGCGCGGAGGCCGCGCGCAACGGTCATCCCCGCGAGGCGGTTCGCGCCTATGAGCAGGCGGTTGCAGTCGCCCCCGCGCGAAGGACCGAGATCGGTGGGAGACTCGCCTACCAGTACGCATGGGCCGGTGACCTCGGCCGCGCCCGGCGCGAGTTCGCCCGCGCTCGCGCGGCGCACCCGGAGGATAGAGATCTGCGGCGCGGCGAACTCCTGGTCATGAACTGGATGGGCGATCATCTGGCCGCATGGAAGGGATACGAAGTCCTGGTTGCGGAGAACGGAGAGCTGGACGACCGCGCGGAAGCTTGGGTGGAATTGGCCACGGCTCAGAACTGGGCGGGTCGGCGCGATCTCGCGTTGCGCTCCACCGAGTGGGCTCTCCACCTCGACCGCGGCAGTCGTGGGGCGCGCGATCTCGAGTCGACGATCCGCGCGGGACTGCGCCCCCGCGCAGGACTCTTCTATGACGGGGCCGAGGACTCGGACGACTACCGGGTGAACGGCGTGTGGGCGGAGGCAAGCGTCTCCCCGCACCCGCAACTCACCCTCTCTCCGTTCGCGAACGTGCAGGGCATCCGCCGGCCGGACATGCCGCACATCGACGAGACATGGGCCGGGATCACGGTCTCCGCGCAGCCGTTCACGCGCGCGGGCCTGTGGGCGCGGGCGGCCTGGCTCACCGACGTGCCGTCCGCGGCCGACTACGCCCCTCTGACCGGCGCGGCGACGATCGACTATCGCCCGCACGACCGCACGCGCCTCGGCGTCTCCGTCGAGCGCTTCGCGGTGGTCTCCTATCGCGCGTACCCCGAGAAGATCACCGGCGAAACGTACGGGCTCTTCGTCGAGACGCGTCCCGACTGGTTGAGCCGGGTGCGCCTCAGCGCCGACCGAGCGTTCTACCGCGGAGTGGCTCTCGCGGACGGAACCCGCGCGCCCGCGAACCGGCGATGGAACATGGCGGTCGCGGCATCGCGACAGGTGTGGGCTCCCGCGCGCCTGCGCGCCGGCGCGATGGCGCGCCGTCTCACCTTCGACCGCGGGGTGGACTACGGGATCTGGACCCCGCGCCGGTTCCACGCCGCCGCGGGTACCCTCGAGTGGGACTGGGGCACCCGCGACCGCTGGTCCTTGAACGGCGGCCTCGAAGGCGGGGCGGCTCGCGAGAACGGCGGCAAGACGGTCCTCTATGCCGGGTACCGGCTCGGGGCGTACCGAGCGCTCGGCTCGTTCACGCTCGAGTTCTCGGCGGGCCACACCGAGGGAAACGCGGAAACCGGCACCGGCTACGACCGCTCGTACGCCCACCTCGGCCTGCGCCGGCGCTTCTGAAGCCCGGAATCCACGGGGCCCGCCCGCCTCTGGCATCCCCGCATCGCCTCCGGTAGACTCGATCCGTTTTCACCGCCCATGCGCTGTCATCGTGCCGTTCGCGGGACGTGGTCAGGAGGAGGAGGACGATGCCCAAGCCCACCGAGTTCAAGAACGAAGCGCTCACCGATTTCTCCAAGCCGGAGAACCGCAAGGCCCAGGAGGAGGCGATCGCTTACGTGCGCGGCCGTCTCGGTCGCGAGTACCCGATCCTGATCGGGAGCAGGAAGATCATGACGCCGGACAAGATCACCTCGATCAACCCGGCCAAGAAGAGCGAAGTGATCGGCGTGTTCCAGAAAGGGACCGCCGATCTGGCGCTGCAGGCGCTGGAGAACGGGTGGCAGGCCTTCGAGAGTTGGAAGCGCGTTCCCGCGGAACAGCGCGCCGAGGTAGCGTTCAAAGCCGCCGAGATCATGCGCCGCCGCCGTTTCGAAGTGAACGCCTGGATGATCTTCGAGATCGGCAAGTCGTGGGTGGAGGCGGACGCGGACACCGCCGAGGCGATCGACTTCCTCGACTTCTACGGCCTGGAGATGCTGCGTTACGCCGCGCCTCAGCCGATCACGCCGGTCCCCGGCGAGAAGAACGCGCTCACCTACATCCCGCTCGGCGTCGGCCTCTCCATCCCGCCGTGGAACTTCCCGATGGCCATCCTCTGCGGCATGACCTCCGCGGCGTGGATCGCCGGGAACGCGGTCGTGCTCAAGCCCGCCTCCATCACGCCCATGATGGGCTGGGTCTACATGGAGATCGTCCGCGAGGCGGGCCTTCCCGACGGCGTCGTGAACTTCCTCACCGGCCCCGGCGGCCAGGTCGGCAACACGCTGGTGCAGCATCCCAAGACACGCTTCATCTGCTTCACCGGCTCCAAGGAAGTGGGCCTCGAGATCAACAAGGAGGCCGCCACCCATCGCCCCGGCCAGATCTGGATCAAGCGCGTGGTGGCCGAGATGGGCGGCAAGGACTCGATCATCGTCGACCGCGAGACCGACATCGACAAGGCGGTCGAAGGGGTTACGCTGAGCGCGTTCGGGTTCCAAGGCCAGAAGTGCTCCGCCTGTTCGCGCGCGATCGTCGATGCCGCCGTCTATGACGCGTTCGTGGAGAAGCTGGCCAAGCGAGTCGCCACGATCAAGCAGGGCGATCCCACCGATCCCACGAACTATATGGGCCCCGTCTCGGAGAAGGCGGCCTTCGACAGCATCATGCGCTACATCGAGATCGGCAAGAAGGACGGCCGGCTCCTCACCGGCGGGCAGGGAGACGCCTCGACCGGCTTCTTCATCCAGCCCACCGTGATCGTCGACGTGCCGCCCAAGGCCGTCATCTCGCTGGAAGAGATCTTCGGACCGGTGTTGGCGGTGATCAAAGCGAAGGACTGGAAGGACGCGCTCGCGATCGCCAACAACACGGAGTTCGGGCTGACCGGCGCCGTCTACACCGACAACCCGCAGAAGCAGAAGGAGGCGCTCGAGGAGTTCCACGTCGGAAACCTCTACCTGAACCGCAAGTGCACCGGCGCGATGGTGGGAGGCCACCCGTTCGGCGGCTTCAACATGAGCGGCACGGACTCCAAGGCGGGCGGGCGCGACTACATGCTCCTGTTCCTGCAGGCCAAGCTGACGTCCGCGAAGGTCGGTTGAGAAGCGCACGCTCGGGGCCGGCGGCTGCGCTGGCCGGCCTCTTCGGACTGATGGCGGTGGCGGGGGCGGCACGGGCTGCCGCCCCTCTCGCCAGCACCGCAGACGTCCCTCCCGCCGGCGATCCGGTCGGACAGGCGGTCCAGGCGGTCTCCGCGGCGCGGATCGAAGCCGACATCCGCCGTCTGGCGGCGTTCGGCACCCGTCACACGCTCTCCGAGACCACGCCGGCTGAGCGCGGTATCGGCGCCGCGGCGCGTTGGGTGCAGGCGCAGTTCGACAGCATCTCCGCCGCCAACGGCGGACGTCTGCAGGTGGTGTGGGACGCGTGGGATCAAGAGCCCGAGGAACGCGTCCCCACTCGCGCGCGTCTCGCCAACGTGGTCGCGATACTCCCGGGGACGGCATCCGGCGCCGTGCCCGTGGGGGACGCCGGCACAGCCGTCCCTGCCGGTGGAGACGTCTGTTTTGTGGTGGGTGGCCACCTTGACTCCCGCGCCGCCGACATCATGGATGCGGTCTCGGACGCACCCGGCGCCGACGACGACGGGAGCGGGATCGCGGTCGTGCTCGAATGCGCGCGGGTCATGGCCCGCTTGCAGTGGGACCATACGCTCGTCTTCATCGCGTTCACCGGCGAGGAGCAGAACCTTCTCGGCAGCACCCATTGGGCGCAGCTCGCCGCGGCGGATTCGCTACGACTCGGCGGCGCCGTCGCCGTCGACATGGCCGGTAATACGCGCGCCGCGGACGGAGCCCTGGTCGACGACTACGTGCGTGTATTCAGCGAGGGCGTCCCGGCGGTCGAGGACGAGGCGGCGGCGCGGCTGCGCGCGGCCACCGGGGGCGAGAACGATTCTCCCTCACGGCAGTGGGCACGCTACGTGCGCGAAGCCGCCGAGAAGTACGTCCCCGAGTTCGAAGCCCGGCTGGTCTTCCGCCGCGACCGATTCCTGCGGGGCGGCGACCACATTCCGTTCAACCGCGCCGGGTTCACGGCGGTGCGCCTGACCGAAGCCGTCGAGAACTACGATCACCAACATCAGAACCCGCGCACCGAGAACGGCGTCCGCTACGGCGACCTTCCCGAGTTCGTCGACTTCGCCTATGCCGCCCGCATCGCCGGCGTCGCCGTGGCCGCTCTCGGCCACGCCGCGTCGGCCCCCGAGGCGCCGCGCGGAGTCACGATCGACGTGAGCGGCCTCGCTGTCGACACCACGCTGCGCTGGGAGCCGAGCCCCGAGGAGGATCTCGACGGCTACGAAGTTGTGTGGCGCGCCACCACCGAGCCGGTGTGGACTCACTTCCTCGACGTCGGCCCGGTGACCGAGGCCACGCTCCCCCTTTCCAAGGATGACACCCTGTTCGGCGTCAGGGTCCGTGACCGCGCCGGCCACCTGAGCCCGGCGGTCGTCCCGGTGCCGAAGCGATGAAGCTCACCGTCATCATCCCTGTGTTCAACGAGGAGCGGACGATCGAGCAGGTCGTGCGCGCGGTGGCGGCGGTCCCCATCGACACGGACATCGTCGCTGTCGACGACGCTTCCGTCGACCGTACCCCGGAGATCCTGCGCGCGTTAGAGAGCGAGGGCCTGGTCCGCGTCTTTCGCCAGACTCGGAACCTTGGCAAGGGCGCCGCGGTACGCCGGGGCATCGACGAGGCCCGGGGGGAGATCTGCGTCATCCAGGACGCCGACCTCGAGTATCAGCCGAGCGACTTCCCGGCACTCATCCGGCCCATCGTCGAGTACGGCGCCGACGCGGTCTACGGCAGCCGCTTTCTGGGACCGCACCGCGTCTTCCTTCACTGGCACTACGCCGCCAACCGCTTCCTCACCGGGGCGGCCAACCTGCTCTTCGACACGATGCTTACCGACATGGAAACGGGGTACAAGGCGGTACGCACCGAGGTTCTGCGGGGAATGAACCTGCGGTCGAGCACCTTCGATATCGAGCCCGAGATCACGGCCAAGCTCTTCAAACGCAGGTGCAAGGTGTTCGAGATCCCGATTACGTACAACGGCCGGACCTACGCCGAGGGGAAGAAGATCCGGGCCAAGGACGGCCTGCTGGCGGTGATCGCGCTCCTTCGCTTCCGTTTCGTCGACTGATCGGGCCCGTGATAGACTGCGCGCCCGGAAGAGAATCCGGGTGCATTTCACTGTGGTGAGGGACCATTGAAGATCGCGTTCATCGGCACGCATGGGGTGGGAAAGACGACCCTGTGTTTCGATCTCGCCGCCAATCTCAAGCGCCTCGACTTCACCGTGGACCTCGTGAAAGAGGTGGCGCGGGATTGTCCCCTGCCCATCAACCGCGACACCACCTACGACGCGCAATCGTGGATCTTTCACACCCAGATCGCGCGCGAGCTGGCCTCGGCGGGACGCCACGAGGTCGTCATCTGCGACCGCTCGGTGCTCGACAACTACGCGTATCTGGTCAACAAGATCGGGCGGCGCAAGGAAATGGACCCCCTCATCACCCACTGGCTCACCACGTACGGCGCGCTGGTCAAGGTGCCGATCTGGAAGGCCCCGAGTTTCGACGGCGTACGCGACGTGGGGCTCGAGTTCCAGCGCGAGATCGACCGCACGCTGGAAGCCCTCATCGCCGATTTCGGCGTCTCCGTGCTGCGGCTGGAGCCGAGCGAGATGGAGATGTGGACCCAGCGTGTGCTCGACTACCTCGACCTCCCCACGCGGGCCGAACAAGTGCAGCTCTTCCCGGAGGATGCATGACCCGTCACGATTCCAAGCACCATTACCTTGCCGGGCCCCGCATCCAACCGCAAGCCATCCGCGGCGGCATGACGGTGGACACGCTCATCGACGAGACGTTCCTGGCCTACAACGCGGGGCGCATCCAGACCGCGGCGCGGCTCCTGGTCGAGAAGGGACTGCACGCGGACACGACGATGGGGCTCTCGCTGGCCGGAGCCATGAGCCCGGCGGGGGTGACGCTTTCGACCATCATCCCGCTCGTGCAGGCGGGGTTCATCGACTGGATCGTCTCCACGGGGGCGAATCTCTACCACGATGCGCATTTCGGGCTGGGGCTGGCGCTTCACCGAGGCAGCCACACCCTCGACGACCGTCAGCTCTTCGAGGCGGGGGTGATTCGCATCTACGACGTCCTCTTCGACTACGAGGTCCTGCTCAAGACCGACGCCTTCATCCGCGAGGTGATGAAGAACCCCGAGTTCAAACGCACGATGGGCACCGCGGAGTTCCACCACTTGCTCGGCAAGCACCTCGCCGCGCGTGAGGAAGCGCTGGGGCTCAAGGACACGTGCCTCCTGACCGTCGCCTACCGCTGCGGCGTGCCGTGCTACGTCTCGTCGCCCGGGGATTCCTCGATCGGCATGAACGTGGCCGAGATGGCGATCCGCGGCGAGGGCCCGGTGATCGACGTGAGTCGCGACGTCAACGAGACGGCGGCCATCGTCTACGATGCCAAGAAGCACGGGAAGAGCGCGGTGCTGCTCCTGGGCGGCGGCTCACCCAAGAACTTCGTACTGCAGACCGAGCCGCAGATCCAGGAAGTGCTGGGATTGCCGGAGAAGGGGCACGACTACTTCATTCAGGTGACGGACGCGCGGCCCGACACAGGCGGGCTTTCGGGGGCGACGCCCTCCGAGGCGGTCTCGTGGGGCAAGATCGATCCGTCCCAACTCCCCGACACGGTCGTCATCTACTCCGACACCACGATCGCGGCGCCGCTCCTGGCCGCCTACATGCTGAGTCGGCACGAGCCGCGCCCCTTGAAGCGGCTCTACGACCGCCGCGATGCGATCTACGGGCGATTGCGCGAGGACTTCCTGTCAGCTCGGCGCGAGCCGGAGGACATTCGCGGCACACGCGACGAGGTGCGCCCGGGCGGTTAGCCGCTCGGTCTGGACGACGCCGAGACGAGTCTTCTACTTCGCCTCGAAACGACCCTGGAAGAAACGCAGCTTGTCCGGCTCGTACACGAACGTGAGTCCCTTGAGACTCTCCCGCCGGGCGTAGACCCGCTGAATCCCCTCGGCGATCCCCCGCATGTGGTCGTTGGTGTAGACCCGGCGAGGAATCGTGAGGCGAACCAATTCCAGGGCGGGGCGGTAGTTTTGGCCCGTCTGCGGGTTCCGGCCCTTGGAGACGTTGCCGCGCTCCATGGCCCGCACCCCGGTCTCGACGTAGATCTCGGCCGCAAGTCGCTGAGCCGGGTACTCGTCCTGATCGATATGGGGCAGAAATCTCTTGGCATCGATGAAAATCGCATGCGTTCCCGCGGGGACGACGATCGGAACCCCGGCCTCTTGCAGGAGCTGCCCCAGATAGTGGGTTTGCTGCACGCGGGACCGGATGTACCGATCGTCCAGCATCTCCTCGATTCCGCGGTTGATGGCTGCGAGGTCCGCGGTGGCCAGCCCCCCGTCGGTGACGTTCCCCTCATAGATCCGCAGCAACTCCAACGCCTTGTCCGCCCATGCCTGATTGTCCCGGAAGGCGAGGAGGCCGCCGATGTTGATGAGGAAGTCCTTCTTCCCGCTCACCGTGCAGCCGTCTCCGTAGAGCATCATCTCCCGCACGATGTCTCGGATCTTCACCCCGCGGTAGCGAGGATCCCGATTCTGGATCATGTACGCATTCTCGACGAACCGGGTGGCATCGAAGAAGATCGGGATGCCGAGCGCGCTGCAGTACTCGTACACCTCCTTCATGTTGTCCATGCTGACCGGCTGGCCGCCGGCCATGTTCACCGAGTGCTCGAAGGAGATATAGGAGACCTTCTCCGCCCCGTGCTCGTCGACCACTGCGCGGAGCTTCTGCAGATCGATGTTCCCCTTCCAGGGGAATTCGCTCTGGGTGTCATGGGCCTCGTCCACGATGATGTCGACGAAGACGCCCCCCGCCAGTTCCTGATGAAGCTTGGTCGTGGTGAAGTACATGTTTCCCGGCACCCATTGCCGATCCTTGATCATGACCTGGCTCAGGATGTGTTCGGCCGCCCGCCCCTGGTGGGTGGGAATGATGAACTGGTACCCGAGAACATCCTGAAGCGTCGCGGTCAGGCGGTGGTACTCGTCGCTGGACGTGGCGCTCGCTCGCGCGCCGTCGTAGGCCGCCCACTGATCGGTGCTCATGGCCGTGGTCCCGGAGTCGGTCAGGAGATCGATGGAGACGTCTCCGGAGCGAAGCAGGAACGTGTTGTACCCCGCCTCTCGAATCGCCCGCTCGCGCTGGTCCCGGGCGAGAACTCCGACCCTCTCCATGGTGTGGATCTGGTAGGGCAGGGTATCGAATTCGAAGGACCGGAGGTTCGGGAAGACCCAGTGGTAGTGCATCTGGTCCCGCCAGGCTCCACCCGCGATCTCCTGAAGACCCGCCACCTGGTCGCACTGCCCCTGCAAGGCAACGATCGCATCGGCCACCTGATCGAGCTGCGCGTTGGTCATGGCCAACCGAGGAATCTGAACCGGCACCAGCCGGTCCTTGCCGACCAGACCGGTGGCCACCGCGCGAACTCCGGAGAGCAGATAGAGCGCGGCCGAGAACGTGTCCTGCTGGTGCTCGGTGATGTGCGGCAGGAATTCATCGGCCCGGATGTAGGCCCCGTCGCACCCCCGCTCCAGAGGGACGCCCGCATCCCGGAGCCTCTGTGTGAAGCGTTCCGTCTGGTGCATGACCCAGTGAACTTCACCCTCGTCGCACATCTCCTGGATCCCGCGGGCGAGAACTTCCATGGTCCGGCCGGCCATCCCCCCGTAGGTGTGCAGGCCCTCGTAGACCACGACCTCGTTCATGAACTTCTCGTGCACGTCGGGGTCGTCGGTCGTGAGAATGCCCCCGGTGTTGCACTTGGGATCCTGGGCTCCGTCCATCTGGAAGACATCGGTGGTCTTTACGATCTGCTTCACGATCTCGGCGACAGGCCTGTCGGCCTGGCCCGGCTCGTGGTGCTGGATGTACCAAGCGTTCTCGATCACCCGGGAACCGTCGCAGATGACGAGCTTCCCGTGCTTGGCCGCGGCTGCCTTCACCGCCCGCAGGTTGGCGAGGCTGAAGGGGTGCCGCCCGTCGGCGAACGCCTGAAGCCCGACGAAGGCCACGTTCCCCTGCTTGAGAACTCCCTCCAGTCGTCCCAGGTCGACGTTCCCGGTGAACACCGGCTCCTCGGTGTCCCGCACGTCCGGGTACTGAACGTTCAGCGGTCTGAACACGTCCAGCCGCGAGCGCGCGTTGCTTGGCACGGCGGACCCGGCCGGCACCAGGGTCGACACCACCAGCTTCACGCAGCCCAGCACGTTGTGAGTGGGACAGACGTACCCGTGCCCGAGAACGTCCTTCACCGCCCTCTCGAGCGATTCGAAATTGCGGGAGCCCGCGTAAGCCTCGTCGCCGATCAACTGACCGGAGAGCTGCTCCTGACTGAACGCGCTGGTTCCCAGCGAGCACATGTCGAAGTTGACCTGGGTCGGGGTCAGATGCCAGACGTTGAATCGGGCCCGGGAGAGATACTTCTTGCGCTCTTCCAGCGTGGGGAAGGAGAGAAGCCGGACCGTCTTGATCTTGTGGGGCTCGTGCGTGACCATGCTCGTTCCTTTGGAGAGATCCGATTCCGAGCGCGACCCGTCGATTAGAGCGGAAGGGGGCTCCGCCGGGCAAGAGGGTAAGAGATCATTCCCAAAATGTATCGCCGCGGACTTCCGGTATTTCGGGTTACTTGCCCAACCGGCGAGCCCGGACGCGATCGACATCGCGAGGGGGGGTCGGATTCCCCGATCCCCCCTCGAACGGACAGTTCCCCGATAGGCTCGATCAGCGCATGAGTAGGAGCTTCCGGGTGAGCTTCTCCCCCGCCACCTCCAGGCGGTAGAAATAGATCCCCGACGGCATGGAGTCCGGCGACGTCGCATCGAGCGTCACCCGCTGCAAGCCGGGTTCCATCGGCGCGTTCACGATGACCCTCACCAACCGGCCCTGCACGTCGAAGAGGCTCAGGCGGACGGGCACTGTAGCTGCCCCGTCCTTCGCCGCGGGAACCTGGAACGAAATCTCCGTGCTCCGGGTGAACGGGTTCGGCGAGTTCTGGAGAAGTCTCGGAGTCGGCGAGAGGTCGCCGTCATCCAGACCGCCCTGGCCGGTCGGGAAGATCTTGAATCCCTCGGGGGCGCGCGTCTGCAGTGTCGCCATCACGATGCCCCTGCTGGGGATGTTCCAAGTGAGGTTGGCCCCCGAGAAATAGGGCTCGTTCACCACCGGATTGATCGAGAGCAGCGGGTCGATGGGCACGCCGAGGGGAATCACATTCCCGTAGTCACTTATCGCCCATGCGTCCCCGGTGAAGACGTCGATGACGGCGAAATCCAGCAGGACCCCCGCAGGCACACAGGTCGAGTACACGCCGGGAGCGGGATCTAGACCATCCGAGAAATCCCATGCGCCCTCGTCGGTCATGAAGCCAAGCCTCAGCACTTCGGGCGCGGCCATCAGCTCGACGGTAATTGTCACCCAGGTGCAATCTGGCTTGAACTCCTCCGGCCAGCCGGTGCCGCCAAAGACCGGCATGACATTGAAGTTCTGCTTCTCATCCTTGGCCCTGTAGGGCTTGTACGAATGGCCGTTCGTGATGTTCCTGATCTTCTGCTGCTTGTCGGCCTCGGTGAACGACCGATTGTCCTGAGCTCTCTGGCTTGCAGGCACGAGGGTTCCGTCACAGTTGACGTCCCCGGGATTCCTCGAATGGCCGGCTCCGCGAAGGATGTGATCGAGTTCGTGCGCGGCATTCTCCCCGATCGCATTGGAGCGGGCGGTCGAGTTGCTGAACCACGTCGAGACGTTCGGATCCGCGGTGAACTCTCCACCGTAGATGTTGGCCGTAGTGCTCCAGGCCTCCCCCCACACCAATCCATCCCCGGTCACGGTATCCCGATCCGGAGTGATATTGAGCTGGTGATAGGACCCCGTCGTCGGCTTGACCGTCGTGAAGTTGATGAGCGTGGAGGCGAAGCCGTACTTGCTCTTCAGCGTCTCCATGACCATGCCTCGCTCGGTCGCGTTCAGCCAGTTGGACTGCATGCTCACATAGACGGTGATGACCGCACCGGTGCCCGGCTGGAGCATCATCCGGTCGGAGCGGGAGAGAGGAACAGGCGGCGAGAACCCGGGGGCGGGGCCGGACCACGCGGGGTCACGTCGACCCAGGTCGGCCGTCGCCGGAGCCGCGAGAAGGACGAGGGCGAGAGGGATCAGCAGGGCGATCGCGAACCAACGCATGCGCTACCCCCTATATTGGGGCACCCCGTGGGGGCCAAACCATGGCTCCGTACAGATGCGATACATATATATAGTATTTCGGTTCTTGCCGCAGGTCAACGCATATGGCGGGGTCGTGCCGAGGATTCCCGCCGCCCGATGGACTCAATACAAGACTAATTGCATCGTGTTAGTCGGTTTTGACGGTACGGACGCCATCCCCCGATCCTCGGCGCCGCACCCCCTCCAGGGCGCGCTTCAGCCCCTGTGCGTATGGAGCATCCGGCTCGCCCGCGAGAACTGTCGCCAGTTCCTCCTCGGCACGGTCGAGATCTCCACGCCGATCGGCGTCCTCGAGATATAGCTCGAAGTGGCAGCGGGCCAGTACGTACCTCGTGAAAAGCAGATCGGGAAAGCTGGCCAGCACCCGATCGAGGGGGTCGATGCACTCCTCGTAGCGGGCCGCCTCGTAGTCCGCCTTCACCTGATTGAGCATTCGGCTCGCCTCCCCGAAGGGAACCGTGCGATCGATCCGTGGATCCTGCTGCTCGGCGAGACGTCGATACGATTCCAGGTCTCGGAGGAAGGAGCGCGATTGCATGACTGAAGGAGCCCAGGACGGGTCCCGAGCGGTGAGAACGAGCGTCGCCCCCATCACTCCCATGGCGCCGAGAGCACGCCACCGGCGCCCGGAGCGGAGCGTCGCCGCCAGCCAACACAACCCGGCAGCGGCGAAGATCGCCAGGTAGGGCACGATGAGAAGCCGGAAGCGGGCAAGAACGATGAACGCGATCGTCTGCAGGAAGATGAGCGCCATGAACACGTACAGGGGCAACAATTCCCTGCGGCGTCTCGCCGTCACGATCATTCCCAGGATCGCGAAGGGCAGAAGAAAAGCGTACGAGGTGAACGGAAGCCGCAGCCCGGCGACCACGTTTCGGGCGTGGTAGAAGTTCACGTTGTTGGGAACCTCGTAGTCCCTCCAGAAGGCGCGCGTCTTCCTCCACCAGAGATTCGCGAGTCCTTCCGGCGCACCGGCATGGGCTTTGAAGACCTCGATGACGGTGGCCGGGAACTGGTTCTTCGTCTTCCACACCGTCTCCTTGGTGGAAGGAGGAAGGTGAAATCCTACCGACCCCTCCACCGCAGTGTCCGGCGCGTTCCCGGAGATGAACGTCACCGGTCCCCGCGTGTCAATCTGGAGCAGCGGTTGACCCACCTCGGCGTTCCTCGCCGCGAGCAACCCCAGAGGAACGGCGAAGAGAAGCGCGTAGACGGCGATGAACCTCAGGCGCTCGCGCCACACCTTCGTGGCGACGAGGACAAGGATCACCGCGCCCAGCCAGTACGCCGACGGTTTGGCCAGCAGGTCGATTCCGGCCACGAAACCGGCCGCCGCCCAGAGAGCCGCCCGCTTGCGGCTCATCGCGGCCAGGAGGGTGAGGAGCGCTGCGAGGTTGAGGAGGGTGAGGAGTGTCTCGCGGAGCAGGGTCATCTCGAAGAAGATGAAGGGACCGTAGACGGCGGTGATCAAGGCGGCAAGCAGAGGGATCCAGCCCGGGAAGAACCGGCGCGCGACGAGATAGACGAGCAGCACGCGCACCACCCCGAGAAGGAGCTGCGCGGCGTACGCGCGGTCCGGGTTCACCCCGGCGACTGCATAGATGGCCCCCACGAAATAGCCGTAGAGAGGGGCCTGATAGAAGGCGCTCGGCCCGCCGTACCACGCCACCCACTGCTCGGCGGGCGCGATGACGCGGGCCCAGGAGTGGCAGGGCAGAAACGCGTTCCGGTACAGGATGTCCCCGCCGGCAATACGAACACCGAATTGATGCCACGTGAAGTTGTCGAGTTCCGTGAAGTGCGTGTAGTCGAGCGGCATCTTGGACGTGAACTCGGCGAATATCGCGGCCCTCAGCAGCGCCGCCAACAGGAGGATCGCGCCGAGGAGAGTCCAGTCACGGCGACTTGGGTTCACGGCTTGCCCCGCTCGGCGACGTGCGCGGCGTACGCCGCGCTGGCAGGGTCGAGACGCGCTGCCATTTCCCAGGCGCGGGCCGCCTCGTCGCGGCGACCCAACCGATCCAGAGCCCGGGCGCGCGTATCGTGGTACGAAGCGCGCGTGCTGTCCACGCCGACGGCCGCGTCCGCCCAGCGCAGCGCCTCTTCGGAAGCGCCGCCCGACCCGTCGATCCGCCGCAGCAGCAGCCAGGCCAGAGCGTTCATCCCGTCACCGTGCTTCTCGTAGAGTCCGAGCAGGTTTCGCAACGTCCTCTCCGCTTCATCGAGCCGGTCGCGTTCGAGCAGGAAGCGTCCGTAGCGAAAGAGGTACTCCGCGTGCTTGGGTTGCGCAGCGAGAGCGGCGGTCATGGCCTGATCGGTCTCCGTCATCCGCCCGAGAGATTCGTAGAGGAGCGCCGCGCGGAATCGATGCGCGGCCGACACGTCCGATCGCTCCGAAAGTACCGCCAGCGCGCGCAGCGCGGGCTCGGTCCGTCCCTCGTCGACGTCCAACTGAATCAGGTCCAGGTCCAGCGTGACCGGATCGAATCGGGACTTTCGCGCTTCGCTCAGAAGCGAGCGGGCAAGCCCTCGGTTGCCCCGCGCGCGCTCGAGTTCCGCTCGAGCGGCGAGAACCTCTCCCGATGCCGGACGGACGGTCCATGCGCGACGTAGCTCACGCTCTGCCCTTGCGAGATCGCCCGCCGCGATGTGGACCCGGGCCAGATGAAGAGCGGTCACGGGATCCGTCGCCCTCAGCGCACGCGCCTCGACCAGGGCCGATTCCGCCTTCGCGACGTGGCCCAGGGCGAGCTCGGCTAGACCCAGAACCTGCAGGACGTCCACCGCGTATCGGTTCCGCTCGAGTGCCTGACGCGCCTCGTCGGCCGCCTCGCGGTGGGCCCCCCGGCGCAGGAGGTGCTGGGCCAAGGCTCCGCGCGCGAAAGCGCTGAGGGGGTTCAAGCTCGCCGCCGCCGCGAAGTTCGTGTACGCCTGATCGGTCCGCCCGATCTCGTCGCAGATGAGGCCGAGATAGACATGGCTCTCGATGTCCCACGGGCGTGCGGACGCGGCCACGCGTTCGTACCGGCGGCGCGCATCACCGGCGCTCCCACGATCCCTTTCCAGGAGTCCCAGGAAGTACTCCGCGGAAAGAGCCGTGGGGTCGAGGTTCAGCACGGACTCGAAAGCCGCCGCGGCCCTGTCGACGTTGGCCGCCGCATAGTGGGCGACCCCGGTCTGCACGCGTGCGTCGAGATGAAGCGGTGCGATGTCCGCGCAGCGTCGAAACGCGTCGATCGCCTCGACGTATCTCCCCTCCTGCTGGCAGAGCCGGCCCAGTCCATAATGTGCGCCTGCATCGTCGGGATCGAGCCGGACCGCCTCGCGGAAGCGCCGTTCCGCATCCACGAAATCGCCCCGGCCCATGTGGGCGTAGCCCAGCTCGCCGATCGCCTCCGGGTTTCCGGGGAGGATCTCGAGGGATTCCTCCAGGCGTTCGATGGCTTCGTCATGGCGGCCGATCTGGCTCAGGTACCGGCCATAGTAGAGATGCATCCGCGAGCTGCGCGGGACCACGTCCAGGGCCGCGGCAAAGAGCGTGGCGTCGTCCCGCCAGTCCCGGCTCCGCTCCGCGGTTCGCGCACCGTAGAGTGCGAGCAGGACTCCAAGCGCCCCCCATCCGAGTGCGCGTCGTCGCGGCCGCGCGAGCCATTCGAAACCGAGCGCCAGGATCACCGCAAATCCCAGGGTCGGGAGGTAGAGGAGACGCTCGGCGAGGATCGTCCCGATGGGAACGATCAGGTTGGAGACAGGCAGGAGCGGCCCCAGGAGCAGCACCGCTCCCACGAGAAGCGCGTGATGGCGCCCGAAGGACCGCAAGAGGAGCCAGGCGCCGGCGAATCCTACCGCGAGGGCCGCCAGCACTCTGACATTGAGGAGACTGACCAGAGGCGGGATCTGACTGTAGGAGTAGTCGGCGCTCAAGCGCAGCGGAAACGCGAGAAGCGCCGCATAGCGACCCAGGACATAGAGCGCACTGCCGATCCGCTGCGCGGCGGGCAGATCGTAAAGCGGATTGTCCATGATGCTCACCGCGGCCGGGCCGCCTGTCTGCTGCGGACCGAGTACAAGAAGGCGCAGGAGGCCGACCGCCAGCAGGGCCACCCCGTAGCCCGCGTAGACCGGCCAGGCGAATCGGCGGGCCGGCGGCCCCGACGCCGCACGCGGCGCGGCTCGCGCCGACGCTTCGATCACGACGGCCAGAAGCGGGAGCACGACGGCGGATTCCTTGGTGAGGAGTGCGAGCAGGTAGGCGACGGAAGCACCGATCAGACGGCGACGTCCGCCGGACTCGATGTATCCGAAGTGGAAGAGCAGGGCAACAAGCGTGAAACCCGCGCTCAAGATGTCGGCGCGCCCGACGATCCCGGATACCGCCTCGACGTGGACGGGGTGCACGGCAAAGATGAACGCGCCGACGGCGGCGGCCGCTCGGCGCTTGATGAGCGCGAGCAGGAGAGCATAGGCGAGCAAAGACACGACGGCGTGCAGCGCGATATTGACCGCGTGGAAGCACGCGGGTCGGTAGCCCCAGAGCGCATGGTCGAACGCATAGGTCGCGATGACTACCGGCCGGTAGAGGCCGGCGTCGGCATTCTCCGCGCCCCAGTAACCGGTGCTGAAGATGCGCGGGAGATTCTCGATGCTTCGGATGAGGGGGTTGCCGGCCACGATGGCGTTGTCGTCGTAGACGAACCCGTTTCGAAGCGTGTTCGCGTAGGCGGCGGCGCAGAGCAACAGGATGATGGCGGCCACCAGAAGGTGCCGCCTGGCGCCTGGTCTGATTTCCGGCTCCGCCATCATCGTCTTCCCGGGGAAGGACTCATCGGCCTCGTCTCGGCGGCTCGGGGTGAACCCGCCTGGGACATTCTAGTACGGCACGGGGGCCGAGTTCTTCATGAGAAGCGATATGCACTATCAGTCCGTCTCGCCTCCATTCCCGTAGCTTTCGGCGGGTGGCGTCCCGTACGATTGTGCCCATGAAATCTCGGATACCCGTCTACCTGCTCGTCCTCCTGTCTCTGCTGCCGTCGACGGCCGGGGCCTGGGGCGGTGACGTTCACCGTCTCATCAACCGGTCGGCCGTGGGGTGCCTGCCCGCGGACTTCCAGGCCTTCAGCCAATGGGCGGGGACTCTCGAGCAGCTCTCCACCGCTCCCGACGAGCGCAAGGACTATGTGAGCACGGAGGGGCAGCGCCACTACATCGACATCGACGATTACCCCGAGTTCTTCGCCGGCACCCTACCCCATGACTACCAGACCATGGTCGCCAGCTACGGCGCCTACAGGGTGATCGGCAATGGGACCCTCCCCTGGGCCATCGACGAGACGTACCGCAACATGGTGGCCGCGTTTCAGGCGCAGAACTGGACGGAGGCGGTGAGGCTCGCCGCCGACATCGGCCACTATGTGGGGGACCTGCACAATCCGCTCCACGATACGACCAATTACGACGGAGATGAGACCGGGCAGAGCGGCATCCACTCCCGCTTCGAATCCAACATGACGCGTACCTACATGAGCTTTCTCACCCCGAGGCCGGAGCAGGCGCCCGTGGTGCACAACGTGCTCGACACCTCCTTCGACTGGATCGACGAGATCTATCCCGGGGTGAAGGTGATCCTCGACGCGGATTTAGAGGCCAAAGTGGAGTCCGGGGGAAGCACTAGGAGCACCGTGTACTACCAGACACTCTGGTCGGAGGTCGGCCAGTACACGGCCCTCTGGATAGAGAGCGCCACCGTCCGTGTCGCCTCGCTCTGGTACTCCGCGTGGATCGAGGCCGGCTCGCCCCTGCTCCCGGGGACGAGCCCCGTGCAGTCCGTGACCATCGGCCGGCTCAAGACAATGTTCCTGGTTCCCCGCCGTTGACCTTTTGTGGTACAAGCGCCGGACGCAGATGATCGGCGATCCCCCGCATGGGGGCGGCGAGGCCTAGGCCGGAGCCGTCGCGGGGGCCGCCCCGGCTCCAACGCAGGACAAGAGGCCGCCATGACGACACCCTCCCACGAAGCCGCCAACCAACGCGAGGGGCTCTGGTTCTTCGGATTCCCCCTCGGCTATTGGATGCTCAACGTCATCGAGATGTGGGAGCGCATGGCCTTCTTTCTCGTCCGCAGCGTGGTGGCGATCTACATCATGCAGGCGGACGAGGTCAACGGCCTCCACTTCACCGCCATGCAAAAGGGGACCATCTACGCCTGGTGGGGAGTCTTCCAATCCATCCTGCCGATGATCACCGGCGGGTACGCCGACCGCTACGGCTACAAGAAGACGCTGGTGTTCTCGGTGACCGTCAACATCCTGGGCTACGTCCTCATGGCCTACACCCGCAGCTTCTGGGGATTCTTCGCGGCGATCATGGTGCTGGCCACCGGCACCGCGTTCTTCAAGCCGAGCTTGCAGGGATCCCTCGCGCAGAACCTGACCAAGGCGAATTCCTCGGTGGGCTGGGGCATCTTCTACTGGATCGTAAACGTCGGAGCCGCCGCCGCGCCGCTCCTCGCCGCGTTCATCCGCCACGAGTACTCTTGGCGCATCCTCTTCCTCACCGCGGCCGGCATCACCTGCCTCAACTACGGGATGCTCTTCACCTTCAAGGACTTTCAATCCGGCGCCGACAAGACCCGCAATCCGCTTCAGGTCTTCTGGTACACGCTCAAGAACATCTTTCAGCTCCGCCTGATCGTCTGGCTTCTCATCATGTCCTGCTTCTGGCTGATGATGTATCAGCTCTGGGACCTCCACCCCAACTTCATCACCGACTGGATCGACAGCTCGCCGCTGGCCGCGACGCTTCAGGGATGGAGCTTCGTCCCGCAGAGCTGGATCACGATGACCGCGCGCGGGCCGCAGGTGCCGCAGGAACTTCTCCTGAACCTCAACGCCGCCCTCATCGTGATCCTCATGATTCCCGTCTCCTGGGCGGTCCGTAAGATGCGCACGCTCTCGGCGATGGTCATCGGCATGTGCGTGGCGACGGTCGGCATCCTGGTTTCGGGGCTCACCGTCAGCGGCTATGTGTTCCTCCTCGGCGTTGTCTTCTTCTCACTGGGCGAGATGCTGACCGGCCCCAAGAAGAACGAGTACCTCGGCCTCATCGCCCCTCCCGGGAAGAAGGGGCTCTACCTCGGCTACGTGAACATCCCGGTGGGCATCGGCCTGTACGTGGGATCCAGCCTCGCCGGCTACCTCTACGGCAACTTCGGCGACAAGTCGGTTCTCGCCCAGAAGTACCTCATCGAGCACACGCCGTTCGGCGCGGACAAGCTCCCGTTCTGGAAGGGGGGCGTGGGGCAGCTCGAGGGCGTGCTCGGGGTGCCGCGCACCGAGGCCATGGCCAAGCTCCAGGAGGTCCTGGCCATCGATAACGTCGCGGCCACACGGCTGCTCTGGGATACATACAGCCCGCAGTACCATGTTTGGCTGCCGTTCGCGGCGATCGGGGTTGTGGCGATCATCGCCCTCATCATCTTCAACCAGATGGCCAGGCGCTGGTCGGACATGAACGCCTGATCGGGTCGGCTACTTCTTCCCGAACCAGCGACGCAGGCGGGTTTGGAACCCGTCCATGTAGATGTAGAAGACCGGCGTGACGAAGAGGGTGAGGAACTGCGAGAAGAGCAGTCCGCCCACGACGGCCAGACCGAGGGGGCGCCGGGACTCGGAGCCCGCGCCCAGCCCCGACCGCGATCGGCAGCGTCCCCATGAGCGCGGCCATCGTCGTCATCATGATCGGCCGGAAGCGGACCATGCACGCCTCGTAGATGGCCTCGCTCGGCGTCTTTCCCCCGCCCCGCTGCGCGTCGAGGGCGAAGTCGATCATCATGATGCCGTTCTTCTTCACCAGCCCGATCAGCATGATGATGCCCGACGAAGGCGTAGACGCCCAGATCGATCTTGAAGATGAGCAGCGTGACCAGGGCGCCGAACCCGGCGAAGGGCAGGGCGGAGAGAATCGTGAGCGGGTGGATGAAGCTCTCGTAGAGGATGCCCAGCACGAGGTAGATGACGAGAATGGCCAGCCACAGGAGGAGCCCCAGTCCCCGGCAAGGAGGACTGGAACGCCTGGGCCGTCCCCTGAAAGCTCGTGCTGATGGTGGCAGGGAGTTCGGTGCGCGCCAGGGCCTGCACCTGGGTCACCGCGTCCCCCAGCGCCACGCCGGGCTTCAGGTTGAAGGAGAGCGTCACCGAGGGAAGTTGCCCGAGGTGGTTGATCGAGGCCGGCCCGAGCCCTTCGCGCAGGCTGGCGATCGTGCTCAGCGGCACCAGCGCGCCCGCCGACGACCGCACGTAGAGCAGGGAGAGCGCGGCCGGGCTCATGCGGTACTCGGGCAGCAGCTCCAGGATCACCGAGTACTCGTTGTTGGGCGCGTAGATCGTGCTCACCTGACCGGAAGCGAACGCGTCGGCAAGGCTCGACTCCACCTGCTGCACCGAGATCCCCAGCGCCGAAGCCCGATCCCGGTTGATGTCCACGTTGACCTCGGGGGTGCGGATTTGGAGGTCGCTGGTCACGTCCTGCAGGCCGGGCAGGTCCTTCATCTTGTCCAGCATGGCCTGCGCGCGCGTCGTAGAGCTCGTCGGTGTCCGTCCCCTGCAGGGTGAACTGGTAGGCGCTGCGACTGCTCTGGCCGCCGATGCTGATGGGGGGAGGGTTTTGCAGATAGACGCGCACGCCGGGTATGCGGGCAAGCTTGGGGCGAAGCTCCTCGATGACCTGGTCGGCGCTGAGCTTCGCGCTCTTCCCGGGGCTTGAGCCGGATGAAGAGGTTTCCCTGGTTGGAGGCGCCGGACCCTCGGCCCCCCGCCGAGGACATGAACGCGTCCACGTTCGGATCCGCGGCGACCACCTCCGCCACCGCCTTCTGGTGCTCCACCATGGAATCGAAGGAGGTCCCCTCCGCCGCCTCGGTGGAGCCGGAGATCCGACTCGTGTCCTCGCTTGCCAGAAACCCCTTCGGGATGCGCTGCGAACAGGACCACCGTCAAGGCCAGGATCACCGCCGAGTAGAGCATGGTGATGCGCCTGTGGCGGATCGACCACGACAGTCCCTTCTCGTAGACGTGGAGCATCCGGCCGAAGAAACGCTCCGAGAACGCGTAGACACGCCCATGGTGGGCTTGGGCCGAGGGCCGAAGGAAGCGGCTGGAGAGCATCGGGGTCAGCGAGAGCGAGACGAAGCCGGAGATGAGGATCGCGGCCGAGATGGTGATGGCGAACTCGTGGAAGAGCCGGCCGAGGATTCCCCCCATGAACAGGATCGGGATGAAGACCGCGGTCAGAGCCAGGGTCATCGAGAGGATCGTGAAGCCGATCTCGCGCGATCCGTTGAGGGCGGCCTCGTGGGGCGACTCCCCCATCTCCATGTGCCGGACGATGTTCTCGAGCATGACGATGGCGTCGTCCACCACGAACCCGACCGAGAGGGTCAGCGCCATCAGCGAGAGGTTGTCCAGGCTGAACCCCATGAGAAAGAGAACGACGAAGGTGCCCACGATCGACATGGGGAGGGCCAGCGACGGGATCACCGTCGCCGAGATGTTGCGCAGGAAGAGGAAGATCACGAGCACGACCAGGATCAGCGTGAGGAGCAGGGTGCCTTTCACGTCCGCCACCGACGCGCGGATCGACTCCGAGCGGTCGAAGAGGATGTTCATCGTCACCGAGGCCGGGAGCTGCTCCTGGAAGGAGGGCAGCAGGGCCTTCACCGCACTCGGCCACCGCCACCGTGTTGGTGCCGGGCTGCCGCTGGATGGCCAGGACGACCGCCCGCTGATCGATATACCAGGCCGCATTCTTGTCGTTCTGCACACTGTCGACGACCCGACCCAGTTCCTCGAGACGCACCGGCTGCCCGTCGCGATAGGCCACGATGATCGGCTTGTAGGCGTCGGCCTCCAGCAATTGTCCGTTGGCCTGGATGGTGAAGCTCTCATGCGGGCCGTCCAGAACTCCGGTGGGGAGGTTCACGTTGGCGGCGCTGATGGCGTCGGCCACCTCGTCGACGCCGATCCCTCGGCTGGCCAGCGCCTTGGGATCGAGCTGCACGCGCACCGCGTACTTCTGCGACCCGAACACCAGGACCTGAGCCACCCCGCTCACCATCGAGATCCGCTGCGCCAGCATCGTTTCGCCGTACTCGTCGAGGGTGTAGAGCGGGAGCGTGGGCGAGGTCAGGGCGATGAAGAGGATCGGCGAGTCGGCCGGGTTCACCTTGCGATACGAAGGGGGGCTCGGCATATCCGGGGGAAGCTGGCGCAGCGTGGCGGCGATCGCCGACTGCACGTCCTGGGCGGCGGCGTCGATATCCCGGCTCAGGCTGAACTGCAGGGTGATCTGGGTCGAGCCCAGCGAGTTGGTGGAGGTCATCGACTCGAGACCGGCGATGGTCGAGAACTGGCGCTCGAGGGGGGTCGCCACCGAGGAGGCCATCGTCTCCGGGTTGGCGCCGGGGAGACTGGCCGAGACCTGCAGGGTCGGATAGTCGACATTCGGGCAGGTCGCTCACCGGAAGCAGCCGGTAGCCCATGATGCCGAAGAGAAGAATGGCCAGCATGATCAGGGTGGTCATGACCGGCCGCCGGATGAAGATCTCGGCGATGTTCATGATCCGGTGGCCTCCGCGGGAGCCGCCCCTGCCTTGATATCGACCTTGGCTCCCGGCACGAGACGAAGCTGGCCGTCGGTGACCACACGGTCGCCGGCCTGCACGCCGCGCTCCACCACCACGTCGCCGTCGGTCTCCATCCCCACCGTGACCGGCTGCACGGCCACGGTCAGATCGGGCTTGATCACGTAGACGAAGCTCCCCTGCTGGCTCTTCTGCACCGCCGCGCGCCGGAACCACCACCGCGCCTTTGCGTACGGTGAGGACCAGGGAGACGTCGACGAACTGCCCCGGCCAGAGGCTCTCGTCCGCATTGGGGAAGGTAGCCTTGAGCAGGATCATCCCGGTCGTCTCGTCCACCCGTTGTCGATGAAGGTCAGATCTCCGGCGACCACCTGCGCCGTGTCCCCCGAAGCGGAAGCCTCGACCCGCAGCGTCCCCGCGCGAGCGCGCGCGCGGATCTCGGGCAGCGAGCGGCTCGGGCACGCAGAAGCTGACGTACACCGGCACGATTTGCTGGATCACCACCAGCGGGTTGGCGTCGTTGGCGCTCGACCAGATTCCCCGGGTGGACGAGGAGGTTCCCGGTGCGCCCGGAGATGGGGGCGCGGATCGAGCAGAAGCTCAGGTTGAGCCGCGCGTTGCGGCACGCGGCGGCGTCGGCGTCGAGGGTGGCATGCAAGGCCGCGGCGTCGGACTTCACCTGATCGAACTGGTCCTTGGTGACGTAGTCCTTGTCCACCAGCTCGGCGTAGCGCTGTTGCTGGGCGTCGGCACCGGCGGAGAGGGCGCTGTCCCTGGCGGAGTCGGCCAGCGCCGACTGCAGCGCGATCTCGTAGGGGCGGCGGTCGATCGTAACGAGCAGCTCACCCTTGCGGACGTTATCACCCTCCCGAAATTCGACCCGGGTCAGCTCTCCCCCCACCCGCGGGCGCACGTTGACCGTGTTGTACGCCTCCACCGTGCCGATCGCCTTGAGCGTGACCGGGACATCCTTGAGGACGGCCTCACCGGCGGTCACCGGTACCGGCCCCACGACAGGCCGGCCCTTCCTGCCGGCTTCTCTCGTGCACCCGGCGAGCGGCCCGAGCGCGACGAGCGCTATCGAACCGGCGATGAGACACAGGGCCGGGCGCCCGAGAGTCCGCCGTGCAAGCGCGAGGGCCTCGGGCACGGAACGACGGTCGATCATGGCTTGCCTTCCTTCCGCGTGCCCTCGGCGGCGCCCTCTCCCGGAACCGCAATCGAGGGTCCAAGCGCCCCGGTGTCGTGCGCGAGCTGCGCGAGCGAGATATACCAGTCAGCGCGGGCCTGCACTTGCAACCCGCGGGCCTGTTCGAGCGCCGCTTGAGCGGCGAGGAGGTCCAGGATCGTGCCGACACCGGCCTGGTAGCGTCCCCGAGCCACGTCATGGGACGCGGTGGCGCTTTGCAGGAGATCCTCGATCGACTTGAGCCGCTGCTGGGCGGTCTTGAATCCGTAGTAGCTGGTCCAGACCTGCAGCGTCACCGCTTGCTCGAGGCTCTGCAGCCGCGCCCGTGCGAGGTCGGCTTCGGCCCTGGATCGCCGGACATCGTAGTGATGCGAGAAACCGGTAAAGAGGGGCATGCGCAACTGCAAGACGGCGGAGAAGGTATTGTTGAAGCCGCTGCTCGCGTCCGGGTAGAAGCGCCCGAGGCTTCCCGTGGCGGAGAGGGTCGGATAGCCCTGCGCCTTCACCGTTCCCACGTGGGCCTCGGCCTCGCGCATCTGCGCGCGCGCCGCGGCGAGGTCCGGCCGATTCGCCTTGGCCTCATCGAGATAGCGATCGACGTCCTGGGAGGTCTGATCGAGCGGCGGCTCCATACTCGACGCGTCCACGTCGAACGGCGTGTTCGCGGGGAGCCCCATCGAGGTCGCGAGCGCTCCGCGCGTCACCGCGATCCGGCCGCGCAGCGTCTCCACCGAGAGTCCCACCTGGGAGAGCGCGGTTTGGGCTTGCAGCACATCGGCGATGGTGGCCAAGCCCGCCTTGTGGCGATCCTGTGCCGCGTCCAGACTGGCCTTCGCCTCCGCCTGCGTGGACTCCTCGGCCGCGAGCAGGGCTCTGGCGGTGACGTACTCGTAGTAGGCCTGCTCGACCTGCAGCACGACATTCTGGATGACCGCGTTGTGCGTCCAGTCGGCGGCCAGCAGTGCTTGACGCGTCTCCTCCACCGCCGCGTGCCGTCCGCCGAAGTTGAAGAGCATCCAGGTGACGTCGGCGGTCCCCGCGACCCAGCGTTGAATCGCAGCGGTACGGCCGGCGCCCGGCACGCCCTTCTGGACGGTTCGGTTGGCGGAGACGTTCGCCTGGGGGTAGTAGGAACCGCGCTCGCTGCCGTAGGCGGCGGCGGCGGACCGCGCCGAGGCCCATGCCGCGCGGGTCTGGGAGCTCGTGCGCAGCGCGACATCAACGATCTCGGCCAGCCCCCAACTTGCGCTGGTTGCGGCGAGATCCGGAGGGATCGATGGCGGCGGCGCGGGCTGCAAGGGTTGCGCCAGTACCTCTGCCGGAGGCGTCCACGGCGTCTCCGGCGCGGGGGCGACCGCGGGCCCGCCGTAGAGAGATGTCTGCGAGCAGCCGATCAGCCCGATCGCCAGGGCCGCCGCCAGCGCGGTCAGGATCCCGTATCTGTTCGTCGCTGCGTGTTTCGTGTCTTCGACCATGGGAGCCTCGCAGGGGTCAAGAGCGGAGATTCTACTTCCAATCCCGGCCTCCGGTCCTTACTTCCGTGTTCCGGGATGGGCCCCCGGCTCAGTCCTAGACGGCCCATCCCGCCCGATGCTAAGGTTCTCCGCAATACTTCAACGATCTCGGTAAGTGCATTGACGGCTCGCGAGCCTCTGCCAGCCCGCCCGCCGCCCGTTTCGGACCGATACCGACGCCAGGGCGCTACCCGAAAACCAGAGGCTCAAATCCATGCGCAGTCCGCACATCCTGATGATCTATCCCCGTTTCAACCCCGATTCCTTCTGGAACTATCAGGCCACCTGCGAAGTGGCCGGCGCACGGTACTCGGCGGCGCCGCTCGGCCTCATCACCGTCGCCGCCATGCTCCCTCCCGATTGGGAGGTGCGCCTCGTGAACCGGAATACGGAGGAGTTGAGCCCGTCCGACCTCGCGTGGGCGGACATGGTCATGACCGGCGGCATGCTTCCCCAACAAGGGGACACGCTTCACGTGATCGCGCTCGCCCACGAGGCGGGCAAACCGGTCGTGGTGGGAGGCACCGATGTCTCCTCCAGCCCCCATGTTTACGACGACGCGGAGTTCCGCGTCGTCGGAGAGGCGGAGGGGATCCTCGACCAGCTCATCGCCGCGTGGCAACGCGGCGATTCTGGCGGCACCTTCAAAGCGGAGGAATTCCCGGACGTCACCACCTCGCCGGTGCCCCGCTTCGACCTTCTCAAGTTCGAGCACTACATGCACGTGGGCGTCCAGGTCACACGCGGCTGCCCCTTCACCTGCGAGTTCTGCAACGTGATCGAGCTGAACGGCCGCACGCCGCGGGTCAAGACCACCGAGCAGGTGCTGCGCGAGCTGACCGCGCTCTATGACCTCGGCTACCGCGGGCACGTCGATTTCGTGGACGACAATCTGATCGGCAACCGCCGAGTGATCAAGCCGATCCTCAAAGAGCTCGCCGTCTGGCTCGAGCGGCACAACTACCCCTTCGAGTTCTCCACCGAAGCGAGCATGAACCTCGCCGACGACGACGAGCTTCTCGTGCTCATGAAGCGTGCGAACTTCTTCGCCGTGTTCGTGGGAATCGAGACCCCGGATACCGCCGCACTCCTGGGGGCGGGCAAGCGACAGAACACCCGACGGGACATCGTGGAAAGCATCCGCAAGATCTACGGCGCCGGCATCTTCGTGAACGCCGGGTTCATCATCGGCTTCGACGCCGAGAAGGACCGGATGGCCGAGCCGATGATCGCCTGCATCGAGGACGCCGCGATCCCGATCGCCATGGTGGGCCTACTCTATGCGCTCCCCAACACGCAGCTCTGGCGCCGTCTGGCAGCGGAAGGTCGGCTTCACGCCAACTCGGATCGAGTGCAGGGGGTGACCGTCGCCGACCAGTGCACGTCGGGGCTCAACTTCGACACGATCCGCCCGCGTCAGGACATGATCGACGACTATCGGACTGTCTTGCGAAGGATCTACGAACCGCGGGCCTTCTTCGGTCGGGCCGCCCGGGTGACCCGGTTGCTGGACGTATCCGGGCATCGCGTGAACCGCCCACTGCGCGCCATGCTCCGCGACCTGCGCTCCTTCGCCCGCATCACGTGGCGCACCGGGGTTCTCGACCGCCGCAGCCGCGCTTCCTACTGGCGTGCGGTCGGCGATTGCCTCCTGCACAATCCGCGCGCGGCGCGGATCATGGTGTCCTTCGCGGCGCTCTACCTGCACTTCGGGCCGTACTCGCGCTTCCTCGATGCCCGTATGGCGGCGGAGATCGAGGGAGTGGCCGTCACTTCCCATCCGCAGCTTCGCACCGCCGGATCGCTTGCCGCAGTGAAGGGGCCGCTTCCCGCCAACGGGTAGCGTCGGCGCGAAAGAGTTCGGCCAACCGTAGGCCTCCGGCCGTCGCCTCGTCGAGGTGAGCGGCGGCGGCATCGTCCCCCGACTCCGCACGGATCGCGATCACGGAGAAGTACCAGCCGAGCGCGTGGTCCGGTTCGAGCCGGCAGGCTTCCTCGAAGTTCCGGCGCGCCTCGGCGGGGTCCCCCGTCTCGAGCCCGATCCGCCCCAGCATGCGGTATGCGGCGGCGTCCGAGGGGTCCATATCCAAGACGCGATGGAAGGCGTCGCGCGCCTCAGCGTACTCGCCGAGTTGAGTGAGCGCGGTGCCCAGGTTCAGCCAGTCCTGCGACTTCGCGAAGGGGCTCGCCACGATCCGCCGCAGGATGGCCGCAGCACGAACATGGTCGCCGTCCTGGATGGCGAGAACGCCCACCGCGGCGATCTCCGCGCGCTCGGCGGCGGATCCCGGCGTGAGGTCATCGACGCGACTGTGCGCGAGGAGCGCCCGCGCCTGCTCGGTCTTGCCCGTGCGCAAGAGTTCCGAGATCAGGAAGTGCCGCACCACCGAGGCGTCGGGATTCGCGCGCAGCGCCGAACGGAAGAGTGTCTCGCTGTCCCGCCAGTCCCCCGAACGCTGGATGGAGACGGTGGTGAGAGCGGTGATGGGAAGCACGGCGAGCGCGGTCAGGGCCCACGCCGGCCGGTGCAGGCCGAGTCGTCTGCCCAGCGCTTGCGCGCCGGCGGCGGCAAGAACGGCCAGCCCGAGAAGAGGAAGGTAGACGAAGCGCTCGGCGAAGACGAAGTAGGACGCGATGAGGTTGAGCGACGGAATCAGGGCAAGGTAGAACCACACGAGACCGAAGCGCGCCCCGCGCGAGCGCGTGCGCCAGAGCAGCAGCGCCGCGATCGCTTGCAGGGCGACCGAGATCCAGAGCCTTGCCGAGCCGAGCCCGGCCGCAGCCAGATCGGTGTGGTCGATGGTGAGAGGGTACGGCCATACGAAGAGCTTCATGTGGAGCGGGATCCAGGCTACCGAGCTGGGGAAGAGCCAGCCGAGACCGGATCCGGGCGGGGGCACATCCCCCGCCGCGGCGAGAAGGCGGCCGCGCAACAGCAGGAAGAGCGCGCCCATCACCGCCATGGTCGCTAGAACTCTCCACGGCGCCTCGGTACGTTCTGCGCGCTTGCGCGCGCCCGCCCGGTCCAACACCCACAGCGCCCCGAGCAAGATCGGCAGCACCAGCACGCTTTCCTTGGTGAGCAACCCGAGTCCGAACGGCGCGAGGAGCCACCAGAGCCGCCCCCGCCGCCCGTTCCCGCGCGCGATGGCGAGAAACGTGAGCGACACGGCAAGAACGAGAATCGCGGCGAGCAAATCATCCTGCGCCTTGATGGAAGCCACGACCTCAGTCTGCAGCGGATGGCAGGCGAAGAGCGCTCCCGCCGCGAGCGCGGGGGCGGGATCGAGATAGCGCCGCACCAGCAGCCACGCGAGGAGCGTTGCGACGGCGTGGAGAAGCAGGTTCACCGCATGATAGGGCCACGGAGTGTCGCCGAACGCGCGGTGCTCGGCCATGAACGCAAGCGTGCGGACGGGGCGGTACGCCCGCACGTTGTCCCCCACGCCGTGCGTGGCGGGCTCGGTGAGAACGGTGAGCAACGGCGCGCCGGCGCGCACCGAGGGGTTCTCGACCAGGACCGCGACGTCGTCGTAGGCGAAGCCGTTGCCCAGCGTGCGGCCGAAGGCGATGAGCACGAGCAGCACGAGAAGGAGCGCGGACCCGAGGTCTCGCTTCATCGCGGGTACACGATGGCAGGAGAGAGCACGCTGGCCTGTCCCAGCCCGAAGAACCCGGTGGCGACGAGCGCGAAACCGCCCTCGGGTTCTGCCGGATCCCCGAGGATGCCGAAGGGGAGACCGTTCTTCGCGTAGGCCAGGCGCGCGAAGGCGAGCGATACCAGCGGCTTCACGCGTTCATCCGCGTCCGGGATCGACGCGTACTGGGCCAGCAGGTAGAGGACGCCGGCACGCTTCGAGGACTCCCACGCGTTTTCCGGGGCCCACCATGTCGGATCCTCAAGCCACAGGTGCAACCCCTTGGGCCCGAGAAGGTATAGCGTCAGCGTCTCGCGGAGGATTCGCTGCACGTCCGGGTTTCCATAGCGACAGACCCAGAGCATGCCTTCGATAAGGTAGAAGTGGTCGCCAAGCACGCCCGATGGGGTGACATTGCCTCCCTCTCGATCGTGGGAGTGGAAGAGAATCTCACCGCTCGCTTCCAAGCTTACCGCGAGGAAGATCGCCGCCCGCTCCGCCGCGCGCAGGTAGATCGTATCGCCGGTCGCGCCGTAGAGCGCGGCGAGGTTCGTGGCCTGCACTCCGGTCGCGACGCTGTACGGGGTCGTGAACGTCTTGCCTTCGTACTGGAGGTTCGGAAACGCGCCGTTCGGAAGTTGGTTCGGAAGCACGATGGCGTCGGCGTACCGGCGAGCGGCGGCAAGGTAGCGCGTCCGGCGTTCCTCGTCGGCAGCGGGGGCGGCCACCGCGAGGCAAAGTGCCATCGAACCCACGTCGGCGAGGTTGGCGCTTCGGTTGGCAGTCACGACGATCGCCGAATCGGGCGGACACCCGAGGCGGCCGAAGTACTGTGATCGCCAGGTGCCATCCGCCTCCTGATCCTCTGTGAACTGGTCGAGGCAGGCGAACGCGGATTCCCGGTACTCGTCCTCGTGGAGCAGGGCGGCACCGGCGAGAATGGTGCGGAGAGCGAACGAGTTCTCGTACCAGTTCCCACTGTAGGTGAAGCACCCCGCGGCGGGACGCTGCGCCATCAGATACCTGCACGCCCGGCGCAACACCGCGCGCGCGAGATTCGAAGAAGGGGCGGGGAGGTCTTGCGGATCGGCGGACAGCGCCTGCGGGCCGAGCCGCGGGGGATCCGCCACGGGTCTCCAGATCGGCGTGGTGCCGGAGTCTGGACGGGCTTCGTACAGGGTGAGACCGTTGGCCGCGAACGTGTCGCAATCCCGAGTGACGAGACGGACCCGCAGCCGCCCGTCCGCCGACGCGAACGAGAACGGCACATCCACGAACTCCCCCGGGCGGGTCGCGACACGGCCGATCACCTGGGTTCCGTTCACGATGACGTCCACCGGCCCCTGCGGCCGGGTGAGGTCACCGAGAGTGAGGGTTGCCTTGTACGCGATCAGCGTGTCGACGCGCATCTCGAAGGTGGCATCGACACCGCGCACGAGGTCGCCGAGGAAGGAGTCGCGTGTGCCCGCTCGGTCCTCGCGGCGTACGATGCCCCCCAACCATGCCGCGCCGCGGATCGGGTGCGATCGGTCAAAGACCCAGGATCTCGGGGCGGGGCGCGTGACCGGGCCGAAGTCGATCCTCGCTACGCGCGGCCATCCATCCATTTCGGGTGGATCCCCCTGATAGGGGCGCACCCTGGCGGGGGCGACGAAGGGGGCACTTCCGGCACGGGCCGGCGATCCTGGACTCACCGTCCCGTTGAGGAGGATCAGCACGCTCACCAGGCTCAACGCGAGAGGCCGCCGCCCGTCCATCACCCCTACTTCGGCGCGTTTTCGGCGAAGAGCCGGCGCACCCGTCGCTCGCAGGATTGTCCGTCAGGGGACCGCAGCGCGCACGCGGCTTCCCCGCTTCGGATGTGCGCGATGATGCGCAACACGGTGTCGCGGACGCCCGCTCGCGACTCGGCGGCGACGGCGTCCGCGACCACCCCGAGACAGGTGCACACCGGAGCGTCCGCGGATTTCGGGAAGGCGGGAGAGACCAGCGCCTCCGCCGGCACCGTGGTGCTCCATGCGTCGAAGTAGCCGACCGGGCAGGCCGCGGTCCAGCAGAAGTGGGCGTCACTCGTGAACGCGCGCGCGCGTTCTTCGCCGATCTGCGCCACGAGGGTCTCCCGCTCCACCCGAACCCCCCGCGCGCCGCACTTCGGGCAGGTGGGTGCCGGCGCCTCGGGATCCTTCATGAAAGCCTTGTTCATCGCACGAGCCCTCGTACCCGCCTCGCCCATCCGCGCGGGCGAGGAAGATAGCGCGGGGGCCAACCCGTCGCAACCGACGGCCGCCACGCAGGCGTCCATCGTGTAAGCTGGTTGCCACTTCAACCCGGAGAGAGACCCACGGCGCCATGATCCGACTCAACGACATCAGCTACTCCATCGGCAGGCGCGTCCTGTTCGAGGGGGTCCGCTGGGTCATCGCCCCCGGCGATCGCGTGGCTCTGATCGGGCCGAACGGCGCCGGCAAGACGACGCTGATCCGGGTCGCTCTGGGCGAACTCACCGCCGACTCCGGGACACGAGTGCTGTCGCGCGGCACCCGACTGGGCTACCTGCCGCAGGAGGCCGCGGAGCGGTTCGACGGCACGGTGCTGGACCGGGCCATGGAGGCCCACCGTTCGCTCTTGAACATGCGCGAGGAGTTGGATGCCTTGCATCAGCGGCTGGAGACGATCCAGGCCGACGATCCGGAGCTCGAGACCATCCTCGAGCGGGCGGGCGAGCTGCAGAGTCACCTCGAGCTCCTGGACGAGCATTCCCTCGAGCCGGAAGCGCGGCGCGTCTTGTCGGGCCTCGGTTTCTCCAGCGAGGATCAGGATCGGCCGCTGGCGGAGTTCTCCGGCGGGTGGCGGATGAGAGCCGCGCTGGCCGCGCTTCTCCTGGCCGATCCGACGGTGCTGTTTCTCGACGAGCCGACGAACCATCTCGATCTGCCGGCCATGGAATGGCTGGAGGACTATCTGGTCGATTTCCACGGTGGGTTGGTGGTGGTTTCGCACGACCGGGTCTTTCTGGACCGGGTGACCGCGGGAATCCGCGAGCTGGAGCATGGGCTGACCGACTATCCGATGAAGTTCACCGAGTACCTGAACGAGAAGGAAAAGCGGCGGGAGCAAGCCGAGGCGCACAACGTCCAGGTGGAGCTGAAGGTGGCGCAGTTGAACCGCTTCGTCGAGCGATTCGGCGCGAAGAACACCAAGGCCACGCAGGCGCAGAGCAAGAGGAAGCAGATCGGGAAGCTCCTGGAGACCCGGAAGGTCATCCCTCGCAAGTCCAAGACGATCACGATCCGGTTCCCCGAGCCTCCGCACGCCGGCCGGATGCTGGTGAACTTGAAGGATGCGGCCGTCGGCTACGGCGAGAAGACGGTGGTCTCCGGCATCAACCTGACCTTCGAGAAAGGGAGCAAGGTGGCCATCGTCGGCGCCAACGGCGCGGGCAAGACCACGCTCTTGAAGCTCCTGGCCGGCCAGCTACCGGCTCAATCCGGCGAGAGACAAGTTTTCGATCTGACGCGGATGGCCTGGTTCGCCCAGCACGCAGCCGAAACACTCGACCGCTCCATGACGGTTCTCGAGGCCGTGGAGGACGTGGCGCCCGAAGCGTGGCGCCCGCGGCTCCGGTCGCTCCTGGGGAGCTTTCTCTTCTCGGGGGACGATGTCTTCAAGACCTGCGGCATTCTCTCCGGCGGCGAACGGCAGCGCGTGGCGCTCGCCCGAATCCTCGTCACGCCGGCCAACCTGCTCCTCCTGGACGAGCCGACCCATCATCTCGACATGGCAGGCAAGCAGGTTCTCGAAGAGTCGCTCGAGCAGTACCCGGGCGCGGTCATCGTCGTCACCCACGACCGGTCGCTGATGGCTCGGCTGGCCACGCGCGTCATTGAGGTCAATGACGGGAAGGCAGTCCTCTACCCCGGTGGCTACGAGGACTATGAGGCGGCGCGGTTGGCGCGGAAGGCGGAGGCGGAGCGGGCTCCGGCGCGAACGGGCGATGGGGTGGCCGACGACGATAGGGGCACCGAGCTGCCCGCGCTCGGGCGCGGGCCCGCACCTTCGTCCGCACACCGCTCACGAAACCGCTCCGATCCCGGCGCGGCGAAGAAGGCCGCCAAGCTGGCGCAGATGGAGCGGGAGATCGAAACCCGCGAAGCCCGGCTGAGCGCGGTCGAGTCGGAGATGGCGGATCCCGCGGTCTACAGTCAGGGGACACGGATCAAGGAGCTGGTGGCGGAGCACCGAGGGCTGCTCGACGAACTGGAGTCGCTCTGGCGACAGTTGGACGGGCTATAGGTCCGCGGTAGACCCTTGCACGGGTGGGACAGATATCCCCTCGAAGGCCTCCAAGGGGTCGTGTAGGATTTCCCGACGATCGAGAGAGAGCCCGAACGACCTTCGGAGCCTCGGATTCCCCGAACAGGGTGCCTGGCATGAACGCATTGAAGGACATCTACGACAGCTCCCCCCGATTCCTCCAGGATCTTCATGTCAACGCCTTTGGAATCAGGAACCTGCCCAGGTTCAGGAAACGGGATCGACTGATCCGGGACATCGCCTTCACGGAACGGTTGGACCGGCAGCGCCAGATCGAGTACGTCGAGACGAAGCTGAAGGAGATCATCACCCACGCCGTCACCCATGTCCCCTTCTACCGGCAGTTCTCCGGTCTCACGACGGACCTCGATCGCAGGAGCGTCTTCGAGGTTCTCAAAGAGCTTCCCATCACGAACAAGGAGACGATCAATCGGGATCCTCGGGCGTTCCTGGCCGAGAATCAGAAGCCCGGCGTGATCTCGAGGACGTCGGGCACGACAGGGACCCCGTTTTCCGTCCACATGGACCGGTATACGTTTCTTCTGACCGACGCCCTATGGTGGCGGCGAACTCTGTGGGCGGGCTACGAGAAGGGCGACTGGATCGCCCGACTTGTCGGAGACCCCGTCATCCCCCTGAAGGTCAAAGACCCGGTCGAGCCGTGGCGGGTGTCCCACTTCGACCGGAGAATCTACTTCTCCACCTTCCACCTGACCAGGAAGACGGCGGTCAGAATCGGGGAGTTCCTGAACCGGCGGAAGCCGGCGTTCGTCATGGGCTACCCCTCCTCGCTCGAAATCCTCTGCAATTACCTGAAGCAGGCGGGCTTCCGCAGGGACTGGAACCTCAAGAACGTGCTCTTCTCCAGCGAGCCGATGCACGCTCATCAGGAGCTCGTGATCCGCGAGGTCTTCCAATCGGGAATTCGGGGTTTGTATGGATCGGGCGAGCGTGTGGTTTCCGCCGCCCAATGCGATTTCGGCAACTATCACCTGTCTCTCGTGGACGGGTTCGTCGAGGGCCAGTTCGGGATCATGGACAGTGTGAAGCCCGCCGCCGTCACCACGCTGACCAACAAGCTCATGCCTCTTATCCGCTACCAGATCGGGGACGAAACCGAGCTGCAGCCGTCTCTGGCGTGTGCCTGCGGCCGCACACTGCCCGTCGTCTCCCCGGTGATCACCAAGCACGAGGACTACATCATCACGCCTTCGGGGAGAAGGATCGCTCCCAGCGCCGTCGTCTGGGCTTTCATCCACCAGGAGATCAAGGACATCAACAAGAGCCAGGTGGTGCAGGAGGACGAACGCACGGTCCGGGTCTATCTGGACACCGACGAGGAGAGCTTCCTCAAGTACCGAGACGTGTTGAAGCACTCCATGGTGGACGTGTTCTTCGGCGAGATGGGGGTGGACGTCGTTCGGGCCGACCATATCGATGTCCAGCAGTCAGGCAAGTCCCGCTTCATCGTCAACAAGTTGAGGCACAGGTTTCATGATGTATCGACCGGTGCCGACCCCGAGTAGCCGCATGCCGAAGCGGGCGGATGGATGAAGAAGATCCTCTTCGTCGGCGGGACCACGGGCGGCGGCGTCGCCACGATCAACAACGAGGTGATCAGGATCTTCCGTGACGCCGGCTACGAGTACCGGCTCGTGGATACGGAGAAGATGAAGTCGCGCTGGCCGGCTCCGGTGGCCTATTTCCTCTCCTACGTCCTCACCCTGGCCAAGATCGTCTCTTTCCGGCCCCGCGTCGTCTACCTGCAGATCGCCCAGACCGGCTATCTCCATCAGAGCCTGTTCCTGCTGATTGCCAAGCTCGCCCGCCGCGAGACGGTGGCCCACTTTCATGCGAAGTCGAATCTGCGGGGATCGTGCACTCCACAGCAATTCAGGAGGATCCTCTTCTCGGAGAGGTACATCGACCAGATGATCCTGCTGACCGAGCCGTGCCGGCGCTGCCTGATCGACGGCGGTTGGACCAAGCCGACCCATGTGGTTCCGAACTTCATCAGTGTCGAGGACTTGCCGTCGGAGTTTCGACCCGTGGGCGAGCGGCGGAAGTGCCTGTACATCGGTCGGATGGATTGGGAGAAGGGCATCTTTGAAGTCCTCAAGATCGCGCGACGTCTGCCTGAGGAGCAATTCGTGTTTGTCGGCAACTTCGCCGACCCGGCACAGCAGGAGCGGTTCACGCGTGAGCTGCAGACGACGAGCAACGCCAGTTGGCTGGGACCTCTCTACGGCCGCGACAAGTACAGCGTCATCGCCGCATCGAAGATCCTCGTGTTCCCGACGAGGAGGGACGAATTCCCCATGACGCTCATCGAGGCCACCATCCTGGGTTGCGTCCCCCTCGTGAGTCCGGTGGGATCTGTAGGGGAGATCGTCAGAGACGGTTTCAACGGGGTGACCATCGATCCGGATGACGTCGACGGCATCGTCCGCAAGATCCACGATCTCAGAGACGGTGAGCACCTGCAGCGGATGTCGGCGAACGGCATCGAGTACGCGCGAACCCACTTCACGAGCGATGCGGTGCGGGAGCGGATCCTGGGGATCGTAGGCTGACATGGTCAGAATCAACTTCATGGGCGACGTGATGTTCGCGGAGCTGCTGGAGACCTACCGGCGGGGCCTCGTCACCACCCTGGACCGCGAGGGAATCGATCCCTTCGAACACGCCCGGCCGGCGCTGGAGCGGGGCGACCTCAACGTCATCAACCTCGAATGCGTCCTCAGCGATCGGTCCCGGCTCCACAAGCCGTTCGCGAACATCCTGATCTCTCCGGAGCGATACCTCAGGTTCCTGGTCGACAACCGGATCAACGTCGTCACCACCGCCAACAACCACGCCCTCGATCACGGGATCGAGGCCTTGGGGCACTCGATCGAGCTGCTCGGATCCCATGGGATCGCGGTGATGGGCTACCAGCCGGGCGACTACTTCCAGCGCGCGCCGGTCGTCCTGGAAGTGAAGGGGCGGAAGGTCGGATTCCTCGGCTACAACATCTCCAACTTCCCCATCGATGACAAACGCAAGGTCGTCGACAGGATCAAGAGCACGATTGCAGAGTCGCGCGGTTCGGCGGACACGCTGGTCGTCTCGATGCACTGGGGGGAGGAGTACTCCAACATACCGCCCCCCTACGTCATCCGGTTCGGGCGGGAGATCCTGGACGCCGGCTGCGACATCCTGCACGGGCACCACTCGCACCAGATCCAGGGCGTGCTGCAGGACCGGAACCGGATCTTCGCACCCAGCCTCGGCAATTTCGTGTTCGACCAGATGATCGGGCCGAACCGGATCACCGCGATCCTGAGCGTTGCCGTGGGTGAGGATTCCCTGGCCTACGAGTACCTGCCGTACTACCTCAACCGCCGCTTCCAACCCGAACCCGCCCCGAGATACGGGGCATATATCGAGGAGATCAACCGCTATCTGGCGGAGAGCTACACAATCGGAAGCGAGGAGCGGTACGCGCAGAGAATCGCTTCTCGGGTGCGGGACGGGCACCGCCGGAACCGAATCAGGATGCGGCTCAAGATGCTGGGCCACTTCTGGACCTACCTCCCCTATCGGAAGGAGATCCAGGAGTTCCGCGCCAGGCGAATGAAGCTCTTCTCCGTGATCCACGGTGAGGAGAGCCTGCCGAAGCGCCAGCCCTAGTCCGGGGAGGGCCGGGCGAGAGCCGGGCCGCCGGCGCGAGCTACCCGCGCTTGAGCACTTCCAAGTAGATCTCCGAGGCCCGCTCGATCATCCTCGCCACCGAGAACTCCGTTTCGATCCGCTTCCGTCCGGCTTGACCCATGGCGAGCGCCTTCTCCCGGTTCGCTTCGAGCCAGAGGAGCTTCTCGACGAGGGCGTCCGCGTCGGACGGCGGGATCAGGAAACCCGTGACCCCGTCGATCACCAGCTCCCTGTTCCCTCCCTGGTCGGTGCATACCACCGGAAGGCCGGCGGCCATGTATTCCATGATGCTATTGGATAGCCCTTCACCATAGGTCGACAGGAGAACGCCTACGCGGGCGCAATCGTAGTGGTCCAAGACCTCGGGTGCGCGCCCGGGAAAGAAGAACCGGCCCGCCTCGATCATGTCCGAGGCTGAGGACACCAGAACGTCGAAATCCGGTCCGTTCCCGAGGGCGGTGAAGATGGCGACGGATTGCCGGCCGGCCACGATCTTTCTCGCGGCTTGGACGAACATGGGGAAGTCCTTGCGATCGTCCATCGTGGCGGTCATGACGACGTGAAACGAGTCGCTGGGGTGAGTACCGCGGCCGGCACGTTCCAGGCGCTTTGGGTCGAATCCGTTGTAGAGGACCCGGCCGCGGTCGGGCGCGACGCCGAAGGCCGCCAGACCGGCCCTGCTGTTGGCGATCGTCAGGTTCCCCAGCGAGCTGGCGATCTTCAAGTGCAAGGCCCTGCGCGGCGGAATCATCCCGCGTCGAATCACGCCCGAGACATGGGGAAGCCTCCACCGCTTGCAACAGATCTCGGCCGCGAAGGACGACATCCAACCCCAGGAATGCACGACATCGGGCTTCAGCCCGCCCATCTCGTTCCAGAGGGGGACGATTGGAGAGATGTCGAGCCGGAACTTTCGCGGGGAGATGACCAGGGGGATTCCGGCGTCCCGCAGTTCCCGTGCGAACAAGCCGCCTTCCAACGCGAAGACGGACACCTCCCACGGGTCGCGCAGGGAGGTGGCCAGAAGCGTCAACTGCCGCTCCGCGCCCCCCCCACCGAGACTGTCGCAGACCATCAGGATTCTCTTCGGCACCGGCGGAGGGTAACGCGAAGCCCTCGGCTAAGCAACGAGGCCGACCCCGCTCGTGGTCCTGGTGGCGCCCGGGGAGAGGCTGGGCGGTCGGCCTTTTCCCGGGATGAGAAACCGGACAAATGCAGTAGTGTTTACCTACGCGGGAGGAAGCCAATGGGTCGGAAGCTGGTGAGAATCTTCGGAGTGGTGGTTGTGGCCGGAGCCGCCCTGGCGCTGCTCCGAATCGTACCTGGCCGATCAGGGGAGACGCAGATGAGCAATGAGAGCGAGAGGAACGACGCCGGCGCGAAGACGGCCAAGCCACCGAAGGATGAGCTCAAGCGCACGCTCGATCCCCTTCAGTACCAAGTCACCCAGGAGTGCGGCACCGAGCCGGCGTTCCACAATGCCTACTGGGACAACCACGAGCCCGGCATCTACGTGGATGTGGTATCGGGTGAGCCGCTCTTCAGCTCGTTGGACAAGTTCGACTCCGGAAGCGGCTGGCCGAGTTTCACGCGCCCCTTGATCCAGGAAAACGTCACCGAGCACGGGGACGTCTCGTTCGGGATGCGGCGCACCGAGGTCCGCTCGCGGGAAGCCGACTCGCACCTCGGCCACGTCTTCGACGACGGACCCGGACCGGAGGGGCTCCGCTACTGCATCAACTCCGCGTCTCTCCGGTTCATCCCGGTGGACAGCCTGGAGGCACTGGGCTACGGAGCGTATCTCGCACTGTTCCGTGCCGACTCGGTCGGGGCGGGGCCGGACGAATCCCGGTAGGTCGGGCTCGACAGCACTTCCTCGCACGTCCCCCACCGGTACTCGCGCAGCAGCGCGCGCAGCTTCCGCTCGGTCGTGTTGAGACCCACGGTGCACTTGAACCGCCGCACGAGCGGCATCGGAACGCGGGGGGCGTCCGAGGCGAAGTCGCGGGGATGAAGGTAGACAACGGTAGGCCGTCCTGCCGCAGACTCCCGGCGGATGCCGTGCCGGATGAGCGACAGCGGCAAGAGCCGCAGGTATCCACCGCCGCTATAGCAGACCCGCGCACCACCCAGGCTCGCGACAGAGATCGGCAACTCCCGCAGGGTCCGTCCGCTGGGAGCGGTGATGGTGTGCGGCCCGCGCGGGCATGGATAGCCGCCGTGACCCCGGGGCGCCGGGAAGAGGCTCGAGTCGTAGGTCAGGCCGGCGTCCAGCAGCGTGTCGAATGCCCACTCGGTGCCGGGCGTGATCGAGAACGACGGCGCGCGAAAGCCGCGGATGACAATGCCGGGGCCGGCCGCCGCTCGGATCGCATCAAGCGACTCGCGCAGGTCCGCGGCGAACGCCGCCGGCGTCAGGTCGTAGATCTTGCGGTGCCAATACGAGTGCGTACCGATCTCGTGCCCCGCCTCCGCGATCCGGCGGATCAGCGCCGGGTGCCGCTCCGCAACCCACCCGAGCACGAAGAACGTCGCGCGCGTTTCGTGCTCGGCGCACACGCGCAGGATCAGGTCGGTGTACCGCTCGACGATCGACGACTCGTCGCTCAAGCGCGGCCAGTCGGCCGGGTCGCGAACGGCCTCGATCTCGACCAAGTGAAACCAGTCCTCGATGTCGAACGACAGCGCGTGCATGGGCTCGGCGGGTGGGGTCGCGTTCATGGGGCGGCCGGAGCGATGTCGAGGGTCACGAAGTAGTCTCTGGCGATGCGCTCGATCCGAACACGGCCGGGGTCGTACCCGGCGAACAACTCTTTCAGATGAGCACGGCTGTACAGGAACAGATCGCACCGGTTGCGGTAGCGCACCCGGCGCTGCCAGGCGAGGAATCCCCCGGCGGCAGGAAAGCTGAACATCACGCGGCGTCGCGCCAGCGAGGCCGCGCGCTCGATGACCGTCTTCGGGTCAGCCATGTAATCCATGAACCCTGTGAGGATGACGTAGTCGAAGGTCTCCCGGAACGGGTGGGTCAAGAAGTCGCCCAGCACGAACTCGCAGGGCGGCACGACGCCCGCTTCGGTGGCGTGTCGGCGGGCGACGCCAAGCATGCCCTCCGCGAAGTCGATCCCGAGGACGCGCCCCGCGCCGCGACGGGCGAACGTGATCGCGTAATGACCCGGTCCGGTCCCGACGTCGAGGACCGAGCGCCCCGCGACCGGATCGCAGGCGGCGACGGATCTCTCGAACCTCAGGCGCACGGACTTGCGCAGGTGCCGGTTCAAGAGCCGGTTGAGGAACGTGTTCTTGTTGCCGTAGATCGCGTCAAAGTCGCCGGCGTAGGAGTCGAAGAACTCGGACACGCTCGTCTTGACCATGGTTGCCCTTCTGCTCCTTGAGGCACAGACGCTTGAGGGATTCTAGCGCGCATGCGGCACGAAGAAGAACTCGTTCAAGTGCCGGCGTTGCCCGAGCCTACCTGCGCACGGGGGATTCCATCGAGCCCTTGCCGCGTCCGAGGCGGTTCACGGCTCGCTTCTGAAGCAGGTGGAAGGCGAATCCGAACACGCTTCCGACCACCAGGGACACTCCCAGGAAGGCGATGACGTCGGCCGCTCGGCCAGTGATGGTGAAGAAGAGGAACCGGATGTCGTCGGTGACAAATCGCATGCCGGTTGTGTACGAGATCGAGAAACGCACGACCCCCCACAGGAGCAGCCCGAAGACGGCGCCTATGCCAAGGGCACGGTTGGGCGTTGTCATGAAGCGTCCGAGACTCACTCCGAATAGCATTCCGATGATGCCCGAGGGAATCACGACCACGAGTCCCAACACCGTGGCCGGCCAGTCGGAGCGGCGGGTCATCGCGGCGACAAGCACGTGGAAGGCTGCCGCGGCCAACCCGAAGAGAATCCCGACCAGGCATCCCAGGGACGCGCGTCTCTCGCTGCTAGCCGGGGTTGGGTCGGGCTCCATTCGTACTCCCCTCTCTGCGCGCACGGCCGGATCGAGTGCGGGCACGCGTTCGTCTTGAGCTACGGCAAGAACTTCTCCGGGTGCGCGAGCTTCTCCGGCAGATAGGTCTCGATCACGTAGTTGAGCCCATGCTTGGCCAGCGCCTGCTGCTCGGCGCGCACCTCCATGCGGATCAACTGCTCCAGCGCCCGCTGCCACTCACGATGGTGCTGCACGAACGGATCGTTCTTGATCGCGTCCCGCGCGCGCTTGACGTCCACATCGGTCAACGGATGCGTCGGCAGCTCGTAGTCGATGATGTCCTGCGGCGTCACCCCAAGGAACCGCCTTCGCGACAGATAGGCCGTGCGGCCTCAAGTCCCGGCCGCTGCCGCCAATGCCCCCTGCCGAGCCTGCACGAGGCGGAAGAAATCCCAGGTCATGAACACGTACGGGGATTCCTCGCCGCCGCGATCCTGCGGGTGCCAGACGAGGCCGAGGTGGATGTTGCGGCGCGGATGGAGCAGCAAACCCAACCCGGTACCCATGTCCTCGCGAAACGTGGCGGTGACGGAGGCGCCCAGGTAGTTCTGGCCCGAGTCGCCGGTGTAGCGCAGGTGGCCGAGCAGCTCCAGGTTCACGACCCCCTTCCCGCGGATGTCCTGCCAAGTGAGGGTGGAGAGCTCAACGCCCAACCCCGGGTGTAGCAGAATCCACTGGGCCCGGGGCGGGTGCAGGGCGTCGAAGGAGAGGACGACGCCGTTAACCAGCGATTCCCAGGGGTACTGCGAGTAGCCGCTGGTGAGGTAGTTCTCCCAGCGGGCGTCCGCGGCGACGATCTCGTGCAAGGCTACATCCTTGACGGGCAGAAGGAAGTCGTCCAGCACCGCCGCCACGGCGTCGCCGCGCAGACGCAGATCGAGTGCGGTCTCCGGCTCCACCAGCAGTCGGATACTGTCATCATCGGTGTATTCCCACACCGTGAACCTGTCAGTCGAGCCAGAAAAGTAGCTCAACCCTTCGAGCGGCTTGTCCGGAAGCAACGACCTATTGTTGTACCGCAGGCTGCCAGACATGACGCTGCGGCGCTTGAGCGTCAGCTTCTGAGCCGGGCCACCGGTGGCCGCGACCGCGGCCGCGAAGTCGGTCACCACGGAATCGAAGTGGGCAGCGAATGCGGCGAAGATCGCGGGGTCAGCCTGGCTGGGGGCTGTGCCGTCGCGGTAGCGATCGGCAAGGGCCCGCAAAATGGCCAGGTAGTCATCGCGGGCGAGTTCATCCGCGAACTCCGCAAGGATCTGCGTGCGGTAACGGGGATCCTGGTCCACGTGCGCTGCCTGCGCCCAATCCGCCACAGGGGCCGCCCAATACTGTGGCAGCAAGTCGCTCTCCGCGACGACGGTCGCCGCGTGGGTGGCGAAAGGCACGACCACTAAGAGCGCGAGCAGGAGAGCGACCCGCACGGCGCGGATCGCTTTGACATCCAACGTCATCACGCGTCCAGCCACAGTCTCCCTCCTCGACTCAGGGCCGGTTCTCGATTACGCGCTTGATCTCCTCAATGATCTTGCGCGCCTGCGCCAGGACCTTGAATAGCTGCTCGAGTGACGAGTCTTCCGCAAGCTGGCCAAGAAGCGCACGCAGTTCAGCCAGTTGATCCTGCAACGCCGGGATCGGCGCGAAGTCGCCGCCGAACTGCGGGTAGCTTGCGCTGTCCACAGCCGCGCGCATCTGGGCGCGGGTGATCGCGCTGCCACCCATGACGCGGTTGAGCAGCGGGATGTGGACCCTCGGATGGTCGAGATAGTGCGTGAGCCCGTGGATGTTCCACTGGCGGTAGTGAAAGAGATCCTCGTGGAGAAAGTAACGCCCTTGAAAGTGCACGGGAGCGAAGCGGCGCACGACGAGGCAGGGATCCAGTTCGTGTCGGAAATCGAAGAACGCGGAGCACAGCGAACTCTTGCTCTCATTGGGCCCGGGGCGCACGAACGAGTCGTAGGCGGGGAAATCCGTCTGCAGCAGCCGACTGACGTTGGCGAGCATGAAGATGCTGTCAAGTCGAGCTTGCGGCGGCCGGAACGGTCCGGCCCCGCCCAGCGGCTGGGTGGCCATCACCTGCAGAGCGTCGTGCGCGACCGCGGTTCCGAGGCTATGCGCCAGGACGGTGCAGCGGCCGAGGTCCCAGCCGGCATGATCCTTGACGCCCTGGACAATCTGCCGCACGACCGAGGCGCGGATGCGCTCCTGGTAGAGATTGAAAAAGCGGTAGATCACCACGTCGGCCAGGTGCGACCAGAAGAACGGCGGGTGTTCGGCGGCGATGCCATCGAGCCAGCCGAGAGTGCCGCCTAGCTTGATCTGCTGCTGCGACGCGAACTGCGACACCGCGCCCGCACCATCCTGCCACTGCTTGAGGACGTTGCACAGGATGTCGTCGTAGTTGACCGGCACGACCGTCACGTCGGCCGGCCAGCCCGAGTCCTTGAACGTGGGGTAGCGCCGACTGATCTCGTCGAGCTTCTGCTTGACCTCGTCGAGCCAGGTATCGGCTTCATGCACTCCCATACCGTGGACGACGAAGAGCACATGTCGGGCCATAACACCTCCCTCGCACGCTGTTGACCGTCGAGAGGTCGATTCACGGTGCGGGAGCTATTAAGCGAAGCATAGGGAAATCCCCAAAACGCTGTCAATCACAAGACCCACGTGCCAAGTTGTCGACGGCGGCGGGTCGGTAACCGGTCGAACCGGTGTCATTTCTCCGGATCCGTCAAGGGTGGGGTAGAATCCCCTACGCGTTCCTGCGACTCGCGGACCCTGCTGCGGCGCGCCTGGTGCGTTCACTTGCGGGGACCGACCAACCCCCGACACGGAGGACGCGTCATGCGTATCGATCCATCCTTCGTCATCCTCGAATCCGGCCAGAACGTGGAGGATGCGCTCGGCGCCGTACCTCCGGGTGGATCCGTCCACTACGTTGTCATCCGACGCGAGTTGGGCGACAGCGTCTTCTGGTACACGATCCGCGTCGACGCCTTCCTGCGGCGGATCGCGAACCACCCCGTAAGGCAGCCGATCGAGGTCGCACTCGAGCTCCATGAACGCGACGCTGTCCCGGTCCATCCCGAGGGCGCGACGGAGGGCGACAGCTACCGTCCTGGCGCGGTAGTGATAAGCCCTCGTGGTCGCGTGATGGGTGTTCTGGAGATGGTGTACCTCGCGCCGCCACCCACTGCCGAGGCGCCGCGGAGAAACCGCAGGTTCCGCGACCTCTTGAGGTTTGGTCGGCCCAAGGAGAGGCGGGGCGAAGCAGGGGCGCCTCCCGATGAATCCGTGCACGCTCCCGGAGAGTACATGGATGCCGGCCCGAAGGCGATGCCGCCGGCGGCCGACGAGCGTCCAGCGACCACTGCAGCCCCTCCCCCCACCACACCGACCGCTCCCGAGAAGCGGGCGTTCCAGGCATGGCCCGACCTCGGCGCGCCGGTCGTGGTAGAGGAACACCAAATCTTCGATCTCGTCATTGGCTTTGCGCGAAGCGCGCGTGCGGACGTGTCCGGCGGTCCGGTGGTGCTCGACTTGGCCCCGCCCGAGTTCGACCTTCACATCCAGGTGGCCGCGGCGGGATTCGACGCCCCGGAGGGCTGGACCCGCATGCTGCACGTGGTGCGCGACAATCCATGGTCGGCGCACGTGACGGTGGAGCTCGTGGCCACCGACGGCATCGCAAGGAGCGAGGTGCGCTCGATCACGGTCCTGTTTCACTTCGAGGGGCAGCTATGTGGTCAGGCGCGTCGCAAGGTGGTCGTGGTGCCGCAGGGCACGGCCATCGACTCCGCGACGCCGATGGCGGCGGACGTTGCGGCGAAGCCCAGTACCACGGGTGTGCCGGTGAGGGTGAAGCCGGGGCTCAGGGCCCCCGACCTTACCGCCACCATCCAGCTCACCACCGGGCGCGCCTCGCGCGAGGTCTTCCTCTGGACGTTTGAATCCCCGCACTCCGTCGCACTGCCTGAGACGCCGGCGACCACCGAATTCGATACCGGCGTCGGCGCTTACGTGGACAGCGTGCTGCAGCAACTGGTAGCTCTCTCAGGCGAGCCGACCGCGGATAATCAGATGCGCGGGATAGGTCGGCAAATCGCGCGTCGCATGCCGGCGGCCTTCTGGTCGGTGTTGAAACAGGTGAGCCAGATCACCGCCGGCGCGGGCCGCGCCCCAGACGTGCTGCTCGTGACCGAAGAGACCCGCCTGCCCTGGGAGCTGGCGTGGATGCCCGAACCGCTCGATCCAGCACGCGCGGCGCACCTCGGGGCGCAGGTCAATCTCGGCCGCTGGATCCTCGGAGACTCCGGCCCCGCACTTCCTCCCGAGGATCGGCTGCCTTACCGCAACATCGTCGTGGTAGTGGGAAACTACCCGAAGGGCGCCGGGGTGGCGGCGCTGCCCGACGCGGTGGCCGAAGCCGACTGGCTGAAGCAGAAGGAGCAGTCACGCGCCACAGTAATCGAGATGGAGGGCACCGAACTTGACTCATTCCTCGAGGGCGAGGTGCCGGTCGCGGGCTGCGAGTTGATCCACTTTGCCTGTCACGGCCGCTCGAAGACGGGCGCGCCCGCGGAGACCCACCTCGTGATGCAGGGCGGGCAGACGTTTACGCCGCAGGTACTCGAGGGCTCGGAGATCGGCGCCAAGTGGGCTCCGCTTCTGTTCCTGAACGCGTGCGAGGTGGGCCGCGCGGGCGTGGCGCTCGGCGAGACCGCGGGCTTTGCGGGCGCCGCGCTTTACCAAGGATGCCGCGCGTTTGTTGGCCCGCTGTGGCAGGTGCAGAGCGACGTCGCGCGCGAGATAGCCGAAGCGTTCTACACGGGCGCGCTTGCCGGCGAGCCGATCGCGGCGGTGTTGCGCGACATCCGCGCGAAGTACATCTACAGCGGTCCCGGCAGTCCGCCGTCTCCCGACACGTATCTCGCCTATGTCTACTACGGCCATCCTGCGCTCCGACTGGAGTGCCAGCCCTGAACGAGGAGGAACTTCCATGAGTGAATTCGAGCTTCTCTCCGGCGCATCCCCGATCGAGCTGGGCCCAGGCTGGACGCTGCGCGCTCCGGGCTTCTCCGGGCGCGGCGCATTCGAGCTGGCGGCACGCGGCGCGCGCCGCGCACCGGGGAGCCCGGACCTCGGGTTGCTCGACGATGTGGTTGCCCGGCTGGCGATGACCGAGCGCGCCGTCGCCGTGCTCGATCTCGAGCCGGAGCCTGCGACGGATCCCTGGCGACGCGGGATCGGCCAGGAGCCACCCGCCATTGAGTTCGAGACGCCCGAGCCTCCAGAGGGGTTCGAGCAGGTGATTCTGGCGGTGGACGAGGGCTCGATTGTCTCGTGGCACATTGGCGAGACACACGTCGCAACCGATGACCGCCGCGGTGCGACCGCCATGCGTCACTACCGCGTGCCGGCACGTAGGGTCTCGCCCACCCCACCCGGCGCGGACCGGCGCGGGCTGTTCTCGGTGATCGCTCGGAAGGTGCTCAAGGTGCTGGTGTTCCCCATCACGGATTTCGTGGTGGGGGAAATCGGTCGCGGCGTGGCGCGCCTGTGGGAGAGCGGCCACGCCCCCTATGGGGTGCGCACCTTCGAGCCTGGCAACTTCAAGGCTGCGAACGTGGGCGCGTTCGGCGACCCTGACTGGCGGAGGATCGCCGGGGGCCCTGCGCTGCTCTTCGTCCACGGCACATTCAGTACCGCGCATGGCTGCTTCAGCCGCATGAACCCGCAGGCCCTTGCCGAGCTAGGCACCCGCTATGGCGGACGGACGTTCGCGTTCAACCACTGGACGCTGTCGCACGACCCACGTGAGAACGTGAAATGGCTGATCGGGCAGATTCCGCAGGGGCCTGCGCTTGATGTGGACATCGTCTGCCACAGCCGTGGCGGGCTGGTCGCCCGCACACTCGCGCATGCACTCGACGAGCTGGGGGGAGCGGGCCGAGTGCGGGTGGGACGCATCGTGTTCGTCGCCACCCCCAACGACGGAACGCGGCTAGCACAGGCCGACCACATGGTGAACATGCTTGACCGCTATACGAACGTGGTGCAGTTCCTTCCCGACGGCCCGATCGAGATCGTGCTGGAAGGCGTGGTGACGGCGGTGAAGACGCTGGCCCACGCGGGTCTCAGCCACCTGCCCGGGCTCGCGGCGCAGGATCCCGGTAGCCGGTTCCTCGATTGGCTACGTGAGAAAGACACGGCCGGCACCGAGTACTACGCGCTAGCCGCTGACTGGGAGCCGAACGTCGGTCCGCTGTGGGACCTTGTGAAGCAGGAGATCGCGGACCGGATCATGGATGGCGTGTTCCAGAACGAGAAGAACGACCTGGTTGTGCCGACGCTCGGCGTCGGCCAAGCGCTGCGCGGGAAAGGGTTCCCCGTGGAGAATGCGCGGCAATTCACGTTTCCGCCGAACGCGGGCGTCACGCACACCAGCTTCTTCGGCGATCCATCGACCGCCGACCGCCTGCTCGAGTGGCTCACGCCGCGCGGCGGATCTTGAACGGGGCGGAGGAGCGCCCGAGGGTCTGTGGCCGCCGTGACACTCGCCTCACCGACCGCGGCGAGGACGCGATAGAATCCCACACGCGCTCAGCCTCCTTCCAGCCGCAAACCGGAGTTGCCAACATGCCCGAGCAAACGACTCTTCACATCCGCGAACGTGCCGCCGGTCCGGGGAGGCACGCTATCGGGCTCACCTTACAGCGTCCCGGGCAGGCGGATATCGGGGCGGAGGCGAACATCGAATTCGCGCTCACCCCGCAGGAGCACGAGGAGCTGCGCTGGTATCTGGAGGACTACCTGCTGCGGCCGGAGGCGATCCAAGAGGTTCAAATCGAGCAGATCGAAGCATGGATGCAACGATGGGGCAAAGAATTGTACACGAAGGTCCTGGCTGCCAACATGAACACACAGGCCATCTGGTTTGCGGTGCGCGAACAGTTGGCCAACCTGCGAGTTGAAATCTCTGCGGGCATCGCGGAAGCCGCTTCCATTCCTTGGGAGCTGATGCGGGATCCCCAGTCCGACTCACCCATCGCCCTTCGTGTTCGATCGTTCGTGCGCGTCCAGTCGAACCCAAACCTCAGTTTCGTCCCCGTGCCATCGGCCGACGAAGGACGCATCCGCCTGCTGTACGTCGTATGCCGGCCAGCCGGGATTGAAGACGTTGAGCTGCGGGTTGTGGCCAACCGGCTCTTGCAGGATGCAGGCAAGGATCTCACTCGCTTCGACATCACCGCCCTCCGGCCACCCACGTTCGAGCAACTGCAAAGAGTGCTGAGCGACGCCAATACCGCCGGGCGCCCGTACCACATCGTCCACTTCGATGGGCACGGCGTCTACGAGGACCTGAGCAAGACCCCCCTGGCTGACTGGTTGAGAGCCATCAACGCCCTGACGCTGGGAGGCAGTAGGGCGGGCAAGCACGGCTACCTACTGTTCGAACATCCCAGCAGCGAGCACAAGATGCGCCCCGTGACTGGGGACGAACTTGGCAAGTTGCTCCACGACACGGGCGTGCCCGTACTGGTGCTGAACGCCTGCCAATCCGCCATGCACCAAGCCGGGACTGATCCGGACGGGGCGGGCCTGGCCAGCAACGCCCACGATGAAATCCGGGCCATCGGTTCGCTGACCCAAGCCGTCATCGACCAGGGTATCCCTGCCGTCCTCGGCATGCGATACAGCGTCTTTGTCGTCACCGCGGCCCAGTACGTTGGCCAGCTCTACGCCGCATTGGCCAAAGGCCGCCCCTTCGGCGAGGCGGCCAGCGAGGCTCGCAAGCACCTGGCTCGCAACCCGGACCGATGGATAGGTCTGCAGCCTCGCCCGCTGCAGGATTGGTTTGTCCCGGTAGTCTACGAAGCAGCCCCGATCCGGCTGCTGCCGCAAGAGACGGCTTTCGAAGGCGGCGAGCAGCCGGAACTCGACCCAGTCCAGAATGACCCTTCACTGCTGCGCTACGTGCCCGACACCGGCTTCGTCGGCCGCGACGAAACGCTGCTGATGCTCGACCGCGCCTTCGACGCCCACCCTGTTGTGCTACTGCACGCCTATGCCGGGCAGGGCAAGACCGCCACCGCAGTTGAATTCGCCCGCTGGTATGCCCGAACAGGCGGCCTCGGCCCGCGGCCTCTTGTTCTGTTCACTTCCTTCGAGCATCCCATCGACCTCGACGATGTCTTGAACCAGATCGGGCAGCGCACCGTCCAGGACTGGAGCGCGATCAACGAGAGTCACGAGAAGCGCTCACGTGTAGTCCAACTGCTCCGGCAAGTTCCCTTGCTGTGGATCTGGGACAACGTGGAACCCGTCGCTGGCTTCCCGGCCGGGACCGAATCCGCCCGAGCGCCAGAGGAACAGGCCGAGCTGGCCGCCTTCTTGAAGCAGGTCAAGCTGGACCCGGCTACAAGAGCCAAGATCCTGCTGACCAGTCGCCGGGACGAGCAAGCGTGGCTGGGCGGCATCCCGCACCGGGTTCCCATGCCCCACATGACCGCTGCGGACGCCGCCCACTTGGCGGTGCAAATCGGTGCCGAACGGGAGCTGGACCGAAGCCAAGTCGCGCAGTGGCAACCTCTGCTGGACTACTGTGCCGGCAATCCGCTGACGCTGCGGATCATCGCTGGACAGGCTGTGCAGTTGGGCCTGCGAGACCGGGATCAGGTTGCAGCCTTCATCCAGGCGGTGCGAGACGGCGAGCAGCGCATCGAAGACGTCAACACAGCCGAGGGCCGGGACCGTTCGCTGGGCGCCTCGCTCGACTACGGCTTCCGCAACACCTTTGAGGCTAATGAGCTGTCCATCATCGCCCTGCTGCACCTATTCCAGGGCACCGTGGATGTGGATACCCTCGCGTCGATGGGCGAAGCGAGCGACCATGCCCTGCCCGAACTCGAGGAGAGGACCAAGGAACACCTGACGAGCGTGCTCGACCGGGCACGGGACACCGGCCTGCTGACCTATCTGGGCGGAACGTCCTATGGAATCCACCCGGCTCTACCATGGTTCCTCCGTCAGTTGTTCGCCCAGCATTACGACGGACAGCAAGGCCGCTCGACCGCCACCCTCCGGGCTTGGGTCGAGGCCGTTGGCGCAATGGGCGAGCAGTACCAACGGCAGTTCAGCCGAGGCAACCAAGACGTCATCCAAAACCTCGCCTTGGAAGAAGCCAACCTGCTGCACGCCCGTCGCACCGCTCGCCGCCACGGTTGGTGGCAATCCGTGATTGCCGCCATGCAGGGCCTGCGAACCCTCTGCAAGTACCAAGGCCGGACGTCCGAATGGTCCCGGTTGGTGGCGGAAATCACCCCCGACTACTGCACCCTCGACGACGCCCCCATGCCCGGCCGTGAAGGTGAATTCACCGTGGTCATGAGCTACCGAGTTGACCTGGCCCAGGGACACTACCGAGACCTCGCCCAAGCTGCCTCCCTGCAGGCGAAAGTGACGGCCTGGGACCGCCAGCAAGCCGCCCCCGTCCTCGCCCTCCCCAACGACACCCCCCTGGACCCCTACCAGCGCCACCTTGTCCACACCTTAGGCGCCAGCGTGTTCGCCCTTGCCCAAATCCTCATGGAGCAGGGCAACCCGGACTGCGTAGCAGCGTACGAGGAATCCATTCAGCATATGCAGCGAATCCAGGACACATCCACTGAAGCCATTGCTCACTACAACCTCGGACACGCCTTCATGGAAGTCCCCGCCATCCGCGACCTAGACGCCGCCGAGACCGCCTACCAGCGAAGCATGGCCTTGCGAGACACGATGGATGCCTTGGGTCGTTCCGCGAGCATCAAGCAGGTCGGTATGGTCCACCATGCAAGATTCTCCGAATCCCGTCGGCGACAAGAGCCGGTGGCGACCATGCGGAAGCACGCCCAGGCAGCGGAGCAGCACTACCACCGGGCTCTCGCACTCTGCCCCCCCACCGCTCTCCCCCACCTAGGCCCCTTCCACCACCAGTTGGGCCTTCTCTACAGGAACGTCGGCCTGACCGAGCAAGCCCGAGAGCACTACGAGAAGGCCGTCCAGTACTTCGAGCGCACCGGCAACCGCCACAGTGCAGGCAAGACTCGCTTCAACATCGCCATCATGTACCTCAGCGCTGCGGAACGAGAGACCACCGCGTCCCGTCAGATAGACCTCCTGCGCCGCGCGCAGGCCTACGCCCAGGCCGCCCTGCGCGACTTCAAGCACTACCAAGGCCGCGCCAGCGCAGAGGAAACCGGAGCCCAGCGTCTCATCGACCATATCGCCGAAGCCCTCGATCAGCACACTTAGCAGCCGGCTGTGGCGCTTGAGGATGACGTTCAAGACCTCCGCCGGGGGCCTTGCGGGGGCGCGAGCCGGTTTGCGCGTGGTGCGACCTACGGCAAGAACTTCTCCGGGTGCGCCAGCTTCTCCGGCAGGTAGGTCTCGATCACGTAGTTGAGCCCGTGCTTGGCCAGCGCCTGCTGCTCGGCGCGCACCCCCATGCGGATCAGCTGCTCGAGCGCCCGCTGCCACTCGCGTGGTGCTGGACGAACGGGTCGTTCTTGAGCGCGTCCTGCGCGCGCTTGACGTCCACGTCCTTCAGCGGGTGCGTCGGCAGCTCGTAGTCGATGATGTCCTGCGGCGTGACGCCGAGGAACCGCGCCTGCGGCACGCAGAAGAACTCGTTCAGGTGCGCGGCGTTGCCCGAGCCGACCTTGAGCGTGCGGTAGATGTTCATGAAGCCGTAGGGGTCGCCGTCGACGAAGACGTAGACCGGGATCTTCTTCTCGTCGGCCAGCCGGCGGATGAAGCGCCGGCACGCGCGCGTCGGCACGCCGCCCATCGACACCAGGATGCAGTTGGCCTCGTGCCAGTAGTTGTGCTTGACCAGCCGCTGGAACATGCCGGCGGTCTCGATGACGAGGATGAACTTCGCCTTGGTCTCGAACTCGAGGTGCTCGACCGAGATCGGGATCGAATAGGCGCCGCTGCCGAACTTCGTGCAGTCGATGCGCAGCGTCTTGCCGGTGTCGCGGTCGCGGTCGATGACCACGAGCTGGCCGGCCACCTCGCCGCCCTTCTCCTCGGGGATGAAGCCGAGCTGCTCGCGGTTCACCGCGAAGAGCGCCTCCACGTCGTCCATCACCGTGTCCGACTCCGGCTGCTCCTCGAAGCGCGCGTCGCCCCAGTTCTTGCTGACGTAGTACGCCTCTCGCTTGGTGGCGATGTCGTCCTGCTCGACCAGTTCCTTGGAGAGCGCCATCATCCGCAGCGTCTGCGCGAAGGTCTTGACCGTGTTGACGGTGAGCGTGCGCTCCTTGGACTTTCCCTTCATCTCGAAGTAGCCGCGCTGCACCGAGTACTTCACGTTGGCCAGCGCGCGCAGCGGAAGCCGCAGCGACGGCTTCTGCCGGGCGACGATATGGCGCTCGATCTGTCGCGCCTCGCTCTTGATGAGGGAGACGGTGTCCTTGACCGCGGAAGCGGGGGCGCCGGCACTGCGCCGAGGCACCTTCGGCTTCGCCTGCGCCGCCGCCTTCGCGGCCGCCGCCGAAGGCTTCTTCGTCCCCACCTTCGTGATCTTCTTCTTCGCCACTCCCCTGTCCTTCCGTGATCACCCGGGTGATCACCTGTCGCTAGTCCAACGTCCTCAACACCGCCCGCACCGGCGAGCTATCCGCTTCCATGAGCCGCAGCGGCAGCGCGATCAACTCGTACTCCCCGGCGTCCACGTCCGACAGATCCAGTCCTTCGAGATTGCGCATCCCGGTCTCGAGGAGCACGCGGTGCGTGGGCAGCTCCTTCGACTCGTAGGCGTCCACCGAGGGCGTGTCGATCCCCAAGAGCTTCACCCCCATGCGCGCCAGCCGCCGCGCCAGCCCGGCATCGATCCACGCGAAGTCGGTGTTCCACTGCTCGAAATCGGGAAAGGTCCCCGTCTTGAAGAGCACGCGCTCGGCGCCGTAGAGCTCGACGCCAAACAGCGACTCCTCGTCCACGACCCGCGCACCGGTGAGATCGACGACCCGGCACCGGCCGACGTAGGGCGACAGATCCACCGCACCGATCGCATCGCCCGACACCGAGAAGTGCAGCGGGCCGTCGGCATGCGCCCCCAGATGCGGCGTCGACGTGAGAGATGCCACGTTGCTCAAGCCGCCCTGCTCCATGCGCGCCGCCCACGTGAGCCGGTACTCGGGGTCTCCCGGCCACACCGCAGTCCGCGCGGTGATCGGCGGCGAGATGTCGATGAGCCGCACGACAGCCTCAGTCCATCTTCCGCGACCGCTCGAGCGTGTCGCGCAACGTGGTCACCACCCGCGCTTCCTCGGCGTCGCTCAGCGAGAGAATTTCCTTCAGAGCGATCCCGATATGCGGGATGTACTTCTCGATGTAGGAGCGCTTGCGGTCCGCCTCTTTCTCGCGCAGGCCGCGGCGAATGTGCAGCGAGAGCCGCCGCCCGCACTCCTGGATCGCGAGCCGGATCTCCTTCATGATCTCCGGGTAGTGCGCGATCGCCTCCTTGGACTCGCTGGTGAACGGCACCCACACGGAGGCGATGTGCACCATGAGCACGATCGGCCCGATCGGCAACGACCCCTTCGACTGCTGCACCTTGTAGCTGCGCCACGCGGTCGAGATCACGCCCTTGGTGACCGCGCACGCGCCCTGCTGATAGAGCAGCGGCACGCGGTTGGCGAAGCGATAGAGAACGATCGGCTCGTCCCCGGGCAGGTCCCCGCCGAACGCCAGCGCGACCTCCACCTGGAACGGGTTCCCGCGATAGACGGACGGACTGCGCGTCGAGGCGGTGTAGAAACTCGCCTTCACCTCCTGCTTGAGGCCCTCGATCAGCAACTCCTCCCCGATCGGCGAGAGGCAGTTGGTGGGCGGGGCCATGAGCTTGGTCTGACCGATCGCGTGGAACAGCGCTTCGGCGTCCTTGTGCTGGACGGTCCGCGCCGAGGCGTTCTCGCGGATCTTGGCCGTGGCCAGGATCCCATCCGCGACCCGCGGACTTACGCGCGAGAACTCGCTGGTGAGGAAGCCCTTCACGTTGCGCGCCTTGGTGTCGGAGAGCATCTTCATGAGCATGCCGAGCTCGACGCCGTGCGGGTGCGGCTGGATCTCGAGCGGCTCCTTCGGCAATTGCGACGCCGCGCGCTCGTAGACGATCGCCGCTTCCTTGGGAGGGCGATAGCCGAGTCGCAGGTGCGGGTTGGCAAGCGCGGTCTGCTGGATGTAGGCATCCACCGAGCGCGGCCCCTTGCGGTAGGTCGCCTCCATCTCGATCTCTACTCGCGTGCCGTGCTCCACGCCGTCCCACTCCACCTCGCGGTCGGCGATGGTGACCGGCGCGTTCTTGCGGGTGTCGATCCGGATTTCGAAATGGTGCGCGGGGCGGTTCTTCGCGGTCCGGCTCGTGATCACGATCGGTTTGCCGGTGGTGAGCTGGCCGTACATCCCCGCCGCGGAGATGCCGATCCCCTGCTGCCCGCGCGACTGGCGCAGGCGATGGAACTTGGATCCGTAGAGGAGCTGCCCGAAGATGCGGGGTATCTGCTGCTGCACGATGCCGGGCCCGTTGTCCTGCACCGCGATCCGGAACCGCTCCTCGGCGAGCTGGTCGATCTCCACCTGGATGTCGGGGAGAATCCCCGCCTCTTCGCACGCGTCGAGCGAGTTGTCCACCGCCTCCTTGATCGCCGTCAACAGCGCCTTGGCGGGGTTGTCGAATCCGAGGAGGTGACGGTTCTTGGAGAAGAACTCGCTCACCGAGATCTCGCGCTGCGCCTTGGCCATGCTCTGGGCCGTCGCCGGCGCCCGGGCGCCGCGCTTGCGGGCAGGGGTGCGCTCCTCGCGCTCGGGCGGCGCTTCCTCCTCCGCCACGGCCACCGACGCATCGGCGAAGAGGAGTTCCTCCTGCTCGATCTTCTTCTTGCGCGTCCGCTGCTTCACGTTAGAACCATCCCTTGCGGCGGAAGTAGGCCAGCATGATCCCCGCCAACACCAGCATGGCGCCCACCACGAACCACACGCCGAGCGGGTGGTGGAGACCGGGGAACCACTGGAAGTTCATCCCGAAGAACCCGGTGATGAGGCTCAGCGGCAGCATGATGGTGGCGATGATCGAGAGCACCTTCATGATTTCGTTGGTGCGGTTGGAGATGACGGTCATGTAGGTGTCCATCGCGGTGCCGATCATGTCGCGGTACGCGTCCAGCGAGTCGGCGATACGCAGCAGGTGATCGTGGATGTCCCGGTAGTAGTAGCGGGTTCCCTCCTGGACGATCGGGCAATCGCCGCGGGCGATCTGGTTCATGATCTCTCGCTGGGGTCCCGCCACCCGCCGCAGGGCCATGATCGTGCGCTTGAGATCGAGGATTTCCTTCAGCACGTCGCGAGTAGCTCCCTCGAAGAGCCGGTCCTCGATCCCGTCCATTTTCTCGTCGAGGCGCTGGAGCATATCGAAGTAGTAGTCCACCATGCGGTCGAGCACCGCGTGCAACACCACGTCGGGTCCCCGGTGAAGAATCTCGGGGTTCTTCTCCACGCGCTCCTGGACCTCGCGGATGGAGAAGAGGCGGTCGTAGCGAACCGTCACCAGGAAGGCTGCCCCCAGGAAGAGGTCCAGCTCCACCATCTCCAGGGGATCCTTCCCCTCGGCGAGGTTGAGCCCGTGGAAGGTCATGAAGATATAGTTGCCGTACTCGTCGATCTTGGGCCGCTGGATGTTGCTGTGGCAGTCTTCGATGGCCAGGGGATGGAAGTGGAACACTGCCTGGAGCGCTTCGTAGTCGGCCATCTCCGGTTCGAAGAGGTCGATCCACACCCGTGTCCCGGGATCCTCCATGAAGGGACCCAGCTCCCCCAGCGGGATGTCCGAAACCAGGGCTCCATCGCTCTTGAGCATCAGGATTGTCGTCGCCACGCTCTCGTCCTCATCCGCGCCTTCCGGCGCGCGTCAGCGCAAAGCCGGCGCCAGTCTAGCAGCGAGGGAGAGCGCGGCCAACCGGCCGCCCTCGAAGCGCCCTGCGGACGACGATTTCTGCGTCGCGATTTACCCCCACCGCAACGCTTGCTAGACTCTCCCGTTCCCATGCGTCGCTTATCGCCGTCACGCCGGTCAGCCGTCACGCGGACGCTCGCCGTCGCCCTCATCGCCTGCGCCTTTTCGATCGCCGGACCGCGAGTCCCGGCCGGAGCGACACCGTCTTCCCTCCAGGAGGCGGTGGACGCGGCCTCCCCGGGGGATACCGTTTGGGTTGATCCCGGCGACTACCCGCGCACGATCACGGTGAACAAGGCGATCACCGTCCGCCCGCTGGGGGCCGCGGGTTCGGTGCGGCTGGCCGCCATCGAGGCCTCGCTGGCCAGCATCGAGCAAATCGTCTTCGATGGCGCGCTGGGCGATTGGAGCGGCACGCTGGCCGTTGCCGGGCCCTCGGCGACGTTCACCGGCTGCCGATTCACCGGGAAGCTCAGAGGCGTTCACGTTCAACCCGGAGCCGAGAACGTCGTACTTCGCGATTGCGCCTTCGACGCACTCTTCGAGGCCATCGCGGTGGAGCCCGGCTTGGGCTCACTCCGGCTGGAGCGCGTCGAGGCCTCGGATGTGTCCTTCGGCCTTGCCGTACATGACACCCTGGTCTGCCCCCCGGGAGGCATCCGCGCTCCCGCCGCGCGCTGCGCGAGCGGAAACTGCGGCGAGGTGCGCGTGATCGATTCCCGTTTCACCGGGGGCGAACTGCAGGTCGACCTCCCGGGGGTCGTCCTCTTCACGTCCCAAGGCTCCGTTTTCGAGGGCGCGAAGACCGCCTTCCGCGCGCGGGGGGCGCGCCTCGAACTGGACGACTGCGTGATCTCCGGCGTGCTCCAGAGCGGCACCGGCCTCCTCCTTCACTCCGTGTCGGGCTACCTGCGCCGGTGCGATATCAACTTCTGGAACACCGCGCTGGAGGTCGGCGACGGGGACTGCGGGTACTACTCGGACCTCGTCGTCGGGGGGACCCTCGACGTGACCAACGACATCGACAACACGCGAGTCTGCGTGCGCCTCCTCCAGCCGGAGCCGATCCCCGCCGAAGCCAATTTCTGGGGGTCCACCAACTGCGCCGGCATCCTCGCGGCGATCCGTGGACAGACGGTGACGGCCATCACCGACCGCGAGCATGGCATCCTGTACTTCTGCTCCACCCCGGTCGAGCGCTCGACCTGGGGCGGGATCAAGAGCCGCTACCGCGAGCCCGACGGGAGGAACGCGCGGTGAAGTCGCTCGGCCGCCTCCTTCCCTATCTCCTCCGCCACCGGCGCGCGCTGGACTGGGGCATGGTTGCGCTCTTCGTCTCCGACGCCTTCCAGCTCGCCTCACCCTGGGTGTTCAAGTACGCCATCGACGGGCTCGGACGGGAGATGCATCGCTCCACGCTGCTGCTCTTCGCCGGAGCGCTCGTGGGCATGGCGCTGATCGGCGGCATCGCCCGCTACTTCATGCGCCGGCTGGTGATCGGGGCTTCGCGGGAGATGGAGTACGAGCTCAGGAACGACTTCTTCGCCAAGCTCACCACGCTGTCCTTCTCCTACTACAACCGCGTCCCCACAGGCGATCTCATGGCCCGCGCCACCAACGATCTCAACGCGGTTCGCATGGTGATGGGACCGGGCATCATGTACTCGGTCAACACCGCGGTGACGCTGGCCGCCGCGCTCACGCTCATGGTGATCCTGAGTTGGAAGCTCACGCTCATCTCCCTCATTCCACTGCCGCTCATCTCGTTCTTCATGTACCGGTTCGGGCGGGCCATCCACCGCCGCTTCGAGGAGGTGCAGGCTCAGTTCTCCACCATCACGTCCCGCGCCCAGGAGTACCTGGCCGGGGTCCGGGTGGTGAAGGCCTACGTGCAGGAGGAATCCGCCCGGCAGGACTTCCGCGACCGCAACCTGGAATACCTGGAAGGCAACATGCGGTTGGTGAAGATCAACGGGTTCTTCTCCCCCGTCATCGGGTTTCTCGCCGGCACCGGCACCGTGCTCGTACTGGGCTTCGGCGGGTGGCTCGTGATCGAGAAGGCGATCACCCTCGGCGATTTCGTCGCCTTCAACTCCTACCTGGTCATGCTCATCTGGCCGATGATCGCCCTGGGCTGGGTGGTCTCCATCTTCCAGCGCGGTGCCGCTTCGATGAAGCGCATCAACCAGATTCTCGACGAGGAGCCCGAGATCGCCGACCCCGAGGCCGGCGAGGCGCACCCGATCGCGGGCGAGATCGAATTGCGTGGCGTCCACTTCGAGTACGCCTCCCGCGCGGGGGTGGAAGTGCTGAAGGGCATCGACCTCCGGGTGCGGGCCGGCGAGACGGTGGCGATCGTGGGCCGCACCGGCTCCGGCAAGACCACCCTCGTGAACCTCGTGCCGCGCCTCTACGACCCGACGCAGGGTCAGGTGCTCCTGGACGGCGTGGACGTGCGGGACATTCCTCTGGACGCGCTGCGCGGCGCCGTCGGCTATGTCCCGCAGGAGACCCTGCTCTTCAGCCGCACGATCCGCGAGAACATCGCGCTGGGTCGCCCCGACGCTTCCGATCCCGACGTGCGGCACATCGCCGAGCTGGCGCGCCTCGCCGAGGAGGTGGACGATTTCCCGTCGCGCTACGAGACGATGGTGGGCGAGCGCGGGGTGACGCTGTCCGGAGGCCAGAAACAGCGCACCGCGATCGCGCGGGCGCTTCTGCGCAACCCGCGCATCCTCATCCTCGACGACGCCCTCGCCAGCGTGGACACCCGCACCGAGGAGGCGATCCTCGAAGGGCTCCGCGGCTTCATGCGCGACCGCACGACGCTCCTCGTCGCCCATCGCGTGAGCACGGTGAAGCTCGCCGACCGCATCGTGGTCATCGAGGAGGGCGCCATCGCCGAGGAGGGCACCCACGAAGAACTGGTGGCCCGTGACGGAATCTACGCGGAGCTGGTGCAGCTCCAGCAACTCGAGCAGGAGCTGGAGGCGGCACAGTGAGCGCCCACGAATTCCAGGAAGACGAGATCCTGGGCAAAGCGTTCGACGCCCGGCTCATGCGGCGGCTCCTGGTCTATCTGCGACCGCACCGGACTTCGGTCGTTCTCTCGATCGTGCTCCTCGTCATCACCGCCGCTCTCGAGCTGACCGGACCGTACCTGACCAAGATCGCCATCGACCGATACATCGCCGACGGCGACGTGCCGGGTCTGGTCCGCATCGCTCTCCTCTACTTCGTCACGCTCATCCTGGCCCTCGGTCTCGGGTACGCCCAGGTCTACCTCATGCAGCGGGTCGGCCAGGAGATCATGGTCACGCTGCGGGACGAGATCTTCGGCCACTTGCAGCGGCTCCACATCGGGTTCTTCGATCGCAATCCGGTGGGTCGCCTGCTCACCCGTCTCACCAGCGACGTGGACGCGCTGAACGAGATGTTCACGAGCGGTGTGGTGGCGATCTTCGGCGACGTTTTCACGCTGCTGGGCATCATGGGCGTGCTCATGGTCATGGACTGGCGGCTCGCGCTGGTTTCCTTCGCCGTGCTCCCGCTCCTCTTCTGGCTGAGCATGTGGTTTCGTGACGGCGTGCGGGACAGCTACCGCCAGGTCCGCACCCGCCTCGCCCGGATCAACACCTTCCTCCAGGAGTCCATCACCGGTATGTCGGTGCTGCAGGTGATGAACCACGAGAAGCGTAGCCGCGCCGAGTTCGACGAGCTCAACCGCGACCACACCGAGGCGCACCTGCGGTCCATCTTCTACTACGCGACCTTCTACCCCGGCGTGGAAGTCTTCTCCGCGCTCGCCCTGGCCATGGTGATCTGGGTGGGAGGGGAACAGATCCTCAAGGGCGCGTTCACCCTCGGCGGTCTGGTGGCCTTCATCCAGTACGTCCGCCGCTTCTATCGCCCGATCCAGGATCTGAGCGAGAAGTACAACATCTTCCAGGGGGCGATGGCGGCGAGCGAGCGCATCTTCACGCTCCTCGATACGCCGCCGGCCATCGAGGATCCCGCGGGAGCGGTCGTTCCCCGATCCGACGGAGCCGCGCCGATCATCGAATTCCGAAACGTCTGGTTCGCGTACCAGGGCGAGGACTGGGTGACCCGCGACGTCTCGTTCCGGGTCATGCGCGGCGAGTCGCTCGCGTTCGTGGGCGCCACCGGATCGGGCAAGACCACGATCATGAGCCTCCTCATGCGCTTCTACGACGTGCAGAAGGGGAAGATCCTGGTGGACGGTGTGGACGTGCGCAACTGGCCGCAGCACGATCTGCGCAAGCGCATGAGCCTCGTGCTCCAGGACGTGTACCTCTTCAGCGGCACCGTCGCCCGCAACATTCGTATGGGGAACGAGAACATCACGGAGGACGACCTCCAGACCGCGGCCCGCTACGTCAATGCCGAAGGATTCATCCTGGGTCTCCCCGAACAATTCGAAACGCCGCTCGGCGAGCGCGGCGCCTCGCTCTCCACCGGCCAGAAGCAGCTCCTGTCCTTCGCGCGGGCCCTGGCCAACGACCCCGAGATCCTGATCCTCGACGAGGCCACCAGCAACGTGGACACCGAGACCGAGATCCTCATCCAGGAGGCGCTCTCGAAGCTGATGCTGGGGCGCACCTCGCTGGTGGTGGCACATCGCCTCTCCACCGTACGCAACGTGGACCGCATCCTCGTCATGCACAAGGGCACGATCCGCGAGGAGGGTACCCACCAGGAACTCCTCAAGCAGCGCGGGCTCTATTACCGGCTCTACCTGCTGCAGTACAAGGACCAGGAGGCGATGGGAGCGGCCCGCCCCGCCCCGTCGGGATCCTGACCGTTTCCGCTATTGCCTGCCGCCCGGCTGCTTGATACCCTTTTGCGCCTTGTACCCGACCCCCGCTGTTCCAGCGCCCTGAGGCGCGACGGAAAGGACCCATCATGAAAACGCGCCTGTTCTGGCTCGCACTCAGCATCGCGCTTGCGGCCACGGGATGCGGCTCCATGGGGAGCAAGCTCCCTGAGGGCGCCGCGGCCACGGTGGACGGACAGACCATCACCATCCCCGAGGTCGAGAAGGTCGCCCAGAACTTCCTCCGTCAGAACGTGCCCCCCGATTCCACAGTCGAGGGCGCAACCCGCCCCGAGCAGATCTACAACACGGCGCTCGCGCGGCTGGTGGAGCAGAAGCTGCTGGAGAAGGCGGCGGAGAAGGCCGGCATCGTGGTGACCGAGGAGCAGGTACAGGGCCGGGTGGCGCAGCTCAAGGCGCAGGTCGGCGGGCAGGAGGCTTTCGTCGAGCTCCTCACCAAGAACAACGTGACCGAAGCCGACGTGGAGCGCGACATGCGCACGAACATGCTCCTCGGCGAGTACTTCAACAAGACGATGGAGCAGAATCCCGGGGTCTCCGATGATGAGATTTCGGATTACTTCGACGGGCACCCCGAGTCGTTCGGCCCTCAGCCCGAGGTCCACGCCAGCCACATTCTGTTGATGGTCCCGGCGGGTTCCGACGCCGCAGCCAAGGCCGCAGTGCGGACGAAGATCGAAGGCATCCTGGCCAAGCTCCAGGGCGGCGCCGATTTCGCGCAGATGGCGAAGGACAACTCCGAGGACACCGGTAGCGGCGCCAACGGCGGAGATCTGAGCTGGTTCGGGCACGGGGCCATGGTCGCGCCCTTCGACTCCGCGGCTTTCGCCCTGGAGCCGGGCCAGATGAGCGGCATCGTGGAGACTCAATTCGGCTATCACATCATCAAGGTGCTCGAGCGGCGCACCAGCGAGGGCCGGAACATCGAGGACGTCAAGGAGGGGATCCGGAGCTTCCTCAGCCAGGAAAAGGGCCAGAAGCAGTTCCGGGCGCGGGTGGATTCGCTCAAGGCGGAGGCCAAGGTCAAGACCGCCCCCCCGCCGGCGGAGGTCATCACCCGGTTGGGGTCGTAGCTCCCCCCCGTGTTGGGGGTTGCCGGGGAGGACCCCGGCGGGGTACACTCCTTCGCGCTTTGTCCCCGGCCCTAGAGGTCCGGGGTGGTGGGGCCCCGGCGCCCCGTTCATCGCAGGTCAGGATGGGAACGATTCATGGGAAGTCTGATCAAGAAGCGGCGCAAGAAGATTCGCAAGCACAAGCTCAAGAAGCGCCGCCGCGCCAACCGGCATAAGAAGCGCGAGCGCTACAAGGTCTAGACGGCGCGCCCGCGGGAGCGCCCGCTGCGGCCTGTCGCCTCGGCATCGATCCAGAGAGAGGGGTCTCGCCCGTCGAGATCCCTCTTTCGTGTTCCTGGCGACGAGCGGTCAGCCTCGCTGGCTCTTCCCCCCGGCCAGCCGCTGGAGCGCGGTGCGGATGAGCGTCTCCGAGTCGGTGTCCGCCGCCGACTCCCTGGTCGCGCGCTGCACCGCGTCCTGCGCGGAAGGCCGCGTGTAGCCGAGCGAGACCAGCGCCGCCACAGCATCCGCTTCGGCGCGCCCCGCCGAGCCCTCGGCGGGTTCCGCCGCAAACTCCGAGAGCCCATCCTTGAGCTCCAGGCTCATGCGCTCGGCGGTCTTCTTGCCGATGCCGGGTAGCCGCGTCAGAAACGCGAGATCCTGCCCGCGCAGGGCCGCCACGAGCTGGGCGAGCGAGGGGACCGAGAGCGCGTTGAGCGCGATCTTGGGTCCGATCCCCGACACCGCGATGAGTTTGAGAAAGAGGGTGCGCTCCTGCACGGTCCGGAACCCGTAGAGCGCGAGCGCGTCCTCGCGCACCACCAGCACGGTGTGCAGTGCGGTCTCCTCCCCCACCTCCCCCATCGCTTCCGATGCGGTGAGCGGTACCTGGATCTCCAGGCCGAGCCCGCCCATCTCGACGACCACGCGCGTGGCGTGCTTCTCGAGAAGTCGACCCCGGACATGCGCGATCACCGGAGATTCCTCACTCCCGCGCGGTGCCAGTGGCAGAGCGCGGCGGCCAGGGCGTCCGCGGCGTCGGAGGCGGGCGTCTCCTTGAGCGCGAGCAGTCCGCGCACCATGAACGCCACCTGCTCCTTGGACGCGTTGCCGTTGCCGGTCACGGCCAGCTTGATCTCCCTCGGGGCGTACTCGTGGACGGGAGCGCCCGCCACCCGAGCGGCCAGGAGCACGACTCCGCGCACGTGGCCGAGCACGAGGGTGGAGCGCGCGCTCTTGTGGTAGAACGCGGTCTCCACCGCGACCACGTCGGGGACGTGCTCCGTGATGACCGCGCTCAGGTCCTTGAAGATCGTGTGGAGCCGGTCGGGGAGCGAGAGGCCTCGCCCGGGCCGGACCGTGCCGAAAAGGAGGGCACGGCTCCGCCCCGGCCCCGCCTCGATGAGGCCGAAGCCCGTCGCCTGGCTCCCTGGATCGATCCCCAAAATCCGTGTCATATCGACTGTTAGCCCGCCGCAGGCTACCACGGGTTCGGGCCCCCTGCAACCGCGCCGGGATGACGCGGAGACTACGAACCGCTATACTGCGTCCGTCTGTTGGAGCGGTCCAATCCGCTCACGATTCCAGAGCGGCCCTCCCGAGCCCGACCCCCGTTGCGGAGTGGGCCGCCCCCAGTCGGGGTAGTCATCCGGAACGGAGGAAGGCTCACCGTGTTCATGCCGGCCCGAATTTCTCACACGATCGCCGCTATTTCCATCGTCATGACCGCGCTTCTGGCCGGTCAGGCGGCGGCCACTCCCGTCACGTTCCGCTTCCCGGCACCGGCAAGCGCGCAGAGCGTGTCGGTGGCCGGGAGCTTCAACGACTGGAGCACGTCGGCGGCGCCTCTCGCCAACCGCAACGGGGTCTGGGAAGCGACGATCGATATCGCCCCCGGCAGCCACCAGTACAAGTTCGTCGTGAACGGCACCCAGTGGCTCACCGACGAGAGCGCCAAGGAGTTCACCGACGACGGCTTCGGGGGAAAGAACTCCGTGCTGATCGTGGGCGGCGAAGCGATGACGGTTGGCGGCGGCGCTCCGGCCGGCGCCGCGGTGCCTGCCGGCGGTGGAGCTGCGGTCAAAGCACCCGCCGGAGGTGGAGCGGCCACGCCCGCGCCGCCGTCGGGCATGACGCGGGTGACCTTCCGCTACCAACCGGCCCCCGGGACCCGCACGGTCTCCGTGGCCGGTTCTTTCAACAACTGGACTGTGGACGCCACTCCCCTTCAGGACCCCACCGGCGGCGGGATCTGGGAAGCCGTTCTCGACCTCGCCCCCGGAACCTATCAGTACAAGTTCGTGATCGACGGCAGCACGTGGAAGACCGATGAGGCCGCGACCGAGTTCATCGACGACGGGTTTGGCGGCAAGAACTCCGTGCTGAACGTCGCGGGCTCGACGATGACGGTGGGCTCGAAGGCTGGGGCCTCACCCAAGCCGGTGAAGGACGGCGGCCCCACCCCCACCGCCGGGGCGACCACCTCGGTCACCTTCCGCTACCAACCGGTCATCGGCGGCGTGAACTCGGCGAGCGTGGCGGGTTCCTTCAACGGATGGGATGCGACCAAGAATCCGATGAGCGACCCCGACAAGGACGGCGTATGGGAAGCCACCGTCCTCCTCCCCGCCGGCAAGGTCGAATACAAATTCGTGGTGAACGGCGATCAGTGGTTTGCCGACGATTTCGCGCCGGATAGCGCGCCCGATGGGTTGGGCGGCCAGAACTCGGTGGTCCTTGTCGGCGCCAACCCTATGATCCTCGGCCCCGGCGGAAACGTCGCCGCCAAGGGAAACGCTCCTCCGGCAGGGCTCCGTCAGGTCACCTTCCGCTTCAAGCCGGCAGGCAAGCCCGCCTCGGTGATGCTGGCCGGCACCTTCAACGACTGGAACGTGGGCAAGACCCCGCTCAGCGGACCCGACAACGCCGGCGAGTACACGACGACGCTCCTCCTGCAGGAGGGCGAGTACCAGTACAAGTTCGTGGCCGACGGCAACTGGACCACCGACCGCGATCACGCCGACAGCTTCGTGGATGACGGCTTCGGCGGGCAGAACAGCGTCGTACGGGTGGATTCGCGCTTCCCGGCGGTGGAGGTCAAGCTCGGCGACGGCAAGATCTCCGGCGCCGGCATCGATCACGAGCAGACCTCGACCGAGGTCAACAACATGGGCGGAGGGCACGTCGAGATCACGTTCCGCTCCCACCGCGGCGACATCGAGGGCATGGACCTCTTGATTCGCGAGGGATCCGCCGAGCGCTCGGTGGGCATGACCCCGGCCGGCCAGGACGGGGCGTTCCAATACTGGCGGGGCACGGTGGCTGCTGCGGACGCCTTCGATTACCTCGCCGCTTACAAGGACGCGGCGACGGTCGAGTACCTGACCGCATCGGGACTGACCGCGGCGCGGCCCGCACCGGATGCCTGGTTCCACTTCACATCGGTCGCGTTCCCGCCGTTCGAGACTCCCGATTGGGTCAAGGACGCGGTGATCTATCAGATCTTCCCGGACCGCTTCAAGAACGGGAACCCGGCGAACGATCCCGACTTCAGCGCGTGGTACTACCAGGGCAAGACCTCGCTCCCCTCGTCGGGCAAGACCAATGACGAGTACTACCACCTGGTCACGGACTGGAGCGACATCGCCGGGCCTCGTACATAGCCCCTATCGGACGGACGGCGAAGCCCGACTACTTCTCCTTCTACGGAGGGGACATCGCGGGGGTGCGCGAGGGACTGGACTACCTGCAGGATCTCGGCGTCACGGCGATCTATTTCAACCCGACCTTCGAGGCCAAGTCGAACCACAAGTACGACTGCGCGGACTACCTGAAGCTCGACCCCGCGTTCGGCACCAACGACGAGTTCAAGGCGTTCGTCCAGGACGCGCACGCGAAGGGGATCCGCATCGTCCTCGACATCGTGTTCAACCACTGCGGAAACGCGCACTGGGCCTTCGCGGACGCCGTGAAGAACGGGCCGCAGAGCGCCACCTACAACTGGTTCGAGTTCAAGAAGTGGCCGCTGCCCGACCGGTTCGGGACCGGCGGGGCCAAGCCCGAGGACTACTACCAGTGCTGGTGGGGATTCGGCGATCTGCCCGACCTCAACTTCGATCTCTCGCGCGCGAACCCGCAGGAGAACGGGATCAGGAACATCGCCGACGCCCAGCCCAATCAGGCGCTTCTCGATCATCTGAGCAAGGTGACGGCGCTATGGATCGGCGAGATGGACTGCGACGGGGTGCGTCTGGATGTGCCCACCGAGGTGCCGTTCTGGTTCTGGACCCGCTTCAATCGCGAGGTCAAGGCGCTGAAGAAGGACGCCTACATCGTCGGCGAGCTCTGGGGTAACGCCGCCGACTACGTGGGGCCGACCCTCTTCGACGCCACCATGAACTACGCGTACTTCCGGGATCCGGTCACCAAGTTCCTCGGCCAGGGACGCGGCACCGCTGAGGAGTTCGACCGCACCATGGCCACCGGGCGGAACGCCTACCCCACCCAGGCGGTGCAGGTGATGATGAACCTGGTGGGTAGCCACGACACCGTCCGATACCGCGAGCAGATCGGGGGCGACCCCAAGCGGGTCAAGCTCACCGCCCTCTTCGCCATGACCTACGTGGGCGCGCCGCACATCTACTACGGCGACGAGATCGGCATGATGGGGGGCAAGGACCCCGACTGCCGCCGCCCCTTCCTATGGAACTGGAAAGAGAACGCCGACCGCGTGGATCTCCACGACACCTATCGTGCGCTCGGTAAGGCGCGCGCAGAGCATGTCGCGCTCCGCCGCGGGGACTTCACCGCACTGGTGACGAAGGGGCCGGTCTACGCCTACACGCGCAGCGCGGGCGATGACCGCGTGGTGGTGGCGCTCAATACCGGAGCCGCGCCGGCCACGGTGACGCTGGATGCCAAGACGTTGGGCGGAGCGACCGAGGGGGTGGACATGCTCACCGGGAAGCCGGTGAGCCTCGCCGCGCCCATCGCTCTCGATCCGGTCTCCGGGATCGCGGTCGTGCTGAAGTAGCGCTGCGGCTCTTCAAGCGGTTCGACGCGGGGCGGGGCCGAGAGGCCTCGCCCCTTGCGCTGTCTCGCGCGGCGGTGCGCTTGTTGGGATTCAGGGCCGGCGGACTAGCTTGATGAAACGAGTTCGTTGGAACATGAGGCACTTTCCTCGGGGCAGTCCCGAGAGAGAAGTCCCTTCGGGGAGGACGACATGCCGGCTATGATAATCTCGTGCATGGGACGTTCCTGGCGCTGACCGGTGGAGTTCTGCTGCGCAGACTTGCGGGGTGGCAATGGGCACTCTTGTCCGGTTGAAACGGTCCTTGCATGCGCACTTGGATGAAGCCGGCCGGTATAACTTCATCCGGATACTTCCTCCCGGAGCCCGTCTGCTGGATGTGGGGTGTGGGAATAGGAGCGCCTCCCGCTTCAAGGCGTATCGCGGTGATCTCCACTACGTTGGGGTCGATATCCAAGACTACAACATTGGTGACGCGGACAGAGAACCTGATGGATGCCTACTTCGTGTGCTCACCTGACTCTTTTTCTGATGGAATCCTGTCCCTGGGAGGGGCCTTCGATGCAGTGGTGTCCTCACACAACCTGGAGCACTGCGACAGCCCCGTGGCCGTCCTGGAAGCCATGTGCCGCTCCGTCAGGGAGGGGGGCCTCCTGTATCTCGCCTTTCCATCCGAGGCAACCGTGGGGTTCCCACATCGGGAGGGGTGTCTCAGTTTTCATGACGATGGTTCCCACCGCCATCTCCCCAAGTTCGAGAGTGTCCTGGGAACGCTGATATCCCGGGGATTCCGGGTAGAGCGCCAAGTACGAAGGAACCGGGGCACGATGAGAGTGCTATGGCTTCTCGGAGCTCTCCAAGAGCCCTGGTCACGCTGGCGGGGTCGAGTGCTCAGGGGAACCTGGTACTTCTGGGGATTCGAGAGCGTCATCGTGGCCAGGAGGATCCAGGCGGGGCAATGAACCGGGAGATGGAGGACGCGGTTGCCGAGCAGTACAGCCAGCCACGCGATCGATGCCGTCGGGGTGCGAATACGGCTCGCGTCCACAGTCCTCGAAGATCGCGCGAGGTCAAGTTGCCCAGGACACCACCGCCAATGGAGGGAGGATATAATCTGCACAACCCGCGGTTGCCCGCAACTCTAACGCACCGAACGGGAATTGCATCCCGCGCAGGCGCAAGCCCTCCCTAAAGCTCCGTACCCCGGCTATCAGGCGTCGCACCCCCTCCGCGAACACCTGCCGTCTCACCGATGAGGCTCAGCACGACCAGATCCTCCTCGGCGAAGTCGTAGAAGTACCCCGGGTGGACGAGCACTCCGTCCTCGCGCAGTAGGCGCATCGCGGTCTCGTCGTCGGCGCACCCATGGGGAAGCCGCACCAGGCCGTACCATCCGGCATCGCACGCCAGCATGGACAGCGGTCCACCCGCGCACGCGGCTTCGAGCGACGCGCGCATTGGTCTCCGACGCGCGCCCGCACCTGATCCTGGATCGCGCCTGCGCCGCGCGAGAAGCTCCGGCGCCGCGTGCTGCACCGCTGTCCCCACGGAGAGATAGGTGTCGGTGACGAGGTCGAGTCGCTCGCGCGCCTCGGCCGCGATCGGCCCGGGTCCGCTCACCACGATCCACCCGAGCTTGACCTGAGGGAGCGCCACGACCTTGGAGAGGCCGCTCAGCGTGAAGGTCAGCGCACCGCGGTTTCCCACGGCGCTCACCGGCGAACCGGCGCGGCCTTCGCGAGGGTAGTCCAGAAACACCTCGTCCACGACGAGCCCCGCGCCGCGCTCGCCGCACAGGTCGGAGAGAAACGCAAGCTCTTCGGGCGCGAGATAGGAGCCGGTGGGGTTGTTCGGGCTCACCGCCACGATCGCGCGCGTCCGCGGTCCCATCGCCGCGCGCACGCTCGCGCGGTCGAGCGACCAGCCTCCGGTCGGCGTGAACGCCAGGCGGTATGGCACCGGCACCAGCCCTTCGAGCGCGGTCAAGTGCTCGAAGAGCGGATAGCTGGGTTGGGGAACAAGGATTTCGTCGCCCGGGTCGGCCAGGAGCTTGAACACGAACGCGTACGCCTCGCTCGTGCTCGCGGTGAGAAACACGGTGTCGGGATCGACCTCGCGACCGTGGTCACGGTAGTAAGCGGCCACCGCGGCGCGCGCCGCGGGGAGACCTCTCGGAGAGGGCTCGTAGAGAAGCGCCTCCGGGCGCGCCCAGGCGGCGAGGATGGCATCGGTCTCGTAGCGGAAGCCGACTCGCGTCGGGTTGGTCTCGGTCAGGTCGAGGACGCGCTCCCCGCGCGCGCGCCGCGCCTCGACCTCGGCCATGAGCGGGTTCTTCTCGGAATCGTGTGGAACTCGGGTCGAGAACATGATCCTCCTAGCGCGACTCGGTGCGCTCGCCCGCGGGATCCGCGGCGAGCAGGCTTCGCATTCGCGTCTGCAGATGACGCCCGCGCGTCTCTCCCGCGAGATCGATGCGGCTCACGCGATCCCCGTGCCGTGCGAGCCAGGTCAGGGCGATCTCGGCGAGCGCCGCGGCTTCGTTCGCGCGTGAGCCGAGTCTCCGGCTCGCCCGGCGCCCATCCGCTCTCGCCGTCCAGGAATCGACACGTGCGTTCCCACAACGCGGTCGGAACTCGGGGCGAGCGACGCACACGCTCCCAGTGAAACCGACCGTCGCCGGCAACCAGGCACGCTTCCACGCAGCCCGCCACCGACGAAGGAAGCGCAAGGAGGACGACCGCTCGTCGCCATGCCCCCCGAGGGCGGCGGTGTACGCGCTCCTGACGATTGAGGGGCGGCAGCCCGCGGCACAGCCGCCTCTGCTCGCGCACAAGTGCCTCGAGATCGCTCCCCGCTTCTTCCCACGCGAGATCCACCGCCCGCTGCGCCAATTCACGGCTCTTCTCCGGCTCGACGGCGCTCGATCCGAAGTGGCGCGGCACGCGATGGCGCAGCGACCGCGCCTTCCCGACGTAGAGCGCGCTCCGGTCGGCGGCGATGAAGGTATACACGCCCGGCGTCGCAGGAAGGCAGGTGATGACCTCGGCCACACCGGGCGAGGGATGCCAGCCGGAAGGAGCCGGAGCCGGGGCAGCCAAACGCGCGGCCAGCGCGGCCATCACCTTGCGGCCGAAGAGACCCGGATCTTCGATATCGTCGAGATCCGCCGCCAGCGCGCGGGCGAGCTGCGCCGCCGTGCGCGGGGCCGCGAGCCCCAAGCGCTGCAGCACCGTGCCGAGCGGGAACGACGCTCCGCCCCGCTCGCGCACCGCGTCCAGGAAACGCGCCGCGCCAGGAGACCATGCGAAGCGCGTGGGCCAGTACGCGAAGAGAGCCTCGGGCGGCACCGGCCGAGGCCACGCTTCCATCCCCGATGTGATCGTTCCGTCCTCGGCGCGCGCGGCAACCAGGGTCGCGTTGCTCTGCGCGCTCGGTTGAACGGCCAGGATCAGCGGCGGAAGTTCGGTCATGCCGGCCTCGGCGTCCAGGGCGGCGGCCCGGCTCAGGCCGGCCCGGGCTCGAGCGCGGGCCACTTCGGCCAGCACACGCGTCGGAACCCGCAGCGCGCGCACACGCCGCGATCCTCGGTGGGAGAGAACCGATCGATCTCGGCGAGGTTCGCGTCGGGGTCGGTCAGGAGCGCCTTCATCTCCCGGATCGAGCCGCGGATGTGTTCGACCCCCTCGCCGAGCGCGCGCTCGTCGAGAGTCACGATCTCCACGTCGCCGGTCAGCAGGTAGTGCAGCTCGCCGATCGCCCGTTGGGGGTCGATCCCCCACTTGTCGCGGGCGAAGAGACCGTAGCAGACGAGCTGCATCCGGTTGCTCTCCTCCCCCGGGCGGCCGCTCTTCCAGTCGATGAGAAGCGCGTTCCCCTGATCGTTCTTGAGCGCGAAATCGGGGGCCACGTAGACGCGCGTTCCTTCGAAGTCGAACGAGTCGAGCGAGTCGATCGGGAGCCAGTTCTCGATCCGAGTCTCCAGGATGATGCGGCGCACCTTCGAGTCGAAGAAGTGGGTGAGGCAGGCGAACACGCGATCGCGCATGCGCTGCCATTCCTCATCCGAGAGATCCTCGGCGTACTCGTGCTCGAAGAGCCCGACCGCGTGCTTGGGACGACGGCGGTACTCCCCCGCGCGGGACTCGGCGAAGCCGCGGCGGAGCCTCTCCAGCGCCCCGGCCTTGGCCTCGTCGAGGGTGGTCTCGCGGCCGTAGCGGTGGCGATTGAGCGTATCGGCCACGATCTCGTGCACGACCTGGCCGGCGAAGGTGTAACGGTTGCCGAGCTGTTTGAGGATGTAGATCTCGCGGGCAAGCGGATCGCCGTCGGCGCGCCATCCCCCCCAGGAGCCGTAGTGACGGAAATAATAGGCGCGCCGGCACTCCGAAAAAGCGCGATGCCGCGAGTTCGACCAGGAGAACTCGTTCTTGATCTCGGTCAGGGCTCTTCCTCGGGATCCGGCGCGGCGAAGCCGTCGGCGAGGAAGCTCGCGATGGACATGCGCCCCCGGAATCCCCCTTCGAGGGTGTGCCAGGCTCGGATTCCCCTCTCCCCTTGCTTCCAGCACAGGAGCACGAGGTGTCCGTCCTTGAGCGCGAAGAAGTCGATCAGCCCCTGCTGGAACGACTTCGGGAGACAACCGGACTCGGCGATTTCCCCTTGCAGGGACTGAATCTCCTCGAGCAGCGCCTTCTCGAGACTCCGCAGGCGGTTGTATTCGCGCACGTCGGGGTTGGACTCGTCGCCTCCTGAGGCGGAGACGAGCCGCAGCACGCTGATGTCGTGCCGGCAGGCCTCGAAGCGGGATTGGATCTCCTGCATCCGGGCCAGGCGGTCCTGGATGAAGGGGAGGAGCGCCTCGGCCTGCTCCAAGGTGAAGAGCTTGGGACCCAGATTGCGGGAGCGCGTCATGATGCCGTCCAGTGCCTCCACGTTTGGCTCGCGACGTGAGGATAGCAGAGCGGGGGGGACCGCCTCAACCGACGCCGGAGTTGGTCGCGCTCGTCGATTCGAGTCGATAGCGATGCACCGCCGCGTTGACCTCGCCGCCGACGAGAACGAGGACCGAGGACAAGTAGACGAAGGTGAGCGTGACCACCACCGTGGCCATCGGTCCATAGACCTGGTCGTAGACTGCCAAGCGCCGCAGGTACAGGTTGAACCCAACCGTGGTCACCATCCAGGCGACGGCAAAGACCAGGGAACCGGGCCAGGACACACGGTGGACGTGCTTGAACTTGGGAGCGAGCCAGTACAGCAGGCGCGCGGCGAGGAGGACGATCAGCACCGAGATGGGCTGGCTCCAGTCGAAGACGAAGCGCAGGACGGCCCCTCGCAGGCGCCGCGCCTCCTCCGCTCCGCCGGCGAGATCCTCCCCGAACACCAGGAAGAGGAACCCGAGCACCAGGAAGAGCGCGCTCGTCCCCACCACCGCAAGAGCCATGAGCCGCGTCCGCCACGCCGCCCGCGATTCCTGGAGGTGATAGATGCGGTTGAGAGCGTGAATGAGGGCCTGGACGACGTTGCTGGACGTCCACAGCAGGGCGACGAGAGCCAGCGGGAGGAGTTGCGGGGGAACCGGCTGCCGGGCAAGCTCCAGCACCTGGTTCAGGAACTCCTCCGCCTTGACCGGGATGACGCCGGCCGGGAACCCGACGAGGATCCGCAAATCGTCCGGGTTGGCCCCGACCAGACTGAGGAGGATGGAGAGGAGAAAGAGGAGCGCGAAGATGCTGAACAGACTGTAGAAAGCTATCCCGGCGGCATAGAAGGGAACGTCGTCCCTCCACATCCCGTCCCAGGTCTGACGCACTATCCAGCGAAGAGAGCCGGCGCCGTGGCGCGCGCGCCGGAGGGCGGTTTCCACCGTCAGCCGCCTAGCTTCTCCATGACGTCGTCGGAGACTTCGAAGTTGGCGAAGACCTTCTGCACGTCGTCGATCTCCTCGAGCGCCTCGAAGAACTTGAAGAACTTCTCCGCCTCGCTCTTGTTGAGCGCTTTCGTGGTCTTGGCCAGCCGCTCTATCCCCGCCTCCGCTACCGGGATCCCCTTCTTTTCCAGCCCGCTCAGCACGGCTTGAAAGTCCCCGGAGGAGGTGATGACCTCGTAGCGGTCTTCCGCCTCGGTGTTGACGTCCTCGGCGCCGACCTCCATCGCGGCCTCGAAGATGGCGTCCTCGGTCACCTGCGAGCGCTCGACGTAGACCATGCCCTTCTGTTCGAACATGTAGGCCACCGACCCCACCGCTCCGAGGTTTCCGCCGTACTTGGTGAAGGCGTGGCGGATCTCGCTCGCGGCGCGGTTGCGGTTGTCGGTCACGGTCTCGGCAAGCACCGCCACCCCCGACGGGCCGTAGCCCTCGTAGAGGATTTCCTCGAAAATCGCCCCTTCCAGCTCCCCGGTGCCCTTCTTGATCGCGCGGTCGATGTTGTCCTTGGGCATGTTGGCCGCCTTGGCCGTGGCCACCGCGGTGCGCAGCCGCGGATTTCCCGCCTGATCACCGCCGCCCGCCCGGGCGGCAATGGTGATCTCCCGAATCAGCCGCGTGAACATCCGCCCGCGGGCGGCGTCCGTAGCGCCCTTCTTGCGTTTGATGGTCGCCCATTTTGAGTGTCCGGACATGGCTGGCTATTTCCCCTCGGTTTCCTCGCGGGCCGCCTTGGCCGCTGCGATGATGCGGTCGGCGGAGTCGCGCGGGATTTCCTCGTAGCTGCTGAAGGCGAGGGAGAAACGACCCCGCCCCTGAGTCATCGAACGCAACTGTGCGGAGTAGTGATAGAGCTCGGCCGCCGGGATCAGGGCCTTCACGATCTGGCTGCGGCCATCGGGCGCCATCCCCAGAATGCGGCCGCGGCGCGAGCTCAAGTCGCCCATGATGTCGCCGGTGTAGTCCTCGGGGACGCGAACCGACACCTCCATGATGGGCTCGAGCAGCACCGGACCGGCTTCCTGCATCAGCTTTTTGAAGGCCATGGAGCCGGCCACCTTGAACGCCATTTCGCTGGAGTCCACGCTGTGGTACGAGCCGTCGAAGAGAATCGCGCGGATGTCCACGACCGGATAGCCGGCGAGTTCGCCCTCGCGCATGGACTCGATCACGCCCTTCTCCACGGCCGGGATGTACTGGCGCGGGACCACGCCGCCCACGACGTTGTCCACGAACTCGAAACCGGTCCCGCGAGGAAGCGGCTCGAGCTTCAGCCACACGTCACCGTACTGGCCGCGCCCGCCGGTCTGCTTCTTGTACCGGCCCTGGCCTTCCGCCTTGCGGGTGATGGCTTCCCGGAACGGCACCCGGGGCTTCTTCAGCTCGACCTCGACATGCTTGTCGCGCAGCTTGTCGAGGATCACCTCGAGGTGCAACTCACCCATCCCTCGCAAGAGCTGCTGGCGAAGCTCCGAGTCCACCTCCAGGCGGGTCGTCGGATCCTCCTCCATGATCTTGTGCATCGCGATGCCGATCTTGTCCTCTTCACCCTTGTGCTTGGGGACGATGGCCTCCACCGCGAGCGGCTCCGGGAACACGGTCGGCGGCAAGACGTAGGACTTCCCCTTGTTTCCGAGGGTGTCGTTGGTGTGGGTGGCCTTGAGCTTCACGACCGCCGCGATATCGCCCGCCTCCAGCTTGCCCACTTCTTTCCGATCCCGCCCCTGGAGCAGGTAGATCTGGCCCAGCTTTTCCGAGTTGTTGCGCGTGGTGTTGTGCACCTCGGTGCCGCTGGTGAACGTGCCCGAGTAGACGCGGATAAGGGACAGCTCTCCCAGATGGGGCTCGATCACGGTCTTGAACACCAGCGCGGCGGGGACACCCCCGCTCTTGGGTTCGAGGATTTCCTCCGCGTCGTTCAGGATGGCCTTGACCCCCGGCCGATCCGCCGGCGAGGGGAAACAGACGACGAAGGCGTCGAGCATGCGGCGCACGCCGACGTTCATGACGGCACTTGCCACGACCGCGGGGTACACCCCTCCCTTGGCCACACCGAGGCGCAGCGCGGACAGGATCTCCTCCTGCGTGAGCTCTTCCCCTCCGAGGTACTTCTCGATGACGTTGTCGTCGAACTCCGCCACCGCCTCGATGAGCTTCTCGCGCGCGGACTGCGCGGCGCTCTTCAAGTCGGCGGGGATTTCCTCTTCCCGAGGCTCGTGGCCGGCGTCGGTGTAGACGTAGGCCTTCATCTTGAAGAGGTCGATGAGGCCCTTGAAGCTGGGTCCGCTGCCCAAGGGCAGCTGCAGCGGGACGACTTTCGGGGACAGGAGCTCCTGAGCCCCGGCGATGGCACGCGCGAAATCGGAGTGCTCCTTGTCCAGCATGTTGATGCACACCAGGGTAGGGATTCCCTGTTCCCGGGCCATCTGGAACGTGCGCTCGCTGCCGGCCTCCACGCCGGTCACGCCGTTCACCACCAGCAGGCAGTTGTCGGTGGCGCGCAACGCTGCCACCACCTCACCGGTGAAGTCGTCGTAGCCGGGGGTGTCGATGAGGTTGATCTTGCAGTCCCGCCACTCGCCGTAGCCTGTGGCCATCTGGATGGAGATCTTCCGTTTTTGCTCGGCGGCGGTGTAATCCATCGTTGTCGAGCCCGCATCCACGGACCCGATGCGGGAGATGGACTTCATATCGAAGAGGATGGCGTCGGCAAGCGTCGTCTTCCCGCAGGTGCCGTGGCCGATCAAAGCAATGTTTCTCAGCTTGTCCGTGGGGTATTCCTTCACGTCAACCTCCTGTCTCCCACCCAGTAGCAATCGCGGATCCGGGGAAGCCGGGCCGAGGGTACACGGGGCCAGGGGATGCCGGCGGTGGAGGCACAGCCGGCGCCGGCGCCGTCGGGTCGAGGAGGCCGCAAGCGCGGATACGGCGGGCGCGCCACCCCCGGGGCAACCCGATTTCGTCTCTAACAACCAAAAGGCCCCGGTGGGGCCTCGGTTGCGCAGACGAAGGAGCCTATCACCGCGCCCCATCACGGTCAAGAAGGCCGATGCCCCCCAATCCCCCCCGGCACAAGGAGATGGGGGGTCGTTTTCCTTGCCTTCCCCCCTCCCCGCGGCCTATGCTCTCTCACCTGCCGATCCTCTGCGATTCCGGCTTCCCGATCATGAAAAGGGAGACGCCATCGATGAAATTCAACTCGCGTCAGGTGGGTGACGTGGTCGTCTACGACCTCAAGGGAGGGTTGGAAGGCGGACCCGATACCTTTGCCATCAAGGACGACGTCAAGAAACAGATGGAGCAGGGGCACCGCAAGTTCCTGCTGAATATGGACGGGGTGGACTACGTGAGTTCGACCGGGGTGGGGATCGTCGTTTCGGTCTACTCGAGCATCATGAGCGGGGGCGGCGCCATGAAGATCTCCAATGCGAATCAGCGCGTTTCCCGGGTCATGATGATCACGAAGCTGCTCGAGGTCTTCGATTCGTATTACAAGGAAGAGGAAGCAATCCAGGCGTTTCAGTCGGCCTGAGCATACGGGAGAGCGACAGCGATGAAGTTCGGGATGGAAAAGCACGGCGATGTAGTGGTAATCGAGCTCAAGTCCTCGTTGGAAGGGGGCCCCGACACCTTCGATCTGAAGGATGAGGTCAAGGCGCGCCTGGGCGAGGGAACCCGCAAGTTCGTACTCGACATGGAGAAGGCCGGCTTCGTGAATTCCACCGGTATCGGGGTTGTGGTGGGCGCCTACTCGAGCATCAAGCACGCGGGCGGCCAGCTCCACATCTGCGGGATCAGCGATCGCGCCCGCCGCGCCTTCGTTGTCACCGGCGTCTGGCAGCTCTTCAGCGTGTTCGAGACACAGGACGAGGCGCTCAAGGGCTTCTAGGACTCCATCTCCACGGAGACCCCACATGCTGCACGCCACCTTCAGATTGACACTTCGATCCCTCGGTCTCTGCCTCCCGATGATGGCCGCGATGGCCCTCGCCGGGTCCGCGCCTGCCTGCGCGCTGGAGCCGGGCGAGTTCGATCCCGCGCCATTCGATTCCCTGCTCCAGACCTACGTCCGGGACGGGGCTGTCGACTACGCCGCCTGGAAGCAAGACGGGCTGACCTCGCTCGACCGCTTCCTCGACGACGCCGCCGCCCACGACCTCACCCAGCTCATGGGCAAGGAACCGCGCGCCGGATTCCTCATCAACGCGTACAACGCCTGGGCGATCCGGCAGATCGTGGCCGCCTACCCGGTCGAGCGCGTGCAGGACATTCCCGGCTTCTATGACGGCAACCGTCGCCGGATCGCGGGTGAGGACCGCTCGCTGGCAGAGATCGAGGCCGCGCTCGACGCGATCCTCCCCCACCAGCCGGACTACATCTTCGCGCTCTCGTCGGGAGCGGCGGACATGCCTGCACTGGCCGGCGAGGCCTATCGCTCGGACGCCTTCGTGTCCCGCATCCGCCGGGCCGCTTCGGCGTACCTGACCGGGCCTCAGCCCGTCGTCTACGATCACGAGAAGAATGTCCTCCGCCTCCCTCCGCCGTTCCGCGGTCACGTGGAGCGGTTCCAGGCGCTCCAGCCGGGCCTGCAGGGGTTCCTTTCGCCCTACATTCCTCTGGCTGACCTGGTGGCTCTCCAGACCGACTCGCCGAAGCTCGAAATCGCCGAGTCTCTAGGCACGCTTCGCAAGCCGCAGTCGGCGGCCCCCGGGGACAGCTCCGGGGCCGAGCGGTGACCGGTTACCCCAGCGCCAGACGTCAAGCTCAACCCTCGCGGTCTGACCCGCTGGCGCAGCGGTCATCCCTGGATCTACCGCGGCGGGATCGAAATGGTCGAGGAGAGCACCGGTACCGAGCCGGTGGCACGTGTCCACGATCCCCGAGGGCGATTCCTCGGCCAGGCGCTCGTGAGCCGGGAATCCCAGATCACCCTGCGGTTCCTCACCCGCCGCGAAGAGCCGGTGGACGCCGATTTCATCGGTGATCGTCTCGCCCGCGCTGTGGCATTTCGCGACCGGCACCTGCCCGGACGGGACGCGGTGCGGCTTGTCTTTGGCGAGGCCGACGGCCTCCCCGGGCTGGTCGTGGATCGCTATGGCAAGCACCTCGCCGTGCAGTTCCTCGCCTGGGGAATGGATGCGTTGAGCGCGGACATCACCGAGGCGCTCCGGCGAATCGCGAACCCCGACTCCATCCTCGCCCGCAACGATCCCGCGGTGCGCGGCCTCGAGGGGCTCCCCCGCACGGTGACCCAGCTCTTCGGCGAGACACCCGACGCGGTGGCCTATCACGAGGGCGATCTCGCGCTCTCCGCCGATCTGCGGCGCGGCCAGAAGACCGGCGCCTTCCTGGATCAGGTCGAGAACCATGTCCTGGCCGGCCGCCTCGCGCACGGCAAGGTGCTCGACGTCTTCACGTACACCGGCGGCTTCGCCCTGGCCGCGGCGCGGGGCGCGGAGTCGGTGACCGCCGTGGACACCTCGGCGGACGCCCTGCAGATCGCCCAAACGCAGGCCGCGCGGAACGGCTTGCAGAACGTGACCTTCACCGAGGCCAACGCCTTCGACTATCTCAAGGATGCGGACCGGCGGAGCGATCGGTTCGACATGGTGATCCTCGACCCGCCCGCTTTCGCCAAGAACAAGGGCGAACTCGATGGCGCGCTGCGGGGCTACAAGGAGATCAACCTGCGGGCGATGAAGATCCTCGAGCCCGGTGGTATTCTCCTCACGTGCAGTTGTTCGTACCACCTGAGCGAGCAGCTCATGGACGAGGTGCTGGCCGCGGCCGCGGCCGACGCGCATCGCGCATTTCGAGTGCTCGAGCGGCGGCGTCAGGCGCCTGACCACCCCGTTTTGCTGGGCTTCCCCGAGAGCCTGTATCTGAAATGTCAGGTGCTGGAGCTTTTGGACTAGGACCCTGTCCCGGAGGTTGGCGGTGACGCAGGAGCCTTCCAAGGCCGAACGCGAAAAACTGATCTACGACTGGAACACGGCCGACGGCGCGCCGCGTCTGCCCGCGAGGCGGGTCACGCTGGACGATGAGTCCCTGCGCGACGGTTTGCAGTCCCCCTCGGTGAGCGATCCCCCCATCCAGGAAAAGATCCGCATCCTTCACCTCATGGAGGCCCTCGGTATCCAGTCCGCCGACATCGGGCTTCCCGCCGCCGGGCCTCGCGCCGCCGAGGACACGCTGGCGCTGGCGCGGGAGACCGTGGCCGGAAAGATGGCGCTTCATCCCAACGCCGCGGCGCGAACGCTGGTGAAGGACATCGAGCCCATCGCCCGGATCAGCCAGCAGGCCGGATGCCCGATCGAAGTGGCCATGTTCGTGGGCTCGAGCCCGATCCGCTTCTACACGGAGAACTGGGAGCTCTCCAAGCTCCTCAAGCTGGTCGATGAAGCCGTGAGCTATGCGGTACGTGAAGAACTTCCGATCATGTTCGTGACCGAGGACACCACTCGCGCGACACCGGAGACGATCAAGGCGCTCTACCAGACCGCAATTCGCGGCGGCGCCCACCGAATCGCCGTGGCCGACACCGCCGGACACGCCACCCCCGCCGGTGTGAGGGCCGTCATCACCTATGTGCGCGAGATCTGCGAGCAGATCGAATACGACGTGATGATCGACTGGCACGGACACAACGATCGCGGCCTCGGCGTGGTCAATGCCGTTACCGCCGCCCTGTGCGGGGCGGACCAGCTCCACGGCACCGCGCTCGGCATCGGGGAGCGCTGTGGCAACGCGGCCATGGACCAGATCCTGGTGAACCTCAAACTCATGGGGCTCATCCACAACGATCTCTCGAGGTTGCAGGAGTACTGCGACGCGGTGGCGAAGGCGGTGGGGTTCCCCATCCCGGTCAACTACCCGATCGTGGGACGCGACGCGTTCCGCACGGCGACCGGAGTGCATGCCGCCGCGGTGCTCAAGGCGCGCCAGCGCGGCGACGTGTGGCTCGAGGACATGGTGTATTCCTCGGTGCCGGCCTACATGATCGGGCGCGAACAGGTGATCGAGATCGGGCCGATGAGCGGCCTGGCCAACGTCACGTACTGGCTCGACCGTCACGGCTACACTACGGCGCCCGCCCTGGTCGATCGCATCTTCCGGGAAGCCAAGGCGGCCAAGGCCGTGCTCTCCGACGAGACCATCCATCGCCTCGCCCGCGAGGCGGGAGCCACCCGCGCGGATACGCCGTCCGCGAAGCAATGAGGACCATGAAATCACCCTGTTGGGTCCGGACGCTTCCGGCCGCGTGTTTCGCCGCCTTGTTCTTGGTCGCCTGTGCGCCTCGCGAAGAGGCTCCTCCCCCACCGCCGCGTTGGACGGCGCTGACTTCGGGAGCGGCCTACGACGGCGAAACCGACGTCGCCCCCGATTCGAGCTTCGTCGTGTTCGTGTCGACGCGGGACGGGGTGCGCGGGCTCTACCGGCTGGACGTGGGGAGTGGGGAGGTCACGGCCATCGCCAAGGCTGACGGGGCGATCTCGTCGCCCGCGATCTTCCCGGTCCGCCGAGTCGCCTATGTCGCAGCCAGGCGCATCGCCTACATCACGGGCGGGCGCCTCGCGACCTGCTGGATGGACGGCACCAACCCGCGGACCTTCACAGAGTTGCCGCCGGGCTCCTCCCCCACCTGGAGCCCCGACGGCGCACGCGTCCTCTACGTGTCCACCGACGGCGCCTTCATGCTGGCCGATGTCGAAGCCGGCACGGTTGCGCCGGCCGGGTGGCCCATTCCCGCCGACGCCTCCGAGCCGATGTGGAGCGCCAGCGGCACCGTGGTCTTCCGCGCGGGGCCGTCCGGCCATGGCGACATCTACGCGTTCGATCCCTCGCGGTCGGATCCGCCTCGGCGGGTGACCAGCACCCAGTGGGACGAGCGCGCACCCTACCTGCGCGACGGGCTGCTCGCGTTCACCGCCAACCCGGACGGCGCGTATCGGCCGTTCGCGCTGGCGATAGACGCGCGTGAAGGCACGGCTCCGGAGCGTCTCGGCCCGGCGCGCACGCACGCCATGGATCCGGTGGTCTGGCCCGGCGGCCAGTCGGTGCTGGTGAGCGAGGCGGGGGGATGGGCGATTCGGTTCCGCGCGGCCGCGGGCGGTGAGGTCTCGACAGCGGTCCCTCCGGATGCGGATCATCGGGATCCGGTTTTCGACGCAACGGCCAAGAACATCTTCTATACATCCGACGCGGACGGAAACGATGACATCTACGTGGTCGATCTGAGCGACAGCAACGTGGCCAACCTGACTACCAGCCTCGAGCGTGACCTGGGGCCCGATTTCTCGCCCGCCACGCATCGTCTGGTCTTCGTGGCCGAGCGCGAGGGCAACAGCGAAATCATGAGCATCGACGAGAGCGGCCTCGATGAGCTCATCCTCGCCCCCAGTCCGGCGCAGGACGAGGAGCCGAGCTTCTCCCCCGACGGCACCCGCGTGGCCTTCGCCTCGAATCGGGCGGGGAGCTTCGACATCTGGATCGTGGATGCGGCCGGCGGCGAGCCCGTGCGAGTGACCACCGACGACCGCGGCGACGAGCGGCACCCGACCTGGATCGACGAGGGACGCGCGCTGATGTTCTCCGCCGACGGGAGTGGACGCTCGGGTCTGTGGAAGACCGTACTGGAAGGAGGCTCAGTGAGCCGCATGGCGGAAGACACCGAGAGCCTCTCCGCGGATTCGAACCCCTCGGCCTCCACCGACGGAACCCGCGTCGTATTCACGCGTACCGTCCGCGACGATGCCGACCTCTGGGTGCTGGATCTCGCCACGGGAAAGACGGCGCCCGCCATCGTCGACTCTCTCCAGAACGAAGACAACGGCGCTTTCAGCCCGGACGGTTCCACCCTGACGTATCAGGAGGGCGCCGCCCGCAACCTCGTGCGGTGGTATCTCGGTGTAGGACCGGCCGCCCGCTAGCGGAGTCCCCGGCGCTCGGCGGGCATCAGCGATCGAAGTCGATGTAGTCCATCTGCTTCACGGAGCTGTTCATCGTCAGCTCCCAGAGCACGAAATCTCGCTCCCCACGGAACTTGGGGATCAACGCGAAGAACTCCTCGCGCCGCTGGTCCTGGTACGTCAACTGGACCTGGAAGGCATAGTCCCGGCTGAGTTCCATGGCTTCGCGGCCGATGATGGCTTGATCGAAAAGCCCGATCGGCATCTGCCCTTCGAAGTCGACCCGTCTGAGTTCGGAGAAGGGGATCGTAACCATCTCCTCGTACTGATCCCGATAGAACCCGTAGAAGGCATGGATGCCCCGGCGCCGGTTGAACTCGATTTCGAGCTTGTCCACGTAGATCTGCCCGCTGGAGGTGTAGATGGTTACGTTGAAGACGTCGCCGGGTTGGGTGACGACGGCCTCGGGGGGCTTTCCCGCCGGCGCGTTGCGATCGGTGACGCGCGGCGTGGGAGGGGCGCCCGAGCTTCCGCCTCCGCAACCGGCGAGGGCCGCGACGAGTCCGATCAGGCAGACCGCCGACGTCAGGGCGGCGAGGAGAGACAACGACATCCCGGCAATGCCGGGCGTTGCTCGGGGCATGCGGTCGTGTGCGATCATCGGCACCTCCGGTTCACCCTCCGCCGCCGCGCGCAGCGCTTGAAGCCGCGTGCGGATGCCACCGGGGCCAGGCGGCGTCCGGAGGATACCAAGCGGGCCGGTGTCTAACAACGCCGCGGCGTAGCCCGCGGCTGCTCGCGATGCCGGGCCCGTGATACGATTGCTGTCCCCCCTCGCGCACGCGACTCGGCAGTCGCACGACCTCCAAGGCGGTTTTCGATGCACGAAGGATCGAGTTGGATCCGGCCCGTTCTTGCCGGGCTCCTTCTCGCCGCGGGGATCTTCATCCGGTTCGTACCCGGGGCAACAAGGCTCCAGATTCCCTTCGGCCTCCCGTGGGCGGACGCGGATGAGGACATCCGGCGCCGCTCGCGGCATCGCCTGGGGGAAAGCCTCCTCGCCTGGGCGCTCTGGATCGTGGCCCAGATGGCGGTGGGGCTGCCACCCTCATGGATCGCGGCGGTCTGGGCTCCACTCGCTCTCGTGATCCTCATCGCGATCTCGTACCCGGCGCGCCTCTACGTGCGGCGCTACTTCCCCGATCTGCTCCCCGCGAGCGCCATGGAGGGAGAGCGGGTGATTCCGAGGCGCGGAGGGTGGCTCGTCATCCTCCTGCGCGAGATTCTGCCCCTGGCCGCCGTCCTGATTCCGATCCTGGTGGTGCGGGACGTTCGACCGGACCTGCCGGCGCGGATTCCGGTGGGCTGGACGTTGCACGACGGCCCCATGGTGTGGATGGATCGGGATCCCGCGCTGGATCTTCTGCGCCACCAGACGATGGTGGTCTACCTGGTCCTCCTGGGGTTGGAGGGGATCTTCCTCGTCTGGAAGGGAGTGAGGGGACGGCGAGGGGATCTGGCCCGGCGCATGCTCACCCCGCGCCACTGGCTCCTCTTCCTGTTCAGGCTCGGTTGGGTGGGCCTCTTCGCCGGACTCAACCTGGGATTTGTGTTCCACGCCCTGAAGGGGGGCTCGGCGCTCCCCTACCTGATTCCCGGCCTCTTTACCCTGGCCCTCTTGGGCTTGCTCTTGAGGGCCCAGAGTCGCCGGCCCCAGACCTCGGGGCCGGCAAGACTCTGACCGCCTGGTCAGGAATTCTTGGAGTGGAGGCTGGCTCCCGGCTCCAGATAGCGAACCACGCGGGCGGTGATCGAAAGCCTGGACTTCATGCCGCCGGTCTCGCTGCTGACCGGCTTGACCTCGGTCAGAGCGTCCGCCCCCACCCTCCGGGCGTAGTCCTTGAGCGACGAGACCAGGTCGTCGTAGGTCGAGCTGTCGTTGAAGTTGGCGTCCATGTTCCGGCGTGCGGACAGGGTACCGATGACGACGTGCGGGGTCATGACCGAGCCTTCGAACACCTCCACCGGGGCGTACTTGTCCCGGGCCGGGTACTCGGTGGCATCCATCCGGACGAACCGAACACCGGAGCCGCAGGCCGAGAGTCCGGCCGCGGTCGCCACGAGCAGAAGGGTCATGGGAATTGACCGAAAGACGCGATGCATGTCCAGCCTCCTCGCAAGGGTCGAATCGGTGCGCGAGAGACGCACCCCTTCTCGTGATCGGAACGCACGCGGCGGGCTTGACCGGGAAGGGCCGGGGAGCCGCTCGGATCGGGGGATTTGGCGCGAAAGTGTTTGACAGGGCGAAATGGGCGGTGCTTAATTTCGCCGCGACCATTTTGGCGGCGCGCAGTGCGAGCCGTCCGTTCGCGTCGGTCTCCCTTCCTTCCAACCAACTGCGAGGAGAAAAGAATGGCCAAGAAGATGGCGCCCAAGAAGTCGCCCGACAAGAAGGCGTCGGGTGGTGATCTGATCATCTCGAAGTCGCGCACCAAGGCGGCGGTGAAGAAGTGCAACGTGTCGAGCGACTTCTACGGCGCCCTGGACAAGAAGGTCCGCGGCCTCATCGCGGAAGCCGAGTCGCGGGCCATGGGCAACAAGCGCAAGACGCTCAAGCCCCAGGATCTCTAGACCCCGTTTCGGTCGCAGAATCCTTTGTTCCAAGAGCGGCGCCTTCGGGCGCCGCTCTTCGTTGGTGCCGAACTCAAGGCGCGGAGGGTTCGAGGGCGGGCAGCGGTTCCCGCCCCACCGCGTACCGTTCGATGCTGGAGCGGATGCCGGGGCTCTCTCCTCGAAAGCCGCCACCACCTGCGCCTCGGTCACCAGTCCCGCGCCTTCGTATCGGTTGTGCTCCTCGAACAGACGGCGCAGAGTGCGATCGAGCGCGCCGGGCCCGGAGACCGTCTCCATTCGCTCGTCGATCAGGCGCGCGACCAGGAATCCGCGGGAGTAGACGAGCGAGTACGCGCTCAGATCGTTCATGGCACGCGCGGCTTCGGCGAGCGTCAGATCCCGATGCCCGGGAGTCGCACGCCACTCGGCTTCCTTCCTGCGCGCAACGTCCCCGAACCCGGCCGGTGTGAGCACCCCGGATCGTTCCATGAGGCGGAATGCCATGTACTCGGTGACCCCTTCCATGAGCCAGATGAGATCGGGGGCGTTCTGGAAGGGAGGTTCGGGCGAGGCGATGACCGCGCCGCCGATGTAGAAGTGAAAGCACTCGTGAGCGGCAAGCGCGGTGAGGCCCTCCATGTCGTTGAAGCGATCGGGGGTTGCCAGGCACAGGAAGGCCCCTTCCTGGCTGGTGCCGCTGACGATGCTTCGCCGGCCATCGGTCGGCGCCACGCGGTAGAGAGCGAGCACGTCGAGCCGATCCCCTCGCGGGGGCGCGCCGAAGAGCGCCACCATCTCGCGGAGCACGGGGAGCAGCCGGTTGGCGATGTGCAGACCGAGGCCGGCGCTCGCTGTGCCCTCGGTGAGGACCGTCACAGCGGCCCGATCGGAACTCAAGTGGGACGGCTTGAAGTCTCCTGCGGCGGCGAACCCGCTCCATGCGTCGTGCAGGTTCGCCGGCCGGTAGGCGCCGTCCTCCTGCGGCCACGAACCCCAGATTTCCCAACCCACCGGCGCGCACACGTGGATGGAAAGACTCGCCGGAGCGCGCGCGCCCAGGTTCACCGGGGTGAGGAGCACCGAATACCCGATCCAGACGAAGCGCCCGTCGGTCACGAAGGAGGCCTCGGGAGACGCCATCGGATCGTAGCCGCGGACGCGGTAGGTCAGGGTGAAGCGACCGGGATTGCGGGAGAGCTTCCACCGGCCTTCTCCGTCTTCATGCGTCCGATCGAGCCCGATTTCGGCGCCGGTTGCGTCCGCGGCCCGGATGTCTTCGATGTGGCCCGGCATGTCCGCGAGCGCGCCCCACGATTCGAGGAGACGAAACGCGGGGCGGCGTCCTGGAAGATCCCGCGCGTCGAGACGGACCTCGAAGCCATCGGAGATGGAACTCACGGTGTAGACGAGCACGGGAGCCCGACCTGCGGGCACGAGAGAGCACGCGGGGCCGGCCACCGCGGCGAACGCGGCCAGGAGGAGCGTGAAGGATATTCGGGTGATTCGCGTCACTGTCGTCGGTCCACCGGTGGTTTATAGTTGGGTGATCGGCTGCGGGCCTCCGAGCTTGACCGCGAAGATCGAGGAACCACCGCCGGATGGCCTTTCCGAGCAAGAGGAGCCCGAACCGCGTGCACATTCGCTTGAACGGAGAACTCCGCGAGATCGAGTCGGGCCTCACCGTAACCCGACTTCTGGAATCGCTGGGCTTCGGCACAGGGCGGGTGGCGGTGGCGGTGAACGCGGAAGTGGTGCCTCGGACGGAGCACGCCGAGCGCGTGCTCTGCGACGAGGACGAGGTCGAGATCATTCACGCGGTAGCCGGCGGATAGCCGGAGGAGAATCGGGAACATGACGCTGACGAATCACGGGGACGAGGCGCTCGTCCTGGGTAGCTTTCAACTGCGCTCCCGGCTCATCGCCGGCACCGGCAAGTACCCTTCGGCCGAGATCATGCGCGAGGCGCTGAAGGAGAGCGGGACCGAGATGGTGACCGTCGCCATCCGGCGGGTGGATCTCAAGGACCGCGGGCGGGACAGCATTCTCGGTGTCCTGGTCGAAGGAGGCTACACGATCCTCCCCAACACCGCGGGGTGCTACACCGCGAAGGACGCCATCCTCACCGCGCGGCTCGCGCGCGAAGCGCTCGATACGTCCATCATCAAGCTGGAAGTGATCGGGGATCAGAAGACACTCTTCCCCGACAACGAGGAACTCCTGGAGGCGGCGCGCGTGCTCGTCAAGGACGGGTTCACGGTCCTCCCCTACACGAACGACGATCCCATCATGTGCAAGAAGCTCGAGGACGCCGGATGCGCCGCGGTGATGCCGTTGGGCGCGCCGATCGGGAGCGGCCTCGGCATCCGCAACCCGACCAACATCCGGATCATCCTGGAGACGGTGAAGGTGCCGGTGATCGTGGATGCGGGGGTGGGGATAGCATCCGACGCAGCCGTCGCCATGGAGCTGGGTTGCCACGCCGTGCTGATGAACACCGGCATCGCGGGTGCGAAAGATCCGGTGCGCATGGCTCGGGCGATGCGGCGAGCGGTGGAAGCGGGACGCGACGCCTACCTCGCCGGGCGCATCGTGAAGAAACTCTACGCCACCGCGTCGAGCCCTATCGAGGGCGTGATCGGCTCGTGACCTCCGGCTTTCCGCCCGGGCTGTTGCTCATCACCGATCGCGCCCAGGCACGGCTTCCGCTTGTAGAAATCGCCGAGGCCGCGCTCGGCGCCGGCTTCGCCGCGGTAATGCTGCGCGAGAAGGATCTCGGCGGGCGGGAGCTGTTCGAGCTCGCGAAGACCTTATGCGGGATCTGCGAGCGTTACGGGCGCCCTCTGATCGTCAACGACCGGTTGGATGTTGCGCTGGCGCTCCCCGGTGCGGGCGCGCACCTGGGCAGGGCGGGCGTCCCGATCGCCGACGCGCGGCGGCTCCTGGGGGCGGATAGACCGCTCGGATACTCCGCTCACGAAGCGGATGAAGCGCGCGCGGCGATCGAGGCCGGCGCCGACTACGTCACCCTGAGCCCGATCTTCTCCAGCGCGAGCAAGCCCGACACCATGCCTCGCGGGGTCGCGTGGCTGCGCGCGGCCGCGGCGGAGTTGCCGCGGGGGCGCGTGATCGCGCTCGGCGGAATCACAGCCGACACGCTGGCCGAAGTGCGCGGAGCCGGAGCGGCAGGTGCGGCGATCATGGGCGAAATGATGCGAGCGGAGTATCCGGGGCGGGCTGCGGCGGAGATGGTGCAAGCGTTCGGGAGCTAGTCACCCGGCTCCGCATCCAAAATGTGATACAAATTGTCTGTTATAATATCTTCCCTTGCACGGCAGTGAAAATAGGCGTACATATGAACTCGATCCTCAGTAATTACGGGTCACCCCTCGACCCGTGAAAGGAGACGAGCCATGCTGCGTCTCTCCGGCCGATTCCTGATCGGGTCCCCACTGTTTGCAGTCCTGCTGCTCGGCGCCACTCTCCGCACGGCGACGGGTCTCACGCTGGACGACGCCAAGTTCGCCCTGCATCTGAAGGCGGCCACCACGGACTCACGAACGGCCTGCACGACCTGGGCGCCGGTCGACGTCCCCTGTTCCCAGTTCCAGACCCGCGGTCAGGTCGGCGTCCGCTACGACGCCTACCTCATCATCGCCAACGCGGGGGGAAACGCGTGGAACGAGCACGGTGTCGGCGGGGTCTCCTGCGGCATCGAGTACGACGCCGCGATGGGATCCGGCGTGGACGTCTTCGGCTGGTACCTCTGCGCCGATCTCGAGTTCACGAATGGCGGGGCCAACGGTGAGTGGCCCGCTGCAGGCGGCGGCAATCGCATGACCTGGGTGCTGACCACCAACTGCCAGGAGCACATCATCGCCGGCTACGAATCGGAAGGGGTCCACGCCGTCGCGGGAGCCTTCTACGTGTATGCGTACGACGAGGATCTCCTCTACGTCCAGCCCAACTTGAACACCGTCGTCCAGGAGCTTGCGATCGCTGATTGCACTGCGAGGACGAGTTACCTGCCGTGGGACCGCCGAGGCGCCATACAGTTCACCGCGACGGGCGACACGGATGGATACAACCCATGCACCGGGGCGGGGACGCCTCCCCCGGATCCTCCGGAACCCCCGCCACCTCCTCCGCCTCCTCCACCTCCCCCTCCGCCACCTCCGCCTCCCCCGCCGGTGGATCCCACCGTGATGCTGCATGTGGGCCCGGTGGTCGCACAGCGGGTAGGTTGCGCGAGCGCTCCCAGCGCCCCTGAGGACGTGGTCACCTTGGGTCAGGCCAACTCCGACGGCAGCGCCCTCTACTTCGTCTACGTCCTGGCGACCCCGGGCAACCAGACCGACCCCATCGGCTTGAGCGGCGTCCAGCTCGGCATCGAATACACCGAGAGCCCCCTCCCCACTGAGGGTCTCAAGATCTTCGGCTGGTCCCGCTGCGCAGGCATCGAATTCACGGCCGACAATTGGCCCGCATCCGGCACGGGCAACACGATCGTCTGGGGCAAGGACAACTGCGAGCCAGGACCCATCGCGGTGGCCGGCTACTTCTACGTCGGCGCCTACTCGCCTTCGACCATGTCCATCGTGGGATGGCCCGCCACCGGCCTCGTGAAGACCGCCGACTGCCTGGGCGCGGAAGCGGTGTTCGACGACACACTCAGCACAGCGCAGGTCGGCTGGGTGTCCTTGGGCGGGGCCTTGAAGGGGCAGGACAGCGATGGCTGTAACCCCGCCGTCGAGATCTGCAACGACGAAGGCGTGGCCGTCCAGCCCACCACCTGGGGGAGGTTGAAGACACTGTTCAAGTGAGGAGACCGCGCATCGCGGGGGCTCGCCGAGTCCACCCGGGTGGACTCGGCGGGTCGCTCAGCGTCCGCCGCGCTTCTTCCCTCCGCGGCGGCTTCCGCCGGAAGCAGCCGCCTTCTTGGTCGCCCGCGCGCGACCGGGAGCCGCAGTAGCTCCCCGGCCTGGAGCCGCAGCCGTTCCACGCCCCGGGGCCGCAGCAGTTCCACGACCGGGAGTCGTTCCACGCCCCGGGGCCGGGGCCGCTCGCCGACCGCCCTTGCTCCGCTGCTTGAGTTCTTCGATGCGCGAGCGCGGCTTGACCGGCTTCGTCTTCCCCTCGAACGCGGTCTTGGCCCGGCGGCGTCGCTGCTCCGGCGTCTGCTCCTGCGGTTCGTCCCCACCCACCAGCAGGAAATCGATCTGGCGGAGTTCCTTGCTCACCGAGAGCACCTGCACGCGCACGCGGTCGCCCAGCATGAATCGACGACCGGTGTTGCTCCCCACGAGCGCGAAGTCGTTCTCCCAGTACTCGTAGTAGTCGTCACCCAGCGCGCTGATGTGCACGAGACCGCTCACGAAGAACTCGCCCAGCTCGACAAAGAAACCGAAGACCTCCACGCCGGTGATGATCCCATCGAACTCCTCGCCCAGGTGACGCTCCATGAACTGGATCTTCTTGAGTTCGACCGAGTCGCGCTCGGCGCTCTCCGCAAGCCGCTCGCGCTCGCTCGATCGGAGCGCCGCGTCCTCCAGCCATTCCCGGTAGCGGTCGGCGTGCGAGATGGGCGCCGGCTGCCGCCCCGACAGTACGCGGAGCGCGCGGTGAACCAGCAGGTCCGGGTACCGGCGGATGGGCGAAGTGAAGTGAGTGTAGTCCTTGAGCGCGAGACCGAAGTGTCCGAGCGGAACGGTGTCGTAGCGCGCGCGGGCGAGGCTACGCAGGGTCTTCGTGTGGACGATTTGTTCCTCGGGCTTACCCTCGGCCAGCTTCAGCACGCGCTGCAGTTCGCTCGGCGGGACCTTGCCGTTCGCGTCCACGTGCAGCGAGTAGCCGAAACGCCCGATCAGGGCCTGCAGCTCTTCCAATTTCTTCTCGGCGGGCTCCTCGTGAACGCGGTAGATCGAAGGGCGCTTGGAGCGCAGCAGGTGGCGCGCCACGACCTCGTTGGCGAGAAGCATGAACTCCTCGACAAGGCGATGGCTCTCCATGCGCACGACCTTGCGAATGTCGATGGGGAACCCTTCGGCATCCAGTATCACCCGGCTCTCGGGCAGATCGAAGTCGAGCGCTCCGCGACGCACACGCTTCTGGTTCAGGACCGCTGCCAGCGCCCGAAGACGGTCCATGAGGGGGGCGATGGGCTCCAGCCGGCGGCGCATCTCGGGATCGCCGTCGAAGAAGGCCTGCGCCTCCTCGTAGGCCAGCCGGCGCGTCGAGCGGATCACGGTGTCTTCGATGCGGAAGCCCATGATGCGGCCGCGCTCGGTGATGTGAACGAGCACGGACATGGCGAGCCGGTCCACGTTCGGGTTGAGCGAGCAGAGGTGGTTCGAGAGCTTCTCCGGCAGCATGGGGAGCACGCGGTCCACGAGGTAGACGCTCGTCCCCCGCTGCCATGCCTCCCGGTCGATCGGATCGTCGAAGCGCACGTAGTGGCTGACGTCGGCGATGTGCACGCCGAGTTCCAGGTCGCCGTCCTCGCGCACGGTCAGGGAGAGCGCGTCGTCGAAATCCTTTGCGCTGACGGGATCGATGGTCACGACCTGGATGCCCCGCAGATCGACGCGGCGCTTGATCTCCTCCGCCGGCACTTCGTCGGGGAGCGCGGCCGCCGCCGCCGTCACCTCGGGCGGGAATTCGGTGGGCAACCCGTTGTGCTTGACGATGAGGAGCACGTCGAGGCCGAGATCGCCGGGAGTGCCTAGCACTTCGTCCACCCGCCCCGTCGGCCCCGAGGTCGGCGATCCCCAATCGGTGATCTCCACCATGACCTTCTGCCCGTCCAGCGCTTCCTTGGATTCCATGACGGGGACGAAGACATCGCGGCGGAATCGCGGATCGTCCGGGCACACGGTGACGAAGTGTTGCGCGCGCTTCACCGTGCCCACGAACATGGTGGAGGCGCGCTCGAGTACCTTCACCACCCGCCCCTCGGGGCGGCCCCGCCGATGATGCTCCACCCGCACCACGACCTTGTCACCGTGATACGCGTTGGCCAGTTCCTCAGCGGGGATGTAGATGTCCTCGCCCGGCTTCTCGGGCAACAGGAACGCGGCGCCGCTGCGGATGAAGGTGAGGCGACCGACCACCAGGTTGATGCGATCGGGGGGTGCGTAACTCCCTCCCCGAACACTGTAGAGATCGCCGGTCTTGGCCAACCCCTCGACGAAATCGTCAAAGGCGCGGTAGCGCGCCTTGTCGATGGCCAGAGCCTTCGCCAGATCCCGGGCCTTGAGCGGCCGACCCGCCTTGCGTAGCGCCTCGAGGACCGATTCCTTCAGAAACTCAGCCACTCAGTCCTTTCCACCGGTTCCCTGGAACTGGTCTTCCCTGCGTCGGAAAAAGACGTTGAAGGTGGTGAGGGTGCCATAGACACGCGTGATGTACTGCTGCATGTCGACCTTGTCCTCGTCGGTGAGTTTGGGGTGCGCGTTGATCTTTTGCTCCAGCACGCGCAACCGGTCGCGCAGCATCACCAACTTGTGGAAGAAGCTCTCGAGAGGAACCTCTTTGGGCTTGAGCGAGAGATCGCCGGGCTGGAACACGGCTGTCCCTCCCTGCCAGCGCCCTTCCAGGCGGATCTCGCCGAGGACGAATTCCTCATCCAGGATCTCGCGCAGGATCTCGCGAAACTCGTCGACATGCATGGTGGGAATGAAGTCGGGGTGGCGCTCCCCCGCCGTGCCCTCCGGTCTCGATTCCATCAAGGCCTCCCGGTGCGTGCGAGCAAGAAATTGGACTCCATGAGAACGTCGAGGGTGACTTGGTCGCGCGCACCGAGGGTCACCGATCTCTGCGCGGCCCGGTACTCCAGATGGGGATCGCGAAAGTAGACCGTGACCGCATCGCTGACCACGCGCTCTCCGAGCGTGGCACCGGCGGAGGACGTGAGCGTGAACGGCTCGCCGATGCCGAGATCCTCGAGGAGAAAATAGCCGTCGGGGGCGGTCTGGTAGTTGTACGCCTCCGAGAAGATCAGTCCCTGCGGACGGTTGACGAGGAGATTCTGCGTGAGAACGAGGGGCGAACTCCCCGCAGGCGGATTCTCGGGGACCGTCATCCGCACTTCGTAGAGGCCGTTCGGCACGTAGGGGACGGGAACCTGGAGCGCTCGGTTCACCCCATCCCAGTTCACGCTGTGGATCCCCGCCGAGAACGCCCCGGTCTTGAGCGTGGCGATGACCGCGGGCACTCCCGCCACCGGAGCGTAGATCTCCAGCCGTCCGGTGGTGTCGACGTCGCATTCGACGACGACCGTGACCGCGCCCCCCACTTCCGTGGCGTTGGGGTTCGGGTAGGGCGGTCGCAGCCGGACGCTGGATGCGACCGGGGCGGTGAGGCCGATCGGCCCGCTCGCCGCCGCCGTGCGGAAGGCGAAGAGCGCTCCGACCTGGATCTCGCCGAGTGGCTGGCCCTGCGTGTCCATGACCGATCCGCTGATGCTCGCGTTGTGTCCGGGAGGGACTTCCTGGGCGCACCCGCCGCCCAGGACGGCGGCGAGCAGGATCGCGGCTGGGAGGAATCCGGTGGTTCTCATGATCGGGCTCATCGTAGCGGGGGCGGCCCGGAACGGCAACCGCTTCCACTTGCCGGTCAGGGGCGCGGCCTCTAGCATGGGGCCCTGTCTTACAGCTCTCAGGGAGGAGAATGGCCATGGACTTCCGTCTCAGCGACGAACAGAAAGCGCTTCAGGAACTGGCACGCGACTTCGCGCGGAACGAGATCGAGCCGGTCTCGGCGCATCATGACCGCACCGGCGAGTTCGCGACGGACATCTACGAGAAGGCGTTCGAGCTGGGGATCATGAACACGCACATTCCCGAGGAGTACGGCGGGCTGGGTCTCGGTGTGCTGGAGGCGTGCGTCATCGCCGAGGAGATCGCGGCCGGCTGCAGCGGCATCTATGCCTGCATGGAAGTGAACTCGCTCGCCGAGGCCCCCCTCATCGTGGCCGGCACCGACGACCAGAAGAAACGCTTCCTCACCCCCATGACCGAGAAGCTCACCTTCGCCGCCTACGCCGTCACCGAGCCCAATGCGGGGAGCGACGTCGCCGCGATCAAGACCCGCGCGGTGCGCGACGGGGAGGACTACATCCTCAACGGAAGCAAGATGTGGATCACCGGCGCCGGGCACGCCTCGTGGTTCTTCGTGCTCGCCTACACCGACCCGCAGAAGAAGTACAAGGGGATGACCGGGTTCCTGGTTCCCGCGGACCTTCCCGGCGTGCGGGTGGGCAAGAAGGAATGGAACATGGGGCAGCGGGCCTCCGACACCCGCACGGTGGACTTCGAAAACGTGCGCGTGCCGGCGGCCGACCGCCTGGGCGCGGAGGGCCAGGGATGGCTGATCGCCATGTCGGCCTTCGACCACACGCGGCCCGCGGTGGCGGCGGGCGCGGTAGGGGTCGCTCGGCGCGCCATGGAGCATGCGGTGCGCTACGCGAAGGAGCGCGAGACGTTCGGCACGCCGATCGCCAACCACCAGACGATCTCGTTCATGATCGCCGACATGGCCAAGGAGATCGCGGCGGCGCGCCTCCTCGTTCACCATGCGGCGTGGAAGATCGACAACGGCGAGCGCAACACGCTGGAGGCTTCGATGGCCAAGTGCTTCGCCGCCGACACCGCGATGCGGGTCACCACCGACGCGGTGCAGATCTTCGGCGGCTACGGCTACAGCACCGAGTACCCGGTGGAAAAGCTCATGCGCGATGCCAAGGTGTTCCAGATCTATGAGGGCACGAGCCAGGTCCAGCGGATCATCATGGCCCGCGAAATCCTGAAGGACTGACCATGTTTGCTCTCTTCTGGCTCTTCGTCCTCGTCGTGCTCTTCTGGCTGGCGTTCATCTTCAACCATCTCGTCGCGCTCCGGAATCGCGCCAAGGCGGCATGGTCGGACATCGATGTTCAGCTCAAGCGCCGGCACGACCTGATCGGAAACCTGGTGGAGACGGTGAAAGGGTACGTGCAGCACGAGCGGAGCACGCTGGAAGAGGTGGTCCGGGCACGCACCGTGGCCGAGACCGCCCGTGACGCGGGGAAACCGGGGGAGGCGGGAGCGGCGGAGAACGCCCTCGGGGGGCAGGTTCGGGGGCTTTTCGCCCTGGCTGAGGCATATCCCGATCTCAAGGCCAGCGATCGATTCCTGGACCTGCAGCGCGCCCTCACCACGGTCGAGAACGACCTGCAGAACGCTCGTCGCTACTACAACGCGGTGGTGCGCGACTTCAACACACGGGTCCAGTCGTTTCCAGACCTTCTGGTGGCGCGGCCCCTGGGTTTTCGCGAGCGCGAGTTCTTCGAACTCGATGACGCCGCCGAGGCCCAGGCCCCGCGCGTGGAGATGAAATCATGAACAGCCGCGTTCGCGGCCTGGCCTTGGTGCTCGCCCTCGCCGCCGTCACAGCGACAGCACCCCGTGCCGCCCGCGCCGACGAGAGCGCCTACGTCATCCGGCGCTTCCACACCGACCTCGCCGTGCAGGCCGACGGCCTCGTCCGAGTCGAGGAGCGGCTCGAGGTGGAGTTCGCCGAGCCCCGCCACGGCATCTACCGCACGATTCCCATCCGGTACACCGATCCCAAGGGGTACGCGTATTCGTTGGGCTTCCGGCTCCTGGACGTGCATGACGAGAACGGCGCGATCCACAAGGCGCAGGTTAGTCACAAGGGGCGCTACGTCGACATCCGCATCGGCGACGCGAACCGCACAGTGATGGGGCGCACTGTCTACGTGATCCGCTACGAGCTTCGCGACGCGCTCGCCCACTTCCCCAACTCCGACGAGCTCTACTGGAACGCCACCGGGAACGAATGGCGCACACCCATCGAGGTGGCCTCGGCTACGGTGCGGCTCCCCGCCGGGCTCCCGGCCGACTCGCTGCAGGCCGCGGCCTATACCGGACTCTTCGGGAGCACCGAGCGCAACGTGCGCATCGCATATCCGGGGCCGGGGGTCGTCCACTTCGAAGCTCTGGCGCCGCTGGCTCCGCTCGAAGGGCTCACCGTGGCGGTCGCATGGCCCCCCGGCTACGTTCGGGTGCCCTCCGCCGTGGCTCGAACGCAAGGGTTCTTCGGAAACAACTGGATCCTCCTCGCGCCGTTGCTCGCGCTTGGCTTTTTGTTGCGCCGCTACTTGCGAAGCGGGCGCGATCCCCGGGGGCCGGCAGCCGTGATGGTTCGCTACGAACCCCCGCCCGGCGTGACCGCCGGCGGCGTGGGAACGGTGGTGGACGAGCGGGTCGATCTCCGCGACATCACGGCCACCGTGGTGGATCTGGCGATCCGTGGATACCTCACGATCCGCGAGGAGGAGAAGGAGCTGCTATTCGGCCTCACGACCCGACGCACCACCGTGTTCGAGCGCAAGCGGGAGAGCGCGACCGCCGGCCTTCTCCCCCACGAGCAGAAGGTGCTCAACGGGCTCTTCGAGTCCGGCGACGTGGCGGATGTCGACGATCTGAAGCAGAAGTTCTACCAACACATCCCGGCCATCCGCGATGCCCTCTACGAGCGCATGGTTGAGAAGGGGTACTTCTCCGGCAAGCCGGCCTCGGTGCGCCAGCGCTACGTGGGATTCGGGTTTCTCGCCGGCTTGGCGACGTTCGGCATCGGCGCGATCTGGGCATCCTCGCGTGGCGGGATCATGCCGAACGCGCTCGGCGTCCCGGTCGTCTCCGGAGTACTCACCGCCATCCCCTTCTTCGCCTTCGCTCCCGCAATGCCCCGCCGCACGAAGGCCGGCGTCGAACTGCGAAACTGGGCGCTGGGCTTCGAGGAGTTCGTGAGCCGGGTCGAAAAGGAGCGCATCGAGGCCGACCGCGCACAGAACGTCTTCGAGACCCTTCTACCCTACGCGATGGCACTCGGAGTCGCCGCGGCATGGGCGCGCAAGTTCGAGGGGATCTACGCCGCGGGGAGCGGACCGGCGTGGTACGTCGGCCCGCAATTCGGAAGCGGCTTCTCCACGCGCAGCTTCGAGCAGAGCCTCTCCGGCGCGATGACGCGCGCCGGACAGGGCATGGCCGCGGCGCCGCGCTCCAGTGGATCGAGCGGTGCGGGAGGCGGCGGATTTTCCGGCGGGGGCGGCGGCGGCGGTGGCGGAGGGTCCTGGTAGCCCCCAATCGCAGAGACTGCGCGTTTTCTGTGTGATAAAATGGCAATTGCTTCCCACCCCCATGCAATCACCGGGAGGGAACGCCATGTCTTGCCGACGTTCGCTGGTTCTCGTCGCCGCCCTTCTCATCGCGCTTGTGTGCGTGATCCCGACCGATGCGGTTTGGGCGGGCACCCAGGATGGCTCCGCGCTCGCGCTCCACGTCAAGGCCCACACGTCCAAGAGCACGACGGCCTGCACGACGTGGGCTCCCACGATCCCCTGCTCGGACTACGTCACCGCCTGGCCGATCGGGGTGGCTGCGGACGTCTATCTGACGGTGGTTCGCGGCCAACTGGAGCCCGGCATCGCCGGCCTCTCCTGCGGCATCGACTACACCACCACTCCCGGTGCCGGAGTGGACGTCTCAGGCTACACGCTCTGTGGCGATCTGGAGTTTACGAACGCCGGGGCCAACGGCGAGTGGCCGGCTGCCGGCGGTGGTAATCGGATCGTCTGGGACAGGCTCGACAACTGCCAGCGCACGTTGATGGGTAGCGACGGCGTCCACGCCGTCGCCTGCGCGTTCTACGTCTACGCCTACAGCGAGGACCAGTTCAGGGTCATCCCCAATGCCAACCTCCAGTCGGGGCCCGAAATCATGGTGGCCGACTGCAGGTCCTCGGAATCGAGGGTAACGACCGCGGCATCCGGGACCGTGTTCTTCTCCGCCGCGGCATCCGGCGGCTGCAACCCGTGTACAGACGCGTGTGATGAGGGGAGCGCCTGTTTCGTCACCCCGAAGATCATCGACTTCGGCACCGTCGCCCCTGGAGAGAGCATCGAGAAGAGCTTCACCATCAACAACCAGTCCACGATCGTGACGTCGGGAGCGGTCGCGGATACCTGTCCGGATTTCGAGGTCGTGTCGGGAGGCGGGTCTTACACCCTGCTGCCAGGAGAATCCCGTGAGGTCGTGGTCCGCTTCGCGCCCACCGACTGGGACGGGAGTTCCTGCATCATCTCGACTGGAGCCCTTTGCCAGGGAGTGCGGTGCGCCGGAAACCTCGGGGTGCGGTGCGAATTCAGCCCCGAATCGCTTTCCTTCGGCGAGGTCGCCCTCGGCGAATACGCGGACCGGTCGTTCACGATCACCAGTACGGGATCGGTCCCCCTTCAGGTGGGGCCGACGAGTCCCTGCAGCGAGTTCTCGATCCTGAGCGGGGGCGGGATCGGCCAACTCGATCCCGGGCAGTCCCGCACGGTGATCATCAGATTTGCCCCAACCGCCCTCGGCACGCGGACATGCTCGATCTACACAGGAACTACGTGCGTCTCCGTGCCGTGCGCAGGAACCGGAGTTTCCCGATGCCGGGTCACTCCCACGACGATCGCCTTCGGCTCGGTGCTCGCCGGTGAGTTCCTCGACCGGAGCTTCACAATCACCAACGTGCAGGCGAGCCATACGCTTGCGGTGAATGTCAGCGCCACGTGCACAGCCTTCTCAATCATCGCCGGCGGAGGCTTCGCCATCTTGCTTCCCGGAGAGAGCCGCACCGTCACCCTCCGCTTCGCCCCGGTCACCCGCGGCAGCTACACCTGCGAGGTCCGGACAGGGTCGGCCGACTGCGGGGTCGTGACCTGCTCCGGGTCCGCTCACTTGCTGTGTACCGTGTCCCCGACCGCGCTGGACTTTGGGACGGTTCCCATCTGGTACTTTGCCGACCGAACATTCTGGATTACAGCGACCGGCGCTGCGCAGACCGGAGAGGTGACCCTGACCGGTGAGGATTTCTCCATTCTGAGCGGGGGGGGATACTACTCGCTGGCGAAGGGCGCCTCACGCCAGGTCGTGGTGCGTTTCCAGCCCACCACTGTCGGACTGCACACGTGCACGATCGAAACCGGCAACTCCGAGTGCGGGGGGGTGACCGGCACTGGAGAGGGCGAGCTTTCGGCCGGTTACCAGGAGAGCGCGGTCATCACCTTCCATACGAAATCGCACACGACGAAAGCGACTACTGTGTGCGTACCGGCTCAATCGGGCGGGCCGGCCCCCACCGATATTCCATGCACCGAGTACGTGACCAGCGCGGGCACCGAGACGAACTACGACATCTACATCATGGTGGCGCGGGTCGACGGGGAGGATGGGATTTCCGGGGCGGCCTTCGGGATCACCTACAACGGCACCATGGGGGCGGGAGCCGACGTATTCGGATGGACGAGCTGCTCCGACATCGAACAAACTGGCGCGGGATGGCCGGATGCCGGGACCGGGCTCGAGATGTCGTGGTCACCGATCGACAACTGCCAACGGACGACGCTCCCTGATCATCCGGAGGAAGGGGCAGTCGCTGCGGTCGGGGCCCTGTACGTCTATGCATACGGTGCGGACAGACTGGACCTCACCGCGCGGCAGGATGTGCCTACCCGAAACCTCTCCATCATGGACTGCGACGGTGTGGTAAGTGTCCTCTCCCCCGAACGGGTGGGGAATGTTGCCTTCTCGCCGTCGGCCCTCGAGCCCGGATACAACCCCTGCAACGACAACCCGCCTACAGCGGTTTCGATCCTGACGTTCACCGCGATCCGTGTGGACGAGGGAGCTGAACTGCGCTGGCGCACCGCCGGTCTTGAATCCGACCACGCCGGCTTCGAGATCCATCGCGAGACCGCCACCGGCGAGCGGGTCACACTTGACGGTCCGATCGCGGTGGACGAAGAGGGCTACGCCTTCATCGACAACGATCCCCCGTCCGTCGAGACCCGCTACTGGCTCGCCGAGCGTTCCCGCGCCGGCGACGTCACTTGGTTCGGCCCCGCGGTCCTGGCCCCCGGCGTGCCGAGCGGGATCGGGTTCAGGGTCCTGAGTGTCGGCCCCAGCCCGTTCACCACGGTGAGCCGCTTCGCGTTCCGCACCGGTCAAGACGGGCCGGTCACCGTGCGCGTGCTCGACGCGATGGGTCGCGAGGTGGCGCGTCCACAGGACGGGGCGCTGCCGGCCGGCACGCACGACGTGACCTGGGACGGCCGTACCGCGAACGGACAAGCCGCTCCCGCGGGGGTCTATCTCTATCGGATCGAGACGCCCCACGGTGTCGCGTCTGGGAAAATCGTGCTCATTCGAGGAAGGTAGCTGAGCCGGACCAAGCGTCATCCTGCCGCGCGCATGGCACCCGAGGACCCTACCGCGTCTCTGGCGGCAGCTCCACGCCCGCCAGCTCGGCCACGCGCAGCATGACCGCAGCCAGCCGCGTGTCGGGCGTCGAGGCTCCGGCGGTGAAGCCCACGCGGATCGGGCCCTCGGCGGGAAGCCAGCCGGATGATTCCACGACTTCGGAGGCGCCCACCGGCTGATGGCGAATACGGTCGGCGGCGAGGCTCGTATCGTCCTCGATGTGAAAGGTGGGCACGCCGGCGCGCACCGCGATGCGGGCGAGATTGCGCGTGTTGGACGAGTTGTATCCGCCCACGACCAGCATGAGATCGACGCGCCCGCCCGACACCAGCGCCAGCATCGCGTCCTGATTCTCCTGGGTCGCATTGCAGATGGTGTCGAAGTCGCGGAAGCGATCCTCCACCGCCTGCTCCCCGCCGCGCCGGCCGATCGCCGCCTCGATCATGCGCCCGATCTCCCGGCTCTCGCTGGCGAGCATCGTGGTCTGGTTGATGAGCGCCACGCGGTCCAGATCGCGCTCGGGATCGAATCCCGGCGAGGCTCCGCGGCCCAGTTCTTCCATCAACGCGGCGGCGGGCGCGCGTCCGTCCAGAAAGTCGCAGAGCACTCGGGCCTCTTCCGGATCGCGCACGATCAGGTACTTCCCGCCTTCGTGCAGGATTAAGCTGCACGTGGCGCGCGTCTCGTCGTGGCCCAGGGTGGCGTGAATCACCGTGGTATAGCCCGCCTCGATGTTGCGCTTGGTGCGCAGGTGCGGCTTCAAGACCCACGGGCACGTCGTGTCGATGATCGTGCACCCGATGGCCTGCAGCCGTTGCACATCCTCCACCTCGGCGGAGAAGGCGGGGATGATGGCCACGTCGTCCGCGGTGAGCGCCTCGAATCCGCCTCCATCCGCGTAGGCGCCCTTGATGAAACGCGCGCCGCGGCGCAGAAAGTCCCGATTCACTCCCGGGTTGTGGATGATCTCGTTCAACACCCAGATGCGCTTGCCGGGATACGCCGCGATCGCGTGCTCGACGATGTCCACGGCCTTGTCCACGCCCCAGCAGAACCCGAATCGCTCCGCGCAGGCGATGGTGAGCCGCCCGGCGGTGAGGGTGTAGCCGTGCGCGCGCAGATGATCGACCAGCGGACTCGCATAGCTCTGGCGGTCGTCCGCCGAGGAGCCCGCCTTGCCCTCGGCGGCGCCCCGCACGAGGTTCGTGCCCTTGATGATCCCGCCAGCGTCCTTCGCCATCACCGCAGGTGTTTCTCGAACCATCCCGCGATCCGGTTGAGCCGCTCCAACCGGTTCTGGGGCCGTCCGCCGCGGGAGAGACCGTGGCTCTCTCCTTCGAACCGGATGAACTCCACCTCCCGCTTCAACACCTTGAGCGCGGTGAACAGCTCCTCCGCCTGCGAGACCGGGCAGCGATGGTCCTCTTCACTGTGCACGATGAGGAGCGGGGTCTTCATGTTGCGTACGTAGTGGATGGGCGACATGCGCAGGTAGAAGAGCGCCGAGGCCTCGTCATCCCAAGGCTTGCCCGAGATCTCGCCTTCCAGATCGAAACCGTAGTCGCTCGATCCGTACATGGAGTAGAGATTCACGACGCTGCGCTGCGTGACCGCGGCCCGGAAGCGATCCGTGTGCCCAATGATCCAGTTGGTCATGAAGCCGCCGTAGGAGCCGCCGGTCACGCCGAGACGCGCGGCGTCGACATAGGGAAGACTCACCAGGTGATCGGTCACCTTCATCATGTCCACGTAGTCGGGGCCGCCCCAGTCCTTCCAGATCGTCCTGGTGAAGGCCTCGCCGTAGCCCTGGCTCCCCTGCGGGTTGGTCCAGATCACGACGTTGCCGCGAGCGGCGAGCAACTGCATCTCGTGAAAGAAGGCATGCCCGTACATCATGTGCGGACCGCCGTGGATCTCGAGAATGGCCGGGTAGTTCTTCCCGGGCTCGAACGTCGTACGGCTTGAGAATCCAGCCCTGCACCTTCACGCCGGGAGCAGTGTCGATCCAGATCTCGTCGGGCTCGCCGATGTGATACGTCTCCCGATACGAGCGGTTGTGATCGGTGAGGATGCGCGGCTCTCCCCCCTTCGGGAGGTCGAGCACTGCGATCTCGGAGGGGCGCGTGTGGGTGGTGGCAAGGAGAGCGAGGCGGCCCACGGATCCATCGGCGGAGAACCCCGAGAGCCCGCGCCCGGGCGGCGTCAGGCGCGCCACGTTCCCACCCTGCGCGCCCACACGACAGAGCAACGTGCTCCCGCTGTCGCTCAGAACGAAGTACACGTGCTTGCCGTCCCGGGACCAGATCGGCGGCTCCATGCCGTCCCCCGCTTCACGGGTGTCGCCGATGATGAAGTCGCCGGCAGTGCGGCCGAGCTGCGGGGTGAGGTCTGTCGGCTCGCCCCCTGCGACCGGGATCGCCCAGACATGGGCGTCCATCCATCCCGCGGTCCCCTTCTCGCCGAAGCTCCCGAGGAAGGCGATGGTCTTGCCGTCGGGCGAGAACGAGGGCGCAGTATTGGGTCCGAAACTCTGCGTGAGCCTCGTCACCGGACCGCCGTCGGTCGGGATCGTGCAGATGTCCAGGTTGTCGTAGTTGAGGTGCGCGTCCTCGAGCCGGTTCGATGCGAACGCGATCTGCTTGCCGTCCGGAGAGAACACCGGTTGCGCGTGATCGAATTCGCCCTCGGTGAGTTGCCGCGCAACGCCGCTCGCAACATCGACCACATGAAGATGCTGGTGCGAATCGAAGAGGAAGCCCATGCCGTCCTCTTTGAAGTGCGCCGACGTGAGGACCTTGTAGGCGTGCCGCTTGGCCAGCTCGCCTTTCTTCTCCGCCTCGCGGCGTGCCTTCTCCTCGTCGCTGATCGCCCGGAAGGCGATCACCAGACGCTTCCCGTCCGGAGACCAAGACACCGCGCCGATGGAGCCGTCCAAGTCGGTGAGCCGCTTGGCCTCGCCGCCGTCCAGCGAAAGCAGATAAACCTGCTGGCGCTTCTCGTGCCGGTTCGAGACGAACGCGAGCGTGCGGCCGTCCGGCGACCAGCGGGGCATGACGTCGCTCGAATCCCCGAAGGTGAGGCGCCTCGGCTCGCCCCCGTCAAATGGGACCAGATAAAGGCTTGTGACGTACTTGTTCTCCGCCAGCCGCGCTTCCTTGACGGTATAGGCGACGTGCTTGCCGTCCGGCGCAATCCGAGAGTCGCCGACGAAGGCGATTTCGAACAGAGATTCCGCGGTGACAGATTTTTTGCGGCCGTTGCCGGTCATTTCCGAACCTCCTCGAGGATGACATGAAGACAAACGAGAATAGCATGCGGAGACGCGCGCGGGCAGACGCCGGAGACATGCCGCGCAGATCCATCGCTCCGCGCTCTCGCAGCGTGGACCGCGCGGCCCCTGCTATGATTCCTCCGCTTTCTGGTCGAATCCGGCGGGTGCCGGTGGCGCACCTCGAGGGATCGCCGCAAGGAGGTTGGGATGATTGTCGGAGTGCCTAAGGAGATCAAAGCGGACGAGAACCGGGTGGCCCTACTCCCCGTGGGAGCGGAGCAGCTCATCGCCCGCGGTCACAGGGTGCTGGTGGAGACGCAGGCCGGCGTGGGGAGCGGCTTCTCCGACGAGGACTACAAGGCCGCCGGCGCGGAGATCGTAAAGACCGCGGCCGAGGTGTACCAGAAGGCCGAGATGATCGTGAAGGTGAAGGAGCCGCTTGCCGCGGAGTACAAGCTCCTGCGCGACGGCCAGATCGTCTTCACCTATTTCCACTTCGCGGCGGGCGAGGAACTCACCAAGGCCGTGCGCGATTCGAAGTGCGTGGCCATCGCCTACGAGACCGTGCAGCTTCCGAGCATGGAACTTCCGCTCCTCACGCCCATGAGCGAGGTCGCGGGCCGCATGGCCATCCAGGAGGGGGCGGTGTTCCTCGAGTACCGACGTGGCGGGCGCGGCGTGCTACTCGGCGGCGTCCCCGGAGTGCTCCCCGCTGCGGTGACTATTCTCGGCGGCGGCGTGGTCGGCACTAATGCAGCCAAGATGGCGGCAGGGCTGGGCGCCGACGTGATCATCCTCGACATCAACCTCGAGAGGCTACGCCACCTCGACGACGTCATGCCCAAGAACGTGCGCACGATGATGTCGAACCCGGCCAACATCCGCGAATGCATCTCCCGCTCCGACCTCGTGGTGGGCGCGGTGCTCATCCCCGGCGGACGGGCGCCGTGGCTCGTGACCAAGGACATGCTCAAGCTCATGAAGCAGCGGGCGGTGATCGTGGACGTGGCGGTGGATCAGGGCGGGTGCATCGAGACCACCAGGGCCACCTACCATCACGACCCGGTGTACACGGTGGACGGCGTGGTCCACTACTGCGTGGCCAACATGCCGGGCGCCGTACCCCACACGAGCACGCTGGCGCTGACCAATGCCACCCTCCCCTACGCGCTCAAGCTGGCCGATCTTGGCTGGAAGGACGCGGTGCGCAAGAACGCTGATCTCGCGCTGGGAGTGAACATGGTGGGTGGGGAGGTCACCTACGAGGCGGTGGCGCAGGCCTTCAAGCTGCCCTACACGCCGCTCACGCAAGTGCTGAACTAGACGAGAGGAGCAACGGTGACCGAATCCACAGGGAAGAAGGCGTGCCTGGTCTGCCACCGGAGCGCGGACGAGACGCCGTTGGTGCATCTGGTCTATCGCGAGAGCGTGCTCTGGATCTGCCCGCAGCACTTACCGGTCTTGATCCATCATCCGGATCAGTTGATCGGCACGCTGCCGGGGGCGGAGGGGTTGAAGCCGGCGGAGGGTCTCGACTGACGCGTGGGACGGCGTGGCCGGCGGCCTCACCGCCGGCTGATCACCCGGGTGATCACCCGGGTGATCACGCATCCCGGCGGCGGCCTATCCACCAACGCCCGCTGGCAGAGTCTGGTACGTTCGCCGATGCGCCATCCCGCCTGCGGAGCTATGCTGGACGGCGTGTGTGACTACGAAGGTCTTTCCAATTCACGTTAGGCCGCCAGCCATAATCATAGGAGGAGAACAATGAGCAAAGTATTCGTGAACATCGGGCTTAGCCTTGACGGCTACATGACACCGGAAGGCATGACTCTGGAAAATTGGGATACGCCTGATCACAAGGACTGGGGAGTAAAGTGGGGTGCACTGATGGGTTGGATTCACAATCTGCAGTATTTCCGCGAGAACCTCAAGCTCGGACCAGGGGGACAGACCGGGCCGGTCAATGACATGCTTCGTCACACCACAGAGCGCATCGGCGCAAACATTATGGGCAAGCGAATGTTCGACGTTGGCGAACGCGCATGGCCTGAGGAGGCCCCGTTTCATACTCCTGTTTATGTTCTTACCCATGAGAAGCGCGAACCTTGGATTCGGCCGGGTGGGACGACGTTCGACTTCGTAAACGATGGCCCGGAAAGTGCTCTTGAGCAGGCCATGGAGTCTGCGGGCGGTCGCGATATTCGCATCGCCGGCGGCGCGGATGTGATCCAGCAGTACCTGAACCTGGGCGTCATCGACGAGCTGGAAATCGCCCTGGCGCCCGTGGTGTTCGGCGGTGGGAGACGACTCTTCGAAAACCTGCGCGAGCCGATGCCGCAGTTTCGAATTGACCAAGTGCTCCATGGTCCGGCAGCTACCCACTTGCGCTATGTGCGTGAGTAAGGTCGGCCTAACAACCGGTTGCAGCGGACGGTCCGCTGCGCGGCCCGCCGCTGAACCGGAGCGTTGCCGGGCTCTTGGGGACAGCGTTGGGTTGAGAGATAGTGTGCCCGTGAGTGATCCTGCAGTCGACATCAGCAGTCTGACCCCAGAGCAGAAGCTCCGCCTGATCGAGGAGCTCTGGGATCGTCTGTCTGATGACGAGATCCCCATTACTGAGGCTCAGAGGCAGGAACTGGAGCGCAGGCTTGCTGACCTGGAGAGCAACCCCGACAAAGTCGTCCCTTGGGATGAAGTCCGGCGCCGTCTCCAGGACCGCATCACGTAACGCTTGTATTCACTGAGACCGCACAGGTAGAGACGGAAGCTGCGACTGCGTGGTACGAAGCGCAACGATCGAGGCTCGGAGTGGAATTCCTCGCCGCTCTCGACGCCGCGATTGAAGCAGTCCGCATGCATCCAGAGGCCTATCCGGTTGCACTTCGGGATATTCGAATGGCCTGAAGCAGCGCGGCGCCGCGCCGTGCTCACCCGGGTGATCACGACACCTCGGCGAGCGCCTCCCCCATCGTCACAGCCGCCTCGTCGAGCACCTCTTCCGGCGTGTTGAGCGGCGGCGCCAACCGCACCACGTTGTCGTGGTGCAGCGTCCAGCCCAACAACAGTCCGCGGTCGCGACACGCGCTGGTGAACGCGCTCGTGAGCGCCGCCGACGCGAACTCGATCCCGATGAAGAGCCCGAGCCCGCGCACCTCGCGCACACCGGGCCGCGCGCCAAGCGCTTCTCGCAGCCGCGCCGCGAACCGCGCACCCACGCGCTCCGACCGCTCGACCAGCCCGTCGCGCCGCATCACGCGCAGCGCCGCGCGCCCCGCCGCGCACGACACCGGATGCCCGCCGAAGGTGGTCACGTGCGAGAGCGGCGGATCATGGGTCAGGGTCTCCATCAACGCGCTCGCTCCGGCGAACGCGCCCAACGGATAGCCTCCCCCCAACGCTTTCGCGAGCACGATCACGTCGGGCACGACTCCCCAGCGCTCGCAGGCGAACAACCGTCCGGTCCGCCCGAACCCGGTCATGACTTCGTCCAGGATGAGGAGCGCCCCCACCTCGCGGCAGCGCCGGGCCAACGCAGGGAGAAAGTCGCTGGGGGGAATGCAGACGCCCCCTTCGCCCTGAACCGGCTCCACGATGACCCCGGCCACGCTGTCATCCAGAGCCCCCAAGGCCACCACATCCCCGAACGGCAGCAGCCTCACAGGGCCGAGAAGCGGCTTGAAGGGATCCTGGTAGACCGCACTCCCGGCGACGCTTAGCGCGCCGAATGTGTCGCCGTGATACGCCCCGCTGAAGGCGACGAATCCCGCGCGCCCGGTGGCCTTGCGGGCGAGCTTGAGCGCCCCCTCCACCGCCTCGGCGCCGCTGTTCACGAAGAACACGCGGTCGATCGGCGCGGGCAGCACCTCGGCCAGCTCCGCCGCGTAGAGCGCCTGCTCCTCCAGCACGTACTCGCCGTACACCATCACGTGGTGATAGCGCCGATTCTGTCGCTCCACCGCGGCGACCACTTCCGGGTGCGTGTGACCGATGTTGGCCACTGCGATCCCGGCCAGCAGATCCAGGTAGCGATGGCCGTCGGGGGTGTGGATGTAGGGGCCCTCGGCGCGGTCCACCACGATGCCGATGGGGCCCGCCGAGGTCCACGCGAGATGCTCCGCGAAGGCCCGCCCCCAGCTCTCGAAATCGCTTGAACTTGAATCGGCCATGTGGATTTCCGATCGATGGTTACAGAGAGGCCAGCTCAGTCAGCAGCGGCCGCGCCGCAGCAACTCCGCCAAGCCCGAACGCCCATCCGCTCGCCATCCCGCGGGAGGATCCTGGATGGTCTCGAGCGGAGCTGCGAAGGCCACGCCCGCATCACGCGCCGCTTCCGTGTACGTCCCCGCCCGATTGCCGAGGCAAGCGTAACCGATCCCCTGCACCTCGTCGCGGTGCGCCGCGAGAAGCTCGCTCAGCTCGCGCGCCCGTGGAAGCGCCGTCACCCGAACCACGCGCGCCGCAGGGCCCACCTCCAGGGAAAGCGCGTCACCCCAGACCACGCCCCACGCCGGCAGCGCCGGAGCGATGATCCCACGACGCCGACCATCCCCCATCTCGTAGCGCGCGCGATGGGCAAGGATCGCCGATGTCTGCGCGGCGGTGCGTGGCGGCGAAGGCCACCGCCGCTCCCACCCCGCGAGCGCCTCAGCAAGCCGCGCCGCAAATCGCCCCCGCTCCCCCGCCACGAACAGGATGCGCGGTGAGAGGCACCCGGCCTGCTCCCAGAGCACGATCTCGCGCGCGATGCGCGACCACCACGAAGCAGGCGCATCCCGCCAGCCGCCTCCCACGATGCCGATCGAGATGCGCGGGCCGTATACGAGGAGAGGTAGAGGCTCATCGCTCGACCGCTGCGCGACCCGCGCGGTCACGGATCGCACCATCTCGGCGCCGCCGCTGGCCACCACGAGGCCGGCCTTCGCAAAGATCTCTCGCTCGACGGCCTCGTCGCCCCCCTTCCACTGCGCCACCGCAACCGCGCGGCCGAGCGCCGGCGCGGCACGATCGAGGCTCTCCTTGAAGAGACGCGCGGTGACAGGCTCCTCCGCCGCCGGCTTGAGTATCACCGCGCTTCGCGCAAGCAGCGCCTCCAACGCCGCGGGTATTGCGAGCCCGGCCACGTTGCCGGCCAGGATCTGCGCCACGACCTCGGGGCCGCGCGGGGCGGGACCCCGTGCCGTGCGGCGTCCCGCGACGGCGGCGGCGCGCCGGCCTGCGGGCCCGACCGGCGCCCCCGCCTCCACCCGCGCGTCCGCGAGCCAGCGCGCAAGCTTCACGCGCCCGTGCGCCGCGATCATGCGCCTAAGCCCAAACGCGAGCATCGCCTCACTCATGCCGGTGTCGGCCGCGAGTTCCGCGGCCGCGCGGGCGCCAAGACCTGCCGGTCCCTTCCACAACGTCAGCGCTGCGCCGAGTCCCACCAGCAACTCGTCATCGCTCATCACGGCCAACTCGTGCGCGGCCGCGCGCAGGCGCGCGAACACCGCTTCACCCGGCACGTACGAGGGCGGCTTCTTCATCCGCCCCCCAAGAGCTCCTCGGTGACGAGCGAGCAGCCGCGCAGCTCGGCGTCCCGCGCGCGCCCGCGTAGGAGGAACCCTCCCTCGCGCATCGCGCCAAGGTCTTCGGTCACGATCGCGCTCACCGTCCAGGCGTTGGCCAGATCGACGTGCGCCAAGAGCCCGTCAACACCCGCCGGCGCGGCACCGAGCGTCGCGGGATCGAGCACGCGCGTGCGTACCCAGTGCGGGCTCTCGTAGATCCGTTCGCCCGGCCCCGGCAGGCCGGCGACGCAACAGGCCAGCGTGGATTCGTAGAACTGCGAGCACATCTCGGTCATCCCATACTCCCCCACGACGTGCGTCAAGGGCACGCCCAGGCGCTCTTCGTAGAGGCGCATCAGTTCGTCACGCGAGATCTCGCGCCCGCGCCCCTTGGTTCCGCCGGTGTCCATGACGCGGCTTCCCGCGGGGAGCGAGAACCGCTCGCCGCGCGGAACGAGTTCATCGAGAACATGGGCGAATGCGAACGCGGTGCCGAGGAGAAGCACGGGCTCCTCGGCGCGGACCACATCCCGAAGCGCCGCCAGCAACCCGTCAAGATCGGCCGTGGGAGGTTCGAAGAACCGCCCGCTTCCCGCCGCACCGAAGCGCTCCAGCGCGCGCTCGACCATGTAGGAAAGCGAACTGTCCGGGAGCGCGGCCTCGCTGGGGATCAACGACAGGATGCGCATGCGCCCGCGATCGGGAAGGACGTGGCGGCGGAACGGCTCCTCCCATGCCGCCTCGTAGAGCGAGAGATCGGGGAGATGATGACGGCCTCGCCGATCCACCCCCGTCGTGGTCCCGCTGGTCGCGAAGACGCGAGCGGCGGGCGCGGTGGAGAGCACCGCTTCCTTGAAGGCCGCGGTGGGGACGGCGGGGATGTCCTCCCACGTGCGAACGCGCTCCGGGATCAGGCCTCGCGACCTGCACAGTCGCCGGTACGGCTCGTTCTGCGCGAACTGGTACGCGAAGACCTCCAGTGCCACCGAATCGAAGTCGTCGCCGGAAGGATCGCGGATGAAGTGAAGCGCGCGCTCCACCGCATCGGGGCGCCCGATCATCGCGCCAGCACCAGCTTGTGCGTGCGCTCTTCCCCCATCGCCTCCAGACGGTAGAAGTACACCCCCACGGCCACCGCTTCGCCGCGCTCGTTCCGGCCGTCCCAGACTGCTTCGTGCGAGCCGGCGGCGAAGACGCCGTCGACGACCGTGCGAACGGCGCGCCCGGATGCGTCAAAGACTCGCAACGTCGCCCGACCCGGCCGAGGGAGCGTGAAGGAGATGCGCGACGCGGCGCGGAATGGATTCGGCCGGCTCGCGGCAAGAGCCAAGGCCGCCCCCAGCGCATCGGCGGCGCCAACCTCCACGGGTCCGTACCACGTGACGCCCCCCGTGCGCGTCAGCTCGGCCAGCCAGTAGCGCAGCCGCCCCTCCGGGGCGCGATCGTCCACGAACGCGTACGCCGAGGCTCCGCGCAACGGCGCCTCGGTGAGGCGCACCCGATCGCCCGGTGCGCTCTCGCGGTACACATCGAATCCCGCGTGATCGCCGGAGGGCTCCGCTACCTCCCAGCGCAGATCCACACCCGCGCCCGACCGCTCCGCGGTAAAGCCCAGAAGCCTGACCGACACGAAACCCGAAGCGTCCCATCGGGCGAAGTTCTGCGACGAGCCTCCCCCAGCCACTGCGAACGCGCCGCCAACGTAGACGTCCGTGCCCGAGAGCATCAGCGCGCGCACTTCGCCGTCCACCCCTTCGCCGAGCGCCTGCCACGCAACGCCGTTCCACCGAGCCACCCCGCGCGCGGAGACGCTACCGATGGCGGTGAAGTCCCCCCCCATGTAGACGGTGTCGCCGCGGGCTGCCACCGCGCGCACGGGACGCAGCTCGAGGCCCTCGCCCAACGCGCCGGACCATGCGCCGCCGTCCCACGCCGCGATCCCGTTCGCCGGCATACTCCCGGATCCGGTGAACGAACCTACGGCCACAATACGATCTCCTGCGGCAGCAAGACCCAGGACTTCTCCGTCGAGTCCTCCTCCGAGGGACGACCATACCGCGCCATCCCACCGTGCCACGTTGACCGCGGGGAATCCGCCCGCATTGTTGAAGAGCCCGCCGATGACCAAGCCGCCGGGAACCGTCATCACCGCGTTCACCACGTAGGGCGGCTGGATACCTGTCCCGAGCGGTGCCCAGCGCGTGCCGTCCCACCGCGCGACCCGGTTCACCGACGAATCGCCGGCTGCGGTGAACGCGCCCGCCGCGTACAGCATGCCGTCCTCGTCCACCGCGAGCGATTGGCACCCCCCGTTGAGCCCCGGTCCCAGTGGATGCCAGGCACCTCCGTCCCACTTCGCGATGTTGAGAGTGGAGATCTCTCCCGCCATCGAGAAGCTTCCTCCGGCATAGATCGCTGCGGGGGTCACGGCGAGGCAGCGCACCGAGCCGTCGAGGCCGCTGCCCAAGGCGCTCCATCGCTCCCCATCCCAGAACGCGACGCTGCTCGCGATGACACCGCCCGCCACGGAGAAATCGCCGGCGATGAAGACGCCGCCCCATCCCTGCACCACCGCGTTGACCGCGCCCTCGATGCCGGCGCCCAGAGCTTCCCAATTTGTGCTGTCCCAGACCGCGATCCCATGTGCGACGCGCTCCCCGGCGGAGTCGAAATCTCCGCCGGCACAGAGCCGACCTTCCGCGTCTGAGGCAAGGGCACGCACGACACCGTCGACTCCTTGCCCGACCGGGGAGTACGTGCTCCCGTCCCACCGCGCCAGGTGGGCGACATCGTTGCCGGCGATGCCGGTGAACGACCCGGCAAGATAAAGGGATCCTCCCATTTCCATCATCGCCCGAACCACGCCGTTCGCACCGCCGCCCGAGGCGGCGTCCAACACGGAGCCGTCCCAACGTGCCAGGTACAGAGCGTCGGCGTCCCCAACGTGGGTGAACGTCCCCCCGAGGAATAGCGCGCCCTGGTGCGCGGCGATCGCGTACACGGCCCCGTCGGTGCCCGAGCCCACACTCGACCACGCCGCCCCATCCCACTGCGCCACGCAAGGGGCGGAGACTCCGCCGGCCTCGTCAAAGCTTCCCCCCACTACGACCCGACCGTCGAAGGCGGCGATGGCGTACACAGCGGCGGCGTCGCCTGGACTGTCGACACCCGTCCCCAACGCGGACCATGCGACGCCGTCCCATCGCGCAATCCGAGAGGCCGGTGTCGCCCCTACGCTATTGAACTGCCCGCCCACGTAGAGTTGGCCGTCGATTGCGGCCAGCGCGTTCACTACGTAGTTAGGTCCGGCGCCCAGAGTCGACAATGAGGAGCCGTTCCAGAGCACGAGATTGACGGCATCGATCTCTCCCGCTCGGGTGAAGAACCCGCCGATGGCGAGTCCTTGCGCCGTGACGGCCAGGGCATTCACGGTGGGGTGGACGGTCCCGTTGGTGCCGAGATGGGCCGGATCGCTCCAGCTCCGCCCATCCCAACAGGCGAACCCATTCGCCGCGACCCCTCCCGCCTGAGTGAAGTCCCCGCCGATGTAGAGTCGTCCATCGTAGAACGCGACAGCTTTCACGGTGCCGTCGACGCCGGGATAGCCGAACCGATCGTCCCAGCGCGGGTCCGTGGCTTGGGCGGCGGGAACGAAGACCCAACCGATGACGCAGAAGACAACCGGAACCCGGAGTGCAGCCAGCCGACCATGCATGACTCAAGTCCCCATGTGTAAGCCCGTGACCGAGAATATAGCGCCAAGGCGGGAGACGCGCAGAGTAAACCGGACAAACTTACTCGTATTTGTCTCGTTTTCATCGATCCCCTTTATCCCGAGAATGGATGGTCGACAACCCGTCTCCCATGGATAGAATCCGCCACAGTTGATGACAGCGAGGCAAGCAACCCAGGCTCAACGGTCTGGCGCAAAGATCCGGTGGTTCCACGGCCCTGCGACCGCCGGATGACAAGTGGATAAGGAGTGTGGGATGAAGAGCTTCCCGTTCAAAGCCTGGATTTTGCCCCTGATCGTCGCCGCGACGGTCGCCGCCGGCGCCGTTCAAGGCCTCGCGCAGGAAGGGGCGGCGATCAGTAACGGCGACTGCGCCATGTGCCACAACGGAGACGACGCGAGCATTCCCGCCGTCACCGAAGCGTCCCTGAGCCAATCCTCGCACGCCGGCTTGAGCTGCATGGACTGCCACGCGGACATCGCCGAGATCCCCCACGCCGAGAAACTCGCGCGCGTTCAGTGCGGCACGTGTCACTCCAGCGAGAGCGAGACCTACACGCAGCACGGTCGCGGGATCGTCGGCACGACCGAGGATCTCCCCGAATGCCAGGACTGCCACGGCTCACACAATATTCTTCCGTCCTCCGACAACCATTCGCAAGTCCACCCGACCAACCTGTCGCAGACGTGCGCCGTCTGTCACGCTAATCTGGACCTGGCCAAGAAGCACGACATCAAGCTCAAGCGTGCGGTGGCCGTTTACGAAGCGAGCGTTCACGGTCGGGCAGCCATGGGCGGCATCTACACCGCCGCCACCTGTACGGACTGCCACTCCACCGAGGGCACCGCCCATCGGATCCTCGGCCCCGGCGACGCCACATCCAGCATCAATCACTTCAACATCCCCAAGACCTGCGGCAAGTGCCACCGAGGCATCGAGCAGGACTACGAGGAAGGTATCCACGGGCAGCTCGCCGCTCGCGGCGAGACCGACACGCCGGTATGCACGACCTGCCACGGCGAGCATGGGATTCTCGCCACCGACGATCCGCGGTCCAATGTGAGCCCCACGCTCGTTGCCGAGGCAACCTGCGCGCCCTGCCATGAGTCGGCTCAGCTCAACGAGAAGTACGGTATTCCCGCCGGCCGCCTGGCCTCGTTCGTGGACTCCTATCACGGGTTGAAGAGCCGGTCCGGCGACCCCACCGTGGCCAACTGCGCGAGCTGCCATGGCGCTCATCGGATCCTGCCCAGCGCGAACCCGCAGTCGTCAATCTATCCCGCCAACCTCCAGAAGACCTGCGGCCATTGCCACCCGAACATCAGCACGCAACTTGCCCAAACCCAGATCCACAGCGCCAACGCGGGGCTGCAAACCGGGTGGTCGCGCTTCTTTGCGGTCGTGTACACGATCCTCATCATCGCCGTGATCGGCGGCATGCTGGTCTACGTCCTGATCGACCTGCGCGCCCGGTACCGCGAAATGCTCGCCCGCCCGCAGATCCGACGCATGGACACCAACGCGATCCTTCAGCACAGCGTGCTGACGGCCGCCTTCATCGTCCTCGTGGTCACCGGCTTCGCGCTCCGTTACTCGGAGGCCTGGATCTTCAATCACATCTTCGGCTGGGACGGCGGATTCCGGGTACGGGGCATCATCCACAGGTCGGCGGCGGTGTTGCTGGTGCTCGGCTCGCTCTGGCATCTGCTCTATCTGCGCACCCACAACGGTCGCAAGTTCGGCCGGGGAATGCTGCCGAGTCTGGAGGACGCGAAACAGCTCCTGCACATGGTCCAGTTCAACCTTGGGCGGCGCAAGGATCATCCGCACTTCGATCGCTTCACCTACGTGGAGAAGGCGGAGTACTGGGCGCTGATCTGGGGCACCGTGGTGATGGCCATCACCGGTTTCTTCCTCTGGTTCGACAACCTGGCGGTGAGCATCTTCCACAAGGGATTCCTGGACGTGATGCTAGTGATTCACTTCTACGAGGCGTGGCTGGCCACGCTGGCGATCGCCCTCTGGCATTTCTACTTCACCGTGTTCCGGCCGGGCGCGTATCCGGGGAACCCTGCCTGGGTCACGGGTAAGATGCCGGCGGATCTCTATCACGACGAGCATCCCGCGGACACGTCGGCGCCGATGGCCGAACCGGCGCAGGAGCTCTATCCGGATCGCGCGGACGCCGCGGGGAAGAAGCAGGCCTAGTCGCCCATTCGCGGTTGGACGTGCCGAGGGCCCGGCGGCAACGCCGGGCCCTCGCATTTCCGGGCGGCAAGGACCGGGTGATCACCCGGGTGAGCATCTGGGTGAGCGTGAGCTGCGGCTAGTGATAGAGCGTATTGATCCGATTCCAGGTCGCTGTTTGGGGTGCCACCGCATCGCAGCCGGCAGTCGGGAACGCCCCGATGGGCCCGGCTGGATGCAGGAGGGCGGGAGAGTTGGCCGCCAGGGAGTAGTCACCGCTGCTCACACCTCTGTCGCAGAACAGCGGATCGGCGGCGAGGTTGCCGCTGATGCTCGTCCAGTCCGCGCAGAAGCCGTTGCCGTCACCGCCCACGTTGGACCACGCCAGATTGTTGCGGATCTCGAACGTGGCGACCGATTCGCAGCGGATGCCGCCGCCGTAGGTCGAGTAGGCGATGATGTTGTTCTCGATGAGCTTGGGGCCGGCCTTGAGCAGGGCGATCCCGCCGCCGCCCCACGTGGGGTCCGACTTGCCGCGGGCGTCATTGAATACGATCGTGTTGTGGTGGACCCAGTAGGATCCTCCATAGAGCCAAATGCCGCCGCCGCTGAATTGCACATGCCCGCCCCCCAAAGCCTTGTTGCCAAGGATGAGGTTTCCCGCGATCTCCATCTCTCCGGACGGCGTCCCGAGTGCGCAATGAACACCGCCGCCATGATCGCCAGCCTTGTTCCCAAGGATACGGTTGTCGAGGATGGAGACATTGATTTGGTACCACGGCAGGTAGGCCCAGATCCCTCCTCCATCTCCGTTGGCAGACTCGTTTCCGTCGATGACGTTGCCACGAATGACACCGGAGCCCTCAAGCCCGATACCCCCTCCGTTGGAGGTTGCCCGATTCAAGCGGATCACGTTGTTCTCAATCAGTGGCCCAAGCGGTACGTCCGACGCCAAGATCCCCCCCCCCACATCCCGACGGTGTTCTTCTCGATGACATTGCCTCGGATCGTCGGGCCGCAATAGAGAATCAAGACCCCCCCCCCCATTCGGTAGTCGTCGCCGGTGGCACCGTCCATGAGGTCCCCCACACCCCCCGTGATCGTGAACCCTTCGATCACGGCTCCGCGCCCCTCTCCGTTCCGGAACACCACCACGCTTCCCCGCTTGTGGCTCCCATCCAGGATGGTCACCTCCGGTCCGGCCTGGCTCCGCACCACGATGTTCTTCCCGTTGTAGTTCAGGTTCTCGTAGTAACGCCCCGGCATCACCAGCACGGTGTCTCCAATGGCCGCGCTGTCGATCCCCGCCTGCACCGTCGGGGCATCCCCCAATCCGTCCGCCCGGATGAGCCAGGTGAGCTGCGGTCGCTCCACGAACCCGGACGCCCCATTCGAGAACGCGCCCCGATTCCCGGCGAGGTCCGTGGCCCGCACCGCGAACCACAGCGTCTTCGGACCGGGCAGGTCCGATACCGTCGCCGTCTGCGTCACCCCGGGATGCACGATGGACACGGATGCCTGGACGGAACCCGCCACCTGCCAGTCTGCTTCATCCTCAATCCGGCTCTCCGCATAGCGGATCTCGTAGCCGTCTACCTTGGCTTCGTCCCCGTCGTTGCCCGGCGCCGTCCAGCGCAGCGTGGCGGTCCGGGTCCCGGTCTCGACCACCTCCAGGTCCGTGATCGTCGCCGGGGCCACCGTATCGGCGGGAAGAGTCGCCTCAGCATCGTTCGAGACCCCGCTCCCCCGCGACACGTTGTCCCGGGCGCGCAGAGCCAGGTGGACCGTCGTTCCCGGCGTGAGTCCCGTCACGCGAACGTGCTCCAGGGATCCACCGGGGAGCGGAGTGCCCGACACCGTCACCGGCTGCGCGCTCACCCACGTCGCCTCGGTGATCGGGGACGGGGAGACCCGTACCTCGTAGGTGGCCGCGGTTCCCGAGAGGCTGTCATCCCCCGGAGCCGTGAACACCAGGGTCACCGCGTGGGGAGCCGGAAGGGTTATGGTGAGGTCGGTCACCCGGGCCGGTGGCGCGGAGTCCGCGGTCTCGACCTCGACCGTGTTGGAGAACACGGACCAGTTGCCGTCGTCGTCCGCGGTGCGCAGGGCGAAGGTGTGGGTCACCCCAAAGGTGAGCCCACCAACCACGGCGCTGTCCGGTTCTCCAGGCTTGGATGGATGTGGGATGTCGGCGTCAGCAGGGGCAGCGGATAGCCAATCCGAGGGAGGCGGCGCCGTCGACACGCGCAGATCGTACTCGGCCGCTTGCCCGCGGTCGCCATCATCGCCGGGGGCGGTCCAGACCAGGACCGCCGTGGTCTCGGTGAACGCTTCCACCCGCAGGTCCGTCACTTGCGCGGGGGGCGTCGTGTCCGGGGCTTCGGAGGAGCAGGCGTGCATCGCTAGCGACACAAACGCGAGGCCGACCGCGAGGACGATGCTGATCTCCGTGGACTTATGGACGTTCATGACTCGAAGGGTACCGCCATGTCCAGTTCGTGTCGATCCGCGCTGATGCGCCGGTGCTCACCCGGGTGATCATCACGCGTTGAGCGAGTCCAGCCGGCTGGACAGGTGCACGCGCGGGGCGGGACGGCGACTGCCGCGAGCGCGAGGCTCGCCGTACGCGCGCAGCGGACGGGCGCTTCAGCGGGACCCGTTCGCGAGCACGCACGGCGACATCGCGCGAAGCGGCGCGCGCCGTCCGTCGACGCTACTTATACCCGAACAGCACCGAGTAGATGATCAGCCCGATGATGAGGATCCCCACCCCGAGGAAGATCGATCCCATCACACGAATCACCACTTCTCGCCGGTGCGAGATCGTCTTCTTCACGACCCGCTTGGCCAGTTCCCCGGACGCCCGCATCTCCGCGTACTCCGCCGGCCGATCGTGCTTGTATTCCTCGAGCGGAACGACGCCGGTGAAGACCACGGTGTCCATCGGGAACGCCTCCGGACGGAGATGGGTGTTGAAGAAGTGGACCGTGAAGATGAAGCCGACGGCGAGCAGCGCCTCGTCGCTGTGGATGATGGTGGCCACGTTGATGAGCCGGCCGGGCAGGAACTTGGTGAAGATCTCGGGGAACCAGAGCATCAGCCCCGAGAGCCCGATCACCGCCACGCCCCAGAAGACCGCCAGATAGTCGAACTTCTCCCAGTAGGTCCAGCGCCCGTACTGCGGCCGCGGTCCGCGTCCGACGAACCACTTGAGCGTTCCCCAGAAGTCCCTCAAGTCCTTCATGTTCGGCGCCATGGAGTTCTTGCCGAGAAGAAGTTGCTTCAGGCTCATCCGCCGCTGCCGCTTGAGTCGCGCCAGCATCACGAGGTGCAACGCGAAGTAGCCGAACGTGACCACGGCGGCCATCCGGTGAATCGTGCCAGCCACCTTGACCCCGCCCAGCAGGTTGGCGATGAACCCGGCCCATGCCATCGACGAGAACTTGAGCATCATCCCGGTCAAGGCCAGCGAGAGGAAGCTCACGATGACCAGGAGATGCGTGAAGCGCTGTGCGGCGGTGAAGCGCTGGATGTAGTAGCGCGTCTCCCCCTCGGTCTCCTTCCGCTTCTTCCGCTCGCGGTAGGCCTGGAAGGATCGAGGCAGCCACGCCGCGGTGTGGAGCCCGAAGAACCCGAACACTCCCACCAGCAGCAGCGTCATCGCCCAATACGTGTAGTAGAGCGCGGGGTACTTCTTCTTGTCGTGGTGGGTGGCGTGGGTCAGGTATCCGGTGAAGCGCACCGACGCGTCGGAGTGGCACTTCTTGCACGTCGACACGATATTGTGGAGCCCCACCGAAGACTCAGGATTGTCGATCCCCAGGATCTCGTGGGCCCCATGGCAGTCCGAGCACTTGGCCGCCTGCAGGTACCCCAACTGGTAGGCCTTGCCGTGCATGGTCTGAAGGTAGGTCTTGCCCAGCTCCTCGTGGCAGCTCCCGCACTGAAAGGTCACCTCGGTCATGAACTGATCGCGCTCGACGTTCGTGATCTTGTGCGAGTGGTGGCAGTCGGTGCAGCTCGGGAGCTTCTCGACGTTCTTCCCCTCCGGCGAGTAGTGGATGCTCTTTACGTACTCCTTGTAGATGCCGCGATGGCAGCCGGCGCAGGTGGCGGGGATGTTCTTCTTGCTGACCGTCGAGCGCGGGTCGGTGTGCTTGAGCACCATATGGGGCGTGTGACAGTCGATGCAGATGGCGCTGGGAAGCAGTCCCTTTTCGCTGAGTCCGCGACCGTGGACGCTCTTCGAGTAGTCGGCTAGCGCCGAGGTCTCGCTGAGTTCCGCTGCCTCACCGGCCTTGCCCCCTTCACGGTGGCACTCTCCGCACAAGGCCGGCACCGACGCCCGGTAGGTTGGGGACTGCTCGTCCTGGCGCGGCTTGACGCCGTGCGTGCCGTGGCACGTCGTGCAGTACGGGGCCTGCTTGACCTTGTTGGCGAAGGCCTGCCCGTGTCCGCTCAGGTTGTACTCGTCCGAGACCTTGGCGTGGCAGTTCGAGCATTCCGCGCGACCGGCCGTCTCGCACGGGCGCTTGAGTCGGGGATCGACGTCGTTGTGGCACTTCACGCACGGAATCGTGCTGTGGACGGACCCGCCGGTTTCCGCCTTGTTCACGTACAGCGACAGCGTGTCCCCGTCGGCGATCTTGCGCAGTGTCGGCTGCTCGTGACACTTCATGCAATCCCGGTCGTCGAGGGTGAGGGCCACGTTCTCCTTGCGCACCTTGTGCGGCAGGTGGCAATCGACGCAGGCCGGAATCGCTCCCGGGGCCTTCTCCCACAGCTCGCCGCGGATGACCTTGACGTGCACCTCCTCGATGCGGCTGTGGCACTTCATGCAAGCCTTGGCGATGTTGCGGGGCGAGATGGAGGATCGCGGGTCGGTATGCGGCAGAACGGAGTGGCTCGTGTGACAGTCGTTGCAGGTCGCGGAGACAATCAGCCCCTTCTTGAACAGGGCCTCGCCGTGGATGCTCTCGCTGTAGTTCTCGATGATGTTGTGCTCGGAGATTTCGTACGTGCGGGCGACCGGCGCCCCTTCCTTGTGACAGCCGCCACAGAGGTAAGGGATGTTCATCTTGTAGGTCTTGGCTCCGGGATCCTTGGGACTGAAGATGTCGTGGGTGCCGTGGCAATCCCTGCAGCTCGGAGCGTAGGGTTCCTTGTTGCGGAGTGCCTGACCGTGGATGCTGGCGTCGAAGTCGGCCTGGACGTCGTCGTGGCAGTTGCCGCAGAAGACCTTCTCCAGCCGCTCGGGATGGGGGAAATCCTCCACATCGGCGTCGACATGGCAGCCCACGCACTCGAGATCTTTGTGCACCGAGGAAGCGAAGATTCCGGAATCCACGAACAGCGAAACGGTCTCTCCCCCGCGCTTGGTCGCGAGCGACGCGTCGGAGTGGCAGTCCAGACACGTCGAGTTCTCCACGCTTGCATGCGCCGTAGTCGCAAATATCGCGGCATAGAGGACGAAGATGAGGGCGAGTCTCATCCTTCCTGACTTCATCGGTCTACATACCCGCATAGCCGGAATCTCCAGTGCTGTGGTCGATGGTCGTGGCCACCCGGCGAACCTCCCCCCCCGGCGCGGGCCCTAGTGTATTGACTCGCAAGCAGTTCGACCCCCCCTTGAATACGCATATTCACATTTGGAAAGCGGGCCGATCGGCCTCCATGCCGTAGTTTGTTGAGGCACCCTGATGGGGGAGGAGCGAACGATGAAGCGACGGGACTTCTTGGCGACGGTTGGGGGGGCCTGTGCCGCCGGCATGGCAGCGGGAAAGGCGGAAGCCTCATCATCTCCCCATGCGCACGTAAAGGACCCATTGGGGGTCCTCATAGATGCTACGAAGTGCATAGGCTGCCGGAAGTGCGAGTGGGCCTGCAACCAGGCCAATAACCTCCCCGTGCAACCCCTTCCCACCTTCGAGGACAAATCGGTCTTCAAGGAGATGCGCCGACCGGACGCCGGCCACTACACAGTGGTGAACCAGTTCGAAGGCGCTCCGGGGAGCGACAGGCCGCTGTGGGTCAAGGTGCAGTGCATGCACTGCAACGACCCGGCCTGCTGGTCGGCGTGCATCGTGACCGCATTTGACAAGCATGAGAACGGCGCCGTTACCTATGACGCGTGGCGATGCATGGGTTGCCGCTACTGCATGGTGTCCTGCCCGTTCCAGATTCCGGCATACGAGTACGAGAACCCGCTGACCCCCCAGATACGCAAGTGCACCTTCTGCTACGAGCGCATCGCCAAGGAGGGCGGCGTTCCCGCCTGCGTCGAGATCTGCCCGCCCCAATGCCTGATCTTTGGAAAGCGCAGTCAGCTACTCGAACTCGCTCACAATCGGATCGGCAACGAGCCGGATCGCTACGTGGACCATGTCTATGGAGAGCACGAAGTGGGCGGCACCTCGTGGCTCTATCTCTCCAGCGTGCCGTTTGCGGAGCTCGGCCTGCCGACGCTGGGAACAGAGGCGCCCCCGCGGCTCACCGAGACCATCCAGCACGGCGTGTTCAAGAACTTCGTTCCTCCGCTCGCGCTGTTCGCTTTCCTGGGAGGGATCATGCGGCTCTTCCGCCCGGAGAAGGACAAGGAAGAGTCACCTGAGACGGGACGCCCTAAGGCGGGGATGGGAGGCAAGTCGTGAGCACCCACGAGATCGCGGCACCGGTCAAGAAGCCCCTCTTCACACGAGGGGTGTTCGTACTCCTCGCCCTCATGGCCATCGGCTTCGCGTTCGCCCTCGCCCGTTTCCTGATGGGCTTCAAGGCCGTCACCAACCTGAGCGACCAGTACCCGTGGGGGATCTGGATCGCGATCGATGTGGCTACCGGCGTGGCCCTGGCCGCCGGCGGGTTCACGTCGGCCGCGCTGGCCCACATCTTCCATCGTGAGCACTACGAGGCGATCACGCGGCCCGCTCTCCTCACCGCACTCCTCGGTTACACCTTCGTCGTCCTTGGGCTGCTGGTCGACCTGGGGCGCTACTACAACGTCTGGCACCCCATGCTGCCGACGATGTGGTCCGGTCACTCGGTGCTGTTCGAGGTGGGCATGTGCGTGATGGTATACCTCACCGTGCTCTACATCGAATTCGTTCCGATGGTGGTCGAGCGGTTCAAGGGTCGGGTGAACATGCCGGGAGCCTTCCGAGGCCTCAACCGCCCCTTCGAGGGCCTGATGAGACTGTTCGACGCGACCTTCGGTCGCGCGATGTTCATCTTCATCATCATGGGCGTCGTGCTCTCCTGCCTGCACCAGTCCTCGCTCGGCGGGCTCATGCTGCTGGCCAAGTACAAGATGCACCCCCTGTGGTGGACGCCGATCCTTCCGTTGCTTTTCCTCATGTCCGCGATCTCGGTGGGCTATCCGATGGTCATCTTCGAATCGATGATTGCGTCACGGATTTTCGGCAGAAAGCCGGAAATGCACATTCTGGCTCCCCTCGGCAGGATCGTCGCCGTCATCCTCTTCCTCTACTTCGCTTTCAAGATCGGCGACATGACGCTGCGCGGGACCGGGAAGTACCTCCTCGAGGGAAGCACCCAGTCCACCATGTTCATCCTAGAACTCGGCCTGGGGGTGGTCCTCCCCATGGTGCTTCTGGCGTCCAGGCGTGCGCGCAACTCGCCCAAACTCCTCTTCACCGCCGCCACGCTGGTGGTGCTGGGAGTCGCGTTCAATCGGATCAACGTATTCCTGACCGCCTACACCCCGGTGTACAAGACGGAGCAGTACTTTCCCAGCATCGGTGAGATCGCAGTCACGGTGGGCCTCATGTCGGGGCTCATGTTCGTCTATCGAGTGCTGGTCACGATCTTCCCGATCCTGCCTCGGGAAGAGCATGTCTGACGGCCTGGGAAAGGGAGAGGGACGATGAAGAAGTTGGCGGCGGCGATCCTCGCGGGGGTCGCTCTGTGCCTGTTCTACCTAGCGGCCCCGGCGACAGCCCCCGCTCAGAATCCGCACGGGAACGGCATCGATTGCAAGCAGTGCCACTCGTGCTCCAAACCCACTAAGGCCAACCCGTGTCTCAAGATGTGCCCCAGGCCCACGACCCCGGTCGTGGGCCAGAAGAACAAGGGGCCGGATGTGGTGATTCTCGATGAACTCGAGGATCTCTATGTCCCGGTTCGCTTCGACCACAAGGCCCACGCCGGCATGTCGGGAATGGCCAAGGGCTGCGACGCGTGCCACCACTACACGCCGGCCAACACCGAACACCCCACCTGCAAGAGCTGCCACCCGGTGGACATCATCCACGAGGACATTTCGCAGCCGGGGCTCAAGGGCGCCTACCACCGGCAGTGCCTGAGCTGCCACAGCGAGTGGGATCACCAGACCAAGTGCGAGACCTGCCACGAGAAGAAGGCCGGGGGGCGGTTGCAGGGTACCGCCACGGACGTATGCGAGCACAGCCACTACGAGCCGGTGGCGCTCGAAGAGCTGATCGTCTTCCCGACCAAGTACGCACCCGGAGACAAGGTCCCCTTCCACCATCGCAGCCACAGCCAGAAGTACGAGCGGGACTGCACCGAATGTCACCAGCAGCAGAGCTGCACGCGCTGCCACGTGCAGGGGGGCGAATTGCACCCGATGGGCGACCTCGCCAAGGTGAATCTCCACGATACCTGCTTCAAGTGCCACGACGGAGAGCGGTGCAAGGACTGCCACGGGCGGAGCTCGGAGAAGCTCTTCCAGCATTCGGAGACCGGATGGCCGCTCAAGTCCTACCACGCAGGTCTGCACTGCAAGGACTGTCACGGCACCGCCGGGGTGATCCGCAGCCTGGACAACCGGTGTGTGTCCTGTCACCCGGCAGGATGGGACGCGAAGAAGTTCGATCATCGCGTCACCGGGGCGGTTCTTGACGATGTGCACCGCGAGGCCGACTGCGAAGCCTGCCACGCGACAGGCCCCGGTTCGAAGCCGACCTGCGACGGGTGCCACGACGATGGCCGGAGCTACTCGAAGACGACGGGGTTCGGGAAGGGCTAGCCCTTCGGCGTGCGCGCGTCCGCCTCGGCGAGGAACCCGGCAATGAGGGCGTCGAGGCGGGTCTGCCCGCGCTCCGACGCTTTGGAGAAGGGCTCGCCCGGCTCGATGGACGCCACCGCCTCGAAGTAGTACTTGATCTTGGGTTCGGTGCCGCTCGGTCGAAGGATGATGCGCGAACCGCCTTCGAGTCGGTAGACGATTACGTTGCTCGCGGGAAGGTCCGTCGCGCTCTTGGCTCCGGTCGCGCAGTCGATCTCCTCACCGGTGCGCAGGTCCGCGCGGCGGACGATACGCGAACCACCGATCGCCTCGGGGGGCCGGCCGCGGAAAGCCTCCATGATGCTGCCGATGGCGGCAACGCCTTCGGACCCGGGCAGCGTCACGCTTCTCTGCGCGCTCACGTACAGACCGAATCGGCGATAGATCTCTTCCAGATAGTCGAGCACGGTCTTGGCGCGCGCACGGCAGAAAGCGGCCAGATCGGCGAAGACGAGCGCCGCGCCGATCCCGTCCTTGTCCCGAACCAACTCACCCACTGTGTATCCCAGAGCTTCCTCGAAGCCGAACGCGAACCGCCACCCGCGGGCTGAGCGCAACTCCATCGCCTTGTTGGCTATCCACTTGAAACCGGTGAGGGTTTCCGCATAGTGGACGCCCAATTCAGCCGCCATCCGGCGGAGCTGTCCGGACGACACGATCGAGGTAATGACGAGAGACTCCCCCTCGCGGGGCGGGTTTTCGGTCAGCACGTAATAGGCAAGCAGGGCTCCGATCTGGTTGCCGGTCAGCGGCTGATAGGCTCCGTCGCGATCTCGTACGATCACGGCAAGGCGGTCCGCATCCGGATCGTTGGCCAGGATGAGGTCGGCACCCTCCCGGCGGGCGAGACCCAGCGCCAGGTCCATCGCGCCCTTCTCCTCCGGGTTCGGGAACGCCACCGTCGGAAACTCGCCATCCGGCTCGGCCTGCTCGGGTACGACGCAGAGCCGCGAGAACCCGGCCCGGGCGAAGACCTGGCGGACCCAGGCCCCTCCCACGCCGTGGAGCGGGCTGTAGACGATCGTGAGGTCCGTCGGGCTCTCGGGATGGCGGCGCAGAGCCAGGACTCCGGCAAGATAGGCCTCCCCCACCGCAGAGGGCACGTCGCGCCAGAGTCCGCGCGCGCGGGCCTCCGCTTCGCCGATGAGCGCCACCTCGCGAAGCGACCCCACCCCGTCGATGGCGGCGCTGATCCCCGCGTCATGGGGCGGAATGATCTGAGCGCCGTTGCTCCAGTAGACCTTGTATCCATTGTCGGCCCGCGGGTTGTGGCTCGCAGTGACCATCACGGCGGCGGCGGCGCCGAGCGCCCCCACCGCATAGGCGGTCAGGGGGGTGGGCGCCACGTCCGCGAAGTAGTGAACGGGTATTCCCGCCGCGGTTAGCACCGCAGCGGTATCCTCGGCGAACTCCTTCGACATGCGGCGCCCGTCGCGACCCACGACCACGCCGCGGGTCTTCACATCGGGCACGCGGGCCAGGAGATAGCGCGCGAGACCGGCGGTCACCCGACGCACCACCGCCCGATTCATCCGGCCGGGACCTGCGCCGAGAGCGCCGCGCAGCCCGGCGGTGCCGAATTCAAGCCGCGCGCGGAACCGCTCGCGCAGTTCGTCGAGATCCTCGCGACGCATCAGATCCTCGAGTTCGGCACGCATCGCCGGGTCGGGATCGTCGGCGATCCAGGCACGGACCTGTTCGGTGAGCTCCTTCGCCTCCATGATGGTCTCCACTCAAGACGGGGGTCGTGCGGGGACGGCGCCTTCCGGTGCCATGATCGGGGCCGTTGTGAACCCGAGACGATCCGCCACCTCGCCAAGAAGCGGGGCGGAGACGGCGTCCGGGGCGGCGCCGGGCCGCAGCCCCCTGCGCACCGCGCATGCATACCAGACGTTCTGGGCCTCCCAGAGATCGGGAGAGGGGTCGAGCATGGCCGCGACGCGCAGCATGCCCAACAACTCCAGCGCCCCGCTCTCGGAGGGTTCGCGACAGAACGCCCGCGTCTCGCGCAAGAGCCGCAGGCTGAGAACATCGGCGAATCGCCGGTCGCCGCGGGCCAGTCCCAGGGCCTTGAACCTGGCCAGCCGATCCGCCCAGGCCGCTGCGCCGTTGCCCGTGCCGGGCGGCGAGAGCATCTCCGCGAGAAGGTCCTCCTGCCAGACGATCTCGAGGACCCGCGCCAGCGCACGGGGCGGGCGGATGCGGCGTGCCTCGAGAAACCGCACCACCGGATCGCGGGTATCGAGCAGGGTGCGCAGCCGGAGGACGGTCTTTCTCTCGAGACGCTGCAGAAAACGATCCGAGAGGAGCTGGGCCGCCTCCGATCCGAGGTGCTCCACAGGGATCTCGATACGGTCCCCGCCGTCAGGGCCGTAAGCCCGCATCCATGCGGGGGGGGCGATCGTGCGCTCCAGCCGGACGGACAGTCGGGGGGTTGCCTCCAGGATCACGTTGTAGTGGAAACCGCTCCGCACCATGGTTCGCCGGTGAGTCAGCTCGACAGTTCCCTCATCGCGGACATCGCTCGGAAGCACAACCGCGGCGAAGGCGGGAGGGGCCGGCACTTCACCTCGCCCCAGCCCCAGACGGCGGCCCAATACGGCCTCGGCAGCCACCTGCGGTGCTCCGACTCGCGACGTGGCGACGACCTCGCGGAACAAGTCGGCGCCCGTGCGGATCGGTTCGGAGTTGGTGCGCGCGCCGGCGAGGATACCCAGGAACTCCTCGTCGAGCGCGGCGGGGACGTCGGCCCCGCCCAGCTCCCTGGCCCGCGCCGCATAGCGGAGCACCTGCAGGGTCTCGATGCCGGCCAGATCGGCGAAGAACCAGCCGCAGGAAGTGAACATGAGCAATGCATGCCGCTCCATCTCGAGGAGCCGCCACACCTCGCTCGTGTCCGAAGCCGCGGGACAATGCGCATCGAGGAAGACGGCGCGCCGTTCCGGCGATGGGTCCAGCAGCACATCGATGTATGCGTCCCGCGCCACCCAGGGATCTCGGAAGAGACCCGCCCCGCGCTCCTCGAAGACCCGCGCAAGCCCGCGCCGCAGCGTCTGGAACGCCTCGTAGAGCGGAGCCCGCCACTTCTGATTCCAACCGGGCTGGGCGCCCGTCGAGCACCCGCAGTCCGCGCGCCAGCGCTCGACGCCGTGCGAGCAACTCCAGGATCCTCGTTCGAGGACCTCCGCCTCCCAGAGCGGATGATAGGTGTCCAGGAACGCGGCGTAGTTGGTGAGCGTGATGTCCGGATGCTCCTGGACGCGGTTCAGCGCGTAGGCCAACGCCATCTCACCGAACCGATGATGGTGCCCGTAGGTCTCTCCGTCGGTCGCGATGTTGAGAAGCGGCGCGTCCGCCTTGCGCGTCAATGCGGCCTCGACCAGGCGGGCCGCGAACCGCTCGCCGTCCTCGAGAAGCCTCTCGAACGCGACTTCCCGCGCGACCCCCCCGTCATAGAAGAAGAGGGCCATATCGTGTCCGCCGACCGTGCGATGACGGTAGCCCCGACCGAGATCGCCCGCTCCGACGTCCCGCCGCCACGGCGCGTCCCCGGTCGGACGAACGGCGGTGAGTTGCCATGGCGCAAGAACCGTGAATCGCACCCCTGCTTCAGCCAGAACGTCGAGGCTCTCGGGGTCGGCCGCCGTCTCGGGAAGCCACATCCCCTCGGCGGGCCGTCCGAACACATGGCGGAACTGGGCCAGGCCCCAAAGGACCTGGGCTCGCTTGTCGCGGCGATCCAGCAGGGGAAGTATCGCGTGGTTGTACGCCTGGGCGATCGCGTTGCCATGCCCCAGGCGCAGCCTCGAATTGCGATCGGCATCCACCAGCGCAGTCAGCGTGGTCTCGCCATGCCGCGACATCCAATCCAGCAGCGTGGGCCCGAAATTGAACGAGAGACGTTCGTAGTTGTCGACAATCGCTGCTATGCGTTGACGATGGTCCAGGACACGCGCGGCGCGGTTCGGGGCATAGCATTCGCGCAGGACGCGCGCGTTCCAATCATGGAAGGGCCGCGCCGAGGGCTCGGCGTCGACGCGCTCCGTCCAGGGGTTCTCGCGAGGAGGCTGATAGAAGTGTCCGTGAACGATGACGTATCGCACCGGGACATTTTACGCGGAGGGAGCCGCCAAGCCCAGGGGGGCGCGGGGAAACCGACGGGAAAAGAAAAAGGCCCGGATCTCCTTCGAGATCCGGGCCTCGGCTCATCCGCGGATCTCTCGATCCGCCAAGAAAAGCCCGGCAGCGTGCTACTCTCCCACACCCTCGCAGGTGCAGTACCATCGCCGCTGAGGTGCTTAACTTCCGTGTTCGGAATGGGAACGGGTGTAGCCACCTCGCCATAGCCGCCGGACAAAAATCAGGTTCGAACGGCGCGGGAGCGCAGGCCTCATTCCGCTGCGGTCAGCGGTCTTCAGCGGCCCGTCTCCGCTTCGCCTCGAACCATGAAGAAATGACAACCGAAGAATGCGAATCGAATTGCCGATTTGACCAGGCACTAAGAAGTAAACCGGTCAAGCCGCACGGCTTATTAGTACGGATCGGCTGAATGCCTTGCGGCACTTACACCTTCCGCCTATCAACCTCATAGTCTATAAGGAGCCTTTAGGTACCTTACGGTACGGGAGGTCTCATCTTGAGGCCGGCTTCCCGCTTAGATGCTTTCAGCGGTTATCCGAACCGAACATAGCTACCGAGCGCTACCCCTGGCGGGATAACTCGTACACTAGAGGTTCGTCCATCCCGGTCCTCTCGTACTAGGGACAGACCCTCTCAAACCTCCTCCGCCCACGTTGGATAGGGACCGAACTGTCTCGCGACGTTCTAAACCCAGCTCACGTACCGCTTTAACCGGCGAACAGCCGGACCCTTGGGACCTTCTCCAGCCCCAGGATGCGATGAGCCGACATCGAGGTGCCAAACCCCCCCGTCGATGTGGACTCTCGGGGGGGATCAGCCTGTTATCCCTGGCGTACCTTTTATCCGTTGAGCGACGGCCCTTCCACGCGGAACCGCCGGATCACTAAGGCCTGCTTTCGCATCTGCTCGACTTGTGGGTCTCGCAGTCAAGCTCCCTTCTGCCTTTGCACTCCACGGCTGGTTACCAACCAGCCTGAGGGAACCTTTGCACGCCTCCGTTACATTTTTGGAGGCGACCGCCCCAGTCAAACTGCCCGCCTGACAATGTCCCAGGACCGGATTCACGGCCCATGGTTAGACACTCAACTACCCAAGGGTGGTATTTCAAGGATGGCTCCACGAGGGCTAGCGCCCCCGCTTCAAAGCCTCCCACCTATCCTACACATGAATAGCCGAATGCCAATATCAGGGTACAGTTAAGGTGCACAGGGTCTTTCTGTCCAGACGCGGGTAAGCGGCATCTTCACCGCTGCTACAGTTTCGCCGAGCTCTTCGCGGAGACAGCGCCCAGATCGTTACACCATTCGTGCAGGTCGGAACTTACCCGACAAGGAATTTCGCTACCTTAGGACCGTTATAGTTACGGCCGCCGTTTACCGGGGCTTCGGTTTGAAGCTTCGCGTAGCAAGCCACGCTGACCTCGCTCCTTAACCTTCCGGCACCGGGCAGGTGTCAGTCCCTATACGTCGCCTCAACGACTTAGCAGAGACCTGTGTTTTTAGTAAACAGTCGCCTGGGCCATTTCTCTGCGGCCCATCCGAACTCCGGACGCGAAGTCCGTCACCCGAATGGGCACCCCTTATCCCGAAGTTACGGGGTCATTTTGCCGAGTTCCTTCGCGAAGACTCACTCGAGCACCTTAGGATTCTCACCCCGCCTACGTGTGTCCGTTTACGGTACGGGCACCGGATCGGCTCCCATAGAGGTTTTTCTTGGCAGCGGGTTTAGGGTCAGTTTGTGGGCTTGCGCCCTCCCCATCACGCCTCGGGATTGTCCCTCCGGATTTGCCTGGAGGAACTCCCTACACGCTTAGACCGGGACATCCGACACCCGGCTGACCTTTCACTTCTGCGTCACCCCATAGGTCAAACGCCTCACCAGTGGTACAGGAATGTTCGCCTGTTTTCCATCGTCTACGCCTTTCGGCCTCGACTAAGGGTCCGACTAACCCTGAGCGGATTAACCTTCCTCAGGAAACCTTAGGCTTTCGGTGAACGGGTTTCTCGCCCGTTTTCTCGCTACTCGTTCCGGCATCCTCACTTCCGCTTCGTCCAGCAGTCCTTGTCAGACCACCTTCAATCTACAGCGGAACGCTCCCCTACCAGTTGCGGTCCCGAAGGGCCGCAAATCCGCAGCTTCGGCGCTAGGCTTGAGTCCCGTGAATTTTCGGCGCGGAATCACTTGACTAGTGAGCAGTTACGCACTCTTTAAATGGTGGCTGCTTCTAAGCCAACATCCTAGTTGTCTGAGCGATCCCACATCCTTTAGTCCACTTAGCCTAGACTTGGGGGCCTTAGCTGGCGGTCTGGGTTCTTACCCTCTCGGACGTGAAGCTTATCCCACACGCCCTACCTCCCGGGGTCCCTGTGAACGGAATTCGGAGTTTGACTGGGTTTGGTAGGCTTGTAGGCCCCCTAGCCCAATCAGTGCTCTACCTCCGTCACATAATTCCCGAGGCCTACCCTAAAGTAGTTTCGGGGAGAACCAGCTATCTCCGAGTTTGATTGGTCTTTCGCCCCTAACCACAGCTCATCCCCTGACTTTTCAATGTCAGTGAGTTCGGTCCTCCACGCATGGTTAAATGCGCTTCAACCTGGCCATGGCTAGATCACTCGGTTTCGGGTCAGTCTCCATGCGACTATTCGCCCAGTTAAGACTCGCTTTCGCTACGGCTCCAGAGCTTAGCTCCTTAACCTCGCCACACAGAGACACTCGCCGGATCATTATGCAAAAGGCACGCCGTCACCTCACCGGAACCGAAGTTCCGGATATGGCTCCGACAGCTTGTAGGCACATGGTTTCAGGTTCTATTTCACTCTCCGCCAGGAGTGCTTTTCACCTTTCCCTCACGGTACTGGTTCACTATCGGTCGCCAGAGAGTATTTAGCCTTGGGGGGTGGTCCCCCCGGATTCCCACAGGATTCCTCGTGTCCCGCGGTACTTGGGAACTCGAAAGAAGGGAGCCGTTCACCTTTCGCTTACAGGACTATCACCTTCTATGGTGTGACTTTCCAGACACTTCTGCTAGGTGTACGGTTTTTGACTCCCCGACTTGCCATGCGTGGCAGTCAAGTCGAGCCCCACAACCCCGGCGGTACAACGCACGCACGCTTGAACGTACACGCCGGTTTAGGCTGTTTCCCGTTCGCTCGCCGCTACTAGGGAAATCGAGTTTTCTTTCTCTTCCTGGAGCTAATGAGATGGTTCAGTTCGCTCCGTTGGCTCCCACCGGCCTATTTTATTCAGCCGGCGGTAACCGGGCATGACCCCGGTTGGGTTCCCCCATTCGGAAATCCCCGGATCAAAGCTTGTTTGCAGCTCCCCGAGGCTTATCGCAGCTTACCACGTCCTTCATCGCCTTCTGGCGCCAAGGCATCCCCCATGCGCCCTTAGTAGCTTGACCGGAAAAATCCGGTCTTACCCCTTGGTGCTTGGCAAATCTGCATTGGCAGCAATTCTCCGTCCCGGGCGAACCCGGAACGTGAAGAATCGCGCTTACTCGATTCGCAAATCTTCGGTTGTCAAAGATCTCGTCGCGGCGACCTTCCCCCGGGAAGGTGGCCGCGCTCGTAAGAAAGCTGTTCGACTGGTGGAGATAACCGGGATCGAACCGGTAACCTCCGGCTTGCAAAGCCGGCGCTCTCCCAATTGAGCTATATCCCCAAGCCTGTCATGGCTTGCCGCTCACGCAGCGTGGTGGGCCTGGGTAGAGTCGAACTACCGACCTCACGCTTATCAGGCGTGCGCTCTAACCACCTGAGCTACAGGCCCGCGAACCAGATGGAAGAGCGGCCCTCATGGCCGCATTTCCTGATCCTGCAGGGCCCGGTTGCCAGGGCGTTCGTGAGGAATCCTTCGGAGGATCTGCTTCACGCGCCACGCACCCTGCCGTGATGAAGGAAGAATTAATGGTGTGCGTGCAGGGAGCTCGTCGAGTCGACCTCGGAGACTGGAGTTCTTCCTCCGCCGAAGCGGCATCGGAACCCTTGCTCCATTAGAAAGGAGGTGATCCAGCCGCACCTTCCGGTACGGCTACCTTGTTACGACTTAGCCCCAATCGCTGAGTTTACCTTAGGCCTCTCCATCCTTGCGGTTAGGATAAGGACTTCGGGTACCCCCAACTTTCGTGGCTTGACGGGCGGTGTGTACAAGGCCCGGGAACGTATTCACCGCTGCCTGCTGATCAGCGATTACTAGCGATTCCAACTTCATGCAGTCGAGTTGCAGACTGCAATCCGAACTGAGACCGATTTTTTGGGATTGCCTCCACCTCGCGGTATCGGAACCCTTTGTATCGGCCATTGTAGCACGTGTGTAGCCCTGGATGTAAGGGCCATGAGGACTTGACGTCATCCCCACCTTCCTCCGGCTTACCACCGGCAGTCCCTCTAGAGTGCCCGGCATCATCCGCTGGCAACTAAAGGCAAGGGTTGCGCTCGTTGCGGGACTTAACCCAACATCTCACGACACGAGCTGACGACAGCCATGCAGCACCTGTGCACCGACCCCGAAGGGAGGGTGTATTTCTACACCTGTCCAGTGCATGTCAAACCCAGGTAAGGTTCTTCGCGTTGCGTCGAATTAAACCACATGCTCCACCGCTTGTGCGGGCCCCCGTCAATTCCTTTGAGTTTCAGCCTTGCGACCGTACTCCCCAGGCGGAACACTTAATGCGTTAGCTTCGGCACGGAGAGGGTCGATACTCCCCACACCTAGTGTTCACAGTTTACGGCTGGGACTACCAGGGTATCTAATCCTGTTTGCTCCCCCAGCTTTCGCGCCTCAGCGTCAGGTACAGCCCAGAAGCTCGCCTTCGCCAACGGTGTTCCTCCAGATATCTACGCATTTCACCGCTACACCTGGAATTCCAGCTTCCTCTACTGACCTCAAGCCCGGCAGTTTGGAGCGCAGTTCCCTGGTTGAGCCAGGGCATTTCACACACCACTTACCGGGCCGCCTACGCGCCCTTTACGCCCAGTGATTCCGAACAACGTTTGCTCCCCCCGTATTACCGCGGCTGCTGGCACGGAGTTAGCCGGAGCTTATTCCTGGGGTACCGTCAGCCATGAGGCCTATTCGACCCCATAGGTTTCTTCCCCCAGAAAAGAGGTTTACACCCCGAAGAGCTTCATCCCTCACGCGGCGTCGCTCGGTCAGGGTTTCCCCCATTGCCGAAGCCTCTCGACTGCTGCCTCCCGTAGGAGTCTGGGCCGTATCTCAGTCCCAGTGTGGCTGACCATCCTCTCAGACCAGCTACCGATCGTCGCCTTGGTGGGCCGTTACCCCGCCAACTAGCTAATCGGACGCGGGACCATCTTCAAGCGGTAGCTTACAAGTAGAGGCCACCTTTGACACTCGGACCATGCGATCCGAGGGTGTCATGCGGTATTAGCACCCCGTTAGGAGTGTTATCCCCCACTCGAAGGCAGGTTTCCCACGCGATACTCACCCGTTCGCCGCTGTACTCAGGGCCGAAGCCCCTTTCTCGCACGACTTGCATGCCTAATCCACGCCGCCAACGTTCGTTCTGAGCCAGGATCAAACTCTCCGTATTCAAAAAACACGGAGCGAAGCCGATCGATGACGAATCACCGACCGCTTCACTAGAATTGCAAGATTACCCACCCGGCTTGCACCGAGCGGGCCACCTCACGGCGGGCTCATCACTACACGCACACCATTAAACTGTCAAAGACCTTGGGTTCCTGGGCCCGAAGGCTCGGGGAGAGCCCGATGGCCACGGGAACGAGTCTGAGAGGAACGCCGTGCCCCTGTCAGACGCGGACGAGCATCATACTCATGCCCCCAAACACGGTCAAGCATGTTTCTGCACTTTTCTTCGACTCTTTCCGCACGAAGTCATAACCACCAACAGCACAATAAATTACACTCAGCGCAGGCTCGTCCAGGCCGGCCTCTCCCCTCACCCTCTGCGGGGCCTCTTTTTTTCGGAGCAGCTCGTAACATGCACTGCTGCAATTCGTTGCGGTTCGACTGTCGCAGTCGATGCCTCCGCTCTCTGAGGCCGCGCTGATCACGCCTTCTCGACCTGCGCTCGTGCCCAGGCGCGTTTCCCCACACGAATCTCATACGCGCGGGGCCTGGGCGAGAGCACGGCGAGTTCGCTCTCCACGCGTTCCGCATCCACACGCACCGCGTTGGCCTGAATGAGTCGGCGCGCGTCGCTCTTGGACTTGACCAACCCGCATGCGGCGAGCGCGTCGACAATACCTACGCCATCTGCCTGTCCGGAGAGCACGAATGTCGGCATGTCATCCGGCGGGCGCCCGTCGCGAAACATGCGGTCGAACTCCGCCGAGGCCTCTTCCCCCGCCTCCGCCGTGTGATACATGCCCACGATGCGGCGCGCGAGTTCCGCCTTCACGTCTCGAGGATTCGTGCCCCTCGCGGCCAGGCGCGTCCGTATTCCTTCCAGCTCGTCGACGCCGGCATCGGTGGCGAGAAGGAAGTATCTGTGGATCAGCGCATCCGGGATGGACATCACCTTGCCGAACATCTCGCGCGGCGGTTCATCCACCCCGATGTAGTTCCCCGTGCTCTTGCTCATGCGCATCACCCCGTCCACACCCTCGAGGATGGGCGTGGTGATGATGACCTGCGGTTCCTGGCCGTGGGCCTCCTGCAGGGTGCGCCCCATGAGCAGGTTGAATTTCTGGTCGGTGCCCCCCAACTCCACGTCCGCCCGGACGGCCACCGAGTCATAACCTTGCATGATCGGGTAGAAGAACTCGTGAATGGAGATGGGGCGTCCGGCGCGGTAGCGTTTCTCGAAATCGTCGCGCTCGAGCATCCGCGCGACCGTGAACCTGGAAGCCAACCCCATGATCTCCATGAAGCTCATCTTGGAGAACCACTCCCCGTTCCAGCGCACCTCGGCACGACCCTCATCCACGACCTTGAAGAACTGCCTCAGGTAGGTTTCGGCGTTCTGGCGCACCTGGTCATGGGTCAGGCGAGGCCGGGTCTCGCTGCGTCCGGTGGGATCGCCCACCATGCCGGTGTAGTCACCCACGATGAGCACGACCCGGTGTCCAAGATCCTGAAAAGCCCGCAGCTTGCGCAACCCCACGGCGTGCCCCAGGTGAATGTCGGGAGCCGAGGGATCGAAGCCCATTTTCACGCGAAGCGGCACCCCGCTGGCCGACGACCGCTCCAACTTACGGACAAGATCCTCCTCGGGGATCACCTCTTCGGTGCCCGAGCGGATGCTCTCGACTTGCTCACGAACCGGAATTGCCATGGCTCCTGGATCCTCCTGCCGATGAGGCCGGTCAGTCTATCACCGAACCGGGGGCCTCCCCACCCGGGCTTTGACCGTCTCCATCCCCGCCGGTTACCATCGTAGGGTGAAGATCTTTCTGTACTCCTTCCTCGCATTCCTCCTCGCCGGCGTTCTGGCCCTCATCGTGATCATCAAGGTCGTGGGGCGCGATCTGCCGTCCCCCGCCAGGCTCCAGGCCATTTCTCCCGCGGTGAAGACCAAGGTGTTGGATAGAGAGGGTCGCCTGATCGGCGAGTTCTACCGGGAGAACCGGACCCTGGTGAAGCTTGACGACGTCCCCGCCGACCTCGTGAATGCGTTCCTCTCGGTGGAAGACCGCCGGTTCTTCGACCACTGGGGGGTCAACCTTCCTTCAGTAATTCGTTCCAGCCTTCGCAACGTCTTCAGCCTGCGGGTGCGCGAGGGAGCAAGTACGATCACCCAGCAGTTGGCCCGAAACCTCTTTCTGACCCACGAACGGACCTTCTCGCGAAAGGTCAAGGAAGCGGTCCTCGCCGTGCGCATCGAGCAGAACTACTCGAAGCGTGAGATCCTCGAGATGTACCTGAACGAGATCTACTTCGGAGATAGCGCCTACGGAGTGCAAGCGGCCGCGAGACGCTACTTCGGCAAAGACGTCGGCGATCTCACCCTCCCTGAAAGCGCGCTCCTGGCCGGCGTGGTGCGCAATCCCCTCGCCTATTCCCCGCGCCGACACCCCGAGGCGGCCCAGCGACGGCGGGCGATCGTGCTGCGGTCCATGGAGTCCTGCGGCTACATCACCCGCGAACAACTGCAGGCGGCCATGGAGGATTCCGTCTCGGTGGCGGCCGCGTCGCTCAACCCGGACAATGCCCCCTATTTCATGGAGATGGTCCGCCAGGTCCTGGAAGCGGAGTTCGGGAGCGAGGCCATCTACGAGGGCGGCCTCGTCGTTCACACCACGCTCGATCTCCCCCTCCAGCAGGAGGCGGAGCGCGTTCTCGAGAATCATCTCAACAAGCTCGAGGACTCCATCCAGCCCAAGATGAGCAGAGCGGGCTACCTCCTGCGCAAGGAGCGGGGGGACGACCCGCCCGTGGAATACATACAGGGGGCGGCCATGGTGCTGGACGTCGGCACCGGGGCGATACGAGTCCTCATCGGCGGCCGCAGCTTCGAGGAGAGCAAGTTCAACCGCGCGGTGATGGCAATGCGTCAACCCGGGTCCGCGTTCAAGCCGTTCATATACCTGGCCGCGATCGAGAAAGGCTTCTATCCGTCCTACACGGTTGTGGACGCCCCGATCGTCTTCTACGAACGCGGGCAGGCTCCCTGGCGGCCGCAGAACTATGATCACCAATACCACGGGCCGGTCACGCTTCGCTACGCCCTTCAGAAGTCGCTGAACATCCCCACCATCAAGATCCAGGAGGAGGTGGGGACGGAGAAGGTGATCCAGGTCGCCCGCGCCGCCGGCATCGAGACCCCGATCCCGCAGTTTCGCAGCATCGCGCTCGGCACCGCCGAGGTCACGCTGCGTGACCTCACCTACGCGTACGCGGTATTCGCCAACGAGGGAATCCGGGTCGATCCGATCTTCATCAACCGGATCGAGGACCACGCCGGCAACCTGCTCAAGGAGTGGAAGCCGAAGCGTCGAGAGGTGCTGCCCGCGGCCCCGGTCGCCGTCCTCGTCGACATGATGCAGTCCGTGATGGACCATGGGACCGGCGCTCCCGCCCGCACGATGGGATTCAGACTTCCCGCCGCGGGCAAGACCGGTACGACGGATGACTACACCGACGCATGGTTCGTGGGATTCACCCCGCATGTGGTCTGCGGAGTGTGGGTGGGCTACGACAAGCGCAAGCCGATCGGCCGTGGCATGACCGGCTCCGAGGCCGCACTTCCAATCTGGGCACCGATCATGATCGCGGCCACGAAGGGAAGCGCCCCCGATAATTTCAGCGCCCCCGAAGGCGTCGTGATCCGCGATGTCTGTGACGAGACCGGGCTCCTGGCCACTCCCGCGTGCCCGGCGGTGACGGCAGAGGAGTTCCTTGCCGGCCGGGTTCCCACGGAAAGGTGCTACCTGCACGGCGCTTCGTTCGACCTGAGACTCCGCAACCGGTGGACCGATCTGCGCAAGAAGGACTGGAAGCAGGAAAAGGAAGAGGAACGCCAGGTGAAGGAGCCGGGCCGACCCTAGCGGGATCTCTGCGGCGCGCGCACCGCGTCGTCGAAAGCATCGAGCGCGGGCAGCGCGTTCCCTTCGAAATCGAACAGGGCCACGTTTTCCCAGGCCGATCCGAACTTGCGCGTCGAGATCCAGTCCGGTGCCCAGTAGAACATCCCGGCTCCTCGGCCACCGGCGATTCCCAGCAGGATCGAGCGCTCCGCCTCTAAGAACGCGCGCTGTCCTTCCGGGCTCGCCGGATACCCGGGCAAGAGCTGTCCCGGCTCTCCCACCAGGTTGTGGGTGGTGTCGCTCCATGCCAAGGTCCACGGGTACGCGGTTTCGACCACCAACACCGGCTTTCGATACCGCTCGGACAAGTCGTCCAGGTTGGCCCTGAGATCGTCGAAGCTCCCATGCCACCACGGGTAGTACGAGACGCCGATCAGGTCGAACGGCACGCCCTCGGCGAGTGCGCGATCGAAGAAACGGCGACAGACTTCGTTGTTCCCCCCGGCGTCGACATGGAGAAGGATCTTGGGAGCCCGCCCTGGTGCGGCTCCCTCCCGCGCACCTGCCGCCCCCGCCGCGAGCAGGGCCGCGAAGCGAGGCCAGTTGGCATCGTGCGCGCCTCCCACCCTGCCGGCCTCCCAGAGGAATCCGCCGGTGATCTCATTGCCGATCTGCACGATGTCGGGAGACGCACCCTCGTCGCGCATCGCGGCAACGACGCTCGCGGTGTAGTCGTGCACCGCCCGCACGAGATCGGGAAACGCCAGGCCCTCCCACGCAGCCGGCATCGTCTGACGGCCCGGATCCGCCCAGGTGTCCGAGTAGTGGATGTCGAGCAGCACACCGAGGCCCAGCCCCTTCGCGCGCCGGGCCGTGCGAATCGTGGCGCCGAGGCCGCAGACGCCATCCGGCGGCGTGTGCCAGACCCGCAGCCGCACGATGTTGACCCCGTGATCGCGGAAGATCTCGAGCGCGTCGCGCTCGCCCGCTGCGTCTCGGTAGGTGCCGCCGCCGGTTTCGACCTGCTCCAGGAAGGAGACGTCCACGCCGTTGAGGAACGCGGCGGTCGACTCCGAAAGATCGAGCGTCGCGGGGCCGGTGCGCGGAGCGCAGCCGGGAAGCGCCGTCGCCAGCGTCACGGCCATCGTCACTGCCAACGCCAACGCGGCGACACGCGTCGACACCCGCACCGGGGCTGGGATCACCCGCGGCGCGGCACCTGCACGTGTCGACGACAACACTAGCCTCCGAACGCCTCCGCCAATGCCTCGCGGCCCGCTTCCAGCGTGCGATCGATGTCGGCCTCGGTGTGCGCCAGCGAGATGAACCCCGCCTCGAACTGCGACGGCGCGAGGTAGATCCCGCGACGCAGCATTCCATGGAAGTAGCGCGCGAACGCCGCGGTGTCCGAGCCCTTCGCATCGTCGTAGTTGCGGATGTCGCCGGTGCGGAAGTAGAGGCAGGACATCGAACCCACGCGTAGGTAGGTGAGCGGATAGCTCCGCTCCCCGATCACCGCGCGCATGCCGTCTTCCATGCGCTGCGCCAACGTTTCGAGCCGGTCGTAGGCGGCGGCGTCAAGCCGGCTCAGCGTGGCCATCCCCGCCGCCACCGCGAGCGGGTTCCCGGAGAGAGTCCCCGCCTGGTAGACCGGGCCGGCCGGAGCGAGCATCTCCATGATCTTCGCCGAGCCGCCGTAAGCGCCGACGGGAAGTCCTCCGCCGATGATCTTGCCGAGCGTGACGAGGTCACCATGAACGCCGTAGCGCTCCTGTGCGCCGCCCCGAGCCACTCGGAACCCGGTCATCACCTCATCCATGACGAGGAGCGCGCCCTCGGCCTCGGTGACCGCGCGCAGTCCCGCAAGGAATCCCGGGTCGGGGGGGATGAGCCCCATGTTGCCCGCCACCGGCTCCACGAAGACCGCAGCGATGTCGCCCGGATGCGCGCGGAAGAGCGCCCTCACCTCATCGAGGTTGTTGAACGCCGCCAACAGCGTGTCGGCCACCACCGTGTCCGTCACGCCGGGACTGGTGGGCACGCCGAGAGTGGTCGCGCCGGAGCCCGCTTGCACCAGAAACGCGTCGCCGTGTCCGTGGTAGCAGCCCACGAACTTCACGAACTTCCGCCGTCCGGTGTAGGCGCGAGCGAGCCGCAGCGCGGACATCGTGGCCTCGGTGCCGCTGTTCACCAGTCGCAACATCTCGATGTTGCTCACGCGCAGAGAAACTAAACGCGCGAGACTGGTCTCGCCTTCCGTGGGGGCGCCGTAGCTCGTGCCGCGCCCCGCCGCCGTGCGCACCGCCTCCACCACCGCGGGATGCGCGTGCCCGAGAATCATCGGTCCCCAGGATCCCACGTAGTCGATGTACTCGTTGCCGTCGATGTCGAAGACCTTGGCGCCGCTTGCGACGGCGATGAAGGGGGGATCGCCCCCCACGCCCCCGAACGCGCGCACCGGAGAGTTGACGCCACCGGGGATGACCCGACGTGCCGCATCCATGGCGAGGCGGCTGAGCTCGTATCGCGGTGTCTTGGACGATGCCATCTTCGCTTCCCCTATCCCGTCCAACCGTTGCGCAAGAGCTTCGCCGCGTCCCGCGCGAAGTAGGTCAGGATCATGTCCGCCCCCGCGCGGTGGATCGAGGTGAGGCTCTCCATCATCACGCGGTCTCCGTCGAGCCACCCGTTGGCGGCGGCCGCGCGGATCATGCTGTATTCCCCGCTCACCTGGTAGGCGGCGGTGGGCACGCCGAAGCGATCCTTCACGCGCCGGATCACGTCGAGGTAGGGCATGGCCGGCTTCACCATCACCATGTCCGCACCCTCCTCGAGGTCGATGGCCACCTCGCGCAGCGCCTCGTCGCTGTTGGCCGGATCCATCTGATGCGAACGACGATCGCCGAACGCGGGGGTGGACTCCGCGGCGTCGCGGAAGGGCCCGTAGAAGCCCGATGCGTACTTCGCCGCGTAGGAGAGGATCGGCAACTCGGGGAAGCCCGCGGTGTCGAGCGCGGAGCGAATCGACGTCACCATGCCGTCGATCATGCCCGACGGCGCGATCACATCCGCTCCCGCGCGGGCCAGCGAAACCGCCTGGCGGGTGAGGTTCTCGAGGGTCGCGTCGTTGTCGAGCGCGCCGTCCCGCATGACCCCGCAATGGCCGTGCTCGGTGTACTCGCAGAAGCAGAGATCCACCATCGCGACCAACTCCGGCGCCGTCTTCTTCATGGCGTCCAGACCGCGCTGCACGATTCCGTTGTCGCGCCAGGAAGCGGATCCGGTGGCGTCCTTCTCGTCGGGGATGCCGAAGAGGATCACCGAGGGAATGCCCTCGTCGCGGATCTTCGCGGCCTGCGCCGCGAACGTGTCCACCGACCACTGGCTCACTCCGGGCATCGATCCCACCGGCTTGTTGACTCCGGTGCCGGGGCAGATGAAGACGGGGTAGATGAAACCGTCGGTGGTGAGACGGGTCTCGCGCACGAGCCGGCGCACGCCGGGGTGCTTGCGCAACCGGCGCATGCGAAGCGTGGGATAGGTCGTCATGAGGTGCTCCTCGAGGTTTTGAACGCGTCCAATGCGATGACCGCCGCCACCAACGACGCATCCGACGGCCGCGAACACTGCGCGACCTTCTTCGTTCCCAACTCGCTCAGGCGGCGGGAGGTGGCGGGGCCGACAGAGACCGCGGTGGCTTCGTCGCGCCACCGTACGGCCGCCGCGGGAGCGCCGGCGGCGAAGACCGCTTCCACCGCGGACGGGCTGTGAAAGACGGCCGCTCCGGGGATCGTCCCGTCCAGGTTCGCCTGCTCTTGCGGCGACAGTTCCCGGTCCACTGTTTCGTAGACCTGAAACACCGAGACCTCCGCGCCGCGCCTGGACAGGGCTTCGGGAAGCACTCGCGTCGCGCTCCCCTCGCGGTTGCCGGCAGGGATCCACACCCGACGGCCGCGCAAGTCGTGGGTGAGAAGCGCGCCGAGAAGTCCTTCAGCGGTCTCCTCCTCCGGCGTCGCCTCCACGCGCCAGCGCCAGGCGGCGGCGCTCTCCGCGGTGCGCCGGCCCACCGCCGCCGCACGAACGGCGGATCTGGCCATCCGGATCGCGGGGGCCCGGCAGAGCGCGTCTTCGAAACTCTGCACTGCGTTGGCGCTCACGAAGACGACCCAGTCGGGGGGTTCGCCCGCGGGGAGCGCCGCCGCCGGGAGCGAGCGCACGACCAGCACCGGCGCCGCGACGACGGAAAGACCCGCCTCCGTGAGCGCTCGCGCGGTGACGGCGTTGCCCGGCGCCGGCCGCGTCACCCAGACCGAAGGCGCGGCGGTCACGTTCAGCTTTCCGCCTCGCCCGCGACGCGGATCTCGGCCAGGATGTCCGCCGCTCCGCGGCCGATGAGTCGCTGCGCCAGCTCGCGTCCGATGCGCTCCGCGTCCTCGCGGGGGCCTCGGTGGGTGTCGCGCACGAGGCGCGTGCCGTCCACCGACGCCACCAGGCCGTCGAGCACGACGTCGCCGCCGTCCAGTTGCGCGAGCGCGGCGACCGGAACCTGACATCCCCCTTCCAACTCCGCCAGGAGCGATCGCTCGGCCGTGACCCGCGAGCGGGTCTCCGCGTGATCGAGCACGGAAAGCAGCGCGCCCGTGCTCGCGTCGTCGCGCCCTTCGATGGCGAGAGCGCCCTGCCCGGGAGCGGGGAGGAACACGTCCGGCTCGAGCGCTTCGGTCACGTGCTCGGCGAGGCCCAACCGCACGAGGCCAGCCATGGCGAGGAACATCCCGGCCATGGACCCTTCGCGAAACTTGCGCAGCCGCGTGTCCACGTTGCCCCGGATCTCCTCCACCCGCGCACCGGGGTACCGATGACGAACCTGGGACTTTCGCCGGAGCGAACCGGTGGCCACCACCGCGTTCTGCGGCAGATCGAAGTAGCGAAGCCCGTTGCGGCCGATCCACGCGTCCCGGGGATCGAAGCGCGCGGGATGAGCCCACACGGTGAGGCCGGGGATGGGTTCGGTGGGGAGATCCTTGAGACTGTGCACGGCGAGATCGGCACTGCCATCCAGCAGCGCGTCCTGGATTTCTTTCGTGAACGCGCCCTTGCCGCCGCCCAGCGCCTGCAGCGAGGCCCCCTGGAATCGATCGCCGCTCGTCTTGATGATGCGCAACTCCACGTCGAGCCCGGGATGGGCCTCCATCAAGCGCTCGCGCACCCAGCGCGACTGCCAGAGCGCGAGGTCGGATCCGCGCGTCGCGATGGTGACCCTAGAAGGGCTGCTCGTCATCGTCCTCTGCTTCCCCATCGTCGAGATGGAACATGTGGCGAAGCGCGGCGAGCCGCTCCATCTGGACCGGATCGTCGGCGCGGTAGCCCTTGACCTCGGTGGTGATCCCCATGAGGAGCTTGCGCACCAGGTTGCGGCTGAAGATGTCGAGCGGCTCGCGATCCTCCTCCTTGAAGCGTCTCGCGTTCTTGCCGATCTCGAATTCGCGGACGGCGTCGAATGCCTGGTGCAGGTCACGGATGACCGGCCCGGCGGCGAGGCTCTCCAGCCAGCGCATGAACCCCTCGACCTCGGCCTGCACCATCTGCTCGACGACCGGGACCTCCTTCTCCCTCCGGGCGAGGTTGCGGTCCACGACGCTGGTCAGAGCGTCCATGTCGAAACGAAACACGCTGCCGATGCCGTCCACCGCGGGATCCACGTCGCGCGGTACCGCGATGTCGATGAGGACGAGCGGCTTCCCCTCGCGCCGGTGCATGACCTCGCGCACGAGATCCCGACCGATGATGGCGTGAGGGGCGCCGGTGGTTGAAACCACGATGTCCACGCGGGCCATCGCGTCACCGAGCCTGTCGAAGGAGACCGTTTCCCCTCCCAAATCGCGGGCCAGCACATCAGCCTTGTCTTTGGTGCGGTTCGCGATGAGGAGCGGCTCCACCTTGCGCGCCAGCAGATGCTGCGCGCACAGGGCGCCGTTCTCCCCCGCTCCAACGAGCAACGCACCGCGACCCTCGAGCTTCTGGAAGACCTTCTCCGCCAACTCCACCGCCGCGAACGCAACCGACACCGCGCCCAGCCCGATCCGGGTTTCGCTGCGCGCCCGCTTGCCGATGTGGAACGCACGCGCCGCCAGCCTGTGAAGGACGCTTCCCGCCGCTTCGGCGTCGCGGGCGATGTCGTAGGCCGTCTTCACCTGGCCCAGGATCTCTTGCTCACCAAGAACCAGCGAGTCCAGCCCGCACGCCACACGGAACAGGTGCCGCACCGCGTTTTCGTTCGTCTCCAGATAGATGTAGTCGAGCCGGCGCCCGTTTCCCTCGGGAATGCGGGTCAGGAAGAGCCGCTCTCGCATGCTGGGCGCGATCCCCTGCGGATCTGGGACGACGGCATAGACCTCGGTCCGGTTACACGTGCTGAGCAGCATGGCCTGCGGGACGTCCTGCTCCTCCCGCAGCGCGCGCAGCGCACGCAGCGCCTCCTCGCGGGAGTACACGACCTGCTCCCGAACCGGGAGCGGCGCCGTGCGATGGTTGAGACCGAGCAGGACGAGTCCCATCTTCGGTTTCCTCTAGCTGACGAACACGTGGAACTTCGTGAGGAAGAAGTTCACCGCGAAGAGAGAAAACAAGACGACCAGGAATCCGAACAACGACGAGTAGGCCATGCGCGGGCCCTTCCAGGCCCTGAACTGCCGTCCGAGAATGGCAAGCCCGTAGAGCGCCCAGGTCCCGAACGCGACCAGGACCTTGGGATCCAGGTACACCGGCCGGCGCGTGTCGAGTGAGAGCGTACGCGCAAGGTGCGAGCCCCAGATCGCACCCAGGATGATGGCCACGGTGAGCAGGGTGAACCCGGCTACCGAGGCGTAGAAGTTCATCCGGTCGAGAATGTCGAGCGACGGAAGTCGCCTGAAAACGAGGCCGAAGCTCTTGGTGCGGATCTGATGGTAGAGCATGAGGTACAGGAGCCCGTACACCGCCGCCACCGCGAAGGCCGAGTACCCCAGCACCGCCGCAGAGACGTGGAAACTGAAGAGCGTGCTGCCGAGGATCTGCGGAATCTCCCGGTCGAGCTTGGGGAAGAGCGTGTTCAGGATCTGAAATACCAGAACCAGGAAGAGGATGAACGGTCCGGTGTGTGGCGTTCCCGTCTTGGACTCCACGAACAGATACGTAGCGGCCACCGCGAACCCGACCGCGCCGAGCGCCTGGTATACCGTCACCAGGGGGATGTGCTCGAAATACAGGGTGAAACCGAGCAGGTAGATCAGGTTCGCCACCACCGCGGTCATGAGCAGCGGGCGCGCCAGCCGGCGGACCATCGATTCGTCGGTGGCGAACACCAGCACATAGTCGAAGAAAGCCACCCCGTAGAGGACGGGGAGCAACTCAAGCAACGCGCTCAGCAGCAGCTTGGCGTCGATCATTGCCGCTTCCACTCCGACGCCGGTACGCTAGCGCCGCCCGGGACGCCGCCCCTCGAGCGTGCTTCGAGGCGAGTCCTCCTCATGCCGGCCATGAGTCCCCTCCCCACCAGGTTTGCCGCCCCTCGCTGGTCACCAGGTGCTTGATCAGGTTTCGCGCCACCGGAGGTTCGTCCCCGATTCGAAACGCCTTGGCCACGAATTCGCGAGCCACCCGGCTCCCCACCGAGTCCGACGCGGCGAGGACGGTGGCCAGTGCTTCGCCCGCCTCCACGCGATCGCCGTAGCGGCGGTTCAAGAGGACTCCCACCGAGGGGTCGACCGAGTCTTCCGCGCGCCGACGCCCTCCCCCCAATTCAACCACGGCTTCGCCGATCAAGTACGGGTCGACGTCGGTCACGTATCCCGCCTCGGGGGCGGGAATCTCGATGCGCACCGGCGCCACCGGCAGGAGGCTCGGGTCGCGCACGACGCGCGGGTCGCCGCCCTGGGCCTTCACCATGGCCTCGAAGCGGTCGAGGCCGGAACCGTCGGTCGCGGCGCGCTCCATGTCCGCCCAGGCATCTCCCCAGGAGCCGGCCTTTCCGCCGAGGAGAAGCATCGCGGCGCCCAGGGTGTTCACCAACTCGGTGAGATCGGCCGGGCCCTTTCCGCTCAAGCAGTCCAGGGCCACCTTCACTTCCACGGCGTTCCCGGCGGCGGTACCCAGCGGAACGTCCATGTCGGTGACGAAGGCCGCCACCCGCTTGCCCATCAGCGTGCCGACGCGGGTCAGCTCCTCGGCGAGCCGCAGCGCGTCTTCTTCGGTCTTCATGAAGGCCCCGCGCCCGCACTTCACGTCGAGCACGAGTGCGTCGATCCCTTCCGCCACCTTCTTCGAGAGGATGCTGCTCACGATCAGCGGGACCGATTCGACGGTCGCGGTCACGTCGCGCAGCGCGTACATGCGCCGGTCGGCCGGCACGAGCGACTCGGTCTGTCCCCCCATCACGAATCCCACGTCCTTGAGGATGCGGTGGAAGGTGTCTCGGTCGAGGGTCGTGCGCAGTCCGGGGATGCTCTCCAGCTTGTCCAGGGTTCCGCCGGTGTGGCCGAGACCCCGGCCGGAGACCATCGGTACCGGTACCCCGCAGGCGGCTACGAGCGGCGCCAAGGGGAGCGACACGAGATCCCCCACCCCGCCCGTCGAGTGTTTGTCGACCTTGAGGCCGGGCACGTCGGGGAAGGTGAACGTCTCCCCGGTCTCCACCATCACCCGGGTCAAGGTGGCGGTCTCGCGCGCGGACATGCCGCGGAAGAAGACAGCCATGAGGAACGCCGTCATCTGGTACGGCGCCACCTCTTCGTTGACGAAGGCACGCAAGAAGGCCTCGATTTCCTCGTCCCGGAGTTCGCGACCGTCGCGCTTGGCGCGGATCACATCGCGCGCGTTCATAGCATCGCCTCCGTCGCCGCAGGCAGGCCGTTCCGCTCGGCGGGGCCGGCGGCGAGGCGTTCCGCCAACGCCTTCGCCTCCCGCACGCAGTCGTTCACGCCGATGCCTCGGTACGCGTTGTTCAGGAGATGGAGCCCGGGAAATTCCTGCAAGTCCTGCTCCAAGCGGCGGAGACGCTCGGGATGCCCCATCACGTATTGCGGGATGCCCTTGGGATGGCGGAAGAGCCGCGTCTCCTTGGGCATGCCGGTGATGCCGCCGAGCATGCGTCCCAATTCTCCGTGGACGAGGTCGACCGTCCGTCCCTCGGAAAGCGCCGCTCCCTCGGGGTCGCGCGCTCCTCCCACCATCGTGCGCATGAGCACCCGCTGATTCTTGACGTGGGGAGGGAAGATGCTTCCGTTCCAGATGCAGCCCAAGAGCCGGGGGCCTTGCCCGCGAGGAATGATGAACCCGAACCCATCGAGATCGTGTGCGATCTGACGCCGGTCGTAGATCAGGCACGCCACGGTGATGCCGGCGTAGGGAATGGCCTCGAGCGTGCGCGCCACCGAGGCGAAGCGCCGCTTGAGGATCGCCGGGCCGGCGAACGACGGGGTGGCCAGCACCACGCGCCGCGCTCGCAGCGTCCACGGCACGCCGTTGCGGATCGTTTCGATGCGGTAGCCCCCGTCGACCGGTTCCAGGTCGACGACCCGGGTGGAGAGGGAGAGTCGCGGCCCCGCGATCTCGGCCAGACGGCCGACGAGAACCTGCATGCCCTCATCGAAGGACGTCAGCGTGCCGCCGGGTCCCATCGGGCCGCCGGACTTCACCTTGGTACGACGCGCCGTGCGCATCTTCGCGATCATGGCCTTCACCAGACTGCCGTGCGTTTCCTCCATCTGCTTCATGCGGGGAAACGCGGACTGGAGACTCAGGTTCTCGGGATCGCCGGCGTAGATGCCGGAGACCATGGCGTCCACCAGCACCGAGGCCGCCTCGCGCCCGATACGCCGGGACGCAAACGCGAACACGCTCTCGTCGCCCCCTACCGGGCCGCGCGGCATGAACGGTTCGAGCAGAACACGCGCGCGTCCGCGCCGGCTCAACAAGTCGCTCCTGAAGAACGCGGCCGGCTTCATGGGGAGCGCCCGAAGCGCCCCGTTCACCCAGAGGAAGCGTCGTTCGGCCTTCTCGTTGGCGACCAGAATGTGCTCGCCGAGGCCCACCTCGTGAGCCAGATCCCAGGTGAAGGGGACATTGGTGAGAAAGCCGTTCGGTCCCCACTCGCAGAGGCATCCACCGACCCAGTCGGAGCGCATGGTGCCACCCGGGTGGGCTTCCGATTCGAGCACCGCGACGGACCAATCGGCGCGCCGCTCCAGCGCCTCGCGGGCCAGCGCAAGCCCCGAGACTCCCGCGCCCACGATGGCGAGGTCGAGGAACGCCGGAGCGTTCCCGCCGCCCGGGGAGCCCGAATCCCGGCTCAATGTCTGGTTCGTTCCGCTCACTGCAATTGCATCCCCTGCTATACCGTGCGCGAAAAGAGAGGTTTATCCCGGGGTGTCTGCTTCAAGTACTTGTCGAAGGGCATCACCACGTTACGCACGAAGAGCTGCCCCAGCGGCAGAACCACCATCTTCTCCCCACGCCGCTCGTAGAAACCGGGGTCGATCGTGCGGTCCAACTCGGCCAGCTCCTCGGCGAAATAGCGGTCGAACTCGACTCCGAAGCGAGCTTTCACCACGTCCACGTCCAGTTCGAAGTTGCACATGAGCGAGTGAATCACATAGCGGCGCAACATGTCATCGTCGCTGAGAAGGCACCCTTTTTCCACGGGAAGCCGGCCCGCGTCGAGGGCCGGATAGTACTCGGAGAGTTTCTTCGCATTCTGAACGTACGCGCCTCCCACATCGCCGATCGCGGAGATGCCGAAGCCGACCATGTCCGGGGCCGCCTTCACCGTGTACCCCATGAAATTGCGGGCAAGGGTGCCCTTCAGACGAGCCTGGGCCAACTCGTCCTCAGGCCGCGCGAAGTGGTCCATGCCGATCTGCAGGTATCCGGCTTCGGTGAAGGTCTCGACGGCGGCGGCGAACAGCGCGAACTTGACGTCGCGCGCGGGGAGATCCCCCTCGTGAATCCGCTTCTGGTTGGGCCGGATCCACGGCACGTGCGCGTAGGAGTAGACCGCGGTCCGGCCCGGGGCCAGCGCGATCACCTCGGCGAGGTTCTCGCGAAAGCTCTCCACCGTCTGGAGCGGCAGGCCGTACACGAGGTCGATGTTGATGTCGGTGATGCCGCGTTTGCGCGAGTACTCGCACAGCGCGCGGGTTTGCTCGAGCGTCTGCTCGCGCCCGATGGCGCCCTGCACCTCCGGGGTGAAGTCCTGCACCCCCATGCTCAGCCGGTTGAACCCCAACTCGGCCATGACGTCTACCTGCTCGAGCGTGGTCACCCGGGGATCCGCCTCGAGAGCGACCTCGGCGTCGGGGAGGAGTTCGAAGTGGTCGGTGATCGCGCCGAAGACCTCGCGCATCTGGTCCGGGGTGAGATGGGTGGGCGTGCCCCCGCCCCAATGGAGCTGGAGTACTTTTCGGCGCGCGGGCAGGGCCGCCGCCACCATGGAGAGTTCCTTCTTGAGGTGCTCGATGTAGTCGCGCACCACGTCCTCGCGCCGCGTGATCACGACGTAGCAGCCGCAGAAGTGGCAGCGGTGCTCGCAGAAGGGAATGTGGACGTAGAGGGAGAGGGGATCTTCGCTTCGGCGATTGGCCGAGGCAAGACGCTCGTTGTATTCCTCGGGGCCGAAGGCGTCGCTGAATTCGGGGGCGGTGGGATAGCTGGTATAGCGAGGCCCCGGACGGTCGTATCGGGCGAGAAGTTCGCCGGTCACCTTGAGGGTCGTGGAGGCGTCAGCCATGTCATCCTTCCTTGGCCGCGGAGGCCGCGCCACGAATGCGCCGGCCCTCCTCGTGGACGAATCTCACCAGTTCCGCCACCGCCTCCACCGGAACCTGGGGCGTGATGCCGTGCCCGAGGTTGAATACATGAGGACTGTCCCCCGCATCCGTGAGAATCTCCCGCGCCTCATCCCGGATCACATCGAGTGGAGCCATGAGCACGGCGGGATCGAGGTTCCCTTGCAGTGGGCGCAACCCGCCGAGGCGCCGGCGCGCGTCCGCCACCCGAACCCGCCAATCGAGACCGATCACATCGGCTCCGCTCTCATCCATCAACTCCAGGAGTTTGCCGGTTCCATTGCCGTAGAGGATGAACGGCACTCCCTCGGTGTGGACCCGCTCCACGATGCCCTGCACGTGAGGGAGGACATGCCGCTCGTAGTCGCGCGGCGAGAGGAGACCCGACCAGGTGTCGAAAAGCTGAACCGCCTGCGCGCCGGCCTCGACCTGCGCCTTGAGGTAGTCCGACACGACCAGTCCCAGCTTCTCCATCAGTGCGTGGAAGAGCGCCGGCTCCTGGTGCATGAGGCCCTTGAGCCGCGCGAAGTCCTTCGAACCGGCGCCCTCGACCATGTAGGCCGCGAGCGTGAACGGGGCGCCGGCAAATCCGATCAGCGCCACCGACGGCGGGAGCGCCCGCCGGAGCCCGCGCACCGTCTCCATGACGAACCCGAGCGATTCGAGCGGGTCGGGCCGGCCGAGCCTGCGGATGTCGTCCGCCGTCCGCACCGGATTCGCGATCACCGGGGCGGGGTTGAACTCCAGCTCGACGCCCATCGGCTCCACCGGGATCAGGATGTCGGAGAACAGAATCGCCGCGTCGAAACCGAACCGACGGATCGGCTGGAGGGTCACTTCGATGGCGAGGTCCGGGGTCTTGCAGAGCGTGAGAAAATCAACCTTCTCGCGAACCTGGCGATATTCCGGAAGATAGCGGCCGGCCTGACGCATGAGCCAGATCGGGGTGGTCTCCGTACGCTCACCGTGGCAGGCCCTCAGGAAGAGAGGGTCCGGCCCGATGCCGGGCTGGGCGGTCGAAGTTTGTCCTGGTTCGTGGGTGCTCATACCGTGTATGCCTTCAAAAGTACGGCGGTCATTCTACCCGCGGCCGGGGCCTCGGTGCCATCCAAACTGAGAATGATACATATCGTATCAAGATTCCAAGTGGCCGAGACGCAAAGAGTTGGACAACGTACGATGGAGACCGGGCCTCTCGTCAGGCCTTGGTTTCCGAATTCCATCCGCCGTCGAACGCGTCGGGGAGGAGGTCGCGCGGAGAGCCCCACGACTTCTGGATGCCGTCGGCATCGCCGAAGAGAACGCGGGCGTTCGGGGCCAGCTCCAGAATCACCTGGCGGCATGCTCCACATGGGGAGTCGACTTCAGGATGGTCCGAGGTGATCACGAGCGTGCGGATATCGTGGGTCCCGTGCGCGACGGCGTTGAACAGGGCGATCCGCTCCGCGCAGACCGTGAGCCCCAGGCTCGCGTTCTCGATGTTGCACCCCGGATAGATCTGGCCGTCGGCGCCGACAGCGATGGCCCCTACCCGGATATTGGAGTACGGGCTCCGCGCCATTTCCATCGCCTTCCTGGCGAAACGAAGCAGGTCTAGATCGCCGTTCTGTTGGTTCATGTCCCTTCTCCTCGGCTCGGACGGGGCGGTAATTCTAGACCAGCGCCCGGTCGGTTAGTAGCGATACCTCGCGGACCGTCCGCCTCGCCCGACTATGGTATCGTCCGGCCCCATGGTCACACCCGCCGAGAACTCCGCGAAGCAGGAACGGCTCCTCTCCATCTCCTCTCCCCTCGAAAGGGTGCTGGCACTGGCTCGCATGCTGCGCCAACCCGACGGCTGTCCCTGGGACCAGGAACAGACGGTCGAGACGCTCACTCCGTACCTCCAGGAGGAGACCTTCGAGGTCGTGGAGGCGGTAGCCGGGCGCGATCGGTCGGCGTTCCGAGAGGAACTGGGCGATCTTCTCTTCCTCGTCCTGTTCCTGGGGGCGGTGGCTGAGGACTCGGGGTGGGGCACCATCGAGGAAGTCGGCGCCGGAGTGGTCGAGAAGCTCATCCGCCGCCATCCGCACGTGTTCGGGGAAGGGCCCGAGATCGGGAGCGAGGGGGCTCTTCGCCAGTGGGAAGAGATCAAGCGCGACGAGCGGGCCGAGGGCGCTCCCGCTGCGTCGGTACCTTCGGCGCTGGGAGACCGGCCGAGCGGTCTACCCGCCTTGACCACCGCCTTCCGCATCTCGGAAAAGGCGGGGGCGGTGGGTTTCCAGTGGGCCGATATCCGCGGCGCTCTCGCCAAGCTGGACGAGGAGGTCGGAGAGTTTCGTGAGGAACTCGACGCCGAGGCCCGGCCTCACGCTCTGGAGAAGGAGATCGGCGACATCCTGTACTCCGTGGTCAACGTCGCACGGTATCTGCGCATCGATCCCGAACGGGCGTTGCGCGGCACGACGGCCAAGTTCCAGCGCCGATTCCGGTACATCGAAGGCCGCCTCCACGAGCGCGGATTGAGTCCGGAGCGCGTGTCACTCGACGAGCTGTCCGTGCTCTGGAATGAGGCCAAGGCCAAGGGGATCGACTAGAAGACGCGCCCCGTCGTCCCCGAAGACGAGCTGTTCTTCCCCACCCGCTTCGTGGACATGAAGATCATCTCGGCGCGCTCCTTGCCGATATTACGGAACCCATGCTGGCTGTTCGCCGGATAGTGGACGGAGTCGCCGGTCTCGAGCCGAAACACCCGATCCCCCACCGCGACTTCGACCAGGCCGGAGACCACGTAGATCCCCTCTTCGCCCGAGTGAGCAGGGTAAGAGATGTCCTTGAGCTCGCCCGGATCAAGGTAGATGAGGTAGGCATTGAGGCGCCCGCCCGGTATCCCGGGGGTCAAGTACTCAGCGTGAACCTTCACCGCTTCCTCGGGGAGTGTCTGCCGCTCGTTGCGCCGTACGACAGCGATCTCGCTGAGCTGTTCCTCCTCCAGGAAATAGGAGGTCTCCTTGCCAAGGGCCTTGGCGATCTTGACCAGCGCCCCGATCGTGGGCGATGTCTTCCCGCGTTCGATCTCCGAGATATGAGTCGCCGAGAAGCCGGAGACACGCTCCAGATCCTTCAGGGTGAAGGCCCTTTGCTTGCGGACGAGCCGTATCCGATTCCCGAGATCTTCCTTGGTGATCATTCCCGATCCTTCCCGGCCACCCCTAGAGGGTGAACCGCGGCCAATCGGCCCAGAATACCCGGCAAACCCGCTCGCCGAGGTTCAGCAGCTTGGTAGGCATGGAGGCCTTGAAATGGACGCTGTCCCCCTTGCGGAGCACGAACTTCTCGTCCCCGAGTTCGATCTGGAGGACGCCGTCCAGGATGTAGAGGAACTTGTCCCCCGGGCGCGGCGGTCGAACCAGCGGGTCCTTCATCTCCGGCTCCAACTCGAGCAGGAGGAGGGAGAGTTCCGCGAAGGGGCGCTCGGTGGTCAGGATTTCCCAGCGAGCCCCGGACTTCGGGCCGACGATGAACTCTCGCTCCCCTTTGCGCGTGAAGGAGACCTGGTCCCCCACCGGCAGATCCACGAGGAACGAGGGATTCACCTCGAGGGCCTCGGCGATCTTGGCCAGGGCCCCCACCGTCGGGGAGGTCTTGCCACGCTCGATCTCCGAGACGTGGGTGGCCGAAACCCCCACTTTCGACTCGATGTCCTTTAGAGTAAGTGCTTGTGCTAGGCGAAGTTGCTTGATTCTGCGGCCAAGCTCGGTGTTGTTCATTGCCCGCTCCTCGCTGGCACTGAGGGTCGTCAAAGAGTCTCGTTCGGCTGGCAAGGTTCTCTGAATCATGCGCTGAGCCTAGTCCCACATGAAGAAAGCGGTCAACACTAAATCGGAAAATCACGCTATAGACATAATGGATGACGATATTCCACAGAATGGACGGGTCATCACCCGGAATGCCGGAAGAGCCCGTATTTGCGGGCTCTTTTCATTGGACCGGTCCCACCGACGGGCTTGGCAGGGTTGATCCCCGAGCGGTGAGAGGGTATGCTCCTGCCAATCAGTCATCCGCTGGTGCTCCTGTTGGAGCCCCGATCTCCTCTCAGTTATCGATCCCGCGCTCGGTATTCGCAGGCTCGGGATTCGTCTTCCGATAGGGATAACGCACACATGGCTTGTATCGACAAGCAACAGTCGGGTTGGCGCCCTCGGGCGGTACGACTCGCCTCGCTGGCCCTGGTGAGCGCCGGGCTCCTGATGCTCGGCTCCGCCTGGCCCGGAGCGGTGGCGGAACGCGTCGTCATGCCCCTGGCCGTGCCGATCGAGCTTTCCACGTTGGGTATTCACCCCCCCGTGAAGGAGGCCCCTCGGCGGACCCCACGACATATCTTCCGAATCCCGGTGACGGTCACCGGCTACAGCAGCACATGCGGCCAGACCGACGAGACCCCGTTCATCACGGCCTCCAACACCGAGGTCCGGCACGGGATCGTGGCTCTCTCCAGGGATCTCCTGCGGGAGTTCACCCCGGGGGCTCCGTTCGGCTTCGGCGACATGGTGGAGATCGAGGGGGCGGGGATCTACCGGGTGGAGGACACGATGGCGCTTCGGCATCGCAAGAAGGCCGACATCTGGTTCACTTCCACCGCCGCGGCGACGCGCTGGGGCAGGCGGCACCTCGTCCTGGCCTCCCTGAACGCGGCAAGCGAGCGAGAGGAGAAGCGCCTGCACGAGCAGTTCGCGCCCGGCTTCGAGGCCGAGTTCACGGACTAGGCGGTCCGGCCGGACCCCGCGCACTCCCATCGCACCATGAGGTTGCGGAGCGGAGCACTCACCTCAGCCCTCTCCCTCGCAGAGACTCTGGTGGATCCGCGTGTACGAATCGTAACGATGGGGCGCCACGAGGCCCTCGGCGAGGCCCCGCCGCACCGCACAATCCGGCTCCGTGAGATGCCGGCAATCCGGGAATCGGCAGCCGGGGGCCAGATCCCGCAGTTCCGGGAAATGGTCGGCCAGCTCCGAGGGATCGAGGCCGGTCAGGTCCAGCACGCGAAGCCCCGGGCTGTCCACCAGATGGCCCCCGCCCGGGAGATCCAGCATCTGAACCCAGGTCGTGGTGTGGGTTCCCTTGCCGGTTTGGATGCTGAGTTCGCCCACCCGCAAGCCGGCTTCCGGGACCAGCCGGTTGATCAGGCTGCTCTTCCCCGCACCGGACGGCCCGAGAAAGACGGCGGTCTTGCCGGCGAGGCGCCCCTGAAGTTCCGCCATTCCCTCTCCCGTCAGGGCGGACACGTGAACGATGGGCACCCCAACCGGGGGTAGATCGCGAGCTCCTCGCTGGCGCACAACCCCGGGGCGAGATCGGTCTTGTTCATGCATGCGATCGCCGGCACCGAGTTGAACGAAGCGAGGACCAGGTACCGATCGAGGGTCGCGGGTTTCCACGCCGGCTCGGCGGCGGCGAGCACCACCGCCGCGAAGTCGATGTTGGCGGCGAGGAGCTGGCGCTTCCCGGCTCGCCCAAGCGCTATCCGAGAGAGCGCGTTGCGGCGCGGCAGGATCTCCTCGATGACGGCCTGGGAGGAGGAGAGATCGAGAATGACTTCGTCCCCCACTGCCACCGGATCCACCACCCCACGGCTGCGGAAGCGGAGCTTCTTGGGGATGATCGCGGGAAACTCCGCCTCGGCCGTGCGAACGATGAAGCTGTGACTCTGCGCGCGGATGACCAGGCCCCGGGTGCGATGCATCTAGTACCTGGCCAGGGTCGGGTCGATCGTCTCGGCCCAGGCGAGGATCCCTCCCGCCAGATTGCGCGCACGGGGGAAGCCGGCGCCGAGGAGAAGGCGCACGGCGGTGGCGCTGCGCACGCCGGACCGGCAGAAGACGACGATGTCCAGACCTCGGTCGAGCTCCCCGACGCGATCCGCCAACTCGCCCAACGGAATGTGCCGCGCGCCGGGAAGCCGCGCGATCTCGAGCTCGAACGGCTCGCGCACGTCCAAGAGCGTGCATGCACCGAGTCGGCCGGCCAGCTCCCGGGGCGTGATCTCGGGAACCTCGACGGCGCCGGAGGAGCAGAACGCATCGTAGTCGATGAGCCCGCCGAGGGTGGGGTGGTCGCCGCAGGCCGGGCACCGGGGGTCCTTGCCGAACCTCACCTCGCGAAACCGCGTGGCGAGGGCGTCGAAGAGGACCAGCCTGCCGATGAGCGGCTGCCCGATACCCAGGATGAGTTTCAAGGCCTCGTTGGTCTGGATCGTCCCGATGATGCCGGGGAGAATGCCGAGGACCCCGGCTTCTGCGCAGCTCGGCACCGAGCCCGGCGGCGGCGGCTCCGGGAACAGGCATCGGTAGCACGGACCCCGAGCGGCGTCGAAGACCGAGGCCTGACCCTCGAAGCGGAAGACGCTGCCGTAGACGTTGGGTTTCCCCAGCAGAACGCAGGCATCGTTGACGAGATAGCGCGTGGGGAAGTTGTCGGTGCCGTCGACGACGAGATCGTAGTCGCGGAGAATAGCGAGCGCGTTCGCGGAATGAAGCCGGACGTCGTGGGAGTCGACGCGGACATGGGGATTGATCGCGGCGATCTTCTCGCGGGCCGAGTCGAGCTTGGCCCGCCCGACGTCGGGGGTGCCGTGAATGACCTGGCGCTGCAGGTTCGTGTCGTCGACCGTGTCGAAGTCCACGAGCCCCAAGCGGCCGACCCCGGCCGCGGCCAGGTACAGCGCGGCGGGCGAACCGAGCCCCCCCATTCCCACGAGCAGGACGCTGGCTGCCTTCAGCTTCTCCTGCCCCTCGATCCCGACCTCGGGGATGATCAGGTGGCGGCTGTACCGGCGGAGTTCCTCGCTCGAGAAGGTCATATGGCCGGACATTCTACCCGTCGAGCGGTTCCGGGGCGAAGCGCCGACTGCCGGCGTCCAGTGCCCATGACCGAACGCCCGCGGCCCGCCCCTGGATCACGGAGACGATGAGGTAGGAAACCCCCGGGAGGGCGCCGGCGCGGTCGGCCTCCGAGGGCACCGGCTCGGCGCCCGGGTGGGAGTGGTAGAAGCCGGTCACGGCGAGGCCTCGGCGGGCGGCGTCGCACTCGGCCTTGAAGTAGTGCTCGGGAGCGACGAGATAACGTCCCGTCGGCGAGCCCGTCTCCGCGTTGTCGGCCGGGGTGACGCTCACGATCTCTCTCTCCCCTTCGTGGTCGAATCCGATGAGGAATCCGCAGCATTCCCGGGGATAGGCCTCCTCAGCATGGCGACGCACGGCATCGAGAAGGCGGGGGGCGAGGCGCAGGGTCACGGCCGGGCTCATCTGCCCGGCGGCCTTGGCATCACGGGAGGAGCACGACCTTCTGGGTCACGTGATCGTGAGGCGTCCGCACCGTGACGAGGTAAAGCCCCGCGGCCGCGCGGGTGCCGCCGGCATCCATGCCGTCCCATGCTACGACCTGCGCGCCCGAAACGAGACTGGAGTCCAGGAGCACGGCCACCCGACGCCCGGAGAGATCATGAACCACGCACTGAGCCGGCCCCGGCTCGGAGAGCGTGAAGCGCACCTCCGCTCTGCGCGTCATGGGATTGGGGGCTACCCGCAGCGCAAGACGCGATCGGACGGTTTCGTCTTCCACGCCGGTATCGGCCCGAAAGATCTCGTCCATGCTCGATCCGGTGGCAAGGGGAGTCGCGAACCCCATAAGCTCACCGATGGTCGGCACGATATCGGGAATCGCGCGCGACACGGTGGAGAGCGCACCGACTCGGATGTCCGGCCCGACGGCCAGGAACTGGATCCGGCGGCATCCGGCGCAACTGTCTCCATGGCCCGTGAAGTCGGTGGTGTGACGTCCGTGATCGTTGGTGACGATCATGGTCGTCTTCCCGGCATAGGCGGGATTGGTCTGAAGCGTCTGCCAGAGCCGGCCGACGATGTCGTCCGCGTTGGCGATGGCCTGCGTGTAGGCACCCCAATCCCCCGAATGCGCCGCATGGTCCACGTCAGCGAGATAGAGCAGCATGAATCGGGGCGCCTGGGTGGACAGGACGATTTGCGCCTGGGCCCAGACGTCGTCGTCGGTCGAGCCCACCGCGTGGTAGGTGGGCCAGTAAGTAGGACCATAGCTCGGATGGAAGCTCCCCTTCCACGAGCAGAGGTACTTGAGCACGTAGATGCAGTCGCTGGCCGGGCGCCCCAGACCCTTCCGGTAGTACTCGAAGAGGCTGGGCATGGTGGAGTAGTAGTTGCTCCAACCCCCGCAGTCGGGATCCGAGAAGCTCACCATCGTGGTCCAGCCGCCGCACCAGATCGCGGGGACCGCTCTCGCGGTGTAGGTGTACCCGTCGTTGAGGAAGGTCTCGACGAGGGTCCCCTGCTGCGTCAGGACGTTCATCTCCGGGACGTAGGTCCGCGCGGGATCGCCCATCCCCTCCGAGTAGCGAAGCCCGTCGATAACGACCAGGACGACTCGCTCGGTTTGATAGGCGGCGGCGGGGTGGGCGGCAAGGACGAGAGCGAGGGTGGCTGCGGCAAGGACAAACATCCGCAACACGCTCCGCGGTGGGCGGAACGCATTCAGGCGCGGGGGAACGGACGGAGCGAACACCCGGAGATTATACCTCAGGAGGAGGCGCCCGGTGCACTGTCTCGGCGAGGCTCGAGTCTTCGAAGCGCGCGTTCAGCTTCGAGCCGAGACGACGCGAATCCGGCCGGGCTCTCCCGCACGCAATCGGCCGACGATGGCCGCGGCAGGCGTCCCCCGGGCCTTGAGCGCGGCGACCAAGGCGCCGGCCTTCTCCTGCGGCAGAGACAGCAGAAGCCCTCCGGATGTCTGGGCATCGGCCAAGATCACCCGGCTCACTTCATCGACATCGTCGCCGAACGTCGTGTGCGGCTGTGCGAAAGCGAGATTCTTGGTCGATCCACCGGGAACAACGTTGGCTTCGGCGAGTTGACGGACGCGCTGGTGAAGGAGCACCGGCACCGCTTCGGCCTCGATCTCGGCCTCGACCCCGGAGGCGACCGCCATTTCGTAGAGGTGTCCCAAGAGCCCGTACCCGGTGACGTCGGTGGACCCGTTCACCCCCACCTCGCGAGCGGCCTCCATCGCGCTCCGGTTGAGAGCGGCCATCTGCGCGACTGCTGCCGCGGTCTCTTCTCGAGTGATCAGGTCGCGCTTGAGGGCGGTGGTGAGGATCCCGATGCCGAGCGGCTTGGTGAGAACGAGAGCGTCGCCGGGCTTCCCGCCGCTGTTGAGCCACATGCGCCGGGGATGGACGCGCCCAGTCACCGCCAACCCGAACTTCGGCTCCTTGTCGTCGATGGAGTGGCCGCCGACGACGGCCACCTTCGCTTCGATGCACTTGTCCGCGGCCCCGCGCAGGATGTCATGCAGGATCCCCATGTCCAGACCGTTCGCGGGGAACCCAACGATGTTGAGAGCCACGAACGGCTCCGCCCCCATCGCGTAGACGTCGCTCAGTGCATTGGCCGCGGCCACCGCTCCGAAGTCGTAGGGATCGTCGACGACCGGCGTGAAGAAGTCCACGGTCTGCACGAGCGCGAGGTCGTCGCTGACACGATAGACCCCCGCGTCGTCGGACGTGTCGTTCCCGACGAGGACATTCGGGTCGTCAAACTTGGGAAGCCCGTCCAGAACCTGGGCGAGCGCGCCTTGCGCGATCTTGCAGGCTCAGCCGGCGCCGTGGGACAGCGCGGTAAGCCTGATCTTGGTTTCGTCCATACCGCAGAGACTAGGGGGGCATCTCGCCCGCGGTCAATGGATCGCAGGTGGATGTTTCGAACGGGCGCGCCACAGCAGTCCGTGCACGGAACACCACGCGAGATCGGCCGCCCCCAGGCCGAGAAAGAGCACGAGCGGCTGGGGACGGTGAAGGAGTGCCAGACAGATGAGGATCGCCCCCCCTCCACCGCGCGCCCAGAGCACCGCGGCCTTGAACGGACCGGGATCCCCGGCGGTAGCCGCGGCGAGGTAGAGAGCGGGGAGCAGGAGAAGCGGCAGCACCGAGAGACGGAAGAAGAACAGGGCGTCGGCGGGCAAGGGGGCCCCGAGTCGCGCGAGTGCATCGTCCCCGACAAACAGGATGAAGACCGCCAGCACGACGTCATACGCGGCACCGGCGATCAGGCTTCGGCGCAGCCCGACCTGCGGATCTTTACCCTGGGACGTGCGGGCGTTTCCGTGCGCGGTCAGCGTTTGACGCTCACTTGCGCGACCCGGCTCTTGAAATCCCCGAAACCGGTGTCCGTGGTGGTCAGCGATTTCGGCGGCAAGACCGCGATGAGGCCCTGGACATCCTTGATGCGCTCTTCGGTGAGGGGGTGGCTCGAGAAGAACTGCTCGATGGCGCCCGGCTTCGCCGTCTGCATGGTCACGAGCACCTGAAAGAAATCCACGATGCCCTGAGGGTTCACTCCGGCTTCATAGACGAAGTGCACGCCGAGTTCGTCGGCTTCGCGTTCGGCGTCGCGGCTGAACTTCATGATGGTGCCGTTGGCGAGAACGCCGGCGAGAATTTCCTGGTATATCGCCGGGTCCTGACCGAGGGCGAGCCCGGCGATCAGCGAGATGCCGTACTGCTTGGTCAAGTTCTCCGTGCCGTGGCGGGCCAGGCCATGCGAGACCTCGTGCGCCACCACCCCCATCAGTTCGGGGTACGTCCTGGCCTCGGCGATGAGGCCGGAGTAGAAGTAGACGTGTCCCCCAGGGATGTTGAACGCGTTCACCTGCGGGTCGTCGATGACGTCGAAGGTCCAGGGTAAAGAGGCCACGTCCGACTCGTCGCGCGCGGCGGCAAGGATCTTCTCCCCTATCCTGGTGATGTAGGCCTTCACCGCCGAGTCGGTGACGAGGGTCGTCTCTTTGGCGACATCGGCGGCGAGCTGGTTCCCCAGCTCCCACTCTTCCTCCGTCGAGACCAGGTTGACGTCCCCCTTGTTGACGCCGGTGGTGGCGCAACCGAGCCCGAGGACCACCAGAGTCAGGATCATCGGCAGGAACAGAGCCCGTTTCCGTCGCATCTCAGGTCATCCTCCTCGCGGTTTCGTAGAGTTTCACGACGGTCTCCAGGGCCGCGTCGGGACCGACCAGCTCCAGATTCAGCACGACGTGGTACGCGGTGGGATCGTCGATATCGTGATGCAGGTAGCGATGAATGAACTCGGCCCGGTCGTGATCCGCGCGAAGCACGTGAATCTCGGCTTCGGCCCGGGACAGACCGTGGCGGCGCCTGGTTTCCTCCACTCGCCAGCCCAGCCCGGCCACGAAGCGCACGTGGAACCCCGGCTGGTCGGCGAGGAGGAAGTTGGCGCCGCGTCCGACAACGACCGCCGAGCCAACGTGCGCGATGCTGACGAGGATCTTCCCCAGCGAACGCGCGAAATCTTCACCGCTCATGATCCGGCTGTGCAGGACGCCGGCGACCCACTGCTCGACGCCGCTGCGAGTCCGCTCGTCCAACGCCTCGAGAAGTTCGCGTTGGACTCCGGTCTCGGAGGAGACGACATCGATCACTTCCCTGTCGAAGAGCTGAAAGCCGAGCCGCTCGGAGATCCGGCCCGCCAGAGCGGTGCCGCCGCTTCCGGACTGTCGGGAGACCGTGATGATCGGGCGTTTGGGCTCGGCGGCTGCGGCGCCTCCGTCCCGCTCCCGTTCCTGTACGGCAAGTTGCTCGTGGACCCAACGCCGGACTTGCTTCTCGATCAGACGTCCTTTGTCTTCGGTCATGGCGCCTCCCTTCCCTTCACGGGGCATTCTACCGCGAATCGACGCACCGAGAAGCCCCCGAGCCGCGGCACGAGAACTTCCCGGGGCGGCGGCATGACCCGACGTTGTATAGTGGGCGCTTCGTCCGGCGCAGGCCGGGCTCACGAACATGCACCCCCTGTCGGGAGGCTCCGTCTTATGGGCAAGAACCCCTTGTTGCTCCTGGCCGAACACGGTCAGAGCGTCTGGCTCGACAATCTCACGCGCGGCATGATCCACGATGGACGGCTGAAGGGCCTCATCGATGAGGACGGCGTGTCCGGGATCACGTCGAACCCCGCCATCTTCCACAAGTCCATGACCACGGGAAGCGACTACGACGCGCAGATTCGCACCCTTGGAGCCAGGGGACTCTCCGCGGTCGAGATCTATGAGGCCATGGCGATCCAGGACGTCCAGGACGCGCTCGATCTGCTGCGCCCGGTGTTCGACCGCGCCAACGGGACCGATGGCTTCGTGAGCCTCGAGGTGTCCCCGCATCTCGCGCGCAACACGGAAGGAACCGTCGCCGAGGCGCGGCGGCTCTGGAGCAGAGTCGCCCGCCCCAACCTCTTGGTGAAGATCCCCGGAACCCCGGAGGGCGTCCCTGCGATCCGGCAGTGCCTGAGCGAAGGCATCAACATCAACGTGACGCTGCTCTTCTCTCTGGATGCCCACCGCGCGGTGATGCACGCGCATCTGGACGCGCTGGACGCCCGCTTGGGCCGCGGCGAGCCCGTGGCCACCGTAGCCTCCGTGGCAAGCTTCTTCCTGAGCCGGATCGACACCAAGGTGGACAAACTGCTCGACGGGATGACCGACCCCCGCGCCAAGACGATCCGCGGCATGACGGCGGTGGCGAGCGCCAAGCTCGCGTACGCACTCTGGAAGGAGACCTACTCGGGGCCGCGATGGGAGAAGCTCCGCGCGGCGGGAGCGCGGGTGCAGAAGCCGCTGTGGGCCAGCACCTCCACCAAGGACAAGGCCTATCCCGACGTGAAGTACGTGGAGCCCTTGATCGGGCCTTTCACCGTGAACACGCTCCCCGACGAGACGGTCGACGCGTTCCGCGACCACGGTCGTGTGGCGGATACGGTGGAGTTGGATCTCGATCGCGAGCGCCGCGCGCTGGCCGATCTCGAGTCCCTGGGTATCTCGCTCAAGCGAGTGACCGACGAACTCGTGGAAGAGGGCATCGAAAAGTTCAACCAGCCGTTCGACGCACTCCTGGCCGCGCTGGAAGTGAAGCGGAAGGCACTGGCCACCTAGCCCCCCAAGTGTTCAGCCTTGCACTCGCACGCGCGGGATGCGGCCCCCGATGCGGGCCACGATCTCGTAGGGGATGGTGCCGCACCACGAGGCCAGATCTTCCGCTCGGATCACCTCATCCCCCTGACGGCCGATCAGGACCACCTCGTCCTCGAGAGCGGCGTCGGGGTGGTGGGTGACATCCACCATCGTGACGTTCATGCACACGCGACCGCGCACCGGGGCACGGCGCCCTCCGATCAGCACGTGGCCGACATTGCTGAGGCCGCGGTCGTAACCATCGGCGTACCCGATGGGCAGGACGGCGATGCGCGAGTCGGCCGGCGCTTTCCAGGAGCAGCCGTACCCGACAAAGCCCCCCGCCGGCACCGATTTCACCTGCGCAATCCGGGTCTTCCATGCCAGTACCGGCCGGAGATCCATCTGCGCCCCGTCGACATGTCGCGACGAGACATGCGTCTCCTTGCTCGGCCAAATGCCATAGGAGGAGATCCCCACTCGCGCCATCGAGAAATGCGATTCGGGGAACAGAATCGTGGCGGCCGAGCATGCGGCGTGGGGCACCGGGACTTCGAAGCCTGCCTCGCGCACCTGCGTGAGCGCGTACCGGAAGCGGTCGAGTTGCTCCTGCGCGTAGCCGTGATCGGTGGTGTCCTCGATGTTGGCGAAATGGGTGGTGAGCCCCTCAAGCCGCAGCCCGGGCAGCGAGCGGACAAGCTCGAGATAGTCGGGCAATTCCGACGCAGGGATTCCGTACCGGTGGGTGCCGGTCTCCACCTTGAGGTGCACGCGGATCTCGCGTCCGCGCTCCGAGGCCACGCGGGAGAGAGCGTTCAGACTCTCCATGTTGAAGATGACCGGGCTTCCCTCTGCGTCGACGACCGCGTCCCAAGCGGACAGCGGCACGTAACCCAGGATCACGACCGGGAGCTTCACCCCCGCCGCCCGAACCCTCACCAGTTCGTCCACCGAGATCACGGCCAGACGGTGCACGATGCCGGAGGCCGCGTCCTCCGCCGCCACCAATTCCAGACCGTGGCCGTAGGCGTCGGACTTCACCACATGGGCTAACTCGACGCCGGGACCCAGGCGACGGCGGAAGGCGTGGAGATTGCCCAGCAAGGCGGCGGTGTCGACTTCGACCCAGGTGAGCGCAGTCCGCGCGATGCGCTGGCGGGTGGGGTTCATCGCAGCGGGTCGCCCATGCGTCAGTAGCGCGGAAGGCTCGGGTCAACCTGCTGGGTCCACCGGTCGATGCCGCCGGCCAGGCTCTTGACCTGTTCGTAGCCGTGGTCCCAGAGGATCAGGGCCGCCTCCATGCTGCGTATGCCGTGATGGCAGAAGAGGACGACATCGTCCATCGGATCGAGTTCCTCGTCCGCTCGGTACTCCAGCTCGTTCAGAGGGATGAGAATCGCCCCGGGCAACGAGGCGATGTTCGCCTCCCATGGCTCGCGCACGTCGACGAGCACAATCGGCTCGCCGAGGTCGAGCCGACGGCGAAGATCGAGGGGAGTGATTTCCCAGGCGTCGACTTTATCGGTGTTCAAGCGATGAGGTCCCTTCCACTCGGGGGGCCAGACGGGCCCTAGGCTGTCAGAAGGGTCGGGAAGCATGAGGTGATTCCTTTCCGAGCCGGCGGTTCGAGGGCCGGCCGAAACCGAACGGGTACGCGCGCAATGATACCGCGTCGGCGCGTCTCGAGGTCCCTCAGTTTCCGGCGCGGCGAAAAGGGCAAACGGGTCAGCTCTCCAGAATCGCCGCGGCCGCCGCCCAGAGCCCCGCATCTGCCGCAGCGGCCCCCCCCTCGATGAGACTCTGCCGCTCGAAAAAGGCCAGACGCACCGCCATCCCCAGCAGAATCGCCGCCTTGACGCTGACGTTGCCGGTGGGGAGTTCGCCGGACTGCATCCCCCGTTTCAGCTCGCGCAACACGAGATCCCGCGGCTTCGGGTGCGGGACAAGCCAACGCGCGTAGTCCGAGTGGAAGACCTGAAAGAGGAACGCGTACTCGGCCGGGTGACGGCGGGAGTGCCCGAGAAGCCCCTGCAGAACCCCGATGACCCGCTCCGTAGGATCCTTCACCGCCTCGGCGCCTGCCTCCATCTCCGCCAGCATCCCCGCGTGCGCCTCCTCGAAGAGACGGTGAGCAAGCTCTTCCTTTCCGTCCCAGTACTTGTAGATCGCTGCCTGGGAGCAACGGGCACGCTGGGCGATCTCCTGAGTCGTGGTCCCGGCAATTCCCTTGCGAGCCATGAGTTCCAGCGCGGCAACCCGGATTCGATCGCGAGCGCCATCCGCCTTGGGCATCATCCCTCCTTTGGTCGTGGGTGAATCTTTACTTACCAAATCTCAACGAGCTTGTCAACGGTCCACACGGGGAGTAGCCTCCCTCGTCTGGTGCCCGTCGACCTTTGCGGCACCTTTCCCCGACTTCCCCCCGTCCAGCCGCTCCCCCGCGGCGTTCGGGCGATCTGGCCTCTCAGCTAAGGAGTTGCACGGTGGCGGATGGACGATCGTACGACCTGGTGGTGATCGGAGCAGGCCCAGGCGGGTACGTGGCCGCGGTGCGCGCGGCGCAGCTCGGGCTCAAGACCGCGGTCGTGGAGCGGGACAGGGCGCTTGGCGGTACCTGCCTCCTTCGCGGATGCATCCCGACCAAGTTCCTGCTCCAGGCCGCTTCCCTCTTCGATGAGTTCCGCTCGATGGAGCGCTATGGGCTCAAGGCCGAAGGGCTCACGCTTGACTGGAAGAAGACGCAGGTCGAGAAGACGAAGACAGTGCGCCGACTGACCGCGGCGATCGGCGCCCTCATGAAGAAGGGGCGGATCGATGTCGTGGAAGGGCATGGCCGCTTGCGGGGGGCGGGCAAGGTCGAGGTGGAACTCAACGCCGGCGGCACCGAGACCCTCACCGCGCGGTTCGTTCTCATCGCCACAGGTTCCTACCCCAAGATGCTGCCGTTCCTCACTCGGGACGGGAAGCGCATCATCACCTCCGACGAGGCACTCGAGCTTGCGGAGATTCCCAAGTCATTGATCGTGGTCGGCTCGGGCGCGGTGGGGAGCGAGTTCGCTTCCATCTATCGCTCGTTCGGCACCGAGGTGACGCTCCTCGAAGCGCTCCCCCGATTGATCCCCAACGAAGACGCCGATATGAGCGCTGAGTTGACCAAGGCATTCAGGAAGCGCGGCATCGACGCGCGCGCGGGCGTGGCGATGGAGAGCGGCGAGGTCACCGAGACGGGGGTGAGAGTGCGCCTGGGGGGCGAGAAGACCGAGACCCTGGAAGCCGAGCTGCTGCTTGTAGCAGTCGGGCGCGGGCCGGTATCCAAGGATGTCGGCATCGAGACGACGTCGATCCAACTCGACAAGGGCGGCTTCATCCCCATCGATGCCTTCATGCGCACGAGCGAGCCCGGCGTCTACGCGATCGGCGACGTGGTGCCGACCGCAGGCCTCGCGCATCTGGCCTCCAAGGAAGGGATCCTCGCCGTGGAGCACATGGCGGGCAAGAGCGTGAGGCCGATTCGCTACGAGACCGTGCCGAACGCGATCTACTGCGAGCCCGAGGTGGCCTCGGTGGGGCTCACCGAGGAGAAGGCGAGAGAGACGGGCCGCGAGGTGATGGTCGGCAAGTTCCCCTTCTCGCACTCCTCCAAGGCGATGATCGCAGGGCATCAGGACGGCCTGGTCAAGATCGTCAGCGACGCCCGGTACGACGAAGTGCTGGGCGTGCACATCATCGGACCCAAGGCGACCGAGCTCATCGCGGAGGCGGTGGTGGGGATGACGCTGGAGACGACGACCGAGGAGCTCTTCCGGGCCATCCACCCGCACCCCACGCTCTCGGAAGCGGTAATGGAGGCGGCGGAGAATCTGCATGGCGAGAGCATCCACATCTAGGGGCCCCTCGGAGTCGCTCTCCCGCGAACGGCGGATCGAGCTCTATCGCTGGATGCTGCTCACGCGGCGCCTCGAGGAGCGCCTGGTCAACCTCTACCGCCAGAACCAGATCGTGGGCGGTCTCTACCGTAGCCTCGGTCAGGAGGCGGAGACGATCGGCGCGGTCTTCGCGCTCGAGAAGCAAGATATCGTGGGACCGCTGATCCGCAACCTGGGCGCAGTCCTGGTGAAGGGCTATCGCCCTCGCGACGTGGCCATGCAGTACATGGCCCGCGCCGGAGGACCGACGCGGGGCAAGGATCTCAACACCCATTTCGGCACCGTCCCCGAGCCTGGTGTGGTGGCGCCGGTGAGCATGCTCGGCGACACCGTCCCGGTCATGGCGGGCATCGCGCTGGCGGCCAAGCTCCGCCGCGAGGATCGCGTTGCGTTGGCTTTCGTCGGAGACGGTGCGACGTCTACCGGCGCGTTTTATGAAGGGGTGAACCTGGCCGCGGTGTGGCGGCTCCCGTTGGTCGTGGTGGCCGAGCACAACGGCTACGCGTATTCCACGCCGACCTCGCGACAGATGGCGGTGGCTCGCATTGCCGACAAGGCAGCGGGGCTGGGACTTCCCGGGGTGACGGTGGATGGAAACGACGTGCTCGCGGTGTTCGACGCGGTGCGCACGGCGCGCGCCCGCGCGGTCGGCGGCGAAGGCCCCACGCTCATCGAGGTCGTCACCTATCGCCGCAAGGGGCACGCCGAGCACGACACGCAGAAATACGTGCCGGAGGGCGAAATCGAGACGTGGGAGAAGGACGACCCGATCGCTCGCTACGAGCGCTCTCTCGCGGATAGCGGTCATGCACACGAGGAGGATCTGGCCGCCGTGCAGCGCGAAGTGGCCGCGTATCTCGAGGAGGAGATCGATGCCGCGCTCGCATCCCCCATGCCCGATCCCGGTGTGGCGGTGGAAGGCGTGTATGCGCCTCCCTTCCTGACGCCGGATACCCTCGCTCCGTATCGGGAGGGCGCGTGAGCACCGTGCCCGCCACTGGCGCGACGGAGATCACGTATCTCGAGGCGATCCGTCAGGCGCTCTTCGAGGAGATGGCGCGCGACGAGCGGGTGCTGCTGATCGGCGAGGACGTGGCCACCTATGGCGGTGCGTTCGGGGTGACGAGCGGTCTGAGCGAGCGCTTCGGCGCGGACCGCGTCCTCGACACCCCGATCAGCGAGACCGGCTTCACCGGCGCCGCTTGCGGGGCAGCGCTCATGGGCTTTCGGCCGGTGGTCGAGTTCCAGTTCATCGACTTCATCGCCTGCGCCTTCGACATGATCGTCAACTTCGCGGCGCCGCAGCGATACCGCACCGGGATGGCCTTGCCGCTGGTCTTTCGCGGACCGTGCGGAGGCGGTGTGCGAGGCGGCCCCTTTCACAGCCAGAACCCCGAGGCCTTCTTCTTCAACACGCCGGGGCTCAAGATCGTGGCTCCGGCGACCGCTCATGACGCCAAGGGACTCCTCAAGGCGGCCATCCGCGACGACGATCCCGTGATCTTTCTCGAGCACAAGTTCCTGTACCGGCGCATCAAGGAGGTCCTCCCCGACGAGGACATCGTGGTACCGATCGGCAAAGGCATCGTCCGACGTCCGGGTACGGATCTCACCATCCTCACCTACGGTGGGATGATGCACCGTTCGCTGGAGGCCGCGAACACGCTCGAAGGCGAAGGGATCTCGGCGGAGGTCATCGACCTGCGCAGCCTCCTTCCCTTCGACGAGGAGATGATCCTCGCGTCCGCCCGCAAGACCGGAAAGGTGCTGATCGCGCACGAGGACACGCTGACCGGCGGAGTCGGCGCCGAGTTCGCCGCGCGCATCGGCGAAAAGGCGTTCGAATACCTCGATGCGCCGGTGCTGCGGGTGGCGAGCCTCGACACGCCCGTCCCCTACAGCCCGCCGCTGGAGGATTTCTTCATGCCCAACACTCACACTATCGCCAGCGCCGCGCGTCGGCTTGCGGCGTACTGACGGAGGCAGAGCCATGGCCCAGGAAGTCATCATGCCCCAGATGGGCGAGTCGCTCGCCGAGGGGACCATCACCAAGTGGATCAAGAAAGTCGGGGACCGGGTGGAGCGCGACGAGCCCCTCTTCGAGATCTCGACCGACAAGGTGGACGCGGAAATTCCCGCGCCGGCGGCAGGTGTGCTGCTGGAGATCAGGTTCGGCGAGGGGCAGACGGTGCCGGTCAATACCGTGGTGGGGATGATCGGGGCGGCCGGCGAGGCGGCCCCGGGTCCCGCCGCGGCCGCGCCGGCGGCGAAACCGTCGCCCGCACCACCCCCGGCGGCGATCCCGCCTACTGCGCCGACTGCATCACTCCCCGCCGTGGAGGCGCCTTCAGTCCTGTCTCAGCCCGCCGCTGGCGCACTCGCCGAGACGCCCCGCGGCGAGCAGACTCCAGAGGAACTGCGCCGGCTGCGGTCATCGCCGGTCGTGCGCAAGATCGCGGCCGAGCACGGGGTAGACATCGCGACCCTGCCGGGCACGGGCATCTCCGGACGGGTGACCAAGAAGGACATCCTCGGCTTCATCGAACACGGCGGCGTCCCTGCCATGCCTGCGCCGGCGGTCGCGCCCGCCCCCACCCCCGCCGCCGCCGCGGCAGCAACGGCGACGGGCGCGGGGGGCCTCGGTGCGGCCATCCCCGACCTGCGCATCCCCGCCTACGCGGAGGGCGAGCCGGTCGTGATCGAGCCCATGAGCGTCATGCGCCGCAAGATCGCCGACCACATGCTCTACTCGCAGACCATCGCCGCGCACGTCACATCCTTCTTCGATGTAGATTTCGAGACGGTCGCGCGGGAGCGCAAGGCCCTCAAGTCCTCCTTCGCGGAGAAGGGGGTGAACCTGACCTACATGCCCTTCATCATCCGCGCGATCGTGGACGGCCTTCAGCGTCATCCGTACGTCAATGCTTCGGTCATGGGCGACAAGATCGTGCTCAAGAAGGAGATCAACATCGGGATCGCTGTCGCGCTGGAGGAGGGCAAGGGCCTCATCGTGCCGGTCATCCGACACGCCGACGAGATGAACCTGCTCGGGCTCGCCCGCGCGGTGAACGACCTCGGGGAGCGCGCCCGCACGAAACGGCTGTCACCGGACGATGTGCAGCGAGGCACCTTCTCGATCACCAACCCCGGCGTGTACGGCGGGCTCATGGGAACGCCGATCATCAACCAACCCCAGGTGGCGATCCTCGGGGTAGGCGCCATCGAGAAGCGGCCGGTGGTGATCAACGACGCGATCGCGATTCGCCATCGCGCGTACCTCTCGCTCTCCTACGACCACCGCCTCGTGGACGGCGCCATGGCCGAGAGCTTCATGGCCCACGTGAAGAAATTCCTGGAGGCGGGAAGTATCCAGTGAGCGATGGCCGGACGATCGAGGCTGCCTGGCTCGGCCGCGTGGCCTACGCGGACGGCTTGCGCATGCAGGAGGAGCGGGTGGATGCGGTGCGCGAGGGCCGCGCCGCCGAGGCGCTCTTCCTGCTCGAGCACGACCCGGTCATCACTCTCGGTCGCAACGCCCACCGCGAGAACGTTGTGGCCTCGGAAGAGGCCCTCCGCAATCTAGGCATCGCCGTGGCGGAATGCGGGCGAGGGGGCGACGTGACGTATCATGGACCCGGGCAACTCGTCGGGTACCCGATCCTCAATCTGGCCCCGGATCGCAAGGACGTTTGGAAATACGTGCGCGGCCTCGAAGAGGCGATCATCCTCACGCTCTCGGAGTACGATATCGAAGCCGGACGTATCCATGGGCTCACCGGGGTGTGGGCGGATGGGAACAAGGTGGCGGCGATCGGCGTCCGGGTGGCGCGATGGATCACGAGCCATGGGTTCGCGTTGAACGTGGCTCCGAATCTGGGGCATTTCGCGACGATCGTCCCCTGCGGCATCCGCGACCACGGAGTGACCAGCATGGAGCGGCTTCTACCGGCTCCGCCCCCTCTCGTGGAGGTGGCACAGCGCTTTGCACCGCATTTCGCCGCAATCTTCGGCCGCGACCTGGAATGGAGATGAGATGACCGTACCGAAATCCCCCACCGACCGCCGTCCGGAGTGGATCAAGATCCAACTGCGCAACACCGATGAGTTCCGTGAAGTGAAGTCGCTGGTCAAGGGACTCAAGCTCCACACCGTGTGCGAGGAGGCGCGCTGCCCCAACGTCTTCGAGTGCTGGGGACGCGAGAAGACCGCGACCTTCATGGTGATGGGCGGTATCTGCACGCGTCACTGCACCTTCTGCAACGTCGAGAAGGGGCAGCCCGGCTACCTGGATCCGGAGGAGCCGGCCCATGTGGCGGAGGCGGTGAAGGTGCTGGGCCTTCGCCACGCAGTGATCACCCAGGTGAACCGCGACGATCTTCCAGACGGCGGGGCCGCGCACTTCGCTCGGACCATCTCCGAAATCCGCGCGCTATCGCCCGAATGCCGGGTCGAGGTGCTGATCAGCGATCTCCAGGGCGACTGGGACGCGCTGGAGACCCTTCTCGACGCGCGTCCCGACGTCCTCGCCCACAACATCGAATGCGTCAAGCCGCTCTACCGTCGCGTGCGGCCGTATGCCGTGTACGAGCGCACGCTGGAACTGCTGGAGCGGGCGGCCCGGGCTCGCGGCAAGCGCATCCGCGCCACCAAGTCGGGAATCATGGTGGGCCTCGGCGAGACCGTCGACGAGATCATGGACCTGATGCGCGATCTCCGTCGCGCGGACGTGGACATCTTCACCGTGGGGCAGTATCTGCAGCCCACGAAGAAGCACCACCCCATCCTCAAGTACTACACGCCGGAGGAGTTCGAGCGGCTCCGCGAGCTGGGGATGGAGGCGGGATTCAAGTACGTGGAGTCGGGACCGCTGGTGCGGTCGTCCTACCACGCGGGGCGGGCGACGGCAGCCATGGATGTCCTGCTCGCCGACTAGCGCCTCATTGGATGACGACGCACTAGGGCAGCGGCGGTTCCTCGCCCCATCCGCGCGGCAGGTATTCGGGCGGGACCAGCATGAGCGGTCGTCCGGGCGCGTTCACCATCCCGCGCAAGTAGACCTCTTCATAGGGAACGACTGTGTCGATTCGCGCCGCGTCGCCGCCCGCCGACGCTAGCGACCGCGCCAAAGTGCGGATCCCTGGAATCTGCGGAAGAAGCTGCGGCAGCGAGAAGAGCTTTCGCGGCGGATACTCGGTGATGACGACCTCGTCATTCGGATCCAGTCCGGCCAGCGCTTTGGCCTCCTGAATGGCCGCGTCGAGCCCCCCGAAGCGATCGGCGAGACCGCGCTCCATGGCGTCGCCCCCCATCCAAACCCGGCCTTCGGCGATCTCGCGCACGCGCTCCTCGGTGAGGCCGCGCCCTTCGGCCACTCCCATCACGAACGCGTCGTACTCTTCGAGGATGAGGCGCTTGACCATCTCGCGCTCCTCGTCGGTGACCGCGCGCTCCGGAACCACGCCGTCGATGAGCGGGATGCGGATGCCGGTGAAGAGGTCCGCGTGCTTGCCGCGCTGCACCCCGTCGGCGGTGAATCCGAACTTCTCGCTGAAGCCCTCGTCCCAGATCCAGCCGGCGATGATGCCGATGGAACCGGTGATGGTGAGCGGTGTGGTGAGCACCTTGCTCCCGTTCATGCTGATCCAGTACCCGCCGGAGGCGGCCACGTCTCCCTGGCTCACCACGACCGGTTTTCCCTTCTCCCTGAGCTTGCGGGTTCCCTCCGCCACGAGGTCGCTGGGCAGTGGATCGCCGCCCGGTGAGTCCGCGCGCAGCACCACGGCGCGCACGTCTCGGTCACGGATGAGACCGCGCATGTACTTTCCGGTCGCGCGGCCTCGGATCCCCGAGTCCATCGCACACTCGCCCACCGCGTAGACGACCGCGATCTCCGGCGGCTGACCCCAGCGCTCGTCGGAGAACGAGCGCCGATCGGAAGCGCCGGGCAGACCGCCCACCCGCAGGCTGCCTTCCTTGCCCAGCCGCTCGGTGAGGTCGGGCCATCGGCCGAGACGATCCACGAGGCCGAGTGCCAGCGCGCGCTTCGCGAGCAGGAACACCTCGTCGTTCACAACGGCATCGAACGCTTCCGCGGAGAGCCCGCGCCCTTCGCACACCCCTTCCCGCCACGTCTCGTAGATCACGTCCACCAGGCGGCCGAGCTGCTCCCTGTCCGCCTCCGACATGTCGGCACGCGAGAAGGTCTGGAACGCGGTCTTGTGGGAGAGGAACCGCCATTCCTCCGCTCCGAGTCCCAGCTTCTCCAGCGCGCCTCGGAGATAGGTGCGGTGCACGGCGAGACCGGGGAGCATGAGATCGCCCTGCGGGTCGAGCGTGATGTCGTCGGCGACCGAGGCCAGGTAGAGCCCGCTCATGTCGAGGCGGTCGGCGTAGACATGGATGCGCTTGCCGGCCGCGCGAAGCTCCTCCAGCTTCCCGCGTAGCTCCCATACGAGCGAGGGGCGTCCGCGGAAACTCGACAGGTTGATCGCGACGCCGGCCGCACCCGGCTCGTCGCGGATCGCGTCGAGGGTGCGCGCGAGATCGATCCAGGCAATGTGCCTGTCGTCGAACCAGCGGTCCTTCTGGTACGTCAGCACCTTGTTCTCGAGATCGAGCGGAACGACGGTGTTCGCGGCGAACCGCTTGCGTAGTTCCCTACCCACAGGGATCCCCCGATACGGGGGTTGCACTCGCACGAGGTAACTCGTGGACTCGTGGTCGAAGTCCTCGCTTCGACGTCCGATCGCGTGGACGCCCGCTCCGTCAAAGGTCACGCCGAGGCCGACGTGGTACCGCACGTCCTCATCGTCGGCGTCCCTTACCTTGAAGGTCATGTCCACGCCGCGGACGGGACGCACCTCGATGCCCCCACCCCATGCCTCGGCTCCACCGGTCGGCCGGCGCAGCGTGTAGTCGGCGAATAGCGTGACGAGCGGCGTGCCGAGCGGGCGGACACCGACATCGATAATCCCTTCGCGGAAACCGTCGTCGCCGGTGAAGAACCCCGACAGCCCGACGCTCGTGCGCCGGTCCGGCCGGACGAGGGCGCCGAGCACGAGACCGCCGTCGACATCGAAGCGCTCGAGATCGCCGCCGTGCCATCGCCACGCCGCGCCGACGTGGGCGCGACGGTCGCCCGCGGCGAATCCTAGCTGGTAGGTGCGCAGGCGCGACTCGGGTCCCGAGCCTCTGTCATAGCCGCGACTGTCCATCGCGAAGCCGAGCGGCCCGCCGAGCGACAGCCCCCAACTGGCGCGATCGCCTTCACCGGCCTTGTGCGGAGTCAGCCAGGCCGCGAGCTCCCCCCGTCCCATGGCCCACGCCGCGGGATTGTAGAAAGCTCCCGGCGCTCCGGCGGTTACGCCGGGACTCTGGGGGAGGAAGTCGGAGGTCTCGGGGTAGCTGAAGCCCGAGTCCCCAGCGAAGACGAGACCGGCAACGCTCATGGCCCATGGGATGACCAGCGCGGGAATCAATCGACGCGACGACACGATCCTCGGATGGCGGCGAAGTCGAAGATGCATGAACACCCCCCACGGCGTGACACGGCCCGGACAGCATCGGGCATGGTCGCCTCTCCGCTCGGCCTCGTCAACACCCGGCGGAGACAAGCGTCGGGGCTCTACTTCCCCGAAGCATCCATCTTGGGCATCTCCTTCTTTTTGTAGCCGGCCGGAACGTCGAAGACTCCCGCCGGCGGGGCGTCATGAGTGATCGACTCGATGAGCGTCTCGTGCGCGACCTTGCCGTCCTCCATCCGCTCGCTGAGGATCGGCACTCCGTCGATTTCGCCCCCTTCCGACCATGGGTTCGCTGTGCCTTTCGCGAACTGCGAAAGTCGCGACGTCATCGACTCGAACATCTTGCCCATCTTCGTGAACACCGCCATGTCGGCCTCGGATACCTTGACCGCCCCCAGTGGTGCGGCCCAGATCCGGCTCTCGACCGTACCGCCCCGACTGACGTCGAAGCGCGCACACGAGAAGCCGCTGACCGACTTCGACTCGCCCGTCTTGGTGACCTTGCGCTCCCCCTGCTCCGGCCCTGCGTCCCCTTTCAACTTGGCCATCTGCTTCTCCATCATCTGGCGCTGCTCCGGAGGGAGATTCGCCATCGCCTCCTTCATCCGGGAGTCCACCTGATCCAACTGCTTGGCCATCTGGTCCAAGGTGGCCTTGTCGATGATCGTGTACGACTTGTCCTTGTCGTCGATCATCCAGAGCGTCTGCTTCTCGGCATCGAAGATCATATGGGCCCCGGACGACTTGTCCTTGCCCTGCTGCCAAACGGTGGCGAGCTTGTCGGCGGTTGCGTACATCGTGCCGGTCGTCCGGTCCTTCTCCCCAGGCTTGCCGGTACTCATGACGATGGTCACGTCGGCCAGAGCCGGCGCGCTCCAGAACGCGGCGGTCAGGACAACGAACAGTAGACGTTTCATGTGTGGGTTCCCCTCCTGCGAAAGAGCCGATTCCGACGCTGGATCGTACCAGGGGAGGGCCGGCGCGCCCAGACCCGCCGCGTCTTGACGCGTTCCTTACGGCCGACGCCCGGTCTTGACGCCCTCCTTACATCCAGGTGGCTAGGATGACCCATGGGGGATCGCGCCGACGCGTCGGCGATCCACCCACAGGAGTCGTCCACGATGCGAAGCCTTCGACAGAAGCTGCTCATCTCCTACGCCTTGCTGGTCCTCGGCACGCTGGGCATGGCCGGCTGGAGCATCTACTACTTCGGAGTGCTCGGCCAGTCGGTCCGACTCATCCTGCTGAACAACTACCGCAGCGTGCTGGACGCCCAACAGATGAAGGAGGCCCTCGAGCGCCAGGACAGCGCCATGCTCTTCACCCTCGCCGGAGACACGTCGAGAGCGATGGAGCAGTACGAGACGAACCGGCGTCGCTTCGATTCGCATTTCGCCGACGCGGCGGCCAACATCACCGAGACCGGCGAGCCCGAAATCATCCACGACATCGACGTTCTCTCGGAACGATTCGCTCAGCGCGCCGACCAGTTTCTCAAGGGAACGGGACTCTCCCCCGCGGCTCGTCGCCGGCTCTACTTCGATGAGCTCGATCCGACGTTCACGCGACTCAAAAACCGCTGCGACGACCTGTTGACGATCAACCAGGAGGCGATGGTGCGGGCGCAGCACCGCGCGGAGCAGCAGGCGGCCGACGCCCGCCGCGCTGCGTTCCTGGTCGCGGCGGGCCTGCTTCTCGTCGGCGTGGTGTCCGCTGTCAACTTCTCCCGGGCCCTGGTGGCGCCGTTGCGCAGGCTCGCGGCAGCCGCCGAGCGGATCGGCGAGGGGGACCTCGATTCCCACATCGAGGTCCGGACGCAGGACGAGGTGAGGACGCTGGCGACGGCCTTCAATATCATGGCCGATCGCTTGAAGGCGTATCGGGACCGCGAGGCCGCCCGCCTGCGCGTGGCGGAGAAGAAGTCAGATGCGGTGCTCAACAGCCTCTACGAGCCCGTCATCGTGACCGGATCGCAGGGGGAAGTGATCGGCTACAACCGTGCCGCTGGCGCCTTGGTCGACGCCCCGTTGGGGTGGATCGACCGACCGGTGGAAGCGGCCGGGATTCCGCCGATCGCGAACGCCGTGCGGGAGGCCATCGCTCGGGGCGCGCCCGTGGCTCCCGAGGGCGAGCGGGGGTTGGCCCGCATCGCAAGGGGCGGGGTCGAGACCTTCTATCACGTGCGAACGGCTCCCGTCGTCCTCGAAGCGGGCACCGTCGTCGGGACCGTCACCGTGCTCGAGGACGTGACCCAGCAGCGTCAGCTCGACCGTATGAAGGACGACTTCATCTCGGTGGCTTCCCACGAGCTACGTACGCCGCTGACCTCGATGCAGATGGCGGTGCACTTGCTCGCCGAGGGTTCGGCGGGGCCCTGTCGGCCCCCCAGGCGCGCCTCGTCGAAATCGCGGTGGCCGACGCGGAGCGGCTCGAACGGCTCACCCACGATCTTCTCGATCTGAACCGCCTGGAGGCGGGAACGGTCGTTCTGACTCCGCGTCCGATCCTCGCGGGCGACATCATCACCATGGCGTTGAAGCCGCTCGAGCCGGTGGCCGCCGATCGACGGATCTCCATGACCGTCTCTGCAAGCCCCGAGCTTCCCGCGGTGATGGGAAGCAACGAGCACCTGGCGCGGGTCGTCACGAATCTGGTGCACAACGCCTTGCGCCACACTCCCGCCGGCGGGCGCGTGGATGTTTCCGCCCGCGTCGCAGACCGATGGATGGAGTTCACGGTAGAGGATACCGGCGAGGGCATTTCCGCCGAGCACCTGCCGCTGCTGTTTCAGCGTTTCGTGAAGATCCCCGGTGCGACACCCGGTGGGGCGGGCCTCGGTCTGTCCATCGCGCGCAGGATCGTCGAGGCCCATGGCGGCACGATCGCCGTGGAATCCACGGTCGGGCGCGGCTCGAAGTTTCGTTTCACAGTCCCGCTCGCCGGCGCCGCCGCGAGCGGACCATCTCCGATCCCGGAGAAAGGAGCGGCGTGATGTCCCCATCCCGAGTTCTCATCATTGACGACGAATCGAATATCCGCGAGACGATGCGCCTCGCGCTCGAAGCGGCGGGTCACACTGCCGAGACGGCGGCGGACGGCCCCGCGGGTCTGGAGCGCTTCGGCTCCGGAGCGGAGTGGGACCTGGTGCTGCTCGACCAGCGCATGCCGGGGATGGACGGCATCGAGGTGCTACGGCGCATCCGCGAGATCAAGCCGGATGCGGAGGTCATCATGGTGACGGCGTTCGCGACGGTCGATCTGGCCGTAGACGCAATGAAGGCGGGCGCGATGGACTTCCTTCGAAAGCCGTTCACACCGGACGTGCTTCGCCGAGCGGTGGCGGCGGGAATCGAGCGCAATCGCGTCGCCGCGGCCGCACCGGCTAAACCGTCGGCTCCATCCCCCGGCCTCCTCCGCACGGGCTTCCGCAGCCTCGACGGCTACCGCTTCTGGCCCGCGCCGGATGTCGCGTCATCGGGCATCACGGTAACCGGCGCGCTCCGACGTGCGTTCGTGGTGGCCTCGCCCCAGGGGCTGACGGAGCGCTGCACGCTGGTCCTGTCCGGGCGCGCGGTCGAGGCCGTGCTCCGGATCGCCGGGGAAAGCAACGTGCCCGCCGGTCGCGTCTCGGACGCGGCGGCCTGGGCCGTACTCATGAGCCGCCTGTGGGAGCAACGGGGCATGCCTCCCACGTCGATCGAGGTCGCCGATCTTACGCGACAGCACATCGAGGTATTGAAGGGCCTGTTGAAATCCTCGCCGGAAGTCTGGGGGCGGACGGGATGATCCCGGCCGCCGCCGTGGACGGCCGGGATTGAGGGGTTCAGAGATGCCGGTTACCCTCCGAGCATCACGACCTTGAGCGCGCTCGATCCGTCGCCCGTGGCGAGCCGCGCGTAGTAGATCCCTCCGCCAAGCCGTGCGCCGCGATCGTCCCGGCCGTCCCAGGTCACGCCGGTGGCTCCGGCGCCGGCGTCGCCGTCGAAGAGCCTGCGCACCAGGCGTCCGGCGACGTCGTACACATCGAGTCGTGCGCGACCCGATCGAGGCAGCGAGAACACGATCCGCGTTGAGGCCGCGAACGGGTTTGGACTCGCCTGGCGCAGGCGGGCAACCTCGATGAGTTCGCCTCCGTCCGCGACCGCGGTGGGTTCGTTGAAGGAAACGTCCAGGAACGGGCGCGATGTTCCCATCGTGTTCGCGAGCGCGGGCATGCCGCTCGCCGGCGGCGCCGCTGCATCGCCGTCGCGGAAAGTCACGTAGTCGGCGCCGGTGCTGCTCCCCGTGTGCGGGAACGAGATACGGAACTGGGTCAGACCCCGGTCGTTGATCGCGACGAGGCCGGCAGCGGTGAGATCCACACGCACTGCATAGTTGTTCGCCTTGGCCGACCCGATCACGAAGCCGGCGTCCGACGCGTCGGCAGCCGCGGTCGCATCGCTCGGCTCGAGCGCGGCCGCCCCGAAGCTCCCCCGCACGACGTCCACGAGAGGAGTCCCCAAGAGGCCGGAGGTGAACGGGTTCGTGCCGGTCGCCGCGTCGCGGATGAGGTAGAGGCTCGCCGAGGTCACAACGGCGCCGTCGGGAAGCGCCGAGGTATCGAAGGAGACGATGCCGCGCACGAGCGAGGGGCCGTCGTCCCCCACCCGGACGCCGTCGGCGCCGGTCACCGTCGCGTTCGTCCACCCGTCCTCGACTCCCCCACGCGCGAAGAACGTGGCCATGGGCGCGCCACGGAACTCGGGGAAGAAGTGCGTCTGGGTCTCGTTGGTGATCTTGTATTGATAACCCTCGTAGTCGAGGTGAATCGGATCGGCGTCGATGCCGTTCGGCACCCGGAAGCAGGAGCGCAGCGACGGCCGAACCGGGTTCCCGCCCGGGAACGGCGCGAAGAGGGGCGGCAGTTGGCCGGGATACGGCAGCGTCTTGGCCGCGGCCACGCCGTCGCCGTAGAAGTAGTGCATGAGCCCCACCGCGTGATCGAAGAGGAGCCGCGGGTTCGCGTTCACCCATCCCGCGCGCTGCGTCTCCACTCGCACCATCATGTCGTTGAGTTCGACGTCGGTGATGAGGTCGTTGACGGGATCGCGGCTCAGGTCGCGGCGCTTGGGACACGCGTAGAGAAAGCACCAGAACCCCACGTTGAAGTTCGGGTAATCGTAGCTCGACAGGATCACCCGAATATCGGGGCGCACGGCGGTAAGGGCGTCGACGATGATCTCCGTGTCCGCGCGAATGCGGTCGAAGAGGGCGGCCTCGGAGCCCGCCACGTCGAGATCCATGTCCTTGTACCAGCCGCCGTCCGGCTTCCCGGCAAGGACGTCGTTGCCGTCGACGCTGAGCACCACGAGGTCGATCTCGGGGTTCGCCTGGAGCGCGGCCACCGTGTTGGCGATCCATGGATAATTCGCTGTGTCCACCCACTGGCGCGCCTCGCTCCCCGAGATCGCGTACTCGGGACCGGTGTAGCCGGGCCCGGGATCGGATCCCAGTGAGAGGCTCACCGCGCGCTTGTCCGCATGGCCGAAGCGATCGAAGACGTCGTTGTGGGAGCCGTCGTCCCACATGTACTGCGCCCAGCTATCCCCTGCGATGAGCACGCGGACATGCGTCGCCGCCGCGGGCAGGAGTGGAATGGGTGCGTTGGCAAGCGGGTTGGGCGGCGTCCTCTCTTCGAGGACGCGGAAGTCCTGGGCGGAGATCGGCCGCGTGAGGACAGAAGTCAGAAGCAGGGCGGCGAGACCGAGAGACCGGAGCGCGCGAAGCATGTCGGATCCTCCGACGGGGTAGGTTAGGTGCGGATCATTCTAGCAGGCGTGACCACGCGGCCTCCAGCGGTACCGATCGAGATCGATCGCGCCCAGCCGCGAGAACCGCACACCCTCCTTCTCGAGTAGCCGCCTCTGGATCAGCGCTCCATCGGTCTCCGCGGCAAGGCTGACCCTCCCCTGCACGTTGACCACCCGATGCCACGGCACGCCGGATCGCTCCGGAAGCGCGTGCAGCGCGTAGCCCACCTGCCGGGCATGGCCGCGGATCCCGGCGAGCGCCGCGATCTGCCCGTAGGTCGCCACGCGACCACGCGGAATCCGCTTCACCGTCTCGTAGATGCGCTTGCGCCGGGGGTGAATGGTTGGCGGCTTCATGTGGGAGGAGTCTACCCCAGCAGCGCGGGTGTCGGTGGGTGGCCGGACGGGGGACGTGTCGCACGGCCGTGTGATAGACAGCGGAGACTCCGCTGTCTTTCGACGCCTATCACGTGAGTGGCACCGGGCCTGCCGATCGGCTATCCTCCGCGCTATCGGTGGATGAAACGCCAACTGCCCGCATCTCCGGGCTGCACAGCCTGAACTCCGTATCCGTTAGGGTAGGTCCGTCGAATTCTCGTCTTAGCCCGCACGACCACCAAGCGAGACGAACGATGAATTCAGAAAGTCGCACTGTGCTTTCCCTCAGATACAGACTACCTCTTCTGGTACTCAGCATAATGGGCACTGTTACCATTCTACTGGCTACGAGACCCTACGGCGCGGGACTCTCACCTGACTCCGTGGGATACATAGCCACTGCGAGACACATAGCAACCGGCGCTGGTGCCGTCATGTATGATGGCACTCCGTTACTTGTTCAACCCCCGCTCTATCCAGCACTCTTGGCAACTATTGACTATGTTTTCGGGATAGACCCCCTTTCGAAAGCTCACATCGTCAATGCGGTTCTGTTTGGCCTCATCGTTTACTTGTCGGGATTACTGTTTCTCAGGCACTGGACTTTCGCCGACAGTGAAGCTAAGCATTTGAAGTCATCTGCTGCTTTTGCGCTACTTGGAGCAGCGTCTGTACTGGTTGCAGCTCCTCTAATACAAGTTTCGATAATGGCGTGGAGCGAGCCTCTTTTCATCTGTCTTGTGCTACTTTATCTAATTTTCTCCGCATCGTATTTGGCGAAGGCTGACACAACCTCTCTTTTGCTCTTATCATTGACAACAGCACTGGTGTGTCTTACTCGATATATTGGAGTCATTTTTATCTTCACAGGCGTAGTTAGCATTCTACACTTTCGTCGGGATAGTCCGCGGATCAAGTTTAGACATTCGTTTCTCTTCATATCCGTCTCAACTATACCTATTGGCATGTGGATACTCCGAAACTACTATCTCTCAGGCACTTTGTTTGGCCCGCGCGCATCATCCATTTACACCTTATCCCAGACTTTGCATTTCACATTCAACACTCTTCTGTCTTGGTATATTCCCAGGAGAATTTCTGAACACCGTTCAATCCTAATGCTTCTGAGTGCTGCAATTTGCTTTCTTGCGGGCTTGAGCACTAGGAGAAATTGGTCAAAGCTGAGAACTTCTTTCCTGGACATTGGCCCGTTGCTACTACTCATCAGCGCTTACGTAGGGTTCTTGGTGGTTTCTTCAACCACCACTGCTTACGACGCAATCGGGAATAGACTGTTGTCCCCTGTTTTTGTGCCCATAACTCTAGTACTTCTGTTTCTTGCCTCAAAGATACTAACGGCACTTACAGAGCAGCGGTTGTCCCAGAAACGTGCAAATATCCTGCTGGCGGTCGCTATCGCTGTGTGGTTGGTATATCCAGCCAGAGCAGCAGTGTCGTCAATCGCATACGCAACGAGCCAAGGTCAGGGATACCGCAGCGAGTCTTGGAGAAAGAGTCAAACAATCGAATACCTGTTACAGAATCGAACGCTAGAATCCGAGGGCGTGATTTATGCAAACGACCCAGATGCTCTCTATATCTTAGCGGACCTTACAGCCAGAACGAGTCCGACAAGGACGATGTACAACTCTCTCGAGATAGTCAATGATATTTCCAGTCTCAGCGGTTATTGGCCAGAAGAAGGCAAGTCGTGCCTTGTCTGGTTTGACAAGATTGACCGACGGTATCTGTTCACGGTTGATGAACTGCAGACCATTGCCAATGTGCAGCGAATCATTCACCTTGAGGATGGTGCAGTGTACTCTGTTACGAGAAGATAGCGTCTTCAAGTCATTGTGCGGGCTAGCAACGGGTCGCAGCGGAGGGCGCTCCGCGCCGCCGCTGATGCCGAGCGTTAGCCTGAAGCATGAGCGAGAGACAGTGAGTCGCTATTCACCCGTCCGAGAGACTGGGGCCAGCTTGAGAAGTGGGCGCGAAGACCGAAGGAGTCTCATGGTTGGACCGAGGAAGCTCTCCAGCGCAGCCGCCATCGCTGCCGTACTGGTAGTCATGACGCAACCGGGCGCGGCCGAGACATCACGAGTTGATGGCGAGGTGCGCGCGGCACTCCGCGCTGCGGTGGCAGCAGCGTCCGATCCCTCGGCCGGGGTACTGTTCGGAGTGCTGGACAGCCTGGGGGTCGAGCCGCGCGTGTGGGCGGAGGGCGCTGTGGACACCGGCGACGAGCTTCGGCTCGGTTGTCCGACAGGGAAGCCCATCCTGGTCTACCTGGCTCTACGCGAGCGCGTTCCGTTGAGCGCCCGGATTGCACGCTGGTTCCCCGAGGGCGAGGGATTTACGCGGTCGCGCGACATCGAGGTGCAGCACCTGATGCTCAACTCGAGCGGCATCCGCGACTACGTGCCTATGTTGGCGCTGCACCCCGACTCGGCGGTCACGGTGGATGCGACGATCGACCGCGCGTATCGGGGCAAGGCGCTACTATTCGATCCAGGAAGCGGCTTCGAGTACTCAAACACGAACTTCAACCTACTCGGTCGCTTGCTCGAAATCGAGACCGGCATGGGGCTCGATTCGCTTGTGCGCACTTCCTTCGCGCGGTCGCGCCCACGCTCCGCTACGACGACGGCCGCGGCCGTTATCCCCGGGGCTATGCCAGGCCGTGACCGTACCACTGGAGCTGCCCCGGGTACGGTGGAGGGCTTATCGGCACGGCTACCGATGCAATGCGCGCCTTCGCGTGGATCGCGACCCAGCCGGAGTTCAAGCGAATGACGCGCTGGTCGAAGCCAGACGGATCCCCCGAGCAGTCGAGTCCGGACCACCTGCTCGGGCTCGGGGTGTTCGGTCGTCGGGATCTTGCGGGGTGCGGAGAGGCGGCTTTCTACGATGGGGATGTTGGGCCATGTCAGATGATCCTGGCCCGTGTCCGGGGCCGTGTCTTCTACATTGCCACGACGCATCGAATGGGGCTCGGGCCGCTGAACGAGCTGTTCTCCCGGCTTGTGGCTGGCGTCGCGAATGCAGGAATGGAGTAGCTCTTGGCCCACGCGGTCAGCCCCTGGTCACGCGCGTTGGGCCGACCAGTGAAATGGGCTGAAGAATGATGCCGAGCTTGGGCGACCACGTGCTTGTTGCGCTGATCGCAGTGGCATACCCGCTCTTCTCTACGCTCGACTGGTATCGACGGTGTCGTAGTCAGCTGGAGAGGGGTGAAAGCCACGATCGACTTCGCTTCTATCGCCGGAGCATGATTGGGTTGTGGCTGCTGACGTCGGCGGTGCTCTCGTGGTGGCCGTGGTCGGGGCGGACAGCTCCGGCCATTGGCGTCGGAGTCCCAGGCGGTTGGGCCTTTTGGGTTGGGATCGTCGTCGTCGCCGCGCTTTCGGCTGCTCTTGGATATCAGGTGGCAGTGGTCCGCGGTTCGGCTGTAGCGCAGGCACAAGTTCGGAAGCAGTTCCGAGGTGTCCCGGCACTGATCGTGCCGCACGACAAGTTCGAGCGCCGGATGTGGATTGGCCTGAGCCTCACGGCTGGTTTCTGTGAGGAGATCCTCTACCGCGGATTCCTGATGTGGTACGTGATGACCTGGCTTCCCGGAGCGGCCGCCGTGCTCGTCTCCGCGGCGGTGGATGTCACGAGCGGGCTCACAGGTAGTGCCGCCTTGGGGCAAGGCACGTCCGTCACCTGCGAGGGATCAGCCGGAGGAGGCCAGTAGCCGGACCTCAAGCGGCGTCGGCCCAACAACCGGTTGCCGCGGATGGCGCTGCGCGCCGCTGCTGAACCTGAGCGCTGGTCGGACCAAAGATCGGAGACCTAATGAAAGCGCAGCACGCCGCATTGCTGCTCATCGACGCGCAGGTGAACATGTTCGACCCGGCGTCCCCCGCGAGTGCGGCGGATGAGCTGCTATCGCGCCTGACAAGCCTGGTCGGCAGGTTCCGCACGGCTCAAGTGCCGGTCATCTTCGTCCGCAACTGCGGTGGAGCCGGTGACCCCGACGAGCGAGGACTGCCGGGGTGGGAGCTGGACCCCGCATTGGAAGTGACGGTGGGAGACCTTGTGCTGGACAAGACGACGGGAGACACTTTCGCGAGTACGCCGCTGGATGACGAACTGAAGGCTCGCCGGGTTGCGCACTTGGTAGTGGCTGGCCTCCAGTCCGAGTACTGTGTGCGGGACACGGTCCTAGGCGCGCTGGCGCGAGGGTACGAGGTGACCCTCATCTCCGATGGGCACAGCACCTACGACGGGGGTGGTCGGTCAGCGTTGGAGAAGAGCACCGCGGTAAACGCTGAACTCGAACACCGCGTGAAGCTTGTCCGCGCCGATGAACTGCGGTTCCGGTGAACGCGCCGCCCAACAAGCAGTTGGACCCGGTCGGCCCCGCTTCGCGGTCCCGACCGGTCAACTGCGGCGCTGGACCTGCCGCAAGTGGAGAGAGCTATGCGTCGTATCAGCGGTCTGCTCGCAGTCACCCTGCTCCTTTCGTCCTTTGCCTGCGGGCGGATGCTGCCCCCGGTGCAGGGAGGCGCAACGGGCATGGGGTGAGAAGGACGACAGTAGCCGACGTTGATTCTGGAGGGGGCCGGAACTCTGCTGAATCACTGAACTTCCCCGGGGCTCCCTGAGACTCCGGTCCTTGAGAGGCTGGGCAGAGAGCAAACCCACCCCACTCCCCCGCGCTACACTCCCCCCCATGATCAGGATGCGCATCGGCACCGAGGAGATTCGTCTGGAGCAGGAGGAGTGGGATCTCTGGCTTCAGGACGGTCGCATCCCCTCCGACGCCTGGCTCTGGCTGGAGGGAACCGGCTGGGTCCCCGTCGGCAGCATTCCCGCCTATCAACACGCGGGTCAGGGCGAACCGAAGCGGCCTGCCCGATTCCCCGAGGTCTTCTCGGTCGCGTTCCCTCGCCGCGGCGTGTCCGCCACCGAGGCGCTCCTCCTCGTGAACCTGCTCGTGGCCGGGGTGCTCACCGCCGCATTCGGAGAACGCTACCTCGCCGAGATCGAGGCCTGGGCGACCGGCGCTTGGTTTGCCGTGCGCGATCGCCACGCGATCTGGTGGTGGCTGCCGACCCTCTTCCTGCATGCCGGTCCCCGTCATCTCTTCGCCAACATGGTCTCGTTGCTGGCGACCGCGACCTCCGTGGAGTACCTGATGGGCCGGCGATGGGTCTATGCGGTCTACCTCATCACGGGAGTCGGCGGGATGTGGCTCTCGTTCGCCGGGCACGGCCGCCCGCCGCTCAGCATCGGCGCTTCGGGCGCGATCTTCGGCCTCGGCGGGGCCACCGTCGCATTCGTGCTGCGCCGCCACCGCAGCTTCACCTACCGCCAGCGATGGAAGGCGCGCAGGGTCTACGCGCCGTTGTTCGTGTTCCTCATCCTCCCCTCGGTGCTCAACGCCGACTACCTGGGGCATGTCGGCGGCCTCGTCACCGGGCTCGCGCTCGGCCTCTTCATCCCTCCGCACACGAGGCTCCATCTGACGGGCGGCGACGCGCCGACGGACGCGAACGACGCGCCGTAAGACGGAGTCGAACGACCCGGCGCACAAATGAAGAGGGCCCCTCCCGAAGAAGGGGCCCTCAGAGCGATCAGGAACCGGCAGCGTCTAGTTGTAGAGCGCCTTCACCTGGCCCCAGGTGGCTTCCACTGTCGGGACCGGGTTCCCAACGGTCACGCGGGTGCGGCCGGTGGCCGGGTTGAACTCGAAGCGGACTTCGGAGTTCGGCACGACGGTCGTGAACTGCATGTTGGCCCCGCAGGGAGCGCCGGCGCCCTCGATGCCCACGTTGCAGATGTCCCACGATCCGACGGCGCGGAACTTGCCCTCGTAAGAGCCGGGGGTGGCGATGACGACGACTTTCGTCCAGATGCCGCCGACCAGGCTCGCCGCCACGCCGCTGCCCCAGTTACCGATCTCGGGGGTTCCGCCGATCACCTCAAAATTGGTGCCGGGAGGAGCGTAGTGGTCGCTCCAGACGATGTTCTGATCGGGGAGCCAGCCGTCGCCGTGAGCGTTGGTGTCAAAGGTGAAGTGGACGGTCTCGGTGGGGTTCACGTGCACCCACAGGTTGCACGGACCGAAGTACGAGACGCTCCAGTCGGAGAGGGCTACCTTGAACTCCTGGCGACCGGTTTGATCGGCGACCACATCCGCGCCGAACACGCCGTCGCTGGCCGCGCCGTCGCCGTGGAGCCCGTCATCGAACATCTCGTTCTGAGCCACGAAGGACCAGCCAGGGGTCATGTAGCCGCCCGGGACGTACCAGGGGCCGGCGACTGCGGCAACCGGGAGCGCCAGCGCCAGAACAGCAAGAGCAAGCAAAGCTAGCCGTTTCATCTTCCTCATTCCTCCTGGAGAACGCGTTGATGCCGCGGCCCATGGGGGGGCCGAGCAGATGCTGTACAGTTGCGAAGATTATAGCATTTTCGGCCGTTGGACCGGTCAACAAGATTGGGGGGGGCGACCGGCGGCGGCTCCGGGGGGCCAGCCGACGGCGTTTGCCGGGCCCCCTCGGCCCGGCCCTAGCCGGTGGATACCCCGGTCGAGTCGACGGCGCTCCAGTCGAGTTGACTCCCCCGTACGCTGTGCGGGATGAAGTAGACCGCCAGCATGATCGCCACCGCCAGGAGCACTGCCGCCCGCTCCCGGGCGGGCCGGCGACGGGCCCACAGCCAGGCCAGACCCCAGACCAGGACCACCGCCAGGGTCTTGTTGTCCGTCCAGTCCTCCCCGAACGGCCACCCCGTCCAGTAGGCCCCGAAGGAGAGCTTCTGGACGATAGGACCGAGCACCAGGCCTCCGGGGATCAGAAACGCAATCACCCAGGGGATGAACCGCGCGGGCCTGGCCTCACCCACCGCCGCGCCCAGCCCAGCCCGGATCGCGAAGAGGAGCGAGACGAACATGCAGAGGATGTGAGGGACCAGCACAGCGGCCGGCACATCTCCGCGGTAGCGGATGACCGCGGCCCCGCCGGCCGGGAACGTGGCCTCACGGTCACCCCGGCGCACGCGCACCGAGTACTCGAGCTTGGCGGCCGGGGGCTGGTGCGGAAGCTCGGCGGTCAGCTTCCCGTCGCGATGCTCCATCGCGAGATGGGTCCAGGCCTCCTTGGTGGGGTAACGTCGCCACTCGATCTCGCCGGTCACGTCGGCCGGCGCGGCCAACGACACGACGGCGCCACCCTCGCCGGGGTGCGAGCGCGGCAGTTCCCCGCGCACCTCGGCACCGTCCAGGCTCACGTCCACGGGGACCGGCCACGAGGGGCCGGTGCGCCGCTGATACCCCCCCACCACCACCGTCAGCACGAGCGCGCCTACGAGCAGCAGGCTCTTGGCCATCCACGTGTTGGTCTTCGACTCCACCCCGATCCTCCTCATCCTTGCGACCGCGCCGCGACGGACGCGACAACCCCGTGAGCGTCCGACGTTACTTCCCTTCGGCGAGCATCGCGCGCTCCACCGCCGGGAGCGCGTGCACCTCATCGTAGCGGCCCCACTTGGGACGATAGACGAACTCGGGCGACGCGCCGGCGGCGATCCGCGCCCGGAGCGGCACCAGGAGTTCCGCGGCACGCACCGACTGTCCCGCGGCCTCCTGCGCGCGCGCCCCCACGATGCGCGCGAGATCGCACCATGGGCCGAGTTCCAGAGCCCGCGCGGCGGACACCGCTGCCGCCGGCGCGGCGCCCTCGGCGAGCTGCACCCAGCCGAGCAGCGCCCATACCGAGGGATCCTCATCGTCCAGAAGCATGGCGGCGTACATCTGCTCACGGGCGCGCGCGGTCTCCCCCGCGCGCAAGAGATCGCGAGCGTAGTCGACGCGCAACTCCACCACTCCCGTCCGAAGGCGCACGGCTTCTTCATAACGCGCCCACGCGTTCTGTCCAATCGTGATCGAGCGCCAGCGCAGCGGCCATTCCCCAGAGACCTTCGGGATTGTCGCGCTGGTATTCGAGAACGGCCGCGTAGGCGTCGCGCGACTCGACGGCGTCCCCGCGAATCCAGTGCAGGCGTCCCAATTCGAGATCGACCAGGTAGCGCTCGTCGGCGCGCACTTGAGGGCGAGCCTCGCCGAGCGCGGCGATCGCCGCATCGAGTCCCCGCCCCGCATGCCAGAGGGCGCTCGCATGACGCAGGGCGAGCGCGGCGCTGGCCGGACTAGCCGGCGCGGACTGCTCGGCCAGGACGAGCGCGTCACCGGGGCCGCCGGCCACGTCCAGGGCGTAGATCAGCGACGCGGTCGCCGACTCCTCCGCCGGCGTTCGCGTGAGGGCGAGGCGGTAGGAGGCGATCGCCTGATCGGCGTGCCCCCGGGTCAGCTCGTCGTCGCCTCGGTTCGTGTAGCCCACCGCGTAGCAACTGTCGAGATCGCTCGCGCTCATGAGCGCCTGCACCAGACCGAGAAGAGCGGGGTCGCGGGTTTCGAGGCGCTCCAGCACGATGTCGCGAGTGTCGTAGGCGTCGCGGCGCGGCGACTCGAGCGCGTTGGCCCCCTCGGCGAAGTACTCCCACACGCTCCCCCCGGCGTAGCGAGAGAGGAACGCGTCGTGAGTGGTCTCATCGCGCTCCTTGGTGCGGCGATAGAGTTCCTGGATCTCCCGCTTGTGCGCGGCGGTGAGTACGCCGTGCACCTGGTGCGTCAGCTCGTGGAGCACCGTGTTGTAGCGGTCGAGAATGGTGCGTTCCACGTCCTCCACCCCGGTCACCGTGTTGTAGCCGCCGCATCCGCGCACGTCGTCCCAGAGGCGCGAGTCGTAGTTGATGCGCTGATCGCGCAGGAGTTCCTGGCCGGGGGTCTCGGAGAGGAGTTCGTAGAGCGGCTTGATGTAGTACGTGGAGCCCGACTCGACGAGCACCGGGATGTAGGTCTTCCACGGCGCGATCGAGAGGGCCACGCGCTTCTGATGGCGCGGGCTCAACGAGCGCCAGTTGACCACGAAGGTCTCGATCCCCGGCACGTCGGGCATCGGTGTGGCGGCCAGGTTCGCCTCGTACAGAGGGCGATGCACTTCGATGGCAAGCCGCTCCGCCTCCAGCGCCTTGGCCATGCCGTTGTGGGCGCGGCCGTACTCGGGGCAGGCGGCCAGAGCTTCACCGAAGCGCGCGCGGGCCTCGTCCAGCTTTCCCTCGCTGAAGTCGAGGGAGCCCAGACGCACCAGCACGTCGGCCCATGCCGGATGCGCGGCGCGCAGGGCGCCATAGGCCTTGCGCGCCTTGTCGGCCTTGCCCGCGGCCAGGAGCGCATCCGCCTGTCGCAGCGCCTTCGTTCCGGCCGCGTCGGCGAACGCCGCCGGGTAGGCGGCGAAGAGCTGCGTGTAGTTTCTTCGCGCGTACCCGTTGCCGAGCATGTAGTGCGCGCGCTCGTGGTAGGGGCCGACCTCGATCGCCAGCTCGCAGGCCTCGATCGCCTCGTCGGTGCGGCCCAGCCTAATCAGGGTTTCCGCGAGAAGCTCCAGCAGATCCGCATCGGGCTCCGAGCGGGCCAACGCGTTCTCGAAATACGCGAACGACGCGTCGAAATCGCGCAGCTCGTAGGCCGCCTTGCCGAGGCCCTGATAGGCGGCGGCGCTGTCGGCGGCGGTGCGCGCGGCGTCGAGTGCCTCCTGGTAGCGCGCGGTCGCCGCGGCGTGATCGAGGAGGAGCCCGGCCAGGCGGCCGGCCGCGATGCGGTCGGCCACCGTGAGGTCGTCGTTCCGGGCGCGCTCCCCGATCGCGCGGTCCACCGCGGCGAGATCGTCGACGGTGATCCACCAGCGGTACTCAATCGCCCGCGCCTCGGGAGAATCCGGCGCCGAGCGCGCGAGTTCCTCTACCAGCGGGCGGAGCGCTTCGTAGTCCGCGGTCGCGAAGAGGATGCGCGCGGCAAGAAGTTTCCCCTCCGGACCGGCCGTCGCCAACTCGGGGGCCATGCGCGCCGCCTCGTCGTGCCTGCCCGCGACGAGTAGCAGCTGCGCGCGCTCCAGCGGGTCCCTCGCGTCGTGCAGCCGCGCCTCGGCGGCGCTCAGACGGACGCGCACCGGCTCGAGCAGCGGGCTCGCGGCGAAGGACACGGACGCGGTCACAAGGATCGAGACGCAGGCAAGCGCCTGCGCCGCTCGTCTCATCCAAGATACGTTCACGTTGAATCTCCCGGCTGCGCCGCGTGCGGTCGGGCGCGGCGATGATGGAGCGAGAGGTGGAGGAATTATACGCATGTGACGGCGAAGCGCGCGCGTCAGCGAGGAGGGGTGAGCGGATGGCCGAGGGAGAGGGTCCAGAGGTCGCGGTCATGGGAAGCGCGACCGTAGGCAATCTGAAGCGGGCCGATGGGGAGGTCGAGCCGCATCGCCGCACCGTAGCCACCGCGGAATCCCGAGAGCTTCACGTCGTCCGCGCGCATCCACACCCAGCCGCCGTCGAGCATGAAGCGCAGGCTCATGACAGACCAGATCGGGATGTCATGGTGGATGCCTCCCGCGGCCACGTTGTTGCCGAGGAGTTCCTCCTCGTGGAAACCGATCAGGCTTCCGGGGCCGCCGAGCCTGAACCACCGAGCCGCGGGCACCACGCAGTTGTGGAAGCCGATGCGAGCCCGCGCGCCGACGACCCCCCCCAGCGGCCCCGCAAGGCATCCGGAGGCGCGCAGGTCGTACCGGCGGAACGCGCGGTCCCCGCCCAGGATCCGCCACGCGGCCTCCACTTCGGCGGAAACGTCCACCTCTCGCGCTGCGCTCCCGCCCAGCCCCTCGCGCAAATAGACTCCCCGCATCACCAGTGAGGTGTAGTCCTCACGTTCCGCGGCGATGGCCTCTGGGGGATAGGAGTCGGTGACCGTCCATTCGCGGCGGGGTGCGATCTCGATCAGCCCGTACCGCCCGAGCACGAAACCGGTCTGGAGGAAATCGATGCTTCCCCGGCGAAGGTGCACGGATCGTTGGCGGGTCCGGCCTTCGTAGCGGGGCAGGACGTCGTTTCTGTAGGTGGCCCGCGTCCGCTGGAAGAGCCTCACCGGCATGAGATAGGGGGTCTCCGCCTGGACGGTGAAGACCTGGGTGTTCTCGTTGCCGAGAACCTCGACCAGCGCCGAACTCCCGGTGCGCCAGATGTTGGTATTGCGAACCCGCAGGATCCCGCCCCATCCGCGCTCGGTGTCCACGCGCAATCCGGCCCCCGCCCCCCATGAAGGCCGCTCCGTGACGCTGACCACCAGCTCGACGCGATCCACACCCATGGGAAGAATTTCGATACGGACCGCGCGGAAGCGGCCGTTGCTATCGAGATTGGCGAGGCTGCGGATCACGAGGTCCATGTTCCACGCTTGGCCCTCCTCGACCGCCATCTCCTCTTTGACGACCTTCGCCTCGTAGTTGCGGAGACCCTCGACGCGGATCTTGCCGATGCTCATCCCGTCGAGGGCGCGTCGGGCGCGTTCGCCGAACGCTCGGCGGGAGATCCCCCGCTCGGCCATGCGTTCGCGGGAAATGCCCGCCGAATCGAGAATGGCGAACACGCGCGGGACCGCGGCGAGGCCGGCTCGGTAGCCCGCCGCAACGGCGGAGTCGGCGCGGTCGAAAGCGGTCGGGCTGATCGAACCGAGGTCGGGACAGATGACGAGCTGCGCGTACTCCATCCCTTGCGTGTTGGAGAACTGATTCATGACCTCGTAGGTGCGGCGGGCCACGGTGAATGGGCCGAGCGGGACGGTGCCCGCCTTGAAGGGCTTCGCGACATCCACCCCGATCAGCACGCGCGCGCCCTGTTCATGCGCCGTGGTGAGCGGGAAGTTGTCGAGAATCCCTCCATCCACGAGGAAGAGCGAGTCGACCTGCACGGGCTCGAAGACGAGGGGCACCGCCGTGGTCGCGACCAGGGCGCGTGCAAGGCTGCCGCGGTCGAGAGAAACCAGACGACCGGTGCGCAGATCGGTGACGACGGCGCGGAAGGGCACACCAAGCGCGCCGAAATCGCCGCCGGCTGCGAACTCCGCGGGCAGCGTCTGGCGCGCGTAGACCTGCTGCGGTCCGGCGGAGCCGGCGAGCGTCTGATCCAGCTCGAGCCCCCGCTCGCCGGAGAGGTAGAGCGTGAAGAGCCCCGGACGGTGGTCGCGCGCCTCGGTCACCTCCCGGTATCGCCCGCTGTGGGCGCCGGAGAGGAGAACGTCCCAGTCGAGACTGCGGGTGAGGGATTCGAGCTCCTTGGGGGAGTATCCCGAGGCGTAGAGCCCGCCGATGACGGCGCCCATGCTGCAGCCGACGACCAGGTCGGGGGTAATGCCGGCTTCCTCGAAGGCAAGGAGCACACCGAGGTGAGCCAGCCCGCGGGCACCGCCGCCGCTCAGGACGAGGGCGAAATCGGGGGGCGGGTCCGTGCTTGGCGCGGCCGCGGTGAAGAGAAGAAGGACGATGAGGAGAGAACTGATTCGAACCAGCACCGCGGGAAGCTTCAGCCCCGGCGGGCGCGGCGTCAACCGGTCAGGACCGGGCGCGCGGCGGGTCAGGCTTGGCGACAGGAGCGTGACGCCGGCCGACGCACCTGCGCGCGCGCGGCGGGAAAGAAAACGGGGCCGGAGGATCGTTCCTCCGGCCCCGAAGCTGACCGCAATAGAGTCCCACGACCCTATCGCGGGCACCTCGACATGGAACTACTCAACTGGCAGACACCTCCCCCGCCATCTCTAGGCGGCACCCCGTGGAATGCGCTTCTGGCGCGCGATGTCGGGCCGAGCCCGTCCGCGCGCCGCGCGCGTCCCTTCGACCGGAGTGTTCGGATGCGATCCTCGGCATGGCCGCGGATCCGGGCCTGCCGTCGGGGAGGAGGTTGGCCGCGAAAGCCCTCCGCTCCTCGGACCCGTTCCCGGGGTCCCTCGGTGGGGCCCACCCCGACGTCGTGGTAGCCATAAGGCTATCACGAGGCGGGGGGGCAGTGAAAATCTCATTGTTTGCGCACCGGCTCCACACGGTTTCGAGCCCCCGGACCCGGGATGGGCCCCTCATCGCCCCTCGTGCTAGACTCCGGTGCTTCGCAGCCGGGCAGAGACTCGTCATCCCGGCCCAAGCAGTTGACGCCGTACCCCCTTGCCATCACAAACCACCATGCACTTTGAAGACCATCGCCGGGGCGCGCCCGGCACCCGCACACGGCTCTATCGCTATGCCCAGGTCGTCTCCGTGGCGATCGTGGTGCTGCTCCTCGCGGGGGCCATGGTGAAGAGCACGAACACCGGCCTTTCGGTGCCCGACTGGCCGCTCTCGTTCGGGAAGGTCATGCCCGCGATGAGCCCGAGCGTCCCCTACTTCTACGAGCACGGGCACCGCATGATCGCGACCCTGGTGGGCGCGCTCACCGTCGTTCTCGCCGCGTGGCTCTACGTGCGCGAGCCGAGGGCGTGGATGCGCCGGCTCGGGTGGGTCGCCCTCCTCATGGTGATCCTGCAGGGGGTGCTGGGTGGAATGACCGTGCTGCTGAAGCTACCGGTCTGGACATCGGCCGCGCATGCCTGCCTCGCTCAGGGGTTCTTCCTTGTCGTGATCATGATCGCCCTGGCGCTTTCACCCGGATGGAACACGAAGTCGCGGTCGCCGGAGGCCTTCGACTCGCGCACCCCGGTCCTGGCGACCATCGCCACCGCCGCCATCTTCGTGCAGTTGGTCCTCGGCGCGGTATTGCGGCACATGGAAGCCTGGCAGGTGATCCAGGACTGGCCGCTCTCCAACGGTCACCTGATTCCTCCGGTCTTCACGCCCGAGATCGCCGTGCACTTCGCGCACCGCACCTGGGCCTATGTGGTCCTGATCGCAGCGATCGCCGCCGGCGTGAGCGCATTGCGAACCGCCGGCAAACGCTCCGACATCGCGAGCCCTGCCATCCTCATGCTGATCCTGGTCGTGGTTCAGATCATGCTAGGAGCGCTGACGATCTGGACCCACCGCCAGCCGCACGTGGCCAGCACGCACCTCGTGATCGGGGCGCTTCTTCTTGCGGTGAGCTTCATCCTCACCGCACGATCCTGGCGCTATCTGCGCACTCCGCGACCCGTGCTGCCGGAGGCGCTGAGGACCCGCGAAGGAGCGGTCGGCTACGGAGAGGGCGGCGCGTGAAAGACGAGGCGGTTCTTCAGCGGACCGATATACAAGCCGCGGTGCGCACCGAGGGGCGAGTCGCGGGACGGACCGTGTCCCCCCTCTCCGACTACATCGAGCTGTCCAAGCCGCGCATCACGCTGCTCGTGGTGATCACGGCCGCGGTGGGCTACTTCATGGCGAGCGGCGGACGCCTCTGGCCGCTCGGGCTCGCGCACATCATGCTCGGGACCGGCCTCGTCTCCGCGGGGGCGAGCGTTCTGAACCAGGTGATGGAGCGCGACGCCGACGCGCGGATGCACCGCACGCGTAATCGCGCCATCCCCGCCGGGCGGGTGAGCGCGGGGGCGGGCCTTGCCTACGGCATGGTCATGGGCCTGGGAGGCGTGCTCTACATCGCCATCTTCCTCAACGCGCTGACCGCGCTGCTCGCGGCGGCCACGCTCGCGAGCTACGTCTTCGTCTACACGCCGCTCAAGCGCGTGACGACCTTGAACACGCTGATCGGCGCGGTGCCGGGAGCGCTCCCCCCCGTCGGAGGCTGGGCGGCGGCGACCGGGACCCTCCCGCGCGAGGCGTGGGTTCTCTTCCTCATCGTCTTCCTGTGGCAGGTGCCGCACTTTCTGGCCATCGCGTGGCTTCTTCGCGAGGACTACGCGCGCGGCGGGTTTCGCATGCTCTCGGTGGAGGACCCCGAGGGGCGCAGCACCGGCCGCCACATCGCCCTGGGCGCCCTGGCGTTGGTGCCGGTGAGCCTCTCCCCCACGCTCCTCGGCATGACCGGATCGACCTACTTCTTCGGCGCGCTCGTGTTGACGCTGGCCTTCGCCGCGCTCGCTCTCTGGATGGCGCGACGGCCCGTCGACGTGCGCGCGCGATGGCTCTTTCTCGGCTCGATCGCCTATCTTCCCGCCCTTCTCGCGGTGATGATGATCGACAGGATGCCCCGCTGAGTCACATGAACACGGTACTCCCCGGAGCGCAGCCTTCCGTCGTGGTCGACGTCCGCGATCTCGGGCATCGGTATGGCGATCGCGAGGCGCTGCGCGGCGTGAGCTTCAGCGTTGCCGCGGGCGAGATCTTCGGCGTGCTGGGCCCCAACGGCGGCGGCAAGAGCACGCTCTTTCGCATCCTCTCGACCATGGTCCCGCCCGGCGCGGGCTCTCTCTCGCTCTTTGGCAAGGATCCCGCGCGCGATCTGAACGGCGCGCGGCGCGCGTTAGGGGTGGTGTTCCAGTCGCCGAGCCTCGATCTCATGCTCACCGCGCGCGAGAACCTGCTCCATCAAGGACATCTTTACGGTCTGCGCGGGCGGGCACTGACCAAGCGGATGGAGTCGATGCTCGACGCGGTGGGCTTGGCGGAGCGCGCCGCCGAGCGCGTCGACCGTTTCTCCGGCGGCATGCGGCGACGGCTCGAGATTGCCAAGGCGCTCCTCCACGAACCGCGGTTGCTGATCCTGGACGAGCCTTCCACCGGCCTCGACCCCGGCGCCCGCCGCGATCTCTGGCAGCATCTGCACCGGTTGCGCGACATGGACGGGGTGACGGTGCTCCTCACCACGCATCTCATGGACGAGGCCGAGCACTGCGACCGCCTGCTCATCCTGGATCGCGGCCTGCGGGTGGCGCTCGAGTCGCCGGCCGCGCTCAAGGAACAGGTCGGCGGCGACGTCGTCACCGTGGACGTCGAGAACCCGGAGGCGCTGGCCGCGGAGGCTGCCGCGCGCTTCGCGGTGAAGGCGACGGTGGTGGGCGGCCGCGTGCGCGTGGAGCGCGAGCGAGGACACGAGCTCGCGGCGGCGCTGGTGGAGGCCTTCCCCGGGCGCATACGCGCGGTATCGATCGGGAAGCCCACGCTGGAAGACGTCTTCATCGATCTCACCGGTCGCAGGTTCGAGGAGGCCGACGCCGAAGGCGCAGCCGTGGCGCCGAGTCCCGCGCGCCGCCGCCGCGGCCGCCCCACGGTGGAGCCGCGGGCATGAACGAGTTCCTGGCCGCCTACACGCTCTGGCGCCGCGAGGTCGTGCGGTTTCTGCGCCAGCCCAATCGCGTGTTTGGCGCGATCGGCTCGCCGATTCTCTTCTGGCTCATCCTCGGCTCGGGGGTGGGTCGCTCGTTCAGCGTGCCCGGGGCTGCGGCGGGGGCGGAGAACAGCCACTACCTCGTCTACGCGTTCCCCGGATCGCTGGTTCTGATCCTCCTCTTCACCGCGATCTTCTCCACGATCTCCATCATCGAGGATCGCAAGGAGGGCTTCCTTCAGTCGGTGCTGGTGGCGCCGGTGCCTCGGCGCGCGGTCGTGCTGGGAAAGATCCTCGGCGGGACCACGCTCGCCTTCATGCAGGCCGCGCTCTTCCTCGCGCTGGGGGCCACGATCGGGATGTCGCTGCGGGTGGGACCGCTCCTGGGCACGCTGGCCATGCTCTGGTTGCTCGGCATGGCGCTGACCGGATTGGGCTTCGTGATCGCCTGGCGGATGCAATCCGTGCAGGGCTTCCACGCGATCATGAACTTTCTCCTGATACCGCTCTGGCTTCTTTCCGGCGCGCTCTTCCCGCCGTCGGGAGCGTCGGTGTGGATGCAGTGGCTCATTCGATTGAACCCGCTCACCTATGGAATCGCGGTGGTGAGGCGGTTGCTCTTCCCCGGCGACCCGGCGCTTGCCGGGCTGCCCGGCATGGCGAGCGGCGTGATCGTGTCGCTCGGCTTCGCGCTCGCTATGTATGCCGCGTCGGCCTGGGTCGCGCGCGGCACCACCCGAGGGGATCTCCGCTGAACGGGAGGTAGAGACGGCCATGGACGAGGGAACCCGGCAGGGGACGTCAGGACGGGAACGGCTGGTTTGGGGGATCCTGCTCGCCGCGCTCCTCGCCGTGGTTGCGATCGCAGCGGTGTCGATCGTGAAGACGCAGCGCACCGAGATCGAGCGCTTCGGCCCCGCGCCCGAGTTCACCTTCATCACCCAGCGCAGCACGCCGTTCTCGCGTGAAGATCTGGATGGAGAGGTGTGGCTCGCAGACTTCATGTTCACCACCTGTCAGGGGATCTGTCCCCTCCTCACCGAGCGAATGAAGGGATTCCAGGATCGTTTCGCCGGCCGCGCGGGATGGAAGATCGTTTCGTTCTCGGTGGATCCCGCCCATGATCGCCCCGACACCCTCGCCGCCTATGCCGCGCAGCACGGGGCGGATCCCGCCCGATGGACCTTTCTCACCGGGGACAAGCAGGAGATCTTCCGCACGATCACCGACGGGTTCCATCTCGTGGTGGAGGAAGGCGCGGCGACAAGCGTGGAGCCCATCATGCACAGCCCGCGCATCGTGCTGGTCGACGCGCGCGGCATGATTCGCGGCTACTACGACGCGCTCGACGAGGATTCGATGACGAAGCTCGCCGCGGATCTGGACCGGCTGCTCAAGCGCGGCGGCGCGTGATGCCCGCCGAGGCGACAGCGCGCTGATGCAGCTTCACGATCTCCCCACGCTGAACGCCGTCCTCAACGCGCTCAGCGCGACGTGGCTTGTCGCGGGTTACTCGTTCATCCGCCGGGGCCGCGTGGGCGCGCATCGCGCGTGCATGCTGGCCGCGGTCGCCACATCGCTCGCGTTTCTCGTTTCGTATCTCGTCTATCACGCTCAGACCGGATCGACGCGGTTCCAGTCTCAAGGCGCCGTGAGAGCGCTCTACTTCGTCATACTCGGCACGCACACCGTGCTGGCGGCGGCGATCGTGCCGCTCGTGATCGTGACGCTCACCCGCGCGCTGCGCGGTCGCTTCCCGCAGCACCGTCGGATCGCACGATGGACGTGGCCGATCTGGATGTACGTTTCCGTGACCGGCGTGATCATTTACTTGATGCTCTACCACCTGGATCGGTAGAGCGTCCGCCAGCCCCGCGGCGCCCGCGCGGCTACGGCGCGAACATGCGGCGGAGGCGGCCCCAGGTGAGCGATTGCACCGCGACGTGGTCGGGATCTGCCACCCGGAGGTTGTCGAGGTAGAAACGGCCTATCAAGTCCGAGTCCGCTCCGGTGCCGAGGAGGATCTGATCCACTCCCACGTCGCCGGCGGTGAAAGGCTCGGCGGCGGCGAGGTAGGATCCATCGAGTTGGAAATCGTAGGTGTGCGCGTCCAGGTCGATGTCGATCCGCAGGGTCAGGGTGACGCCGGTCGCGAAGGTCCCCACATTCCCCACCAGGCCGTCGGCGTCGTAGAGCCGCACCGCGCCGTCGGACCGGAACTCCGCGGTGACGAAGGTGAAGACGCTCGGGTTGGCCTGCCGGATATCCACCCGTAAAGGCACGGCCGTCCCACCGACCTCGTCCACCCACAGGTCTGCCGTGATCACGGCTCTGCCCGCGGCCATCCGCGTCTGGTTCACGAGAATGAACCAGGCAGTACACAAGTAGGTGTCGCTGCCGTCGACGAACTCGAGCGAGGGCGTGGCCATTGGGCCGCTGCGCACGTACCCGCCGGCGGTCGAATCAACATAGAGAGGCTCCCCGAACGCGGGACCTCTCATCCCGACGAGGGCATCGACCGTCTCGCCATCGAAGTTGGCGTCGAGATAGACGATCTCGGCGACGCAGGGCGAGGCGAGCACGAGAAGCGCGACCAGAAACAGCGGCGCGAAAGAGATGAAGCGGCCGTTCATGAGGATTCCCTTCCGGGATACATCGGGTGGCTGCATGCTAGCAATCCGCAGGGGGCGAGTCCACGCGCGAATCGAGGCGGTTCGGGGGGCCGGCCCCAATCGACAGCGCTCCCGGAACGGGCTAGAATCCCTCGTCCGCTGGACCCTTGGACCCCGCAGCAAGGAGGATGACGATGGGTGGCGCCGCGACTTCCGAACGCTTCAACCGTGTGATGACCCGGGCCGCCGAACTCTCCGATCTCGAAAGCGCAAACGCGCTCGTGGGATGGGATCAGGAGACCTTCATGCCCGCCAAGGGCGTGGACGGGCGCGCCGACGTCTCCGCGACCATCGCCGGCCTTCAGCACGAGCGGCTCACCGACCCGCGCCTTCGCGAGGACCTGGAAGCGCTGTCGCGCGACGGCGACGGTCTCGACACGTATCAGCGCGGGCAGGTCATCGAGCTCAAGCGCCTGCACGATCGCGCGGCCAAAGTGCCGGCCGATCTCGTGCGCGCGGTGGCGGAAGCGCAGTCGCGCGGATCGTCGATCTGGGCGGCGGCCAAGGCCAAGAAGGAGTTCGCCGCGTTCTCTCCCACATTGGCCGAGATCTTCAAGCTCAAGCGCGCGGTGGCTGACGCGGTCGGCTATCGCGAGGAACCCTACGAGGCGCTCCTCGATGAGTTCGAACCTGGGGCCAAGGTGAGCGAGGTCGCCAAGACGCTGCACGACGTGCGCGACTTCCTCATCCCGCTGGTGAAGGAGATCGCGGGCTCTTCGAAGAAGCCCAACACGAAGATCCTTGCCGGTCCGTACGACCTCGAGAAGCAGGATCTCTTCGGCCGCGAGGTCGTGACCGCCATGGGCTTCGATCTGGAGGCGGGGCGCCTCGACGTGTCCAACCATCCCTTCACGAGCGGCATCCATAGCGGCGACACGCGGCTCACCACGCGGTACAAGCAGGACCTCTCCGTGGGGCTCTTCGGCACGATGCACGAGGCGGGGCACGGGCTCTACGAGCAGAACCTGCCCGCGGCCACGCGCCGCACGCCGCTCGGCGTGTACACGTCGCTCGGCATCCACGAGTCGCAGTCGCGGCTCTGGGAGAACAACGTGGGGCGCGGGCGGCCGTTCTGGACGAAGCAGTACCCAAGGCTGCAGGAGCTCTTCCCCGAGCACCTGGCCGGCGTGTCGTTCGACGAGTACTACCGCGCGATCAACGCGGTGGAGCCCTCCTTCATCCGCATCGAGGCCGACGAGGTCACCTACAACCTGCACATCGTGCTCCGCTTCGAACTGGAGCGCGACGTGTTGACGGGCAAGGTCGCGGTGAAGGACCTCCCCGAGGCGTGGAACGCGCGCTTCCGCGACTATCTGGGACTCACGCCGCCCTCGCCGGACCTGGGCGTGATGCAGGACATCCACTGGGCGGTGGGGCTCGTCGGCTACTTCCCCACCTACACGCTCGGCACGCTCTACGCCGCGCAGTTCTTCGCAGGCGCGAAGAAGGCGATCCCCGATCTCGAAGAGCGCATCGCCAAGGGCGATCTCCTCACCCTACGCGACTGGCTGGTGGAGAACGTGCACCGGCACGGGCGCCGCTACGCCCCCGCGGCACTGGTGGAGAAGGCCACCGGGATGCCGGTCTCGGCCGAGCACTTCAACCGGTACCTGCGGTCGAAGTTCGCGCCGCTGTACGGGCTCGCGAACTAGGGGGGCGATCGAGCGTGCGCATGGGCGTGGACGTGAGCATGGCCGGCGTGCGCGGCACCGGCGTGGGCGGTCCGACCCGGTGAAGCAGCATCAGGAGATCCTGCGTCTGGACGCGTGCGGACGCGGGCTCCACGAGATCACGTCCGACGTCGCGGCCGTCGTGAAGCGCGCTGCGGTGACGACGGGCATGTGCCACGTGTTCGTCCGACACACTTCGGCCAGCCTCGTCATCCAGGAGAACGCGGATCCCAGCGCCCGGCACGATCTCGAGCGCTGGTTCGAGCGGATCGCCCCTGACGGTGATCCCGCGCACCGTCACACCGCGGAGGGCCCGGACGACATGCCGGCGCACGTGCGGGCCGCGCTCACTTCGACATCGGAGCAGATCCCGATCGTGGAAGGGCGGCTGGGTCTGGGAACGTGGCAGGGGCTCTATCTCTTCGAGCACCGGTTGCGCGCCAGCTCGCGCAGCGTGATCGTGCACGTGTGGGGGGAGTAGCGAGCGCGCGTTCGCTGCCGGGGATGCTCACCCGGGTGAGCATTGCGCCTCGCGCACCGGGTTCGCGTGTCGCGGGTCGTCCTCGCCGAAGGGGCCCCCGCTTCGCGGCCCTTCGGACTGCGGTCGACCCACGAACCCGCTACCCGGTGCGCGGGATCACCGCCCCCCCAGCCGCGCCAGCGCCCATGCGGCGTGCTCGCGCACAACCGGCGACGCATCCTCCAGCGCGCGCGTCAGTGCTTCGCCTGCGCCCTCCCCACCGACATTTCCCAATGCCACGCTCGCGTTCCGTGCGAGCCCCTCACGCTTCGTACGCATGACCGACGTCCCCGCGTAGCGACGGAGGAACTCCTCGTCGGTGAGTGCGACCAACTCGGTCAACAACGGTGCGACCGCCTCGGCGCGCGGCGCGAAATCGGCTTCATGCGCCCGCCGCGCGAAGCGATTCCACGGGCAGACCTCCAGACAGTCGTCGCAGCCGAAAACGTGGTCGCCCATGAGCGGGCGCAACTCGAGAGCGATCGAGCCGCGATGCTCGATGGTGAGGTACGAGATGCACAGCCGCGCGTCGAGCCGGTACGGCGCGGTGATGGCGTGCGTGGGACAGACGTCCACGCAGCGCGTGCAGGTGCCGCAGTGGTCGGCTTCAGCGGCGTCGGGGGCGAGCTCCACATCAAGGAGAACCTCACCAAGCAGCAGCCACGATCCCCACCCGCGACTCACCAGGTTGGTGTGCTTCCCTCGCCAACCGAGACCCGCGCGCTCGGCCCAAAGTTTTTCAAGGACCGGACCGGTATCGACGTAGGATCGCATCGCCACACCGGGGAAGCTCTCCGCAAGAGCCTGCTCGAGCCGCCGCAGCTTGCCCGCGAAGACCTTGTGGTAGTCGCGGCCGCGTGCGTAGCGGGCGATACGGCCGCGGGGCGCGTCAGAAGCGACCGGGCCGGAAGCCGCCACGCTCCCAAGAACGCGTTCGTCCTCGCCCGAGCCCTCGCCCTCTCCGTCCCGCACCCCATAATTGAGCCCCACGCAGAGAACAGACCGCGCCCCCGGCAACACGCGCGCCGGATCCAGTCGCCGTTCCGGCTCCCGCGCCATGTACGCCATCGTCCCGTGCCGTCCCTCGGCAAGCCACGCGCGCACGCGCTCGCCGTCGGGCGTGCCCGCGAGCGAGTCGATCGCAGCCACCCCCACCGCGTCGAAACCGGCTTCGAGGGCGAGCCGCTTGGCCTGTGCGCTACGTTCCGCGGGTGTCATCGCGCCGCAGTATAGCAGCGGTGTTAGACTCGCCTTCGCATCCGGGTTACGATGACATCAACCCTCTCCCGGAGACCCGACATGAACCGCTTTGTCCTCGCCGGCACCGTCGCTTCCAAACCCGTGCGCTTCGAGCTCCGACCCGGGCGCTTTACCGTCGGTCGGGCCACCGCTTGCGATCTCACCCTGCCCGACAACACCGTGTCGCGACAACACGCCGAGATCGAGCTCGAGGACGACGTGCTCAAGGTGCAGGATCTCGGCAGCACCAACGGCACCTTCGTGAACGGCGAACAAGTCACCGGGCACGCCGTCCTTCGCGCCGGCGGACGCCTTCGCTTCGGACAGGTGACGCTCATCTTGAGCGAGCGCGAAGTCACCGACTTCGGCGTGTTCGCCACCGAGGGCACCACACCCACCCTCACGACCACCGTCCGCGAGATCCGCGCGCAAGCGGCGCAAACCGGCGCGGAGAACCTGCTCACCGCCCTCCACGAGGCGGGTCAGATGCTCAGCAAGAGCCTGGCGCTCACGGAAGTCTACGACCAGGTTCTCGAACTGCTCCCCCGATTCATCAAGTCGAGCCGCATCCTCATCCTTTCGCACGAGATGAAGCAGGGACTCCCCGAGATCCTCGCCTCGCGCCCCCAGGGTCCCAAGTCCGCCGAGCCGGTCAAGATGAGCCGCACGATGTTGCACGAGGTGCTCACCGACGGCCGCGCGTTCGTCACCGCAGACGCCGCCACCGACGCGCGCTTCAACGCCACCGAGAGCATCATTCAGGCCGGCGTGCTTGCAGCGATGGCGGCTCCGCTCTTCGACAACGACAAGATCCTGGGCGCGGTATATGTCGACTCGCGGATCCCCGGCATCACGTACTCGGCGGAGGACCTGCGCCTCCTGACGCTTCTCGCCAACATGATCGCGGTGAAGATCACCAACAGCCGGCTGGAGGAAGCCGAGCGCGAGGCCGAGCGAATCAAGCACGAGGTGTCGATCGCCGCTCGCATCCAGCGCAATCTGCTCCCCCGAACCATCCCACCCATCCGGGGGTTCCAGGTGTTCACGCATCAGACCCCCTGTCATGAAGTGGGGGGCGATCTCTTCGACGTACGCGCGCTCGAGGACGGCAGAATCTGGCTCGTGCTGGGCGATATCAGCGGCAAAGGGGTGGGAGCGGCGCTCCTCATGGCCACCGTGATGGCGGGGTTGCAGGTTCTGGAGGACGAGTGCCGCGATCCGCTAGAGCTTGTGACCCGGCTGGAGAGTTACCTGGTCCAGCACGTGGAGCCGGGGCAGTACCTGACCCTCTTCGCGGGGATCCTGGATCCCTCGCGCGGCGTCCTCCACTACGTCAACGCGGGGCACTGCCCCCCGGCGCTGCTCGCGAGCACCGGATCGCGCGTGCTGGATGCCACCGGGGTGCCGGTCGCGCTCGTGCCGGGGCTGCCCCGCAACGCAGCCGAGACCGTTCTCGATCCAGGCAGCGTCCTCCTCGTATTCAGCGACGGCATCTCCGAGACCGAATGCGACGGCCGGCAGTATGAGGAAGGGCCGATGGAGAAGTTCTTCGAGCACGTGCGAACGCAGTGCGCGAAACTCGACGCGGCCTGCGTGGGGAAACTGCTTCTCGAGGACGTCGAGTCGTTTCGCGGGGATGCTCCGGCCGTCGACGACCTCACCCTGGTCGTACTCAGGCGCGAGGGCTAGCGCACGCCGGCCCGCTCGGCGCTGGCGTTCGCTTCTTCGCTCATCGGCTCCACCGGCTCCGGCGAGCCGGGCGGATAGTGATCCGCGTCTCCCTTTACCGGGTGCGGCTTCAACTCGCGGGCGAAGATCGGCTTGGCAAGCTGGCGTAGCGCTCCCAGCTTCAACTCGTACATCCGCCACTTCATGTCGCGCCTGGGAAGATAGCGCGCGTCGTCGGGGTTGACGATCAGGCTCACCTCGATGTTGGGCGCCACACCGACCGGGATGCCGTTCTTCCGGCAGGAGTCCCACATGTACTCCATCACCGCGCGCATGTCGTCGTAGCCCGGCGACGGGTGGCGCTCCATCTCCGCGCCGATGGTCGGGCGGAAGATGCACACCGTCGGGAACGCCCCCACACCCGTGATGTAGTCGATGGCCTTCAGCGTGTCCTCGATGGGCTCCACCCCGGCAATGATCTCGCCCGAGACCTTCCCCTTGCCCATCTTCTTTGCGGTGTACTCGATCGCGTCGAAGAAGGTGCGCTGGCCGATCATGCGCTCCTTGCCCGGAAGCAGGTCGGCAAAGAACTTGGGGTTATGGAACTCGTAGCAGAACGAAAGGTGATCGGTCCCGCAGTCGACCAGCCAGTCGTACTTCCAGAAGTTGGGAGACGGCGTGACCTGCACGCCGGTCATCACGCCCACCTTCTCCTTCATGGCCTTCACGTACGGGGCGGCCATGTCGAGGCCTCGGTCCTTCCCCGCGTAGCCGCTGTTGAAGTGCACGAAGGTGACGCCGGACTCCGCCTTCGCCGCCTGCGCGACCTCGATCACGTCGCCGAGATCCTTCTGGGCCTCTTCGTTGACGCCCACATTCAATCCCGTCGTGCAGAACTTGCACGCGAGGTTGGGCTCGTGATACCAGAACGAACAGGAGTTGGAGATGTAGATGCCGAGGTAGGTTCCTTGCAGGACTCCCACCTTACGCATCTCGGTGCCCTTCGAGGTGTGGGCCCCGTACCACTTGGGCTCGGGAGGAATGCCGACCTCGTATTCCGCTTCGCTGCGCTCATCGCGCACGATGTACCCGCCGCCCCGTTTGGTGAGCAGGTAGGGCGAGTCGATGACGAAGTCCTCTTCGACCGGCACGTTCATCCAGATGGTCTTGAGCTCGCCGGGGATGGTGATCTCGAGACCGCTGCCGAGCCCGGCGCGCGTGCGCGAGAGAAGCCGCGCATCCTGCTCCAGGGTGCAGGCGGGATCCAGGCGAAAGCCTTTGCAGAAGAGGTCGATCTCGAGTTCGCAGGGGTTCAGGCGGTCGGCCATGGGAGATCTCCGATGCTCAATCCGGGATGGTAAAGGTGAAAGCCCGGCGCAGCCGGTGTGGCACCACGCCCGGGTCAAACCCGTGCGAGGCGAAGGCGAGCCAGCCGTCCAGATCCTCGGGGGGCGGGCTCACCGCGGGCAGCAGACAGACGCCGTAGGAAAACCTGTCGAGGCTGAACGGGATCTGGCTCCGCTTGAAGAAGAACACCGCCGCCTGCCCCTTCATCGGGCCGTCGGGAACGGCGAAGATCTTGACGATGGACCGGTTCGGGCGGCCCTCGACCGGGTGCAGCGCCGCCAGCTCGAAACCCGTGGCCTCGAGCCGGAAGCTGAACTCGTCGGGGTGCGCGGCCACCCGGTCCAGGAACGGGCCGGAGGCTGGGATTTCCGCCCGACAGCGTGAGAGGCGTTCGGCCACCGCAGGCTCTTGTGCGTTGTTGATCATGGACTCTGGTTCTCCTGACCCGGATGATTGTATCCGAAATGCCCCGGCTGCGGGGATCGTCTCTCCATTCGGAATCTTGATAGGCCGTTTCGACTAAACTATCCCCTTCATCCCGGGGTCGGTCGTTCCGGCTCCACCACCCCCAACTCGATGCGAGGACTCTCGTGAACGCGCAACGTTTGCTGCTCCGTCTCCCCCGCCGACTCGGTCCCGCCCGTGACCTGCTCCTGTCCAGCATGGCCGCGGCGGTCCTGCTGGTCGGTGGGGCCGTGTTCCCGCCCCAGACATCGGCACAGGCGCCAGCGGTTTCCAGCCCGGCCATCTCCGCCGACAGCCTCATCTCCGGCGTCCGCTGGCTCGCCGACGACGCCCGCGAGGGGCGCATGACCGGCAGTCCCGGAGCGGACGCCGCCGCGGCCTGGATCGCGTCGCGGTTCGCCTCGGCGGGGCTCTCGCCGGCCGGCGACGACGGCACCTTCATGCAGCGCTACGACGCCACGATCGGCGTGCGACTCGGCGAGGGAACCGCGCTCGCCTTCGACGGGATCGACGGGCTGGGTCAGTTGAAGGTGGAGCGAGATTTCGTCCCATTCGGCTTCAGCGAGAACGGCACGGTGGAGGCGCCCCTCGTCTTCGCGGGCTACGGCATCACCGCCAAGGATCTCAATTACGACGACTACGCCGGCCTCGACGTGAAGGGGAAGGCGGTCCTGGTGCTGCGCCACGAGCCGCAGCAGAACGACACGTCGAGCGTCTTCGCCGGGACCTCGTGGACCGATCACGCCATCTTCCGCAACAAGGCGGTGAACGCGCGCGACCACGGCGCGGTGGCTCTCATCATCTTCACGCCGCCCAAGAGTGCCGGGTACGAGGAGGACAAGCTCACGCCGCTCTCCGGCGCCGAGGGGATCGGAGGCGGAAGCCTCCCCGCCCTGCACGCGAAGAAGGAGGTCGGCGAGGCGCTGCTGCGCAAGCTCGGTGTGGACGTCGCGAAATGGGTCGAGGACGTGGATGGCGATCTGAAGCCTCGCTCGGCGGCGTTCCCCGCCGAGGTCACGGCGCGGCTGACGGTAGCGGTCGAGAAGGACCGGCGGCCCACGGCGAACGTCGTCGGTCTCCTGCGCGGCACCGATCCCTCCGCGGGCGCGGTCATCCTGGGCGCGCACTACGACCACCTCGGGCGCGGCAACTCCAGCTCGCTCGCCCCCGACCAGCTCGGTCAGGTGCACAACGGCGCCGACGACAACGCATCGGGCACGTCGATGCTGGTGGAGTTGGCGCGCGTGTTCGCATCGGAGCCGCGCCTACGCCGCACGCTGGTCTTCGCCGCGTTCTCGGGCGAGGAGCTGGGGATTCTGGGCTCGTCGTATCTCGCCTCACACCCGCCGGTCGCACTCGACTCGGTACAGGTCATGATCAACATGGACATGGTGGGGCGGCCGCACGACAACAAGATCACCGTGGGCGGGGTGGGTTCGTCTCCTGGGTTCACCGACGAGGTGAGGCGTGCGGGCGAAGCGGTCGGGCTCGGCGTTTCGACGAGCAAGAGCGGCTACGGCGCGAGCGACCACACCGTGTTCTACGCGAAGAGCGTGCCGGTGCTCTTCTTCTTCAGCGGTCTCCATGAGGACTACCACAAGCCGAGCGACGACTGGGAAAAGATCGATCGCGAGGGAATCACCGAGGTCGCGCGTATGGTGCACACCGTAGCGCGGGATCTCGCCGAGCGCGAGGATCGCATCGCGTTCGTGAAGGTGGCGGAGGACAGCGCGGGCGCGCAGGGGCACGGCGCGGGCGGAGGATACGGAGCGTACCTCGGCACCATCCCCGACTTCGGCGACTACGAGGGCGGCGCGAAGCTATCCGGCGTGAAGGCGGGGAGCCCGGCGGACAAGGCCGGCATCCAGGGCGGCGACGTGATCGTCAACTTCGGCGGCCGGGAGGTGAAGGACCTCCACGGATACACCTATGCGCTGCGCGAGCACAAGCCGGGCGACAAGGTGACGATCGTGCTCCTGCGCGGCGAGGAGAAGATTACGGTCGAGGCGACGCTGGGGAGGCGGGAGTAGGGCGAGAGCGGGCCGCGGGCGGGGATGACGCCCGGGTGGACTTCAGCGAGTGTGGCCAAGCCACGGATGCTCACCCGGGTGATCACGGTCGAATCGCAAAGTCCAGCCGGCTGTACGCGCACGCGCGCGGGCGCGGGGCCCGGCGCCGCTAAGGAGCGAGTCGCGGACGCTCCAGCGGAGCGTTCGCGCGAGCGCGCCCGAGGAGGGCGCGGGGCGAGACGGCGAGAGCCGCGCATCAGCGCACCTCGAACTCCACGAGGTCCCTTCCCCGCACGCCGGTGATCTCCAAGCGATGCAGACCGCGTCTCGGCATCCACAGCAGTTGTCCCTGCCCCCGGCCGTCAGGCGCGGCGGCCGCCGCAAGGTCCTCCCCGTCCAGGCGCCAGCGCGCGTCCTGCCCCACACCCACGGCACGGAACCGGATGGCTTCGCTCTCTGCAAGTTCCGGAGCCAGGTAGTAGATGCTCCTGTTCGCGGGTGACGTTATGCGCGGAGCGCCCTCCGAGGCGCCGGCCACCACCAGCCCCGCGTCCATCGCCCACGCGAGGTACTCGTCGGGCCACTCCACGACGCGGCGTTCGCGCTCGAAGCGGTGGAGCGCGCACGCCCCGCGCGCGGCCCACGCTTCGTCCGCGAACCACTCCAGCACCGTGCCTGTGCACGCGTCGCCGGGGCGCCCGCCGGAAAGCGCGCATACGGGATGCTGCCGCCAGCCGGCCGGAGGATCGGCGGACCAGGGGCGGCTCCCCACGTCGTGCACGTGGAGCATGATCTCGCGGAACACGGGCCCCGCACCGCGCACGCCGGCCGCGCCGCGCGCGGGAGTGCCGTCGAAGTTGCCGGTCCAGACCCCCACGACATGATCGCGGTCGAACCCCACGCACCACGCGTCGCGATAGCCCGTCGAGGTTCCGGTCTTCACAACGACCGGGAACGGCAGATCGATCGCGGAAGCGCTCCCGAACCCGGGCACGCGCGCGGCGTCGTCGGCGAGGATGTCCTGGACCAGAAACGCCGAGGTCTCCTCGCACCACCGCGCGCCGCCGGCGCGGGCGAGCGGCAGCGCCCTCCCCCGCGCGTCTGCCGCCTCCAGCAGGAACGACGGCGGCCGCGTCAGACCGCCGCGCGCGAGCCCGGCGTACGCGTTGGTGAGATCGAGCAGCGTCACCTCCCCCACGCCGAGCGTCAGACCCAGCCCGTAGTGCTCCGCACCCAGAGAGAACGCGTCGAGCCCCGCAGCGCGCAGACCCTCCAGGACCCGCGACGTGCCCATCTGCTCCTGCAACCGCACCGCGGGCACGTTGAAGGAACTCGCGAGCGCAACCCGCATGCGCACCGGGCCGCGGAAGCGCCCGTCGTAATTGCGGGGCGATAGCGAGGCGCCCTCGACATCCACAGCTTCCATCGGCGTGTCCGCGAGAAGGTCCGCGGCCGAGCGCCCGCGATCGAAGGCCATCGCGTAGAGGAACGGCTTGAGCGCGGAACCCGGTTGCCGGGGGGCGAGCGCCGCGTTCACCTGGCCTTCGGCGGGGTCGGCCCAATCGGTGGAGCCGACCATCGCCAGCACCTCGCCGGATGGGATCGCCTGCACCACGACGCCGATCTGAGTGGCGCCCCCGTCCTCCGCGAGGCGCGCCTGCGCCGCGCGCACCACGGCTTCGATCTCACCCTGCAAGCGCGCGTCGAGCGTAGTGGTGAGCCGCGTCGCGCTCCGTGCGGACAGAGGGCGTTCAGCCAAGACCCAATCCGCGAAGTGCGGGGCTCGATGCGCCCCGACGGCTCGGCGCAGGTCGAGCGGCGCGTGACGTGCGACGGCTGCTTCCTCCGCGGTCAGCGCGCCGCGACGCTCCATCGCGGTCAGAATGTGGTCACGGCGGCGCCGCAACGCCTCGGCTCCGCCCGCCGCGATGAACCGACCCGGCGCCTTGGGGAGGCCTGCCAGGGTGGCCGCCTGAGCGGGGCCAAGGCGGTCCGGAGCCACCTCGAAGTAGCTTTCGCTAGCCGCTCTAACCCCTTGAATCATGGGGCCATAGGGCGCGCGATTCAGGTACTGCTCGAGGATCTCGTCCTTGGACAGCGCCAGCTCCAATCGCACCGCCCGCACCGCCTCGCGGAGCTTTCCCGCCGGCGTGCGAGGCTCGGGCCAGAGGAGCCCGGCCAACTGCTGGGTGAGGGTCGATCCGCCTCCGGTGATCTCGCCCGCGCGCAGGTTCCGCCACGCGGCGCGCGCCACGCCCGCCGGATCCACGCCGGGGTGCGCGCGAAAGCGACGATCCTCCGCGGCCAGGGTCGCTTCAACCAGGAGCGGCGAGATCCGCGCGAGCGGGGTCCACATCGCGCGCGTCTCGGCGCCCCCCAAGGTCGTGCGCAACGGCGTCCCGTCGCGGGCGAGCACTTGCGCCGAGGCCACATCTCCGTAGTCGAGCGCGCTGCGATCGAAGGGCACTCGCGCCGCCCACACGAAGGCCCAGGCGAACGCGAGCGCGAGAGCCGCGAAGAGGGCCGCGCGCCTCGCCGGCCGTCCGCGCGTTCTCACCGACCGTCCGCGCATCCTCACCGCCCGCCTTCCGACTTCGCGCACCGTCCGCGCGTTCTCACCGACCGCCTTCCGCCTTCGCTTGCCGCGTGACGAACGCGGGCGACGCGCTCGACGCGTTCAACTCCGGTGAGTACATCGCCTCAATGGTGGCCGGCGGGTGCCCGAACGTGCCGACCGCACGAACCCGCGCCAGGTAGCGCACCTCGTACACGCCGGGCAGAACGTGATCGGCGTAGAGGCGCATCTCCCGATCGCGGATCTCGCTGAAGTCGACGGGTAGCGGTTCGTATCGGCCCGCGTGCCGGTCGAGCTTGCGCGCTTCGAGCACCGATTCCACCACGAAGTCCGTGTGCACGGCTTCCAGACCGGCGGGGAGCGGGTCGCGGATCGCGAGGTACCACGATTCGCGGGGAGCCACGATTTCGAGCGTGACCGCAACGAGATCGCCGAGCCCCGGCGCGCCGCCCCCGTTCAACCTCTCCACCTTCCGCAGCAGCGTGAAGCCCCCCTCCGTCGCCGCGCGATCGAGCGCGCCTTCCTCCCAGCGCAGCACCGCGCCGTAGAAGACGCTGCTGCGGCGACTGCCCCCCTTGCGCTCGATCCTGAGCTTGACCGCCTTCCCCGGCGCGACCGACGCGGGCAGCGCCACGCTGCTCTCGGCGATCTCCAGCGTGCCGGCCTCGAACGCGCGGCTCATGAGCGGCTCGCGGGTTCCCTGCAACAGGACGTTCGCGTCGAAGGCCTCGGTGCTCGTGCCCTCCACGCGCGTCCGGTACTCGGTGAGCGCGAGCATCGCCAGCGCGTTGTCCTGCGTGCTCCCCCAATCGCCGTGCAGGCGCAGGCTCAGCAGGCCATAGGCCAACCGAGGCACCAGCGCATCCTCGGGGCGCGCCCGCACCGCGAGAAGGAGCGCGAGGGCCGTGCCGCGCACCCCGGTGCGCATCGGTTCCGCCACCGCCGAGCCCTGATCCGCGGCGACCAACGCCCCCGCCGCGGTCACCTGGATGCGGTTCTTGACCTCGGCCAGCACCTGCGCAACGACGTCCGGGCGGCGACCCAGACGATGCAACGCCAACGCCAGGAACACGCGATCTTCGGGAGTCATGTACTGGATACCGTCCGCGAACGCGTCGACCTCGATCCCTTCGAGCACGGAGCGAGAGAGAAGTCCCTCGAACTCGACGGCCGCAAAGAGGAACATCCCGAGCGGGCGCCGGCCCGCCGAGCCGCTCTCTTCCCCCGACTCGGCCCCGCCGCGCAGCCACCGCTCGGTGACCTGGGCGGCGTGCTCCAGAAGCTCCTCGGGCACGTCCGCGCCGGCGCGCTTGGCCTGGGCCAGCGCGTAGGCCGCGTAGGAGGTCATCCACGCCGGGGCCTCGGCGCCCCCCTGCGGCCAGAACGTGAAGGATCCCCACGGGAGTGTGAGCGCGCTCATCTGCCGGACCCCCGCGTTCAGCTTCGAGTCCAACGTGAGACTATCCACCCAAACGGCGTTCGTGCTTTGAGATAGCTGCTTGTAGAGCGCGATAGCCAGAAGCCGGCTCGCGGTCTGCTCCAGGCAGCCGTGGGGATAGTCGAGGACGTTTCGGAAGGCCTGCTCCACCCCCGAGATCACGCTCGGGGAGAGCCGCATGTCGAGCGTGGCCGACCCTGGAATCGCGGCGGCGGGAAGCTGGATGATCTCGGGCTGCGTTCCGGAAGTGCGCCCGGCCGCGGCGGCGGTGCGGACGAGGCGCGGCTCGATCAACGGTACGCGCACCTCCACCGCGTCCTCGGCCCCTTCGAAGAGGGCGCGGAAACGCACGCGGGCCTCTCCCGCCACCGTCGCGCGCACCGGGAAGGCCACGCGCTGGGTTCGACCGGGATCGAGGCGCAGGGCTCGCGTAAGAGGCGCCGCGAGCAGATCGCTCTCCATGCTCACCGTCCCCTGGATCGCGCGGTCCCCGCGATTGGTGACGAGCACGGCGGCCTCGAACGCGTCCCCCACCCCGGCGAAGCGCGGAAGCGCGGGGTCCAGGGTCAGCGGTTTGGTCACCCGCAGGCTCCCCTCGCCGGCGCCGAATCGATCCACGCCCGCGGCCGCCACGGCGACGATTCGAAAGCGCGTGAGGTTGTCGGGAAGCTTCACGTCCACCCGCGCGCGGCCGCTCGCGTCGGTGAACACGGCCGGACTCCAGTGCGCGACGGTGGCGAACTCGGAACGGTATCCGGAGCCGCTCGCGCCGTCGCCGCCGGCCTCGCCCTTCTCGTCCTCGAGTTGCTGCTCCGAACCGAGCCTGAGGCTCAATCGCGTGTCGTCGGTGCGCACGCCGAGGCCGCGCGGTGCGTAGAAGAACGCGAACGGATCGGGGATGGGCGTGCCGATGAGCGCGAGCACCGACTCGTCCACGACGGCCACGCTCACGCGCGCGGGCGTTCCCGCTCCGGCCGCGTCGCGCACGCGCACGTCGACGACGGCGCGATCGCCGGGGCGGTACTCCTCGCGATCGCTCGTCGCCGTCACCGCCAGCCGCCGCGAGGACACGTCGAGCGCAAGCTCCGCGTAGCCGATGCGCAACCGCGGGAGCCGCGCCTTCAGAGGGAGATCGGGCGCGACCGCTTCCGGAATCTCCGGCTCCACGAGCGTCACCCCGACGTAGACATTGGGCATGTAGGAGGCCTTCACCGGCACGTTGAAGACGATCGAGCCGGGACCGAGGTCCACGAGCCGCGACTCCAGGATGCCCTCGCGCTCGATCGAGAGGATCGCGCGCCGCGCGCGGACGGGCGTGGAGACGAAGACGCGTGCGGTTTCGCCGGGGCGATAGCGTTGCTTGTCGGTGGTGATCTCGAGGAAGGGCTCCTCCTCCCAGGGCCCCGCCGCGCGCGGCGCGCGAACCCCGCTCGCATAGAAGCTCGCCGAGGATCGGGCTCGCCGCCCCATCCGGTCGCGTGCCTCTGCGCGGACGTGGTAGGCGCCCGGCTCCGCGATGTCCCAACGCAGCTCGACAGGCTCCCGGCCGGAGACGATCTCGCGCGAGCCCACCACGCTGTCCACGACCGCTCCCTCGTAGCCGATTCGCCCGCCGACGAGAAGCTTTCGCACCGAACGCCACTCGCGCCGCACGACCGTGACGGTGATGGGCGTCCCGGGCACGACGAGCGAGGTGTCCGCGCGAAGCGCCGTCACGCGAATCAGGGCCTGCTCTCCCGCAGGCACGACGCGCTCGGGGGCGCTCACGCCCGGCACGACCGACGCGGGGGTATAGAGCGACCACGCGCGGCCGTACACCGTATCCCCGCTCGGGTCGATCACGCCGGCTTCGAAGGTGAGGCGCTCGAACCCCGCGAAGGGTTCCTCGGGGAGCGGCACGCGAATCGCGGCGGCGCCGGCGGCGTCGAGGATATCCTCGCCCGTGGCCAGCACGGCGGACGCGGGGCCCGACCCGTCGAACTCTCCGAACGAATATTCGTCGTAGCTGTCGAAGGAAAACCCGTCATAGCCTGGGGGCCGGATCCCCGCGCGCTCCCGGACCAGGGACCAGCGCACGCGGGATCCGGCGAGCGGCGCGCCGAAGTAGTAGGAGGCGCTCACGTCCACCTCGAACGTCGAGCCGGCCGTGACGCTCGCGGTGCGCGAGCGCGCCGTCACCTGGAAGGAGGCGGCACGGTAGGCGGCTACCTGGAACTCCGCCGAGCCGATGCCGACCTCTCTCGATCGGTCGGGGAGCAGAGCCACCGCGCTGTATCCGCCGGCCGGGGCGTCGGCGCGTCCCGGCACATCCAGCGCGAATCCTCCAAGCCGGTCGACCGCAAGCATCGTATCCGCGAGCATTGCCCCACCCCGCGGGTCGTTCACCTGCACCCGCACCGAGTCGAGCGCGCACGCGCCCAACCCACCGGGGACGAACCGCCGCACGAGCCCGCAGAGGTGCACGGTCTCGCCGGGCCGGTAGAGATCGCGGTCTCCGTAAACGAACGCACGGTGATCCGTGGCGCTGTTGCCGTATGAGGCATCGATCCCCATCTGCCAGGGAGCGAGCCGCCAGCTCCCGTCGAGGTTCCCCAGCGCCGCGTCCCCCGCCAGCGTCGCCTTCACGTAGACCTCAGGCCGATCCGCGCCCAGGCGCGACTTCTCCGGCAGCGCGACCATGCCGCGCTCATCCGTCCGCCCGGTCCAGCGGGCGACGCCGAACGCATCCATCACCGTGATGTCGGCGCCCGCCGCCGGCCGCGCGGAAGCGAGCGCGGTGACCCAGACGAGACCGCCCCCTTCCGACCCCTTCACCGTGATGCCGAGGTCGCTCCAACGGATGATGCTCTGCGCCTTGAGCTCGAACGGGGTGCCGTCGAAGCGGCGGCCGAGAGCCGCCGCGATCACGAGCACGGCGCCAGGCTTCCCCGGGGGCACCAGGCGATCCAGAGGAATCGCCTGGGTCGTGATTTCGTTGAGCGCCGGCCCGCTGTAGATCGCTGATGTAGCCGCCGCCTGCGAGTCGGGTCGCGCGAAGCGCTGCCGGATCTCTCCTTCCGGGGTGAGCGCCTCCATGCGCACGCGGACCTCGGTGACGCCGGCGAAACGCAGCACCACCTGGCGCTCCGAAGCGAGCGGAACCACCGCGGCGCCTCCGTAGCCGCTGGAAGGGAGTAGTTCCAGCGACGGCCGGCGGTTCGCGGTGCGCAGGCGGATCCGAGCGCTCTCGGTGAGCCGCTGCCCGAAGAGGTCGGGCATCCCGGCTGCGATCAGAACCTGATACTCGGTGGCGGGTTCGAGCCCGCCGAGATGGATCTGGGTCCCGTCTCCCCCCACCTGCAGCGCGGCCGGCCGGGGTTGCACGGTCAGGTACGCCCTCAGGGAATCGCCCGCGACCGGCGTGCGGAAGTGAAGCGTCGCCCCCTCGACATCGCCTGCCGCGACCAGACCGGGAGGCCCGTAGGTGCGAAACGGGATGCGCAGCTCCCGCGTGATGGGAAGCGGCCCGCCCAGCCCGCGCAGCGAGTCCTTGATCAGGATCGCGTACTCGTGATCGCGCTTGAGCGGCGAGCGCGGGCGAAGCACCACCGCGTTCTCGCGATCGATGGACCGGAACTCCCAACCCAACCCGGCGAGAAACGCGCTGTCGGGCCGCGCGGGGTCGAGATCCGGGCCGTGCTCCAACTCCACCGCGTCGCCGACCTCCACCGGATCCATCGGCTGGCTGAAGATAAGAAGGATGGGGTCCTCGGGCCTCATCAAGGAATCGGAAGGCGCGGGGATCGACTTCACCAGACCCGGGCGAGGGGTCGTGAACTCCCACACCACGTCTCCCTTGAGCTTGGTGCCGTCGGCGGCGCGGATGCCGGAGGGCACCTTGGCGACGAAGCGGGTGGCCAGGGGAAGCCCGCCGTTCACGACGTAGGTGAGGGTGCGCGTCCCGATCCAGTGGTAGTAGCCCTCGGGCATCGGATCCAACTCGAGGTATTTCTTCCCCTCCTTGGGGGTCGGATCGGGCGCTCCCATCGCCACCACCGGGCGGTCGAAGACGACGTCCACCGACGTGCGTCCGACGGTGTCCCCCTCCGGGAGTCGGGCGGCGACGGTGAGTCGCGGGGCGGCGCCCGCCGAGGCGCCTCGCTTCCCACCGCAGCCCTGCGCCCCGAGCACGCAAACGAAGAGGACGGCCGCGGCTGCGACCGTCCTCGTGATGTCGAGACTTCTGCGCTGTGAAACCGTCGCCATACTGCCACCCCCGCTCGCTCGGATGAGCTTCCGACTCGGGACCGTCGCGAGGCGACTATCCTCCCCCGCGGGGGGGCGGCGGCGCAAGGTCTAGGAGGGCGAGACCTTCACCCAACGCCCGTCGTTCTTGGGATTCAGCACGCCCTGATGCTTGATGTAGTTGCGCAGAACCTCCAGGTCGGTGAATCCGGTGTACATCAGATCCTCGGATTGGAGCGCCTCGCGCAAGACGCCCATCCCGCTGTTCCCCTCGGCCAGGTAGTTGGTCATGGCCACCTTGTAGATCTTCTCATCCTCTACAGGCTGACCGCCGATCGTGAACTCCACGATCCGGCTTCCGTCCGGCCGCGAAATGTCGTACGCGACCTTGCCGCCCGAGATGAAGATTCCGCCGGCGGTCCCGCGGAGCTTGTCCTCCATCATGCCGCGCAGCATCTGGCCTTTCAGATTCACGAGCACCATCTGATTGCCGAAGGGAGACACGCCAAGCAGGTGGCGCTCCGTGATATCGCCGGGAGAGATGTCCGCGCGCACGCCGCCCGTGTTCTGGATGGCGAAGTCGGCGTTGAGCTCGACCCGGAAGGCGTCCGCCATCACGAACCCCATGAGCGCGTTATTGGCCGACCCGCGCTGCAACAGCACCTCGGTCTGGCCGACCACGACATCGAGACCCGCTTCGGCCTTGCTCACCTTCTCTTCGATGACCTTCTCCATGGCGGGGTCCGGCCAGATCTGCTCCTCGAACAGGGTGACCAGCGACCCGCGATCGGAGTGGGTCCGGTAGCCGATCATCTGCTTCGTGTTGCGATCGATGAGCATGGTGATGTGCCCGATGCTCGACCCGTTGCCGTAGGGTTCGAACACCACCGTGTGGGTGCGCGGATCCTCCCACGGCGTGTCGTAGCCCTGGTGGGTATGCCCGGTGAACATGGCGTCGATGCCCGGCGTCGTGTATGCGAGTTCCATCGCACTCATGCCCCAGTGCGGAAGACCGCCTTCGGCATCGCGCTGCAGCATCTTGCGGTATTCGTTGCTCAACTCCGGCTTGTAGGGAAGCCCTGTGTGCAGGAGCGCAAGGACGACGTTTGCCCCCTGTGCGCGGACCCGCTCGACCTCGGGACCAAGCACCTCGTGGATGGGAGCGAACTCGATCCCTTCCAGGTTCTTTCCGAACGACATGTTGGCGGTGGACTCGGTGATGAATCCCACAACCGCGATCTTGATCCCGTCGACCTCGATGAAGAAGCTCGGGTCGATCCAGTCGACGGTCTTCTTGGTCTCGGCGTAGAGGATGTTCCCTCCCAGCACCGGGAAGTTGGCCATCTCGGCCAGACGCTTGGTGTTCTCCCACCCGAGGTCGAAATCGTGGTTGCCGAGCACGCAGGCCGTATACCCCATGTCGTTCATGAACTCGAAGATCGCGGTCCCCTTGGTGTTGGTGCCGAGCGGCGTCCCCTGGAAGATGTCGCCGTCGTCGAAGAGGAGCACGGCGCGCCCTTCCTTGGCCGCCTTGTCGCGAACGTCCTTGACGTAAGCGGCAATGCTCGCGCCCCCGCCCAGCGGCGGCGGGAAATTGGGATTCAGGAACGTAGCGTCGTCCTTGGAGATGTGCCCGTGGACATCGCTGGTGAAGAGGATGTCCACCTCGAGCAGATCGCTTGCGGGGATCGCCCCTCCCAGAAAGAGAAGACCGATGAGGCAAAGTGGGATGCATCGCTTCATTGCGGAATGACCTCATCCTCCGCCGGCATGGCGGGGGCGTAATTGACGGGCGCGTAGTGCACGCTCTGGGAGAGCGCCACCGAGACCTCGTAGCTCACGCCATCGGTGGTCAGGGTGACGTTGTAGCCCTTGTCGTTCGTTAGGCGAAGGCCGAGAGGCTCGGCGCGGTCGGAGGCGTAGATGTCGGTGCGGTGGTTACGGAGTCGGATGAGCACCGATTCGCTCGGTAGCGTTCCCAGGCTCGACTCGTACGTGGTGATGGGAATGAGCCCCACCCGCGGGTTGACCGCGTTCACCCAATCGGCTGGGCTGCTGTCGTCGAGGCCGTGGTGATGGACTTTGAGCACTTCGGTGTCGATGGCGCTTCCCTTGGCGGCGGCGATGGACGTGGTCACGGGGGCCTCGGCGTCTCCCCCCAGCATCAGATTCACGTCGCCATAGGTGAGGCGCAGGATCACGGAGTCGTTGTTGAGGACGTCTCCCTCGCTCACTCCGCCGAAGGTGCTGCCGTAGCCGGAATTGAGCACTTCCACACCGACCGACCCGTCCCATACGAGGGCGGACGTGCCACTGGAGGTGTCCCCGGCGCGAATGGTGTCGATGGGAACCGACTTGGCGCGCAGGGTGGGAAGGAGTTCGTCCCGATAGCTGCGGTAGGCGTAGGAGTTCATGTCGGACTTGAGCGGCGTGTCCAGAAAGCGCCCGATGTCGTAGGCCCCGAGAACCCCGTCGGAGAGCGTGTAGCTCTCGCCGACGAGCCCGCCGATATGGTCGCTGTGGACATGCGTGGCCATGGCCACGTCCAGACGGCTCACCCCCGCCGCTTGGAGGTAGGCGTCCACGTTCGCCCAGTCTCGGCGTTCACCGCCGTCGATGATGATGCGCTTGCCCGTGTTCGGCATGGTCAAGATATGCGAGTCCCCAAAACCGACGTCGATCATGGTCCAACTCAGGAAGGGCTTCGGCGCCGGCCGAGTCCCCACCGTGAACGAGACCTCGTCGGCCGTCACGACACCACCGTTCTGGGCTCGATCCAGAACCTGCAGGTAGATCTTCTCTCCCTGGCTCACCGAGAGGAGCGGTACCCGGTGCTCGGTCGCGTACGCCAAGTCGGCGCGCGCCGCCGAGGCCGGATAGGCAACCCGGTTGTAGACGCCCGACGACGTGCCGTACCGAACCGATCCCAGGGTGGGCTCGTCGGTACTCCATCTCACCGTGTTCCCCTCCAGAGTGATCCCGTCCTGGACGGGCACCTTGAGCGGACTGGGGCTGGAACACCCTATGAACCAAGCCAAAGCCGCGGGGAGCAACGCCCCCGTCAGCCGCTGCAATATCGATCTCACGCTGTACGAGTCTCCTGGGGCAGGCGATGCCAGACGGCGATGCTAGAACCCGTAGTCCACACCCAGGGAAACCCGGAACAGCGTGTCGTCAACACGGTCCTGGCCAAGCCCCACGTAGGCGCCCTGCTCCGTGCGCGGGCGGATGGGGGTCTGGCGCGTCGACGCCTTCCCCACCTCGGCGGCCAGATCGATCCTGAACTGCTCGACCAGATAGCCGAACCCGAAGGTGAACGTCACCCGGTCGGCCTCGTCCATGGCGTACGACTGCCCGTAACGGAAGCCGATGCGCCCGGGGAGGTTGTTGTAGAAGACGTGCTCGAGACCGAAGCGGCCTTCCCACGTGTCCTGTAGCTTCTGGTCGGGGCTCAGATGGTCGGCGATCTCCGACCAGGGCGTGTACACCACATCGGCGGCAAAGACGGTCTGGAACGCATTGCGAGGCCGGTAGGTGAGCCCTCCCTGGAAGCGCATGGGAAGCTCGAGATCGCCGCTCGACTGCTCGGGCGAGGTCACTGCGCCGTCGGTCCAGGTCGTGTAGTCATCGTTCAGCGACGGTTTCGTCTCGATCGCCGCACCGACCCGCAGCCGCTCGTCCACGTACACGTTGGCACCCACGGTCACCGAGAAGCCGTCCAGCTTGCGCTCGAGCTTCGCCTCGGTGGCCGAGCCGTAGTCGCTGGTGGCCAGCGAGACGAGGGCCTCGCGGTTGGTCAGGGTGCCGAAGTAGTAGTTCACCGCAACGCCCAGACCGGATCCGTCTCCGAATGGGAGCGCCACGCCCAGAGTGGCGGTGCGGAGCAACCCGTCGGTCTTGATGATCTTGTTGTTGCGCAGCGTGTCGCTGCTGTCGCTGGTGCGCAGCTCGTCGAAGTAGTCGTAACGGGGATCGTAGCGTGTGAACACGCCCCCCGACACGATCACGCCCCGCCCCCCCCAGTGATCGAGCACCACACCGCCCTGGAGCTCGCCGTAGCCGTTGTCGTTGACCGCGACCGCGGTCTCATCGACGAACGAATCGAAGGTGTCGAACAGCGGCACGAGCCGGCTCTCGCTGGCCCGGGCCATTGCGCCCGTGAACTGCACGCGGTTGCCGCGCAGCAGGACCAGGTTGGCCGGGTTGTCCACCAGGCTGAACACTCCGTCGCTCATCGCCGCACCCGCCCCTCCCATCGCACGCGAGCGCGCGGAGAGTCCGAGTTGCGGTGTCCCGTAGGCGCGATCCAGGAAGGAAAACGCGCTCGCCGGCCGGGCGGACACAAGGACCGCCGCCGCCAGCACTATCGTCAAGATGCCTCGCCTCATGCTCATTCTCCCGCGAGTTCAGGCCCGGAGCCTAGAACGAGTAGTCCAGTTGGAACCGGTAAGAAGTCTGCTCCCCCCGCGCATCCGTGCCATCCGGGGTCGGCGATATCAAGTCGCCGAAGTTCCGGATGTCCACGTAAGAGCGAGGAAGCTGGTGGTCGGCGGTCCACTTGAGCCGCCAGGAAAGATTCTCCGAGAGCCGGCTGCGGAGCATGAACCAGTTCCGGAAGCCGTTTCCGTCGAGTACGACGAACTCGTTGTCCTCGAAGTTGTACAGGAAGCCGTCGTAGACCTCCGCCGACACCGTGGCGGTCAGGAAGTCGCTGAAGTTGTGCGTGAAGGTCGCCTGCACCGCCTTCGCCGGAATCCCCCGCGACCCCACCTGGTTGGTGCTCGTGTTGCCGCCATCGGCAGGGGCGCTGAGCCGAGGCCGGTCGGCAAACGTCACGTTGGTGGTCGAGTAGAGGAATCCCATCTGGTCGTAGTTGGAGAGATTGACCCGCATCTCCAACCGCGTGTCCCAGGACTGGAAGGCGCGGATGTCGTCCGGCCGCTGGTCGTGCCGGCCGGAAATCCGGTGACGAATGCGGAATCGCACCGGGAACACGGGCCGGTACTCCGCGCGGATGGTGAGTCGCTTCAGGTCCGCGCCGTCCGCCTTGCGGGTATAGGTGTCGTATTCGAGACCGGTCAGCGTGAAGGCCCGGGTGAACTGGTAGCGGGTGCTGAAATACCAGCCCTCCTCCGCCTTGGGAGAGGGGTCGTTGTACGCCGTGTAGCTGTACAGGGGATTCCAGAGCCGGAAGGGGTTTCCATCCATCAGCGTCTGCTGGAATTTGGAGTTCTCCGAGAACGCCCGGTTGTAGGGATTATCGTATCCCAACGAATAGTTCCGGTAGAGCGCCAGGAAGTTGAAGTTCTCGTACTGGATGTACCCGTTGGCGATGAAGGCCTCGGGGCCGTAGGAGAAGATCCGCTTGAGCGCGCTCTCCTCGTCCGAGGTCTCCAGCTTCCCGTACTCCGCGGCAAGGGACACGTTTTCGAACACCGTGGATCCCTCGGCGCCCCAGATCCGGCGATAGGGCCCGAGATCGGTGCTGTTATACCGCGCGTAGAGTTCGGAGTCGCGGTCTTCCAGACGTGTCGCCGGCTGCATGACCAGCGACGCCGGATCGGGATTCCAACGCCGGGCAGCGTTGTCATGGTAGAGACGGTTCCGGTAGTTCATGTCGAGCCCGGTGAGGCCGACGTAGGTCCCCGGACGGAACTCGTACTTCACGTTTCCGCCGGTGATCTGCTCCCTCATCACGTCCCGCATCGGCGTGTAGTACTTCGATTCCCGATGGCCCTTCAAGAGACCGGCGTCGATGTCGGCGCGGATCCCCTCGAGGAAGTCGTTCGACACCCGCGGCATCATGGTGATGTAGGAGTTGAACGAGCCGTCCGGGTTGAGGATCGCGTCCTTGTCGTCCAGGGAGTAGAAGAACGTCCCCCGGACGTGGCCCAGGGTTCCCTCCAGAGCCGTCCCGCGCAGCGTGTACTCGTCGCTGCGGGAGATATCACCGCGAATGCCGACCGCCCGCACGTTGTAGCCGGAGCCGGTGCGTCGCGGCATGAAGAAGTCGGTCGCATCCATGATGAGGCCCTGACCCAGAGTCACCGCGTAATTGCCCACCACCGCCTTGTGGAGCTGGAACTTGCCGAAGGGGGTCGAAACCGGGGCGTAATCGCCGAGTTCGACATAGGCCTTGGCGGTCTCGTCCCAGTTCTCCTCGCCCAGGTTGCGATGGGCGATCCCCCCGGCCTTCAAGTGCCGGCCGTAGCGCAGGCGCAGCTTGTTGGTCATATAGGGGTCGCTGGCGCCCAGGTTCATCCGTCCGGCGAAGGTGTTCTCATCGAAGTTGCGGAGGTTCGCCCTTTGCTCGGCGGTCAGCGAGTTCGACTCGCTGGTGCTGATCGTGGCCTGGACGTTCTCGGTGAGCGCATCGTAATCGTCCAGTGTGTAGGGCGTGTTGTACACGCGGAACTGGTAGTCCCCCGAGAACCGCGTCTTGGTCTCCTCGGGATCGTCGTAACGGATGAAGTCCCGCAGGTTGCGGAAACCCCAGTAGGTGACGCCGCTCGCCGACCGGAGCTGACGCATGTTCTCGATCTTGCCGGCGAGACTGCGCTCGCGCAGCATCGCCACCGCGTCCACGGGAGACACGTTCTGGTAGGAGACGAGATCGTAGTAGTTCAGGCGGTTGACGTTTCGAGGGTCCTTGATCTGGTCCACATAGTCGTCAACCAGCCCCTCGCTCGCCCCCTCCTCGGAGAGGAACCGCTGCACGACGTAGTAGCGCTCCTGGGCGCGTCGTTCCTCCTCGCGCATGTCCTCCTGCTCCAACTGGAAGATCGGGGTGACCACCACCAAGGGCCGGAGGGTCTCCAGCATCTGGGGGGTGACTCCCTCCACTTCGAGCAGATCGAAGAGGCTATTGAAGTAGGCGCGGTACTTGCGATGCTCGTACATCGCCTCGGCCACGCTGGCGGGGATGGGCAGGGTTTTCAGCGCGTCCAGCGACGCGTGGTTGATGTCGATCTGGTGCTCGCCGCTGATGGAGGTTCCGGTGTCCGCCGTGCCCTGAGCGCGCAGGACGCCCGGAGACAGCGCGGCCGCCGCCACCACCGCGGCAGTGAGGATCAGTCTTCGTCGCAGACTCAACACGACCGCCTCCTACTTCCCGGAGGAGAGGACATAGCTCACACCGAACTGGTGGGTGGCCTCGAGGGTGCCCCCCCCAGTGGAGAAGCCGTAGTCCACGGTGATGCCGTATTGGCTGATGCCGACACCGGCGGTGAAGATACTGGGCTCCGAGCGGATGCCGGCGCGCAGGCACAGGTAGTCGTTGACCTCGAACTCGGTCCCGCCCCGGAACTGGAGCGGATCGCCGAGCGTGCTCGAAATGTCGAGCGCGGTGGTCACGCCCTTGTAGGGCACGTAGGCCACCCCCGCTCCGACGCGGCGGATCAGGTCTTCCTTGTCGGTCTTGCCGATCGTGGGGTTGTTCATGTTGAGGGCGTAGAACCCCACGCGGGTGCGGTTGTAGATCGTGGCCTGCGCGGAGAAGTCGACGCCGAACGCCGTCGCGTTGCCGGGATCGATCCCGGTGCCCGGCTGGCCAGGATCCACATCCACGCTCATCCCGTAGTCCAGGTGGTAGATATTGATCCCCCACCCCGCCGCGAGCGTGCTCTGCATGTCCTTGAGAAGCTGGAACCCGTGCGCGAGGCTGATCGTGGTTTCCCCGGTCAGGTTCTCGCCTCGGTAGTCGACACCGAAGTGTCGAACACCGAGTCCCACGCCTCCGAACCGGCCCGCGCTCATCGTCCCCGAAGCCACGATCTGCTGCGAGAAGTCGTAGCCGAACGGCCTCACGAAGGAGGCCGCGACCGCAGGACCACCGGTCCAGGCGAGCGAGGCGGCGTTGTGGAACGGCGCGTACGCGTCCGCGGGGAGCGCGCTGAACGCACCGCCCAGCGCACGCGCCCGCGGGGACACCTCCAGATCCTCGAAGGCGGCAAAGGCCGGCGCCGCCGCAGCGAGGAGAGCCAGACCCACCAGGGCCGGCATCAGTCGTCTCCAGTTCGTCTTCATCTTGTCGCCCCCCCTAGTCCAAACGCACGGAGACGACGATCGGGACCTGCTCCCGGCGGATCGTTCCGTCCAAGCTAGTAGTCATGAGATGGCAGATGTAGAGCCCGGCGCGGACGAACTCGAAAGTCTCGTCCCGGCCGTTCCACTTGAGCGTCCTCTTGGCGCCTGCCCCGTCGTAGAGCACCCTGACCACGCGCCCCTGCGTGTCGAAGACCCGGCACGTCGCCTTGGCCGAGCCCTCCGAGTTCATCTTGATCTCGATTGCCTGCTCGGCCCCGTTCGGCATCACGTAGCCGCGCAGCAGCGTGCGAGCGGCCACATCGAGGAGGCCCTCCTCGACCACAGCGGCCCCGGCAGTGAACTGGATGATGGACCCGGCGACGATGGGGTTGCCGGCCAGATCCTGCACGTTGCTTACCTGAACGGTGTAACTGGTGCCGCCAACGAGGCCGGAGGCCAAGGTCAAGGTGACCTGACTCAGCGAGACCGCCGCCGAGCTGACGGCGATGGGCGAGGCGGGAGTGGCGGTCGGATAGACCGAGTAGTTCGCCGCCGTCGTGGCGCCGGCACCCAGAGCCTCCGAGAACACCACGGTGACGGCCCTCGAGTCAGCCGCGCCATTCGCCGAGGACAAGGTCGGCGGCGTCGTGTCGCCGGGTCCGCCCCCCTTCGAGAACTCGTCGGAGTGGCCCACGCCGATCTGGTAGGTCGTCGTCGAACCACTGCCGAATGCGCTGCCGAACCCGGCAGCGGTCACCACGTCGCCCGAAGCGAAATTGGCGGCAACGACCCCGGACGCGTTGCGCACCCGGAAGATGATGTCGCCCGCCGTATAGTTGTAGTTGCTGCTGCCCGAGGCCGACGGCGCCGCGGTCAGCGTCGCCGTGGTCCGGATGTAGGTCCCCTCCCAGGCCGCGGACTTCATCTGCGGCACCGTCAGGTCCTTCGGCGCCAGCCTCGGAACACCGGACGCGATCAAGGTCGCCGTGTACCCGGTGATCTCGGTCGTCGTGAAGTAAAGCTCCACCACGCCCGTCACCTTGGCCACGTTGCCGCGGTCATCCAGCGCCGACTTGATGCTGCCACCGAACACGTTCAAACCTCGCCCGGAGCCGTCCTGGATGAACGCGCTCGTCGTCGTTCCGTTGCTCGAAGCGGTCACGTACACCTGACCGATCATCGTCAGCGTCTGGGCGGCGAACCCGGATGGGTTGCCCTGGATCGTGGCGATGTTCGTTACGGTCTCGGCTACCGTGGAGAAGCTGGCAGTGCCGCCGGTCAGCGCGCCGCCGGTAAGGCTGGTCACCCCGCTCACCGTCAGCGTGTACGCCGTGCTCTTGGGCAGCGCGGCCGAGCGTCTTGATGATCGCGGTCTGACCGTTCTCCTGCAGCGTCACCGAGGCGATGCTTAGCGACGGGGTGAAGCTGTAGTTGGCCGCCGTCGTCGCTTGGGCCGCGTTCACCTTCTCCGAGAACGCCACGCCCACGTAGTCGTTCCCGAACTGGAAGGCCGCCACCACCTGGATCGTCGTGCCGCCACCGCCGCCGCTCGTGAAGGCTACCGTCGAGTTGGCGGCGATCGGGTTCCCGGCCGCGTCCTGGACGTTGCTCACCTTCACCGTGTACGCGGTCGAGGCCGCAAGCGGCGACGCCAGCGTCAGGGTTACCGTGGAGCCGGAGAGCGACGCCGAGCTGACCGCGATGGTCGATGCCGGAGTGGCGGTCGGATAGACCGAGTAGTTCGACGCCGTCGTGGCGCCGGCACCCAGAGCCTCCGAGAACACCACGCTCACGCTGGTCGAACTCGCCGAGCCCGACGCGGAGACCAGGGTCGGCGGCGTCGGGATCGGGGCCGCTCCCCTTCGCAAAGTCGTCGCTGTGACCCACGCCGATCTGGTAGGTGAGCGATGACCCGCTCCCGTACGCGCTTCCGAACCCGGCCGCGGTCACGACGTCACCCGACGCGTAACTGGAGGCGTTGATCCCCGCCGCGTTACGCACCCGGAACGTGATGTCACCCGCAGGATAGTTGTAGTTGGTCGACCCAGAGGCCGACGGCGCCGCGCTCAGCGTCGCCGTGGTCTGGATGTACGTCCCTTCCCACGCCGCCGACTTCATCTGCGCCACCGTCAGCACCTTCGGCGCCAACTTCGGCAATCCCGACGCGATCAGGGTCGCCGTGTACCCCGTGATCTCGGTCGTCGTGAAGTAGATCTCCACCACGCCCGTCACCTTGGTCACGTTCCCACGGTTGTCCAGCGCCGACTGCACGGCGCCGCCAAACACGTTCAGTCCACGACCGGAACCGTCCTGGATGAACGCGCTGCCCGTCGTCCCGTTGCTCGACGCGGTCACGTACACCTGACCGATCATCGTCAGCGTCTGCGCGGCAAACCCGCTCGGGTTCGCCTGGATCGTCGCGATGTTCGTCACGGTCTCCGACACCGTCGAGAAGTTCGCGGTCCCGCCGCTCAGCGCGCCGCCGGTGAGGCTGGTCACCCCGCTCACCGTCAGCGTGTACGCCGTGCTCTTGGGCAGTGCGGCGGACGTCTTGATGATCGCGGTCTGTCCGTTCTCCTGCAGCGTCACCGAGCTGATGGTCAACGACGGGCTGAAACCGTAGTTGGCCGCCGTCGTCGCCTGGGCCGCGTTCACCTTCTCCGAGAACGCCACGCCCACGTAGTCGTTCCCGAACTGGAAGGCCGCCACCACGGAGAACCCCGTGCTGACGCTGCCCGTGGCGAAGGCCACCGTCGAGTTGGCCGCGATCGGGATCCCGGCCGCGCTCTGGACGTTGCTCACCTTCACCGTGTACGCGGTCGAGGCCGCAAGCGGCGACGCCAGCGTCAGGGTTACCGTGGAGCCGGAGAGGGCCGCTGAGCTGACCGCGATGGTCGAGGCGGGAGTGGCAGTCGGATAGACCGAGTAGTTCGACGCCGTCGTGGCGCCGGTTCCCAGAGCGTCCGAGAACACCACGCTCACGCTGGTCGAACTCGCCGAGCCCGACGCGGAGACCAGGGTCGGCGGCACGGGATCGGGGCCGCTCCCCTTCGCAAAGTCGTCGCTGTGACCCACGCCGATCTGGTAGGTGAGCGATGACCCGCTCCCGTACGCGCTTCCGAACCCGGCCGCGGTCACGGCGTCACCCGACGCGTAACTGGAGGCGTTGATCCCCGCCGCGTTACGCACCCGGAACGTGATGTCACCCGCAGGATAGTTGTAGTTGGTCGACCCAGAGGCCGACGGCGCCGCGCTCAGCGTCGCCGTGGTCTGGATGTACGTCCCTTCCCACGCCGCCGACTTCATCTGCGCCACCGTCAGCACCTTCGGCGCCAACTTCGGCAATCCCGACGCGATCAGGGTCGCCGTGTACCCCGTGATCTCGGTCGTCGTGAAGTAGATCTCCACCACGCCCGTCACCTTGGTCACGTTCCCACGGTTGTCCAGCGCCGACTGCACGGCGCCGCCAAACACGTTCAGTCCACGACCGGAACCGTCCTGGATGAACGCGCTGCCCGTCGTCCCGTTGCTCGACGCGGTCACGTACACCTGACCGATCATCGTCAGCGTCTGCGCGGCAAACCCGCTCGGGTTCGCCTGGATCGTCGCGATGTTCGTCACGGTCTCCGACACCGTCGAGAAGTTCGCGGTCCCGCCGCTCAGCGCGCCGCCGGTGAGGCTGGTCACCCCGCTCACCGTCAGCGTGTACGCCGTGCTCTTGGGCAGTGCGGCCGAGCGTCTTGATGATCGCGGTCTGTCCGTTCTCCTGCAGCGTCACCGAGCTGATGGTCAGCGACGGGCTGAAGCCGTAGTTGGCCGCCGTCGTCGCCTGGGCCGCGTTCACCTTCTCCGAGAACGCCACGCCTACGTAGTCGCTCCCGAACTGGAACGCCGCCACCACGGAGAACCCCGTGCTGACGCTGCCCGTGGTGAAGGCCACCGTCGAGTTGGCCGCGATCGGGTTCCCGGCCACGTCCTGGACGTTGCTCACCTTCACCGTGTACGCGGTCGAGGCCGCAAGCGGCGACGCCAGCGTCAGGGTCACGTTTGCGCCCGAGCCGGAGGCCGCAGACGCGGCGCTTACCGTGATCGTGCTGCTCGGGCTCGCGGTCGGATACACCGAGTAGTTTGCGGTTGTCGCCGCACCGACGCCCAACTGCTCCGAGAACACGACGGTCACGTGGTCGAAGTCGCCGAGCCCGACGCGGAGACCAGAGTGGGAGCCGTGGTGTCCGTGGATGTCTGCCCCGGCGGCACGCCCGTGGTGTTCGTGGAGAAGGTCGAGGCGAGGTTCTCGCTCGTCTCGTTGCGTCCACCGACACCGTTGCCGCCGGTCATCGTCTGAGTGCCTTCGGCGTCGTTCGTACGGATGAAGGTACCGGTCCCGGAAAGTGTGGCCTGCGAAGCCAGCGGCGTATCCGCCAGGTAGGCGGTCGGCGTCGAGTCGGCGTCGGGGCCGTCGATCGAGATCCCCGTCTTGTCCACGCCCGCCGATGTCGCCGTCCCCCACAGCACGTAGTCGATGTCGGTCACCAGATCCGAAGCGCCGTCCCAGTAGAACAGGATGACCACTTCACTGGTGTTGGAGAGCGTCGGAGTCGTGCCGGTCGCCCCCGGGTCCTTGATCGAACCCGCGCGCGCGGGGCGCATGTCCGGCACGCCGTCCGCAGCGGCCCCATCCTCGAACATCTCGAAGTTGGGCAGCTTGCCGTACGCGGCCTGGAACCCCGCACTTCCCAGCACCGAGATCGAGAGCTCCTGCCCCGGCTGGATCGTCGCGCCAGCGGGGAAGCGCGCAACGAAGTCGGTGAAGAGGCCACCGCCGATCAGCTTCGTCGGGTCGGGAAGGTTGTAGTAGTACTGGCTCCCGCTCGCGAAGGTGGCGTCGGTCAGGTAGTAGTTCGAGAGATCGACGGCCACGCTCCCCGGATTCTTGATCACGATGTACTCGTTGGGAGCCGTGATCCCACTGCCTCGAATCTCAACCTGGGAGATCAGCAGCTTCGTCGGCGTCTGCGCGAGGCCGAGTGAGGGAAGAAACAAAGTGAGGGCGAGAATCGCCGTGACGAGCGTCAGGCCCGTCGTGATACGGGATCGCATCAGCATGGGACGAAACCTTTCTCCTCCACGGAGTCGGTTTGAGTTGGGCCGGACCATGCCGGCCGCGGAGAAGGACCGCGCGATCGACCGGGAGCCAAGAACCCCTCGTCGAAAGCTAGCCCGGCAGTCTAACGCGCCCCTCCGGATATTTCCACCCGGATCGGACCGGTGATCGCCAAGGGGGGGGCCGGGGCGGACGGAATGGGCTCATCCCCCTCCACGCGAACCTGTGCGAACCCGGAGTTCTTCACGTAAAGCTCGATGTCCTCGTCGAAGCGCACCGAGCCCTCTCGGCCGCGGACCATGAAGGCAGAGTCCACAACCCCGTTCACGACGATGAGAACACGTCTCACGTCGATCCAGGCCGGAGCGATTACCCGCACGTGGCCCCGGGCCATGCCCGGTCCGCGCCGAAGGGTTCCGCCGATCTCAACTCCGTCCAGCGTGAACTCCACGAAAGGCCCGTTGGTGGAAACGGTCTTCCCCTCCTGCAATGCTTCTTTCACTGCGGCCGAGTTCGATCCGTCCGCGCGGACATAGGTGCGCGCGTCCGTTCGCCCGGGGTCTGCCAGGGTAAGTTCGTGTGCCTCGGCGGCGACATCGTCGAATCGCTCGTCCGCCGACCATGCGATGCCGTCGCAAACCAACGCCAATGCGCGGTCCGCCGAGGACACGGGACACGCGGGATGCGACCGGTCGAGCGCGCCGAGGTCCGCGGCGATCCACGAGTCGGGGATCCCGATCGACGCCAGCTCCGCGCGCAACACGGTGCGGCCGCCGGGCGCCAACGTCACATCCAGTTCCCACGCCTCGAACCCCGGACCCCGCGTCACCCGCACCCGGTACCGCCCCGGAGGAACGAACACGGTGTCTGCACCAGCCGGCGTGAAGAGAAACTCCGCGGCGCCGGACGCGGAGTACCTTGGCCCGAACCACGGGTCCCGCGTTCCATTCACGCCAAGGAATCGCCATCGCGCAGGCGAGCGCGCACCTCGCTCGTCCAACGCGCTCAATTCAACGGTCGCCGGCTCGAGGAGCCGCAGGGCGATCTTCCTCTTGCCGCCCGTCTCGATCGAGAACTCCGGAACCGGGGCGATCCCGTACCGGGGATGTGACACGAGAAGCATGCACCGGCCCGAGGGCACGGAAAGCACGAGCGGACCGCGCGAGGACGTTTCCCCCCACGCCAGCGCGCGTCCCTCCGGCGTGCGGATTTCCACCCTCACCATCGCCACGTGCTCGCCGCCGTGATCGGCTTCCACGGTGACCCATCCGACGGGAATCCCCTCCGCGGCCCACACCGCGGACGCCGCGTCCGCGGCGGTGCCGCGTCGCACGGCAAGTCGGCGTTCGACGCGAAGCGAGTCCCCCGGCGCGAGCGACGCGGTCTTCGACACCGCGTGCGACCACGTCGGCCCGCCCGACACGTCGAGCGCGCTCCCCGGGCTCCACCATGCGTAGGCGGTGCCGCGAGCGGCCCCGGTGAGGAAAGGGACCGTGTGCGCAGCTTCGCCGAACTCGAACCCCGGGCCGGGCGCAAAGGGCTCCGCCTCCCCCCACAGGATGAGGTCCGCTGCGGGGAGGGCGACGGTGTCGAGGCCCCCGTTCACGAACCGCGTAGCGACGGAGAGGAGGTCCGATCCCGCCTCGAGCGAGTACCGGGTCTCGATGGCGACCTCGGGGAGTTCCCGGACACGTCCACGGGCGATCAAGACGCGTTGCGTCCTGGCGACGCCGGCCGGGTCGGGAACGACCGTGACGTACGTCGCTTGCGGATCGGCCAAGGGTGCGGCTGCCGCGGCGACCCGAACCTCGCCCAGGACATCCTCCCCCGACGAGGGTGCGGCATCGAGGATCCTTCCCGCGCGCACGCGATCTCCCCCACCGACGCCGCCGATCACCACCGCCATGCGCTCGTTGCGCAACAGCCAGTCACCCGCGGTCCCATCGGCCATGTCTCCGCCAAACGGGGGCGGCCCGGAAAGGAGCGTGAGCTCGACGAAGGGCGGGGCGAGGGCGACGGTCTCGACACTCGGCCCCTCCGGTGAGGGCGCGCGCGCGCACCCGGCGGCCAGCATGAGCGCGGCTTCGACAATCAGCAGAAGGCCGAGGAGGCGGGATCGTCGGGATAGGAGCATGCCGACCATGCTACCGGCCTCACGCGCGTCGCGCCATCCGTGCGCGCAGAAAAAAGAGGGGGTCGGTTGCCCGACCCCCTCTCGCGGAGCGTGATCCGCCGAGATTCTACTGCTCCAGGAACAGAAGTCGCCGCGTGAGGACCTGTCCGCCCGTCTCGAGGCGATAGAAATAGATGCCGCTGCCGGCGTTGCTCAGCGCGTCGCCGCTCAGCGAAATCACGTGATCGCCGGGGGTCTGGAGCCCTTCCACCAGTGTCTTCACCAGGCGGCCCCGGATATCGAAGACATTGATGGTCACAGGCACCATGTCACCGGCCTTGGCCCCCGCGGGCACCTGATAACGGATCTCCGTGGAACGGCCGAAGGGGTTCGGCGCATTCTGCAGGAGCTGGGCCATCGGACGCAGGTTGCGATCCTCGATGCCCGTGGTCGCCACGAACTCGATGTCGCTGGCGAAACGGGGAATCATCTGGTAGCCGGCCGTGAACGGGCTGGCCGAATCAAACTGCGAGGCGATGCCGATTACGTTCGCGTAGAGCGAAGTCGCGGCCATCCCGGGGATGTTGGTGTCCCCGTCCACGCGCAGGAGAAGCGTGTCCGCGTAGCAGTTGGTGACCTTGTAGTTGGTGTTCGCGCGCAGGGTGTCGGTCCCCACGGGGAACTTCACCAGCATCATCCGGACCAGGTCGTTCTCGATCGCTTCGAACGAAGAGCAGGTCGTGGTGAGCGCCGCCGCGGGCACCGAGCCGGGACCGTTGATCTCGACCAGGAGCGTGTCGCAGGTCGCGCTGGTGGCGATCTCCACCTTACCGTTGTACTGGTCGATGATGCCCTCGACGGTCACATCGTCACCGAGGCCGGGCTGCACGGTGTGCGTCCCGTACTTGAAGACGTTGATCCCGCCGGTGGCGTCCTGGATGTTGTAGTCGGTGTTGAGAACCTGGATCACGCCATAGGGCAGGGTCACATTGCCGGTCACCCGAGCGCCGTAGTACCGATAGATGTTCGCCCCGTTGGCGTCGTTCACGTACAGCTCACGGATGTTCTTGGTGCCGACGAAGTAGCCCTGGTTGTGGCCCTGCGTCGTATCCGGGTTCACGTTGTACGCGGTGACGTAGTACTCGACCAGATCCCCGTTGTTGCTCTGGGCGGGCAGCACGTACTCGAAGGTGGTCGTGTCGCCGGAAGTCGCGACCACGCCCATGGCCACCGTCGTCGCCGAACCACCGTTCACCCAGTAGTGGATGTCGGCAGATACGGCGTTCAACACAACCGCTTGCGCGGCCGCAGTCTGGGCCGTAAACGGCACGCAAGGGGTGCGGGGCTCGCGCAGGAACTCGGGAGGCGGGTTCAAGCAGGTGGGATTGGTCGTGCCCGGCGAGTCGTCGATGTTGATCGCGAACTGGCCGATCACCCACGCGCCCGTGTCGCTGCAGCGATAGACGTGACCCGGATGGTAGGTGCCATCCGGACCGAGGGTGGCCGACGGGTAGTAGGTGTACTCGACGGTCGTGCAGTTCACCGCAGCTCCGTTGGTCAGAGCCACGCCGTCGATGATCGCGGTCCAGGGCGTGATGTCCAGGACGCCATCGTTGTTGGTGTCGAGATCCTGGGTGATGGTACCCGTCCAGCCGGAAACCAGCAGGTGGGTCACGTTGTCCGTGTTCTCGAACGCGTACGCCGCGGAGTTGATGTCCGCATCGTAACCGGTAAGGACGTGCCCGGCCGCGTAGTACTTTGCCGCGGCGAAGAAGCCATCGGCCTGGATCGCGTACCCGGTCAACGGCACGACGCACTCGACGACGCCGCAGCCGCCCGTGCCGTCACCGATCACGATGTAGGTATACGAACTCAAGTCGGTCGAGGCCGGCCCCTGGAGCTCGAAGTACTCGTCGGTGTCGGTGCTGGTCATGTCGGTCCGGACCTCGGTGATCTGGATCTGTGCCCAGGCGCCGGCCGCGAAGGCGACCAGCCCGATCGAGAGAAGAAGTGCTAGCAGAAGCTTGTGCGTGGGAAGTCGCATGTTGGCTGTACCCCCTAAGTGCAGTCTGGTCCACCCGAGGACACACGGTAGAGATAGAGGTGCCGGTGGACCAAGTCACCCCTCTATGGAAGCTAAGTCAGTGGGATGAGTCTAACCCGAATCCCCGGCGATTTCAATGACAATTCCTTGACAGATGCGTGTCAACCGCAAGCTGTAACGACACTTGCGAATATGGCTTTCGAGACCTTCCAGAACCACGCTCCCCGCCCAGTCGGTTGGGGGCGGGCGATCACAACCTCTCAGGTTGCCGCGATTCGGGGGATGAGCGCCTCGATGAATCGGGTGAAGGTCTCCCGGAGACGCGAAGTCACTTCCATAACCTCGCCGTGGGAAAGGGGCTCCAGCGAGAGGCCGGCGGCCCGGTTGGAGATGCAGGTGACACCCAACACCTCCATTCCCAGGTGCCTGGCCACGATGACCTCCGGCACGGTGGACATGCCCACGGCGTCTCCCCCGAGGCGACGCGCCATGGCGACCTCGGCCCGCGTCTCATAGGTGGGTCCGAGGTTCCCCCAGTAGGTGCCGGCCCGCAGCCCGCAGAGCCCTCGTTCCGCGGCAACCTCGAAGCCTATGGCCAGGAGGCGCTTCGAGAAGGGCTCGGCCAGATCCACGAAACGATCCGCATCCACAAGAGGACCCCGGCCGCGCAGGGGGCTTCGAAACTGGAAGTTCACCTGGTCCTCGATGAGCATCAGGTCCCCGGGATTCAGGCGTGGGTCGACCCCGCCGGCGGCGTTCGTCACCACCAGCGCGCGCGCGCCGAGGGCATGCATGACGCGCAGCGGGAAGGTCACCTGGGCCGCCGAGTACCCCTCGTACAGATGGAAGCGCCCCTGTTGGGCGGCGACGGGGACGCCGCCGGTCTGCCCGAGGACGAGCCTGCCCGCGTGCCCCTCCACCGTGGCAACAGGGAAGCCCGGCAGATCGCGGTAGTCCACAGCGACCGGCGCGGTGAGGGTGTCGGCGAACCCGCCGAGGCCGGAGCCCAGGATGAGCGCAACGCGTGGGACGACTGGCGTGCGAGCGCGGATCACCTCCACGCACCGGGCGATGTCCGCCGGCGTGAATCCGATGCTGTCCGCATCGCGGAATCCGGCGCTCATCGCGCCTCCCGGAGCATGCTCCGCACTTTGGTCACAAGGAGATCGACGGCGACTCGGTTTCGCCCACCCTCGGGAATGATGATGTCGGCGTAGCGCTTGGAAGGTTCGATGAACTGGAGATGCATCGGGCGCACGCTCTCTTCGTACTGTTGGAGGATCGATTCCAGGCTTCTCCCCCGCTCCATCGTGTCCCGGCGGATGCGCCGGATGAGCCGCACGTCGGGGTCGGTGTCGATGAACACCTTGATGTCCATGAGCTTTCGGAGCGCGGGATCCTCCAACACGAGGATCCCCTCCAGCATGATGACGCGGTGCCCCTCCACGCGCACCGTCTCCGGCAGGCGGGAGTGGTGGGTGAAATCGTACGTGGGCTTCTCGATCGGCTGGCCGCGCAGGAGCGCCTCCATGTGATCGAGGAGAAGCTCGCGGTCGAAAGCGTCGGGATGGTCGAAGTTGAGCTTCGCCCGCTCTTCTATGGTGAGGCCGGCGAAGTCCTTGTAGTAGGAATCCTGCTCGATCATCACGACCTCTCGCGAACCCAGGTTCTCGATGAGGGTGGATGTGACGAGGGACTTCCCGGAAGCGGAGCCGCCGGCGATGCCGAGAAGAAGGGGCCCTTCCATGACGTCCTGTCCTGCTTTCCTAGAAATGATCCCGCGGCGGGACGAACTCCGGGCCGAAGGACCGGCCGATGAGTCCGTCCAGCTCGTCCAGGACCTGCGTAAGGAGCGCCACCTTGCGCCGCAGCGGAAGGAAGGCGCTCTTGAATCCGTTGAGCACGAGCTTGCGCACGTCCGCGACCCCCAGCCCGAACGCCTCGACGGCCTTGCGGTACTCGCGGGTAATGTCGGTGTCGCTCATGAGGGTGTTGTCCGTGTTGAGAGTCACCCGGAGCCCCGAATCGTAATACAACCGGAACGGATGGTCCTCAAGGCGCTCCACCACCGCGGTCTGGAGATTGGAAGTGAGGCAGATCTCCAGAGGGATGCGGTGGTTGTTCACGTAGGCCATGAGGTCGGGATCCTCGTGCAGCCGCGTGCCGTGCCCTATGCGATGCGCCCCCAGCGCGTGCAGAGCCTGGTGGATGCTCGCCGGACCGTAGCCCTCTCCGGCGTGGCACGTGCAGTTGATGTTGTTCTTGAGGATCTTGTAGAAAGCGCTTCCGTGCTCCTTGGCCGGGTAGTTGAACTCGGCGCCGGCGAGATCGAACCCCACCACCCCGCTCTTCTTGTACTCGACGCATAGGTCGGCGAGGGCAAGGCTCTTGGCGGGAGACATGCTGCGGATGCTGCAGATGATGACGCCGGTCAGCACCCCCGTCGCCCGCGTTGCCTCATCGAGGCCGGCCAGCACCGAGTCCAGGATCTCCTGCATGGAGTGTCCCTTGAGTTCGTGAAGGATGGGCGAGAACCGCACCTCGATGTACCGCACGTTCTCCCGCGCGGCATCCTCCACCAGCTCGCGCGCCACGCGCCGCATGGCGCCCGGCTCCTGCAGCACGGAGAGCGTGTGCTGGAACGCGTCCAGGTACTCCTCCAACGACTCGCAGGCGTCCCCGCACACGAGGCGGCGGCGCAGCTCCGGCTCCGTCTCGCGGGCCAGGTCGAGGCTCTGGTCGCGGGCCAGCTCGCGAACGGTGTCGAGACGGACCGAGCCGTCGAGATGGATGTGAAGATCGGTCTTGGGGATCTCCCGAAGGAAGCTCGGGTGGGAGAGGATCATGGCGGTTTCGCGGCTCCGCTCCCCGGGACCGCTCCGCCCCAGCTCCGGCGCGCTCATCTAGCGGATCTCCGCCCGCGAGAGAAGATCGCGGATCGCTTGCGCTGGCCGCCGCAGGTATTCCTCGGGGTCGAGGTGTGGAAGGCGCCCGCTCGCGACACGGATCTCGCCGTCCACGACCACCCAGCGCACGGCGTCGCGCGCCGCGGCGTAGACGATCCGGTCGTAGACCGATACGCCGGGGCCGCCGAAGGTCTGCGGACGGTCGAGGTCGAGCACGACCACATCGCCGGCCTTTCCCGCCTCGAGGCTTCCGATCGCGTCATCCCATCCCACCGCCCGCGCGCCATCGATCGTGGCCATCTCGAGTGCGGCCATCGCGGAGAGACTTCCCGGACCGCCCTTCAGGCCTTGCAACAGCGCGGCGAGGCGCATCTCCTCCAGCACGTCCATGTCGTTATTGCAGGGGGCGCCGTCGCAGCCGATGCCCACCGAGAGGTTGTCCTGCGCGCGCAGGAACGGCAGGTCGGCCACGCCGGATCCCAGCTTCAAGTTGGCCGTCGGGCAGTGCGCGATCTTGAGCGGTCGTCCGCCCAGCGTCTCCAACTCGGGCTCGCGAAGCCACACCGCGTGGGCGGCGCGCAAGTCAACGTCGAGCACGCCGGTCGTGCTCAGGAACTCCATCTGCCCCGTGCCCAGCGACGCCCGCACCGCCGCTTCCTCGGCTTCGCTCTCGAGAAGGTGCGTGTGTACGGGCGCGTCCAGCTCCGCGGCCAGGGCGGCGGTGCGCTCCCAGAGCGCGCGCGAGCAGGAAAGCACGAAGCGCGGGCAGAGGGCGCCGCGGATCCTTCCGTCGGCCTCTCCGTGCCAGCGGCGATACAGATCGCCCGCCTCCTCGATCGCCCGGTCCGGATCTTCGAGGAGCGCGCTCGGCGCGCCCTCGCCGGTATCCATCAGACACTTCCCCGCCACCGCGCGCAGGCCGGAGTCGCGGATCGCGCGAAAGATTCCCTCCATGCCGCGCACCAGGCCGAACTCCTGGATCGTGGTGGTGCCGGAGAGAAGACAGTCGGCCGCTCCAAGAAGCCCGGATGCGTACGCGGTGTCGTCGGTGTGCGCCGCCTCCAGCGGCCAGATGCGTTCGCGGAGCCAGCTCAGAAGCGGGCGGTCCTCGGCGAGGCCGCGAAAGAGGGCCTGACCGAGATGCACGTGCGCCTGGATGAACCCGGGCAGGACGAAGAGGCCCTGGGCCTCCAGGAGCCGCGTGGCAGGCGGCGGGACGATGCCGGGGCCGAGCGCAACGATGCGACCGTCGGTGATGAGGAGATCGCCTTCCAGCACGCGCCGCCCGGGGTCCATCGTGACCAGGGTGCCGCCGCGGATCAGGAGATGGCGATGGGACCGGGGCAGGGTCACGGCTGGCGGTAGACCTCTTCTTTGAGCACGCCGATGTAAGGCAGGTTCCGGTAGAGCTGGTTGTAGTCGAGCCCGTAGCCCACCACGAATTCGTTGGGACACTCGAAGCCGACGTACTTCACCGGCACTTCCTCGGCGCGAGCCTCGCGCTTGTCGAGCAGCGCGCAGATCTCCACCGACTTGGGATGGCGGGTGTAGAGGTTGTCGAGGAGATAGCGCGCGGTGAGGCCGGTGTCGATGATGTCCTCGACGATCAGGACGTGCCGTCCGTCGATGGGCTGGTTCAGATCCTTGAGGATGCGCACGACTCCCGAGGAGTGGGTGCCGCCGCCGTACGAGGAGACCGACATGAAGTCGACCTCGAGGTGGGTGTTCATCGAACGCACCAGGTCCGCCATGTAGGGAAAGCACCCGTTCAGGATGCCGACCATCAGAACGCGCCGGTCCGCGTAGTCGCGAGCGACCTCCGCACCCATGGCCTGAACCTTGGCCCGGACTTGTTCCTCGCTGAAGAGAACCTCTCGCATGTCCGCACCGATACCGTTTTCCCAAGATTTCATGCTGTGGCGATTCCCCTCTCTCCCGCTGGTTATGGTGCTCCCGGTGGCTTGTCGAGATGCGCGAGGCCGGAGCCCGGGAGGTAGGACCGATCGGCGAGCATTCTGCCGCGTCCGCCCCCGGGAGGCAAGGCGCGAAACCGGGACACGCGGCGCCGCTCGGGGGTACCATGCGTGGAAGCTTCGGGCCGAAGGAGGGATGCGTTTATGAGGTCTCGCGCGATCGCGTTGGTCTTGTTGTTGGCGGCTTGGATTCCCGGCGTTGCGGGGGCCTGGGAGTACCCCGTCACCCCCGGCGATCTCACTCCCCCGCTCGAGTTCGTGAAGATGACCATCGTCACGCCGGACTCCGCGAGGCTCGCCACCTGGTACGTGCCGGCGCAGGACAGCGCGGGGGCGGTGCTCCCCGGTCGCCATCCCGGCGTGCTGGTCCTGCCCGGGGACCGCGACGTAATGGACGAGCGGCTGCACGTCGTTTCGGGACTCGCCCGCCGAGGCTTCTCGGTGCTCACCTTCGACCACCGCGGGCGCGGCGGCAGCAGCGACTTCTTCATCGACCGCCGCGCGCTCCTCTATCCGGAGTTTCTCGAGGACGCTCACTCCGCGCTCTTCATCCTGCGGCGCCAGGCCGAAGTGGATACGACGCAGCTCGCTCTCTACGGGGAATCGCGGGGCGCCTACCTCGCGCTGGCCCTGGCCGGCGAGCGACCGGAGACGCGCGCGGTGGCCGCGATTTCACCCCCGTTCAGTTTCGCCACTTGGCTTCCGGTGCTGGAGCGCGAGGAGCCGGGCGAGACGTACTTCGTGCCCGACGGATGGAAACGAAAGTGGGATGCCGACAAGGCGGTGGATCGCTTCAACGGCGCGATCCTGTTCGTTGCCGGCGATCGCGATCTCACGACGCCGGCCTGGATGGCCGAGGATCTCTTCAAGCGGTATCCGCGGAGCAAGGACCTCTGGATCGTGGAAGGCGCCGGGCACGCCGGGCCGCAGAGCCCGTCGCGCTTCGCGGGCGAACGCTTCTTCGGGCGCGTGAGCGAGTTCCTGCACCGCGAGCTGGAGCGCCCGCCCCATCGGGGGTGGCCGGAGCGGTGACGGAGCGCAGCCGGCCGAAATCTTGGCCGGGCCTTCCCTGGATCCAGGGTCAGGGCGCGAGCAGGCGGCGAAGCAACCGAATCTGTCCGGCGTGGTAGGTCAGATGGGTCAGGAGCCGAAGGATGTAGGCCTGCACGGTGGCGCCGCCGGGCCATCCCTCCGCCGGCGCGGGCCCACCGAGGGCTCGCGGGTCCATCGTGAGGACCGCGGTCCGCGTCTCGACGCACGCTTCGTCCCACATCGCGAGCACATCCGCCTTCGACGCCCAGGGCTCGGCGGCGAACTCGCGATCGCGTTCGCGCGCGTAGTCGCTGCCGTAGAGAAGATGGCCGAAGAAGTGCCGGAGGTTGCCGACGAGATGGAGCGCGAGGTTGCCCGGCGAGACCGCGCCCGGCACCGGGCGCTCCCAGAGACGCGCCTCGGGGACCGCCTCCAGGTCCTCACGCACCGAGACGTGGTAGCGCTCCACCAGATCGGCGACGGTGTTGAGGAACTCCTGCTCCTGGCTCTCGACCATGTCAGATCCCCATGTGGACTTCGTCCACGACGCCAACGATGACGGCCCGCACCGGCGCGTTCGGGTCACCGACCACCTGGCGGGCGGAGTTGCCCTCGTCGATCAGGAGCACCAGCTCGCCGGCGCCCGCGTCGACGGAGTCGAGCGCGATCACGTAGCGCCCGTCCGGCGCGAGCTTCTCGTCCAGGCGATCCACCAGCAGCATGCGTCGCCCCTGATAGAACGGGTGCTGGATCGTGGAGACGACGGTGCCGGTTACTCTGCCGAGGAACATCGCGAGGTCCCTCCGTCCGGCGACGCGAACACGTTCACCTACTGGTCGCTCACGTCGTCGGCGATGCCGACGATGGCGTGGTCCACGGGCACGAAGGTCTCGGGCAACGCCATCGCGGCCTCGCGCCCGCCGATGAAATAGACGAGCTCGCCGGGACCGGCCTGCCCGGTGGCGTCGGCGCACACCAGCGGATCGCCCGCGCTCTTCATCTTGCGGTCGAGCGGCTCCACCATCAGGAGCTTCACCCCTTCGAGCCCTTCGCTCTTGACCGTCGCCACCAGCGTGCCGCGCACCCGCCCGAGTTGCATCAGCCTTCGCCCTGGTTCCACTGGGCCGCGAAACGCGTCCCGCCGAAGATGTTCTCGGCCAGTTCGGTATGGAGCCGCGGAATCACAACTTTCTGCACGAGGTTGCCGCTCTCGATCGCGGAAACGCCGAATTCCACCGCGGCCTCCACGTCGGCCTGCTCGCCGGCAAAGAGCAGAAGCGCCTTCCCGCCCAGACCGTTGGCGAGACGAAGCTCCACCAGCGCCACCTGCGCCCCCTTCATACCGGCATCGGCGGCGCGGATCGCGCTCACCGTGGTGCGCGTCTCGATCACGCCGAGCGTGTCGATGGGATCCTTCGAGCGCTGACCGGCGATGGCGTTGCCCACTGCGGGGTGGATGTCGGGAAGGAACAGGCGATCGATGAGCGCGGGCGCGCCCGCCTCCACTCCGGCAGCGAGCGATTCCTCGACGCTGGCCACGTCGCCGTCCACCAGCACCAGGTACTTGCCCGGATGAACGCTCCCCGCCACCAGCGCCCGCACCGGCGCCTTCTTCACCATCGCGTCGGCCGCTCGCATGCCGAGCGCGATGCTCGAGAACTCGAGGAGTCCGAGCGCGGGCACAGTCACCCCGGGAGCGAGGTCGGCGGCTTCGATCGAGTCCATCGTCCCTTTCCTACACGATCCGGAAGCGGTCCACGAGGACGCACCGCCGCCAGCGGGTGAAACTGCGAGCGCGGGTCATTCCCTCGCCGGTGGGGCTCGCGATCGAGAACGAGGTGAACCCCTCGCCGCCCGCGCCCAGCCCGGCCAGCGACGAGCCGTTCTTGACGAAGATCGAGCAGTCCATGACCCGGGCCATGCGGCTCAGGGCATCCACGTTCCGCGAGTGCATGACCGCGGTGTGGCGGAAGCCGTGCTCGGCGGCCTTGGCCAGATCGATAGCCGCGTTCACGTCGCGCACGCGCACCAGCGGCATGACCGGCATCATCTGCTCGGTCCAGACCAGCGGATGATCCTCGGGGACTTCCACCAGGATCATGCGCACGTCGTCGCCCACCGTGATCCCCATCTCCTTGAGAATGACGGCGGGGATCTTTCCGATGAAGTTCTTGTTGATCACGCCGTGCTGGCGCGGCCCGCGCATCTCGGTGAAGATCGTCTTCTCGAGCTTCCCGAGCTGCCAGGCGGTGAGTTCCACCGCGCCGGCGGCGATCATCGCCTTCTTCAGGCGATCCGCCACCGCGTCCACGCAGATCACTTCCTTCTCCGTGGTGCAGACGATCTGGTTGTCGAAGGATCCGCCTTTGACGATGTCGCGACCGGCGCGCTCGAAGTCGGCGGTCTCGTCCACCACCACCGGCGGATTACCAGGGCCCGCGCAGATGGCGCGCTTGCCGCTGCCCATCGCCTCTTTCACCACGCCGGGACCGCCGGTGACGACCAGCAGGTTGACCAGCTTGTGGCGCATGAGTTCCTGCGCGCTCTCGATCGTGGGATTGGCCACACACGTGACGAGGTTGGGCGGCCCGCCCGCGGCGGTGATCGCCTGATTGATGAGCTGCACCGTCTTGGCCGAGCAGTTCTTGGCGTTGGGATGGGCGTTGAAGACGGCCGCGTTCCCCGCCGAGAGCATCCCGATCGCGTTGTTGATGATGGTGGCGGTGGGGTTGGTGGTCGGTGTGATCGCGCCCACCACGCCGAAGGGCGCAAGCTCCAGAAGCGTGAGCCCGTGGTCGCCGGTGGTGACCAGTGGTTCGAGATCCTCGGGCCCCGGGCTCTTGTTGATGACGAGAAGGTTCTTCTCGACCTTGTCCTCGTAGCGGCCGAGCCCGGTCTCCTCGCGCGCCATCCAGGAGAGCAGCTCCGCGTTGTGACGCAGCACGACCCGCATCTGGGCGATGATGTCGTAGCGCAGGGCGAGGCTCGACTCACAAAGCAAGCGCTGCGCTTCCTTGGCCGCGGTGACCGCGCTCTCCACGCCGGCGAAGATGCCGTCGCTCCCGGGCGCCGGGGGCGGCGGGAGCGGCTTCCCCTCGGGGGTGTGGCCCGACTTCATCGAGCCCAACACATCCTGCACCGTGCGGCTGATCTCCTCGCGGGAGATGCTCATCCGCCTCTCCTTCCCTTACTCATTCGACTTGTCGTAGACACGGCGATCGTCCAGCTCCCAGGTGTCCACGATCGCCATCACGACGGCGTCGCAGGGACGGTCCTTGGTGGACTGGGTCTGGCGCGCACTGGAGCCGGTGGCGAAGAGGACGACTTCGCCGACCCCCGCCCCCACTGCATCGCTCGCCACCACGAAGCTGCCGGTCTCCTTGGCTTCCGCGGTGAGCTGGCGCAGGAGCAGGAACTTGAGTCCCTCCATGCTCTCTTCCTTGCGCGAGGCCACCACGGTGCCGACCACCCGGGCCAGTAGCATGAGCTTTCCTCCGCGGACGGGGCCGGGACGCGTGCCCCGACCCCGTTCGGAAGTGCGTTACTTGCCGCCCATCTCGGCGCGGGCTTCCTTGCTCCGGCCGAGAGGCAGCGCGATGTCCACGTTGACGTGCGGCCGCGGAATGGTGTGCGTGCTCACCACCTCGCCCACCTTCTCCGCCCCACGCTTGCCGGCATCCACCGCCGCTTTCACCGCGGCCACGTCGCCGCGGACGATGACCGTCACATAGCCCCCGCCGATCTTCTCGTAGGCGACCAACTCCACCTTCGCCGCCTTCACCATGGCGTCGGCGGCTTCCACCGTCGCGGCGAATCCGCGGGTTTCGATCATGCCCAGCGCTTCTGCCATCACGTCCTCCGTTGCTTCGGGTTATGCGGCCGGGGAGGCGCCTTCGTCGGGCTTCACGGCCCGCGCGTGCCCCGTCCGGTCTTCTGAAATCGTTCTAGGACTCCCGCCCGGTCAACTCCGCGATCGCGGCCTCGGCGGCGCGGTACCCGACGTCGATGTCGCGCTCCTCACCGCCGAGATAGATGCGGCCGAACGAACCGAACGCGCGCACATCGAGAATGTTGATGTGCGCCGCCTTCTCCGCCTCGTTGGCGGCGAGCGCCGCGTAGGCCGCGGGCTCCAGCTCCATGACGTATAGGCTATGCCCCGGCACCAGCATGTTGCCGTGGCGCATCCGGTTGATGAGCTGGGCCTGGAGCGGATCCACGAGGCGGATCACCTGGCTCGAGAGGACGCGCGGCTTGCGCCGGTCGCTCTCGGTGAGACCGCACGCATCGAGGATCGCCTGCCCCGCCTGGCGCACTTCGCCCTGCGATTCGGAGTGAACCTCGAGAAGGCCGTACAGGCGCTCGACGATCTGCATGCCGGGAAAAACGTTGGTGCTCTTCACCGCGATGTCGGTGATGCGGTTGATCTCGATGCCGGGTGAGATCTCCACGTACAGGCACGCTTGGCCGGGCAGCGGCAGGAACCCTCCCGCCACCGTGCCCAGGAACGCCGCGTGCTGCGGCTGCAAGCTGTCGAGAAACACGTAGGAGCGCAGGTCGATCTGCGTTTTCGCCATCAGTAAGGACCTTTCGTTTGCGGGGAGTCGACGGCCTCGCCGCGCGACTCCTTCACGATGCGCACCCCCGCCGAGGCGCCGATGCGGGTCGCCCCCGCCTCGATCATCCCCAGCGCATCGGCATAGCTCCGAATGCCGCCCGCGGCCTTCACCCCCATTTCGGGGCCCACCGTGGCGCGCATGATGGCCACGTCGCGGATGGTCGCCCCCCCTGAGGCGAATCCGGTGGAGGTCTTCACGAAATCCGCGCGCGCGCGCTTGGCGAGAAGGCAGGCCACGACCTTTTCCTCGTCGGTGAGGAGGGCGGCTTCGATGATCACCTTCACGATCACGTTCGATTCGTGGCAGGCGGCGGTGACCTCGGCGATGTCTTCCTCCACCAGATCGTAGTTCCCGCTCTTGAGCGCGCCCACGTTGATGACCATGTCCACCTCGCGCGCGCCCTCGCGGATCGCCTTGCGCGACTCGAAAGCCTTGGTGGCGGGAGTGGTGGCGCCGAGCGGGAAGCCGACCACGGTGCAGACCTTGGCGTCGCTCCCTCGCAAGAGCTGCGCGCAGAGTCGCACGAAGCTTGGGTTGACGCACACCGAGGCGAAGTGGTTGCGCGCCGCTTCCTCGCAGAGCTTCTGAATCTCCGCTTCGGTGGCGTCGGGCTTGAGCATGGTGTGGTCGATGTAGCTGGCGATGTCGTGGGCCACCGCGCCGCTTCCGCCGCCGGAGCCGATACGCGACGCGCCGGCGGCCACAAAGCTTCGCACCGTCTCCGGGCTGCGCTGCGCGGGGTTCGTGCTGCGCGCGCGGTCTTCGGAGTCTGCGGAGCTGGCGTGACGGATGGCGGGTCGCTCGTAGCACGGCTCGTAGGAGCGGCGGTAGGCCTCGGTGACCGCGGGGCCCTTGGGTGCCGACCCGGCGGGCGAGGACGGCTTGCTTGCTGCAGGCGCTTCCGCCGTTGGCGGCGCCGCGGCGGCCGGCCCCTGCAGCCGGGCCAGCACCTCGCGGGTGATCCGCTCGATGAGGGCATCGCGCTCGTTCATCGCGCTCCCGCTCCCGCCCCGTCCAGGGCGTCGATCTTGGCCACCCGCTTCAAGTGGCGCTCTTCCGTGCAGGCGGTCGCAAGAAAGGTCTTCACGATCGCGCGGGCGAGCACGACGCCGATCAATCCCGCTCCCAGCGTGACCACGTTGGCGTTGTTGTGCTCGCGCGCGTTGGCGGCGGTGGAGAGGTCGTAGCAGAGCGCGGCCCGCGCGCCCGGAATCTTGTTGGCGGCCATGCAGGATCCGATGCCGGCGCCGTCGATCATGATCCCGAACTCGGCGCGCCCATCGACGACCGCGCGCGCGACCGCCGCCGCGAAGTCGGGATAGTCCACCGCGTCGGTGGAGTGCGTGCCGAGGTCGACCGGTTCCCACCCGATCGTCGGGAGGAATCGCTTGAGATCTTCCTTGAGCGGAAAGCCGCCGTGGTCGGCGCCGATCGCCACTCGGCGCGCCGCGACCGCACCGGGATTCGCGAGCGATGCGTCGACGACGCGCTCCACCACCGTGCGCACGAGATTCTCAAGCTCTCGATCGTGCAAGCCGCCGTCCTCCATTCGCTTCGAGCCGCCTTGCCTCGAAGTCGGGGCGCGATGATACTACGGGCCCCCGGAGGCGTCCACACACGGAGGAAGCATGGCCGACAAGACGCGCTGCGCATGGGCGGGCACCGATCCCCTCTACGTGGCTTACCACGATCACGAGTGGGGCGTGCCCGAGCACGACGATCGCGCGCTCTTCGAGAAGCTCCTGCTGGACGGGTTCCAGGCCGGCCTGGCCTGGATCACGATCCTGCGCAAGCGCGAGAACTTTCGGCGGGCCTTCGACGGGTTCGACCCGGAGAAGATCGCCCGCTACCGCGCGGCGAAGATCGAATCGCTGCTCGCGGATCCCGGTATCGTGCGCAACCGGCAGAAGGTAGCGGCCTCGGTGGGCAATGCGCGGGCCTACATCGAGCTGAGGAAGGAAGCCGGGAGTTTCGACCGGTATCTGTGGAGCTTCGTGGGGGGGAAGCCGATAATGAACGCGTACCGGACGATGGCGGAATTGCCGGCGCGGTCGGCGGAATCCGAAGCGATGAGCCGCGATCTCGTGCGTCGGGGGTTTCGATTCGTGGGCCCCACCATCTGCTACGCGTTCATGCAGGCGGTGGGGATGACGCACGATCACCTCGTCGACTGCTTCCGGTACGGAAAGCTCAAGCCATGACCTCGTTGCGCCGCAACAAGAACTGGATCCTCGTCGCCGTCGCGGTGGCGGTGCCCGTGCTCGTGATCGTGGGGCTGCGGGTGGCCGCCCGCGTCGAGGAGTGGCCCGTCTCCCTCGGCGCCAACACCGTAGAGCAGGTCAAGGGACAACCGCTGACGCTCTACTCCTGCGACAACATCCCCAAGCTCTCGGGCACGCCGTGTCATGAACAGGGCAGCGCCGACTTCATGATGGTGGTGCTCCACGACAAGCCTGCGGGCGCGGCGTCGGTGCGCGTCCCCGACCCCGGCGCCGGCATCCCCGCGCGCACGCTCGAGCTTCGTTTCATCGGCGGAACGGTCTGGGTCAAGGTCGAGGCGAGCGATCTGCAAGGATGGATCGAGCGCGGCTACACGCGCTGAATCGCGCGGCAACAACCGCCGCGTGACATCCGCCCGCTTCGGTTCCGTCGCCCCCGCTACTCGGCCTTCACGAACCTCACCATCCCGGTCTTCAGGTCTTCGCTGGCGGGGCTCGGGCCGAACCAGATGGCGAAGAGGGCCCGCGCGAACGCAGGATCGGCGATGGGCGCGCAGGGGCGACCCGGCATCATCACGTAGAGCCCCATGCCCGGCATCCAGGTGATCTCGATCGTCTGACCGTCCTTGACGCCGGCGTCGGTGAAGAAGCCGAGGAAGGCCGCCTTCGCTTTCTCCAGGTCCGGCGTCATCGCATCCGCGGGAAGAGTCTTTGCGAACCCCTCCTCATAGGTCTCGCGGATCTTTCCGCCGTCCACGTCCCGCAGGAAGTGCATCTCGACCCGCTTCGCGAAGTTTCCGTTGATCAACGCGGCAAAGGGATCGGCACCGAGCGGCGCGTTCTCGTCCGCATAGAGCACACCCTCGTACACCTTGAACATGAGCTTCTTGCGCAGGCCGGAACCGAGCGCCTTCAAGGTGACCGTCTCCCCCGCCGCCTTGATCGCGATCTTCTCGGGGAACTTCTTATCCGTGCCCTTTCCCTTGAAGGTCTCCGTGCCCGCGGGGGACACGTTGAGGATCTGCGGGATCGCGCCTTGGGCGCGCACGAGGACCGCAGCGAAGATCGTGAGGACCAGGGCGAGGAGAGCCATGCGGGCGAGCTTCATCGTTCACCTCCGGAGGTCAGGGCCGGATATCGAGCCTGATACGGGCGTCGACCGCCACGCATCCCTTGCCAACTGATAGCACCTTTACAGGGTTCAGGTCCATCTCCGCGATCTCGGGATGATTCCCCACCAGAACGGACACACGCAGGATCGCTTCCTCCAGGGCCGGGACATCGGCCGGAGGCGCGCCGCGATAGCCGTTGAGGAGTGCATACCCCCGAACCCCCCGAACCATTTCGTCGGCGTCGCGGTCGGTGAGCGGGTGGATGCGGAAGGTCACGTCCTTCATCACTTCGACCTGCACCCCGCCGAGGCCGAACGCCACGAGCGGGCCGAACTTGGGATCCTGGGTCACGCCGACCAGAACCTCGACCCCTTCCTTCACCAGGGGCTGCACGGTGAAGCCGTGCGCCGCGCCCTCCAGGCCGCGGGTGCGCAGCGCGGCGCAGATCTCGTTCACCGCGCTCTCGACCTCCGCTTCCGTGCGCAGGTCGAGCCGCACACCGCCCACGTCGCTCTTGTGCGAGATGGAATCGGAGTGGAGCTTCACGACCACGGGGAAACCGAGGGAGCGCGCGGCGGCCGCCGCCTCCTTGGGGGTCGCGGCGAAGAGCACGGGCGGGGTGCGGATGCCGTACGCGGCCAGGACGCGGTCGACTTCGTCGGCGTTGAGCCAGCCGCCTTCATCGCCCATGCGCTCGCGCGCGGCCGCAAACACCGCGGCGGCGTCCGCCGCGCGCACGTCGTCAAAGGCGATCTCGCGACCGGGGGCCTTCGCCATCCACTGGCCGTGGCGCACCGCGCGCCCGAGCACGCGCACCGCGCTCTCGGGAAACGCATACGAGGGGATGTTTCCCTCCTTGAGCGAGCGCAGTCCTTCCGGCACGCCGTGCTTGCCGAGGAAGCAGGTGAGCACCGGCTTCTCGGTGCCTTCGGAGCCGTTCACGATCCCCCGCGCCACCTCGCGGGGCTCCGTCACGATCGGCGGCACGAAGAGCGCGATCAAGGCGTCGATCTTCGGGTCCGCGAGCAGCGCCCGCGTGGCACGCTCGTAGTTCTGCGCGGTGGCCGAAGCGATCATGTCCACCGGGTTGCGCACGCTCGCTTCCGGGGGAAGGAACTCGTGCAGGCGCGCCGTGGTGCTCTCGCTCAGGTCGGACACCTCCAGCCCGTGCGCCTCGCAGGCATCGGTCGCGAGGATCCCGGGACCGCCGGCGTTGGTCAGGATGGCCACGCGGCTCCCCTTCGGGATCGGCTGATACGCGAGGAACGCGGCCATGTCGAAGAGTTCTTCCACGGTGTCGACGCGGATGATGCCGGTCTGCGCGAAGAGCGCGTCCACCGCCACGTCGGCGCCTGCCAGGGCGCCGGTGTGGCTCGTGGCCGCGGTCATGCCTCGGCGCGTGCGCCCGCTCTTTACGGCGACGATCGGCTTGCGCCGCGTGATCTCACGAGCGAGCCGCGTGAACTTGCGGGGGTTACCGAACGATTCCAGGTACAAGAGCATGACCTTGGTGCGCGGGTCGGCGTCCCACCACTGCACGAGGTCGTTGCTGGAAACGTCGGCCTTGTTCCCGATGGAGACGAAGTCGCTGACCCCGATGTTGAAGCTGCGCGTGTAGTCGAGGATGGCCACCCCGAGCGCGCCGCTCTGGCTGGCGATGGCCACGTTGCCTTCCGGCGGATAGGTCGGGGCAAAGGTCGCGTCGAGGCGCACGTCGGGTGCGGTGCTGAGCACACCGAGGCAATTCGGCCCCACCAGGCGCATGCCGTGCGCGCGAACGATCTCCTTCAAGCGCGCTTCGCGGGCCGCGCCTTCTTCGTTGACTTCCTTGAACCCGGCCGAGATCACGACCACCCCGCGCACACCCTTCGCGGCGCAGGCTTCGACCATGGCGACGACGACCTTGGCCGGCACCACGACCACCGCGAGGTCGACCGGGCCCGGGATATCGGCGATGCTCGCGTAAGCCTTCACCGACTGCACGAAGTCGGACTTGAGGTTGACCGGGTACACCGGCCCCTGGAAACCGTTCAAGAGCAGGTTGCGGAAGATCTCGCCGCCGATCGACCCGCGCTCGGTGGAAGCGCCGATCACCGCCACCGATCGCGGGCGCAAGAGACCCGAGAGATCCACGGCGCTCCCGCTCACGGGTTCTCCATCTCGCCGTCTGGTCGATGCACGACGAGAACCGGACAGGGCGAGGTCCGCACGACCTTCTCGGTCACGCTTCCCAGCAGCATATGTTTGAGGCCGGTACGGCCATGAGTGCCCATGACGATCAAGTCGGTCTTCTCCTCTTCCGCAAGGCGAACGATCCCCGCGAAGGGCGCGCCGTGCAGGACGCGCGTGTCGAGCCGCACGCCCTCGGGCAACGCCTTCGGCACGAACGCCTCCATCTCCCGAGCCGCCTCTGCGGACAGTCGCTGGGTCAGCTCGGGGGGCGGCACCGCGATCCCCACGTAGCCGTAGGTAAGCGGGATGTCGTCCACCACGTGGCAGACCAGGAGCGTGCCGCCGGGCGAAACGAGGTCGAGAGCGTAGTCGAGGGTGGCCCGCGAGGTCTCGGAGAAATCGATAGGAGCGAGCACTTTCGTGAACTGCTTGGCCATGCTCCACCTTCCTCTCCGCCCCGGATCCGTGCGGCGCGCGCGGCCTCCGGATCTGTTCGAGGCGCGCGGCCATCGCGTCCGCGCCCGGGGCTGTTGCTATCAGTATAGCCCGCGCCGCTTGCGCCGGCACCGCGCATTCCCCACACTCTGGCCATGGTCCGGCAACGTCCGCTTCGCATCCCCGATCCCCCCGGCGTCCCCCGGCTGCGCGCCGCGCTCAACGCGTGGTACCGCCGGCATCGCCGCGCGTTGCCGTGGCGCGACGTGGACGATCCGTATCGCGTGCTCGTCTCCGAGTTCATGCTGCAGCAAACCCAGGTCGCCACCGTGCTCCCCTACTTCGACGCGTTCTTGCGGCGCTTCCCCGACCCTGCGCGCGCTCGCCCAGGCTCCGGAGATCACCGTCCGCGCGGCGTGGTCCGGCCTGGGCTACTACCGCCGCGCGCGGAACCTCCAGGCCACGGCGCGGGTGGTGGTGCGCGATCACGGCGGCGCGCTACCGGGTTCCTACGAAGCGCTGCGCGCCTTGCCCGGCGTGGGCGACTACACGGCCGCGGCGTTGGGGAGTCTGGTGCACGGGTTGCCGCGCGCTGTCGTGGACGGGAACGTGATCCGCGTGCTGACACGGCTGGTCGCGTACCGAGAGGTCGTCTCGCGCGCGCCGGCGCGGCGAGCGTTGCAGGAGCTGGCCGATGCGCTGCTCGATCCCCGACGACCGGGCGACTGGAACCAGGCGATGATGGAGTTGGGGGCGACGGTGTGCCTCCCTCGCAATCCGCGATGCACGGCGTGCCCCTGGCGGAGCGCATGCCGGGCTTGCGCCGCCGGCGAGCCGGAGCGATACCCCCTGAAGGACGCGGCGCGAGCGAGCGTGAACGTGACGCGGGCGGTCGCGGTGCTTCGTCGCGGTGGCGCGGTCTATCTCGTCCGCCGGTCGGATCCCCGATTGCTTGACGGCACCTGGGAACTTCCCGGCCTGGACGTCTCCGGCAGCGGCGATCCACGAGACGCGTTGGCCGAGCATCTGGAGACAATCCTGGGGCGGCGCGAGCGCGCAGGGCTGAAGGCGGCGCGCGTGGGCGCGGAGCTTGCGCGCGTGAAGCACACGATCACGCATCGGCGGTTAACGGTGAGCGCCTACGCGGTACAAACGCAGCCGCTTCCTCGCGCGCGCAAGGACAGGGCGGCATGGGTCGCGTTGGATGATGCGACCGACTACCCGATGTCCTCGATGACGGCCAAGCTCCTCAAGGAGCTTGCGAAGCTTCCCCCGCCATCAAGGCCCTGATCTCCTCGCCGCTCCAGGGCTTGGCGCGCCCCGAAGTCTCCGCGCGCACGCGCGCCACATCGGCGGCCGTCACAGGCGTGCCCACGTTCCCCCACGATGCGCGCAGGTAGCTCAGGATCGCTGCGAGCTTCTCGTCGGGGAGCTGCCCGCCTTGCGGCGGCATCTTGTTCATGAAGCGCACGCCGTCGACGGTGATCTCGCCTTCGAGGCCGTGGAGCACGATGCGGATCGCCACGGTCGGATCCGCGTTCACCCACGATCCGCCGCGCAAGGGCGGATAGAGCTCTCCCATCCCGCGCCCCTCGCGTCCGTGACACGGGGCACAGGTGAAGCGGTAGTACGAGCGCCCGTTCATATGAGCCGGATCGGCGTCGGCCGCGTCGGGCTCGGCCTGCTTCCCGCCTCCACCGCAGCCGGTTGTTCCCACGAGAACGGCAACGGCTAGTGCGCATATCCACGCCCGGCGGCCGAGGAACAGGCTCAGCGCGGCGAGGCCGCGGTCGGTTCGAAGAGGAAGTCGCGTCCTGCGCATGAAGGCATCATACACGGGTGACCGTTCGTTTTCCTCCGCGTCTCTCCGGGTGTAGGCTTGGGTCCTTATCAGCCCCCGGCGCGCGCCGGGTCGACGCAAACAATCGATCGCGGAGGACTGGAACGATGATGAACCTCGACTACGCCTTCACCCGCAACTTTCCGGGGGTCACCCCCGAGGCCGCCCGCACCCGCATCGAGGCGTCGCTCAAGGAGGAGGGCTTCGGCATCCTCACCGAAATCGACGTCAAGGCCACGCTGAAGAAGAAGCTCGACGTGGAGTTCCGCAAGTACTGGATCCTCGGCGCGTGCAACCCGAGAGTGGCGCACGAGGCGCTGACCATGGAGCCGGGAATCGGACTGCTCCTTCCGTGCAACGTCGTGGTGACAGAGGACGACGCGGGGAACGCGGTGGTCTCGATCATGGATCCGCACGCGATGGTGCGCGCGATCCCGAACAACGAGCACCTGAACCGACCCATGGAGCAGGTGCGCGAGATGTTGAAGCGAGCGTTGGAGAAGGCGTAGCGCGCGCGCATCCATCTACGCGTTTTTTTACGAATCCATCACTTTTTTATTGACGTATCTGTGGCGTCGCGATAGATTCTCTGTGCCCGCCCACTTCCCCCGTCCTTCCACCCGTCCACGGAGGGACCGCCATGTCCGCTGAAACCACTGCACTTCACACTGACACCGCCGTGTTGCTTGAGGGGGCCGTGCTCACCCGGGTGAGCACCGGGGTCGTAGGTCGATCGCCGGCCTTGAGTCCGGCTAATTCCGCATCCGCGCGCCCACTTCCCGCCGCGGAGGTCGAAGCTCGTCTGGTCGCCGCGTTGGGGGACCTGGACGCCGCGCGGAAGAACGCGGTGATCTGGTTCGGAGAGATCCTCGCCCGCAAGCTCTACTTGGAGTTCGGGTGCTCGAGCATCCACCACTATGCGCGAGAGAGACTGGGGTTCTCTCGGGCGAGGACCGCGTACTTCCTGCGACTGTGTCGGTCCTTCGAAGCACTGCCGGCGTTGAAGGAGTCGATCGCTACCGGGATGGTGCCGTGGACGAAGGCACGGGAGGTGGTGAAGGTGGCCACGCCGGAGACGGAGTCGTTCTGGGTCGAGCAGGCTCGGACCACCGGCCGGCGCGAGTTGGAGCAGCGGGTGGCGGCGACACAGGGGGCGGCGCGCTCCCGGCGGCGGGCACCAGGGCAAGGGGAACTGCTGGCGGCGAATGGCGTGGATGGCCCGGCGAATGGGCGGGCGGCCGGAACCCATGATGCGGTGGACGGCGCAGCCGGCACGGTCGTGAGCCCGGTGACGGAAGTCCCGGTCACGGTATCGTTCCAACTTTCGCCGGAGCAGTACGCGCGGTATGAAGCGATCCTGGAGCAGGCGCGCAAGACCGGTGCGCGTGGATCTCGCGAAGAGTTGTTCCTCGCCGCGTGGGAAATGCTCACCCGGGGCAACTTCGGCAGTGCACCGCCCGCGCGGAGCGGGCGGAACCCGGACGTGATCACCCGGGGCAACATACCGGCGGCGAATGCGACTCCCGTGTCATCCGCGCCCCGCTACCAGATCGTCATTCGCCAGTGTGAGACCTGCGGCCGAGCTGAGATCGCGACGGGGCGGGGGGCGATGCCCATCGCGCCCAGGACGTTGGAGACCGCGCTCTGCGATGCGCGCGTGCATCGAAAGGGTCAACCCAACCGCGCGACCATCCCTCCGTCGGTGCGGCGCGAGGTGCTCGCACGTGACGGTCATCGCTGCCGGACGGCGGGATGCGGCGGTGTGCGGTTCCTGGACGTGCACCACATCGTGCCGCGCGAACACGGTGGCAGCAACGATCCTGACAACCTCATCACCCTGTGTTGTGCCTGTCACCGGATGATCCACGAGCGCAGCAACGCGGTTGATGCGTGGCCGCTGCGGCGGGGTTCCGGGATCGATGCTCACCCGGGTGGCACCTCCGCGGCGTAGCGTGGCGCCCGTCGACCGCAGTCCGACGGGCCGCGAAGCGGGGGACCCGTCGGCGAGGACGACGGGCGCACGCGAAGCCGCGGGCGTGGGCGAGCCGGGTGGGGGCCGCACCGGGCGCTCACCCGGGTGAGCGTGACGCCCCTACGTCCCCACCTTGAACATCTGCCGCGCCTTCTCCAGCGCGCGCACCAGCGCGTCCACTTCCTCGGGCGTGTTGTAGAGGTAGAACGACGCGCGCGTCGTCGCCGGCACGCCGAGCACGCGCATGAGCGGCTGCGCGCAGTGATGACCGGCCCGCACCGCCACCCCTTCGTTGTCGACGATGGTGGCCAGATCGTGCGGGTGGATGTCGCCCAGGCCGAATGAGATCGCCCCACCCCGCTCGGTGCGCGGCCCGTAGATGCGCAACCCCGGAACCGCGCTCAACGCCTCCAGCGCGTACGCGGTGATCTCCTGCTCGTGACGCCGCACATTCTCCATCCCCAGCGCGGTCAGGTAGTCGACGGCCGCCGCCATCCCTACCGCACCGGCGATGTTGGGCGTGCCCGCTTCGAACTTGTGCGGCGCCTTCTTGTAGGTGGAGCGCTCGAGCCGCACCTCCAGAATCATCTCTCCTCCGCCGTGGAACGGGGTCATCGCGTCCAGCAGATCCGCCTTGGCGTAGAGCGCACCAACGCCCGTCGGCGCGAGCATCTTGTGCCCGCTGAACGCGAAGAAGTCGACGTCCAGCGCCGCCACGTTCACCGGCATGTGCGGCGCCGACTGCGCGCCGTCCACGAGCACCTTCGCGCCGACCGCGTGCGCGGCCTCCACAAGCCGCCGCACCGGGTTGATCGTCCCGAGCGCATTCGACATCTGGTTGAAGGCGACAAGCTTCGTCCGCCGGGTGAGCAACTCGTCCAGCTTGCTCAGGTCGAGCGTGTAGTCCTGAGTCAACGGGATGAACCGCAGGACGGCCCCGGTGTCTTGCGCGACCATCTGCCACGGCACCAGGTTCGAGTGGTGCTCCATCACGGTGAGAAGGATCTCGTCGCCCGGCTTGAGCGTGCGCCGCGCCCACGCGTACGCGACGAGGTTGATGCTCTCGGTGGTGCCGCGCGTCCAGATCAGTTGATCCGGCGACGGCGCCCCGATGAACGCCGCCACGGTCGCACGCGCGTCCTCGAAAGCCTGGGTCGCACGCTCCGCCAGCGCGTACACCCCGCGGTGCACGTTGGCGTTGTCGTGCTCGTAGTAGGCGCGCACGCGGTCGAGCACCTGCCGAGGCTTCTGCGAGGTGGCCGCGTTGTCGAGGTAAACCAGGGGCTTGCCGTGCACGCTCTGGTGCAGGGCCGGGAAATCGGCGCGGATCGTGTTCACGTCGTACATGGGCATCGAGTATAGCGCTCGCCCGAAAGGCTCCCAACTCGCTATTCTCCCCCCATGCCTCTCCACATCCGGCCGCACCCGCACGAGGATCGCCCGGACTTCACGCCGAGCGAACGCTCGGTGGTGGGCGGCCTCACCGCGCTCCTCACCCTGCGCATGCTGGGGTTCTACCTGGTGCTGCCGATCCTTGCTCCCTACGTGCGCGGGCTCGCGGGAAGCACCCCGCTCCTGGTTGGGATGTCGGTGGGCGTGTACGGCCTCGCCCAGGCCCTCCTCCAGGTTCCGTTCGGAGCATGGGGCGATCGATGGGGCCGACGCCCCGTGCTCACGGTAGGGCTCCTTTCGTTCGCGCTGGGCTCGGTCGTGTGCGCGATCGCGCACGACGCGCGGCTCATGGTGCTCGGCCGTCTTGTGCAGGGGGTGGGCGCGATCTCCTCCACCCTGGTCGCCATGCTGGCCGATCATACGCGCGACCGGGTGCGCACACGCGCGATGGCCATGATCGGAGTGGCGGTGGGCGGCTCGTTCGCGGCCGGGCTTCTCTTCGGTCCCGCTGCCGCCGCGCGCTTCGGCATCCCCGCCCTCTTCTGGCTCACCGCCGTTCTCAGCGTCCTTGCCGTGGTGTGGTTGTGGTGGAAGATCCCCGACCCGCCGCTCTCGATCCATCACGAAGAGATCGAGTACTCGCGAGGCCATTTCCTCGAGGTCCTCCTCGACCGAAACCTCCTTCGCCTGGACCTCGGGGCGTTCAACCTCCACGTCGTGCTCACCGCGATCTTCGTCACCGTGCCGTTCCTGTTGCGGCATCTCCTCGCCGAGCAGTATCAGTGGCGGTTCTTTCTCCCCGTCCTCGCCGTGGGCCTCGCCGCCCTGATTCTCGCCCCGCCCCTGAGCGAGAAGCGGGGGCGACCGAAGAAAGTCGCCGTCGCCGGGCAACTGGTGCTCGCGGCATCCCTAGTCGTGCTTGCGTTGGGGGTTCCGGCCAGCGTGCGGGAGCCGCGGGTCGGGCTCACCACGCTCATCGCGGGGCTCCTCCTCTTCGTGATCGCGTTCGCCGTCTTGGAGCCGCTCTTCCCCGCTCTCATCACGCGGTTCTGCCCATCCTCGACGCGCGGCACCGCCCTCGGCGTATTCAACATGAGCATGTTCAGCGGGGCGTTCGTGGGGGGAATCGTCTCGGGACTCCTGATCGAGTCGAACGTCGAGGCGCTCTTCTGGATCCTCACCGGCACGACGTTGTCGTGGATCGCGCTCGGGTCGACGCTCAACGATCCGGAGAGGTAGCACCCCGGGCGACCGCGTCGGGCTCCGCGTAGGCGCCGGCGCGCCGAAGCGCCTCGGTGGCGCGCGCGCCGGGAAAGCTCACGAGGATCGCCAGCGCCGCTCCGGCCAGCGCGTCGATCGCGTAGTGATATCCCCCGTAGACCGCTCCTACCGCCAGCGCGGGGACGATGAGCGCGAAGACTCGCGCGAGCCGCACGTGATAGCGCATCGCCATGATCCATGCCGTCACCGCCACCGCCACGTGGCTGGAGGGAAAGGCGGCGCCCACCGCGGAGCCTCGATCCAACACGGATCGCACGAGCCCCGGCAACAGGTAGCCCACCGTGGCGGGATCGCTGCGTGGAAAGGCGTGGTAGGGGCCCACGACCGGATAAAGCACGAAGATCGCGAAGCAGGAGTAAGTAGAGAGCGCGACCGTTCCGATCGCGATTTCGAACTCGCGGCGCGGGCGTCGCAGCCACAAAACCGCGGCCAGCGTTGGCGTGAGGAAGTAGTACGCGAAGTAGCCCAGGTGCAGGTACTCGCCGAGCAGCCGCCATGGCCAGAGCAGGTGAAGCTCGCGCGCGGGCTGAAACCCGAAGACGATCTGCTCCAGGTCCTGGATCGCCGCATCGTGGAAGACCCCGGCGTGCACCGCCTTCACGAGCAGGCCCACTTCGGAATAGAAGAGCGCGAACGCCACGATCGGATAGAAGCCGAGAACGACCGCGCCCACTTTCCATCGGTGGACACGATACGCGCGCGCGAGCACGATGGCGGCGATCGCGGCGACGTGAAGCACGATGAGCAACGCGGCGTTCGGCGGCCGGTGCGGCGCGAGAAGGAGCATCACGAGCCCGAAGACGAGGTAGGCCAGGGTGTACAGATCCGCCGGCCGCAGACGCCTCACAAGCATCCCTCCCGACGGTACCAATCGACGGTCTCCGCAAAGCCCGTCACCGCATCGATGCGCGCACGAAAACCGAAGTCGGTCTCGGCGCGCGCCCCACTGCAGACCCAGCCCGGAGCGAGCAGATCCGCAAGCCGATCCGGAGGAAGCCCATTGGGACGCCCGCTCATCGCCGCTGCGATGCCGGCGATCCGGCCCACCGCGGGGATCCCCCGCCGCGGGATCCGCAGACGCCTCACGCGACGGCCGAGCCGAGCCGCGATCAGCCGACCGAGCGATTCCCAATCGGTGATCTCCGGGTGTGCGACGTAGTACGTGCGGCCGATCGTGCGGTCGGACTCCGATGCCGCGACGATCGCCTCGGCCAAGTCGCGCGCATGGATGAGGCTCACGTGCTGCGCGACACGTCCTATCGCGGGCACCCATCCCCGCGCCGCGAGCCGCGCGAGCAGCAGAAACGAAACGTCGCGCGGGCCGTAGACCGCGGGCGGACGGAGGATCGTCCAGGCCGTACTTCCCGCCTCCGACTTGAGCAGGGTCTCTCCACGGAGCTTGCTACGGCCGTAGGAATTGCATGGCGTGTCGGGATCATCCTCGGTGCGTGCTCGCCCGGCGACGCTGGGACCGCCGGCGGCGAGGCTGCTCACCAACACCAAACGGCGCGCGCCTTCCGCGGCTGCGGCGCGAGCCACATGTGCGCACCCGCCGGCATTGACGCGGTCGTATTCCTCTGGATCGGTGGCACGAGTGATCCCCGCGACGTGGTAGATCACCTCGATCCCGCGCGCGGCCTCGGCGAGCGCTTGCGGCTCGGTAACCTCGCCGTAGACCAACTCCACGCGATCCACCGGGAGCCACGCCAGCTTGCTGGTGCGCCGCACCAGACACCTAACGCGATGCCCGCGAGCAAGCAGCGCGTCGGCAAGATGACTCCCCACGAACCCGCTCGCTCCGGTGACCAGCGCCAGGGTCAAGGGGCCGTCGCTCCCTCGGAGCGGCCCTCGTAGATACGGTAGGTCTTGTAGGGCCTCCCCCCGAAGTTCTCGAGCGGCTTGCGTATGGCGAGGTTGTCCTCGAGCAGCCAGGAGAACTCGCCCCAGGTGTAGCCCTTCTTCACGCCGTGGCGGAAGTAGTCGCGGTACATGATCACGTCGATGCCGGTGTGCCGATACTCCTGGAGAAGTCCCAGCACCAGCACCCGCGCGCGGTTGATATGGCGCGCGTGCCAGAGGATCTTGAGCAGCCCGAACGGAAAGAGGTGCCCGTTGGCGTGCTTGACCGCCTGGTTGAGATCGGGGAGCCCGAGCGCGAAGCCCACCGCCTTCCCCTCGAGTTCGGCGATGAGGATGAGCCCGGGGTCGATGACCGGCTTCAACTGCTTGGCCATGTGATCGATCTCGGCGTCGGTCATGGGCACGAAACCCCAGTTCTTCTCCCACGCCGAGTTGTACACGATCCGGAACTTCTCCACGTCCTCCTGGAACCGCTTCTTGTCCAGGCGACGAACGACAACCCCCGGATTGCGCTCCTGGGCGATCGCACCTCCCCGCTCCAGCCTCTCCGGGACTCCCACGTTCGGCATGCAATAGGCGAAGAGATCCTTGGCCTTCACGAGCCCGCAGGCTTCCACCAGCCGCCCGTAGTACGGCAGCGCGTGCGTCATCATGACCGCGGGGGGCGTGTCGAAGCCCTCCACCAGGAGCCCGCACTCCTCGTTCGTGCTCGGGTTCATGGGACCGATGAACCGCGGCAGCCCCTGTTCGCGGTGGTAGGCGCGCACCGCATCGAAGAGCGCCCGCGCGGCCTCGGTGTCGTCCTCGCACTCGAAGAACCCGAAGAATCCCATCGCCTCGTCGTGGAACGACTCGTGGTTGCGGTTGCGGATCGCCGCAATGCGCCCGACGACTCGCCCGTCGCGCAGCGCCAGCATCGGACGGATGTCGCCGTGCTCGAAGAAGGGGTTCTTGGCCGGGTTGAAGAGCGCCTTCACGTCGCCGATCAGAGGCGGGATCCAGTGCGGATCGTCGCGATAGAGGCGCCAGGGAAGCGTCACGAAGACGTGCAGTTCGCGGCCCGAGCGGACCGGTTCCACCGTGATCGACATGGGCTAAGCCCCCCGAAGTTCCTACGCGGTCAAGAGATGATGCCGAGCTCGCGCCCGACCTTGCGGAAGACCTCGAGCATCCGGTCGATGTTCTCTTCGGTGTGGGTGGCCATGTACGAGGTCCGGATCCGGCACGAAGTCTCGGGTACCGCCGGCGGCACCACCGGGTTCGTGAAGACGCCCTCCTCGAACAGGCGCTTCCAGAACACGAACGTGTGCTCGAGGGTACCGATGATGACCGGGACGATGGGTGTCTCCGACGTCGTGGTGTCGTAGCCCATGCGCTGGAATTCCCGGCGCATGCGGTCCGAGATCTCGTTCACGCGCTGCCGCCGCCAGGGCTCTTCCTTGATCAGGTCGAGGCACTTCTGCACCGTCGCCACCGCATAGGGAGGCATGCTGGCGCTGAAGATGAGGGCGCGCGCGTGATGACGCATGTAGTGGATGACCGATTCCTCGGCGGCCACGTAGCCGCCGATGGACGCGAAGGACTTGGAGAACGTACCGGCGATCAAGTCCACATCGCCCACGACCCCCTTCACTTCGCTGGCGCCGATCCCCTTCTTCCCCAGAATCCCCACGGAATGTGCCTCGTCCACCATGAGCCGCGCGCCGTGGGCGCGGCATGCCTTGACGATCTCCGGAAGCGGCGCGATGTCCCCCTCCATCGAGAACACGCCGTCCACGACCACCAGCCGCCCGCGCTTGGAATCGATGCGCCCCAGGATCCGCTCGAGGTCGCCGATTTCGTTGTGCCGGAAGCGGCGGGTCTCGCCGTAGGAGAGCCGGCAGCCGTCCACGATGCTGGCGTGGTCGAACTTGTCCATGATGACCACGTCGTCGCGGCCCACCATGCTGGAGATCGTGCCGAGGTTCGTCTGGAAACCGGTGGAGAAGATGAGGCAGGATTCCTTCTCGCAGAACTCCGCGAGGTCGTGCTCCAGCTTCTCGTGAATGTCGAGGGTGCCGTTCAGGAACCGGCTCCCGGTGCAGCCGGTGCCGTACTTGCGCGCCGCGGCCTCGGCCGCTTCCATCACCCGCGGGTCGTGCGTGTAGCCCAGGTAGTTGTTGGAGCCCGCCATGATCAGCGACCGGCCGTCGATGATGACTTCGTTCGCCGACGAATCGGCGATCGGGATGAAGTAGGGATAGTAGCCCGACGCCTGCGCCTCGCGGGCGCGCGTGAAGGTGTAGGCCTTCTTGAAGATGTCGGCGATTTCCTGAGCCTCGTGGGCCGGAGTCGCCATCGGATTCGGATCCATCCTGCCTCCGCACATGGTGATTCACACGGTGTCTCCCACGAGCTGGGGGCGGTCGGGAGACGGGCCGGGAACGCAATAGCCTAACCGGAAGGCGTAGTCATTCCAAGGGCTTTCCCGTTTCGCGCGCGCGGTCGGGGGCGCGGTGCCTCGGTGCGTGCCGCGGATAACGGATGCGGCGCCTCGGCACGCGCCATGAAGAAAGCGGTACGGTTGGCCGTGTCCCGTGGATCGGGTAGAATCGCCCGCTTATGACCCCCACAAGCAATCGCACTCCGTCGTCATCGCTCGATCGGGACCAGCTCGTCGCGATCTACCGCAACATGGTCCTCTCGCGTCGCATGGACGACGCGGAGATCAAGCTCAAGCGTCGCAACCAGTACTTCTTCCAGATCAGCGGCGCGGGGCACGAAGCGGTCCTGACCGTGGCGGGGATGCTCCTCCACTCCGGCCACGACTGGTTCTTCCCCTACTATCGCGACCGCGCGCTGTGCTTGCAGCTCGGAGTGACCCCGCGCGAGATGCTGTTGCAGGGGGTGGCCGCCGAGGACGACCCGGCGAGCGCCGGGCGCCAGATGCCGAGCCACTGGGGTCACGCGAAGCACAATATCGTCTCTCAATCGAGCCCGACCGGCACCCAGTGTCTGCATGCGGTGGGTTGCGCCGAGGCGGGGATGCATTTCGAGCGCCATCCGGATCTGCCCGGCAAGCCGCGCTTCGAAAGCGACGAGGTCGCCTACACCTCGGTCGGCGACGGCACCACGAGCGAGGGCGAGTTCTGGGAGGCGCTCTCCGCCGCCACCGTGAACAAGCTTCCGGTGCTGTTCATGGTCGAAGACAACGGCTACGCGATCAGCGTGCCGACCAGCGTGCAGACCCCGGGTGGGAAGATCAGCAAGGCGGTGGAGGGGTTCACCGGGCTCCTCGTGGAGGAGTTCGACGGCACCGACGCGGTCGCTTCCTATGAGGCCCTCGCGCGGCTCGTCCAGTATTGCCGCGAGCGCAAGGGACCGGCGCTGGCGCACGCACATGTGGTGCGCCCCTATAGCCACTCCATGTCGGACGATCATCGCGCGTACCGCACCGAGGCCGAGTTGGCCGACGAGGCAAAGCGCGATCCGGTCGACAAGCTGCGGAAGCGGCTGCTGGAGGAAGGTGTCTTGACGGACGCCAGGCTGGACGCTCTCCACGCCGAGGTGGACGAAGAGATCGAGGCGGCGGTGGCGGCGGCGCTGGAATCGTCCATGCCTCCGCTCGAGAGCGCGGGACTCTACGTCTACTCCCCCGACGTCGATCCCACCTCGGGGGCGTTCGCCACGGAACCGGCGCCAGGAGGCGCCGACGCGTCCGTGGTGGAACTCATCAACGCCTGCCTCGTCGACGAGATGGAGCGCGATCCTCGCATCGTGGTCTTCGGCGAGGACGTGGCCGACGCCACCAAGGAGGAAGCGCTCCGCGAGACCAAGGGGAAGGGCGGGGTGTTCAAGGTCACGAGCGGACTGCAGCGCCGCTTCGGCAGCGATCGCGTGTCGAACTCACCCCTGGCCGAGGCCAACATCGTGGGACGGGCGGTCGGCATGGCCTTGCGGGGACTCAAGCCTGTCGTGGAGATCCAGTTCTTCGACTACATCTGGCCCGCGTACCACCAGATCCGCAACGAGCTCGCGATGATGCGCTGGCGGAGCGGCAATCACTGGAAGTGCCCGCTCGTCATCCGGGTGCCGATCGGCGGCTACCTCGGCGGCGGCGCGGTCTATCACAGCCAGTGCGGCGAGGTGCTCTTCACCCACAACCCGGGATTGCGCGTGGTCATGCCCTCCAACGCGCTCGACGCGAACGGGCTCCTGCGCACCGCGATCCGCTGTGACGATCCGGTGATCTTCCTCGAGCACAAGCACCTCTACCGCCAGCCGTACGCCAAGGGACCGCGCCCGGGCCCGGACTACATGATCCCCTTCGGCAAGGCGCGCATCGCGCGCGAGGGGAAGGACGCCACGCTCGTGACCTACGGCGCCACCGTGCGCCGCGCGGAAATGGCGGCCAAGGATCTCGAGAAGGACGGGGCCTCGATCGAGGTCATCGACCTCCGCTCGCTCTCGCCGTGGGATCAGGATGCGGTGGCGCAGAGCGTGCGCAAGACCGGTCGCGCGCTGGTGGTCTACGAGGATAACCGCTCGTGGGGTTACGGCGCCGAGATCGCGGCGTGGATCGCCGACGAGCTCTTCGAGCACCTCGACGCGCCGGTGCGCCGTTTCGCGGGGATGGACAACCCGGTCGCCTACGCACCCAACCTCGAAGACGTCATCCTGCCGCAGACGGAGACGATCGCGCGCGCGATGCGGGAGCTGCTCGCGTACTGACGTGCCGGCGGCTGACGCGTTGCCGGCTGATGCATCCTCCCGGCGACGGCGGAGTGAGCCGTTCTAGTCGATGAGGAGGAGCCGGAACAGGTAGTAGCTCCCGGCCCCGATCAGAGCGGCCGCGGGGATGGTCAAGAGCCAGGCCCAGATGATGCGGCCCGCGACGCCCCACTTGACCGCGGACGCGTTGGTGGTCGCGCCGACTCCCACGATTGCTCCCGTAATGGTATGCGTCGTCGACACGGGAATACCGGCATGGGTCGCCATCCACAGGGTGAACGCCCCCGAGGTCTCGGCGGCGAATCCACCCACCGGCTTCAGCTTCGTGATCTTCATCCCCATCGTCTTGACGATGCGCCAGCCGCCGAAGGCCGTGCCGATGGCCATCGCGAGGTGGCAGGAGAGGATGATCCAGAGCGTGTGCGGGTCGGTGAGTGAGAGTTGGACGTCGGGGCTCATGTAGACCCGCCGCGACAAGCAGCGCCACGATCACGCCCATCGTCTTCTGGGCGTCGTTGCCCCCGTGGCCCAGCGAGTAGAGCGCCGCCGACAAGAGCTGCCCGCGCCGGAAGACGCGGTCGACGGTGGCCGGACGCCACTTCCGAAAGATCCAGAAGACGGCATGCATCACGATGAAGCCGAGAACCATGCCGATCACCGGCGCGAGCGGGATGTACTCGACCACCTTCATGACCTTGTCCCAGCGGAGAATGTCCCAACCCGCGTAAGCGATGCCGGCCCCGCCGATGCCTCCGATGAGCGCGTGCGAGGAGCTGGTGGGAAGCGCCCACCACCAGGTCAGCAGATCCCACACGATCGCGCCGATCAGCCCGGCCAGGACCACGTAGACGAACGTTGGTTCATCCGGAGTGATCTTCACGATCTTCGAAATCGTGTCGGCCACTTTGGGGGCAAAGATGAACATGGCCACGAAGTTGAAGAAAGCAGCCCACAGCACCGCCATGCCGGGGCGCAGGACTCGCGTCGAGACCACCGTGGCGATGGAGTTGGCCGAGTCATGGAAGCCATTGATGACGTCGAACAGGAGCGCGAGGATGATCGTGAAGACGACGACGACGGTGATCGACATGGTCAATCGTGCTCGAGGACCACGCCTTCGATGATGTTGGCCACGTCCTCGCAGCGGTCGGTGGCCTTCTCCAGGATCTCGTAGATCTCCTTCCACTTGATCACCATGATCGGATCCTTCTCGGTCAGGAACAGATTGGCGATGGCCTCCCGGAGAACGGCGTCGGCGTCGTTCTCCAGCCGGTTCACCTCGATGCACTTCTGGCGGATGACGTCGGCGTGGCGAAGGTCGCGCAGCCCGTTCACCGCGTGCTGAACCTCGACTGCGGATTGGGCGAGGATGCCGGCCAGGGACTTGATCTCCGGCGTCATCTCGGTGAGCCGATACAGGTGCAGCCGTCCGGCCACACCGTCCACCGAGTCCATCACGTCGTCCATCTTGCTGATGAGGCGATGGATGTCGTTGCGATCGAGCGGGGTGATGAACGTCTTGTGCAGGGCTTCCATGCAGCGGTGCGTGATGACGTCCGCCTCGTGCTCGATCTCCTTGATGCGCCTCGCCCGGAGGCTCACGTTACCCCCGGAGGTGACGAGCTCGACAAGTTCCGTCGTCCCGGACACGGTGAGCGCGATGTGCTGATCGAAAAATCCGAAGAAGCTCACCTCGCGGGGCAAGAGACGCGGGAACATGCGGATCCTCCCTTCGTGGAGGGGCACTCCGTGGAGAGCCGCCTCGACACCCATCCGGCCTCACTCGCGGACGGGCAGTCTACAACAAGTGCCACCGTCCTGCCCTCCCCCTGCAAGAGCGAGCGTGCTGGCGCGAGCCCAGACTCTATCTTCTTATATCTACAAGGGTTGCGGGTGCGATTGGGGGCACGCGTTCGCGACTGTCAGGGCCGCGTCTCGACGGGTTCCGCGTCCGAGGCGATGTCGGGTGAGATGAGCATGCGTTCCAGGCGACGCGCCCACCGATGCGCCTCCCACGCTCCGCCGTCGACTTCGCTTGCGACGACGACCAGGCCGTGGCAGAGCGCGGCGATGATGCGATTACGCCACCAGCGGCGGTCGAGCGATTCGGCCGACTCGTTGGGGAAAGGGCTTAGCAGGAGTCCGCCGCTCTCGACGATCCTGCGGGCCAGCTTCCCCTGTGTGGAAGCCAGAAGGGCGTTGATGCCGGATCCCGGCACCACGATGGCCTTGAGCCCGGCCTTCATCGCCGCTTCGTGGGCGGCGGCGTCCACGCCCGGCGAGATCCCGCTCACGATCACCATCGCGAACTCGGAGGCCACCTCGACGATACGCGCGGTATCGCGCTCGATCTCCGGGGTCGGTGTGCGCGTCCCGACCACCGCCAGCGCGGGGCCCTCGCCGAGGAGCTTGAGATCTCCCAGGCTGCGCATCACGCGCGGACGGCCGGGCAGCTCCAGCACGCGCTGCGGATACTCAGGCAGGTTGGGCCTGAGTTCGCGAATCTCGAGCTTGTCGGTCTTGGTCATCGCTTCCCCGCTTCGCGGTACGCGCCCCGCAGGCGCCCGCGTTCGCCGTGATGATCGCAGCTTCGGGGCGCGATGGCTAGGGGAGGCAGATCATGCGCCGATCCGCGCGCGACGGCTCTGCTATCCTCTCCGCATGGCAATGACATGCAACATCGATGCCCGCGGTCGCCTTCTGCGAGCGCTTATCGGACTCGTATTCATCGTGGCGGCACTCGTCCTCGTGTTCGCACTGCCGCCCACCGGCTGGCGTCGCGCGCTGGTCGTGGTTCTCACGCTGGGCGGCATCTTCTGCCTGTTCGAAGCGCGGGCCGGCTGGTGCGCGGTGCGGGCGATGGGGATCAAGACGCGGATCTAGCGGACGGGCGGGCGCGGCTCTCCGCGTGTCGCGGGTCGTCCTCGCCGAAGGGGCCCCCGCTTCGCGGCCCTTCGGACTGCGGCCGACCCGCGAACCCGCTACGCGCCGCGCCCACACCGCACGATCACTCCATATCACGATTCGTGCGGAGTGCTCACCCGGGTGATCATCCTGCGTCGCATGAGTCCAGCCGGATGGACTGGTGGGTACGCGGGCGCGGCGCGGCCGCTACCCCGGAACCCCGAACTCCCGCAGCGCCTCGTTCAATGACGTCTTCCGATCGGTGGACTCTCGCCGGCGTCCGATGATGAGCGCGCACGGCACCGCATAGTTCCCGGCGGGAAAGGCCTTGGGCCGCGTGCCAGGGATGACCACGGACCGCGCCGGCACTCGCCCGTGCGACACGACCGGCGATGGGCCGGTCACGTCCACGATCGGCGTGCTCGCGGTGAGCACCACGCCCGCACCGAGCACCGCTTCCTCTTCGATCAAGACGCCCTCCACCACGATGCAGCGCGAGCCGATGAACGCGCCGTCCTCGACGATGACCGGCGACGCCTGCACCGGCTCCAGCACGCCGCCGATGCCCACGCCTCCCGAGAGGTGCACGCCCTTGCCGATCTGCGCGCACGAGCCGACCGTGGCCCAGGTGTCCACCATCGTTCCCGCCCCGACGTGAGCGCCGATGTTCACGTACGACGGCATGAGCACCGCGTCCGCCCCGATGAATGCGCCGTAGCGCACGGTCGCGGGCGGCACCACGCGCACCGACGCGGCCGCGAAGCCCCGCTTCAGCGGGATCTTGTCCCGATACTCGAAGGGCCCGACCTCACGCACCTCCGCCTTGCGCAGCGTGAAGTAGAGGAGCACCGCTTCCTTCAACCACGCATGGGTCACCCACGCGCCGTCGAGCTTCTCGGCCACGCGCAACTCGCCCGCGTCCAGCGCCGCCACCGCGCGTTCGACCGCCGCCGCCACGTCCGCTGCAGCCGCGCCGCGCCGGATCGGCCCAGGCCGCCTCGATGAGCGCGGCGTCATCCTTCCATCGTTTCTCGTCCATGCCCTCTCCTACGGCGTCGCGCGGGCGAGCCGATCCATCGCATCGCGCAGCGTTTCCTCGTTCGAGGTGAGCGCCAATCGCACGTAGCCTTCGCCTTGCGCGCCCAGCGCGTTTCCGGGCAGCACCACGACTCCCGCTTCCAGCCAGCGCGTCGCAAGCTGATCGGAGGTCATGCCGCTTGGAACCGGGAGCCATATGTAGAACGTCGACGGCGGCGGGGTCACCGCGAATCCCATCCGATTGAGCGCGGCCACGACAAGATCGCGCCGCCTGCGGAAGCGCTCGCGAATGCCTTCGACATGGGCATCGTCGGCCCACGCCGCATGCGCCGCCGCCTGGATGAAATCCGGCGTGGCCACACCGAGGCCCGGCCGCACACGCTTGAGCGCCTCGATGAGCCGCGCGTCGCCCGCCATGATGCCGCTGCGATAGCCCGCCATCCCCGAGCGCTTCGAGAGCGAGTAGAGCGCCAGGATGTTCTCGGTCCCCCACTGCAGCGGCGAAGGCGGCGGGTCGTCGAAATAGGTCTCGCTGTAGGCCTCGTCGCTCACCAGGAGCACGCCGTGCCGGCGCGCCAGGACCACCGCCTCGGCGAGGAACGACGCCGGCGCCACCGCACCCGTGGGGTTGTTCGGGTAATTGATCCAGAGGATCGACGCGCGCCGCCATACCTCGTCGGGAATTGCGCGCAGATCGGGAAGAAATCCATGATCGGCGCGAAGCGGCATCGGATAGACCTCGCCGCCGAACGCTCGCGTGCCGAGCGCGTAGACCGGGTATGCGGGGTCGGGCACGAGCGTGAGCGGGCGCTCGGCGGGGTCCAGCACCGCAAGCGGCAGGTTGAAGATCGCCTCCTTCGAGCCGTTCACCGGCAGCACTTCGCGCTCCGGATCGACGCGGGCGCCGAACCGGCGCGCGAGCCACACCGCGGCAGCCTCGCGCAACCCGGGGAGACCGGTCACGCGCGGATAGGTCGACTCCTCCGGGATCGCCTCGGTCATCGCGAGCTTCACGAAGTCCGGGGTGGGCTCGTGGGGATCCCCCATCCCCAGGTCGATGACGCGGATGCCGCGCGCTTCCACCTCGGCGCGCAGCGCGTCGAGGCGCGCGAACGGATACGGCGGGAGATCGCGCAAGTAGCGGCTGGTGGGAAGGGACGCCGGCAGGGACATGCTTACCTCCCGTCGAGAAACGCGGCGAGCGCATCGTGCGCGCGGACCAGGTTGACGATCGGCACGCGCTCTTCACGCGTGTGGGCGAGTTCGGAAAGACCGGGCCCGAAGTTGGCGGCGGGAACGCCGTGTTGCGCGAACTGGGCCACGTCGGTCCATGCCTGCTTGGCCCGCGTGTCCAGGGCGTTCGACTCGATGAACCGGCGCAGGAGCGGCGCGTCCGCACGCGCGGGGGCCGCGGGAGCGAGATCGACGATCTCCACCGTCGAGCCTGCTGGGGCGAGCGAGCGCACATGGGCGGCGGCATCCTCAGGCGAGCGGTCGGGGGCGAAGCGAAAGTTGAGGTTCACGGTGAAGCGATCGGGCACCACGTTGCGCGCCGAACCGCCCTCGGCGAGCGTGGCGGAGAGGACTTCGCGAAAGATCACCGATCCTGCGCCATGCTCGCGCGGCGGCATTTCCGCGATCCTGGTCAGAAACGGACCCGCCTTGTGGATCGCGTTCTCCCCCTGCCAAGGCCGCGCGCTGTGGGCAGCCCGACCGTGGAAGGTCACGCGCGCGTGCAGCGTCCCGAGGCAGCCCAGTTCCGCCGCGTTTCCGGTGGGCTCGAGCATGAGCGCCAGCTCCGCGCGGGTGAGCCACGGCTCCAGCGCGAAGAGAGAACGCAGGCCGTTGCGCTCGAAGGGCCCCTCCTCGCGGTCGTAGAACACGAGGGCGAACGGCGTCATCGCGCGCGACGCCGCGCGCTCGGCCAGCGCCAGCATCACCGCGAGTGCACCCTTCATGTCGGTGGCGCCAAGACCGTGGACGTCGCCGCCGTCGATCGCGGGCTCGAGGTTCCCATTGGCGGGCACGGTGTCCAAGTGCCCGGCCAGCACAACCACGGGTTCCAACGCGCCGAACCCGGCCACGACCGCGTTCCCGTGCCGGCGCAGAAAGGCCGGGCGCGTGCGCTCGCGCAGAACGCTCTCCACGAAGCCGGCGATCGCGACTTCGTCGCCGGTCACGCTCGGGATGCGCACGAGGTCGAGGGTGCATCGGGCAAGAGTCTGGTCGAGGGAGGCGGGATCCGCGGGCGTCAACATGCGCGCAAGCATACGGGTTTTCGGCCGGATCGCCAGCCGGTCACTCGAACTTCGTGCAGAAGCCGGATCGCCGGCCGGTCACTCCCACTCCCCCGTGCGGCGCTCCTCCTTGGTCTTGCCACGGCGTTTCTTCTCGACCAGCCGCTTCTCGCGCGCGGACGCGGTCGGCTTGGTGGCCCGCCGCTTCTTGGGCGGCACCAGCATCCGCGCCAGCCGCTCCCGCAGCCGGTTCAGCGCGTCGGTTAGGTTTCGCCGCTGGGAACGCTCACGCCGCCCGATCACCACGACGCCGCTCGGACGGTGGTGGAGTCGGATCGAAGAGAGCGTCACGTTGCGGTGCTGCCCGCCCGGTCCCGAAGACTTGAACGCGGTGACGTCGCACTCGGCGAGCAGCTCCTCGTCCGTCCCCGGCAACTGATACGAAGCGCGCAACGCCTCCGGTGTCGGCCGGTCCACGCTACGCCGCCGGAGCGGAACCGCCGGCGACGGACTGCGCGGCCTCGGCGGGGCCCGCGCCGCTTCGATTGAGCGCGCGGATCCGCGCGATGCGATCGTCCAACGGCGGATGGGTGGACAAGAGCCCCTGCGCCCGCTTCTCGAAGGACTTGAACGGATTCACGATGTAGAGGTGCTGCGTGGCGCGGTTGGCCACTTCGAGCACCTCTTTGTCGTTGCCGAGTTTCTCGAGTGCGGAGGCGAGCCCGTCCGGATTGCGGGTCAACTCCACCGCCGACGCGTCGGCCAGGTACTCGCGCTGCCGCGACGCTCCGAGTTGGATGAGCTTGGCCAGGATCGGCGCCACGATGGACAGCACGATGGCGAGCACAGCGACGATCGCCATCGCCGGCCCCGCGCCGCCGCTGTTGTCACGCGACGAGCGCCGCCGTCCGCCGCCCCACCACATCCAGCGACGGAATACGTCCGCGGCCAGCACGAGGAAGCCGACCATCACCGCCAGGAGCATGGCGAAGCGGATGTCGTAGTTGCGCACGTGGCTCAGCTCGTGGGCCAGCACCCCTTGCAGCTCGTCGCGGGTGAGCTGCGAGCGCAGCCCGCGCGTGATCGCCACCGAGGCGTGAGCGGGATCCCGCCCGGTGGCGAACGCGTTGAGCGCGGTGTCGTCGATCGCGTAGACGCGGGGCATCGGCGTGCCCGCCGCGATGGAGAGTTCCTCCACGACGTTCCATAGCTGCGGATCGTCGTCCCGGCGAATCTCCTTCGCCCCGCTCATGGTGAGGATCGCGCTCGCTCCACCGTAGTAGCTGAGGAGCGCGACCACCAGAGCCGCCCCCACCGCGATCGCCGCGGGCACGATCGCGGTGCGGGGGTCGTCGCCCAGGAGGGTGATCGCAAACACGTAGACGGTCACCATCAGGAGCAGGACGAAGAGGAACACCAGCCCCGCCGACTTGCGGCGGTTCTCGGCCATGAGATCCCGAAACGTCTTGGGCATCGCGGCGGGTTAGAACTTCACCTGGGGCGCCTGACGCTGTGCCGCATCTTCCATCTCGAAGAACTCCTCGAGCTTGAAGCCCATGGTGTTCGCGATGATGTTGGCCGGGAACGACTGCACCCGCGTGTTGTACTGCGCGGTGATGTCGTTGTAGTGCTGCCGCGAGAAGGCGATCCGGTTCTCGGTGCCGGCCAGCTCTTCCTGCAGCGCGAGGAAGTTCTGGTTGGCCTTCAGATCCGGGTAGCTCTCGGAGAGCGCGAACAGTTGCCGGAGGGCGCCGGTCAGCATGTTCTCGGCCTGGGCCTGTTGCTGCACGCCGGTGGCCGCCATGGCGGCGTTGCGGGCCTGCACCACGCTCTCGAACGTCCCCTTCTCGTGCGCGGCGTAACCCTTGACCGTCTCCACCAGATTGGGGATCAGGTCGTACCGGCGCTTGAGCTGGACGTCGATCTGGCTCCAGGCATTCTTCACCTGCTGCCGCAAGCCGACCAGGCTGTTGTAGAGGCCGATCGCCCACATGACGATCGCCGCGATCAAGATCAGGGGCAAGAGAAAGAACATGCCCATCGAAACCTCCTGCGTTCGTTCCCTCGGGCGCCGGTCTGCGACCACGCCGGTCGTTCCGTGCGCCCGTCCCCGGAAAGCGGCCGGGTGGCCGATCCCGACATGAAACTACCCGTTCAGGGCCACTCGTGCAGCATTTCTTCCGCGGTCTGGAGGTGGATCTCCACCGTTTCTTCGGGATCCTCTGCGTAACCTCCGGCGAGCAATACGACGACCGACGCTCCGCTGTTGCGGCAAACGGACAGGACCCGGCGATCGCGCTCGCGAAGCCCTTCCAGGGTGAGTCCCAGGCCGCCGAGCTTGTCCAGGCGGTACGGATCCGCGCCTGCCAGATAGTAGACGAGTTCGGGGCGGCGGGCGGTCACGGCGATCTCCAGGCCGCGCTGGAGCTCCGCCAGGTAGGTGGCGTCGTCGACGCCGTCCGGGAGGCCGATATCGAGGTCACTGCGCTGTTTCAGGGGGTAGTTGTTCTCCTGGTGCATCGAAAACGTGAACACGCGCGCGTCGTCCTCGAAGATCCGCGCGGTGCCGTTCCCCTGGTGCACGTCGAGGTCCACGACGCTCACCTTCGTCACCTCGCGCCCGGCGGCGTCACCGAGCGGCGTCCCGTCGTCGTCGCCCAGCGCCCAGCGGGCGCCGATGGCGGTGTCGTTGAGGTAGCAGAACCCCTCGGCGTGGTCGGCGAATGCGTGATGGAACCCCCCACCGATGTGCATGGCCGCGCCGCGCGCCAGCGCCAGTTCGGTAGCGGTGGCCGTGCCGTAGGCCGCCAGCTCGAACCAGCGGGCGATTTCCATGGTGAGCGGAAGCTCCGAGGAAACCGTGGCAAAGGTCTGCCGCAGGGTGAACAGATCGGCGAGGTAGGTCTCGGTGTGGGCCAGCCTGAGGATCGCGCGATCCCGCGCCCGGGGCTCGACAAACGCATCCGCCGAGGCGAGCCCCGTCTCGAGGATCCGCTCCTTCACGCGGCGGTACTTGAAGGTCGGAAAGACGTGCGGTCCGATGTCGGCCTCGTAGGCGGGGCTGAAGACGAAAGCGGGAACGCTCATGACGACAGACTCCCGGAACTACGAGACCGACTCGACGCCGCTGCCCGCCCTAGCGGGTTTCGAACGTGATGGTGTCCATCGTCACAGGCGTGTTCGGCTTGCCCTGCGGGCTCTTCGGCACCTTGACGATGGCGTTCACCACGTCCATTCCTTCGACCACCTCGCCAAAGATGGTGTGGTGACCGGTGAGGTGCTTGCTGTGTTCGCCATCCAGCGTGATGAAGAACTGGCTCGAGTTGGTGCCCGGGCCGGCGTTGGCCATCGCGAGGAGCCCCGCCCGGTCGAACTTCAACTCGGGGGAGAACTCGTCGGCGAACTTGGCGCCCCAGAGGCTCTTCCCGCCGCTGCCGGTGCCGGTAGGATCGCCGCCCTGAATCATGAAGTTCTCGATGAGGCGATGAAAGCCCACGCCCTTGTAGTAGCCCGTCGCGGCCAGACCCTTGAAGTTGGCCACCGCGAGGGGCGCCTGCTTGGGGAAGAACCGGAGAACGACCGTCCCCATGCTGGTCTTCACGACCGCGTACTCGTTCGAGGGGCCGGGATCCTTCTTCATCGAGCGCTCGAGAACCATCGTGTCCGCCACCTTCTTTGCCGTCACAACCTTGGCCTTCTCGGCCGTCTTCACCGGTTCGGCCGCGTTGGCCGAGCCGATCGTCACGGCGGCCAGAAAACCGGCCGACGCTGCAATGAGAACCAAAGACCTGGTAGATTTCATGAAACGCTTCCTCCTCGGTGATGCCGAATCCCCGGCCGCTCAGGGCCGGACGGTACGCATGGCCTGCGGGTTGGGGTATTCTAGGGCCCTCATCGACCCTGGGGCAACCGGTCCGCCGGGGCCCAATACAATCAGCCCGCTCGTCCGAGTCCCCGGCGCGTTCATTTGACGGACTTTCCGGCTTGGGTGAGAATCCCGCGATTCAGCACATGGGGGATGAATGCTGCCGATCGACCTCTCCGGCAAATACGGCCTCGTTTTCGGGGTCGCCAACAAGCGAAGCCTGGCGCTGGCCATCGCCGAGTACCTGCACCGCGCAGGAGCGCGGCTGGCCTTCGCGTATCAGGGGGAGCGGTTCCGGGAGTCGGTCGAGGAGTTGGTCCGGGACATGCGCGATCCGGTGCTCATCGAATGTGACGTGAGCCGCGAGGAGGATCTGGAGCGCACGTTCGAGACGGTGAAGCTGGAGTTCGGCGCGCTCGACTACCTGGTGCACAGCGTCGCCTTCGCCCCCCGCGAGGAACTCGAAGGGAACTTTCGCGACACCACGCGTGAGGGATTCCGCATCGCGCTCGACATCTCCGCCTACTCGCTCATCCCGATGGCGCGGCTCGCCGCCCCGCTCATGGAAGGGCGCGCCGGATCGCTTCTGGCCCTCTCCTACATCGGCGCCGAGCGCGCGGTGCCGGGCTACAACGTGATGGGAACGGCCAAGGCCGCGCTCGAGCAAGCGGTGCGTCAGCTCGCCTTCGACCTGGGCTCCCTCGGCATCCGCGCCAACGCGATCTCCGCCGGGCCGGTGAACACGCTCTCCGCTCGCGGGGTGAGCGGCTTCACCGACATCCTCAAGATCTACCCCGAGCGCGCGCCGCTCCATCGCAACATCGATCAGGAGGACGTGGGCAAGGCCGCGCTGTTCCTGTTGAGTGACCTGGCCAGCGGGGTCACCGGCGAGGTGCTCCACGTGGACGCCGGCTTCCACATCACGGCGTTTTGACGGGCCACAGATCTCCCTGATCGCACTCCATCACCCACGCGGTGTTGCGGCGGTGGATGGGGCACGGGCCGAGGCGCCGCAGTGCCTCGTGGTGCTCCGGCGTGGGGTAGCCCATGTGACGCGCGAACCCGTAACCCGGGTGGCGTCGGTCCATCCGCCGCATGAGCGCATCGCGGAACGCCTTGGCCACCAGGCTCGCGCACGCGATCTGATAGAAGGTGGCGTCCCCCTTCGTGTGCGCCTCCTGCGGGAGATCGATGCCGGGTATCGTGCGCGCGTCGACTAGCACGAGTTCGGGCGACGGGTCGAGGCGCCGCACCGCGCGCGCCATCGCGCGCAGCCCCGCGTGGTAGACGTTGACGCGTTCGATCTCGCGCGCGCTCGCCACGCCGATCCCGGCCGCGATCGCCTCGGCGAGGATCTCGCGCGCCAGACGCTCGCGCTCGTCCGGAGAGAGCACCTTCTTGGAATCGTCCACGCCGCGAATCGCCGAATCCTCGGGCATGATCACCGCCGCCGCCACGAGCGGGCCGGCCAGCGGTCCCACCCCCACCTCATCCACGCCGGCGAGCAGGCGGATCCCGCGTTTGCGATAGGGCTGCTCCCTGCGGCGAAGTCGCCACATCACCGGGACCACACGCTTCTTGGTCGCCTTCGCGCTTGCCACCGTCGTCATGGGCCATCATCCTAGTGCGCGGTCGGGCGGCCCACAACCCGCCCCCGCGAGAAAGGACGCAGCGCGAGGTGAAGATCTACACACGGTCGGGAGATCGCGGCGAGACCGCGCTGTTCGGCGGCGGCCGCGTGATGAAGGACAACGATCGCATCGAGGCCTACGGCACGACGGACGAGCTGACCGCCTATCTTGGGTGGATTCGCAGCTGCACTCCGCACCGTGATCTCGAGGAGATCCTGCGCGAGGCGCAGAAGGCGCTCTTCGACATCGGCGCGCACCTCGCTACGCCGCCGGAAGCGCTGAAGGCGTGCGCGGTGCTCCCGCCACTCCGCCCGGAGCGAGTGGCCGAGCTGGAAGCTGCCATCGACAAGCTGGAAGGCGAGCTCGAGCCGCTCACTTCGTTCATCCTGCCGGGCGGCACCGAGGAGAGCGCGCTCTTCCACGTCGCGCGCTCGGTGTGTCGGCGCGCGGAACGGGTGGTCGTGGCGATGCGCATCGACGAGATGCTTCCGCTCCCCGAACCCGGCCTCGCCTACCTCAATCGCCTCTCCGATCTCCTTTTCGTCATGGCCCGCGTGGTGAACCGGCGGGCGGGAGCGGCCGACGAGCTCTGGATCCCGGAGCGGCCGGACGGTGCCGAGACGCCCCCGCTCCCGGGCGGGGGCGTGTAATCGATCATGCGTGAGTTCTATCCCCTGCCGCAGATCATGCAACGCGCGGTACTCGAGCGAAACGGCCGCTTCCGCCTGGAGACGGTGCCGCTGCCCGAGCTTGAATCGGGCGATCTCCTCTTTCGATTGCTGTCCGCCGGCATTGGCCCAGCCGACCTCGACCTCACGCTCAACGTCGGACGCACGCCTTCGGCGCTGCCGGTGACGGAGATCGCTGCGGCGGGCGAAGGCGTCTCCGGGTGGAATCCGCTCGATCGCGCGCTTCTGCTCGCGCCGCTGCTTGCGGTCGGCGGTGCGCCCTTCGAAGGCCTGGCGGAATTTGTACGAGTGCCGGCAGGAGCAGTGCACGGCGGCGGCGTCATCAAGCTTCCTATGGAGATCCCCGCCGACGATGCGACGCTCATCCCCGCGGCGGCGATGGCCGCGCGGGTGCTGCACGAGACGCGCTCGTCGAATGCAGCGGGGCTCCTGGTGCTGGGGCTCGGGCTCGCGGGCCAGGCGCTCATCCGCATGGCGCGCCATCAGGGCGTGCGTGCGGTGGTGGCCGTGGACACGTCGGCCACGCTTCGCGAGCGCGCGTCGTGGAGCGGCGCGACGCATGTCGTGCGCGTCCCCGAGGAACAGGTGCGCGCGGCGGTGATGGATGCGACGGGCGGAGCAGGAGTCCAGGCGGCGGTGATCCTCACCGGGGATCCGTCGTACGCGCCGGAGGCGCTGCAGTCCCTGGCGCCGCGCGGCACACTGATCCTCGGTGCGCCCTTCCCGGCGTCCTTCCTCTTCGCGGTGCCGGGCACGCTCGTGCAGCGTCGCGAGCTGCGCATCATCGGGGTGAGCGGCTTCGAGACACGCGACGTGCGTGACGCGATGCAGGCGTTGCGGCTGGGGATCGTCAACGCGGAGACGCTCGTCTCCAAGCATGTCGCGTGGTCGGAACTCCCCTCGATGGAGCTGGAGCCCGGCTACTGGTCGCACGGCACTCACGTCGTGGTGGAAGGCCCCGAGGACCTGGCGCCGGAGAGCTAGCCACCCGCCCCGCCGCTGCAGCACCTGACCAATAGTGTCATGTGTAGGGTGATTCCTCCCAACACGGCTTCCCGAACGAAATGCGCCTTTGACTTTGCCTACTGATTGGGCATAAAGTAATTGTAAGTCCTCCCCTCGACTGGCGCCTGAAGGAGGTTGCCGATGTCGAGAACCCTCGGTCCGGCCGCGCGGTCGTTCGCGATTGCGTCTCTGGTGTTTCTTGCCCTCTTCGGTTTCGGCTGCGGCTCCGGCCATGGCCCACGAGGCGAAAACCAGCTCCCCACGGCACAACTCACCGCCGGCCCCGTCGAAGGCGATACTACGAGCTACGAGGTGCGCCTGTTCTGGACGGGCAACGATCCGGACGGGTTCGTCAGCGCCTACGAGATCGCGGTCGACCCTCCGGATGAGCTTTCAACCGCGGAATGGGAGCGGACGACCGAGTTCAGCCGACTCTTCCGGTTCTCCACCTCTGAGGCCGAGTCCGCGGGAAGCGTGACGTCGAAGCTGGCCACCGGCCGTTTCCTCGGCATGCACGCGGTCTATGTGCGCGCGGTCGACGACGAGGGCGCGGTCTCCGCGCCCGCCCACATAGCGGTCACCGCACGAAGCATAGCCCCGGTCACGACCATCACCGGGCCGAACATCCAATCCACCATCCTCCGTATCGGGCCCGCGCTTCGAGTGTCCTGGCGCGGCGAAGACCTGGATCCTGCCGGGGCGGGCCCTCTTCGGTACGAGTACAAGCTCATCGACCTGACCGAGCTCGTGCCGCGGGTCCACCTCCTTAGTGTCGTGGATCCGTACATGATCTTGTTGCGTGCAGTGGGCCTGCCCTGGGTTTCGGTGGACGACTCCCTCTCGGTGCGCTTGAGACTCGTCGTCCCCTCTCAGTACGTCTTCGCCGTGCGGGCCATCAACGCGGCGGGCGCGACCGAGCCGTTCTTCGATTGGGGCCGAAACGCCTTCAAGTTCGAGACGCTTTCCGGTGCGGGCTCGCCGCGGCTTACCGTCACGAGCGAGTTGGGCACGTACACGTGGGACGGCTCGATGACGCATTACGTGACCTATGAAATGTTCCTGGACGCACCGATCCACTTCGTGGTGAGCGCGACGGCTGAAGCGTACGGAGAGGACATTGCCGGCTGGCGATGGGGTGTCGATCTGGCCGACGTCGAGAGCGAGGAGGGATGGTCCCCTTGGACCACCGACCCGGACCTGTCCCTTCCCTCCTTCGCTCACCCGGGCGTCCACGCCCTCTACATTGAGGCTCGTGATGCCGTCGGCGGGGTGACCCTGGCCACCCTGATCCTCAATGTGATCGAAGCCACGATGGATCGCCCCGTCCTCTGGGTGGACGATGCCCGGGACACGACGTTCCCGATCGACGCGCAGCAGGATGCGTTCTGGCTGTCCCTGTTTCAGGACTCCGGTCGGTTCAACATGGAGACCGAGTTCTTCAAGTTCGAGGTCTACGGTGCGGGCGACGTCTTCAGCCCGACACCGATGCCTCCCACGCTGGAGCAGTTGGGGCGCTACAAGACGATCGTCTGGGAATGCACTGGGGGTGGCTACGACAGCCAGAGCGGGCTCCTCTACGTCTCGACTTTGAATCGGCAGCTTGGCGTCTACCTGCTGGCGGGCGGACAACTCTGGGTGGACGGCACGCTCACGGTTCCGGCGATGCTGCCATCGCAGGTCTCCATCCATTCCGACTTCAACTACCCCAAGAACGTGGCAGCCGAACCGAGCAGCTTCGCCTATCACTTCATGAAGCTGGCTTCGAGCCGCATCATGAACGCCAAGGGCGCGGTTCCGAACGACAACATGATTGGGGTGAAACCCTTCCCGGGCAGCACCGCCATCTACCCGCAGATGGACCAGGACTCGAACAAGATCAACCCCTTCAAGGCCTCGATCAGCCACTGCGACGCCATTTACGACCCGATCTACCTCCAGGACTCCGGGCTCGCGGGCGTCCTCGACTCGCTCTACGTCTATCAGGCCAAGAGCGCGATCAGTTCCTATCAGAACAAGCTCAACGCAGTCCGCTGGCACGATCCCGATCCGGCGCGCGAGCACGGCCGCACCCAGTGGTTCGGCTTCCCCCTCTACTACATGAAGAAGGACCAGGCCCAGGAGACCTTCAACCGGGCGATCGACTGGTTCCGGGAGGAGATGAGGCCTTAGAGACGCGCAGGCCCCACACGAGCGGCGCGCGATTCCCCCTCCCGGCCCGGCCTGCTAGACTCCTTGCACTCCGCGCAGGGCCGGGCCTTGGACCCCCTGGGCCCGCGGGGTATCGATCCACCAGGGCTTGCCGGAATTGCATGAACTTCGTCCTCAGATCCCAACGATCCCCGGGCCGCTCCATGCGTGCCTTGCGAGCGCTGCTCGCCGGACTCCTGCTGACCTCGATCGCCGGATGCAGCGACCACCCGGAGGACCACCCCACCGCCAACCAGCTTCCCTTGGTGCGCATCACCGGCGGGCCGCTCGAGGGCACGAAGGCCGCCTACACCGCAAGGGTCTACTGGACGGGTTGGGACAACGACGGCGTCGTCACGAACTATGAATACGCCATCGATCCCCCTCAGGCCTTTACGTTAGAGGAGATCAGCCACCCGGAGCTGTTCCCCGACATCAAGATCAGGATGATTCCCGGTCCGGCGCTTGGGCTCGACACGCTGCGCGTGTCCAAGACGGTGGACGGAACCGTCCATTCCTTCCGTTGGATCCAGACCACAGCCTACAGTCGCTCCTTCGAATTCATGACCCCCGACGCGGATTCCTTGAGCGCCGGTTCGAAGAGGGTCCCCGACACATCGTTCTCGGGCTTCCACGTGGTCTACGTGCGCGCACGCGACGACGACGGCGATTACGCAGCCCAGGCCGAGCTCCTGGCGTACATCGCGAAGACGTTCGTGCCCGAGTCGCTCATCACACGGCCGCTCATCAGCGCCAACGTCCTTCCGGTCGGAAGCACGATCACCGTGCACTGGGACGGGCTCGACGCCGACTCGCCCGATCCGAACAAGAAGCCTGTCGGCTATATCCATCGACTGCTCAACCTCGAAAGTCTTCAACCGACGCCATCCCTGCTGCACGTGCAGGCCTCGGTGCTCTTCAACCCGGCGGGCCGAGAGAGCACCTGGACCTATCAGAGCGCGGACACGTTGAGCCGCACCTTCTACCTGAACACCAAGGACCGCTATGTGTTCGGGGTGCGCGCGGTGGATGTGGCCGGAGCGATCGAGCCGTTCCTCGACTACGGGCGAAACGCGTTCAAGTTCCAGTCGTTCGCGGGAGGCGGAAACCCGCGCCTGACGGTCACCGAACCCTCGTTGGGGACCTTCGAGTTTCGCGGCTCCGGAACCGCCTACGACGTAGAGGTTCCATTTGGCGCGTCGCTCCGCTTCACGTGGAGCGCCTCCGCCGAGGACTACGGCGGCACCATCGAGGGGTTCAGCTACGGGGTGGACATCCCCGACCTCGACCGCGAGGGACCCACCTCGGGCTGGAGCGGGTGGGGATTGTTCTACGCCAACTTCCAGCCCATCGTGTTCCGCACATCCGGCGTGCACGTGTTCTACGTGAGGGCGCGGGACGTGTCGGGAAGCGTCACGCTGGGCATCCTCGTCATCAACGTGCTGGAGTTCCCATTGGACCGGGAGATCCTCATGGTGGACGACTCTCTCGACCGGACCCATCCGGACGATGTGGAGCATGACGCCTTCTGGACCTCGCTCTTCGACGACTCGGGTCGGTTCGGGGAAACGGGGCACTTCGATCACGCCGTGCACGGAGCCAACGATACGTACTCGGCGGCCCCCATCCCGCCCCGACTGAGCGACCTGGGCCGCTACCAGACCGTCATCTGGGCCTGCACCGGGAGCGGTTACAACGGCCAGAGCGGCCTCTTCTCCACGACCGTGTTCAAGAAGCACCTCGGCGCGTATCTGCGGGCGGGAGGCAAGCTGTGGCTGACCGGCACGATGACCGTCGCCGCATCGATGCCCTCCGTCACCGGGACCAACGCCGACCTGGTGTACCCCAAATCCCCCGATCGCGGCACGTTCCCGTTCGACTTCCTCAAGCTGTATTCCACCAAGATCGACAACGACAGGGGCACGCGCAAGAACAACAACTTGATCGGCGTGAGCCCGTTCCCCGGGAAACCGGAGATCTACCCCCCGATGGATTCGGACGGGGTGAAGGTCGGGACATACAAGAGCGGAATCAGTCACAGCGACGCAGTATTCGACCCCATCTACGGCCAGGACCAAGACGACTTCAGCGGCAAGATCGACTCGCTCTACGTCTACCTGTCCTATGTGCCCAACACGACATACAACAGGAAGCTCAACGCCATCCGGTGGCACGACCCCGATCCGGCGCGCAGACAGGGGCGCACGCAATGGTTCGGGTTCCCTCTATACTTTATGAAGAAGGAACAAGCGCAGATCGTCTTCAATCGGTCGATCGACTGGTTCCGCGAGGAGCAGCGATTCGAGCCTAACGAGATGCCGGCGTCGCCGTCTCGTTAGGCTCGCAGATACTTCTCCAGCCACCCGAGTACATTGTCCCACCACACCCGGCGGTTCTTGGGCTTCAGAACCCAGTGCCCCTCGTCGGGGAAGTAGAGGAATCGCGAGGGCACTCCGCGGCGCTGAAGCGCGGTAAACATGGTGAGCCCCTCGCTCACAGGGCAACGGAAGTCCTGTTCGCCCTGCACGACCAGGGTCGGGGTGCGCATGCTCCCCACGTGCAGATGCGGCGACCACTTGCGGTACTCCTCGGGTCGCTCCCACGGCGCGCCGAAGAACTCCCACTCCGTGAACCAGAGCTCGTCGGTCGCGTAGTCCATCATCTCGGTGTTGAAGATGCCGTCGTGGCTGATCAGGCAGCGGAAGCGGTCGGTGTGGCCGGCGATCCAATTCACCATGTACCCGCCGAAGCTCCCGCCGGCGGCGGCGGTCCGCTCTCCGTCGCAGTAATCGTAGGACGCGAGGACGTGGTTGAATCCGCGCTCGAGGTCCTCGTAGCAGGCCCCGCCCCATTCGCCGCGGATGGCGTCGGTGAAGGCCTGTCCGTAGCTGGTGCTCCCGCGGAAGTTGATCATCACCACGACATAGCCGGGAGAGGCGAAGAGCTGGGAGTTCCACCGCTCGTGGAAGTCGAGCCCGAACATCCCCTGAGGACCGCCGTGGATCAGGAAGACCACGGGGTACTTGAGTCCCTTTTCGAATCCCGGGGGCTTGATCAGGAAGCCGTGTACGCGGGCCCCTTGTGCCCCCTCGAACCAGAAGTCCTCAGCGGGCCCGAGATCGAGTTCGGACAGAAGTTCGCGGTTGAGCGCCGTGAGTGCGACGGCGTCGCCCCCGCGGGCGGCTACCCGGTGGATCTCGGGAGGGCCGTCGGCCCCTTCGCGGCCGAACACGAGCCAGGCCCCGTCCGGGCTGATCGCGGGATCGTGATCCGTGGGTCCGTCGGTGAGGGGTCGCGGCGCTCCTCCGTCCGCATCCACCGCGAAGAGCCGGGTGCGGCCATCGTCCTGTGCGGAGAAGTAAAGGTGCTTTCCGTCGGGACTCCAGACCGTCGGCCCCGCCGAGCGGTCGAAGTCGGGCGCCACCTCGCGCACCTTCCCCGTGCGCCGATCGAAGACGAGGATCTCGCGCTTGTCCGCCTCGTAGCCGGCCCGGCGCATGCCGAGGTAGGCGATCTGCGCTCCGTCGGGCGAGTAGACCGGAAACGCGTTGCCGCCATCCCACGGGCTGATCCGCTTCGGCTCGCCACCGGAGACCGGGATGGTCCACAGGTGAGCGCTGGTCGACAGTGCCTGCGCGTCGTCGCGAAGCGAGACGAAGCAGATCTCCTTGCCGTCCGGTGACACGGCGTAGTCCGGTTCGCCGGTCAACGAGCGCGGCGGCACCGGGTAGGGCCCGGGGGTAAGATCCCGCGCCGCGCCGGTCCCGAGATCGACCGCGAACAGGTGATCGATCTTTCCCTCGCCCCAGGAATCCCAGTGGCGAAACATGAGCGCGTCGATCTCGCGCGGCCGGACTTTCTCCTTCTCGGCCGCCGCTTCCCGCTTGGCGATTTCATCGGGGTCGTTGGTGTCGGCGTAGACGGAGGAGATCACCAGCAACCGCTTCCCATCGGGGAACCACATCGGACGCTGCGCACCGAGCTTGATATCTGTGACTTTGCGGGCCTCGCCACCCTCGGTGGGAAGAACCCACACCTGCGACGTGCCGCTCCGGTTCGATGTGAAGGCGATCCACCGGCCATCGGGCGAGAACGCGTGGTCGCCGTTCGAAGTGCCCTGCCGCGTGAGCTGCACCGGCTCCCCGCCGGCCAGCGGCATCCGGTGGAGGTGACTCACGTTCCGGTTCTCTTCCAGGCTCGGCTTCGAAACGACGAACACCACCGACGTCCCGTCCGGAGATACCCGTGGCCGGCTCGCACGGTGCATCGACAAGAGATCCGCGACCTGCATCGGCCGCTTGCGGTTTGCGTTCACGTCATACTCCCGCCGGTTTCCCGGCTCCTATCGCTTGACTTCCCAGGTATCCCCCGCGTTGAGAAGCGCGTCGAGACTTCCCTCGCCCTTCGCCTCGCGCACGCGGCGCACCTGATCCCACATCGCTCGCTCGAGCGCCGGCGCCTCTATGTCGCGGAACACGCCGATCGGCACCGGGTACGCGGGCGGTTCCAACCGGCTCAGCGCGAACGCCAGCGTGGGATCGGGGCTATGCGCGTCGTGCACCACGATGTCCGACTCGCTGACGCCGTCCCCCAGAGCGGCGATCTCGAACCGGCTCCCGGTCCAGCGAAGACCCCGGTTCCGCTCCCTCCCGAACAGGACGGGACGGCCCTGCTCGAGTTCGATGTTCATCTCCGGCCGCACGTCCTTCTCGGTGAAGCTCTCGAACGCGCCGTCGTTGAAGATGTTGCAGTTCTGATAGATCTCGACGAACGCGGTTCCCTCGTGGGCCGCCGCCGCCTTGAGCACCTCCATCAAATGCTTCTGGTAGATGTCCACCGAGCGCGCGACGAACGTGCACTCCGCGCCCAAAGCCAGGCTCAGCGGATGAAGCGGCCGGTCCAGCGAGCCGAACGGCGTGGACTTGGTGCGCTTGCCCACCTCGGAGGTCGGCGAGTACTGCCCCTTGGTCAACCCGTAGATGCGGTTGTTGAACATGAGGATCTTGAGCCCCACGTTGCGCCGCATGGCGTGGATGAGGTGATTGCCGCCGATGGAGAGCGCGTCCCCGTCGCCGGTCACCACCCAGACGTTCAGATCGGGGTTGGCGATCTTCACCCCGGTCGCTACCGCCGGCGCGCGCCCGTGGATGGTGTGAAACCCGTAGGTGTTCATGTAGTACGGAAAACGACTCGAGCAGCCGATTCCGGAGACCACGACGAATCGTTCGCGGGGAATACCGAGTTGCGGTAGCACGGCTTGGACCGCGTTCAAGATGGCGTAGTCCCCGCAGCCGGGACACCACCGCACCTCCTGATCGCTCTGGAAGTCCTTCTTGGTGAGCGAGACGGCCCCCGAGGCGTTCGCGGCCCCCGCCGCCCCCGCCGCCGTTTCTCCGGTCTTGCTCATGAGCGCCCGGTCTCCGTGAGTTGCTGAATCCTCTCGATGATCTCATCCACCGTGAACGGCTTCCCCTGCACCTTGCCGAAGGCGATCGCGTCCACGAGGTACTTTCCGCGCAGCAGGAAGGCGAGCTGACCGGTGTTCATCTCCGGCACGAGCACCGTGCGAAAACGACCGAGCGCTTCCCCGAGATCGCGGGGAAGCGGGTTCAGGTACCGCAAGTGAAGGTGACCCACCGAGAGTCCGCGCGAGACCGCCTCCTCCGCCGCGCCGCGCAGCGCGCCGAAGGTGCCGCCCCACCCTACCATCAGCACCTCTCCGCTCTGCTCGCCGTAGATCTCCACCGGCGGGATCTCTTCCGCCACGCGCTCCACCTTCTCCGCCCGCAGACGGATCATATGCTCGTGGTTCTCGGCGTCGTAGGAGATGGTGCCGGTTCCGTCCTGCTTCTCCAGCCCGCCGATCCGATGCTCCAACCCCGCGGTTCCGGGTCGAGCCCAGTTGCGCGCCAGGGTCCCGGGGTCGCGGCCGTAGGGCAGGAACGGCTCTCCATCCGTGGGCGGCGCCGCGAACCTCACCTTGATCTCGGGCAAATCCTCCGCACGGGGAATGCGGAACGGCTCCGAGCCGGTGGCGATGTATCCGTCGGTGAGCAGCACGACCGGGGTCATGTACTTGAGTGCGATACGCGCGGCCTCGAACGCCATCCAGAAGCAGTCCCCGGCGGTGGCGGCGGCGAGCACCGGGAGCGGGGACTCGCCGTGCCGTCCGTAGAGTGCCTGGAAGAGGTCGGCCTGCTCCGGCTTCGTCGGGAGCCCCGTCGAAGGCCCACCTCGCTGGATGTTGACGACAACGAGCGGCAGCTCGGTCATGACCGCAAGGCCGAGCGCTTCGCCCTTGAGCGCCATGCCGGGACCGCTGGTCGTGGTCACCGCCAGCGCTCCCGCGAAGGCGGCGCCGATCGACGAGGTGATCGCCGCGATCTCGTCCTCGGCCTGAAACGTCACCACCTCGTAGTTCTTGTAACGGCTCAGTTCGTGCAGCACGTCGCTGGCCGGGGTGATCGGGTAGGAGCCCTGGAACAGGGTGAGCCCCGCGCGCTGCGCCGCGCAGATGAGGCCCAGCGCCAGCGCTCCGTTCCCGGAGATGCTCCGGTACCAGCCTGGATCGAGCGGGGCCGGCGGCACCTCGTAGGTGGACTGGAAGAGTTCGGAGGCCCGCGCGAACTCGGTGCCCCCCTTCAGCGCGAGCAGGTTTGCTTCCACCAGATCGGGACGCGCCGCGAACTTGCTCTCGATCCACTTCACCGTGGTCTCCGGCGAGCGGCTGTAGAGCCAGTACATGATCCCCAGTGCGAAGAAGTTCTTGCAGCGATCCTTCTCCTTGGGCGTGAGCTGCGTGCTCTCCAGCGACTTGCGGGTCAGCTCGGTGAGCGGCGCGGCCACCACGCGGAAGGCGTCGAGCGTGTGATCCTCGAGCGGGTTCGTCGTGTAGCCCACGCGCTCGAGATTGCGCTGCGTGAAGGCATCGAGGTTGAGGATCAGGATCCCGTTCGGGCGCAACTCCGCGATGTTCAAGCGCAGCGCGGCGGGGTTCATGGCCACCAGCACGTCGGGGCGCCCCCCCGGCGTGTGGATATCGTGGCTCGAAAAGCGGATCTGGAAACCGGAGACGCCGGGAAGCGTCCCCGCCGGGGCGCGAATCTCGGCGGGAAAATCGGGCAGCGTGGCGAGATCGTTGCCGGCAATGGCGGTGGTGGTCGAGAACTGGCTCCCGGTGAGCTGCATGCCGTCGCCGGAATCCCCGGCGAAGCGGATGACCACGTCGTCCAGTCGCTCCGGCTTCACGGCGTTTCGAGCTTTCGCGTCCATGCAGGTGGTCCGTGGGTGGTTGGGGTTCAGCCGGCCAGGATGCGTTCGAGACGGCGGGCGTGGGCGCGCACCGAGGGATCGCCGTGCCCCGCGTAGTCCCGAACCACACGCAGGAGCCCGCGCTTCTGGCGCGCGGAACCGTGGCCGGAGTCGAACCACAACTCTACCTGATGCTCGATCTGGCGTGCCACCGGCCGCGCCGCCGAGGCGCCGTCGTTGAGCCAGCGCGCCATCTCGTCCAGCGCGTATTCGGGGTGGCTCAGGTAGAGACCCTGGCCAAGGACATGACCGAGGAGCCGCCGCACGCGCACGTGCCGTTCGCCCCGCAGCACGCGCAGCACCTTGAGCGTGGAGCGAGGGTCGGTTCGCGCGGGCACCTCGAGGCCGTGCAGCGCGGCCCAGCGGCGCCAGGGATCCCGGTGGGCCAGCCAGGGCGACATCAGCCGGAACATGTCGCGGGGAGCGCGGCCCCACATCCAGTAGAGCTCCTCCATGATCGCGACCCAGGGGCGGCGCCCCGGGAGGGACGCTACGCGTCCCATTTCACGCACGAACGCGCGGGGGTCGTCGTCGTAAAGATAGGCCCGGGCATAGAGGACGGCGGTCCGCACTCCGAGCCGCCGGTCGTTCTCGTGATCGGCGATGAACTCGTCGGCTGCGGCTCGTCGGGACCGGCCGCATCGGGCGAGGGCGTAGCCGACGTCGTCAAGATGATCGAGATCCTCGCTCATGCAGAGACCCAACAGCCACCGCTTCGTTTCGGCTCGAGGCCAATCATCGAGACATTTCCAGACGGCGGTCTTGAGCGTCTTGCTTTCCGGACGGGCGCTCCTGCTCACACCCTTACTCCTTTGCGCGACACAAGGGGCCGCGCACGACCTTGGGCATGATAGAAAATGACCGCCGGGTGCGCCAGAGTATTTTGTGGTGCGGCGCGTGCTTGCCTTCGGTCGCGGACTCGGCCGGAAAAGCCGGGGCCCCTTCCGCCTGTTGTTGGAAGGGGCCCCGCGAAACAGAAACGCCTGTGGTCGACGTGATCTAGCTAGTACAGGCTCTTGATCCGTCCCCAGGTGGAGGACTCGGTCGCGACTGGAGGCTGCACGTCGAGCTTGGTGTCCGACATCCCGAAGTAGCCCAGATTGGCCACAGGAACAACTTCCGGATCCACGCTGAAGCCCCCGGTGTCCTTCCCGATGAACCCCATACCGGACTGGCTCACGCGGCTGAACAGCGATCCACCCGTGAACTGGAAGTCGGAGTTCTGGCTTCCGGTCGTCTTGATCGTAGAAGTGTGGAATCCGGAGAACGAACCTTCCAGGATCATCGTCCCGTCCTGGAACGTGGCGATGTTTCCGAAGTCGGCATTGGGCGAGGCGTCTTCATAGATCCGAAACGTGCCGCCGCTGTAGTTCGTCACGTACTGTGGGTACTGCGGGATGGGGGGAGGCAGGCTCCCCAGCGACACCATGCCGGTCATGATGTAGGTGTACTCCACCCCCGCGGCGTTCGGGTTCAGGTCCGCGAATGGATCGTTGAAATCCACGACCTTCCCCACGATGGTGAGCACGTCGCCCGCGATCGAGGTATGGGTGCCGACCACCCGCGTCCCTTCCCGCGCGTAGCTGGCGGCCCCGAATTCCACCACCGGGTTCACGATCGCCGCCCCCACCCCCGAGAACGCCATGACCAGGGCGGTCGAAAGCGTCGCAGTCAGCATGAAGCGATAGCGATTGCGCATGGTTTATTCCTCCCCCAGGTACTTGTGCTTGAGACTTCCCCAGGTGCTCGGCGTGGTGCCGATCGTATCCTCGATGTAGAGCGCCCCGTCGATCTGCCAACTGTACCCGATGGGGACCGGGCTACCCGGCGTCGGGAATGCCCGAAGCCCGGCCAGGGTCCAACCCGTCCTCTGGTAAGTAGGGACGTTTGCGAGCTGGGTTCCGCGGACGAGGTCCATCGTCCCCTCCAGGCTCCCTTCCCCGGTGGACAGATCGAAGTACACGGTGAGGCCCGTGAAGTCGGCGCCGATCACGCACTCCCCGTCGGTAAACGTGCTCGGAGAGACGGCGTTGGGAGGATTGGTCCCGTAGTCCGCCGCCGTTCCGCCCATCAAGGGGTCACCGTACACGTCGAAGGTCCCCCCGGTGAACGAGATGACGACGAAGGTCCCGAAGGTATCCGCCTGAGCGATGCACGCCCCGGTGGCGTAGAACGTGTACTCGTTGGTGGCGTAGTCGAAGTTCAGATAGGTGGGCTCGACAGCGGGAACGTAGCCGACCGCGTTGTAACAGCCGGCCGGATTCCAGTAGTCGTAACCGTAAAAGTCGAGGAAGAGTTCGGCGGCTCCGGCCGCCACGGCGAACAGCACGATCACAGCAAAGGCCAAAACCGCTCCCCGATATCTCAAGTTCTTCATGCGGACCTCCTTTGGCGCGCAGAGCAGTGCGCCCGTCGACGCGAAGCAGCACACGCGCGGTCAGGGGGAGGATCCCCACCGCGGAGAGTCAAGCAACATCTCGAGTCTGTAGCCCCGTATCTGCCAGACTACCCGATGGTGCCGGTTCTTTCAAGATAGGAGATGGTTCTTGTAATTCTTTATAGTCTCTGTAATTCAGTATAGATTCAGTACGGTTTGCGGGCGTGTCACCTCAATAGAAGCAGTCGGCTGCTGACGGAGCGGCCGGGGGTGTCGAGCCGCGCGAAGTAGGTCCCCCGCGGGAGCGACCGCCCATCCGCCCCGCGGCCATCCCATACGATCTCCTTCTCCCCCATCTCGGAGTATCCCTGGCTCAAGATCCGAACCACGCGTCCAGCCGCATCGAACAGTGCGAGGCGATAGGATGATGGGCGGTCCATAGAGAAACGGATCCGACTTTCCGCGCTGAACGGGTTGGGGAACGCCCGAAGCGGGCGCGAGAAACCGGGCGTCTCGGGGAGATCCGATCCGGCGGAGAGAGCCGATGCGGGCGGATAGGCCAGAACGACGATATCGTCGATCAACCACCCCGGCATTTCGACTCCCGAATCGCTTCGCAGCCGGAAGCGCAAGCTCAGGGCACTGGCTCCAGCGTGGTCGGACAGATCGATCTCCTCATCCACCCACAGGCGCCTATCTCCATCGTAGCCGGGAAGACCGAGGGCTTGGGTTCCACCGGCGTAGCCGCCCGTCGTGCCATGGCCGGGCCGCGTCCACCGCCCGTGCCGGGGTGTCCAGGTCGCTCCGGAATCCGCGCTCACCTCGACGGTGGCGAAATCGAAGCCTGTCTCGACGTCCCACCGGGCGCGGAATCGCAACACCGCACCGGCCGCTCCGCTCAGATCGAGGAATCCCGCAAGCGTGAGCCGGGACATCGGCGCCCGCTGCATAGTCCGCGATGGGCGAATCGGAGAACGCCGAGTCTCCATCCACCGCCTCCAGGCCCCACCCTCCCGAGGCGGTCCAGTGATCGAGAGAAATGTTGCCGCTGTCGACGAATACCTCGGTGGGCTCGCCCAACCGAAACGTCAACGTGTCGCGTCCGACGTATCCGGCGGCGTCCACGATCTCCAGGTAGAGCGGGACGATCTCTCCGGGGACGGCGTCCGCGTCCGCGTGCACCACGAGCGATCCGTTCGTGACCGGCCACGATCCCCCTCCGGGAGAAAGATCGGGGAAGTTCGCCTCACCGTCGACGAGGGTGACTGCGGGGTGGCCTGAGACCGCGTGGACGGTGATGCCCCCCGAGGTCTGGCTCGTGATGCCCATGTGCCGGAGGTAGAAACGCACATCGCGCGTCTCACCGGGGCGCAGCACCCCGACGGAATCCTCGACTTGCTAGGCTCTCCGCGACCGCGTAGACCCCGGCGGCGTAGGCCGTGGCAACGTGCGAGGGAAGCGTCAGCTCGGCCAGCGGGAGGATCCGCGACGGCGGCGGCCAGAACCCGTCGTCCTGGTTGCCGATTTCGGTCGTGTAGGCCAGGGCCCTGGGCTTCGACGTGTCGCCGTACATCCAATCGTTGGCGTCACCGTTCACCGGATAGAGGATTTGACCCGACCGTCCATGGGCGTAATGGTCGACCTCGGTCTTGGCGTCCCCGAGCCGGACGAACGCCGCCGAGTCGGGCGTGTCGGCGGCGATGTACCCCCATGGATAGAGGCTCGCTTCGTAGTAGGTGTGCAGGTTGTCGGCGGTGCGAAACGCGTGGCTCGCGCAGAAATCGCGCACTGCCTGGGTCTCGGGCTCCGAGAACGCAGCCGGCCCACGATACAGATCGCTGGACGGATTCGGAGACGATCCGATGTTGTCGTAGCCCCACTGATACCCGAAGTTGCGATTGAGATCCACGCCCTCGCGGGCCTCGACGACGCCGTCCCCATCGTTGTCCCGGGCGTTCTTGCGCCAGAAACCGAACGCGCCCCCCGAGACCCAGGTGGACTCGTTGATCGCATACCCGTCCGGATTGACGACCGGGATGAACCAGATCTCGCGTTCATCCACGAGATACGTGAGCTCGGGATCGGTGCCGTAGCCGTCGATGAGAGCGATCAGAAAGTGGAGCGCCGACTGCATGCTCTCCGGCTCGCGGGCGTGGGTGAGGGAAGTGAACAGGACTTCGGGGCGGGTACCCAGAGACTTTCCGGGTCCGGCCACCCCGATGGCGAGGATCGGGCGCCCCTGCCTGCTGGTCCCAATCGTGTCCACCTCTGTGAGGATGTTTTGCATGTCCGCGGCTGCGAGCGAGTCCAGCAGCGCGGCCACCTCATCGTAGGTCCAGAACCCGCCGAGCGAGCCTTGGCCGAAGCCGGGCACCGAGGCGGATTGAGCGGATGCCCCGGCAAGGGTTCCCGGACCGCGCGGCGCAACGCCGTTCGCGCGGGCCAGATGGGCACCGTAGTCGGCGACCACCTCAAGCGGACATAGACCGGCGTCCTCGAGGGCCTCGCGTGCGCCCGGCCAGCCCAGAACCAACGCGCGATAGCCGGGGCGAACCGAGATCAGGTCCACGTCGACTCCGACCAGCCGAGCCCAGGCATCCGGGCCCGTGAGATCGACTTCGTAGAGCGGAAGCGGCCCGAGAACGGAGGACGGCCGGCCCGCCCCCCCCAACACGACTGCGGCCAGGAAGATGGGGAGTATCAGAGATAGAGAGCGAGGGAATATCCGCATGCTCAGAATCATACCAGCCTCGGAAGGAGCGCTCGGCCGGGCCTCCCCCGCCATCGGGTTTGGCGGGACATGGTCCACCCGCTACAATCCCCACCCATGAAAATCACGCTTCCTTGGCGCAGCATACTCGTGCTCGTGGTGGTGGGCGCCGCCATGGGACTCGCCTTCAACCTACTTCGCCCCGATCCTCTCCCCTGGGTGGCCCAGGCCAAAGCCACCGTGAACTTGGAGGATCTCACGATCCCCGCGCCGGACACCGGCAGGGTAGAACCGGCGCGCGAGACCCCGGCGGTCACGACCCCGGTTTCCGCCGACCCATCGCCCGTGACCCCGGCCACCCATGACACGCCACCCGCCAACTCCATCCCCGTCCCGCCCGCTGCCGAAGCCCGGCCGCCGGCAGACAGGGATCTCTATCCCGATATCCCGGAGGCCGTCCTTCCGATCAGTATTTCGCTGGAGCAAGCCAAGGGCTTCTACGATCGGCGAGGGCTCCTCGTTCTGGACGCGCGCGAGATGGAGGAATTCGGGGAGGGCCACATCAAGGGTGCGGAGGCGGCCCCGTACGACGACAAGGTCGCGGACAGCGATTGGATGGAGAAGACGGCCGCAGATCCGCGGCCGATCCTCGTCTACTGCACCGGAGGAGAGTGCGAGCTGTCCCACGATCTCGCCGACGAGATCCTGCGCACCGGGCACAAGCGGGTGATGATCCTGACCGCGGGGTACGAGGACTGGAAGAAAGCGGGCTATCCGACCGCAACGGGGGTGACACCATGATCGAGCGATCTGCGTGGGGGTGGCGGTATGCGCCTCGCTTCTTGCTAGGAGCGCTCTTCCTCTGGGCATCGCTGGCCAAGATCGGCAACATCGATGGCTTCGCGACGGATCTTCACCATTACCGGATCCTTCCCCTTGCACTCGAAAACATCCTCGCGATGATGTTGCCTTGGATCGAGGTTCTGGCCGGGCTCGCTCTGGTGCTGAACTTCGCGCCCCGAGCGGGCAGCGTGATCCTGGGTGTCATGCTCGTCGTGTTCATCGCCGCGATCTTGAGCGCGATGGCGCGCGACCTCGACATCGCGTGCGGCTGCTTCGGCACGGCCGACGCCACGCGCACCGGATGGATCGCCCTCCTGCGCGACCTTGGCTTCCTGGCTCTCGCGTGGGTCGGCTATCCGCGCGAGCGCGTCACGAGCCCACTTCACACGACGCACGCGCACGCGTAGTCTCCCCGCGTGCACGAGCTGGTTCTTGGCCTCATCCTTGTGGGCGGGTTCGTCGCCGGCATCCTCAACACGCTGGCCGGCGGCGGATCTCTCATCACCCTCCCCCTTCTGATCTTCTCCGGTCTTCCCGCCGGGGTCGCCAACGGCACCAACCGGGTGGCGATCGTGCTGCAGAACGTCGGGGGGCTGGCCGGCTTCCGCAAGCACGGCCTGGGCGTGGGCCGGGACGCGTGGATCCTCCTCATCCCCTCGATGGCGGGGGCGATCCTCGGGGCCAAGCTCGCCGTCGACCTGGACGAGGCGATGATGCGCCGAGCGATCGCGGTGCTCCTCGTCATCATGCTCGTCCCGATCCTGCGCTCCACGAGACCCGCCGTGAAGAAGGCTCCGGTCTCGCTCTCCTTCCCGTGGTGGGTCTGGCCCGCCTACTTCGTGGTCGGGGTCTACGGGGGATTCCTGCAGGCGGGGGTGGGGTTCCTATACCTCGCACTCCTCGCCGGCGCGCAGGGGCTCGACCTCTTGCGCGCGAACGTGATCAAGGTGTTCCTGATCCTCGCCTACAGCGTGGTCGCGTTGGCGATGTTCGCCGCCGAGGGGAAGGTGGCCCCGGTGCAGGGGTTGGTGCTCGCCGTCGGCAACATGGCGGGTGGGTGGGTCGGCGCGCACATGGCGGTGCGCAGGGGAGAGCGCCTCATCCGCGTGATTCTGGTGGTCGCGGTTCTCGCTTCCGCCGCGAAGCTCACCGGTCTCCTCGATCTCCTGTTTCGCTGATCGGTCCCGGGGGGAGGCCGCTTCCGTCGGCAGCCGTGCGGCGCTAGAATCCCCGCATGGACCTCCAGGCCACCTATCACGAAGGCCATCTCATCGTGGCCGCGATCCGCATCCTCAAGCATCGCCACGGCGGTCGACCTCCCACGGTGGAAGAAGTCGCGGAGCACATCGGGCTCTCGCGCGAGTGGATCGGCGTCATGGCCGCCGCGATGGGGCGTGCCGGCGTGCTCGACGAGCTCACCGGCCCCTTCGAGACGCGCATCGAGATCCGCGACCATCTCGCACTGGAAGATCTGCCGCGCGCCGACGCCACCGCGGGCGTGGACGAGGAGTTGCGCGAGTTCTCGGCGAAGAAGCGCGAGGAGGAAGAGGGGCTTCGCAAGCTCTTCGCTTCAGGCGACGCGCTCAAGAAGCAGCAGTCCAAGATGGGCAAGCTCGCCGACGACCTCAAGCGCTACAAGCCCAAGGGGCCGACCGCGACTCCCCTCTTCAAGGACGCCCCCCCCGAGGACGACTAGCGAGGACGACCCACGGCACGCGCAGCGCGGCGCGGCGCCGCATCGCTGGTATGATCCCCTGCCTCATGAACGGCCGCACCGCACCCGATCTCCGCCGCGTCTTCACCGTCTGGTGGCCTCTCGCCGCGAGCTGGCTCATGATGGGCTTCGAGCTGCCGGCGGTGAGCGCCTTCATGGCGCGTCTCCCCGATCCGGAGCTCAACCTCGCCGCTTACGGCGGCGTGGTCTTCCCGGTCGCGCTGATCGTGGAAGCGCCGATCATCATGCTCCTCGCCGCTTCCACCGCGCTCTGCAAGGACCGCGCTTCCTACCTGAAGATCCGCCGTTTCATGTTCACCACGGCGGGTGCGCTCACCGTCCTGCACGTACTCGTGGCGGCGACCCCGCTCTACGACTTCGTCGTGGGCCGAGTGATCGGCGCACCGGAGGAGATCCGAGGTCCTGCGCGCGTGGGGCTCCTCATCATGACGCCCTGGACGGCATCCATCGCCTACCGCCGCTTCCAGCAGGGCGTGCTCATCCGCTTCGGCAAGGCCCGCCTCGTGGGGATAGGCACCGCGGTTCGCCTGGGTACCAACCTCGCAGTGCTGATCACCGGCTACACGCTGCACTCGCTGCCCGGCATCGTGGTCGGCACGGCGGCGGTGGCGGCGGGGGTCATGGCCGAAGCGATCTTCATCGGCATCGCGGTGCGGCCGACGCTGCGCGGCGCGCTCACGCAGGCGCCTCCGGTGCCGGTACTTCTCACCTGGCGCACGTTCCACGCGTTCTACATCCCTCTCGCCATGACCTCGCTCCTCACACTCCTCGCCCAACCGATCGTGAGCGCGGCCCTGAGCCGGCTGCCCCGCGCCCTTGATTCCCTCGCCGTGTGGCCGGTCATCAACGGACTGGTGTTCACGCTGCGAAGCATGGGGCTCGCCTTCAACGAGGTCGTGGTGTCGCTCCTCGAGGAGCCCGGCGCCCACCGCGCGCTCCTGCGCTTCACGCGGCTCCTCGCCGGGATCACCAGCGCCGTCCTTCTGCTGCTGGCGGTCACGCCTCTGGGATGGCTCTGGTTCTCCGGTGTCTCGGGGTTGAGTCCGTCGCTTGCGCGCCTCGGCGCGGCCGCAATCTGGGTCTCGATCCTCGTCCCGGCCGCAAGCGTGTACTTGAGCTGGTACACGGGGATTCTCGTTCACGCGCGGCGCACGCGGGCGATCACCGAGTCGGTGGCGCTCTACCTCGCGCTCAACGTGGCGCTCCTCGCCGCCGCCGTCGCCTTCACCGACATCACCGGGATCTACGTGGGATTGGCCACGGTGGCGGTGGGCGTGCTCGGGCAGGCGTTCTGGCTGCGCTATCGCGCCGAGGCGCCGCTCACCGCCATCAAGGCAGCCGAACGCGGATGAAGTCGGGATCGCTGCCGCCGCCCTCCACTTCCCGGCCGTCGAGGAGGACTCGCACCTTCACCTCGTCGCCCCTGATGCTCAGGACCGCGCCCTCCACCGTCTCCCTGCGGACGTCGAGCACGCCCCCGGCGGTGGTGGCCGTGTATCGCACGATCCCGTACCTGCCGTCGAGATAGCCGAACCCGTCGCCCTCATCCCTGTAGAGGTACCCTTCCGCACGGCCCTCCGCATCGGGAGCGACAAGGAGCGTGCGCGGTTCACCCGGCTTCTCCCCCACATACTCGATGGCCGGTCCCACGCACACGATGGCACCGGGACGCAGGAAGAGTGCGGGGAGATCGGCCTCGTTCGCCTCGGCGGGATCCAGCACGAACCGGCGCCACGTGCGCTCGAGGTTGGTGGCCTTGCGCGTTCCGCGAGGGGTGACCGTGGCCGCCACCAACACGTCGCCACCCAGGAGGAAGGCGTCGTCCACCGCGCGCAGTGAAAGGTCCCGCGGGTCCGCGAAGAAGAGCGGACGCGCCACGGGAAGGCCGGTCTCGGCGGCCTCGCGGAAGACGGTGTAGAGGTACGGCATCAACAGGTAGCGGCGCGAGAGTGCCAACCGGCAGGTCTTCTCCACCGCGGGACCGAACGCCCACGGTTCCTTGTCGATTGCGCCTTTCTCGGTGTGCCCCCGCGCGAAGGGCAGGAGGGAGGCGAAGCCCATCCAGCGCGCGAACATCTCACCGTCGCCGTTGCCTGCGAAGCCGCCGATGTCGGGTCCGGCGAAGGGCTGGCCGGAGAGCCCGAGGTTCAGCACCATGGGAATCGAGATCGCGACATGTTCCCAGGTCGCGGAGTTGTCACCGGTCCACGCGGCGGCGTACCGCTGGCCGCCCAGATGATTGGCTCGCGAGAGGACGAACGGCCGCAGGTCCGGGCGCGCGGCGAGGAGCCCGTCGCGCGTTCCCCGCGCCATCTGCATGCCGTACACGTTGTGGTAGCGATCGTGCGTGTCGGGCCCGCCGAGATCGGGATCCGCGCGATGGCGGTTCTCGAGCGGCATGGTCTTGCTGCCCACATTGAACACGGCGGGCTCGTTCATGTCGTTCCACACCCCGTCCACCCCCATGGCGAGGAAGTCGCGATAGAGGCCTCCCCACCAGGATCGCACGGCCGCGTTGGTGAAGTCGGGGAAGACGCAGGGTCCGGGCCACACGTTGCCGATGAAGGGGGCGTCCCACTGCGTGGTCACCCACGCCGAGGCCTCGGTGCCCGAGTCGTAGACCGCGTTGCCCGCTTCCGCCTTGATGCCGGGGTCAATCATCCACACGCTGTGGAACCCTTCAGCGTGCAGGTCGCGGTTGAGCGCGGCGGGATCGGAAAATGACGCCGGATTGAAGGTGAAGGAGCGAAAACCGTCCATGTAGTCGATGTCCATCCAGATCACGTCGCAGGGAATGTCCCGGCGGCGAAACTCCGAGGCCACCTCGCGCACGCGCGCATCGGGCGTGTAGGAATAGCGGCACTGCTGGTAGCCCAGCGCCCACTGGGGCGGGAGCGGCATGTGCCCGGTGAGATCGGCCAGCGCCATGACGACCCTCTGCGGCGAATCGCGGTCGATCACGATCACCGCGAAGGGCGGCCCGTCGGCGATGCAGACGATGCTGGCGTTGAGCTCAATCCGCGCGCGATACGTCGTGTCGAAGAGCACACCGAACGCGGTCCCGTCCTTGCGCACACCGAGCACCCAGGGATGGGACTGGTAGAGATGCGGGGTTTCCGAGTCATACCCGTAGGCATCGTAGTTCCAGCATGTGACGGTCCGGCCGTTGCGAAGCAGCGGCCCCCCCACCATGCCGGTGCCGTAGAGGCTGGTCCCGTCCGGCACGGGAACCACCGCCGCGTAGCGATTCTGAATGAATCGGAACTCGGGGGCGAGAGGGCCGTCCGCGGACGACGGGCCAAGCGCCGGACGCTGCTCGGCCAGGGCGACAGACGGGCGGGCCGATAGCCGCAATTCATCGGAGGCAAAGTACCGAACGATGCCCTCGCCGATCGATTCTGCCACCGGCGCCGCGAGCGCCCCCCGAGCGCACGCGGCAAGAAGGAATGCGAACAGCAGCACCCGGCCGATCGATCGCCGCATCACGTCACCACCTCTCAGAGCGTGTCATCGAATCCGAGGAGCACCGGCTCCGGCTTGAGCACCACCCCGAACCTCTCGCGCACCCGGTCACGGATCTCTCGGGCCAGGTCCAGGATCTCTCGCGCGGTCGCGCGATTCCGGTTCACCAGGGCCAGCATGTGGCGAGACGAGATCGCCGCGCCCCCGCGACGATAGCCCCGCGCGAAGCCCGCCTTCTCGATCAGTTTGGCGGCGGGCACCTTCACCAGTCCCTCGGAAGCGGCGTAGCGCGGCAGTTCCGGCCCGGCCAACTCGTTCAACCGGACGTACTCGGCTTCGCTCACCACCGGGTTTTTGAAGAACGACCCCGCGCTGCGCGAGTCGGGATCCCCGGGCACGAGGAGCATGGCCTTTGCGCGGCGAATCCCTCGCACGGCGGCGCGCACATTACGAAGGGACGGCACCGCGCCCGACGACCGGAACTGCTCCATCACGTCGCGATAGCTCACGCGGGGCTGACCGCCCGGCGTCAACCCATAGGTCACCCTCAGCACGACGTAGCGCCCGGCGTGCGCGGTATTGAACGCGCTGGAGCGGTACTCGAAACCGCAATCGGATGCGGAAAGATCGCAGGCCTCGCCTGTCTCTCGGTCGAAGACGCGGACTGCGCGGATGACCGCGGACACTTCCTGTCCGTAGGCGCCGACGTTCTGCACCGGGGTTCCTCCCACGGTGCCGGGAATACCGCTCAGACACTCGACACCGGCGAGACCGCTTTCAACGCAACGGGCCACCAGAGGATCCCACGGCTCGCCAGCCCCGGCCTCCACCAGCGTTTCCTCCCCCGCGGCGGTTTCGGCCACACCGAGGATGCCCATGTGCAACGCCACACCCGGGAAACCGGCGTCGGCGACGAGCAAGTTGCTGCCGCCCCCCAACACGAAGAGCGGGATCCCCTGGCGCGCGGCGAACTCCACCGCCGCCGGCACGTCGTCCTCGGTGCGCGCTTCCGCAAAGAAACGCGCGGGGCCGCCCACGCCGAGCGTGGTGAAGGGAGCCAGGAGGACGTCGCGTCGCAGGTCCATGCGGCGAGAGTATCGCGCAGGGGAATCGAGAGGGCTAGAGGGTCTCCCCCCAGTTCGTGTGCGGACGTCGATTGCGGACGAACCACTGATAGAGGATCTCGCCGTAGCCCATCGGGAGCAGCCCGATCCGCTCGTAGAAAGGCTGGAGTCGACGTTGCAGCTCCGGGAGGCGGTAGCAGGGGACGCCCACCAGGTAGTGATGCTCGATGTGGAGGTTCGAGTAGACGAAGATCCAATCCCAGAACCAATGGCTGCGCACAAGGGTGGACCACTTGGCGGGATCGCTCGGATCGATGGCGTAATGCTGGCCTAGCCGGTTCAACGTGAAGGCGATCGGGAAGAACAGGAAGAGTGGAGCTCCGTGCACCCGGAACCAGAGCGCGAAACCGCCGGTGGACCACAGCCACCAGAGAAGCGCGATGTGGAGCCCCATCACTATGGCGCGTTCGAGTCTGGATGGTCCGGCGCAGGGATGATGAGTATCTGCGCGCCGCTTTGGCCGAGCCGATCGAGTAGATCACGAAGAGCGCCGGGGTGAGGTAGAGCGCCTTGTACCATCGGGCCACTCGCTTGGGCGTCAGGTACGCGCGTTTGGGGTCGTCGGTCTCCGTGCCCAGCTCGCGGTGGTGATCCAGGTGCCAGCGCCGGAACTGGCTCGCCGAGATCGCGCTGGGGAGCGCGTAGCCAAGTCCGCATATCCGCTCCCAGAAGGGGCGGCGCTTGGCGAAGATGAGCCCGTGCACCTGCTCGTGAAGGAGGATGATGAAGGAGAGGATGACAAAGCCCTGCAGCGCGGCGAGCGGCACCCAGACCCAGGGAATGGCCACGCGATAGCTGACGAAGCCGATGCCGAGCAAGAGCAGCGCCTGCCGGGCGACCAGCGCGAAGTGCCGGGCGGCGCTCCGCCCGTGCAGCTCCCGGATATCCTCACCGGTGAGGACCTCCCGAAGCCTGCGTTGGATGTCCGGGTTGATCGTGCGATCGTAGAAACGGTTCATGGCAATTGCTTGAAAAGAGCGCGAGGGCGCCTGGCGCCCTCGCGCATGTCATCCACCTGACGGCAAGGAATGCGGATGGGTCAGCGCAGCTTCGTCATGCGCCGCGTCGCCGTGTACTCCGGAGTCGTCAACCGATAGAAGTAAATCCCGGGCGAGGTCTCGCGCCCGTCGCCGGCGAGACCGTCCCAACCGACGTCGTGGGCTCCGGACCCCATCTCCCGGTCGAGCACGGTGCTGACGAGGCGTCCCCTCACGTCGAAAACCTCGATCCGCACGCTGCTCTCCTTCAGCAAATCGAACTGGATGCGGGTACCCGAGGAGAACGGGTTCGGGAAATTGGCCCGCAGAAGGGTCGCGGTGACGGGAAGGCCGTCATTCACGCCGGTCTGATCGGCCGCCTGCACCGTCGCCTTGATATACACGGTGAGGCTCGCCAGGTTGGTCGCCCCCGGGAGGCCCTGCTGATCCCGTGTGGTGAAGGTGAGGGTCGCGGTGTAGGTCGTATCCTGGCCGGTGGCGGCGCCGGTGTCGTTGAAAGCCACGGTGAACGCCGCCGGAGTCGCGTTGACGTCCACCGCGCTGAAAGCGGGCACCAGCGTGAAGCGCCCACTCCCCCCGACGATCGTCGCCCCGTAGACGTTGAGAAGTGCCTGCAAGGCGTCGTACCCGACGTTGCTCACCGACGCCGTCCCGTCCGTGAATTCCCCTTCCTTGTGGGTACCGAAGTCGAGCGTATCCGACAAGGTCTGCACCCCACCAGCCAGGGACGGAACTGCGTGGCGCAGAACCGTGCCGGAAAGGCCCACGTTCTTGGAGGGATTGTCGGGGTCGTCGCTGAGGATGACGAGATTGCCGCCTTTCACCCCCGCGGTCGCGGTTAGCATCGTGATCGTGTGGGAGTTGCTCCCGCCGCCGGCGGCCTCCGCGAAGGGACCGCCCGGCGAAGTGAAGCCGATCGGCGCGGTCAGCGTATAGGTGAGTTCGTCCGCGGGAACGACCGCGGTGTTGGTCACCGTGAGCGACTGCTGAGCGGTGGCCCCCACGATCACGGTGCCGAAGCTCAGAGAGGCATCGGCGCTCACGATCGCGGGAACCTGGAAGTTCATCACGACCGGAAGGTGGTCGGACGCCCGCTGCAGGGCGTCGGCAATCACCTGCCCCACCGCTGCATTCGTGGGCGCGGCGTTGACGTCGGTGTTGAAGTGCAACCCGTCCTGGCCGTAAGCGGTGTAGGTCGAGGCGAGCTGGTCGAGCCCTTCCCCATCGTTCAGTGAGTACGTTGGAAGCACGAAGTCGAACCGGTCATCCATCCCGCCGGTCGCCCCACCGTCGCCGGGAATCAGCAGCCCAGAGCGAGTGCTCTGCGTGTGAATAGAGGCAAACGTCGCGTTGTTGTTCCAACTCCCAGGGCTGTTGATCGGGTCCTGCACCCGCCCGATGTTGACAGCCTGACTTTCGAGAAGCTCCACGTACGCGGGCTCCGTCGAGGTGTATACGTTGAAATCCCCGCAGATGACCATATTGGTTCCGGCGGGATACGTGTTCATGAAGGCACGCAGCCGCGTGGCCTCCGCCAGCCGGTCGGTCTCGTAACCCTCACTGGCCTTGAGATGGACGACGAACACCACGAACTCGGCGCTTGACGCGGTGTAGGGCTTCGGTCGCAACCGGTAGTAGGGGATGTCGCGGGGGTCGTTCCCCAGGGTGTCCGAACTCACGTAGGTGACGGTGGCGGACCTGTAGAACAGACTCTGGTTCTGGCTCGAGCCGGCCTGATCGTAGAACGGCGCCGCTGACCACTGCCCGGGTTCGATGTTGTTGAGCACGTTGTTGAGGAAGTTGTTTATCGAAGTCTGGTCCTGGATCTCGCAGACGGCCAGAACGTCGGCGTTCGCGATCCCCGCGATCACGGTCCGGAAGGACGGATCGCGCGTGGAGGCTAAGTTGTCGTAGTTGAGCGTGTTGTAGCTCACGAACCGCAATGCGTGTGCAGGCCGGGGGGTGCCGAACATACCGAAGAGAGCGACCAGGGCAAGGAGCAGGGGGAGGACCGGACGATCCGGACGGGAAGCTCGCTGCATGTCGTTTCCTTCCACCCCCCGTCCGACCGGGACAACGACGGCCGAGGGGAGGGATGCGGGTCCCCAGGGTGAACCCAAGTGAGCCAAGCGGTTAGCGGATTAATTCTACACGATTTTCCAAGGTCAAAACCAGGGCTCCGGGCCAAGACCCGGAGCCCCGGTGCCTTACGGTAGTTTGACGAGCCGGAGCCCGCGGCGGTTACCGATTATTTTCGCCAGGTAGACGCCCGGTGGTGCAGGCTCCCCCCTGTCCGTCCGCCCGTCCCAGAAGTGAGTCTGGCCGGCGGACCCGATCCCCAAGTGCCGAACCCTCCGCCCGCACACGTCGGTGATCACAAGCTGGTTCGATCCGGCGGGATCGCCCCCATCCAGGCGTACCCCGTGCCGGAACGGGTTGGGGGAAGCCCGAATCCCTATGGGCGACCCGCGCCGAGACGGCCCCACCCCCGTGACATCGGCCACCAGCGCCAAGGGGACGGGTACCGGGACCAGGGTTGTGTCGGCGACGGGGAACACCCCCGAATAGAGATCGTCGTCGTCCAGCGGCAACGGCAACCGCCACGCCGCGACCGCCTCGGTTCCCCGCACGGCAAGGACGGCATCCGCCACGTGGTCGGCGGGGTCTGTCAGCGCCAGCCCGCCCGCCGGATGCACGCCGCCCGACGCATCCACCCACGCCCGGCGCAGGCCTCTTCCCGCAACATCGTGATCGAACCAGATGAGACAGGCTGCCTCTCCCATCGCCGCCAAACGCGGGCCGTACTCGAACCCCGGCGACGCGGCGATGGAGAACGGGCCGGACCCGAGCGGCATGCCACGGGAATCCGCGAAACGCCCCACCAGATCGCTTCCCCCACTCCCCGGCTCGCGCCACACCACCAGCCACCGTGACCCCATCGCGACGACATCGGCCTCGGTGGCGGAATCGAGATCGCGTGAGATGGCCCGCGTGGAATCCGCCGGGATACCGTCCTCCCCGATCGCGCGGACGAGGACGCGGTGCACCAGCGCCTCGGTCGACTCGGTCCACACGACCAGGAAGCCGCCCGGGGCGGCTGCGACCCGCACATGAGAGCGGAATCCCGCGCCCGTTGCGAACGGCACCCCTTCGGGATCGCGGAGTCCTTCGGTGCGCTCCCAGATGGCGCAGTAGAGGTCGCCCGGCTTGATCCGCTCATCCTCCCACACGATCACCGCCACGTTCTCCAACACGGCGAGTGCGGGGCGGCGGACGGGGCCCGGTCCCGAGGTGATGCGGGTCACATCCCGAGAACCGGGCACACCCGGGCCATCCACACGCGCGGCAGCGAGACGGGTCCCCGTCGTTGTCCAGCTCTCCCATGCCGCGAGCGCCCATCCGGAGCCCGAGGCAAGCGCGGCGTGGAGTTCCGACGCGACGTCCGTCGTGAGCGGAGCGGCGAGACTATCCGGAGGGTCACCGGTGAAGTGGGTCCAATAGAGGCGATCGAGCGCTCCCTCGCGGCCGTCCGACCATGCCGCGAAGAGGGTACTCCCGAGTGAGGCGAGCGCCGGATAGGACTGGAGCCCACCAGGCGGGGTGCCGGACACCGGAATCAACGGAACGCTCGCTCGCGCCGGTAGCGTGACCGGCGGTCCGGACACGATCGCGGCGGCCAGAAGAAGCGCGCGGAACACCCCCGGCACGCGCGCGCACCGGAAGGGTTTCGAGGCGAGAGAGAATGACATGACTGAACTCCCAGGACGGGGAGTTCCCTAAGGAAAGCGGGCACGGGCGGGGCGGATCGAACGGGACGGATCAGACGAGACCGATCGAACGGGGAACGTAGAGGGAACGGGGCAGGCCCTACTAGGCCCGCCCCCCACCTGTCTGTGCTCGACGCGCCTCGCCGGCCTCACCCGCCGAGTCCGACTCCGGTCGGATCGGAGGATCGTTGGCGAGGTACCGGAATCGCTCCTCGAACTGCCGCGGCGTCATCTTGCCGATGGTGGCCAGTCGCGCCACCGCTTTGGGGTCGGCGAAATCCGACGCTTCGAGTCGAATCATGTAATGGCGCGCGACCTTGTACGAGTCGCTGTCGATGTCCACTTCGCGGATGCGCGCCTTACCGGTCTTCTCATCGAGAATCTCGGTGAACGGGATCGGGATGAGTTGGCCGCGATCGATGGTGACGATCGAGCCGGTGCCGCCCGAAAGCAGGTATTGCACGGCGGCATAGCCCAGATCCTGGGTGTATTCGAGGTCGAAGGGAATCGGGTCGGCGCAGCGCAGCTCGTATCCGATGTCCTTGTCCACGATGGTGGCCGGAATGCCGCGCTCCTTGAGCCGGCGGCGCACCTCGTTCTTGAGCATGCGCCCCAGTTCGATCTCCGCGTAGCGGATGTTGCCGTGGGAATCGCGCTCGAGCTCGGTGTGGCGCGAGAGCTCCTCGGGATCGATGCGCTCGGAGAGGCCCTCGGCGAGGAGCACGACTCCGTAAGGACGCCCCATGGCCATCCGCTTGATGATCGAGCCTTCGAGGATGTCGCAGATCGTCTCCACGGAGATCTTCTGATTGCGGAACTCCTCGCCGATGATGGTCAGCGTGGCGCCGGCGGCCTTGCCGATGCCCAGGGCGAGGTGACCTGCTTTGCGGCCCATCGACACCAGGAAGTACCAGCGCGTCGTGGTCTGGGCGTCGACGATGATCGACTGCGTGATCCCCACACCGTAGTGGCGCGCGGTCTCGTAGCCGAAGGTAGGCATGTGGCCCGGCAGGGGCAGGTCGTTGTCGATCGTCTTCGGAACGTGAGCGACCTCGAGCTGAGGGCCGGCAAGACGATCGATCTTCATGGCGCTGGTGGCCGTGTCGTCGCCGCCGATGGTCACGAGGTAATCGACCGCGAGTTCGGAGAGGGCGCGCACGGCGGACTCGAGCTTCTCCGGACTGCTTGCCGGGTTGGCCCGGGAGGTCCGTAGCACAGAGCCCCCGTCGTAGTGGATGCGCGAGACGTCGTCGATGCGCAGCTCCACGTGACGGCTGGAATCCCCCTCCGAAAGCCACTGGAAGCCGTCGTAGAGACCCAGCACCCGGAGCCCCGAATTGATGGCCTGGATGGTCACCGACCGGATCACCCCGTTGATCCCCGGCGCGGGGCCTCCGCCCACGAGCATCGCCAGCGTCTTGCCGCGATTGTCCCTGAAGTCCTGGATCAAGCGTCCTTCTCCTCACGCGCCGAGGGGGTCGAAAAAATCGTCAGCGCACTATACTCCAACACAAGGGACGCTGGAAGCGGTTACACCAGGGGGATTCCCAAGCGACGCCGCGGCGTGTACCTTAGCCTGTGAAAGCAGACCGAGAGACTGCGGCGAAGCCGGGACGATGGGTTCTCAAGCTCCGTCCCACGCGCGCGGTCGAGGAGGTGCCTTGCCCGCAACACAGGTCCCGTTTCCCCAGGTTCTCGCCCGCATAGCCCGGCAGACGGGTCTTGCCGGCGAGGAGTTCCTGGGGAAGAAATCCCCCGCCCCGTTGGTCACGGCGGTGGTGGGCCTGCGTGGTGATCGGCTGGAGCCGGCCCACCTCGCGCTGGCCGCCCGGCTCCCCGAGTACCGGCCCGAGATCCTGACGAAAGCCCTCCAGGAGAAGCACACGCTGGTGAGAACATGGGGGGCGCATGGCGCCTTCCAGGTCGTTGCCACGGCCGATCTGCCCCAGCAACTCGCCGCCGCAGGGATCTCCGCGCCTCGCTGGCAGCGGTTTCTCGAAGCGCGCTCGAGCTTGGCGGCCCCCGCGCGCCTTCGCCTCCTGAAACGACTCTGTCCGACAGAGATCTCCAAGGACGGCCTCAAGGACTCCATCCCTGACCCGAGCACTCGGCTCTTCATGCTCCGCGAGGCCGCCCAGGCCGGACACATTGTCTGGAAGGGCGGCGATGGGCAGCAAGCGGTCTTCGCGTGGGCCGAGGAGTGGTTGGGGCGCCAGGTGCACCCGGATCGGGACTATCGCGTGCTGGTCGGACGGTACTTGACCGCCTTCGGTCCGGTGGAGGCGACCGACCTCGCCGGTTGGCTTGGCGTGACCATCGCCGCCGCTCGGAAACTCATGGCCAAGCACAGGGTGGTCGAGATCCAAGTGGAGGGCGAGCCCCTGAACTCGTTCATGAAGCCCGAGGATCTCGAGAAGCTCCTCGAAGTGCGCAAGGCGCAAACGCGCGGGACCGTGGTCATCCCACCCGGGGATCCCGTTCTGCACGCCTACCGAGGCCGGTTCCATCCGCGGAACAAGGAGGGGGCTGACGACGGGCTCGTCTACACGGACGGGCGGCTCGCGGCGGTGTGGAATCTGGGTCGAGGACAGGTCTCGGTGCAGTTGATGGAAAGCGCCAGCGCCACCCGGGTCCACAAGCTCTTGAGCGCTCTGCTCGAGCGAGCGGGCATTCAGGCTGAGATCGATCTGACCGAACCTCCTGCCCAGGCGTAGCCGCAGCGCCGCATTCCATGCCGTTCCTCGGCGAGATCGCCGCCCTCACCACCGCGACCTTCTGGGCGATCTCTTCCCTGCTGTTTAACGCGGCGGCGAGACGCGTCGGTCCGTTCACCCTCAACCAGGCTCGCATCACGCTGGCTCTGGTCGCGCTCACCGCCATCCTGCTCGCCACGCGCGGCGTGTGCTGGGCACCGGACGCGCGGTGGAACAACGTGCTCCTTCTCGCCATGTCCGGCCTGATCGGGCTCACGCTGGGAGACTGGGCTTACTTCGGGGCACTCGTGTACCTCGGTCCGCGTCTCTCCACGCTGCTCATGACGCTCGCACCTCCCACGACCGCGCTCCTGGCGGTGCCGGTCCTGGGCGAGACGCTGAAGCCGTCAGCCTGGGCAGGAATGGCGCTCATCCTGGCCGGCGTGGCATGGGTCGTTCTGGAGCGCCCGGCGGAGCCGATCCCCCGGGGTCGCCGGATACGCGGGGTCGTGCTCGGAGCGATCGGGTCGATCGGTCAGGCGCTGGGCCTCATTCTCTCCAAGCTCGGCATGGAGACGGTGGTCGATCCCCTCCCCGCAACCGCGATTCGTATGGCGGCTGCGACGGCCGGCGTGTGGATCCTGGCCCTCGCCTACCGGCGGGCTGGAGAGGTCAGAAGACTCGTCCGGGATCCGGTCGCGCGGTGGGCGACCGTCGGCGCGTCCTTTCTCGGACCCGTGTTCGGCGTGTGGCTCTCGCTGGTCGCGGTACGACTCACCAAGACCGGGATCGCCGCCACGCTCATGGCCACGACTCCGATTCTCGTGCTGCCCCTCGTGGTGATCGTCCGCAAGGAGCGGGTCACGACCCGAGCGGCGGTGGGCGCGCTGCTCGCGGTGGCAGGCGTCGCGCTCATCTTCCTGCGCTGATCGCCCGATATCGAGCCTCCCAGGGTCGCGCGGCGCCCGATCGCGCCACGCCGTGGTCGGGGTTGGCCGCGGCGTGCTCGAGCACCTTGAAGAGGGTCTCGGTCTCCTCCTCGACTCCCAGATGGGCGGCCAGTTCCTCTGCGCACCACTCCTTTGCCGGCTCCGCGCGCAATGCCATCAGAGCGCGGCGCTGGATCTCCAGCACGCGACCCGCTGCCCGCTTCCCCGCCTCTACACCCGGCTGGTTGTACGCGTTGATGCCGACGAGCCCGGCGTAGATTCCCACCGCGCGTTCGTAGAGTGCGATCAGCATGCCGAGCGTGCGCGCGGACACCTCCGGGATCGTGATCGTGAGCGAGCGGCGGTCGGCCTCGGTAAGCGCGTCGCGGGTGCCGAGGAGAAAGCCGAGAAGGTAGTCCCCCGAGGTCGTGTCTTCCTCCACGGCGAGCGAGGCACCTCCCCGGTCCTTCTGGACCTCGATGAAGGTGAGGAAGAAATTGTCGGGACCCTCGCGCAATTGCTGCACAAAGGCGTGCTGATCGGTGGAGCCTTTGTTGCCGTAGACCACGATCCCTTGATGGACGCCGCGTCCTTCGAGATCCGTCTTCTTGCCGAGCGACTCCATGACCAACTGCTGCAGGTATCGGCTCAGGAGGAGAAGCCGGTCCTTGTAGGGGAGCACGACCATGTCCCGGTCGCCGCGTCCGTTTCCGGCGACGAACCAGGCGAGGGCGAGCCGCGCGGCGGGATTCGCGTCCGGATCCGCGATGCGGGTCCGCACGTCCATGGCGCGGGCCCCATCGAGCAGCCCCGCGACATCGATGCCCTGCAACGCCGCGGGAAGGAGCCCCACCGCGGACGTCAGCGACGTGCGCCCACCGACCCAGTCCCACATCGGAAACCCGTCCAGGAATCCGGAGGCCCTGGCATAGCGATTGAGTTCGCTCCCCTCCCCCGCCACCACCACCGCATGCGGACCCAGAGTGAGTCCGCAGCGCCGGTACGCTGCCTCCGTCTCGAGCAGGCCGTTTCGCGTCTCCTTCGTGCCGCCCGACTTGGAGATCACCACGGTAAGCGTGCGGGAGAGCGCGCCGCCGATCTCGCCCCAGCACCAGGTCGAAGCCGTCGGGATCCGTGTTGTCAAGGAAGTGTGGCCTCATCGCGTCGTCGGCCGATCCCAGAGCGTGGGCCAGGAGCTGCGGCCCGAGCGCGGAACCGCCGATGCCGATGACGAGGAAGTGTTCGAAGCGGCCGCCTTCGGGCGGGTGAACGCGCCCGGCGTGCACGGCGTCAGCGAACAACCGGATTCGCCGGGTGGTGTCCTCGATGGCGGTCCGAAGTTCCGGCTCGGGGGCGAGTTCGGGCGCGCGCAACCAGTAATGTCCCACCCTCCGATTCTCGTCCGGGTTGGCGACGCCCCCGGCCTCGAGATGGGACATGGCCCCGAGAGCCTCGTCCATCCGACCGCGCACCGCGGCCGCGTCGGCGGAGCCGAGCCCCATCCGGCTGAAGTCGATCTGCAAGCCCAGGTCAAGGTCGTACCACAACTCCCTGCGATAGCGATTCCAAGCGTCGCGCGGCGACATGACGGTGGCTCCTCCCTTGGCAAGAGATCCGGGCCGGCTGATTGGCCAATGGTGGCAACCGCGGCCGGCCCGCGCAAGCCCCAGCTCCATGACCCTACTCGAGTCCGGCCCCTGGAGCGAGCGGCCGGCCGCCGGACTGGATACCGGGTTCTCACCCATGGGATACAGATCGTTGATGGGTACCCGCGTCCCTTGTTTCGAATGACCCCGACTTCCACCCGGACCCGCGGTGGTACCCAGGGTACCGCCGGACTCATCATCGAAGTTGTCAAAGTCCTGGCGGTGCTTGACATATATTTAACCAACAAAATAGTTGCAGTATCTATATTTAGCTTGTATATTTATCTGTGAGACGAGCGCAACGAGTTCGGTTCCCCTCCCCTCAGCGCGTTCGATGCCTCGTTCTCGATCCCTCTCAGGAACGCGCGGCTTCCCCTCGGTCATCGCGTCAGAAAACGGGCAACTCCGGAGGTGTATCCATGCAGAAACGCCTGATGTTCACCTTGGTGCTCCTGCTTGCCTGGTCAGCGCTCGCGCTGGCCCGACCGGCGGACAACACCAATGTGAACGCCAAATTCCAACTCGTCACCCTCTCGTCGGAGAAGGCGCTCTCCGCGGCGGAAACGCCGGGCGTGACGACCGCCGCCCAACCGGGCACCACATTCTTCGGCGGCACGGTCTGGGCCGCCGACTCCTCCCGATGGGAGGCGATTCAAGACTCCATTTGGACGTTCGACTCCGGCGCGGGATCGCACTTCGATTTCTCGGCACCCGGCGTCAACCCGTACAAGTACGGCGCCCAGGGTGAACCGAGCCCGCTGCACGCGTACATGGAAGGGTGGGTCGGCGTCGACAAGACGTTCAGCGAAACTCCCTACTTCCGTCGTCTTTCCGGCTCGAGCTTTCCGACTCACGTGTGCGTGGGGAGTTCCGCCGGTCTGGGCGGGAGTTACTCGTTCTGGGCGGGGGTGCTCCCGTCGGAAGCCAGCGCACTCTGCTACGCGGACGGCCAGGGCTACGGCACGAATTGGTACGTGTGCATCGAGCAGGGTTTCACGTACAACGGCTTGGGGTCGGTGACCCTGCACTACTCCTATGTGAACGACACCGAACCCGCGTACGACTACACCTATGTGATCGCGGACACCACCGGCAGCGGCGACGAGAACCAACTGGCGGCCTACACCGGCCCGGTCAGCGGGACGGGGAATTTCATCCTGACTCCCGGGATCGACATGCGTAGCACCGCAGGCCCCGTCACGTTCAAGTTCTGCGTCCAGTCGGACGGAGGCTATGACGACCAGGACGGCGCTTATGGGACCGCATGCGGCGCCTTTGCGGTCGACGACATCACGGTCACCGGAGGCGGGATCGCTCACACCGCCTCGTTCGAGAGCGGAGCAGACGGATGGGTTCTGAGCCCGGCAGCGGCGGGGCCCGGTGGCGAGTGGTCGAACATCGTCGACCTCGCCTCCCTGCCTTCCACGCTCACCGACTGCCCGTGCGACCTCGCCGACTCCGTCCTCGTCTTCGAGGATCTTTCCGTCGGCGGTCACGGCACCTACCAGGACAACACCGCGGCGTCTCCCTGGATTGACCTGCGGGCGGCCAGCCTGGTGGGCACGCCGGGCAAGTTCATGGAGTACAGCTTCTACGTTGAACTGCCTCTCCAGAACTATGTCTTCGTGCAGCAGGAAGTGCAGTGGTACCCGGATGTCTGCGCCTCCACCGGCAAGCTGGTGCTGAGCCCCTGGACCACGGACGGCTTCGTCACCTACTTCGGCGAGGTTCCGCTCTGCACGAACCCGGGCAACATCCGTCAGCAGGACGAGTACGGAGCGTTCGTGTCTCCGGGAGCGGAGCAGATGCGCATCGCCTTCGGCGCGATCAACTACTGCCGCTTCTACGGCAACTGCTCCGGGGTGACCAACAGCACCCCCTGGATCGACAACGTCCGCCTGGGTGTGTGGGGGAATCCCGGCGCACCGACCCTGTTCACACGCACCTACGACCGCCCCCAGGACGCCTTCCCCGAGAACGGCTCCCTGCGTATCAATGCACCAGGGCGCCTGGACGGCAACAATGTGAAGGGCTTCGTGAGCCCCGAGCCGTTGAGTTCGCTGGGTGACACGCTGGTCGTGCGCGGAGCCACCGGCGGCGCCGAGGTGCGCATCGAGTTCTCCGCGATCCCCGGCCCGGGCACCGATCTCGCCCGATTCAACTCATGGCTGACCCAGCACCAGTTCGAGGGCGTCCGCGACGGCCTCAGTTGGTACTCGGCTCGCCTCGATTCCGCGGAGCAAGGCGGCGTGGTGGGCGCGTCCGGTCGCTGGATGACGGCCTACCATGAGTCCGACCCGAACTTCTCCGGCTCGGACACCGCCATCGATCCCACCGACCTGGACCCTCTCGGCGGGACCAACCGGCTCATGAACGACATGTTCCCGGACGATCTCTTCACCCCGGGAAGCCGCGTGAACCTGTTCTACAAGGCGCGGTACCTGACGGGAGCGTCGTGGTACGTCGAGCCTGACACGGCTCTGTTCAAGTACTACGAGTTCGAGGTGTTGCCGACCTCCATGGCCGCGGATTCGACGTTCAACTGCGTGCTGTACGTCGATCGCTACGACGGACGTAACTTCTACCAAGGGGTCATCGACGTCGTGGGCGGCGGCCAGCGCCGCATCGAGCCGGCACTCGCGTCCATCCTTCCCGGCGGGTCCGCGAACGCCGAGAACACGGCGTGGGACCGGTTCGATCTGCGCGCACCGGACAGCGGATTGGGCTGCTTCGGACGGCCGCTCAACACCGAATACGGCTCCACCATCCAGCAGAGCCTGGGTTACAAGACGATCATCTGGCACAGCGGGGATCTCGACGGCGTCACGCTGATGAAGGAAGACGCTGACGTCCTCATCCCGTGGCTCACTCTTACCGAGCCGGGGCTGGGGTTCAACAACCTCTACATCACCGGTGACGATGCAGTGAAGTCCCCGACGCAAGAGGCGGCGACGGAGCCCAGCGCTCTGCGGCTCCTGAACGAGTTCGCCGGCGTGAACTTCGCCTGTAATACGGTTCGCGATCCAGGCTGCCCCTCCGGCAACATGGTCCGCGAGATGGTCGGGTGCCTTCCTGTGGACCCGGTGGGCGGCGCTACGGTGGCGAACGCCCTTCCCGGCGGTCGTGCCGTTCAGCACCTCGCCCAGGGGAACGGCTGCCCGCAGCTGCGCTCCTTCGACGTGCTGGATGTGTTTGTCGGCGGTCTGGGGAACCCGCAGGGTGACGAGGTGTACAACGGTCCGAGCAAGGGGATCGTGAACTACGCTTCGGTCGTGAACGAAGCGACCGGCGGCCCCGACTACAAGACCGTGGTCGACGGCCTCTCGGTGCACTTCCGCCGCGATCCGTCGAACTGCGTGTTCACCACCGGGAACGCGATCGAGCCGGCAGTTGAGGAACGCCTCCACGAGGTCCTGCAGTGGTTCGGGTACACCGGCGTACTGAACGCCTGTGCCGATCCCACGGCCGGAACCTCGGTGCCGAGCGAGCCCCGGCAGCCGACCTTCAAGACCGCGCTCGCCAACTTCGCTCCGAACCCGCTGGTGGGTGCGGCGAAGGGCACGATCCAGTTCACTCTCGCCCACGAAGCCAAGGCGGCGGTCGACATCTTCGACGTCAACGGTCGCCTGGTTCGGACGGTGTTCGACGGGACGGCCCACGAGGGTCTCAACGTCGCGCACTGGGACGGTCTCGACTCCGGGTCGCGACCTGTGACGAGCGGCGTGTACTTCTATCGCCTCCGCGTGGACGGCGATGAGCTCGCCAAGAAGCTCGTCGTGGTACGTAACGGCTCCTAGCCTATCTACCCCTTCCTCAGGGGAATAGGCCGAACCCCCGAGGGGTTGGAGCGACGGCTCCAACCCCTCGGTTTTTTGTAGGGACAATGCCACGAACCGCCAAGCTCACCTTCGAGGTCACCGGCGACGCCGCACCCGCGGTCGCGCTCACCTACACCAACCGGGAGGGCGCGGTCGAGCGATGCGAGGCGACCGCCCCCTGGGCCATGGCGTTTCCCGTGGCCTGCGGTCGCCGCATCTACTTGAGCGCCTATAACCTGGGCGTGGGGACGCTTCGCGTGCGCGTCCTGGTGGATGGGTGGGTGTGGCAGGAGTCCGAAGCGACCGGACAGCACCATGTCGTCGTCGTGTGCGGCATCGTGCCCTAGTCGAATCGGGCCGATGAAAGGCCCCCTCCGGCGAGGACGACCCACGAGCCGCGAAGCGCCGCGCGCTCGCGCGGCTTGAGCCCCAAGCCCTACCGGGCTATTCTCGGCGCCATGCCGGCCGGCACCCCGTCCACTTCGCTCTCCCTGCGGCTGTGGGGGACCGCTGACGTTCCCCGCCTGCGTCTCGCCGCGCTCATCGCCTTCTGCGCGGCGGCCGCGCTGCTCATCCCCCTCGAGTGGTTCGTGCCCGGCGCGCTGCTATGGCTCGTCTCGGCGGTCCTCGTGTGGCGCGACCGCGATCCCGCATTCAAGCGACGCATGGCCGTGCTCCTGGGCGCGATCGCAATCCTCGCCGCCAGCCCCATCGACACCGATACCTCGACGCGGCACTTCATCACGCTTGGGATACCGTTTCTGGCGGTCGTGCTCGGGCCGGCGCTCATCCTCGGCCGCACCGACCCCGGAGTGATCCGGTATCGCTTCAAGCCGCGCCGCTTCCGCGGACTCGACATCGGCTACGTGGCGATCTCGATCCCCCTCGCCTGGCTCGTCTTCGAGCTCTACTTCAAGATCGTGAACACGTGGATGCCCACCCACTGGGTCCTGCCCGCGCACCCGGACGCGGAGGCCTCGTGGCGGCTCTTCACTGGCATCAACTGCGTGGGTATGTGGGACGAGCTCTTCTTCGTGAACACCGTGTTCGCGGTGCTGCGCAGCGTCTTCCCGTTCCGCGTGGCCAACGCGGCCCAGGCGGTGATCTACGCCTCGGTGCTCACCGACATGGCGTTCACCGGAATCGGTCCTGCGGTCGTCTTTCTCTTCGCGCTCACCCAGGGGGCGATGTTCGAGGAGTCGGACAACCTGCTCTACGTGCTCCTTGTCCATGTGATCGTGGACGTCTTCCTGCTGTCCGCGATCTTCAACTACTACTATCCGGGATTCACGCCGATCCCGTTCTAGGATCGTCTGGGATTCCACGGGAGGGGCGGCTCACTTTGCGGTTGAATCCTCCCGCTGATCTGCTAAGATCCTGCGACTCATTTTGTAAGGCACTTTTCCTGTCTCCGGCGGCGGGCGCCGCCGGCTCCCGTAGGCTCTCTGCGGGGCGAACTACGCCCACTTGAGGAACGTGATGTCCAAGGACCTGACCAGGGTACGTAACATCGGCATTAGCGCCCACATCGACTCGGGGAAGACCACCCTGACCGAGCGCATCCTCTTCTACACCCAGCGGATCCATGCGATCCACGAGGTGAAGGGGAAGGACGGCGTGGGCGCCACGATGGACCACATGGAGTTGGAGCGCGAGCGCGGGATCACCATCACCTCGGCGGCGACCCACTGCGAGTGGCAGGGATACCACATCAACATCATCGACACCCCCGGCCACGTGGATTTCACCATCGAAGTGGAGCGGTCGCTGCGCGTGCTGGACGGGGCCATCCTCGTCCTGTGCGGCGTCGCCGGCGTGCAGTCCCAATCGATCACGGTGGATCGCCAGATGCGCCGCTACAACGTGCCGCGGCTGGCCTTCGTGAACAAGCTGGACCGCGTGGGCGCCAACCCCTACCGCGTCTCCGAGCAGCTTCGCGACAAGCTGGGCCTGAACTCGGTACTCCTTCAGATTCCGATCGGCCTGGAGGCGGAGCATCACGGCGTCGTCGACCTCGTCACCATGAAGGCGATCCTTTTCGACGGGGACAACGGGGAGATCATCCGCGAGGAGGAGATCCCGGCCGCCATGGCCGCGGAGGCCAAGACCCGCCGCGAGGAGATGCTGGACGCGGTCTCGATGTTCTCGGACGAGCTGATGGAGGCGATTCTGGAGGGTCACCCCACCGAGGACCAGATCCGCGCCGCCATCCGTAAGGGCGTGATCTCGCTCGGCCTGTGCCCGGTGCTCATGGGCTCCGCCTACAAGAACCGGGGAGTGCAGAAGCTGCTCGACGCGGTCAACGACTACCTCCCCAACCCCACCGACGTGAGAAACCTCGCAGTCGACCTCGACCGGGGCGAGGAACAGATCGTACTCGAGGCCGACTCGGAGAAGCCCCTGGTCGCGCTGGCGTTCAAGCTGGAGGACGGCTCCTACGGCCAGCTCACCTACGTCCGCGTCTATCAGGGCACGCTCCAGAAGGGTGACTTCATCACCAACAGCCGCACCGGCAGGAAGGTGAAGGCCGGTCGCATCGTGCGCATGCACGCGGCGAGCATGGAGGACATCGACAGCGCAACCGCCGGCGACATCGTCGCCCTCTTCGGCATCGACTGCGCCTCCGGCGACACCTTCACCGACGGCACGATCGAGGTCTCCATGACCTCGATGTTCGTGCCCGAGCCGGTGGTGAAGCTGATGATCAGGCCCAAGGACAACAAGTCCAAGACCAATGTCTCCAAGGCGCTGCAGCGGTTCACCAAGGAGGATCCGACGTTCCGGACCATGGTGGACGATGAGACCAGCGAGACGATCATCGCAGGGATGGGCGAGCTGCACCTCGACGTCTACATCGAGCGCATGCGCCGGGAGTACAACGCGGAGGTGGAGACGGGGATTCCCCAGGTGGCCTATCGCGAGAGCATCACCCGGCACGCCGCGTTCAACTACACGCACAGGAAGCAGACCGGCGGCTCCGGCCAGTACGGCAAGGTGATCGGCTACATCGAGCCGTCCGAGTCGGGCAATTTCGAGTTTGAGAGCGAGGTCACCGGCGGAAACATCCCCACCGAGTACATCTCCTCGTGCGAAAAGGGATTCCGCTCGATGGTCAACAAGGGGCCGCTGGTGGGCTTCCCCATCGTGGGGGTAAAAGTGGTGCTGGAGGACGGCGCCTCCCACGCGGTCGACTCCTCGGACAACGCGTTCCAGGCGGCGGCCCGCGGCGCCTTCCGCGAAATCTACTCGCACGCCAAGCCGCAGGTGCTGGAGCCCCTGATGAAGGTAGCGGTCGAGACCCCCGCCGAGTTCCAGGGGGACGTGATGGGCACCCTGATGCAGAGGCGCGGGATCATCCATGGCACGACCGAGGACGCCGGTTTCATTCGGGTGGAGGCCGAGGTGCCGCTGGCCGAGATGTTCGGCTACGCGACCGCCTTGCGGTCGGTGACCCAAGGCAAGGCCGAGTTCACCATGGAGTTCGCGCGCTACGCGCCGGCGCCGGTGAGCGTGGCCGAGGAACTCGTGAAGAAGTACCAGGAAAAGCGCACCGCGGAGCGGAAGTAGGCGAAGGAGGCGAGGCCATGTACACCAAGGATGTGAACGAGCGGAGCCCCCTGCGGGTGTTCGAAAAGTCGATCCACGGCGGTCTGGGCCGGGGAAATCTCGGCGTCGTCATGTCGCGCGCGGGCATCGGCAAGACCGCGTTCCTGATCGGGGTCGGCCTGGACGACCTCATGCGCGAACGGCGGGTGCTCCACTTCTCCGCCGGCGATTCCGTGGACCACGTGATCGCCTTCTACGACGAGGTGTTCGCGGAGCTGAGCAAGTCGTCCCAACTCAAGGATCGCGCGTCCACCCACCTGATGGTGGAGCGGTGCCGCATCGTCCACACCTACCGCGGTGTGGAAATGAACGTCGCCCGCATCCTTCGCGATACCGACTTCTACCGGCAGCACGCGTCTTTCGAGCCCGATGTGATCCTCATCGACGGGTTCGACTTCGCCAAGGCCGCCGAATCCGACCTGGCCACGCTCAAGGAATTCGTGCAGACCCTGAACGTGGAGCTGTGGCTGTCGGCGCTCACCCACCGCCATGAGCCGGTGACCGATCCCCGCGGGATCCCGAACCCGGCGGCGCGCGTCGATTCCTGGATCAGCGTGATGGTGCAGCTCGAAGCCGGGGACGGTTCGGTGACCGTGCAGCTCCTCAAGGATCACGAGAACACCGATGTCTCGGAACTACACATGAAGCTGGATCCGAAGACGCTTCTGCTCCTGGAAGGGAACTAGAACCGGCTCCGGAGAGACTCCGGCCCTTACTTCTTCTTCCCGCTCTTCCTCTCGACCCGTACCGAGTCGACCATCGCCACGATCTCCTCCACCACCACGTCCGGTGCTTCGCGATAGACGTAGTGCCCGGAGTGGGCGATGCGCAACTTGGGGTGCCTGGACATCTCCGCGATTCGGGTGTTCTCGTCGATCCAGAACTCCTGGAACTTGAAGGCGACCGCTCCGAAGGCGGGGTTCGCGTTCCCGGCCGCGATCACCGTGACCGGCAGCTCGCCGAGCGAATCGATCCCCGCCGCCTCCGCACCCGCCGAGAACATCTCCGCATGTTCCGAGGTCAGCATGCGCAGACGGGGAGCCTGCCCCGCGACGCTGGAATCGGGAGAAGCCGCCGCCGCTTCGGCGTCCCGCGCCAGGCGCGCGCTCGTGCTCTCGGCGTCGGCCCTCAGCTCGGGAAAGCTCGTCCCGGCGAGAAAGGCGATCGGCGGGGGATCCACCAGCACCAACCCGGCGGCCAATTCGGGGTGGCGGGCGCTCAAGAGGAGCACGTTGAGCCCGCCCAGCGAGTGCCCCACGAAGATGTAGGGAGGCGCGATCCCGACGTTCTTCAGCGCCGTCACCAGCTCATCCATCGCTCGGTCCGGAGTGCGCGGCAACGGCCCGGGCTCGCTTCGGCCGTAGCCCGCCCGCTCATAGGTCACGACCTGGGTGCGCTCCGCGACGCGATCGACCACCGCCTGCCAATTGGACGGGGAGTCCCCGAAACCCACGTCGATCACGACGGCGGGCCGCCCTTCGCCCGCAGTCATGACGTGAAGGCGATGCGTGCCGACGCTCACCAGCGTATCGGCGGGGACGGGAGGGACCGTCTCACTGCGCGAGTCCGCCAGCGCGGCTCCCGACCGCGCGCCGGCGGCCACACCGCCGATGACAAGGATGGAGACGGTCAGGCCCGCCAGGGCCGCGCGGCCTGCGAACTCGCGGACGGACATCCGATCAAGCATGAGTACCCCCCGGAACACCCAAGAGTCGCACCCCGTTCTCGAGACGCTGCGGGCTGCGGAATGACCTCATGAGAAACGCGTGCGCGGTGCGAACCGCCGCCGGCAGCTCGTCTCCCGCCGCGAGGCGTGCCGCGATCGCGGCGGAAAGCACGCAGCCGCAGCCGTGCGTGCTGACCCCGTGGACGCGCTCGCTCGTCCAGCGCTGCAGTGATCCGCCGTGCCACAGGAAGTCCACCGGATCGCCGGGGAGGTGGCCGCCCTTGAGCAGCACGGACACACCGAAACGACGCCCCAACATCTCGGCCGCTGCCGCCGCGGAGGCCTCGTCGGGGATCACCTCCCCCAGGAGAATGCCCGCCTCGTCCAGGTTCGGCGTAATGATGGCCGCGAGAGGAACGAGCAGTTCGGCGTAGGCCGATTCCGCTTCGGGCTTGAGGAGTCGAGCCCCGCTCGTCGCGGCCATCACCGGATCCACGACCAATGCGGGCACCGCGTAGCGGTCGACGGCCCTCACCACGGCCTCGATGATCTCCCGCGAGAAGAGCATGCCTGTCTTGGCCGCCTTCACCGGAAAGCCGGTCATGACCGCCCCGATTTGAGCCGACACCTCCGCGGGAGGGACCGCGGTCACCGCGGTGACCCCCTCCAGGTTCTGCGCGGTCACGCAGGTGATGGCGCTCGTCCCATGCACGCCCAGCGCGGTCATCGTGCGCAGGTCGGCTTGAATGCCGGCGCCCCCTCCCGAGTCGGAACCGGCGATGGTGAGCGCAACGGGACGGATCATGCGTTCAACTCCTCAAGCTTGCGGGCCATGTCCCGCTTGGGGATGAGATCCCCCCTATGAGCGGCGATCGCGATCCCCTCGCGCAACACCGCCTCAGCCTCGGCGCGCCGCCCCGACCGCACCAGGCACGTAGCCAGATGGTTGAACGCCATGCTGTAGTCCCTCTGCCCCTCGATGGCCTTGCGAAAGCAGGGCGCCGCTTCATCGTAGCGTTCCAGGTCGAGAAGTGTCTTCCCGAGACCGAAGTTGGCGATCACGTCGTCGGGGTCCATATCGAGAACCTGATGGAAGAGCCCGATCCGTTCCTCGAGCCGCGCGCGGCGGGCCGCTTCGTCCTCCTCGCTCTTCCTCGCGGCCGCCTTCTCACCCAACTCGCGCTTCCAGATGAGATAGGTGACCTGGCCCTTCAAGCGCTCGGCCTCGTCGATGCGCCCCTGCTGCGCGTGGTAACGACTCAGGTTCGTCCACGCCATCACGTTCTGCGGATCGGCCTCGGTGAGGCCCCGCATGATTTCGATCGCCTCGTCGAGGCGCCCCAACCGCTCCAGACATACTCCGATCGCCTCGAACGCGGCGGCATGATGCAGGTTCATCAGAGTGGCCCGCTCGAACTCGGCGATAGCCGCTTCGAATCGGTCGGCCTTGAAGTCCTCCATGCCGCGGCGATAGTGGGTTTCGGCCTGCTCGGCCGGACCCGGTGGACGATAGAGCGGCAACGCGGTCACCGTCGCCGCGACGTGCTCCGAGCCCGCGCGAACGTGCACCACCGCTCCCGGTTCGGCGGCTTCCCGGCGGAGCCAGGCCAGCGCGATCGGCCGGCCGAGGCTCGGCGACCAGCAGGCGCTTCGGGTCTCCCCTGCCGGGACATCACCCAGATAGACGGGCGTGCCCGACGCGGGAGCGTCCCCGCCTTCCATGAGAAGCCCCATCAACAGGCGGTTCACATGACCGCGCGCATGCACGCGGGCCACCGTTTCCTGACCGAGATAGCAGCCCTTGTTGAAGGAGACCATCTCGTCGCGGCCGAGTTCGAGGAGCAGCGTGCGCTCGTCGATGTCGACCCCGTACTCGGGCCGGCCTCCTTCGATGCGCAGGATCTCCAGAGCCGCCGGGCCGATCTCCACGAGACCTTCCGGGCGGCCGGCCTCGACGAGGGCCGCGCGAACGAGCGCGGTGTGCTCACGCGGCAGGATGAGACGCCCTCCCACATCGCCGGTCCAGGGGTCGGCCACCCAGCGGACGTCGACGACGGAGGCCGCAGCGGATCCGGGCACCGCCGACCGTTGGTGGTGGTAGGCCTCCAGTGGCATACGGTGCGCGAAGAGCCGGGAGAGAACGGCCGGCGTGGAGGGACCGTGCAACTCCCACACCGCGAGCGCCTCGGAACGATCGCGCATCGCCACGTCCTCGCGGAATCGGTGGCGCTCGAAAGACTCCAGGGTCGCGGCAAGGCGCTGCGCAGCGATGAGGAGAAGAAACGACTCGTCGGCGCGGAGCAAGACGAGATCGGTGGCGATGCGTCCCTTGCGATCGAGAGAAGCGGTGTACGCGCCGTGGCCCTCGGCGAGCGCCTCCACATCGACCGGAAGTTGGGACTGGAGGAAACGCGCTCGGTCTGCGCCCTCGATCTCGGCCACCACCGTCGTTTCGGATACGGAGAACCCCGCCCGGCTTCGCAGCGCGCGCACGCCGGCAGAATCATCGAGAGGCACGGAAAGGGATCCGGTCACACCGAGAAGGACTCGCCGCAGCCGCAGGTGTTCTGCGCGTTCGGGTTTTCGAAGACGAAACCCTTGCCGGCGAGGCCGTCCTTGAAATCGAGCACGATGCCCTTGAGATAGAGAAGGCTCTTGGGATCGACGAACACCCTCGTCCCATCCTCGAGCTCCGCCACGCTGTCGCCGGGTTCCTGCCGAGTGAAGTCGAGCTTGTATGAGAAGCCCGAGCACCCTCCGCCCTGGATGCCCAGCCGAAGGCCAAGACCTTCCCGATTCTCGGCGGCGAGAAGCCGCGCCACCTCACGACGGGCGGCGGCGGTGAGTTGAACGATGTCCGCTTGCATCTGGCTCATGGGGATGACTCCTTGGCAATGGGCGGCAGGGGCCGGTCGACAGAAACATGACTTTAATTGTACACTTTATCTCGCCCCAGGATTCCGGTCCGGGAGGCGGTCGCGATTCAGGGCGGGGCGGCGGTATCGAGGTTCGGGGATCTACTTGTAGCGGTAGGTGATGCGGCCGCGCGTGAGGTCGTAGGGCGAGAGTTCGACGGTGACCTTGTCCCCGTTCAGGATGCGGATGAAGTGCTTGCGCATCTTGCCCGAAATGTGGGCGAGGATCTCGTGCCCGTTCTCCATCCTCACCTTGAACCGGGCATTGGGGAGGCTGTCCACGACGACGCCTTCAACGACCACCGCATCGGGTTTCCCTTGAGGGACCACCGGCGCCGCGACGGCGGCGGTGCTCTTCTTGCGCTTTCTTTGAGGGCCCCGACGGGGGCCGGCTTTCTTGGCGATGGCGCCATCCTCCTCTGCACAGCGGGCGCTGGACCTGCCGTGAATACGGCAAGACGCACAAAGACGCGCAGATACTAGCGCATGCGCGGTAACTAGGCAAATACCCCCCGAGGGCTCAAAGGAGACGCGATCATGCTCACGACATCGACCCGACGATCCCGGATTCAGGTCCTGCGGGGCCTGGCCGTCCTGACCTGGCTCACGGCCCTCTTCGGTGGGGCGGGAACCCGCCCGGCACTTGCCGCGCTCCCGGCCGACTTCCAGGATCAGACGGTAACGACCGGCTTCAGTCAGCCCTCGGGGTTCGCGTTCCTCCCCGACGGTCGGATCCTCGTCATCGAGCAGAAGACCGCGAATCTGCGGCTCGTGGTGAACGGCGCGCTGCAAGCTTCCCCGGCCCTCACCGTGCCGTCGGTGAACACCTCGGGAAACGAGCGCGGTCTGCTCGGGATCGCGATCGACCCGGCCTGGCCCGCGCGGCCGTACATCTATGTCTACTACGACCGGACTCCGGGGAACGTGAACTTCGTCTCCCGCTTCACCGGATCCGGCGATCTCACCGACGGGTCGAGCGCCGCGCTCACGTTCGCCGATCGGTACGACATCCTCACCGACATCCCCGACAACGCGAGCAATCACAACGGCGGCACGCTGCGCTTCGGCCTGGATGGAATGCTTTACGCGAGTCTCGGCGAGGACGCCGATCCCTGCGCCGCGCAGGATACGACGTCGCTCAAGGGAAAGATCCTCCGGCTCGACGTGTCCGGGTTGCCCGCCGGAGCGGGAGGGCCGCCCACGAAGGCTTCCATCACGCCCGCCGGCAATCCTTTCGTGGGGAACAACGCCAACGCGGGCCTGGTGTACTGCTTCGGACTGCGTAACCCGTTCCGTTTCACGATCGATGCGCTGACCGGGCGGCTCTATATCGGGGACGTCGGAGAGAATGTCTGGGAGGAGGCGGACGAGGCCTACGGTGGCGAGAACTTCGGCTGGCCGCACCGAGAGGGGAACGCCAACCACGTGGTGGCCGCGTGTCCCGAGCCGGGGGGAGTCGGCTCGCAGAGTTACGCGACTCCGATCGCGACCTATCCACACGGAGCCGGGTCGCAGTCCGTGATCGGGGGACCGCTCTATCGGCCGTTGAGCGGCGGCGCGTATACGTTCCCCGCGCTCTACGACGGGGTGGTCTTCTTCGCGGAGTACTACGAGGGCTTCATCCGCGCGGTCCGCAAGAGCGGCGGGAGTTGGGGGCCGCTTGCCGCCGTGCCCGGCCAGCCCAACACGACCGACTGGGCCACCGGGCTCACCAACATCGGGGACATGCAGCAGGGGCCGGGCGGAGCGATCTACTACTTGAAGCAGTTCCCGGGAGAGTTGCACCGCATCGTGTACACAGGGACCGTGACCGGGCTGCCTTCCGGAGGAGACTCCGGGCGCGTCCTCCTGCGCGCGGCGCCGAACCCTCTGCGCGCGGGGCGCGGGCCGCTGCGGGTGACCCTGGTTGTGACCGACACGACCTGCCGGGTCGATGTCTTCTCGCTCGACGGCAAGCTGGTGCGCGCGCTCTTCGAGGGCCCGTCGCAGGGGGAGACCACGGTCGCGTGGAATGGGCGGGATGAAGCGGGCACTCCGGTCACGCCGGGCGTGTATTTCGTGCGCGCGCGGGCCGGCGCCGAGATCTCGGCGGTGCGGGTCGTGCTGATGCCCTGACCTCCTCAGCGCATCTGCTACGATCCCGCGCCATGGAGCACCCACCTCCCGCGCCCGGCTCGACGGCGCCGTCCCGTGTCACGGACCCGGGCTCCCCCGCTCCACCCACGGGTCTACGCCGGGTCCTCGGCATGTGGGACGCGGTGGCCCTCATCGTCGGGGTCACCATCGGATCCGGGATTTTCGCCACCCCCCCGCTCGTAGCCAGCCACCTGCCCGGTGTGGGACCGATGCTCGCGGTGTGGGTTCTGGGCGGACTCCTCGCCTTGTGCGGTGCGCTCTGCTATGCCGAGCTCACCGCCATGTTCCCTCACACCGGCGGGGCTTATGTCTTTCTTCGCGAGGGCTACGGCCGCCTTCCCGCCTTCACGTTCGGGTGGAGCTCGCTCTTCGTGACCTACCCCGCCTCCATCGCCGCCGTGTCGGTGGTCTTCGTGGCCTACCTCGCGCGGCTCGTTCCCATCTCCGAACCGGCCCGGCCGGTGGTCGCGGCCGCGCTCTGCCTCCTCCTCACCGGCCTCAACATCCTCGGGGTGCGCGCGGGCGCGTGGACGCTCAAGATCTTCACCTCGGCCAAGGTGCTGGCGCTGGGCGCCATCGTGGTGGCGGCTCTCGCGACGCGCCACGACGCGCTCGCGGGCGCCGCTCCGTTCTGGTCGGCGCCCCCGGAAGGCTGGACCGCCGCCGCGGTCGCACTGTCCCTGGTATCCGTCCTCTGGACCTACGAGGGTTGGGCCGACGGGCCCACCATCGCCGGCGAGATGCGCGATCGAAGCCGCGATGTCGTGCGCGCGCTCCTGGTGAGCACGCTCGGGGTCACGCTTATCTACGTGCTCACCAACCTCGCCTACGTTCGCGTCCTGGGCATCGACGGCATGCGTGCGAGCGACTCGGTGGCGGTGGACGTGGCCACGCCGCTCTTCGGCCACTCCGGGAGTCTCTTCGTGACGCTCCTCGTCCTGGCCTCCACCTTGGGCAGCATCCTCGGCATGGTCATCGCGGGTTCGCGCGTCATCTACGCGATGGGGCGCGACGGGCTCTTCTTCGAACTCGCCGCCTACGTGCACCCCCGCTTCCGGACGCCTGTGGCGGCACTCGCCGCGCTCGGCATCGTCTCGGCCGCGTACGCCCTCATGGGCTCGTTCGAGACCATCATCCGGTACTTCGTATTCGTGGCCCAGCTCTGGTTCGTCTTCATCATCGCCTCGGTCGTACGGCACCGCATCAAACGGCCCCGGGCGGAGCGGCCGTTCCGCACCCCGCTCTACCCGGCACCGGTGGTGCTCTACCTGCTGGTCGCGGGAGGGCTCCTCTACCAGCTCGCCCGCAGCGACGCCCGCGGCGCGCTGGCGGGCGTGGGCATCGTCGTCGCCTCGGTGCCGGTGTACGCGGTGTGGATGCGTCTGCGCCCCGCCCGTTGAGCGGGTGGGCGCAATCGGCGCTGCCCGCCCAACGCCTGCACACCCCGCTCCAACGGGCCCTACGTATTTCGCTTGCCCTCTCGCTCCCCGTCCTGTTTCATTCCTCGCGCTTGAATCGATCACGCCAACGACATCTTCCCGCGCTTCTCCTCGACCGGAGGAGCCGCGAACCCAAGGACTGATGAGCACGACCAAACCGAGCCGCCGCACCAAGTCCCCCGCCAAGCCGCGGGGCCGCGTTCCCCTCACCGCCTCCTCCGCCAACAAGCACATCCTCTACGAGGCGGCCGTGCAGTGCGTGGACGCCGATCTCGATTTCTTCACCCGGGTCTTCAAGCGCCATCGCGGACGTCCGCTGCGCAAACTGCGCGAGGACTTCTGCGGGACCGCCCATCTGGCCTGCGAGTTCCTCAAGCGCCACCCCGAGAACCACGCCTGGGGGATCGACCTGCACGAACCTACGCTCAACTGGGGGATCCGCCACCACGTGCTGCCGCTCGGCAAGACGGCGGAGCGCATCGTCCTCATCCGCGACGATGTGCGCACCGCCCGCACCCCCGGAATGGATGCGGTGGCGGCGCTCAACTTCTCCTATCAGGTGTTCAAGACCCGGGACCAACTCCGGGAATACTTCCGCGCGGCGCGCGCGGCGCTCGCCCCCGACGGCATCTTCTTCGTGGACGCGTTCGGCGGCACGGAGGCGGTGGACGAACTCCAGGAGACCCGCAAGATCGATCCCTTCACGGGACCGGACGGGAGGGTCTACGAGAGCTTCACCTACATGTGGGATCAGGCCAAGTTCAACGTCGTGCGCAACGACATCCTCTGCCACATCCACTTCCGCTTCCGCGACGGCAGCGAGATGAAGCGCGCCTTCACCTACGACTGGCGGCTGTGGTCGCTGCCCGAGCTGCAGGAGATCATGATCGAGGCGGGGTTCAAGTCGGCCGAGATCTATCTCGAGGGATGGGACGAGGACGCCGACGATGCGGACGGCGTGTTCCGTCGGCGCGATTGGTACGACAACATCGAGGGTTGGGTGGGGTACGTCGTCGGCCTACGGTAGGGCAGACGCCGCGGTGCCGCGCCCGCGCGGCGCCGCGATCAGTCCCGGGCCCCGGGAAGCCAGACGCGGAAGCAGGTTCCCCGCCCCGGTTCGCTGGTGAAGGCCACGCTGCCGTCCATCCGCTCGGCAATGCGCTTGACCAGCGTGAGCCCGAGCCCGGTGCCCACCGCCGAGAGGTCCTTGGCGTTCGGCGCCCGGTAGAACGGCTGAAAGATGTGGGACTGCGCATCGACCGGAATGCCGATCCCGGTGTCTTCGATCTTGAGTTCGAAGCCGCGCAGATCCGGGGCGAGTACCGCCGAGACACTCCCTCCCGCCGGCGTGTACTTGATCGCGTTCTGGAGGAGGTTGGCGGTGAGGAGTTCCAGCTCCTCGGCGTTCCCGCGCACCTCGCAGGGTTCCCCATCCACGCGGACCTCGAGCCGCAGATGCGCTTCCGTCGCGGACTCGCGGACCTTCTCCACCTCCGCGCGCAGGATCCCTGCGAGATCCACCCGCTTCGGCGCCGCCCGCGCGGAGTCGATGTCGCGAGTCGTCAGGTAGAGCAGCTCGCGAACCGTGTCGAGCTGGCGTTCGTTCTTTTGCCGGGCCCGCATCAGCAGCTCGCGCTGTTGAGGCGTGATCTCGCCGGCATAGCCCTCGAGCAGCAGGTCCAGCATGTTCTGAACCGCAGCCAATGGAGAACGGAGGGCGTGGGTTCCGCCGATCACGAAGTCGCGGGTCGTGCGATCGCGGCTCTCGAGCTCCTTGTAGGCGCGGGCGTTGGTGAGGGCGATCGCGGCCAGGCCGGCCAGGCCGGCCATGAACTCCCGGGCGGTGGGGCCGAAGACGCGCGGCTTCGTGTCGTAGGCGCGCAGCACACCGAGAAAGCGCCCTTCGGCGGAGAGGGGCGCGCACAGAACGCTGGTGATCCCCTCGTCCTCGGCCGCGTCCTGGTACTGGAAGAGCGGATCCTCGCGGAGATCCACGATCGCCACCATCTCACCGGCTTGAACCCGCTGGTCGACGAGGCTGTCGGCCAGCCGCACCGAACCCTTGCGAAGGTAGGCTTCGCTCAACCCCGCGCTGGCCACGAGGTCAAGGCTTCCCGACCCCTCGTCGTAGACCCGAAGCGCGGCGGCGGGAGCCTCGCAGACCTTGGTGGCCGCCTCCACCGTCATGCGAAAAATCGCCTTCACCTCGCGGGCCTGCGTGATGGAGAGCGACATCTGGTTCAGGCTGCGCGCGCGGTCCCGCCAGCGCTCCAGGCTCTTGGTGGCCTCGACGAGGATCTTGCGCTCGACCCACAACCGGTCGCCCAGCTTCTGGATGGAAAGCGCGGTGAGCGAGTAGCACGCGATGAGCGCGCCCAGAAACGCAAGCGTGCGGGCCTGACCCGGCGAGGCGGCCAGCTCGCCCCACACCGCGCTTCGCGGAAGCACGAAGCCGGCGAATTCGGCGGCGGTGGCGGCGACCAGGACGACGGTGGCCAGGGTTCCGGAGCGGAGACAGTCACGCGGAGGGAGGTAGATGGCCGCGACCGAGACGTGGAAGATGAAGACGATGGAGAGCGGATTCACCGGCCCACCTGTGAGAACGATGAGCACGGTCAACGCGAGCCAGTCGAGCGTCACCTGCCAGAAGGCGAATCGGCGGTGGCGGCCGAAGAGAATCGGCTCCTCGGGGCCTCTTCGTCGGATGGCGAAGAAGAAGATCAGGTTGTAGGCGAGAACGATGAGCCCGAGCAGGAAGACCCCGTCGGGCCGGCGGAGCCCATGGATGCCCCCCGGCCCGGCCGTGCCCACCGCGAGGAGCGCCGCGCCCACCAGCCAGCGCATGCGCACCAGGGTGAGCGTCCAATCTGTGAGGAGGCGCGCCAGATGCCGGTCGGCATCGTGACGAGTCCCGGTTCGCACCACGACCGAGCCCTAGGCGCGGCCGGCTGCGAGCAGCCGCTCGATCTCCGCCATCAGCACCGAGGGAGGCACGGGCTTCTCCAGGAACACGTCGACGGGAAGGAAGGCCTCGTCCTTCTCCGGCGAAAACTGCATACCGCGCAACTGGCCGATCGCGGTCATCATGATGATCGGCACGTCGTGGTACGCATAGAGCGAGCGCGCCGGCGTACGCAGATCGTAGGCGATTTGAAACCCTTCCGTCTCGGTGTCCAGGATGACGTCGAGGATGATGAGGCTCGGCCGCTCCCGCTCCAGTTCGGAACCGGTCTCCGCGCGGTTCTTGGCCCGGCTTGTGGTGAAGCCGCGCGCTTCCAGCACGATCCTCACCGCCTCGTAGATATCGAGGTCGTCCTCGACGACCAGGATGTGCCCCTTCTTATCGATCATGGTTTTCCTCACCCTCTGCACGGCCCGCCAGGGCCTTCAGAACCGCTGCCGTCGCCGTTTCCACCGCGTCGGCGACCGCGTTCGTGAGCCCGGTTCCGGGCTCCATCGAATCGGGCTCTACGGCGACCATCGTCACCTCGGTGTCGAATCCCAGGGCCCGCGTCAGGCGCACCATCGCAAGCGGATCCCCCTCGTGCGCGCTCGCGCGAGCGGGCAGCCGACGCTCGCGCGCCACCTCGGCGGCGAAGGTCCGCACCGAGCCCGCCGGAAGCCCCATCTTCGCGCAGTCCACCACCACGACACGGGCGCGCGAGGCCAGGATGTCGAGGAGCAGATGCACTTGCGATCCGGCCTCGATCAGGTCCACGCCTTCGAGCCCGCCGCGCTCGCGCAGCCGGCTCACCACCGCGCATCCTACTCCGTCGTCGCGATGAAGCGTACTCCCCAGTCCCACCACCGCCGGGCGCATGACCTCAGCTCTCGCCGTCCGTGAACTCCACGTCCAGGAAGTGTGTCGAGCAGGAGATGCACGGGTCGTAGGCACGAATCAGCATCTCCAGATCCTTGACGATCTCCTCGCGAGGTCGATCGAGGATCTGCGGCACGCGCGCTCGAAGGTCCAGGTCGATGTTGGCCAGATTCTGACCGGTCGGGATCACGCAGTTGGCCTTCAGGCACAGGCCGTTCGAGTCCAGCTCGTACTCATGGTAGAGGATGCCCCGCGGCACCTCGACGGCGCCCACCCCGCGGCCCGCGCGCACCCGCACCGAGCGGTCCTCCTGGCGCAGCCCCGTGCGATGGAGCGACTCGATGGTCGTGAGCGCGTCCTCGAGGCAGTGCACGGTCTCCACGACCTGAGCGAAGGTGATGGCGTACGGGTTGTGCACGGGGGGCTTCCCGAGACCCAGCCGGCCCGCCGCCTCCTTCGCCCCGTCGCTGAGGAGATCCCAGTTGTTGTTGACGCGCGCCAGCGCGCCCACCATGAAGGACTCCCCCACCGCGCGGGCATGCTTGGCCGTGCTGTGGTCGACCAGGTGCTCGTTGGTCATCTCGCGATAGCGCTCGCCGGGGACGCGCTTGCCGGTCGAGGAGTAGATGTCCCCGTCGTAGAGCGCGTACTCGCCGTCCTTCTTGAGCGAAATGTACTCGGTCTCACGGGTGAACTGGGGAGGGGTCAGCGTCTCGAAGAGCTTCACCGTCTCGCGAGCGTCCTCGAGGGTCACCGTGAAGTCGGCGCGAATCGCCTCCAGATCCGCGCGCGTCGGGATCCGGGCGAATCCGTTCACGACCATCGCGATCGGGTGCACGTGCCGTCCGGCCAGACGCGCGCAGGCGTCGTTGGCAGATTTCTTCATCCGCAGCGCGCGCAGAACCACGTCCTTGTGGGTCTCCACGAGCGGGAACACGCTCCCGACTCCGAAGTAGTCCGGAGCGGCGAGGAAGTAGGCGTGCAGCACGTGGCTCTGGATGAACTCCGCGTGAAGCATGAGCTTGCGCAGGAGCACGGTCTGCTCGGAGGGTGTGATCTCGAGCGCGGCCTCGGTGGCGCGCAGGCTGGCGGTCGTGTGCCCGACGGAGCAGATGCCGCAGATGCGGCACGTGATTTGGGCCAATTCGTCCCAGCGCCGTCCGTGAAGCATGGCCTCGAAGAAGCGGGGCGACTCGACGATGTCGAGGGTGGCCCGCTCCAGGACGCCGTCCTTGACGTTGATACGCAAGTTGCCGTGCCCTTCGACGCGGGTCAGGTGCTTGAGATTGAGTTCGAGGTTAACGGTGTCACTCATCGGCGGCCACCTTCCGGCGCAGCTTCCCCGCGCCATTGGCCTCCACCTGGCATTCGGTGAAAAGCGTGAAGTGCTGCATGAGCTCGGCGGCGGTCACGCCGTGGCCGCGCAGCACCTCCATGTGGGCGTTCAGATTCGGCTCGTTGACGAACCCCCGGCACCCGTCGCAGGGATGTCCGTAGCTCGGACAGATGGCTTTGCAGCCCCCCCGGATGACCGGGCCCAGGCAAACCTCGCCCAGATCGAAACGGCAGACGTTCTCCAGGAACTTGCACTCGGTGCAGACGGGGTTATCGGTGAGGACGACGCTGCGTCCAAGCAGGATCATCGACACCACCCGCAGGAACTCGTCCTTGTCGATGGGGCAACCCGGGATCTCGTAGTCCACATGGACCACCGCCGAGAGCGGGCGCGCGGGGATGGTGTCCGCCCCCTGATCGGAGTCGCCGTAGACCTCGCGTCGCACCCGCGTCATGGAGAAGCGATTCTTGAGGGCGTTGATCCCCCCCAGGTGCGCACAGGCGCCGAGGGCCACCAGGATCTTGGCCCGCTTGCGGATGGCCTCGATCCGCGGGATCTCGGCCTTGTGGGTGATGCTCCCCTCCACGATGGCGATGTCGTACTCGTCGGATCGCTCGCTCATCGCCTCGCGGAACTGCACGATCTCGACGAGGCCCACCAGCGGGACCAGCTCTTCCTCGAGATTGATGATCTGAAGCTGACATCCCTCGCAGCTCGTGAAGTCGAAGATCGCGATGCGAGGGCGCACCGCCGTGTTGGTTTGGTCGCTCATATCCCCCTCACAATGCCTCGTCGAGGCTGCGAAGGTCGGTGTACTTGAGCACCGGCCCCTGCTGGCAGGCGTAGAGACCGTTGATCTGGCAGTGTCCGCACACTCCCAGCCCGCACTTCATCCTCCGCTCCAGGGAGAGCCGGATGTTCGAGAACGGGATCCCGCGCCCGAAGACCTCGAGAAGCACGAACCGATACATGATCGGCGGTCCCACGATCGCCACCATCGTCTCGCGCGGATTGAGGTCGACCTCCGACAGGAGGGTGGTCACCACGCCGACGTCGCCCTTCCATTCCGGGGACGGACGGTCCACGGTGATGCGCACGTTCATGCGCCCGGGTCCCGCCCAGCTCTTGAGATCGTCGGTGAACAGGAACTCCGCCGGTGTCTTGGCGCCGTAGAGCAGGGTCACCTTTCCGAAGCGATCCCGGCGGTCGGGATGCGCGATGGTGGCGATCAGAGAACGCAGCGGAGCGAGACCGATCCCTCCCGCGATGAAGAGCACATCCTTGCCTTCGAACTCGCTCACGTCGAAGCCGCGCCCGTAGGGTCCTCGGATCCCCATACGGTCCCCGGGGACGAGGCGGTGCATCGCGTTGGTGACGTTGCCCACCTGACGGACGGTCAATTCGAACTCGGGCTGGCCCAGGGGCGGCGAGCACACCGAGATCGGCGCCTCGCCCACGCCGAGAAGAGACACCATCACGAACTGCCCGGGATCGTGACCCAGCGGCCGGTTCCCCGGCAGCCTCAGCACGAACCGCTTTTCCTTCTCGGTCAGCGTGTCGACGCGATCGACGACGCACGGTGTGGGGACGTAGCGCGAGGATTCGATCCGCGCTCCGGTAATCGTGACCGTCATCGGCGGCCTCCTCCCGTTCGCACCCCGACCATGGACGCGAGGAGTTCGTTGACCACCTCGTCCATGCGGATGCCCGCCACACACTGCCGTCCGCACCGGCCACAGCCCGTGCAGTTGGGCTCGTTGAACCGGGTGTGCAGGTAGTGGAACTTGCGGTAGACGCGGTGGCGCAGACGCCGGCTCAGCTTCTCTCGGAAGATCTCGCCGCCGGCGACCTCGGTAAACGCCCGAAGCTGACAGGAGTCCCACGTGCGCGTGCGCTCGCCGCGTCCGGCGAGAGCGTTCACGTCATCCTCCACATCGAAGCAGTAGCACGTGGGGCACACCTGGGTACAGGTGCCGCAACCCAAACATCGCTCGGCGACCTTCTCCCAGACGGGGTCCTTGAGCGCGCCCTCGAAGAGCAGCGGCAGATCGGCGGCATCGCTGTGAATGCGGGCCTTCTGCATCTCCTGCTTCTTGCGGTAGTGCGCTTCCCGGGCCTCGAAGTCGGCGGTGACCGCGGGCCGCCCAGTCACTCCATGGGCCCTCAGCAGGGCCGCGCCGCGCTCGGTCCCTACGGTGAGAAGCCACATCCCCCCCAGCTCCAGCAGGAAGAGATCGAAGCCCTCGCGCGGGCGAAGCGTCCCCACGCTGCCGCAGAAGCAGAACTCGTCGGGCAGACACTCCGTGCCGATGATGACCGACGCGCCACGCTTGCTCTGATAGTTCCAATCCTCGGTCCCTCCTCCCAACGAGAGATCGAGGTGGCGGATTCCCGCGAGGTCGCAAGGGTGAACCCCCACGATCACGCGGGGGCGAACCTCGTTCGCCGCCGACGCGCGCTCGCCGTCCCGCATCTTGTACTCGAGGAGCACTTCTTTCGGCGGGAGAAAATACTTCTTGGGAGGAAGTATGGTATGGACGTAGTGAAGATCGAGCTGGTCCAGATCCTCGATGACCTGGAACACGTGCTGGTTCCCCTCACGGGCCACCGGCCCGATCAGCTCGTGATCCTTGCGGATCGACGAAAGAAACGACCGTAGGGTCGTCGAATCAAGAACTTGCGGTTCCATCAACGCCTCCCGGGATGCGTCCAGGGTTTGACGACCCATGACGGTATCAGGGTGGACACATTGCCGGCTCTTCATTTCCTGGATATGCCTCTTCCCAAGGCCGCGTGCGAGCCCCTCTCGATTATCTGTAATTGACTAATTCAGTTGCCTTGCCACCGGCGGCAACGCCTATAGTGGACAGTCAGCACTCCGGCGAAAGGGACCCCTGGTGCACGAGGTGGGCGTGGCCCAAAACATCCTCGAATCGGTCGCCGCACGGATCGCGCAGCCGTCGCGGGTGCGTGAGGTAACCGTGCGGCTGGGCCCGTTCAGCGGGGTGGATCCGGAATCACTCCAGTTCGCGTTCGCGGTGCTCGCGGGGGAAAGCCGATGCCCGACGGCACGTCTCGCGATCGAGACGCCCGAGGCGCGCGGCGATTGCGCACAGTGCGGTCGGGACTTGGCGCTCATCGCACCGAGTCCGGTGTGCCCTCGGTGCGGGGCCACCCTGACCGCCGTCCGCGGCGACGATGAAATCACACTCGTCTCGGTCGCCCTGGGCGCCGAGGAGACCAGCCATGCCGGTTCCTGAAGAGAGCCCGATCACCGTTCTCGAGCGCAAGGTGCTCGCCCGCAACGACGAGGTCGCGGTGGCGAACCGGCGGTTCTTCCGCGAGCGCGGCATCTTTGCTGTGAACCTCATGAGCGCGCCGGGATCGGGCAAGACACGGCTCCTCGAGGCGACCCTCGGTCGGCTCAAGGAACAGGTTCCGGTCGCGGTCATCGAGGGAGACGTCGAGACCGACAACGACGCGCGCCGCGTGGCGCGCCACGGAGTGCCGGTGGTGCAGCTCGTGACCAAGGGGGCCTGCCACCTCGAAGCCTCTCTGGTCGCCGACGCACTCCAGCACCTGCCCGCCTCGCGGGGCGGCATCGTTTTCATCGAGAACGTGGGTAATCTCATTTGCCCGGCGTCCTTCGATCTCGGCGAATCGCTCCGTGCGATTTGCCTGAGCGTGACCGAGGGGGACGACAAGCCCGAGAAGTACCCGGCCATGTTTCGCAAGGCTGCGGCCGCGGTGCTCACCAAGGTCGACCTCCTCCCCTACGTCGACTTCGATGCGGACAAGGCGATCGCGCACGCGCGGGCACTCAATCCCGATCTGCACATCTTCAAGACATCCGCGGTGAGCGGCGAGGGACTCGATGCATGGTGCGAGTACCTCGTGGCGCAAGCGCGAGAGGTGACCGAATGATCGAGATCGTCATCTTCGGCCGAGGCGGACAGGGTGGGGTCACCCTGGCCAAACTGATCGCGGCGACTTATTTCTTGCGCGGCAAGTACGTGCAGGCTTTCGGCGTGTACGCCGCCGAGCGCTCCGGCGCGCCGCTCAACGCGTTCGTGCGGGTGGACGATCACGAGATCACGAACCGGAATCAGATCTATGAACCCGATCACGTGATCGTGCTCGATCGCAGCCTCACGGGGGAGCGCGTCCTCGCCGGGTTGAAGCCCGGGGGCTGGATTCTGCTCAATAGCACGGAGCCTCCGGAGCACTTCGCCGTCTCCTTCCCGGGCTACCGCATCGCCACCGTGGATGCCACCGGCATCGCCGTGGATCACAAGCTCGGCACGCGCGCGACTCCGATCGTGAACACCACGCTCCTGGGCGCGGTCGCGCGCATCTTCGAGCTCCCTTTCGAATGGGCCCAGGCGGCGATCGAGGAGTTCAAGTTTCCGAAGAGCAACCTGGATGCCGCGCGGCGGGCTTTCGAGGCGACCGCGCTTGGGGGCGACCTGGCCGCCGCTCCCAAGCGCGTGGTGCCTCCCTCGGCTCCCTCACGCACGACCAGCATCCTCGACCCCTCGGCGGGCGGACCGCCGGCGGTGCGCACCGGCCAGTGGGCCACGCAGCGACCGCTGCGGCGCGAGTGGACTCCCCCATGCAACGACGGATGTCCCGCAGGCAACAACGTGCGCGGCTTCGTGGCTGCGGTCGGTGCGAAGCAGTTCGACCGGGCGCTGGCCATCCTGCACGAGACCTCGCCGTTCCCCGCCATCTGCGGCCGCGTGTGCCCGGCACCGTGCATGGAAGCGTGCCATCGCAACCATCTTGACGAAGCGCTCAACGTGCGGGAACTCGAACGCTACGTGGCCGACCACGCGGCGGCGGAGCCGGTGCGCGAGGCCCTGCGCAAGGAAACCGTGGGCGTGATCGGATCGGGTCCCGCCGGCCTGTCCACCGCGTATCACCTGGGGCGGCTCGGCTACGCGGTGTCGCTGTACGAGGCGGTCGGAGAACTCGGCGGGGTCATGCGCACCGGCATTCCCGCCTATCGTTTGCCACGCGAAGTTCTGGATCGCGAGATCGGGTTCATCCTGAGCCACGGCGTGACCGCGGTAACCGACTTCAAGGTGGACCGGCAGCGGTTGCTGGAGCTCACCCGCAAGCACGACGCGATCTTCGTGGCCACCGGGCTGCAGGAAGCGCGCGGGCTCAACCTCGGGTTGGATGATCCCGCCGTGCTCATGCAGGGGATCACCTTCCTCGACGACGCGCGACTGGGCAAGATCCGGTTGGATGGGGAGCGCATTGCGGTGATGGGCGGCGGAAACACCGCCATGGATGCCGCGCGTACCGCGCTGCGCCTGGGGGCCAAGCAGGTGAAGGTGCTCTACCGCCGCACCCGCGAGGAGATGCCCGCCATCAAGGAAGAGATCGATGAGGCGATCGAGGAGGGCGTGAGCCTGCACGAGTTGGTGGCGCCCACGCGGCTCAAGAAGCTCCTGGGCGGCGTTTCCATCACCTGCCGGCGCATGGTGTTGGGCGAGCCCGACGAGAGCGGACGCCGCCGCCCGGTTCCAGCCGACGGCCCCGGCTCCGAGTTCAACGTCGACGCCGATCGCGTGATCCTCGCCCTCGGCCAGTTCGGCGATCTGTCGATCTTCCCCGAGGGGACCGAGGTCACCGACGCGCAGGTGCGGCTCGGCCTGTCCGGCGCGCCCATCTTCGCCGGCGGCGATCTCGCCACCAACGAGGGGACGGTGACGGCGGCGATCGGAAGCGGACGCCGCGCCGCGTTCCACATCCATCGCACGCTCTCCGGAGAGGATCTCTTCCCGCCGGCGCGTTCGGAAGTCATCCCGGTCGAGGAGATGAAGTTCACCCGCTTCGAGCACAACCCCCAGCAGCGGGGCGAGATGATCGACGTGAAGGTGCGGATCTCCTCCGAGTTCGCGGAAGTGCGGCGGGGCCTCGCCGAGACCCCCGACCACGCCCTGGCCGTGGCCGAGGCCAACCGCTGCCTGAGCTGCGGCGACTGCAATCATTGCGATCTTTGCCGCGAGCACTGCCCGGAAGGCGTGCTGGTGCGCGAACGCGATTTCTACGCGTTCGATTACGAGTACTGCAAGGGATGCGGGCTCTGCGCCTCGGAGTGCCCGCGCGGCGTCGTGTACATGGAGCAGATCTGAGGAGGGGCCATGCCGAGGAAGCTCGTCACGGGTAACCAGGTCGCCGGTCACATGCTGGCGATGGCCGGAGAGGCGAACCGCAATGCCCGCGGGGCCTGCGCCGGGGCCTACCCCATCACGCCGCAAACGGAGGTCGTCGAGTACCTGCGCGCCTTCCCGTTCACCAAGGGAACCGTCGTGCCGGTCGAGTCCGAGCACAGCGCGATGGCGGTGTGCATCGGCGCGTCGCTGGCCGGCGCCCGCACCTTCACCGCGAGCTCGGCGAACGGTCTCTCCTATATGAACGAAAACGTGTTCAACGCCGGCTATTACCGACTCCCCGTCGTGCTGATGGCGGTGAACCGCACGCTGGGCCCGCCGTGGAACATCTGGGTGGACCAGGGGGACAGCCTCGCGCTGCGCGACGCCCCGATGCTGCAGTTCTATTGCGAGGGACACCAGGATCTCGCCGACACCACGCTGCTCGCGTTCCGCATCGCCGAGGATCCGCGGGTGATGATGCCCGCGCTGGTGGCCTACGACGGGTTCATCATCTCCCACACCACGGCCGGGGTGGACTTTCCCGAGCAAGAGCGGGTGGATCGGTACCTGCCGCCGCTCGAGCTCCCCCACCGGCTCCGGTACGAGCATCCGCTCACGATCGGCGGACTCGCCTGGCCCCACGAATCCAGCGCGCATCGCCTCGAGATCCAGCGGGCGATGGAGCGCGTCCCGACGGTGCTGGAGGAGGCCCGCCGAGAGTTCGCCGCGATCTTCGGCCGCACCCCTGAGGGCGCGATCACCTGCTACGAAACGGACGGCGCCGAAACCATTCTCATCGCCACCAACAGCATCGCGAGCACGGTGCGGAGCGCGGTCGAGGAGCGGCGCGCGCGCGGCGAGAAGATCGGCATGGTCAAGCTCAGGCTCTTCCGCCCCGTGCCCCGAGCGGAGATCCTCGCCGCGGTGGGCGGCGCGAAGCGGGTGGGTGTGATCGAGCGGGATCACTCGCCCGGCTCGGGCGGCGTCTTCTGGGGCGAGGTGGCGGTGAGCCTGCGCGATCGCTCCGATATCCTGCTCCAGGACTACCTGGTGGGTCTGGGCGGCGGCGATGTGACTCCGCCTCTCATCGCGGAGATCATCGACGACTTGACCGCGCGCAAGCGAGCCGAGGATCCGATCTGGAAAGGGGTGGCCGCGTGAGCAGAGCTCCGAAGGCACAGCAGGCTGAGCCGGTCTTCGAAGAGGGGCTCTTCGACCATCTGCTGCGTCCCGGCAACACCAACTGCGCGGGCTGCGGCATGTCGCTCTCGCAGAAGTGGCTCGAGGAAGGGATGGACGGAACGCCGATGATGCTGTGCATCCCGGCCTGCTGCGGGATCGTCACGGCGGGTGCGTGGCCGACATCGGCCTACGGCGTACCCACCGTGGCCACGACGTTCGGATGCGTCTCCGCGGTGGCCAGCGGCCTGCGGGCGGTGCAGCTCATGAACGGCGACCCGGGCGAGACGATTTGCTGGGCGGGCGACGGCGGCACCTACGACATCGGCATGGCTTCGCTCTCCGCCGCGGCGGAGCGCAACGAGGACATCATCTACTTCTGCTACGACAACGAGATCTACGGGAACACCGGGGGACAGCGATCGAGCGCCACGCCGCAGGGCGCGGTGACCTCGACGACCCCCTTCGGTAAGCCGGAGGGGAAGAAGGACATCATGGCCATCATGGCCGCCCACCGGATTCCCTACGCGGCCACGCTCTCGCTGGCCCACCGTGACGACTATCTGAGAAAGATCCGGCTGGCGCGCCGGATCCGCGGGTTCCGGTTCTTCCTCATTCACTCTCCTTGCCCGACCGGTTGGAAGTCCGATCCGGCGGAAAGCGTGGAGTTGGTGCGGCTGGCGGTGGCGAGCGGGCTCTTCCCGCTCTACGAGGTTTTCGACGGCCGGCGCTACCGCGTCAACGCGCAGCCCGACGGGACACCGCTCGACGACTATCTCGGTCGGCAGGGCCGATTCCGCAAGAGCGACATGGATCCGGAGGCGGCGAAGCGCGTGGTCCGCGAGCAGTGGGACGCGCTCTCTCGGCTGGAGGCGGCGTTCCCGGCCGGACCGAACGATCCGCTGGACTGAGGCAACTCCCTGGTCTAGGCTTTTGGGTAATGTACTCGCCCCCCGGACATGCCTCTCGATCCCCGGAAGACAGGCGGACTCGGACGTCCCGGTCAGTGGCCGGGATCCTGTTCCTGTTTGCGCTCCTCTTCGCGGGCAGCATCGAGGCCTTGTCCAACCATCATCACGGCGGACTCCCCGGCGGCCGGCACTGCGCGGTATGCCAGGTTGTTCAAGCCGCCGCGGACACCCCGGAACTTGCGACTCCGGCACCCGTCATCCTCCCCGAGAACCCCTGCGGACCTGACAACCCGGTTCCGCTGCCCCCTGATTCCTCGGACATCGTCGTCCTGAGGCTCCGCGCGCCTCCCGCGGCCTGATCCCCTCTCGTCTCGAATTCACCCCAAACTGATCGCTGATTCGTCTGGCATTGCATTAGAGCCACGGCGATTCCGGCGCCAATCCCAAATCGGGAGGGAATTCGTATGCACAGGCACGCATTGGCGGGAACGATCCTGCTCCTCATGTTGTCGATGGCCGCGGGCGCGGCCCGAGCCGGCGCCATCAATCCGAATATCTCGGTTCTCGGCCAACCCCACGCCACCTATACCGACGACCCCACCGCCCCCGACCGGGGCCGAGGGCGGTTGCATGCGGGCGAGACCGAGATCGTCTTCGACGACTACCTGAACCCCTACGCGCGTGGATATTTCGTGATGAGCCTGGGTGATGAAGGAATGGCCCTCGAAGAGGGCTTCTTCACGCTCTTCCGCGGACTCCCCGCGGACATTGCCCTCCGGGGCGGCAAGTACCGCGCGCCGTTCGGGGCGCTCAACCCCGTGCACCGCCACGTGAATCCGTTCGCGGAGCCCTTCCGCATGCTCATGGCCTATCTGCCCGGGGAGGAGGCGTTCAACGAGACCGGCATCGACGTCTCGCGCCGCTTCGCCGTCGTCGGCGACTTCTCGATCAACGCCCAGGTCGACGTCCTGCAGGGCGATTCGTTCCGCATGGAGCGCGAGCCCACCGAGGACCCAGACGATCCGCTCAACGCGGGCGGGGACGATCGCGCCGGAGAGAGCCGACCGGCCTTCCTGGGTCGCTTGAGCGGTTTCACCATGCTGGGTGAGCGCTCGGCGCTCGAGTTCGGGATCTCCGCGGCCGGCGGCACCAACAACGTCGCCGCCGGGACGCGAACGATGGTCTACGGAGTGGACGCCAAGACCAAGCTCTGGACCTCCCCCCAGGCCTACCTGCTCCTTCAAGCGGAGGCCATGGGACTGAACCGGGAGGACGCCGCCTGGGATCCGGCGGACGGCTACACCCACGAGTCGGTGAAGCCGGCCGGCGGATACGTGTTCGCCGACTACAACTTCGGCATCCGGTACAACGTGGGCGGCGGATACGAGAGATATCAGGAGCCGGCGGTCGACAAGCCGGTCACGCAGTCGTTCGGGCTGTGGGCGGGCTACGCGCTCATGGAGGAGACGACCGCGCTTCGCCTCGACTGGCGGCACATCGCCCCCGAGGGCGACACGGCCTTCAACAACGTCACACTCCGCGTCATCTACTCCATGGGTCCGCACAAGGCCCACCAATTCTGATCGAAAGGAGTCCGACATGCGCGCCATAGTTGCTGCGATGTTTGCGATCGCCCTGATCTTCGGCGCCGGACCCGTTTCGGCCAAGGTCCGGGTCGTCGCGTCCACCACCGATCTCGGTTCCATCGCCTCCGCGGTCGGCGGCGACCAGGTCGAAGTCGTCGCCATCTGCCGGCCCAACGCCGATCCGCATCACGTCGAGGTTCTCCCCTCCTACATGGTCCGCGTCTCGCGGGCCAAGCTCTACCTCAAGGTCGGCATGTTCCTCGACCAATGGGCGGATCAGATCATCGACGGCTCGCACAACGGGGACGTGACGATCGTGGATTGCTCGAAGGGGATCCGCGCTCTTGAGGTGCCGACGACCCGTCCCAACGCCTCGATGGGAGATGTCCATCCCAACGGCAACCCCCACTACTGGCTCGATCCGCGCAACGGCGGCATCGTCGCCCGCACCATCGCCGAGGCCCTGGCCAAGACCGACCCGGGCCATGCCGACGAATACCGGGCGCGCGCAGAAACGTTCGCCGGGGACTGCGAGGCGGCGGCGCAGCGGGGGCAAGGCGCGGTGGCCGCCATGCCGGTGAGGGAGGTCCTCACCTACCACCAGTCCTGGACCTATCTGGCCGACGCGTTCGGTTTCACGGTGGCGGGAACGGTGGAGCCGGTGCCGGGGATTCCCCCCACCGCCAAGCACCTCCAGGAGCTGGTGGCGTTGATCCGCGAGCACAAGGTCCCGGTTCTGCTGTACGAGCCCTACTTCGGTGATGACGCGGGGCAGTTCCTCGAACGGCAGACCGGCATACGGGTGGAGCAGGTTTCCCCGAGCTGCGACGATGTCGCCCCGACGAGCTACCTGGCCCACTTCGATCGCATCGTGAACATGTTTGGCGGTCTCGGATCACCGACGAACTGAGACGGGCGACACGAGCGGGGTCCCACCCGCCCGGAAAGGAACGGTCATGGAAGCGTTGGCGCTCCCCTTCTTCCGCGTCGCGGTGATCGCGACCCTGGTGCTGGCGGGAATCCACGCCTACCTGGGCTATCACGTGGTGCGGCGGGGGGTCATCTTTGTGGATTTGGCGCTCGCGCAAATGGCGGCGCTCGGCGTGGCCTTGGCGGTGCTCATCGGGGTACACGAGAGCGCCGTCTGGTCCTACCTTCTCCCGCTGGGGATGACGATTGTGGGCGCGGCCTGCTTCGCCTGGCTGCGTAGCCAGGAGCGGAAGGTACCTCTGGAAGCGTTCATCGGGATCGTCTTCGCCACCGCGCAGGCGCTTGTGTTCCTGGCGCTGGAGAAGAGCCCCTCCGGGCCGGAGCACGTGAAGGAGACCCTGGTGGGAGCGATCTACACGGTCGCTCCCAACCATATCCTCAAGACCGCGATCCTCTACGCCGCGGTCGGGGTCGTGCACTTCCTGCTCCGCCGTCCCTTCTTCGAGATCACCAACAATCCCGAGGGAGCCCGCCGGCGGGGCCGGAATCTCTTCCTCTGGGATTTCCTGTTCTACGCGTTATTCGGCCTAGTGGTCACGTCGTCGGTGAAGATCGCGGGCGTGCTTCTTGTGTTCGGGCTCCTGGTCATACCCTCGGTGGCCGGCGTACTTGCGACCCGCACTCCGGGGAGGGCTCTCGCGGTCGGCTGGATCTTCGCGTTCCTCGCCAGCTTCGCGGGCTTGGTCGGCGCCGTGCACTTCGATCTTCCCGCCGCGCCGAGCATTCTGGTCTCGTTGAGTGCGTGCCTCGTTGTGGTGGGCGTGGGAAGCGGCGCGCTTCGCCGGGAGGAGTAGCAGCATCGCGTCGCCGAACACCCGAGAAAAGACCGGGGCCCCCCGATGAACGGGAGGCCCCGAATTCTTCCCGCCTCCCGAAGAGGAGGCGGGGGGTGATTCAAGCTTCGGCTAGTTCCCGTCCACCGTCGGGCCGAAGTGGGTCTTCACCCTGCCCCAGGTGGTGGGCTCGACCGGAACGGAGCTCCAGTCGCACGCCTCCGCCGACACGTTGATCACGGCGGGCTCGGTCCCGCACTGGAGGTTCAGGGCCGGATTGCAGGAGCTCCCCGTGACTACTGAGGGGTCCGCAGAGATGCAGATCCAGCCGTCAAAGAAGCCCGGTGGAATGGGGTTGGGCGCGGGCAGCCCGGGCGCGAAGTTGCCGTCGTCGCTCACCAGGGTGGCGCTCCACCCCGGGCAGAGACCATTGATGTTCCAGAAGATGCCGGCCGGATCCTGGCAGTCCATGATGACGTGGACGTAGGAGTTCCCCGCCCCGGGGCAGATCAGGAGCTGGCCGAAGTGATAGTTGACGCTACCGGTCCCCGGAGGGGTCCAGAAGATGTCCACGTTTCCGTTCCAGAAGGTGGGCGCCGGGCACACATCTGCCAGACCGGTGATTCCGGGAGCGGTGCCGCCTGCGCCACCACCAGGACCGCCGCCGGGAAGGATCGTCGCGGCGCTGGGCGGGAGACTGCTCAGAGCGGCATCGAAGAACACGTCGAAGAAGGAATCCGCAGCCAACTCGGGAACGTCGAATGTTCCGATGGGACCCGAATTGGGCACGAATGCGCCGAACGGCTGAGAGCTCATCATGCCGGATACAGCACTGGAGGGGGCACCTGGATCGGGGTTGTGGAACTGGACATGGAACCGGACGCTCTGTCCGATCGTCTCCCAGTCGACTTGACTGACCTCGACATCCGCCGAAGAGAGAGCGGGGAGGCCGAGTAGGGGAAGGGCAAAGAGCGCCGCCACCGTGCTCCACTTAGCAAAGCGGGACATGAGTGACTCCTTTGGTTAATTGGGGATCATAATCTCCGTCGAAACGGACCGCGGCGCAGAGGGTCGGGGCCATGAAGATCGGGACCGCGAACTGCGAGTCAGACCCTACCCAGCGCCGCGGGTGGGATACATGACTGAAACAGTATTCTTTCTGGCTAGCCCGTGTCTACGCCAAATCTCACTTTTTTTGACATCAAAGCGAAGTGCGCCGTCTCGCCCGTCGAGCCTCTAACTCATTACAGTTTAATGATTTAACGCCAGACCGGGGTCAGCGGGTCAACACGAGGTTCAGCTTGGCCGGCTCATCGATGTCGTCGTTATCGTAGTCGAACTCGACGTCGGCCCCGCTCATCCTCAGTTCGTCGGTCGAGTACTCCACATCGAACTGCCATGAGAAGAGCATGCCTGTCGGTGTGACCGTCATCATGTCCGTGCTGAGCTGCCACGTGCCGGTCGTCACGTTGGCGACGCCGCCGGCAGGCGTGATCGTGTATACCAAGGAGTTGTCCGTGTTGAGAACGAGTGACGCGGACCCCCCGAGGGCGATCAGATCCACCATCGGTACCCCTGCCGGGGTCGTGTACTCGACCTTTGTCGCCTGCCACGTGCCTGTGATCTCGGCCTTGCTGGGACCGGAGGGATCGTCGCCGCCGCAACCCATCCCCACGACCAAGAGCAGAACCATGCAGCCCGCGAGCCATCTCAATCGCATGTGCACCTCCCGGACGCGTGCGCCCGTCGGGAGTATGAGGAGATTCGGGCACGGGGACAAGGTCGGGGCCGCACGCAGTCAAGGACCTTGACCCTTGCGTCACGTTCGATTAGTATTCAAGAACTTACTGCTGGAGCGCATCCCCCCCGCGCAGCATGAGAATCTTCCAGATTCACCCTTCACTGTGAGGTGTCGAATGAAGCGATTGCTATGCATCCCGACTCTGTCCGCGCTGCTTCTCCTGCCCGTCCTTGCCACGGCCGCACCCGTAGACGGTGTCTACAGGTCGAACGACTTTCCCCCTCCCTTTACCGGCACTCTCCTGACCGGCCGCGCCTCGACATGGCGTCCCACCATCAACTCCGGCCTTCCCCACGTGCTCCACGCGCAGTCGTGGGATGGAACGACCCTTGGGACCCAGTGGGAGATCAACTGCGCGGTCGAGAACAGCGGGTACTCGGTCCAGGACAACACTCTGAACGGCACGGGGACGATCATTTATACCTCCACGTTCCAGGGGGGGACGTTTACGTTCTTCGCCGGCGGCTGGCCCTGGGGTGACGGGACAGGGACGCTGGGCACGACGAACCTCACCACGACGGTCACGTTCATGGGGGGCTACCCGATGGGCTCGGTGGTGAACGGCACCACCAGCGGGATTTTCGTGGGCGGCTGCGAGCTTTCGTTCGCCATTGCCAACGGATCGGGCATCGGCGAGACAACGAGTCTGTTTCCCACTCTCACCAAGCCGGCCGACTACCCGACCTTCCTGGACGGCACCTGCGGCCCGGCGTCGCCCACCCAGCAGTACGGCACCTGGGGCACGGTCCTCACCATCACGCTGGGGATCCACTGCCCCGTCCCCACCGAGCAGACGACCTGGGGCAAGGTGAAGGCGCTCTACCGCTAGGCGAAGCGCGAAGTACCTGAGTTTATGACGCGGCCGCCCGAGGCACCTCGGGCGGCCGCTCTCGTTTTCCGGGTGGGCGCAGACTCGGGAGGCGCGATATCTGACATTGAGCATGGACTCGCCTTGGGGAGTCGGGGCAGTATGAGGGGCACGGTTTGGCCTGCAGTGAGGAGGGGAAGCCCGTGAACGAGAGATCCATTCGCTTTGTGGCTCGGTGGTTTGCCGTCGTGCTTGCGGTCCTCGTGCTGGCAGGGTGTGCCAGGAAGACCGATTCCGACAGCGCAAGCAACCAGGGAACGAAGAAGTCGACCGTGAAGGCCGCCATGGTCACCGATGTCGGAGGCCTCGGCGATCGCTCCTTCAACGATCTCTCCTACGCCGGCCTGCAACGGGCGCAGACCGAGTTTGGAGTCGAGATCAAGGTGCTCGAGTCACGCGAGATCGCGGACTACGCCTCCAACATCGATCAGCTTGCCCACGCGGGATACAGCCCGATCTTTACCGTCGGCTTCCTGATGCAGGACGCGCTCGCGCGGGAGGCGCCCAACTACGCGGAAACCAAGTTCGGGGCTATCGACGAGTTCTTCGAGAGTCCGGCGCCGAACGTGGCGGGAATCCTCTTCAAGGAGCAGGAGGCCGGGTATCTGGCCGGCGTGGTAGCCGGCCTCGCCACGCGCTCGGGCTTCGACCCCCGGCTCAACCCCGACAACATCGTGGGGTTCGTGGGCGGCATGGACATTCCCCCCGTCGAGCGCTACGAGGTGGGCTTCGTGGCCGGCGTGAAGTCGATCGATCCGCAAGCCCGCGTTCTCATCCTCTACGCCGGGAAGTTCGACGATCAGGCCAAGGGCAAGGAGATCGGCCTCTCCCTCATCGACCAGAAGGCCGACGTCATCTTCGCCGCCGCCGGCCAGTCGGGCCTCGGCACCATAAAGGCCTGCCAGGAACGGGGCGCCCTGTTCATCGGCGTGGACGCCGATCAATTCGAGACCGTCCCCGGCTCCGGTGACGTCATGCTCACGTCCGCGGTGAAGCGCCTGGACGTGGCCGTCTACAACACCGTGAAGGCTGTCGTGGAGGGCACCTGGACCGGCGGGCACAGCCGGTTCTACGGCATCGAAGACGACGCCGTCGGCCTCGCTCCGTATCACGACTTCGAATCGAAAGTTCCGGCGGAGATCAAGGACGCGGTCGCGAAGGCTTCGCAGGACATCGTGAACCGGGCGGTGGTCGTCCCCGACGCGCGGCCGTAACGCCGGAGGGGGCAAGCAGGAGAGACGATGCCCATCCTGGAGCTTCGCGACATCACCAAGATCTTCCCGGGCGTCGTCGCGAACGACCGGGTGTCGCTGAGCTTGGATCGGGGCGAGATCGTGGCTCTTCTCGGAGAGAACGGCGCCGGGAAGAGCACGCTCATGAACATCGCCTACGGGCTTCTCGCGCCGGACGGCGGGGAGATGCTCGTCGACGACCGACCGGTTCGGATTCGTTCGCCTCGGCAGGCCATCGCACTCGGAATCGGGATGGTGCACCAGCACTTCATGCTGGTGGAGACGCTCACCGTCACCGAGAACATCGTGCTCGGCCGCGAGCCCGCCAGGGCCGGCGTGATCGACTTCGGCGCCGCGCGCGCCCGCGTGCGGGAACTCTCCGAGCGCTACGGTCTCGAAGTCGATCCCGACGCCCGCATCCGCGATCTCTCCGTCGGTCTGCAACAGCGCGTGGAGATCCTGAAGGCGCTCTACCAGGGCGCGCGCATCCTCATCCTCGACGAGCCGACCGCCGTGCTCACTCCCGGCGAGGTGAGCGAACTCTTCAGGGTCATCCGATCGCTCGTCGCGAACGGGCTGGCCGCCCTGTTCATCACGCACAAGCTTGACGAGGTTCTCACCGCGGCCGACCGCGTGGTGGTGATGCGCGACGGCAAGGTGGTCGGAGAGACGCGGCCGGCGGATACCGATGAAGTGGGACTCGCCAGGATGATGGTGGGACGGGAAGTGGTTCTGCGCGTGGAGAAAACCCCGAGCCGTCCCGGCGCGCCCGTGCTTCACGTGCAGGATCTGCGCGTGCGCGACGATCGCGGTCTCGATGCGGTGCGCGGCGTGTCGTTCGCCGTGCGAGGGGGCGAGATCGTCGCGTTGGCAGGGGTCGACGGTAACGGACAGCGCGAGCTGGTCGAGGCGATCGTGGGGTTGCGCCGCGCGACGTCGGGGGCGATCTCGCTCCTGGGGCGAGACACCACGCGGGGCAGCGCGCGGGACGCCATCGCCGCCGGGGTGTCCCATGTTCCCGAGGACCGGCATCGCCGCGGCCTCGTTCTCGAGTTCGACATCGCCGAGAACCTGATCCTGGGCGATCACCGCCGCGCTCCCTACGCGATCCATGGAATCCTCCACCCGTCCGCGATCACGGAGACCGCGCTGCGACGCATCCGTGACTACGACGTGCGCACACCTTCTGAGAAGACACCCGCGGCGAGCCTATCCGGCGGTAATCAGCAGAAGGTCGTGCTCGCGCGCGAGCTGGGACGCGAGCCGAAGCTCCTTGTGGCGGCGCAGCCCACGCGGGGGCTCGACGTGGGCGCGATCGAGTTCGTGCACCGGCGCATCCTCGCCGCGCGCGACGCGGGAAAAGCCGTCCTCTTGGTGAGCCTCGAGTTGGAGGAAGTGCTGGCACTGGCCGATCGCATCCTGGTCGTCTACGGAGGGAGGATCGTGAAGGAACTTCCCGCCGCCGAGGCGACCAAGGAGCTGCTCGGCCTGCACATGACCGGCGGCGGATCGGCGCCGGCGGGCGTGGCAGTCGCGCCGGAGCCGCGCGGATGAGCGCGGGCAGCCCCACCCGCGCGGGCGCAGGGCGCTGGTCGGCCTTCCTCCGAGGGGCGGGGGTTCCGCTCGCGTCCGTCGTGTTGGCGGTGCTCATCGGCTCGATCTTCATCCTCGCCTCCGGTCGCGACCCCGCACTCGCTTTCGCCGCGCTCTTCCATGGCGCGTTCGGCGGCGCGCGTCAGATCGGCGAGACGCTCATGCGGGCCACCCCGCTCATCCTCACCGGGCTCGCGGTGGCCTATGGATTCCGAGCCGGGCTGTTCAACATCGGCGCCGAGGGCCAGCTCTTCCTGGGCGGCCTCGCTGCCGCGTGGCTCGGCATCGTGTTGGCCGGGCTTCCCTGGTGGGTCATCGTGCCGGCCCTGCTCGTCGCGGCGGCGCTTGCCGGCGCGGCATGGGCATTCGTGCCCGCGCTGCTCAAAGCACGGGTGGGCGCGCACGAAGTCATCACCACGATGATGTTCTCGTATATCGGGCGCTATCTGGTCTCGTGGCTCGTCACCGGCCCGCTGAAGGGACCGGGGCAGATCCCACAGACCGCGGCGCTTCCTCCCGAATCCACGCTGCCACGGCTCTCCGACGTCTTCACGATGCTCCCCGCGAGCCGCGCACATGTCGGGATCATCGTCGCCCTGGTTGCCGCGGTGGCGGTGTGGCTTCTGCTCAAGTACACGATCCTCGGTTTCGAAGCGCGCTCGGTGGGCTTCAATCCGTCCGCGTCGGAGAACTCGGGTATCTCGGTGCGCGCCACCACGGTGAAGTCGCTCTGCATCTCCGGCGCCTTGGCCGGGCTTGCCGGCGCGGTCGAGGTGATGGGCGTGCACGGGCGGCTCTTCGATCAGTTCTCCTCCGGGTTCGGCTTCACCGGGATCGCGGTCGCGCTCCTGGCCAAGAACAACCCGCTCGCGGTGATCGCAACCGCGATCCTGTTCGGGGCGCTCTCGGCGGGGGCCGGCACCATGCAGCTCGAGGCGGACGTTCCCCAGAAGCTGATCTACATCATCCAGGCCCTGGTCATCTTCTTCGTGGCGGCGGAATCGATCGTGCGCTGGGCGGTGCGACGGCGGCAGAAGGCGAGGCTGGCCGGTGGTTGACTTGCTGACGGCAGATCCGGTGAAGGCATGACCCGTGGTTGACCAAATCCTCACTCCAGATCTTCTCGCCTCGGCCATTCGCATGGCTACGCCGCTCGCGTTGGCGGCGATCGGGGGAACGATCTGCGAGCGCGCGGGTGTGGTCAACATCGCGCTCGAAGGGATGATGCTCGTGGGTGCATTCGCCGGAGTGGCGGTGGCGCTGGTCACCGGCGACACCTGGGTGGGCGTGCTGGCGGCAATGGCCGCGGGCATGCTCTTCGCCGGACTTCACGCGTTCGCCTCGATCACGCTCCGCGCGGATCAGGTGGTGTCCGGCACCGCGATCAACATCCTCGCTCTCGGTCTCACCGGATTCCTGATGGAGGTCGTCTACGGGCATCCCGGTACCACCGACGCCGCCGCGACGCTCGCTCCCCTCTTCCACACTCAAGGACCGACGCAGGGCTTCTTCGGGGGACTCTGGCGCTGGGTGAGCGGCATCTTCTTGAGCCACACGCCGCTCGTCTACGTCACCGTCGCAATCGCTGTCGCCGCGCACTGGGCGATGTTTCGCACGACGTGGGGATTGCGGTTGCGAGCGCTCGGCGAGCACCCGCGCGCCGCCGACACGGTCGGCGTGAGCGTGACGCGAGGGCGCTACGTGGCGGTGTTGATGAGCGGAGCCCTGGCCGGACTGGCCGGCGCCAATCTCTCTCTCGAACAGGTCGGAAGCTTCACCGAGGGAATGACCAGCGGCCGCGGGTTCATCGCGCTCGCCGCCAACATTTTCGGCCGGTGGACGCCGGTCGGCTCGTACCTCGCCTCCCTCCTCTTCGGGTTCGCCGACGCATTGCAGATCAAGATGCAGATCCTGCGCGACATCGTGAACGTTCCCCCTCAACTCTTCTGGATGCTCCCCTACATCCTGACCGTGGTCGTGCTGGCGGGGGTGATGGGACGCGCAATCGCGCCGGCGGCGATCGGGAAGCCGTACGAGAAGGAGTGAGGTCGCTGCGGGTCGCACCGGGGCGTCGGTGCGTGGACAGCTACTCGTCGACCAATCGGTAGCCCACGCCCGGCTCCGTTCGCAGATAGCGCGGCCGGGCCGGAGTCTCTTCGAGCTTCTTGCGCAGTTGCTGCATGTAGACCCGGATGTAGTGCGCCTGCTCGTGAAACGACTCGCCCCACACGTCGCGCAGGAGCTGGCGATGGGTGACGACCTTGCCCGCGTGGTGCACCAGAACTGCGAGAAGGTTGAACTCCGTGGGGGTGAGATGCACTTCCTCGCCGCGTAGCGAGACCTCGCGGCGGCTCAAGTCAACGCGCAAGTTCCCGACCTCGTAGACGGGATCCTCGTCCCCGTGCGCCGCCCGCGCCGCATGCCGCAGCGCGACGCGCATGCGGGCGGTCAGCTCGCCCACTCCGAATGGTTTGGTCACGTAGTCGTCGGCGCCGGCGTCGAGAGCGGCGATCTTGTCGGCCTCCTGGCCGCGGGCGGAGAGCACGAGGATCGGCGTCGAGGACCACTCCCGGATGCGGCGCGCGACCGTGAGGCCGTCGATGTCCGGCAACCCGAGATCGAGGATGATCAAGTCCGGCTGTTGCGAGGCGGCCAGGCTGAGCCCCTCGGCGCCGTTCACCGCCTCGTGGAGACGGTACCCCTGACTGGACAGCGTAGCCCGCAGGAACCGACGGATCTGGTGATCGTCCTCGATGATCAGAACCGTGTGCTTGGTGGGAGTTGCGTCGTTCATGTCTTGGCGTCGACCGGCTCCACCTTCGGTGGAGTCCCTTCTATAGGAAGAAAGAATCGAAACGCGGTGCCGCCGCCGGGGCGGCTGTCCGCCCAGATGCGTCCCCCATGAGCCTCGACGATACCGCGACAGATGGACAGCCCCAACCCGAAGCCGCTCCGATCCTGGGAGGGGCGAGCGCGGTAGAACTTTTCGAAGACGCGTTCGCCGGCGCCCTCCGGCAGACCCGGGCCTCTGTCCGCGACTTCGACCTGCACTCCTCCCTCCTCGCTTCGGGCGGAGATCTCGATCGGGCTCTCCGCGGGCGTGTACTTCAGGGCGTTCTCGACGAGGTTCATGAGCACCTGCTCGATGAGAATGCCATCGAGCGGAACGAGCGGCAGCCCGTCGGGAATCTCGAGCCGCACCGGACGGTTCCGCAAGTGCCGCTCCATGTGATTCAAGGTCGCTCCCACGACTTCCTCGATCGGCTGCCAATCCTTGTGTACGGCGATCGCGCCCGACTCGATGCGCATCATGTTGAGCAGGTTACTGACCATACGGCTCAACCGCTCCGCTTCGTCCACGATTGACTCGGCGAGTTCGCGCCGCGTGGCGTGATCGAGAGAGTTCTCCCCCTCCAGAAGACTGCTTGCCGCGCCGGTGATGGCTGCCAGCGGGGTACGCAGGTCGTGCGACACAGAACTCAGGAGGAGGCCGCGAAGCCGCTCGGTCTCCGCGCGCACGTGGGCTTCCTGGGCCTCGCGAGCGAGCGTCGCGCGCTCGATCACGAGCGCGGTTTGATCGGCGAACGCTTCGAGCAAGTGCATCTGCTCGGGATCGCGGGGTGGCCGGCCTCCCATGGGGAAGAGCCCGACCACACCCACCGAGCCTCTCGATGTCACGAGCGGAACATACATGGCCCCGGCCTTGGACAGGGTTTCGGTGCCGAGTCCGGCGGCTTGACCATGGGCGAAGGCCCAGCGGGCCACTTCAAGCTCCTTGGGGTCGAGCGGCAGGGTGGACGTGATGCCCGGCGCCTGCACGAGGCCTCCTTCGCCGTCCGGCAGGAGCACCCAGACTTCGCTCGCGAAGACCTCGCCGAGGTGATACTCAGCCCGCTTGACGACATCCTCCACGGTGAGGCTACGCGCGAACTCGCGGCTCATGCGGTAGAGGGCCGCCGTCCGCTCCTCGCGCCGACGGTGCGATTCGGCCTGCTGCCGCAGTCGAACGGCAAGCGAGCTGATGGAGAGCGCCACCACCAGCATGACGCCGAAGGTGACGAAGTATTCGCTATCCTCCACCGTGAGGCTGAAATGCGGGGGCACATAGAAGAAGTCGAAGGCCACGACGCCGATGAGCGAGGCGAGCATAGCCGGGCCTCGTCCCCACACGATCGCCACGAAGACCACGCCGAGGAGATAGATCATCACCAGGTTCGGCGGCGAGAAGCTGGGGAACATGAGTCGCGCCAAACCGGTGGCCACCGCCATGACCGCGATCGCCAGCAGGTAGCTCCGCACGGGGCTATGCAGGCGAATGCGCGCACGAGTCGCGGGCGGCCCGTCTTCGGTCGCCCCCTGGATCACCGAGACGTCCATGTCATCGCTGTTGCGGATGAGGCTGTCCGCCACCGAGCCCAGCACGCGATCGCGCCACTTGGAAGTCATCGGCTTGCCGACGACGATCCTCGTCACGTTGCGGGTGCGCGCAAAAGCGAGAATCTCCTCGCTCACCTTCTCGCCGATGATCCGCGCGGTCTGCGCGCCCAGCCGTTCGGCCAGGCGAAACACCTCGGCCACCCGCTCCTGATCGGCGGAGCTCTCACCGATGCGGCCCGGCTTCTCCACATGGAGCACGATCCACTCCGCCTGTATGCCCGCAGCGGTTCGAGCTGCCGCACGCACGACTTTCGCTGCATTGGGGCTCGCGCTGATGCAGACCAGGATGCGTTCCGCAACCGGCCACACCCCGGGGATCCCCTGGTCCCGCTTGTAGGTCTGCATCTGCGCGTCGACGCGTTCCGCCGTCCAGCGCAGCGCCAGCTCGCGCAATGCGATGAGGTTCCCCTTGCGGAAGAACCCCCGCAGGGCCCGTTCGGCCTGAGTGGGGACATAGACCTTGCCGTCCCGCAACCGCTGCAGCAGGTCGTCCGCGGTCAGGTCCACGAGCTCGATCTCGTCCGCCTCGATGAGGATCCGATCGGGGACCGTCTCCCGCACGACCACCCCGGTGATGCGGGCAACGACGTCGTTGAGGCTGTCGAGGTGTTGGACGTTCACCGTGGTATAGACGTCAATGCCGGCAGCAAGGATCTCTTCGGCGTCCTGCCAGCGCTTGGCGTGTCGGGCGCCCGGAGCATTGGTGTGGGCCAGCTCGTCGAGAAGTAGAAGCGTCGGCTTGCGCTCGAGAGCGGCATCCAGATCGAAGTCGCGCAATACGGCGCTGCGGTAGGCAACCTCGCGCGCCGGCAACCGCTCGAGCCCCGCAAGAAGCGCCTCGGTCTCCAGACGGCCGTGCGTCTCCACCCATCCCACGACGACCTCTACGCCCTCGCGCCGACGCGCCTGCGCCTGCTCGAGCATGGCGAAGGTCTTCCCGACGCCGGCGGTGGCACCGAAGAACACCTTCAGCTTGCCGCGGCCTCGGCGGGTCTCTTCACTCTGAATGCGAGCGAGGAGTTCCTCTGAACTCGGACGTTCCTGGTTCATGGATGACTCGCGCGCGTGGGATGGCATGCTTCGGTCCAGTCTAGGGCCGCCTGCCGGCTTCGTCGAGATCCAGGTTCAAGAGGAGGATGTTTACGCGCGGTTCGCCGAGAATCCCCCACTGTCGCCCCTGGACGCGGCGCGCCACCATCGCGCGAACCGCGGCTTCATCCAACCCGCGGGCGCGTGCGACCCGGGGCACCTGGAACATCGCGGCCTCCGGGCTCACGTCGGGATCGAGACCGCTTCCGGAGGCGGTGACGAGATCCACCGGCACCGGGGCGCGCCGGTCGGGATCCGCGTCCCGCAGCCGCGCCGCGCGCTCGCCGATCGCCGCCGCAAGCGCGGGGTTGGTCGGTCCCAGGTTGGACCCCGCCGAGGCCGCCGCGTTGTACGGCGGCGTGGTCGCGGACGGCCTGCCCCAGAAGTGCCGCGGGTCCGAGAAGGCCTGACCGATCAGCGCCGACCCCACTTCGCGGCCGTCGCGGACGACAAAGCTCCCCTCGGAGCGCGCCGGCCAGAAAACGCGCGCAATCAGCGTGATCGCGGCCGGGTACGCCACACCGGTCAGGAGCGTCATCACCACCAGCATCGCCAGCGAGTTCTTCATCACTTCACGCATGGTTTGCCTCCTCAGGCCAGTCGCAACGCGGTCAGGACGAGATCGATGAGCTTGATGCCCACGAACGGCGCCACCATGCCGCCGAGCCCGTAGACCAGGATGTTTCGCCTCAGAAGCGCTTTGGCCCCCACCGGCCGGTACTTCACACCGCGCAACGCGAGCGGGATCAGGGCGACGATGATCAGCGCGTTGAAGATGACCGCGGAGAGGATCGCGCTCTCGGGGGTGGCCAGATGGAGGATGTTCAGCACCCCCATGGCCGGGTAGATGCCGACAAAGGCGGCGGGGAGGATCGCGAAGTACTTGGCGATGTCGTTGGCGATGCTGAACGTGGTGAGCGCGCCCCGCGTCATCAGGAGCTGCTTGCCGATCTCGACGATCTCGATGAGCTTGGTCGGATTGGAATCGAGATCCACCATGTTCCCGGCTTCCTTGGCCGCCTGGGTGCCGGTGTTCATCGCCACGGCCACGTCCGCTTGCGCGAGCGCGGGGGCGTCGTTGGTCCCGTCGCCGGCCATGGCCACGAGGTGGCCGTCGGCCTGGTGGCGGCGGATGAGTTCGAGTTTGGCCTCTGGGGTCGCCTCGGCGAGGTAGTCGTCGACTCCCGCTTCGGCGGCGATGGCTGCGGCGGTGAGCGGGTTATCGCCGGTGATCATCACGGTGCGGATGCCCATGCGGCGGAGCTGGTCGAAGCGCTCGCGAATGCCTCCCTTGACCACGTCCCGCAGGTCGATGACCCCGAGCGCCTCGGCGCGCCGCGCGACGACGAGCGGGGTACCGCCCTCGCGCGCGATTCGCTCCACGACGGCCGTTACGGAGTCGGGCACTCGCCCGCCCTGTCCACGAATGTATTCGGCCACCGCGTCCGCGGCGCCCTTGCGGATCTCGTCGTGCTCGAGGTCCACGCCGCTCATGCGGGTGCGCGCGCTGAACGGCACGAACCGAGCGCCGAGCGCCACCGCATCCACTTCGCGCAGGTTGTACTCGCGCTTGGCCAGCACCACGATGCTTCTTCCTTCGGGGGTCTCGTCCGCGAGCGAGGCAAGCTGCGCGGCCTCGGCGACCGCCTCCGCCGAGTGAGTTCCAGCCGGCACAAACGCGACGGCCTGACGGTCGCCCAACGTGATGGTTCCGGTCTTGTCGAGGAGCAGCACATCCACATCGCCCGCCGCTTCCACCGCGCGCCCCGACATCGCGAGCACGTTGGCGCGGATGAGTCGGTCCATGCCGGCGATCCCGATGGATGAGAGGAGACCTCCGATCGTGGTCGGGATGAGGCACACGAGGAGCGCCACGAGCACCGTGATGGGCACCGGGCTCCCCTGACCCGAAGTGCGCACGCTGTAGATCGAGAACGGAAGCAGCGTGACGGTGGCCACCAGGAAGACAACGGTGAGCGAGGCGAGCAGGATCGTGAGCGCGATCTCGTTCGGGGTCTTCTGACGACGCGCGCCTTCGACCATTCCAATCATGCGATCCAGAAAGGTCTCGCCCGGGTCGGAGGTGACGCGCACGATGAGCCAGTCGGAGAGGACCCGTGTGCCGCCGGTCACCGCGCTGCGGTCGCCTCCGCTCTCGCGGATGACCGGGGCGCTCTCGCCGGTAATGGCGCTCTCGTCCACCGAAGCGATCCCCTCCACCACTTCGCCGTCCATCGGGATGAACTCCCCGGTGCCGACGTAGACAACGTCTCCCTTGCGCAGCTCGGTCGCAGCCACGTCAGTGCGCGGGGCGTCCACCGAGGGGGATGTGAGCTTGTGTGCGAGGAGGCCTCGGCGGGCGGCCCGCAACGATTCGGCTTGCGCTCGCCCGCGCCCCTCCGCGACTGCTTCCGCGAAGTTCGCGAAGAGAAGCGTGGTCCAGAGCCAGAGGGTGACCGCAAGGATGAAGCGCGGGGGCGCCTCGCCCCGGCCCAGCACGGACTGGACATAGAGAATCGTCGTGAGCACGCAGCCGACCCAAACCACGAACATGACCGGGTTGCGGATCTGCCGTCGCGGGTCGAGCCGGCGAAACGCGTCGGCGACGGCGCGCCGCAGAAGCGGTCCGTCAAGCAAGGCCGAAGAAGTCTTCACGATCGATCACGCTCCTTCATCGTGCCACGCCGCCGTGGCTGATTGCCTCGGCGATCGGGCCCAGCGCGAGGGCTGGCAAGAAGGTCAGGGCCCCGACCAGGATCACGACCCCGATCAGCACCAGCACGAAGAGGGGGCTGCTGGTGGGCAGCGTGCCGGAACCCGCGGGGACTCGCTTCTTGGCGGCAAGCGATCCGGCCAAAGCCAGCGCCGGGATCGCGACCGCGTAGCGAGCGATAATCATGGCCGCGGCGAGCAATGCGCAATAGAAGCCGCCTGAGGCATCGAGCCCGGCGAAAGCGCTTCCATTGTTGTTGCCCGCCGACGAGAGCGCGTAGAGGATCTCGCTGAAACCGTGCGGACCCGGGTTCAGGACAGTTGCCCTGCCCGCCTCCGTTGAGACCGCAAGAGCGGTCCCTCCCAGCACGACGATCGGGCAGATGAGGATCATGAGGACCGCCATCTGGATCTCGCGGGTTTCCACCTTCTTCCCCAAGTACTCCGGCGTTCGCCCGACCATGAGCCCGGCAATGAAGACGGCCACCAGCACAAACGCGAGCATTCCGTAGAGGCCGGAGCCGACACCGCCGAACACGACCTCGCCGAGCTGCATGAGGGCGAGAGGGACGAGTCCGCCGAGCGGGGTGAAGGAATCGTGCATGGCGTTCACCGACCCGTTGGACGCGGCGGTGGTCGCGGTCGCCCAGAGCGCGGATATGGCGGACCCGAACCGCACATCCTTGCCCTCCATGCTTCCGCCCGCCTGCTCCTGAACCACGGTGACGGCGAGGAACGCGACGAAGAGCGCGGTCATCGCGGCGAGAATGGCCCACCCCTGCCGCGTATCCCCCACCATCTTTCCGAACGTGAGGCAGAGCGCGGCGGGGATGAGGAGGATGGCCAGCATCTCGAGGAAGTTGCTGAGCGGCGTCGGGTTCTCGAAGGGGTGCGCCGAGTTCGTGTTGAAGAAACCGCCGCCGTTGGTGCCAAGCTGCTTGATTGCCACCTGGGAAGCCGCTGGGCCGACGGCCACGAGCTGCTCCGCGCCGGATTCGACGGCGGCGACCTGATGATAGGGCGCGAAGCTCTGCACCACCCCCTGTGAGACGAGCGCGATCGCAAGGACGACGGAGAGGGGCAGCAGGATATATAGGACGCTGCGGACCATGTCCACCCAGAAGTTGCCGATGGTCGCCGCCGAGTGGCGCGCGATTCCGCGGATCAGCGCAACCAGAACCGCCATGCCCGCGGCGGCGGAAACGAAGTTCTGCACGGTGAGGCCTGCCATCTGGGTGAGGTAGCTCATCGTCGCTTCCCCGCCGTAGGCCTGCCAGTTGGTGTTGGTGACGAAACTCACCGCGGTGTTGAATGCGACCGCGATGCCGACGCCCGGAAGACCCTGCGGGTTGAGCGGGAGGACTCCCTGAAGCAGTTCAAGGGCAAAGAGCGCAATGAAGCCGATCGCGTTGAAAGCCAGGAAGGCGATCGCGTATTGCCTCCAGGTCATCTCCGCGTCGGCGCGCACACCGCACGCGCGGTAGACCACCCGCTCCAGCGGCCGGAGGAACCGCATCGCGCGCGGGATGTCGCCTTCATAGACGCGTGCCATGAAGAGTCCCAGCGGCCTGGCCAAGCCCAGTATGAGCGCCAGGTAGAGGCCGATCTGAATCCAGGAGGTGGCGTTCACGAGAACAGCTCCGGCTTGAAGATGGCCACGAACAAGTACACGAGCAGGATCACCGCGATCACCGCGCCGACGATTTGGAAGAGGTTCATGGGTCGCTCCTTGATCCGCACCGCGGATCCCATGCGATACGGTAGGCCTGGAACGAGTCAAGGCGGCGTCAGGATCGGGTGGGGACGCATCAAGAAACGGTAAGGATCCCAGGGTAGCACAGGAGCCTGCCCGGTCCCGTGCCCCGGGCCATTGCGCGTGAGGAGCTTCTGTGTCTTCGCGGTGGCTCGACTTGTCCCCCGAGATCGTTCAGAATACCCGCAGTTTGCAGCTCATCCTCGGCCGCGCCGGGCGCGGTCCGACCAAGAAGGAGGCGGTGCGGTGCGGCAACCGGTTGTCTTGATCACGGGAGCGAACGGGGAAGTGGGGCACGGGCTCATCAAGGGCCTGTCGGCGGATGGACACAAGGACATCCTGGCCATGGATCTGGACCCGGTGGACGAGCGCCTGGCAGAGCACTGTCGCGCCACGTTCGTCGGGAACATCCTGGATCGTCAGCTCATCGGACGGATCGTGAGCGAGTACGAGGTGCGGGAGATCTATCACCTGGCCGCGCTCCTCTCGACTCGTGCGGAGTACACCCCCGAGACCGCGCACCAGGTAAACGTCGAGGGGACGATGGGGCTCCTGCAGCTCGCGCTCGAGCAGTCGAGCTGGCGCGGCGAACCGGTCAAGTTCCTCTATCCGTCGTCCATCGCAGTGTTCGGGATGCCCGATCTCGCGACGAAAGAGCGCGCGGGCAAGGTCAAGGAATACGAGTGGACCTCCCCCACCACGATGTACGGCTGCAACAAGCTGTACACGGAGAACCTCGGCAGGTACTTCGCCGACAACTACCGGCAGCTCGCCGCCGACACCAACGGACGCAAGGTGGACTTCCGCTGCTTGCGCTACCCGGGGATCATCAGCGCGGAGACGATGCCGACCGGAGGCACGAGCGACTTCGCTCCCGGAGATGGTGCATGCCGCCGCCAAGGGCGAGCCGTACGCGTGCTTCGTGCGCGAGGACTCGATCATCCCGTTCATGGTGATGCCGGATGCGATCAAGGCGATGCGGCTCCTGGCCGCCGCCGACCGCACACAGCTCAAGCGGCGCGTATACAACGTCACGAGCTGGAGTCTGACCGCGGGCGAGATCCGCAAGCGCGTCCTGCGAGCCTTCCCCAAGGCCGAGATCACGTTCGAGCCCGACACGAAGCGTCAGGCGATCGTGGACACCTGGCCGTTGGACGTGGACGACGGGCCCGCGCGGCGTGAGTGGGGCTGGATGCCCGACTACGACGTGAACCGGTCCTTCGACGAGTACCTGGTGCCGGAGATCAAGAAGCGGTATTCGGGGGCGAAGGCCTGATAGATCGCGGCTTGAGCGCGATTTTTCGACTATACTAGCTTCACGGAAGCCGGTGTCCCACCCCATGCAGTCCAACCCGGCATCCGGCCGGAGGCTGCCGTGGTTCACCGCAGGGGGCTCGCCTCGTTCCTGGCCGTCAGCGCCGTCCTGACCGGCGTGATCTGGTCCTGGTCCGCCGGGGCGCCGCGGCCGTTGCCTGCCTTTGAGCCGGTGGCCGGCGTCATGCCTCTCTCCTCAGGCGACGCGAACAGTCCCGCGCTCAGCTCCGGTGTGAATGACACCTTCTACTTCGGCGGCACTCGGTGGGCCCCCGACTCCTCCCGCTGGGAGGCGATCCCCGACTCCGTGTGGACGTTCGAGACCGGGGTGGGCTCGCACTACCAGCATCCGGCCGGGTCGTGCAAGGGCCCGAGCTTTCATGAGCTGATGGAGGGGTGGGTAGGCGCAGACCCCGGTTCCGAGTCCGTCGCCAGATTTCGCAGGCTGGGAACGAGTGCCTTCTCGGGCACGCCCTGTGTCGGCGCGGCGGGAGGTCTAGCGGGCAGCTACTCGTTCTGGGCGGGGCTCTTGGAGGCCGAAGCCGACTCGCTCTGCTGGGCCAGCGGCCAGGGATACGGGAACAACTGGAGCATCTGCATCGTCAAGGAGATCGCATATGACGGCGCAGGGTGTCTGCATCTCGACTACCGATATCAAGTGGACGTCGAACCCGGCTGGGACTACGTCTTTGTCATGGTTGACACCACGGGAGCTCTTCCCGACACCGGGGGAGTCCAGGTCAGGACGTATACCGGGCCAGCAACCGGTACGGAGAACTTGACCCTCACGGCGGGAACCAACCTCCCCAGCCAGACCGGTCCGATCCGCGTCAAGTTCTGCGTTCAGTCGGACGGCGCGTACTCCGACGAGGACGGTCTATACGGAACATCGTGCGGTGCATTTGGCGTGGACGACATCCACATTTGGAACACGAACTGCGGGGGCGCCATCGATGACCTGTCCACATTCGAGACCGGAAGCGACGGTTGGGTCACCGAGGCGCCGTGTCTGAACGGGGGTGACCTGTCGCGTATCGTCCCGGTGAGCGAGCTGCCCTGGCCCCCCGGCTACACAGGTGGATGTGATCTCGGAGATTCGGTGTTGGCCTTCTACGACTCCGCGACCGGCGGGCATCCGCTCAGCCAGATCGAGAACTTCGCGGTGTCTCCATGGATAGACCTCAAGGCGGCGGACAAGGTCGGATTCCCGAAGCGGTTTCTCGAGTTCGGTGGGTACTACGAACTCCCCCTCCGCAACTACATCTTCGTAGCTGCCTACGCTCAGTGGTATCCAGCGATTTGCTCGATCACAGGGCGCGTGCAGATGAGCGCCATCACCAGCGATGGCTACCCGCGCTACTTTGGCGGAGTGCCGACGTGCGCGGGTGCCGTGCCGCGTCGCATCGACTTCACCTCCTTCGTACCTTCCACTGCCGAGCAGGTCCGGGTGGGGGTCGGAGTCATCAACTACTGCCAATGGTACGGGGACTGCACGCACGTCACCAACTCGACCCCGTGGTTCGATGACGTCCGGTTCGGGGTAACCACGACCAATACCATTCAATCGTTGGTGGACGCGGCAGCGCCCGGGGACACCGTTATCGTCGGCGCAGGTACCTACACCGGCAATGGTTACAGGAACATCACCTTCCACGGAAAGGAGATCGTGCTGCTGGCCACTGCGGGCCCGGAACACACGATCATCGACTGCCAGGGCGCGGCGCGGGGGTTTGTGATCGACAGCGGCGAGGATTCTACGCTGGTGATCGACGGGTTCACCGTGCGGAACGGTAAGGCGCCGGCGACGACCGAATACCCCTACATCGATGACGGCGGAGCGGTTCTGGTCTCCGGGGAGGCTCATCCGACCTTCAGGAACTGCCGGCTGGAGTCTTCGCTCGCCGACGCCGGGGGCGGCGTGTACGTGGCATCTCTGTGCGGGATCTTGCTGGAGGGTTGCATACTGGAGGCAGACAGCACTCGCTCCTACAGTGGAGTCGGCCTCCACAGTGAACCCGGGACGACCGTGCGAATCACAGGCAGCGAAATCCGCGACAACGGCCGCGGATACGGCCTCCGAACGCGCGGAGCGGCGCAAGTGGATTCCAGCTCGATCCACGATAACCATGGCGTCGGCATGCTCCTTTGGGGCTCAAGCCGTGTGAGCGATTGCACGATCGTCGACAACTGGGGCGGCGGAATCGAGGGGGCATCTCTCGTGCAGCGCTGTCTCATCAGCAGGAATGGAGGAGAAGGCGTCTCATCCTCGGGGACAATTGAAGACTGTACGATCACTGCGAATCACGGCACGGGCGTCGACGGCGGAGGCGTGATCCGGGATTGCCTCATCTCGGAGAATGATGATCGAGGCGTGGACTTCGGGGGCGGCGGCGGCGAGATCCACAACTGCCTCATCACCGGCAATCGGTACGGAGGCGTGACGTTGGGATTCGCGCTTCTTGATTCCTGCACCGTGATGGGCAACGGCTCCCCGAACCTTGGCGTTGGTGGGGGCGTCTTCGTGTTTTTCGAGTTCCCGTTCCTTGCGGGAACACCTGGACATCCGCTCAACACGGACGATCGCGCAAGAACCCTCTCCGGGGAGTCCAGCGCAGCCAGCTCGGCCTACTTCGGAATCCCGACGATCCGGGATTGCATCGTCACCGGGAACGCAGCGGCGCACGGAGGCGGCATAGCCTTCTCCTGGGATCAGGTCATGCCCAACTATGGCCAGCTGATCCGCAGCACCGTAAGCGGCAACCGTGCAACAACCGGCGGGGGGTTGGCGCTCCAATACGACTACCAGCTCCACGTGGAGGACTGCGTCATCTGGGGCAATTGCGCGGATGACTCGGGAGATGAGATCCACACGCAGAACGACTCCACGACCGTCACGTTCCTCTGCTCTGCCATCGATTCCGCCGGATTCGCCGGTCCCGGAAGGTTCGTCTACAACGGCCCGCAGGTCTTCACCGACCCGTTCTTCTGCTCCCCCGCTTCCTGCTACGGGACCCCGACCACCGCGGGGGACTACCACCTCACCGCCGGTTCTCCCTGCCTTCCTGAGTCGAGCCCCTGCGACTCGCTGATCGGGGCGCTGGGCATGGGGTGCAGCACGACTGGCGTACCGGACGACCGGCCACCGTTGCCGCTCACCGCGTCGCTACGTGCGTTTCCCAACCCGTTCCGGGCGGATGTGACGTTCATCGTCGGCGTGCCGGCCGACGCGACGGGGAGCATCGAGATCTTCGACGTGCGGGGGCGGCGCGTTCGCGCGTTCGAAGCACGCGCCGGGGAGACCGCCCTGCGCTGGGACGGGCGTTCGGAGCAAGGTGTCTCGCTGCCCCAAGGGCTCTACTTCGTCCGTCTGCACGCGGGCGCGGAGTTCAGGACGCAGAGAGTGATCCTGATGCATTGATCACCCGGGTGAGCATCCCGTTTACCCGGGGAAAATGGTGCGTGTTAACCGCGCCGTCGGCGTGGCGACCCGATGATCACCCGGGTGATCATCACGCAACACGAACATCGGCGCTGGTCCCACGCAGGTCTTGCCGATGGCGAACCGAGGTGGAACTTGACCGACAGCAAGCGGCTTCTGTCCTTTACGCTGCTGGCAGCTTTGTTTGCAGGGTTGATTTGGTCATGGTCCGCCGGCGCGCCTCGGCCGCCGCGTGCCTTCGATCCCCCAGCCGGCATCTTGTCCCTGTCTGCCGACGATGCGGGCGACCCCGCGCTCAATCCCGGCCTCAACGACACCTTCTACTTTGGCGGCACCCGGTGGGCACCCGACTCCTCTCGCTGGGAGGCGATCCCCGACTCCGTGTGGACATTCGAGACAGGCGTGGGATCGCACTACCAGCACCCGCCCGGATCGTGCAAGAACCCGAGCTTTCATGAACTGATGGAGGGGTGGGCGGGCGCAGACCCCGGTTCCGAGACCACCGCCAGATTCCGCAGGCTGGGTACCAGCGCCTTCTCGGGCACGCCCTGTGTCGGCGCGGCGGGAGGCCTCGCCGGGAGCTACTCGTTCTGGGCGGGGCTCTTGGAAGCCGAAGCCGACTCGCTTTGCTGGGCCAGCGGTCAGGGATACGGAGAGAACTGGAGCATCTGCATCGTCAAGGAGATCGCCTACGATGGCGCAGGGTGTCTGCGATCTCGAGTACCGATATCAAGTGGACGTCGAACCCGGCTGGGACTACGTCTACGTCGTCGTCGACACGACCGGGACCCTTCCCACCACCGAGGGCGTCGATGTCGCTTCGTACACCGGCCCGGCCAGCGGCACGGGAAGTCTGACCCTCACGGCGGGGACCAGTCTTCCCAGCCAGGCAGGTCCCATTGCCGTCAAGTTCTGCGTCATCTCCGACGGTGCGTACTCCGACGAGGACGGAGACTACGCGACCTCGTGCGGCGCATTCGGTGTGGACGACATCCACGTCTGGAACACGGACTGCGGCGGCGCGATCGACGGCCTCTCGACTTTCGAGACCGGGAACGACGGATGGGTCACTGAGACACTGTGTCCCGGGACCGATGACCTCTCCCGCCTCGCGCCCGTGAGCGCCCTTCCCTGGCCCCCCGGCTACACAGGTGGATGTGATCTCGGAGACTCGGTGCTCGCGTTCTACGACCCCGCGACCGGCGGGCATCCGCTCTATCAAGACAGCTACGCCGTGTCCCCCTGGATCGACCTCAGAGCGGCCGGAAAGACGGGCCTTCCGGGACGGTTCATTGAGCTTGGGGGGTACTACGACCTCCCACTATTGAACTACATCTTCGTACAGGCGCTGGCTCAGTGGTACCCGGATACTTGCTCCGTGACGGGTGCCACGCGAGTAAGCCCCCTCACGCTGACTCCAAACGTGTACTACTTCGCCGGAGTCCCCACGTGCGCGAGCGTCGCTCCGCGTCGGATCGACCTCAGGGATGTCCTACCTTCGACAGCGGAGCAAGTCCGAATAGCGGTGGGTGTCATCAACTACTGCCGCTACTACAGCAACTGCACGCAAGTCACCAACTCGACCCCCTGGTTCGACGACATCCGATTCGGGGTGACTACCACCAACAGAATCCAAACCCTGGTGGACGCGGCGGCGCCGGGAGATACCGTCCTCATCGGCGCCGGCACCTACTGGGGACCCGGCAATCGGGACATCACGTTTCGCGGGAAGGAGATCGTCCTCCTCGCCCCGGCGGGGCCAGAGAGCACGGTCATCGACTGCCAGGGCGCGGCGCGGGGGTTCATCATCGACAGCGGCGAGGACTCGACGCTGGTGATAGACGGGTTCACGGTGCGCAACGGCAAGGCGCCGGTGATAACCGAGCGCCCCTACATGGAGAACGGCGGCGCAGTCCTCGTCTCGGGCCTGGCTCATCCGACCCTCAAGAACTGTCGGCTGGAGTCCTCGCTGGCCGCTGTAGGAGGTGGGGCCTATGTAGGATCTCATTGCGGCATTCGGATGGAGGGCTGCACCGTCAGAGCCGACAGCGTCACTTCTTACGGCTATTACGACTCTTACGGCACGGGCGCCGGGGTACACGGGGCTGACCCGTCGACCGTCGCGATCCTCAATAGCATCATCCAAGACAACCGCAGGGGATTCGGGGTCCGAGGTGACGGGACGACTCAGGTGGACTCCTGTTTGATCGAAAGCAACCACGGAGCCGGAATTTACATCGGAGAAGATGGGTGGGTGCGCGATTGCACGGTCGGGGGTAATTCTGGGGCTGGCCTCCAGCTACAGTGCGTGGGCCAATGGAACAACGGGAGCTCTGCGGTCGTTCAACGCTGCGTGATCAGCGGGAACCAGGGCTACGGGATTGTGGGGTGCGGGGCGGGTGCGATAGAGGATTGCACGGTCAACGGGAACGGGGCGGGAGGTATCAGTGTCTTCGACACCACAATCCGCCGCTGCCTGGTCAGGGACAACAACGGCACCGGGGTATATCTGGGGGGAGGCCTACTGGAGGCTTGCGAGGTGACCGGGAACATCGGCATCGATGCGGGGGGGGTCTTCGCGAGCAACAGTTGGTGGCAGTCCTCGACGATCCGGGATTGCGTCATCACGGGGAACAGAGCCCCTCGAGGCGGCGGGGTCGCCTTCTCCTGGGACAGTATTGTGCCCAACTCTGGACAGATGATCGGATGCACAGTGAGCGGCAACCGCGCCGAGTTCGGCGGTGGCGTCTCCGTCACGTACCAATACTTGCTCGACATTCGCCAATCGATCATCACGGGCAACTGCGCCGACAGCCTCGGAGCAGACGTCTACACTCGGGGCGATTCCACCACCGTGACGTTCCACTGCTGCGCATTCGACTCCTCCGGCATCGGCGGTCCCGGGCACTTCGTCTACGACGGCCCCCAGGTCTTCACCGACCCGCTCTTCTGCTCCCCCGCTTCCTGTTTCGCCACCCCGACGACTGCGGGCGACTACCACCTGACCACCGGCTCCCCATGCTTGCCGGAGTCCAGCCCCTGCGATTCTCTGATCGGGGCGCTGGGGTTGGGTTGCAGCACGACCGGCGTGCCCGATGACAAGCCGCCCCTGCCGACTACCGCGATGCTACGCGCCTACCCCAACCCGTTCAGGGCGGATGTCACCCTGCTCGTCGCGGTCCCGGCCGGAACGACCGGCGCCATCGAGATCTTCGACGTGCGCGGCCGGCGCGTTCGCGCGTTCGAGGCTCGCACCGGAGAGACCGCCCTGCGTTGGGACGGACGCTCGGAACAAGGTGTCTCGCTACCTCAAGGCCTCTACTTCGTTCACTTGCGCGCGGGCGCGGAGTTCAGGACGCAGCGGGTGATCCTGCTACATTGATCACCCGGGTGAGCATCCCGTTTACCCGGGGAGAATGGTGCGTGTTAACCGCGCCGGCGGCGTGGCGACACGGTGATCACCCGGGTGATCATCACGCGTCCGGATGGGCGGCGTGCGTGTTAACACTTGCCGCTCGGAGCCCCGCAGATCTTCGGACAGTCCTCGCATCCCGACTTCAGCCTCGTCTCCCTGTGGTACGATCACGCCATGAAACGGGATCCTTCAGAGCTGCTGAGAGAGGCCTTGGAGCTACCTCCGGAAGTACGCGCCGCCCTCGCCGGGTCGCTGCTAGAAAGCCTGGATGACACGCTAGACCCCGATGTTGAGGCCGCGTGGGAACAAGAAATCACCCGCCGGATTCAGGATCTGAATGGCATCAAGATGAAGCCCATACCCTGGTCTGAAGCCCGCCGTCTAATCGTCGGGGGGTAATGGCGCGGTTCTCAGTCGAATTCCATCCCGAGGCGGTAACTGAGGCTAGGGTCGCTGTCGAGTGGTATCGGGACCGAAGTGCGGCTGCAGCGAGTGCGTTGATCCACGAACTGGACGAGGCGGTCGCTGCAATCAAAGACGCGCCCCTCCGTTGGTCAGCGCACGTGTCGGGAACGCGACGATTCCTCCTTCATCGATTTCCTTACTCTCTTGTCTACCGAGTCATGGGCAACACGGTGCAGGTGATTGCGTTCGCCCACGCACGGCGACGCCCCCGCTACTGGGATGACCGGGGACAGTCGAACTAGCAGGAGCAACCCAGTGCCTTGCGAATCTGCGCCAGGGAACGTTGCGCTCCAGACGATCCCACGACTTCCTCGCCCCATCACTCCCCCGCCCAGGGATCTTCGTTCATCGCCACCGCCGCCGGCGCGGCGCCAACGACTGAGGCCAGCACTCGGTGGATCGCCTGCACTCCCGCCGACAACGCCGCCGGCCCCGGCTGGAGGATGATCGACGAGTCGATCTCGAACGCGCGCCCCTCGCGCACGAACGGCGCTTGCGGCCATCCCGCGCGCTTCTCCAGATAGTCCGGACGGAACTTCGCGCCGCACCAGGAAGCGAACATCACGTCCGGCGCACGCTCCAGCACCACCTCGGGCCTAGCCAGGATGCGGTCCTTGGCCAGCGCCGCCCCGCGCAGCTCGGGGAACACATCGATGCCCCCTGCGATCTCGATCAGCTCCATCACCCAGCGGCTCCCCGCGATCAGCGGGTCGTGCCACTCCTCGAAGTAGACGCGCGGCCGCCGGGGAAACTTCCGCCCCGCCACCTCGATCTCGGCGAGACCCTCCTCCAGCTCGCGCGCCAGCGCCTCGCTCTTCTCATGCACACCCACCAACGCCCCCAGTCGGCGGATCATGCCGAGAATCTCCGCCACCGACCGCTGGTTGAAACAGTGCACCTCGATTCCCCGCCGAATCAACTCCGCGCAGATGTCGGCCTGCAAGTCGGAGAACCCGAGCACGAAGTCCGCGCGCAGTTCCACGATCTTCTCGATGTCGGCCTTGATGAACTGCGAGACAACCGGCTTGGTCTTCTTCGCCTCGGGCGGGCGCACCGTGAACGCGGAGATCCCCACGATGCGATCCTCCTCGCCAAGGCGATAGAGGACCTCGGTGGTGTCCTCGGTCAGGCAGACGATTCGGCGCGGCTCCATGGCCATGGCACGGTCCTGCTTCCTGGCTGCGAACGGTGGCGGGCGACCCCGGACCCCATCAGACAGCAGTAACATACTATACATCAACGTGTTACAGCAATCGCCGTCGGCGGCTTGCGCCCGCGCGAGCGATCGTCTATACAATGCACGGCTGCAATTTCGCCCCGGATTGCCCTGGAGAGCCTATGCCGAAGCGACTGGTCATCGTCGAGTCCCCCGCCAAGGCGCGCACGATCTCGCGCTTTCTGGGGAAGGATTACGTGGTCGACTCGAGCATCGGGCACATCCGCGATCTCCCCAGCAGCGCGGCCCAGATACCGGCGGCGGTCAAGAAAGAGAAGTGGGCGCGCCTCGGCGTGAACGTCGACAAGGACTTCGAACCACTCTACGTGGTCCCCGCCGAGAAGAAGAAGAAGGTTGCGGAGCTCAAAGAGCAATTGAAGGGCGCGGACGAACTCCTGCTCGCCACCGACGAAGACCGCGAGGGCGAGGCGATTTCCTGGCACCTGCTGGAGCTCCTCAAGCCCAAGGTCCCCTACTCCCGCCTCGTCTTCCACGAGATCACCCGCGAAGCGATCCACGAGGCCCTCAACAACACGCGCCCCCTCGACGAACGACTGGTCTCCGCGCAGGAGACGCGCCGCATCCTCGACCGGCTCTATGGGTACGAGGTATCGCCGCTCCTCTGGAAGAAGATCGCGCCAAAGCTTTCCGCCGGCCGCGTGCAGAGCGTGGCGATCCGCTTGGTCGTGGAGCGCGAGCGCGCGCGGATCCGCTTCCGGGAAGCCGCGTACTGGGACGTCGAAGGGCTCTTCGCCACGGCGAAGCACGAAGAGTTCCCCGCCACGCTCATTACTCTGGGCGGCAAGCGCGTGGCCCTGGGCAAGGACTTCGACCCCGAGACGGGCACGCTCACGAACAAGGACGTCGTGCTGGTGGACGGCGCGCGCGCGCAGTCGCTCGCCAAAGACCTCTGCCGGCAACCGTGGAAGGTTCTCGAGACGGAGACGAAGCCGTTCGTGCAGAACCCGCCGGCACCGTTCACCACAAGTACATTGCAGCAGGAAGGGGCGCGCAAGCTTCACTTCACTGCGCGGCGCACCATGCAGGTCGCGCAGCGGCTCTACGAGAACGGCTTTATCACCTACATGCGGACCGACTCCACGACGCTGTCGGACCAGGCGTTGGCCGCCGCGCGTCAGGCGGTCCTCTCTCTCTACGGAGACCGGTTCCTCTCCGATCAGCCGCGCCAGTTCAAAACCAAGGTACGCAACGCGCAGGAAGCCCATGAGGCCATCCGCCCCGCCGGCGATCACTTCCGCACTCCGGCGGACCTCAAGCACGAGCTGCACGGCGAGGATTTCAAGCTCTACGAACTGATCTGGATGCGCACGATGGCAAGCCAGATGGCGGAGGCGCGCGGTCGTCGCATGACCGTGCGTCTCGGCGCCGCGGACGCGGTGTTCCAGGCCTCGGGCAAGGTCATCGACTTCCCCGGTTTCCTGCGCGTCTACGTCGAAGGCTCGGACGATCCCGAGGCGGATCTCGCCGAGCAAGAGACGCTTCTCCCGGCCATGGAGAAGGGCGATCCGTTGACCTGCCGCAACCTGGAGGCGAAGGAACATCGCACCCAGCCTCCGGCGCGCTTCACCGAAGCCTCGCTGGTGAAGGAGTTGGAGGCCAACGGCATCGGCCGCCCCTCCACCTACGCAAGCATCATCGACACGATCGAGCGGCGCGAGTACACGTTCAAGCGCGGCACCGCATTGGTGCCGACGTACCTGGCGTTCGCGGTCGTGAACCTGATGGAGAAGCATTTCACCGACCTCGTGGATCCGGGTTTCACCGCCCGCATGGAAGACGACCTGGACGCGATCTCGCGCGGCGAGGCGGAAGCGCTCCCCTACCTGAAGTCCTTCTACTTCGGGAACGGACACAAGGGACTGCGCGCGCAGTTGGACGAGAAGGCGGAGCACATCGATCCCCGCGAGGTGTGCACGCTGCCTTTGGGCAAGACCCCCGAGGGCGCCGACGTCGCGGTGCGGGTGGGACGCTACGGCCCCTACCTTCAGAGCGGCGACTCGACCGCGCCTATCCCCGACGGCACCGCTCCGGATGAGATCACGCTCGCGCGCGCGATCGAGATCCTCTCCACCGCGCAGCAGGGCCCGCGCGTGCTGGGGCAGGATGCCGAGACCGGTTCAGCGGTAACCGTGCGCGACGGTCGCTTCGGGCCCTACGTACAGCTCGGCGAGGCGGAGGGAAAGAAGAAGCCGAAGACGGCGTCGCTCCTGCGCGGCATGACCCCGGACACGGTGGACCTGCCGGCGGCGCTCAAGCTCCTGAGTCTCCCCAGAACGGTGGGGCAAGACGAGCACGGCGTGGACATCATGGTTGCGAACGGCCGCTTCGGTCCGTTCCTCAAGCGCGGCACCGACACGCGAAGCCTGGCCGGCGAAGAGCAGATCTTCACACTCACGCGCGAGGAAGCGCTGGCGTTACTGGCTCAGCCCAAGCAGGGGCGGCGCGGCGACGCGCCGCAGGCGCTCCGTTCGCTGGGCCCCGCCGAGGCGCTCGACGGCGCCGAGGTGAAGCTCATGGACGGGCGCTACGGCCCGTATGTGACCGACGGCACTCACAACGCCTCGCTTCCAAGAGGGGCGGATCCCGCCACGGTGACCATCGAGACCGCGATCGAGCTGATTGAAGCGCGCAAGGCTCGCGGGCCGGTGGAGCGGCGGGGGGGGCGAAGGACAACGAAGCGGGCCGCCGCGAAGCCCACGCGCGCGGCCGAGAAGTCGCCCGGGGAGGCTCGGGCTAAGAAGGTCGCCAAGAAGAAGACCGTCGCGAAATCCTCGAAGAAGACCGCCAAGAAGAAGTCGACGAAGAGGGCTGCCGGCCCCGCGTCGACTTGATCCGACGGACGGGATGACAAACCTCACGATCCCCCGATCCTGGATCGCCCTCATCTTGCTGATGGCGTCGACCGGCAGCCTCGTCGGATGCGGAGCAAAGAGCGCGATCACCGTCTTTACTGCGGACGAACTCGTGGCGGCGGTGACCGAGGCCGCTGCCGAGTTTCGAGAGCAGGGCGCCCCCCGCGTGACCATCCGTGCCGGAGCGACCGCCGACCTCGCCCGCGCGATCGATCGGGGAGAGGCAGCCGATCTGTGGCTATCCGCGGACCCGGCATGGACCGACTCCCTTCAGGCCGGGCACCGCCTCACATCCGACGGCGCACGCCTCCTCGCGTGGGACAGCCTCGTCGCGGTGGTGCCCGCCGGGCAGGGCCCCGCGCCAATTAACCAATACCTTCTTCCCGATTACCGCCGTATCGCGACCGCGGACACGACGACCAGCTTGGTTGGCCGTTGCGCGAAGCAGGGACTTTCCACCATGGGGGTCTGGGGCGCGATCCGCGACCGCGTCGTCACCGCCGCCGACGCGCGCGCGGCTCTGGCCATGGTCGAACGCGGCGAGGCCGACGCGGGGATCGTGCCGGCCACGTTGGCCAAGAGCTCTTCAGGCGTTGAGGTCGGCTTCACGCTCTCCGAAGGCACCCACGACGTGTTGGCCTACACCGGTGCGGTCGTGCAGGGCGCATCGCGCGCCGAGGCCGCGCGTCGATTTCTCGACTTCCTCTCCGGACCGCGCGGACGCGAAATCCTGCGCCGGCACGGTTTCCTGGGAGTCGGAGAGTGACGAAGCCGCCTGCCGCCGCCTCCACCGCGACGAACCTCCCCAGACCGCGCCGCCTCCGCTTCGACCGCCACGAATGGGCCGGGAGCTTCGGCGACATCGGCACCGACCTACCCCTCATCGTCGGCATGATCCTCGCCGTGGGACTCGATAGCGCGAGCGTGTTCATCGTCTTCGGCGCGCTGCAGATTCTGACCGGGCTCGTCTACGGCCTGCCGATGCCGATGCAGCCCCTGAAGGCGATGGCGGTGCTGGTCATCACCCAGAAGATTGCGGGACCGGTGCTCTTTGGTGCGGGGCTCTCGATCGGCATCGTCATGCTGGTGTTGAGCCTCACCGGTGCGCTGAGCTGGCTCGCCCGCGTGATCCCGCTGTGTGCCGTGCGCGGCGTGCAGTTCGGACTGGGCCTCTCGCTCGCCTCGCTCGCGTTGAAGACGTACATTCCTTCGGCCGGCATACCCGGGTACGCGTTGGCGGCGGTTGGGTTCGCGATCTTGATCGCGCTGTGGGGAAGTCACCGCTATCCGGCCGGGCTCTTCGTGATCGCGATAGGCATCGTTTACGCTGTCGCGTTCAAGCTCGACTGGGGGACGATTGGGGCAGGGATCGGGTTCACGCTGCCGCAGGTGCATCAGCCCACTGTGCGCGACATGGCCACCGGGTTCGTAGTGCTGGCGTTGCCGCAGATTCCCCTCTCGCTCTCGAACTCGATCATCGCCACCAAACAGACGATCCATGATCTCTTCCCGGCGCGAGAGACCTCAGTGCGTCGAATCGGCCTCACGTACTCCGTGGCCAACCTGATCGCCCCGTTCCTGAGCGGCATCCCGGTCTGCCACGGCTGCGGAGGACTCGCCGGACACTATGCGCTGGGCGCGCGCACCGGCGGCTCCGTGGTTATCTACGGCTCGATGTACTTGGTGATCGGGCTCTTCCTGAGTGGAGCCTTCGCCGAAGTGGTCAAGGTCTTCCCGCAGCCCATTCTCGGGGTGGTGCTCCTGTTCGAGGCACTCACATTGCTTCTCTTCATCCGCGATCAGGCGGCGAGCCGGCGCCACCTGTTCATCGCGCTCCTGGTCGGACTTCTGGCCTTCGCCGTCCCCCAGGGGTACGTGGTGGGCCTCCTGGTCGGCGTCGCCCTGTACTACCTCTCGAACCGCTTCCCGCTGCTGGACGGTGCGGACCGCTCCCGCATGCGGTAGACTCTCCCCCGTTCAGTTTCCGGGCCTCCCCTGCGGAAAACGATGGAAGGAACGCCGATGCCGATCAGCAAGGAACTTCTCGACATCCTCGTCTGCCCCCTCTCGCACGCGACGCTCGTGCTGGACGGCGAGACGCTGGTCTCCACCGACAAGGCGACCCGCCGCCGCTACAAGATCGAGGACGGCATCCCCAACATGCTGATCGAAGAAGCGGAAGAGCTGGACGAGACCGCATGGGCCGAGATCATGAAGCGACACGGGAAGGGCTGAGCACGCAGTTGTTCCGGTGATGCAACGTGGTAGACTCCGATCGGGCTGACCGGAGGCCGCATGCGCCGTTCCGTCAGGATACTTCTTCGATCGCCGCTGATTGCTGTTTTCGCCCTATCTCTGCACGCCCCACCCGCTCGCGCGCTCTGTTCGGGAGTTGTCAGCCGGGACGGCCGCCGAGGCAGCGTCGTCCGCTACGACGAGATCTTCCTGGGACACGTCGTCTCCCAACTCAACCCGGAGTCGTATCAATACGACAACCGTGGGGAGTACAGGCTCTTAGTAGAGCGGCTGTGGAAAGGCATTGCGGGCGACACGATCACCGTCATTAGCAACACGAACGTTGCCGATTGCCCAGACCTGAAGCTCGGCGAGTGCTACCTGGTGCTCGCCCATCGGCGTGATGGCGAGGTATTCATAGACTGCTGCGGAACGCGCCTTCGCCGTTACTCCACGGATATGCTCCGGGCGCTAGACACGCTCCCCGTCACCGGGGATCCCACGAGCGTGGACTTGGCTCTCCTCGACCTCTATCTCACCCAGCTCCATGACCCTTCAGAACAGGTGCGCGCGGAGGCCGCGGGCATTCTCGGAGGATTCGGGCAACACGCCGACTGGGTCGTTGGGCCTCTGCTGGAGGTCCTGCGAACCGATTCCCGCCACGTGGCCGGTTCGACGGTGTGGGCGATCAGGCAACTTGGCCTTCCCGACAGCGTCGCGCTCCCGATCTTCCTGGAGGCCTTCGAGCAGCCGCGGACACGGTCTCTAGCCATTCAGGCCCTGTCGGGTTACAGGGACAGCGTCGAAATCGTCGTGCCGCTCTTTCGCCGGGCGGTCAAAGATCCCGATTTCAGGGTTCGTTGGGCGGCGCTTCAATCGCTCTCTGTCCGGGACTCTGTGGACGAAGTGCTTCACGAGGTCGTTCCCCTTCTGCAGGACCCTGAAGCGTCGGTACGTTGGCGAGCGGTGAGGTGGATTGCGTACTCCGACACGGACTCCTCGTCGGTCGAGTCCGTTCTGGTCGAAGCCACCCAGGATCCCAATCCCGACATCCGCGCCGATGCACTCGAGATGCTCTTCAACATCGCCCCAGCCACGGCTCAGCCACTGATTGCGCGTGCCCTCGACGATCCCGCGCCCCAGGTGAAGAACGCCATCCTGGAACTCCTGTCGGACGAGGAGGCGCCGGATCATCTTCGCAATCTTGCTATCGACCGTGGGCTTGCGGATGGCGACCCCGAGATCCGTTCCGCCGCCGCCGCGCTTCTCTTCAAGGGCCCGTCCATCGGAACGAACCGACGGGAAGCTCAGGTGGAACGCGCCTTCGCGGATTGGCACCCTGAAGTGTGGGACGTTCCTGGCCAGTGGTCGCTGCGGCTGCGACCCCGAGGACCTCTACACTCCTGCGCTCCAGCACCGGTTGCTCACCCGGGTGATCATCGTTGCCGAGCGCGGAATGCCGGCAACCCGGGCGGCCGCCTTCAGAATCCTCAATCGTTGGGGGTTCGTCGAAGACCTCATCGCTCTCTACGACCGCGCACTCGTTTCGCCCTACGAAGAGGTCCGTATGGAGGCAATCCGCGGCCTCTCCCGCGCCGGAACCGCGGCCGCCCCCGCGCTCCCTCGCCTCCGCGCGCTGTCCGTCGGCAAGACCCGGCAGGCGGAGGACGCCCGGCGCGCCATCGCGTCCATCGAGGCTGCTATGATCCGCCCATGAACATCGCCACCTGGAACGTGAACTCGGTGCGGGCCCGCCTGCCCCGCCTGATCGTATGGATCGAGACGCACCGCCCCGACCTCCTCTGCATCCAGGAGACCAAGGCCCCCGACACCTATTTCCCCCGCGCGGAACTCGAATCGCTCGGCTATACCGTCGAGTTCTTCGGCCAGAAGACCTACAACGGTGTGGCGATCCTCGCGCGCGACGCGCTCGCCGACGTCGTGCGCGGACTGCCCGGCGACACCGAGGAGTCCGAGAAACGCGTCCTCGCCGCCACCTTTGACGGCGTGCGCGTGGTGAACGTGTACGTCCCCAACGGCCAGGAAGTGGGCTGCGACAAGTACGTCTACAAACTCGCATGGCTCGACCGGCTGCGCGCGATGCTCGCCAGGACGCACACTCCCGACCAACCGCTCGTGCTGTGCGGCGATTTCAACATCGCCCCCGACGATCGCGACGTATACGACCCCGATCTCTGGCGCGGCAAGGTTCTCTTCAGCGAGCCCGAGAGAGCGAAATTCCGCGACCTCATCGGCTGGGGGCTCTCCGACGCGCTCCGCCTGCGCACGGCGGAACCCGGCCAGTACACATGGTGGGACTACCGCATGAACGGATTCAAAAGAGACCTTGGGCTGCGCCTCGATCACTTTCTCGTCACCGCGCCGGTGGCCGCCCGCGTGCGCGAGATCGCCATCGACCGCGAGGAGCGCGCGGGCGAGAAGCCTTCCGACCACGCGCCGGTGATCCTGACGCTCGGCTAGGCCGTCCGCCGGGGAACGCCGCAGGACGGCGCCGGCACGCTATACTCATCCGCACCCCCATGAACTACGACCCGCTTCGAGAACAGCACTACAACGCCACGATCGTCGGAGAGCGGCTCCTCCACGGCACCGTCATGGTGATTCGCGTGCGTCCGGATGCACCTCTTTCTCCCCCGCGCCCCGGCCAGTGGGTGGAGCTCGGGCTCGGCATCTGGGAGCGCGTGATGGACGGCGCCGAAGCGGGCAGCGCCCGCCGCGCCGCACCGGATTCGCTGATCAAGCGCGCCTACTCGATCAGCTCCCCCATCCTCACATCGGACCTCTCGCGCCTCATCCAGCCGAGCGAAGAGAACGGGCTGGAGTTCTTCCTGAGCCTGGTGGTGCCGCCCGCCGAGCGCTCGCGAAAGGTCCCCAACCTCACCGGGCGCTTGTTCTGTCTGCGCGAGGGAGATCGCCTCTTCATGTCCTCGCCGCCCATGGGCGAGTACGGGCTCGACGACGTGCGCCCCGGCGACGATGTCCTCTTCCTCGCCACCGGCACCGGTGAAGCCCCGCATAACCGGATGATCTGGGAGCTGTTGCGGCGTGATCATGAAGGGCGCGTGGCCTCCATCGTCTCTGTGAGACGAGGCATCGATCTGGCTTACGGCTCGACGCACCAACGACTCGCCGAAATGTTTCCCCGCTACCGCTACGCCACGTTGATCACCCGCGAACCGGGGCACGACGGCCGCCATCTACAGGACTACCTGCGGGACGGCACGCTGGAGGACATGGCCGGGTTCCCGCTCGACCCCGCGCGCACCCACGTCTTCCTCTGCGGCAACCCCGGCATGATCGGCCCGCCGCGAACGCTTCCTTCCGGGCGCGTGTTCCCCGAACCGCCGGGCATGGTGGAGCTGCTAGAGGAGACCCGGGGATTCAACGACGATCCCGCGCGCGGGCCGCTCAACGTGCACTACGAGCGGTACTGGTAGGGCGTTTCGGGGCAGCGCCGGAGACGGAGCGTAGGGTCTCAGCCCACCTCGAGCATGCGATCCAGCGCCACGCGGGCGCGTGAGCGGATCGGCTCCGGCACGTCGATCTTGTATTGTTCCTTGCGCAGCGACTCCAGCGTGTCCTCGAGCGTGATCTCGTTCATATGCGGACAGCGCACGCTGCACAGACGCAACATCTCTCGATGGGGGTTCTTCGCGGCGATGTTGTCCCCCATGCTGCACTCGGTCAGCAGCAGGTAACGGCCGCTCGTCATGTTCTCCACATACTTGATCATGCCGGTGGTGCTGCCCGAGAAATCGGAGGCGGCCACGACCTCGGGGCTGCACTCCGGATGCGCGAGCACGACCACGTCGGGGAACTGCTTGCGGACGTTGGCGATGTCCTCCACCGTGAACTTCTCATGCACCTCGCAGCGGCCGCCCCACGCGATCACGGCGTTCGCCACGTGGCGCGCGTCGTCCCTCGGCCCCACGCCCCCGTTCCCAGGCCCGATGAGCTCCATCCCCACCTCGCGGGCCACGTTGCCGGCCAGGTACTCGTCGGGGAGGAAGAGGATCCGGTCGTGCCCCTTGGAACGCAACGCGCGCACCATTGCCTCCGCGTTGCCCGATGTCACACAGTAGTCGGATTCGGCCTTTACATCCGCGTAGGTGTTCACATAGGTCACCACCGGCACACCCGGGTAGCGAGACCGGAGCGCACGCACGTCGGCGGCGGTGATGCTCTCGGCGAGCGAGCACCCGCCCTTCGCGCTGGGAAGCAGCACCATGCGATCCGGATTCAGGATCTTGGCCGTCTCCGCCATGAAGCGAACGCCGCAGAAGATCACGATGTCGGCGTCGGCCTTGGCCGCCACCCGGCTCAGGTAAAGCGAGTCCCCGGTGAAGTCGGGCACCGAATGGAAGAGCACCGGCTCCATGTAGTTGTGCCCGAGGATGACGGCGTTCTTCTCGCGCTTCAAGCGGTTCACCTCGACGGCGATCTCCGCTTTGAGCTTCAACTCCACGGCGGGGACGACATCGCCGAGGCGCTCGGCAAGCCTCTCGAACATGGCTTCCCGCGTGGTCGGATAGTGGATCGAGTTCATGGCCGACAAGTCTACCGCTTCCCGCGCTTCCTCAGGAGGCGATCCACCGAGAGGCTCCCGCCACCGTAGATGAGGAAGAAGAAGGCCACCGCCGCGTAGGTGAGCGCGAGTTCCTTCCGTCCCCACGGATCGGCCCCGTGGACCACGAAGGCCGCGCCGACCATGGTCCCCAGGATCGTCGCGGCCGCGAGGCGCGTCCAGAGCCCAAGCGTGAGGAGGATCCCGCCGGCGAACTCGGAGAGGATGGCCAGCCAGCCGAAGAGCACCGGCAACGGAAACTTCTGTACTCCCCGGCCGTCGAGGAATGCAGTCGGGTCGCTGATCTTGCCGAGCCCGTGGGCGAACACGAAGTTGAGCCCTACCCAGGCCCGCAGGACAAGCACCGCGAACGGAATCAAGCGATCGAACACGAATCGACTCCTTCCACTAGCTGAGATCGAAGACCAGTAGCTCCGACGGCGCCGTTGCGTCGACCACCAGCGCAGGCTCCTCGCTCACCGCCGCGCCGTCGCCCGCACCCAGCTTCGTCCCGTTGACGTCCAGCTCGCCCTTCACCACCTGAACCCAGCCATGCCGGCCGGGCGCGAAGTCATGCCGCACGGTGGCCCCAGCGTCCAAGAGGCTCGAGTACAGGCGGGTGTCCTGGTGAATGCGCACCGAGCCCTCGGCGCCGTCCGGCGACGCGATCAGCCGCAGCCGACTGCGGCGCTCCCCCTCCGCGAACGCCTTCTGTTCGTAGCTCGGCGCGATCCCCTTCGCCGCGGTCAGGATCCAGATCTGCAAAAGATGGACGGGGGTGTCCGGCGAGGGGTTGAACTCGCTGTGCACGACCCCTCTTCCCGCGCTCATGCGCTGCACCTCTCCGGGCCGGATCACCGAGCTCGTCCCCATGCTGTCACGGTGCTCGAGTTCACCCTCGATGATGTAGGTGATGATCTCCATGTCCCGATGCGGATGCATGGGAAAGCCGCCGCCCCCCGCGACGCGATCCTCGTTGATCACCCGCAGGGTGCGGAATCCCATGTGCTCGGGGTCGATGTAGTCGGCGAACGAGAAGGTGTGATAGGTGTCCAGCCAGCCGTGATTGGCGTGCCCGCGATCCTGTGAGCGCCGAACGAGGATCATGATTCTTTCCTTTCGATAATGGTCGCCCCCTGGCCGGGGCTACGGGGATGATACGCTGTACGCGGTCCCGCCGGGTTTGATTCCATGACCATCGTCAGAGGAGACCCCGTCATGTTCCGCCGGTTCCGCCTTTCCGTGCTCGTCCTGACCCTCATCCTCGCCGTCCTCCCCGCCGCGGTCGCCGCCCAAAGCTCGGGCGACGTCACGATCGAGACCATCCCTCTCGGGGGCGGGGTCTTCATGCTGACCGGCGCCGGAGGCAACATAGGGCTCTCCACCGGCAAGGACGGCGCATTCCTCATCGACACCCAATTCGCCCCGCTCACCGGGACGATCCAGGCCGCGGTGGCCCGAGTTTCGGAGATCCCGGTGCGGCTCGTCGTGGACACGCACTGGCATCGCGATCATGTCGGCGGCAACGAGAACTTCGCCAAGACGGGGGCGGTCGTGATCGCCCACGAGAACGTCCGCAGGCGCATGGCCTCGGGAGGGACGATCGAGGCGCTCCAAGCGGAGATCCCTCCGGCAGCACTCGGCGCGCTGCCCCAGGTCACCTTCAGCGACAGCCTTGACCTGCACTGGAACGACGAGGAGATGCGCATCTTCCACGTCGCCCCCGCCCACACCGACGGTGACGCGGTAATCTGGTTCGTCAAGGCCGACGTCATGCACGTCGGGGATGTCTACTTCAACGGGCTCTACCCCTTCATCGATCGCTCGAGCGGCGGGTCGGTGCAGGGCCTCATTGCCGCCGTGGATCGCGTGCTCGCGCTGGCCGACGAGAACACGAAGATCATCCCGGGGCACGGCCCCCTCTCCAACTCACGCGAGCTGCGCGCCTACCGGGAACTCGTGGCCACGGTGTATGGTCGCGTACGCAACATGGTCGCCCAGGGCAAGAGCCGGGATGAGGTCCTCGCCGCCAAGCCCTCGGCGGAATACGACGCCGTGTGGGGAAACGACTTCATGAGCCCCGCCGTGTTCGTGGGAATCCTATACGACGACGCCTCCACGGAAAGGTAGACCAACCATGCAGACCGCCGCCGAGCGTACCACGCAGATCAACCGCATCCGACAGCTTCCGGCGCTGGCCAGGGAGGCAACCCGCGGCCTCGACCCGGTTCAGCTCGACACGCCCTACGGGCCGGGCAAATGGACCCCGCGCCAGGTGCTCCATCACCTCGCCGATGCGCACATGAACGCCTTCGTGCGCATGAAGCTCATCCTCACCGAGGACCATCCGACGCTCAAGCCGTACGATCACGAGGCATGGGCGGAAACCGCCGACGGCGCGCGGTCCGACGCCGAGGCCTCGCTGACCATCCTGCGCGGGCTGCACGCGCGGTGGGTTGATCTCCTGAACGCGGTGCCGGAGGAGGCGTGGAAGCGAAGCGCGCATCATCCGGAGTCGGGCGACGTCACGCTCGATGCGATCCTGCGCATCTACGCCGCGCATGGAGAACTGCACCTCTCCCGCATTCACGAGCTGCGGCAGGATCGGGGCTGGTAGCGGAGTCGTGGCGATCAGCTGATCGCCACGACCTCTTTGACCTCGGGCACCGCGTCCTTGAGGAGTGTCTCCACGCCCATCTTGAGCGTGGCCAGCGAGGACGGGCAGCCCACACAGCTCCCCAGCATGTAGAGCTGGACCACGCCCTCGTCGAAGCCGGCAAACGCGATGTCGCCGCCGTCGCGCTGCACCGCGGGACGCACGACGTCTTCAAGCACCTCGATGATTCGACGCTCGACGTCGGTCACCTCGCCGAAGCCCTGCGCGGGAGGCGTCATCGCCGCGCCACCATGCGCGAAGTAGGCCTGCAAGCGCCGCCCGATCTCGGCTTGCAGCTCCGGCCACTCCGCCCCGGGGATCTTCGTCGCGGTGCAAAAGTTGCGAATGAAGAAGAGCGACTTCACGCCGGGAATCTCCAAGAGGTACTGCACCAGCAGCGGATCGTCCTCGCGCGACGGCTGGGCGAAGGTCGCGCTCCCCTCGGTGACCAGCTCGCGATTCATGATGAACTTGCGCGAGTCCGGGTTGGGGGTCTCGGCGAGATGCACCGAGACGTTGGTGAAGGTCACGAAACGGTCGTTACGATAGTCGATGGTGGTGCCGTGCAGGCGCTCGAGATCCTCATCGCCGACCTGGACCGGCACTGCGTACTCGGGGCGTAGCGCCCGCTCCCCTCCCTGGCGCTCGAATCCCACCCCCACGGTGTATCCCAGACGCGAGGGCTGGGTGAGCACGAAGAACGCGGAAGGCTCTTCCCTGTTCAGCTCGGTCAGCTTCACGCGAATCGCCTCCTCGGCGGCGGCGGTCAGGGCGAGGGGCAGAAGCGTCTCAGTGGAGGATCCGGGGTGCGGCGAGTTCACGATGTCTCCCGTACCCGCGGCCCAAGCCGCGGGGATGCTGGGGTAAAGAAGTAGCGATAAGATGATAGCCGTTGGGCCACAATGGGTCGATCCAGTGTATCCCAAGCAAGCCCGAACGTGACGAGCACACCGGGAGCGCACCGACTCCCTCCATCCATGACAGGACCCCCGAACTCATGATCATCACGCGCCCCCATGAGCTGGCCGACCTGGCCGGCGCGCTCCGCCGGCACGGCGCCTTCGCCCTCGACATGGAGTTCGAGCGCGAGCGGTCCTACTGGCCGAAGCTTCAACTCGTGCAGGTGGCGATTCCGGATCTCGTGGCCGCGGTCGATCCGCTTGTCATGGACGATCTCTCCCCCCTATACGACCTCATCGCGGATCCGGCGATCGAGAAGATCACCCACGCCGGACGCCAGGACGCGGAGATCTTCTTCCTGAAGACGGGGAAGGCCCCCGCCGGCATCTACGACACCCAGATCGCGGCGGCGCTGGTCGGGCTCGGCGAGCAAGTGGGATACGCCGTGCTGGTGCAGCGGCTGTTGGGTGTGCGGGTCGTCAAGCACGAGCGCGTGACGGACTGGGGGCGGCGCCCCCTGTCGGATGCGCAACTCGAGTACGCGCTCAACGACGTGCGCCACCTCCTCCAGATCCGGGACGCGCTCAACGCGGATCTGCGCGAGCTGGGGCGAGAGGCCTGGTTTCGCGAGGAGACCGCGTTTTACTCCGATCCGGATCTCTATCGCCACGACCCTGACCGGCTCTACATGAAGGTCTCTCGCTGGCGGTCGTTGGACCGCCGAGGCCTCGGCGTGCTCCGCGAACTGGTGGGATGGCGCGAGGAGGAGGCGAGGCATCGCGACCTGCCCCGCCAGCGCGTGGTTCCGGATGATGTGTTGATCGAGCTGGCAGGCCGGCGTCCCAAGCGCGTGGCCGATCTCTCTCCCCTGCGCCGGCTCCATCCCAAGGAGATCGAGCGGGGCGGAGAGGCGATCGTGGCCGCGGTCGGCCGGGGCCTGGCCCTGCCCGACGCCCAGCTTCCCAACCCTCCCAAGCCGCCTCGCGAGGATCCCGACGCGTCGCTGGCAGCCGACCTCCTCGCCGTCCTTCTGCACATGCGCGCGAGAGAAATCCGCATCGCCCCCTCCTACCTGGGCACTCAGAAGGACGTTCTGGAGCTGGTCAACTGGCTGGCCGACAAGCGCGAGGGGCCGCCGCCGCACCTCATCGAGGGATGGCGCCGCGAGGCAGTCGGAAACGATCTTGCCGAGGTCTATGAAGGACGCGTCTCTCTCCGCGTGGACGCCGCGGCCGGCCGTGTGGTGGTGGAGCCGGTCTGAGCAAGCAGAATGCGAGAGCCCCCCGGCCAAAGGCCGAGGGGCTCTCGCCTGCAAGGAGAAGAGACGCTTCAGGGTTCCCCGATCACCGGGATCGACCCTGCTCCCCTACTTCTGCGCCAGGGTCGGCTTCAAGGCCCCGTTCATGAATTGGATTGAGGATTCCAGGAGCCCCTTGACATAGGCCGGGTTGTGCACGCCGTGGCTTCGGTCATCCTCGGCCATGGCCAGGTTCCACACCGCTCCCGCGCTGTCCACAGAGGTCGTCACCACCTTGGGGCCGCCGTTGGCCCACAATCCAGCCGCCGTCAGCAGCTCCGCCAGTTCCTCCGCCATCGCGTCCACCTCGGTCTGGACGCCTGCGATGTCGAAGCTCTCGACGTCGCTGTGGCACTTCTCGCAGGCTGCGGTGTTCTCCAGCTCCTCCACGCTTCCATCTTCACCCCGGAGGGAGCCCACCATGTTGAACGAGTGCCCCCCGATCACATTGCTGCTGGTGACCCGGTAATGGCAGTCCAGGCATCCGTCGGTGACGGCGCTGCGGTGCTTGGTGATGGCGTAGTCGTACCCCTCGTACTCGTACCCGTTCGAGCCGATCAAGATGTCGCCCTGGTTGCTGTAGTGCGGGCCCCAGTGGGTGCTGTTGATGTTCGTCCGGGCCGTGCCCTCGGCACCCACGTAGACGTTGACGTCCCGGCGGGAATGATGGCAGGCCACGCAGAGATTGCCGGCCCCCAGATCGAACGTCACCCCGTTCAAGAGGGTCGCCGTTTCCGTCCAGCGAAGCCCGAAGTCGCCGTCGGTATGCGGGCTGTGGCAAGTGAAGCAGTGAATCACGGTGGGGTTGGTGCTCGCCGTGACCGTCTCCCCGTTGACCCTCTGGATGAAGCCTTCGCTAATGTGGCACCCCGCGCAGCCGGCGCTTTCCCCTTCGGCCAGGCGGAGACCGCTGGCGTGGAAGGAATTCGCCCACTGAGCCTCCGCCGCGATCAGGAACGTGTTCTGGTCGCTATGGCACTCGAAGCAGGTCTGGGCCTCGCCGATCTGCTCCACGCGAGTGATTTCGCGGTCGCATGCCGCGAGGGACACGACGAGCAGCACCATGAGCGCCGGTACTGCGACTATCGAGAATCGAGACATCTCACCCTCCTTGTCAGCTTTCGCCTTACGACTACTTCGTGTGCAGGTCGTAAGCTACGTTGAACCAAACCACATTGGCGGTGTAGTAACGATCCAAAAGAATGAAATCATCGTAGTTATACACGTTGTACTTGATCTCGAAGTGGATATCGTCTTTGACGGTGTACATCCCTTCGAAGAATAGAATCGACTTCTCGATGTTCAGATCGGCGCCCACATCCATGTACGTGAGGCCGCTCGAGAGGCGGATATTCTTGATCCGCTCCAAGTCCACGCGGCCGGTGACGCTGTGGCTCTTGGCGTCGAAGGTGCCGTTGAGATCCTCGTACTCGTCGTTGGAGTACGCATAGGTTCCCGTCAATCCACCCCACTTCGGATAGGAGTACCGGGCATGACCGGAAACGGTCCGCCCCTTGGCGTTGACGTCGATGTCGGGAAAGTCCCGCTCACGAACATGGAACCCCGAGCCCAGAGCGAGACCCTTGACGGGCTTCACCTCGACATCTCCGCGAAAACGGGAGGTTTCGATGTCCTTGAGAAGGGTGAGTTCCTCCTGGTCCTTCTTCACCCTGCCCGCATACCGGAACCTGGCGGTCAGCAGATCGTCGTAACGGAAGCTCGTGGCGGCCCGCCAACTGTGGTACCGCGTGAGCGTGATGTCATTGTCGTTGATCTCGTAGCCGTAGCCCGCCGAGATGTCGCCGCGCCGGCAGAAGGCCGTAACGTCGACGTTGTTCTGGAAGCGATCCGTCTTGAGGCTGGTGGATTGGTTGTCGATTCGCTGGGCCTCGAAGTTGTACTTAAAACGCAACCGGTCGACCGGGCTGAGCACGCCGGTGTACTGGAAGTTCGCCAGGGTGTAGTCCAGATCCCCGGAGGAGAGCTTGCTCACCCCGTAGGCCGCGCGGAACAGATGCGTCGACTTCTTGAAAAGGATGCCGGGGGCGGCGATCCGGGCCGACACGACCTGGCCGGTGCGGTCGGCGGCGGCGTTCCGCTCGTCGTTGAAATCGGAAACGCGATAGTCGACGGCTGCAACCTTCCCACCCTTGCGGGCCTCCGCCGAGAAGCGACCGGAGGAGAGGGAATTGTCGTACCGCCCACCCAGGACGCTGTTGGTTCCGCCAGGGTAGGACAGGCGGTCCCCGACCCGGGTCAGATAGTTCAAGGATCCCGTCAGGTTGATCCAGCGAGCCGGGGTCAGATGGGCGCCCAGGTTCCAGTCCCGGCGATCGGATGTCACGTTCCGCTCCGGGTCGAAGACCTGACGGTGCTGATCGAGGGAGGCGGTCAGCTTGAGCTTGCCCGGACGGCGGTAGAGCAGATTCGCCTGACGACCGTCGAGATTGATTTCCCGCAGGTCGATCATGAGGTAGCTCTCGGGATTCGGGGTTCCGGCCAGGCGGAGTTGGGTGATGGAGAATCCCTCGTGGATGTTGTAGGTCTCCTGGACCGTCGACCGATCCCCTTGCTCGTCGAGAAGCACGCCGCCCAACTTCACCGTCCCGTTCCACGTCCCCGCCTGAAGCGGAGCCGCCCCCAAGGTGACGACGAGCAGGGCCGGAAGCGTCGCTAGCGTCCTCATTCGCATTCGCACCATCCTAGTACTGGTGACACCCGACGTTGAAACAGCCTTGATCCTGGAGCGATTCGCTCAGGAAATTCCGGCTGACATAGGAACCGTGAATGTCGGTGTGACAGTCGTTGCAGGCCAGCTCCGCCCACTGGGTCCCGTGATAGGGATTCATCTTGTGGAGTGGGACGGAGTGGCACTGCGCGCAGAGCTGGAAATTCGGAGCCTCGTAGGGCTGCTTGAGCATCCTCGGCAGATACGATCCGTGGGGTTCATGGCAGGTCATGCACCCACCCTCCTCCGTGGAGTAGTCCACCGAGGCCTGGTGTTCGTAGGGGAACGGCCCCTGGAATTCGCCGTGGCAACTCGTACACGCGTCGTTCATCCCATTCATGGAGAGTTCCCGAGTCGTCTTGTCCAGCGTCAAGTGGCACTCGGAGCACTTCACGATCCCGTCGTTGACGGGATGCCGCGAAGGCTTGGCGAATTCGCTCGCTACTGCGGTGTGGCACCCCTGGCATAGCTCCACCTCGGCCTCCTCGAGAAGAGAGGGTTGCTTGCCGGCGTGGACGCTGTGACAGGAACTGCAGTTCACGTCGTTTTCGGCGTGGACGTTTCTCTCCATCATGTTCTGTTGGTGCGGATTCAGATGGCAGGATGAGCAGATCTCGCCCTCGGCGATCGCGCCCACAGCAGCCGGGTTGGTCATCGGATACTGCTCTGGACTCTCCTCGTAGTGACGAGAATCCCCGCGGTGACAATCGGTGCAGGCCGTCAGGACCTCGGTCTTCTCGCCGGATTTCTCGAAGAGCCGGTGGGCAGTCAGCGCGAGTGAGGCGTCAAGTCCCTCGTGGCACGCGAGACACGCCTCGCTCTCACGAGGATTGTCCGCGGCGGAGAGTTCCGGTTGCGACCCGGAAAGGAGGGCGATGAGGAAGGGGGCAAGGATCAGGACGGGTACGTAGCGACCGAGATGCTTGCTGTGCGCTTTCAACGAGTCCCCTCCGAAGAAAGACCGCCTGTGTACCTCTCAAGGACGGAACCTGCCGATACCCCAGAAGATCCGCCAAAGTGCTCTTCTTCTACTTGCCGGGCACTTTATCACGAGTATCGAGGCTTGTCTGTGCAGTCGACTGCCACGGTCAAACTGCCATATCGGCAACTGCGCGGCAAGGCAATAGTGGAGAAAAGAGATAAGGTCAATCATGGAAAGCGAACGGAGCATTCACGACAAAATCGCTCCTATTTACCAGTGAGGCGACTCCCCCCCCCAACTGCGGAGCCTGCTACCGGCCCCCTCTTGGACGCGCTTCCAGGTCGCCGCCCTGATGACACTGCACGCAGAGCAACCGCGTCTTGTCGTGGGTCAGAAGCTGCTCGTGGTCCGTGCCGTGCGGGTTGTGGCAGGAGGTGCACGTCAGATCCTGGCCGGTTCGCGGATCCTTCTGCGGTCCCGAGTACGGGTGATAGTGCGACTCCGAGGCGTCGTGGCACTGGCCGCAAAGCGTCTGCTGGGGCTCGACCAGGATCCCCGCGTTCCCGCTGCCATGAGGATCATGGCAGGTGGAGCAGCCCCCGATGTCCGGGTGTTGGTACTTCGCGGCGAACATCTTGCGGTCGTGACAGGTCTGACAGGTCTTGGTCACGTCGTCGCGCACCAGCATCTCCTTGGTGCGGCCGGCGTGAGGCGAGTGGCAGTTGATGCAGCCCATGCCCGTCGTCACCGCGGCGTGCACGACCGGCTTCTCGGCGTCCTTCGCGTGACCACCGTGGCAGGTCACGCACAACGCCATCCCCTCCGCCTTGAGCCCTTCCTGCCCGGCGTGGCAGGCCATGCAGTCCTTATCCGCATAGGGTTTGTGCGAGAAGGCCAGCATGAGCCCCGCGTTCTTGGAACCGTGCGGGTCGTGGCAACTCGTGCACTTGGCCCCCTCGGCGTGGAACCCGCGGTGCTGTGCCAGGAACTGCGGGGCGCGCGGATCGTGGCAGGACGCGCAGAGTTCGCGCACCGGCGTGGTGAGGAGCCCTTCCTCCCGGCCCACATGCGGGTCGTGGCATTGCTTGCACCCGGGATCCGTGACCGGTGCGTGCGTGAACTTCTCTTGGGTCTGCTTGATCACATCGCCGTGACAGTCCCCGCAGAGTTCAGGGCTCGCCTTGTTGAGAAGGCCGGGCTCGAATCCCTCATGGCCGCCATGGCAGGTGCGGCACTCCCCGGCCCGGGCGGGGGCGTGGACCAGCTCCGGGTTGGCGGAGCGGAGCTGCTGCGAGAGATCCGTGTGGCAGCGCTCGCACAGCTCCGAGGCTGTCTCGGGGAGAAGCTTCTTCCCCGAAGCGGCGTGCGGGTTGTGGCAGCCGCTGCAATCCCCCATCTCCACCGGGGTATGCAGAGCTTTGGGCGGTTTGGGCGGCTCGATCCCGCCGTGACAGCCGGCGCAGAGCTCCGCCTCCGGGGCCACCAGTTCCACCTTCGAGTCGGGCGACGGCGGCTTGTGGCAGGTCTCGCAGGAGCCGGGCCCGAACGGCTCGTGGCGCTCCGCACGGAGAAGTCCCTTCTCCGATCCACGATGGGGATCGTGGCACGATAGGCAGTCGGTCTGCTCCACCGGGAAGCTCTCGTGGCTCCGCTTGAAGTCGCGATCGGCTGCGTCGTGGCACGTCGTGCAAGGCGTTGCGAGGGCCACTCGTCCGTCGGCGGTGCGCGTCTGGTGCGCGCTGTGGCAGGTGGCGCACTCGCCGTTCTTGACCGGAGCGTGCACGACACCCGTGGCCAAGGACTCCTTCATCGTGTTGTGGCATGTGAAGCAGAGATCCGCGCCCGCCGCGCGCAGCAGGCTCTTTCCTTCCGGGATCGCGTGAGGATCGTGGCAAGAGTCACACTCACCCCGGGCGACCGGAGCATGCAGAGTAACGGCGGACGCGCCTCCGGCCGGCTCGCCGTGGCAGGTCGCGCACAGTTCCGCCTGCGTCGTCATGAGGAGCCCGGGCTCCTTCCCGCTGTGCGGCCGGTGGCAGGACGTGCATGCGTCGGTCTCGAAGGGAGGATGCTTCTGGGGCATCCGCATCTGGTCGACTTGCTCACGGTGGCACTGCAGGCAGAGCGCCGGCTGCGCCTTCGTTCCGAGCGCCGGCAGATCCGACCCGTGAGCGGTGTGGCATGCCGCGCAGGTGCCGTCCAGGAACGGGAAGTGGACGATCGGTTCCTTGCCTTCCTTGGCCAGGCCGTCGTGACAGCTCTCGCATAGAAGGGCCTCGGGCTGGGCGAGAAGGGCCGTCTCCTCGCTTACATGGGGGGCATGACAGGTCCGGCAGTCCCCTTCCATGGGGGCATGGGGGACCTTTGCCGCCGCTGCCTTCTCCACCGCGGCGCCATGACAGGAGCGGCAGAGCACCTCCGAGGATTCGGTCAGCATCCCCTTCCCACCGCCGCCGTGCGCCTTGTGACATGAATCGCAGGCGAGCTCATCGAAAGGCTGGTGCTTGGAGGCCAACTCCGGATTCTGGCGCGGGTCCTCGTGACAGACGAAGCAGAGCTCTTCAGCGCTTCCCTTGAGCAGGCCCTTGCGGTCGGCCTTGTGAGGATCGTGACAGAAGAGGCAATCCCCTTCCGCCGCCGGCGGGTGGCCGTGGTCCGCCTTGGCCACATCCCCCACGTCGCTGTGGCAGGTGATGCATAGCTCTTCCTTGGGGGCGGTGAGGACTGACGGATCGTCCGGCAACCCGCTGTGGCAGGCCTGGCAGTCGGCTTCGGCGTAGGGGGCGTGGACAAATCCCCCTCCCTTGCCCTGTGGCGATCCGTGGGGATCGTGACACGACGAACACAAGAGCGCCCGCCACCTCCGGTCGAGTATGGAGTTCCGGCAACTCGGAAACGGGACCGTGGCAGCGGGCGCAAAGCTCGGCTTCGGGCGCGATCAAGAGCCCGGGATAATCGGACTGATGCGGGGCATGGCAGGTCTCGCACTTGCCCTCGGCAAAGGGGGCGTGTTTTGCGGGGGATGCCTGGGCCTGGGCAAGTCGCGGGTGGCATGCCGCGCAGACTTCCGCCGCTGGGGCGGCGAGGAGTCCCTTGCTGTCGGAAGCATGCGCGTCGTGGCACGAGACGCAGGAAACGCCCTTCGTCGAAAGATGGTCGAAGCCGCCCTCGGCGGGCTTCGGGTCACCGCGCCGGGGTGGCAGAGGTGCAGAGTTCGGGAAGATCCTTCTGCAGGATGAGTTTCTGCGCAAACCCGTGTCGTTTGTGGCAACTCTCGCAGTCCTCGGCCTTCACCGGGTCGTGCACGACCTTCTTCTGCGCGTACTCGTCCTGCGCCTTCTGATGGCAGTCGTAGCACCGACGCCGGGGCTGGGCATCCGAGCGCCCCGACAGCAATGACGCCACCACCCCCATGCCTAGAGCAAGAGCGAGTATCGCCAGTGCGACTCAAACGGATGCGGCCGCTCATCTCACTTCTCCTTCTCGGACACCTTGGGAGTCTCAGGCTTCGAAGAAGGCCCCTTGTAGCCGAGCACTTCCTTCAGCTGGAAGGAGTAGAACGATTTCGACGAGAAATGGGGCGGAAAGTTCAGAAACGCCCAGGAGCTGTCCACCGCTCCGGTGTCGGCGAGGACGAAGACCTGGACGGCGGGGTTGTTCATCGCCTCGGAGAGGTTCAGCATCTTTCCGTCGATGATGCGGAAGTCGGTCAGGAACTGCTTGACCGTTCCGCTGAGCGGCGTGTCGCCGAAGATAGAACTTCTCCCCGATTCGGACGGTGTGATCTTCCTTCCAATCCGGGTAGAGCCGGTTCCCCGCCTGAATCACGAACTTGAGCGTCGTGTCGGTGATGGCCGGCACGGGCTTGGGTGCGGATTCCTGGGAGTGGGCAGGGTCCGCGGTGCACCAGCACATGAGACCCAGCACACTCGCAACCAGCAGGCTCTTCAAGATGTCACCTCTCCTCTCCCGCCGGGGTCGAGGCGCGCTGACGCTTGCCTCCCCTCGATGCGGGGAACGTCTTCATAATCTCTTCGACCGCGTCCGCCGCGAGCCGCTCCAGGTTCGTGACGCGACCCAGGCCGAACACGGTCTCGCCGTCGCTCCCTCCACGACTGTGTACTGCGCTCCAGAGAACCCTGCCACCCGGCGCCTCGATGAGACGCAGCGAGAGAGACACCTCGGGCAACGAGCCCTCGGGATCCTCGCGCAAGCCGTAGGCGAGTACCGCCCCGAGCAAAATGGCGTCCGCGCCCATCTCGGCGCCCAATGTATCGACGAGATCCGGCGGAAGCCGATCGATCATGAGCCACGGCTCCTTGGAAAGCGCTTCCTCCACCCGGCCGGACTCGACGACCTCTATGTCACGGAACTGGGAGAGCGCCACCGCCACCATGGGCCCCAACCGCTCCGGCGCTTCACGCGAGTCGGAGTAATTCGCCAGCGGAAGCACGGCGATCCGCATCGGGCCGGCTAGTGGTTCTGCAATGTACGCCTGGGGCGACGGTGCGCATGCGGCCAACCCCAGCGCCCAGAGCGCCGCCGCCAGAGTGATCATCCCGCGCGACCGTTTCATGGTTCTCAGTTCCTCGGCAGCGTCTTCAGAAAGTCACGACACACCGACGTCGTGAGCTCGCCCATCGTGTGGATCTCGCCGCCGCCGAAGAGACCCAGAATCCAACTCACCACCGGAGTTCCCGGCCCTCCGCGACGGGTGTCGCTCGCGCTCCAGACCAGCTTCCCGGACGCCGCATCGACCAATCGCACCTCCATCGAAAGCAGCGGAAACGCCGAGCGACCGGTGCGAGACATCTCGTACTCGCGCACCGTGCCCAAGAACACCCCCTCGACGCCGAGTTCCTCCGCCAGACGGGCCAGTTCCTCCGCCGACCATGGATTCTCGACCGGTGTCCCCCCGCGCAGCTTGACCACAGCGGCGGAGAACTGACCGGGCTCAACTACATCCGCGAATCCCCGGCGAAGCAGCTCGCTGAAGAAGATGTCGCTCACGCGATATCCGGCCCCGCGATCCTGGGACAGCGACGTGAAGGGGATGATTGCCACTTTCTGGTAATAGGGCAGGTCCGCTTCGGGGTTCACAAAGGCGGAGGAACCGCCACAGCCGACGACCGAGATCAAGAGCACCGCCATCGCCAGCTCCACCGCCTTCATCCGTGCACTCATGTCGTGTGTGACTCCCTGCTGTCCGATCTAAAAGCTTCTGTCGAGGGTGAAGCCGTAGCTGTCGGCTCCGCGGCCGTAACGCCACGGATCCTGGAGCGATCTGCGCGCGGCACGGCGCCATTGGACCTTGGCTCGGAGCTCGCTGGGCAACCAGAAGCCCAGATCGACGCCGCCGATTATCTCACCGGTGCGCGAGCTCAACACCAGAGACTCCCTGCGGGACCAGTCCACGGAGAGCGTCGCCTCTTCCGAGATGCGTATGCCCGCGCTCACCGTTCCAAAGCGCTCCTCGCGGACGAGCCGGCCCGTGCCGGCAAGCCGCCGATACGAAGCAATGAAACTCGACCGGGGAACCGGCTGGTACCCAACCGTGTACTGCCACTCCTGATCGGTCTGAGCCTGCCCGTCGAACATGGGCAGCGTGTCCCGGCGCCAGGTGATCTCACAGGTCGCGTTGCTGACGGGGGCGGTGCGAAGCTGGAGCGATCGTCCCCATTGCGTACCGGTCTGTGAGGCGCCGATCACCGCCCTGGAAGCCCGCAACTCGGCCCGCGCGGCGATCCCCTGGCGAAGTCTGCCGTCCAGCAGACCGTAGACCGTGTTCAGAGGGATGGAGCCGTTCCGGCTTGCCAGGTCCACCGCGCGTTGAGCGCCGGCCTGGAGGACCAGTCCTCGAATGAGGTCGCGAGCGAATGTCGCCTGGCCCTGCACATAGTCCGAGACGATGTCTCCTCCCGTCTGGGTCTGCTGCCGGTACTCGCGCAGAACACGAAGGCTCATCCCGTCAATCGGCCGGTAGTCGGCGCTTCCGCTCAGGAATCGTTCCGCGCGAGACCTGGAGTCGGGAAGCGCATTGTCCTCGGCCCGGCCCCACTGCACCGTGCCCGATCCGCCGACCGAGAGCCGACGGCTGGGATTCCAGAAGGAGGACACACCGGTGCGCTGGCTGTACTGCTTGCGGTCGCGGTCCCGGGTCGAGTACGTGGAGTAGCTGGCGTCATAGGAGGCTTGAGCGGACACGGCGCGCCAGGCTCTCGAGCCTTGTAGGGCGGCCCGCCAGTCATCCGTGTTGGAGCGAGCACCCAAAGAGGAGGAAGACGGCGCGCTCTGAAGGCGCCGATAAGCCAAGGTGCTCCCCACGCCACCCCGGGAATAAGCGAGTTGGCCCCGCCAGTCGTCGGACCAGGAACGCTCGCTGCGCACACCGCTGGCGGTCCACGTGGGCGCGTCTCGATCCAGTCGATGGTAGTGCGCGCTCAGGCTGGGCGCCCCTGCCGGAGACGCATTGAGATCCACTTGGGCCACGCGTTCCCGAACGCCGCCCACACCCGAATCCACGCCCTGCCATGGCACGAACTGGGTCCGAATGCGTACCGTCGACTTCTGCGCGTCCGCGTACCAGCGATGCCGGAGAAGGTCACCGTCGCCGGACTCGAGCCCGTACCGGGTGTTGCGGCTGTAGTAGGCAAACGATCCTCGCAGCGTGACCGCGACGCCGCCCGGGAAATCGCTGCTGCCGCGCAGGTCGAGGTTGCTCCGCCAGGTGTCCTCGGAAATCGTGTCCTCCGTGCGCAGGAAGGAGGACACCCAGTTCCCCTGCATCGCGTGGACCGACCGGGGAGCCAGGAGCGCCAGAGCGGCCAGGAAGCCGACGCGGCAGCCTGCAATGATCGCCACCCGGAACACCGTCAAGGAGGCCCGCCTTCACCCTCGCCTGGGTTGTGCACGTTGCTGCCGGTCGGGCTCGAGTAGTCCCGGCCATGGCAGTCGTAACAGCTCTTGGCGGAGTTGAGACGGTGCGGACCTTGGTCGGGGAGCGTATTCATCACGATCCCCTCTACGGTCTGGGTGCCTGGGATCCCGCCCGACGGGATGTGGCAACCGAGGCAGAACTTCCGGCACTGGGCGGCGTCGGTGAGCGTGCTGGTGAGGCCGCTCCAGTTCGTCCGCTGGTCGCTGATCAGGAAGGCGTTGGGCTGCACGCTGTTGTTCCCCTGGGAACCGTGAGGGTTGTGGCAGTCGTAGCAGGGAAGCATGTCGCCCACTTGGATATGCGCGGGCCAGGAGATGGCGACGTCGGGGTTCCGCCGGATGCGGTGCCCGCCGTGGTCCGGGTTCAGGCCGGCATCGTAGTAGTCCTCGATGAACCGGCTGCCAAGATCCATCCCTGCAGGGCCGTCGTTGCCGTGGCAGTCGAAGCACAACCTATACTGGTCCGGGGCGCCCATCGAAGCGTGGCCGCCGATACCGCCGTACTGCGCGATCAGGAGGTCACGCGGGTTCGGGGCATCGTGAGGCGTGTGACAATTCAGACAGAGCCCCTGCCCGGAGGGATCCTGTCGCGGCATGTCCGGATCCAACGCATGAGGCGAGATGTAATGCCCCGAGGTGGTCATCGCGGGGTTTGTATAGACGCTCTCGCCGGGCCAACGGCCGCGCAGCTCCACTCCGATCCGCCGCACACCGGCGTTGTTGGCTTCGAAGTAGCCCGCGTCGGGTTCCGTCTCGGGCAGTCGGTCGGTCTCACCCAAGGGATAGTTCTGGGGCCGGGCGCGGTGGCAGGGACCGTCTCCCTGGTCCCAGAAGGCGATGCGGTTGACGTTGTCGGTGAAGAGTTCGATGGGAAAGACCGGAGCGTTCGGGGAGTCTTCGTGGGTCGCGTGGCACTGCCGGCACTGGCCGCGCGTGGAGGGAACCGTAACGAGGCGCTGGACCCCGGTGTTGGGGTCGGCGTGGGGATCGTACGTCGTTTGTGCGGAGATGGTCCAGGCGGCCAGAGTCAGGACGCCGGTGAGAACCACGCCGGAAACTGGTCTCACGCTCGACTCCGTCGGCCACCTTCCGGAACGCGGAATCAACAACGGCAGACCCAGGCTGCGGGCACCGACAGTGGCCGGATTGTCGGTGCCCGCGCCCAAGCGTCGTATTCAGGCTATGGAGAGATTAGCTCTCCAGGTCTTGCATCACCAGGTCGTCGAGCTGCCTCCCATGCCGTGGCACTGGCGGCACATGTTGCGGGCGTCAACGCCGTCGTCGCCCTGCTCAGTGACCGTACCGGTTCCCAGCATGTAGATGAGGCCGAACGCGTTCTGGTTGCCATGACCCTTGTGGCAGCTCATGCACGAGGGGGTCAGGTCGGTGTCGGCAGCCAGATAGGTGCCGGCACGCTTGCCAGCGGGGGACATGACCTGGACCTGGTTCACCTTGCCGGCGAACCGGCTGAGGCTGGAGTGGCCGCCGCCGACAGCGCCGATGTTCACGGTGCTGGACGGGTGACGATGGAACTCCTCCCAGATGCCGCCGCCGATGTCCACGCCGCCGACCTCAGCACCGCCCATGTCGCCATGGAAGTTGGTGTGGCAGGACTTGCACAGGTTGGCGTAGGCCGACGCAGTCGCCGAGGGCTCGTTGAACGTGATGTGGTTGTAGCCGTAGTGATTGGCACTCGTGCCACTGGAGGCATCCTCGAACACCGAGAGGGCCAGGTTGTTCGCGCCGTCCGCGTCCAGGCGCGAGTAGCCGATGCTCGCCGTGCCGGACCGGTACAGGTTGCGATACCCGCCGTTGGTGACACCGGTGGGAAGGCCGCTGGCCCGCCCGTGCGGCGAGTGGCAGTCGGTGCACTCGAGACCGTCTGCATTGGTGAACGTGCCGCCCGGAGCGACGTCGGTCGAGTTCAGGGTGTGTCCGGCCGCGGCCGGGTAGAGGCCGTTGCCGCCCACCTCGTTCAGAGCGCCAGCCTGACGGACGTAGCCGTTGGTGTGGCCCTCGAACACGTCGGGCGCCCAGCTCTGCCCGTCATGGCAGCCAAGGCACATGTCGTTGATGTCGTTGCGGAGCAGGAACTCGTACGGGCCAGCGGCGCCGAGCGGGTTATAGATCCCACTTCCGTTGGCGTTGTAGCCATGGGTCTGGCTGTAGTGCATCACGTGACAGTCGGAGCAGATCAGGGTCGAGTTCATGTGGAAGTCGCCCGCGAAGCTCACAGACGCCAGCGCGGCCACAGCGACGAGGACCCCCACGTGGAGCATGAGTTGTTTCCTCATCACCACCTATACCTCCCTTGCAGTGTTGCGAGACTCGCCCCGGCTGCACCGGGGCCTCCTTGCTCGAGGGTCGCACCCGCAGGATGTTCGGATGCCGGTACTTGGACCTCGAGCACCTGGAAGCGAGCTCCCACCCGCTCCAAGACCACGAGACGGTCGGGCGCAAGAAACGCGCAGCCGCTCGGATAATCGAACTGGCCGGGACCGTGGCCGAAGCCGCCGATCCGACCCAAATACGTGCCCTGCACATCGAAGACGCTGATCGAGTGGCGAACGGTGTCGGTGACCCAGAGCGTCCCACCGGGTCCCCACGTCACGTCGCTCACCATGGAGAAGGTGCCGTCGCCTTCGCCGTGTCGTCCGAATGCGGTGATAAGGGTGCCTTCAACGGAAAAGAGAAGGACGGGCTTCTCGGCCATCGGGTCGGCCACCGCGATCATCGTCTCGGTCGGATCCACGTCCAGGGCGGTGGGGCCGGTGAACGGGCCCGTCTCGCTGGAATCGAAGCCGACATGGGTGACCGGTCTGCCATCCGAATCGCCTACCACAAAGCCGGGCCGCTCACCGCCGCAGAGAAGGTAGATCCGACCGCTCGGGCCGATCACGATGTCCTGAGGACGGGCATCGTCGCCGACTCCTTCCGGGAGAAGCGACGGGAGATACGCGAGGTGCGTGCCGCGGGGGGTGAGTACTTCGACTTCGCGGCTCATGTTGTCGACCAGGAAGAGCCGCATGCGCCGGTCGACGGCGAGAGACCGGGGCTCGCTGGCGTCCTTGCCGTTCGGCAGATCGAAGGCCACGACGCCCCGGGAGCGATAGGCCGCATCGAACGTGGCGATCCGGTGATTTCCGGTATCGGCGATGACGATCATGCCCCGGGACGGGTCCGTGACGAGGCCCTGGGGACGCTTGAAGGCGTCGAGAGGCGCCGGGCCCTGGACGATGGCCAGGACCGACTTGATGGCGGGTTCGCTGGCCTCGGCGGAGGGGGCCAAGGCCACCACCGCTGTACCCAGCGTAACTAGCACCGCGCGGCGCAGATGCATGAATCCTCTCCAAGCAGCCCATGGCGCCAGAGGCCTGCCCCTGCGGAGGGCGCGGGCCGGAATACGACGTCCAAGAGATTATCTTGAAAAGAGAATGTGATCTATTTCACAAAAGCGATAACGCATTTTGCGCGAACGGATTGTGCAGTATATTGGGCACCGTAAAGCATTGACCGCCAACAGAATAGATGATTTGTGTCGTGTTTAGGGGCTCACAAAAGAACCGGCCCGCCGAGGCTTTCGCTCCAGCGGGCCGGTTGAGAGGCATACAGGGCCGAGCCCCGAATCAGGTCGGTCGGACTAGCCGCCCGCCTTCGGGATCGGGTGCGCGATCTTCTTGACGTACTCGGCGAACTTGAACTCCTTGTGGAAGGGGTTCCCCTCCGCCTTGTGGCAGGTCATGCAGAGCTTCTCATCCGGCGCGAGCAGGCCGACCGTCTCCGGCTTCACCGTGCCCGCGTAGAGCTCCTTCATAACCTTCATGTCCTTGTATGCGCTCCCCGGGCCATGGCAGCTCTCGCAGGACACGCCCTCTTCGAGCGTGATCTTCTGGGTGGCCAGGTCCTTCATGACCGAGAACGCGGTCACGTGGCAGCTCAGGCACTTTTCGGACTTCTGCGGGTCGTCGATCCCCAGTTCCTTGGCCTTCGCCTTCGACTCGGGGCTCGCGAGCGACGCGTACGCCTTGGCGTGAGCGCTCTTCTCCCACAGCGCGAACTGGTTACCTGTGGCGTCCTTGCTGTGGCACATCTTGCAGTTCTTGATGCCCATGTAGGTGTTCGCCTTGGCGGGCTCAGCGGCGAAAGCCGCCATGCAGGACAAGGTCAGGAACACCCCCACGAGCGCGACGATCAGAGTCTTCTTCACTGTCATTGAACCTCCCCTACCCGATTCCGGGTTCGCTGTCCGACCAGGCACCTTACTGCCGGAAACCGCCCGCCGACAAGCATCTTCTCCTACTGCATGGGAGGGAAGACGCTGTCGTCGCCGGTATGACAGTCCGTGCACGGCATCTCCGTTTCGGCCCCGCCGATATCCGCCGGGTGCCGGAAAGGCAAGCCGGCGGCTACCAGAGTGTCCCCGATCTCGTGCACGATGCCCTGCGAGGCGATCGTGTGGCAGAGGTTGCAGTCATCGCTGATCCCCTCGCCATCCGCGGTCCGCAGGTCGGAACCGTGACACCGGAAACACCCCGGATAGATGAAATGTCCTCGATTCTCGGGATAGCGGTCCCAGCGGACCCGCATCTCCGGAAACATGTTCTTCCCGTAGATATCCTGAACGGCGGCGATTGCTTCCGGGGGAAGTGAGACTCCCTGTCCCTCGTAGAAGGCTCCCATCGCCAGCGCGATGGAATCTCGTGCCCCTGCCGTCGTGGCGTAGTTCCGGGAGAGGGCCTCCACCGCCACGCGCTTGATCCACGGGATGCCAGGATCGAGCCTCCCGGAGGCCATCGCCTCGTTCACCGTCTCCATCGGGGAGCGATACCGATGTGAGGGCCGGTTGTGGCAGTCCATGCAGTCGAACGGCCGGACGAGCTTCTCAGCCCGCTTGCGCACCAACACCGAGTCCGGGAGCGGCTCTCCGCCGCGCGTGTAGACGACTTTCCGGCCGTCCTTGGACCAGGTGACTTGGTCGAAGCCCTGGCGCGACCCATCGGTCGCGACATAGGTCATGTGGTTGGCCTTGTCGATGTGCCAGTGGATGCCGGTGGGCCTTCCTTCGGGAGAGGCCGAGGTGCCTCCCACCCGGACCAGCAGGTTGATCCGCCATTGCGTGTTCTCGCGGTCACTCAGGAAATGGTCGCGGATGACCTGAGTGGCGGGGAAGAACTTCTGGGGCCAGTGGCACTCCTCGCACACTTCCTGCGCGGGTCGCAGGTTTTCGATGGGGGTGGGGATCGGCCGGGGATAAGTACCCAGGACGGTCTTTACGACCTGTCGGGCGCCGGAGAGCTTGCTCTTCACGTACCAGCCCGCGCCGGGCCCGATGTGGCAGGCAGCGCATTCCACCTGGGCGTGGGAGGAGTTCATGTAAGCGGTGTACTCAGGGTTCATCACCTGATGGCAGACCTTGCCGCAGAAGGACACCGATTCGGTGTACTGGTAGCCCTGGTAGAGACCGATCGTGGTGATGAGGAGGAAGGTGCATGCTCCAACCAGCGCGGTGACCATGAGGTTGCGGTGGTGGGCGTTGCCGAGATCGATGATGAGCGGCCGTGTCTTCCCCGATTCGCGGCGCTTCTTCTCGCGCCACATCCCGAATGGGACCAGGAGGAGCCCGAGCACCATGATTCCGGGAAAGACGATGAACGTGAAGATCCCCAGATAGGGGTTGGAACCCTTGGCGAAGACGCTGAGCAGGAAGAGGATGATGATGGCGGCCAGGCCGAAGAGGGCCAGCCCCAACCCGAGCAGGGTGAAGAAGTTGTAGACCAACCCGGGGTAGCGCCCCTTCAGGTTCGTTTCCATGGATCCGAACGCCCTCCTTCTTGGTCTGAGACAGTCGCCGTGCAGTGTGGCATCGCGACTTGCCGAATCAAAAGGAAAATATCCGGGTTCACAGGATTCATGGCTACAACCGGGAGCCCGGGGGCCTCGGCGTGGCCCTCATCTTCGTCGCCCTGACCCTGGTAGGATTGGCGATCAAGATCCGCGACACGACGCGGTCATCCCGGACCTGAGTCGCGGCGGACGATCCGGCTCGCGAGGCGCGGGCCGGCAGTCACGGGGAGAACGACGATGGAGTACGTGAAGCTCGGCCGCACCGGGCTCGATGTCTCGCGCATCTGTCTGGGGTGCATGTCCTACGGCGATCCCGCGTGGCGCCCGTGGGTGCTGTCGGAAGACGCGGCGGGCGAGCACTTCCGCGCCGCGGTCGAGGCGGGCATCAACTTCTTCGATACCGCCGACATGTACTCGCGCGGGCGTAGCGAAGAGGTCACCGGCCGCTGGTTGCGCGAGCTGACCCGCCGCGACGAAGTCGTCGTGGCGAGCAAGCTCTACTTTCCGCTGCGTGACGGGCCGAACTCGCAGGGGCTCTCCCGCAAACGCGTCTTTGACGCCTGCGACGCCTCGTTGCGCCGGCTCGGCCTCGACACCATCGACCTCTATCAGATCCACCGCTGGGATCCCGAGACGCCGATCGAGGAAACCCTCGAGGCGCTGGACGCGCTGGTTCGCGCGGGCAAGGTGCGCTACCTGGGCGCAAGCAGCATGGCGGCCTGGCAGTTCGCGAAAGCGATCTACACCGCGGACCGCTTGGGTCTTCACCGCTTTGTCGCGATGCAGAACCACTACAACCTCATCTACCGTGAAGAAGAGCGGGAAATGATTCCCCTGTGCGACTCGGAGGGGATCGGCGTGATCCCGTGGAGTCCGCTCGCGCGAGGGCTCCTGGCCGGCAACCGCAAGCGTCTTGCGCAGGAGCCCACCGAGCGCGCGAGGAGCGACGACTACACGCGCCAGCTCTACACCGATGCCGACTTCGACGTCGTTGAAGCGGTGGTTGAGGTAGCGCGCGGGCGCGGCATCAAGCCGGCGCAGGCCGCGCTGGCCTGGATCCTCCAGGCACCGGGAGTCACCGCGCCCATCGTGGGCGCGACCCGGCTGGAACACCTCCAGGACGCGGCGGCCGCGGTCTCGATTCGGCTCGACCCGGAGGAGGTGGAACGGCTCGAAGCGCCCTACCGGCCACACCCGGTGCTGGGACACCGCGCGCCCGTGGCCGGCGGTCGGGCCGTCTAGGCGCCGCGCAGCGCGTCGCCCGTCGACCGCAGTCCGAAGGGCCGCGAAGCGGGGGCCCCTTCGGCGAGGACGACGGGCGCGTGCGGAGCGGCGCCTGGACGCTACGACATCCCGGACAGGTAGTGCTCAGCGTCGAGCGCGGCGGCACAACCGGCGCCGGCAGCGGTGATCGCCTGCCGGTAGCGGAAGTCGTGTACGTCGCCGGCGGCGAAGACCCCGGGCACGCTCGTCTCCTGACCGTGCTTGAGCACGATGTAGCCGGTCTCGTTGGTCTCGAGCTGGCCCTCCAGAAACGCGGTGTTGGGGACGTGGCCGATGGCGTAGAAGAGGCCGCCCACTTCGACCTTGCGACGGGAGCCGTCCTTGGTGGAGAGGACGGTGATCGCCTCGAGCTGATCGGAGCCGTGGAGCTCGTCCACCGTCGTGCTCCAGAGCATTTCGATCTTCGGGTTCTCGAGCACGCGCTCCTGCATGATCTTGCTGGCGCGAAGCTCGTCGCGGCGATGCAGCACGTAGACCTTGCTCCCGTACTTGGCGAGGAAGCTCGCCTCCTCCATCGCGGTGTCGCCGCCACCGACCACAGCCAGCGGCTTGCCGCGGAACATCGGGAGCGCGCCGTCGCAGACCGCGCACGCGCTCACGCCGTTCTGCCAGAACTTCTCGCTCCCTTTCGGATCGAGCTTCTTGGCCCGGGCCCCGGTGGCGACGATGACGCAGAGCGCGGCGATCTCCTGCCCCTCGGAGGTCCAGAGCCGGAAGGGGCTCTGCTTCAAGTCGACTCGGCTCACGTCCTCCTGCACTGTGCGCGCCCCGAATCGCTGGGCCTGGGCACGCAGGAGATCCATCAACTCGCCGCCGCTCACCCCCTCGGGGAAGCCGGGGAAGTTCTCCACCTCGGTCGTGGTCATGAGCTGGCCGCCGGGGATCTCGCCGCGATCGTTCGCGAGCGATCCCTCCACGATGAGCGGTTGAACCTCGGCGCGCGCCGCGTAGATGGCGGCGGTGAAGGCGGCGGGACCCGAACCGACGATGACGACCTTTTCCGGCGTAGCTGACACGATTCCAACCTCCCTGCGAGAGCGATGAGCGAACGAGGCCCTAATCCTACACGGGCCGCCGCAGGGCCGTCATCCCGGGCCTCGGCGCGGTCAAACGGCCTCGGCGAGCCCACGCGGCGGGATACTGCCTCCTGGAGGTCCGGCGCATATCACAATTCGCGATTCCGGCACTCGACGGTCACGGTGCGGTCTGTTTAGAATGGCTCGGATTTTCGTATGGGATCCCCTGCTGCGGGATCATCCTTGCCAGGCCATTCTTGAAGTGAGGACGACGATGCCGACGGTCTTTATTCCGAAGGAGATCACCCCCGGCGAAACGCGGGTCGCGGCGATGCCCGACACCGTAAAGCGCCTGGTCAAGGACGGGTTCACGGTAACGATCGAGGCCGGCGCCGGCCTCACGGCCAGCGTTCCCGACAAGCTTTTCCAGGACGCCGGGGCCACCGTGGGGTCGGATCTGCTCGCCCTCTATGCGGCGGCGGACGTCGTGGGGCGGCTCAACCCGCCGCGCATGAACGAGAAGCTCGGCAAGCACGAAGCCGAGTTGATGAAGGACGGGGCGATCCTCGTCTCCTTCCTCTGGCCGATGGAGAACGCCGAGGCGGTGAAGATGCTCGCCAGCCGCAAGGCCACCGCGTTCGCGATGGATCTCATGCCCCGCACCACGCGCGGCCAGGCCTTCGACGCGATTTCGTCCCAGGCCAACATCGCCGGTTACAAGGCGGTGCTGGTCGCGGCGAGCCACCTTCCCAGGCTCTTCCCCTTCATGACCACCCCGTCGGGCACGATCAGCCCGGCCAAGGTCGTGATCATGGGCGCGGGGGTGGCCGGACTCCAGGCCATCGCCACCGCCAAGCGTCTCGGATCGGTGGTCGAGGTCTCCGATGTGCGCCCCGCGGTGAAGGAGCAGGTCGAGTCATTGGGCGGACGATTCATCGAGGTACCCACCGACGCCAGCATGCAGGACGCGGGCGGCTACGCGCGCGAGGCGACTCCCGAGTTCCTGGCCAAGCAGCGCGAGATCGTGCGCAAGCACGTGGTCGAAGCCGATGTCGTCATCACCACCGCCCTCGTGCCGGGCAAGCCCGCGCCTCGGCTCATCACCGCCGACATGGTGAAGGAGATGAAGCTGGGCACGGTGATCGTGGACCTGGCCGCCGAGCGCGGCGGTAACTGCGAGCTGACCGAACCGGGCAAGATCGTCGTGAAGGAAGGGGTGACCCTCGTCGGCACCCTGAACATGCCCGGCACCGTCCCCTTCCACTCGAGCGCGATGTACGCCCGCAACGTCTACGGCGTGATCGGGCTCATGTTCCAGAAGGGCGAGCGCAAGGTCAGCTTCGAGGACGACATTGTCGCAGCCTGCGTGGTCACCGATGCGGGCCAGGTGCGGCTGCCTGCTGTGTCGGAGGCGGCGAAGGGTTAGAGAATCGCCGCCGAGCCGCCTATTTCACTCTTCCGACGAGTCGGAGCAGACCGTCGAGAATGGTCAAGGGGTGGGGCGGACAGCCCGGGATGAACAGGTCGACGGGAAGCCGCGGTAGCGCCGTCATGCTGCTCGGGATGGTCGATGTAAGGGCCCGCCGCTGATGGCGCAGGCCCCGACCGCAATCACGATCTTCGGGTCGGGAACCGCATCGTAGGTCTTCTCCAAGGCCAAGCGCATGTTCTCCGTCACCGGGCCTGTGATCAATAGGCCGTCGGCGTGTCGAGGAGATGCCACGTACTCGATTCCGAAGCGACCGATGTCCCACCCAATCGTGGTGAGCACGTTCGTGTCGGCCTCGCATCCGTTGCAGCCGCCCGCGCTCACCACCCGCAGCTTCAGGGACCGGCCAAGCACCTTCCTCAGTCGCGCACCCAGGGCTTCGGCCAGCCGAAGCTCGTCCGCGTGCAACACCAGGTGATCCCGCTGGCCCGCCGCGAGTCGGTAGTCCGTCGTGTACATGATCTTCTTCTCGGGGCAGGCGTCCTCGCATTCCGCGCAAAACAGGCATTTGCCCAGATCGATCCTTACGCCACCGGACACTTCGATGGCGCCGGTGGGGCAAGCCGCCTCGCAATCGCTGCAGCCGGCGCGACATTCGGCGGCCAGGATCACCGGCCGGCCTCGGAACCGATCGGGCAACACGGGGGGCGGGCCTTTGGGATACGAAGTCGTGCGATGCCCTTGCTGGATTCTGGCCAGAACCATCTTGATCATAGGTCGTGCCCGCAGTAGGAGAGGTTGAAGCTCTTGTTGCAGAGGGGAAAGTCGGAGATCTGCTGGCCCCGCATTGCATAAGCGAGACCGAACCAGTTGTGGAACGACGGGTCGATCACCTTGTACGAAGAGAATCGCCCGTCAGGGCCTGTGACGGCCACGTGACAGATCTCGCCGCGCCAGCCCTCGACCATCGATACCGCGAACCGGTCGGGGGGTAGGGCCGGCGCCGAGGCGACCCGCGTTTCCCCGGAAGGCAGCGCGTTCAATTGCTCGCGGATGAACGCGAACGAGCGCTGGATTTCGATCGAGCGGATGCGCGCGCGACCGAAAACGTCCCCCTCGCGCCACGTGCAGGAGGGAATGTGGGAGTAGCGGTAGATTCCGAACGGGTGGTCCTTTCGGACGTCTCGATCGACCCCGCACGCCCTCGCGGCCGGGCCCACCAGACCGATCTCCTCGCACACGTCCGGCGGGACGATCCCGGTCCCCTCGAAGCGCGCCATCGCCGAGGGACTCTCCCAGAGGAGCGTGTCGGCGACCGAAAGGTCTCTCGCCGCAGCCTCCAGGCGGCGCCGCAATTCATCCACCCGATCACGGTCCAGATCGAAGGCCACCCCGCCGGGGCGGACCCATCCTCGGCCGAACCGGCTGCCGCATACCAGCGCCGTCAGGTTCAGGACGTCGCCCCGGATTCGCCCGCAGAAGGAAGCCGGCGGGAGAAAGCCGACGTCCCCGGACAGGGCGCCCAGATCACCGATATGGTTCGCGATCCGCTCGAGCTCCAACCCGATTCCCCGGATCGCCATTCCCCGCGGCGGCACGCCGACCCTGCCGATCGCTTCAACTGCCTGGCAGTACGCATGGGCGTGCCCCACGCTCGTGTCGCCGGCCAAAGTCTCCATGTAATGGATCGTTCTCTTGTCGGGACCGCCGACGAGAGCGCGCTCGATGCCCCGATGCTGGTATCCGAGCGAGATCTCGAGGTGCAGGACTTCTTCCCCGAAGCATTGGAACCGGAAGTGACCGGGTTCGATCACCCCGGCGTGCACCGGCCCGACGGCAACCTCATGGATCTCCTCGCCGCCGACCTGAAAGTAATCGGTCACTCCACACGGCGGCCGCTCCCCGACCTCCCCACCCCGCGGCGGCTCGAAACGAATCGGCTTGAGCCACGGATGTCCGTTCGGCTTCACCCCCCACTGTTCGGCCAGCTCTCGCTCGAACCAGTGGACCTGGGGGCAATCCGGCGTGAGGGCCTCGAAGGTCTGCGTCACGTCCGCCGCGCACACCGCCAGTTCCCCCTGAGCATCGTCGCTGAGAACCGCAAGGAGGCGCAGGGCCTGGCCACTCCCCGGCATGCCGAACAACGCGGAGACCCGCTCGCCCCGATGCACCGCCTCGACCATCGTCCGCCGAAACGCACCGAATGGCAGGACCGGAATGTCGGTCGTCGCGATCGAATCGCCGTTGCGCAGCGTGGCCAAGCGTCCGTCCGGCATCAGTGAATCCCCAGGGCGTGAATCGCATCGTTGATCGCCCCGACCAGACCCTTCGGGACCCAGAGACCGAGGGCCAGAACCGTGAGCGCGAACACGGCGGGCGGGAGGGTGGACGAGAGCCGTTCGCGCCGCCGAGGACTCTTCTCGAACGCCTCGGGGGGACTCCGTGAGCCATCCGAAGCATCACCATCGCCATTCCAACGAACACCGCCCCCAGAAGCACGAGGTACGCCACGGCCAGGATATCGTGGTGCGCGTCCAGGATCCCTTTGAGGATCGTGAACTCGCTCACAAACAGCCCGAACGGGGGCGATCCCGTGATCGCGAAGAACCCCGCAAGCCACAGGGTACCGGTGACGGGTAGCAGGCGGAGGACTCCGGTCACCTGACGAGCGGACTTGGTCCGATAGGTGGCGAGGATGTTTCCGGCCAACAAGAAAAGCATCGCCTTCGTGAGGGAGTGGTTGACGATGTGGAGCAGCACCCCGAAGCTCGCGCTTCCCCCCACGCCGATCCCCAGACAAGCGATCCCCATGTGCTCCACGCTCGAATACGCGAGCATTCTCTTGTAGTCGGCCTGACCGATGATGAATACCGCGGCGACCGCCATCGATACAACCCCGAAGAGAATCAGAAGCTCGCCGCTGAACGCGGCCAGTCCCGCGGCCACGCACACGCCGTGCATGCGGAGAATGGCCAGGAACGCACAGTTCAGGAGCGCGCCGGACAGCAGGGCGGAGATCACCGACGGCGCCTCGCTATGGGCGTCCGGCAGCCAGGTATGCAGCGGAGCCAGGCCCATCTTCGTCCCGTACCCCACGAGCAAGAGGAGGAACGCGGCCTTGAGCCACGCCGGGTCGAGTTCTCCGGCATGCGCCATCAACTCCGGAATCGTCAGGGATGATATCCGGTGCCCGACGGGACTCGTCGCGACCACCAGGAAGAAGTTTCCGAGCAAGGCGATGGCGATTCCGACCGAGCAGATGACGAGGTACTTCCAGGCCGCCTCGAGCGAGCGGTGATGTCGGTGGAAGTGAATCAAGGGGGCGCTCGCCAGCGTCGTCGCCTCGATTCCGACCCACATCAACCCGACGTGCCGCGACGCGATCACGAGGGACATCGTACCGAGAAAGATCAGGAGGCAGCCGATGAACGTGGCCTCGGGAGCGTTCGGGAAGAGGAAACCCTCCTCGATGTCCGCCCGCGGCTCGCGACCCTCGCGCTTGAGGTAGCCGATGCCGTACGCCGCCGCCACCAGGAACAGGGCGCTGGTGACGCTCAGGAAGAGCATCTCCAGCGAATCGAGGGCCAGCCAGCCGCCCAGGAACGTCAGCGGGCGCAGGGTCCACGCCGCCGCGGTCAGCCCCGCGTGCGCGACCGCCGCCGCCATGAGCAGGATCCGGCGAAGGGGATCGCTTCGCAGGAAGAACGCCAGCCCGCCGGCGACGAGAGGGGTCAGGATGATGGCCAGGATCATGAGGTCCAGTGCTCTCCTCGGGTACTCAGCCCTTCAGCTGTGATAGTCGATCCGTGTCGATATGGTCGAATTCGCGATTGATGTTGTAGATCATGATGCCCATCACGAATACGGCCATGAACACATCCAGGAGGATTCCCATCTCCACCAGAAGCGGCTCCCTTTCCGCGAACGCGAGGCCGAAAGCGTAGATGCCGTTCTCCATGGCCAGATAGCCGAGCACCTGCGTGATCGCCATGCGTCGCGCGACGATGATGAACAAGCCGACCATGATCGTGTTGAAGGAAGCGACGATCAGGAACTGAGAGCCGATTGGAGTCGGGAGCGGCAGCCGCCAGCCCAGCCACAGCGCCACCCCGAGAAGCCCGCCTCCGATCAGCAGCGACGGCGTGTACCCTACGATCGGATCGAGTTCGCGCCGGATGTCGGCGCCTCGCACCGCCCGCGTAAGCAACCATGGGAAGACAACGCCCTTCGTGATAATGCTCACCCCGCCCTGGAGAACGACACGGAGCGAGAGATCGCCCGCATGCGCGAGCAGCGGGATCAAACCGAGGAGGATTCCCTGAACGGCCACGGTCCGGATGCTGGCGACCAGGCGACTCGTGCTCAGCAGGCGAAGATTGCTGAGCACGACCAAGGCGATCGCGGCGTCGATCCAGTCTCTCATCCAATCGCTCCCGTTTCTCCGTTTCCCGGCCGCCGTCTACTGGAGTACCAGCATGAGGGCAAGGCAGGAGAGAACCACAGCGGCCACCAGAAGCTGGGGCACCCGATTGAGCCGCACCCTTGCAAACGCCGACTCGACGCAGCCCGTAGCGATCCCCAGCAGCACCATTCCGGCCAGAGCCGCTCCAAGGTCGACCGCGACCCGACCGGTGCGGACCGGTAGCGCGATACCGACGACAAGCGCTCCCAGCGTCCACAACTTGAGCGCCCCAGCGTATTGCACGAACGCCAGATCGGGTCCCCCGTGGTCCAGGATCATCACCTCGTGGGTCATGGTCAACTCGAGGTGGGTGTTGGGATCGTCGAAGGGGATCCGGGCGTTCTCGGCCAGGTACACCACGAAGAACGCGCAGGCGATCAGGAGTAGCGGCAGACCGCCACCGGGTCCGAAATCGAACAGCCGCACCGCGGCGTAACCGTCCGAAAGCGAGTAGCTGCCCGCGCGCCGGGCCAGGGCGGCAAGTCCCACCAGCACCGCCGGCTCGGCCAGAGCCGAGAAAGTGGCCTCGCGGCTCGCCCCCATGCCCTCGAAGCTCGAGCCGGTGTCCAAGGCCGCGAGCACCATGAAGAACTTCATCACTCCGAGAAGGTATGTGAAGAGCAGGAGATCGCCGGGAAAAGAGACGACGGCGCGCACTCCGGCAAACGGCACGAAGAGCAGCGAGGCACCCACGGCGGAGAGACCGATCAGTGGTCCGGCGCGGAACACCCAGGTCGTGGTCCGGCTGTAGACCGCCCCTTTGCGGAGCAGCTTCCACAGGTCGAAGTAGGGTTGAAGCATCGGCGGACCATGACGGCCGGCGAAGATCGCCTTGGTCCGCCCGATGACGGCGAGCAAGAGCGGGGCGAGAAGCATCGCCGCGAGCAGGTGGACGATTCCGGCGAGGTTCATGGCTCAGCCCAGCTTCCAGACCAGAAGCACGAGGAGCGTCAGGGCGATGTAGAGGACATAGCGCTGCAATTGCCCGCTCTGCAGCCACCGATGCTTCGAGAGAAGCCTGCCGACGCCGGTGAAGAGAGGCTCATACACTCTCTTGGTCATCGGATCCGGAGTGTGGGTGGACAGGGTGGATTCCGCGGGAAACAGACCGCGGGGCGGCGAAAAGACCCGATGGGTCCGAAGGGCGAAGTGGAAGAGACTCGTGAGAGGTTGCGCGAATCCGGAAGCCGTGTACTGCATACGAGCGTTCGGGGCGGCATAGCCGCAGTCCCAGGTCACGGCCGTCCTCGTGGGTCTCCCGGCCAGAAGCAGCCGCCGCAGAATGACCAGCGCGCCCAACATCAGCAGGAACGCTGCCGCGCCAAGAACGACCATGCGCAGCGGAGCCGCGGCCAATGCCGGCGTCACCAGATCGGCCGAAGTGAGGCCCGCTGCGGAAACCACGACACCGTGCATTCCGCTGATCACGACGGGACCGAGCAAACCGATCGCAACGCAACCGGCTCCCAGCAGGACCATCGGAAGGCGCATCGTCCAGCCCACTTCGACCGCGTCGGCCGCGCTGGAACTCCGGGGCTCGCCGAGAAACGCGATGCCGAACGCCTTGGCAAAGCACGCCGCAGCGAGACCGCCGATGAGGGCAAGTGCGCCCACCGCGATGGCCCCTGCCGCCGCCCCGGCGGGGCCGAGGGCGACGATGCCGTGAAGCGCTCCGAGGTAGATGAGGAACTCGCTCACAAAGCCGTTGAAGGGCGGCAACCCGCTGATGGCCGCCGAGCCGGTCAGGAACAGCGCGCCCGTCCACGGCATCTTCTTGAGCAGCCCTCCGAGGCGGTCGATCTCGCGGGTGTGGGTAGCGTGCGCGACGGCGCCCGCGCCGAGGAAGAGCAGCCCTTTGAACAGGGCGTGATTCGCGACGTGCAGGATGGCACCGCCGAATCCGAGATAGGCCATCGCCGGAAGGTCGTAGCTCTTGCCCAGAAGGCCAACGCCGAGTCCCAACGCGATGATGCCGATGTTCTCGACGCTGTGGTAGGCAAGCAATCGCTTGAGGTCATGCTGAGCGAGAGCGAAGAGGACACCCAGGAGCCCGGAGGTCACGCCGATGCCGAGAAGAGTCCACCCCCACCAGAGAGGCGGCGGTCCCAGAAACACCAGCGTGCGAACCAGTCCGTAGATCCCCGTCTTGATCATGACCCCGGACATCACGGCCGACACGTGGCTGGGGGAAGCCGGGTGCGCCTCGGGCAACCAGACATGCAACGGCATGAAACCGGCTTTCGTGCCGAAACCGACTACGGCGAGGAGGAAGGCGATGCCCGCCGTTCTGCCGGAGCCCGCCCCGATTCCGAATGCGTCGAAGTCCAGGGATCCGGAGGACTGCCCGAGGATCAGAAAGAGTACCAGCAGGGCGGCGGTGCCCAGGTGCGTGGCGATGAGATAGATTCGGCCGGCCCGTCGCACTTCCTCGGCCTCGTCTTCGAACACGACGAGGAAGTAGGAGGCCAAGGCCATGACTTCCCACGCGATGAGGAACAGCATGCCGTTCCTCGCGACCAGGACCAGCACCATGCTGGCCACCAGGGTGTTGAAGAAGAACCAGCAGGCCCCCAGGTTTTTCTTCCCGCTCCACGCCCTGAGATAGCTCCCGCCGTAGACAGCGGCCAGGGATGAGAGCACCAGGACCGGCAGCATGAAGAACGCCGAGACCTGATCGACGCCGAGAGCGAACGATCCCGCCGGAATGCTCCAGGGGGCCTGGAGTCGGATGGCCCTGCCGCTCACCAGAACCTCGACCGCCGCGAGAAGTCCGCCGATCGATCCGGCCAGGAGTCCCGCCAGGGCCAGTCCCGTCGAGAGGCGTTCCCGCCGATGGGTCAGAGCCGCAAGGATCCCGCCGGCCAGGATGATGCAGAGCGAAGCGAGGAGGGCGGCCATGGCCCACCCGATCCCGGGACCGTGCTCGGCGATCATCCCTACACACTCTCCGAGCCGGGCAGCGACTTCCCATGAATCCCGCTGTCTCCCGCCCGCCTCACCGCGTTCAGAATCTCCTCGCGCGTCGCTTGCCTAGCCAGGAGCGCTCTGAATTCCTGGTCGCGCAGCGCGTAGACAAGTCGCGAGAGCAAGTGAAGATGGGCGCGCACGGCGGGGCTGAGGATCGTGAACAGGGTATTGACGGGCTGGCCATCGATGGCGTTGAAGTCGATCTCGTGCTCCAGGAAACACAGGGCGACGGTCGGCTTCGGGATGTGCATCACGATCGGATTGCGCACGTGCGGGATGGCAATGCCGTCGCCCACCCCCGTCGAGGCGAGCGATTCACGCGCGAGGATCATCTCGAAGAGGAACTGCCGGTTGACCTCGTCCGGCAGCCTCATCAGATCCACAACCGCTTTCAGTACCGACGCCTTATCGGTGCCCGCGACCCGATAGTGGATCCCTCCCGCCTCCAGGGCATCCGCCAAGGCGGGCAGGGGGACTCGAAGCGCATCCGCCGGATCGTCGAAGATCTCGGGAGATACGTTGATCTGGCGGGCGGTGGCCCACTCGAGCAGCTCCGCCCGGTTGAACCGGTAGAGCTCGTTGATCCGGTAGGCTGGGAGCTTGCCCTCCTTGATCCAGCGGTAAACGGTCTTCTCGGACACGCTGAGAAGGCGGGCGGCCTCCTTGACCCCGAGTTGCATGCCTCTCGCTCCCTGTCATACCTGAACGACGTCGGACATTTTGAGACAGATCGATAATTGTGTCCACGAATGTCCATATGGTCAAGCGCTTCTCGCACCTCGGGCGATGCCACGTCCCGCCGGGATTTGCGGACGGCGGAGGTTCGACGCACCGCGCCGGCGCCGGTAGAATCCGGCGAGGACGTCTTGGGGTCGTCTCCGCTTCACAGGTGCGTTCACTCGAATGGGGTACTCGTGCTCAAGAAGAAACTGATCGTCGTCGGCGACAACGTGATGGTCCGCCCCGAGACCAAGGGGAAGACCCGCGCGGGGCTCTACCTGCCGCCGTCGGTGATCGATTCCGACGCGGTCATGGGCGGTTGGGTGGTGCAGGTCGGCCCCGGCCTCGCGATCCCCGACATGGCGAACTGGGACGAGGAGCCCTGGAAGCGCCGCGAGCAGCGCCCCCGCTACATCCCGCCGCAGGCTCAGGACGGCGACTTCGCGATCTTCATGCGCAAGGCGGCGGTCGAGATCACCTTCGAGGACGAGAAGTACCTCATCGTTCCCAACGGCGCGGTGCTCGCGCTGGTGAGGCAGGACCTGGCAGAGGAGCTCTAGCCCGGCGCCCGGGAGTCGCGCGACGTCCCGGATCGGCGCGGCGAGCGGGAATCCGGCCGCACCCGCGGGTCGCGCCGCGCCCCGCAGATTTCCCTTTGCCCTCGCCCCCACCGGCCCTACGATGTTTCCCGCCTTCGGCAATCCGGGCCCCGACCCCGGCTCGGCCTTGGCCCCTATCGGCACGCATGCGCACAACGCGCCATGGAGGGCACGACGATTTCCAGGAAGCCTTGGACCATCCGTAATTCCATCGAGCTCTACAACGTCGAGGGGTGGGGCAGCGGCTACTTCGGCATCAACGAAGCCGGCCAGGTCATGGTGAACCCCACCCACGATCCACAGGTGGGGTTCGACCTCTACGACCTCGCCCTCGACCTGCACCAGCAGGGAGTGGGCCTGCCGATCCTCGTCCGCTTCTCGGACATTCTGAAATCGCGCATCCAGACCCTGCAACAGTCCTTCATGGCCGCCATCGGCGAGACCGGCTACACGAACCGCTACACGCCGGTCTACCCGATCAAGGTCAATCAGCAGCGACACCTGCTCCAGGAGATCGTCGAGCACGGGCGCGAGTATGGCGTGGGTCTCGAGGCGGGTTCCAAGCCCGAGCTGCAGGCGGTGCTGGCGCTGACCGAGGACACCTCCCACATCATCGTGTGCAACGGCTACAAGGACGAGGAGTACATGCGCCTCGCCCTGATGGGGCAGAAGCTCGGCCACCAGGTGTTCATCGTTCTCGAGATGGTCCAGGAAGTGGACACCCTACTCAAGGTGGCGCGCGAGATGGACGTGGTCCCCACCGCCGGCGTGCGCATCAAGCTCGCCTCGGCGGGGTCCGGCCGCTGGGCGGAGAGCGCGGGCGAGAAGAGCAAGTTCGGGATGAACCCGTCGCAGCTCGTGCGGCTCTGGGACAAACTGCGCGCGGCGGGGTGCGAGGACATCCTCAAGCTGGTGCACTTCCATCTGGGCTCGCAGATCCCCGACATCCGCACGATCAAGGTGGCGCTCTCCGAGGCGGCCCGCTACTACGTGGAGCTGATCAAGATCGGGGCCAAGATCACCCACGTGGACGTGGGGGGCGGCCTCGGCGTGGACTACGAGGGCTCGCGCTCGGCACGCGCTTCCAGCACCAACTACTCCCTGCAGGAGTACGCCAACGACATCGTCTACACCCTGCGCGACGTCTGCATCGAGAACGAGGTGCCGATGCCCCACATCATCACGGAATCGGGGCGGGCGCTCACCGCGCACCATGCGATGCTCCTCATGAACGTGATCGACGTGGAGAGCCAGCTCGTGGCTCCCACGATTCCGGTGGATCCCGAGAACGATCATCAGGTGCTGGTGACGCTCTGGGAGAGCTTGAACGAGGTCTCGGGGCGCAGCCTCCGCGAGGTCTACCACGACGCGATCTTCGCCAAGGAGAAGGCGCGCGACCTGTTCAACTCCGGTGTGCTCGACTTGCGCGAGCTGTCGCGGGCGGAGCAGATCTTCCTGCAGATCATGGACGCGATCCTGCGCACCGCGGATCCGCAGGCGCACGACGACATCGTGGCCGAGGTCTCGGAGGTGCTCACCGACCGCTACTTCTGCAACTTCTCGCTCTTCCAATCGCTCCCCGACAGTTGGGCCATCGACCACCTCTTCCCCATCATGCCCATCCACCGTCTGGACGAGGAGCCGATGCGCCGCGGCACGCTGCAGGACATCACCTGCGACTCGGACGGCCGCATCGACAACTTCGTGGGCGGACGGCGCATGAAGCACTCGCTCGACCTGCACGCGCTGCGTCCGGGCGAGCCGTATATCCTGGGCGTGTTCCTGACCGGCGCCTATCAGGAGATCCTGGGCGATCTCCACAATCTCTTCGGCGACACCAACGCGGTGCACATCCGCATGCGCGACGACGGCAGCTACGAGGTGACCGAGGTCGTCCACGGCGACACCGTGACCGAGGTGCTGGAGTACGTGCAATTCCATCCCGCCGATCTCGTCTCCACCTTCCGGCGCAAGGTCGCGCGCGCGGTGGATCTGACCCGCCAGGAGGCCAACACCTTCATCGCCGACTACATGGAGGGGCTGGACGGCTACACCTACCTGGAGTCGCCGATCGAGATGGACATGGACGACGACGAGGAGACGAACGGGTACGAGGCGCCACCCAAGGCCGACAACGGCGGGAAGTGCGAGGAGAAGGTGCCGCCCAGCTCCGCGGGGATCCCGCGGAACCGGTAGCTGGAGCTTCGCGAGGACCGATCAGGCCGGGATCTTGACGCCGAGCCGCAGGGCCGTCGCCTCGAGTGCGGGGAGATCCACGGTGACCCCCAGCGGCGCGAGCGAAGTCGTGAGATCCCTCGCGTCCCGCCATAGCGTGCGCGCGGCGCCCGCGAAGCCCAGCCTCCACGTGTCGATCAGACTCTCCGCGCGGAATCCCGCCCGCATGAGATCGAGTGCCTCGTGCGGTTCGGGGCGGAACTCGTGGATCGCGATCTCCGGATGCTCGCGGCGCACCCGCTCCCGCGTCGCGCGATGCTTGACCGTCGCGCTGATGCGCGCCATCTGATCCATGATCGCGGCCACGCCGAGATCGGCCACGCCCGGCGCGTGCGGGGTCGCTTGTCCCCCACCCCGGTCCGTTTCCTTCGCGCGGTACGGCACGAGCGGGCTCACGACGAGAATCGCGCGCGTCCCTTCGATCGCCGCGAGGTCCATGTGCGCGGGGTCCACGATCTGGCCGTCGATCAAATGACGGCTCCCGATCCGCACCGGTTCGAAGTACATGGGGATCGTGGTCGAGGCGCGCACGGCGAGCGAGACAGGGGCCGACGTATCGTGGCCCGGCCCGTAGACGGCGCGCCCGCCGGAATCGAGGTCGCTCGCGGTGATGAGGAGCGGCGCGAGGAGCGCGTCGAAGCGATCGGCGCGGTTGTGCAGGGCCGCCGCGCGCTGGATCAGGGCGCCGATCCCGACGTTCGAGAAGAATCCGCCGGGGAGCAACGCTTGCAGGTCGTACACGACGTCCGCGAAGTCGGCCCGGCGATGCCCTCCGCCGCCTCGCACGACCCGCGGGAGCGCACGCACCGCGCGGCCGAACCCGCGCGCGTGGCGTCGCCAGGGCATACGGGAGAGCTCCCTCACGCGCGGGGCGAGCGGATGGCCCTTCTCGGAGAGCGCGCGGAGAGCCTCGGCGGGGTCCACGCCCAGCGCGAGCATCGCTCCCGCCACCGCGCCGCAGCTCGTGCCGACGATGACGCGAGAGCGAGCGGCGGTCCATCCGGAGAGCGCCGTCTCGAGCGCGGCCACCGCGCCGAACTCGTAGAACGCGCCCGGGAAGCCACCTCCGGAGAGACAGAGCGCGATCGGGCTGCGGGGTTCCGCGCTCATGGCGGCGTCGCCGCTACTCCTCCCGCGCCACCGGGTAGAGTCGCCAACGCTCGTCGAAGAAGGGCGTACGCCGGTAGAACCACTGGAGCCTGGCGCGCGGGTTACCTGTGAACTCGGGTCCGGCCACGGCGAGCGTGTCCAGGAACGCCTTGGCCAGTGGGGGGTCCTCGGCGAGCATGCGCGAGGCCATCGGCTCCATCACGTAGGGCTCCACGTACTCGGGATTATTGAGCACGGATAGGAAAAATCCCCACTGGAAGAACGACTCGGGCGATGCGGGCTCCAACAGCAGCACGGCAAGATCGCCGAGCGGCTGATCGGTCGGGACGCGCACCGAACCCGCGGGAAAGGTTTCAGTGCGCAGCTCCGCCTTCGGCGTCCCTGTCACCCGCGCGTGCCCCTCCGAGGGCTCGGCCTCGATGGCCGCGTCCTCGACGCGGTACATGCTCACCGCGATCTCGCGCGGCTCCGTGATCTCTTCCAGGCGCACGCCGTGCTGCTTCAGTCGCTCGATCACCTCCGGCCACCCGGCGGGAATCCAGTAGGCCTTGGGGCGCGTCGCCACGAGGTCCGGCTGCGTGTACGCGATGACCGGCGCGCGAATCGTGTCCGGCTCGCCGAGCCATTGCACCGCCAACCCACCCGACACCGCCGAGGGCGCCACCCGCGAGCGCACACCGAGGAGCGTGACCATCTCCGGCGGCCCGTCCGGGCGCTTCCAGTTGAGCGGGATCGTGCGCCGGCGCGCGGCGCGATCCTCTTCGGTCGCCCGCTTCAGCTCGCGGCCGTGCTCGGCCAGGGTGCGTAGCGCGGACTCCAGCAGCACGTAGGTTCCGAGCACGCGCTGCGCGTACGGTTTGAGCGAGTGGTTCTCCACGAGCACGGTAGCGAGGTGGCGAGCGTCGCCATAGCCGTGCGAGAGCCGGACGCCGCTCGTGCCGACCCAGATCCCATCGGCGAGGCTGCGATCATTCACCGCGAAGATGAGGGGCCCGGGGACGTGCCCCATCGCGATGAGGTCCTGCCGGGCGGTGGGAGTGAACACGCCGTCCAGCCAGGCCGCAATGTTGGGCGAGTACGCGTGGGGGCCGTTGTAGCCCCAGGTGACGTCGTACTGGTAGTCGACCCCGTCGGTGACGTGAACGTCGATGTAGAGGTCGGGCTCCCACGCGTCGAGCACGCCCACCAGGGCCGCCGTCTCCGGCGCGTCGAGCTTGCCGAAGTCACGGTTGAGGTTCAGGTTTCGCGCCGTGGTGCGCCACCCCGTCTCCACCGGGCCCCGCTGGTTGATGCGGCCGTTCGAACCGAAGCGATCGTGCCCCTCCACGTTGAGGATGGGGACGAAGAGGAAGTTCGCGCCGTCGAGGAGCGCGCGCTGGGTGCCCTTCACGGTCATGTCGCGCAGGAGCATCATCCCGGCGTCCTTGCCGTCCAGTTCGCCCGCGTGGATGGCACACTGAACGAGGAGCGCGGGCTTGGCGGACTTGCTCACGGCCTCGGCCGTGAACGCATGATCCGCCGAGGCCACCACCATCCACACGTCGCGCCCGGTTGCGCTCTTGCCGATGGAGAGCATGGTGAGTTCCGGGGACGCGTCGCAGAGCTTGCGCAGCCAGGCCACTGTTTCGTCGGTGGTCGGCGTGACGTCGAGACCGCCCTTTTCGAACGGCGTGGCCCATGGATCGCTTGCGGGCAGCAGGAGCCGTTTGCTGGCGCCGTTCCAGGGGAGCGCGGGGGGAAGGATCGGCTCCGCGGCGGGGTTGCCGCCGACGTATAGCGTGTGCCCTCGTGACGTCGTCTGCGCCCCGCCCGATGATGTCGGTTGCGCGCTCAGCGGCACCGCGACGGCAAGCAGAAGCGAGCCAAGGAGCGCAAGCAACAGCGCGAGCGGCGAGGAGGGAAGCGAGATCAACGGTTTCTTGGGATGGCGTCGGAAGAGAAGGATGGTGCGGCCCAGCACCTGCACAAGCAGAGAGCCGCTGCGCTCCTCCAGCGCCGCCGCCGCCTCGTGGCGATCCACCGGACAGGTGTCGAGCACCTTGAGCTTGATGAGCTCCGCATGCTCGTGCGCGTCGACGATCGCCTGGAGGATGTCCTCGGAGACTCCCTGCTTACCGATATAGATCGTGGCTTTGAGTCCGTTGCCGAGCGCGCGCAGGGCCCGCTTGTCGGCGCCGGTTAAGGTCATTGACATGGCGGTAGGCTAGCATATCGCGGAGGGGAAGATGACACCTCGGCTAATTGCCGGCGAACCTCCCCAACTCCGCGCGCAGGGCCTCTTCGAGATTGGGAAAAGCGTAGCGGAAGCCCAGATCTTGAAGTCTTGCCGGCCGCACGTCCGCTCCTTCGAGAATGAGCGCGTCCCCCATCTCGCCCAACGCGGCGCGAATCACCGCCGCGGGCACGCGTAAGAGCACCGGCCGCCGCAGCACACGGCCCAGCACGCGCGCGAACTCCCTCTGGGACACCGGGCGCGGCGCGGTCGCGTTGACCGGCCCACGCAGCCGGGCGTCGAAGAGCGCGGTGAAGAAGAGTCCCAGCAGATCGTCGAGCGCGATCCAGCTCAACACCTGCCGCCCGTCTCCCATGATCGCGCCCCCACCCGCGGAGAAGACGGGAGCGAGGCGCGCAAGCATTCCCCCATTCCCCGCGAGCACGACCCCGATGCGGGGATGCACGACGCGGATGCCCGCGGCATCGGCGGGCGCGGCCGCGTCTTCCCACGCCCGCGCGAGGTCGGGGAAGAACCCCTCACCCTGGGCGGACGTTTCGGTGAGCGGCTCGTCGCCGCGGTTGCCGTAGAAGCCGACGGCGGAAGCGGAGATGAGAACGCCCGGGGGGTGCGCCAACGCGGCCAGCGTGCGGCAGAGGAGCGCGGTGCCCTCGGTGCGACTGCGCCGGAGAAGTTCCTTGCGAGCGGGCGTCCAGCGTCCCTCGCCCACGCTGGCTCCGGCGAGATTCACCACGGCGTCGAACCCTTCGAGAGCGGCGGCGTCGATCTCTCCGCGTTCGGGATTCCAGGCGATCGCTCGCTCGCCCGGGCGCACCGCCCGGCGCACCAACGGGACGACCTCGTGCCCGCCGGCGGTGAGGAACGCGGTCAGTGCGGTGCCGATCATCCCCGAGGCGCCCGTCATGGCCACGCGCAGCGGTCGGTCGAGCCGCGCGTCACGATGGCGCGTGAGATCCTCGCGAGTCCGGCGATGGCGAAACGCGAAGGTGCGTTCCAGCGCCCGCCGCACCGAGCGCCCGGCGGCGAACTCGCCCAGCGCGCCCAGCGGAAGCACGTAGTCGATCGTGTCCTCCAGCGTGCTCGCGCTCTCCCCTTCAGGCAGGAAGCGGTGCGCGTGAGCCCAACGCACGAAAGGGCCCCGCACGTGCTCGCCCACCGGCCCGATGGATCTCCAGGGCGGGGTGAGCCGCGCGAACGCGCCGGGGCGCGCGTGCCAGGCGGCCAGGTCCTCGGCGGGGACCGGCATCGTGGAGCGCAGGACGAAGACGTTCCCGTGGTCGGTTCGCATGTCGCGCCATTATAATCGCGCGCGTGTCCGCCCCCGCGCTCAGTTCATCCATCGAACGATTCCTCATCCCGTGGACCCGACTCGACTGGCCGCTCGCCTGGCCCGAGATCTTCGGGCGGACGGCTCCGCTCGGCCTGGAATTGGGCTTCGGAAACGGCGAGTTCCTGGAGGGGCTTGCCCCCGCGCATCCGGAATTGAACTGGGTCGGCATCGAGATCTCGTGGGCGTCGGTGCAGCGGCTGGTGAAGCGCGCCGAGGCGCACCGCCTCGACAACGTGCGCGCGATCCAGGGGGACGGCGCGTTCGTGCTCGAGCATCTCTTCGCCTCGCGCGCCGTCGATCGCGTCTTCATCAACCACCCGGACCCGTGGCCGAAGAAGCGCCACTACGGGCGTCGACTGATCCAGCCCGCGTTTCTGGATCTTCTGGCGCGCCGACTCGTCCCCGGCGGCGAGGTCACCATCGTCACCGATCACGCCGGGTACGCGGAGTGGATCGCTGAAGCGCTCGAGGGGCAACGCGCGCTGCGCCCCGCTTTCGGAACCACGCGGGTCGACGAGCTTCCGGGCCGCGCGCGCACCAAGTACGAACGCAAAGGGGTCGAGGCGGGCTCGCGCATCAACTACTTCGTCTGGCGGCGCGAGGGCGAAGGCGGTCCCGAGCCCCCGCATGTGGAGAACACCGATACCATGCCCAACGTCATGCTCGAAGGACCGGTCTCTCTCTCCGCGCTCTTTCCCGAGTTCGCGCCGCGAATGTGGGAGACGGAGTACCGAGGCATCCGCGTGATCGTCCAGTTCGAGCAGGCCTACGTCCGCGCCGACGCGCGCGAGTGGCTGATCGAGGCGCGCATTCAGGAGGGAACGTTCGTGCAGCACGTGGCGATCTCGGTGGCGTCCCGCCCGGAAAGCCGGCTCTTGGTGAAGCCGGCCTCGGTTGGCTCCCCGCGCCCGACCTGGGGCGTGAAGGAGGCGGTGCGGCTGACCGCGGAGCTGGTGCTGGCCGCGCACCCGGGGCTCGCCGTGCACTCGTCTTCCGTGGGGGACCCCGCCGGCCTCGAGGGTGTAGACTAGAGGCGTTCACCCCCACATCCCGCGGGAGAAGAAGCCATGAAACTCCGCGGCTCAGTGTCGATGTCTGTCGCCTGTCTCTGCGTGTTCGTCGGTGCAGCGACTCCTCCGGCTGCCGCTGACGAGGTTATCATCCTTGAACCCGGATACGTGATCACCTCTCCCGTCAGCCTTCCCGGCTACACGATCTACACAGGCACCTCGCTCCAGGTGGTCGGCCACGTCCAGGAGTTCGTGGGTCCATTCGCGGATCTCAACCACCGTCCCCACCCGGAATTCACCTACGTGCTCTCGGGATTCGTTTGTACGGAGGAGTACTTCTGGGATGACTTCATCAACGATATCGGGGGATGGCTTGCCGAGTTCACCGATGGCGAACTGAGCATCTACCGGGACATCTCTACCACCGCGCGTTTCGACGATCCTAGAACGTTTTCCGACGGGGAAGAACTCTTCGAAGCGGTCTGCTCCAACTTCCTGCTGGGCTGGATCCCCAATGCGCCACTCCCGGGACTCGTGTTCACCGGCGGTTCCCTCTTCGATCGGGTGAGTGCGAACGGGACTGGTTATCGGGGCATCGTCGCGGGGGAACTCGACGAGGGCACGATCCCAGCGGACATGCTGGCCTTGGGCTACCGGGCCGTTTACACCGGGACGGTCCAGGTCAGCTTCCCGGTCCCCGTCCAATCCACCACTTGGGGACGGCTCAAGACCCTCTACGATCACTGATCTCCGCTCCCCGCCGGAAGTTGCCGCGCCCGGCCTCGGCGCGTGCCGCCAGGCTGAGAATCGTGCAGATTCTGGGTGGTCAAGAACCCCTATTTATGAGAAAAATATGGGGTTACGCCGATCCAAAACCACGCTCTCAACCGCCTCGGAGACGACCGCATGCGCGATGCCGTGTTGAAGCTCTGGCCCGAACTCACCTGGATCAAGAACGAGAACCTGCGCGAGCGCGTGACCGTGACTTGGGAGCGTGCGTTCGAGCGGAGTCCGCTCACGCCGCAGGATCTCGAGACGATCCCCTTCACATTGCTCGTGCCCAACTGTCCTGTCACCTTCATGGCCCACAAGCGGTGTGTGGTGCACATTGCGCGCCGCTCCGCCGAGGCCATGACCGAGTTCATGGGCACCGCGTTGCCGATCGACATGGACATCCTGATCGCGGGAGCGATCCTCGCCGATGTGGGGAAGCTCCTCGAATACGAGACGGTCGACGGCAAGGCCCGCCAGAGCCGGCGCGGCCAGTTGCTACGCCACCCGTTCACCGGCGCGGCGCTGGCCATGGAGTGCGGGGTTCCGGACGCCGCGTGCCACATCATCGCGACTCACTCCGAAGAAGGAAACCTCGTCAAGCGCACCACCGAGGCCTTGATCGTTCACCACGCCGACTTCATGAGCTATCTCCCCTTCAAGAACCTGGCCGGCTGATCCGCGCGGCCGCGATCTCGTGACGACAGAGGAGGACTTCCCCAGATGACCGCCAAGGACAACGGCCAAGTCGCCGGCACCGTCACCGCCAAGATGGCCGCCTGGGCCGCCGGGCTGCGCTACGAGGACCTCTCTTCAGCCGCCGTGCGCGAGGCCAAGCGCTTCCTGCTCGACTCGCTGGGCTGCGCGCTCGGGGGGTATCTGCAGCACGATGTGCGCATCGCGCTCGAAGTGCTGGATGAGATCGCGGGCCAGGGCTCCGCTACCGTGATCGGCTCCGGAAAGCGGATGGACCCGGTCTCCGCGTCGCTCGCCAACGCGCTCATGATCCGCGTCATGGACTACAACGACATCTACTGGAAGCAGGATCCCTCGCACCCTTCCGATCTCATCCCCGCCGCCATGGCCTGCGGGGAACGGCAGGAAAGCGACGGCCGGGAGCTTCTGCTCGGCATCGCCCTCGGTCACGAGTTCGAGATGCGGCTCTGCGAGGCTGCGCTGCCCGGCATCCGCGAGCGCGGCTGGCACCACGCGACGCTGACCGCCTTCGCCGCGCCGATCGTGGCCGGACGCGCGCTCGGCCTCAACGCCGAGCAGATCCAGCACGCGATCGGCATCGGGGCGAGCCGCCACGCCACCTACGGCGCCGCGGTGGCGGGCAAGCTCACCATGATGAAGAACACGGTGGACCCGATGGCCACCCAGAGCGGCGTGCTGGCCGCTCTCCTGGCCGAGAAGGGATACACCGGCCCCGAGCACGTGATCGAAGGCAAGGAGGGCATCGTCCACTGTCTCGGCCCGGAGTGGGATCTGGAAGTGCTCACCGACAGGCTCGGCGAGTCATGGCGCATCACGCAGTGCGGCATGAAGGCCTTCCCCACCGAGGCGCTCACCCACGCCCCGATCTCGGCGGTTCTCGACCTCGTGCGCGAACACGACCTGAAGCCGGACCAGGTGGACAAGATCCACATCCGCTCGCTCGCCCGCGCCGCCGACATCCTGGCCGATCCGAGCAAGTACGATCCGCACAGCAAGGAGACCGCCGACCACTCCCTCCCCTACGTGATCGCGGTCGCGCTCGTGGACCGGCAGGTAACGCCGCTCCAGTTCACCGACGAGAAGATCCAGGACCCCACGATCCGCGCCCAGCTCCGCAAGGTGGAGGTGGTGGCGGACCCGCAGATCGAACAGGTGTTCCCGGTGCTGCAGCGCGTCGTGGTTTCGATCCACACGACGTCGGGCAGGTCCTACATGAAACAGCTCGACTTCCCGAAGGGCGATCCGCGGAACCCGCTCACCGATGCCGAGATCGAAGCCAAGTTCGACTCCCTCGCCGAGCCGGTGATGGACGCGGCCGCGCGCGCGAGGGTGAAGGACGCCGTGTGGAACCTGGAGAAGGAAGGATCGATCCGCAACTTCATGGCGCTGTTGAAATCGCGTTGATCGAATCGCGGGCGAATCCGCCGGCGCCGGCCGGAGCCCGCCGAGGAGGTCCGTCATGGGCCAGACCGTCGTCGAGAAGATCACTCAGCATCACCTGTCGGGCTCGCGGCCGCCGCGGGCGCTGCGCGCCGGAGACTTCGTCTCCATTCGCCCGCGCCACGTGCTGACCCATGACAACACGTCGGCGGTGATGAAGAAGTTCGCCGGCCTCAAGGCGGGGCGCGTACACGATCCCCGGCAACCGGTCTTCGCGCTGGATCACGACATCCAGAACCGCTCGGCGGAGAACCTCGAGAAGTACAGCAGAATCCAGGCCATGGCCGAGGACCAGGGGATCGACTTCCATCGCGCGGGGACCGGCATCGGCCACCAGATCATGGTGCAGGAAGGCTACGTGGTGCCGGGCTCGTTCGTTGTCGCCTCCGACTCCCACGCCAACATGTACGGCGCGCTCGGCGCGGTGGGCACGCCGGTGGTCCGCACCGACGCCGCCGCGATCTGGGCCACCGGACACTTCTGGTGGCAGATCCCCCCCACCGTGCAAGTCGTGCTGAACGGCGAGTTGCCTCCGGGGGTGACCGGAAAGGACGTGATCATCGCCCTGTGCGGCCTCTTCAATCGGGAGGAAGTGCTGAACACCGCGGTGGAGTTCACCGGCCCCGGTGTCACGTCGCTCAACATCGAGGCGCGGCTCACCATCGCGAACATGACCACGGAGTGGGGGGCGCTGGTAGGCTGGTTCCCGGTGGACGACGTGACGCTGCGCTACATGGACCGCGTCCACGCCATCCTCGCCGAGCGGGGCATCGAGCGCTTCTCGCGAGCCCACCTCCAGGCATGGAGCACGAACTCGCCGCGGCCCGACACCAGCGCGGTGTATGCCGCGCGCATCACCTTCGATCTGAGCGAACTCACCCCGCACGTGAGCGGCCCCGACACCGTGCAGGCCATGTCCACACTGGCCGACATCGCCGAGAAGAAGATCGCGATCCAGAAGGCCTACATCGTGTCGTGCGTGAACTCTCGATGCAAGGATCTCGAGGCCGCGGCACGGGTGCTGGAGGGGAAGCGCGTGGCTCCGGGCGTGGAGCTCTACGTCGCGGCGGCGAGCAGGGCCGCACAGAAGATGGCGGAGAAGCGCGGCGCATGGCAGACGCTGCTCGCCGCGGGAGCGAAGCCGCTTCCGCCCGGCTGCGGGCCGTGCATCGGTCTAGGCGCCGGCCTCCTCGCCGCGGGCGAGGTCGGGATCTCCGCTACCAACCGGAATTTCAAGGGCCGCATGGGTTCCCGGGACGCCCAGTGCTACCTGGGGAGTCCGGAGACGGTGGCTGCCTCCGCGGTGGCCGGCTTCATCACCGGCGCCGCTTCGTGGACCGCCCGGCCGCTCACGCGCCGCATCGAGGTCTTCGAGAGCGCGACGCCACCCGCCGGCGAGCGCATCGAGATTGTCGAGGGCTTCCCGGAACGCATTCGCGGCCGGCTCGTCTTCCTGCCCCAGGACAACCTCAACACCGACGGGATCTACGGCAAGGACTACACCTACCGCGAGGACATGACCCGCGAGGCGATGGCCCGCGTGGTCATGGAGAACTACGACCCCGGCTTCGCGGGGGCGACGCGGGCCGGCGACGTGGTGGTGGGCGGATTCAACTTCGGGACGGGCTCGAGCCGCGAGCAGGCGGTGACCGCGCTGCAGGCCAAGGGCATTCCGATCGTGGTGGCGGGAAGCTACTCGCAGACCTATCTGCGCAACGCGTTCAACAACGGCTACATGTGCATCGAGAGTCCCGCGCTGGTCAAGGCGCTCAAGGAGCGCTTCGCGGGACGCCCGGAGAAGACGATCATCCCGGGCGACGAGATCGAGGTGGATTTCACGATCGGGCACGCTCATCTGGGCCGGGCAGACGTTCCGTTTCCCGCCCTTGAGCCGCGTGCCGCAGGAACTGGTCGTGGCGGGAGGTATCGAGAACCTCGTCCGCCGCAGCTTGGCGCAGGCATAGGGAGGAATCGAGCATGGCGCGCTATACCGTGGTGACGATGCCGGGGGATGGGATCGGGAAGGTGGTTCTTCCCGAGTCGGTGCGGGTCCTCGATGCGGTCGGGTTCGACGCCGAGTACGTGCACGGCGACATCGGCTGGGACTTCTGGATGAGCGAGGGCAACGCGCTGCCCGAACGCACCGTGGAGCTGCTGGCCAAGCACAAGCTCGGGCTTTTCGGGGCGATCACCTCCAAGCCCAAGGGAGACGCCGACGCGCGAACTCCGCCCCGAGCTGCGCGGCAAGGGACACACCTACTTCAGCCCCATCGTGGGCATGCGGCAGCGGTTCAACCTCGACATCTGCCTGCGCCCGTGCCGTTCCTTCCCGGGCAACCCGCTCAACTTCATCCGGCGCACGATGGACGGCGGCTTCGAGGAGCCGGTGGTGGACACCGTGATCTTCCGGCAGAACACCGAAGGGATGTACTCGGGCGTCGAGTGGACCGATCCCGCCGCCCGCCGTCCGCGATGCCTTCGCCTCGCATCCCAAGTTCAAGCCGTTCAGCAGCACGCCCGGCCCCGATCTCGCGATTTCGACGCGCATCATCACGCGTGCGCGCCACCCGGCGCATCCTGCGGGCCGCGTTCGAGTACGCGCGCAAGTACGACTACAAGTCGGTGACGGTGTGCGAGAAGCCGAACGTGCTGCGCGAGACCTCCGGGATGATGGAGGAGGAGGCCAAGGACGTCATCCAGCGGGATTTCCGCGACATCCAGCTCTGGTCCACCAACATCGACGCGCAGATGATGTGGCTCACGAAGAACCCCGAGGACTACGGGGTGCTGGTCGCGGAGAACCTCTTCGGCGACATCGTCTCCGACGCGTTCGCGGGACTGGTGGGCGGGCTGGGATTCGCCTGCTCCGGCAACATCGGCGACGAGGTCGCGGTGTTCGAGCCCACGCACGGGTCGGCTCCCAAGTACGAGAAGCTGGATCCGCCGATCGTGAACCCGATCGCCATGATCCTCTCCGCGGCGATGCTGCTCGACCACGTCGGCGAGATCGACAAGGCCGAGCGCGTGCGCGATGCGGTGGCGGCGGTCGTGCGCGAGGGGAAGGTACGCACCTACGACATGATGCGTCTCACCGGCGGACCCAAGTCGATTGCGAACGGCGCGGCGACCTCGATTCAGATGACGGACGCGATCCTCGCGCACCTGAAGTAGACCGCGGGCGGAGCGGACGGTTCTCGACGCCCGGCGCGGCCGGGCAAGGAGGCAGGCGATGACGGCGGCAGCCACGGTCCTCGGACACGGCGAAGCGGGACGGCGGGGAGCCGATGTCCGCTCGGATCTCTTCGTGGCGATCGACGTGCGGGACGCGGGGCCGCTCGATCTGGACGTGCGATCCAAGGTCGAAGTCATGTACGGCGCCGATCTGCGCGCGCAGGCGAAGCAGGTGCTGGCCGACCTCGGCGTCGAGCACGGCACGGTCGTGATCGAGGATCAGGGCGCGCTCCCGTTCGTGATGGCGGCCCGCATCGAAGCCGCGGTGCGCCGCGCAGGGGCGGGGAAGGAGAGAAGATCCCTCCCCAAGACCGCGGCCGCGCCGACGATCACGACCCGCGACCGCCTGCGCCGCTCCCGCCTCTACCTTCCCGGCGCCGAGCCCAAGTTCCTGGTCAACGCGAAGCTCCACGGAGCGGACGCGCTCATCCTCGACCTCGAGGACTCGGTGCATCCCGCCGAGAAGGACGGCGCGCGGCTCATCGTGCGCAACGCGCTCCGCGCGGTCGACTTCGGCGGTTGCGAGCGCATGGTGCGCATCAATCAGGGCCCGCTCGGACTGGAGGACCTGGACGCGATCGTGCCCGAAGCGCCGGATCTGATCCTCATCCCCAAGACCGAGACCGCGGAGCACGTGAAGGAAGTCGACGAGCGCATCCGCAACATCCTTGCCCACGACGGACTCGCCCACTCGATCTGGCTCATGCCGATCCTGGAGTCCGCGCTCGGGATCGAGAACGCGTTCGCGATCGCCTCGGCATCTCCCCGCGTGGTCGCGCTGACGATCGGGCTCGAGGACTACACCGCCGATCTCGGCGTGGTGAAGACCCCCGAGGGCGCGGAGACGCTCTACGCGCGGCAGCGCCTGGTGAACGCGGCCAAGGCCGTGCACATCCAGGCCATCGACTCCGTGTACGGCGATGTCGACGATCTGGACGGGCTGCGCGCCTGGGGGCTGCGGTCGCGGGCGATGGGCTTCGAGGGCATGGGCTGCGTACACCCGCGCCAGATCTCGGTCATCCACGAGGCGTTCGCGCCGACCGCGGAGGAGATCGCGAAAGCGGAGCGCATCGTGGCCGCGTTCGACGAGGCCAAGGCGAAGGGGTTGGGTGTGGTGAGCCTGGGCTCCAAGATGATCGACCCGCCGGTGGTGAACCGCGCGCTCAAGCTGGTCGAGCGCGCGAGGAGGATGGGGCGATGACCGCGAAGAAGGATCTGGTCGAAGAACGCGGCGGGACGCATGGTGCCGGCTGTGGTGAACGGCCGCGAGCAGACGCCCTACAAGGGCGTGAACAAGCACGTGCCGCAAGGCGCCAAGCACGGGCCTCCGATCCGCTCCTGCGCTGACTTCCCGGCGAACGGCGACAAGCGCGCCCCCGATCTCGAAACCGCGCTCAAGCTCTGCGGTCTGCGCGACGGCATGACGATCTCCAACCACCACCACCTTCGCAACGGCGACGTGACCGCGCTGGCCGCGCTGCGAGGCCGCGGAGCGACTGGGGGCCAAGGACCTGATGTGGTTCCCCAGCGCCTCCTTCCCGTCGCAGGCGGCGGTCATCGACCTCATGGATCGCGGCGTGGTGCACCACATCGAGGGGAGCATGAACGGGCCGCTCGGCGAGTACTGCTCCCGCGGAAAGATGCGCGGGCATGGGCGTGCTGCGCTCGCACGGCGGGCGCTGGCAGGCGATCCAGGACGGCGAGGTGCACATCGACATCGCGGTCATCGCCGCGCCCACCGCGGACGCGTTCGGCAACGCCGACGGCTCGCACGGGCCGTCCGCGTGCGGCTCGCTGGGCTTCGCGCTCGCCGATTCGATCTACGCCGACAAGGTGATCGTCGTCACCGACAACCTGGTGCCGTTCCCGTGCATCCCCTGGCAGATCCAGGGGAACAACGTCGACGTGGTGGTGCAGGTGGACTCGATCGGCGACCCGGCCAAGATCGTCTCCGGCACGACCCAGATCACCAAGAGCCCGGATCGGCTGCTGATCGCGGAGCAGATCGCCCAGTTCATGCGCGACGCGGGGATCATGCGCGACGGGTTCTCGCTCCAGGCCGGCGCGGGCGGGATCTCGCTCGCGTTCGTGGCGTACCTGCGCGAGATGATGCGCAGGAGACACGTGAAGGCGCGCTTCGTCCGCGGCGGCTCCACACGCGTACCTGGTGGAGATGCTCGAGGAGGGGCTCACCGACTATCATCCTGGACGGCCAGACCTTCGACCTCGACGGCGGTGCGCTCCATCGCGAGCGACCCGCGGCACGTCGCCACCTCGCCGTTCACCTCCTACAACTACCACGGCAAGGGCAACTTCGCGTCGATGGTGGACGCGGTCGTGCTGGGCGCCACCGAGGTGGACGTGAACTTCAACGCCAACGTGGTCACCCACTCGCGACGGGCTGCTGCTGCACGGCATCGGCGGCTGGCAGAACTGCCTCTTCGCCGGGTGCACGATCCTCGCCGTGCCGTCCTTCCGCGACCGCATCCCGGTCATCGTGGATGAGGTGACCACTCTGGTGGGACCGGGCGAGCTGGTCGACGTGGTCGCCACCGAGCGCGGCATCGCCATCAACCCGCGGCGCAAGGACCTGCTCGACGCGGTGAAGGGGTCGAGCCTGCCGATCCGGCCGATCGAGGAGATCAAAGCGGAGGTCGAGCGCATGTGCGGCAAGCCCGCGCGGCCCAAGCGCACGACCGAGCCGGTGGCGGTGGTCAAGTGGGTGGACGGCACCGTCATCGACACGGTGTGGAAGGTCGGCGACGACGTGCGGCCGATGACGACCGAGGGCGGGGAGTAGATCCCCCTACTCCTGCCCCAGGATCCCTCCCAGCAATCCGCCGCCTCGGCCCCCGCCGGTCGCGCCGCCGCGAGGCAGCTTCGGCACGAGCCAGGAGAGGAACGCCTGGCTGCTGCGCGTCTGCATGTACAGCGTGCCGCTCCCGCGGAACTCGCAGACCAGCCCTTCCCCGGAGAGGACCGTGGACTTCCAGTTCCCCACCCGGCGCACCTCGAAGTCGAGCCCGGCGGTGAAGCCGACCACGTGGCCGGTGTCGACGATGTACGGGGCGCCCGAGATCTGCACCTGATGGATGGCGCCGTAGCTCGAGAAGATCAGCGGCCCGCGGCCGGCGGCCTTCAAGAGGAAGAGCCCCTCGCTTCCGAAGAAGGTCTTCGCGCCACCCCAGCTCGCGTCCACGGTCAACTCCGGGCTGGCGGCGAGGAACGATCCCGACTGCAGGTAGAACGCCTCGCCGGTCATCTCGATCGAGGTAATGTCCCCGGGCAGAGACGGAGCCAGGGTGATCTCCCCCGGCCCGCCCTTCGAGACGAAGGTGTTGAAGAAGAGCGACTCGCCGCCCAGCACCGTGCGCTTGAGCGCGCCCATGAGCCCGCCCTTCATCCCGGTCGCAATCTCGAGGTTGGCCGACATGCTGACCATCGCGCCCCCCTCGGCCTGGATGACCTCTTCGGGGGCAAGCGAGACGATGGCGAGCGAGTAGGACGGCTGGTACTTGATGTCGATTTTCATGGTGTTACTCCGTCCCTTGCATCTCGTTCTGGAACGCGTCGCGAGTGCGCTGGCGCACCGGCCCGAACTGCGGCTTCACCGGAGGTTGCTCCTGGTGGAGCTTCATCACTTCGGTGATGGCCCGCTCCAACTGCGTGTCGACCCCCCTGGCCACGTCGGGAGGCATGTTCTGCACGACGATGTCCGGATCCACGCCGTGGTTCTCGATGGTCCAGCCGCCGTCCGGTTCCCACCAGGCGAACTCGGGCTGCGTCACCATGCCGCCGTCCACCAGGGTCTTGTCGCCGCGAATGCCGACCACGCCGCCCCAGGACCGCATGCCGATCACGGGCGCCAACTTCAGCCGCTGGATCGCCGCGGGGAAAATGTCCCCGTCCGAGCCCGCGAACTCGTTGGTGAGGACGACAAAGGGGCCGTTCAACACGCGGCTCGGATACGTGAACACGCCGCCGCCGCGCGCCCGGTCGAAGCTCACTACCTCGCGCCGTAACCGCTCGACCATCATCTGGGAGACCGAGCCGCCGCCGTTCCAGCGCGCGTCCACGACCATCCCCTCCTTGTCGAGCTGTGGGTAGAACCAGGTGTTGAACCGGATGAGGCCGTTCTGCCCCATGTCCGGGATGTGGATGTAGCCGATCTTGCCGCCGGTCTTCTCCGCGACGAACTCGCGGTTGCGCCGGACCCAGTCGACGTAGCGAAGGTCCGCTTCGCTCCCGATCGCCGTCACCACCACCTCGCGCGCACCGTCCTTGGCGTTGCGCGAGTTCACGGTGAGGACGACCTCCTTGCCCGCCATGTTGTCGAAATAGGAGTAGAACGATCGGCCGGCCTCGAACGGCCGGTGGTTGACGGCCAGGATGTAATCGCCTTCCTTCACCCCCGCGCCGGCGACGGTGAGTGGGGACACCGCATTGTCGGCCGGGTCGCCGCGGTAGATGCGTTCGATCCGGTACGCGACCCCCTCGGGTTTCACGTCCGCCCCCAGAAGCCCGATCGACACCTGCGGCACCTTCACGCCGGGGTCACCGCCCCAGGTGTAGGTGTGCGAGTTGTTCAACTCGCCGATCAACTGCCCGATCAGATCCTGCAAGTCGCCTCGGGTGGACAGGCGCGGCAGGAGGGTCGCGTACTGATCCCCCATCGCCTTCCAGTCCAGGCCGCCCATCGCGGCGTCCCAGAAGAAGTCGCGCTGCTCGCGCCAGGCCTCCCAGAAGATCTGATCCCACTCCTCGCGGGGATCGAGTTCGATGACCAGGTCGTCCATCTTCACCATGGCCTCGCTCAGGTCCCCTGGCGGGCTTCCGGCATCCACGACGAAGATCTTGCCCTTCTCCTTCATCACCGCGATCTTCCCCCCCTTGGCGGCGACGGCGTAGGTGGCCACCCCCTCCATGAAGGGCTTCGCTTCCTTCTTCTCCAGGTCGAAGGACATGAGGGTGTTGTCGGGTCCGCCCTCGCCGCCCCCATCCGACATCTCGGCGAACCCCTTCACCGGCACGTTCAGATAGAACACGTTCTTGGCGGTGGCGCCGAGGCCGAAGTAGTTCCCGATGGGGACATCAAGGACAAGCACGCGTTCGGCGATCCCGTCGAAATCGATAGCGATCGGCTCGGGGGGCTTCTTCTCCTCGTCTTTCTTCCCGTCATCCTTCTTGGCATCGTCCGCCTTCTTGGCGTCCTTCTTCTCCGCATCCTCGTCGGGAGGAAGGCCCTCGAGGTTCGCGAAGGGGTTCTTCACGTCCTTGCGCAGGGTCACCAGATAGGGCCGCGTGTTCTTGGCCTCCACGTTGTCCCAGTCCATCGTGCCCAGGAGCGGGTTCGTGTTGCGGTGGCTCAGGAAGTACAGATAGCGGCCGTCGGGATCCCATGCCGGCGAGTAGTCGTCGGTCATGGGACCGGTGATCTCGTGAACGCTCGACTCCTTGGCGTCGTAGACGTAGATCGACGCGTAGTCGGTGGGGAGCACCTTGGAGTAAGCCAGCCAGCGGCCGTCCGGGCTCCACGTGTAGTCGCGGATCTCGGCCTGGGAGCTGCGGTCCACCTTCTTCGGCGCGCCGCCCTCGGCGGGCATCACGTAGAGCGTCTGCGTCTCGTCCGCGTAGGCCACCCACTTGCCGTCGGACGACATGCGGGGCGGGAAGTACCAACCTCGCTCCGATGCCGGCTTCACCACCTTGGGCTCGCCGCGACCCCACGCGTCCGTCATCCGCATCTCGAGTTCGTGCGGCGCGTCGGTCACGTAGATGACACGCTTGCCCTCGTTGTCGAAGCTCGCGAAGTTCTCGCGCGCGCCGGTACCGCGGGTGACCGGCAACGTCACGCCGTCCTTCACCGGCACCGAGAAGATCTCGCCGCGGGTCACCACCGCGAGCCGATCGCCGTCCGGGGAAAGGTCGAACCAGGTGAGACTCTGCGCGGCGTCGGGGTAACGGGAGCGCGTGAGCACGCGGTCGCTCGGCAGGACGACGTCGATCCGGCGCACGGCGTCGGTGCCCGGATCGAAGACGTTCAAGTCGGCGGCCAGCGTGAAGGCGATGCGGCCGTCGGGCCCCATCCCCGGCCAACGCGCGTCCCAGTCCTCGAAGTCGGTATGACGTTTGAGATCGCTTCCGTCCGGCAGGATCGACCAGACGTTGGCGGTGCCGCCCTGGTCGCTCAGGTAATAGATGCGCCCGGCATGCCACATCGGAAACGCGTTGCTTCCGTCGAAATTGGTGATCTTCTTGAAGTCGGCCTTCCTGGGATCGCCCACCCAGATGTCGGGGGCCGTGCCGCCCCGGTACCGCTTCCAGGTGGCGTTCTCCCACGACTTGCGATTGAACGCCCACATGCCGGTCTGCGGATCGATGTCGAGTCGAACCGCCCACCCGAGCGGGAGCTTCTCGGGGTCGCCCCCCGACACCGGCACCTGGAACAGCTCGGGCGAGCGATAGCCGGCGGATCGGAAGCTGCGGAAGATGACCGCCTTCCCATCGGGAGTCCACCCGACGACCTCGTCCCCGAAGGGATGCCAGGTGAGACGACGCGGCTCGCCACCATCGGCCGAGATCACGTAGACGTCGCTGTTGCCGTCGTACTGGCCGGTGAAGGCGATCCACTTCCCGTCGGGGGAGAAGTTCGCGAAGTACTCGTTGCCGGGGTGCGTGGTAAGGCGCCGAGCGATACCGCCCTGGTCCGAGACGATCCAGAGATCGGCCTCGGCGGAGAAAACGATGCGGTCGCCGTAGATGTCGGGGTACCGGAAGTACGCCGCTGTCCCCGCCGCCTGCGCACTGCAGGCGGCGAGGGTGAGCGCGACACAGCCGAGAATACAAAGAGAGAGACGGAGTCTCATGGTCCAACCTCGCTCTGAGGGGCTCGAAGAACCTAGGGCTTCTTGAAGACCGCCGGATCCACGCCGGAGTTGACCTTGACCGAGGTCAGGGTCACGCTGATGAACGGCTCTCCGTCGTAGAGGATCCGCGTGCTATACGCGACTTGGATTCCGCCGACGGGCTTGTACCCGCCGAGCATCTCCTGGGCTGTGACCGGACCGCCGGTTATCTCCGACTTGGTCTTGTAGTCCATGCGCACGACGAGATGGCTCTGCTTGTCGACGTAGACCTTCCATCCTTCGACGAGCGGGTTCTGGATGAGAACGACGTCGGCGGGGAATCCCTCCACGTCGACCGGCTCGGCCAGCGCCTGTGCCTTGACCTTGGACGGATCGCGCAAGAGCGTGGTGAGATCCCGTGCCTGCTCCTGTCGAGCGGCGGCGATCGCCTCGGGGGGCATGTCCTCCACCCCGCGCGGCGACTCCAACCAGCCTGTGTCCCCGCAGATGCACTGCGTGGCCGAGCCCATGGGCGTGTTCTGCACCGCGCGCACGCAGTCGGGGAGGAGCTTCACGATGCTCTGGGTGAGCTTGATCTCCATCCCCTGCACCGCGACCACCGCCTCGGCGTCCACCGAGATGTCCTTCAACGTCTGGAGCGCCTTGCCGCCGGTTGCCTCGGCCGCCTGACGCAGGATTTCCTGCCCGCGGACGAAGTCCGCTTCGCTCGCCTTGGGGGCTTCGTCACCGGGCGCCGGCGGGATCGTGATGTCGATCTCCTTGTAGGCGCCGGCTTCGGCCTTGAGGGCCGCACCGAACTTGCTTTCCTCACCCACCACGATGGTGGCCATCTGCGACGGCGGGACCACCTTCCGCTTGGCCGCATCGAGGACCTTCGGCCCGTCCAGGCTCTGGACCGCCGCCTGGTACTTCTGCAGGAAATCGTGGGGATAGCCGTAGTATTCGTACTGTCCGATACGGTTCAGCACGCTTCCCTTCGAGGAGAGCGCGAAGACCAGCGAGTTCAGGATGGTGTCCTTGCCGCGCTGGATTTCCTCGGGGGTGAACGGCTCCTGGATGGAGCGATCCACCTCGTGCTTGATGTACTGCAGCGTCTTGGCCGTCGAATCGGTCTGGGTCAGGGCGTAAAAGAACTCGCCGCCGGGATAGGCCATGCCCGCACCGGATGCGGAGCCAGTGGCGTAAGCAAGGCCGCGCTTGGTGCGGATCTCGCCGAAGAGACGGCTCGAAAGCCCGCCGCCCATGATCTCGTGATAGACCTGCATCGCAGCGTAGTCGGGGTCGTCCATCTTCATGCCGACCTGGGCCAGCACGACCGCGCTGTTCGTCGTGTTGGTCTTGTCCGCGACGAAGGTCCCGGTCACCGCCTTCGGGTTCATGTCCGGCTCGGGCGGGAGCGGCTTGGTCGACTTCGGCCAGTCGCCGAAGCACTCGCCGAGGAGCTTCTTCATCTTCGCGGTCTCGAAGTCGCCGTACACGGTCATGATGACGCGGTCGGGATGGAAGAACTCCGCGTGGAACGCCTGCAGGTCCGTGCGGGTGATGGCCTCGATGGTGGCGTACTCGGTATGCCGCGCGAACGGATGGTCCTTGCCGTAGATCAGCTTGGGGATCTCACGGCCCAGGATCGAAAGCGGCTCGTCGTTGCGGCTCGCGATCGCGGTGCGCTCCTGCTTCCGGGCCAGGTCGATCTTGTCCTCTGGGAACGCCGGCTGGCGAAGCACCTCGCTCAGGATGTGCATCCCCTCGTCGGTGTCCTGGCTCAGAACGGACATCGTGGCGAACCCCTGGTTGCCGCCGATGTTGACTTCGACGGACGCGCCGAGCGACTCCAGTCGCTCGTCCAGCGCATCGCCGGCCATGACGGTGGTTCCGCCGCTGCGCATCACCTCGCCGGTGATGGAGGCGAGACCGACCTTGTCCTTGGGGTCGTACATCGAACCCACGCGGACGATCGCCTGCGCGTCGACCAGCGGGAAGTCGTGATCCTCGAACAGGAAGAACACCATGCCGTTCGGAAGCACGAACTTCTCGGGCTCGATCGTCTGAATCGGGTTCAGGGCCGGAGTCGGAATGTCCTTGGGATCGACCCACGGACCTTCCGCCGCGCCCACCGCACCGGCCAGCGCCCCCACACCGAGGGCCGTCGCCAGCACCAGCAACATCGTCTGCTTCTGGAAGAAACTCATGCCTCTGTCCTCTCGGCGATTCGATTTCCGGGTGGTCGGGTGGATGCGGCTCATGACTGGGGCTTCCTCATGACGCCGACCACGCGATTGCCGGGCCGGAACGCTTCCTCGGCTGCGGCCTTCACGTCCGCGGCGGTCACCGCGTCCAGGTTATCCAGGTAGCGGAAGAGCTTCGCCGTAGTCGCCCCGCATTCCCTCGTAGGTGGCAAGCTGACCGGCAAGCCCCGAATTGGAGCGCAGGCCTCGCACGAACTCCGCCCGCTGCATGGTCTTCACCTTGGCCAATTCCTCGGCGGTCGGACCGTCCTTCGCCAGCCGGGACAGCTCTTCGTAGACCGCCGCCTCGACCGCTTCGGGAGTTGAGTCCTTGGAGACGATGCCCTGAACGGCAAGGAGGGTCGGGTACTTGTCGCCGATGATGCCGACACCGGCTCCCGCCTGGGCGGCGATCTTGTCCTGCTTCACCAGCCGCTGGTAGATGCGGCTCGAGCGGCCGCCGCCGGCGATGTCGGCAAGAAGCTGATTGGCGAACCACTTGGGATCGCGCGAGCCGGGAATGTGGTAGCCGATGAGCACGATCGGGAGCGCGTCTTCTTCGCGGATCACGCGCACCTCGGCCTCATGCCGCGGCTCTACCGTGCGGAGCGGCGGCGGAGCCTCGCCGGCGTGAACGCCGGAGAAGTACTTCTCGGCGAGGCGCTTCACCTCGGCGAACTTCACGTCCCCCACCACCGCGATCGTGATGTTGGAGGCGACGTAGTTCCGGTTGAAGAAGCTCTGGGCGTCATCGCGGGTGATCCGCTTGAGATCGGACGCGTTGCCGATCACCCCGCCGATGCCGTAGGGGTGCGCGTCGAACGAGGCGGCCAGCCAGTCGAAGAAGAACCGACCGGTCGGGCTCGACTCCTGGAAGCGACGCTCCTCGTAGACCACGTCGCGCTCCGTGTAGTACTCGCGCAGGACCGGGTTGGTGAGGCGGTCCCCCTCCATGCGCGCCCACAGCTCGAAACGGTTCGACGGAAGGCTGTAGTAGTACTGCGTGAAGTCGGTCCAGGTGCTGGCGTTGAGGCCCACCGCACCGCGCTCCTCGAGGATCTTGGAGTACTCGTTGTTGACGACGTACTTGCGTGCCTCGTCGCGGGCCTTCTTGTATGCGTCTTCGAGCTGGGCGAGCCGGGTCGAGTCCGTGTCGACACCCTTGTCCATCTCGCGGGACACCGCGTCCCACGCGGCGTCTTCCGCAGCCATGGCCTTCTTCTCCGCCGAGATGTCGGTCGTGCCGATGGTCTCGGTGCCCTTGAACGCCATGTGCTCGAACATGTGGGCGACACCGGTGATGCCCGGCACTTCGTCCACGCCTCCGGCATCGACGTAGGTCCAGAACGAGAAGACGGGCGCGTCGTGGCGCTCCAGAACGAGGAAGGTCAGGCCGTTGGGAAGCGTGAACTTCTTGACCTGGGACTCGAGGTCTTTGAACCCCGCGGCGCCGGCCGGTCGTGCCGCGACGAGCAGCGCGGCCAGGGCGCACACGGAGAGCAGGCGAAACCGCATGGATGGGCCTCCGGATAGAGATTGCGTGCCGAACGATGTGGGACTGGGGGGGTAAGGACGAAGCATTCTAGCGCCCGGGGGCGAGGTGAACAAGGCAGGAGTGGTGGGGGCCTGCAGCCCTGGCGCCTCTGCCGCCCCGTGGCGCGGCAAGCGCTCGCCGGCTAGACGCAAGGGTGGGGTATACTCTCCGAGGAACCCGTCCAGAGGCAGGTATGCGGTCGCATGGCCCTGGTCAGGTTCTAAGGGCGGAAGGCGCTCCGGCGTCGATTTCGGAGAAAGCAATGAGCACTGGATTCCCGGCAGGATGGGACGAAGCACGCGTGCGCCGAGTCCTCGCCCACTACGAGTCGCAGACCGACGAGGAATCGGTGGCAGAGGACGAGGCGACGTATGAAGATGTGTCCGTCACACTGATGGAGATCCCGGTCGAGCTCGTCCCCGCCGTCCGCCACTTGATCTCAGAACGCAAGCGCGCCTGACGCGCCGACCCTACAGCCGCCGCGTCCCCCCCGCGGTGACGTGCTTGAACACCGCCTCCAGCGTGTTGTCCAGCGTATGCACGCCGCGCACGGGAACGCCGGTGCCGACCACCAGCGCGGCTAGCTCACGATACGCGGTCTCCGGGTGATCGGTGACGAACTCCAGTCGGTCGGGCGCGGTGACCTTGAGTTCACGCACATGGGGCAGGCCAAGGAGCGCGGCCCCGAGCGCCCGCGGGTCGTCCGCCGAGACCTCCACGCGATGCGGATGGCGGTCGCGAAGGTCGCGCAGAAGATCCTCGATCTTGCCGAAGCCCAGGAGCCGGCCGTGCGCAAGGACACCGACCCGGTCGGTGAGGCTCTCCACTTCGTGCAAGACATGCGAGGAGACGAGCACGGTGCGCCCGCTCTTCCCCAACACTTCGATCGCGTCGGAGAGCTCGCGGCGGCTCGGCGGGTCCACGCCAAGGAACGGCTCGTCCAATAGCACCAACTCCGAATCGTCCGCGAGCGCCAGCCCGAGCTTCAACCGCTGACGCATGCCGCGCGACCATGTCCGCACGCGGCGGTTGCCGTCGGCGGTGAGATGAATCACGTCGAGCGCGTGCGCGGCGAGTTGGCGCGCGGCACGGCGGTCGTGACCGCGGGCCAGAAATGCGATCTCCAGGTTGCGCCGCCCGGAGAGCTCGTCATGGAAGCACTGCGTCGCGGGCACGAGTCGAATGCGCGCGCGGATCGAAGCATCCGCGAAGCTGTTCCCCCCCAACACCACCGCGCGCCCCTCCTGCGGCGCGATGAGACCCGTGAGCACGCGCATGAGCGTGGACTTGCCGCTCCCGTTGGGGCCCACGATGCCGGTGATGCCGGGGCGCAGCGTGAGCGACACGTTGCTCAAGCCCACCACCTCGCCGTAGAAAACGCTCACATCGGTGAGGACGATTGGGTCGCCGGTGAACGGCGCTCTTGCAGACGGCGTGCGGCGGTCGACGCCGCTGTTCAACGCCGCGCTCACGGGATCATCTCCTTGCGCACGGCGCGCAACGTCACCAGCGTTCCGAGCGCGCCGTAGACGGCCAGGACCGCGGCACCCGCCACGCCTCGGATCGGCTCGCGGTCCCCGAAGAGAGCGCGCAAGAGTTCCACGGCCGCGTTGCCTGGCCCGGCTCCGTACGCGTCTTCCTGCCAGATCCCTTCGACGATGGCGTCGGGCACCACGAACACCGCCAGCGCGAGCAGTAGAGCCCAACGAGCGCGCCGCGTCGCCGCGCTCGGCCCCACCGACGCACCCGCGTAACCCATGGCGATGAAGAGCGCGGCCACGCCCACCTTGAGCATCAGCATCACGGACTGCCCGGTGCCGATCTGATCCCCCATCACCCCTTGCCGTAGCACCGCGATAAGAATGCCGGGCAGGAACATGAGCAGGAACGTGGGGATCGCCACCGCAAGGAGCTTCCCCCAGGTGTAGTGCCACGGCAGCACCGGACGCACCGCGTAGAGGTAGAGCACGTCCTCGGCGCGGTCGCGCGCCACCAACGGCGTCCCCAAACCCAGCGCCAGCAACATGACCGGCATCGCCTGGATCATGAGCATCCGCAGGACGGGATCCCAGCCGAGATCGACGCCCACGGCCTTCTTCGCCATCACGCGAACGACGAGGATGATGCCCATGACGAGCGGCGGCAGAAGACTCCCCAGGAAAAAGAGCCGCACCATGCGCCCGCGGAACGCGATCCCCACTTCGCGGCGAGCGATGGCCCGGATCACGTGTGCGTGGCTCGGCGCCTTGCCGGGGCGGTGCGTGCCGCCGTTCGCGACGGCGAGAGTGCTAGGTGACACGGGCCCGCTCCATCGCGGAGAGCACCGCGTCTTCGAGGGTGGCGGTCTGTCGTTCGAGTCGGCGCACCTCGGCGCCCGCCTCCGCGACCGCGCGCCAGAACGGCATGAGATCGCCGTCGGGTCCGGTCATGAACACGATGCGCCCGGGCTCGCGTTCGCTCACGCGATACCCCACCGTTTCGAGGCGGGCGGCCAGCTCCGCGCCCAGACCCTCGCCCTGCGCTTCCAATATCTGCGATTCGGGGCCGAGAAGCTTGCCCACCGGCCCATAGAACGCCACGGAACCGCCTTCGAGCAAGAGCATCTCGTCGCAGAGCATTTCCGCGTCGTGCAGCACGTGAGTGCTGAAGATGATGCGCCGCCCCTCGTCGCGCAGCTCGCGAATGAGATTCAAGAGCTGCATGCGTCCGGGTGGATCGAGGCCGACGGTCGGCTCGTCGAGGATCAAGATCTCGGGATCGTGGACGAGGCTCATGGCGAGCTTGCATCGCTGGCGCATGCCGGTCGAGTAACCGACCGTGGGACGGTAGCGCTCTTCGCCGACATCGAGCGCGTCCAGTGCGCGGTGCGCCCGCCGAAGCGCCTCGCGGCGCGCGAGCCCGCTCAAGCTTCCCGCGAAGACCACCGCTTCCACGCCCGATCCGCCGGGGAACACGCCTGCCTGCTCGGCCATCACGCCCGCCCGCGCACGCACTTCCATGGCACCCGCGGGAAGATCGAGGCCGAGCACTCGCACGCGCCCGCTCTTGGCACGCAACACGCCCAAGAGCGCGCCGATCAACGTCGACTTGCCCGCGCCGTTCGCTCCAACCAGTCCGATAGCCCGCCCGCCCAGCGTCGCTGTGATGCCGGTCAGCACCGGGCGCCCGCCGCGGTCGAGGTGTACGTCCTGGAGCTCGATCCACGCCGTGCTCATGCGCGCCTCAACACAGCTCACCCAGCGACTTACGGGTGAAGAGAATCGCCGTCGCCGCCGTGGCGACGACACCGATCGCCACCAGCACGAGCGAAGACACGAGCATGGACGGCTCGGGGGGCGTCACCGAGACCGGCAAATGGATGTCGATGACGCGGTCGGCGAGAACGCTCAAGTGATAGGAAGGCGAGAGTCGGCGCAGCGCGAAGGGGATCTGCCCCATCGGCTGGTCGAGCACGAAGTAGAACGCAAGGCCGCCGATCAACCCGCGCCGGTTGGCGACGTGGATGAGACCGAAGATGCCTGTGTAGGCGAACGCGCCCAGCACCATGGCCAGGATTTCGCGGCCGTAGTTCTCGAGACCCGCCCCGCCGAGGATTCGCGTGGCCAGCATGAGCGTGCAGGCGCCTGCGGCAAGGAGCCCCGCGGTCATGAGCGTGCGCACGACCGCAAGCACCGGCCGCGGCACGGGACCGAGAAGTTGGTAGAGCAGCGTGCGCTGGCGGACGCCGTCGCGCAGCGGCATCTCGCCGAAGAGGACCGCCGCCACCGGGATGCCGGGAACGATGAGCGAGAGGCGGATGGACTCCAGCGCGCCGGCGAACATCCCGGGTGCGATCTCGCCCAGAAACATGGCGAGACCGGCGAGCCCGATATAGATGAAGCCGAAGAGAATCGAGAGCTTGAACCCGCGCGTTGCGAGCATGGGAGCGAGGTAAGCGCGGTAGGCGATCGTGGCAGGGCGGGTCATGGGCGCGTCTCGCCGTCGCCGGCGGGCTCGCCGCCCGGCGCCACTCCGCCCTGTGGACCCGTCGCGCGTCCGAGCACTTCGTTCAGCCACGCGCCCACGTCCGCGATCTCTTCCTCGCAGACGTGGTGCTCCATCGGGTATTCCGCCCATCGCACGTCGTAGCCCATCGCGCGAAGCCGGTCGCGGGAGTGACGACCGCGCGCGAAGGGCACCATGGGATCGAACGTGCCGTGCGCCTGGAAAATCGGGGTGGCCGCGTTGGCCTCGGCGCGCTCCGCCTCCGTCGCCTGCTCATCCATCAGATACGTGGACAGCGCGAGGATGCCGGCCAGCCGCTTCGAATAACGAAGTCCTAGATGAAGCGCGATGGCGCCCCCCTGCGAGAACCCGGCGAGCACGATGCGCCCGGCGGGGACACCGCGCTCTTCCTCGTGCGTGAGGAGAGCGGTAACCGCTTGCGTGCTGCGCAGGATCCCCTCTCGATCCGGTTGGGCGGCCAGGTCAGGGCTCAAGATGTCGTACCACGCGGGCATCACGAATCCGCCGTTGATGGTGACTTGAATGGCCGGCGCGTGGGGGAAGACGAATCGAGTGCGCAGCGCCGGGTCGAGGCCCAGGTGTGGCACGATCGGCTCGAAGTCGTAGCCGTCGGCCCCGAGACCGTGGAGCCAGACCACCGCGGTTCGCGCGGGGCCGTCCAGCGGCTCGATTTCAAGGGCGGGCAGGAGGTCGCTCGTCATCGCAGCTCCGGATAGAGAAGGTGCAGACAATAGCGAAGCCTCCGCGTTCGTGCCAGCCGGTGGTGGTGCGGCCGCCGAACAGCGCCGCGCATGGGGGGCAGTACGGCGGGGCACCGGCCGGGGTTGCGGCGGTTTCGCGCCCGATGTGCGGCAGTTTCGCCCCCGATTCGCGGCAGTTTCGCCCCCTGTGCGCGGCGGCTGACGCGCAGCGGGGCTCTACATTGGGTATGCTCATCCCATGTTCCGCGACCCCATCTTCGACTCGCTCCCCGCGCTCGAGGCCCAGATCGAAGCCGCTCTCGCCGCCCCCTTGCCCGGCGAGGACGCGCAGATCGTCATGGCCCCCTCGCCGCGGCCCACGCACGAGTGGAACCTCGAGAACGCCCGCACCGCCGCGGCCCTCCTCGTACTCTATCCTCGACTCGACCGGCCCCATGTCCTTCTGACGCTGCGCAGTCACAACCTTCCGTACCATCGCGGGCAGGTATCGTTGCCGGGCGGCATGGTGGAGCCGGGCGAGTCACCGGTTGCGGCGGCACTGCGAGAGGCCTATGAAGAGGTCGGCCTCGACCCGACGTCGGTGGAAGTGCTCTGCGATCTCACCCCGGTGTTCATCCCGGTGACCGGGTTCATCCTGCATCCGTTCGTCGCGGTGGCGCGGCGGGCGCTCACCTTCACGCCACACGAGGCGGAAGTGGCGCGGGTGCTCGAGATTCCGCTCGAGCACCTCGCCGATCCCGCGACGCAGTGCGTGGAGTCGCGTGTCATTGCCGGTGAGTCGCGTCGCGTGCCCTACTTCCTCGTGGACGAAGAGAAGCTCTGGGGCGCGACGGCAATGATCCTCGCCGAGTTCATGACGCTGCTCGGGTTTCCACCGATCGCGGGAGATGAACCGACCCCGGCTAGTTGAGACCCTGTCTCGACACGCATCAATTGGCAGGTGCGCTCGATTGCTCCCTGCGCTATCCTGCCCAACGGTCACGGCTTTCACGCCGTTGCCACCGGGTGAGGATGGGAACCATCCGTCGAAGCTCCCGTGAGGCATTCGAAGGTGCTTCGGGGTCGCGCGGGATGACAGGGAGGCATGACGATGGGAAGACGGGTTCCTGGGGAATTGCTCGCGGTGCTCGTATTGTTGGGTCTCGGCACCGCCATGATTACGCCTCGGGGAGCGGAGGCAATACGTCTCCAAGGCACGAGCAGCACAGCCTTCTACTCCCAAGAGGTCAGCAAGAGCGGAGTCGGCGATGATTTCGAGAACCGGACGAGGGCCTTTGAAAGGCTCCGGTTCGACGTTCTCGAACTCGGAACCCAGAGCCTCTCTTTCCACGGTTCACTGACCGCGCGCAACGATCTGTCTCACCAGAGCCTCGGCGAGACGCGGACGCGGCTGTACCACGGGTACCTCGAGTACCGCCCCCATCCGACGGGAACCAGGAAGCTCGCCTTCCAGTCCCGCCTCGGTCGGCAGTGGGTGACAGCAGGCGTCGGCACGGGAACCCTGGACGGCCTCCTCGTGCAGTTCGATCGCCCCGAGTGGGGCGGCGTGACCGTCTACGGCGGAACGCTTGGGATCGACTCCCGCGAGCAGTTGCGGTTCGACTCGCCGGATGACTCCCGGCGAATCGGCGCGGAGCTGCGCATCCGCCCACGAGTGAGCGAGACGGTCTCCCCCGAGATCAAGGCAAGCTTTGCCGACACGCGCCGGAACGACATGGAAGAATCGCGGCGTCTCGGGCTGCGGGGCGCGCTCCGATTCCGCCGCCAGCTCCAGCTCTGGACGGAACTTCGCCACGACTTCGTTCTGGATCGGACCTACGGCACCGCTGCAGGATTCGAGTACTTCAGGGCGGCCAGGTACCTGCGCGTCTGGGGCGAGTACAACCGAAGGACCGCAGCCCTCCCGGCAACGTCCTTCTTCGCCTTCTGGGACTCGAAGCCGGTCACCCAGATGCGCGGCGGTGTCGGGTTCGGGATCGCCGGACCCTATCGCGCGAACCTCGAGGTCAACCGGACCGAACTCAAGAGCGAGACGGCCGACGAAGGCTCCTCGACCGAGCACGCCAACGTCTACCGTGTCGTGCTGCAGCGGAACGCCATCCAACTGGGAGCGCGATTCGAATCCGGCTTCGCCGGCGACCGGGTCGGCCTCGTGGCCTCTGCGACCCACCGCATCGGCGAGCGGTGGGATCTCCTCGCCGACCTCGGGTGGCAGACCTATGACTGGGGAGAGACCGATCTCACCGAGAACCACGTCGCGTCAGGGATCTTCGCCGCCACCTTCAAGGCGACCCCGACTACCCACATCACCGGGCAGCTCGAAACGCTGAACAACTGGGATCTGAAGCAGGATGTCCGCTTCCTGCTTCGAATCGACAAGCGTTTCCGCCTGGGACGTTCTTGAGGGGAGATCGACCATGAAAAGCATCACTATCTATAGGACGGGCTGGGTCGCCCTCGCCCTCCTCGCTATGACCGGCCTCTTCGTCGCCGTCGGCGCAGCCGACGTTCCCTTCTCTCACATGACGCATCGGGAGGCGGGCGCCGAGTGCGCCACCTGTCATCCGAACGCAGCCACGAGCAAGTCGGGCTCAGACCCGTTGCTTCCCGCGGCCCAGGCCTGTCTGGACTGTCACTCCCAGGAGGACCTGACCGGTTGGGGCGGAGTGCCCGTGGTGGTCGCGAAGAGCGGCTTCCCCCGTTTCTCCCATGAGGCCCACCTGACTCTGACCAAGGGCGATTGCACGCCGTGCCACGGCGCGCTCACCGATCCGAAGCTCGTCGAAACCGACCAGGGGGCCCTCGGCCACGCGGCGTGTTTCGACTGCCATGACGGCCGCACCGCCGAGGATCGATGCGAGACCTGTCACGCCGACCTCAGCGTGCTCCGGCCGATCGATCACGGCCCGGAATACCAGCACACCCACCAGTTCTCAGCTCGTGGAGCATCGGGGGAGTGCGAGTCGTGCCACCGTCAGAGCGAGCAGTGCAGCCAGTGCCACCAGGGAGAGAACGTTCTCTTCCTGACGCACGATCGGAACTATCTGTTCACGCACCCTCTTGACGCGCGGAAACACGAGACCGATTGCGCCTCGTGCCACGACACGGAGTCCTTCTGCAACGACTGCCACGCCCGTGAGGGGATCGCGCCGGAGAATCACGCCGACGACTGGATCTCCGGACTCAACCGGCACGCGGTGGAGGCCCGCCGGGACATCGCCTACTGCGCCGGGTGCCACTCGCAGGGCGAGCCGCTCTGCGTCGGCTGTCACCGCGACGCGAATCCGGGCCGCGGCAACGATCGCAGCATCCACGGCAGCGGATTCAGCGACTACGACGTCAAGGGCCCGTGGCACGAAGACGATGCCTATTACTGCTTCGACTGCCATACGAAGGCCAACGCGGCGGACCGGTTCTGCCAATACTGCCACGGCCAGGAGGACTGAGCGCGGTCGGGATGGGATGGGAGGGAGTCAATTTGGATAAGCGTTATCGTGTATTGACCACGAACGTACGGCCGCAGAATAGTGGCGAACGGACCCGAGACAAGGACGGGAAACTATGTCGATACTAGGAAACTGCCGCGAACGTCACTCGGCGACGCCGACGACCCTCGTTCTCTTCCTGCTCGTCGCCGCCGCCCTCGCCATCTTCGCCGGCTGCGCCGTCGACAACGACGGCGGCACCCGACCCATTACCGGCCTGGCTGCGGACTGCAAGGGATGCCACACCGACAAGGACATGCTCGTAGCAACAGCCGCCCCCGATACGTCGACGGGGTCCGAGTCATCGGGAGAGGGGTGAGGCGGGGAAGTACCTCCGTTGGAGGTATGGGAAAAGTACCAGGTCTCGAGTGCGTTCTTCGCCGACGCTCACGGCGCCTTCTCCTGCACGAGCTGCCACGGGGGTCAAACCGGCATCAATACCAAGGAAGCAGCGCATGTCGGAATGGTCATCGATCCTTCGGCGGGTGACTCCCCTGCATGCCGGTCCTGTCACCTGGGCATCGTGACCAATCACGCCGCCAGTCTCCATGGAACGCAGAACGGCTACATGACCCAGTTCGCGATCCGGACGGGACAGGCGCAGCCGTCGGCACAGGTCGAGGCGATGTTCACCGCGCGCTGCTCCGGCTGCCATACGTCATGCGGCCAGTGCCATATCAGCCGACCCACCTCGGTGGAGGGAGGCCTGGTAAACGGGCACGTGATCGCACGCAGGCCTTCCCAGACCGACAACTGCACGGCCTGTCACGGAAGCCGCGTCGGGGATGAGTTCCGAGGCCACAATGAAGGCATCGCCCCCGACGTCCACTACCTCAGGGGGAAGACCTGCTTCGCCTGCCACACCGGAACGGAGCTGCACGGCGACGGGACCACACCGGCGGGCCGCTACGACGCTCCCGGCGCCCCGGAGTGCACCGACTGTCACCCCGAGGTGTTGACCGACACCGAAAACACGCAACACGACATCCACACGGGGACCGTCGCCTGCCAGGTCTGTCATTCCGTGGAGTACAAGAATTGCTATAGCTGCCACGTAAAGCTGGATTCGCAGGGGATCCGATTCCCGTCGCGGATGGATTTCCGCATCGGCCGCAATCCCAACCCGACCGCGGACCGTCCGTGGAGCTACGTTGTGGTGCGGCACATCCCCATCGCTCCCGACAGCTTCGAGCCCTGGGGAGTGAGCCTGCCCCAGTATGCGGCCACGCCCACGTGGCGGTACGCGACGCCGCACAACATTCAGAAGCGTACGCCCCAGAACGCCACCTGCGATGCCTGCCACGGGGTCCGGGACCTGTACCTGACTCCGGAGTACGCCGACACACTGATCGAGGCAGGTCTCATGTTCCAGGAGGAGATCCAGGCGAACGACGGCATCTTCGTTCGCCAGTTGCCAGAGAACACGGCCCTGTTTATGGGCCGCCGGGAAGGAGAATAGTGAGATGAAGAAGGTTGTACAGCTGGCCCTGATGGGGCTGGCACTCGCTGGATTGCTGACCGCCTGCGGAGGCGACGACTCGGATCCGACCCCGGTCGATCAATTCGAGATCGTGCGCACCTCGCTTGACACGTACCTGTCCTCGGCGGGGATGGCCCCGACCACGACCGCCCAGGTGCTGTTCGACAACCTGAACGACGGCAACACGGCCAATGACCCGTACGTGCTCAGCGTGCGCACCACGGACGACTATGCCAAGGGGCATGTCGCCGGTGCCCACAACATCAACTGGCGTCTGATCGGCAACGCCACGAATCTGGCAACGCTGCCCACGGACAAGCAGATCGTGGTCTATTGCTACACGGGTCACACCGGCGCCGTAGCCACCACCTGCTTGAACGCCATGGGCTACAACGCGGTCAACATGAAGTTCGGAATGTGCGCCTGGACCCGGGACGCCACCGTGCGGGCCACCACCGCTTTCCGGGAGGTCGAGGACTCTCACGACTACCCGACGGAGACCACGGCCAACGCGCTGACCCAGACCTATAACCTGCCGGAATTGAATGTGACCACCTCGCGGGACGAGGACGAGATCGTCCGGGCTGCGGCGGAGGACTACGCGGCGGACGCGACCGTCTCTCCGACGATCACCGCCCAGACCGTCTTCGACAACATCAACGACGGCAACACCGCCAACGACTACTTCATCCTGAGCGTCCGCTCGGCCGCCGACTACGCGAAGGGACACATCCCCGGCGCGTACAACATCCCCTACAAGGAGATCGCGAAGGTCGAGAACCTAAGGAAGCTCCCCACCGATAAGACGATCGTCGTCTATTGCTACACCGGTCATACCGGCGGCACTGCGACGACCGCCCTGCGGATGCTCGGCTATCAGGCCGTCAACATGAAGTTCGGGATGACGGCGTGGACGCGGGATGCGACGGTGCGGGCCACCACCGCCTTCCGGGAAGTCGAGGACTCCCACGACTACCCGTTCACCACCGGGGTTAACCCCTAGTCCGTTCCTGACGGCGGCGGCCGGCGTTTCCCCGAGGGGCCTGATCAGCATCCCCCGCGGAGGCGCCGGCCGCTTCCTTTTCTTGCCGCCACCCCGACCCACCCTCTACCCGCCGACCGGCCCCTACCTCCCCCGCTTCGCCCCTCTGACGAACGCCGCATAGAACACGAGGCACCCCAGCGCGAATCCTGCCACGTAGGGAACGATCGGGAACCCCGAAGCCGCTCCCCCTCCGGTCATCCGTGTCCCGGCGATAAGGAACGACGCCAGGAGCAGCCCGAACGACGCCAGCGCCCCCGCCCACAGCCACCAACGCATCCGCGGTCGCCCGCCGCAGTCGCTGAAGTGCATGATCCACGCACCCGCCACCACCAGGCTCAATGCGATCAGCACCGCCGTCCAGACCGGCCCAAGCCACGGCGACGGCAACAGGAAGAGCACGTCCCACGTGCCCAGGCTCTCCGGCCAGCCGATCGCGGCGCGAAGGCCGAGGTAGTAGACGATGTCCCACACGCCGAATACGACGCAGAACGCGCCGAATCGCGCCCACGCGCGCCGTCGCGCCAGCATGGCCACGGTGAAGAGCATGAGGATCGTGGCCGCCTCGCGCGCCGTCTCCACACGCATGACATGGTTCTCGGGGAGTACCAGGGGAAATAAGAAACCCCTGGGGAAGTAGAGCGCGCGTAGGTAGACCACGACCGCGGCTTCGACAATGCCGAATCCGATCCCGAAGAGGATCAGCCAACCGAGGTCGCGTCCGGTTCGGCGGGGGCTCGTCATGCTCCCAACTCTATCAGCCCTTCTACTTGAGCAGCACGACCCTCTGCGACTGCGAAGCCGTTCCAGCGCGCAAGTGCACGAAGTACACGCCCGGCGGGAGATCGCCGGCGTCGAAGCGCAGGGTGTGGAGACCCGCGGCCTCACGGCCTTCCGCCAGTGTTCGCACCTGGCGGCCGCGCACGTCTAGAACGCGCAGGGTGACCGGGGCCTCGGCCGACAACTCGTAGGAGAGCAGCGCGGAAGAGCCGAACGGGTTGGGCGCAGCGGGCAAGAGCCGAAGTACCGGTCGGGCCTCGTCCCGCCCGGGCACCGCGGTGGTCGAAAGAGGGAACGCATACCACTCGGCCGCGTCGAGGTTGCCGTCGCCGTTACCGGCCGGTGCTTGCGCGGTCAGCGCTCCGCCGTCCGCGGTGCCGTAGCGGGCCACGGCCACGTAGACGGTGGCCGGTATGCTTCCCAACTCGCCGGCGAGGTCGAGCGTGCCTTCGAGAATGCTCCCCGCCGACACCGCCGTCGCCCCCTGTTGGTCGAACCAGCCGCACCAGTTGTTGCCGCTCTCGTTGCCGATGAAGGCCGCCCAGTTCGCGACCTGACCCGACTTCGCCCACGGCGCGCCACGCAGCGCGAGCTGCGAGCCCGCGACGAGGATGAACACGTCGTTGCCCACTCCGCTTGCGGCCTGCGACGCCATGTAGAGCTGGCTGCCGTTCCAATCCAGGTAGAGATTCACGCCCGCGTTGCTCGAAACAAGTTCCGCCGACGCGTCGAGCTGCCCGTCCATGGTGTACGTGGTGGGGGGCGTTCCTCCGGAGACGGTCACGTGCCAATCCGACCCGCTGTTGTTGTCCCAGGTGCCGTCGTCGTAGTGAAGGACAAAGTCGAGCACGGTCACTGCCTGCGCGGGATCGTTGAACGGTCCCAGCGTGATGGTGAGGTCGCTCCCCGAAACCGTCATCGGTGTCTCGACCGCCGGACCGGTGCCGTTGTACAGCGTCGTGCCGGCGGGCCGGTACGCCGCGATCGGCAAACCGAACGAGTTCACGCCCCAGTGGAGCTTGCAGGGCGCCGTGGTCCCTGCCACCGTGATCGTGATCGTGTTGTCTTCGGTCGGCGCGGTGGGGACCCAAGACACGCCGCCTCCGCCCGTGCTTCCGCCCTCGCCCACCCACACATGCTGGATCGGCGAGCGGCTCACGTTGCCGTGGATGTCCGTCGCCTCCACGTAGTAGTCGAGCAGCGTGTCGGTGAGCCCGGTGATCTGCGCGGCGTAGCGCTGGGCGCGGTAGAGCGGCATCGGGTTCGTCCGTGAGGCGATGTCGCTCGCGGTGCACGCGACCGAACTCCAGGCACCCACTCCAGACCCGCCGGCATACGTGTCATTCGCCGCCGACGACACCGGCAGCACCCCGTCCGCGTCCGCGCGGTATTTGAGCGCGACCGATCCCAGCCCGCTCACGTCGTAGACGTAGGTCCACACCTCGAAGTCGCTCGGTTGGGCGATCCCCCACTCGGTGCCGCCCGGGTTGTAGGGCTCGCGCTGGGGGATGAAGATCGAAGGCCCGGTCAGGTCGGTCTGCCCGGCAATGACCGGCTGCGCGTACTGCACCGCCTGGTTGGCGGCGCGGGTCGGGTGCGAGTCCCAGATCCCGTCCTGCGCGCCGTCCCAGTACCAGTAATCGCTCGCCTCCGCGTTGAGCATGTATTTCCACGCGTTCACCGTGCCCGCCGCCAGCGGGTTCACCTGCTCCGCGGTGAAGACGATGTTCTTGGCCGCGGTCACCACCGCCCAACTGTTTCGGTCCGGGCTGTAGCCGTCGGTGGCGGGGTCGCCCAGCCACTTCTTGAACTCGGGATCGCCGTTGTCGGCGCCGCTCCAGCTCCCGTTCTCGACGTGGATCACGTCGCTCGACGCGGGCGGGAACATCTCGAGATAGTCCTCCACCGTCGTGCACACGAAGCGCGACGGGTTCGCGGAGAGCCAGTCCACGAACGCCTGGAAGTTGCTCCCGTAGTAGCTGTCCGTGCCGCCGCCGTAGTTGTCGCCGTCGTGGTGGAGCACGATCAGGAGCGGATGCGTCGGGTCGGTGTTGTAGGACTCGAGCTGGCTCATCACGGTGTCGTAGAGGAGCGCGCCGAATCCCCCGCGGCCATCCTCGTTGCCCATATAGCGGTCGGCGGGGACCGCGACGATGCTCGACACCGCCCCCGTTGCCGGGTCGCGGTACTCGACGATGTGCGGTTTGTGTCCCCACGCGCCCGAGATCTTGGTCGGAGCCCAGAGGTTGGTGAGCTGCACCCAGTCGTTGGGGTTCGGGTTGCGGATGTCCGCGCCGTTGGGCTCGTAGAGATTGCCGGCCGTGCTGAACGGATAGCCGGCGGCGGCGCGGTCGAAGTGAGCGTTGTCGATCAACACCCACTCGATACCCTCGGCGGCCAGAGCCGGGATCATGCGCGGTGTGAAAGCGTTCTCGGGAGGAAACATGCCGCGCGAGTAGGCACCGGGGAAGTTCGCGGCCATGGTCGTCTTGTGCGATTGGATCTGCTTGCGCAGGTCGATGGTGTCGATGAGCCCCATGAGCGGGTGGTGGTAGCCGAAACCGACCAGATCCATGCGCGGGTTGCCGAGCGCTGTGCTCTGCGACTTGGCGTAGTTCCAATTCCCCTTCCACCCGATGAAATTACCGTTGCCCGCCGCCTCCAGGTTGTTGAGGTTCTCGATCAACGACCCCGTCAGGCTCACCTGCGCGCCGAAGTGTCCCATCCCCGCGTTGATCCCCTTCTGCACGGCGTCTTTGGGCCAGCTCGTATAGGGACCGGTCCGCTGATTGTGGATGTCCACCACCGAGTAGCTATAGCGCGCATTGGCGTCGGTCACGAGCAGCGACTCGTAAGGCCAGTAGATCGGCTGGTGCATGTGCCAGAGGAAGGCGATATAGATGGGGGGGGTGGTTGCGGGCACCTGCACCGGCGGGGCGGGGGCGGGCGCGGCGTCAGCCGGCAGGGTCCGGGCCGGGGAGATCAGAAGGGCGGCGAGAAGCAATAGCCAAGTGTAGCGCATCACAAACCCCCGTTGGACCGGTCCAAGCCACGTAGACATGGGCCCGAAACGTGGTTCATTATACCCTACGCAGGCTCGGAAGTGTCTCGCCGGATGATGGCTCCCGGGGCCTTACAGCTAGGATGGAGACACCCCCCCTGCGGAGGTTACCGCGATGCCCCTCGTCATTCGCCGCGTCGACTACTACTACACCACCGTGCACGATCGGCCCGGCGAGGGGTTCAGGCTCCTGGCGCGGCTCGCCGAGGCCGACGTGAACCTGCTGGCCTTCAACGCCGTGCCGATGGGACCCGGGCACACCCAGCTTGTCCTCTTCCCGGACAAGCCGGCGCTGCTCAACAAGCTCGCCGAGGCGGAGGGCTTCGTCTTGCAGGGGCCCTTCGGCGCGCTCCTCATCCAGGGAGACGACCACCTGGGCGCGCTCGCCGCCGTCCACGAGCGGCTCTTCGCCGCCAACGTCAACGTGTATTCGTCGAGCGGAGTCGCCGACCACGGGGGAGCCTTCGGCTGCGTCCTCTATCTGCGGCCGGAGGATCTTGACGCGGGGATCAAGGCGTTAGGGGCGTAGGTCGGGGGGACGGGCCGGAGCGACCCACCGGCACCTCGCCTACTCCCGGTGGATAGCCAGCGGTCCCCATGCCTGGCCCGTCGGCATGACCTCCACGCTGTTCACGTTGACATGCGCGGGGAGGTTCACCACCCAGTGCACGATCTCGGCGATGTCCACCCCGGTCAGCGGCTGCGTCCCGGTGTAGACCTTGTCCGCGCGCTCCTTGTCCCCCTTGAAGCGCACCACCGAGAACTCGGTCTCGGCGAGCCCCGGCTCGACATCGGTCACGCGGATGTTCTTCCCCAGAAGGTCGGCGCGCAGGTTGCGCGTGAACTGGGCCACGAAAGCCTTGGTCGCGCCGTAGGCGTTCCCGCCGGGATAGGGCCAGGCGCCCGCGATCGAACCCACGTTCACGACATGGCCGCGCTGGCGCTCCACCATCCCGGGGAGGATCGCCCGCGTGCAGTACATGAGCCCCTTGATGTTGGTGTCGACCATCGTCTCCCAGTCGTCGAGGTCCGCCGACTGCGCGGGCTCGAGCCCCAGCGCGAGCCCGGCGTTGTTGACGAGCACGTCCACTTCGGCGAAGCGGGCGGGCAGCGCGCTTAGCGCCTCGAAGACCGCGCGCCGATCGCGCACGTCCAGGGGGATGGTGAGTACCTGGGCGCGGCCCGCGAGAGAGGCCTTCACCTCTTCGAGTCGCCCGGCGCGACGGCCGACGAGCACGAGCCGGCGGCCCTCGGCGCCGAAGCGCTCCGCGCATGCGCGCCCGAAACCGGACGTGGCCCCTGTGATAAGGACGGTTTGCATCATGGCTGAATCTCCTGATCGGGGGACGCTACCTTCCGCCCCGCCTTGGGTTGGATTACTGTAGAGTGCCTCGTCGGCCCCTGCCAACCAAGGAGACCGCTGCCCATGGCGTCCGACAACACGAATTCTTCGGAGGGCCTCGTCCCGCCCCCCGATATCAACCCCCGTCGGGAACCCGCTCTCGACTTCCCCGATCGCGATCTGGGCGGCATGTCCCCCGCGGACTACGAAGCGATCGGATTCATGGCCGGGCTCGAGGTACACCAGCAACTCCTCACGCGGAGCAAGCTCTTCTGCCGGTGTCCCTCCGGGCACTACGTCACCCACTGCGACGCCGAGGTGCTCCGCCACATGCGCCCCACCTTGAGCGAGCTGGGCGAGTACGACGGCACGGCCCTCATGGAGTTCAAGACCCACAAGGAGATCGTCTACCTGCTCGAGCGTGGCACGGTCTGCACGTACGAGATGGACGACACGCCGCCGTTTCCGATCGACGAGGAAGCGGTCAAGGTCGCGCTCGAGGTTGCGCTGCTCTTCAACTTGAACCTGGTCTCCGAACTGCACGTGATGCGCAAGCAATACCTCGACGGATCGATCCCGACCGGGTTCCAGCGCACCGCGATGCTGGGACTGGCCGGGGCCATCCCCTTCCGCGTGCCCGCACTGGGGATCGATCGCGAGCTGCGCATTCGCCAGCTCTCGCTCGAAGAGGATTCCTGCCGCGAAGTGTCGGACGTCGGCCATCGCATCACGTTTCGCACCGACCGGCTCGGCATGCCGCTCACCGAGGTCGTGACAGAACCCGATTTCCGCACCCCGCTCGAACTTCAGGCCGGCGGGCGGCTGATCGCCAATGTCACGCGGACGAGCGGGAAGGTGCGCCGAGGCGTCGGCGCGGCCCGCCAGGACGTCAACGTATCGGTGGCGGGCGGGCGCCGCGTCGAGATCAAGGGCGTGCCCCATCACCGCGGGCTGCCCGCGCTGGTGCACATCGAGGGCTTCCGCCAGTTGAACCTGCTCCGGGTGAAGGCCGAACTGGAGCGCCGCGGCGTGAAGTCCGAGACCCTCGTGATCCCCGAAGGGGCCAAGGCGTGGGACACCTCGCCCTTGGTGATCGACGCAAGCTCGGCGCTTCGCCGCTCCGAATACGCGCCGCTCCGCGACGTCCTGGATCGCGGCGAGATGGCCGCGGCGCTACGGCTCCCCGACTTCGGCGGGTTGCTCACCCGCCGCACGCAACCCGGGGTGACCTTCGCCAACGAACTCGCCGACCGCGTGCGGGTCATCGCCTGCCTCACCGCGCGCCCGTTCATGATCCACTCCGACATCGAGGGCTACGGGCTGAGCCACGCCGAGTGGCGCCAGTTGCGCACATCGCTTCGCGCCGCGCCGGGGGACTCGCTGATGGTGCTGTGGGGCCCCGAGCGCGACGTCGACACCGCAGTTCGCGAGGTATTCATCCGCGCGCGCGAGGCGCTGGCCGGCGTTCCCGCCGAGACCCGCCAGGCCTACGCGGACGGCACCAACGGATTCGAGCGCATCCTCCCCGGCGCGGATCGCATGTACCCCGACACCGACACGCCTCCGCTCCCGATTCCCGACGCGTGGGTCGACGCGATCCGCGTCCATCCCGCGGAGAGGACGTGGGAGAAGGAGGATCGCTACCGGGCGCTGGGGCTCGACGCTTTCGCCTCGGCGCGGCTCGCCGCAGCCCCCTGGTCCGCGGTCTTCGACGCCGTCGCCCCCTCCGCGGGCGAACCGGCCCGCCGCCTCGCCTTCGGGCTGGAGAAGCGCGTCCCCCACTTCCGTCGCCGCAGGGTGCTCGACGGCCTCCCCGCTGCCGACCGCATCGCCTGCGCCGTACGCGCTCTGGAACGCGGGGAGATGCGCGCCGAGGCCTTCGAATCCGCATTCGATCGGCTCATCGAGAATCCGTCGCAGCCGGCGGACGCGATCCTCGCCGCCTACCGCGCGACCGCGGGCGACACGGCCAACCTCGGCCGCGCGGTCGCGGATGTCGCCTCGCGCGCCTCCATCATGGCCGGCAAACCCGCCGAGGCCGTGATGCGATGGGCGATGGGAGAGATTCTTCCCCCCTTCCTCGGCCGCGTGAGTCCGGAGGACGCCGGCGCGCGGCTGCGCGAGGCCCTGAAGCCCCTTCTGGAGAACACCGCCCATGTCCGATGACAGCACCAAGGGCTACCGCGAACCGTGTGTCGGCGTGATGCAGCGCTTCGGGATCCGCGTGTGGAGCATCGTCTTTGCCCGTACCACGCGCGGCGACTTCCGCGGACTCGTGCTCCCCCGCTCCGAAACCTCGGATCCGTTTCACATCGTATTGAAGCTCAACACCGGCTACAACGTGGGGATCCGCTCCGATACGATCCTAGAAATGCGCGAAGAAGGCTATAAAGAGGCGATCTACAAGATCCCGGAGAAAGCGTTTCCGGTGGATCCCAAGAAACCGCGCGTGCGACTGCTGGGAACCGGCGGCACGATCGCCTCGCGCCTCGACTACCGCACCGGCGCGGTCATCCCGGCCTTCAGCCCCGGCGAGCTCTACGGCTCCGTGCCCGAGCTCGCCGACATCTGCAATCTCGAGACGCTCAAGCTCTTCGGCGTGTTCTCCGAGAACATGGGACCGGAGCAGTACCTGGAACTCGCGGAGAAGGTCGGCGAGGCCATTCGCGAGGGTTTCGCGGGGGTCGTGGTCGGGCACGGCACCGACACCATGCACCACACCGCGGCGGCGCTGAGCTTCATGGTGCAGCGCCCGCCGGTGCCCATCATCATGGTGGGGAGCCAGCGCTCCTCGGACCGGCCCTCTTCCGACGCCGCGCAGAATCTCATCAACGCCACGTGGGCCGCGGCCGGCGGCCCCATCGCCGAAGTCATGGTGTGCATGTTCGGCCCCACGTCGGACCGCTACAACCTGCTCCACCGCGGAACGCGCGTGCGCAAGATGCACAGCTCCTATCGGAGCACCTTCCGCACCATCGGCGACATCCCGCTGGCGATGGTCGAGAACGGCAAGGTCACTCCGCTCAAGACCGATTACGCCCGCCGCCGCGACGACCGCGAGGCGGAGGTGTTGGCCCGATTCGAGGAGAAGATCACGCTTCTCTACTACTATCCCAACATGCTCCCCGACCTGATCGACGCGATCGTGGACAAGGGGTACAAGGGGATCATCATCGCGGGGACGGGGCTGGGGCACGTGAATCGCAAGATCTACCCCGCGATCGAGCGCGCGCACAAGGCGGGCGTGCTCATGTTCATGACGCTGCAGACCCTGTGGGGCTTCGTGCAAATGCAGGTGTACGAGACCGGACGCGAAATCCTGGGCCTCGGGGTGATCCCGCTCGCCAACATGCTCCCCGAGGTCGCCTACATCAAACTGGGCTGGGCGCTGGGCGTCCATCCCGACGATCCGGAAGCGGCGATCGCCCTCATGAAGCAACCCATCGCGGGAGACATGACCGAGCGCGAGCCCCACGACGGGTACTTGATCTTTCAGGGCGGGGTGCCGGAGATCCAGGACTTCCTGGCCCACGCCTGGAAATAGGTCGGAGCCCAACCGCGAAACGGTGGCGCATCGCAGAGCTGGGAGGGTGTGAATATGCGGCGGTCTCTGTTCGAATTCGCGATCGTGACCGCCGGAAGCAAGATCGCCCAGCGCACCTTCGCGGACCGAAACCTCCCGCACGCCAGCTCGCTCGCGCTGATGCTCGCGGTCGGGATCCTCGTGCCGTCCATCGCGTCGATCGCGCTGAACCGGCGGCGGGAATCCCCGGCGCTTCGCCAGGCGGGGACCGGCGTATGAGACGGAGCCGCTTTCCCCTCGTGGTGACCGCCCTCGTCATGCTCTTCTTCTACTTGCCGGTGTTCGTGCTGGTGCTGAATTCGTTCAACGCATCCCGGTTCGGCGGCGCGTGGGAGGGGTTCACCCTCGACTGGTACCGAAGGCTGTGGTCGGCGCGCGAGGTGTGGCACGCCCTGCGCAACACGCTCTTGATCGCGGTGGGCGCCACCGCCGTCTCCACCGTGATCGGCACGACCGCCGCGTTCGCGCTCCACCGGTACTCGAGCCGGCTTCAACAGATCCACTACTTGCTCATCTACTCGCCCCTCATCGTCCCCGAGATTCTCATGGGGATCAGCCTGCTCCTCTTCTTCGTGGCCATCGGCTTCAAGTTGGGGATGATCACCATCTTCATCTCCCACATCACCTTCTGTATCAGCTACGTCACCATGGTGGTGCTGGGCCGGTTGCAGGACTTCGACTGGTCGCTCGTCGAGGCCTCCCACGACCTGGGGGCGGGGCCGGGTCAGACCGCGCGGCGAGTGCTGCTGCCCCTCCTGGCCCCCGGCATCGCCGCCGGGGCGCTCCTCGCGTTCACCCTGTCCCTCGACGACTTCGTGATCACGTTCTTCGTGGCGGGACCGGGTTCCACCACCCTGCCCTTGCGCATCTACAGCATGATCAAGCACGGCTCCCCGCCGCTCATCAACGCGCTCTCCACCCTTCTCATTCTTCTCACCTTCACCACCGTCTGGCTCAGCCAGCGCCTCATGGGGGAAAAACGATGAAGCGAGCGATCTTCCCAGTCACCCTACTTGCCGCGGGGATCGCCCTCGCCGCCGGCTGCGGCTGCGGCGGCGGTGGCGGCAACCGCGTGCTCAACGTCTACACCTGGGCCGACTACATCAAGCCGGAAGTGGTCCAACGCTTCGAGCAGGCGGAGCAGTGCCGCGTGGTGATCGACACCTTCGACTCCAACGAGGCCATGTATGCCAAGCTGAAGGCGGGTGCCTCCGGGTACGACATCATCACGCCGTCGAGCTACATGGTGAACATCATGGCCGGGCAGGATCTCCTTCAGCCGCTCGACCGCGCGCGTCTCCCTAACCTCGCCAACGTCGATCCCGAGTACTTGACCATCGCCCTCGACAAGGAAATGAAGTGGAGCGTGCCCTACATGCTCACGAACTCGGGGATCGCCTACCTCAAGAGCAAGGTGGAGAATGTCGAGCCCACCTGGGCGGTGTTCGATCGCGCCGATCTCAAGGGGCGCATGACCATGCTCAACGACATGCGCGAGACGGTCGGGGCCGCGCTCAAGTTCCTGGGCTACAGCCTCAACACCACCGACGACGCGCAACTGGCGGAGGCCCGCGACGTCGTGATCCGCTGGAAGCACAACCTGGCCAAGTTCGAGAACGAGCAGTACAAGAGCGGAATCGCGTCGGAGGAGTTCCTGCTCGTCCACGGATACAACGGAGACATTCTCCAGGCTCAGGCGGAGAACCCGGACATCGTGTTCGTCGCGCCCCGCGAGGGCATCTCCGTGGCCTGCGACGACCTGGTGATCCCCAAGGACGCCAAGCAGGTGGATCTGGCCCACAAGTTCATCAACTTCCTGCACGAACCGGAGGTGGCGGCCGAGAACAGCGTGTTCATCACCTACCTCTGCCCGAACCGCGCAGCCTACGATCTGCTCCCCGCCGAGTTCCGCGACAACCCGGCATGGACGCTGGACCCTGAGACACGGGCGCGGAGCGAGGTGATCGTGGACCTGGGCGCGGATAACGCGAAGTACACGAAGATCTGGGACGAGATCAAGGCGGCGCAGTGACCGCGTTGCAGACAAGGGAGGATGTGAACATGCGGCGGTTCTTGCATAACTTCGCGATCATGATCGTGGCGGCGCTTCTCGTGCCGCCGATGACGTGCGGCTGGGCGGCGGCGGCAGAGGACGCGGATGCCTCGGCCGCGGAAGGCATGACCGAGGTGAAGCCTTTGGTCTGGTCGGGCACGGTGAACCTGGGGACCTTCCTCGCCCACCGGGCCTTCTTCGGCGGAGATCCCTACTTCGGGTCGAAGCCCGAGGACACCGATTTCGGCTGGATGGAGGGCTATGCCCGGCTCCAGCTCGACGTCGCTCCGGCGCCTTGGATGTCGGCGAGCGTGGGTGCGGCCGTCTTCGGCACCGGGGCCACCGACTACTACGGGCTCCGCAACGACGGCTCGGTACTGCTTGACCGGGCGCAAGTGAGCTTCCCGAGCATCGGGGACTCCGACTTCTCGCTCGCGGTCGGCCGCCAGGACATCCTGATCGGCGACGGGTTCATCATCGGGGACGGCTACATCGATCACGAGGGCGCGCTCTGGACCATGCCGTTCAGCTTCTTCGACGCGGTGCACGCCGACTACGAGGCGGGCTCCCTGCACGTCACGGCCATGGGCGCGCTCCTGTCGTCGACCTTCTCCGGGGAGATCCCCGACCCCGAGGATCCCGAGAGCGTGGTCGAGGTGGAGCCGGACGGTGAGTTGGTCGGTCTGGACGCGGCCTACGCCTGGGGCGAGCGCGCCTCGGCGGGGCTCGGCGTCTTCCGGCGCAGCGATCGAGGTGACACCGACAACGACGCCGCCATCGTGGCCCTGCGCGGCAGCGCGGCGCTGACGGGGGTGACGTTCGCCGGTGAACTGGGAATCGAGGCGGGCAAGATCCAGGGGACCGACCTCCGGGGATATGCCTACCACGTGGACGCTACCCACACCTTTTGCGAGGAGAGCGAGACCTACGCCAAGGCCTCGTACCTGTTCTTCTCCGGCGACAAGGCGGACACCGAGAAGAACGAGGGCTACTACCCGTGGTTCTACCGATGGAACGACTGGTCGCAGTACTACGTGGGGGACATCGTGGGTTCGACCATGATCCTCAACTCGGACGCGCGCATCATGGTTCTGGAAGGAGGGTACAAACCCGCCGAGGCGTGGGGACTGCGGCTGCTCCTGCACCGGATGGACCTCGACACCGGAAGCAGCATCGGCGGGCTCCCGTCAGGAACAGGCCGGCACTTCGCGGATGAGGTGAACGTTGTGGCGGACTACACGCTGAACGACGCGTGGTCGTTCTGGGCGATGACGGCCTTTGCGAAGCCCGGGGAGGCGGCCAAGGCCGCGTATGGCGACGACGACGCCACCGAGCTGTTCCTGAACGCGACGTTCAGCTTCTAGACCATGCGGACCGGTTGAGCCATGCCCACCAACGTCCCGCCCCAGTACCGCAGCGCGGAAGCCCGCTACCGCGCGGCCACGACGCCCGAGGACAAGCTTGCCGCGTTGGAAGAGATGCTGCGCATCATGCCCAAGCACAAGGCCACGGACAAGCTCCAGGCCGACGTCAAGTCCCGCATCTCCAAGCTCCGCCAGCAGGAGCAGTACGTCGAAGAAGCACGGCGGCACCCATAGCCACATGGTGCCGCGCGAGGGGGCGGGACAGGTGGTCCTGGTGGGCCCTCCCAACAGCGGAAAGTCCTCGCTCCTGGCGGAGCTGACCCATGCGGAGCCCAAGATCGGCGAGTTTCCCTTCACCACGCTGGAGCCGTTGCCGGGAATGATGGCGTTCGAGGACGTCTCGATCCAGCTCATCGACCTGCCTCCCGTCTCGCGCGACCACGTCGAGCCGTGGATCTACGATCTCGTCCGGCGCGCCGATCTGCTGTGGATCGTGGTCGAGAGCGCAGCCTCCCTGGACGGAATCGAACTATGCCGCTCGCTCCTGGAGGCGAAGCGCATCGAGGCGCAGCCGCCGTTGACGGCGGCGCCTGACGGCGCCGATCCGGCGACCACGTACAAGCCGGCGCTCCTCGTCCTTACCGGATTCGACAAGCCGGAGAGCGAGGAGAACCTTGCGCTCCTGCGCGAGTTGATCGAGATCCCATGGCCGTGCCATGCGGTTTCCGTCCGCGACGGGCGCGGACTCGAGGAGCTGCGCAGAGCCACCTTTGACGCGCTCGATGTGATCCGCGTCTACACCAAGGAGCCGGGCAAACACCCGGACATGGAGAAACCGTTCACGCTGCGTCGCGGGTCCAATGTGGGGGACCTGGCCGCCACCATCCACCGCGACATCGCCCAGCAGCTCCGCTTCGCGAAACTGTGGGGCAAGGGCGTCTTTGACGGTCAGCCGGTGCAGTGCGATCATGTCCTCAGCGACGGCGATGTGGTGGAGCTTCACTTGTGATTCTCTCTCACCCTGCGGCAGTATTCGCGGGATCCAAGGAGTCGAACATGAAACGGAGACGCGGCGCGTCGGCGGTGCTTCTGGCGCTGTTCGCGATAGTCGGGTGGGGATGTGGAAGCAATAGCGTCACCCCTGCGCCCATCTTGACCACGGGGGACTTCGTGGTGGTGGCGTGGAACGATCTGGGCATGCACTGCCTCAATCCCACCTACGATCAGGCGGTCATCCTCCCGCCCTACAACACGGTGTGGGCCCAGGTGATCAGGCGGGGGAACCCGCCCCAGATCCAGACGGCGAACATCACGGTCGACTATCGGATACTCGGCAACACGTACTCCTATGGAAAGACCGATAGTCATGGCGGGGTGTTCGCGCAGTTCTGGGACAACATGCAGCACCTCTTCGGCGCGTCGCTTCCCCACGACCGGGGGCTGAACCTGGAGGATCCGAGCCTCCACAACGGTCTCTCCGGCACCATGAAGTCCGCCGGTGACCACTTCCAGGTGAACGGGATTCCGCTGGTGCCGGTGAGCGATGCCGGCGTCTGGAACCCGTACCAGGTGGCCGAGATCGCCGTGCTGAACGCAGCGGGCGACACCCTGGCCAAGACCCGGTGCACGGTGCCCACTTCGGACGAGCTCAATTGCGCCAAATGCCACGCGCAGAACGGCACCGGGACCAGTTCCATCGGGGGCGGCACCGCCGATGTGTTCAAGAACATTCTGTCCGTCCATGATGCGCTCCAGCAGACGACCCTGGCGGCGGACGCGCCCGTTCTGTGCGCCTCGTGCCACGCGAGCCCGGCGCTGGGGACGCCGGCCCCCACCGATCCCGGCATGTACCTCTCCGCGGCCATCCACGGCTTCCACGTCGGCAGGAACGCAGACTGCTACGACTGCCACCCCGGCGGCACGACGAGCTGCAATCGCAGCATCGCACACACCGCGACCGGTGGGAACTGCACGACCTGCCACGGAGCGTTGGATCAGGTGTCTTCCTCGATCCGCACCGCCGGCCGCGTGCCGTGGGTGCAAGAGCCCAAGTGCTCGGACGCCGGCTGCCATACGGCCACGCAGGACGTGGACACGGGATCCACGCTCTACCGCAACGCCAAGGGGCACGGCGGCGTCTACTGCGCGGGCTGCCACGGGAGCCCGCACGCCATGGTCCCGAGCAGCGAAGCCGCCGACAACTACCAGGCGATCCAATACCAGGGAAGCCACCGGGTCAGCACGCTGGGGAGCTGCCATGCCTGCCACGGCAACTCGCAAGGGGAAGGCTTCGGGGAGTTTGGCGAGGAGCACGGCCCGGGCGGAAGGTCTTCGGCGTGCAACATCTGCCACACCGAGGTACCGGACAACCACTCCGCGGCGCCGCACTCCTTCACCTGGAGGAGGCGCTGACCCCCCGCGGGGCGCGGAGGCGCTGATCGGATCGCGACACGACCCCTGAAAAGAGAACGCCCCGGCCGATCCTGCGATCGACCGGGGCGCGCTGATCCGCCAGGACCCCGCTCGCGCGGGGCGCCTATGCAAGGGCTAGTGCATTCCCCCCTCGCCCGCCAACGACTTCACGATCTCTCCCACGACCGCCTTGGCGTCGCCGAAGAGCATGTAGGTGTTGTCGGCGAAGTAGAGCTCGTTCTCGATGCCGGCAAACCCCGGGTTCATGGTTCGCTTGATCGCGAAGCAGGTCCGGGCTTTGTCGGCGTCGATGATCGGCATACCGAAGATGGGGCTCGACTTGTCGTGGCGCGCCGCGGGGTTCACGACGTCGTTGGCGCCGATCACCAGGACCACGTCCGCCTGCGGCATGTCGTGGTTGATGTCCTCCATCTCGACGAGCTTCTCGTAGGGGATCTCCGCCTCGGCGAGCAGCACGTTCATGTGGCCCGGCATGCGCCCGGCCACCGGGTGAATGGCGAAGCGCACGTCCACCCCGCGCTTGGTGAGCTGCTCGTAGAGTTCCTTGACCCGGTGCTGGGCCTGGGCGACCGCCATGCCGTAGCCGGGGACGATCACCACGAGGCTCGCCTGCTCCATGATCTGAGCCGCCCCTTCCGGGGTCTCGCTCTTGGCCACCTTCTTTTCGCCTCCGCCCGCTGCTGCCTGCACCTGCCCGAAGGCGCCGAACAGCACGTTGGAGAACGAGCGATTCATCGCCTTGCACATGATGATCGCGAGGATCAGGCCGGAGGATCCGTCGAGGGCGCCCGCAGTGATGAGCAGCTTGTTGTCGAGCACAAAGCCCATGGCTACCGCGGAGAGACCAGCGTACGAGTTCAGGAGCGCGATCACGGTCGGCATGTCCGCCCCGCCGATCGGGATGATGAGGAGCACGCCGAAGAGTAACGACAGCCCGATGATCGCGGGGAAGAGAGGGGCGAACCTGATCGGGTCGATGACGATCAGGACTCCGAACACCAGCGCCACCGCGAACAGTAGGAAGTTGCTCTGGTTCTGGAACTTGTAGGTGACCGGGCGCTGCGGGATCCACTTGACCTCTTGGAGCTTGCCGGCCGCCATCAAGCTGCCGGTGAAGGTCAGGAACCCGAGGATGATCTCCACGATAATGGCGGTCGCGCGGAACGCAGTGAGACTTTCCGGGCCCTCACCGAGCTTCAGATAGAACTCCGCCGCTCCCACCAGACCGGCGGCCAACCCGCCGAAGGCGTGGGACAACGCGGTCCGCTGCGGCACCGCGGTCAGGGGCACCTTGGACAGCGGAATGCCCACCACAAAGCCGAGGGCGATGGCGAGGGCGATCCATCCCCAGTTCACGAGATGCGGGTCGAGCATCGTGCCGACGATGGCCAGGAGCATCGCAGCCACGCCGGCAAGCACGGAGCGCCGGGCGGTTTTGGGAGTGTTCATCCACTGGAGCGAGAAGATGAACAGCGCGGTCGAGATCAGATAGACGAACTGGGTGAGTTGCGCTCTCATGATTTCTTCGGCCCCTGCGTCTTGAACATCTTGAGCATGCGTTCCGTGATCAGGAAGCCGCTGACGATGTTGGTCATCGACGCGAACAGCGCCACGCCGCCCATGATCGTGATGTAGGTGGGGTGCTTGGTGCCGGTGATGAGGATGGAGCCGATCACCGCGATGGCGGAGATCGCGTTGGTGAGCGACATCAGCGGGGTGTGCAGGAGTCTCGAGACACGGGTGATCACCCCGAGGCCGATGAACGTCGACAGCATGAAGACGAACACCATGGTCATGAAGTCAAAACTGGACGCTGCGTGGCCGGCCTCGGCTGCTTCCGCGGCCAGAGCGGGTGAGGCCCACCCCGCTAGCAGCAGACCGCTCATCACGAGTCGGTTGGGCTGTTTCATATCGCCTTTTTCCTCCCCTGGGTCTAACTAGAGACGGAAGTTTGTATCATCCCCCGCCCGATCTGCCAACCCATGAATTGACTTATCCATACAGGGTTCGAGGGGGGCGCTCAGGAGCGATTTCAGAGGTTTGCGGAGGCCGAGATTCGCGTCAAGTGGAGGGGCATCTTCGTGCAGTGGGCACCGTTTGGTGGACACGAACCTACGACTCCCTGCCGGCGCTTCATTGGCTCTGACTGGTCGTTCACCCGGTCCGTGGGGCGCGGGGTAGTTTTCGAGTAGGCACAATCGTCTCCCGTGGGAGGCGTGAGGCTGCACCCCAGTCCGGGCGGGTCTATATCCCTATGAAATCAATGGGTTTCGGCGGATCAGTGTTGCGGCCGAAATCGTCCCCAGGCGGCGATTGTGCCCACTCGAAGGGTGGTTTTCGAATGGGAATGAAACATACGTTGCCCCCCCTGGGCGGTGACTGTCAGGCGGTAACCGTCCCTGCACAGATTGGGTAGCACAGACGGCCGCATGGGCGGGCCACCGCGCTACATCCGGCAGCGCCCCCCTGCTCGGCTATCGGCGCGTCGTGCTCGGCGCGTACGCAATGAGCAATTGTCGGGCTCGGGCTTCGATGAAGCTGCTACGCGCGTGGCGGCGCGGGAACAAGGCCATAGCGCGCCATGACCGCGAGGAGCTGCGTGCGATCCGGCGGCCCGGGAGCATTGATAACGGCCGCCACATCCCTGAAATACTGCGCGCCGATGTCGGGCGTCAGTACGATGAGTGCACGAGCGGTCTCTTCATGGGGATTGCTGAACGCGTGCACCGCGCCTCTAGGAGTGTGCATCCAGTCACCCGGACTGAGATCCCGCATCACATCGTTGACAGAGTAGCGTAGCACTCCGCCAAGGGCATAGATGCACTCCTCGTTGTACGAGTGGCTGTGGGGCGGTGGGACGTTCGATCCTGGCGGAATCGTGAGTTCAAAGACGCCCATCCCGCCCTGACCTGCGCCATCGATCAAGTAGCTAACTTCGAGTTGACCGATCCTAATGGGTTCCGGTTGCGTCATTGTCTTATCCTCGGTGGACTTGTGGATGATTGAAACGGCGATCAACGTCACGCGGCTGAACCCCAAGCGTGCTGTCTACCCCCCAGAGATACGGACCATTCCTCGAAACAGGGGGCCGTCCCACCCTTGCGGGTCGGCAGTCCCCCGGAGCTCTATTCGCCACAAGGGGAGCGGGGGCAAGCTTCTACCCCAGTCCGGGTGCCCCTATATGTGTTTGAAATCAATGGGTTTCGGGGATCACCGTTACGGTCGAAATCGTCCCCAGGCGGCGATTGTGCCCACTCGAGGGCCGGTTTTCGAATGGACATGAACTGTGCGTTGCCCCCCCTCGACTCGCGGGGCTGCGCCTCGCGGTCAGACCGTCGAGCTCGGTCCGCAAGGGCGGTCCGTGGTCAAGAATGAAGGGATGCGAACTTACGACTCCCTGGACGCGGACAACTGGTGGCAATCACTAGGTATAGCGCCGACTGCGCGAGGAGAACCGGTGCCGGGGGACTGCTGAGCTTGTACACTAGAATCAACCCGGATCGCCCTAGCGTAGGATGTGGCTACCGATCGGCGCGGGCCGGCCGTCGGAGATGACGGGAGCGACGGATGCTGAAGAGTGGAAGAGCAATAGTGGACGGCCACCAAGCGCGGAGAAGACTGCAGGGCAGGAGTGACTCGGCATCGCTATTCGCCGGTCCGCTACGCATGCTCCGCATAGGCGCGTTTGCCCTCGCCGGACTGCTTCTCAGCCCCTCGACTTCATCCTGTTCGCCGCCCAAGGAAGTCCTGCCTGAAATCTCTCAGGGCCAAGCCCCCATCGCGTTTGCCGGCAAGGTGATTGACGTTGTGGATGTGGCTCCTACCGAGGCCAATCCCCGCGTACGTCCGTATTCGATCGCCACGGTCGCCGCACTGTCCAGAGCGGCTGGGGACATGCCCGACACACTCCACGTGCTTCAACGAAACGTTGTCTGGTGGAGTCGCGGCCGTCTCAAGGTTGTCGTACATGACGCTGATTGCGTCCTCTTCGTCGGCGATCAGATTGCTGTCGTGGCCACTCCTTCCCCACCCGGCGAGCGTTTCCCATGGAACGCAGTCGGCCCAGTGTGGATTCCCGACTATCTTCGGATCATCCTGGAATCCGCCGATGACGCTGACCAAGGGTTGTACGGGGTCACCATCGGCCCAACTGGCGAGACTGAGCCGGGGCCGGAAGCGGTGGGCAGGCCGGTTAGGACATTCATTCAGCGCCACTACGAACCGGTCGGTATCTCCCTCTCCGAGTTCCTCCAATCCTGCGAGGCTCAATACTCGAGGTGAGGCGTTGATCTGCTGCGGGGCGTGAAACTGACCCCAGACTTGGTCCGCTGGACCCGAATCTCCTGAGGGTAGTTCCCCTTGACCCCGTCGCGTCTCGGCTGCCCAATGGGGTCTGGAGGTTCACGCAATGTCGCACCTATCGCCCCCGACGCTGACCCGCTCGGAACAGCAATCCCTGCTTGAGGTCTCGGCCTCGCACCCGCGGGACCACCTGGTGTTCAGCCTTGCGCTGGGAACCGGACTGAGATTGTCGGAGATCGTCGGCCTGAACGTGGGCGACGTGTTCACGCCGGATGGCAGGCCACGTTCCCGCATCCGCCCCCGCCGCGAGATCGCCAAGGGCGGCCACGCCGGCGACGTGTTCCTGCCCCGACGCGCTGGGGCCGAAGCGCAAGACTACCTGGTTACGCGACCCACACGACGTGAGCGAAGCGCATCTCCCATGCGGGGCCAGGGGTAAAGGGGTAAGGGGTCAAGGCGTAACGGTCCTGGCTACACGGAACCCGAGGCTGTAGTAGCTGCTCGCCGGGTAGAAGGTGCCCCGGCCCGCGCACCGGAGGTAGTACGTGCCGGTGAGGTCCCACGAGCCGCCACGAAGCACCCGGTAGGTCTCGCTCACCGGGCCAGCCGGATCCACCGTCGGGCTCCCTTGACTCCCCGCCGGATACGTGGCGTACCAGTCCCAGCACCACTCCCACACGTTCCCATGCACGTCGTACAGCCCCCATGCGTTGGCTTGCTTCCCCTTCACGTCATGCGTCTGACTCCCCGAGTTGGCGAAGTACCACGCCGCCCGCGCCAGATCGCTCTCCGCCTCCCCCGACCAGTACCGCGTCGTCGTCCCCGCACGGCACGCGTACTCCCACTCCGACTCCGTAGGCAACCGGTACCCGTTCGCAGCCCGATTCCACGTCACCGTGCTCCCGCTCACCGTGTAGGCCCGCGTCAGCCCCGGCTCCCTGTCCGTCAGCGCGTTGCAGTAGTTCACCGCATCAAACCACGTCACCTGTTCCACCGGGCGCTGCGCCCCCTGGTGGTAGCTCGGGTTCGTCCCCATCACCGCTTGGTATTCCGCCTGCGTGACCTCCGCCTCCCCCAACAAGAGCGGCTTCGTGATCCTCACCCAATGCTGTGTCTCGTGGCTGTCTCCTCCCTCGCTCGTCGGGCTCCCCATCTGGAACATCCCAAGTTCTATGCGGACGAATCCCAGCGGAACCGGGGCCACGATCGCCACCGTCGCCGTCCCGCTCTTAGTGGGATCCGCCTGACTCGTCGCCCGCACCGTCGCCGTGGCCGGATTCGGCACCGTCGCCGGGGCCGTGTAGAGTCCGGTGGGCATGATCGTCCCCCGATCTGCTTCATCCACCGACCACGCTACTCCAGTGTCTGGCGTCCCCGTCACCGTCGCCGTGAACTGCTGTGTCTGACCGACCTGCACGCTCACCGTCGCGGGCTCCACGCTCACCACCACGGGCTTGCTGGGGTCATCGCCGCCACAACCCAACGACACCGTCAGCAGGGCGAGTGGGATGAGAAACCACCGGTGGAGAGTCGAACCGGGCAGAAGGCCCGAAAGAACCCGTGTGAGGCGCATCGCACACCACCTGTGGTTGAGGATTGCGGCCCTGACCTGTGGACAGCGGTCGTGAAGGATGCAGGGAAGTCGAACGTACTCCGCGAATCCCCCAGAATCAAGCAGGCAGGTGCTTCACTGGCGCTCGGTTCCCCTTGACCCCGTCCCGTCTCGGCTCCCCAATGTGGCCAGGAGGAACCGACCTATGCCATACCTTTCGCCCCCCACGCTGACGCGGGCCGAGCAGGCGGCGCTGCTGCGCGTGTCAGGCGTTCAACCCCGCGACCAGGTGATCTTCTCCCTCGCATTGGGAACCGGACTTCGTTTGTCGGAAATCGTCGGCCTCAACGTGGGGGGCGCGTTCACAGCGGACGGCAAGCCGCGCAGTCGTATCAGGCTGAGGAAGGAGATCGCCAAGGGTGGCCGCGCCGGCGATGTGTTCCTGCCCGACGCGCTGGGGCCGAAGCTCGTGAGGTCCTGGCGGTACAAGGTGCGATCGGGCGAATCGCTGTCGCCGACCGCACCGCTGTTCGCCAACCAGTCCGGCCACCGATCTCCAAACGCCGCGTCCAAATGGCATTCAAGACCTGGCAGCAGCGCGCGGGGTTCGACCGGATCTACGGGTTTCACGCATTGCGCCACAGCGCGGTCACGAATGTCCACCGTGCGTCGCGCGACCTCTTCCTGGCCCAAAGATTTGCAAGGCATGCCAGCCCCCTCACCACCACCATCTACTCGCATGTATCAGATGAAGAGCTCTTCGACGGCATCCGAACCCTGAGCTGCTGACCGACAGGAGGACGCAAGGGAGATTCAAGATCGATCGTGTCCGCATTCGCAACTTTAGAATCCACCCTGCGTTCCGCGTCTTGGAGAATGGCCACGCATCGAAGTCCGTGGCGAGAGTGAAGTAATACGACTAAAATAGTTGCAGTCAACGCTCTCCACGGGGCAGCTCAGCGAGCGGAACCCCGTCTCTCGTGCAATCACCCAATGCGATCGGAGGGTCCGGCGATGAGTTCTCTGCTACCGGCTTCCACCATCCAGCGCGTCGTTCGGCATTTCGGCGTAATGACCCTCGTTCTTCTCGGCACGATTGCCCTGCCCGTTGCGTCTGGAGCCCAGCCATGTCCCCTCCCACCGCAGTACACAAACAGCGCCAGCGTGATGGTAGGTGACCTTCGGTTCATCCTCGCCACGGAGACCTACCTGTACGCCGTCGGCGATCCGGTCAGCATCATCATGACCGTGGAGAACACCGGCTCCGGTTCAGTGACCATTCCGAATCCCTCGATGATCTCGCCGCTTCAGGCGCTATGGGTAGTTGCCGATACGTGCGCTACCTTTTACGTGGACGACTGCCCTTCCGTCTCGCCGTTCTATTGGCCTCAGAGCCACTACTACTTCGGGGTGTCGATCGTCCTCGCTCCCGGCGAATGCCGCACCTACACGCAGACCTGGAACGGTGTGCCATGGCAGGGCGGGACTGCACAGCCGGGTTTCTATGCCGTTCTTGGCGGCATGAGCAGGGGGTCGACACTATTCATGCCCCAAGGCGGCGTCCGGCTCCCGATTCAGATCGGTGAACAGGGTGTACCTACGGACCAGCGCACTTGGGGAGCGATCAAGTCGCTGTACCGGTAGCCAGTCTCGGCAGGACTGCGCATCGCGATCGCACCGTGCAGCGCAAGTTGGGCTATGCGCCGAAGGTCTGTCCGCGACGTAGCGGTTCGCGAGGTACGCGTCGCCGTTGACTACGACCGTGTACACCCACGTCGGCGACGAAAAACTCATGCAGGGGATTCGCGGGCTGGGGTGCTTAGGGAGCAACCACAGTCAGCCCGATCCACCCAGGGTCCAGACCTCGCGTCCGCTCTTGAGGTGCTTCTTGTGGATACTCACGTCGTCGGCCCCCTCCGCCTCGGCAATCGAGCGGAGCTCGGCGATGTCCTCGGGACTGCCGTCGCAGAATCCCATCGGCCGCGGATTATTGGGCAGGTTGAGCTGGACTTTGAACTCGCCACGGTCCCAGCGAGTCTGCGTGGCATTGTTGTAGGGGTGGATCATGATGTTGCGGAGTCTAAGCGACCGCAGCTTCGAGAGCCAGACCTGAGCGTCGGGCACCGCGATCGGGTGTATCCTGAGTCCCCACGCCCCTGAGGTCGGAGGTCGACATGTCCGTGTATGAGTTCACCTGCCAGGAATGCCGGAAGAAGTTTCAGGTCGTAAGGCCGATCACCGAGTACAACCCCAAGACCGTGCGCTGCCCGAAGTGTAGAAGCAAGAACGTGAAGCGGAGTTGGGGAGCAGTTCAGGTCCACACTTCTAAGAAGAGCTGAGGGACGCTCCGTCTGTGGCTTGGCCTGTTCCTCGCCTAGCGATTCGCAAGGCACGCATCGCCGCTCGCCCCGACCGTGTACACGAATCCCTCGGACGAAGAGCGGTTCGGGGGGACCCCTAAACGGACGTGCCAGCAAGTCGCCCACCCCGGACCGGACCGAGTATCCCGGCTTGAACCACGTGCCGAGTGCCTCAAGAAGATGGCTATTACCAGCAAAGCGCGCTAGTGTCCTTGACTGTATGGTGCGCTTGGTGCACATGGTGAAGTCTTCTCGAAGCGATTCGGATCAGTCCAAACCCGCCTCCCGAACCCTCGCCTCGTCCCCAGTGTTTCCATGTTGACGAGGCTCATCGGTTCGTTGCTCGGATACTCCGGCCACGCCGATGGTCCGACTTTCGGCGGGCGATCTCGCACCGCACGTCTGGAGAAGTTCTAATGACTAAGAAGATCTACGTGGGCAACCTGCCCTTCGACGCCACCGACGACGCGGTTCGAGCGTTGTTTGCTCCTCACGGTGAGGTTACTTCCGTCAATCTCATCACGGACCGCGAAACGGGCCGGCCCCGTGGCTTCGGCTTCGTGGAGATGGAGAACGGCATCGCCGAGGCGATTCTTGCGCTCAACAACACCACCATGGGTCAACGCAACCTGACGGTCAACGAGGCTAAGCCTCGTGAGGACCGGGGCGGCGGCGGCTCGCGCTGGTAGTTTCCAGGGCCCCCCGGTCACGAACCGGGGGGCCTGTCTTTTCCTCACAAGCACGCCCGTCAAGTAGGCGGTCACTGCCGTTTATCGGATGTCCCGCGACATCTTCCTCGCGCAGCGCCTCTCGAGGCACGCATCGCCTCTGACGACCACCGTATACACCCACATCGGCGACGAAGAGCTCATGCAGGGCATCCGCACTTTGAACTGCTAGCCGCCTACCGCCGGTGGTACGATTGATGGTCCTGAGTGGTGACGAGCTTCATTGCTGCCCACCGATTCCCCCAGGTTGGGGCATCACTCGGGAACGCCGGGCCTAGCTCACGCGGGGCCCGTTCGTTTTGCCAGCGACTGGCTCACGGTGGAGAGATTCGGGAGGTTCGTTTAGCTGCCTGCTGTTCAGTTCAACACTGGACGGCTCATCCAAGGGCCACAGTCTATCTGAATGCGCTGCCATCCCCACTAAGCCGCCCGCCAAGAGCAGTCACGATTGCCGTCCCGATGATCCAGAGGATGACTAGGGCGGGAATGCTCGCGATAGCCCACTTGATCATGAACGCGACCATGCTCCCGAACGGCATCTTGATGTCAACGACAGTCACTTCATTGCCTCGAGAATCGATCGTGACGACTGCATGTCCTGGTGCTTCGGATTGCCGGCGAAACGCCTTAGCCAAGGCACTGCGCTCTGCATCTGTAGCCCCGGTAACGGGTGCCGCTGGCTTCCCAGTAGCCAAGTCAATCCCGCAGTCACAAACCGAGGCTTTTGAGAAGTAGAACCTCCCGCATCCTGGACAATTCGGCATCGCTCGTACCCCTTGCCTAGATCGTGAAGACCTTGAGTACCTCGTCTCCGTAGTGGGTGATCACCTTGATGGCGATCTTGCCGGTCTCAGGTGGGTCGAAGGGACGACTCACCCTGCTGTAGAGGGTTGACCACGCGCCTTCGTCGATCTCCGCGCGGAGGGCGCGCTTCAGCTTCTCGTACTGCTCATCGCCACCGGTGAAGTAGGCATGTCGTACGAAGAAGCTCTCGCCGTTGTAGTTCGTGTCGATGAACCAACAGGCCATGTCGTCGGTGGACGAACTGCGGATCTGTCCCGTGGTTGGGTCGTAGACATCTACGCCTCGGACCTCGATCTCGAGCTTCCCGTCCTTGGTCTTCCTGATGTCCACATCCGGCTCACCGAAGACCATGAATAGGTTGCCGGCACCGGTTTTCTTGAGCAGTTCGTCGCCCATCGCGAGGTCGGGGTTCATACGTGTCGCCAGGACGGTCAGCTTCCCGTAGCGGGTGGCCTCCTCGGAAACATGAGGGTCGAAGGTGAAGCCGCAGACGACCAGGATGTCGAAGCCGACGCCGAGGACCGCTTCCTTCGCAGCCTCTTTGACGAGCTGGGGGCCAACGGTCCCGTGCTCCGGGCCGATGACCACCGCGACCCGTTTCACCTTCTTGTCGGCGTCCGTGTACTCGCCAGCCCCCTGAATCCACTTCCCCGCGAAGGGTTCCAGCCGGTCAAAGGTCAGTCTGGGCGATCGGCATGAAGTAAGAGCTGACCCGGCGTGTCTCGTCGATGTCGCGGGTGATCCCCTCCTGGCCGAAACGCCAGTGCCGAGTCGGCTCGCGGAAGGGCGAGTTCAGGATGGGGTTTTCAATGGTTACGTCGGCCACGGGGTGGGCTCCCAGTTGCTATGTGATCACGGCCTCAGCGCAGCCGGTTGGGGGAATCCAGCGCAGCTATGGCAGAGCGGCCTCTCATGTCGGGTCGCAGCATATCGCACAGAGGCGCGGTGGCCAAGGCGAGAGGTCCCTACTTGCCCTCCACGCTCTCGCCACAGTACCGGCACTTGATCGCCTCGGACTTGATCAGCTCGGCGCAGTAGGGGCACTTCTTCATCTCGCCCGCGTCCACGGCTCGCTGCTCGACCTTCTTCGCCTCTTTCGGCATGACGAGGGCGAGAATCAATCCGAATGGGCCCAGCAGAAAACCGATCGCGAACCACCCGCAGCCACTGCGTCCCTTGTTCGACCCGATGACTGCACTAATGATCCCGCAGAGAATCCATACACCTACCCATTCCATACTTCGTCCTCATGCGCTTCGAATGCGTCTGGCCTACCCCCCGAACCTCTGCTTCAGCTGGCCCCAGGTGGTGGGGACACCTCGCTAAGCCTATACTTTCAACACTCGGCGGAGCACGAACGGATCATCCGCCGCCTCACTGCAAAGCCGTCCAATTGCGTCCTCCGTCTCAGCAGAGTCCCGCTCAAGTTGGGCGATCTTCTCCAGAATCACGTCTCGCTCAGCGCTGATTCCCACCCGTAACCGATTCTGCTCCGCCCTGAGCATCTCAATGCTGGCCACTCGGTGTCGTCGCACCGAGCTGACAATCCACAGGAGGACGAAGGCCCCGGTAGACAGTAGCCCCACCACCAACAACACCCTGCCAGCGCCATGGAACACCGCTCCCACAAAGACCTTGTCGGCCTTGCCGCCCAACACAGCGCCTATCGACCTGAGAACGAACATCAATGGCCACACCACACCCATGATCCAGGGGGTCATGAGGCGATCGGCTGAAGATTCCTCCGCTCGGGCACTCGCCATGCCGATGCCCACATAGGTCGCAATGATCGCGATCCGACCGATGGTGGTGGGAAGCCACTTGAGTCCGCGGGTCTTCTCATCGATCGCCCCCACCTGCTCCGCCATCGTAGATATGGCCGAGTCGGTGCCAGACATCCGCTTGCTCAGGGCATCAGCCTGCACCCTCTGCTCGGAGGTTGTCTTGCGAAGCGAGGAGGCGGTCTCCAGGAGTGGGAGAAGCGACTTGTATGTGGCCGTCAAGTGCTGAAGCGCCCAAAGTGTCCGCGTTCTCACGGAGAATGATGCATCTGGCGGAACAGACATCAGCTCTGCCCCGACCGCGCCCAGCTTGACCAGGCATGTAGCGTGACGTTCGTCGATCTCGCTTGCCCGAAGCGTTTCCAACTGGGAGACCAGCCGGGTGGCCGCCGCGCCAACTCTCCGAGATGTATCAGTGGACAGCTCCTCCAACATTGCGAACACTCTTTCTCGAACACCGTTGAGATCTGGGTCTATTCCGGCCCGCACAAATAGTTCGGGTTCTCGCAGAATGCTTCCTCGAATCTGCGAAAGGCCGCTATTAGCATCCCCAGATAGAATGGCGTACACGCCTGCGGTGAAGACCCAGCCTGGATCGCCAGGGGGATCCGCTGTGATTGCACGGTTGGCATAGTCCCTTGCCTGTGAGAACTCTCTCTGCTTGTAGAGAACTCGCCCGTACAACCAGAGAGCCCTCGCCCTCGCGGGCGGATCCAGTGCGACTGGAAGTTGCCAAGCGTTCTTGAACCACCGTAGAGCATCCCTCAGATTGCCTCTCTCTTTGTCCAATACTCCGAGGTTCATAAGAACTTGGTAGTCTGTTCGATCGGCCTTCAACGCACTTCGCAGTCGCTCTTCCGCGTCAGCGTATTCGCGAACTGCCAAGAGTCGGGTGCCTTGTTCAACGAGTTGTCGAGCGTCATTGCTGCGACTCTCGGAGAGGACGTGGAGCACAGCATCGAGTGTCCGTCCCTGCTGGGCCAGGAGCCACTTGATGTCCGTGAGATCTGAGGAGAGAAGTTCACCAAGAGTGAAAAGCGAGTCGGAGATCTCCTCGCCGAGCGCGCCCATGCGATCTGCAAGTCTCTCGTGGGCTTGGGATAGTTCCCTGGAGATGGTGTCCGCATGGAGTCGGATCTCATGAGCCACCGTGGCGGAGCCATCTTGTACGGCGCCTGAGATTGCATCTGCCTGGGCTTCGAGTAGTGCACACTGCTTACGGCCAAGGCTAACGAGCTCAAGCTCACGAGCTGCAGGATTGTAGATCTGCTCTCTGAAGAGGTGGTAACCCTCGTCGCTCACGAACAACTTCCTCCGCTCTGTCATCCATCCGATGCTGTGCCTCTCGCGCAGCATCGTCATATCACAGTGCCCTTGATCGTGAGGCATTCTAGGCGGAACTCAGGCTTCTTGAACAACAGATCGTCATTAGGTTCAAGGGCACCCGCCCCGCGATCGACAATGCGTCTCCGTGTCGACAGGCGACATGTGGCAATCCGGGGGGCAGCGGGGTCAGTCCTGGCCGTCCGGGACGCGGCAGGGGCCGCTAATGGGCTTTTCAGGGACAGTTTTTGGCCTGATTCTTCGCCTCTGCCGAGGCTCCAGGTGAGGCCGAACACGCCTACGTATTGAAATGACTGTGGGTTACAGGATTGACCCCTCCGGCGCCTCGGGGTCCGACCCCCAAAACGATGCCCATTACAGGCCCTCTTCGGGGGGGCCATGCCCCAAAATCGCGCCCTCCCAGCGCAAACTCCTCACCGACCTCGCCGCCAAGCGCGGCTGGGACGCCATCCTTTACGACGAGGGCGGCGTCAGCGCCGAGACCATCGGCTCGCGCCCCGTCATGAAGCGGCTCCTCGATGATGTCGCCGACGGCCGCATCGACCTCGTTGCCGTCGTTGAGATGGAGCGGCTGTGCCGCGCCTCCGACCTCCGCGACTGGGCCACCATCAGCACGACGTTCCGCGAGCCCGACCTTCGCGGCATCCTGTCGAAGCGCGAGAAGCAGAAGCTGCTCGAGCACACCCACCGCGGCCTGGAACAGGCCCGCGATGCCGGACGGTTCATCGGAGGTCAGCCGATGCTTGGCTACCGCTACGATCACGCCACCCACGGAGGTCCTGAAGGACCGCCACGCCCGCGCGATGGAGACTGCCGGAAGCGTGGACGCGACCGCCGTCGAGATCGATCCACGCAAACGGACGCTGACCGTGGTCTGGCGGCTCGGCGGCGAGACACGGTACCGGGTGCCGCAGCTTCGCGGCGGGCAGGGGCGCAGCGTGGAGGCGTTCATGGTGCGGGTCGCGGCGGCGTCAAGGGAGTTCCGCGTACCGTAGCGGGAGAGCGCGTCGACATGCCCATCCCGCAGTACAGAGGAGGGCCGGGAAGGAGCATCGGCCGCTAACGTGCGCCATGTGGGGCACGCCGCCCGGCGTGGCCCGTACCCAGCACGGGACTTGACGCGCGTAGCCGTCCGCTCGACCGCACTATTGGGGTCGTCACTGACCGGGTCCGTCGCCTTCCCAAGTCACGATGGCAGTGTCTCCGAGAGCTTCGTGCTCGAACGGTTCTCGATCAGGCCACCAGAATCGGAACTCCACGATCACCGCGTATTCGCCAGCTGGCGCATTGCCGATCGGAACGACGTTCCGCGCACCTTCCCAGCGAAACTCTGAAACTGCCCCGCTGGGTCCGAGCTCATGCATATTCGGTCGACATTCGCAGTATTGCGGCTGGATGACTTCTCGGCCGAGGGAATCAAAGACATGAAAGTAGGGAGGTACGATGCAACAGTCATCCAGGAAGTCCACGCGCTCGTCTCCTTGCTTTCCCACCATCGCGATCGCGGTGATTGGGGAACCTCTCCGTCCCGTTGTGACTATCGCGCTCAGACTTAGAAACACTCCAGGGCCGACACAGCGAGTGCAGTCGAAGAAGGACACCCGAGTCGTGTCGCCGGCCTCAGCCACAACTGAGATATCCACGAAAGGTCGCCCAGGCCCTCCGGTATTGATCCCATACGCCCGAACGATGTAGTCCCCCGCCGGAACAGCGAACTCCGCCAAGCCATCGACGCCTGTCGTCCGCGTCTCACCCCCCTCCAGCAGCTCCACCTGCTTGCCCGACTCAGCCCCTTCTTCGGTGTGTACATAAGCCACGATCACTGCGTCGGCATTCGGAGTTTCTGGGTCGGATTCGTGGCACGCCACCAGACTCAGCATCACGAGGATCGCGGGGAGGTACACACGCATGACCTTTGCTTCCCTCGCTTTCGTTGGCCGAATACACCGCCGGTCCGCCCACCCTTCAGGGCCGATTCTACTCCCCAGGAGCGGGCGACGGCGGCACCGGGCAGTCAGGCCGCTGCGCCATCCTTACGAGAAGCGAGATACCGTCCGCTCGCCACTCCTGAACCGTAACCCAGGCAGAAAAGGGCGATCTTGGCCGCACTTGAGACATGCGGCCAGATCACAACGGACAAAACACACGCCAGTACCAGGAACATCAGCGCAACAGGAATCAGGCTACGGCCGGATCGTCTCAAGGCAATCCCCTTTCGAATGAAGTTCACCAGCGGGCTCGCCCGTTCGACCGCACAATCTGGCTAACGTGCTGTCGGTCAGCCGCGCCCGCGACGACCGATTCCATCGCCCTATCCTACTCCCCAGGAGCGAGCGGGGGCCGTCATTCCTAGAGCCCCAACTCGGGAAGTATCCCCCTTGGCCTGATTGCCGCGTCGTAGATCAGCTTCATGCCCAGTCCGATGAGGACACCCCCACCGCCTGAAACCAAAATGGCGATGCCGTTACGCAGAAGTGCGGATCGCCACTGGGGATGCTCCTGACTGCGCATCAGCACCCGATGGTGCCACATGCTCCCGAGCAAGAGTGTCCCCGCCCCGATCGTGATGCAGGCCAGCGTTAGCACGGTCCTCATGGTGAGGTCATCCATCCAGGATGTTTCCCGGAGCACCACTACAAGTGAGTCTCGCGAGAGTCAGGGGATCGAATCGATTGGATCGGCAATTCTGGAGCTGCGCTCACCTGTCTTCTTGCGGAACAGCGTAGTCAACGTAATTCTTCCGTGGGCAACATCTCCAGGAGCTTGCAGACGGTGTGGTGGTTGCGGCGCCACCGTTAACAGGGCTCAGGGCAGGCTCTATGACTAAAGAGGCTCAAACACCGTGGCAAGTATTCCTCGTTTCACTCAGCACGACACGACAATAGGAGGAATTGGGTTACCTACTTGTCCTGCTTGTCGTCCATCGAGATCTCGTCGTCGTTGGGCTCAAGGTGGGTGACAACGATGCTTTCAGGCAATACCCTACGGATGTCGCCTTCGAAATCCTCGGCGATGTGATGCGCGTCGTGGACCGTCCATTCGCCAGGCACGAGCACGTGCACCGTGACGAAGCGCCGCCAGGACGATTGGCGCGTGCGCAAGGCATGAAAGGTCACGCCTTTCTGCTTGTACATAGCGACCACCTCGTCGATCAACTTCTTCTCCGCAGGCGGCAGGGAGGCGTCCATGAGGCCCGAAACGGAACGGCTGATCAGCCGGTAGGCCGTCCAGGTGATGTTCAGGCCCACGGCGATGGCGATGATCGGGTCGAGCACGATCCATCCTGTCAGTGCAACAACCCCGATAGCCGCCACAACCCCAACCGAGGTCCACACGTCGGTCATCAGGTGATTCGCGTCGGCTTCGAGCGTGATCGAGTCATTCTTCTTGCCCACCCGCAACAGGATTCGGGCCACCGCCAGATTGATCAGTGAAGCGAACACAGATATGACCAGCCCCATCCCAACCTGCTCCAGTTCCTTGGGGTGGATAAGGCGCTGGATGGCGGTGAAGATGATTCCGCCTGACGCGACGAGGATGAGGATGCCCTCGACCAAGCTGGAGAAATACTCCGCCTTGCCGTGCCCGTACATGTGACCCTCATCCTCAGGACGCGCGGCGATGGTCAACATGCCGAGCGCCATGATGGCGGCCACGAGATTGACGCCCGATTCCATGGCATCCGACAGCAAGCCGACCGAACCCGTCAGCAGGTACGCGCCCGACTTGAGCCCGATTGTCAACACGGCGGCCCAGATGGACAGCCAGGCGAAGCGGGTCAACCAGGCGCGGCTATTCGGGATATCGAGGGTGTCTTCCATCTTGTGGGACATGCGGGCAATGATACCTGTAAGGGACGGGTGACGCCTGGAGCTGAAGTCCTCTCCGGGGGCCACGTCAGCGCCGGGCGGCCTTCCTGCTCGACCGGCTGCATCGCGAGGCTAGGCGAGATCCAGCCGGCCCCCAAATGCAGCGACTCTTCGCTTTACTTGTCCGGTTGAATCCGAAAGTCATATATATTGCAAGTGTTTCCGTCAATCTTGTACTCACGAAGCTCGATTCTGGTCCCCTTAGTCACCGGAACCAACTGGTGTGCCGAAATCTTCAACTTGGTACCCTGGTTTACTATTATGAACTTCAGATTAGGGTATTCAGTGAGACGAAAGGCGAGGCCTTCTCGCACTCGTTGGGGCATTTCGGCAATCGTGCCGGCCATTCTCTCGAGCACTTGAATCCGCTTCTCTGCCTTTGTTACAAACGCGCTCTTCGGACAGATGCTCAAGAAGTTCCGATATCCTTCGGCCGTGTCATCCTGTTGTGCCCGTTGCCAAGCGCGTTCTTCCACCTTCCGGGTCGCTCCAGCAGCAAACTCGCTTTGCGGATACTTCTGTAGGAAGTCCTGGTATGCCTGAACGGTGTTCTCCCGCTGAGCCTCTCGCCAAGCTGACCTAGTGGTCGCGCATCCCGAAAGGGTCAGCCCCATGAGCGCAACGAGAATCATTACTTGCTTCGCCATGTCGCTGCCTCCTGCTTGGACCATTGCGCATGGTGCCGCCTGACGCAAATTGCACTGCGAGCAACCCGATCACGACGCGGCCTGCCACGCAGTATTGACCCGTCGATGATGTCGGGGTTCGCGCCATGCCCGTAGGAACGGCTCAGTCGACCTTTTCAATTCCCGGGGCCTAGCCTGCGCATGCTGCGAGTCAATGCGGACGAAAGCGGTCTTGTTTCAGGGGGGGCAACGCTTGTGCCCACTCGAAGGGCGGTTTTCGACTGGGTAGGAAACATGCGTTGCCCCCCCTGATTCAAGGGCGACAGGGCGCTCCGTGGTCAGTTTCGGATGGGCACGAACATGCGGCTCCCTGCTCGCTGGTAACCGGCCGCAAACTCTACCCACAGCGCCGTTGTTGCGCTGAGAGACCGGGCTCGGCGAATCCACAAAAGACCCGAGGTAGCTCATCGTGGTACGAGGGTCATCGTGTCCATCTAACGCGACTTCGCGTGGTCGACCATTCCCTGGAAGTCCACGATGTCCGCAGGTTCGTCTCCGACCCCCCAAGCCTCGTAGCCTGAGGGAAGAAGGGACACATCACCTGGCCGGCAGTCAAGCTGACGGTTACCCCCCGATCTTGACCAGTTCCAGTCGTCCCTTAGGAAACTCCCGAATCTCATCTGGCTTGCCAGATCGCTTCAGTTCCGTCTTGTTCATTGCGTTCCTCCTGAAAGTCAACTGCTAGGACCACTTCTTGGCGAGCGCCTCAAGACCCGCCCCTCCAAGTTCCTCCGGACTCATGACGATGTGGAACTGCACGTCCGCATCAAAGAGAAGAAACCAGGGCTCCGCCAGAGCGGGCACCTTGGATGGACCGTCCACGTTCACGATCAGGATCGCGCCTCGATGGCCGTCGTACTCCGTAAAGTAAGCGGCTTCGGGCTTGGTCTCCTTCAAAATTTGCTGGATCTTCTGTCCCACCGTTCCATCCTTGACGGCCGCATTGAACTTGGCGTGTGGGAACTTGGCGTGCATGAGCATTCGCATTGTTGACCTCCCTACCTAGTGAATGAGTGAAGCTTGGCTGATGTGAATCGGACCCGGCGCCCTCGCCCGGTAACCGCGTATACACGACAAAAGATATCATGATTCCAGGCGAGGGGGGCCAGGTTCGTGCCCGCGGGAGGTTGTCCCTACCGTAAACTCCATCCTCCCCAATCGGAGCCATCCACTGCAGGCATTCTGCTCCACGCGAGAAGTCATCGACCGCTCGGAATGTCCCCCGGCATGGTGGCAACAATGGGGTTCCATGCACTCAGATCACGTTGAGGCGCAGGCGGGCGCAGTTGCCCGAGGACACCCCTGCAAAGGGTCGGCTCGAAGACCTCAGGCAGCTCGGCGCTCATAGTGATGGTGAAGGTCGTAGACCTGGGGCACCTCAACGATCCGACCTTCACAAACCGCTCGGCGCCGCCAGCGCATCACGGTCTCGGAGCGGACGAGGACAAGGCTTACTCGCCCCGAGCGTGATAGCCTCTCCTCCAATCCACCCAGGAGGCTAGACTTCGATGGCTGCAAGCACCCCTCTTCTCCCCGACGGCATCTACAAGGGCTCCACTGCATTTGTGACCGGCGGGGGCACCGGCCTTGGCCTCGCCGCCTCCACCCGTTTCGGGCGGCTCGGCGCCAACGTCGTCTGTGCGAGCCGCGATACCGGCCACCACGCGGAACTGGTTGGCCGCGGCGCCGCCGAGGGATTCGAGGTGCTGAGCCTAGCCCTCGACGTGCGGGACGCCGGCTCCGTCGCGGAAGCGGTGCGCGCAGCGGTGGACCGCTTCGGCGCCATCGACGTCCTGGTCAACAATGCGGCCGGCAACTTCATCCGTCCATCCATGCAGCTCGCGCCAAAAGGGTTCGCCACCGTAATCGACATCGCGCTGAACGGCGTGTTCAACATGTCGCGCGAGGTGGGCCGCGCGATGCGGGAACGCGGCGGCTCGATCGTGAACATCTCGGCCCCCTACGCGCGGGACGGCAAGCCCGGCGTTGTGCACTCCGTCTGCGCGAAGGCGGGCGTCGAAGCGATGACCCGCACGCTGGCCGCCGAGTGGGCGCCCTATCGCATCCGCGTGAACGCGATATCGCCGGGTCCTTTCTACAGCGCCGGCGCCGCCGAGCGGCTCTGGCCTACTCCTGAGCTGGAGCGCGCGGTCCTGGGGCAGATCCCGCTCGGTCGTTTCGGCACCGTCGAGGAGATCGCGGAGCTGGTGTGCTTCATCGCGAGCCCCGCCGCGGAGTGGATCACCGGGACGATCCTTGTCGCCGACGGCGGGTGGAGCCTACCCGCTCCACTGGTGGACGCGGGTGCGGAAGGCATACCGAGGCGCCGCCGAGTCAAAGACGACGCTGAGGGGTGAGCGTCGGCCAACCGCGTCACACCTTGAAGTGAAATTGCAGGACGTCCTTGTCCTGGACGACGTGATCGCGCCCCACCGTGTGGAGCAGGCCGTGGTCGTGCAAGGCCTGTCGGGTGCGGTGCTGGAGGACGTCGTGCAGGGCCATCACCTCGGCGCGTATGAACCCCCGCTCCATGTCGCTGTGTACCTGCCCCGCCGCCTCCGCGGCGGTGCGCCCCCGGCGCAGTGACCACGCGCGCAGTTTCTCGTTGGCGATCGTGTAGAAGGTGATGAGGTCGAGCAGCCGGTAGCAGGCGGCGACAACCAATCCAAGCGCGGTCTCCTCGAGACCCATCTCCATGAGGAACGTGACCTGCTCGTCGGGCGGAAGCTCCGAGATCTCCTCCTCGATGCGCACGGAGACCGGGATCACGCGCTCGGCGCTCTTGACCTGCCGGAGCGCGGCGACCAGCGGTCCTTCGCCGCGTGGATCGTCTTCGCCGGTGTTGGCCACGTAGAGGACGGGCTTCGCGGTGAGGAGGCCCAACTCGCGGACGGTCTGGCGATCGCGATCGGTGAGGCCGAGCGCACTCACCAGCGCCCCTTTCTTGAGCGCCTCACCCACGTGATGGAGTGTCGCCTCGCGTTCCCGATCCTCCGTCTTGCCGCTCTTGGCGGCGTTGGCAACCTTGCGGCTCGCCCGCTCGACGGTGTCCAAATCGGCGAGCAGGAACTCCGTTTCGACGATCCCCGCGTCGCGCACCGGATCGGTCGCACCGGCGGCGTGGGCGACGTTGGGATCCTCGAAACAGCGCACGACGTGGAGGACGACGTCCACCTCGCGGATGTGGGCGAGGAACTTGTTGCCGAGGCCTTCGCCTCGGCTGGCTCCTTCGACCAGACCGGCGATGTCGACGAAGGTCACCGCGGCGGGCACGGTCTCCTGCGGGGCAAGCACTTCCTGCAACAGCAGGAGATCGAGGTCGGGCACCGGAGCGATCCCCACGTTCTTCTCGATCGTGCAGAAGGGATAGTTCGACGCTTCAGCCCCCGCGTGGGTCAGCGCGTTCAAGAGCGTCGACTTGCCGACGTTGGGGAGCCCGGCGATACCCACGGAGAGACTCATGCTTCACCTCCCGCACATGAGAGCCGCGGGCTGGGGGGCGGCCCGCGAGGCCGATTCTCTTGCAGCAGCAGCCGGGTGTCCAGCCGGAGAGGATCGGCGTATCGTTGCCCCGACGTACGCTGGCGCCTCGGCAGGTTTGGCGGCGGCGGCCCAAAGGAGTAGCGATGATGCGGAACCGCGCTTGGATCGTTACCGTCGGTCTTCTGAGTTGTCTTCTGGGCGTGCGCGAAGGCGCCGCCGCGACGGGGACGGCCAGCCCCATCCTCGTCCAGAAGAGTCAGAGCGAACTCGAACTCGATCTGGGGATGATGGTGCGCGATCTCCTCCCTCCCATCCTGGAGACGATGAAGCTCGAGGACGAGGCGAAGGCGGCGAAAGCGCAGTCCCTCATCGACCTGATCGGTCTCGGCGCGCTGGATCGCCTCCACATGACTTCCACCGCCGACGAACAGGGCTCGCACACCACGATCACGGTAAGCGTCGATCCGACGGTTCATGGCGGGCTCTTGAGCGCGATGCTCTCGCTGCCACCGGGCGAGTTTCGCTTCGCGCGATACGTGCGACCGGACGACGCGCTTCTGGTGGCGTCGCTCCAGAACTTCGCGCAAGGCGCTAGCACGGTCCTCGAAGAGATGATCGAGCATCAGGCGGATGGACCGATCTCGTTCGCCCCCCCGGGAGCAGACAGCACGTTCATCCGCATCGCGACCGACCTGCAGAGAGACGTGATGCCGCTCTTGGCGGGCGAGCTGGACGTGCTCCTCTTCCCCTCTGATCCGGAGAACGCGTCCAAGATTCCGCCCATGGCGCTGGTGCTGGGAAGCAAGGATGGCATGCAACTTCGAGAGCGCATCTTCGATCTTCTCGCTCCCAAACTGGGGGAGGAGCAGATCGCTGCCCTCGAGGCCATGCCCGCGGAAACCGTGGGTGACTTCGCGTTCTACTCCCTCCCGGTCGGCTGGTCCTACGCAGTGAGCCCCGACTTCCTGATCGTCACCACCGACGCGACACGGCTTCGCGGGATGCTGGCCGAGCCGATCGGGACGCTCACCGTGCCGCCGGGGAGGCACTACCTGCGCGTCGACGGGAGGTTCTTCGCCGACATGCTGACCGCAAGGATGGCGGCGCTGAATCCGTCATCCCCCGACGCGCGGCTCAGGACCGAGGCGCTGCAGGCGATCGGAAAGGCGTCGGCGGGAGCCATCGAGATGTTCACCACGAGCGAGCCGAACCGCTGGATGATCGATATCCGCCAGCAGGGATCCATGATGGATCTGCAATACGCCGCGCTGCGGGAGATGCTCCTGGCGGCGCCGCGCATGAAGGCGCTGGAGATGCGGGGGAAGCGGTATCACGAAGCGGTGGCGAGGATGGACGAGGCCATGACCCGCTACGGCGAGGAACATGAGGGCGTGTTCCCGAAGAAGCTGGAGACCCTGGTCAAGGAGGGTTACCTCGACGCGCTCCCCGACCTCAAGGCGACACCTCTGGGGGTGTACGTGGAGGAAAGCTATACATACCTTCCACTCCGCGACGAGGACGGCGTCGTGACGGGCTACTACTACTTCGTCTACGGTGTGGATCCAAACGGCGGGCACGACATCCTGACCCCGGGAAGCGTCGCCGACCCGGGCAACTTTGTAGCCGCCCGCGACGGCAAGCCTGACGGGATCGTCTCGTTCTGCTACGACGGCACCGCCGTGCGGCAGGTGGAGGCGTGGCGCGAGTAACGCGCCGAGGCGGCGGTCCAGCCACCCCCGCATCGCCCCTCCGACCTATGCGGTAGCTTGCTTCCGATCGATCCGGCGCGTCACGATGATGTAGACGATCATGAGCGTCAGCGAAACCGCGCCTACGCCCGCGAACGCATACCACAGGTAGTGCGCGTGGGCATAGGCCTCCGGCATCGGGGCCTGCCCCAACAGCGCCAACTCGTGTTGCTGGCGAACGGCCTCGGGCAGCGAACTGGGCTCGGGGCAGAACGCCTTCAACAGGTAGCCGGCGAAGATGAAGCCGAAGAGCCAGGCGAAGAACGTGTTGAGGTGGGCATAGCCCAGATAGAGCCCCTCACGCCCCTTGGGCGCCTGCTTCGACGCGTACTCCAGGTACTTGGGGCTCAAGAAACACTCCGCCAGCCCCTGAATCGCGATCCCCACCACCATCATCGCGGTGATCGGGTGCACGGCGATCCCGAACAGGTTGATCGGACCGCGGAAGAGGTGCGCCGCCGACATGGCCAGCGACGAGAGCGGGATGAGCGTCATGGCGACCAGCATCGACCACTCGGGCTTCCACTTCCGTACGAGCTGGGTGATGGCCACCACGAAGAGTACGACCACCAACGGGTTCACGTTGGCGTACCACTCGGGCTTGTAGGTCTCCCCCGCCATGCGCATCACGTAGTCGGGCATCGACGCGTAGAGTTGACCCTGGATCGCCCAGAACCCGGCGGTGATGAGGATAAGAGACGAGAACCGCAGGTTGCCCAGCGCCGCTTTCATCCCCTGCAGCGTCTCGCGCACGCTGCGCGGGCGATCCGCGCCGCTATCCTTCGGCCAGTAGAACGCGGCTACGATCAAGAGCGCAATGAGGGCCGCCGCAGCCGAGAAGAACGGCACCTTGTCCACACCGAGCTGAATGCGGATGGGGGCCACGATGGTCTTGCCGGTGAACGAGCCGATGTTGACCATCATGTAGAAGATGCTGAAGGCGCGCGCCCGGTTGGTCTCGTCGGATAGCTTGGCGGCGGTACCGGTGATGATCGGCTTGACGAAGGCGCCACCCACCACGATCAGCGAGAGCCCTACCAGCACCGGCCCCAGCGTGCTGACCATCCCGAGGGAGCCGTAGCCCACGGTGAGCAACGTGAATGCCAAGAGGAGGCCGTTCCGGAATCCCATCCGGTCGGCGAGGGCGCCGGTGAAGAACGGCAGGAGATAGATGATCGCGCCGAAGAGCCCGGCCACGAACCCCGCCTGCACGTCGTCGAGGTGCACGACACGCAGCAGGTACGTGCGCAGCGCGATGAAGGTGCCGTAGTACGCGGCCCGCTCGCAGAGTTCGACGACGTTGGCCGTCCAGAACGCGCGCGGGAACCGCCAGGTGGTCTTCGTGTCCGTCATGCGTCTCCCCCTCTTCCTGCAACACCGTCTGCGCCGGGCATGGCGGCGAAGTATAGCAATCCGACCGGGCGGGAACGAGGAATTCACCCGCGGACCATGCAGGGATGATCCACCTCTGGATCAGGAATTGCGACGGATGGAGGCGACCCAACCCAGCCACTCGCTCAGGACGGCCAGCGTCCAGATCGCACGCGCATGGTCCGCTTTGCGCCCGCGATGCTCCTTCAGAATGGTCAGCGCCGCGTTCGGATCCACCCCCACCTCGCACATGCCGGGATCACCCAAACGCTCGGCGGCCCAGTCGTAGAGTTCCTCGCGAAGCCAGCCGGCCAGGGGCACCGAGAGGCCGCGCTTCTTCCGGTGGACGATCCGCGCGGGAAGATATCGAATCGCATAACGTTTGAGGAAGAGCTTCGTCTTCACCCCGCGCACTCGGTCGTCTTCCCGCAGTGTGGCGGCAAACTCCATCACATCGCGATCCAGGAACGGCGCGCGCAGCTCCAGGGCCGAACTCATGCTGGCCCGGTCCGCCTTGGTGAGAAGCCCCTCGGCGAGTGACGTCTCCAGATCGTGCCGCTGCACGGAGTCGAGGATCGAGGGGAGCGCGTCCATTCCCACGACGGGCAGCTGCACTCCCAACCGGCGCAACAGATCGGGCGGAATGTTTGAGGTCCAGAGGAGATGGCGGTCGCCCCCGGTCAACTCCGCTCCGGCCACGAACTTCTTGAGAAGGAACGAGAGCGTCACCTTCTTGTCGCCGGGGGGCCACGCCTCCACCGCTCGGCGGATCGGCGCCTTGATCCACCGAGGAAGCGACGCGTAGCGCCCGCCCACCAGAGCGCCTATGTACGTGGGATAGCCGCCGAAGAGTTCGTCGGCGCCCTCTCCCACCAGCGCGACCTTCACGTCCTCCGCTGCGCGCCGCGCCAGAAGCGCGGTCGGAATCCAGGCGGGATCGGCCAGCGGCTCGCCCACCATGGAGATCAAGCGGCTCAGTTCCCTGGGGAAGTCGCCCGCTCCGACCCACACGGGCACCGCTCGCACACCGAGCGTCCGCGCCACCAGCGCTGCGGCGTCGCCCTCATCGTACGAGGCTTCCGAGAACCGCAGCGTGTAGGCGGAGAAGTCCGCGTCGGGGCGCAGAGTCTTCGCTACCGCCGTCACCAGCGACGAATCGACCCCGCCGCTCAGGAACACGCCGAACGGGACGTCGTTCTCGCTCTGGAGATGCACGGCCCGGCGAAAGATCGTGTCGAAGCGGTCGAGCGAAGCGGGCTTCTTGGCCACGTGTCCCACCGGCCAGCGCCACGTGCGCTCGCAGCGCACTGCGCCGCCTTCGAACACGATCCGCTCGGCGGGGGCCACCTTGCGGATCTCGAAGAAGGGCGATGCGGGCGCGGTGAAGCTCCCGAAACGCATGTATCGGGCTACGGCGTTGCGGTCGACGGTCAAGCGCAGCGAACGATCGGTGGCGAGCGCCGAGATCTCGGTGGCGAACGTCACCCCATCCTCCGTGCGCATGTAGAACAGCGGACGCTCACCGGCGCGGTCGCGTGCAAGGATGAGCCGCCGATGCCGCGGGTCGTAGAGAGCGAGGGCGAACGCACCCACGAGTTCCTTGACGAAGTCCTCGCCCAGCTCCAGGTAGAGGGCCGGGATGACCGCCACGTCCGTGCGCATCTCCACGCGTCGTCCACGCGAGGCGAGGAAGTCGCGCAACTCGGCGTGATTGTCGATCTCGCCGTTGCACACCGCGATCACGCCGGTGTCGGCGTCGATGATCGGTTGCCTGCCGCTGTCCACGCCGCGGATGGCGAGACGGGTGACGCCGAGGAGCGCGTGGGCGGGTCCGCCGATCCCCGATTCGTCCGGTCCGCGGTGGAGCATCGCGTCCATCATCGCCTGCACCCGCACGCGATCCGCATCCAAGCCCCGGCCCACGACACCGCACACGCCGCACATATCAGGGTCGCCCTTCGAGCGGGGCGGCGCTCGCCGGCGGAAGCTCTACACCGTGCCAGCCCGCGCCGAGATCGGCGGGCTCGCGGCCGCGCTCCGCAGCCACGGCGCGCAGCGCCTCCAAACGCCGCTTGTGCGCAAGCAGATAGACCGGATGCGTGCGCGATGCGAGCCAACCCGGAAACTCTTCGAGGCGCACCACGCCGGGCGGCCAGGTCTGGGCGCGCCGAAGCGTATAGAGGACGTAGTTGCTGGTGAGTTCACCGCCGTCCTTCGTGATGACGGTCATCGTGCGGCCGAGATAGAAGGAGAGTCCGTTCGGATAGCACTCGAGACCGGCCAACTCCGTCGTCTCGGGAAGTGCGGGCAGACGCGCGGCTAGCGCGCGCGCGGAGCTTGCCTCGGCGTACTCCCGCACGCCGCCGAAGCTCACGGTGATCAGGGAAAGCGGGAAGAGCAGGAACGCGGCGAACGCCAGCGGGACGCGCCGGCTCCACGCCGCCGCGATCGCGGCCGCCGCCACCGCTGCCAGCGAGATCGCCGCGGGGAGGAAGGCTGCGTCGAGGCGATCGAACTCACGGCTGCGGATGTGGAGAAGGCGCTGCAGCGTCCCCGGATCGGCGACGTTGAGTCCGCAGAGCGCGGCGCCCGCGGCGGCAAGTGCGGCCAACACGAGCGCCCCGCGAAAGACGGTCCCCGCCGCGGAGCCGGTTCGGTCGCGCCACGCCAGCGCGAAGAGACGCCCCACGAGCACCGCCGCGGCCACGGCCCCGGTCAAGATGTAGCCCGGGAGCTTGGACTGGGACGTGGAGAAGAAGAGCACGACCACGACCGCCCACACCGCGAAGAGGCGATCGAGGCGTGCGAGCCCGCGCCAGCCGCGCACCACGCGCGCGGACCCTTCGAAGAGAAGCGCGCTCCAGGGGAAGAGGACCGCGATCGTCACCGGTGCGTAGTAGTACCAGGGCGCGGTGCGATGAAAGGACGTCGTGGTGTAGCGGCGAAAGGTCTCCTCGACGAGTCCGTAGTCGGGAAAATCGGGGCGTTGCGCGGTGACGGCCAGGAACCACGGCAGCACGACCGCGAAGAAGGCGAAGAGGTTCAGCGGCGCGAAGAACCGGCGGAGCGCGGCGCCGTCGCGCTCCACCGCGAAGAACGCGAGCACGACCAGCGACGGAACGATGAAACCCACCGGGCCTTTCACCAGCACGGCGACTCCGGCGGATGCCGCGCCCGCGACCCACCATGCGCGACGCGCCGCGCCCGCCGAGGCCTCGGCGAGGTAGGCCGCACCGATCGCGACCGACACGAAGAACGCCAGCGCCATGTCGAAGATGACCATGCGGGCGAAGGCGAAGTAGAGCGGGGTCGCCGCCACGACGATGGAGATCAGCGCGGCGCTCCGCGCGCCCGCTTCGCGACGGCAGAAGGCATAGAGCGCCGCGAGCAGTCCCAACGCGAAAAGGGCTGAAGGAAGCCGCGCAGCGGTCTCCGTATCTCCCAGTAGAGCCAGCGAGAGCGCCACCGTCTTGAAGTAAAGCGCCGGTTTGTCCATGTAGGGAAGGCCGTCATAGGTCGGGATCAACCACGCGCCGGAGACCTTCATCTCGCGCGCGACCTCGGCGTTGCGCCCTTCATCGGGCTGGATCAGCGGGAGATCCCCCAGGCGCGCGAAGAGCAGAATCAGCGCGGCCGCGGCGGCGATCCAGGTGAGCGGGGCGGGACGGCGCATGGAGTCCTGCGCCTATCCGCCGACCGTGAGTTGGATCACGACCGAGCGTCCGGGCTGGGGAAACGCGTCGGCTTCCGGTCGATCCAGATAGCGCGCATCGAGCAGGTTGGTGACCGCTGCATGGAGGCTCACGTTCGGCGCCGGCCACACCGAGAGACCGACGTCGGCGCGCGCGTATCCACGATGGCCGACCTCGTCGCCCCCGATTCGGGTCGAGCCGAGGAGATCCGACCACCATGCGGCGGCCTCGCCGGAAGCGACGGGTGTCTTCGCCGCACCGAGCCGAAGGCTCGCGGTCGACCGCGCCCGCGGCGCGGAGGCGGTGCCGGCGATTCGAAGCGCACCGGCCAGACGAAGCTCGCTCGATGGGATGTCCGGAAGCGGGTCGCCGTCCTCGTCCTCACCATGGAGGTAGGCGTAGGCCGCTTCGAGGCTCGCCCGCTCTTCCCCGCTCGTCCACGCGAACGACGCCTCCACCCCGAAGAGCCGGCCTTGCGTGACGTTTTCGAATCGCAGCGTGTCCCCCGCGGCGTCCACCGGAAGTTGCGCGATGAACTCGGCGGCGGCGATGCCCCATGTCGTGATCGACGCGCTGAGCGGGCCCCGCCCCCAAAGGAGCCCGCCCTCGCCCGCCCACGCGGTCTCCGGTTTCAGATCCGGGTTGGCGAGCCGCGATCCGCCGGGTCGATCCCCCGCGAAATAGAGTTCCTGGATGCGCGGGGCTCGGAACGCGCGGCCCACTCCCGCGCCGATCGCCCAACCCGCGTTGAGCGGGTACAGCACCCGAACGTCCAGGCTCGGCGCGACCCAGGACGCCTCGCGCCGGCGCATCGCGGAGCGCCGTGCCCAGTCGAGCCGTCCCGTCACCAGAACTTCCCCGACCTCGCGCAGAGGACGCTTCCAGCCCGCGTAGGCACCCACGTCCGCGCGTCTCGCGTTCTCGACAAGGTCGACCCGCGTCTCGACGGGAGGCGCGGCATCCGGGTAGTCCACGCGCCTCTCCACCGCGTCCACGTTCCACCTCGTGAACACATCGACGCCGGCAAGCCAGGTCTGTGCGCCGCGCTTGCGCTCGACTCGACCGATGCCGGTTGCGTCCACCGATGTGTTGTCCGTGAACGTCGTGCGCGTGACGCCGCCGGTCTCGTTCATGCGGTCCGCGCGATTCACGGTGCGGGGACGATGCATGCCGAGCGTCCACTCGCTGCGACCCGCTTCCGTTTCGTCGGTGAGCCGCGCCGAGGCAAGCACGTGGTCCTCGTCGGTGATCGTGTCCTTGCGCTGCGCGAGCGAGGTCGGCCGCCCCACGTCGTCGGCGGTCGTCCCGATCACGGCGATCCGAAGCAGGCGGGAGCCGCTCGCGCGGTCCAGCACCAGACTTCCGCCCCCGCTGCGCAGACCCGAGTTGATCGCCTTGCCCCCCTCGATCCCCTCGCCGTCCGGAAAGCGGTAGTCCCCCTGCCGGCGAAGAGCGCTCCCCAGAGCGGCCCGCCAACCGTGCCCGATCGGCCTCGCCGCGGAGATCGCCCCCGCGATTCCCCCGCCGTTCGAGGAACCGGAGGCATGAGCGAAGAACTCGGGACACGAGGCGGGTGAGGGGAGTTCGAGGAGCACGATCCCACCCATCGCGCCGCTTCCGTAGGCGACCCCCGAGGTGCCACGCACGATCTGCACGTCGCCGATCAGGTACGGATCGAGAAAACTCGCGGAAGGCCCGACGCCGCGATCGGCGGAGAGACGGACACCCTCCAGCAGAACGAGCGAACGATCGCGACCCAGACCGCGGATCGTGGGCGCGGATGTGAACCCGTCCCGGCCCACAGCGCCCACACCGGGGAGCTGCTGAATCGCTTCGGACACCGAGGGCAACTCCGCGGCCGCGGAGCGCACGTCCTCGGGCGTCAGCGTCTCGACCCGCTGCGCGTCGCCTTCCCAGGCGAGCTCCAGCGGGAGCGCGGTGATCCGCACGGGTGCGACGCTGAACCCCTCGGTGGGCAGCGCCACCGTCCGCGGGTGCTCGCAGAGGAAGGCCTGACTCGAGAGGAGCCGATCCCCCTGCCAGAACTCGAGGACGGCGGAGGGACCGAGGGAGTCGGGAAGGCTGAAGCCGAATTCGCCCGTGGCGTCCGTGGTCGCCACCAGCTCACCCGTCCGCGCGAGGATCACGGAGAGACCGCTGGGAGGCGCCTCGTCGGGGAGCACAACGCGACCGCTGAGAAGGCATGCGGCCAGTATCGCTGTCCAGGTTTCCGGTGCCATGGCGGCGCGAAGTCTATCCGACCGCCTTGAACCCCACCAGCCGCCCGCGATCTTCGTCCCAGAGACGATAGCCGAAGCACCTGAGGCTCGCTCGGAGCGAGATCGACGGCACGTTGCGAAGCTCGGGAGTTTCGCGGTGGCAGCGCTCGAGGAAGTAGTTCGGGATGCGAGGGCTCAAATGGTGGATGTGGTGGAACCCGATGTTGCCGGTGAACCACTGAAGCAGCTTGGGCAACCGGTAGTACGAACTCCCGCGGAGTCCGACGCTGGGGTAGTCCCAGCCCTCGTGCCGGCGCCAGTAGACCCCTTCGAACTGGTGCTGCACGTAGAAGAGCCACACCCCGACCGGCGTTCCGAACGCGAAGACGAGCAGGTGGACGGTGAGATAGGCCTTCCAGCCGATCGTGGCCGCAAGCGTCACGACGATCACGGCGAGGGTGAAGTTGGTGAGGTCGACGCTCAATCGCTCGCGCTTCCCCGATTTCGGCCCCGCGAACCGATTGCACAGCACGAACGAGTACACGGGTCCGAGCGTGAGCAGAACGGCCGGGTTGCGGAAGAACCGATACACCGCCCGCTTCCACAGCGGAGCCGCGGTGTACTCCCGAACCGTCATCGTCCACACGTCCCCCACTCCGCGCCGATCCAGGTCGCCGGCGGTGGCGTGGTGGATGGCGTGGGCGCGCCACCATTGATGAGAAGGGGTGAGGGTGATGACCCCGGTCACGAACCCCACGATCTCGTTGGCCCGACGCGATCTGAAGAACGAGCCGTGCCCGCAATCGTGGAAGATGATGAAGACGCGAATCATGAAGCCGCCCGCGAGCGGCGCCAAGGCAACGGGGATCCAGATGGAGACCGAATAGCCCCACACCATGAGGATCCACAACCCGATGAATGGAACCAACGAGTTGATGAGCTGCCAGACGCTCCGCCAAACATCGGAGCGCTGATAGGGAGCGAGTGTCTGAGAGAGCCGGGACCCGGCGTCGACCGGGAGCCGCGTCGCGCCTACCAGCGTGGGCGGTGAGGGGCGCGCGAGTCGGTGCGCGGCTTCGCCTCGTTCACGTTCAGGCTGCGCCCGCCGAAGTCCGTCTTGTCGAGCGCGGCGATGGCGGCATCGGCGGCCTCGGGCGCCATCTCCACGAAACCGAAGCCGCGCAGGCGGCCGGTCTCGCGATCGGCGACGAGGGTGACGCTCTCCACCACTCCGAACGGGGTGAATAGGTTGCGGACATCGTCTTCAGAGACGTCGAACGGCAAGTTTCCGACAAAGAGCTTCTTGGACATAGTTCCTCACGATTTCCGCTCGGCCGCGGCAGGTCAGACTCGACCGGCCGGCTAGCGAATTACAATGAACTTTACCGTACAGGACACGTCAAGGACTGGCAAGCGCCATTTCCGTCCAGCGGGTCTCTCTGCTAGGATGCCGCGCATGAGAGCCTACCCCGTCGCCCTTCTCCTCGTGTTGGTCGCGTGTCAGGCGGGTCCCGGCCGAGGCAAGGCGCCCGCCGAATCATCTCCGCCCACTGTCATGCAGTTCGTGGCTGACGATTATGCGGGGGCGCTCGCCGAGGCCAAGGCGCGTGGCGTTCCGCTCTTCATCGAAGCCTGGGCGCCGTGGTGACACACGTGCCGCTCGATGAGGGCCTTCGTCTTCACCGACAAGGCGCTCGAGAGCGAAGCCGGACGGTTCGTCTGGCTCGAGATGAACACCGACAGAGCACAGAACGCGGCGTTCAAGACGCAGTACAAGATCGTGGCGCTCCCGACCTACTTCATCGTCGACCCCGATAGCGAGACGGTATTGCTGCGCCGGGTCGGCGGTGCCACCGTACCGCAGCTCGTGTCGATCCTGGAGGCGGGGCGGAACGCGTACGCGTCCGGAGCGGCTCCCGAAGCGCTCTCCCCCGCCGATCGCATCCTCGCTCAGGGTGACGCGCAGTACGGCGCGGGCGACTACGTCGCCGCGGCCAAGACGTACCGGGAAGCGTTGGCGGCCGCTCCCGCCGAGTGGCCCGCATACGAGCGCACCGTCGAGGCACTCCTCTTCGCGCTGCAGGGCACGGACGAGAACGAGGCCGCGGCGACCATGGCCCGGGACGTCTACCCGAAGCTGCGGCGCTCCGCCTCGGCGGCCAACGTCGCGGTCACCGGACTCGATTGCGCGCTCGCTTTGCCGCGTGAGAATCCGGCGCGCGCGCCGCTCCTGGCCGCGATGGTGGCGGACGCGCGCGAGGTCGTGACCGATCTCACGATGCCTGTAGCCGCCGACGACCGATCCGCGGTCTTCGGTTCGCTGATCGGCGCCTATCAGGACGCGGGAGATTCGACCGCAGCCCGTGGCATGGCCCAGCGCTGGGCGGCCTTCCTCGAAACCGAGGCGGCGCGCGCCGTCGGCCCCGAGGCACGCGCGGTATTCGACCCGCACCGCATGTCCGCCTACTTCGAGTTGAATCAACCCGAGCGGGCGCTTCCCATGCTGGAGGCCTCGGAGCGCGATCTCCCCGACGACTACAATCCTCCGGCGCGCCTCGCCGCGGTCTATGCGCGGATGGAGCGCTGGAACGAGGGGTTGGCGGCGTCGGAGCGTGCTCTGGCCAAGGCCTATGGGCCGCGCAAGCTACGCATCCTCCAGACCCGCGCGGACGTTCAGGCGGGGATGGGCGACTCGACGGCGGCACGGGGAACGCTCGAGGAGGCGCTCGCGCTCGCGGAGTCGCTTCCTCCCGGCCAGCGTTCGGAGAGAACGATCGACGGGTTGCGCAAGGCTATCGACGCGATGGGATCGCGTTGATCGGCCGCCGCGCTACGCCGGCGTCTTGCCGATGACCCCCGCCGTGCCGGTGCGAAGCAAGGCTTCCATCTCGAGCCGCGGCGTCGTTACCGCAAGCGACTCGTAGAAGCGCGCGCGCTCGATCCACTCGCCTGCGAGGGCGAGCGCGAAGACACCCAGCGTTGCCGCGGGGTCGTCGGAGAGCATCCGCAACGCCGGAGCGGCGATGAACCCCAGAGCGATGCGCAGTGCGGGTAGAGCCATCCGCGCGCGCACGAAGGTCCGACCCGAGAACGTGACGTAGGCCCGGGCGACGCCTATCGGTACCCAGAGCCAGACGGGGCCGATCGCGAGCGCGGCCAGATAGAGGCTGCCAATGAAGATGGGGCCGGCCGGGAGCATTCGGCGTCGGGCGCCCACGACCCCGGTCGGAGGCAGGATCACCGAGTACACGCGGTCCACGGCGAAGGCGGAGGCGAAGCCGAGGAGAGCCACCACCCAACCCGCTCCCGGCCGAACCTGATGCGGCGCCGTCCTCACCGTCCACGAGGCGATCAGCATCCACGCCGCCGAGAGGCCGAGGAAGCTGCCGACGAGCAGGACCTCCCGGCTGAGCCACGAAGTTCGCCAGTTGATCGCCGCGCGCCACGCGCGCTCCGGGCGACCGAGGTGCCACATCGAGAGCGCGAGCGCGGCCAATCCGACGCCCGCATAGGCCAGCGCCCCACCGAGGCGCACAGTCATCCCACCGGCCTGCGCCGCCGCGAACACCGCAACCAACGCAAGCACCGCGCTCGTGAAGGCGAAGAGCGTCCACTCTCCTCGCAACGTGATTTTGGATCGACTCGATGGGCTCGCGATCGTCGCGACGTCCGCTGGCTTCTCCTGCTCGATGTGAACTGCCCCATCGCGCAGGGGAACGAACCGGATGGCCGGTCGCAGGTCCGTGTGCCGGAATCCGGGCACTCCGCCGTGCGCGCCGCCTTTGCGCGCAGCGCCCCCGGTTTCGTCTCCGCGCGCCGCGTCCCCGATTTCGAGCGCGCCCGTGGGGCACGCCTCCACGCAGGCCGGCCGCCCGCCGTCCACGAGCCGATGATGGCAAAACGTGCACTTCTCGACGGTGCCGGTGCCCGCGTTGAAGCGCGGCGCATCGTAGGGGCAGGCCCAGGTGCAGTACCGGCAACCGATGCAACGTTCGGCGTCGACGAGTACCGCACCGGTCACCGCGTCCCGCGTGTAGGCATTCGTCGGACATGCGGTCAGACAGGCGGGTTTCTCGCAGTGGTTGCAGGCCAGGGAGAGCGAGAACGAGGGAATCGCGGGGATGCGAGCTTCGTTATAGGTGTCGATCCGCCGCCAGTCCAGGCCGCCTGCGTCGATGCGGTCGGGTGCGTTCTCGATCCCGCACGCGATCGCGCAGGCGTGGCAGCCGGTGCAGCGGTTCAGATCGAAGACGAAGGCGCGACGGGTCACCGCTCCACCTCGACGCGATTCTCGTGGAAGGCGGCGCCGTGACCGATATCGGTCTCCCGCGCACACGAGAGGAAATTCACCGTCCCCCCGCGCTGGATCCAGTACCCGTTCGGGGTCGAGACGCACCCCGGCCTCAATCCGTGATCGAACCGCACCGGGAGCCGGAGCTCGCCGCGGTCGTTGAACACGCGCACGCGATCGCCCTCGCGGATCAAGCGCGCGGCGGCGTCGGAAGGGTGCATGGAGAGGACGGGACCGGGATCGATCCGGCGGATCAGCGCGAGGTTGTGGAACTGCGAGTGGATCCCGTTCTTGGTGTTGGGCGTCATGAAGTGGAGCGGGTACCGCGAGGCGGCGCGGCCGGCTTCGACCGGCTCCGCGTAGCGCGGCAACGCGTCGACTCCCCACCGCTCCTCCGCCTCGCGGGAAAGGATTTCGATCCGGCCCGAAGGCGTCGGGAAAATGTGATCGCGAAACGCCACTTCTTCCGTGCCCGGCGCGAGGACGGGACCCTCGGCTAGGCGCTCCAGAGTCAAACCGGGAAAGGGCGCCAGCCTCTCGCGCAGGAACGCCTCGACCTCCGCATCGGACGGCCCCGGAATCCTGCCGCGCAGCTCCTCCTCCGAGAACCCGAGCCGGCGCGCGAGCGCGTGATAGATCTCGGTCTCGGGCTTCACCTCGGGGGGCGGATCGACGATCTTCTGCTTGAGCTGAATGTAGGAATGCCAATAGGCGCCGATGACGTCCGACTGCTCGAAGATCGCCTTGGCGGGTAGGACGATGTCCGCCTCGCGCGCGGTGTCGGTGAGGAACTCGTCCACCACGACTCGAAACTCGAGCCCACGGATGGCGCGCAGGACGGTGTGCGTCTCGGGATTCTGCGTCACCGGGTTTCCGCGCTCGACCCACATCATGCGCAGGGGCGGATCCTTCTGCACGAGCATGTCGGGACCGAGGCGCGCGGTGGAGATCGAAACTCGCGCGATCCCGTCCGGTGTCTGCGGCGGGTAGAAGGCCAGCGGGTCGCGCACCGAGTCGAAGATGTGCGATTGAAGGTTAGCGTAGACCCACCCCGCGCCCGGTCTTCCGATGTTCCCGGTGACGGCGAGCAGCGCGATGATGGCCCGCATCGACTGCCCCGCGTTGGTGTAGCGCTGCATGCCGAAGCCGGCGTTGATCGTGACGGGGCGCACCGTCCCGATCGCCTCGGCCAGGTGCCGGATCTGCACGACGGGCACGCCGCTGATGGCGGCGGCCGCCTCGGGCGGGAACTCCTCCAGCAGCGCCGCGAACTCGGTGAAGCCCAGCACGTGCGATGCAACGAACCCCGAGTCGATCCAGCCGTTCTTCACCAGAACATGCGCCACACCCAGCGCGAGCGCGCCGTCCGTCCCCGGCCGCGGCCGCACGAGAAGCTCGGCGTGCTCCGCGGAAACGGTGCGGCGGGGGTCGATCACGATGAGCCGCGCACCGCGCTTCAGCGCTTCATCCACGAGGCGGACCAGGTGCACGTTAGTCTCGGCGGGGTTCTTTCCCCAGAGTACGATGAGCCCCGCGTTCTCGATATCCCACGGTGCCGAATGCGTGTTCGCGCCGAGGGTGAGCCGCGTGGCCTCGAGGCCAGCCGGCCAGCAGAGATCGCCGTACGTGGTGGTGTATCCGCCGTAGAGCCGCCAGAACTCGGGACCGACGCGGTTCAAGAGCCCCTTCGTGCCGCTCCCGGTGTAATAGAGGACGCTCTGCGGGCCGTCGCTCGCGCGGAAACGCCGGAGCTTCTCTTCAATCGTATCGAGCGCTTCATCCCACGAGATGCGATCGAACTCGCGCGTGCCGGCGCGACGCCGAAGCGGCCACCGCAGGCGGTGGGGCGAGACGAGGCGCTCGACGTAGCTCTGCCCTTTGAGGCAGACTCCCTCCGGCGTGGCGAGGTTGTCGGGATGCGACTCGATGCGCACCACCCGACCGCCCTCGACGAACACCTTCATCGAGCAGGTGCTGTAGCAGTTGCGCGGACAGGCGGTGGTGAGACTCTCCACGGGCTGAACCTCCAGCAGAGCAGTATACCTGCGGAGCGTTGCCCCCCATGATTGTCGCGACGTACCCGGGAACGAACCGGGCCGGACCGAGGTATTGGACCTCGGACCTGAACCCCCGTGCAGGGGGATGAAAGGAAGGCATGCGATGAGTTCAACAAGGGCAAGCCTTCGGGCGATGGTTCTCCTGGTGGGAGCCGGCCTGCTCGCCTCATGCGGTACCCAGAGCCGCCTGGAGACCAGTTACGAGATCCCCGGTTACACCGACACTCCGTTCAAGAAGATCGCGGTGGTCGGGATCTTGAAGGATCACGAGCTGAGCAGGTCATTCGAGATAGAGATGTCGGACGACCTCATGAAGGCAGGGGTCCAGGCGGTCCCCGGATTCACGTTCATGGACAACGACACGAGCCTCACTCAGAAGGAGATGGAGGCACGCGTCACTGGAACCGGCGCGGACGCGATACTCATCTCGAAGGTGATCGCGGTCGACAAGACGAGCACATATGTTCCCCCCACGACTTACGTGACCGCAGACTCACCCACGGATACGTGGTGGAAGGATCCTTACTGGGGCTACTACACCCCCTATCCCTATCACTACTGGGGGTACTGGTACTCCGCGATACAGGTCGTCACCTCACCTGGCTACTGGACGACGCAGGACACCTACCGCGTGGAAACCACGGTGTACCGGGTATCCGACAGCCGGCTGATCTGGACGGCCACTTCGGACACCTACGATCCGAAGAGCAGCTACGATCTCGCCTCGTCGCTGAGCCCGATCCTGGTCAAGCGGCTGAAGAAGTCGGGGCTCATCCCCGCCAACCCAAGCTGAGGGAGGAGAGCCGGGCGCTGGCTCGCCTCCGGCCATTCGTCGCGAATCACCCTCAGGTCGAGTACGGCAGCGGGTACGCCATGGGGGCGGGGCCTATTCCCGGTTGCGTGCCACCACCACCGCGGTCGTGTCGTCCTCCCAGGGCTTGTTCTTTCCGAAGCGCTTGGCCTCGGCGAAGAGGGCGTCGAGGATCTCCGCCGCCGGGCGCCCGCGCATGCGCGTGATGACCGCCGCGACCCCGTCATCGCCAAAGAGAGCTCCCTTGGCGTTCTCGCGCTCCAGGAATCCGTCGGTGACGATGGCGAGCGTGTCCCCGGGCTCCATGTGGGCCCAACTCCGGCGGAACGTCTGCGCCTTGATCGGCCCCAGGATGGTCCCTCCGATCTCGAGACGGCGTCCGCCCCAATCCCCGATCAACCACGGCGGGGGGTGCCCCGCATTCACGTAAACCAGGTCGCCGTTCGATTCGAGGTCCGTATAGAACAGAGAGACGAAGCGCGACGACAGGGCGCTGCGGCTGATGACGCGGTTCAGCCGGTGGATGATCTCGGTGATCTTGAGCGACCGCTCCGCCCCCATCCGGATCCCGGTCACCGTGTCGCGAGCGAGGAGCGCCGCTCCCAGACCATGCCCGCTGACGTCCCCCAGCGCGATGACCAGCGTGTTCGGGTCGGACTGCAGGAAGTCGTAGAAGTCCCCGCCCACCCGCTCGGCGGGAATCGAACGCGCGGCGACGGTGAATCCGGGGAACTCGGGAGGCGACTGCGGAAGGAGCGCCTGCTGGATTTCGGCGGCCTGGTTGATGTCGGTCTGCAACCCCTGAACCGTCACGCGCAGATCGATGGCGTTGTGAAAGGTCTGCAACGCGAAATCGAGATCGTCCCGCTGCCAGCCCGGGCGCAGTCCGAAGGCGAGGATGCGCCGGGGCACGCTGGCGACGCTCAGCGCGGCGGACTCGGGCCCGCCGAGGCGTCCTTCCACCTCGGGCGATTGCCCTTCCACCGTCCGGTCGAAGATGAAGACCTTGTGTTCGAGCACGAGCTGAAGGGGGCGATAGTCGAGGGGAAGCCCGAGTCCGACCGATTCCGGATCGCGGGAGCCGACGCCGTGCACGATGCGGAAACCGTCGAACTCCTCCTCGTAGAGGCGGCCGCTGTCGATCAAGAGAGCGTCGCCGAAACGCGTCACGGTCTCGTCGACCAGCCACCGAAACCAGGTTTGAGAGAGCGGGTCCGGTTGGTGCTCGTGGAGCAACCGTTCCAGCTCGCGGTAAAAATGCTTGGGTTGAAACACGCGACAACTCCCGGAGAATAGGTCTTGCCCCGGCGCCGTTGGGGGCACAAAGTCGGCGAGTTTAGCACGATGGGCGAAGAACCTCCTCCGGCCCGGAATCGCGAGGCGATGCATGCCATCCACAACGGAAACGGCGATCCGATGAGATCCGGCCGCGCCGCGCCCTCCTCGCTCGATGCGCTGGGCCGCGCCCTGCACCACCGCAACTACCGGCTCTTCTTCGCCGGGCAGAGCATTTCCCTCATCGGCACCTGGATGACCCGCATTGCGGTGAGCTGGCTCGTCTACCGCATGACCCACTCCGCCCTGCTCCTCGGACTCGTGAGCTTCACCGGCCAGATCCCCACGTTCATTCTCGCCCCGCTCGCCGGCGTGTGGGTGGATCGGTGGAATCGGCATCGCGTTCTGGTGGTGACCCAGGTGCTGGCGATGATCCAGTCGGCGCTCCTGGCCTTCTTCGCCCTCTCGGGGACGATCACCGTCACCCACATCGTCCTGCTCAGCATCTTTCAGGGGCTCATCAACGCGGTCGACATGCCGGCCCGCCAGGCCTTCCTGGTGGAGATGGTGGACAACCGCGAGGACCTGCCGAACGCGATCGCGCTCAATTCGTCGATGGTCAACGCAGCGAGGCTCGTGGGTCCGTCGGTGGCGGGCGTGCTCATCGCCGGGGTCGGCGAGGGATGGTGTTTCTTCATCGACGCGGTGAGCTACCTGGCGGTGATCGCCTCGCTCCTGGCCATGCGGCTCGCCCGCGTTCCACCACGCGCCAAAACCACTCACGTTCTCGCGGAACTGCGGGAGGGATTCCGCTACGTGACCGGGTCCGCGCCGATTCGCTCGATCCTGCTTCTGCTCGCGTTGGTGAGCCTCATGGGAATGCCCTACACGGTGCTCATGCCGATCGTGGCCAGCAAGGTGCTGCACGGCGGCCCGCACACGCTGGGGTTTCTCATGGCGGCCTCCGGTTTTGGTGCGCTCCTGGGGGCGGTCTACCTCGCCTCCCGCCGCACCGTCCTCGGCCTGGGCCGGCTCATCGCGGTCTCCGCGGCCACCTTCGGGCTCGCGCTCGTCGCGTTCTCGTTCTCACGCACCTTCTGGCTCTCGCTGGCGCTCATGCCGCCGGTGGGCATGTCCATGATGGTCCAGATGGCCTCCAGCAACACGATCCTCCAGACCATCGTGGACGAGGACAAGCGCGGGCGTGTGATGAGCTTCTATGCGATGGCGTTCTTCGGGACGGTGCCGCTGGGAAGCCTGCTCGCCGGTTCGCTGGCGTCGCGGGCCGGCGCACCGATCACGATCCTCGTCGGCGGAACGGTCTGCATCCTCGGAGCCGGCTTCTTCCTGCGCGGGCTCCCCGAGCTGCGCCGGGCCATACGTCCCATCTACATCCGGTTGGGGATTCTTCCCGAGATCGCGGAGGGGGTCCGCAGTGCAACCCGGTTCACGGCCCCGCCGGAAAACTAGCGGGGGGGCGGAGCCGCCCCCCCCTCAAGTGCTAGGACGCGCCGATCACCGGCGCCAGCCGACCCTCTTTCGATTCGAGCGCCTGCCGCAGATCCTCGATGAGATCCTTGACGTCTTCGATACCGACCGAGTAGCGAACCAGACCGTCGGTGATCCCGGCCGCGCGACGCTCTTCCGCAGGAAGCCCGGCGTGAGTCATCGATGCCGGATGCTCGATCAGCGTCTCGACACCGCCCAGCGAAACGGCCAGCACCGCCAGATGCACGTTGTTCATGAGGTGCTTGCCCGCCTCGAGTCCGCCCCGCAACTCGAAGCTGATCATCGAACCCGGACCGGCCATCTGGCGCTCCACGAGCGCGTGTTGGGGATGCGAAGGAAGCCCGGCATACCGGACCCACGCCACCTCCTCGCGCGCCTCCAACCAGCGCGCGATCTGAACCGCGCTCTCCTGAGCTCGCTGCATGCGCAGAGCGAGGGTCTTGATGCCGCGATGAACGAGGAACGCCTGGTGCGGATCCATGTTGCATCCCATCAGGACCATCGTCTCGCGGATCCGCCGGTAGATCGCGGGGTCGCGAGCGACGAGGATTCCGCCCACGACGTCGGCATGTCCGTTGATGAACTTCGTCACCGAGTGCAGCACCACGTCCGCGCCCAGCAGAAGCGGCTTCTGCAAGTAGGGCGAGGCGAAGGTGCTGTCCACGACGAGCAGCGCGCCATGGGAATGAGCGATCTCTGCCACGGCGCGCAGGTCGGTGATCTGCATCATGGGGTTCGACGGCGTCTCCACGTAGATGAGTCGGGTATTCGGCCGAACCGCTTTCCGAACCGCCTCCAGATCCGAGGTGTCCACGAAGGACGCGGAGACCCCGAACCTCCCAAGGTGCTTCTCCATCAGCGTGCGCGAGGGCCCGTAGACTGAGGCGGTGCTGAGGATGTGCTGGTCCTTCTCGACGAGGGCCATGCAAACAGTGGTGACCGCCCCCATCCCGGAGCTGGTGGCCACCCCACCCACGCCCTCTTCCAGCTCGGCTACGCACTCCTCGAGCGCGCGGATGGTCGGATTCCCGATCCGGGTGTAGATGAACCCGTCGGCCCGGCCGGCGAACCGATCCGCGCCCTGCTGCGTGTTGTCGAACGCAAACGTAGATGTCTGGTAGATGGGGGTCACGACGCTCCCGAGCGGATCCTTGGACATTCCCGCGTGCACGAGCTTCGAGAAGAACCCCAGAGTCTTCGTCTTCATCTTCCCCTCCTCCCTAGTGGCCCTGACCGTGCTGCGCGCATGCGCTGTCCATCGTCACCGGGCGCAGTGTCCCGGCCTTGAACGCCGCCACCGTACGCTCGACGTTGGATTGATCGGAAAGATAGACCTCGATGCCGGCGGAGAGCAACTTGCTCAGCGCACCCGCCCCGATGCCGCCGACCACCACCGCCTCGAACAACTCTCCTTGAAGCGAAGCGAGCGGCGTGCACATGCCGTGGTTGTGGTGCTGGTTGCCGTTGGCGATCGGTCGGCAATCGCCGCTGTCGGTGTCGACGATCATGAAGAGAGGTGTGGACCCGAAATGGGCGCAGACACGGCTCTTCGTTCCCCGATCCTCTTCGACGGGGATGCAGATGTTCATGACTTCTTCTCCTTGGATGGTTTCTCTTCGACCGGCGCCACAGCCTTCGGGTCATGGACCCGACAGCACCGGCGGCCTCTTCTGGTAATCGGACCGCCCTCGATCCGGAGCGCTTTGCCGTGAACAATGGCGTCGGCCATCTTGTGGCGGGCTACGTCGATGATTCGGCTGAATGTGGGTCGGGATACGCCCATCTGCTCCGCAGCCGCTTCCTGATACATACGATCGAGATCCGCGAGCCGGACGGCCTCGAACTCGTCGAGGGTCATCACGACCTCGTCGATCTCCAGCATCGGAATCCCGGCGGGCTTGAATACCGAGGCCACCGGGGCTCCGGCTATGCGTCTGCGGCAGAAGGGTCTGGGCAAGCGGTCACCTCGGTCCTCATTATGAACATATGATCACTAATGTCAAGCCCGGATTCGAGCTTTCGGGCGACCGGCTTCCGAGGTCCGGAGGCCGGCACGTTCAGACCAGCTTCATCTCCATCTCATACTGCGAGGTGAACTTCCGGAACCCGCGACTCTCCAGGAACGCAATCGCTCCCCCGTCCTCATGGGCCACGTTCACGATCCGGACCCGCGGAACGCCTTCGGGGATGTTGGCCAGGAGATGCGCGAGGAGCTGCGTTCCGATCCCGCGCCGGCGCACTTCCCGCCGTATCGTCAGGTTCATGACCCAGTTGAGGAGCGGGTAGTAGACGATGGTGCCCACGAGCAGATCACGTTCATAGGCGCCGAAGGCCAGCACGTCATCCGGGATGCGCCTGATCGAGGCGACGCTGTTCTCCCACGAGGGCGTCCAATCGAACTGGTCGGCCAGATCCTCGGTGCGCTCCTTGGGGATCGGACGCACGATACAGTCGAGCACGGGTCGGGTCCGCATCGCCGAGGCAGGGACGCTTGACGTCTCGCCCGGCGCATCCGCTGCGGCACGATCGAGCTCGAAGCAGTCGAACTCGCGCGTGATGTGAAACCCCGTGTTCCGGTAGGCCTTGATCGCGGGCTCGTTGACCTGCAAGACCTCGAGCAGAAACCGCTCGACTCCCCTCTCCCTCAGCCTGGGCAGCGCGAAGTCGAACATCTTACGGGCCAGCCCTTGGCCGCGGTGAGCGCGCACGATTCCTGTGGCCGCGTCGAAGGCGGCGGGGGCGTCCTGCCACATGCCCACGCCGGTCAACGAGAAACCCACCAGGTTCTCGCCGTCGAAAACGCCGACGCTGCACTCGAGATCGACCGCGTTCTTGATCATGCGGTTGCGCAGCCAGACCTCGGCGCGCTGACCCATCTGCAGATAGTAATCCGCGAACGCCTCGTTGAAGGCGCCTGCTATCCGAGCAAACGGGGTCCCGGTGAGAAAGTCGATTCGAGGGTCCACGCCCCCCTCCTCAGGGGGAGTCTCTATCACACCCCGGCCCCCCGCCGAGAAGTGAGCGTCCGGCGGCCTGCCCAGCGCGTGCGCTTACGGTTTCGTCGCGGAGGGTCCGCCGCTCGTGGCGGCGCAACGCCGCGTCAACGAGTTGGCGCGTGAATCCCTCATGGCCGGCCGGGTCGTTGGCCAGGCACAGGTCCGCGCTTCCCGCATCGGCGGCCGGGTAGTAGACGCCGCAGTTGGGGTTGATCTCCAGCATGTAGGGCGTCCCTTGCCGATCCACGCGCAGATCGCAGCGGCCGAAACTCGCGCCCTTGAGCGCGGTGAAGAACCGCGCGGAGACATCGCGAAGCCTGGCGTCAAGAAGCGGGTCGGCGACCGGGAACGCCGCCATCTTGCTGTAGTCCACCCATTTCATCCGCGAGTGCTTGAAGCTCTCCCCCTCCGGAAACCGATACTGCATGGGGGTGTAGGTCGTCGGCTTCGCGGGGTCGTCGGGGTTCTCGGCGACGAGCACGGTGCACTCCGTCCCGTCGATGTACTCCTCGATGAGCGCCGTCCCGAAGCGGGACATGATCTTGCGCGCCTGGCGCCGGAGGCCGGCGGGTGTGCAGGCGCGGGAGTAGCGACTGAGCGCTACGCTCGAGTAGCTGCTGTAGTGCTTGACGAAGAGGGGGAAACGCAGCGAGGCCTCGGCGCGCGCCACGTCGGACTCGTCGCGGGCGAAGACGTAGGCGGGGGTCGCGATGCCCTCGTCGCGGCAAGCCTGCTTCATCATCTCGCGGGTCGGCTCGTAGAACACCGAGGTGGCGCCGGTGAAAGGGACGCCGTGCTCCTCCAGGGTCTGCACGACCTCGATCCCCGGAGTGGTCTGATCCGCCGCGCCGTCGCAGAGGTTGAAGAAGAGATCGAACCCCTCCCCGATCAACCGGGTCACATCCGCGACCGATGTCCACTTGTCCTTGAGGGTGGCCACATGCCATGTCGCCTCCGGAAAGTACGGACGCGGGTCGCAGGGCCAGTCGTCTTTGGGAAACGGGTCGGCCTCGAGATTCTGATTCGTCAGCAGGCAGATGCGCATCGGGCGGGAGATTACCCGGTCCTCAGGGGACGTGTCCATGGCAGGGCCGTGCAGGATTGCATGTCGTGTCCCCGGGCTCGCCCAATCCGGTTTTCCTCGAATCCGGCGGGATCGTGTAGAATGCCGACCACCCCATGAACGATCGACACGACGACCACACCAGCCATCTGTTCGCGCCGGTCCCTGGAGCCCGGGTCGGCGCCTATGTCATCCGCGAACCGATCGGGGCCGGTGGCATGGGGGAGGTCCACCTCGCCGAGGACGTGAACCTCGGCCGGAAGGCCGCACTCAAGTTCCTTCCCCTCCCATTGGCGGGAAACGCGGAGTTCCGCGCGCGCTTCCTGCGTGAGGCGCGGTCGGCGGCCGCGCTCAGCCATCCGAACATCGTGCACATCTACGAGGTCGGTGAGTTCGCGGGGCGCCCGTTCATCGCCATGGAACACGTGGACGGCGCCACGCTACGCGAGCACGTGCCGGCCGGCGGCATGCCCGCCGCGACCGCCCTTCGCATCATCATTCCGCTTGCGGAGGCGCTCGCCGAGGCGCACGCCGCCGGGATCATCCACCGCGACATCAAGCCGAGCAACATCGTCATGGACCGCGGGGGTCGCCCCAAACTTCTCGACTTCGGGCTGGCCGCTCTGACCGGTGGGGAACGGGTCACGCAGATCGGGTCGACGCTGGGTACCGTGGGGTACATGGCCCCCGAGCAGATCAAGGGCCAGGCCCCCGAGCCCCGATCGGATCTCTTCTCCCTCGGTGTCATGCTCTACGAACTTCTCACCGGCCGGCCGCCCTTCCGCGGCGAGAACGAGGCGGCCACGCTTCACGCCGTCCTGAGCCTGGAGCCTGAGCCGCTGGCGCCGGCCCGGCCCGACGCTTCTCCCGCGCTGGAGTCCATCGTCGCGCGGCTCCTGGCCAAGGATCCGGCCGGGCGCCCCGCGAGCGCGAAGGAACTGCACCGGGAACTCCTCGAGGAACTTCGCCGGCTGGAAGGGAGCGAGGTGGGCTCCGCAATCGCGATGAGCACGCTCCGGCCGGCGGCGACGACGCGGAGACGATGGCGTCTCCTGGTCCCGACCGCAGCGGCGGCGGCTGTGATCGCGTTGCTGTTCTTCAGCCCGTGGTCGTCGCGCGAGACATCGGTCGTACCCACCGCGCAGGCCGGGGAAAACCGTCTCGTCGTCCTCTACTTCGACAACATCGCCGATCCGGAGGACCAGCAGCGGTTGGGCGAGATCGTGCCGAGCCTTCTCATCTCGGATCTCTCGGAGTCTTCGTCCCTCCAGGTCGTTTCCACGCAGCGGCTCTACGACATTCTCAAGAACCTCGGCAAGGAAGGGATGAAGCGTATCGACGGGAGTGTGGCCACGCGGATCGCCGAGAAGGCGACCGCCAAGTGGATGCTCACCGGTAAGGTACTTCAGGGGGATCCCGAGATCGTGCTCACCGCCGAGTTGGTGGAGACATCCTCCGGCAACGTGGTGGCATCGGAGCGTATCTCGGGGCAGCCCGGCGAGAAGATCTTCAGCGTGGTGGGCCGACTGGGGGAACTCCTCCGCGAGGACCTGGCGCTCCCTGCCGCGCCGCAAGGCGCGCCGGGTCTCCCGAACGCCGTCACCGTGACCCAGAGCGCCGACGCCTATCGACTCTGGATCGAGGGCGTGGAGAGCACGCGGAAGCTCTTCCACGAAGAAGCCCGGGCCAAGTTCCTGGAAGCGGTGGCCCTCGACTCGACCTTCGCCCTGCCCTACCTGCATCTCTCCATCCTGGCCAGGAATTCCGAGGAGGAGAAAACCTACGCCCAGAAGGCGGTGCGATTCGGGACCGGACTCGGATGGCGGGATCGACTCTATATCGAGGCGCAGGCTAGAGCTGCCAACAACGACCCGGAGGGGGCGGTCGCCGCGCTCCGGAGCGTCGTCGAACGGGATCCGGAAGACAAGGAGGCCTGGTACGCCCTCGCCCAAGCCTATCGCAGCATGCAGCGCTCGAGCGACACGGTGACCGCGCTCAATCGGGTCATCGCCATCGACCCCTCGTACAAGCTCGCCCACAACCTTCTCGCCTACCAGTACGAGGCGTTGGGGGACGCTGACAATTCTCTCAAGGCAATCGAGGAATACATCCGGCTCGTGCCCGACGAACCTAATCCGTACGACAGTCAGGGCGACCTGTATGCGTACGCCGGAAGGCTGGAAGAGGCCGCCAATTCCTATCGAAAGGCGCTGGAGGTCAAGCCCGACTTCTATCTGTCGAGGCTGAAGCTCATGGAGGTGTGCCTGTATCTGGGGGACGAGGCGGGAGCGCGTGCCGCGCTGCGCGTCCTTGAGGCTGATCCCCGGCCGGAGGTGAAGCAGGATCTCCCCTGGCATAGGGCGTTCATCGCCGGGTACCGGGGGCACCTGAACGAGTACATGCGCGTGCTGCTGGCCGATGCGGCGGACGACCGGGACACCGCGCTTGAGGGCACGGATTCCAAGCTCGCCGAAACGGCCTGGGTGCTCGTCGCGCTGGGACGCGCCGAGGAGGCCCTTCCGATCCTCGATCGCGCGAGGTCCATCGCCGGTCCCGACGATTTCTACGCGTTCGAGGTATCCGCGGTCGCGATGGCCCACCTGGGTCGATTCGAGGAGGCCGATGCCATGGCGAGCTGGCTCGCCACGAAGGCCGCGGGACGTCCGGGTTGGCCCGCCGCCTCGCTATGGAGCGCGCGCGGCGAGATCGCCCTGGCCCGAGGGGATCAGGCCGAAGCGCTGGCCGCCTTCAAGAAGCTGAGCGAATCCCTCGTCGAGTTCTACACCCTGGACCGGCTCGGCCGCGCGTACCTCGATGCCGGGGAGTATGGACTTGCGGTGCCGGTCCTCGAGAGGGCGGTGCGCCGCTACGACGCGTCACGCCGGAGTCTTCCCCAGGCCGTGCTGGTGCACTACGATCTCGGCCGGGCATACGAGGCTGCGGGACGGCACGCCGACGCTCTCGCGCAGTACCGGACGTTCTTGGGCATATGGAGCGACCCCGATCCCGGCCTTACATGGGTCGCCGATGCGAAGGAGCGTCTGGCTCGGCTGGAACGCCAAACCTGAGACAGTTCGTGTGCATCGCCGACCGAGTGCTCGGCAGATTGCTCTCTCTTTTTCCTGGAGGTGAACCATGCGTTGCTCGGCTCTGTGCTTGCGGTCGTTCCTGATCTCAATTCTTGGCCTCGCGGTTCTGGCCGGGGCCGCGGCCGCCGGTCAGCCCCGTACCCACGACGGGTTCCTTCTGCGCCTCTCCGCCGGCGCGGGCGGAGCGAAGACCTCCGAGGACTACGCGAATTCGTCGCTGGAAATCTCGGGTGCCGCTGGAGATGTGAACTTCGCCATCGGCGGGATGGTCGCCCCCAACTTTGCGATCCATGGAACCCTCTTCGGCTGGTCCCTGACCGAGCCCGAGGTCGAACTCACCGGCCATGGCTCGGGCGAGCTCAACGGCGATCTCAGCATGTCGGCCATCGGGGCGGGCTTCACTTACTACTTCATGCCCGCCAACCTCTACATCTCCCCTTCCGTGGGAGTGGGAACGCTGACCATGGATATCGACACCTTGGGGGACTTCGAGAGCGACCCGGGCCTGGCGCTGGACTTCACCCTGGGCAAGGAGTGGTGGGTGAGCAGTTCCTGGGGGCTGGGAGTGGCGGGAGCCGTCGGCTATCACTCCATTCCCGATAAGGGCACCGACGAGAAGATCACCGGAAGCAACGTCGCGATCCGGTTCTCCGCAACCTTCAACTGAGGTTGGTGAGGAGGCGGACTACCGCCCTGACTCGATATGGGCGATCGCCTCATCGATCAGCCGCGCCAGCCGCCCGTCCTGCTCGGTCGTCAGTAGCGTGCCGCGGATACCCCGGCGGGCAAGGTGCTGAACGTCAGATGGGCATCGGGGTAGAGCGGTCCTGGCACATGCTGGGGTGAACTGCCCCGAAACCCAAGTGCCAGGAGCCCTATCCGGGCATGATTTGAGATGTTCCTAACGGACAATCCGTCTTCGTCCGAAAACAAGCGTGATGCTGCAACTCGAAAGAACCCCGACTATTGTTGAGCCGGGTGGAGATGTCCTGCCCGAACAGCTGCGGGTTTTGCCCTCCTCCGAGCCGGATCACATCCTCATCGTCGATGATGACGAACAAGTCCGAGAGGTCCTGGCCAGTATGCTCTCGGAACTCGGGTTCTCCGTCTCCACGGCCACGGATGGAGAGCAGGCCTGGGGCCTCATCCAGAGAGAACAGACCCGCCTCGTCCTTACGGACTGGGACATGCCGAAGCTCAATGGACTCGGCCTCCTGCGCCGTATCCGGGCGACGCCGGATGGAGAGAGTGTTTACGTGATCATTCTGACCGGCCGCGGGAATGACCGCGATCTGGTGGTAGGCCTGGACGCGGGCGCCGACGACTTTCTTGCAAAACCATTCGATGCGGAAGAACTGAGGGTACGCATCCAAGCCGGGAAGCGCATCGTCCATATGCAGCAGCGACTCTTGGAGCAGAACCAGAGACTCGAGCAGGACCTCACGGCAGCCTCGAACCTGCAGCGGGCCCTGCTTCCGCTGGATGCACCCAAGCTGGGAGAGTATCGCTTCGCCTGGCGGTTCAAGCCGTGCGCGCATGTATCCGGGGACATGTTGAACGTTTTTCGGCTCGACGAACACCGAATCGGCTTCTTCATTCTTGACGTTTCCGGGCACGGGGCGGCCGCGGCCATGTTGGCGGTCACCGTGTCTCGCCTCCTGATTCCGGTGCCGGGGCAAAGCACTCTGGTGAAGCGCAAGCTTCCGATCGCGCCCTACTACGAGGTGGCGACCCCTATGAGCGTCGTGTCATCTCTGCGAGCGCGTTTCACGGAGACCGAGCGCACCGGCCTCTTCTTTACCCTGGTCTATGGCATTCTGGATGTCGCACTTGGAGAGGTCACCTGGGCTTCGGCGGGGCACGAACCCCCGATACTGACTCGTCGGGACTCCGTGCGGATCTTGAATGACCAGAAGAGCGGAGCGCTCATCGGTCCTGACTTCCACATCCCGGACCCTGTCCAGTCAAACCGACTTCTGCTCCAACCCGGGGAGCGGCTGTGGCTGTACTCCGATGGGATCATCGACGCCCAATCCCCGGATGGTTCGTACTTCTCTACGTCGCTTCTCGCCCGCGCTCTCGGAGATGCACACGAATCCCCTCTCGACAGCTCGATGGACTCTGTCCTTCGAACGGCTACGGGATTGAACTGCACCGAGCTTCAGGACGACGTGACCCTATTGGTGTTGGAGCGCGAGCTTGGATCGCGCTCTGAGACTTCGGACTCGTCCGTCAGCTGAGTGCCCGGAGACGCTGAGTCCTCGGCACCGCGTCAGCTAATCCTGTCGCCTCAGGACCGGAGGCTGCGCCCCGGCGGAAGATCCGCCAACAGAACGGCGAGCACGTCCGCGGCGCTGTATTCCGGGTGTTCCGGGGTGCAGAATCGGTGGATCGACGTCACGTCGTCCCCGAGGGTGAGCAGACACGGCTCCACGCCCCCGTTGCGGCTCTGGGGAAACCCGATGTTGGCGAGTAGCGCGTTGCAGAGACATCGACGCCCCACGGTGTTCTCGATCGCTCCGCCCTTGGCCGTGTACGCGCTAGCCGGTTCGGCCGGACACCGGTAGCCGACTTCGTGATCCTCCCGCTCGTACGCCTCGCGCAAGAACCCGAGATCGCAGACTCGCGTGCGCTCATCGTACACCGTCGGGTCGGACAGAGTCCCCGGGTGTCGGGCGACCTTGAAAGGGAATCCGGTCGGCGACGCGGCCGGATCGGTGAAGATGGTGAGGGATCCGTCGAGGGCGGCACGAACCAGCGCATTTCTCACGTCGGGCTCCAGCCCGGAATCCACGCTCAGCGCAAATGCGGTGCCGACCTGGATCCCGGCGGCCCCGCGAGCGAGCGCTTCTCGCAGCCGCTCCGGCGATCCGTAGGATCCGGCCAGCCAGTATGGAAGTCCCAACTCACCGATCCTGTCGAGATCCACGAGGTCGCGCGGGCCGTACACCGGCTCGCCCGATTCTGCGAGCATCGGCGCGCCTCGTGGCGGCGCGTTGTGCCCGCCGGCCTGCGGTCCCTCGACGATGAACCCATCAATCTTCCCGTTTGCCCTGGCGAGCATCATGGAAGCGAGCGCATTCGACGAAACGATGGGTAGGAAACGCGGGCGACGAAGACGACCCACTTCGACCCCGTCTTCGATGAACTCGCGGGGATCGAAGGTCATCCGACAATTCCGTCCCGATGGCGCGCCGGTCACTCGGAGCGGATAGTCCGCCGGCAGCAGCTCGGCGAACGAGTCGAGGACACGCGGCACCTCCAGCGGGATTCCGGCACCCATGATGACCACCGAGACTCCGGCAAGCATGGCGCCGAACAGCGAGGGAAGGTGAGGAAGCGAGACCTTCTCGAGGTAGTTGATCCCTACCGGATTCCCGTGCCCCTCGCGGGCCAGGAACACCTCGACGAAGTTTCCGGCGATGCACAGTTCTTGCGCCCGACGGCGATCCACCAGGGTATGCATCCCGCCCGACCGGTAGCGCCTACCCGGAGCCCGGCCCCCGGGGAGGAGGAACGTATCCAGAACTCGTTTCCTCATTGCCGGGAAAGGAAAGTGCTCCAGCGCGCGCCGGACGTTTCCCAGGACGTCGCCATCTTGAAGGCGACGGGCAAGGATGATGTCCAGCCCTGCGCCCGAGACCACGCCAAGCTGGCCAAGCGCGGACACCGCGCGGGCTAGCCGCCAGTTGGATACCCCGACGCCCATGCCACCCTGGATGACGAGGGGAAGAGAATCGTTCATGGAGAGGATCGTATCCTGCATTCCGCTCTCCGGCCACCATGAGGGGCCCCCTCAAGCCCGCTGGATGCCCGGAGTTTATTGCCCCCCTTTCGGCACCGATCTCGAGTCGGGAGAGGCCACCCATCGAGGGCCACGGTGAACACCCCGTCGGAGATGCCTCCACCAAACCCGGGGGGAACGCATTGCGCCCTTGACACTAATGAACGTATGCTCATAATTGACCCAGGAAAGAGGGATTGTCAACGTGCCAGAGGTGCGATCCGAACCGCCCTATGCGGGTGAGATCCGAAACCAATGAGCAGTATGCGCAATGGCGAAATGGCCACGGACCTGGCCGTGCGCAGGGGCAAGTTCCGTAAGCGTGCGGAACAGTACCTGCACCTCGGTCATGACCGCACCGCGGCCGCCCGCTTCGTGGCCGGATCGGGAGGGCCGCTCACGGGCCCTGTCCTCGACGTGGGCACGGGGAAGGGGCTCCTCGCCATGGCGCTTGCCGACCTGGGAGTCCGCGTCGTTTCCATCGACGTGGACAGCTCCGACCAGGCGCTGGCTTGTCTCCTCGCCGAAGAAGCCGGAGTGAGAGATAGGATCGACTTCATCCGGGGAGACGCCGCGAGGCTCCCCTTCCCGCCCGACCGCTTCGGCGCCGTCGCCATGATGGCGGTGCTGCACCACCTCCAGGATCCGGCGTCCGTCCTCCGCGACATGGCGAGGGCGGTAAGAACGGGCGGCGTCCTCATCGTGGCCGACTTTTCCGAGGAGGGGTTTGAACTGGTGGACCGCGTCCACCGCGACGAGGGCGGGGAGCACCTGCGCGCCGGGACCACCGTCGACTTGGCCGCCGCCGAACTCGAGCGGCACGGCCTCCGGTGCGTAGGGCGCCGGGAGGAACATCTGCACCTCGTGGTGGTTTTCGAGAAGAGAGAGGAGATCGCATGAATCACGCCGGCACGCCCCTCCGGAATCAGGCCGGGAGCCAGGTGCTGCTCGACGAGACTCGAGTGGCCCACCACCCTCGTTGCCTCCTTTGCAGCGCGGAAAGTCCCTTCAACCCGAAGGTCGATTTCCGGGTTCAGGAGCCGGGAAAGGTGCACGCGTCCTTCATGTGCCGCCGTCCGTACCAGAGCTACCCCGGCATGCTTCACGGCGGTCTCATCTCCGCGGTATTGGATGCGGCGATGACGAATTGCCTGTTCTCGATGGGAGTCGTGGCGATCACCGCGGAGTTGATGGTCCGGTATCTCACCCCGGTCAGGATCGAGTGCGAGGCCGAGGTCACCGCATCCCTGGACAGGTCGACCATGCCGATGTACTACGTGTCGGCCGAGCTTTCGCAGGAGGGGAAAGTGTGCGCGCGGGCGACGGCGAAGTTCATGGACAAGGAGTGGGCGGCCACGATGGGCAGGAGCGACCCTCACCCTACCCAAGCGAGCTCGGGCGACGATCGTGACGGCTGAACTGGATCGTCGCGATTTCCTCCGGGTTCTCTCTGCCGTCGCCGCGGGGGGAGCGGGAGCCGCCGGCTTCGGACTCCAAGGCTGCGCGGGGCATCCCCGTATGCGCGACGACCTCGACCGCCGCTTCCTGATCCTGGGTTTCGACGGCGTGGATCCCCGACTCCTGGAGCGCTGGACTGACGAGGGCAAGCTTCCCTTCCTCGCGCGGCTCCGGCGCGAACTCCACTACCGGCGCCTCAGCACCACGACTCCCCCCGAGTCGCCGGTGGCATGGTCGTCGTTCGCCACCGGGGTCAACCCGGGCAAGCATCGCATCTACGACTTCTTATGCCGCGACCCCCGCACCTACGAACCCCAGATCGCCGAAGTCGACAACGATCCGCCGCGCTTCCTCTGGGATCTTCTTCCCGTCCGTCGTCCCCGCGTTGTCTTGCGGCGTCGCGGCACGACTTTCTGGCGCACGCTCGCCGATGGAGGCATCCGTTCTACCATCGTCCAGGTACCGGTGAGCTTTCCCCCAGAGGATCTCCCCGGAGGGCGACTCTTGTCCGGCCTATCCGTTCCCGATCTGCGGGGTACCCAGGGCACCTTCCAGTACTTCGCCACCGACCTCACGCGGGAGGAAACCGAGGACACCGAGATGGGGGGAAAGCTCGTCCCGATCACGGTACGGGACGGCCGCGCCCTCACGGAAATCCAGGGGCCATGGGATCCGGTTCTGCGCGACAAGCGCCGCCGGCTGGAGGAGAAGCTGGAGCACACCTCGGGCGGAGAGGATGTCCGCGAGTTGCGGGGCCGTCTCAGCGAGCTGGCTCGCCGCCCCAAGGTTCTGACCGAGCCGGTCGAATTCATCGCGGATCCGGAGAATCGCTCGATGGTCATTCGGCTCCAGGGGCAGGAGCAGCGCGTCGCCGAAGGGCGCTGGAGCGATTGGTTCGAGGTTTCCTTCGAGATCACTCCCATCATGCGCGTGCACGGCATCGCCCACTTCTACGTGGAACAGGTAAGCCCGGAGGTGCGGGTCTACTTCGGTCCGATCGAGCTGCACCCCGCCCATCCCCCGCTTCCCATCTCGTACCCGGCCGACCTTTCCGAAGAACTCTTCGACGCGCTCGGTTTCTACAAGACACGAGGCTGGGCGGCCGATACCGCCGGCCTCCAGGACGAGCGGCTCGACGAGGCGGCCTTCTGGTCCGACCTCAACGAACTCATGACCATGCGGGAGCGGATCCTGTTCCATCTCCTCGACGCTCATCCCTGGAATTGCTTTGTCGACGTGTTCAGTTGCACCGATCGGATCCAACACATGTTCTGGCGGTTCCTCGACCCGCGATCCCCGCGCTACGACGCCGGTCTCGCCGTGGAATGGGGAGACGCCGTGCTACGCATCTATCAACGCATGGACCGCATCGTAGAGCGCGCATACACGGAGCATGTCGGACCCGACACCGCATTCATCTTCATGAGCGACCACGGGTTTCACTCCTTCAACCGCTCGGTGAATCTCAACACCTGGCTCGTTCGGTCGGGATACATGCACCTCAGGGGAATGGAGCATGCCGGGTACCGCCTGGAGGATCTCTTCAGCGGCGGCGACTTCTGGCCGGATGTGGTCTGGGAGCGCACGAAGGCGTACGCCATGGGCCTCGGCCAGATCTACATTAACGTCGCGGGTCGTGAGGGGAAGGGCGTCGTCGAGCCCGGCGACGAGTACGACCGGGTCGTGGCGGCCATCGCCCGGGGACTGCTCGAGCTGCGCGATGTCGATGGCACCCCAGCCATCCTCTCCGCGCACCCCGCCCGCGAGATCTTCAGCGGGGACTACCTCGACGAGGCCCCGGACATCCAGGTCGGCTTCAACGAGGGCTACCGCGTTTCCTGGCAAACCTGCCTGGGCGGGATTCCGTCGGAGGTGATCGAGGACAACCCGCGCAAGTGGTCCGGCGACCACTGCTCCTACGATTCCCGGATCACCCCCGGGGTCTTCATCGCGAACCGGCCCCTGCTCAAGGAGCCGCATATCCTCGATGTGGCCCCGACGGTCCTCCGCTGGTTCGGGGAGCCGATCCCCGAGAGCTATGACGGCGAGCCGCTCTTCACGGACCGATCTCCGAGCGCGTCGAACTGAGGATCGAAGCTCCGCAGACGTTGGTGATTCGGGTGGCTCCGGCGCGACGATGCCCTCACTTTGATTCGCTCTCCATCGTCTTGATTGGATCGAAGGACGCATACGAACATCAGCATCCACCAAGACCTTCAATGACTATTAGTTAGACCATTACGAACGTTGGCACAGACATTGCTTTATTACTTGGCGTTGGGAAGAAATCACTCGACCGGAGCAGATGCCTGCGGGGTTGCCATTCGCCTCACTCCGGGAGGCCCGAAGCAATCGTCACGCCCCCGCAGGCAAATTTTTTGGTGCGCCGGCTGCGACCGGAGACGCTCTCCTACGTCACCGCGTGGAGAGCTTCACCACTCGAATCGCCTCGCCCCGCCCCATACCCTCCACGCGCAGGAAGTAGGCTCCCGCCGGCAGCGGAAGTCCCGAGCCATCCCGCCCGTCCCACGCGATCTCGGCCGGTCTCGCACCGCTCGCGTTGGGGACATCGATCGTGCGGACACGACGGCCGAGCATGTCATACACCTCGACCCGCACCGGTCCCTGCGCGCCCGCAGCAGCGAGGGTGACGGTGGTGCGATGTTGGAAGGGATTGGGACGTGCCGGCCCGAGGAATGGGCGGGTCGCCCGACTCTCGGGAACGCCGGTGTAGAGACCGGAAGGGAACGGAGCGAATTTCCGGGTATTCCACGCGAGCTGCGTTCCCTTGCGGGCGCGGTCGGCGAAGTCCCATGCGTCGTAGTCGAAAGCCGGTGGGAGTCCGATGCGGACCCCGTAGGCCGTCCAGTCGAGACGATCCTGGTCCGCGGTGACGGCCGGGTCCGGAACCCCCGGCGCAAGGCTTGGGTGCAGGGTGGGAACGGTGAGCGCTGTCCCCGTTCCATTGACCACGAAGTCCCAGAGCGGAGTCGGCACGTCGAGCGTGTCCCCCGGCTGCGCACCGAGGTTAGTGTCCGGGATCGTCTTCACCAGAGCGAGTTCGAGGTTATAGAGGTCCGGCGCCGGGCTCACACCGGGGTTCTCCACCGTAGTCCAAGAAAGCTGCGCACCCGACGTAGAGAGCACGGGCGGCCGGAAGAACGTGCTGATGTTCGATGTCTCTCCGGGAGCGAGGCTACTGCGGTCCACGACGAAGGAGTTCGCGAGGCCGAGCGTGGCGTCCGACTCGATCGCCCCCGCCAGATAGTCCATCCCGGTGAAATCGCCGCCGGCCGTGATGGTGGAAAGGAGGAGGCTCGCCGAGGAGCCGCCGACACCACCCCCGAACCCGCAGGGAACGATCCGCCCGAGCCCTGTCTCCCCGTCCAGGTCGGCGGCCACGAAGGCGAATACGTCGTAGCCGGCGAGCGTGTTCGACACGTTCACGCGCAGGTTGAAGGAGACGGTGTTGGTGAGCTGAAGCAGTTGGGAATCGGGCCCGTTCACGGGAATGCCGGGCTCAATGCCCACCTTTCTCAGCGTGAAGTTCTGGATGAGCGGCAGGAACTCCGGCTTGTCGGCACCGACGATGTCGAGGAGCGTAGCGGTCGGCACCCGCCCATAGAAGGTGTAGAGGTCCTGGGTCGTGTGATCCTCGAGCCACACGTAGTACGGCGTGCGCTCCACCGGGATCAAGAGGAACTCCACCTGGAGGGGCATGTAGATCAACCCCGGAACCGGCTGCTCACCGACGAGGGGGAAGCTCTCGAGGACGATCGGCGCGAACTGCTCGAAATCGCCCAAGGTGGTCAGGTCATCGATCGACAAGGAGGGCATCACGACCGCCACGTCGAACTTGCCGTCGTTCGGAATCAGGGTGAACCCCGAGGCGGAGATGTCACCGCTGTAAAGCGCCTTCGGCGCCTCCGCCCCTTTGAGCCGGATGGGGAGAATCATCTGGCTGGCGTCGACTCCGAAAACGGTGAAGTAGGAGTAGCCGGCCTTGCCCACGGTGACGGTCTGGGGCCCGACAAGCGACGTGTGCGACAGGACGGCGATGCCCGATGCGTTGGTGAACGCGAGGTTGCCCAGAAATGGGGTACCCGGCTCGGGGCCCACCTGGCAGAAGGCGCCGGCGATGGGCGCCCCGGTTCGCTGATCCACCACGGTGACGGTGAGGATCCCACCGAGCGGCCCGCCTCCGACCCCTCCCTTGAGGTCAATCGCCGCGCCGGGAGACGAGGTCATGGCGAGGAGCGCGAAGACGGAAAGCATCATGAGGAGCGGAACGAGCAATCGGCGCATAGTCGTGGTCTCCTGTTGTCGTGCAGACTCCCTCTCAGCCCCCCGCTCTCCGTATCATCTGCAGCAGCCGCTTCAGAATGTTGGGCTGCTTGAGATCTACGGCCGACGCATCAGCCAGCATCTTCCGGAGCCGGTCGAAGTCCGCGGCGTTCGCAGCCGCGCGCTCGGCGGCGAGAACGGAAAGGATCTCCGGAATCCTCTCGTTCGCCGAAAGGACGAGTCCGAACGCATCCTTGCCGAACTCCAGAAGCTCGGCGCCTTCGACCGCCGTTACCGTCGCAGTGCGCGGCAAGCCGGTCAGAAGACTCATCTCCCCAACGACCGCACCCGCGCCAAGCTCGAATTCCGTGGGCGGTGTCCCGTCCTCGCGATCGATGCGCCCCTTCAGCCGGCCGCGGACCACGACGTAGAACGTCTCACCCTCTGCTCCCTGCAGGAAGAGCGTCTCGCCCCGGGTGTAGAGCACCCGTCGAACGGAGGGGGTGATCCGCCGAAGCTCCTCGTCGCCGAGCAGAGACCGTCCGTCGGTGCCGACACAGAGCTTCCGGCAGAAGTCGCTGTTCACGAGATCGGACACCGCGGAATCCACCTGCTCCCTCTCGGGCGGACGGTTCCGCTGTGTGGCCACCACGTCCATGAAGTCGTTGAGGAGCTTGTCGCTCATCGGGAAGGGGATCTCGATGCCGCGGCGCTTGAACTGATACCAGATCATGCGGCTGACGTCCCCATTGATATCGTCCCGGCGGAAGTATTGGTCGGTCCAGAAGCGAAGCCGGTAATTGATGCCGAAGTCGAGGTAGGCGACGATGAACGCCTCGGGCGTCGGCTCCTTCATGACTTCCGGCACGCTTCGCGCAGCCGCTACAAGCGCCGCGATCACGTCGTCCGGAGCATCCTCGTAGCTCGCACCTACCTCGATGGCGTGTCGCCGCCGAGGCTCCGGCCGCGCGATGTTGTTGATGAGGGATTCGGCGACCTTACTGTTCGGGACGATGAGCAGGTGCCCGTCGCGCGAGCGAAGGCGGGTTTCCCGCCAGTTGGTCTGCACGACCTGGCCCTCGACGTCTCCGATGATGACCCAGTCCTGGGGCAGAACGGTCCGCACGACGTGGAGGGACATGCCGGCGAGCAGATTCCCCAGGACGCCTTGAAGCGCGAACCCGATGACCGCGGTGATGAGCGCGGTGGAGGCCAGGAGGGGCGCGATGTTGATCCCGAGCTGGCCGCGGAGCACGGCGAAGAGGACTGCGAGCACAAGGAGCGCGCGGATGATTCCGAGAAGAAGATCCGGCACCGGAAAGGGGCGGCGGCGCACGGCGAAGAACTGGCCCGCCACGGCCTCGGCAAGGAACACGAGAAGAACCCCGATCCAGAAGGTGTTCCAGGCCAGGACATGCGAGGGGTGGCCTGAGATCCAGTCCACGGCGGACGGCACGCTGCCCAGCAGCCAGAGCGCAGCCTGGGTGAGGGCGAGCACGAGGAGGGGGCGCACCACCGAGGCCGCGATCTCGCGAAGCGCGACGGCCATCAACCGGGAGCCGGGGCGATCCTTCTTCAGGATGCGACGCACGAGCCCACCGAGCGCGATGGCGATCAGATAGATGAGGAGACAGACGAGGACTGCGTTACCGCTGCGCGCGTAGACGTTCACGTTGGGACCCCCGGGGTCGCCCCGCATGCGCCGAAGAAGACAGGGCTCATGACCGTCTACTTCCCGGCCAAGACCCAGATACCGTCCCATGACGCATCGGGCGCGGCGAGAAGCGCGCGACACCGCTCGGCATAGGTTCGAGCGAGCGGATCATCGGGGATTCCCTCGAACACCGCAAGGGCCTCGCCCACCCGCCCGGCCCGAACGAGATCGAGGCCCCGCGCGAATTCGGCGAGCCCCGGGGGCTCCGGACCACCGGCGAGCCCCAGAAGCTCATAAACCCGCACCGGCGCCCCGCGGCCGACCACTTGAAGGCTCCCTATCTCCCGCGCGCGGATCGCGTCGCCCGCTGCCGCGCGCGTCGATTCCGCAAGCATCGTGTAGGTGCCGAAGACCTTGTTGGCCCCCTCCAGTCGGGACGCGAGGTTGGCTGCGTCCCCCAGGACCGTGTAATTGAATCGCTGGTGCGATCCCATGTTGCCGGCGACCGCTTCTCCCGTGTTGAGGCCGATCCGCATTCGGAGCAAGGCACCTGTTTTCGTGCGGAACTCCTCGCGCCGCTCCGCGAGCCGCTCCTGGCAGCGCCACGCAGCCCGCGTCGCGCGCAGTGCATGGTCGGTCTGGCTGAGCGGAGCGTTCCAGAACGCGATCACCGCATCTCCTTCGTACTTGTCGAGGGTGCCCCCCTCGTCGAGGATGATCTCCGTCATATCCGACAGGTAGTGGTTGAGAAGCGAAGTGAGCGCAACGGGATCGAGTTTCTCCGAGATGGACGTGAAACCCTCCAGATCGGAGAACAGAATCGTCAGCTCGCGCCGTTCGCCCCCCAGGCGGAGCTGCGATGGATCCTTGAGGATGCGCTCGATCACATGGGGACTCAGATAGAGCTTGAAGGCTTGCTTGATGAACCGCTTCTGGCGCCCCTCGGTGGCGTAGTTCAGCACCAGCGCCCCGACGAACGCGAGAGCGACGGCCAGCTCTCCCTCGACGACGGGCCACCAGAACCCCGCGCGGTAGCCGATCAGACCGGCGAGCACGGGGACGGGCAGCACGGCGACCAGGATCACCGCGGCGAGCCACGCCCTCCGGCTCCACATGACGAGCAGGCTCGCGCAGAGCGCGACGAGCAGCGTCGCCAGGACGACGGCGCCGGAGGAGGGCCGGCGAATGAACCCCTCGGTGAGGAAATTGTCGAGCACGGTGGCGTGGATCTCTACACCCGGGCTCACGCGGCTGAGCGGTGTGGAGCGAAGATCGAGAAGCCCGGGTGCGCTGAATCCGAAGAATACGAAGCTGTCCCGGAAGAACTCCGGGTCGAGCACGGGCGTCTCGCCGGCCTCTAGCCTCAGTTCGGACTGGATCACCGCCGCCGCGCTCACCGTCGGGTGCACGCCGGTGGGTCCGGCGAAGCGGAGGATCGCGCGCCCGTCCTCGTCGACGGGGACGCGCTGCCGTCCTACGAAGAGGTTGCGCTTTTCCACGCGAAGCTCTTCCGACGGCGACGGGCCGCGTCCCCAGAGATAGGCGGCGAGACCGAGCGAGGGGATCGTCCGGCCGTCGACCGTGCGGAGCAAGACGGCGCGCCGGAACACACCGTCCTCGTCCGGCTCGTCGGCCACGTTCGCGAGCGCGGTTGCCGACCGCGCGACCTCCGGTATGGGAAGGTCGATTCCTCCGGCGTTCTTCTTCACGACGAGCGCGCCGATGAACGGCGGCGTCCGTCGAATCGCGGCCTCCAGTGCTTCGTCGTCGGACACCCCGTACACGGAGGGTTCGGTGAAGAGCACGTCGAATGCGACGACACGGGCGCCACCCCGGCGGCAGAAGTCGAGAATCGGGGCGTAGACCTCGCGAGGCCACGGCCACGACCACCCGTTCGTTTCGCTCCCCCAGTCGAGGGACGCCTGATCGAGGAGGATGAGCTTGATGTTCGGGGTGGCCGGCGATGGGCGCGCCGAGGCGTGGACGCGCCACGCCCACGTCGTGTTCTCCAGACGGTCCAGGGCGCCTCCCGCCCAGAGCAGGAGGGCGACCACCGCGGCGCCGGCCCCGATGAGGGAGCCGAAGAGGGTCCGCTTGCGCAATATCCCTCCGGTCAGTCGATGCCTAGAGGCTTGCCACCGCCGCCGCGAAGCGATCCCGACGCGCGGCGGAATCGGACGGCGGGGTCGATCCGCTCACGCTCCCCTGAATGTCCTTGATCCGGTCGGACGGGTCGGGATGCGTGCGTGCAAATCCCGCTCCGCTCGGTGTGAGACGCTTCTTCATCTCGCCAAGCATGGTCACGAGCGCCTGCGGGCTGTATCCCACCCGGCGCAGGACCGAGACCGCCGAAGCGTCGGCCTGCTTCTCGAGGCTTCGCGAGTAGCCGCTGTTCATGAGCGTGGACGTGATGTCGGTGATGCTCCCCTCGAACTCCTCGGTCAGCTTCGCCAGCCGCTCGCTTCCCAAGTTCGCCGCGCTCTCGGAGGCGAGGATGGTGAGCGCCGAAGTAAGCCGGCTCTTCTTGATCGCGCGCAGGCCGTCCTTGCCCGCCACGTGCCCGATTTCGTGAGCCAGAACCGCGGCCAGTTCGTCTTCGTTCCGGCAGCAACGGATGAGCCCGCGGGAGACAAGAATGAAGCCGCCCGGCGCAGCGAACGCGTTGATCTCGTCGGTGTCGAGGACCAGGAAATGGTACCCGCCGAACGTCTCCGGGCGATCCGACGCGAGGGCGACGGTCTGACCGAGAAGGTTCACGTACCGGTTCAGCTCCGCGTCCGCGAGCGGCGGATAGGTATCGAGGATCGTAGCCGCCACCGCTCGACCGATGTAGTACTCCTGCTCCGGATCGATGTCCTCGAACGACTTCTCCGTCGCCTCGGCCACGCGGTTGATCGACTGGCTCTGCGTGCTGTCGATTAGACCCTCTCCCTGCGCGATGGACGTGCCGATCTTCGCCACCGAGGCACATCCGACCATGAACGTCGCAACGAAGAGCAGCAGGACGGAGATGGTGAGGAGGATGGCAGCGATGCCCGGGCGCAACGTCCGCGCGTTCATCGCGCACCTCCCGGGGCGGGCTCGACTTTACCCTCGGCGAGAAACGCGCTCGCCTCGTCCGGCGTCACGCGAAACGCCTCCATCCGGTCGACCCAGGTGAAGTCGATGCTCGCGTTCTCCGCCTTGAACTCCGCCTCGACTTGGGAGTTGAACCCCTTGCCGGCCAGCGCGAGCTCTTCTCCGGAGACTCCCTTGCCGGCGTCGGCGGCGCCGGCCGAGAGGACAATGCGTTTCTTCGTCAGCGCGGACTGGTGGATCCAGCCGGTGCGGCCGCGAGCGTCCGTCACCTTGAGCCAGGGGTTCTGCTTCCCGGCCACGGTGACGCGATCCGCATAGACGACGGTTGCGACGACGCCACCCAAGAATGAAGGCTTCGCGCGAAGCTGGCTGGTCTTGACCTGCACGCTCATCTTCTCGCTGGCGGCCAGCACGACGCTTGCGGCAGCGAGGATTCCGGCGAGCAACACTAGGAAGAGAATTGGACGGCGCACTGGCGCTCCTTTCGCGTCCCGTGATGGAACCTACTTGAAAATATTGAAGTTGCCCAACAGCCACCAGAGCAACACGAAGATGAGGATGGTGCCGATGCATCCCCCGCCCAGCTTCTTCGCACCCCACCCTGCCGCCAGACCTCGCAGAAGCTTGCTCATTGTCGGTCCACCTTCTTCAGAATGTATGTAACGGGTTGTTCTCCATCATGCACCGATCGGCGCCAGCTTCTCCCCGGCCGGGTCCACGCTGCCCATTCTCTCTGCGCTCCAGTTCCTTCAATCCGGCCGCGTCGGCTTTCGAATCTCGGGGGGGGTGGCCTCCGGCGGCCGAGGTATCTTCTCCGGCTTGGGGAGCTTTTCGTGGCCTGGTGCCTTGTCGGGGTGCTTCTTGAGATCTTCCTCGCGCTTCCGGCGCTCCTGGTACTTATCATCCTGTTTTGTCATGATTGTTTTCTCCAGTTGAGGCCTCTTCGTGAGGCCGACTCCCGAGGATCAGGATCCCCTCACCACATCCAGGAGTATTCAACACCGGAGCTTCGGAATGCACAAGCACTCTCGGAGGAGGACGCGACCACCGGCCGCGCTTTGAACCATCTTTTTCGAGCCTGCTCGCCGGCTACCGGATGAGCACCAACCTCTTGGTGACCGGCATCCCCAAATCCGAGGTGACCCGAACCAGGTAGATCCCGCCCGAGACGGGTGTGCCGCTCCTATCCAGCCCGTCCCACCTCAGGTCGTGGAGACCGTTGGCGGAGTATCCGGATTCGAGTCTTCTGACCAGACGACCGGTGACATCGAAGATGGACACGTCCACGACCGTCGCCTGCGGGACTCGGAAGAGCACGTGAACCGCTCTCGCGGAGGTTGGATTCGGATACAGCCTCAGCATCTCGCCGACACCCAACATGCCCTCGGCCACCGCCGAGGCTGGGTTGTGGATCTCGAAGTCGGCGCTGCTCGCGTCCTCTCCGGTGTTGCCGGCGGCGTCGTGTGCCGTGACCTGAATCCGAGCTTCTGTCGTCTCGGTGATCGGCACCACCCAGGAGTACGAGCCGGTATTGAGGAGGCCGCTGGCGATGACGTTCGGGAAGGTCAACCCGCCGTCCGTGGAGTAGGCCAGGTCGACCGCTGTGACGCCCACATCATCCTCAGCCGTCCAGGTGATCGGCTCGGTATCTCCGCTCAGCCAGACTTCCCCACCATTCTGGTTGGTCACCGTGACCACTGGGGACGTGACATCGGCGGCGGTGCCGGAGTTCGTGAAAATGTCGGCGAACCCGGTGCCTCGAACGGTGTCCACTCCGGCGGCCGCCCAGGTCGCGGAGATGACGACCTGGCCGTTCGAGACCTTGTCCCATGTAGCGTTGGGCGCCACGCCCGAACCGGTCTCGGTCCAGTAGGTGCGTACATTCGCCGCGTGGAGGCGCGTGAGGGCAGAGGCGGTCGGGTGGCCGTAGGAGTTGCCGGTGCCGACCGAAATCACGGCGATCTTCGGCTGGGTGGCGTTGAGCCAGTTGGTGAGAGCTCGAGGTAGCGGAACCGTGGTGGTGGACCTTGTAGACCTCGACCGGGCCGACCTGGGGGCCGACGGTGGTCTCGATATCCTTGTAGTCGCCTGAATTCGCGCCCGGAAGATCCCCCCCGAACACCATGTCGAACTCGCCGTAGCTCACCTTCATCACCATGCTCAGCGAGTTCTCGTCGGTCGTGCTGATCCCCGCGCCGGCCAGGTTGACGCACGTGATGGTGACCGGATGCGCGGAGAGCGGAGTCCAGCGTCACGACCTGGTCCTTGACCATCGTGTGGCGCTTGGAGCCGAGCTTGTTCACGTACGTCGTGAAATAGGTGCTGGAATAGGACCCTCCCCGATCCCAGCCGTTGTCGATGACGATGCCCGCGTTGACGATTTCGTCGATGTCCCCGATGTGGTCCGAGTGGTAGTGGCTGGCGAAATGGTGATCCACATGGGCGACGCCCAACGCCTGGAGCTGTTGGACCACGGTCAGGCCGCTGACACCGGTACCTCCGGGCCCGTCGTCGAACATCGCGACCTGCCCCAGGGGGCTGATGAGGACCGCGCCATCCCCCTGGCCGACATCGAGATGGATGATCTGGAGCCGTCCGGTCGGGGTCACGGCGGCAGCCTGGATGGCCGGGAGGACAAGCAGGAGCGCAAACAGGACGGATCGAACAGAATTCTTCATAATGCGGGTTCCCCAGCGGACGACTGGCGCCTCCCCGTTATCTTCATCTTCGCCAAGCGGCCTATCTATAGTATGTGGGACATCGGAGCCCGCAGCAAGGCGTTTCCCGCGCGCAGGAAGGGTTATTTCCCCCTTGCTCCGCTCGAATTCTCATTTCGCATGACTTTCTCGGCTCCAGTCCGGCCGGGCTCTTCCCCACCCGATCTCGCACGTGTTCCCTACGACTGAAACAGATACTGCAGCTTCAGAAAGTACTGCCGGTCGGTCAGGGTCCAACCCTCACGTTCGTCGTTGTCGAAGTCCCGGTCCCGGTACGTGCGGGTCGTGCCCGCGTAGAACACCGTGAACGGGTTGAGCCGGTAGGTGACCAACGGGTCCGCGTCCCAGGTCTCATAGCGATCGTTGTACTGGAGAATGAGCCGGGTCGAGAGTTCTCGCGAGAATTGAAACGAAAGGCGAGACCGGAACACCGACTGGGAGAAGAGATTCTCACCGGTGGCCAAGTCGTCGCTGTTGATGTAGCTGAAAGAGCTCGAGATCAGGAACCGGTCGATCGGTTTGATGTCCGCCCACAGACCGCGCTGGGTCTCCTTGCCCATCACCCGGTCGTGCCGGGCAATGCGGTGACCGAAGTCGATGTTGCCTCCAAAGGTGAGTGCGCCGGAGGGCCGACTGCTGATACAGGCGTGCGTCAGCCAGATGCCGTCGAACTGGATCCCCCCGAAAAGTTCGTTGCTGCGCATGTGCCTCAGGTGTATCCCGGTCTGCGCGGCCCGGGACATGAGCTGCACCCCCGCATCGATCCACTCGTCCTTCTTCACATGCTCGAAGTTGTACTTCTGCGCGGCGGTCAGGGTGTAGTTGATGTTCTCCAGCAGGCCTGTGCCACCGAACCGCTCGATGCCGCCGAGCTCGCCGTTCACCTGGCGCATGCTGTTGGCCGGTTCGAACCCGCTGTCCGCACGAAACGTCGGGCTGCGCTCCCAGTACTCCACTCCCAACCAGTACCTGCGCGTCTCCCGGTTCAGCGAACCCATCACCGCATGACCCCAGAAGGTCTCGCCGTCGAAAGCGGCGGTATGCCTGTCGTCGTCAAAGAGAGTCGCGTTGAAGGAGCTGTCCGCCAGGGCGAGGTTGTCCATCTCCTCGGTACGGGTGGCCAGCACTTGCACCCGAGCGTAATCGCTGCGGGTGAGCCGGATCCGGCTATCGATACCGACGAGGGATCCCGACCCGCCGCCGTCGAAGCGACGGTCGGTGGCGATGAGCCCCACGTGCGATTGCTCGCCCAGGTCGTGCTTGGCACGCAGAATGTTGGATACGCTCTTGCCGTTCTCCAGGAACGCGCTGCTCTCCTCGAAGGGCACGGTGATCACCGAGTGGTCGTCGCGCGCGGTGAGGACGGCCACACTATTGGGCCCTTTGCGGCCGACCACCTTCCCGGCGGCGATGGGGTCGTTGATCGTGCGCGTATACGCCGCATCGAAGTACGTGTTGAAGAGGTCGCTTCCCTCCTGGAAGAACGGCCGCCGTTCCTCGTAGAACAACGCGAAGGTGGTATTGACGTCGATCTGCGCCTCGTCCGACTCGATCTGGCTGAAGTCCGGATTCAAGGTGGCCTCGGTGGAGAGCTCCGAAGAGACGTCGTAGGCAAAGCCCAGACCCACCTGCCCTCTGATGTCGTCGTTGATGAAGCCGCGATCGTCATCGAGCCGGCCGGACTGGCTTCCCACCACCGAGGGGAGCAGCTCGAGCCCCGCTCCGGGCTCCACCCCGGTGATCCCCGTCACCGTCCCCCACTTGCAGGGCCAGCAGCTATCGTCGTCGTCGTAGGCCGCCCAGGAGTACTGAAAGCGCGACTCGCGCGGCCGGTTGCGCCAGAAGTCCACGCGCCAGGTCTGGTTCGCGCTCTTAGGAAACCGCAGGCTGGCGAAGGGAACCGCCATCTCCACGATCCAGCCCGAGTCGGTGATACGACCGCTCGACTCGAAGATCATGTCGTACTTGAGGTCCTCGCCGTTCGCCGACGAGAAGAGGAGGTCACCCGGGATCCCGTAGGGGTTGGCGGCGATCTCGTACGCGTGGGTGGCTTCGCCGAAGGCGTCGATGCAGAGAAGCACGACGTCGTCGGAGAAGATCTCGTCGCGCTCGCAAAACGACGCGCGCACCTCGGCGGGGTCATCGTGACAGATCCAGCCCACGTAGAGCTTGTCGTCGTCGTAGGTGATGAGCACCTCCGTGTCGACCTCGGGCCGGGTCTGATTGCCGGGACTGTGCTCGGCAAAATTCCCCGCCCTGGCCGCGCCCTCCCAACCTGCATCGCCGAGAACCCCGTCGATCTCGATCGCTCCGCGCGCCCGTGAGATCTCTAACTGCGGGTGGTAGACGGGCACCCAATCTTCCTGCGCACCGGCGAAGGGCGCGGCGAAGAGGAGTCCCAACAGGAAAGACAAACCGAGGGTCAAGCGGGAGGATCGGCAGGCAATCGGCGACACGGGTGTTCTCCTCAAGTGTCGTGCTCATTGCGGATCGCCCGGTGTGGAGACCGGCCGCACCGCATGATTGCCACTAGGCCGAAGGCGCCCGGAAGGCAACCCGTAACAACGACATTTGCAGTTGATCCGGGCTGAGAGGGAACGCCCGCGAAGATGCTACATCAGATGGCCTCGCGCATACACCCTATATCGGGGTCGCGATGGGCGCTCGCGTTGCGTCCGGGTCGCGCTCAGCTGCCGCCGCCGAGGGCCTTGTAGAGAGCGATCCGGTTGGCCTTCTCGGCCAGCCGCAGGGCCACGCCCGTCTGTTGCGCGGAGTAGAGCGAGCGCTGCGCCACCAGAACACCGAGGTAGCCGTCGATCCCGGCTTTGTAGCGGGCGTCGGACAGCCGGAGTGTCTCCTCGAGCGAGACAACCAGACGGTCCCAGGCCTGGCTCTGCTCGAGCAGCGTCGAGCGCAGCGTGAGGGCATCGGCGACCTCTGCGAACGCCGACTGGATCGCCTTCTCGTAGCTGGCAACCGCAATCTCGCGCTCGATCTTCGTCGCCTTCAGATTCGCCCTCGGGCCGCCGCCCCCGAAGATTGGCATCTGGATGAGCGGCGCGTAGCGCCAGCTATCGGTGTCGGAGGCGAACAGATGAGAGACATCGGGAGAGAGCGTGCCAAGCGCCGCGGTCAGAGAGATGCGCGGAAAGAAAGCGGCGCGCGCGGCGCCGATGTCGGCATTGGCGGCGCGCAGGTGATGCTCGGCCGCGAGGATGTCGGGGCGCGCAAGTAGGACTTCGGAGGGCAGCCCCGCCGCGAGCGCCGGCATGTCGGCGAGCGTGCTCAGCTCCTGAGGCAGGAATTCGTCCGGCAGCGGCGAGCCCACCAGCAACTCGAGGGCGTGGCGATCCGTGTCCACCGCGCCCGCGAACTCGGCGCGACTCGCCCGCGCCGTCTCGACCAGGCTCTCGACCTGACTCAGATCGAGGTTCGAGGCTACGCCGGCGTCGCGACTTGCCTTCACGAGGTCACGCGAGGCGGTCTGCGCCTCGATCGTGGCCTCGGCCAGTCGCAGGCGCTCCGTGTCGGCGGCGAGCCTGAGCCAGCTCGAGGCCACCGCAGCCACGAGCGACATATGTACAGCGCGTTGCGCCTGCTCGGTCGCCAGGTACTGCTCCCGCGCCGCCGACTTCAGGCTGCGCAGGCGCCCGAACAGGTCGATCTCCCAGGACGTGAACCCGATCTCGACCGCATATTGCTCGGTCGTCTCGGCGTTGCCGGATTCCGTCATCCGCCCGGGCAGTCGCATCTTCTCCCCGGCGGCCTGGACGCCGAACGTGGGGGTCAACTGGCTTCGCTGGACCCGGTACATCGCCGCGGCCTTTTCGACATTGAGCGCCGCAATTCTCAGGTCGCGATTGCCGTCAATCGCCCGCTCGATCACCGAGCGCAGACGTGCGTCGGCGAAATACTCCTGCCAGCCTAGCGCAGTGGCCCCGCTCGCCGTTGATTCCACTTGCGCGCCGTCCGGCGCGGGGAACTCGTCGGGAACCGGAAGCGCGGGGCGCTCGTATCCGGGCCTCATCGTGCAGCCGGCCAGGGCGAGCGCGGCCGCGAACACAATCGACGTTCTCATGTTCACTCCCCCTCCCCCCGGGCGGTTGTCGGGCCCGAACTCACGGCCCCCTCGTCCGGCACGGCGCGCCGCCGCGTGAAGACTTGAACGATGACGACGAACAGGAGCGGGATGAAGAGAATCGCGAGGAAGGTCCCACTGATCATCCCGCCGAGGACGCTCGTGCCGATAGCCGACTGCGCTCCCGCGCCGGCCCCGGTCGCCAACGCGAGCGGCAGCACGCCGAATCCGAACGCCAGCGAGGTCATGACGATCGGCCGCAAGCGCACTCGGGCCGCCAGCAACGTGGCCTCGATCAGGCCCATCCCCCCTTCACGGTATTGCTTGGCGAACTGCACGATGAGGATGGCGTTTTTGGTGGTCAAGCCGAGCACGGTGAGCAGCCCGATCTGGAAGTAGACGTCGTTGGGCATCCCGCGTACCGAGGAAGCCACCACGCCCCCCAGCACGCCGAGCGGCAGCACCAGGACGATCGAGATCGGCACCGTCCAACTCTCGTAGAGCGCCGCCAGCACCAGGAAGATGGCGAGCACCGAGAACGCGTAGAGCAGACCGGTCTGCGACTCCGCCATGCGCTCCTGGTAGGAGAGGCCGGTCCACTCGTGGCCGATCCCCTTCGGGAGTTTCGCGATGAGTTCCTCCATCGCCCGCATCGCCTCTCCAGAGCTGCGCCCTGGCGAGGCCTCCCCTTGGATGTTGATCGACGGCACCGAGTTGTAGCGCTCGAGACGCGGCGAGCCGGAAACCCATCGCCCGGAAGCGAGCGCCGAGAACGGGACGAGCCCGCCGCGCGCGCTCGGCAAGTGAAGCCGGTCGAGGTCGGCAGGGAGCATTCGATACGGCGCGTCCGCCTGCGCGTACACGCGCTTGACGCGCCCGCCCTGGACGAAGTCGCCGATGAAGGCGCTGCCGAACGCACCGGAGAGATAGCTCTGCACGATGCCAGGGGGCACCCCAAGGGCGCCGACCTTCCCCCAATCGATATCGACCTTGTACTGGGCCACGTCCTCCATGCCCAACGGCCGCACTCGCGTCAGCCGGGGGTCTTGCATCGCCATGCCGAGGAGTTGATTGCGGGCCGCCATGAGCTGGGTGTGCCCGAGCCCGCCGCGATCCTGAAGCATGAGATCGAATCCGGTCGCCGAGGACAGCTCCGGAATCGCGGGCGGCGGAAACACGTAGACCCGCGCTTCCCGGATCGCCATGAGCCTCGGCGTCGCGCGCGCCGCGATCGCTTTCACCTTGAGATCCGCGCGCTCGCGCTCCTTCCAGTCCCGCAGCTTGACGAAGATCATGGCTTGGTTCTGGCTGCGACCGCCAAAGCTCATACCGGTGATCGCCATGGTGGAGGCCACGGCCTCGCGCTCCGATTCCCGGAAGTAGGCCTGCACCTGTCGGACCACCGCCTGGGTCTGATCGAGGGTCGAGCCGGGCGGCGTCTGGGCGGAGACCAGCATCATGCCCTGGTCCTCCTCGGGGAGGTAGGCGGTCGGCATGCGATTGAACAGCACGACCATGCCGGCCACGATGACCAGGAAGACCGCGAAGTAGCGCAAACGCCTACCCAGGACGTGCCCCACCACGCGTTCGTAGGCGTCTCGCGAGCCATTGAAGAGGCGGTCGAAGCGAAGGAAGAAGGGACGGAGGATGCGGAATCCGGTCTCGGCGGCCTCGTGGCCCTTCTCCACCGGCTTGAGCAACCCCGCACAGAGGACCGGGGAGAGGATCAATGCCACCACGACCGAAAGCAGCATCGAGGCAACGACCGTAATCGAGAACTGCCGGTAGATGACGCCGGTCGATCCCGGGAAGAAGGCCATCGGTCCGAACACCGCGGCCAGCACGAGCCCGATGCCCACCAGTGCGCTCTGGATCTGATCCATCGACCTGGCGGTCGCTTCACGCGGCGGCAGCCCTTCTTCGCTCATCAGGCGTTCGACGTTTTCGACCACGACGATGGCGTCGTCGACCAGGAGTCCGATGGCGAGGACCATCGCGAACATGGTGAGCATGTTGATCGAGAATCCGAACAGCGCGAGTACGCCGAACGTGCCGAGCAGCACCACCGGGACGGCGATCGTGGGGACCAAGGTCGCGCGGATATTGCCGAGGAAGAGGAACATCACCAGGAAGACCAGGAGGATCGCCTCGAACAACGTCTTGACCACTTCACCGATGGCCACCCGCACGAAGGGCGTGGTGTCGTAGGGGTAGACGACCCGCATCCCCTCCGGGAAGTACTTCGAGAGGTCCGCCATCGACGCCTTGACCGCGTCGGCCACGTCGAGGGCGTTGGCCCCGGCGGCCTGGCGTATGGCGAGCGCGGTCGAGGGCTGGCCGTCGTAGTTGATCTTGATGTCGTTCAGCTCCGAGCCGAGCTCGACGCGCGCCACGTCGGAGACGCGCACGACCGAACCGTCGGCGTTCATGCGCAACGGAACCGCCGCGAACTCCTCGGGGGTCTTGAGTAACGACTGCACCAGGATCGAGGCGTTGAGCCGCTGCCCGGCAACGGCCGGGGCGCCGCCGAACTGCCCGGCGGAGATCTCCACGTTGTAGGCGCGAACACCGGCCACCACGTCGGCGACGGTCATGCCGTACTGGGTCAACTTGTCGGTGTTGAGCCAGATCCGCATGGAGTAACCGCTGCCGAAGGCCTGAGCCTCGCCCACACCGGGCACGCGCGCGAGCACGTTTTGGACGTTGGATACGAGGTAGTCGCCCAGGTCGACGTTGGTCCATGTCGTATCCGAGGTGGTCAGCCCGACGATCATGAGGAAGTTGCGCGTCGACTTGCTCACGCTGAGACCGGTCTGCTGCACGACTTCGGGCAGGCTGGGAATGGCCACCTGCAGCTTGTTCTGAACCTTCGCCCAGGCCAGGTCCGGATCGGTGCCGGGCTCGAAGGTCAGCGTCAACGACGCGGAGCCCGCCGCGTCGCTGGTCGCCTGCATGTAGAGCAGGTGATCGAGGCCGGTCATCTGCTGTTCGATGATCTGGATCACGCTGTTTTCGACGGTCTCCGCCGAGGCTCCGGGATAGAACGCCGAGATCGAGATCGAGGGCGGCGCGACCGGCGGGTACTGAGCGACCGGCAACTTGTAGATGGCGAGCGCTCCCGCCAGCATCATCACGATGGCGATGACCCAGGCGAAGACCGGACGATCGAGGAAGAATCTGGACATGGCGGCCCCCTACTTCGCTTCCGGGGTGGAGCCCCCGGAGTCGGCCGGCGCCGTTGAATCGGCCGGCGCGGCTGAGCGAGCCGGTGCAGTCGGACCGGCCACAGAAGCCGGGGATGCCGCGTTCGATCCGGCGGGGACTCCCTTGGCCGGCACACCCGCACGCACGCTCTGGAGCCCGTCGACGATCAGACGGTCGCCCTCGGAGAGGCCCTTCTCGACCAACCACTTGTTGCCCATCGCGCGACCGAGTTCAAGCCGGCGCTCCTGGACCGTGCCGTCGGGGCCGAGCACGAGGGCGACCGCGTTGCCACGCGGGTCGCGCGAAACGCCTTGCTGGGGAGCAAGGATCGCGTTCTCGTCGACGCCCTCCGTGACGATGGCGCGCACGAACATGCCGGGAAGCAGGACATGTTCGGGATTCGGAAAGACCAGGCGCAGGGTCACCGACCCGGTCGAAGGCTCGACCGTGACGTCCTGGAATTTGAGCGTTCCTTCGTGGGCATAGGGCGTGCCGTCCTCGAGCACGAGCTGCACGCGGCTTGCGGATTCGCCTTCCTGGGTCAGGGCGCCGCTCGACAGCGCGCGACGCAAGCGCAGCAGTTCGGACGAAGATTGCTGGACATCGACGTACATCGGGTCGAGTTGCTGGATGGTGACGAGCGGCACCGGTTGGTAGGCGGTGACCAGCGCGCCGACGGTCACGCTCGATCGGCCGGTGCGCCCGGAGATCGGCGCCTTGATCGGAGTCCAGGCGAGGTTGATGCGGGCACTCTCGAGCGCCGCCCGGCTCGCCGCAACGCTTGCCTCGGCCCGCAGGGACGCAGCCTCGGCGTCTTCGACGTCCTGATCACCGACGGCATGGATCGCCACCAATCCGCGCAGCCGCTCGGCACGCGCCTGTGCGGACGGAAGGCCGGCCTCCGCCATCGCCAGCGCCGCCTCGGCTTGGTCGACCGCGGCGCGGTAGGGCGCCGGATCGATCTCGTAGAGCAACTCCCCGGCGCGCACGTCGGCGCCCTCCTCGAAGCGGCGCTGCTGTAGGAGGCCGCTCACCTGCGGCCGAACCTCCGCAACCATGTACGGCGCGGTGCGACCGGGCAGTTCGGTGGTCAGCACCACGCGCTCGGGAACGAGCGTCACGGTGCCCACCTCGGGAGGGCCGGGCGGCGGCCCGGCATCCGGTTTGCCGCAGCCAGCCACGAGCATCGCCCCGAGAAGCGCGAAGCCGATCGAGAGTTTCCTGAGGATCGTCTGAAGGCCGTGCATGTCGCTCTCCATAGGTATTCAGTTTCCGCTTCGATTCCGCTTTCGGACGGGCTGCCGCGTAGCGCCGAGACGCGGGACGGTTCGGGCGCGACTCGCGGTGATCCCCGAGAGGATCACCCCCACCGCCCCACCGAGCACCTCCTCCGACCCGCCACTATCCGAATCGAACTGGTTGGGGCGGGAGGCGATGTCGACCGCGCCCGCGAGCGCCACCGCCACGTGACGCGGCGTGCAGGGGCGGAACTCGCCGCTCGCCACCCCCTCTTCGACCAGCCGCTCGAAGGACCGGATTCTCTCGAGCGTCAGCGCCCTGAAGTCGAACCGCGATGCCGCCCTCGATCGCCCCGATACGTACTGGAGGACCGCCCAGGCGAAGCCGGCGAGTTCGCGCCGCAAACCGATATGAGTCAGGCCCACCCGCAGGATGCGCGCGGCGGCAGATCCGCCGACGACGAGCGCCTCCTCTTCGGCCACCGCGATCCGCGTGCGGGTCGCGTGAAAGACGGCGAGAAACAGCCCCTCCTTGTTCCCGAAGTGGTGGTACAGGGAGGGTGCCGTGACCCCGGCAGCGCTCATGATGTCGCGCACCGAGGTCGCCGCGTAGCCCTTGGAGGCGAAAAGACGCATCGCGGCTTCGAGCAGCCGCTCGCGGCCGCCCGCGGCTGTAATCGCCTCTGCGCGTCGAGGTGTCATCGATCCCTTCGCCTCTGCAGGTCGAGTGTCATCCGTTCGCTTGCCTCGGCGGGTCCGAGACAGGAGCGGACTATAACGCTCGTTACACTCCGACGCAAGCGGATTCGCGGCGCGGGGGCAGACCCCGCTTCCACGAAGGGTTATGATCCCCCGCACCCGCACGGCGGGGGGGAGGAGTGGATGATGATGAGACCTGTCCGGATGTTCGAGGTGTGGTGGCTTCTTCTGGCGGGGACGCTGGCGGCTCGGGGCGCGGAGGCCCAACTCGAGCGCGACCGGCCGGACCCTCCCGGTGCACCGCCTCTGGTCACCTCCTTCTCCCGCCTGGACGCGGCCGGCTCCGCCGCCGATCACCCCGGTGCCGACTGGCTCATCGTCCTCGACGCCTCCGTGAACCGCATCACCGCCGACGGCGTCGCCTACGTCGATCTCTACCAGCTCACCAAGATCCTCACCGAAGAGGGCGCGCGCGCGCGCTCCGCGCTCGAGTGGGGCTACGATCCCCGGAGCAGCTTCGTGGAGATCGCCGAGGTCAACGTGCTCCGCGACGGCACCAAGATTCCGGTTCCCATAGCGGACGTCAAGGACCTCCCCGCCCCCCAGAGCGCCATCTATTGGAGCGACCGGATCAAGGTGCTCCAGCTCCCGCGGCTCAAGCCCGGGGACGGCGTCGAGGTCCTCTCCATGCGCAAGGGCTACAACTACGCCCTCCTGGGTGAGGCTGGAGCGGCGGGCGCCGGTGCGGAGGATGCGCCGTCGCCTCGGTATGCGAGCGCCTGGGACCGCATCCGGACCGGGGAAGACGCTCGGTACATCCCCCCCATGGCCGGCGAGTATTTCGACATCGTGCTCATGCAGGCCGAAGTGCCCATCGTCGAGAAGAGCTACACCCTTGTACTCCCCGCGGCCAAGCGCCTCCAGAGCCGGGAGTACAACGGTCCCATCTATACGCGCACCTCCTACGGTCCCGACAGCACGACCACGACATGGTGGGTGGAGGACATGCCCGCCCGCCCGGTGGAGCCGCGCCAACCCGACGAACCCGACCTCTCGCCCAAGGTGGTCATGACCACCGCGCCCGATTGGGAGGCGAAGTCGAAGTGGTTTTTCGACGTGAACCGCAATCAATTCGAGGTCACCGACGAGATCCGCGCTCATGTGGACCGCGTGCTGGCCTCGGCGGGGCTCACCCGGAAGAGCGATCCGATGAAGGTTGCCAAGACGCTCAATCACTGGGTGGCCCAGAACATCCGCTACAGCGGGCAGACCATGGGCGAGGGCGAGGGCTTCACACTCCATCCCTCCGACGTGCTCATGGAGTACCGAAGCGGCGTGTGCAAGGACATCGCCTCCATGAGCATCACGCTCCTGCGAGCGGCGGGGCTCGACACCTATCCGGCGATGACCATGGCCGGCAGCCGGATCGAGGACATCCCGGCCGACCAGTTCAACCACTGCGTGGTGGCCTGGGAGCGCTCGCCGGGCGACTTCGTGATGATCGACCCCACCTGGGTCCCCTTCAACAACGACATCTGGTCGAAGCTCGAGACCGAGCAGCAATACTTGATCGGTCATCCGAACGGAGTGGACCTTCAGGAAATCCGCTATAGCCCGCCCGAGGAGTCCCCGATGACGGTGACCCACGAGGCGGAGCTCCGCGCGGACGGAACGCTCTCGGGGCGGATCCGCATCGAGGGACGCGGGGCTTCCGACAGTCGGCTGCGCCGCGTCCTGTACCAACATCGCAAGCGCGAACTCCAAGCCACGGTAGCGGCCATGCTGGCCCCGCTCAGCCCTGCGGTGCGGCTCATCCGGGTGGATCACCGCCGCGTGGACGACTTCACCGGGGACATGTGGCTGGAAGCGGTCTACGAGGCCCCGGGCTTCGCGTTGCCGGTAGGCGACGCCCTCGAGTTCAAGGCTCCCGCCGCCGGCGCGTTCAAGGATCATCCCCTCATCTTCCGTGTGGGCTCGGCGCACTGGGAGACGGAGCGGAAGACCGATGTGTTCCTCTACTACACGCAGCGTCTCGAGGTGGACGAGCGGCTCCGGCTCCCCGCGGGCTACCGGCTCGAGGATCCTCCGGATTCGGTGAAGGTGGACGGCACGTGGGCGTCATTCGAAGGTGACGTAGAGGACGATCCGCGCGCGATCCGGCTTCACGCGAGGGCGGACGTCAAGCGTCGCCAGATCCCACCCGACGGCTATCCGGATCTTCTCAAGGCGTTGAAGGCCCTGGACGACTACGCGGATACGCCGCTTCGCGCGGTGAAGGGAGGTGCGCGATGATCCGCCTCATCCTCGGCACCTGCGGCGTTCGCGTTCTCGGGGCCGCGTTCCTCCTGGTCTCTCTCGCGATCCCCCGCAGCGTCTCGGCTGCGGCCATGAGCTACGACGGTTCGATCGACGTGACGGCGGCCATGGAAGAGGCCGGACGGGTCTGGGATCTGAGCGGCGAGGACGCCGTGTTCCTGCTCGAAAGCGCGCGCTTCACCTGGTCGACGGACGGTCGGCTCCGCGAGGAGCGCCATCGCCTGCTCTGGATCTCCACCGACTGGGCCCAGGAGACCTACGCCGATTTCCGCCTGCCGTGGGATTCCGATCGGCAGACGCTGAACGTGAAAGCTCTGCGCGTGCTGCGCGACGGCCGGTGGATCGAGGCGCGCCCCACCGCGATCGTCGATACGACACCCTTTGCGCTTCGCAATGCGCCCGACTACTCCGCCATCCGCGAGACCATGTTGCTGTACGACGGCGTCGAGCTCCCCTGCGTGCTCGAATGCGCCTACGTCATCGAGGACAAGGCCCCCTTCCGGGCGGGCTTCGAAGGCCTCTGGACCTTCCGCCACGCGGATCCCGCGCTGGAATCGCGGCTCATCCTGGAGGCCCCCGCCGAGGCGTCGGTACGCGCCACACCGGCAGGCGGGGCTCCTGAGGGAGAACGCACGCGCTCCGAGGGTAGCGTCTTGACCTATGTCATGAGGCGAACGGAGGCCGCGCCAAGCCCGGCCGGCGAAGATCCCGCGGCCGACCTCCCGCGCGTGACCTGGTCCACGTTTGATTCATGGGGCGATATGGGACGGTCGTTGACCGCGGCATTCGATGAGAGGCTTCTATTGGACGGAGCGCTTCGTGACTCCCTGGCCGCGCTGCTCGACGGCGCGCCGAGCGAACTCGAGCGCGCGCATCGCATCGCCGCGTTTGTGCACGACCGGGCGCGCCGAGTCGCCTACGAGCCGGCTTACCTCTCCGCGCTGGCTCGTCCGGCACCGCGCGTGTTCGATACCGGCTACGGCGGTGACGTCGATCTCGTGATCCTGGCCGGCGCGTTGTACCGCGAAGCGGGGTTCACGGTGGAGCCCGCATTCGTCGGTCGCGGGCACGGACCCATCGACGAGGGCTCGCCGACGCTCGCCCGTCTGGGCGCGCCGGGGCTCTGGATCGCGCGGCAGGTTCCCGGAGAGGCGCTCGAGGCCTACTGGGATCCCGCGACCGGGCATCTGGTTCATGAAGGGATCGGCTTCGCCAGGCGTGCGCTCTGGCGCGCAGGCACCGAGGACGCGCCCTCGGTGAGGGACGTGGCCTCGGGTGTCGGCTCCTGGTCGACCACGCACCTCGACCTGCGTTGGAACGCGGAGAAGAAGGCATGGTCGGGCAGCGCCTGGTTCGAGGCGCGCGGTGGCGCCAATCCCTATGATGAAGTTGCGCTCGGAGGCGGTGCGACGGAAGCGTCCCTGGTCGAGACGCTGGGCGAGGTTCTCGAAGGTCTCGAGGTCGCTTCGTTCGATCCGGTGTGGATCGGGCCCGAGCGTTTCGCGGTTCGTGCCGAGGTGACGAGCGGCGAGGTGAAGCGCGATGCGCAGGGGCGCGTGGCATTGGTGCTCGGAGCCTCCGCCGGAGGGATCGGCGGCTCGCTCCCTCACGACGTGGTCCTCAACGAGGACCGACGCTCGACGCCCGTCCGCGGAGTCTCCGGCGAGCACACGGTCCGTGTGCGGCTCGACCTCGGCGATCTCGAGATCGTTCAACTCCCCGAGCCGATCAAGATCGAGAGCGAGGCCGGCGCATACCGGCTCGACGTGAAGCGGGGCGAGAGGGACGTGGTCTACACCGCGACCGTTCGTGTGAATCCGGGGGAAGTGCCGGCTGCGGCGTGGCCCGCGCTTCGAGCCCTGCTCCTGGCCGAACGCGATCCGGCCCGGCGGACGGTCCTGCTGCGGTAGTCGGGAGACCGGGGGTCAACCATGTAGAGCCTCAATAGACAGGACGATGCGGTTGACAACTCAGTAGCCTCCGCATCAGGCTCGGGAGAGGTTCACACCGTCTTGGCGCCGAACGGCATCAAGCGCCTTGTGACCAAGGCCCTTTCCGCACCGCCTAGGCAGAGGTGACAATTTGGCGTCAGGCCTGCAGAAACCAGGCACGCCCGCGGCGCTCGGCATGGCCGTGGCGGGTCTTCTCATCGTGGCGGCCACGGGCGGATTGCTGTTGAACTTCGCCGACAGCCACGGCGTACTCCATGAGAGATCACACCTGAAGGCTCGTACCGCAGCCATCGCCGACTCGCTCGAACGTCGAATCCATCAAGTCGTTGACCGGACACTCCGCGGACGAAGGCGCCCCGAGTTTCCTTGAGCTCGTGGCACAATTGCGTAATTATCGAAAGGCTCACAGTGACGTCCGATTCATCTACTTGATGGGGCTGAAGGACGACGAGGTGATCTTCCTCTTGGATTCGACCAACCCCGCTTCGACCGACTACTCGCCGCCGGGAGAAGTGTATCCAGATGCCACGCCGGAATTGGTCCGTTCATTCTCCACCGGAGAACCGTTTGTCGAAGGTCCCGTCACCGACCGGTGGGGCACATGGGTCTCCGGGCTGGCGCCAATCAACGACCCCTCAGACCATCACGTCATCGCCGTCCTCGGCTTGGACATCAACGCAACCCGTTGGCGTATCGCCCTCGGGATCTATCGCGCAATTGCGTATTTCCTGACCGGGTTGCTCGCTTGGATTGTTGTCGTCTTCTCCAGGCGCCTTCACAGGCGCCTTCACGAGCGCATCCCGAGGGGCCGTCAAGGAATGCTCGGCTAGCTCGGACGCGACTCTACCTCATCAGGGAGAGTCGGGTGGTCTGGACGACTTTGCCGGCAACCAGGCGGCAGAAGTACACCCCCGGCGCCACCCGCTGACCCGCGTCGTCTAACCCGCTCCATCTCACCACGTGCTGCGCCGCACCCATCATCCCGTCCTGCAGCGTCCGCACCTTCCGCCCCGCCACGTCGAAGACCATGATCGTCACCCGCTCCGGCTGGCTCAACTCGAACGCGATCGTCGTCGCCGGACTGAACGGGTTCGGATACGCCGCGATCAACCGCGTCACCCGAGGTGTCACTTCCGGCCCCGCGTCCGTCACCGTCGCCGGGCCAAGGGTGAGGGTCTCGAGAGCGTCGATCCCCGAGACGGTGACCGTGTTGCCGGACACGTCGACCGTCCCGCCGAGGTTCTCCTGGGCAATGCCCCCGCGGGTGATCGCGTACATCGCAAGCGCCACCTCGTCGATCCCGTTCAACTCCGACTCGTCGTAGTGGAATACCGCGGTGGCGCCGAGACCGGTGTTGACCGACGGGACAACGTCAAAGTACCGCTCCATCCCCTCCGACCCCGCCAACGGCTTCGCCGTACCCGTCACCCGCAGCACCGTGGTCGTCCCCGGAGCCGCTCCCGCCGCGGTCATCTCCAACCCCAATCCTCCGAACGCCTCCGGCACCGACTGCCCCACCGTCCGCGTCGTCGTCGCCCTCCCCACGATCGTCGCCCCCGCCGACTCCACCAGAGTCGCGCTCGGACCCAGCGTCACGGTGTAGGCCCCGGTCACCAGGTCGCTCCCGGTGAGGCTGCACGTCCCGTTCACCGTCACCCCCGCCCCCAGCGTCACCCCCAGCGTTCCCAATACCGTCAGGTCCCGCAGCACGCCGGACCCCAGCGGCAACTCCGGACCCGTCGTCACCGAGGCCACCGTGCTCGTGTACCGAACGTCCGCCACCCCCGCGAACGCCGGCGCCGTGCTTAGCGTCCCCGTCGCCCGGGTCACCGTCGCCCCGTCGGCCACGGTCAGCGCCGCGTCGGCGTCGCTGTTGTCGATCGCCCCGCTCGTCAGCCGCAACGACGTCCCCACCGTCAGCGTCCGCGCCGCATCCGACGTCACCACCAGGTTCGCGCTGTTGTTCACCTCCAGCTCACCGGCGACGACCCGGTCGGCACCCAGCGTCCAGAGTTTTTGCGTGCCCGAGGAGTAGCTCAACTCCAGGTTGTGGTAGTCCATGTCCAACACAGTCTGATTGCCGCTGCTGCGGCTGTACCGGAACGTCCCTTCGTTCACCGACAGGCTCGGGTACACGGGCGCGGAGCTGTTGGCGTCGACGATGCCCCCCGCAAGCAGCGCGATCTGGTTGGGCGTCGTCGCGTTGACGTACCAGATGTTGGTGTTGAGGGAATTGACGAGCGTGCCGCCGTCCTTGATGGTCACCGTCCCGGGATTGAAGCAGGCGGCCCCCATGTTCCCACCCGCGGCGCTGTAGGTAATTCTCAGCTCCCCACCGTCCTCGACGTCGATGTCGGTGAAGTTCGCGCGGTTCGTGGTCGCGCAGGCCAGACGGGCCTCGCCGTAGACGGTCATCTTCCCGATCTTGGACGTTTCCTCGCCGGTGAAGTTGCCGCGACGGATGTGGGAGGTCGATCCCAGCATCGTGAAGAGACCGTTCGCCTGGACGACGATGGCCGGCGTGGTCGCGGTACCCGCGGGGTTGCGGCCCTCGATGTCGTCGCTCCGGCTCATCTCGAACGTGCCGTTCACGATCTCCAGGCTCGTCCCGATGCCGAGCTTGAGGTTGTCCTCGGCCCCGACCAGGGGATTGGTGGTGAATTTCCCCGCGGACTTGTCGATCACGAGCTCCTGGAGCCGCAACGGATAGGGCGAGGTGCTGGTGGTGCCGAGGTTATTGATCGTCTGCACCTCGGCATCGCCCGTGAACACCATCTTCGCCCCCGCCTGCCACAGATTGCTTCCCGAGTAGAACGGGTTCACCGACGTGTCGTAGCGGTTGAAGTCGCCGTAGAGGTAGAGGTTGGCCTGCAGCCCCAGGCGACCGGTGTCGTCGGCGAAGGAGAGATTGTGGCAGCGGCCCGCGGCGTTCACGATGACGGTGTGTCCACTGTCGATCACGACATTGTCCGTCGAATCGGGGACGCTGCCGCCGGCCCAGGTTCCCGGATCGCTCCAGTTGCCGCCGCCCGCGGAGTGGATGGACGGCAGCGGCGGATCGATGGCGAAGCGGATCGTGTCGGCCAGGCTTCCGGCAAGGAGGGACTCGATCCTCATGAGACACGCATCGGAGGAGTCGGCTACCGTCCACTGGTAGGGCTCGGTCTGGTTGGAGGCGACCGGCACCCAGGTCGCGCCGTTGTCGGGCGAGAACTCGATGTCCACGATCTCGTTTTCCGCCTCGGAGACCCAGTCGATGGTGCGGAGGCTGCCCGATTCCCAGTGCTCGTGCTCCCTCGGGTAGATGAGGGCCAGGAAGGGATCGTCGCGGTCGACCCACTCGACGGCGTTCGCCACCATGTACTCGTAGCCCGCCGTGATCTCCGGGTGGGGGCTGAACACGGCGACGCGGCCTTCACCGAAGACGCTGAAGGCGAAGGCCGTCGTCCCGATCATCACCCCTGTGGGGGCCCCGTTCTCGGCGACCTCCGACTCGAAGACGCCGGCTTCGATGTAGCCGGGCAGGGTGTCCACGTAGGCCGGCGCCATGAGCGCGCCCTGTCGGTACTCGATGGCGACGGTGTCCTGCTCCAGCGCGAACAGATCACGGCCAAAGTTGTTGAACCGCACGTCGATGGTGGCATACCCACGGTCCCAGTGCGCCTTGTCGACCACCCGGGTGTTCAGGATGTGCAGGGACCAGGTGTAGTCACTCGACGCCAGGTAGGAGCCGGCGCAGATACCCAGGTATCCGCCCCCCCGGGAGATGAAAGCGCGGACGCTGTCCCGCCCGCTCTCCTGGAGCGACTCGGCCTGGCCCGAGCCGCTCCCGCCGGGGTGGAGGATGACATCGAAGTCCTGGAGGATGCCCGCGCGGATGTCGGCGCCCAGGACTTCGGTGACGTCGAAGCGGGTCGTGTCGGAAATGGCCGCAATCACGCTGTAGCGGGACGAGCCGGTGCCGTCGTCGGCGTAGACGGCGACCTTGATCGGATCGGCCTGTGCCGCGGCGACCTGTAGAACCACAAGCGGCAACACCAGCAGGCTGATGCACCAGAGCACGCTTCTCATCCGACCCTCCAGGGACTGTGGGCGCGACCGCCAACAGGGACCAGCACCTTGCCGGGCACTACTTCATCAACGACATCCGGGTGGTCTTCACGACGTTGCCGGCCACCAGGCGGCAGAAATAGACGCCCGGGGTGACCCGGCGGCCTGATTCGTCCACGCCTTCCCAGCTCACGGAATGCGTGCCCTCAGCCTCCTGGCCCTCGACAAGGCGGCGGACATGGCGTCCGGCGATATCGAAGATATCAACCGTCACAGGACCGGCGGCGGCCAACCTGTAGGTGATCCTCGTGGCGGGGTTGAGCGGGTTCGGAGCGGCCTGCAGGAGCACCTGCTTGAGCATCGGTGCGGTGACCAACGCACTTTCGAACAGAAGGTACCTGCCGGTCTCGTCCTGAACGTCCACGCGATAGCGGTACTGGGCGCCCGGAACCGTTGTGTTGTCGATCGCCTTGTACGACATGCGTCCGTTGACGGCGATCTCGGCATCCACGGCCTCGTATTCACCGGCACCGCCTGCCTGCCGGCTCACCGCGAATACTTGCCGATCCGACACTTCCGAGAGCGACCACGACACGGCAATCCCGCCTTCCAGGGCGTAGACCTGGTAGGAGGCAAGCATCGTAGGAACCGGGCCACCGGGGGCGAGGGTCAGCCTTGCCACCGTGTCCACGCCGGAACTCGACACCGTGTTCTCACCCGAATCCCTCACCCCAATCATGCCCGTCCAGGACGAACCGCCATCCAGGCTCGAGAACATGTCCAACATGTTCTCTGCGATCCCATTCAGTTCGGACTCGTCGTAGTGGAAGACCATCGCGGCATCGAGGCCGGTGTTGTTGGCCGGCGTGACGTCGAAGTACCGCGTGATGGAGGACATGCCGTCGACCGACAACGCGGTGCCGGTCGTGCGAACGACCTCGGTGGCTCCCGGAGCGCCGCCGGCGGCATTAAGCTCGAACCCGATGTTCCCGAACGCCTCATCCACCCCCTGGGCAACCGTGCGCGTCGCCTTCACCGTTCCCAGGACCGACAGACCGGCCTCCTCGTCCAGGGTCGCCGTCGGCGCCAGGGTTACCGCGTAGGCCCCTGTCGTAAGGGCGCTACCGGAGATCTCACAGGCGCCGTTGACCGTTACGTCCGCCCCCAGCGTCACCCCCTGCGTCCCTGTGACCGTCAGATCGGCCAGGACTCCGGAGGCGGTTGGCAGCTCCGGACCCGTCGTCACCGAGGCCGCCGTGCTCGTGTAGCGAACGTCGACCATCCCCGCGAATGCCGGGACCGTGGTCAACGCCCCCGTCGCCCGGGTCACCGTCACCCCGTCGGCCAGGGTCAACGCCACGTCCGGATCGCTGCTGTCGATCCCTCCGCTGGTCAGCCGCAACGAGGTCCCCACCGTCAGCGTCCGCGCCGCATCCGACGAGATCACCAGGTTCGCGCTGTTGTTCGTCTCCAGCTCCCCGGCCACCACCCGGTTGCCGCCCAGGGCCCAGAGCTTGTTGACCCCGGATGCATAGCTGAGCTCGAGATTGAAGTAGTCCATGTCGACCACGGTCTGATCGCTGCTGTTGCGGCTGTATCGAAACGTCCCCTGGTTCACGGCCATGGCCGGATAGACGGGCACGGAGCTGTTCGCATCGACGGTCCCACCCGTCAAGAGAGCGATCTGGGTGGGGGTCGTCGGGTTGGCGTACCAGAAGTTGGTGGTTAGCGAATTGACGAGGGTGCCCCCGTCCTTCACGGTCACCGTCCCGGGATTGAAGCAGGCGGCGCCCATGTTCCCGCCCACCGAGTAGTACGGGATCCTGAGCGTTCCGCCGTCCTCAACGTCGACGTTGGTGAAGTTGACGCGGTTGGTGGTCGAGCAGGCCAGGCGAGCCTCGCCATAGACCGTCAACTTGCCGAGCTTTGCGGTCTCGTCGCCCGTGAAGTTGCCGCGACGGATGTGGGAGGTCGAGCCCAGCATGTCGAAGACGCCGTTCGTCTGGACGACGATGGTCGGCGTGGTCGCGGTACCCGCGGTGTTACGGCCCTCGATGTCGTCGCTCCGGCCCATTTCGAACGTGCCGTTCACGATCTCCAGGCTCGTCCCGATGCCGAGCTTGTAGTTCGGCTCGGTTCCGGAGACGGGGTTGGTCGTGAACTTCCCAGCGGACTTGTCGATGACGATCTCCTGGAGACGGAACGGGTAGGGGGTAGAGCTCGTGGTGCCGAGATTGCTGATCGTCTGCACAGCGGCATCCCCGGTGAACACCAGCTTCGCCCCGGCCTGCCACAGGTTGCTCCCGGAGTAGAACGGGTTCACCGAGGTGTCGAAGCGGTTGAAGTTGCCGTAGATGTACAGGCTGACTTGCAGGCCCAGGCGTCCCGCGGCATCGGAGAAGGAGAGATCCCGGCAGCGGGCGACCGCGTCCACGGTAACGGTGTGCCCGATGCCGATGACGACGTCGTCCGTCGAGTCTGGAACCACGCCGCCCGTCCAGGTCCCTGGATCGCTCCAGTTGCCGCTGGCCGCGGATTGAATGGTGGACATCGGTGCAGCGTCTGCGACCGAGTCGATCCGCGCTGCGGCACCATACAGAACAACGAACGCCACCACCATGAGGATGATGGGCCAACGTACGTCTCTCATCGTCGCCTCCCTGGGCTGTTGTTCGTGACCGCACCTTCGGGTCACAAGCGGTGTCGAAAACCTACTTCAAGAGCGACATCTTGGCGGTCCGGACGACGTTGCCGGCGACCAGACGACAGAAATAGACACCCGGGGTGACCCGTTGCCCCGCGTCGTTGACGCCGGTCCAGGTCACCGCGTGTTGGGCCGCGCCGAGGACCCTGTCCTCAAGCGTGCGCACCTTGCGTCCGGTCACGTCGAACACCTCGACCGTGACCGGCATTGTTCCACTCAGCTCGAAGGTGATCGTCGTGGACGGACTGAACGGGTTCGGATAGGCCCCCATGAGCCGCGTGATCCGCGGAAGCTCCGCCGGTTCCACTCCCACCACCGTCGCCGGGCCAAGGGTGAGGGTCTCGAGAGCGTCGATCCCCGAGACGGTGACCGCATTGCCGGACACGTCGACCGTCCCGCCGAGGTTCTCCTGGGCAATGCCCCCGCGGGTGATCGCGTACATCGCAAGCGCCACCTCGTCGATCCCGTTCAACTCCGACTCGTCGTAGTGGAATACCGCGGTGGCGCCGAGACCGGTGTTGACCGACGGGACGACGTCAAAGTACCGCTCCATCCCCTCCGACCCCGCCAACGGCTTCGCCGTACCCGTCACCCGCAGCACCGTGGTCGTCCCCGGAGCCGCTCCCGCCGCGGTCATCTCCAACCCCAATCCTCCGAACGCCTCCGGCACCGACTGCCCCACCGTCCGCGTCGTCGTCGCCCTCCCCACGATCGTCGTCCCCGCCGACTCCACCAGAGTCGCGCTCGGACCCAGCGTCACGGTGTAGGCCCCGGTCACCAGGTCGCTCCCGGTGAGGCTGCACGTCCCGTTCACCGTCACCCCCGCCCCCAGCGTCACCCCCAGCGTTCCCAATACCGTCAGGTCCCGCAGCACGCCGGACCCCAGCGGCAACTCCGGACCCGTCGTCACCGAGGCCACCGTGCTCGTGTACCGAACGTCCGCCACCCCCGCGAACGCCGGCGCCGTGCTCAGCGTCCCCGTCGCCCGGGTCACCGTCGCCCCGTCGGCCACGGTCAGCGCCACGTCGGCGTCGCTGTTGTCGATCGCCCCGCTCGTCAGCCGCAACGACGTCCCCACCGTCAGCGTCCGCGCCGCATCCGACGTCACCACCAGGTTCGCGCTGTTGTTCACCTCCAGCTCACCGGACACCACGCGGCTCCCGCCCAACGCCCAGCGCTTGCTGGCGCCCGGGTCAAGACTGATCTCGAGGTCGCGGTAGTTCATGTCGACCACGGTCTGGTCCGTCCCCGCGTCGCGCGAATAGCGGACCTTGCCGTTGTTGACGAAGGAGACCGGGAAGATCGTCGTCGCCGTCTTGCTTTCGAAGAGCCCGCCGCTGTTGAGCTGGAGGACCGCGGTCGCCGCCCAGGGATCGGCCGTCGTGTAGTTCGTCAGCGCCGCCCCGCTCTTGACCACCACGGTGCCGCAGTTGAACTGACCATCGCCCATGCCGACGCTGACTACCAGACTTCCTCCCGACTCGACGTCCATCCCGCTGAAGTTGATACCGTAGGTGCTTCCGTCCCGGAACTGTGCTTCGCCGTACACGGTGAACTTGCCGATGGCCACGCCGACGCCGCTGCGGATGTGATGCGCCCCCGCGCCATCCACCATGGTCAAGATGCCGCCGGCCTCGATGGTCACGGTCGGCAACGCGGCGTTGGTGAAGGTCCCGCTCGACGCCCAGCGGCCTTCGATGTCGTCGCCTTCCTCCAGTTCGAGAGTGCCGTTCACGATCCGGAGGCTGTTCTGGATGCCCAACCGCATCTCGGTGCCGTCGGTTACGACCTTGCCGCCGCTCTTGTCGATGATGACGTCTCGCAGCGAGGTCGACCCGCCGGAGGTGTTCCATCCGGAAAGCGTCTGAACCGCGGCGCCCGCGAACTTGAGGTAGGCGTTGGTGGACGACCAGCCCGCGGAGAACGCGACATGGCTCGTACTCGCCAGCGTCATGTCCCCGAAGATCGTCAGCGTGCTGTTCGAGTTCATGTCGATGAGCGCATCGTTCGCCGCGAACGACAGGTTCATGCAGACGGCATTGTTGTTGTCGATGCTGACGGTGTGCCCGGACTGGATCTGGACGTGGTCGGTCGTATCGGGAACGACCCCGCCGACCCACGTCGAGCCGGTCGTCCAGGATCCGGACCGGGCGGAGACGAACGTGCTGCGAGTCGGCGCACCTTCCATGTGGATGTAGTAGCGCGGGGAATAGTCCGTCAGTTCGGAATACGAGTAGGACTGGTAGCCCACACGCCATCCGGTGCTCGACCCCGCGGACTCGACGACGAGGACTTCGCCGCCGGGGAGGGTCCCGATGGCCATGCGGACATGACCGTGCTTGTGCACGGCGTCCCCCACCTGCAGGTCATCCCAGGAGGTATAGGGAAGCGTGATGGGGCCGTACGCGGGATCGTCCATCATGTACGTGCTGTAGTCGATCGTCGTCTTCCAGCACCGGCAGACGAAACCGGAGCAATCGACGCCGCGGGCGTAGCTGCTGGAGCCGTCGGTGTGGATGTCCCCGGCGTACTGGCCGGCCGCGATGCCGGCGTCGAACACGGCAAGGATGTCGGTTCCGCCCCACTTGTAGGGCACCTGCTGGTTGTAGCCGATCTGGATCCAGTCGGGGGTGAGCACGGAGTCCCCGTCCGCGGCCCGGACGACGCCGTTCGAGATGTTCTGCGCGGAACAGGTCCACACATGGTCGACGTAGGTGTCGCCGATGGAATCCGCCTCGCTGCGCGTCACCAGTTGGAGCATGTCGGCGGGGGCGAATCCGGGCTCCTGGCATTCGGGCGTCTCGATGAAGTTGTAGTGGACGGGCGTGTCATACGACGAGGGGTACGTTCCGTGAAAGGACACGCCCGGCTCGGGGATGTCCCACCTGAAGATATGGATGCCGTCTTCTGAGGAGATCATGTGGTAGAGGTCGCCGTCCGCCGCCAGCTCCATGTCGCGAAACACCAGGGAGTAGTAGTGAATGGGAATGGCGATCCTGCCCTGGATGTCGCCGCTCTCGCTGACAACCCAGATCTCCCTCCGCACGCGCAAGGGCGCGACCTGCTCGACGAGATCCACGTCGAGGAACAGACGACGGCGGGCGTCTGCGCCGATGACGCCGATGCAACCGAGATTGCCGGTCGGCACCGGCAGAGCCATCCGCGCCGACTCCTCGCCCGACCCATCGCGGACGACCACCTCAGCCAAGCGAGGAGATCGCTTCCATGCCTCGTAGGTCAGGTCCCCCGTCTTCGCCGCCATTGCCGCCCCCGCGGTCACCGGTCCCACGAGAGTGCCTTCTTGAAACTGCAGGAGCTGGTTGCCGGCCAGGCAGATGTACTCGGCTCCCGATCGCACAACGAAATCCCGGCCGGAAGACGGAGCTGGGAGGGACCGGCTCAGGGAGCTGTTCTGGTAGACCTTGATTGCATGGTTAAGAGGGTCCAGCACAAAGATCGACTGGTCGTTCGCGTCGACGCGAAAGCTCTGCGGCCCATAGCGACAGTCCGGCTGGAGCTCATATCGCACCTGGGTGTCCGGATCTTCCCCCGCGGGTATGCGGAGCACCTCGGTCGGAGAGAGCCGTTGAGACGCCATCGATACGCCTGGAAGCAATAGCAGCAGCAGGGACGACATCGCCGACAGGGTGCACTTCATGAGGAACATGCGCTGGTGTTCTTTCCATCACCCTTGGCAGTCCGTCCCCTCCTCCAACGGGGAGGGGACGGCCCAGGGTGGGTGCCGGGGCGCCGAAACCGGCGCCCGTGTTCCTGCTGCATCTCGCCGAGGCCCGGCCGGCAGGGCCGACCGGCCTCGGCCGGGTCTCTATCTCAGTACGGAGAGCCTGCTGGTCTGGACGACCTTGCCGGCGATGAGGCGGCAGAAGTACACGCCCGTCGCCACACGTTGCCCGCCGTCATCCACCCCGCTCCATCTCACCTCGTGGCGGGTCGCCCCCATCATCCCGTCCTGCAACGTGCGCACCTTCCGCCCTGCCACGTCGTATACCACGATCGTTACCCGCTCCGGCTGGCTCAACTCGAACGCGATCGTCGTCGCCGATCTCAACGGGTTCGGATACGCCGCGATCAACCGCGTCACCCGAGGTGTCACCTCCGGCCCCGCGTCCGTCAACGTCCCCGGACCCAGCGTCAGCGTCTCCAACCGACCGATCCCCGACACCGTCACCGTGTTCCCAGACACGTCCCCCGTCCCGCCCAGGGTATGCCACTCCAGCCCGCCGTTCTCGATCGAGTACAGCGTCAGCGCCGCCTCGTCGATCCCGTTCACCTCCGACTCGTCGTAGTGGAACACCGCGGTGGCGTTGAGACCGGTGTTGACAGTCGGGGCGATGTCGAAGTATCGCTCGATCCCCTCCGACCCCGCGAGTCGTCTTGCCGTACCGGTCACCCGAAGCACTGTCGTGGCTCCGGGCGCCGCACCCGCCGCGGTCAGATCCAGGCCGAGGCCGCCGAACGTCTGCGGCACGAACTGGCTGACCGTCCGCGTCGTTATCGCCCTCCCCAGGATCGTCGTCCCCGCCGACTCCACGAGGGTCGCGCTCGGGCCGAGGGTGACCGTGTGGCTCCCGGTCTCGAGGTCGCTGCCCGAGATCGTGCAGGTGCCGTTGACCGTCACGCCCGCCCCCAGCGTCACCCCCAGCGTTCCGGACACCATCAGGTTCGACAGCACTCCCGATCCCGTCGGGAGCTCCGGACCCGTCGTGACCACGCTCAACGTGCTGATGTAGTCCACGTCCACCGTGCCGGCGAAGACAGGCGCCGCGAGCAGGGCACCCGAGCCGCGGCGGATGATCGCCCCGCTGGCGAGGGTGAGGGTGAGGTTGTCGGCCGCTCCGTTGTCGTCGAGGTCGCCGTTGGACAGGGTCAGCTCGCCGTGGACGTGGGCATTGGCCCCGAGCGTGACCGTCTGCCCCGTCGACCAGATCTGGAGATCCCGCAGAATCCCGATCGCAGTCGGCAGCTCCGGACCCGTCGTGACCGACGCGACGGTGCTGAGATAGCGCGCGTCGACCACACCCTCGAACACAGGTGCGTTACTCAGCGTCCCCGTCGCGCGGTTCACCGTCACCCCGTTCGCCAGGGTCAGCGCCACCTCCGGATCGCTGTTGTTGATCCCTCCGCTGGTCAGCCGCAACGACGTGCCCACCGTCACCGACCGAGCCACATCCGAGGAGATCACCAGGTTCGCCGTGTTGTTCACCTCCAGCTCACCGGACACCACCCGGTTGGCGCCCAGGGTCCAATTCTTGTTGAATCCGGTCGTGAAGCTGAGCTCGAGGTCGTAGTAGTTCATGTCGTAGACGGTCTGATCGCTGGTATCGCGGCTGTACCGGAATCTCCCCTGATTCACCGAGACGCTCGGGTAGACTGGCGCGGTCGCGGTCGCATCGACGGTTCCTCCCGTCAGCACGGCAAGCTGGCTGGGGGTCGTCGCGTTGACGTACCAGATATCCGTGTTCAGCGAGTTGTTGAACTCACCGCCGTCCTTAACGGTCACGGTCCCGGGGTTGAGACGATTGGAGCCCATGCTCCCCCCCGCCGAGTAGTACACGATCCTGAGCTCCCCGCCGCTCTCGATATCGATGTCCGTGAAGTTGACCCGGTTGCTGCTCGTGCTGGCCAGCCGGGCTACTCCGTGGACCGTCAGCTTGCCGATCTTGGAGGTCTCCTCACCCGTGAAGTTGCCGCGTCGGATGTGGGAGGTCGAGCCCAACATGGTGAAGCTGCCGTTCGCTTGGACGGTGATGGTCGGCGTGGTCGCCGTGCCCGAGGTGTTGCGGCCCTCGATATCGTCGATCCGGCCTAGCTCGAAGGTGCCGTTGATGATCTCCAGGCTCGTTCCGATCCCGAGCTTGTAGTCCGCCTCGGTTCCGGCCGCATTGGTCGTGAGCTTCCCCGCCCACTTGTCGATGACGACTTCCTGGAGCCGAAGCGGATAGGGCGAGGTGCTGGTGGTGCCAAGGTTGCTGATCGTCTGCACCGCGGCGCCGCCCGCGAACACCATCTTCGCCCCGTCCAGCCACAGGTTGGTCCCGCCATAGAACGGGTTCACCGAAGTGTCGAAACGGGAGAGGTTCCCGTAGATGTACAGATTGGCCTGCAGGCCCAAGCGCCCCGCGGCATCGCCGAAGGAAAGATCCTGGCATCGGGCGGCCGCGTTCACGGTGACGGTGTCTCCGACGTCGATCACGACGTTGTCCGTCGAATCGGGGACAATCCCCCCAACCCAGGTCGATCCGTTGGACCACAATCCATTGCCCGTCGACGTGATCTGCGCACCGGCGCTTATCGGGACCGATGCGATCAGCAGGGCCAAGGCCATCGAGGCAAGTCTCGCACTCGTCATTGTCCACCCCCGCATGCTGTAGGTGCTCGTCGGATGCCCTGGAGACTGCGCCGCACCTTCGTGGGGCCTCGCAGATGACCCGAGCCGACTATCCCCAACCCACGCAAAGCGATCCCGGCGGGGTAGTCTCTCCCCGTCGCCGTGTCGCCCGGTAGGTTGCACACTTTGTTGCCGTTTGCAAGGAGCGCGCCACTCGTAGATTGCAGTGCCATAATAACATACCCGAACGAGAATTTCAAGGTTGTTACGCTTTGACACACTCCCATTGGGCGTCTTCCGCACACCGTCGCAGCCGAGCCGGGTGTTGAATCTGCGGGGGGAGCGCCCTACGATGCTTGTGAACAAGGGTTGGCTCGGGGGTGAAAGGAGGATCCATGACCGCAAGGCTGGCACGCGTTGCCCGATCGTTGCTCCTGCTTCTTGCGGTGTTCTGCAGCGGCGCGGCCGGTGCCCCGCCCGACTCGAAGAACGTCGATGCACTCCGCCGGCTGTCCGCGAGGGACAGCCTCACCGTAGTCGTGACGGATTCCGGGCTGGGCGGCCTGTCGGTGGTGGCCGACGCCGCGCGGAAGATGACGGAACAGAAGGCCTACCGCCACGTCGAGATCGTGTTCTACAATGCCCTGTTCACCGACGAGGGCGGTTACAACAGCCTGCCCGACCGAAACGACAAGGTGCGCGTGTTCAATAGGGCGCTGGAAGACATGCAGCGGCGCTACGCCCCCGATGTGATCCTCGTCGCATGCAACACCCTGTCGGTGCTGGCCGACGCCACCGACTTCGTCGCTGCGTCACGGACCCCCGTGATCGGCATCGTGGACGCCGGCGTTCGCTTGATCGCCGAGCGCCTGGAGGCGGACGAGAGCGACCGCGTGATCATCTTCGCCACCGAAACCACGGTGGAAGAGGGCACGCATAAGGCGGCGCTCGTAGCCCGTGGTTTCAGCGCGGACCGAATCGTGTTGCAGCAATGCCCTGAACTCGCGTCGTACATCGAAATGGACTACGACGGCGCGGAGACCAGACTCCTGATCGACGCCTACGTGGATGAAGCGCTGGCCCGCACGGGAGAGATCGACGGCACGCTTCACGTCAGCTTGAACTGCACGCACTACGGATACGCCTTGGCGGCCTGGAGGGAAGCCTTCGAGGCCAGGGGAATCCCGGTGGCGGATTTCCTGAATCCGAACCTGACCATGATCGACGTTCTCCTGCCCGACTTCGTCCGCGACCGCTTCGACTCGGCGGATGTCCGGGTACGGGTCGTCTCGATGGTGGAGATCCCGGAGGAGACCCGCACGTCGATAGGCGGCCTGCTCCGCGAGGACTCGCCAGCGACCGCCCGGGCGTTGCAGGACTACGAACTGAACCCCGAGTTGTTCGGATGGCGTGATGTCGTGACCGGCGGGGGCAACCGCTAGGGGGCCGCCAGGTACCGCCCGTACCCGTTGGCCAGCAATTCGGCCGGCGCCGGCCAGCCTCCGGCGAGAAGAGCCCTCTCCGGATACAGCGAGTTGTAGGCGTCGACGATGGCCGCGATGGCAGCCAGATGACGGGCGACCCGCTTCTCGATGGGGATCCCCTCCACATCGAAGGAGGCGTAGAGCACGCCGGCCTTGGCCGCCAGGACATACCCGTCGTCCTTGCCCTTGAGGGCAAGCTCGGGGCTGGTGCGCCCCCGCAACCGCCCCATGATCACGCTCGTGGTTTCCAGCAGAAAAGGCAGGGTCTTTGTGTGATCCGTCCATTCGCGGTGGCTCAGTCCCCGGAAGTTGGGCGGCGACGGCTCGAGCGTGAATTCCCATCCGTCCATCTGCAGCGCGACCAGGGCCATCGACGCGATGTCCTGGCTGACCTCGGACGCCACGATCGCGTTCACGACCGGATACTCGGGCGAGGACTCGTGCAGGTCGAAGGACAGGTCGATCTCCTCACGGCGAATGAGCTCGGTGATCGCCCAGGCGATGCGCTCGGTGAGGTTGCCGTCGGCGACTCCGGGGTAGGCCCGGTTGAGGTTGCGCGTCTCGTTTCCGGCCAGGGTCATGCCGGATGAGGGCTGGACATAGACCTCGGGATCCGGCCACTGGTGGACGGGATTGGTGAAACGCGAGCCGAAGCGGAAGAACCGGGCACCTCCCGCCGTCTGGAACGTGACTCCCAGGGGGTGGGCCTCCTGCGGCTCGGTATTGGTGATCGCGCTCGCGTTGGCAAGCGGGATGATGAACACCCGGCCGGCATCCACGCGCAGGTTCTCCAACATGATGATGGCGGTGAGCTGGCCGGCGATTTCCGAAGCGTGAGTCCCACCGAGGACCAACAGGCTCCCCCCGGGTACCCCGCTGTCGAAAGCGTAGACGTCGGTGTCGCCCGGGGTCCCCTTGAGATGGGGGTTGATCTCGCTGAGGCGGAGCGTTCGGGTCAGCGCGGCCGAGGGGTGTAGAACCTCGCGTTCATTCTGCTTCCTGAAGAGGCGGGCGGACAGGACCACGAGAACGACCGTGAGCGACAGCGAAACGGCGATCTTCAGCGCGCGACTACGGGTGATGGTCATGGTTTTCTCACTTCACCATCAGGAGACGGAGCATTATCGGCACCAGCACGATGACCACCGTGAGCTGCCGGGCGAACCGCTTCTCCTCGAAGATCTCCCAGAGGAGGACCACGCAGAACAGGAGAACGATGAGTTGGTTAATCAAGGCGATCAACGTGATTCCCCCTCCTCAGAGCGACAGGAGCCGGGCCAACGGGTTGGCCAGCAGGATCATCAGGACCGCCCACAGCGCCGTGATCACCGTCGGCAGAGCCGTGTACTTCAGAATCCGGTAGTAGTTCGGCTCCCCGATGACCTGAGCGGTGAACATGCCGACGAGGGCGGTGGGCGGCATCAGGTCCCCGAGCCCTGCGAGAAGCGACAAGGCCGATCCCACCACGATCTCGTTCTGACCGAGGAAGGACAGCAGGAAGGGTACCCCCAGGACCGAAGCCGAACCGTAGGCGGATACCGCGCCGAAGAGCGGCATCGAAATCGCCACGCCGACCAGCTTCCACGCCGCCGGAAGGTCGAGGGTGGCCACAACGAGCTGCCCGCGGACACCGACCAGGGTCATGATCTGGATGAACGTTCCGATTCCGATCAGGATACCCATCACGGGAAGGCCCTGACGGATCGAGCGCTGGGCGCTGCGAAGCATGTTGTACCGCTTGCCCGTTACGCCACACAGGACGGCTCCGATGAGAAATATCATGGGGAGACGGAGATCGCCCGCCACCGCGGGGGCGACGCGCAGGAGGATCAGGAGAGCAGCCACCAGTATCAACGGAAGGAACAGCCGAAAACCATACCTGGCGGCGTGGTTCTCGCCCAACTGCGGCATGACCGCCTCAAGGTCGATCCTCCGCAGATGGGGCCCGGCCAACCACAGATTGACTCCGATGGCGAGCGGGAAGGTCGCCAGGGCGAGCGGCAGGTCGAAACCCGTGTACGGCATGTCGACGCCGCTGCCGATGATCATGGTGGGCAGACTGATGGGCGGGGCGATCATGCCGTAGACGGCGCTCATGGCGATCATGGCCCCGACTCGGGGCCGCGGGATGCCGCAGGCGGCGAGCACCGGCGCCGCCATCGCACCGGTCGTCAATACGGTGGCCGTGGACTGGCCGGTGATCATCCCGGGAAACATGATGAAGATCGTCATTCCGATCACGAGCAGCAACGGCCGCCGGTGGAGCCCGGTCAAGAGGCCCCTGCTGATGCCGGCAAGCGCCCCCGACTGCTCCAGCCCCCCCATGAACACCATCGCGGTCGCGATGATGAGGATGGGATCGATGTAGGCGAAGCCACCCTCGGCGAGGTGCCGCAGGGGAAGCCCCTCCCCTCCCGCAAGCGCGCCCGCCATGGCCGCGACCACCAGGGCCAATCCCCGGGGGATCCGGATGAGCAGGTCGCAAACGAGGAAGACCCCAAGCATGATCACCAGCAGCCAGATCGGGCCCACCATCCCATCGTCTCCTTGGAGTACGGAAGTTGCCAGGAAGTGAGCAGGATACAATTCCCGTGCCATCGGTATCCAGAGGTGCAACAGGAAGATATGCGGATTACGAAGGGAAATGTGGGCGCATTCGCCACACTGCGCTGGCCGCTTTGGGCCCAGGGGATCAGTCGATCTTGTATTCCCTCATCTTGCTGTAGAGGTACCGCCGATGCACTCCCAAGAGCTTGGCGGCGCGGCTCCGATTGCCACCCTGTTCCGCGAGGGTCTCCCGGATGATCCGGTCCTCCAGAGAGGAGAGGATCTCCTGCAGCGAGCGGCCCTTCTCGAGTTCATCCCGGTACCGGATGCCCCCGGCGGCTCCTGCGGACTCGATGGGGACATTCTCCAGATGGAGGACGTTGCCGCTGCGCAGGGCGAGGCCGGAGTGGACGACGTTCTCGAGTTCGCGCACGTTGCCGGGCCAGGAGTACGCCATCAGGCGCCTCATGGTGCCGTCGGAGATCACGATGTCCTGGCCGGGGCCGTATCTTCTGACGAAATGCCGCGCCAGCAACGGCATATCCGCCATGCGTTCGCGAAGCGGGGGCAGCTTGATGCGGATGACGTTGATGCGGTAGTAGAGGTCCGACCGGAAACGACCCGCCTTCACCTCCTCTTCGAGATCGCGGTTGGACAACGAGATCACGCGCACGTCGACCTTGCGGACCTCTTCGCCGCCGACCCTGAAGAAGGTGCCGTGCTGGAGAATCCGGAGCAGCCTCGCCTGAAGTCGCTCCGACATGCCGGTGATCTCATCCAGCAGGAGAGTGCCTCCGTCGGCCATCTCGAAACGTCCCATGGTAAGGTTGGTGGCGCCGGTGAAGGCACCCTTCTCGTGGCCGAAGATCTCGCTCTCCAGCAGCGATTCCACGAACGCGGCGCAGTTCACCTTGACATAGGGCTTTCCGGACCGCGATGAATAGCGCTGGATCGCATCCGCGATGACCTCCTTGCCGGTGCCGCTCTCGCCTTCGATGAGCACCGGGGCGTCGCTGGAGGAGATCCTCCCGATCTGCTTGAACACTTCCTGCATGCCCGGGGTCTGACCGATCAGGGGGCCGATTTCCCCCGCCGGCGCCACCGCTCCACCGATCTGAGACCGCAGGGACTTGAGCTCCCCCAGCAGCCCTCCGTACTCGAGCGCCCGGGTGATGATCACCTGGAGTTTGTCGGCGTCGAATGGCTTGTCGAGGTAGTCATATGCACCCTTCTCCATCACCTCGATGACGCGCTCACTGGTTCCGTAGGCGGTGAAGAGGATCACGGGCAGATCGGGATACTGCTGCTTGATGCTCTCGAGGGTGGCCATTCCGTCCGCGCCCGGCATCTGGAAGTCGAGCAGGACCACATCGATGCGGTGGCGGCGCAGGATCGCCAAGGCGTGTGCGCCGTCCTCCGCCTCGAGCACCTGGAGCGACGGACCCGAAAGAAGGTCACAGACGTTGCGGCGCATCGCGGCCTCGTCATCCACGACCAACAGGGTCTTGCGAATCATCGGACCTCCGAATCCGGCGCAGCGAGGGGGAACGTCACCCGGCAGTGGGCCCCCCGGGCTCCGGTCGTCTCCACGAATTCTATGGTGCCGTCGTGGGCATGGACCACCTCGTAGGCGATGGCGAGTCCCAATCCGGTGCCGTCCTGGCGCGTGGTGAAGAAGGGCTCGAATACCCTCTCTCTGAGCTCGGGCGGCAGGGGCGGCCCAGTGTTCGTGAAGTCGACGACGAGGCGCCCCGCCTCTCCATCCAGCCGACTGGCCACCGAGGCCGCGCCGCCGGCGTCGACGATGTCGACCGAGTTGGTGAGGATGTTCAGGAAGACCTCACGGAGCAGGACCGGGTCGCCGATGATCCGGGCTCCGTCCGCATTCAGGTTCACCTTTAAGTCAATGTCCTTCCTGGCGAACATCGGCTTGACGAAATCCACGGTGTTGCGAATGACCTCGTCCGCGTTCAGCGGCTTCATCCCCTCCTTGCGCACGGAGCGCGCGAAGAAGAGCAACCGCCGGACGAGATCTGACAGCCGGTCGATCTCATGTAGCGCGATTCCAATCGACTCCTCGGTCAAGGGCGGCGGCTGACCGGTCTCCTTGGTGAAGTGCCTCAGGTCTTTCTGCCAGATCTGCATCCGGGTCTTCAGGATGGCCAGCGGAGTCTTGACCTGATGGGCAATGCCGGCGAGCATCCGGCCGAGGGAGGCCATCTTGTCCTGTTGATAGAGCTGTTCCTCCGCAGACAGGCGCCGGTGGTGCTCGGCCTCCAACGACTCCACCATCGTGTTGATTGCTTCCCGAATGGTCCTGAACATCCCGCCGCTCGTGTTCATCCGGCGGCTCGGATCGCGTTCGATGAGCTGGAGGTTCCTGCTGAGGCTCCTGATCTCGAGGCGCAATCGGATCGTCATCAACAGAACCACCAGGAAGGCGGAGACGGCGACGACGGCGATCACTTGCAGATAGCGGTCGAGCCTCCACAGCGGCAGCTCGCGCTCGATGTGGATGCGCGCCCAAGCCACGGCGACGATCCGGTCATGGGCGCGGACCGGCACGGTGGCGAGGGGAAAGACCGAACTCGAGACCGATACCGTCTCGAACTCGTGGACTCGCACCACGGGCTTTCCCAGCGCTATCGTTTCCCGAACCTGGTCCAGGATGAGTTCATAGGAGCGGGGAGGGGGACCGAATGTGGGCACGGGCGGAGGCGACCAGGGGTCGCCATAGCCCATGAACTTCTCTTCTTCAACGACCCAGAATCCGCCCTTGACTCCCCGCGCGGTCGAGAATGCTTCACTGGAGAGCGCGGCCAGGCGCGTTTCCAGGGTGTCGGTCGGAATGGGCAAAACCCCACCCATCGCCTCATCGGACTTCGAGGGCAGGCTTCGGAAGAACGACTCCGCGTTCAGGGCAAGCCGGCCGGCGGCGTTGACGGTGAGCGATGTGTTCTCCCTGATGACCTCGTCGCGCCACTTCCGAACCGAACGCTGGGCAAAGAGACCACCGGCACCGATCACCAGGATCAGCGCGAACGTGATCACCGGGACAGAATGTCGAATGGTGGGGCGAGGCCGGAGCCGGATCCGCGCGGGGCACATCAACGATGGTCTCCTCGTCGGCGTGCCACGTTCGTATCGGGCACATCGCGACTGTAACATTTTAGCGCACCCGTGCCTGGCGGGATGCGCCAAGTTATTACTTGTCAACGGCTAGGGAGTCGGCACAATACTTGATAGGGAGCCGCCCAGGGCATGTTCCGGGGACGTACGGGACAGGCCTCGACAATCGGATGGACGAAGGTGCGGGTACGGGAGAGAGGCAGGGTTCCGATGAGAATGGTCGCCCTGGTGAGATCTCTGGTGGGTCTGGGTCTTCTGCTGGCCCTGGGGAGTGGATGCGATGGGATCTTCGTCGCGGACGGTGACGAGGATACCGGCATCAACTCCCGCGGCGGCTACTTCTATCTGCTGGACAACGCATCCGCCCGGCTGGTGATGCTCGACAACACCATGCAGACGGTGCAGAGCTGGCCCTACTCGTCCTTTACCAAGGAGACGTTCCTGCAGGGGCTGACCTTCGACGGGCAGGCCCTCTGGGTCTCCGTATCAGGTGACGCCGACAGCCTCGTCCGGCTGGAACTCGACGGCGCGCAGGCCAGGGTGCTGCGCGGCCTCACCGCACCACCCGACGGCGAGGGGACCGTGCGCGACATCGCCTGGGGCGCCGACGTCCTCTGGGTGCTGAACAGCGGCTCCACCACGTACAGCAATCCCCCCGAGCTGTTCCAGCTCAACCCCCAGGATGGCGCGATCATCTCGCGCCATGAGCTGCGCGGGACCGAGCCCCGGGGGCTGTGCTTCGTGGGGCCCAACACCAACGTGTACGGAGGCGGGGCTCCGGAAGGGTGCTATTACACCGATATCGAGGACGATCTCATCTACGCGTTCGACGCGGCGCGCCAGACGTTCCGGACCCAGACCTTTGCCGCCCCGGTCGGCCCGCGGGGTGTGAACTACGTCTATCCCGTAGGCATCTTCTTCGACGGCGCGCGCTTCTGGACGACGAACAGCAGCGGGGTGGCCGACTATCTCTTCCACCTGGACTACCTGGGCGCCGTCGAACAGCGGATCGATCTTCCCTTCCAGCAGCCGGGCGCGCTGGTCTGGGTGGACCGCGACCTGAGCAGCGCCGGCGCACCGGTCGTTCTCGGGGCCACCCCCAACTCCGGCGGCGCCGGCGCCCGGAAGTCCGTGGTCGTGAGCGGCGACGGGTTCCGCAACGGCTTGTCCGTCGACTTCGGCTCCGGAGTCGCCGTCGACTCCGTGACGAGCGTGAACTGGACCCAGTTCACGGCCCATGTCGCGATCGCCGACGACGCGGCGCTCGGCCTCCGGGACATCACGGTGACCAATCCGAACGGCATGCAGGGGACCGGCGCGGACCTGTTCACCGTCGTCGACACGGACCCCTCGCTGGGCTACCTCTGGATCCTCGACCCCGGCTATGACGTCCTGCACCGCTACTCGATCAACGAGAAGCGGATCGTGACGACCTATAGCACCGAACCGGTCGCGCCCGGCGGTTCCGCACAGGGGCTGGCCTTCGACGGCACGCACCTCTGGATCGCGGCGGCCGGCTCGGACGACATCGTCGCCAAGGTCGATACGACCGGCGGCGTGCTGTCCGTCCTGGACGTGTTCACCGCGCCTCCCGAGGGCGGCGGGACGGTCCGGGACATGGCGTTCGACGGCGCCTATCTCTGGATTCCCAACAACAGCCCGGCAAAGGTGTACCGGGTGGACCCGGCCAACGGGGAGGTCCTGGAGACCATCGCGGCGCCGGGAGCCGAGCCGCGCGGAGCCACCTGGGCCGACGGCCGCCTCTACTGCAACGACAAGGACCTGGAGAAGGTATACGTCTGGAATGCGGGATCGGCCACATGGAGCGCGGCCTTCGATGCGCCGACGCCCCCGGGAACCACCGGCAACATCTTCCCGACGGGTTTGACGTGGGATGGTGAGAGCTTCTGGATGTGCAACAGCTCCTTCGAGTACGACTACGTCTTCCAGATCGCGCCGGATGGAAGGGTCCTAAGCACCATCGAGGTGCCCAATCGCGGAAGCACCGCGGGGCCCGCCGGCGTCGTCTACACCCCGAAATGAGGAGCCACACATGTTGAAGCCCGGAACCTTCAGACGGTGCATCATGGTGGCGGCGGCCCTCGGCCTCCTCGTGGCCCTTCCGGCCCAGGGGCAGGTGCGATTCGGGGGCGACTTCATGATGCGGTTCTACACAGAGAAGTTCGACAACACCCTGGACAACCGCGAAGACCTCAACTACACGCGGGTGAGGGCGCGGCTGAGCATGGACGTGCCGATCGGCAAGACCGCGGGAGTGCACACGGACTTCGTCACCGTGAGCAGCAACCCCACCCTTCCCGCCCGGGCCATCGGCGGGTTGGGCCCGCTGTCCTACGGCATCAGCCAAATCTACGGGGACCTGGTCACCTCCCGCGTGCCGATGTGGGACCTGACCAGGATCAGGGTCGGGCGCCAGCATTACGCTCTCGGCGACGGCCTGACCCTGGGCGACAGCTACTACCAGCTCAACCAGTACGACGCGGGACGGGTCGATCTGATGCGCGGCCGTTGGACGCTGGGGCTATTCGGATCGATCACCAGGCAGGAGGTCACCGAGGACGGTTACTACCCCAAGCCCGGCAGCGATCAGCTCTATGTGGCCAAGGTGGAGAGCGAACTCTACGATCACGTCCTCCTGGCCTACGGCGTATACGAGAAGCAGCGCGGCGACTTCAACGACAACGTCGTGTTCGGTCTCGGCGCGAGAGGACACCTCTTCACGCGAGACATTGAGTACTCGGGCGAGTTCGCCTCCCAGGACTTCAACACGCTTCCCGGCCTGCCCGACAGGGGGGGCATCGCTTACATGGGAGGCCTGAGCTACACCTGGTCCATGGGGCCTTTCCGGACCGTCAAGGCCGAGTTCCGGACCGCGGGGTACCAGGGCGACGACCCAGGCACTAGGGAGATCGAGACGTTCGAGCCGTACTATCCGGCCTGGGCCTGGGGCGACCGCGTGGGCTACGTCAACGGCGACGTCGGCGGGGACTACCCCCACGACGGGAAGCGGCTCGAAGGCAGCCGCGTCTATTTCGGCAGGATCTACTTCTCCCCGTCGGCCTTCCCCGATTTCCGCCTTCAGCTCCAGTACGCCACGGTGGACGCATGGGAGAGGAACAGCAGCGGCGCAACCGGGTCGAGCGACGAGTACGGGGTGAAGCTCTACTACTCGGTCAACCAAAACGTCCGTTTGCAGGCCCGGTACTTGCTGCGCAAGCAAAACGGCGAGGACAGCGACGTCAACGACAGCGGCGTGATCTCGAGCAGCGAGGACAAGTACGACGCGCGTCGCATCGTGTTCGAGTTCCTGTACAAGTACTAGCCGGTAGCCGTCGGGGAGTCGCCGGCTGACCGGCGGCACGGGCCGGCAAAGGAGACATCATGTTCGGATACTTCCTACGGATGGTCGCGGTCTTCCTGATTCTGGGCGTCCCCTTCGCGACCGCAGCCGCGGAGCAGCCGGGGGCGGCGGGTACGCAAGCGCCAGCCGTGCGGTTCGAGAAGCCGATATTGCTGACTTCCGCCGGCCAGAGCGTGGACATCAAGCTCGCGGGGGTTCTTCTGCAGCGCCTCAAGGTCCCCTTCGACGCGAAGCCCATCGCCACCGCGGCGGACCTGGTGGGATACAAGTCGCTGGTGGTGGTGCCCGGATACAGCTCGAAGGGACTCGGATCGGCGGGCGTCAGCCGTGACGATGAGCTGAAGCGCGTGGAAGACCTGTTGGCGGCGGCGGCGAAGGCGAAGGTCCCCGTGCTGACCCTGCACCTGGGGGGCAACGCGCGGCGCGGAGTGCAGTCGGACGACTTCAATGCCATGGTGGTGAAGGCATCCGACATGGCGATCGTCGTGGCCCAAGGCGACGAAGACGGGTTCTTCACGAACCTCTGCCGGGGAGAGAAGATCCCGCTTAGGGTCGTCAAGATCATCGCGGACGCTATGAAGCCACTGGAAGAGGCGATGGCTCCGGCCGGTCAGGCGGCGGCGAAGCCATGAGAAAGGCCGGCGGGGCGCCCCGGGTTGGCGCATGGATCGGATTCGTCCGCGGCACGGCGGCGTTTGCGACGGTGGCAACTCTGGCCCTGTCGGTCTTCGTGGCGGGCGCCTGCTCCCAGACCCAGGCCCCGCCTCAGGTCGGTGGGGTGGCGGCGACCGCCCATCCCCTGGCCTCGGAGGCGGCCATCCAGATGCTGTCGCGAGGCGGCAACGCCGTCGACGCCGCCGTGGCGGCGGCCTTCGCGATCGGCGTGGTGGAGCCGGACGGCTCCGGACTCGGCGGTGGTGGCGGCATGCTCGTCTACATGCACGACCGCCGGGAGACCATCTACGTCAACTACTACCACCGAGCCCCGGCCGACCCCGGTGCCGCTTCCTTCGTTTCATCCCGAGATCGTGACACCGCCAAGTCCGCCCTGGTTCCGGGCACGGTAGCCGGGCTCTGCCTCGCCCTCGAGAAGTACGGCACGCTTCCCCTGACCGAGGTCCTCGAACCCGCGATTCGCTACGCGCGGGACGGTTTCGCTGTGGATGCAACGCTGGCCGGATTGCTCCTCGACTTCACCGACGTCATGGCCCAGCGGCCGGACCTGGCAGAGGTGTTCCTGGTCGACGGGTTTCCGAAGATGGAAGGCGACACGCTGAAACAGTCGAAGCTGGCCGGGACGCTGGAGCTCATCGCGCAGAACGGGCGCGACGGGTTCTACAAAGGCGAGACGGCACGCGCCCTGGTTGAACGGGTCACGGCGGAGGGAGGAGCCATGACCCTCGCGGACCTCGAGGGATACGAGGCGGAGGTCTCCCAGCCGGTCCGCGGCACCTATCGTGGGTACGAGATCGTCTCCGCGCCCGCGCCCCATTCCGGAGCCACGTTGATCGAGATCATGAACATGATCGAGCAGATCGACCTGGACCCCAAAGTCCACTTCACCCAGTCGGCCGAGACCATGCACATGCTGGCCGAGATCTTCCGGCGCGCCTACGCCGACCGAAGCCAGTACCTCGCGGATCCGGACTTCGTGCGCGTTCCCGAGACCGGGCTGATTTCCAAGGCCTACGCGCGCGAGGTCCTCTCGGGCATCAACCCATACCGGGCGGAACCGCGCAACTATCGCGATACGCCCTATGGCTCTCCCTTGAAGTTCGATGGTCGGGCCGGTACCCAGGAGGTCCCGCAGCCTGATCAGCGCAAACGGGTCTGGGGAGACGGGGACGATGACGACCCGGGGTTGAACGAAGATTCGGGCGATCCGTTCGACCGCTGGAAGGGCAAGCCGAAGAAGAACAGCGACAAGAGCGAAGTTCTGGTTCCCGAGGGCGCTTTCGAGGGCGCGAGCACGACGCACATCTCCGTCATCGACGCCAACAACAACATGGTCACTCTCACCCAGACGCTGGGCAACTTCTGGGGCAGCAAGACCATGGTGAACGGCGTCCTGCTCAACAACGGCCGCGTGAACTTCAGCACGGCTTCCGCCATCAACGTCATCGAGCCCAACAAGCGGCCTCGCAGCTCGATCACGCCCACGTTGCTCTTCCGGAACGGATCTCCCGCCTTCGCGCTGGGATCCCCCGGGGCGGGGCGCATCATCGCGGTACTGGCCCAGGTGATCATGAATCTGGTCGACTACGGGATGGACGCGCAGGCGGCCAACGACGCTCCCCGGTTCTTCTGCCAGAAGTTCGACGATCACCTCTCGGTCGAGTCCCGCATCGATCGGGGAATCGTGGACCGGCTGTCGGGCATGGGTCACTCGGTTCGCATGCTGGGCGACATGGACCTGTTCTTCGGCGGCGTGCAGATCGCGGGCATTCGTCCAGGGACGGGCGAGCTGGTCGGTTCGGCGGATCCCCGACGAGGGGGAAACGCGCTGAACGCGGATTCGGAGGAGTCGCCGAAGAAGTCGCGGGACGTGGCACCGGACGACCCCGACTAGCGGGGCCGGGCTTCTCTCGATGAGCTGGGTCCTCGGCCTGTCCGGCCTCCTGGTGGTCCTGCTTCTCCTGGAAGCGGCCGTGATGCACTGGAGCGTGAACGGCATCCCCTGCCGGGTGCTCGTCACGGGGACCCGCGGGAAGTCGGGACTGGTGAGGGTCCTCTCGGCCGGCCTGCGCACCGTCGAGCCGGCAACGTGGGGCAAGATCACCGGGGATATCGCGTCCGTGGTGACCCCGGAAGGGACGTTGCGCCGACTCGCGCGCCGTGGCCCCGCGCATCTGCGAGAGCAGGCAAGGTTGGTCCGTGATTGCCGGAGGAGCCGGGCCCGCTGCCTGGTTATCGAGTCCATGGCTGTCACCCCAGAAGCGATGGTGGCGGAAGCACGGCTCCTCCGGCCCACATTGATGATCGTGACGAATGTTCGTGACGACCACCGGGAGACCCTCGGGAGCGATCCGGACCGGCAGCGTGCGGCCTACTTGTCGTCGATTCCCTCCGGCTGCCGATGGCTGACCCGGGACGAGGAGTTCGTGGACTTCGCCCTCCGTTCGGGTCGGACTTCCGCACGGGTTCCCCTGCCTGCGAGCACGGCGGACCCTGGCAATCCGGAGGAACTCAATGTCGCCGCCGAACTGGTCGCCACGGCCGAGGCGGCGATGATCGCGCTGGGCTTGGACCCGAAGCCGGCTCGCGGCGAGATGCAGGCCGCCGCCGCGCAGCTCTTGCCGCCGACGCGGGTCGTGGCCCTGCACGGGCGGGAGATGATCCTGTTGGACGCGTTCTCCGCCAATGAGTTGGAGTCCCTGGCGCGATTGTGGACGCAATGGCGAAAGGAAACCGGCGACGGATCGAAGTGGTCCGTGCTGCTCAATACCCGCGCCGACCGGCCGTTGCGGACACGCCAGTTCTGCGGGTGGCTGGCCGGCCGGGATGACATCGATCAGATCTTCCTGGCGGGATCCCACGTCCCGGCGGCAGCCCGGTTCTTGCGCGGATGTGGCCGGCCGCTGGTCAGGGTGCCCCGAGGCGAACCGATCGTCACCGCCGAGGATCGAGACACGGCGTCCCGCCGGGAGGACCTGGGCTTCGTCGTCGGGATCGGGAACGTGAGCGGCCTGGGCCTGCGTCTTCGCGCGGAATCGGGCGGAGGCGTCAGGCCGTGATTCCCGAGCTGTTCCTGATCGGACTGGTCGTCGGCTTCCTATACTACGAGTGGACCGGTGTCTCCCCCGGCGGTGTGATCCCTCCCGCCTACTTCGCCCTCTTCCTCTCCCAGCCGGAACGGATCCTGGTCACGGTAGCGCTCGCACTTCTGGTCTACGCAGCAGTCCGTCTCCTGCAAGCGCACACGCTTCTCTACGGCCGGCGCCGGTTGCTCGCCGCGCTCCTGCTGGGTTTCGTATTCAAGTGGTGCGCCGAGGCATTGATCGCGCCGAACGTCGCAACGCCGTTCGAGATCCATGCCGTCGGCTACATCATTCCGGGGCTGATCGCCAACGACATGGTGAGGCAGCGCATCCTGCCCACCGTCCTTTCGATAGGGATCGTCACCATCCTGGTCGGCCTGTTGGGCCTGCTGATGGGAATCGGGTGGAACCGGCTGTGAAGCCGCGCCGGCCCGGATTGGCCATCGCGTTCGTCGTGGCGGCGGTCTCCTGGCTGGCAGTCCAGGAATACGGCAGGGAGCAGGTTTCGCACCCGTTGCGCGACAAGATGATCGACGCGGTTCGGCGCACGGAGAGGGCCTTTGCTGTAGTTGATTCCGCAAAGCGTGCCGAAGGGCGTGGATTCCCCGCCGAATCTAGATTGCCCTGGGCATCCCTCCTCGGTGAGGACTACACCGTCATGACCACGACATTGGGCTCGCGCGAGGCCAAGGAGGTCTCCACAGACCCCGCCTGGGCTTCCGTGATGGTCCGTCTGCTGAGCGAGGCCGGGGTGGTGGAGGGAGACACGGTGGCGGTCCTGATCTCGTCCTCGTTTCCTGCGCTGGCGGTCGCCGCACTGGCCGGCCTGCACGAGCTGGGCGCCGTTCCGCTGGTGATGTCATCCGTCGGCGCCTCGTCGTACGGCGCGAACGTGCGCGGTGGAACATGGCTCGATTGGGAGCGCTGGCTGAGGAGCGACGGCGTGCTACAGGTTCGTTCCGCGCTGGTCACGCCTGGCGGTGAAGACGATGTCGCAGCCGGCATGCCCGAGGAAGGCCGGACCTGGATCGAAGAGGCGGCGCAACGCAACGGCGCGGCTCTGCTGCGCCCGGCGTCGCTATCGGACGCCATCTCGATCCGGATGGCACTCCTGGAACGAACCCGGCCCCGGGCGATCATCAACATCGGAGGCGGCCAGGCGTCGCTGGGTGCCTGTCGACACGCCGCGTCCTTGCCGGTCGGCTTGTGGGGGTCCACGCCGGCGTGCAATTGCCCGGATCGAGGGGTAATCACGCGGCTTTCCGAGCAGGGTGTGCCCGTCATCCATCTCCTTCAGATCCGTCGGCTGGCCTCGCTATACGGGCTGGATCCCGAACCGGGCGGGCACCCCGCCTATCACGCGAACGTGACCATGCTCACTCGCATACGTGGCGCGTGGATTCTGGCCGCTCTATCTGTCATACTTGTATCGTTGTTGATCTTCGGAAAGAGACCGCTATGAAAAAGAACCTGTTCCTCTTCCTGGCCGTCTTGCTGACCGGCCTCGTGGCCTCGGGCGCTGAGGCCCAGGTGACGCAGTCCGGGGACCTCGCCGACCATATCGACTCCATCATCGCCGCCATGCCGACCACGAACGGCGGCGGTGAGTATCAGCAACCGAACGCGGAATCCCGCGCCATCTGGCGAGAGATCATCGATCACATCCTGGCCGGCGAGCTCGCCGAGGCGCATACCAAGGCCCTCACCAAGAACTACCAGGTCGTCGTGTACACCGATACCGAGAGCGAGGGCTCGCATGTCCACATCCTCCTGGAGCGGACAGCCGGGTCGACTTCCCGCTACTGGGGGACCTTCCTGTTCAATCCCTCGCCGCTGCGCCCGAATTTCGTCATCCAGAGTCCACATCCGCGTTACGACTTGAACACCGGCTACCAAAGCGTGAGGGTCTACCTCTATACCGGTGCGCGTGCCTTCTTTGTGTCGGGCACGCATCGCTGCAACGGCATCAGCTATTCGCCGTGCAGCGGCACGACCACCGCCTGCAGCGAGACGTCGGAGCCCTACCGCTATTCGGACCAATGCCACGTCGTGGATTCGACGTTCCAGATCACGACGCAGGCCATGCTAGAAGAGAACCCCGATCTCATCATCCTTCAGCCCCACGGATACGGCCAAGGCACGGGCGACCCGGATCTCATCATCAGTAACGGCACCAGGCACATGCCGACCGGCACGGACTACGCCGTCGCGTTCCGCGACGCGATGCAGGACATCGACCCGACGCTCACGGCGAAGGTGGCGCACGTCGACCTGGATTGGACCGAGTTGATCGCCACATGGAACACCCAGGGCCGACTGCTCAACGGGAGCTCGAATCCCTGCACCAGCTCCCCTTCGTCGGCAACGGGCCAGTTCGTGCACATCGAACAGGCGAGAATCGGCCTGCGGGACACTGAGCAGAACTGGATGAAGCTGGCGCAGGCCGCGGCGGCCGTCATTCCGATGGATGCAACGGCGGTGCCGCCCGGCGAGACAACGCCCGTCGCCCGCATTCTCATGGTCTCGCCGAACCCGTCCGGTTCAGGGACTCGCATCGTATTCGAGATCGATCAGCCCGGCCGGGTCAAGGTCGATGTGTTCGACGTGGCCGGCCGGAGGGTAGCCTCGTTGGACGACGGTATGCGGCCGGCGGGAGTCCACCACGTCTCATGGGGCGCCGGGGGAGTGCCGTCCGGGATCTACTTCATCCACCTCAGTCACGACCAAGAGCTGCTGGACGTCCACAGGAGCGTCGTTCTCCATTGAGTTCCGGAGATTTCCGGGATTGAATCAGCCTGTGCCCTACCAACCCGCACCTCCGGAATCCGCGGCCAAGCAAATCTCAGAGCGCAACGGCGATGGACGACGCGCCGGAAGCAGTCAGCCGGGACTGCCGGTCTCTAGCGGGACTCGCAGTAAGGTCGGACACAAGCTACCTTTCGCGCCCTCCGCTCGCCGTTAGACCGCCGCTGACGGGTTTGACGAGATCCCGGAGTGTTTGGTCTTCTGGTAGTACGCAATCATGCCCAGCGTGGAGATGAACCCTACCGCGCCCAGGATGACCCAGACTCTCCAGGGCTGGCCGATGTCCCACAGCAGGGCCGTCGCCTCTTCCATGGTCCCGCCCTGGCCGCCGTTGAGCATGGAGGTCATGGTCTCCATGACCTTCTCTTGCGGGATCTTCGCCACCTCTGCGGCCGACATGCCGAGGGTGTCGACGAGGTACTGGCGCGCGAAGTGGATCTTGCTCCCCAAGTGGTCGTACAGCGGCCCGGAGAGGATGTTGCCCAACCCCCAACCCACGGCGAAGGGGATGTTGGAGTACCCCATGTACGCGGCCTTCTTCTCCGGCGGAGCAGTCAGGCCGATGTACTCCGAAAACTTGGGGCTGCACATCATCTCGCCGACGGCGAAGACGAAGATCGCCAAGGCGACCATCAGGCCGGTCGTGAAGCAGCCCGCGCTGACGAAGGCAACCAGGGAGACCAGCATGCCGCCGATGAGGGCGATCATCGGGTGCCGCTTGCCGGTCAGCCACGCGACGAGCAGCATGAACGCGATGATGGCGGCGCTGTCGATGTTGATCAGGATCTCCGGCTTGACGTTGCCGCTCGCCAGCAGCCAGCCCGGGTTCAGAGACGACACGAAGCCGGCGATGTCCCGCGAATTCACCCATTCGTCGATGAAATTGGGGAGAAGATCCCACAGTTGCATGAACATGAACCAAAAGCCGCTGAAGATGCCCAGGAAGATGAGGAAGTTCTTGTCCTTCAGCGTGGCGAGAGTGTCCATGAACGTCTGCGCGGGAGACTTGTACTTGCTAGGGCCGACCCTCTCCGGCTCCTTATAGAAGAAGATCGTGGGAATGAAGTTGAAAGCGGTCACCCCCGCGGCGCAGAAGAACACCAACTTGAAGTTGGTTTCGCCCCTGAGCTGGGCGGCCAGCATGGGGGCCAGGAAGCCGCCCAGGTTGACCATCCAATAGAAGATGCCCCAGGCAATGGAGCTATTCTCCTCGGTGGAAGCCTTGGCGATGGTGCCCTGCACGGGAGGTTTGAAGATGGCGGTGCCCAGTCCCACCAGGCAGGCGGCTCCCAGGGCTCCCCAGAAACCCGTCGCGTAGGCGAAGGCGAGATAGCCCAGGATGTTGATGGTGTACGCGATGTACAGGCTCTTCTTGTACCCGTACTGATCGGTAAAGCCGCCGGAGATCATGGGCACGAGGCATTGCACGGCGGCCCAGACACCGAAGATAGTGCCCTTTGCCGAGTAGCTCAGCCCCATACCGCCCTGGGCCACGGCGTAGACCATGCACAGCGGCAGCACGGCGCGCACCCCGAAGAACGCCAGCCGCTCGTTGGCTTCCAGCCAGTTGGCAAACCAGAAGTTGGGCCTCAGCCCGCGAATCTGCTTCCGAACCGGGACCTTGGTGGGCATTGGACCTCCCGTGAAGATCTCAAGGCATCAGAACTGTAAGGGGCCTGCGGGCCTCATACCCAGCGGACGCCGAGAATGAGGAGGATGGCCACGACAACCATCATCAACCCTTCACCGGCGATAAGGCCCGATGCAAGCGATGCACCGTACCTATCCACCGCATCGGGGTTCCTGCTCTTGTAGATGCTCGTGAGCAACGCGCCCAGCCACATGGCCATGGCCGAGTACGGGGTGACCATGAACGCGATGCCGAGCGCTATCGGAGAAGGCAGCCACTTGGCCAAGCGCTTGACCTTGGCGAGGAGCGGTATCAGCACGCCGACGACGGCCCCGACCAAGGCGGCAGGCATCGCGCCCGCGGGCAACGAGGAGAGCCCCTTGGCCAGCACTTCGGCCATGGCGTACCAGGCGCTGACCGCCGGGCCCGAGAAATCCTCCCCGGGAATGACGTAAGCCGCCGTCAGCAGACGATAGACCGCGGCTGCCGTGAACACACCGACTACGACCCCGAAGAGCTGCGCGATCACCTGCCGACGGATCGACACTTTCAGGACGTACCCCGCCTTGAGATCGTGCATGAGATCGCCCGCCTGGCTTGCGCCCGCGGCGGTCATACCGGCGGCCATGAGATTGGTCGGAATCCTCCCCGGATCGAGTGCGCCGTATACGGCCTGGGTGACCTTCCCCATCGCACCGACAGGATTGATGTCGGTCTCACCGGTCGCGCGCACGGCGATGCTGGCGATGACGAACGACAAGAGCACGGCAACCACGCCCATCCAGATCGCTATTCCGAAATAGAGGTGAGCCAGCACCGTCGACAGCGTCGTCGCGAAGACCATCCCTACCGCCCACCACTTCATGGGGAAGGGGTCCGGCGCGTCATCCTCGTCCTCCGTAACCTGGGCCTTCTGGCCCTTGAGCAGCCTCTTGAACGAAGAGAACGTGTGGCCGATGACCTTGTACTGCATTCCAAGGCTGGTGAACCCGGCGGTGACCATGCAGGCCACGCCGGGCCAGAGCACCCAGCGGAAGGCCGCGTTGTACACCGCGGCCTCCGTGGTGAAGGTGAGGGTACCGTTGTGGAACAGGATCGGCGCGATGATCCCCCACGCGAGAATCGAACCTCCAAACAGGGACCATCCCACCTTGGGGCCGACGAGAATGCCGGCACCGATCATCATGGGGGACATGTTGATCCCCATCTTGATCGCGACGAGAGTGATCCCGAGAATGCCCGCCGAGGTCCATCCGAGATCATCGAGAGAGAAGTTCTCGAACCGGCCCAGACCCAGCGGCTTGACGCTGTAGAGCGCCTTGATCAGGGCGGCAAGAAGCGCTGCGACCATGAGAACGCGCGCCTTCTTGACCGCCTCCGCCCCGGAGGCGTACATGGCCTTGATGGTCTCGACCGCGGCGGTGCCGGTGGGATACTTCAACTTCTCGCGCACGACCATCTGCTTGCGGAGCGGAACGGCGAAGAAGACTCCGAGAAAGGCAACCGAGATCGCCCAGATCACGAGCTGGCCGTAGCTGAGATTGGCGCCCGTGCCGGGGTTGTTCTTGTAGTACAGCTCCAGAGCGGGAATGCACGCGACAAAGCCCCCCGCGGAAGCCATCGTGCCCGCGGCACTTCCCGCAGTGGCCGTGATGAGGTTCTCCTTCGCGCCGTATGGGGTCTTGAGGATCCCGGAGAGTCCGCGGAAGAGGGCGAACGAGATGACCGCCGCGGTGATGGAGGCGCCGAACGTCCAGCCGATCTTCAGACCGATGCAGACGTTGGACGCACCGATGAGGGAACCCACGAACAATCCCGAGATGACCGCGCGAAAGGTCAATTCCGATGGAGTGCGCTCGAGGGAAGGCGTTACCCTGGGCTTGCTGGCGACCGTGTCGCGTGTCATGAAACCTCCGGTTCAAGCATGGCACTTCGTATCCCCGCGCATGGGCAGATCTACCGGCGGCCCATTATACGGTCACCGGTCCCAATGGAACACTCCTCTCAGCGCCAGTCGCCCTCTGTTCGGTCACGGGCGCGGGCATTGTCGCGCCGTCGGCTTTGCATCACAATCGCCGCATGAACTCAGGCACGCATGCCGCGCTCCGCGACTTGTATCGGCGCCGATTCGGTGCCGAACCCGAGCGGCTGGTTTCTCTTCACGGCGACGCCTCCAGCCGACGTCTCTTCCGCATCTCCGGTGCGGCCGGGTCGGCCATCGGCGTGCACGGCCCGGATCCGCTGGAGAACCGTGCCTTCCTGTCCTTCTCCCGGACATTCCGCGGTGCCGGGCTTCCTGTGCCCGAGATCTACGGTGACGACGCCGCTGCGGGGGTCTATCTGGAGGAGGACCTCGGCGACTCGACGCTCTTCGATGTCCTCAGCGCCGGGCGTCAGGGCCCTTCACCGGATGCCGCCACGGTCGCGGGCTATCGGGAAGCGCTGCGTCTGCTGCCACGGTTCCAGATCGAGGCGGGGCGAAACCTCGATTACACCGTTTGCTATCCACGAGCGAGTTTCGACCGCCAGTCCATGCTCTGGGACCTGAACTACTTCAAGTACTACTTTCTCAAGTTGGCCGGAATCCCGTTCAGCGAACAGACCCTGGAGGACGATTTCGAGCGCTTCGCCGAGATCCTGCTCTCGGCTCCCCGCGAGCACTTCCTCTACCGTGATTTTCAATCGCGAAACATCATGATCCGCGACGGCAAGCCATGGTTCATCGACTACCAGGGCGGCCGCCGGGGAGCGCTCCAATACGACGTTGCATCGATCTTGTTCGACGCGAAGGCCGACCTTCCCTTCGATCTGCGCGACGCCCTGCTCGAGGAGTACCTGCGGGCGGCCGAGGCGGTCGCGCCTCTCGACCGCGGAGCATTTCTCGCGTCGTATCCGTTTTATGCCTACGTCCGCATATTTCAGGCCCTCGGGGCGTACGGGCTGAGGGGCTACTACGAGCGTAAGGCGCGTTTCCTGCAGAGCATTCCCTATGCGATCCGAAACCTCGAGCGCCTGTCGATCGCCTCACCCCTTCCCGCCGAGCTTCCCGCCCTCGCTGAAGTCGTGCGGCGGCTCGTCGGCTCCTCGCGTCTGCGACAGATCGGAAACGCGTCGCTGGGGCTGACCGTGCGCGTGTCGAGCTTCTCCTATCGCGACGGACTGCCCGACGACGACTCCGGTCATGGGGGTGGATGGGTGTTCGACTGCCGGTTCCTTCCGAACCCCGGCCGAGAAGCCCGCTTTGCGCCTCTGACCGGCTGCGACGCAGCAGTCGCCGACTACCTGGGGGGCGAGCCGGCCGTGGGGGCATTCCTCGAGAAGGTGAGGGCGTTGGTGGACGATGCGGTGGACAACTACCGCAGTCGGAATTTCACCGACTTGAGCGTCGCCTTCGGTTGCACAGGCGGTCGCCACCGCTCGGTCTACTGCGCGGAGCGCCTCGCCGAGCATCTGCGGAGCCGCGCTGTGGCGGTGGAGCTCCGGCATCGGGAAATCGGAGGGGGACCGTGAAAGCGATGGTGTTCGCGGCCGGCGTCGGGAGCCGACTGCGCCCCCTGACCGATCAGGTCCCGAAGGCCCTGATCGAAGTGGACGGTCATCCTCTGCTCGAGCATGTTCTGAACCGGTTGATGCGCTTCGGCGTCGACTCCGCAGTGGTCAACGTCCACCATGAGCCGGACCGGATCGAGGCGTTTCTGCTGACGAGTCGCATCGGAATCCCGGTCGCGCTTTCGCGGGAGACCGAGCTTCTGGATACCGGCGGTGGGTTGAAGCACGCGGCGCCGCTCCTCGCGAGCGGGAACCCCTTCTTCATTCATAACGTGGATGTGCTGAGTGCGATCGACCTGGGCGCTCTGCTTGCGCAGCACACGGCGAGTGGCGCACTGGCAACGCTGGCGGTCCAGCCGCGACCGGCAGGCCGCGCCTTTCTGTTCGATCGGGGCGGGCGCCTGGCCGGGTGGGAGGAAGCTCCCGGCGGACGGCGCGAGTGGGCAGGCCCGCCCTCTCCTGATGTCGAGCGACTTGGTTTCTGCGGCATCCACGCGGCAGGTCCCGCGCTTCTGAGCCGGCTAAGCGAGTGCGGCGCGTTCCCGATCGTGAGCGCCTATCTGCGGCTCGCCCGCGAGGGCGCCAAGATCCAGGCGTTCCGGGCCGACGGAGTCTTCTGGGCGGACGTCGGCAATCCGGAGAAGCTCAAGGCCGTCCGGCGGCTGGCCGCCGAGGGGCGGTTGCCCGCGTAGCGAGGCTCAGGGTTCGCGCAGCATGGGACGCGAACGCCTCTTGGCTGGAGCAGGCGTCTACAGCAGACGGACGGGCTCCCAGATCTCCACGACGTGCCTGTGCTGTGGCGATGGACACGGGCGAGGTGCTCGCCACGAATTGTGCCCACGGTCACAATGTCTTCCATGCGGCGATTATACGTCGCCTCGCATGGTTCATCTCAGTGACTTCATGCGTGGCCTCTGCTATACTAGAGGTTCTTCTCTGACGATGGGAGGTCAACCGTGCGCAGGTCCCGCCTGTTTCTCCCGCTTGTGCTCTTGAGCATTCTCTCTGTAGCCGAAGCCCGTTCCGGATCGGCCGCAGAAACTCAGTTGGACGTCACCTACTTGGGCACTGCTCAGGGTGAGCTGCGGTCCAAGGTGAGTATGACTAGTTCGTGGCATAGGTATATTACCTACACCGGGAGCTGGGCCGTCTGGAGCTTCGCAGGGGACTACCGTCGCGAAGGTCCCGGCCAGCCCTTCGGCATGTACTACAAATTTCAAGTCGTATCACAGGACTCCGCAGACGTCGAAGACCGTACCCCGGAGGGCATCTACAAGTCGAAGATCATCGTGAGACTGCAGACCGTTCAAGGGGAGCTGAGTCCCGGATCTCCCGTCGCATTCATGGAGCATTACCCCGCGATCAATGAGTACCGATGCTGCCTGCTGGTGGAGGAGCGTTTCTGGTGGAGAGTCGGATTGGAAATCCAGGAGTTCTGGACGGATGGAACCGATTTCTATCTCAGAGCGGGGGAGGCGCCTGATCAACCCGGGGAGTGCTTACCCTATGATTGTAGTGACACCGTCTGGTACTCGGACCTTGTGCTGTACACATCGGCGCCCGTATCGACCGAGGCCTCTACTTGGGGCCGCATCAAGAGCATGATGCGCTAGGGTCGGCAATCGGCAAGGAGGTCTCACGGAAGGCGGCTGCACTCGCTTCGAGGCTTGCCCGATGGGAAGAGACCGTGCCTTTGCTCCCGGGGTGAATGCGCTCTTCGTGTTCACCGAGGATGAGACCACCCTATCACTTTTCGGTTGCCTGCCCGTCTCCCCCGCACGTACGCTGTTACTTCGACCGTTGTCTAATTAGACGTCCATCGAAGGAACAACTATGAACCCCGACGACCTGCAAACTCTGGTCCAGTTCCTCAAGGCACTGGCCAACGAGAGCCGCCTCAAGCTGCTCGGATTGCTCGCCGGACAGGAGCGAAGCGTCAAGGAACTGGCGGAGCAGCTCAATCTCAAGGAGCCCACCGTCTCGCACCATCTGGCCCGGCTCCAGGAACTCGGGCTCGTCGGGATGCGACCCGAGGGCACCACCCACCGCTACCAACTTGAAGCGGGGACCCTCCACCGGCTGTCGCGCGAACTCTTCACGCCCACGCACGTGGCATCCATCGCCGACGTCGTGGAGGGCGAGAACTGGGAGCGCAAGGTCCTGCGCACCTATTTCGACGGCGACACCCTCACGGGCATTCCGTCCACGCGGAAGAAGCGCGACGTGGTACTGAAGTGGTTCGTCAATCGCTTCGAGCCGGGAGTTCGCTACCCCGAGGCCAAGGTGAACGAGATCATCAAGCGCCACCACCCCGACACGGCCACTTTGCGCCGCGAGTTCATCATGACGAAGATGATGGAGCGCAAGAACGGCGTTTACTGGCGGACGGATGGGGCACCCGCGTGAGTACCCCCGCAGGGAGCGCGACGGTGGTTGACCCGATCGCCGGCGGTTACCGGGGGCGCGGTCAGCCCGCGGACTTCCGGAGATGCTCCCGCGTCTCCCGCGCCACCAGCCCGCTCAAGAGCAGCAGCCCGATGAGGTTGGGAAGGGCCATGAGACCGTTCATGACGTCGGAGAGCGTCCACACGAAATCGAGGCTCCGCACCGTGCCGACGAAGGCGGCAATCACGAAGAGCACCCGGTAGGGCATGATCGTCCAGGCCCCAAGAAGGTACTCGATACTCTTCTCCCCGTAGTAGCTCCAGCCGAGAATGGTGGAGTAGGCGAAGGTGGCCAGCCCAACCGCTACCAGCCAACCGCCCCAGTTTCCTGGGAGCCCCTCACGGAAGGCGACCTGGGTGAGGGTGGCCCCGTCCAGCCCCTGGGTCCAGGCGCCGGTGGTCACGATCGTGAGCCCGGTGAAGGTGCAGACCACGATGGTGTCGATGAAGGTCTGGGTCATCGAGACCAATGCCTGGGTCGTGGGATTCCGCGTCTGGGCGGCGGCGGCGGCAATTCCCGCCGAGCCGAGGCCGGATTCGTTGGAGAAGATGCCCCGAGCGACCCCGAAGCGGATCCCCTGGGCCACGGTGGCGCCCAGGAACCCGCCCACTGCCGCGGTGGGTGAGAACGCGTCGTGGAAGATGACCGCGAAGGCGTGGGGAATTGCCGAGGCGTGAAGGATCAGCGCTACTCCCGAGCCGCCCATATAGAGCAGGATCATGACCGGAACGAAGATCCCGGTGAAGCGACCGATGGACTTGATCCCGCCCAGGATCACCGCTCCGACCGCCACCGCAAGCGCCACGCCGGTGATCCACATCGGGATGCCGAAGGAGTGCTGCAAGGCGGAGGCCACCGAGTTCGACTGCACCATGTTCCCGATTCCGAACGCGGCGAAAGCGGCGAAGAGCGCGAAAAGGAACCCGAGAGGCCGGCCCAGCCAGCGCCAGCGGATGCCCTCGGTGAGGTAATACATCGGCCCGCCGGCTTGCTCGCCCCGGCGGTCCACCGTGCGGAAACGGACCGACAGGAACGCTTCGGAGTACTTGGTGGCCATCCCCACCAGCCCGGTCATCCACATCCAGAAGAGCGCGCCCGGCCCGCCCGCCGAGATGGCGGTGGCCACGCCAACGATGTTCCCGGTTCCCACCGTGGCAGCGAGTGCGGTCATGAGAGCCTGGAAGTGGGAGATGTCCCCCTCCGCCCCCTTCTCCTTCCGCACGATGAGTCCCAGGTAGAGGGCATGCCAGAGCTTGGTGAACTGGATCCCCCGAAGCCGAAGAGTCAGGAAGAGCCCGGTGAGGAGAAGGAGCGGAATGAGGAGCCAGGGTCCCCAGATGAAGCCGGAGGCGGCGGAGAGGTACTCGGTGAGTCGGGTGAACACGAGGCGCCTCCTTCCCGTGACGGTCGGCCCGCGCGCCCTCGGTGTGGGCGGACGGATGCACGCGGGGCATCCTAAAGGACGCGGGGGGCGCGGCCAAGGGGGAGCAGTGCGCCGTCCGGCGAGTCTACCTGGGCGAGTTCATCCGACGAACCCCGAAGGCTCTCGCTCTCGGGGTTCTCTGCTAACTGGAAGGACGCGGATAGTCCGCGTTCTTTGTGACGGCTCCTCGGGCTGATACCTCAGAGTCCGCAGGCCCTGGACATCGCGGCCCCAAGAGCGATCCACTACCGGCGGCGCCTGCTCCAATAGAAGCCGCCTCCGCCGAACAGCAGGAAGGCCAACAGGATCACTATGATCAACGTTCCAGAGCTCATGTTTCTCCTCGCCAACGGCTGGGCACCCAAATGGTGTCGGCTTCAGCCGAATGATTTGCGACCAGCTACCTATCGATCTGTTTGATGGACTTCTTCACGTCCTTCACCTGACCTTTCACATCATTCACCGCCCCTTCCACCCGGCCCTTGGCCTCGTCCCTCTTGCCCTCCCGCTTGAGCTTGTCATTTCCGGTCAAGCCACCTACCACCTGCTTGATTGTGCCTTTGCTCTTGTTCATATGCTCACCCATGGCACTTCTCCTCTGTTCGTGTGGAATGTGCTCTCGTTCCTCCGCTCCGAGCAGTCTTCATACGGGACGGCAGGATCTATCCGCAAAGTCCGGTCATCCGAACACATCATTTGATCTACGCAATCTGTGTGCCGACGGCGTGTTCACTCGCAAGTGCTTGCAGGTACGTTCACTTGGCAAATCGAGTCCGAACCGGGAACGTCCGAAGGCAATCACAATGATGCCGGAGACCATCAGAGTGGTGTTCCTCGCCCGGCTCGGGGGGTCTATGGAACGGCGGCCACCGCCGACGGGCTCCCGCCGTTCCGGAAGAAGGAGCTGATCCGGCTCGTGCTCACCCGCGCAGAGGTATCGGCGGAGAGCCTCGAGCTCTCGTTCCGAGGGCGGCACCCAGACCCCGAGATCCTGGCGGGCAAAAGAATAGAGCGCGACGGTGGTCGATTGCATCTGCACGAGCCCGATCTGGCAGCGGTAGAGCACCCGGCCGACCCAAACCCCAGTAGATCTAGACCCAAGAGAAACGAGGCGCTCGACCTCGATGTTTGCTGTCTGGTCGCCATCTACGTCCTGGGACCGGCGCTTGCAACGCCGCCGGAGAGTCGGCGCTATCCGTTGGGTGGGGCGTATGAAGGCCATGAGCGTGACCACGCCATCGGCCGTGGTCACGCCCCGGTTCGATTTCTTGAAGCTGTCCTGCGCAGTTATCCCTTACCCTGACCGTGCTTTGCGTTCTTCTTCTGCTGACCCCTATCTTGCGGTGCGGGATTGTTCTGTCGATCCCTGTTTTGCGGAGCGGGCTGGTTCTGCCGATTCTTGTACTGCCGACCCTGGTCTGGCGGTGCCGCATAATGCTGCCGCGTTACGGCCTCACGCGGCTGGTGGCGGTAGTTCCGGGATCGAATCGAATCCTGTTGTCTGGTCGCGCCAGGATAGCGGCTCCCAGAATAATTCCGCTGGTAAGCCGGCGGCGGTGCGGGAGATGGGATGTACTTGGGGTTCCGCTGATCCCATCCACCTCGACGCGCATCCCAGTCGCGGCCCCAGTGCTCATTCCAACGTGGCGACGCGTCGGAGCGCCAGGCGCGGAAATAGACCGGTGGCTGACGGTAGTAGCGCACCGGAACGCGTAGTACGAACATTGGCACATCGTAAGGGTCTACCAAGTCCCAGGGCCCGTTGTACCAACTGCTCGCATACCAGTTGTCGTCCGCGTAGACCCAGTACAGCCCGTCGTAGAAGAAGTAGTTCGAATCCTCCTGCGGGGCGTAGTAGACGGGAGAATCCGGCACCAGCACCAGCCTCGGATACCTCGGCACATTGATCCCGATGTTGATACCGGGAAGTCCGACCTGGACGCTGACCTGAGCGTCAGCTGCGGATACCGCACAAAGCAGCGTTGCCAACGCAATAAGCAAGTAAGACATTCGGTTGCGCATCTTCCTGTCCTCCTGAATCGATCGTGACAGGGTCGGGGCCTACCGCTTCAGTACTCGATCTCTTGCGCAGCTGGCCCTTCCAGACCCATTGCCTTCTTCACGCAATATGCATGCCGGTGGCACGTCTTCGCGTAAGTGCATGCCAGCAAGATCGATTGGCGCAGGCAGTTCGAAAGAGTGATGTCCGAATGCCATCAGAATGATGACGGAAACGATCAGAATAGGCCTAAGCACCCTCTCAAAGAGACGACGCGAGACTCGAAGATCGCGGTCTCTCATGCCGTAGGGAAAGGCGGGAGGGGCGCGACCGTCGTCGACCACGTTTACGCGTCCCGCCGATGCGGGCGTGACTGCAGTGCCCCGCTCACCTCCAGGGCAAGGGCTCGTTCCCCAGCGCGACCGTGACCTCATAGGCCAGCCGGGAGATCTTCTCCGCCTTGTCGTAGTCCAGCTTCTCGGGATCATCGGTGGGCTTGTTCACATCCGAGTGATGGCCCGAATAGAAAGAAACCCCGGGGACGCCCTTGAAGTGGAAGGCCAGGTTGTCGCTGTTGCCTGACTCGTTCTCGTACTTCAAGGGCGAGCGAACGGTGCGTTCGTTGACCTCCCTGACCAAGCGGGAGAGTTCCGGCGTAATCCTGTCCGAGTCCAGCGCGTAGTGCGCGCGATCTGCCTGGGAAGCCTCGTCGGTGCGCCCGATCATGTCCATGTCCACGTCCGCCACGATCTTCTCCAAGGGGACCGGGCAGCGCGAGACGAAGTGCCGCGACCCCGCGATGGCCGCCTCCTCGCCGGTGAAGAGCGCGAAGATGACCGATCGCCGCAGCGGGTGGGCGGCCACGGCGCGGGCCACTTCCATCACCCCGGCGCAGCCGCTGGCGTCGTCGTCGGCGCCGTTGTAGACCTCTCCCGGTTTCCGGGGGGTCGTGCTGTCGAGATGGGCACTCACCACGACGTATTCGTCGCGCGCGACCGGATCGGTCCCTCGCACCAGGCCAAGCACGTTCCAAGCCGACACCGACACGTCAGTGATGGCGACCTGCAGGCTCAGCGTAACTCCGGTTAGTTCGAAGCCCTTTGTGGTCTCATCCCCGACCAACTCCATGCCGGGTGGTACGCCAAGCTGTCCGGCGAACAGCGCTCTGACGAACGCAGGTTTGGTGACGAAGAGGCCAGCTATGCGGAGCGCCGCGGGAGACGGGTCGGCGTACTCGTCGGTGGGAGCGCCGGTTTTCGAGCGGAGATCTTCCCAGGCTGCGGTCACATCAGGGTCAGGGAGGACGAGGATGCCCGCCGCGCCCCTGCCCACCAGCGCCGTCATCTTGCGGAATACCGCCGAGGGGGATGCGTAGCGCGCCTGGACCTCGACGGGCGGGGCGGCCTGCCCATCGCCTTGCGGAGCGCCCATGAGCAGGGCGACAACCTTGCCCCGAACGTCAAGGTTCTGGAGATCGTCCCAGCCCAGTCGGGGCTCGGAGATCCCGTAGCCGATGTAGACCACCGGTACCGCCCGGCGCTCCAGCGCCCCCAGATCGCCCTGGAACCACTTCACGTCCTGCCCTTCGGGGAAGACCTGCTCGCCGACGGGCGACTTCACGGTGATCGAGAGCGGTCCGCTCAGCGTCCGACGGGCCATCGGGACGTCCTGAAAGTACGGCCCCCGGCTCCCGAGGCTGTCCAGAGGGACGACGCCGGCCGCGCGGAACTGGCTGGCGGCGTACTGGGCCGCCACCTCGAACCCCCGCGAGTCCACCGCCCGGCCCCCCAGATCATCGGAAGCCAGGAAGTACACGTGCCCGCGCAGTGCGGCGGCGGTGATCATTTCCGCCGGGGCGACGACAGCTTCCGCCGTGCCCGTGACAGTGGCGAGGGCGGGGAAGAGGACTCCAAGAAGTGCAGCCAGGAAACGCAGACCACAGCGCACGCAACAACCTCCTCGAGCCGGAACCGGGGGCCGGCGGTCGACCGGGCTGAGGGCGGGGCGGAATCGGACTCGCCTCGGGAGATACGGAGGGCGGTGGCGGGGGGTTGCAGCAGAGTGCTGTCGCCGATGTGTTCGCGGGGCTCCCGCCGTTCCGGAAGAAGGAGTTGATCCGGCTCGTGCTTACTCGCGCCGAGGTGTCGGCGGACAGCCTGAAGCTCTCGTTCCGAGGGCGGCCCCCAGACCCCGAGATCCTGGCGGGCAAAAGAATAGAGCGCGACGGTTCATCGCGCTCTGAGGCCCCAGAGTGGCTCCTCGGGTAGGACTTGAACCTACAACCCTGCGGTTAACAGCCGCATGCTCTACCATTGAGCTACCGAGGATCATTGAGTTGCTGGCGGCCTCGGGACGCGCCCGCAGCCACCAAAGCGGCACAAGAATTTACTGCATCGCCGGGGCGCGGTCAAGCCCGCCGCGTCCGCGCCCAGCCCCCGACCCAACCCCCTACCGCGCCTGGCTCAACCTCGCCAGGCTCCGTCCCCCGCCAGGCAGCGAGTTGTAGGAGTAGATCGAAAGCCCGTCCAGCCCCGCCGCGCGGCAATCGCGGATCTTGGACTCCGCCGCCGAGAGCGACTGGTTGTACACCGCGATCCCCGGCCAGATGCGATCCGGGGGCACCAGCCGGGCCAGCTCTTCGGCCTGGCGGCGCACCGTCGACCGCGAGGTCGAGTACATCATCGGCGCGACCACGTCGACCAGCCCATCGTTCACCCAACGCACCCAATCCTGTCCGACCTCGTTTCGCGCGGACTCCGCGTCCGGCTTCACCGCCGCCGACAGCATCATGTCGGGCTTCATCGACTGCGTGAGGCCGCGCACCGCACCCACCAGCGCCGTCACCTGTGCCGCCTTGAAGTCCCGCCACTCGCCTAGAAGCTCCGCGTACCCACCGCGGCCGCGCTCGCGCTTCAATCCCGACGCATTCGCCCCGAGCTCCATCGGATCGACGCCGGTGCGTCGCTGGAAGCCCGCCCGCATGGCCTCGTTATAGCCAACGTCCATGACCGGATAGCGCGCGTAATCGAGGTGGATGCCGTCCACCGGATAGCGCTCGACCAATTCCCGCACAACGTCCAGAAAATGCTGCACGACGTCTCGGCGCCCCGGATCCAGATACACGCCCTCCGTCCATGCGGACTCGAACGCTCGCTTGCTCATCATCGCCATGGAGGTGCCGTTGCGGTCGCACGCCAGCCATTCCGGATGCTCGAGCACCACGTGCCCCTCCGGCGGTTCCTTGCCGCTCCACACGAGGTACACGTTGAGCCATGCGTGCACGCGGATGTCGTGCTCGCGCGCGAGTTCGAGCACCATGCCCAGCGGATCGTAGTGACCGAAGCGGCGCCATGAGTCGAGGAGCGGCGGGCCGGGAGGAACGATGTCCGACTCGTAGTACGCGTCGCCGCGCCCACGCACCTGCACGAAGAGATCGGTGATGCCCGCCTGTGCCGCGTCGTCCACCATGCGGCGGATCTCCTTCGGCGAGAGGAGCGCGTCGCGCACGACCCAGGTCGCGCGCGGCGAGGCCGGCGGCGCGCCCGTTGGAAAAGCTTGCTCCGCGGCAAGAGCGGTGCCGGGAGCGACCACGGCGACGGCGAGCAGAAGCGCGACCAGCAGGAAGACGGCCGGGACCGCGCTCACCCGGACGACCCGGGGCGCCAATGCAATGACCGGAAAGGACTTGGGCATCATCCTCCCGTTATCGGCAGACAGGGTGGGGTGGCTGAGCGCTCCGGCCAGTCTACCGGGGTGAAGCCCCCACGGCACCTGGAAACGAAAAGCGCGCCCCGGTCTGGGGCGCGCTCTCGAGAACGCTTCGCGCGTGGCGGTCGAGAGATGGGACTACTCCCCTCCCTCGGGCTTCTTCGTCACGCGGGGCTTGGCCATCTTGCCGGGGCCGGTCGGCTTGTTCGCCTTCCCACCCCGATGCGGCCTCGCCGGCTTGTCGGCCCGCTCGGCCTTGGCCTTGGCCGTCCTCTCGCCCTTGGCCTTCGCCTTGGCTTCTTTTTCCTCGGCTGCCTGGGCTGCGGCCGCCTCGCGGATCTTCTTCTCCTCGGCGAGCTGCTCGTCCGACTTCACCAGCTCGAGGAAGGCCATTTCGCCGCCATCGCCGAGACGGTGCCGAGTCTTGATGACCCGGGTGTAGCCGCCGGGGCGCTCGGCGTACCAGGGCGCAATCGTCGCGAAGAGCTTCTGGGTCACTTCGGGACTCATCACGAACCGGTCGACATGCCGGCGGGCATGCAGATCGCCCCGCTTGGCGAAGGTGATCAGCCGCTCGGCAAGCCGGCGCGCTTCCTTGGCCTTCGCCTGGGTGGTCTCGATCCGCTCGTGACGGAAGAGTTCGGTCACCAGATTGCGCATGAGCGCTTTCCGGTGCTCCGCCGTGCGGCTTAGTTCACGTCCTTTTCTCGCGTGCTTCATCGCTCGTTCCTCTAAGGCGCGATCGGCGCCTCATGATCCCGCGGCCCGGCCGCCGGAAACGTCTCTGTCTATTCCTCGGTGGTGCTCTTGGCCGTGGTCGATTCCGGCGCTTCTTCTTCCTCGTCGTCGTCGTCCAGAAGCAGCGCGTCCTCGTCGATCACGGGCTTGCGAGGCGCCTCCAGGTCGGACACCTTGCGTCCGGGCTTCACGTACTGAGTGACCTCCATGCCGAACTGCAGCCCCATCGAGGTGAGGATGTCGCTGATTTCCTTCAGCGACTTCCGCCCGAAGTTGCGGTACTTGAGCATGGCCGACTCCGGCTTCTGCACCAGGTCGGCAATGGTCTTGATGTCGGCGGCGCGCAGACAGTTGGCGGAGCGCACCGAGAGCTCCAGCTCTTCCACGCTCTTCTCCAGGAGGGAGCGGATGCGGCCCTTCTCCTTGTCTTCCTCTTCCTCGACGTCCACCACGATCGGCTCCTCGAAGGTGACGAAGAGACTGAAGTGGTCCTTGAGGATCATGGCCGCTACGGCCATCCCGTCTTTGGGAAGGATGCTGCCGTCGGTCCACACCTCCAGGGTGAGCTTGTCGAAGTCGACGCGCTGCCCCACGCGGGTGTTCTCCACCTCGAAGTTCACCTTCTTGATCGGCGAGTAGTGGGCATCCAGCGGGATCACCCCGATCGGACGCTCCTCTTCCTGCTGATCGGCGGGGATGTACCCGCGGCCGGCCGAGACCTCCACCTCCATGTCGATCTGCCCCTCCTTGTTGAGGGTGGCGACGTGGAGATCGGGGTTCAGGACCTCGATTCCGGGATCGGCCTGCAGATCACCGGCCTTCAGTTCACCCGGGCCCGTCATCTTGAAACGGGCATTGAGCTTGTAGTCGGCGTGCATCTTGAAGCGGATCTGCTTCAGGTTGAGGATGATCTCGCTCACATCCTCGAGCACACCGGGGATCGTGCTGAACTCATGGAGAACCCCTTCGATCTTGACCGCGGTCACCGCGGCACCCTGCAGGCTCGAAAGGAGCGCTCGACGGAGCGCGTTCCCCACCGTCAGGCCGAAACCTCTTTCCAACGGCTCGATCGTGAACTTGCCGTAGCGGTCCGAGGCACTTCCCTCGTCCAGCTCGATGGATTTCGGCATCTGGAGGTTCTTCCACTTCATCGCTGTCATGCCTCCTCGGATCATCGACCCGATAGCGTCATCAACTATGCCGGCCGGCCGGTCTTAGACCCTTACTTCGAATAGAGCTCGACGATCAGGCTCTCCTGGATGGTCGTGGGAATCGCATCCCGCGAGGGCACCCGGAGAAGCCGGCCCTGGAGCATCTTCGGGTTCGCCTCCAGCCAGTCGGGCGTGTCGCGCCCGCCGCGGCTCTCCACCGAATCCTGGACCGCCTTGAGGCTCTGGCTGTCCTCTTTGACCGCGATGACATCGCCCGGTCGCACTCGGTAGGAGGGAACATTGACTTTCCGGCCGTTCACGCGAAAATGCCCGTGAAGCACGAGCTGCCGGGCCGCCGGCCGCGACGCCGCGAAGCTGAGCCGGTAGACCAGGTTGTCGAGCCTCGTCTCCAGGAGCTGGAGCAGGTTCTCGCCGGTCACGCCGGGCAGCCGAGCCGCTTCCTGGAAGTAGTTGCGGAACTGGCGCTCCATGATCCCGTAGATCCGGCGAGCCTTCTGTTTCTGCCGCAACTGCAGGCCGTAGTTCGTGACCTTGAGCCGGCGATCCCGCCCGTGCTCGCCGGGCGCGTAGGCGCGCCGTTCGGCCGCGCACTTGGCGGTGTAGCACCGCTCGCCCTTGAGGAAGAGCTTCTCGCCCTCCCGGCGGCACAAACGGCACACCGCACCACGATATCTCGCCATGTGTCTTCTTACCTCCGTCGCCGTTGCGACAGTTCGCGATCAAGAGATGAGCCCTATAGCGCGTTCACATCAGGCCCAGCCGAAGCCGGTCCTGCGTGACGCCGGGCTCGTACCCGCTAGACCCGTCGGCGCTTGGGCGGACGGCACCCATTGTGAGGAATGGGCGTCACGTCCCGGATGGCCTGGATCTCGAGCCCCGCGGCGGCGAGCGAGCGGATAGCCGCTTCCCGACCGGCGCCCGGGCCCTTCACCATGACATCCACCTTCCGCATGCCTTGGGCCAAAACCTGCTTGGCCGCATCCTCGGCGGCCAACTGGGCGGCAAACGGCGTGCTCTTGCGGCTTCCCTTGAAGCCGACCTTGCCCGCCGTCGCCCACCCCACCACGCCCCCTTCGGGGTCGGTGATGCTGATGATCGTATTGTTGAAAGTCGCCTGGATATGGGCGACCCCATTGATCGGGACCTTGCGGTCCTTCTTCTTCTTGGTGACTTTGGCGCGTGCCACGAAACCTCCTTAAACGCCCGACGGCATCAAGTCTTGGTGAGCTTCTTGCGTCCGGAACCCGCCGTCCGGCGCGGACCCTTGCGCGTCCGAGCGTTGGTCTTCGTCCGCTGTCCGCGCACGGGCAGGCCGCGGCGGTGACGAAGCCCCCGGTAGCACCCGATGTCCATGAGGCGCTTGATGTTCATCTGAACTTCGGTATGGAGCGCCCCCTCGACCCGGTACTTGGTCTCGATTTCCTGCCGAAGTTTGGCGGTGTCCTCTTCGCTCATTTCCCGCACCCGGACGGCCGGATTGACGCCGGTCGCGCTGAGAATCATGCGCGCCCGGCTCCGGCCGATGCCGAAGATGTAGGTCAAGGCGATTTCAACCCGCTTGTCGTTCGGCAGATCGACGCCTGCTATGCGTGCCACTTAGCTCCTCCTTCCGCCCGGCCGTGAGGCCTTCAAGGCGGAATGACCGGCTAGTCCTGCCGCCGGTCCGATCATCGGCTCACCGACGGGGATCAACCCTGTCTCTGCTTGTGCCGCGGGTTCTTACAGATCACCCGCACCACACCCTTGCGCTTCACGAGCTTGCAGTTCTCGCAGATGCGCTTGACACTCGCTTTTACTTTCATCGCTCGGTCCTCCCCGGGGTCTCGCCGGTCGCCCGGGCCCCCAGAGTTCCCTTCCCGTTCGTCACGCTCAGCACCTTCGGGCCGTCCTCGGTGAGGACCACCGTATGCTCGAAATGCGCCGCCATCGAGCGGTCGCGCGTGACGATCGTCCATTGGTCGGCCAGGGTTTCCACCTCCCAGCCTCCCATCGTGATCATGGGCTCGATGGCGCACACCAGACCCGGCTTGAGCTTGAGTCCCGTCCCCGGCTTCCCGTAGTTCGGAACTTGCGGATCCTCGTGCATCTTCTCGCCGATCCCGTGCCCCACCAGCGCCCGCACCACCCCGTAGCCATGGCGCTCGGCGTGGGATTGCACGGCGTGCCCCACGTCGCCGAGGCGATTCCCGTCGCGGAACGCCTCGATGGCCCGGTGCAGGCACTCCTCGGTCACCCGAACGAGCTGCCGCACCGATTCGGAAACCTCCCCCACCCCGAAGGTGGAGGCCGCGTCTCCGTGATATCCGTCCCTCACCACCCCGACGTCCACCCCGACGATGTCGCCTTCACGGATCACCCGGTCGCCCGGGATCCCGTGCACGACCTCTTCGTTGATCGAGATGCAGGTCGCCGCGGGGTATCCGTGATACCCCAGAAAGGAAGGCTCTCCGCCGCTGTCTCGAATGAACTCCTCCGCCTTCGCGTCCAGATCCCGGGTCGTGATTCCGGGCCGGACCAGACCTCGGAGCAGCTCCAACGTCCCCGCCACGATTCCGGCGGAAACGCGGATCTTCTCGACTTCCTCCTTCGACCTCAGCTTCACCATGCCGGTCCCGGACCCTTCAGGCCGCCCGCGTCAGCGCGACGTGCGCGCGCGCAGCTTGCCCTTCTTCATGAAGCCCTCGTAATGCCGCATGAGAAGGTGCGACTCGATCTGGGTCAGGGTGTCCAGCACCACGCCCACCACGATCAAAAGCCCTGTGCCGCCGAAGTAGAACGGCACGTTGAATCTCCGAATCATCACGTCGGGGAGGACGGCGATGAACGCCAGAAAGATGGCTCCCGGAAGCGTGATTCGGGTCAGGATCCGGTCGATGTACTCGGACGTCTTCTTCCCGGGCCGGATGCCGGGGATGAACCCGCCGTACTTGCGCATGTTGTCCGCCAGGTCCACCGGATTGAGGACGATGGCGGTATAGAAATACGTAAAGAAGATGATCATCAGCGCGTAGACCGTGATGTAGATCAACTGACCCGGGGAGAACACGCCATGGATCGTCTGCATGAACTCGTTGCCCGGAAAGAGGGCGGCCACCGTGCCCGGAAAGGCGATGATGGACTGAGCGAAGATGATAGGCATCACGCCCGCGGTGTTGACCCGGAGCGGGATGTGAGTGGTCTGCCCGCCGTACATCTTCCGCCCCACAACCCGCTTGGCGTACTGGACGGGGATCTTTCGCACCCCCAGGGTCATGAGGACCACCAGCACGACCACCGCCAGCATCACCGCGATCAGGATGACGAGTTGGAAGATGTTGAACTGGCCCGCCGTGAAGGCACGCAGGGTGTTGAGTATGTAGTTCGGATAGTCGGCGATGATCCCCACGGTGATGATGAGCGAGATGCCGTTGCCGATCCCACGATCCGTGATCTGCTCCCCGAGCCACATCACGAAGATGGTGCCCGAGGTCAGGGTCACGATCGTGAGGAACAAGAATCCGGGCCCGGGGTTCGGCACGACCGACATTCCCCCGGCGTTGAGATTCTGGAGAAAGATCGCGATCCCCAACCCCTGGATCGCGGCCAGCGCCACCGTACCGTAGCGGGTGTACTGGTTGATCTTCTTGCGGCCCTCTTCACCCTCTTTTTGCAGCTTCTCGAAGTACGGAATCACCGCTCCGAACAGCTGCAGGATGATCGAGGCGCTGATGTAGGGCATGATGCCCAGGGCAAACACGGTGGCACGCTCGAGAGCACCGCCCACGAACATGTCGTAGAGGCCGAAGAGCGTCCCCTGATTTGCCGCGAAATACGCCTTCAGCGCGCCCGCATCCACTCCCGGGGTGGGGATGTGCCCACCCAGCCGGTAGACCGCGAGCAGCCCGGCGGTGAAGAGGATTCTCTTCTTCAACTCCGGGATGGCGAAGATGTTCTGGAGCTTTTTCAGCATCGATACCCTCTGGCGACCGGCCTTCCCACGAACGGGTCAGCCCGGTCGGCGGCTCGGTTACTTCGTCGCCGGCTTCTCGTTCCGCTTCTTGAACCGCTTGGGGCGGCGGGGCACCACGATCACGTCCACCTTGCCGCCCGCGGCCTCGATCTTCTGCTTGGCCCCCGCGCTGAACGCGTGGGCGCGTACGGTCACCGCCTCGGTGAGTTCCCCGTTGCCGAGGATCTTGAGCGGCGCCTTCGTGTCGTTGATCAGCCCGCGCAGCTTGAGCACCATCGCGGTGATCGGTTCGCCGCCCAGTCCGGCGAGATCGCCGACGTTCACGATCTCCACCGGCTTGGCGTGCACGTTGGTGAACCCGCGCTTGGGCAAGCGGCGCTGCAAAGGCATCTGGCCGCCTTCGAACCAGGGCCTGGTCGTGCTCCCGGTGCGGGCGCCCTGGCCCTTGTGACCGCGCGTGCTGGTCCCGCCGTGTCCGCTTCCGGTGCCGCGGCCGATGCGCTTGCGGTTCTTGGTTGCGCCCTTGGCGGGCTTAAGAGTTCCGAGCTTCATGGTCGTTTTCCTCAGTCGATTTCCTGCACGTCCACAAGATGACGGACCTTGTAGATCATGCCGCGGATCTGGGGCGTGTCGTTCTGGATCACAGGGCGGCCCAGCCGCTTGATGCCGAGGGCGCGAACGGTCCGCTTTTGCGGCTCCGGTCGGTCGATGGCGCTACGCACCTGAGTGATCTTCAGCTTCTTAGGCATTGGCATCCTCCGGCGACTCCGGGTCCTCGACGGCCACCGCGGTCGGGATGCTCTCCACAGCCGCCGCCGTCACTGCCGGAGCGATCGGGCTCTTCCGCTTCAGTTCCAGGATCTCGCCCACCGTCTTGCCCCGCTCCTCGGCCACACTGCTGACCGAGCGCAGGCTCGTGAGCGCGTTGAAGGTGGCCTTGACCGCGTTGTGGGGGTTGGTGGACCCGAGACACTTGGAGAGCACGTTCTGCACTCCCGCCGCCTCGAGGACCGCGCGCACCGGGCCGCCGGCGATCACGCCGGTACCGGGGCTCGCCGGCTTGAGGAGAACCCGGCCGGCTCCGAAGTGGCCGATCACCTCGTGCGGGATCGTTCCCTTCACCAGGTTGATCGGCACCATCGCGCGGCGGGCGGCCTCGGTGGCCTTGCGAATGGCGTCGGCCACTTCGTTGGCCTTGCCGAGACCGATCCCGACCCGGCCCTGCTTGTCGCCTACCGTAACGATGGCGTTGAAGCTGAACCGGCGACCGCCCTTCACCACCTTCGCGCAGCGGTTGACGGCGACCATGTTTTCGACGAGATCGCTCTCCGGACTCGGATTGCGGTTGGGATTGCGACGCAAGGTCTTCCTCCTAGAACTTCAGGCCGCCCTCGCGGGCGCCCTCGGCCAGAGCTTTCACCCGGCCGTGGTAGAGATAGCCGCCGCGATCGAACGCGACGGCCTGGATACCCATGTCGAGGGCCTTGCGCGCCACCACCTGACCCACCAGCGTGCTGACCGCGGTCTTCTTGGTCTTGCCCTGCTCGATCTTCTCCCGAACCTCGGGGGTGAGGCTCGACACGGTGAGCAGGGTGAGACCCTGAGCGTCGTCAACGAGCTGGGCGTAGATGTGGCTCAAGCTCCGGTAGACACAGAGCCGGGGCCGCTCGGCGGTGCCGGACACCTTGTTGCGCACCCGATGGTGCCTCCGGATCCGGGCTTCCCGCCGCTTGATGGCAATCGTGGTCATGCTCTTAACCTCGCTTAGGCACCGGCGCTCTTGCCGGCCTTGCGGCGAACGAATTCACCTTCGTAGCGGATCCCCTTGCCCTTGTAGGGCTCCGGAGGCCGGAACTTGCGCACCTCCGCCGCCACTTGTCCCACCAGCGCCTTGTCGATCCCGCTGATGACGATCTTGTTCTGCTCCACTTTCGCGTCGATCCCGTTGGGGAGCGCGTACTCGATGGGGTGCGAAAACCCCAACGTAAGAACGAGCGTGCGCTCCTGCACCTGGGCTCGATAGCCGGTGCCTTGGATCTCCAGGCCCTTGGTGAAGCCCGTGGACACACCCTCCACCAGGTTGTTGACCATGGCGCGCGAGAGGCCGTGAATGGCCCCCGCCGTCTTCTCGGTGGAGGTCTGCCGCACCTGGGCCTTGCCCTCCATCACGTCCAATTCGATCCCCGGGAGCGCGTCGTAGCTGAGCACCCCCTTGGGGCCCTTGGCCGTGACGGTGCGACCCGACATCTTGAGCTCGACCCCCGAGGGGATCGGAATGATCTTCTTACCGACTCGAGACATGGCTTACCTCGTCTTCCCGACTCGCGGTTACCAAAGCACGGCGACGAGTTCGCCGCCGAGACCGCGCTTGCGGGCCTCCTTGTCCGTCATGATTCCCTGGGAGGTCGAGAGGACCGCCGTACCCAGGCCGCCCAACACCCGCGGGACTTCGTGCCGCTTGCAGTACATCCGCCGACCGGGGCGCGAAACACGCCTGATTCCCCGGATGATGGGGCGGTTATCCGGCAGGTAGCGCAAGTAGATGCGCAGCAGGCCCTGCTTCTCGTCCTGGATGGGACGCACGTTTTCGATGTACTTCTCGCGGAGCAGCAAGTCCGCGATCGCCGACTTCACCCTCGAGGCCGGCACATCCACCCGAGGGTGGCTGGCCTGAGCCGCATTCCGGATGCTCGTCAGCATGTCCGCGATCGGATCGGTCACCGGCATTCCTGTTCGCTCCTTCGTCTACTCTGCGGGCCGGGCGGTTCGCCGGCGGCGGATGCCACAGCGGAATGAACCGCCTGACGCCTGCCCGGCCGCGTGACTACCAACTAGCCTTCACCACTCCAGGAACCTTCCCGTCCAGGGCGAGATCCCGGAAGCAGATACGGCAGAGACCGAACTTCCGCAGGTAGGCCCGCGGACGGCCACACCGGTTGCAACGGTTGTAGCCCCGCACCTTGTACTTGGGGGTGCGTTTCCACTTTTCGACCAACGCTTTCTTAGCCACAGGCGCTCCTTTAGCTCTTCTGCTCGCGGAAGGGGAACTTCATCCGCCGGAGGAGCTCCAGCCCCTCCTCGTCCGTTTCCGCGCTGGTCACGAAGGTGATGTCCATCCCCCGGACCTTGTCGATCTTGTCGTAGTCGATCTCCGGAAAAATGATCTGCTCCTGGACGCCCACGCTGTAGTTGCCCCGCCCGTCGAAGGACTTGGACGAGAACCCGCGGAAGTCGCGGATGCGCGGCACCGCGACCGACACGAAGCGATCCAGGAACTCGAACATCCGAGCGCCGCGCAGCGTCACCGCCACCCCGATCGGCATCCCCTCGCGCAGCTTGAAATTCGAAATGGCCTTCTTGGCGCGACGGATCGCCGGCTTCTGCCCGGTGATGCGGGTGAGATCCGCGGTCGCCCCGTCGAGGAGCTTCACGTTCTGCGTCGCCTCGCCCACCCGCATGTTCAGAACGATCTTGGTGAGCTTGGGCGCCTGCATCGAGTTGGAGTAGCCGAAGTGCTTCACCAGCTCGGGAAGCACCCGCTGCTCGTAGTCCTCTTGATATCTCGGCTTCATGCTTTCTTCTCTCCTGCGGCCGCCGTCGTCCCGGGTCTACCCGGGCAGCGGTCGCGAAGGCTCCGACGAGGAGCCGTCCACCGTCGGAGCTAGCCGACCTTTTTCACGTTCGAGATGTGGATGGCGGCTTCCTTCTCCACGATTCCACCCTTCCCCGCGCTGGTGGGGCGAGTGTGCCGCTTTACGAACTTGACGCCTTCGACGATGACCCGGTCCTTCTCGCGGAGGACCTGGAGCACACGCCCGGTCTTCCCCTTGTCGTTGCCGGCGATCACCGTAACCTGGTCGCCTTTCTTTACCTTCATGGCTCTCCTCCTCCGCGCTCCCTACAACACCTCGGGGGCGAGGGAGATGATCTTCATGAAATTCCGCTCGCGCAGCTCGCGAGCCACCGGACCGAAGATGCGGGTGCCCCTCGGCTCGTTGTTGGCGTCGATCAGGACCACCGCGTTGTCGTCGAATCGGATATAGGAACCGTCCTTGCGGCGGTACTCCTTCCGCGTGCGCACGATCACCGCTTTGGCCACCTCACCCTTCTTGGCGGCGCCGCCGGGAATGGCGTCCTGAATGGCCACCACCACGACGTCGCCGAGATGGGCGTAGTGGCGCCGCGTCCCGCCGAGGACGTGGATACAACGCGCGGTCCGAGCCCCCGAGTTGTCCGCCACCGTCAACATGGTCTGCATCTGGATCATGGTTCACGCTCCCCGCACTACTTGGCTTTTTCGACGATCTCGACGAGACGCCACCGCTTGGTCTTGCTCAGCGGGCGGGTCTCCATGAACCGCACGAGGTCGCCCTCGTGGCACTGGTTCGTTTCGTCGTGAACCGTGTACTTCTTACGCTTGCGGACGTACCGCTTGTACTCCGGGTGCTTGACCAGACGCTCGATGACGACCACCCGGGTCTTGTCCATCTTGTCGCTGACGACCCGGCCCACCCGGACTTTGCGTCGATTGCGTTCTACGTTCGCTTCCACGTTCGCTACCTCACTTCAAGGTTCCGAGGACGCCTCGCGTCCGCCGGGATCAAGCCTTCTTGGCTTCCGTCACGCTCTCCCCCGCCAGCCGGCGAGTGCCCTGGCGATACTCGGCCAACGCCGTGGACAGCCGCGCCACTTCCCGCCGGAGACCCCGGATCTGAAGCGGGTTGTCGAGCTGGCGCATGGTGTTCCGGAAGCGAAGGTTGAAGAGCTCCTTCTTGAGGTCGGCGATCCGACGCTCAACGTCATCCGGAGACATGTCGTGAATGTTCGTCTTCTTCTCTTTGGCCATGACGTCAGTCTCCCAGCTGCTCTTCGCGGACCACGAAGCGCGTCTTGATGGGGAGCTTGGCCGCGCCCAGCTTCATGGCCTCCGCCGCGAGCTCCTTGCTGATGCCTTCGAGTTCGAAGAGGACCCGCCCCGGCTTCACCACCGCGACCCAGAACTCCGGGCTCCCCTTCCCCTTGCCCATGCGGGTTTCCGCCGGCTTCTTGGTCACCGGCTTGTCCGGGAAGATGCGGATCCACATCTTGCCGCCACGCTTGATGTGACGGGTGATCGCCACACGGGCGGCCTCGATCTGCCGGTTGGTGATCCAGGCCGGCTCGATGGCCTGCAGGCCGAACTCGCCGAAGGACACCTTGCCTCCGCGATAGGCCTTCCCGTTCATCCGGCCTCGCTGCTGCTTGCGATGTTTGACTCTCTTCGGTAGTAGCATCGGAAACTCCTAGTTCCTCGACCGGTCGCTTGGGCCCTTGCCACGGTCGCCACGGTCGCCGCGTCCGCCTCGGGCGGGCGCCGCCGGAGCGGCGGCCTCGGCCGGAGCCTCCGGCCCCAAAACCTCGCCGTGGAAGATCCACACTTTCACGCCGCAGGCACCGTAGGTGGTGCGGGCGGTGGCGCGGGCGAAATCGATGTCCGCGCGCAGCGTGTGCAACGGCACCCGCCCCTCACGATAGGACTCGTAGCGGGCCATTTCCGCTCCGCCCAACCGGCCGGAGCAGGCCACGCGCACGCCCTCGGCGCCGCTCTTCATCACCGCTTGAATGCTCTTCTTCATGGCCCGCCGGAAGGACACGCGTCCTTCGAGCTGGCGGGCGATATGCTGGGCGACCAGGGCCGCGTCCGTGTCCGGCCGCTTGATCTCATCGATGTTGATGTAGATCTCCTTGCCGGTGAGCTGGTGGAGCTCGTCGCGGAGCTGATCCACCTGAGTGCCGCGACGGCCGATCACGAGGCCGGGCTTGGCGGTCGCGATGTTGATCGTGACCTTGTTCGCGGCCCGCTGGATGATGACCTTGGAGAGGCTGGCGTTGGAGAGACGGTTCTCCAGGTAACGCCGGATCTTGATGTCCTCATCCAGGAGCTGTGCGTAGTTCTTGCCGGCGAACCAGCGAGAGTCCCACGTCTTGACGATGCCCAGCCTCAATCCGACCGGATGCGTTTTCTGACCCACAGTCTCCTCCGTAAACCTTGCTGCCGGGGCGGACCGATGTCCCCCCGTCTCCGTCTACTTGGCCTTTGCCCGCGCCGTTTTCTTGCCGGCGCTCTTCGCCGCGGCCTTCGCCGCCGGCTTGGCAGCCGGCTTAGCCGTTGCCTTGGCCGTTGCGCGCTTCTTCGGAGCCGCCTTGGCGGCCGGTGCGGCCTTCTTGCCCGACTTGGCCTTCCGGCCCTTCACCGGGCGGTCGCCCAAGATGATGGTGATGTGGCTCGTCCGCTTGAGGATCGGGGTGGCCCGACCCTGCGCGCGGGGAAGCCAGCGCTTCATGATCGGCCCCGGTCCAACCAGGGCCTCCTTCACGTACAGATCCTCGACGTCGAGAGCCGAGTCCGCCTGCACGGCGTTGGCCACCGCCGAGCGAACCGTCTTCTCGATCCTCTTGGCCACGTGCTTCTTGGAGAAGGTCAGCGTCAGAAGCGCCTCCTCCACAGCGCGGCCTCGGACCAGATCGAGCACCTGGTTCACCTTGCGCGGTGTCACTCTGATGTACCTTGCAGTGGCACGAGCTTCCATCGCTCTACCGCTCCTTCACGGCTTCCCGCCCCGCGATGACACGGAGCACGGAGCCTTTCCTACCCTTGCTTCTTGGGCGCCGCCGGCGCCGAAGGGGTCGTGGACGTGGTCTTGTCGGTGCCGGCGTGGCCCCGAAAGACCCGTGTGGGCGCAAACTCGCCCAGCTTGTGCCCGACCATGTTCTCGGTCACGTAGATCGGGATGAACTTGTTGCCGTTGTGCACAGCCAGGGTGTGCCCCACGAACTCGGGAACGATGGTGGAGCGACGCGCCCACGTGCGGACGACGCGCTTCTCGTTCTTCTTGTTCATGGTCTCGATCCGGGTAATGAGCTTCGAATCGACGAACGGACCCTTTTTGATCGAACGTGCCATGGTTGTCTCTGTGATCTCCTGGCGCCCACCGCGGGAGCCCGGCGGTTACTTGCCCTTGCGTCTCCGGACGATCAGACGGTCCGAAAGCTTCTTCTTGCGCGTCTTCAGACCCTTGGTCTTCTTGCCCCACGGGGTCGTCGGGTGGCGCCCGCCCGAGGTGCGGCCCTCGCCGCCGCCCATCGGGTGATCGACCGGGTTCATGGCCACGCCGCGGGTGATGGGCCGCCGGCCCAGCCACCGGTTGCGGCCGGCCTTGCCGATCACAATGTTCTCGTGGTCGAGGTTGCCGACTTGGCCGATCGTGCAGTAGCAGTCGGACATGAACACCCGCACCTCGCCGGAAGGCATCTTGACCTGCGCGTTGTTGCCTTCCTTGGCCACGACCACCGCCGCGGCGCCGGCGCCGCGCGCGATCTGGCCTCCCTTGCCGGGCACCATCTCGAGGTTATGCACCTCGGTGCCGAGCGGGACGCTTTTCAAGGGCATGGCGTTCCCGACCTGCACTTCGACGTCGGGCCCCGCCATGATCGTCATGTTCACTTCGAGCCCCTTGGGGGCGATGATGTACCGCTTCTCGCCGTCGGCGTAGACCACCAACGCGATGCGCGAGCTGCGATTGGGGTCGTATTCGATCGTCGCCACGCGCGCGGGAATCCCGCGCTTGTCGCGCCTGAAATCGATGACCCGGTACCGACGCTTGTGGCCGCCGCCCCGATGCCATGCGGAAACGTGTCCCTGGTTATCCCGTCCCCCCGACTTGCGGAGTGGACGGAGGAGGGACTTTTCCGGCTGGTCGGTCGTGATCTCCTCGAAGTCGGAGACCGTCTTGAACCGCTGGCCCGGAGTTGTTGGCCGGAAACTTTTGAGACCCATGCTCTGTCTCCCGGTTGCTAACTACGCGCGGGGGCCGTCACCGACCCCACGCCGCTTAGACTTCCTCGAACAGCTCGATGCTATCGCCCTGCTTGAGGGTCACGATCGCCTTTTTCCACGAAGAGCGGCGCCCCGCGCTGGCCCCCACCCGCTTCAGCTTCCCCAGCACGTTCTGCGTCCGCACGTGTTCCACAGTGACGCCGAAGATGATCTGCACTGCCTGCTGGATCTCCACCTTGTTGGCGTCGGGATGCACCTGGAAGAGGTACTTGTTCCCCCCCTCCCGCATCCGGGTGCCCTTCTCGCTCACGAGCGCCTTGACGATCACGTCGTGCGGGTCCTTCATGATTCGTAGGCCTCCTTGATCCCTTCGAGCGCGGTCGGCGTTACGACCAGCACCTCGGCGTCGATGAGGGCATAGACGTTGAGCGCGGAATGCGGGAGCACGGTCACCCCCGGGATGTTCCGGCAGCTCTTCACGAAATTGCGGTCGGTGCCGGAGGTGATGAAGCACACCTTGCGCTCGCCGAGGCCGATCGCCTTCACGAGCCCGGCAACCGACTTGGTCTTGGGCGCCGTCATCGCCGGATCGTCCAGCACGGCGACGTTTCCTTCGATGGCCCGCTGGCTCAGGGCGGAGACCAGAGCCAGCCGCCGGAGCTTCTTGGGAATACGGTACGAGTAGTCCCGCGGCTGGGGTCCGAAGACCGTGGCGCCGCCGACGTACTGCGGAGCACGGGACGAACCCTGGCGCGCGCGTCCCGTTCCCTTCTGACGGAACGGCTTCTTGCCGCCGCCGCGGACCATGGAGAACGTCTTGGTGGCGGAGGTACCCCGGCGCTGGTTGGCCAGGTAGCACTTCACCGCTTCCCAGACCACGTGCTCGTTGGGTTCCGCCCCGAAAGCGATCTCGGGGAGGTCCACCTCACCGAGGAGCTTGCCGTCCATGTTGTAGTGTTTTGCCTTTGGCATCGCTACCTCTTATTCCTTCTTTCCCGCCTCGCGGAGGACGAGATAGCCGTTGCGGGCGCCGGGCACCGCGCCCTTGAGCCAGATCAGGTTCAGCTCCACGTCCACTCCCACCACGGTGATGTTGCGCACGGTCACCCGCACGTTGCCCATCTGCCCCGGGAGCTTCTTGCCCGGAATCACACGCGACGGCCAGGCGCTCGCGCCCACCGAGCCGGGAATCCGGCCGGTCTTGGAGCCGTGGGTGGCGGGGCCGCCCGAGAAGTGGTGGCGCTTCACGACGCCCTGAAAACCGCGCCCGATCGAGGTGCCGATCACGTCGACCACCGCACCGGGGGCGAAGACATCGGCCTTCAGTTCGGCCCCGACCTCGAGGTCGGAGACGCCGCGGAACTCGCGGAGCACCCGCGTGGGAAGCACCCCCGCCTTGGCGAAGTGGCCCTTGCGCGGCTTGTTCACCCGCTTCTCGCGCGCGGGATCGTAACCGACCTGGATGGCCTCGTAGCCGTCCTTCTCTTTCGTCTTCTTCTGAACCACCCAGCACGGGCCGGCGGCGATCACGGTCACCGGGATCACCTTCCCGTCCGGGTCGAAGACCTGGGTCATCCCGATCTTCTTGCCGATGATGGCTTTCATCGTATTCCTCTCCTGCTTCCGGCGGACCGCCCGCGGGCGTTCACGGAAGCGCCTCGGCGCTGACACCCGCCGGACGGCGGGCATGCGGCGCGACTACAGCTTGATGTCGATGTCGACCCCGGCGGGCAGGTCGAGCTTCATGAGCGCGTCGATCGTCTGCGGATTCGACTGCGTGATGTCGATAAGCCGCTTGTGGACGCGGATCTCGAACTGCTCCCGCGACTTCTTGTCCACGTGCGGCGAACGCAGGACCGTCCACACGTGCCGCCGCGTAGGCAGCGGAACCGGCCCCGAGGTCATGGCCCCGGTGCGCCGAGCGGTGCGGACGATTTCGCCAGCCGATGTGTCCAGGATCGCGTGGTCGTAGGACCGAAGCCGGATCCTGATGCGTTGACTCGCCACGAACTCCTCCTTCGCCCTTACTCGTAGATCTTGGCGACGACGCCGGCGCCGACGGTGCGGCCGCCCTCACGGATCGCGAACCGCAGACCCTCTTCCATCGCGATCGGCGTGATCAGCTCCACCTGCATCTTCACGTTGTCCCCAGGCATCACCATCTCCCGCCCTTCCGGCAGCGTCGCCACACCAGTCACGTCCGTCGTACGGAAGTAAAACTGCGGCCGGTACCCGTCGAAAAACGGCTTGTGACGCCCCCCCTCCTCCTTCGTCAGCACGTACACCTCGCCCTCAAACTTCGTGTGCGGCTTCACCGACTTCGGCGCCGCCACCACCATCCCTCGCTCCAACCGATCCTTGTCCACACCACGCAGCAACAACCCAATGTTGTCCCCTGCCTGCGCGTCGTCCAGGATCTTGCGGAACATCTCCACTCCGGTCACCACCGTCTCCAGCGTCTCCCGGATCCCGACGATCTCCACCTTCTCCCCGACCTTCACCCGTCCGCGCTCCACGCGGCCCGTCCCCACCGTCCCACGGCCCGTGATCGAGAACACGTCCTCCACAGGCATCAGGAACGGCTTGTCCACCTCGCGCTTCGGCGTCGGGATCGAATTGTCGATCGCGTCGATCAGCTCCCAAATGCTCTTCGTCCACTCCCCGTCTTCCGGGCTCTCCAGCGCCTTCAACGCGCTCCCTCGGATCACAGGCAGCGTGTCCCCAGGGTATTCGTACTTCGTCAACAGCTCCCGAACCTCCAGTTCCACCAGCTCCAACAGCTCGGGATCGTCCACCATGTCCACCTTGTTCAGGTACACCACGATGTACGGGACGTTCACCTGACGCGCCAGCAACACGTGCTCCCGCGTCTGCGGCATCGGTCCGTCCGCCGCGCTCACCACCAAAATAGCCCCGTCCATCTGCGCCGCACCCGTGATCATGTTCTTGATGTAGTCCGCGTGTCCCGGACAGTCCACGTGCGCGTAGTGCCGCTTCAACGACTGGTACTCCACGTGCGCCGTCGCAATCGTGATCCCGCGCGCCTTCTCCTCCGGCGCCTTGTCGATCTCATCAAACGGCACGAACTCCGCCAAACCCTTCCTCGACAATACCTCCGTGATCGCCGCCGTCAGCGTCGTCTTCCCGTGATCCACGTGACCAATCGTCCCCACGTTCACGTGCGGCTTCGTCCGCTCAAACTTCTGCTTGCTCATCCTTCTACTTCCTCCGAACCGGCCCGCGGCCACACGGCCGCCGGCCTCCTCGCCTAGGCGACGCCCCTGATCTTGGCCACGAGCTCCGACTCCAGGCTCTCCGGGAGCGGCTCGTAACGGGAAAACTGCATGCTGAACACGCCGCGCCCCTGGGTGATGGAGCGCAGCCGATTCACGTAACCGAACATCTCCGAGAGCGGGACCGAGGCGGCGACCACGCGGGCATCGCCGCGCTGGAACATGCCGCCGATGCGCCCGCGCTTGGAACTCAAGTCCCCCATCACGTCGCCCATGTACTCCTCGGGGACCACCACCTCCACGTCCATGATGGGCTCGAGCAGCTTGGGCTTGGCCTTGCGGGCGCCCTCGCGCAGCGCCATGGAGCCCGCCACCTTGAACGCGATGTCGGACGAATCCACGTCGTGGTACGACCCGTCGAGCAGCGTCGCCCGCACACCCACCATCGGATAACCGGCCAAGGGGCCGCTGTCCATGGCCTCGCGCAGGCCGCGCTCTACCGAGGGGATGTACTCGCGGGGGATCACTCCGCCGACGATGCGGTTCACGAACTCGAACCCGCCGGCGAACGGCTCGAGCCGCACGGACACGTCTCCGTACTGGCCGCGGCCGCCGGTCTGGCGGATGAAGCGGGCGCGATGCTCGACCGTCTCGCTGATGGTCTCCTTGTAGGCGACCTGCGGGCGGCCGATGTTGGCGGCGACCCCGAACTCGCGCTTCATGCGCTCGACGAGAATCTCGAGGTGCAGCTCGCCCATCCCGCGGATGAGGGTCTGCGCGGTGTCCTCGTCGATGCGCACCTTGAAGGTCGGATCTTCCTCGGCGAGCTTCTGCAGCGCGACCGCGAGCTTGTCCTCGTCGGCCTTGGTCTTGGGCTCGATGGCCACCGAGATCACCGGCTCCGGAAAGTTCATGGTCTCGAGCAGGAGCGGCTCCGCCTTCATGCAGAGCGTGTCGCCGGTGCCGACGTGGCGCAAGCCGACCGCCGCCGCGATGTCCCCGGTCTGGACCCCGTCGAGATCCTCGCGCTTGACCGAGTGCATGGCCACGATCTGGCCCAGCCGCTCCACCCGGTCGCGGCTCGCGTTGTAGATCTGGATCCCCGCCTTGGCGTGGCCCGAGTAGACGCGGAAATACGTGAGCTTCCCGACGTAAGGGTCGGTCGTGATCTTGAAGGCCAGCGCGGCGAAGGGGGCATCGTCGGAGGGAGGCAGCATGACCTCTTCGAGCGTGCCGACGCGATGGGCGGTCACCGGGGGAAGGTCGATCGGCGACGGGAGGTACTCGACCACCCCGTCCAGCAGGCGCTGCACGCCCTTGTTCTTGAAAGCCGCACCCGCGAACACCGGAACGATCTTGCCGTCGATCGTGCCCTTGCGGATCGCCGCGCGCAGATCGTCTTCGGTGATCGTCTCCCCCTCGACGTACTTGTGGGCGACCGCGTCGTCGCAGTCCGCCGCTTCCTCGATGAGGTGGCGCCGCGCCGCCGCCGCCATCTCGACGAGATCGCGCGGCATCGCATGCTCCACGAAGGTGGCGCCGAGGGTTTCCTCGTTGTAGGTGATGAAGACCTGGCGCACCAGATCGACGATCCCCTGGAAGTTGTCGTTGAGCTTGACCGGGATCTGCACCGGCACCGGCCGGGCGCCGAGACGGTCCCGCATCATCTGGACCACGTGCTCGAAGTCCGAGCCCACGCGGTCCATCTTGTTGACGAACGCGATGCGGGGAACGCGGTACTTGTCCGCCTGCCGCCACACCGTCTCCGATTGGGGCTCCACGCCGCCCACGCCGCAGAACACCGCGATGGCCCCGTCGAGGACCCTGAGCGAGCGCTCCACTTCCATGGTGAAGTCCACGTGGCCCGGAGTGTCGATGATGTTGATCTTGTGGTCGCGCCAGTAGCAGGTGGTGGCGGCGGACGTGATGGTGATGCCGCGCTCCTTTTCCTGCTCCATCCAATCCATGATGGTGGTCCCGTCGTGCACCTCGCCCATGCGGTGGATGCGGCCGGTGAAGAACAGGATGCGCTCGGTCAAGGTGGTCTTACCGGCATCAATGTGGGCCATGATGCCGATGTTCCTCACCCTTTCCAGTGCGTAGCGATTCATCACTGCTCTCTCGTCCAGCCGGGACCGGCCGAACCTCTCCTTACCAGCGGTAGTGGCTGAAGGCCTTGTTGGCCTCCGCCATCTTGTGAGTGTCTTCGCGCTTCTTCACCGCCCCGCCCTCGTTCTTGGCGGCGGCGACCATCTCGGCGGCCAGACGCTCGGCCATGGTCTTTTCCGGCCGCGCGGAGGCATAGGTGATGGCCCAGCGCAGCGCCAGCGCGGTCCGCCGCTCCGGGCGGACCTCGACCGGCACCTGATAGGTGGCGCCGCCGACGCGCCGGCTCTTCACCTCGACCACCGGCTTGATGTTGCTGATGGCCTGCTTGAGCACGGCGATGCCTTCCTGGCCCGTCCGCTGCTCCATCATCTGCACCGCCTCGTACATGATCCCTTCGGCCAGGCTCTTCTTGCCCCGACCCATCAGGGCATTGATGAAGCGGCTGACCAGGATGCTGTTGAACTTGGGGTCGGGCAGCAGCTCTTTCCTGGGGGTATAGCCCTTGCGCGGCATGGTCTCGTCGTGTCCTCTCTGGTTCGTGCCGGCGCCGGAGCGCCGGAGCGCGCCGGCTCCCGCCGTCGCCGGATGGCCTTCCGGGCAGGGCACACGAACCCCGCACCGGTCTGTCGCGGAAATTGGGCGCCGCGTCGCGCGACGCGCTGCATTTCCGAATGAGTCGCCGGACCGCGGAGACAGCCGGCGGCGGACATAGCCCGGGCCGAAGCGGTCCGGACGCGCCCGAAGATCCCCCCCTACCGAGGGATGGTCGTTATTTCTTGGGTCTCTTGGTCCCGTACTTGGAGCGGCTGCGATGCCGGCCGTCAACCCCGCTGGCGTCCAACGTCCCGCGAATGATGTGGTAGCGGACGCCAGGAAGATCCTTCACGCGCCCCCCGCGGATGAGCACGATCGAGTGCTCCTGAAGGTTGTGGCCTTCGCCGGGGATATACGCGGTGACCTCGATGTTGTTCGTCAGCCGGACACGAGCGACCTTGCGTAGAGCCGAGTTCGGCTTCTTGGGCGTAGTGGTGTACACACGGGTGCAGACGCCGCGCTTCTGGGGCGAGCCCTTCAACGCCGGCGCCGTTCCCTTGCGAACGACCCGATTACGTCCTTTCCGAACTAGCTGATTCAAGGTCGGCAACGCACTCCTCCTTCCGACACCCGGATCCCGAAGCCCGGACCCTCCACCCCCATGCGACCGCACCGCCGGCAACGCCCACGCGGGCTTTCTCCGAATGCTCGGCGGTGATCGCACCAGGCTCGGCACAGGGCTTTTTTGGCCGGTCTCCCGAACCTCTAAGTCCCTATACCGCAGTAGGTTAGCTGGATTGGCCAGGGCAGGGGGTCCAAGGCACAAGACCGGTATCCTATGCCTCGACCTCCCGACTGTCAAGACGTTTTGTTGAAATCAGGCGGTTTTCATCCCATCCAGGGCCAAGTCGTGCTCGACCGGTTCACGTTCCCGGGCCAGAAGGTCCTTCGCCTCCTCCGCCTCTCCCTGGACCGTGAGCCTCCGGTACCGGCTGAGACCGGTCCCGGCGGGGATGAGATTACCGATGGTCACGTTTTCCTTGAGACCCCGCAGGCCGTCGATGCTCCCGCGGATCGCCGCCTCGGTGAGGATGCGCGTGGTCTCCTGGAACGACGCAGCCGAGATGAATGACTGGGTCGAGAGCGACGCCTTGGTGATCCCGAGAAGCAGCGGAGTGAACGTCGCGGGCTGACCGCCCTCGCGCTCGATCCGATCGTTCTCCTCGCGGAGCACCACCTTGTCGACCTGGTCCCCTTCGAGGAAGAGCGGCGAGTCGCCGGGATCCTCGATGCGGACCTTCTGCAGCATCTGCCGCACCACGGTCTCGATATGCTTGTCGTCGATACGCACGCCCTGGAGCCGGTAGACCTCCTGGATCTCCTCCACCAGGTACTCCTGCGCCTCCTTGATGCCCTTGATGCGCAGGATGTCGTGCGGGTTGATCGGTCCCTCGGTGAGGCGGTCACCCGCGCGCACCAGGTCGCCTTCCTGCACGTGCAGGTGGCGGCCCTGAGGGATCAGGTATTCCTTGTTTTCGCCGTTGTCGTTGGTAACGACGAGCCGGCGCATACCGCGGGTGATCCCGCCGAAGCTCACCGCGCCGTCGATCTCGGTCACCGCCGCCGCATCCTTGGGCTTGCGCGCCTCGAAAAGCTCGGCCACGCGAGGGAGACCGCCGGTGATGTCGCGGGTCTTGGAGATGTCGCGGCGGATGCGGGCCAGCGCGTCGCCCGCCGACTACCTTCTCGCCGTCCTTCACCTGGAGGATGGCGCCGGTGGGGAGCGGGTAATGGGCGAGCCGCTGTCCCGCGGAGCCGAGAATGTCGACGTGCGGCTGCAGCACCTTTTCGCGGTCGTCGATGATGACCTGGGTGCGCTGACCGGAGGTCTCGTCGACCTCTTCGCGGACGGTCATGCGCTCCTTGATGTCGCCGAAGCGGACGATACCGTTGCGCTCGGCCACGATCGGCGTGTTGTAGGTGTCCCACTCGAACAGTGCCCCACCCTCTTCCACCGTCTCCCCGTCCAGCTTGTGGAGGGTGGCTCCGTAGGGCGGGATTGTAGGTGTTGCGCACACGCCCCTCGGCGTCGATGACCTGGAGCTGGCCCTTGCGGCTCGTGATCACGAGCTGGCCTTCCTTGCGCCGCACGGTGTTGAGGTCGGTGGTCTTGACCATGCCCTTGATCTTGGACTTGATCTGCGACGCCTCCACGATGCGCGCCGCGATCCCGCCGACGTGGAACGTGCGCAGGGTGAGCTGCGTGCCCGGCTCGCCGATGGACTGGGCGGCGATGACACCCGCCGCCTCGCCGATGTCCACCATCCGGCCGGTGGCGAGGTTGCGGCCGTAGCACCGCGCGCACACGCCGCGCTTGAGTTCGCAGGTGAGCACGGAGCGGATCTTGACCCGCTCGATGCCCGCGTCCTCGATGGCGCGGGCGTCCTCTTCCTTGATCTCGCACCCCGCCTCGACCAGGATCTCGTTGGCGATGGGGTCGAAGATGTCGTCGGAAGCCACCCGGCCCAGGATGCGCTCGGAGATGGCTTCGATGACCTCTTCCCCTTCTTTCAGCGCGCCGATCTCGATGCCGAGGATCGTGCCGCAGTCGTCATCGTTGATGATGACGTCCTGGGCCACGTCCACCAGTCGGCGGGTGAGGTAGCCGGCGTCCGCGGTCTTGAGCGCGGTATCGGCCAACCCCTTGCGGGCGCCGTGGGTGGAGATGAAGTACTCCAGCACGGTCAGCCCTTCCTTGAAGTTCCGGATGACCGGGCTTTCGATGATCTCGCCCATACCGCCGGTGATTTTCTTCTGCGGCTTCGCCATGAGGCCTCGCATCCCCGCGAGCTGACGGATCTGCTCCTTGGAGCCTCGCGATCCCGAGTCGGCCATCATGAAGATCGGGTTGAAACCTCCCTGGTCGGTGGCGAGGCCGCGGAACGTGGCCTCTTCCACCGCGCTGGTCACGCGCGTCCAGGTGTCGATGATGCGGTTGTAGCGCTCGCCCTCGGTGATCACGCCGGCGCGGTAGGACGCGCGGATGTCGTCCGCTTCCTTCTGCGCCTTGTCGATCAGGCTCTGCTTCTCCACGGGAACACGAATGTCGTCGATGGAGATGCTGATCCCTGCCTTGGTGGCGTGCTCGAATCCCAGCCGCTTGAGGTCGTCGAGGAAGGTCGCGGTCTTCAGGTTTCCGAAGAGGCGGTAGCACCGGGCTACCAGACCCTCCAGCGACTTCTTGTTCTGGTTCGCGTTCTCGTACCCGAGCCCGGGCGGCAGCGCCTCGTTGAAGATCACGCGGCCGGCGGTGGTGGTGAGCATCTTGCCTTCCACCCGCAGGTCGATCGGCTCGTGTAGCTGCAGATGGCCGTGGTCGTAGGCTCCGCGCACCTCCTCGCCGTCGCTGAAGCGCCGCGACTTCTCGCGGCCTTCGGGGAGCCTGCCCATGCGGGTGAGGTAGGCGACGCCGAGAACGATGTCCTGACTCGGGGTGGCCAGCGGCCGTCCGTTCGCCGGAGAGAGAATGTTGTTGCTCGAGAGCATGAGTTGGGTGCTCTCGATCTGGGCCTCGAACCCGAGCGGCACGTGCACTGCCATCTGGTCGCCGTCGAAGTCCGCGTTGAACGCGGCGCAGACGAGCGGATGGATGCGGATGGCCTTGCCTTCCACCAGCACCGGCTCGAACGCCTGGATGCCCAAGCGGTGCAGCGTGGGGGCGCGGTTCAAGAGCACCGGGTGGTCCTTGATGATCTCGCCCAGGATCTCCCAAACCTGCGGCGTCTCCCGCTCCACCAGGCGCTTGGCGCTCTTCACGGTGGAGACGAAGCCGCCGTCCTCGAGGTTCTTGATGATGAACGGCTTGAACAGCTCGAGCGCCATCGTCTTGGGGAGGCCGCACTGGTGCAGCTTGAGTTCGGGACCGACCACGATCACGGAGCGGCCCGAGTAGTCCACGCGCTTGCCGAGCAGGTTCTGGCGGAACCGCCCCTGCTTGCCCTTGAGCATGTCGGACAGCGACTTGAGCGGCCGGTTCCCCTGACCGCGCACCGCACGCGAGCGGCGGCCGTTGTCGAAGAGCGCGTCGACCGCTTCCTGGAGCATGCGCTTCTCGTTGCGCAGGATGACCTCGGGCGCGCGGATCTCCATGAGCTTCTTGAGCCGGTTGTTGCGGTTGATGACGCGACGGTAGAGATCGTTGAGATCGCTGGTGGCGAAGCGGCCGCCCTCCAGCGGGACCAGCGGACGCAGGTCCGGGCGGCAGCACCGGGGCCACCTCGAGGATCATCCACTCCGGCTTGTTGCCGCTCTGGCGGAAGGCCTCGACGACGCGCAGGCGCTTCAGGGTTTCCTTCTTGCGCTGCGCGCTGGTCTCCATCTTCACGACCGTGCGCAGCTCGGACGCCAGCTCGTCCAGGTCGAGCCCCGCCAGAAGGTCGCGAATGGCCTCCGCGCCCATCTTGGCCTGGAACTTGTTCTTGGAGTCGGAAGCGAGTTCCCCGTACGCGTCCTCGGCGAGGATCTCCCGCTGCTTCAGGCCGGTGTTACCGGGATCGATGACCACGTAGGACTCGTAGTAGAGCACGCGCTCCAGCTCGCGCACCGACATGTCGAGCAGATGCCCGATGCGGCTGGGCACGCCCTTGAAGAACCAGATGTGGCTCACCGGCACCGCCAGCTCCACATGGCCCATCCGCTCGCGGCGCACCTTGGCCTGGGTCACTTCGACGCCGCAACGGTCGCATACCACGCCCCGGTATCGGATGCGCTTGTACTTGCCGCACGAGCATTCCCAGTCCTTCACCGGACCGAAGATACGCTCGCAGAAAAGGCCGTCCTTTTCCGGCTTGAACGAACGGTAGTTGATCGTCTCCGGCTTGGTGACCTCTCCCGACGACCATCCGCGGATGACCGTGGGGGAGGCGAGCTGGATGCGGATGGATTCGAAGTTGAACCGGCGACGACCCTCGCGGGATTCTGCCCGCGGAAACTGTCCGCCCTTGCCGGATCCGAACATCGACTGGCCGAATGGCGTTTCCTGCATGGTCTCTCTCACCTCTTTCCGGAGAAGCCTATTCCTTGACGGCGACGAACTCGATGTCCAAGCACAGGCTCTGGAGTTCCTTCACCAGCACGTTGAACGATTCCGGCACTCCGGGTTCGGGGGGATTCTCGCCCTTGACGATCGCTTCGTAGACCCGCGAGCGGCCGGGAACGTCGTCCGATTTCACGGTCAGCATTTCCTGCAGGGTGTAGGCGGCGCCGTATGCCTCGAGCGCCCACACTTCCATTTCCCCAAATCGCTGGCCGCCGAACTGCGCCTTGCCGCCGAGCGGCTGCTGCGTGACCAGCGAGTAGGGTCCGATGGATCGGGCGTGGATCTTGTCATCCACGAGATGGCTGAGCTTGAGCATGTAGATCACGCCCACGGTGACGGTCTGGTGGAATCGCTCGCCGGTGCGACCGTCGTAGAGGTTGGTCTTGCCGCCCTCGGGCAGCCCCGCCTTGCGCAACTCCGCCTTGATCTCCTCCACGGTGGCGCCGGCGAAGACCGGGGTGGCCACCGTGTATCCGAGCTTGGCCGCCGCCCACCCGAGGTGGGTCTCCATGATCTGGCCGATGTTCATACGCGACGGCACGCCGAGCGGGTTCAGCACGATGTCCACCGGGGTGCCGTCCACGAGGTACGGCATGTCCTCCTCGGGAAGGATCTTGGAAACCACGCCCTTGTTGCCGTGGCGCCCGGCCATCTTGTCGCCCACCGCGATGCGGCGCTTCTTGGCGATGAAGACCTTGACCAGCTTCACCACGCCGGGCGGCAGTTCGTCGCCGCGGGTGATCTTGTCGACGTCCTTCTCCATCTCGCGATCGATCCGGCCGAGCGCGCCCTGGGCCGCTTCCATCTGCCGCCACATGGTGTCGTTGACCTTGCGGCTGCGCGTGAGAGGCGCGTTCCAGGGAAGCTCGTCGAGGTCGATCTTGGAGAGGGCAGCGCTCGTGATGCGGCGCCCGGCCTTGATCAGCTCCTCGCCGGAGCGGGCGGACACGAAGCGGTTGGCGGTCTGATCTTCGAGCAGCTCCGCCACCTCGGCATCGCGGATTTCGATGATCCGCGAACGCTCCTTCTTGGCGTAGCGCTTGAGACGCTCGATCTTCTTCTTGTCGGTCTTGCGGGTGGCCTCGTCCTTCTCGCGGCGGCTGAACACCTTGATGTCGATGACGATGCCTTCCATCCCGGGCGGGGCCTTGAGCGAGGCGTCGCGCACGTCGCCCGCCTTCTCGCCGAAGATCGCGCGCAGGAGGCGCTCTTCGGGAGAGAGATCGGTCTCGCCCTTCGGCGTGACCTTGCCCACCAGGATGTCGCCGGCACGCACCGGGAGCACCGATGCGGATGACGCCCTCCTCGTCGAGGTTCTTCACCGCCTCTTCGCCGACGTTGGGGATTTCGCGCGTGATCTCCTCGACGCCGCGGTTGGTGTCGCGGACCTGAAGCTCGAACTCCTCGATGTGGATCGAGGTGAAGATGTCGTCCTTGGTGAGCCGCTCGCTCAGCAGGATGGCGTCCTCATAGTTGTAGCCGCCCCAGGGCATGAAGGCCACCAGCACGTTGGCGCCCAGGGCCAGCTCGCCCTTGGAGGTGGCGGCGCCGTCGGCGAGCGCGTCTCCGGCCTCCACCCGATCCCCCTCGCGCACCAGCGGGCGCTGGTTGATGCAGGTGTCCTGGTTGGAGCGCTTGAACTTGGTGATGTTGTAGACGTCGACGCCGGAAGCGTCGCTGAAGTCGACGATCTTCCGCTCGGTCTTGCCGCGGTCGAACTTGACCACGATGCCGTCGGCCGACACCTGCTCCACCACGCCTCCGCGCTTGGCGGCGATGATGGCCCCCGAATCGCGGGCCACCTTCCCCTCGAGGCCGGTGCCCACCACCGGCGCCTCGGTGCGCAGGAGCGGCACCGCCTGACGCTGCATGTTGGAACCCATGAGCGCGCGGTTGGCGTCGTCGTGCTCGAGGAACGGGATCAACGCGGCCGCCGGGCTCACGATCTGCATGGGCGCGAGGTCCATGAAATCGATGTCCTCGGGGTCGGTGATCGGGAACTCGCCGCGGTGACGCACCATGAGCCGCGCGGTCTGGAACTTGCCGTCGGAGCGGATCGGCTCGTTGGCCTGGGCGATGCGCGCGCGATCCTCGACGTCGGCGGAGATGAACTCCACCTCGGTTCGGGAGGCGACGCCGTTCTTCACCCGGCGATAGGGCGTCTCCAGGAACCCGAAGTCGTTCACGCGCGCGTACGTGGCCAGACTCGAGATGAGACCGATGTTCGGACCTTCCGGGGTCTCGATCGGGCACATGCGGCCGTAGTGGGTGTAGTGCACGTCGCGGACCTCGAAGCCCGCGCGGTCGCGGGTGAGGCCGCCCGGTCCGAGGGCGGAGAGGCGTCGCTTGTGGGTCAGCTCGGCCAGCGGATTCGTCTGATCCATGAACTGGCTCAACTGGCTCGACCCGAAGAACGACTGGATCACCGCGCTGATGGTGCGGGCGTTCACGAGGTCGTACGGGGTGATGTTCTCCGAGTCCTGCAGGCTCATCCGCTCGCGAATGATGCGCGCCATGCGGGTGAGACCGATGTTGAACTGATTGGCGAGGAGCTCGCCCACCGAACGCACCCGGCGGTTGCCGAGATGGTCGATGTCGTCCGTGGTCACGTCGGGATGGTTCACCCGCAGCATGAGCAGGTACTGGATGATGGCCACGAAGTCCTCGGTGGACAGCGTGGTGAGGTCGTCCGAGGGCGCGGCCAGGGCGAGCCGTCGCATGCGGTCGGCGCCGCCCATCAGCTCGACGTGGTTGAGCTTCTTGTTCAGCTTGAAGCGACCGACCTTGGCCAGGTCGTAGCGCTTGGGACTGAAGAAGAGCCGGCTCAGGACTTCACGCGCGGACTCGCTGCGAGGCGGCTCGCCCGGACGCAGAAGCTGGTAGATGCGCGCCAGCGCGTCATCCTCGCCGGACGAAGGGTCGCGCTTGAGCGTGTTGCGGGCGACGTCGGCGTCCTCCTGCATGGGGATGATGTAGACCTTGAGTTCCTTGACCCCGTTCTTGGCCAGTTCCTTGACCTTCTCGACGCTCAGCTCGTCGTTGGTCTCGACCAGGACCTCGCCGGTCTCGGCATCCACGATATCTTCGGCCACCACCCGGCCTTCCAGGGCGTGGTCCTTCTGGCTACGGCCGCTGCCGATATCGAACGTCTCGATCGCGTAGAAGAGATCGAGGATGGCCTTTTCGGTGGCGTAGCCCAGAGCCTTGAGCAGCACGGAGACCGGCAGCTTCCGCTTGCGGTCGATGTGCACGTACATGATGTCGTTCACGTCGAGCGTGAACTCCACCCACGAGCCGCGGTACGGGATGATGCGCGCCGAGAACAGCCGCTTGCCGTTGGGGTGAACGCTGTCGTCGAAGAACACGCCCGGCGAGCGATGGAGCTGACTCACGATCACGCGCTCGGCGCCGTTGATGACGAAGGTTCCCTTGTCGGTCAGGAGCGGAAGCTCCCCGAGGTACACCTCCTGCTCGATGATCTCCTTGTCCCGCTTCTCCCCTTCCACGTCCTCGCGGATGCGCAGGCGCAGGGTGGCCTTCAGAGGCGCGGAGAAGGTGAGGTCTCGCTCCTGGCACTCGTCGACCGAGTACTTGGGCTCGCCGAGGCTGTAGGAGACGAATTCCAGGGAGAAGAGATTGCGGGTATCGGTGATGGGGAAGACGGAGGCGAAGACCTCCTGGAGCCCCATCATCTTGCGCTCTTCGGGCGCCGCCCCGAGCTGGAGGAAGTTCTCGAAAGATCGCAGCTGGACGTCGAGGAGGTGGGGAAGTTCCACCAGCCAGGTCTCGTCCAACTTGCTGAAGCTGCGTCGCTGAATGTCGTTCAACCCGTTGTTCAAGGCCGTTGTCCTTGTTCGAGGTGAAGGGTGCGGGCCGGACTGGCCGGCCCACACCCGGATTTACACGGTCACGGCCGAGGCGCGGCCGGAGCTGAGCGACGCCGGGACTACTTGATCTCCACGCTGGCGCCGGACTCCTCCAACTTCGCCTTGATGGAGGCCGCCTCGTCCTTGGTGACGCCCTCCTTGACCGCCTTGGGGGCGCCCTCGACCAGGTCCTTGGCCTCCTTGAGGCCGAGGCTGGTCAGCTCGCGCACCACCTTGATGACCTGGATCTTCTTCTCGCCGGCGCCGGTGAGGATGACGTCGAACTCGGTCTTCTCCTCCGCGGCGGCGGGCGCGGCGCCCATCATCATGGGGCCGGCCATCATCGGCATGGCGGCGGTGACGTCGAATTCCTCTTCGATCGCCTTCACCAGGTCGTTGACCTGGAGAATGGTCATGGTCTTGATCTTGGCCACGATGTCTTGGATCTCGGGGCTCAGGGTCTTGGTGTCTTCGGACATTTCAGTTTTCCTCCTCCCCGCTGTCTTCGGGGGGCACCCTCGGCGGGGTTGCGGTTTAAAGGAGCGGAGCCGCCAAACCAGGGCGGAGCCGCCGGCGTAGTCGCCTACGCCTTGTGTTCGGCGACCTGCTTGATCACCGAGGCCAGATCGCGCAGCGGGCAGGAAAGCGCGCTGTGCAGCTTCTGGATCGGCGACTTGAGGCCGCTCAGGAGCCGGCCCAGGAGTACGTCGCGGCCCGGAAGGGCAGCGAGCGTCGTCACCTGGGCGGCATCGATCACCCGGCCTTCGAGAACCCCCGCCTTGAACGCAGGCCTCTCGAACTCCTTCATGAAGTCCGCGAGCACCTTGGCGGGCAGAATCTCGTCCGTGGCGCTGATCGCGACCGCGGTGGGGCCGTTGAGATACGGATCGAGCGCGCCGCGCACCGGCTCATCGAAGGCCCGGCGCACCAGCGTGTTCTTCACCACTTGGAAGTGCACGCCCGACTGGCGGCACTTGACCCGGAGCTTGGTAGCGGTGGCCACGTCCATTCCCTGGAAATCGGCGAAATAGACGCCCTTCGCGCTCTCGAGCCGGGACTTGAGACTGTCGACGACTTCGACCTTCTGCGGCTTTGCCATGTTGCCTCCCCTACTTCGTCATCGCCATGGCGGCGAGAGGATCGAGCTTGAGCCCCGGACCCATGGTCGTGCTGAGGGTCACCGAGCGGACGTACTGGCCCTTGGCCGCGGCCGGCTTGGCGCGGAGGATCTCGTGGAGGAGCGCCCGCGCGTTCTCTTCCAATTGCTCCTCGCTGAACGAGGCCTTGCCGATGGGGCCGGCCACGTTGCCGCCCTTGTCCACGCGGAACTCGATCTTGCCCGCCTTGAGTTCGCGCACCGCCTTCGCCACATCGAAGGTGACCGTGCCCGACTTGGGGTTCGGCATGAGACCGCGGGGGCCGAGGATCTTACCCAGCTTGCCGACCTCGCCCATCATGTCGGGCGTGGCCACCACCGCGTCGAAATCGAGCCAACCTTCCTTGATCTTCTCGACGAACTCCACGCCCACGAAGTCGGCGCCCGCATCCGTGGCCTCTTTCATCTTCTCGCCCTTGGCGAAGGCGAGGACGCGGAGCTGCTTGCCGGTCCCGTGGGGGAGCACCACCGTGCCGCGCACGATCTGGTCGGCGTAGCGCGGGTCGACGTTGAGGCGGGTGGACACCTCCACCGACTCGTCGAACTTCGCGCTGGCGGTCTGCTTGAGGTTCTTGATCAGCTCCTTAAGATCGGTGTAGGGCCCTCGGGGGACCTTCGTCTGCACATTGTCGTATCGCTTACCGTGCTTCATGGTCTACCCCTTCACCTCGATGCCCATGCTGCGGGCCGTGCCCGCCACCATGCTCATCGCCGTCTCGAGAGATGCCGCGTTGAGATCCGTCATCTTGAGCTGCGCGATCTCCTTGACCTGATCCGGGGTCACCGAGCCCACCTTGTTGCGGTTGGGTTCGCCCGACCCCTTGGCCAGGTTGGCGGCGCGCTTCAAGAGCACCGCCGCGGGGGGCGTCTTGAGAATGAAGGTGAAGGACTTGTCCTTGAACACGCTGATGACGACCGGGATGATGAGCCCGGCCTGCGCCTGCGTCTTCGAATTGAAGTCCTTGCAGAAGGCCATAATGTTGATCCCGGCCTGACCGAGGGCCGGCCCCACGGGGGGCGCCGGCGTCGCCGAACCGGCCGGAATCTGAAGCTTGATGGTCTTTTCCAGTACTTGCGCCATCTCTCCCTCCTGACCTTCGCCGTCCCGCGAGGGGCGGCGGATCGAGGTGCCTACGAGACTGAGGCCCTTTGCCCGGGGCCTAGACGGGTTTTACTTGCAGAAAATCGAGTTCGACCGGGGTCGCGCGTCCGAAGATCGACACCATGACCTTCAGCTTGCCCCGTTCCCCGTTCACCTCGTCCACCACTCCGGTGAAATCCGTGAACGGGCCGTCGGTGACCTTCACGTGGTCGCCGACCTTGTAGGGAACCTCCAGCGGCTCGCGAGGCTTGGTGCTGTCGAGGCGACCGAGTATCCGGTTCACCTCGTCCTCGCCGAGCGGTATCGGATCCTGGCCGGTACCGACGAACCGAGTCACCCCGGGGATCGCGGCCACGATGCTCTGGGTATCGCTGTCGAAATCCATCTCCACCAAAACGTATGAAGGAAAGGTCTTGCGCTTGGTGACCACGCGCTGCCCGTCCCTCATCTCCGCGTGCTCTTCCATCGCCACGAGGATCCGTCCGAACTTGTCCTCTACGCCGGCATTGCGGGCCGCGCGCTCAAGGTTGTTCTTCACCTTGTTCTCGTGCCCGGAGTAGGTATGGATGACGTACCACTTCTTGGTCATTAGCATCCGCCTACATGAAGAGCCCGAGGCCCAGACTGAGGGCTCGGTCCACCACGAAGAGATAGATCATGATGAAGAACGTGGCCACGATGACCACGGTGGTGGAACCCTTCAGCTCCTCGCGGCTCGGCCAGGTGACCTTCCGCGACTCGGCCCAGGCCGACTGCACGAACGCCGTTGTGCGCTGCACGATGGACATGGTGTTCCCAGTCTCTCCTCGTTGGGTCGTGGCCGGCGGCTCCGATTGTAGGAACCGCCGGCGCGGCCGTCTGGCAGGTCAGGCAGGACTTGAACCCGCAACCCCCGGTTTTGGAGACCGGTGCTCTACCAATTGAGCTACTGACCTTCAGCTCCCCGGGGGCCGTGTTGCCCCCAAGAGGCGAAAATCAACGCGTTTCCTTGTGGGGGGTGTGCGTCCTGCAGAACGGACAGAACTTTTTGTGCTCCACCCGGTCCGGATGCTTCCGCTTGTTCTTGGTGCCTGTGTAGTTGCGGCGCTTACAGGTGCCGCAGGCCAGGATGATCTTTTCTCGGACCGCCGCCATTGCTCTTCAGACTCCTAACGGGCCTCCCGCGAGGGCCCCGTTGATGCCGGCTGCCCCGCGCGGGAGCGGCCGGCCGAACGTGATCGGGTTACTCGTAGATCTTGGCGACGACGCCGGCGCCGACGGTGCGGCCGCCCTCACGGATCGCGAACCGCAGACCCTCTTCCATCGCGATCGGCGTGATCAGCTCCACCTGCATCTTCACGTTGTCCCCAGGCATCACCATCTCCCGCCCTTCCGGCAGCGTCGCCACACCAGTCACGTCCGTCGTCCGGAAGTAAAACTGCGGCCGGTACCCGTCGAAAAACGGCTTGTGACGCCCCCCCTCCTCCTTCGTCAGCACGTACACCTCGCCCTCAAACTTCGTGTGCGGCTTCACCGACTTCGGCGCCGCCACCACCATCCCCCGCTCCAACCGATCCTTGTCCACCCCGCGCAGCAACAACCCAATGTTGTCCCCTGCCTGCGCGTCGTCCAGGATCTTGCGGAACATCTCCACTCCGGTCACCACCGTCTCCAGCGTCTCCCGGATCCCGACGATCTCCACCTTCTCCCCGACCTTCACTCGCCCGCGCTCCACGCGGCCCGTCCCCACCGTCCCACGGCCCGTGATCGAGAACACGTCCTCCACAGGCATCAGGAACGGCTTGTCCACCTCGCGCTTCGGCGTCGGGATCGAATTGTCGATCGCGTCGATCAGCTCCCAAATGCTCTTCGTCCACTCCCCGTCTTCCGGGCTCTCCAGCGCCTTCAACGCGCTCCCACGAATCACCGGCAGCGTGTCCCCAGGATATTCGTACTTCGTCAACAGCTCCCGAACCTCCAGCTCCACCAGCTCCAACAGCTCGGGATCGTCCACCATGTCCACCTTGTTCAGGTACACCACGATGTACGGGACGTTCACCTGACGCGCCAGCAACACGTGCTCCCGCGTCTGCGGCATCGGTCCGTCCGCCGCGCTCACCACCAAAATCGCCCCGTCCATCTGCGCCGCACCCGTGATCATGTTCTTGATGTAGTCCGCGTGTCCCGGACAGTCCACGTGCGCGTAGTGCCGCTTCAACGACTGGTACTCCACGTGCGCCGTCGCAATCGTGATCCCGCGCGCCTTCTCCTCCGGCGCCTTGTCGATCTCATCAAACGGCACGAACTCCGCCAAACCCTTCCTCGACAATACCTCCGTGATCGCCGCCGTCAGCGTCGTCTTCCCGTGATCCACGTGACCAATCGTCCCCACGTTCACGTGCGGCTTCGTCCGCTCAAACTTCTGCTTGCTCATCCTTCTACTTCCTCCGAAGAAGGGTCGGTGACCCGGCTGCGACCAGCGTATTCCGCCAGGAGTTGAGTGGAGCCCACGAGCGGAATCGAACCGCTGACCTTTTGCTTACCATGCAAATGCTCTACCGACTGAGCTACGTGGGCAAACCCGGCAGCGTCCCAGGCTCGGCCGCGCAGTCCACCCCCCCAAAGGCCGCTTTGAGGCCAGGATTCTGTGCACGGGGGAATAGGACGCGGGAGCTGTACTGTTAAAGACAGGCGGGGGAGTCTAAGTTCCTGGCCCCGCTGTGTCAAGGCCCCGATCTCACCCGGGTTCGCCCCCCCTGTTGAGGGGGGTGGCCCCCCCTGGGGGGGCCGAAAGGTTGGAGCGGGAAACGGGATTCGAACCCGCGACCCTCAGCTTGGAAGGCTGATGCTCTAGCCAACTGAGCTATTCCCGCTCTTTCAGGCCCGGCCCCGGCGGGAACGCGGGCCGGCGTCCCGCCGGCAACTTGGTGGAGGGGGGAGGATTCGAACCTCCGAAGGCGATAGCCGACAGATTTACAGTCTGTTCCCTTTGGCCGCTCGGGAACCCCTCCTTAAACCCATATCTGACAAGGAGTTAGTCTGATATTGACGGCGACGCCCCCTGCCGGATCCCACGCACCACCCCTGCCGCCAACTTATTGTCCCAGAAGAAGTTGGAGCTGGCGACGGGAATCGAACCCATAACCCCCTCATTACAAGTGAGGAGCTCTACCGTTGAGCTACGCCAGCCCAGGGAGTGCCGGACGGGGAGGCCGGCCGGCGGGATCGAGCCGGCAGCGACGTCATGAGCCCGAAGAAGGTACGCAAGCACCCGGGGGTGTGTCAACGCGAAACCCGTTTCGATGGACGGGTCCGGCCGCCGGACACGTGTTGCGTCCGGCGGCCTCAGTTCCATACCTCTTTACGCCGGCCTCGTCGGGCCTGTCTGGAACCCCTTCATGACCCACTTGCGGGCGAGCCACAGCCCGATCGGCGACGCCATCGCGATGCACCCGTAGACGAACCAGAGCTTCTCCGTGTTGAGCATCGAGTGCGGCGTGTCGGGCGGACAGTACTTGGCGAGCATGTATCCGGAGTAGAAGCCGGTCGTGCCCTTGGCCAATAGCCACGGGATGTTGGCGAGCCCCATGTACTGCGCGATGCGCCCGGGAGGAGCCAGCTCGGAGGCGTATTCCAGGAAGCGGGCGGACCAGAGCGCCTCGCCGATCGAGAACAGAACGAAGTAGGTGATGAGCAGGCTCAGGTCCGGTCCGCGGCAGAGAAGGAAGGTCGGAAGCGCGGAGACCAGCGACCCGATGACCATCATCTTGTACACGTTCACGCGACGGGTGAAGGCGGTGGCGATCGGCACGCCGACGAAGATGATCATGGGGTTGATCCAGTTCACCAGCCACTCCATGTGGTCGGCGACCCCCTCGGGATACGCGCGCATGATGTACTGCGGCATGGTCAGCCACTGATGGGCGAACAGGGTGCGCACCGGAAGCAGCATGAAGATGAAGAAGATGAACCGAGGGTTGGTGAAGGGGCCCTCGGCGAAGTAGGCCTTGAGACGCGTGCCGACCGGGCGGGTGTCCTGCTTGCGAAGCTCCTCGGCGGTGTCCGGCCGCAACTTTGCCGCCTCCGCGCGCTTGGTCATGAAGATCACGAAGAGCACGAGGGTGAGCGCGGTGATCCCCACGGTGAGCCAGTTCACCGCCTGCACGCCGGAGCCCGAGAAACCGGCCAGGAAGCGCAGGAAACCGCCGCCGGGGGCCTGGAGCGGCTTCCCGTCCAGGATGTCCTGGACCGCCGGGCGCGCCCACGCCGAGAGCGTTCCGACCACCACGATGCCCAGATTCATGATCGCGTAGATGAGGCCGTAGCCCATCGAACTCGTCTTCGCGTCGGTGTACTGCTTGACCCCCGAGTAGCAGACGGGCTGGAGGATCGCCTCGCCGATCGCCACCAGCAACACCGAGCCGAGTACGGCGACCGCGGCAAGAGCCGCGCCGTGGATGGTCGCCGCGCCGCTGTAGAGGAATCGACCCACGACCGCGATGACCAGCGCAGCGATGATGGCTCGGCGGAGTCCAAACGACTCCGCGTAGCTCCCCACCCCGAGCATGAACAGCGTGACCAGCATCGTGAAGATGGAGACGGTCACCCCTGCGCGCGCGTCCCCCCAACCGAGATCGGTGGAGAGATAGGTCGTCATCAGGGTGAGGACGCCGAAGTAGGCCATGGACTCGACGACAAACGCTCCGACGACCACCCAGAACGCGCGGGGGAGGCGGCGGAGATCGGTGAAGGAGCCCTGGAAGTTGCTGAGAATGGAGGCGACTCGGCTGCTCATGGGCGGGGAGTCTAGTCGCCCGGTCGGTCGGTTTCCACAAGTTAGACGCCGAATCATGGGTTCGACCCGCGCCGGGAACGATCGCGGGTTGCGGACCGGGCCCTTCGCTCCTAAGATGCCCGCGGACTTGACCGGGAGGTTCGACCGCCCGCGTTTCTGATCCTCCCGCCAGCTACCCCAGGGGGGTTCCCGCCGTGAGCAACCTGCTGACCCTGCTCGCCATCGTTATCGCCGTCGCGCTCTTCACCCGCGCCTCCGGCAATCCGCTCGGGCACAGCGCGCCGTTCATGAGACGGCGCATCCTCAACTGGGTGCCGATGGGTATCGGTTACGCTTTCCTCTATTTCGGCCGCTATAACCTCACGGTGGCCAAGAACGCGCTCGGCGACCTGATGACGAAGGCGGAGTTCGGGACGATCTTCGCCGCCGGCACGATCACCTATGCCTTCGCGTTCATCCTGAACGGTCCGCTCACCGACCGCATCGGCGGCCGGCGGGCCATGATCATCTCCACCATCGGAGCGGCGGCCTCCAACATCGTGCTCGGCGTGCTCGTCTACATGCTGGCCGCGGGGCAGAACGAAGGCTGGTTCCTCTCCGGCCCGGGTAGGACGCTCCTCGCCGGATCGGGAAGCACGATGCTGCTGGTCCTCTTCTGCGTGCTCTACGCGATCAACATGTACTTCCAGAGCTTCGGCGCGGTGAGCATCGTCAAGGTGAACAGCGGCTGGTTCCACGTCCGCGAGCGGGGCGTCTTCGGCGGGATCTTCGGGATCCTCATCTCGGCCGGCGTCTTCTTCGCCTTCGACTTCGGCCAGTGGATCGTGGACGGACTCCACACCACGGGATCGGCGGCGGCGGTCGTGGTCTCTCCGCCATTCTGGGTCTTCTGGATCCCCGCTCTCCTCCTCCTGGGGGCCGCGCTCTGGATCTACCTCGTGGTCCGGGATCGCCCGGCGGAAGCGGGCTTCGCGAATTTCGATACCGGCGATGCCTCCTCCGGCGAGAGCGACGAGCCCGATCCGATTCGCGTGATCCTCAAGAAGGTCGTCACCAACCCGATCGTGCTCACCATCGGAGCCATCGAGTTCTGCACCGGCGTGCTGCGCCAGGGGATCATGCACTGGTACAGCATCTACGGCAGAGAGATGGGCTACTCCAAGGACTTCATCATCACCGAGCACTGGGGCACGATGCTCTTCATCGCCGGCGCCACCGGAGGCATGACCGCGGGTTGGATCTCGGACAAGGTCTTCGGCTCCCGGCGAGGACCGGTAGCGGCGCTCCTGTACGGTCTCATGTTCATGTGCGTGCTGGTGATGGCGTTCTCGGTACAGACGCCCGGCTCCGGCGCGGTGGATGTCACCCGCATGTGGGTGCTCGCGGTTTGCGTGATCCTCATCTCCTACTGCGTGATCGGGACCCACGGCATGCTCTCGGGCACCGCCACGATGGACTTCGGCGGGCGCAAGAACGCGGGAACCGCGGTGGGGCTCATCGACGGCCTTGTCTATCTCGGCACCGGCGTCCAGTCGCTGAGCCTGGGGTTCCTCACCGAGAAGTCGTGGTCCTACTGGCCGCCGTTCCTCATCCCGTTCGCGCTCATCGGCTTCCTTCTGGCTATGCGCATCTGGAAGGCGCTTCCGGAGGGGGCGCGCCGAGCAGCGCACTGAGCGCGGTTCAGCGCTCGCGCTCGGTTCGATCTCTGCGCGCGGTTCAGCGCTCGCGTTCCGCCGTCAGCGTGTAGCAGAGCGGCAGCCGCACCTCCATGTTCGCGAACGATGCAAAGATGTTGGCGATGTCGTGCCCGTACTCGCGGAAGGAGCGGATCGCGAACCCCGCGCCGAGGCAGCTTTCGAAGATATCCCCCAGCGTGTGATGGAAGGAATAGTGCGTGCGCGAGGCGTATTTCGTGTTGCCGTAGTAGTCGAGGCCGCTCGATTCAGCGACCGGGCCTTGCTCGAAGTACGAGTAGCGCGGCGCGGGGGGCGAGGCGCCCGGTTCGGGCTCGAACATGTCCGCCACCGGATGGATTTCGTAGAGGAGCATCCGGCCTCCGGGCTTCAAGAGCCGGGCCGCGATGCGGAAGAACTCGGCGAGGTCCGGCAGCCAGGTCAGCGCCCCCACGCTGACGTACGCGATGTCGAAGGAGGCGTCGTACTCGGCGGGGATGGCGTAGACATCGGCGCGAACGAACGTGCAGTCGATGTTTCCGGCGGCTGCCAGGTTGCGCGCCTCGTCGATGAACGCGTCCGAGATATCGAAGCCCACGCACCGACCGGCGCCCAGGTTCTTGATCGAGAGGAGCTCGCGCCCGTTGTTGCAGCAGATCTGCACGACCGATTTGCCGGCGAGGTCGAAGTCGCGAAGGATCGCGGTCTCAATGGGGTCGAGGCAGGAAGTGCCGGGGCGGGCGAATTGCTCGCGGAGGCGCTCGAAGTTGCGGCGCGCGTGGACGGGGGCCGCCTCGTTCCAGGCGGCGCGGTTGGCTTCGGTGAAATCGTCGCGTTGCATGAGGTGCGTCCCTGCTGTGTTGCGGCGGCGGCCGCGGTCAGCTCCGCTTGACCCGCGCGCCGTCGGGGCGGTCCTCGACGACCCAGCCCGCGTCGGAGATCTCCTTGCGAAGCACGTCGGCGCGAGCCCAGTCCTTGGCCTTGCGCGCTTCGTCGCGCGCGCGCACCTTGGCCAGGATCTCCTCCGGCGCCTGCTCCACTTCGTCGAGCGGCGTCCAGAAGAGGCCCAGCACTTCGCCCAATTCGCGCAGCTTATCGCCGCCCGCGCGCAAGGACGCGTCCACCGTGCCGGGCGTCTCGTCGAGCGCGCCGTTCAAGAGCCGCGAGAGGTCGAAGAGCGCGGCCACCGCGCGCGCGGTGTTGAAGTCGTCGGACATCGCTTCGAGGAAGGCCTCTTCCGCGGCCTTCGCGCCGGCCGCGATCGCTTCCGCGCGAGGATGGGACTGGTCGGTCGAGGCGCGGCGGGCGATTTCGGCGAGCGGATTGCGCAAGCGCTTGAACCCGATCTCCGATTCGCGCAGCCGCTCCTCGTCGTACTCGATCGGCGAGCGGTAGTGCGTGCCCAAGAGGTAGAGCCGGATCGCTTCCGGGTGGTACGCCTCGGCCACCTTGTCGATGGGGCGGAACTTCTTCGTGGACTTGGACATCTTGTCCCCGCCCATCGTGACCCAGCCGTTGTGGACCCAGTAGTTGGAGAACGGCTTTCCGGTGGCGCCTTCGCTCTGCGCGATCTCGTTCTCGTGGTGCGGGAAGATGAGGTCCTCTCCCCCGCCGTGGAAATCGAGGGTAGCGCCGCAGTACTTCATGCTCATCGCGGAGCACTCGATGTGCCACCCCGGCCGGCCCTGTCCCCACGGGCTCTCCCATGCGGGCTCGCCCGGCTTGGCCGCCTTCCAGAGCGCGAAGTCGAGCGGATCCTCCTTGTCCTCGTCCACCTCGACGCGAGACCCGGAACGCAGGTCGTCGATGCGCTTCTTCGAGAGCTTGCCGTAGGTGGGAAACGAGCGCACGCGGTAGTAGACGTCGCCGTTCTTCGCCGGATAGGCCTTGCCGGCGGCGATCAACTCGCCGATCAAGCGCAGGATGTCGTCGATATGTTCGGTGGCGCGTGGATAATGCGTGGCGGGCTTGATGTTGAGGGCGGCGGCATAGCGCAGAAAGAGCGCCTCGTTGCGCTTGGCGACTTCCTTGTAGGTGGTCCCCTCTTCCGATGCCTTGGCGATGATCTTGTCGTCCACGTCGGTGAAGTTGTAGACGAACGTGACCTTGAAGCCGCGCCATTCCAGGAAGCGGCGGATCGTGTCGCCCACGATCGAGGAGCGCAGATGGCCGACGTGGGGCACGTCCTGCACGGTCATGCCGCAGACGTACATGCGCGCCTCGCCGGGATGCACCGGCTCGAAGGGGACTTTCTCGGCGCGCAAGGTGTCGTAGACGCGGATGGTCATGGCGTGTCTCCTCGGTGACTGCAGGCTGAAACGAGCGCACTAGGGTAGCAAGGGAACGGCGGTGGGGCTACCAGAGCGCGCCGGCGGCGCGGTAGGCGTCGAGGAGCTTGGCGGCCACGTCGTCCCAGGTGCCGAGCGTTCTTGCCCGTGCGCGCGCTTCCGCGGAGAGCTTGCTCCGGCGGTCTGAGTCGGCGGCCAGGGCGATTGCCTCGCGCGCGAAGGCGGCGGCGTCACCTGACGGCACGAGCACTCCCGCTTCGCCGAGGATCTCCCGAGTGACCGGCGTGTCGAATGCGACCACCGGGAGGCCGGCTTCGAGGTAGGCGTAGAGCTTCTGGTTGCCTTCGGTGGCGCTGACCTTGGGGCTCAACGCTACCGTGCCCAACGCGAGCAGGCTCGCGAAGTCGGGATACGCGAAGCGGCCGGCGAAGATCATGAGGTCGGCGAGGCCGCGGCGCGCGGCTTCCGCGCGCCAGCGCGCTTCCGGGTAGCCGAGCACGAGTACGCGGCCGGGTTGCGTCGCGTCGCGCCCCGTCGTTCCGCGACTGGCCGCCTCACGCAGGGCTTCACCCAGTGCGAAGAGATGCTGCGTGCCCTGGTGTTCGCCAAGCACTCCGGCGTAGAGGAAGACCGGCTGGTCGAGCCCAAGGCCCCAGCGCTCGCGGGCCGCCCGCGTGCGCGCGGGATCCGGGGGCCCAAGCGTTCCCGCGTCGCCCACCGCGCGCACGCGTTCCGCGGGAACGCGGAACCGCGCGCGTAGCGCGCGGGCGGCCCCGGCGTGGCTCGTGACGACGACGTCCGCGCTCCGATCGAGCCAACCCTCGAGGGCTTCCAGCGGTCGTCGCACCAGCGCGATGTCCGGGAGAAAGCGGTGGTCGAGCGTCTCGTCGGCGAGCCCCCCCTGCACGTCGAGCACGCGGGGAAGACGCCGGCCCTCGGCATCCAACTCGCGAATGCCGAGCGCGATCCCGATCCCCTCGTGAAGGTGGGCGTGAATCACGTGCGGCCGGCGCTCCCGCGCCACGCGGCGCACCAACCCCACGAGCCCGGCGTCCAGGGCGAGCTTGCCCCACGCCGGTCCCGCGGAACGTTTCGCATACCCCGGGAGCCGCGCGGCGCGCCGCACGTCCAGATCCGCGACGTCATCCCCCAGGAAGTACGTGCAGATCGTGACCTCGGCGCCCGCGCGCATCAACGCGCGCGATTCTTCCAGGATGCGCACGTGGCACCCGCGGTCGGAGAAGAACGGTGTGGGCGCGATCATGAGCACGCGCAGCCCCGCCGCGGGTTGCGTCATGAAGCGCTCAGCTTCCCGGCTCGCGCGGCGCGGACTCGGAAGCCCCCGCCTCCGGCTCGAGTGCCCGCACGCGATCGGGGTGCCGGTCGCGATAGTGCAGGTAGACCATGAGCTCGCCCAGAAACCCGATGGCCAATGCCTGCAAGCCCGCGGTGATGAGCAAGAGTCCCAGCAATAGGAGCGGCCGGCCTGCCAACGGCCGGGACAAGAACAATCGCTCCCATACAAGCCAGAGGGTCAAGAGCGACCCCAGCACCAGCGGTCCCAGCCCGAGCAACCCGAACACCCGCAACGGGCTCCCGGTGCTGCGCGCGAGGAACATCACGGTGAGGAAGTCGAGCATGCGCGCAAGGTAGGAGCGCACCGTGCGCCGCTCCCGGCGGCGATCGCCCTCGACGACGCGCGCGGACACATGCACGGTCGCAAACCCTTCCATGGCCACGAGAATAGGCAGATATCGGTGGAGGTCGCCCTGAAGCGGCAACGCCGCCGCCGCCTCGCGCGTGAGCCCGCACACCTGACATCCCGCGTCGCGCACCGTGACCCTGCTCACCCGGGTGAGCACGCGGTTGAGCGCTCGGCGCTGCCAGCCGCCCGCGCGCGCGCCGGACTCGGTCACGCGCTCCACCAGGACGCAGTCGGCGCCCGACTCCAGCGCGGAGGCGACCTCGGGAAGCACGCTCAAATCGGTCTGCGGATAGGGCGGCACCCGCACCAACATATCGCCACGCGCCTCGCGGATGGCCGCAGACAGAACCGCCGCCTCCCCCATGCGCTGGTGCAGATCGACGATGCGGAAGTCCCCGCGCCCGGCGACATGCTCGCGCAGTCCCGCCGCCTCGCGAGCGCGATGGCCGTCGAATACGAACACCGCCTCAGCGGCGCCCCGACGGTCCGCGACGAACCGCTCGACCTCGGCGAGCCACGACGAGGAAGGATCCCAGCGATCCGAGACCGGCACCAGCACGCTCACGCGCACCGCATGCGCCGCCACAACGCTCATGCCCGCGCCTCCTCGCCGCGCAAGGGCTCGACCCCGAGCTGCAAGTGCGACGGCTCCAGCCGCAGCAACAGTTCCGCGAAGAACCCGGCCGCCACCATCGACGCCGCGCCGAAGCCCAGGATGAGCGACGCGCCGATCCATACCACGCTCAGCGGCGAGTGCTCTTCGACCATGGGCACCACGCTCACGGCCGCCGCGACCAGCATCCCGAACGCAAGCGGCGCGGCCAGCCGGAAAAACCACAGAGACGGTCGCCGCCGGTGCCGCAAGAGCATCTGCATCGCGATCACATCGGCGAGCACCCGCAGCACGCGCCCCGTTCCATACTTGGAACGACCTGTGCGCCGCGGCTCGTGCGCCACTTCGATCTCCCGAACCCGCGCGCCGTGCAGCGCGCACACCGCGGTGACGAGCCGATGATGATCGCCGTAGAGATGCAGGCGATCGATCACCTCGCGCCGGTAGGCCTTGAGCGCGCAGCCATGATCGTGGATGGGAATGCCGGTGGCATGACGGATCCACGCGTTGGCCAGCGTGGAGGGAAGACGGCGGCTGAACCAGCGATCCCGCCGGTGACGGCGCCATCCAGTGACCACGTCCGCGCCTTCATCCAGCGCGTGCACGAGCCGCGGGATCTCCTCGGGCGGATTCTGCAGATCCGCGTCCAGCGTGACGATCACCGCTCCGCGCGCTCGGGCGAGCCCGGCTTTGAGCGCAGCGGTCTGGCCGAGACGCCGCCGCGCGGCAAAGATGCGCAGGCGCGGCTCCGTCGCGGCAAGCGCGCGCAGCACGGACGCGGTGCCGTCTGTGCTTCCGTCGTCCACGACCACCAGCTCCCACGACCGCGCGAGCGACTCGAGCGCTTTTCGCACCCGCGCCACAAGCTCCGGCAGCGACCCGGCCTCGTCAAAGGCGGGAACGACGATGGAAATCTCCGGAGGCGCCGGCGCCGGGGTCGAAAGGGCTTCCTCAACCATGCCGGGACTATAGCCACGACGCCGCCTTGACACCACCCCCGCCGCTTTCTACTGTCGCGCGACCTCATCCACACCATGAACACCACATCCGCCCCCGCCATCCGCTCCGCCGTCCACGAAGGCGCCTTCTGGCTCTTCGTGGGTTCGGGAGGCCAGAAGTTCTTCGGCCTTCTCTCGGGGGTCGCGCTCGCGCGGCTCTTGGCCCCTCGCGATTTCGGCGCGTTCGCGCTCGCCGCGTTCAGCTACGAACTCGCCAACCTCTTCAGCGGGCTCGGCGCGGCGCAGTATGTCGTGGCGGCGCGCGAACCCGAACGCCATCTCGACGCGGCCTTCCGCTTGAACCTGGCCATGGCGGTCGGTCTCGCCGTGCTCCTCGTTGCGTTCGGCCCCGTCGCCGCCGCGTTCTTCCACGAGCCGCGGCTCCCATGGCTCATCGCGGGGCTCGCCGCAGCGCTGCCGCTGGGCGCGATCGGCGCGGTGCAGGGCGCGCTCCTCGATCGCGAACTCCGATTGGGTGCGGTGGCGCGCCGACGCATGGCGGTGAACCTCGGCGGGGTCGTCGTCACCGTGTTGCTCGCCGCGTTCGGCGCCGGCGTGTGGGCGCTCGTGATCCCGGTGCCGTTGAAATCCCTGGCGACTTCGTGGTTCAACCTGCGACTGCACGCGTGGCGTCCTTCGCGCGCGCGACACACCGAGGGCGCGCGGCAGGTGTTCGACTACGGGCGTCACATCCTGGGAACCAAGATCGCCGGCTTCCTCACGCATCAGCTCGACAACGCGGTGGTGGGGCGCGTACTCGGCGCGACCTCGCTCGGCCTCTACGATTTTGCGTATCAGGCGGCCATGATGCCGCTGCGCTGGGGAGGCGACATCACGACACGCCTCGCGTTTCCCGCACTGGCGTCGCAGGCGCGCCGCGATGAGAGCGCGCGCCGCGCGGAGAGCCTGCGCGCCCCGGAGACCGAAGCGCGCGGCCGCGATGAGCGCACGGACGACTCCGCGTTCCTCACCGCCTGCGGATGGATCGCGTTCACCGCGGCACCGGTCGTGACCGGTCTCGTGATCGTCGCTCCCGACTGGGTGCGCGTGCTCTACGGCCCCAAGTGGGAGGCGACGATCCCGCTCATCCGCACGCTGGCCCCCGCCGCGTTCGCGGTGCTTCTCGCGCGCCCCGCCATGGCGTGGCTGCAGGCTAACGGCCGCGAGGCGTGGCCGGCGCGGGTGCAGATCGCCACGCTCCCCCTCTTCGCCGTCGCTCTCGCGCTGACCGTGCCGCGCGGGATCGGCGCGGTGGCGGCGGGCATGGCCGCGGTCCTCACCCTGCAGAGCGCGCTCCTCGTGGTGGCGGCGTTGCGCGCGGGAGCGGCGTCCTGGGTGGCCTGGGCGCGCTCGCTCTGGTCGGGCCTTCTCCCCTCCCTTATCATGGCGGCTGTATTGTGGCCGGCGGCGGGATGGATCGGGCGCGCGCCGGTGGCGGGGCGTCTCGGTGCGCTCATCGGCATCGGCCTCGCGGTCTTCGTCGGCGTCTCGATGGTTCTTTCCCGTGAACGGTGGCGCGAACTCGTCGCGCTCTTGCGCCAAGGCCGGCGCCGGTCCTGACGGTCGGCGGTCCCGACTGCCCTTCGTAACGGAGGCTCATGCGATCCCTGCGAGAGATCCAGCGACGGCGCCGCATGTGGCGCGCGCACACCGAGGGCGCGACGCGTCTCGACTATGCGCCGCTCGAGGTATGGATCGAGCCGACCAACCACTGCAACCTGCGCTGCGTGAAGTGTCCCCACGCGGTGGGACTCAAGCGCGCGAAGGGGTTCATGGATCCCGCGCTGTTCCGACGGGTCGTGGACGAGGTGTCGCAGTACGCCTTCACGGTGAGCCTGCACATGGGAGGCGAGTCGCTCATCCACAAGGGACTTCCCGAGCTGATCTCCTACGCCTCCGGTAAAGGTCTTCGCACGGTGCTCCACACGAACGCCACGCTCTTGACCGAAGAGCGCTCGCGCGCATTGGTGGGCTCGGGGCTCTCGCTGATCAGTTTCTCGATCGACGGCGAAGATTCCGAGACCTATGAATCGATGGACGCGGGCGGCAAGTTCGAACGCACACTCGACGGCGTGCGCACGTTCCTGCGTGTCAAGCGCGAGGCGCGCACACGCAAGCCCTTCACGGTGGTGCAGATGCTCACGCCGTCGCCGCAGATCGCGAACCCGGACGGGCAGAGCGTCTTGCTGGGTCTAGGCGCGGACTACCTCAAGATCGCGGGCTTCCATAGCTGGAGCGGCGCGTTCTCGCGCGACGGCAAGGAGGCGATTCCGGAACGCGGGTTCGAGAAGTTGCGGCGCGACCCCACCGAGTACGCGCCCTGCCACAATCTCTGGTACGGCATCACCGTGTTCTGGGACGGGAAGGTCGCTCCGTGCTGCATGGACATGGAAGGCGAGTATCCTGTCGGGAACATCACCGAGCGACCGCTGCTCGAACTCTGGAACAACGACCGCATGGTCGCGCTACGCACGGCGCTGGTAGAGCGCCGCCACGAGGAGCAGGATCTCTGCCGCGACTGCGCCTATCTCTGGGGCAAGGCGCCGGGCTCCGCCTGGCAGGATGCGCGCGGCCTCGCCAAGCAGGCGCTGCGCGAACGCGCGCCCGGGCTCGCCCGAGCGCTGGGCGTGCGCCGCTGGGGGAGGATGGATTGGAATATGTGATCGCCGCGCTCCGCCGCGCCGTCGGGGACGTCCCCGAGAGCGCGTGGCGAGTGGAGGCGATGCCGCGCGCGGGCGAAGCGCTGGAGATGGCGCGCATCCGAGTGGACGCGCCTCTGCCGCGCGCGTGGGTGGCCAAGCGTCTCCATCCGCGATTGCTGCGCGAGCGAGCGGCGTACACGGGTCCTCTGTCCGGCACCGGGATCGCTCCGCGACTCGAAGCGCAAGTCGAGGCGAGGGACGGCACACTCTGGCTCGTCTTCGACGACGCGGGGCACGCGCTCTCGCCTTCGGACCTCTGCGCATCGCCGGATGAAGCGGCGGAATTGCTGGCGCGCGTGCACGCGATCCCGTGGCGTCCGGCGCCGCGTCCACCGTGGCCACGACCGGTGCATGTCGTACACGGACGGCGGCACTTGGCCGGCGAGTGGCGCATCGCGCTCGGGCGCGCGCAGGCGGGTGTGGTCGGCCGCGTGATCGATGCGGATCTCCTTCCTTCGCCGGAAGAGGCGTACGCGGTCTTCGAACGCACGTGGTCGGCGATGAGCGCGCGCGGCGAATCGTTCGTGCACGGGGACCTCCAGGCGGCCAACCTGGTGCGCGGTGCCGACGGAGCACTGCGCGCGATCGACTGGAGCCAGTGGGGATACGGGCCTTCGCTCCTGGACGTGGCGGGTCTGGCCGCGGACATGGACGAGCGAGGCCGCGAGCGATTCCTCGACGCGTATCTCGATGCGCGCGGCCGCGCGAGCGATCGTGGTGCGGCGACCGGCCCCGCACGGACCGGTCCCGACGAGCTTCAGCTCTGGCGCGCAGCGATGGCGCAGGCGCTCCCCTATCGCATCTTCCTCGGCCTGGCTGTGCTCGCCGAGTACGCGCTGCGCGGAACGCGCGCCGACGCGGTGTGTGCGCGCCTTCCCGAACGCGTCGCCGCCTGGCGCGCGGCTCGCGAGGAGGCCGCGTCATGGAAGTGACGGAACGCTCGACGCCCGCATCCGCGATCGCGATGAGCGTGCTCGTCCCGACGTTCGAGCGACCCGGCATTCTCGCGCGCTGCCTCGATCATCTCGCCGCGCAGGAGGGGACGCGGGACTTCGAAGTCATCGTGATGATCGACGGGGAGTCGGACTACTCCGAAGCGGATCTCGATCGCCGCGCCCGCGACTTCCCGGTCCCGCTCACCTGGCGCCAACGGCCGCATCGCGGACACTCGGCGGTGCTCAACGAGGCGCTCCACATCGCCCGCGCGCCGCGCGTGCTGGTGCTCGGCGACGACATTCTCGCCTCGCCCGGGCTGGTCGCCCGCCACCTCGCGCGGCTCCGCGAACTCGACGATCCGCACGCCGCGGTGCAGGGGAAGGTCGTCTGGCACCCGGAAGTGCTCCCCGATCCGTTTCTGGAGTGGGAGGCCCGCGCGGGAGTGCTCTTTGCGTTCGGCGCGCTCCCCGAGCACGCGTTCGTGCCCGCGCGCTACCTCTACACATGCAACGTCTCCTTCGATCGCGTGTTCGTGATCGATGCGGGTGGGTTCAACGAGACCATCCCGCGCTGGACCGACACCGAGTTCGCCTACCGCGCCGCGAAGCGCGGCATGCGTCTCTACTACGACCCCGACGCCTGGAGCTGGCATCACGACCGCTGGTCGGTAGAACGCGAGGGGCGACGCCAGCATCTCAAGGGCACGCTCGCCGCGCGGCTGATCGCCGAGCATCCCGATTTCGCGGAGTTCGTCGCGATGCCGCGACTCGACGCTTGGCGCGCGTTCCGCTATCGCGTGAGCCGCACCTTACGCCCGGCGATCGAGGCCGCGGGATGGCGGCACGCCACCGAGTGGTGCTGGGCTCACGAACTGCACTATCAGTTCGCGCGGGGCCTGGCCGAGGAATCGGCCCGACTGCGGGGCGCGCCCGTCTCGCGCGAGGCGGCCGTGCCCGAGGCCGCGGTATCGCCGGAGCGGGGCGCGCGATGAAGATCGCGGTCTACTACGATCTCGTGCGCGGCGGCGCGGCGTTCGCGCTGGTTCGCTTCGTGGCTCATCTGCGTGCCGGGCACACCGTGGACGTGTTCGCGCCGCGCGGCGCGTGGCCGATCGTCGACGATGTGCGCTGGGTGGGCGAGGCGCCTCGCCAACTCCCTCGCCCGCTCTACTATGCCAATCGATTCATGGTGCCGCGACGCGCCGCGGAGCTGGCCCGCGTGGAAGAGAAGCTGGCGGGATCGCTTGGCGCGTACGACCGCGTGCTGGTGCATGCCTGTCGAGAGCGCGGCGCTCCGGCGCTCTTGTCAGCGCTGGGCGGGCGCGCGCACTACTACGTCACCGAACCGCTCCGTCTCTATCGCGAGCCACGCCCCCAGGACGCGATCCCCGAACCGTGGTGGAGTGCGTCGCGTGTGGTCTACGCGCCCATCTCGCGCCGACTGAACGCGAACGACGCGCGTCACGCAGCGGACGCGGGAACGCTCATCGCAAATTCAAGCTACACGCGCGAGCGCGTCGCCGAGGTGTACACCCGCGATTCCAAGGTCGCGCCGCCCTCACTCGATCCCTTCTATCTGGAGTTGCCGCCCGGCGCGGGCGACGGAGATTTCGTGCTGAGTCCCGGCGCGCTCATTCCGCAGAAGGGACATGGGCGCGTGATCCGCGCGCTCGGCACGTGGCCGAGCCCGCCGCCGCTCGTGGTTGCGGGCTTTCACGGCCGGTCGGGGTATGCGGCGCGGTTGCGGAGGCTGGCCGCGTTGCATCACGTGCCGTTGCGCATCGTGCGCGATCTCGATCCCGAGACGCTGCGCCGGCTTCTGGGTCAGGCGCGCGTCACCACGATCGCTGCCGTGCGCGAGCCGTTCGGGCTGGTGTCGCTCGAGGCGCAGGCAGCCGGGCGGCCGGTAGTGGTCGTTGACGAGGGCGGTCTTCCGGAAACTGTTGCGCCGGATGAGACGGGCCTGGTCTCGTCGCCGCGCGCGGAGGAGTTCGGCGAGGCGCTGCACTCGCTCTGGGCGGATGCGTCTCGGCAGGAGCAGATGGGAGCGCGCGGGCGAGAGCGAGTCGCCGAGCTGTATTCGATCGAGCGCTGCGGCGCGCGGTTGGAAGCGGCGCTGGGATGAGCGCGGTCGAAGCCACGGGCGGTGACCGGGCCGCGAGCCTCCCCGACACCTGCGCAATCGTCGTGCATCACGCGGGGGGCGAGCGCACGCGGCGCTGTCTCACGTCGCTCGCCGCGCAGGATCTGGATGGGTTGCGGGTGATTCTCGTGGATCACTCCGAGGCTTCCGAAGGAGCGCGACTCATTGACGGCCTTCCGCGCACGCGTTGCGTGCGGCCGCCATCGAATAGCGGCTTCGCGGCCGGAGTGAATGCGGGCGTGGCGGCCGACAACGCGCCTTGCGTGCTGCTGCTCAACCCCGACGCGTACGCGCAGCCCGCGTGGGCCCGGCGCATGGTCGCCGCACTCTGGGCCTCACCCCAAGCGGGCATGGCAGCGTGCCGTGTCCTGGGACGCGACGGGCGACTAGATTCGGCGGGGCTTGCGGTGAGTCGCGGCGGCATGGGGATTCTCCGCGGGCATCGCCACGACGCGCGTGTCTCCGTGGCGCGACTCGACGCGATGCCGCTCCTCGGTCCGACCGGCGCCGCAGCCGCGTATCGACGCGAAGCGCTCTCCGCGATCGGCGGCTTTCCGGAAGACTACTTTCTCTACTACGAAGATCTCGAAGTTGCATGGCGATTGCGCGCACGCGGCTATGAGTGCGCGTGGCTCGACGAGGCGCTGGTCGTGCACGATCACGTCTCCGGCGCGGGCGCCGCGAAGCGTGCGCACCTGTGGCGGTCGCGCCGGCTCTTCCGAGCGCGCAACTTCTCGCCGGCGGAGGCGCGGCGCACGCGTGGCGCGGCGACACTGGAGGATCTGGCCGCGCTCACCCGGGTGATCACCCGGGTGATCATCGACCCCACCCGCCGCCGACTTGCCGCGCGGCGCAGCCGCGGAAGTTGACATGCGCGTCGCGTTGATCGCCCCTGCGGTCGGGCCACGCACCGGATCGCGCACCTACGCGGATCGTATGATCGCGCTCGTGGGTGAACTCCACGACGTCTTCATGGTGGCCGATCCGCGCGCTGCGCTCCCGCGAGTGGACATCGTGCACGCGCTCGACGTGAAGCACGTTCTGGGGTGGACGCCCCCGCTCGAACGTCGCGTTCGTGGCCGACCTGCACGACGACTACTGGACCGGCGACGCCCGCTATCCGGCCTTCGACGCGCCAGCCCGTGCGTGGCGGCGCGCGCGGAATCGACCGCGCTACCTCGCGCTTCTGACCCGCGCGGACGCAGTGGTGGTACACGCGTCGGCAGTGGCAAGCGCGGTGCCTCACGGGAGAACGGCGGTCGTGCCGATCCCGGCGGAGAGACCGGCATCGACTGAAGCGGCCGCGGCGGCGCGCGACGACGCGGGGGCCCCGCGCGACAACGCCACCCCGCTCCGCGTCCTTTTCGCCGGTCGCGACGCGCTACGCAAGGGTCTTCCCGTGCTCGGCGACGCGTTACGACTGTTACGCACGCAAGACATCCCCGCAGAGCTTCGCGTCGCGGGCGGCGACTGGTTGCATCTACGCGCGGCTTCACGTTGGTGGTGCCGGGGCCTGGACGTGCGCTTTGACGGCGATCTTCGCGGCGATGAGATGCCCGCCGCATACGCCTGGGCCGACGTGGTCGCGCTCCCTTCCTACACCGAAGCCTTCGGTCTGGTCGCGCAGGAGGCGCTTCTGGCCTGGCGGCCGGTCGTCGCATCCCGCACGGGAGGCTTGACCGAACTTCTCGACGATCTCCCCGGCGCGTTGCTCGCGCCGGTCGGTGACGCCGCCGCGCTCGCCAATGCCCTGAGCACGATCGCCGCCGACCGCGCCGCGTGGCGCGCCCGCGCACAGACCTCGGCCGAACGTCTGCTTGCCGAACGCACGCCCGAAGCCGCGCTCGACGCGCTCGACCGCGCCTATGCGATTGCCCTCGCCCACGCCGTCCGCAAGCGAGGCGCGCGATGAAGGTCGGCCTCCTCAAGACCTCGCCCCCCGGCGGACGCGGGCTCTCCGGTGTGTCGCGCTACCTCCAGGATCTCGCGCCGCGCCTGCGCGCGCTCGACGTGGAGACCGCGTTCTTCTGGACGCTGGGCGAGGGCGCGGGCACGCCCGCGGTTCCATATCAAAGGCACCTGCACGGATGGGGCGCCTACCGCGCCATCACGTTTCCGAATCCGCGACTCACCGCCTCGATCGCCGACTGGATCCGCGTCGAGCGTCCCGATCTTCTGCACGTGCACTGGGACTTTCGCCAGGCGATCGCGGCGCTGCGCGATCTGCCCGCGGGCTCGCCACCGGTACTGGTGAGCTTCCACACGTTCGAGCCCGTGTGTCCCCTCAAGACCCACATCACGGTGCGCGGCGTTCCGTGCGATGCCGTGCAGGGCGCGGTGTGCATGCAGCGCGGCTGCCGGTCACTGCGCAAGCGCCTCATGCACGACATCCCCGCGCAGGCGCTGACCCGTCGCGTCTCGCATCGCGCGTCGGGATACGTCGCGCACAATCGCGAGCTTGCGGAACTTGCCGAGCGCTCGGGTCTCGAGCCCATGCACATGATCCCGCTCGGCGTGGACATCGACGTGTTTCCCGCCGGGGCGTATCCGCGACCGCCGGTGCTCCTCTACGCGGGTCGAATCCGTCCGGAGAAGGGCATGGCGGTCCTCGCCGAGGCCCTGCCGCTCATCCTCGACGCCGCGCCCGATGCTCGCGTTCACATCGCTGGCGACGGGCCGATGAAAGACGCGCTGCGACGCGCGGTGCCCACCGCTCACACGGATCGCGTGCAGTTCCTGGGCACGATCCCCGTGCCCGAACTCGCCCGCGAATACGCGACCGCGCGCGCGGTGCTGGTGCCGTCGATCTGGAAGGAGAACTTCGCGCTGGTCGGCCCCGAGGCGATGGCGGCGGCTACGCCGGTCGTGGCGTCGGATCTGGGCGGCATCCGCGAGTGGTTGCGGCACGAAGAGAACGGGCTCGCCGTTCCCGCTGGGGATGCGCGGGCGCTGGCCGAGGCGTCGTTGAGGCTCCTTAACGATCCTGCGCTCGCCGCGCGCCTGGGCGGGGAGGCGCGCCGCACCGCGGAGTCGATGAGCATGGCGCGCCATGCAGAAGCGCTCGCCGCGCTCTACCGGTCGTGTATCCGTCGCGGGTGACAGCGGCGGCACCTCTCTCCCAGGCGCGCGCGGCCCGTCTGTCTCCCCCGCGCGTGATCGGCTAGACTCCCGCCATGGCGAAACCGACCGAGACCCCCGCGCCTCGCACACCCCTCTGGGTATGGTTCCTCCCTCCCCTCTTCGGGCTACTTCTCTACCTCGTCACCTTGCGCAACGGCTTCGTGCTCGACGACTCGATCCTCATCCTCAAGGACCCGCGCATGGGCTCGCATTGGCGCGTTCTTCCAGCTCCACAAGAGCGAGCTGGTGGTGCGCTATTGGTCGCTCCTCATCGACAGCGTGATATGGAAGACCAACCCGCTCGGGTTCCATCTCACCAACGCGCTCCTGCACGCGGCCACGGGTCTCGCGCTCTTCGCGTACCTGCGCGTGCTCCTCGCTGCGGTCACCGCGCAGGAGTCGGCCAAGTCGCGCACGCGCACCGGCGTGGGCCCCGCCGGGATGACATGGCGCGACTGGAGCGCGCTCGCGGCGAGCCTTCTCTTCGTGGCCCATCCCATGCAGACGGAAGCGGTGGCGGGGGTCACGCACCGCAAGGAAGTGCTGGCCACGCTCTTCCTGCTGCTCGCGCTGTGGCGGTCGCTGCCGTCGGCCGTGCCACAGAAAGGCATCGCCCGCCTCTTGCGCGCGATCGAGGTTGGCATCTACGTCGCGCTCGCGGTGTTCGCCAAGGCGCCGGCGGTGGTCTTCTTCCCTCTCGTCTTCTTGCAGGATCTCTGGGCACGCCGCCAGTCGCTGAGTATCTGGATCCGTCGCGATCTCGTCTTCTATCTTCCCGCAGTGCTCGCACTGGTCGCGTATCTCGCGTACCGATGGGGCGGCATCCAGGGTGCGGTCGACGCGGACCCGGTTTACTTCGAAGCCTACAACCCGCAGGCAGCGAAGCTCTCGACCGGCGACCGACTCCTCACCTCGCTCACGGTGCTCGGGCTCTACTGGCGGTTGCTGTTCATTCCGTGGCGGCCGACGCTCGAGCGTTTCGTGGAGCCCGCCGAGGGCGCAGCGCCCCTGGTGATGCTGGTCCTGGCGGTGGTCGCGCTCGTGTTCGCGTTCCGGATCGGTCGCCGCCGGCCGTTGGTTTCGCTTGGCATTGCGTGGCTCGTGCTCGCGCCGATCCCCACGCTCAATCTGCTTCCGCTCAACTTTCTCTTCGCCGAGCGTTATCTCTACCTTCCCGCGGTCGGAGTGGCGCTGCTTGCAGCGGCGCTTGTGGCGTGGCTCCCCGAGCGCGTCCGTTCCGCCCGCGCGGTGAGCGCGATCGGCCTTGGCACGCTGCTCCTCTTCTTCGCGCCATTGACCGTCGTGCGCAACTTGGAGTGGTACGACGTCGACACGCTGCTCCGCGCGACGGTGCGCGACAACGAGAGTTCGCCTCGGGTGGTGTTTCTCCACGCGCGCGACCTGCGCGATCAGGGGAAAATCGCGGAGAGCCTCGCCGAGGCCCAGCGCGCGTTGCGGCTCCAGCCCAATTCGCCCGACGCGTGGTATCTGGCCGGGCGCAACTACGCCGATCTCGGGAAGAAGGCCGAGGCGCTCGATGCATACCAGCGCGCGGTCAAGCTCGCGCGCTCGCCCAGGGCGTCGTGGCTCAACGACTATGCGGTGGCGCTAATCCAGAACGGGCGCGCCGCCGAGGCGGGGCCGGTGCTGGAGACGGCCATGCAGCGCGACGACGACAACGAGCGCGTTCGCGACAACTACGCGCAGTGGCTGTTGCTCCGGCCCGAGACGCGCGCGCGCGGGATGGAGTTCCTCTTGGAGGAGACGCGCCAGCGGCCCGCCGACTTCACGCCGTGGGTGCTCTTGGTGGAGGCGCGACTGGCTTCGGGAGATTTCGAGGCGGCGCGGCAGGCAGCCACCGAAGGCGCTGCAGCTCTCTCCAATGGAGCGGAGCGGTTGTTCCTTGGGGCGCGGATCGCGGAGGCGGCGGGGCGCATCGATGAGGCGACCCGAGTCTACAGAGAGCTATCGGCCTCGTCGGAAACGGAAGCATCACTGCGAGACCGAGTTCGGGCGGCACTGCGACGGGTCGAGAATCGCTGGAATTGATGGGATAGCTGCATATCCAAGCTATGGTGAACATTGCCGCCAGGCACATGAACCCGGGGCAGTCGTCACCTTCTTATTCTATCCGATGTCGGTCGTCATTTCTTGTCTTGCCGCGTTTCCAGCGTCGGGCTGCGTGATCGTTCCGCCCTCCGCGTGAGATTGCCAGGCAGTTCCGAGGTATCCGAGAGAGAAGGGACGCACCTATACTGCGCGGGATGGTCGTTCGCGTGGGCTGCTTCTGCAGTCCAATCCACGTTCAGGACCGACAGCAGAAATGAGGAGGTGCAGGTGAGTGGCGAATCTCTGGCCCTCGAACTGCTTGTGCCTGCGCTAAGGGGCATGCTCGAGGATTGGGACGACAACCAGATAGAGTACTACTTCAGGTTAGCCTATAGTGACTCTGACATGACCCTGCTTGTGGACACCAATGACCGTAAAGCGATGGGCGCGATTGTTGCGGCTGTCGCTACCCGCATGAAGGCCATTAGCAGGAAGCATCCTTATCGGCTCACAAGCGAGGACGGCGACAATGGTTAAGCCGCGCTGGCGATACGCCGACTTGACCTTCTCGGTCGCTTCGCGCATTCGCTTCGCGGACGGGCACTTCGAAGACGGGCCCAACACCTCCCTGCAGAGTCGCGTTGACACCGTGGAGGCCAAGAATCAGCTCGTTGCCATGCTGGAGAAGACTGTCGCGAGCTTGCTCCGTCGCGATCTGCTCAGTGAGTTGCTGGCTCCGTTTCGGGAGGTCTTTGTCGTTGGCGACGGCAGCCGTCAGCAAATCAACATTACTTACCGCATCAGCTATGACCTAGTCGTCACCATGGAAGATTGGAGTACGCTGTCCTCGTCGGACTCCCAAGAGTACACGCGCCCAATCTAGCTGGAGTCTGGCGTGGTCTCTAACGCCTGGTTGAACGCTCTGCCCTGCGCAGGGCAGAGCATGTCGCGAACCGATTCCTATTCTGCGCCAGCGGCGCTACAGACCGCACGTTAGGCTGAGGAGGATGAAACGTGATGAGCTTCACATATGAAGTCCTCCGCGAACTGACCAAGGAATTGTCAGGCAAGCGCGGAAGCCCAGCGGTCCGGGCCCAGCTCACGACTCTGCTCGTGAGCATCGCCGCCGTTACTGTGGGAATGAGCACAATGTTCTTCGAGCGCTCGACGTTGCAGAACAAGACCTACCAAGATCAGATCCAGTCCCTGAACGAGACTGAGCGGGACCTTCGACAACTTGTGGACTTCGTGGAGGGGCAGAAAGAGAAGCTCGCCGAATCGGAAGCCGTTGTCGTATCCCTGAAGGAAGAGGAGTCGAAGCTTCGTCCGATGGTAGAGGCGAACCGTGAACTCGTCGACACGATTTTGGAGGCGCAGCAGGCCCGAAGCCGGGCGCACATATGGAAGGACCGAACGATCTCTTTCCTGTTCGGTGTCATCGCTTCCATCGTTGGAGCACTGATTCTGACAGCCATCAGCAAGACACGGCATGCGCGAAGAGCGAGGGCCAGCCGCACAACTGCATGAACCCGCTAAGTACCAGGCCACGATCCACTTGCCCTCCCCTTGCGCGCCAGGTGAAATGTTGGCCGGTTTCAGGGGAAGGCCTTACCCAACGCGTAGCATGTCTGAGCATTCCTCGCGCGCACTGGCGTCCAAGTGAACGGCAAGCCTGCGAGATGGTGCGGCGGTGGAGTCGCGCCGACCATCAGATCAAGTCGGAGTCATTCTGGAGATGAGGCGGCCAGCCCTTCCTGCGGGGCCCATGGATGAGCAATATTGATCCTAGCAAGGGTTTGCATGAGGCGGCGACTGGTGCAATCATGAGCTGTCGCGGCCGAAGAGTGGCCGCTAGGTTAGCTCTGGGAATCGAACGGTTCTTGTGGAGGGGTCTATGAGCCTGCAGCAGGAAATCGACAACGCCCGGGAGGACATTCGGACCGACGGCTACGCGGTCTCAATCGGTGAGTGGATCAGTCTCTACGAGAAGGAGGAGATCGACATCCACCCCGAATTCCAGCGCTTCTTCCGATGGACCCCGGAACAGAAGACTCGGCTAATCGAGTCGATACTGTTGGGAATTCCGGTACCGCAGATCTTTGTTGCGCAACGTGAAGATGGCGTGTGGGACGTCGTCGATGGCCTTCAACGACTATCCACAATCTATCAGTTGGTGGGGATCCTTAAAGACGAAGAAGGTCGTAGCGTTGCCCCTCTCGTCCTCACCAAGAACCGAGTACTTGCCATCCCTGGCGGGGAGGCAGTGGGATTCTCCGGGGTCACCGGAAGAGTCGTTGACGTCTGCACAACGGTTGCTGATCAAGCGGGCGAAACTGGAAGTCTCGATCATTCTCCGGGAGAGCGAAGAGCGTACTAGGTACGAGCTATTCCAGCGTTTGAACACAGGTGGGTCGCAGCTCTCCGATCAAGAGGTGCGAAATGCCATCTTGGTTATGCTGAACCGCGATCTCTATCAGTGGATCACTGACCTTGCGCAGTCGACCGACTTCGTGGAGACAATTGCGCTTTCCGACCGATCCGTCGATGTGCGTTACGACATGGAGTTGGTTCTGCGGTTTCTCTCACTGCGTCGCGCCGCCGAGGACGACCTAAAGAGCGTCGGGGACCTCGGCGACTACCTGACGCAGCGGATGCGCGATATGGCGACAGATCAAGCGTTTCGTCGTGGTGAAGAAGAGCAGGCATTCCGGGACACCTTTGCGTTGCTGAATCGATGTGCTGGCAGCGGTTCGTTTCGGCGCTGGGACGCCGGGCGCCAGAAGTCGGTTGGCGGGTTCTCGGTGTCAGCATTTGAGGCCGTTGCCCTTGGAATCGGCTTTAGCCCGCGCGATGCCATCCAAGATTGCGCTAGCCTGCGAGAACTGATTCACGGTCTCTGGGCTGAGGCGGAATTCACGGAGAATGCGGGGTCCGGAATTCGGGCATCAAGCCGAATTCCAAAGGTTGTGCCCTACGGTAGGACGCGGTTTCAGGTTTGAGTATTCAAACGGAAGAGGTTCTCTCCGATCGCCTGGCCGATGACTTGATCTGGCGAAAGAAGGAGCTCACGGTGCTCAAGAAGCTCGTCAGCTCGGCTTCTCTGGATCGCGAGGCCGTCCTAGTTCGGTCACTGGTGGCACTTCTGTACGCTCATTGGGAGGGTTTCGTAAGGAACGCCGGACTGTGCTACCTCCAATACCTGTCACCGCGGCGCCTGCGGTACTCTGAGTTGGCTTCTAACTTCGTGGCCCTTTCCCTCCTGCCGCGCATTCGGGACGCGGCCTCACGTCACAATCTCTCTGAACTAATCCAAGTGGTTGAGTTGCTCCGTGATCAGCCCGAAGAGAGGTGCAGAATGCCCAAGGACGCCGTCGACACGGAGTCCAATCTGTCTTCCAGAGTCCTGCATGATCTCATGACCGCTATGGGACTTGACTACGCGCCCTTCGAGACCAAGGCAGTGCTCATCGATGAGCGTCTTCTTGGCAACCGCAATCGAATAGCTCACGGAGAATATGTCGCCCTCGACGCTCGCGATAGTATCGAGCTGGCCGATCAGGTTCTGGCCCTGATGGAGGGTTTCAGGGATCAGCTCGAGAATGCAGTAGCGTTGTCCAGGTACCGAAAATCAGCCTAACACCGCCCTACTGCTGACGGTCCAATCCTCGGCGGTCATTTGCACAATCCAGAAGATGGCCACTGGAGCCGGTCCGGGGCTGTCAGCACATGTCTTCGTCTGGTGACCGTTGTCGCAGTCTTCGCGCTGCCTTGTCTGAAGTCGCCCACGCCGCCAGCTCCCGCCCATGAACGCGGGGGGGGCATCGCACGGCGTCTTCCGATGGCTGTTGTCGTGATTGTGCCGCCGCGCGACCCCAGGCATCCTGGGGCCATCGCATGTTTCGTCGTGGGACCATCCAGGACTGCGAAGTGTCCGAGACAGGCGGAGCAGAGTTACACTGGGCGGCAGTACCGGTTTCCGAGAGCATTTCTGCTACCCGATCCTCTTGAGCAGGCTTTCAGGAGCTCATCATATCGCACTTGAGTCGCAGGACTTGCGTTTCATGCGCGAGGAGGGAGTCAGTGATGGCGCGCCGCGGTTTCTTCGCTGAACTTCAACATCAATCAAAGGTCGCCGCCCGAGAGCGGGCACGGGATCTGCGGGAAGCGCAGCGGGCGCGCGCGGGTGCGATCCGCGAGGCCGAACGGACCCGAAGAGCCGAGGAACGTGCAAGAGATCAGTGGTCCCGGGCGACTGCGGCGGACAAGAAGCGGCTAGCACGGGAAGCCCGGGACGCTCATGTTGCCGCCATGGAAGCGGAGGTACTGGAGAAGAACCTCGAACTCGCACAGGTGTACGACGAGCTGGACTCTCTGCTTGCGGCGACCCTGGCAGTCGATGATTTTGTGGACTTGAATACACTGCGTACTGTCGTCGAGCACCCACCATTCGATCGAACCGATCTGGAAGTGCCCATCCCCACACCCGATCCTATTGCTGACCCCCTCAGGCCCGTCGTTCCCCCACTTCCCCCACCTCCCAAGGGACTGCAGGGGTTGTTTGGCAAGAAGAAGTACGGACAGGCACTCGCCGAAGCAGTAGCTGCTCATGAACGCGCCGTTGCACGCTGGCAGGCTGAACTACCCAAGGCAGAGGCGGCCCGGAAGGCGGCGGCGACTCAGCACGCTCAAGCAGAGGCCCGGCGCCTCTCAGACCTTGCGGCGGCCCGGGACCGCTACGCCGCAGAGTGTTCAGCGCGCGAAGCAGAGGCGGAGGACCGAAACAGAGCCCTCGATGCCCTGATAGCCAACCTTGGCTACGGAACCGTTGACGCCGTCCAGGAATACGTGTCCATCGTGCTGTCAAACTCCGTGTATCCGAAGCACCTCTCGATCGAACACAGCTTTGCGTTCGACGTTGCAACTGCAGAGCTGCGACTGCGCGTGCTAGTACCGGGCCCCGACAAGGCGCCTACCATTGGCACGTACAAGTACAGCAAGGCATCTGACGAGGTCACGACCACCGCATTGTCGCAGAAGGCGTGCAAGGACCGGTACGCGAATGTGGTGTACCAAGTCGCCCTCCGATCGATGCATGAGGTTTTCGAAGCCGACCGTCGCGGATTGGTGAAGTCGATTTCTTTGGAGGTCGGGACTGAAACCATCGACCCGGCCACGGGGAGAGAGATCTACATCCCATTCGTCGCGGCGGGCGCTGAGCGGGATTCGTTCCTGGCCCTGGATCTTTCAAACGTGGTCCCATCCGCCACCCTGAGTCACCTAGGCGCGGCCGTCTCAAAGAATCCATTCGGTTTACTCGCCGCAGATGTATCGGGAATCCGACGCGCATGACTCCCAAACACCTAGTCTTCAATCCGCCTCCCGGATGGCCCAAGCCCCCTGAAGGATGGTCTCCCCCAAAGGGCTGGACTCCGGATCCCACTTGGCCAGATCCACCGGATGGCTGGCAGCTTTGGCTCCCCGCCGAATCGCCAGGTGATGAAGCGACCCCTTCTGAAGACTTCAGCGGCGGGATCAGCAGCCCCCAATCACCACCACAAGCGCAACCGGCGGCGGTACAAGTGCCTGCCGACGCCGATCGGCGGACCATGCTCCTTGAAGCCGAGATCACCGCGCTTCGGGCCCAATTGCATGCAGCCGCATCCGCGGCTGACACCGTCGTGCTTGACGACGAGTGGGTTCTGCAAGAGGCAGGAGTCTATCGGTACCACCACCCCCTCGAGAACGCGGCGGCGTACAAGGATCGTCTCGCCGATCTGAGCATGCGCATCGCAACTCTCATCAAGTCCGGGGGCGCAATCGAGATGTCGAACAGCTTCACCTTCGACAACTCCCTCGCCAAAGGCCGCCAGATGTCCAACGACCTCGGCAAGCTCATGCTGCGTGCGTACAACGCGGAAGTGGACAATAGCCTACGCGCGTTGCGAGCAGGCAACGTCGTCACAGCGAAGCGACGTATTGATGCTACGCGAACCGCAATCAAGAGACTCGGGCGGATGATGCAGATGCAGATCAGCGATGCATTTCACGCCTTACGTCTCGAAGAGCTCGAATTGACCGCCGACTTCATGATGAAGAAGGAGGAAGAACGCGAGGCGGCTCGCGAAGAGCGCGAGCGCCTTCGTGAGGAACGAAAGGTCGAGGCCGAACTCGCAGCGGAGCGGGAAAGGCTCGACAAGGAGCGAACTCATCTCGTGAACGCACTTGGGGCACTACGGAACGGGGGAGCGACCGATGTTGAGTTGGAGCGCAAGCTCGCTGAACTCGATGATGCAATCGCCCAGAATGACTATCGGGCAGCCAACATCAGGGCGGGTTACGTCTACGTAATCTCGAATCGGGGCGCGTTTGGCGCCGACGTTGTGAAGATTGGCCTGACTCGCCGATTGGAGCCGCTTGACCGCGTAAGTGAACTGAGCGGGGCCGCAGTGCCGTTCCGTTTCGACGTCCACTGCCTGATCTTCTCCGAAGATGCCGTCACCCTCGAATCCGAATTGCACAAGCACTTTGGCAATCGAAGAGTCAATCACGCCAACGAACGCAAGGAGTTCTTCTTTGCAAAGCCAGGAGACGTGCGCGCAGCTCTCACTTCCCGAGTTGGCACGCTTCTCGAGTTCGCAGAACACGCTGAATCGACGGAGTACCTGCAGAGCGTTCGCTACTGGCCAGAGGACCTCAAGAGGGATAGCTGAGCGCGGACCCAGGCCGCCAGTCAATGACGGGAGAACCGCCTCACCTGCCCCCCTACCCCACCTCCACCCACTCCTCCACCACCAGCACGTGCCGATGCCGCTGCCCTCGCACGCGGATGCGCTTCCCCACCAGCGCATCGAGTTCCGGATCGCTGGGCGGTCGCACTCCAACAAGACGCAGCACGAACTCGCCGTAGCGGGTCGAGAGCATGACCGCATTGCGCTCGCTCTTGGATCCCTCGGCAATCCGGCTCCGGATCACGTCGCCGGTGTATTGCTTCGTCTCGCTCGCCACCACGTGCCTCTTATCGCCGGTAGATGACCGTCAAGTCGTCCACGGCCCCGTCCACCTCTCGGACCACCAATAACTGCTTGGGTTCAACCCGGGGGCCCGCGACCTTCGGCTGAGCCTTACCGCCAACCGTTCTCACCAGCGGCACCACGAAGTACTGCGTCTTGTGCTTGGCGAGCCGCTTGGCGAGCGCCGCCACCGGCGCTCCATCGCCCCTACGCATCCCAAAGCGATCCACCCGTCTCCCCAGAGCATAGCCCCTGGGCAGGCGTAGCCGAAAACGCGACAGCGCTCCGACCGACAGCACCTGCGCGCTGCCCGGATCGGCGGTGGCGATCGTGCGCTCGATCGCACGCCCGCGCGCGGCCAGCACGTGTCGGCGGTCGACTCGCGCCGCCAACCACGAGACCGCCTTCGCGGCGGCGCCCTTGCCCTTCTTCGCAGCACTCTTCGCTGACTGCGTCTTCTTCCCACCCTTCTTCGCCACCACCGGCTGGATCGACGGATCGCCGATCAGGTTGAACTGCGCCACGGTCTTGAGATCCACCGGCCCCATCGTTCCTCCCGCCTCGATGTAGCGCTGGCGGGCTTGAAGCGCGGCGCGCCCCAGCGACGCCCCGTCCCGCACTGCCTGGATGAACTCGATGCAGAGGAGGTCGGCGTACTCGGTGCCGTCGGCGGGGCCATACGCAACCGTGCTGCTACCGAAGAAGCCCCACGCGCCTTCGCCCAGGTAGCGTTGCGAGATCCCCATCTCCGTGCCGGTGGGATCGTAGAGCTCCGCGCCGTAGCAGCACTCGGCGGCGATCACGGTGCCCGACACCACGCGTCCCGAAAGATGGGTCGAGAGATGCGCGATCGGCTGGTCGTTCTCGTTCGCCTCCGCCTGCCCAAAATACGCAGGGAACGCGACGTCGCCGTGGCAATTGATGAAGTGCACGCGCGGCTTGAGCACGTTGGCCGACCACGTGGGGCCCTCGGGGGGCGAGAGATGGACGCCCTTTGTCGATCCGAAAAGCTTCTTCATGCTCGCGCGGGTGGAGCCCTTCCATACTTCGGCGGAGAGCGCGAAGTGGCTCTTGTAGCTCGCGCGACTGCGCGACGTCCACGAGGCGGCGCGATCGATCACGCCCACGAAGTAGCCCGTGTCGCCACGGCCCATGATGTCGGGGAGCCGCCCCACGACGCGCCCGGGCCCGAGGAAGTCTGTGATGTCGAGGCTGTAGCCCGCGTCGCACGCGTAGGGCAGATCCGACTCCACGCGCCGGTCCGGATCGGTCGTGGCGGAGAGCGGGTTCTTGAGCTGAACGTGCGGGATCACGTCAGGCGCGCCAAGAAGCAGCACGTAGTGCGGAGCGAGCGCGGCGCAGATCGCGTCCACCGCGCGCTTCACCTGGCGCGCGTCGCCGGCGGAGGTCACCCGCGGTCCGAACGGCTTCATGTCCTCAGCGCGATCGATGTGAACCACGATGGTCGTGATCCCGCGCTTCTTGTCGGCGGCGATCATGCGGTGGACGGCGGCGCGGAGCTTCGGCATGCCCGCCGCCTTGTGCTTCTTGCGAAGCGCCACCGAGTTCGCAACGATCACCTTGTGCACCGGGCTCATGGAATTCCCCCTTCGCGCTACCGGCTCATGTGATCCCGAAGTCGCCGTGACGCCATCGTCCATCGTACCGCGCCCTTCGCCTTGGCGCCCCGCGCCTTCTTTCCGCGAGCCCGGTCGCGTACCGACTGTCGGAGCTTGGCATCCGTCGCCAGGTGGAAGGCGATCTCGGGCCCGAAGTCTTCGAGGAACGCGTCGAGCGTCGCGTCCGTCACTTTGAACGTCGCGGCCAGCGCCTTTCGCATCGCCGCCGGTGGAAGATCCGGGAAGAGCGCCAGAACTTCCTCGAGCGGCGTCACCCGCGCGGCGCGGCGCTTCGCCATGCCCTTCGCCTTGGGTGTCGTTGGAAGCGGCGCCTTCAGGAGTCGCTCGGCATCGAGAGTCCCGGCCCCATACTCCCGCGCGTCCCATCCCGCGGGCCGTCGGACTCCCGCGGTCACGAGCACCTCGCGGAACACGGAAGCGAGGTTGGCCCTTCCGTACTTGGCGATGAGGCGATCTCTTCCATGGTACGCGAGCCAGAGCGCGCAAGCGCCGGCGGTCGTGGTCACCGCGAACGAGGTCCCCGTCCCGCGCTCGGCCGTGTACGCCGTGGGGTTGTCCTTGGGCGTTCGCGCCACCCACACCGATTCGCCGGGAGCGGCGAGATCCACGTCGGCGCCTCGCGCGGTGAACCTCCATGGTTTCCCCGCGCAGTTGACGGCGGCCACCGCGATGACCGCGTCGAGCCTCGCCGGGTAGACCACCCACGGCCAGTAGTTCCCGGCGGCGGCGAGGACGATGACGCCTTGCCCCACCGCGTGATCCACGGCATTGCGCAGAGCGTTGCTCGCGATCGGCCCGCCGAGCGACATGGAGATGACGTGACAGCCGGCGTCGACGGCGCGATAGATGGCGCGCGCGACGTTGAGGAAGTTGAAAACCACAACCGTTTCGATGACGCGAAGGGGAACGACCTCGGCCATGGGGGCGCTTCCGGTGACCCACAGCGCGGCGCCGGCCCGCGCCCGGCCCGATGCCGCTCATGATGACGCTGGCGGTGGCGGTCCCGTGGCCTTCGTTGAGCCCGCTCCGCAACGGATCGCGCGGATCGGCCTTCGAGTTCACGAAGTTGAATCCGAGGTCCGTGCGGACGCGCTGATGCGGGCCGGGCTCCCAGATCTCCGGGTGCGGCGTGTAGCCGGTGTCGGGATGGCCGACGCGGATGCCCTCACCGAAGCGCTTCCCCTTCCCATGCTTGGGCAGCGCCACGGCCCACGCGTCGACGACCCGGCTCTGCTTGAGGCTCCATTCGCAGTCGGCGGAACAGGGCTTGGGGGCCTTTGCGAGGAGGGACTTGGGCGCGGGCTGTTCGTCGGGGGCGAGTAGCTCGCGAAGGTGCTTCGGATCGGGTTCCAGCCCCGGGAGTTCGAGAAGCGGCTCGGCATCCAGAACGTCGCGGTCAGCGACCAGACGATGCACGTGGTCCCACGCCGTGGAGAGCATGATGCGCTTGGATTTCCTGTCACGAAGGACCACGAAATCGCGACTGCCTCCATGAATGGGTTGGACGCTCCATCGGCCCGGGAGGTTCCTGCCCACTATCTCGCGGGCGAATCCGAGCGCGGCGGCGTGCGACTCGATAGGGTCGCCCGCGTGAATGAGGAGGCCTTCGCAGATCGGTGTGACGTTGGATCGGGGCACTGGATCTCCCGGTTGATCCTCTTGGGGGTCTGCCGGTTCCCGAGGGGACAGTATACGGCGATTCGCAGTCCTGTTCGAGCTTGGACGGCAAGAACCACGTGGCTATCCTGGCTCGACTATGAGCCAGCCGCTGAGGCGCGGCGTCGGATCCATCCATTCTGGGCTGAACGGAAATGAGGGCAGACTCGTGAAAAGAATCCTCATCGTACTCGGGTTCAGTCTCATGTTGTTCGGGCTGGCGCACGGCTCTGAGATCATGATGGTTTCCTTTACCTGCCCGATCGACAGCACGACGTTTGAATCCGGGGTTCAGGTCTCCTGCTACATAGTCGGACAGATGCTCGACTTGGAGCCCTTTGGAGCAGTCGCGGCACCTGCCCCCTTGCCGGTCTGTCCGAAGGACCACTTCGTGGTCTACGCGGACTCGATTCCCGCTGATGTCATCGCCAAACTGAAACCGTACGTCCTTTCTTCCGCCTACCAAGACCTAGTGGAGGGCAACAGCTCTTACTACCTTCTGGCCAAGCTGGCTGAGTTTCTTGGCATTCCACCTCTCCAGATCGGCTACCAGTACCTTCAAGCCTCGTGGCAAGTCGCCGACGATCCCGACAGACACCGGGAATACGTCGGAGAGTGCCTCAATGCGCTTCTCGCCGGCATCCCGCATGCAAACGGGGCGGCAGACGACTCGCTCACCATTGAGATTCTCTGCGTCGACCTGCAACGACAGTTGGGGAGGTTCGCCGATGCCCACGCACGGCTCCTGCCACTTCTGGAGAATCAGCAGATGCCGGATCATGTCAAGAGCGTCGCCAAGTACGAAATGGATCTGGTCGCCGCGCAAGATACTCTGCGCCACGAGGCGCCCGAGGCAGGGAGCAAGTGACGTCGGAGCATGCAGTTGCTGTCGCCCGTGAGTTCTGACGGCTCATGGCCACAACCGACTTCCATTCAGTTGCGGTTGTGCTGGCACCAGACTTCGTGCTCGAATGGCCGCAATCCAACGGGCGCCATGCGCTGCGCCGAGGAGACAATCCGATGGAAGCTCGGAACGCTGACGGAACCCCTGCAACCGCCGGCCGCGGCGAACCCGAATACCCGAGCCTTGTCCGCAGGTACCTCGTGACTTTCCTGGACGGGTCGTTCGTCTTCGGCCTCTTCCTCCTGCTCATCTACGCGTTCCCCGGCAGCGAGCTCGCGTGGTTGCGGGTGGGGATCATCGCGACCACCATCCTGCTCTACGAGCCTGTCTTCACGAGCAGATCCTGCACTCTGGGTCAGAAGTTGCTCGGCGTGAGGGTGCGCCGATCCGATGACCTGTATCCGATCTCCATCCTCCAGGCCTATGCGCGCCTCGTCGTGAAGATCCTCCTCGGCTGGATATCGTTCCTGTCGCTGGGCTTCGACCGGGAGCGGCGCGCGATTCATGACTACGCCGTGGGTTCGGTCGTCATCCGGAGCTGACGTGGTGACCGCCATCAACTGCGCAACGTCAGGCCGGCCTGAGGCCGCTGGCTGGGCACCGCTAAGATGCGCCGCCCCGCGTGCCGATGACCACCGGAGAACACCGGGCATCCGACAGATAGCGCCTCCAACCAGGACAGCACGACGATGAACGAAACCGCCTCGGACAGCATGCTCAAGGCCGTTTTCGATGCGCTCCCCTCCATGATCTTCGTGGTCGATGACGATGTGAAGATCCAGGAGTTCAACGCGGCGGCATCGGATCTCCTGGATGTTCAGGGAGGTGCCATCCTCAAGCAGCGAGCCGGCGACGTGCTGCATTGCGTGCACTCGATCGAGACCAACGAGGGATGCGGCAGATCATCCGCCTGCAAGGATTGCGTCATCAGGAACTCCGTCGGGCAGGCCTTTCAGGGGAATCGGATCGTTCGCAGCCGCATGAGAACAGAGCTCCTCCGGGACGGAGGCAAGATCGAGGTCTACGCGCTGGTCACCGCTTCCCCGTTCGTCTTCGAGGGCAGACAGCTCGTACTGCTCGTCATCGAGGACATCAGCGAGATCGCCGAACTCTATCGAATGATTCCGATCTGCTACGGCTGCGGCAAAGTGCGGGACGACAAGGAGTCCTGGATGCGGATCGAGTCCTACTTCAAGACCGGGTGGGGCGTCGAGTTCTCGCACGGACTTTGTCCGGACTGCTACAAGATCGAGCGGTGCAAGCTTCACGACCACCTGCAAGCGGGGCGCGAGGCCGCAGCGAAGGCCGAAGAGCCCCGCGGCTGATCTGAAAGGCCCGACCCGGGCTACCTTTCCCGCCCGCGCCCCTGTCCCCTGGACATTTCCCTTGTATCCTCTGGCCGGATTCGGCATCATACAAACGTATGAATCACGAACAACCCACCCGGGACCGCATCCTGACCGTCGCCCGGGCCCTCTTTGCCCAACGCGGCTACCAGGGGGCCTCGGTGCGGGCCATCACGAGGGAAGCCGGGGCGAACCTGGGCGCGGTGACCTATTACTTCGGGACGAAAGAGGCTTTGTATGAGGCGGTGATCGACTCGCTGGTCGGGCCGCTGGAGGAGCGTGTGCGCGCCGTCGTAGATGGGCCGCAGCCGCCGCTCGATCGCCTCGAACGTCTCATCGCAACGCTGATCCATCACCTCAGCACGCATCCCGAGCAGGCGCCGATCATCCAGCACGAACTCGCGCGCCAGCAGGCGCTTCCCCCGCGCGCAGGGCAATGGGTCGCGTTCCTTTTCAAAAGCCTCACCCGCCTGATCGAGGAGGGACAGGCCGACGGGAGCATCGTCGCCGGTCCGCCCGCGCTGCTCGCATCCGCCGCGGTGGCGCAGCCGTTCTACCTCGTCATGGTCGGGCCTCACTTCGCCGAGGTGGCCGGTCTTCCCGGTCGATCCTCTCTCACCGATCCCGAGATCACCGGGCACATCTGCGGCATGGTGCGCCGCGTGCTCGCCGCTCCGCGGAGGGATTCATGAACGCGTTTTCTCCTCTCGTATTGCTCGCCCTCGCCGGGCTGCTCGCCGGCGGGCCGCTGACCCTCGACGAGGCCGCCCGCGCCGCCCTCGCTCACTTCCCCACCGTTCGCGGGGCGCGCGCCGAGGCGCAGGGCACCGAAGCCGCGGTCGGCGAGCAGAAGGCGGCCCGCTACCCGAGCCTCAAGCTCAGTGGCTCGGCCACGCGCTATGAGGAGCCGAGCATCGTCTACCCGATTCACGCGTTCGGCTTGAATACGTTCCCGCCCTTGAACCGCACCGTCTACCAGAGCGGCCTCTCCGCCGCCTACACGCTCTTCGACGGCGGCGGGCGCGGCGCGCGCGTGCGCGAAGCCGAGGGGCAGAACAGCGCCGCCGGCGCTGCGCTCGCCGGCTCCGAGCAGGAGCTGCTTGCCCAGGTCGCGGCCAAGTACGCGGAGATCCTCGCCAGGCGCGAGGTGCTGCGCGCGCACGAACGGCGCTTGGACGCGTTGCGCTCCGAGCGCGCGCGCGTCGGCAAGTTCCTCGAGGCGGGCAAGGCCGCAAAGGTCGACTCACTTCGCGTCGAAGCGGCGATGGCCTCCGCCGACGCCGAACGCCTGCGGCTCGAAGCCGATCTCGCCCTCTCCGAGCGCGATCTCACCGGCTTGACCGGCATCCCGCGCGAGCGGACCCGCGCCGGGAACCTGATCGCGGTCGCGATCGCCGACACCGCGCTCACTCCAGCGGACGCATCGATCGCGCAGGCGCTCGAAGAGAACGCCGACGTCCGCGCGGCGCGCGCCCGGGCAGCCGCCGCCGACGCCGGTGCGCGGGCCGCTCGCGGCGCCTACTGGCCGCAGCTTTCCGTGGTGGGTAACTATCAGGTCTGGAGCGATCCCGACGGTAACTCCACCGGCGAATGGAACGCGGGGCTCCAGCTCACGCAGAACCTCTTCACCGGCGGCGCGGTCTCGAGTCGCGCCGCTCAGCGCGATGCGGCGAACCGGCGCGCGGAGGAATCGGTGCGCTTGGCCCGCATCCAGACCGGACGCGGCGTGCAGGCTGCTCACGATCGCGTGCGCGAGACCGCGGCCGGCGCGCGAAGCCTGCGCGCCGCCGCCGCCAGCTACGAAGAGGTCGCGCGCATCGAAGCGCTCACCTTGCAGGCCGGCTCCGGCACGCAGACGGACTTCCTCGCCGCCGAAGCCGACCTCATGAACGCGCGCGCGAAGCTCGCCGAGGCCGAGCACGCCGAGATCGTCGCGCGCCTCGAACTCGCACGTCTCACCGGCGACCTGTCCACCGACTGGCTCGCTCGACACCTGGAGGCAAGACCGTGAACCGCAAGAAACTCCTTCGCATCATCCCCGTGCTCGTGCTCGTGATCGCCGCGATCATCGTCGCGAGCATCCTGCGCGGCAGGGAGAACCGCGGCCCGTTGCGCGTATCGGGCACGGTGGAGGCCACCGAAGCGCGGCTCGGCTTCGAAGCCCCCGGCCGCCTGGCTGAGGTCTTCGTGCGTGAGGGCGACCGCGTCACGGCGGGACAGGTCCTCGCCCGCCTCGACACCACCGAGGTCGCCGCGCGCGTGGAGCAGAGTCGCGCGCAACAGGCGGGCGCGGAAGCACGGCTCCTGGAACTGGAGCGCGGCTCGCGGAGCGAAGAGATCGCGCAGGCGCGCGCGGAGGCCTCCGCCGCCCGCGACCGCCTGAAGCAGGCCGTGCTCGACAAGGACCGCGCACAGCTTCTCTTCGACGGCGGCGCGGTGAGCCGCGAGGTCTACGACCGCGCGGTGACGGCGCTCGACGTCGCCAAAGCGCAGGCGCAGCAGGCGGAAGAACGGCTTCTGCTGGTGCAGCGCGGCCCCCGCGAAGAGCAGATCGCGGCTCAACGCGCCGCCCTCGCCGGGGCAAGCGCTTCGCTTGAAGCCGCCGCCGCCGCGCTTGATTACATGACCGCGCGCGCGCCGTTCCCCGGCGTGGTCACAGTCCGCCATCGCGAACCGGGCGAGACCATGTCCCCCGGCAACCCCGCGATCACGATCATGAACCCCGACGATCGCTGGGTGCGCATCTACGTTCCCGAGAACCGCATCGGCCGCGTGAGCATCGGACAGGGCGCCGCCGTCGCCTCGGACAGCTATCCCGACAAGCGCTATCAAGGCGAGGTGACCTTCATCGCAAGCGAAGCCGAGTTCACCCCCAAGAACGTGCAGACCGCCGAGGAGCGCGTAAAGCTCGTGTACGCGGTCAAGGTGCGCGTGACCGGAGACGCCGCGATGGAGCTCAAGCCGGGCATGCCGGTGGACGTGGAGCTGGAAAAGGGCCCCGCATCGTGACCTTGGCAGCCGGCGATCCCATGGTTCGCGTGGAAGGGCTCACCCGCCGCTTCGGTGGGCTCACCGCGGTGGACGGCCTCAGCTTCGAGGTCGGACGCGGCGAGCTATTCGGCCTGGTCGGCCCCGACGGCGCCGGCAAGACCACGACACTGCGCATGCTGGCGGGCGTGCTGCGGCCGACTGAGGGCGATGCGATCGTCAACGGCACGAGCGTGGCCCGCGACCCCGAGCGCGTGAAGCACGATCTCGCCTACATGTCGCAGCGCTTCGGACTCTATGGCGATCTCACCGTGATCGAGAACCTCCACTTCTACGCGGATCTCTACGAGGTGCCGCAGGCCGAACTGCCGCCGCGGCTCGAGCGGCTTTTCAAGTTCTCCAACCTCGGGCCCTTCCGGGACCGGCTCGCCGCGCAGCTCTCCGGCGGCATGAAGCAGAAGCTCGGCCTCTCCTGCGCGCTCGTGCACGAACCCAAGCTGCTGCTCCTGGACGAGCCCACCTTCGGCGTGGACCCGATCTCGCGCCGCGATCTCTGGCTCATCGTGCACGAAATGGTGGCGCAGGGGGTGACCGCGATCGTGAGCACCGCCTACATGGACGAGGCCGAGCGCTTCGACCGCGTCGCGCTCCTCCATCGCGGGCGGCTGGCTGCGCTCGATACCCCGGACGCGCTGCAAGCGCGTCTCGACGACCGCATTCTCGAAATCCAGGTGGACCGCGTGCGCGAGGCGCGCGAGGTGGCGCTGCACGACCCGCGCGTGAGCCGCGCCGCGGCTTTCGGAGACCGGCTTCATCTCACCGTCGCCTCCGCCTCGGCCGAAGCCGAACCCATGGCCCGCGCGCTGCGCGACCAGGGCTTTGCGGTCGGCGACGCCCGCCCTATCGACGCCGGCATGGAAGACGTGTTCATCGACGTGGCGTCCGAGGAGGGCGCCTCCGCCACCGCGACCGCAGGCACGCCGTCGAGGGAGCCTGCCGCGTGAACTCGCCAAACCGCACCGCCGCGATCGTCGTGGATCGCCTCACCAAGCGCTTCGGGAAGTTCACCGCGGTGGATGCGGTCACCTTCGACGTGGCCGCAGGCGAAGTATTCGGCTTCCTCGGCCCGAACGGCGCGGGCAAGACGACCACGATCAAGATGCTGGCCGGGTTGGTGCTGCCGTCGGAGGGCCGCGGCACGGTGGCCGGCTTCGACATCGCCAAGGAGACCCGCGACGTCAAACGCAGCATCGGCTACATGTCGCAGCTCTTCTCGCTCTATGCGGACCTGACGGTCGATGAGAACATCGCGTTCTTCTCCGGTCTCTACGGCGTGTCGGGCGCTCGCGCGGAAACGCGCCGCGACTGGGTGCTGGAGATGGCGGGGCTCACCGATCATCGCAAGCGCCTCACCGGCGATCTCCCCCTCGGGTGGAAGCAGCGACTGGCGCTCGGATGCGCCGTCCTCCACGAGCCGCCGGTGCTCTTCCTGGACGAGCCGACCTCCGGGGTCGACCCGATCTCGCGCCGCGCGTTCTGGGATCTCATCTACTCGCTCGCCGCGCGCGGCACGACGGTGCTCGTGAGCACGCACTACATGGAAGAGGCGGAGTACTGCCACCGGCTCGCGCTCATGAACCGCGGGAAACTGATCGCGCTCGACACACCGCGCCGCCTGCACGAAGGAATGCAAAGGCCGGTGCTGGAGATCCGCACCGACGACGGGCCGCGGGCGGCGGCGGCGCTCGCGGGACGCGAGGGCGTCCTGGAAGCGGGCCTGTTCGGCCGCCACGTGCACGCGATCGTACGGGACGCTGAGGAAGCCCGTCGCACGGTACCGGAGACGCTCGCCGCGGCGGGGATCGTGGTGCGCGGCATTGCGACGGTCGAGCCGTCTCTCGAAGACGTCTTCATCGCCCTGGTCAAGGAGCAGGGCGGGGCGCCGGTGGAATGACGATGCTCAACCGTCGCCGGCTCCTCGCTGTGTCCCGCAAAGAGATCCTCCAACTGCGTCGTGACCGCCGAAGCCTCGTGCTCGCCTTCCTGCTTCCGGTGCTGCTTCTCATCCTGTTCGGCTACGCCATCACCTGGGACGTGGACGACATTCCCCTGGCCGTGCTCGACCAGGATGGAAGCGCGCGCAGTCGTGAGTTCATCGACGCGTTCCAGGCTTCCGGCTATTTCTCGATCAAGGAGCGGCTGGATCGCCCGGCGCAGGCCGACGGGGCGCTGACCCGCGGCACGGTCCTCATCGTGCTGGTGATCCCTCCCGAATTCGCCGACGATCTCTCTTCGGGGCGCACCGCCTCTGTGCAAGCCCTTGTCGACGGGAGCGACGCCAACACCGCATCCATCGCGCTCGGCTACGCGGAGGCGATCGCTCAGCGCTATTCGTCCAAGCTCTTGCTCGAGCGCCGTGAGATCCAACCGCCGGTGAGCCCCGAGATCCGCGTCTGGTACAACGAGGAACTCTCCAGCCGCAACATGATCGTGCCCGGGCTGGTGGCGGTGATCATGATGATCATCGCGGCCATGCTCACCTCGCTCACCATCGCGAGCGAATGGGAGCGCGGCACGATGGAGCAGCTCGTGGCCACGCCGGTTTCGCGATTCGAAGTCGTTCTCGGCAAGCTCCTCCCCTACCTCGTCATCGGCCTCATCGACGTGGCGGTCTGCACCGTCCTCGGCGTGCTGCTCTACGGCGTTCCGTTCCGGGGCAATCCGTTCCTCTTCGCGATCCTCTCGTTCGCGTTCTTGACCGGCGCGCTCGGGCTGGGCATCTTCATCTCCGCGGTGTCGCGCTCGCAGCTCCTGGCCACCCAGATGGCGATGGTGGCCACGTACCTTCCCGCGTTCCTCCTCTCCGGGTTCATGTTCGCGATCTCGGCGATGCCCAAGCCTCTCCAGGCGATCACCTACCTCATCCCCGCGCGCTATTTCCTGGTGGTGACCCGCGGCATCTTCTTGAAGGGAGTCGGCGTGCAGGTGCTGCACGTTCAAGGGTTGCTCATGATCGCGTTCGCGTTCCTGGGCCTCGGCCTCGCCGTGCGCGCGTTCCGCAAGGAGATCCTGTGATGAGGGACAAGGCGAGGCGCATCGCTCAGGTCGTGCGCAAGGAACTCATCCAGATCCGTCGCGACCCCCGGCTCTTGCGGCTGGTGATCGTGGCCCCCATCCTCCAGCTCGTCATCTTCGGCTATGCGGTCTCCACCGATGTGCGCGACACCGCGACCTTCGTAGTCGATCACGACCAGACCCGAGAGTCGCGCGACCTCCTCGACGCGTTCACCGCATCCGGCTATTTCAAGATCGTCGGTCGCTCGTCGCGCTCGGAGGATCTCACCGTTGCCCTCGACCACGGCCGGGCGGTGCTCGGGATCGAGATCCCCACCGGCTACGCCCGCGATCTGGCACGCGGCGACGCGACCGTGCAGCTTATCCTCGACGGCACGAACTCGAACCTGGCCACGGTGTCCATGGGCTACGCCTCCCGCATCGTGCAGACACACGGCGCGAAGCTCATGACCGCCGGCGCCGCACCGCTGGAGCTGCGCAGCCGCGCGTGGTTCAACCCCGATCTATCGAGCCGCGACTACAACGTCCCCGCGGTGGTGGGATTGGTCGTGCTGCTCCTCTGCCTTCTGCTCACCTCGCTTGCCGTGGTGCGCGAGCGCGAGGTAGGCACCCTGGAGCAGCTCCTGGTGAGCCCGCTCACCGCGGGTGAACTCATCGCGGGCAAGACCATTCCCTTCGCCATCGTGGGGCTCGTCGACTTGACCCTCGTCACCGCGGTCGCCCGACTCTGGTTCCACGTCCCATTCGAGGGGAACCCGCTCCTCTTCGTGGTCGCGAGCCTGCTCTACATCCTCTGCGGTCTCGCCTTCGGCCTCTTCATCTCCACGATCTCGTCGACCCAGCGCGAGGCGTTCCTTGCCTCATTCCTCTTCTTCATGCCCACCATTCTTCTCTCCGGATTCATGTTCCCGGTGAGCAGCATGCCGACGCTCTTCCAGTGGCTCACGCTGGGGAACCCGATGCGCCACTTCCTGGTCGTGGTGCGCGGGATCTTCCTCAAGGGGGCGGGCCCCGCCGAGCTGTGGCTGCCGATCCTTGTGGTGGGAGCCATGGGAGTGGCGGTGCTGGCGGTGGCCTCGCGGCGCTTCCGGGCGATGCACGGCTGACCCGGGCGGTCCGCCCCGAGTTCCAACGCCCGCCCGCGCAGGCGGATTGCATTGCATCCTGCAATCCGCCCGACCGGATCCGGCGGAAGTGACGATCTGCAACCCGCTGCGGACGCGCCCGCAGTGGCACGCTCGCAGTAACCTCAATCCCGGCGGCGGGTTAATGCATGGGCTGCGAATTGCCGATGACTCTCGAAGCTGGCACACTCCCTGCTCTGACTCGGGGTGGCCCTATCTCCCACTGGAGTCGCCGATGAAGAACCAACGAGGCTTTACACTCATTGAATTGATGATCGTGGTGGTGATCATTGGCATCCTCGCCGCGATCGCCACGCCGAATTTCTTCTCCATGCGGGAGAACACCCGCAAGGCGTCCTGCATATCGAACCAGCGCAATATCCTGGGGGGGGCCAGCCTCTACGGTGCGGAACAGAACATCGTGGATGACGTCATCAACGTGACCGATCTCCTCCCCGGGAAGTACGTCGTGTCCCCGCTCGGGGAATGTCCGGCCAGCGATGTCGAGGACAACGACGACTACACCATCACCTTCGTCGGCGGGCGCGTCAGCGACATCGAATGCGACGTGTTGCCGGAACTGCACCACTGGGACGGCCCGGGCCGGTAGCGTCTCCGTTCCCGCGCTGCGGTATACTTCACGACGATGTGAGGTGACCGCCGTGAAAGTCATGATGCTCCCCCGGCCGGCGCCGGTGACCGCGCGCCCGCTCGTACTCACCAATCTCGCCGAACCCCGGCTGGAACCCGGCGATGTCCTCGTCGAGGTCTCCGCCTGCGGCGTCTGCCGCACCGACCTCCACGTGGTCGAGGGAGACCTCCCCGCCCCCGCCTACCCTATCGTTCCCGGACACCAAGCGGTGGGACACGTCGTGAAGGCGAGCTCGGAGGGAAGTCGTCTTCACCCCGGCGACCGCGTGGGAGTGGCCTGGGTCGGTCATTTCTGCGGAGTGTGCGACTACTGCGTCGAGGGGCGCGAGAATCTCTGCGAGTCTCCCACGTTCACCGGGTTCCACCGCCACGGCGGGTTCGCGCAACGTCTGGCGGTGAGCGCGGCGTACGCGCATTCGATCCCCGATGCCCTCGGTGACGACCTCCATGTCGCGCCGCTCTTGTGCGCCGGCATCATCGGCTACCGCGCGCTCAAGCGGAGCAGGCTCCGACCCGGTCGCCGTCTGGCACTCTACGGCTTCGGCGCCGCCGCCCACATCGCGATCCAGATCGCGCGCGCGTGGGGCTGCGAGGTGTTCGTGATCTCGCGCGACCGTGCTTCGCTGGATCGAGCCAGAGAGATGGGCGCGGCATGGACCGGGCTCTCCGGTGAGCGCCTGCCGCGCCTCGTCGATCATGCGGTGAGCTTCGCCCCGGCGGGGAGCGTCATTCCGCAGGCCCTGCGCGATCTGCGCCGTGGGGGCACGCTCTCCCTGGCCGGCATCTACGTCGATCGCGTTCCCGAACTCGATTACGAAGAGCACCTCTTCCAGGAGAAGGAACTGGTGAGCACGACCGCCAACACCCGCGCCGATGCGCGCGAGCTTCTGGAGTTGGCCGGCCGCCTCGCGCTACACACGGATATCCAGACCTTCGCGCTGGAGGACGCCAACGAGGCGCTCCTCCGACTCAAGAACGGCACCCTCACCGCGCAGGCAGCGGTCTTGCGCATCGGGGAGTGAGTCCCGCTCAGAATCGCAGGAGCGCCCCGATCGGCTCCGCCACCGGGAGAAGCGCGCGCCCCTCCTCGCTGCGCACCAGCTCGAGTCCGGCTTCCTGCACCACCGCACGCTCGAGCGCGGCGTCGACGACGTCCTCCACGGCCTCGACGGGTCCCCCGCAAGCGGGACAGCTTGGGGCGCCCGCGACGAGAAGCAGCCGGCAGTTGAGACACTCTCCCCCCGCGGCGCGATACCGATCGTGCACGACCAGCGTCATCACCCGGCGCTCTTCGAGACGACCGAGAGCGGCGGCGAGGCCCCAAACCCCGCGGCCGGTCGAGATCCAGTTCTCCAGGCGCCGGATCGTCTCCGTTTCCTCGCGGGCCTCCACGCGCCGCTGCACGGGCTCGATCGCGGCGATGATCTCGCTCGTGGAAGCGTCGATGGCGAGCGCAAACTCCCCCGCCCATCGGCGGAGCACGTGGGCCGGCAACGCGGCGCGGTACTCCGCGAGGACCTGCGGCGATCCGCTCACCAGGAGATGGCGAGCCTCGAAGCGTTCCAGGATCATCTCGGTGGCGTGCGCCACAGCGCCCGCATGCCACATCACGTGGGCGTCGCGACTGCGACGGAAACGCAGCCGGCTCCGGCTCCCCTCATTGTGCTGATCGGGAGTCTCCTCGATGATGTCGGCCACCTCCTCCAGCGATCCAAGCTGGCTCAGGAAGAGCCGCGCGCGCTGGTTGTCCAGGAGCACCACCGCGAAGCGATCGTGCTCGTCGCGCACGCGCGCGAGCGGGCGAAGGTAGGGGCGCCGGCCGATCCTCAGTCGCGTCGGCAACGCGATCGGCAGCGAGATCGACCACCACAGCTCGCGAGCCGGGCACGAGAAGAGTGCCGCCCCCCGTCCCATCCGCGCCGCGTGCTCGCGGATCCAGCGCTCCATGCGCGCGATCTCCGCGCGCACCACATCCGCGTCCGGGCGCGCATCGTTCGCGGCCAGCGCCACACGCGCCGCGGTCTTGAATGCGATCTCCCAGGCATCGTTGTGGCGGTTCTGCGGGCTCAGATCGAGGTAGAGGCTCACGACCGGACCCTCGTCGCAGGTCACGGCCGCCAGCTCGGCAAAGCGCCGGTGAGTAAGCACGGCCAGCGGTCCGTCGACGCCGAGATCTTCGAAGCGGGAGAGAAGCGCATCGCGTTCCTGTGGAGTCAAGGTGGCGGTCATTGTTCGTCTCCTTCCGAAGCGTCAAGAAAGAGTTGTTTGAGCCTTTCGAGGGTCGCGGGAGCGTGACCCGCATAGTGATTGTTGATGTAGACGAAAGACGGCACGCGCCGCTCGGTGAGGCGGGCCAGAAAGCGCGCCCAGCGGCGGAGCCGATCCGTGCGGTCGATGACCTCCTTCTCCCAGGTGGTGGTGATGTTTTCGATCTCCTGACGGTCGCCGAGAAGCCTCACGTAGGCGAAGTCGGCGGTCACCGGATCCATCGTGCGCTCCACTTCATCCGCGTGCGGCATCCATGCCTGATCCACGAGCACCATCGCCACACGCCGTCGCCGGCAGAGTTCGGCAAACGCCTCGGTGAGCCAGCCGCGATTGCGAATCTCCACCGCATAGCGCGGTCCCTCGGGGAGGTCGGCGAGAAACCGGTCGAGCCGTTCGAGGAAGGGAACCTCCGAGGCGAAGACCTTCCGGTTGAAGTAGGGGAACTGGATGACGAGGGGGCCGAGGCGCGGCCCCAGTCCTTCCATCACTCTGAGGAATCGGTCTCGGACCGGATAGGCGATCTCCGGATCGAGGATCTTCGCCGGGTCCGGTGTCGCCCCGCTTCCTCCGTGCACGATCTCGCGAGGGAACTTCGCGGCGATGGTGAATCGCTCCGGGGTCTTGCGCGCCCAACCTTCCACCGTGCGCGCCGACGGAACTGCATAGTAGGTGGAATCGATCTCCACCGTGTCGTAGCGCTCGGCGTAGGTCTCGAGGAACCGCGATGGCGGCGTTCCTTCGGGATAGAACGGGCCGACCCAATCGGGCGAGGAGAACGAAGAGGTGCCCAAGCGTACAATTTCAGGAAGAGAGCGTGTCGTCACCGAAACCTCCAAGGGGACAGCTCTCCGAACGGCGGACCGCCGCATGCGCCGCTAAGGAGATCATCATAACGCGATCGGGCGGACCGGAGAGGATCGGTCGAGTCGGATCCGACCTCGGCCGTCAACATGTCGTCCCGATCCGTTGAGTCAACATTCGCAGACGACTCCGGTGACGATGTATCCACTTCAACGTGTAATATTTGTTGATTGTGCTGTCTATCTTATGATGTACTAGCGATCTAGTCCGCGTGGCTGCTGTCCTACCCCAGATACGGAGGATCCATAATGAGTCGGACTCGGCGCTCCAACTGGACACTGCTGCCTCTCCTTGCGCTGGCCCTCGTCCTCACCGTTACGATGTGGACGGGTTGCGGCAACGAGCGCATGGAGACGGTGAGCGGCCCCGATCTAGCGAATCCCTCCCTTGAATTCACAGTCGACCATCCCTCGATGCGCACCGTCATGGAAGTCCAGGATCGGCACACCCCCGATCTCTTCCAGGTCGAAGGCGTGGTCGGCACCGCCACTGCTCTCAACGAGGCCGGCGAGCCGGTCATCGTGGTCTACTTGGCCCAAGCACTCCCGAAGGGCATCATCTCCGAGCACTTCGACGGCGTCGAAGTCATCACCGAAGTGACCGGGGTGTTCCGCGCCATGAAGACCGTCACCTCTTCGCACACCGCGAAGCAGGTCGCTCCGATCCAGCTCGGCACCTCGGGCGGCTGGCGCTATGACCTCGCCAACGGCTACTGCTGCGGCGGCACGCTGGGCTCGCTGGTCCTGAAGAGCGGCACCCAGTACGTGATGAGCAACTACCACGTGCTCGAGGCCGACATCGTCTCCGGCGGCAACAGCCGCGTCGCGACGGCCGGCGACCCCGTCGTCCAGCCCGGTCTCATCGACGTGGGCTGCGTCGCTACCAGCGCCCAGAACGTGGCCACCCTCTCCGGGATCAAGAGCCTCCCCGGCTCGAACGTGGACGTGGCCATCGCCGCGGTCATCCCCGGTATGGTTCGCACCGACGGCGCGATCCTGGAAGTGGGCACGATCTCTTCGCAGACCGTGGCCGCGTTCGTCGGCCAGCTCGTCAAGAAGAGCGGGCGCACCACCGGGCTCACCCGCAGCACGGTGAGCGGCCTCAACGCCACCGTTTCGATCGCCTACGAGAACGAGTGCGCGGGCGGCGCCGCCTTCACCAAGACCTTCACCGGTCAGATCGTGATCGCGAACAGCCGCAGCAAGTTCCTCGCCGGCGGCGACTCGGGTTCGCTCCTGGTCGAGGACGTCACCACCAGCCCGCGCGCGATCGGTCTCCTCTTCGCCGGAAGCACGACCACCGCGATCGCGAACCCCATCAGTTCCGTGCTGAGCTACCTCGGCGCGACGATGGTCGGGAACTAGTCGGAAACACACCGATCGGATACAGCAGCGATCAGGACACCGCGCCCGCCCCTCAACGGGGCGGGCGCTTTTTCCGCCGGCGTCGGACCGGTGTATCATCGGAGACCTGGAGGGACGATGAGCAAGCCGCGTGCAACCCGTGCCGCGATGGTAGGACCGGTCGTAGCCACGGCTTGCGCGCTCTTGCTCGCGACGGTCCCCGGCTGTCGGCCCGAGACGGCGGCCAGACAGGAGACGCAGACCATGCCGACGCGCCCCATCGAGGCGGTGCTGGCCGACCACACTCCAAGGCTGATGGCGCTACCGGGCGTGATCGGCACCTATCAAGGCGCACTCGAAGACGGCCGCCCGTGCATCGTCGTGCTCCTGCTCCATGGACACGCGGATACGCGCAAGAACATCCCCGCTGAACTGGAAGGCCATCCGGTGATCGTCGAGGAGACCGATCCGATTCGCCCGCTGGGGGAAGATTCGAACTAGCCCCCGCCCGCTCGGTGACCCCGCGCCGTCCTCACCAGGTCAACAGATCGTCGCCGAGGAACCGATGGAGTTCCTGGCGCTCGGCCAGGTTCACGGCCTCGCTCCACAACTCGACCGGGTTCGTGTCGTCGGTGAGGACCTGGGCACCCTCTGTCTTGGGCTCGAAGCGGTTGTCCCATGCATGGTTCATCTGGATCAGCATCCAGTGCGCGTAGTCGTCCTCGATGTAGTCCGCGGCATTGGGAATGGTGTTCTCGGGTAGATCGAGATCGCGATCGGATACCAGGAGCACGACATTCCCCATCGCATCGGGGGGCTCCTGCGTCGGCAGCGCGACGACGTTGCGGAAGTGCCGCCTTAGCGTCGCCGCCACGGACCGAACGATGGGCGTGTCCCAACCGAGGGACTGGAGGTTGACCGCCACGATGCCGTCGGGGACGAGCCGCGACTTCACCAGCTCGAAGTACTCGTCGGTGACCAGATGGAACGGGATGACCCCACTGCCGTAGGCGTCCAGAACCACGGCCTTGTAGGGGCCGGAGTGGGTTCTCAAGTACCGGCGGGCATCCATGCACTCCACCTGAGCTTCATCGTCGCGCAGCCCGAAGTAGCTGTGGGCGAGCACGATCACGTCGGGGTCGATTTCCACGGCGTCCACCTGCCAGTGGGACGCGGCGAAACGCTTGGCGACCGAGCCTCCCCCGAGCCCCACCACCAGAGCGCGTCCTCGCTCGGTATCGAAGAGCCGGATGATATCGGTGGCCACGACGTAGGGGGCCACGGATTCCATGGTCTCCCGATCCACGATGGTGTGCTGGGATCCGCCGAGGATGAGGTAGCGCTGATCCCATCTCTCGATCACCCGAAGCTCGGCGTAGGGACTTTCGACGAACGCCAACGTGTTGTTCCTTGCGGCGGGATCCATCCGAGGCATCAGCACGCCGGCGAAGCCGGTCAGCACAAGACAGAGGATGGGAGCGATCGCGCCCCTTCGGGATCGGCGGTCCCCGATCATCGCCAGCGCCCCCGCGATGAGCAGGAGCAATCCGATCAGCACCGTGAGCCGGCGCACGCCCATGCTGGGGATGAGGAAGAACCCGGTGGCGATCGCGGCGACCACGCTCGCCACGGTCCCGACCGCGTAGATGTTGCCGGCTGCGCGCCCCACCTCGCCCAGGTTCTGCGCCCGCAGCTTGATGGCATACGGCGAGACCATGCCGAGCAACGTGAGCGGCGGAGCGAAAAGCACCAGCGCGGCGAGGAGGACGGCGGCCCGCAGACCGAGGGGTTCGACAAGCTCCAGCACGGGTCGGCGAAGCCAGGGCACCAGCAGCATCCACACGCCTGCGGCGGCGAGCACGTAGCCCACGCGTGCCAGGCGCGGGTTGCGATCCGCCCACCTTCCTCCCGCCGCGTACCCGGCGCTGAGGGCGGCCAGCGTTACCGAGATCAGGGCGGACCACAAGAAGAGGCTCGTTCCGTAGTACGGAGCGAGAACCCGCGTGCCGAGGATCTCGATGGCCAGAACGGCGGCTCCGGAGATCGACACGATGAGATAGAGCAGCCAGCTTCCCATGATGAGGGGTCCTCCGCGGGTGGCGAAACGGGCGTGGGCCGAACTCCCGCGCAAGGGCGCGGCGGCCGGCCTCGGCCCCGGGCGAGGTCCGAGGCATTGTACTGCGCCCGCCGCTGTTCGCGCGCCCCGGAATGTGCGATCCTCCGCACGGCTTCGCCGGTTTGGCGGAACCCGCTTCGCTCCACATCCCTCTGCATGATACGAAACCGAACCCTCTTCATTCTGCTGTTCGTGCTGGCGGCCGTCGGCCGGCTCGCTTACATCGTTCAGTACCGGACGTACGTGGCGATCAGTTCAGGTGGCGAGACGGAGCACGTCGCGGCCACGCTGGCTCGGTATGGATTCCTCGGAGACGCATTCGGGCCCGGCACGGGGCCCACCGCTCATCTCGCCCCGCTCTATCCGATACTCCTCGCAGGGGTCTATCGCGTTTTCGGATCGAACACGCTGGAAGGCAGGCTGGTTCAGGAACTCCTGGCCATTGCGGTCACCAGCGCCGGCATCGCGCTCCTCCCCCTCGTGGCGCGAAAGGCACGACTTCCGCTCGCTGCGGGAATCCTCGCCGCGGTCTTCATGGCGGTGCTTCCCATCCATCTCTGGATCGAGACCTCGGGGAGTTGGGAACAGCCCTATGCGGCGCTGGCCCTTCTGGGGATTCTTTGGTGCTTTATCTCTATGCACGAGGCCGGGTGGCGATCCTGGCGCGCAGCGGCGCTGGTCGGAGCGTTCATCGGCGCCGCGGCCCTGCTCAGCGCGTCGTTGTTCGCGGCGGGAGGCTGCATGGCGGCCGCCGCGTGGTGGAGCCGGCCGAGCGCGCGGAAGCAGGTCCTGACGCGAGGGCTGGTCCTCGCCGTGATGTCGGTCCTCGTAATCGCGCCGTGGACGATTCGCAACCACCGGGAGCTGGGGGGCTTCATCCCGCTGCGCAGCAACTTCGGTCTGGAACTCGCCGTGGGCAACAACGACAACGTCAATGGCATCGGGTACGAGCCCTCCTGGGAGGGACCGGAACGCCCCGGGGTTCCCCCGCATCCGTTCCGCAACCCCGCGGAGGGGGCGAAGCGCCAGGCGATGGGCGAGCGGGCCTACATGGCGGCCAAGCAGCGCGAGGGGATGGAGTGGATCAGGACGCACCCGAGTCGTTTCGCGACGCTCACCTTTCGCCGGTTCATGCTCTTCTGGTTCCCCACACCGGATCTCTGGATGGCACCAACGCCGTTGCGAGGCCTCAAGGCGGCGATATCGGGCGTGATCGGCGCGGGGGCTCTACTCGGACTGGCCGGACTCTTCGCCGCGCGGCACCCCTACCGCTGGTACTTCCCGGCCGCATTGTTCGGCACCTCGGCGGTCTACTTCGTTCTGCATGTGAGTGTGCGCTACCGATATCCGATCTTCGGCCTTTCGACCCTGCTCGCCGCATGGGTGGTGCTTCGCACGATCGAGTGGGTCCGCAAGAGAATCCGATGCGCATGAAGCGCCAGCTTCACCTGCTCCCCCTCTTGGGGATCATCCCCTCGTTTCTCCTTGCCGCGTACTCCCTCACGCAGCCGTGGGCGCGCGGGCGTTTCATGCTCGTGCTCGGCATCTCGCGCAGCCCGGGCGCCGCGCTCCTCGTGGTCATCGTGCTGGCGGGAATGGTGGCGGTGAGCATGACCGCGGCGGCCCGGTTCCGTTATCTGACCCTGGCCGGTGCAGTGCACCTTGGCATGGGTGCCCTTATGGGCGGCGTATCCTGGATCGCGTTCCGCATGGTGCGCCACGCCGGGGTGAAACTCCTGGGCTTCGTGCCCCTCACGTCGATCCACCCCGCAGACGGGCTATGGCTCTTTCTCGGCGCCTCGCTCATGGTGGTGGTGCTGGGCTTGGTCGAGATCGCGGTCTCCCAGGAGCGCCGGCGTCGCCGGAAGCGGATGTCGAGACTGCGGCCGGCCTGACCCCGGGCTCCTTCCTCCCCGCAATCAAACTCCAGGTGCTTCCCCCGCCCTGTGCCAGTACAATGCCCCCTTACCCCTCTGAGCCTCACAACACTCCAGCCACCGACAGGGAGTCCCACCTGTGATTACGACCCCCACCGCAGCCATACCGCCTATCCAGGGGCGCACGCTCTTCGGTCACCCGACCGGGCTCTTCACGCTGTTCTTCGCCGAGATGTGGGAGCGCTTCTCGTATTACGGCATGCGCTCGCTCCTCGTGTTCTACATGCTGAAGGGATTTCTGGGGTACGGCGACTCCCAGGCCTACGCGGTCTACGGCGCCTACGCCGCTCTGGTCTACATGACGCCGTTCTTCGGCGGGATGCTCGCCGACCGGCTCCTCGGCGCCCGGCGTGCGATCGTCTTGGGGGGTCTCTTCATGGCCGCGGGGCATCTCCTGATGACGCTCCAGAACACGTTCACCTTCTTCACCGCGCTGGCGTTCATCATCGTCGGCAACGGCTTCTTCAAGCCCAACATTTCCTCCATCGTCGGCACCCTGTATCCGCAGGGGAGCCCCAAGCGTGACGGCGGATTCACGATCTTCTACATGGGCATCAATCTCGGCGCGGCGATGGCACCGCTCCTGTGCGGATACATCGGCGAGACCTACGGGTGGCACTACGGGTTCGGTCTGGCCACCATCGGCATGCTCACCGGCATCGCCGTCTTCGTGGCCCCCATCCTCCTCACCCAGATCCTCATCATGATGGGCGCGGCGGCGGCGGCCCTCGGCCTCTTCGTGTTCCGCCCCGACAACGTGTTCTCCACCGCCGCCAACATCTTCATCGGGGTCTCGCTCCTGGCCGCCGCGGTGGTGGCCTGGATCGCGTTGGCTCGCGGCGGGCTCCCCGCCGAGGCGGGCGGGCCTCCCGACCGCGAGCGCCTCAAGCGGCGCAGCAAGCTCGGCCTGCCCACCGACTGGACCGTGTACGCGGGCGCGCTCTTGAGCATCCCCGTCTTCGCGCTGCTCGTGTCGGGGCTCTCCCCCTTCACCGCCAGCGGCAACGGGCTGTCGCTGGTGCCCCCGGCCGTAATCGAGCACCTGCACGCAAGCGGGGGACGGCTCATGCAGGTTCTCGCCGTGGTGCTCGAAGAGGTCAGCAAGCCGGCCGGGCTGATCCTCATGGTGGCGGGCCTCGGCGCCCTCCTCTACGTGGCCAAACAGAGCTTCAAGCTCGACCGCGTGCCGCGCCAGCGGATGTTCGTCGTCATGATCCTCACCTTCTTCTCGTTGCTGTTCTGGTCCTTCTTCGAGCAGGCCGGGAGTTCCATCAACAACTTCACCGATCGCAACGTGGACCGCGTGAACACCGAACGCATGGTGACGCCCGAGATGGTGGGGCAGACGATTCAGATCCAGCCCACGCAGAAGCAGCTCGGGTACCACAACGGCGAGCGGATCTTCACCCTGGACCAGCTCGACGAGCTGCGAAAGGTGAACCCGGCCAAGCCCGACTTCACCGTCGACTGGACGGTCGCGGCCGACAACGTGGGAATGGGGCTTGCCGAGCGCATCGACGAGACTCCGGCCAGCACGTATCAGGCGGTGAATCCCGCCTACATCATCGTCTTCGGGCTCGTGTTCACCGCATTGTGGGGGTTCCTGGCCAACCGCAGGCGCGAGCCGAGCACGCCGTTCAAGTTCGCGCTCGGGCTGCTCCAGCTCGGGCTCGGCTTCGGCGCGCTGTGGTGGGGCGCGCAGCATGCCGACGCGCGCGGCATGGTCGGCCTGGAGTGGCTCTTCCTGGCGTATCTGCTGCACACCACAGGGGAACTCTGCCTATCCCCCGTCGGTCTCTCGATGGTGACGCGCCTCTCGCCGGTTTACCTCGTGAGCACCGTCATGGGCACGTGGTTCCTGGCCACCGCGTTCTCGGAGTACCTGGCCGCCATCATCTCGCAGTTCACCGGCGTCGCCGGCAGCGAGGGCAGCGGCGCGATGCCGATTCCCCGAGACACGGTTCATATCTACGGCGGCGTGTTCGGGCAAGTCGCGATCGCGGCCATCGTCTGCGCGGCCGTCTGCTTCATGCTGGTGCCGTTGCTCAAGCGGTGGATGCACGAAGGGGAGCCGGCGTAGAGTCGCGGGATTCCGTCACACCCCGCCGCGCCGCAGCGTCAACGGCCGCGCCGCGTCGGTCACCGCGCCGATCTTGGCGGCGTAGGTCGTGCCTCGCGTGATGTCGGCGTCCGTGACGAAGTGCACATCGAGGAGCTTCTCCGTCCGATAGCCGGTTCGCAGGTAGTTCATCTCGGCCAGCGATGCGTTCCAGCCGTCGAGCCAGACGTGCAGATCGTGTCGCTGGCCCTTTGAGCCGGTGAAGTGCACGACCAGGTCGATGTCGCTGTTCGGTCCGGCAGTGGCGTTCTTGGTGCTCCCGATCACGTAAAGCGCCTTCACACCGAAATGATCGGCGTCGAGCGTGGCCCCGATCCGCTCGGCCATGCGCATGCGCCAGCGCCAGTGATCCTCGGCGGGGGCGACCGCCGAGCGGGCAGCGATTCCCTCCACGCGCGGCCCGTGCCCCGGCGCGGCGAGGAACCCGACCGCCTCGTCGAAGTCCCCGTTCATGACCACGCGCAACACGCGCCCATCCGTGTGCGCCGGGACGTCGATGACGTGCACGGTGGAAGCCAGCCCCGCGAACTCGGGGAGCAATCCGGGCAGGATGTTGCGCGAGCCGAGCAGAAACTCCTCGTTGAACACGTTCCCCGGTTCCTCCGGATAGAGCGGGATGTACCGGATCTGGGCCTCCACGAGGTCCTGGAAGAAATGGGTTCCGAAGGAGACTTCGGGAGCGAACTCGCTCTTGCGGCTGGACACCTCGAGAAGCGCGGCAGTGTTGTTGATATCGGAGTAGGTCACTCCGACCCCCAGCTTGATGTCCCCCCGGCTCCCCCACCGCCCGGGCCCGATGAGGATGAACTGGCGCTTGGGCAGGAGCTTGTTGAGCCGCCGCACGACGCCGGCGACGTCGGTGAGATCCTTGTGAGTGGGCAGCGAGGCATAGCCGGCCGGATCCACATACACGATGTGGGTGATGTCAGGGAGCCGTCCGTTGGAGATGAAGCGGTGGGCGGAGAAGACGATGTCCTCCGGGACCAGGTCGTGGGGAATGATCCCCGGCGCGTCCTCGCGCGCGTAGCTCTGCGGGCGGCACTGCAGGAGGTACAGATCCTTGCCGTCGTGGGCGAACTCGATGTCTACCGGGGTTCCCAGCTCCTCGCTCAGGATCTCCATCACCGTGCGGATCTGGGCCACGAACTGCGTCTCGTGGGTGAGGCCGTCCAGCGTGACCACAAACTCGTCGTTGTCCCAGTCCGGCTCCAGCGCCGACGGCGTCCGCAGGCGGTCGCGATCGACCATGGAGATGATGCTGCGCACCATCGGATAGTCCTCGCGGCATTCCCGCAATAGCGAGCGCAGGTCCACGGTCTCGAACGCGTTGCGATCGAGGTTGATCACGTCGACATACCTCGGACAGTAACGCAGGACCTCGGCCATGGAGACGTTCACACGCAACTGCGGCTGGCCGGGGGAAACCAGGACCGGATAGTCGTCCCCGATGCGGTCGACCGCCCGAGTGCCCAAGCCCGGAACCAGCCGGAGCAGCCCGTCCTCGCGGCGGATGCGCGCCGACCAGCGGAACTCGTTGTTGGTGAAGCCGACGCCGGCAAAGGCGGGGAGGAAGTAGTTCCCCACGCGCTGGCCCACCACCTCCTGGATCATGATCCCCATTTCCTCGCGGAAGTCGAGGAGGCCGCGCTCGGCGCGGTACTCGATGGGGTCGGGGCCGAAGATCGACGCGTAGACCTCGGCGATGGCGTCCTGGAGCGCCGCGAGGCGCTCCCGCTTGCTCCCCTGATTGGCCAGGAAGAGGCTCTTGTACTTGCCCGAGAACGCGGATCCGGTGCGATCCTCGAGGAGGCTCGAGCTGCGCACGATGAGCGGACGGTCCTCGAAATCGTCGAGCACCACCGCCAGCCCCTTCACGATCTCCGGGGGCATCTGCGAATTCTTGAAGACCTGAACGATGTGCGGATAGTCCTGGCGGATCCGCTCGATGTCCACGTACTTCTGTTTGTAGAGGTCATCCAGATTGTTGTGCCGCATGAAGGCGAGCACGCCGTCCGAGGCCACGTGCCAGGTCTTGGGAACCTTGATGGGCCCGAACTGATCGAGTTGATCCGTGTGCCGCCGCAGGATGTGGTCCGCGACGTAGAGTCCCGCCGCCTTCCCTCCCAGCTTGCCCTGGCTCTGCGGCGGATAGACGACATGCCGGACCAGATCGTAGAAATCGCTGATCTGGACGTGCTTCTTGGCGAGGTTGATGTACTCGAGACGATCGGTGAAGAGCCGCTGCAGGAGCGACACGCGCAGGCTCATCTGTACCGCGGGCGGCAACTCCGACTCCTCGACCGACGCCGACTGGTACCGCTCCACGGCTTCGATGATGTTGCCCAGATTGCTGTCCATGTTTTCGAGCGTGCGGATGAGGAAGCTCGCCTTCTCTTCCTGGATCCATCCCTGGACGCTGGACATGAGTTCGGACTCGCCGATGTTCAAGGCGGCGATCTCGAACACCCGCTGGGTGAGTTCGAGCGTGCTACGCATGAGCTTGCGGGCGGCGGGGCGATTCTCGCCGCCGGCCCCTCCTTCGCCTCCCTGGGCTCCTCCCGGCTCGCCCTGCAGGATCCCCCTCACCTCGCTCACCCCGCTCCAGGAGAGGTAGTTGACCATCTTGCGCGTGACCCGCTCCAGCAGTGCGGGATCGGTGCGCCGCATGAAGTCGATCATCACGACCCAAGCCGGGCGGTCCGGCGTGCGGCCGCTCTGGAGCGCAGCCTCCATCGTCTGGTAGGCCATGCGCAAGCGCCGCTGCAGGAGGTAGAGACCGATCCGGTCGGCGATGGCCTGAATGAGCCTGCGCTCTTCGGCGAGGAAGGGTCCCTCGTCCGACTTGGGGCGCCGCTCGGTGTAGAAGACGGTGATCGTCCCCGCCGGCTCGCCCTGAACGGCGACGTCGGCCGACATCGCCCAGGAATCCACGGGGGGACCATCCATCCCGTAGACGGTGTCGCGCACCTCGATCCGCGCGCCGCATACATCGGGGAACTGCCATCCGGAGGGGATGATGGGGACGAGTTCGTTCATGACCTCGTCGGGGGGCGCGTCATGGCGGCTCAGGATTTCGTCCACCCGGTAGAGGCAGGAGAATTCCTTCGCGCGCTCGCGCAACGCGAGAAGGATGTCGTCGAACGAGCGTTCGGGTTCCGTCATGCTCTCCGCCGACGCCGCCAGGGCGGGCGCGGTTCGGGCAAACGCGCCCCGCCGCGGCGTCGAACAGGACGCTCGACGCCGCGACGGACCACTCTAAACCCAGCCGCGGTCGCGGCAGGCCTTGGCCACACGATCCACCGCGATCATGTAGGCCGCATCCCGCATGTAGACCTTCCGCTTGCGGGCGAGATCGCTCACCGCCTGGAACGCGGAGGTCATCTTCAGGTCGAGCTTGCCGAGCACTTCGTCCTTCTCCCAGAAGTAGTTCATGTTGCTCTGCACCTGCTCGAAGTAGCTGCACGTCACGCCGCCGGCGTTGCAGAGGAAGTCCGGGATGTTGAAGACGCCGCGCTCGTGGAGGATCTTGTCCGCCTCGGGCGTGGTCGGCCCGTTGGCGCCCTCGGCCACGATCTTCACCTTCTTGGAGATCCTGACCGCGGTTTCCGCGGTGAGCTGGTTCTCGATGGCGGCGGGGATCAGGATATCCACGTCGTAGTCGAGCCATGCGTCGCCGGGGAGCACCTCGTAGCCGAGCCCCTTGGCCTTCGTCTTGTCGATCCCGCCGAACTTGTCGGTGATCCCCTGCAGCTCGGCCAGATTCACACCGCTCTTGCGATAGTAGGTGTGCGACTCGCGGTCCTGCTGATCCCAGCAGGACACCGCGACCACGGTTCCACCGAGCTGCTGGTACAGATCGATGGCGTACTGCGCGACGTTGCCGAAGCCTTGCACGCTGGCCGTGGTCTTGGCCGCGTCCATCCCCATCTGCTTGAGCGCCTCGCGGATGGTGTAGACCACACCGTACCCGGTGGCCTCAGTGCGGCCCAGAGATCCGCCCATCCCGACCGGCTTGCCGGTGATGAAGCCGGGGGCGCGATGGCCGTGAATCGCTTCGTACTCGTCGAGCATCCAGAGCATGTGCTGCCCCGAGGTCATCACGTCGGGCGCGGGCACGTCGCTCTCCGGCCCGACATTGCGGGCGAGCTGGCGCACCCAGCCCCGGCAGATCCGCTCTTGCTCGTGCATGCTGAGGTTGTGGGGATCGCAGACCACGCCGCCCTTGCCGCCGCCGAGCGGAATATCCACGACCGCGCACTTCCACGTCATCCACATCGACAGCGCGCGGACCGTGTCGATGGTCTCGAGCGGGTGGAAGCGGATCCCGCCCTTGCATGGCCCGCGCGCGTCGTTGTGCTGCACGCGGAAACCCCGGAAGACCTGGACGCGCCCGTTGTCCATCCGCACCGGAATGCCGAAAGCGTACTCACGCAACGGATACCGCAGCAGCTCGCGCGTGCCCTCGTCCAGATCCAGCTTGCCCGCCACGGCGTCGAATTGCGCCTGCGCCATGGCATAGGGATTGAACCCCTTGGTCGTCATGTCACACCCCTCCTCATTCACGTCCCATCGTCGGAGCTTGCACGGCGGGGTCCGAGGCCGCGGTGGCCGGTGCCGCCGCCGTTCCCTCCGAGACTCACACAAAACGCGGCCAGTTTAGAGCATTCAGGGCGCCGATGCACGCGGGTCCAGACCTGAAAACGCTCCAGGGTGGACATGGCGGCGTAAAACTGATATAAGGCACAGGGCTTTTTGGGCTTGTCGTGGTCTCCACGCCCGCCGGACGGCACCCCGCCCGCCCGCCCGCCTCCCGCGGGAGACCGAAACTTCGTCCCTCTCACCTGCCGAGAGCACCAGCGCGTCGTGCGGTACCGGAGGAACCTTCAGTGAGCTTGGTCCGTTTTCATGCATCTAGACAACTGTTTGCGCGCGACCTAACCGGCCCGGCGGCCCGCATCGTACTTTCCGCCGTGCTCCTCGCCCTGTGCGCGGGCTTGGTGGTCGTCCCCCTCGCCTTCGGGCAGGAGGCCGGAACCGCGGGTCAGGCCGTCTCGCATTCCGGCGGCGGGGAGGCCAATTTGGTCTTGCCCGACCTGGGAACCGTGGATTTCCTGGGAATGAGCGGACGAACGCTCCTCATGTTCGGGCTGCTGGTCTGCGCGGCCGGGTTTCTCTTCGGGCTCGTGATCTACACGCAGCTCAAGAACCTTCCGGTGCACTCCTCGATGCGCGAGATCTCCGAGCTGATCTACGAGACCTGCAAGACCTATCTGATCACGCAGGGCAAGCTCCTCCTCATTCTCGAGATTTTCATCGGCGCGATCATCGTTCTCTACTACGGCGTCCTGCTGCATTTCCCCGCGGTCCGCGTGGTCATCATCCTTCTGTTCAGCCTCATCGGTATCGCCGGGAGCTACGGGGTGGCCTGGTTCGGCATCCGCATCAACACCTTCGCCAACTCCCGCACCGCCTTCGCCAGCCTGCGCGGCAAGCCCTTCCAGCTTCACGCCATCCCGCATCAAGGCGGGGATGAGCATCGGCATGGCGCTCATCTCGGTCGAGTTGCTCATCATGCTCGCGATCCTTCTCTTCATCCCGAGGGAATACGCGGGCCCCTGCTTCATCGGGTTCGCCATCGGCGAGTCCCTGGGCGCTGCGGCGCTGCGAATCGCCGGCGGCATCTTCACCAAGATCGCCGACATCGGCTCCGACCTCATGAAGATCGTCTTCAAGATCAAGGAAGACGATGCGCGCAACCCGGGCGTGATCGCGGACTGCACCGGGGACAACGCGGGAGACTCGGTGGGGCCCAGCGCCGACGGGTTCGAGACCTACGGCGTAACCGGCGTCGCTCTCATCTCCTTCATCCTGCTCGGAGTGCACGATCCGACGGTGCAGGTGCAGCTCCTCGTGTGGATCTTCGCCATGCGCATCCTGATGATCGTTGCGAGCGGAATGTCCTACATCGTGAACAGCGTGGTGGTGAAGAGCCGCTACCGCGACGCCGAGAAGATGAACTTCGAGCATCCGCTCACGCAGCTCGTGTGGCTCACGTCGCTGGTCTCGGTGGCGCTGACCTACGTCGCCTCCTACGTGCTCATCCCCACCCTCGGCGACGGCACGCTCTGGTGGAAGCTCTCCACCGTCATCACCTGCGGCACCCTGGCCGGCGCGATCATTCCGGAGTTCGTCAAGGTCTTCACGTCCACGAACTCCAGACACGTCAAGGAAGTCGTGTCCTCGGCTCGCGAGGGAGGCGCCTCGCTCAACATCCTCTCCGGATTCGTGGCCGGGAACTTCAGCGCCTACTGGCTCGGGATGGCCATCCTCGCCCTCATGACCGCGGCGTACGTGGTGAGCACGTTCGGCCTGGGTTCGATCATGATCGCTCCCGCGGTGTTCGCGTTCGGACTCGTCGCGTTCGGGTTCCTGGGCATGGGCCCGGTCACCATCGCGGTGGACTCCTACGGCCCCGTCACCGACAACGCCCAGTCGGTGTACGAGCTCTCGATCATCGAGCAGCTTCCCGGCGTGAAGGCGGAGATCAAGAGGGACTTCGGCTTCGATGTGAACTTCGAGCGGGCCAAGGATCTGCTCGAGGAGAACGACGGCGCCGGGAACACCTTCAAGGCCACCGCCAAGCCGGTGCTCATCGGCACCGCCGTGGCGGGCGCCACGACGATGATCTTCTCGATCATCGTGCTTCTCACCCAGGGGCTCACGGCAAACATCGAGAAGCTCTCGCTGCTCCACCCGCCGTTCTTCCTCGGCCTCCTTACCGGCGGCGCGATGATCTACTGGTTCACCGGCGCCTCGACCCAGGCCGTTACCACCGGCGCCTATCGCGCGGTGGAGTTCATCAAGGCCAACATCAAGCTCGATGGGGCGGCCAAAGCCTCGGTGGAGGACAGCAAGAAGGTGGTGGAGATCTGCACCCAGTACGCGCAGAAGGGGATGTTCAACATCTTCCTCGCCGTGTTCTTCGGAACGCTGGCGTTCGCCTTCTTCGAGCCGTTCTTCTTCATCGGCTACCTGATCTCGATCGCTCTGTTCGGCCTCTACCAGGCCATCTTCATGGCCAACGCCGGCGGCGCCTGGGACAACGCCAAGAAGATCGTGGAGACCGACCTGAAGCAGAAGGGCACGCCGCTCCACGACGCCTGCGTGATCGGCGACACCGTGGGCGATCCGTTCAAGGACACGTCGTCGGTGGCCATGAACCCCGTCATCAAGTTCACGACGCTCTTCGGGCTCCTGGCGGTCGAGCTGGCGGTGAGTCTCGCGTACCAACAGGGAACCGGATTCACCCGGGGATTGGCCGCGGCCTTCCTGCTGGTCTCGATGACCTTCGTGTGGCGGTCCTTCTACAAGATGCGCATCGAGCGAGCGGCGGCCTAGCGCGCCGCTCCCGGCCGGAGATGGCTGCGGTGGGCGCCGTAGAGCAGGTAGATGACGAGCCCCACCAGCAGCCACAGGCCGAACCGGAGCCAGGTGATCCAGGGGAGCCCCAGCGCGAGGTAAGAGGCAGGAGACGATCCCTAGGATCGGAACGACCGGCACCCACGGCGTGCGGAACGCCCTCGGCCGGTTCGGATCGCGCCGCCGCAGGATCAGAATGCCCACGCACACCAACATGAAGGCGAAGAGAGTGCCGATGTTGGTGAGGTCCACCATCTCGTCGATGCTCGTGAACATCGAGGTCACACCCACCGCGACGCCGGTCATGATCGTGGTCACGTGAGGCGTGCGGTACTTGGGGTGGACCTTGGCGAAGACGGGCGGCAGGAGACCGTCACGCGCCATCGAGAAGAAGATGCGCGGCTGTCCGAGCTGGAACACCAGCAGAACCGCGGTGTGGGCGACCACCGAGCCGAAGGCGACGATCCCGACCGCCACGTTCCCCCAGTTCTCGATGTTGGCGTACTGGAGAGCCAGGGTGAGCGGTTCCGCCTGCTGAGTGGCCAGCGTCGCCTTCAGATCGTGATAAGGGATGATCCCTGTGAACACCGCGGCCACGATCACGTAGATGATCGTGCACACCACGAGGGAGCCGATGATCCCGATGGGAAGATCGCGCTTCGGGTTGCGCACCTCCTCCGCCACCGTGGACACCGCGTCGAAGCCGATGTAGGCGAAGAAGACGACCGCCGCCCCGGCCTGGATCCCCGCCCACCCGTTGGGCGCGAACGGCGTCCAGTTCTCCGGTTTCACGTAGCGCATGCCGATCAGGACGAAGAACGCGAGCACGAGGAGCTTGACGATCACCATCACCGTGGTGGTGCGCGAGCTCCCGCGGATGCCCATCACGAGCACGATCGTGATGAGGCTCACGATCCCGATGGACAGCACGTTGACCACGATGGGGATTCCGAAGATGTGGGGCGCGTTCTCGAGGAGCCCTGGGATCCGCCCCGCGGTTCGGTAGTCGGTCGATAGCCAGTCGGGGATGTGTATCCCGAACCCGCTCACGAAGGTCTTGAAGTAGTTGGCCCAACTGATGGCGACGGCCACGTTGCCGACCGCGTACTCGATGATGAGATCCCACCCGATGATCCACGCGACCAGCTCGCCGAGGGTGGCATAGGAGTACGTGTAGGCGCTCCCCGAGATCGGCACCATCGCCGCGAACTCCGCATAGCAGAGCGCGGCGAACCCGCAGGCGACGGCGGTGAGCACGAACGAGAGGATGAGCGCCGGTCCCGCCCCCGGGCGCGCGGCGTCGCCGGCGGCGGCGGTTCCGATGGTGGCGAAGATGCCGGCCCCGATGATGGCGCCAATCCCGAGCATCACCACATCGAAGGAGCCGAGGGCGCGCTTGAGTTGCCGCTCGGGGGCGTCCCCTTCATGCAGGAGCGCGTCCAGGTTCTTGGTGCGGAAGAACTGCTTGAGCATTCCCATCCCCCGGTCAGGATTCGAGCGCGTCGGCGCGGAGCAGGAAGGCACGAGTGCCGGGCATTCTAGCAGGGGCGCAACCGGCCCGGCCTCGTGTATTCTTCGGGCCGCCGCTCCCCTTCGGGGGACGACCGCCCCGCGAGGCGGGGCAGGTTCCGTTCACGCATGGAGGCTGCCAGATGATCTCGCGCCCGCTCGTGCTCGCCCTCGTCGCCGTCCTCGCGACTTCACTCGTTGCCGGAGCCTCGGCGGGGTCCACGAAGGAGGAATCGCGGCTGAAGGCCGAGACGTTCTCCGGGCTGGAGTTCCGAAGCATCGGTCCGGCCATGAACTCCGGCCGGATCGGAGATCTCGCCATCCACCCGTCGGACCCGAATACGTGGTACGTGGCAGTCGCGTCGGGGGGCGTGTGGAAGACAAGCAATGCCGGCACGACCTGGACACCCATCTTCGACAAGACCGGCTCGTATTCCATCGGGTGCGTCACCGTCGATCCGACGAACCCGCTCACGGTGTGGGTTGGCACCGGCGAGAACAACAGCCAGCGCAGCGTCGGCTACGGCGATGGCGTGTACAAGTCGGTGGACGGCGGGCGCAACTGGGAGAACATGGGCCTAAAGACCTCCGAGCACATCGGCGTGATCCTCGTCGATCCCCGCGACTCCAACATCGTGTTCGTGGCCGCGCAGGGACCGCTCTGGTCGAAGGGCGGCGATCGCGGGCTCTACCGCACCGAGGACGGCGGCAAGACGTGGAAGGCCGTGTTGGAGATCGACGCCTACACCGGCGTGAGCGACGTGATCTTCGAGCCGGGCAACCCGGACGTGATGTACGCCACGGCCTACCAGCGGCATCGCCGCGTGTGGACCCTGATCGACGGAGGGCCGGGCTGCGCGCTCTACAAGTCGGATGACGCCGGCGTCTCGTGGCGCAAGCTCGAGAACGGGCTCCCGAAGGGGGATCTGGGACGCATCGGCCTCGCGATCTCCCCCGCCAATCCGAAGATCGTCTACGCGCTCGTGGAGGCCGCCGACACGAAGAAGGACGGCTTCTACCGCTCCACAGACGCCGGCGGCAACTGGGAGAAGATGAGCGACTACCAGTCGCAGAGCCCGCAGTACTACCAGGAGATCTACGCGGATCCGCACAATCCCGATCGCGTCTATTCGATGGACACCTGGATGCACGTGACCGAGGACGGTGGGAAGACCTTCCGCAAGGTCGGCGAGACCTACAAGCATGTGGACAATCACGCGCTCTGGATCAACCCCGACAACACCGACCACCTGATCGCCGGCTGCGACGGCGGCCTCTATCAAACCTTCGATCGCTGCGCGACGTGGGCCTTCAGTGCCAACCTCCCCATCACCCAGTTTTACAAAGTCTGCGCGGACAGCGCCGCTCCGTTCTACAACGTCTACGGCGGCACGCAGGACAACAACACGCTGGGCGGGCCCTCGCGCACGATCACCAACCACGGCATCATGAACTCGGACTGGTTCATCACCGTGGGCGGCGACGGCTTCCAGAGCCAGGTCGATCCGGTGGATCCCAACATCGTCTACTCACAGTGGCAGCACGCGGGGCTCGTGCGGTTCGACAGGCGTAACGGAGAGGCCATCGACATCCAACCCATGGCGGAACCCGGCGAGGCGCCGCTCCGTTGGAACTGGGACTCGCCGCTCGTGCTGAGCCCCCACTCGCCGACGCGCCTCTACATCGCCGCCCAGCGGATCTTCCGCACCGACGACCGCGGAGATTCGTGGAGACCGGTGAGCCCTGATCTCACCCGCCAACTCGACCGCAATCGCCTCAAGATCATGGATCGCGTCTGGAGCATCGACGCGGTGGCCAAGAACGCCTCGACGTCGTACTACGGCAACATCGTGTCGCTCACCGAGTCGCCGCTGGTGGAAGGGCTCCTCTACGCCGGCACCGACGACGGCCTCGTACAGGTGAGCGAGGACGGCGGCGGGAGCTGGCGCAAGGCGGAGAGCTTCCCCGGCGTGCCCGAGCTGACCTACGTATCGCGGCTCACCGCGTCGCTCCACGACGCATCCACCGTGTACGCCGCGTTCGACAATCACAAGATGGGCGACTTCAAGCCGTACGTCTCGAAGAGCACCGATCGCGGCAAGAGTTGGAAGTCCATTGCCGGGGATCTGCCGGAGCGTGGCACGGTGTACGCGCTGGTCGAGGATCACGTGATCCCCGACCTGCTCTTCGCCGGCACCGAGTTCGGCGTCTTCTTCACCGCGGACGGCGGGAAGCGATGGGTCCAACTCAACGCAGGCATCCCGGTCATCGCGGTGCGCGACCTTGCCATCCAGCGGCGCGAGAGCGATCTCGTGGCCGGCACGTTCGGCCGCGGCTTCTACATCCTCGACGACTACTCGCCGCTGCGGTCCGCGCCCGCGGTGGTGGACAGCGCGTCCATGCTCTTCCCGGTGAAGCCGGCCTGGATGTTCATCCAATCATCGCCGATGGGCGGGCGCGAGAAGGCGAGTCTCGGCGACGCGTTCTTCACCGCGCCCAACCCGCCGTTCGGCGCGATCTTCACGTACTACCTGCGCGAGGAGATCAAGACCCGAGCCGAGAGGCGGCGGGACGCTGAGAAGGAGCTGATCAAGGCGGGCAAGGACATCTCCTACCCGGATTGGGATAGCGTGAGGGTCGAGGAACGCGAGGAGGAGCCGACTGCGATCCTCACCGTGACCGACGACGAGGGCAACGTCGTGCGGCGCTTGACCGGTCCGGTGACCAAGGGCTTCCATCGGGTCGCATGGGATCTGCGCTACCCGGCCGCGGAGCCCATCAGCCTGAAGCCGAGGGAGGTGAACCCCTGGGACGAGCCTCCGGCCGGACCGCTCGCCTCGCCCGGTGAGTACCGCGTTTCGCTCGCCGTGCGCGTCGACGGCAAGGTGAAGTCGGTGACCGGCTCGCAGGCCTTCGACGCCCGGCCGCTCGCCACCGCGACGCTTCCGGCCAAGGACCGCGGCGCGCTGCTCGCCTTCCAGAAGGAGACGCAGCGGCTCCAGCGCGCGGTGCTGGGCGCGGTGCAGTCCGCGCGTGAGGCCAAGGACCGGCTCGCCCACCTCAAGAAGGCCATCGACGACACGCCCGGGGCCGATCCCGCGCTCGCCGACGACGCGCGTTCACTCGACGCGCGGCTCACCGAGCTTCTCGTGAGCCTCTCCGGTGACGACATTCTGTCGCAGCACAACGAGCCCACGCCGCCTTCGATCGCAAGCCGCGTGCGGCGGGTCGTCGAAGGGCACTGGACCTCGACCTCCGACGCCACGAAGACGCATCATCGCGCCTACGAGATCGCCGCGGCCGAGTTCGGCGGCGTGCTCGCGCAGCTCCGCACGCTGGTGGAGACGGATCTGCGCGGGCTTGAAGAGCGCGCCGAGAAGGCCGGAGCGCCGTGGACGCCGGGGCGCGTGCCGGAGTGGAAGCCGGAGTAGTCGCGCGGTTCGTTCGCACGGACGGGCGGGGCTGCGGCCCCGCCCGTTTGCAGTACAGGTCCTAGTGGACGTGCTGCTCCCCGTCCAGCGGCGCCGTCATCCACAAATTCCAATCGTCGTCGGGGAGGAGCTGCAGCCCGCTCATATCGTACTGGCCTCGGTTGATGTCATACGCGTCGTACCAACCCGCCGCGAACTCGTAGACCTCGCCGCTCTCGGGGTCGTAGACGCGCTCCACGCCGCGATAGCCGTCGGTCCACTTTTCGGCCGTGATGTCCTCGGTGTGCGACCGCCCCTGCCAGCCTTCCCATAGGATGTCCGAGGCCTCGCTCAACGTTCGGCCCGCCTCGGCGACCGCACCCCAGATCTGCGCCGACTCATCCAGGCAGTCCTGCACGTATCCCTGGGTGATCGTGAAGGTGTTGAGCGACGCAACGAGACGATCGATCGCGTCGGGGAACTCGCCCTTGGGCATGGTCGCTCCGCAGATGAAATAGCCGTAGCCGTTCCCCCCCGCGGGATTGCCGGTGAAAGGCGAAAAGGGAACCACGGTGACGAGGAACATCCCCTCCCCCACCGCGCCGTCCTGCGTGAACAGACCGCGCAGGATGGCGGTGGAGCCGCCGGGAAGCATATCGTCCTGAGGATCGACCGCCACCACCTTGAGATCGCGCAGCTTGGGGAACCTGGACATGAACGCGGTGGCGGCGGCCATGTCCGCGATTTGCGGCCAATGCGCCAGGTAGTTCTCCGGCGTGAACGGGTCCACCACCGGCGCGTCGATCCAGGGTATGGGATAGCCACTCGCACCGACGTACTCCTCGTCGATGTCCTTCTGCGCCTGGCTCATGTACACCGGACCCACGCTGCCGAAGTAGTAGATCTGGCGCATCGGGTTCGCGGGGTCGTAGGCGAGGAGGGCGAAGGTGGTGCAACGGCCCGAGGTGACGAGGGTCCACCCCTTTGGTTTGTCGATGGAGAAGAAGCCGGCGTCGAAATGCTCCAGGGGGAGGTCGCCGTCCGAGGGCGGGCCCGTGGAGTTGCCTCCACCGCAGCCGAGGCCGAGCATCAACCCAACGATACAGATCAAGAAAACGTGGCGGCCAAGGACGATTCTACGCATGTCGCGAACCCTTCATGGATTCGGAGCACGGGGTGGTACGGGGCGCATTATACGCCGGAGGCGCGCGGCGCGCACGCCCGCGGCGACAATCCCCCGCCGGCGCTTCGGGCCCGCGCCAAAGACGAAGCCCCGGCCGTTCCCGACCGGGGCTTCGCATAACGGCTCAGACCGCGATCACTGCTTCTTATACTTCGGACGCCCCGGTCGAACGACCGGATGAGCCTTGAGCTCGTCCTGGCAATACCGGATCGCCCGTTCGAGCTGAAGGTCGTGGCCGTCCACCATCGACTCGGGTGTGTTCTCCACCTCGAAATCGGGATCCACGCCGTGGTTCTCGACCAGCCACTTCCCGTCCACGCTGTACATGCCGAAGTCGGGCATGGTCACGCCGCCCCCGTCCACCAGCGGCAGCCCGTGGCTGATCCCCACGAGACCGCCCCAGGTGCGCTTGCCGATGATCGGGCCGCAGCCCATCATGCGGAAGTAGAGCGGGAACGCGTCGCCGCCCGAGCCGGCGTACTCGTTGGCGAGGATGCATTTCGGGCCGTCGATGCTCCCGCCCGGCGTGCGGAACGAGCCGCCGTCGCGACTCGACCAGTACACCCACGTCGAGCGCATCAGCCGCTCCACGAAGAAGTCCGGGATGAACCCGCCGCCGTTGAAGCGCTCGTCCACGATGATCCCGGTCTTGTCGACCTGCGGGAAGTAGCCCTTCCAGAACTCCTGCACGCCGGCGATCGACGTGTTGGGAACGTGGATGTAGGCGACCTTCCCATCGGTGGCCTCGTAGACCTTCTTGCGGTTCCCGCTTACCCAGGCGACGTAGCGCAGCGAGGCCTCGTTGGCGATCGGGGTCACCGTGTAGGTGCGCGCTTTGGAGTCGCCCGCCGAGGCGCCCACCTTGATCGACGTTTGCTTACCGACTGTGCCCACGAACGCGGCGTGGATGTTCTCCGGCGCCCGCACCGGCCGGCCGTTCACCTCCAGGAGGTAGTCGCCCTCGCGAACGAGGATGCCGGGCTCGCCGAGCGGCGCCGCGTTCGAGGAGTTCCAGTCGCGCTCCCGGTAGATCTTCGTGAACCTGTAGAGCCCGCTCCCGGCGTCCAGCTCGTAGTCGGCACCGAGAAGCCCCACCGGCACCGGCATCACGCGCGGCGAATCCCCGCCGCCGACGTAGGCGTGCGACGTCGCCAGCTCCCCGATCAATTCGCCCAGGATGTAGTTGAGATCGGCGCGATGCGCGACGTACGGCACGAGCTGGCGATAGCGCTCACCGACCGCTTTCCAGTCCAGTCCGCCCATGTCGGGGTCGTAGTAGAAGTCCCGCTCGAGGCGCCAGGCCTCGTCGAACATCTGCATCCACTCCTGGCGCGGGTCGACCGATGCCATGAGGGAGCCGGAGTCGATCTTGCCGTCCCCGACCTTCTGCCCTTCGGCGATGTCCACGATGCCCGCGGTCTCGCCCTTGCGATAGAGGAGCTTCCCGCCGTCCTTGGACACCGAGAAGAACGGATCGACGCCATCGAGAACCGTCTTGTCCTCGCGCTTCTCCAGATCGTAGAAGTGGATGGAAGCCGAGCCCTCGCCGTCCTCTTCGGGATCCCCGGCCTCCTCCTGCTTCACGAACAGAACCTTTCCCTTCAGCGCCTGGATCCCGAGGTAGCGACCGGCCGGCACCGGAATCTCCGCGATCCGCGTGCCGAGTCCGTCCAGACCGATCTTGAGCGCCGGAGCATCGTCGTCCTTCTTCTCGTCCTTCTTCTCATCCTTCGCGCCCCTTCCGCCCTTCGCCTTATCCCCGGCGTCGCCCTTGTCGCCGTCCTCGGACTTGGCTTCCCCCGTCTCCTCGTCGCTCTGGGGAGCGACCGGCGAGGCGGTGGTGTCCTGAAGGGTCATCGCGTAGATCTTGTCGGTGGCCTTGAACTGGAAGTCCAGCTCGAAGGCGCCGATCTCCGGCTGGAACGTGCGCCGCGATACGAAGTAGAGGTACTTCCCGTCGGGATCGAACGCGGGCATGAAATCGTCGCTCATCCCGTCGGTGACCGCGGTCGGCTTGCCGCCGCCCAGCGCGTAGAGATGAATGACGGAGAAGCCGGCCTCGGTGGGCTTCGAGTAGCACACCCATTTCGAATCCGACGACCAATCGTAGTCGTGGATCTCCCCCCACTCGCTGTAGTCCACGTCGGTGATGCGGCCGCTCTCCACGTCGGCCCAGTAGAGTCGCAGCGTCTTGTCCGAGAAGAGGAGCTTCTTCGAGTCGGGCGACCATACCGGCCGGAAGCGGAACGTGGCTCCTTCGCGAGTCACCTGACGGTCGGGCGTCGCGCCGTCCGCACCGATCACGTGGAGCTGATACTCACCCGACTTGTCGGAGAGGAACGCGATCCACTTGCCGTCCGGCGACCACATCGGGTCACGCTCCCGCGCACCGGGCGTATTGGTGAGGTTTCGCACGTCCCCCTTCTCGGCGGGGACCGAGAACAACTCGCCACGGGCCTCGACCACCACCCGCTTGGCGGACGGCGAGAGGCTCATCCCCCCGGTCCACTCCGATACGTTGCGGAACTCGACTCGCGCGGCCGGTTTGTCGTCGGGGACCAGCACCGAGAGCTTGGTGAGCTTCTCGGACGGGAGGTCCATCACGTAGAGATAGCCGCCGTTCTCGAACACGACGGCGTCGCTTCCTACGCTCGGCCACTTGACGTCGTACTCGGAAAACGTCGTGACCTGGCGGTGAGTCTTCGCGTCGAGGTCGTAGGCCCACAGGTTGGCGATCTTGGCGTTGCGGTCCGAACAGTAGTAGACCGTGCGACCGTGGAACATCGGCCACTCGTCGGGGCCGTCCCAATCGGTGATCTTCTCGGACTGATTCTTATCGAAGTCATAGACCCAGATGTCGGCGGCGCTGCCGCCGCGATAGCGCTTCCAGGTCCGCCGGTCGTAGCTGGGGCTCACGAAGGCGATCAGCTTGCCGTCGGCTGACAGGCTCGCGTAGCCGGCGGTGGGAAGAGCGAGCATCTCCTCGAAGCCGCCCCCGGCGGGAACGCGGAAGAAGCGCTCGACGCGCGAGGGTGCAGAGGCACGTGCCGAGCGCAACAGGATGGTGCGCCCGTCCGGATACCACTCCGCAACCTGGTCGCCGCCCGGATGCCACGTGAGGCGCTTCGGTTCGCCCCCGACGACGGAGGCGGTGAACGCATCCATGTTGCCGTCGTACTCGGCGGTGAAGGCGACGGTCCCGCCGTCGGGCGACAACTTGGGGAACTGCTCGATCCCCTCGTGGGTGGTCAAGCGTACGGCGGTCCCTCCATCGCGGGGCACCATCCAGAGATCCCCCGCGTAAACGAAGACGATCTGGTTTCCTTGAATGTCGGGCTGGCGCAGGAGGCGACATTCCTCGAGCGCGGCGACGGGCGCAGCGGCCCCGAGCACCAGGACCAACACCAGGGTGAGCAAGCCGGCGAGACGGAAGACAGACATCGCGAAGCTCCTTACGGCTGTGCGAGCGGGTGGAGGACTGAGGCCGGCGGGGACCGGAAGGGGCATTCTAGCAGGATGGGGCCGAAACGGCGTGCCGCGGAGGGCCCAAGCAGGGCCCTCCACGCCGCCGAGCAGGGTTAACGGTCGGAGGTCAGCTCTCCGCCGGGACGAAGTACACGTCGGTCGGCTTGAGCTTGCTATTGCGCAGGAAACGCGGTTTAACCTTCATCCCGATCCACTCCAGAGACGCCTTGTCGGGGTCCATACCCATGATCCGGGTGAGAAGGAGCGTGTTCGCCCCCTCGAACTCGACCAGGGCGAGCACGAACGGCGTCTCGGGCAGGAATTCCTCCGACCCGAAGTGGCAGACCGTGAAGGCATGCACGTGCGCCTCACGGTCGGTGATGTCGATCCAGTCGGTCTCCTCCCCGGTGTACATGTCGTTGCCGCGCGGCTGCGGGTACGTGTAGCCGGTCTTCGGGTCCTTGGAGGCGATGATCCGGCGGTTGGTGAGCGCGGCGAACCAGGGACTGTCCTGGCCGTAGGAGTGCAGATACGCGATCCGGTACTCCTGCTCGATCTGGATCGGGGTCATCTTCTTGAGGAACGCCAGCGAATCGGGATCGGTCTCCACCGGGAACGGGATCCCGTGGACGACGAATCCTCCCAACGTCTCTTCGCGGCGGGAAGGCAACTTGGCCATGATGAACTCCTTCTACTGACCGCACCGCGAGCGCGGCGCGAGGTGCATGCGGTTGTGCTCGTGCGTCGCGCTCACGCTTCGCGCTCGAGAATGCTCACGGAGACGTAGGTTCCGGTGCCGGCGTGGGAGTGGATCGCTCCCCGCTTGGCGTCCTTGACCTGGAGGGTGGCGTCGCCGAAGTGCTTCTTGATCGTCCCCTGCAACTGCCAGATCGCGAAGACGCCCTGCATGAGGCCGGTGGCGCCCACGGGGTGTCCGCAGGCGATGAGCCCGCCCGAGGGATTGACCGCGCACTGGGGCTTCTCGGCGAGCTTGAGACCGTAGTCCACGCTCGGCATGAACGCCTTGCCCGAAGCGGCGAAGGGACCGCCCTCGCCGTACCGGCAGAGGCCCATGTCCTCATAGGTCTGGAGCTCGCTCGAGGTGTAGGCGTCGTGAAGCTCGACGAAATCGAGTTCGTTCAGGGGGTCCTTGATCCCCGCCCCGCGGTAGGCCATGTTGCCCGCCGTGCGGCCGGCCCGGAACGAGTGAACGCCGGGGTACCGCGTGCCGTGCTTCCAGAGCTTCTGGTAGTAAGCGCGCGTGTCCTCGGAGTTCCGCTCCTGCTCGGTGGCGTAATCGTTCATGAACGCGTCGTAGTCGACGTGCGGTCGATCGGCCATGCGCATGGCGTCCGTGCCGCGACCGATGCCGGTCACCTTCACCAGGGGTCGCGGGATCTTCGCCCCGGCCGCCTCCAGCCTCTTGATCCCCTCTTCGGAGGCGAGGACCGTCGCCGCGGCGCCGTCCGACATCACGCAGATGTCGAGGCGGGTCAGGGGCCACGCCACCATGGGCGCGTTGCGCACGTCGGCGATGGTGTACCGGTTGCGCTTCTGGGAGTACGGGTTGTGATAGGCGTTGCGATGATTCTTCACGCTCACCGCCGCCATCTGCTCGACGGTCGTCCCGAACTCCTTCATGTGACGCGTGACCATCATCGCGTAGTAGCCGGAGTAGAAACCGCCGACCGGGTAGTCGAACGACACATCGGAGGCAAGCGCTATGAACTCGTTCCCCTTCCACGTCTCCACGTGGCTCATGTTCTCGAACCCGTAGGCCACGCAGACATCCATGTGCCCGCTGGCCACCGACTTCCACGCCTCCTGGAAGCAGAGTCCTCCGGTGGCGCCTCCGCCCTCCACGCGATGGCTGGGTTTGGGACACAGGCCGAGATAGTCTTGGACCATGATTCCGGCCATGAGCTGGCGGCTGAAGTGGTCCGAGAAATAAGAGGCCACCGAACCGTCCACCGCGCGGGTGAAGTCCGGGAACGACAGTCCGATGTCCCGGATGGCGTAGTCGTACGCCTCCTTGACCACCGCTTGAAACGTCTTGTCGGGGCGGGCCTTGGCGAACTTGGAGACCCCCCCGGATACTGCATAGACGGGTCGCATGGTTTCTCCTTCAGGCGGGTAGGAACGAATTGGGGAAGAGCGAGATATTGCAGCATTCTAAGAGACGTCGATGCACTGGCATAGCAAGACATACCGTGGAAATGCGGTTTCCGCGAAAGTGCCGGGCATGTCTCGACGCGGGGGGGGCGTCGGCCGGGCCCCGGTTGAAGCCCCTTCGGAGCGAATTGACGGCGCACCATCAATCTTCCCAGCCGGATTGAAGTGCGGGCACGAATCTTCAGAAATTCGCTCTCTGAAATGGGTTAGCGGATCAGGACGGGAGGCCGCGCGCCGATATTTCTCACACCATGAAGCCCGTCCCGACCCTCACCCATCAGGCTGGCCGCTGGGTTAGCCTCCGCGCGGGCACGACCGTCGCGGTCCTGGTCCTTCTCGCCGGCGCCCTCGCCTTCGCGCAACTCCAGCGGATGGCCCACCGCGCGTATCGGTCGGAGACCGTCCTCCACGCCCTCGGCACGCAAGTGAGTCGGATGAACGGGCTCGAATGGGAGGCGATCGCGATCCACGAGCTGTCCATCGAGTCCGACGTCGAATGGCAGGAGGCGCGGGAAGCGGCCGAGCACGAGATGCACACGCTACTCGAGCAGCCGGGGGCCGGCGCGAGGGTCAAGGCCCTGGAGAGCGCCCTCCACGCTTACGACGAGGCCATCATCAGGGAGTTCACGCTGATCAGGTTGGGGAAGATCGACGAGGCCGAGCGGCTGGATGCTGAGACCGTGGACCCTTTGTACGACTTTCTCTTCGACACGATCACCGACCTGACGGGCGGGTATCGCGACCAGGCGATCCGCGCGGGCCGCTTCGGCCTCGGAGGAGGTCTCCTGACCGTTCTCGCCGCCCTGATCGCGATGGGCTACCTCGCGTGGAATGCTCAGTCCGCGCGACGGGACATCGCGGTGACGTTGGCGGAGCAGCGGGTGCGGCAGGAGAGCGAGGAACGCTACCGGGGTCTGTTCGAAGCCAACCCGCACCCGATGTGGGTCGTCGACTTGGCGACGCTGCGGTTCCTCGCGGTGAACTCGGCGGCGATCGAACGCTATGGGTATTCGCGCGAGGAATTTGGCGGGATGACACTGGAGGATGTGCGCCCCTTCGAGGATCTCGTTTCGATGTTCGGCGATGCGCAAACATGGAACGGCTCGGCCCATCACCACGGTCCATCGCGGCCACCGAACCAAGGACGGATCCATCTTCCAGGCCGAGGCCACCTGTCGCCGCCTGGACTTCGCGGGCCGCCCCGCGGCGCTCTCGCTGGTCCGGGACGTGACCGATCGCCTGCGCCTGGAGGAAGAGCTGCGAGAGTCCCACAAGCTGGAGGCGGTGGGACGTCTGGCCGGCGGCGTGGCCCACGACTTCAACAACATCCTCACAGGGATCAGCGGCTTCGCCCAGCTCCTGGCGGCGGGGCTCCCCGATGAAGCGCACCGCAAGCACCGCAGATACGCCGAGGAAATCGTCACGTCCACACGAGCGCGCGGCCGGGCTCACACAGCAGCTTCTTGCCTACAGCCGCCGGCAACCGCGGCGGGCGGAGGTTCTGGACCTGAACACGTTCATCGGCACCGTGCAGCACATCATTCAGCCGGTGGTCGGCAGCGCGATCCACGTGGAGGTGCGCAAGGCTCCGGATCTTTGGCCGGTTCGGATCGACCCGGGCCAGATCGAGCAGGTGATGGTGAGTCTGGCGGGACACGCCCGCGACGCCATGCCTAACGGGGGAACGTTTACCCTGGAGACGGGGAATGCCCTTCTCGATGAGCGACAGGCCGCGGCCCTCGGAGGTCTTCCAGCCGGTGAGTATGTCGCCATCGAGATCAGCGACACCGGACCGGGAACCGGCGAGGAGACTCGAACCCGCATCTTCGACCCATTCTTCTCGGCCCGGCCGGACAGTCCGGGCACCGGTCTGGGTCTGGCGATCGCCCAGAGCATCGTGAAGCAGAGCGGCGGGTTCATCACGGTGGAGAGTGCGGCCGGCCGGGGAACGACGTTCCGACTACATATTCCGCGGGCGCAAGGGGAGATCGGAACCGCAGCGCCCCGCCCTTGGGCCGGCCGGATTCGCCGGAACAGGGGAACTGGGCTCGGGGAACGGCCGGCAGGCGGCCTGAAATAGGGCTTGCGCCCACCCCCCGGCTCCTGTACAGTCTCTCGCGTGTGGGGTGTGGTGACGGTCGGTTTAAAGGTGATTTTCCTCCCGATGTGCCGCGAGCATTGATCGCGTCTCCTCCCGAGCCTTCGCCGATTTCCGCTGTCTCTGTGGGGTTCCAGGATCCTTCCGCCCATCCGGACGGGAGGCGGTATGCTCAGTCCAATCCCGCCATCGAGCGGGACTTACGAGGAACGATGTCCAAGAAGATCTACGTGGGCAACTTGCCCTTCAGCGCTACCCAGGAAGACATTCATCGCCTGTTCTCGCAGTACGGGACGGTGGAAAACGTTTCGCTCATCACCGACCGCGACACCGGCCGCCTCAAGGGGTTTGGCTTTGTCGAGATGTCGGCTGAGGGCGCAGCAAAGGCCATCGCCGCGCTCGACCAGACCGAGTTCGGCGGCCGCAACCTCAACGTGAACGAGGCCCGGCCTCGTGAGGAAGGTCGCGGTGGCGGCGGCGGCGGCTCCCGCGGTCCGCGCGGTCCCCGCTGGTAATCTGACCCAGCGCTGACAGTTCGAATAATCGGGGCCCGGCTCCCAAGCCGGGCCCCGATGCTTTATGTCCCGGAAAGCGCGCGTCGCCCTATGTCCGGGAAAGCCGCGTCGGACCGGCCGCCGCCACCTCGGTGGGGCAACCCTCCATGTAGAGCTTGAAGTTCTCGATGTAGCGCGCGGCCAGCCCGTCGTAGGTCTTCCAGTACTCGTCCTTGTTGCCCCACGCGTTGGAGGGCTCGAGCACGTCCTCGGGAACCTCCGGGCAACTGAGCGGCACTTCGAAGTCGAACAGTTTGTCCTTGCGGTATTTCACCTTCGCAAGCTTGCCCTCGAGCGCCGCGTTCAGAAGATTCCGGGTGTGGCGAATGCTGATGCGCTTGCCCACCCCGAACCGGCCGCCCACCCATCCGGTGTTGACGAGCCAGCACGCGCAATCGTGCTTCAGCATCTTCTCGCTCAGGAGTTTCGCGTAGAAGAACGGGTGATGGACCATGAACGGCGCCCCGAAGCAGGCGCTGAAGGTGATCTGCGGCTCGATGCCGAGCCCGATCTCCGTCCCCGCGATCTTCGAGGTGTACCCGCTGATGAAGTGATACATGGCCTGCTCGGGGTTCAGGCGCGCGATGGGCGGGAGCACCCCCGAGGCGTCGCAGGTGAGGAAGATCACGTTCCGCGGGTGCGAATGCACGTACCCTTCCTGAATCACGTTGGGGATCATGCTGATCGGATAGGATGCGCGCGTGTTCTCGGTGTTCCGGTCGTCGTCGAGATCGATTCGCCGCGACGCGGGATCCCACACCACGTTCTCGAGAATGGTGCCGAACTGGTGCGTGGTGGCGTGGATCTGCGGCTCGTGCTCCGCGGAGAGCCGGATCACCTTCGCGTAGCAGCCCCCCTCGAAATTGAACACGCCGGTGTCGCTCCAGCCGTGCTCGTCGTCCCCGATGAGGTTGCGCTTGGGGTCGGCGGACAAGGTGGTCTTTCCCGTGCCGGACAGCCCGAAGAAGAGGGCGACGTCACCCTCCGGCCCCACGTTGGCCGAGCAGTGCATGGCCATCACCCCGCGGAGCGGCATGAGGTAGTTCATGATCGTGAAGACGCTTTTCTTGATCTCTCCGCCGTAGGCGCTGTTGGCGATCAGCCCAAGCCGGGAGGCGAAGTTGAGCATGATGGCGGTATCGGTGCGGGTGCCGTCGACGCGCGGGTCCACCTTGAACGAGGGTGCGGCGATCACCGTGAACTCGGGGACGTGCCGCTTGAGTTCGTCCTGATTGGGGATGGTGATGAACATGTTGCGCGCGAAGAGGCTGTGCCAGGCCTTGGTGGTGATGATGCGGATCGGCATGCGGTATTCGGGATCCGCACCGACGTAGCAGTCCTGCACCCACACTTCCTCGCCCTGCATGAACGCCTGGAGTCGCCCGAGAACGCTGTTGAACCCTCCCGGACTGGCCGGGCGGTTGTACTCGCCCCACCAGATCCGGTCCTCGTTCTCCGGCTCCCTGACGATGTACTTGTCCGCAGCAGCCCGGGCGCTCCACTTTCCGGTGTTGACCAGGAAGGCACCGCCACGGACGAGGTGCCCCTCGTTGCGGAACACTGCCTCTTCGACCAGAGCCGAGTCGGGCAGATTCCAGTACACGCGGTCCAGGTGCTCCAAGCCGTGGTTGTTCAGCTTGAACTCGCTGGCCAGTTCGCCAGCCTGCTTGCTTGCCGGAGTATCGAATTCGAGGTACTTCACGCCCAATCCCTCACAAGCTTCCGGTTGCCTATGTACAGCTCGTTGGGCGCGTTCGGATCGAGCGCCCACTTCATCCGCTCGACACCCTCGGTGACATCCTTGATCGAGCCGCAGTAGCTCATCCGCAGGTAGCCTTCCATGCCGAACTCGACGCCGGGAACCGTGACCACGAGCACCTTGTTGAGGAGGAACTCCGAGAGCTTGGTCGAGTTCTTGTTGTAGTGGCTGAAGTCGGCGAAGAGGTAGAACGTGCCGTCGGGCTTGGTCACCCGCACGCCGTCGAACGCCTCCAGGCGCGACATCAGCACGTTGCGGTTGTTCTCCAGGGTGACCCGCAGGCTCTCCACCGAGGACTGGAGGCCGGCCAGGGCCGCCGCCGCCGCGTGCTGGAGGAGCGCGGAGGGGCCCGAGGTCTGGTGGCTCTGGATGTTAGTCATCGCCTCGATGAGTTTCTTGTTGGCCACCGCCCAGCCGATCCGGAACCCGGTCATGGCGTATTGCTTGGACACGCCGTTGATGATGATGAGCTTCGAGTTCTCCGTCTTGTCCTTGGCGAAGCTCCAGCAGTTGATGGGCCGCCGGCCGTCGAAGATCAGCCGGTGGTAGATGTCGTCCATGATGAGGTAGAGGTCGCGCCGCTCGCAGAAGTCGACGATGTCGGCGATGAACTCGGCCGAGTACATGGCCCCCGAGGGGTTGTTGGGGCTGTTGATGATCACGACCCTGGTGTACGAGCCGACCTTCTCCTCGATGTCGCGGATCGTGGGATAGAAGGTTCCGTCCTCCGGGTAGACCGGCACGCCGATCGCGCCGCAGAGCTTGGCCATCTCGGGATAGCTCACCCAGTAGGGCGCCGGGTAGATCATCTCTTCCTGCGGGTTGAGGATGGCCTGCAGGGCGACCATGATGGACTGCTTGGCCCCGCCCGAGGCCATGACGTTCCACGGCGTCACCGGGCGGTCGTAGAATTCCTCTGTGTAGCGGATGATCGCCTGCTTGAGCGCGGGAGTGCCGTCGGCGGGCGTGTAGCGGACCTCGCCCGAGTTCAGCATCGCCGCCGCGGCGACCAGCGCGTCCATGGGAGGTTTGCTCTTCGGTTCGCCCCCCCCGAGATGAATGACCGGTTCCCCCTTGGCCCGCAAAATGGCCGCTTTCTCGTTCAGCTTGAGGGTGACCGATTCCCCGATGCTCCTGCCGATCAGACTGAGGCTCATGGCTTGCATTCCCCGCCGCTTCCAGGACCCAAAGCTACGCACACGCACGCCGACAGAGGACATCTAGGGTACCCGGCGACCCGAGGAACGTCAACACCGCCACCCGCCAAAATGGCTCACCACGTCCCCGAAAAGAAGCCGTTGACTTGGGCGGCGTCATGTTTCATCATTTCACTAATTCGCGAAATAGCGAACGAAGAAAGGAGCTGCGTTATGCCCGCGCGCACGACCCGGACCGCGATCCCGCTCGCCGAGGCGATCGGCAAGCTGGAGCCGCTCGACGACCTCGCCGCGGTGTTCGCCTCGCTGGGAAGCGCGCCCCGGTTGCGGCTGCTCTTCCTCCTCTATCACGATCCGGACCTCACGGTCGGTGAACTGGCCCGAACGCTCGGGATCTCCATCTCCGGAGTCTCCGCGCACCTGCGAAGGCTGAAAGAAGCCAAGCTCGTCTCCTGCCGGAGAGACGGGCAGACGATCTGCTGCACGCTCGCGTCGGGCAGCCGGCACATCCGGGCCCTGCGGGCGATGTTCCGGGAGATCACCCGGGATACAGGCTGCTGTTGAACCTCTTCGAAGGGAGACTCTCCATGGAATCCAAAGACGTTCGGGATGCGGTGCGCGACGCCTACGGTCGCATCGCGGAGAAGACCTCAAGCGCAAGCGCCTGCGGGTGCGGCCCGTCGTGCTGCGGGGGGGGCAGTGCCGACGCCTTCGCGCGCGGCCTGGGCTACGCCGAGGCGGATCTCGCTTCGCTGCCCGAGGGCGCCAACCTCGGGCTCTCCTGCGGCAACCCCACCGCCCTCGCCTCTCTGCGCGAGGGAGAGGTCGTGCTCGACCTGGGAAGCGGCGCCGGGCTGGACGTCTTCATCGCCGCGCGCGCGGTGAAGGCGACCGGTCGCGTCATCGGCGTGGACATGACGCCGGAAATGATCTCCAAGGCCCGCGCGAACGCGGCCCGCGCCGGACTCGAGAACGTCGAATTCCGTCTCGGCGAGATCGAGAACCTCCCCGTGGCCGACGCCTCGGTCGATGTCGTCATCTCCAACTGCGTGATCAACCTCTCTCCGGACAAGGAGCGTGTATTCCGCGAGATCGCCCGCGTGCTCAAGCCGGGCGGGCGGGTTGCCGTCTCCGACATGGCGCTGCTCCGTCCGTTGCCGGAGAGCGTGCGCGCGGAGATTCTGGCCTATGTGGGCTGCGTAGCGGGGGCCGTCCTGATCGACGAAACCATCGCCCAGCTGCGCGCGGCGGGGTTCACCGACATCGCCGTGGAGCCCAAACCCGGTGCGAGCATCCTCGACGACGTGCAGGATCCGCTCTATCGCCTGGTCCGGGACAAGCTTCCGGAGAACACCGGCCCGGAGGATTACGTCGTGAGCGTGAACGTGCGGGCGGTGCGCCCGCTCTGAGCCGTCACCTCCGCCGGAAACTCCAGAGCTTGTTGGCGACGAAGTTGATCGGCGTCACGGCGGCAATCGCGACGAGTTGGCTCGGATTGGGCCCGAAGTGGAACCGCTGCAGGCAGATCGAGAAGACGATCAGGTTGGCGGCGTAGGCAAGCAAGCTCACCGTGAAGAACTTGGGTAGCTCGCGACGCACCGCCCCGCTGGAGCGGAACGTCCATCGACGATTCAGCGTGTAGTTTGTGAGGACGGAGACCACAAAGCCGAGGGCGTTGGCGGCGTACTTGGCTTCGAGCCCGGTGTGCCCGTGGAGAGAGTTCCACGCGAGGAGCGTCAGGTTGAACACGGCCAGGTTCACCAGAACGCCGCTCGCGCCCACCAGTCCGAACTTCACGAACTCGCGCAGACCCCGACTTCGCTCCGGCCAAGGCCCCGCTTGTTGCGTCACGCGATCATCCCCCCCGGTGGCCGACTGCAGTCGCCGGAGGGGATGATACGCGAACTCCGCCCGAGCGGTCCTACGCGCTGAGGATCGCCTCAGCCTCCTTCTTGTCCACGTCCAGGATGTACTCGATCCCGGAGATCCGCGCCGCGTCCTGGGTGAGGGCGGCAAGGTCCCCGCGGTCGATGTACTGGCACGCGAACTTACGGCTCCCCGCCATGAGCTGGCGCAGCCCCTGGGCCAACCGCTCGTAGTACGTGTACAGGCCGATGGCGCCGGTCGGCAACCGCTCGAACTCCGCGTCGCCCAGTTCACGACGCAGCTCGGCGGCGGTGACGAAGATCTCGTCCTTGGTGGTCCCGAAGCGCTCTACGTAGACCGGGATCACCCCCTGGTCGATGGTCCGGCCGATCGTCTTGCCCACCATGACCGCGGCGATGGGGCCACGAGCCATGCCGACCAGCTTCACGAACGGCGCCCCCATGGCGAGACCCTTGAAGATCTGATCCTCGAAGGTGAACCCCCCCGCCACCGCCAGCGGCGGAACGTACTGCTTGCGGTCGGCGAGCTGCTTGGCGTAGCCGTAGAGGAGCGAGTGCAGCTCGACCGGCGGCACCCCCCACTCGTTCATCATCCGCCCATGCCCACCACGTTCTCGCCGATGGTCAGACCCGTGCCGGCGGCAGTCTCTCTCTTGAAGGTCCTCGCTTGACATGGTGGAGTTGACGGCGTATACATACATCATGTATTCAGTTCTAGGTCGCCTCTGACGGATTGATCCTGCGCACGGCCTATACTATGAGATGCCTTCTTCATCACGGCGTTCGGCACACAGTGTTTGCGACCTTCAAGAATCGCCCTTACTTGGCTCTTCTAGTCGCCGGGTTGGCAATTCATTTGCTGTCTATCCCCCTACTCCGACTCGACCCGCTGGGGGGCGACGCTGCCCAGTTCAACAATGAAGCCAACAACATTCTCGACGGCGTGGGGTGGATAAACACCGAAGGCCCGGGACAAGCAACGATGACCTATCCGGCCCAGGTCGTGTTTCTCCTTGTATGCAAGACCCTCTTCGGCAGAGACGCCTACGTCTTTCCGGTGATCTTACAACACCTCTTCGTGCTCCTCACGGGCTTGACGGTGTATCGACTCGCGCTGGGCGCGCGGATGCCCAAGACCGTCGCGCTCTTGGCCGAGGGGGTCGTCGTTTTCTTTCCTCACATGTTGTATTGGGCGAACGTGCTCATCTCACACACTTTGGGAATGTTCCTGAGCGTACTCGGCGTCTTCCTGCTGATGAAGAGGCCAACGCGGATCTTGGCGTATGCGGGGATTGGTCTCGTGTGGGGAGCGGCGACGATGGCCCGGTTTTCTTACCAATACTTCGTTCCGCTGTGGATAGCCACGATGATCGTCGGCGAGCTTCTCGTCAGAAAGCGGTTGTCTCGGAACAACCTGCTGAGAAGTGCGCTTCTACTGGTCGGATTTCTCGTCGTGCTCACCCCATGGAACTACAGAGTGCACAAGTACGAGGGAGGAACGTCCGGGTACACCGAAGCCTGGCGAATCTGCTATTCCTTCAACCGGCCGCCGGGTCTCCGCGGCGACATACAGGATGATTTCCAGATCTCTCTGATGAAGGACAGCACGCTGACGCGTGCTGACAGGGAGGCGATCTACAGGGAGAAAGTGCTTCAGAACCTCCGAGAGCATCCCAAGTGGTTCATCAACAACTGGCTCAGCAATCTCAGTTGGCTCCTGGTCAATGTGTCTACGCAGGGGCGGCCTCACTATGCGGTCTACGCGGCCATTTATTACAGCATGCTTCTCACGCTGGCGCTCGCCGGGCTGCTATCGCTTACTAGGTCTCAGCACGCTCACTTCCTGCCGGCATATGTTTTCGCCGTGGAGCTGTTTGCTGTGCACGTCCCGATCTACGGCTACCTTGCTAATTCGTTTCCCGTGTGGGCGCTCTTCGCGCCGATCGTCGCCACAGGGGCGACTATTTCTTTCCGCGCCGCTTCGGAGCAAAGAAGAGGCTTGAATGGAGTCGATTGACCACGCCCGGTCACGCATCGCCGTGGTGATTCCCTGCTACCGCGTGAAGGACAAAGTCCTGGGAGTCATCGAGGCGATCGGCCCCGAGATCGACTCCATCATTTGCGTTGACGACGCCTGTCCGGAGGAGTCCGGGGCTTTCATCAGCGAACAAACCACCGATCCGAGAGTGATTGTCCTTCAACATGAGAAGAACCAGGGCGTCGGCGGAGCGACCCTCACCGGCTACGCCTACGCCCTTTCGCTAGACATGGAGATCGTCGTCAAAGTCGACGGCGACGGCCAGATGGACCCCGCACTGGTTCCCTTTTTCGTGGATCCGATCGTCAGAGGGGAAGCCGACTACACCAAGGGCAACCGCTTCACTCGCCCGGAGGATCTCGAAGGGATGCCCCGGATCCGGCTGTTGGGCAATTCCCTCCTTTCGTTCATGGCGAAGCTCTCGACGGGATACTGGAGGCACCTGGATCCGACAAACGGCTACACGGCCGTGCACGCGTCGATACTGAGCAGGCTCCCGCTCAACCGACTGAGCAAGAGCTACTTCTTCGAAACGGACATGCTGTTCCAGTTGCGGATCATCGATGCGTGTGTTTGGGACATCCCCATGGCCGCCCGTTATGCGGACGAGAAGAGCAGTCTGAAATGGTTCAAAGTGGCTCCTCTTTTCCTGAGAAGACACATACGAAACTGTCTGGTCAGGATCTTCTACCTCTATGTCTTGCGCGATTTCAACCTGGCGACGCTGCAGTTGGTGACGGGAGTCCCGTTGCTCCTCTTCGGAGTGATCTTTGGACTGGTGAGGTGGCACCAAAGCAGCGCGACCGGCTTGGCCGCCTCGGCCGGGTCGGTCATGCTCGCCGCCTTGCCCGTGTTGGTGGGCATACAGCTGATATTGAGCTTCCTCAGCTACGATATGAGCAGCGCACCGACACATCCGATCAGCAGGTTGGTTCCAAGGAACTCGCCGAAGTAGCAGCTTCGGCGCGCCATGGGCAGGGCGGCCTGGTTGGCGAGCCGGCGCGCAGCTCGGTCCGCGCAGCGCCCCCGGCCGTCCGCCCAGGGGCCTCCGAATTGCGAGACGGCATCGAGGGGACCCCGCGAGGAGGATCCGGTCGCCCTGCTCCATGATGCGACAGGCGCCAGGGATGGATGATCCAACGCACGGTTGTAGGTATGGAGCGTGGGCGCCTCCGACAGATCCGTGGCGAGGATGAGGTCAGCCCGAACATCACGAACTCGCGCAGGCTCCGACTCCGCTCCGGCCGAACGCCCTGCCTGTTGCGTCACGCGATCATCCCCCCCGGTGGCCGACTGCAGTCGCCGGAGGGGATGATACGCGAACTCCGCCCGAGCGGTCCTACGCGCTGAGGATCGCCTCAGCCTCCTTCTTGTCCACGTCCAGGATGTACTCGATCCCGGAGATCCGCGCCGCGTCCTGGGTGAGGGCGGCAAGGTCCCCGCGGTCGATGTACTGGCACGCGAACTTCCGGCTCCCCGCCATGAGCTGGCGCAGCCCCTGGGCCAACCGCTCGTAGTACGTGTACAGGCCGATAGCGCCGGTCGGCAACCGCTCGAACTCCGCGTCGCCCAGTTCACGACGCAGATCGGCGGCGGTGACGAAGATCTCGTCCTTGGTGGTCCCGAAGCGCTCTACGTAGACCGGGATCACCCCCTGGTCGATGGTCCGGCCGATCGTCTTGCCCACCATGACCGCGGCGATGGGGCCGCGAGCCATGCCGACCAGCTTCACGAACGGCGCCCCCATGGCGAGACCCTTGAAGATCTGATCCTCGAAGGTGAACCCCCCCGCCACCGCCAGCGGCGGAACGTACTGCTTGCGGTCGGCGAGCTGCTTGGCGTAGCCGTAGAGGAGCGAGTGCAGCTCGACCGGCGGCACCCCCCACTCGTTCATCATCCGCCACGGGCTCATCCCGGTGCCGCCGCCGGCGCCGTCCACCGTGAGCAGGTCGATCTTGTACTTGGAGGACCACTTGATGGCGCGGGCCAGGTCCGCGGGCCGGTACGCGCCGGTCTTCAAGAACACGTACTTGGCGCCGGCCTTGCGCAGCTCCGCAACCCGGGTGGCGAATCCCTCTTCGTCCACCATCCCGACGCGCGAGTGACGCTCGAACTCGGTGAACGCGCCGTGCTCGTAGGCCTGGATCACGTGCGGATCGGTCGGGTTGGGGAGCACGATGTAGCCGCGCTTGTGGAGGAGTTGGGCCTTGGCGAGATCCCGGATCTTCACCTCGCCCCCGATGTCCTTCGCCCCCTGGCCCCACTTCAGCTCCACCACCTCGACGCCGAGCTTCTCGATGGCGTACTCCTGCGCGCCGAGCCGCGTGTCCTCGACGTTGGCCTGCACCACGATCGCACCGTACCCGTCGCGCTGGTTCTCCTTGTACAGCCGGACGCGGTTCTTGAGATCCACCGTGTCGACAACGCGACCGTCCTTGATCTTCGCCTCCGGGTCCATGCCCACCACGTTCTCGCCGATGGTCAGACCCGTGCCGGCGAGGGCGGAGCCGATGGCGATGCCGTCCCAGTTGTTCTTGGCCACGTTGGTGGAGCCGATCCCGGGGATGATCCACGGGAGGCGGAACTTGATGCCCCGGTCGTGGCCGATCACGACCTCCAGGTTGACCTTCGGGAAGATCGCCTTGTCGGAATCCGCTGGAATTCCGTGGGCGCCGACGGCGGTGCCCATGATGTTGAAGTGGGAGTAGTCGACCGGATAGTCCTTCTCCGCCGCGGTCGTGATCACACCGAACGGCTGCGGGTAGATGACCTCGTGGCCGCGGTACGCGGACTTGCCGATCTCGCACATGCCGACGCAGCCGTCCACGCAAGTCACGCACATCCCCGAGGCGGGGACGATCGACGCTTCGGTGCGGTTCTTGGTGAGGGTTGCCGCCGATGAGTTGGTTCTGGACAGGGACATGGTGTCCTCCTTAGCGCTTTGTCTCGCAGGCCACGCAGGGTTTCATATAGCACATCATGTCGTCGAACTGCTCCTTCTCGAGGCAGGGCGGCGACAGGTTGGCGCAACCGCCACAGATCGCTTTGTCGGGTTCGCTGTAGGTGCAGCGCAATTGACAGGCGGGGCAGACGTAGATGCAGGCGCCGCACTGGCGGCACACCTCCGAGTGCTTATCGAACGGAGTGCCGACCCGTCGGTGCTCGCCGCGACCGGCGAAACCGATGGCCCCCGCCGCCATCTGCTCCGAGCACATGCGCACGCAGAGCCCGCACAGGATGCAGTCGTCGTGCTCCTGGCGGAAGCGCTGCTGGCGGACATTGTGCTCGGACGCCAGATCCTGGATCACCTTTGACTGGGGACAGGAAGCCAGCAGCAGCTCGAGGATCATCTTGCGCGCCTGCACCACCCGAGCCGACGCGGTGCGCACCTTCAAGCCCTCCTCGACCGGGTAGGTGCAGGAGGTGACCAGCTTCGACTTGGGACCCTCGCCGATTTCCACCACGCAGAGCCGGCAGGCGCCGTACGGCGTGAGCCCCTCCATGTGGCAGAGCGTGGGGATCGGGAAGCCCAGGAACTGGGCCGCCTCGAGCACGGTGGTGCCGCGCTCGACCGTGGTTTCCAGCCCGTTCACGGTGATCTTCATCATTTCCGCTCCCCCTTGCCGGCGCCGATCAGCTCCGGTTGCTCGCGCGTGCGCTCGGTGAAGGTGAGATCGCAGCGCAGGCAGCGCCGCGCCTCGCGGGCGGCTTCGTGAACCGAGAGCACCTTCTCCACTTCGTCGAAGTTGCGCCGGCGCGCCTGGGTAGAGAGCCGCGGCGTCTCGACACGGTCGCCGTCGGCCGGCTCGCCCGTGACCGGCGTCGCCGGCTCCACGTAGACATCGGGCAGGCGCACCCCCGAGGGCTGCTTGAGCGGCTCGCCCCGCAGGTGGCGTTCGATCATCACCGCCGCCCGTTTGCCGGCGGCGATGGCGTCGACCACCGTGTTGGGTCCGGTCACGACGTCTCCGCCCGCGAAGACCCCCGGCCTGTTGGTGAGCAGCGTCTCGCGGTCCACCTGGACCGTGCCCTGGCGCGTGGTTTCGATCCGATTGGCGCCGGCCACCGAGATGCAGTCGGTGTCCGAGCCCTCGCTGATCGCCACGATCAGGGTGTCGAGGGGTACGGTGCGCTCGCTGCCCGCCACCGGAACCGGCGCACGACGGCCGCCGGCGTCGATCTCGCCCAACCGATTCGTGATGCACTCGATGCCGGTGAGGCGCCCGCCCTGCGTGAGGATGCGCACCGGCGCGGTGAGGGCCTCGATGCGCACCCCCTCCTCCTGAGCGGCCTCGATCTCCTCCGCGAACGCGGGCATCTCGTTCATGCTGCGGCGGTAGTAGATCGTCACCTCGGTGACGTCCTTCTGACGGAGCGCCATGCGCGCCGCGTCCACCGCCGAGTTCCCGCCTCCGACCACACCCACGCGCCCGCGCGCCAGTTCCTCGCCCCCCATGTTGAACGCCTTGAGGAAGCGGATGGATGGAAGGACGCCCTGTGCGTCTTCGTTGGGCAGACCGAGCGCGAGACTCTTGTGAGCGCCGAGCGCGATGAAGACCGCCTGGAACCCGGAGGTGAACAGATCGTCCAGGGTCACGTCGCGTCCGAGCGTGGTGTTGCACTTGACGGTGATGTTCTCGTCCAGGATCGAGGCGATTTCCTTCCGCACCACCTCGCGCGGAAGCCGGTAGCCGGGGATAGCGCTGAAGAGCATGCCGCCGGGCTCCGGATCGGACTCGAACACCGTCACCTTGTGACCGCTCAGCGAGAGATAGTGCGCGGCGGAGAGCCCCGCTGGGCCGGCCCCCACCACGGCCACTCGCGGCGACTTCTCGTCGGCCTTCACCCGCCGCACGGGCTTGTAGGTCATGGGATCGCTGCGGTCGGTGATGAATCGCTTGAGCGCTCGGATGGCCACCGGATGCGCGCCCGAGAGCCCCGCTCGGCAGTGCTCCTCGCAGGGATGATTGCAGACGCGCGCGCATACCGAAGGGAACGGATTCGCCTCGCGGATCGTCTGGTAGGCCAGGTCGTACTCGCCGCGGGCGATGTGCGCGACGTAGCGCCAGGCCTCGGTCCCGATAGGGCAGGCGGCCTGGCAGGGCGCGCCCACCAACTCGTTGCACACGAGCGCATCGCACCGCTTGGCGATGATGTGTCGCTCGTACTCCTCGCGGAAGTAGCGCAGTGTGGAGAGCACCGGGTTAGCGGCGGTCTGTCCGAGGCCGCACATCGTGGTGTCCTTCACCACCTGGGCCAACTCCTCGAGCAGATCGAGTTGGTCCAGCGAGCCGCGGCCGCTCGTGATGTCGTCCAGAATCTCCCACATCCGCTGCGTGCCCTTGCGGCAGGTGAAGCACTTGCCGCACGACTCGTCCTTGAGGAAGTTCATGAAGTACTTGGCGACGTCGACCATGCAGGTGTTCTGGTCCATCACGATCATGCCGCCCGAGCCCATGATGGAGCCGGCCTCGGCGAGGCTGTCGTAACCGACGCGCAGGTCGAATCGCGCGGCGGGGATGCAACCCCCCGAGGGCCCGCCGGTCTGGACCGCCTTGACGCGTCCGCCGCCCGGGGGACCTTCGCCGATGCCGTTGACGATCTCGGCCAGCGTGACCCCCATCGGCACCTCGACCAGACCGGTGTTCTTCACCTTGCCCACCAGGCTGAAGATCTTGGTGCCGGAATTGTTCGTGGAGCCGGTGCGTGCGAACGCGGCGCCCCCATCCGCGAGCACCAGCGGCACGTTGGCCCAGGTCTCGACGTTGTTGATCGCGGTGGGCTTGCCGTCGATGCCGCGCTGCACCGGGAACGGGGGCCGCTGACGCGGCTCGCCCATCTTCCCCTCGATGGAGCGGATGAGCGCGGTTTCCTCGCCGCACACGAACGCGCCCGCTCCCCTCACGAGTTGAATATCGAAGCTGAAGCCGGTGCCGAGGATGTCCTTGCCCAGAAGCCCCAGATCGCGCGCCTGGCGGAGCGCGATGACGAGGTGCTTGATCGCGAGCGGGTACTCGTTGCGGACGTAGATCACGCCCTCGGTGGCGCCGGTGGCGAACGCGCCGATCAGCATCCCCTCGATGATGGCGTGGGGATTGCCCTCCAGCACGGCGCGATCCATGTAGGCACCGGGGTCACCTTCATCGGCGTTGCAGACCAGGATCTTGCCTTTGCCGTTGGGGGCCTCGGCGAGCATCTCCCACTTGCGCCCGGTCGGGAATCCCGCCCCGCCTCGCCCGCGCAGCCCGGAGGTCTTGATCTCCCCGAGAACCCATTCGCGATCGCCTCCCTCGAGCGCGTCGATCAGCGGGCCATACCCCCCCGACCTGATCGTGCTGGCGATGCGGATCGGATCCACCTGCTCGCTGCGGGAAAGGATCGTGCGCGTCTGGCGCTGGAAGAAGGGGAGTTCCTCCTGGCGCCGCACCGGCTCGCCGGTCTGAGGATGGCGAGGCAGCAGTGCCTCGATCACTTCGCCGGCCGCCACCGCGGCGACGATGGCCGCCATGTCTCCGATGCGCACTTTGGGGTAGAACGTGCGATGCGGCTCGATCAGCACCGACGGTTCCATCTCGCAGAAGCCGTGGCAGCCGGTGATGCGCAGTCGGACGTGATCGGTCAGCCCCTTGGCGAGCATCTCCCGCTTCGTCACGCGGATCAGATCGTTGGCCCCGCTCGCCTGACCGCAGGTGCCGGCGGAGATCACGATCACCGGCTGCTTGGGGTCGATCGCTTGCCGCAGCCGCTGGCGGAAGGCCTTGAATTCGTTGACGGATCCCAGTCTCTCCATGAGCGTGTGCTCCCCGTCCCTCACCGCCGGTACCGGAGCCGGCGGCGAAGGTTCATGGTCGTCATGCGTTGATACCGGTCAGGTCGAGCATGTGGCCGCGGCAGCCTCGCCGCGAACAGATCTGAACGACGCCCCCACCCCGCACGATCATCGGAACCGTGGGCGCTCCGCAGTCGCCGCAGTCGCCGGCGCCGGTGAGGTGCGCGTTGCAGTGCGGGCAGAAGAAATCGACGACGGAGTCGGGCGGTATCTCGTGCTCCGATCGGATGGTGTAGGAACCGTAGAGGGCGGACAGGAGCAGCGCTCCGTGCTTCTCCCCGAAGGAAATCGTCACCCGGATGGACGGGTGCTCGTCGATGAGTTGGGCCGCGTCCATCAGGTTGTGATTGCAGCGCGCGCAGCTCACCTCGACCGGGAAGATGCGGGCGTCGGTCTTCACGTCGACTCGGTCGAGCCCTCCCCTGGTCTGATCGAGGATCCCCGCCACCGCTCCGGGGGTGACGTTGGAGAAGTAGTGGCCGTCGACCACGACGATCGGGCCCAGAGCGCACCCGCCCAGACAGTTCTGGGTCTCGTAGGTGATCTCGCGGTCCTCGGTGGTCTCGCCGACCGGCACATCGAGCTGCCGCCGCAGCTCCTCGTCGATGCGCGGCGCGCCGCGAACGTGGCAGGCGGTGCCCATGCAGCACGTGAGCAGATGCTTGCCGCGCGGCTTCAGGCTGAACCAGCGGTAGAAGGTCGCCACGCCGTAGATATCCACGAGGGATCGCCCGGTCTTTTCGGAGACCGCGCGCAGCGACTCCTCGGGAAGGTAGGAGTACTTGCCCTGGATCTCCTCCAGAATGGCGATCAGTTCGCCCCGTTCGCCACGATGCCGGTCGATGATGGTGTCGATCTCGCTCATGGTCCATGCCTCGCAGGTGGTGACTCTTGGGCCGGGATCGGAGCCGCTGCGTTCGCTCCAAGCGTAGGAGGCGCAATGCCAGACTCCCCCCTCGGGCCGGGGGAGGATGCAGCTTCGGCTCTTCTCGCACGAGCCGCACAGGTCTTGGTGCGGGAGGGTGCCCCCGCTCCGATCTGAGCGGGGACCGCCGGGCAGGGCAGCCTCGCGCGTGTCGTCGTCGCCGGCCATCAGTGACTCCTAGGAACACTGGCCGCAACGCCACGCGGGGCATGGGGGGGGACCCCGTGAGCGCCTGGGATCGGTTGTCGAAGTGGGGCGGTTCGCTCCACCTCGTGCCCCCTTCCTCCGCAAGGCCCATGCCAGGAGCGGAAACCGTCCTTCCTTCAATTTTGCCGGAATGCAGTCTATCCACGCCAGAAGCGGAAAAAGGCCCATTAGCCTGTGCTGACGAGGCGTTTCTGGGTCCCGAGCGGGCAGCCGGCGAGGCTTAGAGGGAGGATATCGAAAACCCGGAATCGGAGCGTTTCTACCCGCTGGGGATATTCTACCCAGTCTAGTTCTTCTGGGGGACCCTGGGCCGAAGCCTCTCGCGAAGCGTCTTGCGGTCGATCCCCAGGATGCGCGCCGCCTGCGATCGGTTGCCGCCGACGCTCTGGAGGACGGCGCGGATGTGCTGGACCTCCACCTCGGCCAGGGTGCGCTCGGAGCCGCCACCCCTCAGCGCCGAGTAGCGCATCAGCGAGGGAAGATCGGAGACGTCGACCGTTTCCCCCTCGGCCATCACCACCAGGCTCTGAATGACGTTCTCCAGCTCACGGACATTGCCCGGCCAGGTGTACTCGCGCAGCGCCCGCAAGGCCTCCGGCGAGAAGACCGGCGCGGGCCGCCCCGATTCATCGGCGAACTTCTTCGCGAAATGGTTCACGAGAACGAGAACGTCGTCGCCGCGCTCGCGCAAGGGCGGGATCGTGATCGAGATCACGTTGAGGCGATAGTAAAGATCCTCGCGCAGCACGTCCTTCTCGACGAGGCTGAGCGGATCGCGATTGGTGGATGCGACGATGCGCACGTCCACCTTGCGGCTGCGCGTCGTGCCGACCATGCAGATTTGCTTGTCCTGCAGGACACGCAGCAGCTTGACCTGCATGGCGGGGGACGTCTCGCTGATCTCGTCGAGGAAGATCGTGCCGCCGTCGGCGGTCTGGAAGAAGCCGGCCCGCGATTCGGAGGCGCCGGTGAACGCGCCCTTGACGTATCCGAACAGCTCGCTCTCGAGCAATCCCTCCGGGATCGCTCCGCAGTTGACAGCCACGAACGGAGCGGAGGAGCGCGGCCCCGAGTAGTGGATGGCGCGCGCGATCAGTTCCTTGCCCGTGCCGCTCTCCCCCGCGATGAACACGGTGGCGGAGCTTGCCGCGGCCTTGGCGACGGCCCGCAACACCGGTCGCATCACTTCGGACTCGCCGAGAAGCCCGTGGAGCGGGCGGGGGCCGACCACCGAGCGCGGCCGCGCGGCCTGGCGAAGCCGCTGCCGCTCCAGGGCCTCGTCCACCGCGGCCAGCAGCTCGGCATCGCCGCAGGGCCGCATGAGGTACTCGGCGGCGCCGGACTTGATCGCGGCCACCGCCGCCTTGACCGTTCCCTCGGCGGCAATCATGACGACTTCGACGTCGGTGTGGTTCTCGCGGACGTGCCGCACGAGAGCCATCTCCTCCGTTGCGGACCCCGCGCTCTCCACGACCACGATATCGATCGGCGTGGACTCCAGAAGGCGGAGCGCTTCGTCGATGCCCTTCGCGGTGAACACCGTGTGGCCTCTCCCGGCCAGCGCACGCTCCAGCCTCTCGAGCGCAGGACCTGCGCCGGCAACGGCTAGCATGCGGGGACTTTCAGTCACGAGCGGAGTTCCTCCGATTGCGGTCGGCGGTCCCTCCGACGGGGGAAGTACCATCCCACCGGGGCCCAACTTACGCCCCCGGCCCGCGTGCGGCAAGGCGGGGTTCCGCCGGGGTGGCGCGGCGCGGCATCGCGCAGCTAGCCGAGTCTCTCTCTGTCGAAGAAGTCCCGAAGCTGCTCCCAGGTCTGTTCGATCCTGTCGCCCTCGAACTCGATGAACTGCAGGCCGGCGAGGTTGCTGATCTCCCCCAGCCCCTTCTGCTTGAGCAGCGCCACCCGCTGGAAGCCGAGCTTTCCTTGGAAGAGGCCGGCCTCGTGGATGACGTTCTCTCTCGCCCGCAGTTCCCCGTCGCTGGTCTTGTCCTCCGCGGTGAGGACCAGGATGGCGAACTCCGCCTGCTCGAGCATGTCCTCCAGCACCGGGACGATGGCGTCGCCGACCCGGGACTGCGTCTCGTACTCGACCGTCTCCAAGTTGAGTTTCTTCTCGACGAATCGCGCCACCTGCGCCCACAGCGGGCTGCGCCCATGGCCGATGAACACCCGCCCCGAGGTCGAAGGGGTCTTGATCCAGCGCCGGAAGGCTTCACCTGAAGGTTGGAGTATGCCGTGGTGAATGGTCAGCAGGCCCAGATCCAGCAGGCGCGCCTCTCCAGGGTTCAGGTTCTGGCCCGCGGGGGAGTGTCGCCCCGAAGCGGCACGCAGGAGGCATTTCCGCTCCTGTACGTTCAGATTACGCCAGTAGGACCGATAGAGACCCTGCAGACCGCTGTTCCACCCGAGCAACTCCTCGATCACTTCCCCAAAGCACGTCTCCGTCGAGGTCCCCGTTCTCCGCGTCCGAATCCAGGCGTCGGCGGTGACCTGGAGAAAATAGGGCATGTCCCCGCCGATGCGTCGAATCGCATCCACCTCTTCTGCAGTCAAGTCGATCCCCACGCTCTTCGCCGGACCGGTGATCAGAGTCTCCGCTTCCGCGGTGGGCATCGGACCCAACACGATTGGGCTGGGGAGAAAGACATTGCAGAACTCGGAGACGTAGATCGGCTCCTCGGCACGGCAGAGCTCAAAGAGCGGGCGGAAGGAGGATGTCACCCAGGTCACCAACTCACTCGTCACCAGGGCGCGCAGGCCTCCGAAAAAGTCGAGATCGAATCGGTCGTGGCGAACCAGGGTCTCGAACTCGTCCAGCAGGATCACCAACCGACGGCCGTCGGCGACGGACTTGACCCATCTTTCGAATCCCACGTAATCCTCAATGGCGATATCGTCCGGTGGCGGGGCCTCGGGAATCACCTTCGTGACCGCGTTCGTCACAGCCTGACGGAACCGGATCGGGTCGATGACGTCGGCGAGAAGATCCACGTAGGCCACTGCCACTGGAGGATATCCGGCCCGAATGTCAGGCCGAGGAGCGCCCGAACCCGACATGAGCTGAAGGAAAGATGTCTTGCCCGCACGCCGCGCCCCGAGCACCTGCATCGAATCGGGGTACTTTCGAGAGATCCTCCTCAGGAAGAACGCTATCTGTTCCTGGCGCCCGTAGAAGTGGTCTGCATCGACTGGACGACCCGCCACGTAGGGACTACCGGCGCTCACCGTGCGCTACCTCAGATCCTGATATCGCAGGATCCACAGACGCATCAGATCCACGGCAAACCTGTACTTCTTGAGTCCATCCCCGCCCTGCCGATCCGCCGTGATCAGGTGATGCAGAGCCAGACGATGCAGCGCCTTCACCCTCTGCTCTTCGCTGACTTCCTTCGTCACCGGCACCAGGATCTCGGATCCCGGAATCCAACGGTTCTGGGTCGCCCCGATCCGGGCCATAGTCCTCAGAACAAGGTGGGCGTCTTGCCCGACGTCCGTCCACATTCGGTCCAATACCGCTCCGCCCCCGAATTCTAAGAACGTCCCACCGACTTCTCGAGATACTCGGGCCCGATCCAATACCCACACTTCTGGCTGTTCATCTCCTCAACGCAGTAATCGCACAGTTGCTGAATCAGGTACGGGTGCCCTCCGGTCAGGCTGAGAATCCTATCGACCACCGCATCGTCATAGGTCACGCCCAGTACCTGGACCGGGGTCCGGATCAGGTCGTTTGCCTCCTTGGGCTCCAGGAACCCCACTTCTCGGTGATGTGCTACATTGAACAACTCGACCTTGTACTTGAGGTCCATCTCCTCCAGTTCGCGGTGGCCGGCAAGAATGAAGGCCACCCCCTGATCCTCCTGCATGAGCGCCCGCAAGTAATAGAAGATATCCGCCTCATACTTCTTGTTCTTGACTCGCTCATGCAGACACTCAAACTCATCCAACATGATCAGGACGAGGCCCTTTCCTCTTCCTCCCATGGCATGAACCGCACTCTCCAGAGTTCTATCAAACGCCGCCCTTGGTCCCTTCGTGAACTCCTCTGCAGGCGGCACCGTGCAAGAGAGTCCCCGTCCCCCGAGCGCCTTGTCAACTTCTTCAGCCATTCTTGACATGAGCGCAGCCGTCGAATCGCCCAGAAGTTGCAGATCGAGAAACACCGGATAGACGGGAAACTGACGCCCCTCTCGAATGCGTTTCCCCAGCTGGCCGCTTTGCAATTGCCTGAGCACGGAGGTCTTACCAGTGTGCGATCCACCATGAAGTACGAGAGCCCCGCGTCCGGTCTTGCTGAACAGTTTCGCCTCGATCCACTCGAAGATCTCTTCCCGCCCGTAGAAGAGGGGACTGTCTGCGGGGAGCGGTTTCGTGGTGATATAGGGACTGTCCACCTCCAGATAGACGCGGACCGCTTCATCAATCAGCTTGGACCAATCACCGAAGACACGGGTCAACATGGTCCGCTCGAGGAGGCTCAGGTCGGAGAGTTGATCCTCGGGGATCTTGAGGAGGTTGAGACATTCTCTCAGTTCGATGCGTCGGCTCGGATCGCGATCGTACTCGGCGAGGCGATCGCTGACTCGTTGCGCGACAGTCGTGTAACGCTCCCCTAGCTCACGGAGGAAGAACTCTCGCGCGGTGACTCGACTGATCACGGGCCCGGACCGCTGCAGAGCGGTTTGGATATCGCCAAGCCGGGATGACTTGAGCGCCACGGTGAGCGCACTCAGAAGATCCTTGCTGGGCCCATGGAGGTCACTGACAAGCTGATCGAGTACCCCCAGTTGGAATGCGGGATGGAGCAACCCGGCGTAAGTCCGCACGATGCGCGCTTTCACGGAGTCCTCGCGATCCACGATGGCGGCAGCACTGTCCAAGCTGTTTACGCCTTCCTCGTGGTCCTTCAGGAACCCATGCACGACTTCCACAACGGCGTCGTTGTTCGGGCTGGCGAGAACGTGGTCCGCAAGATTTCCCGACTCTACGAGGCGGGCGTTCTGTATGGAGATGGCGGCGCTGTTCGCGATCAACTCGAACGCCAACTCCTCCTGGCCGTTGAAATACGCGAATTCCTTGTCGGCGCCCTTCCCCTTGGTCTTCGTCTCCACCTTGAGCACGCCGACAAGTTCTTTCTGCTTTCCCTTCCCTCCCGCCAAGAGCGGGATTCCCATGAACGACTGGCACTTCCTCCCCTTGGCGAAGTTGTGTCTGTCAAAGGTTCCTCGGTGATGGGGATGGAGCGTCAGGTCGAGGTTACTTCTGGCGGTGAATTTCTCGCGTTTGACGGCAATCCAGACCGTCAGGCCGACCTTCTGGTCCTCCGTCACCGGCCGGTCGACGATGTCCTTGTCCGCCACCAGTTGGTACCGGCGCACTCTTGGGCCTCGAGTGGCCCATCCATAGGCCGCCCAGTGCGGCTGCACAAGCTCGTTCCCCTGTTTCAGGAAAAGCGCGCAGGCTTCGGCGTGGAACAGTTTGGCTGTGTCATGCACGACCTCCTTGACAAGCTTCTGGACATCCAGCTTGCCACTCAGCATGTCTCGGATCGGTTCCATTGCTTTGTGGATGACCACATAGCGCTTGGCGTACTGCGTCTGCAAACGCTCGCTCGCCAGCGCGATTTCGTGGGCCAGAAGGTCCAGGCGCCTTTGCTGGACATCGCTGAAATCGCGGTCGTCTACAGTGCCTCGTACGAACACGTTCTCGACCTTCAACACCCCCGTGATGACTCCGCCGATCTGGAGGGGTACACCCAACCACGCGCCGCATTCCTGTTGCTTCTCGTAGTTGGATGAGTCGTAGAAGCCCTTGTGGTGGCAGTGTTCTTTGAGTTCATCCATGTTTCGAGCACGGAATTGTCTGCCGGTCGCGGCGACCCAGGCCGTGAGTCCGACTCTCTCGTCATGGCTCAGGTGCACGCGCTTACAGTCCGCGGGAGAGCATGACCTGGTCCCCAGACAGTGTGCGACCTTCTCAGGTCCCGGCACCTCGTAGGAGCGGACCACCTTTCGCAGGACCTGCGATCCCCATCCCGCGCGTTGAGTCAGCGTCTTCTTGCTCTCGTCGATGAGGAAGATCGCTCCGGAATCCGCCTGGGTGGCACTGGCCGCGACGCGCACAACGATGTCCAGGAAGGCATCCAACTCTCCCTCGGTGGCAACCGCTTCCTCGATGACTTCTCGGGCCCACAGTGTGATCGCAGCGTCGGCGGATCTATCTCGTTCTTCCACGTAGTCAATGCAGCGGCCAGCCACTCGCGCCAGCGCCTCAAGCACGAGCTGATCCTTCACCGAGAACGGCTCGCACGGCTCCAGCCGTTCCGCCTTCATCGCGCCGATGATCTTCCCGCGCAGATTCCTCAACGGAACAGCGAGAAACGTACCCACCTGGTTACCCGGTTCCGGTAGCTGGACTGGATCGTAGTCCCCTCTCTGATGGGGATGTTGCTTCAGCTCCGCGGGGGTCTTGGCAAGAAACGCCTTCCCGGTGGAGATGACCCAGCCCGTTAACCCGAGCCTGTCCTCCTTGAGCGAAGGAGAGTCGGGCACGCCATCCGGGGGGAGAACGTGGCAAATGGCCTGATTGATGAAATGCTTCTGGTACCCGCTGGCTGCACGCATCGTGGCCGTCCCGTCCCCAGCCAATCCAGCGGTCTCGTCCACGATGTAGATCGCGCAGGCATCCACTTGAAGGACAGCGCCAGGCCCGTCGACCTTGTCCGTGATCCGGGCGATCAGCGCATCCAGCTTCGCGCCGGCGGCCAGATCCGCGATGAGGAGTGACTGAAGGTCGGTCGAGAGCCGCAGGAGGTCCTGGGTCGCATCGGTTACGGGGGGTGCGGACGTCAGAGTGACGGTGTCGGGTGAAGGCATGCGGCCTCCCATGCGAAGTGCAAGCCGGAGTGCTGCCGGCTACTTGGTTTTTCGGGGCGATCGCTCCATCTCGCGCAGCACGCAATCGGTGAGAACCTCGGTCTCGGCCACGTCATGCGCGGTCAATTGCTCGATGAACTGGCTGGTGTCGGACCGCAGTTTGGCCAGGGAACCGCTCATGAGAGCGTTGCAGTCCCGGATGAGACCGTTGAGGCCTTCCATCAGGATCCGGTGTTCCCGGAGAAGCCCGTCCACGCGCTCGGTGTGTTGCGGCGCGTGACTTTCGATAATGGCGTAGAGCCCCTCGTCCCCTTCTTCGCGATTGAAGTGATTCTCGAACTGGCGATGCAGATCCTCCAGCACGATCAACATCACGTTCGGATCGGTCATGGCCTGCAGGCGCTCCACCGTCGCTCGCATCTCGAGGTGTTCCTCGGTGATCTTGGATTCGAGACTGCGCACGTCGATGCCCGGGGTTCCCATGACGAGGCTCCTTGTTCCGCACGATTCTCCGGTGCTGCCGGCGGCGGCTCGGCCGGTCGGCCGACCAAGGCTCCATGCTCGCAGATGCAGGGGCACCGATTCCATGCAAAACAGGGCGGCGCGCGTCGCGGATCAATAAGCTACTGATTGCGTCGTCTATCCGCGCTATTCCTCCGGCGGGTTCTCCACGCGCACCACGAGCCCTTTCTCGCCCTCCTCCACCTTGACCGTGGCCCCCTCCAGGGCCTCGCCGGAGACCAGCGCCCGGCCGATCCGCGTCTCCAACTCGTGCTGGAGATACCGTTTGAGGGGACGCGCCCCGAACACCGGATCGAACCCTTCGCGGGCGATCAGGGCTCGCGCGCCCTCAGTCATCTCCAGCTTCACGCCGCGGTCGACCAGCCGCTTGCGCAAGTCGGCGGTCAAAAGATCCACGATTTCCTCGATCTCGAGCAGCGTGAGCGGCTTGAACAGGAGAATGTCGTCCACCCGGTTCAGGAACTCGGGGCGGAACTCGCGCCGCATCTCGGCCATCACGGCCCGCCGAGCGTCCTCGGTGATCTCGCCGGTCGCGGTCACTCCCTCCAGCAGCACGGGCGACCCGATGTTGGAGGTCATGATGATGACCGTGTTCTTGAAGTCCACGGTGCGGCCTTGCGCGTCCGTGACGCGCCCGTCGTCGAGGATCTGCAGCAGCACGTTGAACACGTCGCGATGCGCCTTCTCGATCTCGTCGAAGAGGATCACGCAATAGGGCTTTCGCCGTACCGCCTCGGTGAGCTGGCCGCCTTCCTCGTAGCCCACGTAGCCGGGCGGCGCGCCGATCAACCGCGACACGGTGTGCTTCTCCATGTACTCGCTCATGTCGATGCGCACGAGGTTGTCCTCGGAGTCGAAGAGCGCCTCGGCCAGCGCCTTGGCCAGCTCCGTCTTCCCCACTCCGGTGGGGCCGAGGAAGATGAACGAGCCGACGGGCCGGCGCGGATCCTTGATGCCGCTCCGCGCGCGGATCACCGCGTCGGCCACGAGGCCGACCGCCTCGTCCTGTCCCACGACGCGGCGATGGAGGATCTCCTCGAGGCGGAGGAGCTTCTCGCGCTCCCCTTCCACGAGTCGCGTCACCGGGATGCCGGTCCATCGGGAGACGATCTCCGCGATCTCGTCGTCGGTGACCTCTTCCCGCAGAAGCCTGGCGTCCTCGGAGGCCAGCTTCACTTCCTTCTCGTGAAGCTCCTTCTCCAGCAGCGGGAGCTTCCCGTGCTTGAGCTCGGCCAGCCGGTTCAAGTCGTAGTCGCGCTCGGCCTTCTCGAGATCGTGCCGCACCCCCTCGATCTTCTGGCGCAGGTCGCGCACCTCGGCGATGGCCGCCTTCTCCCCCTCCCACTGCGCGCGCATCGTCTTTGCCTTCTCTCGCAGATCGGCAAGTTCGCGCTGCAGGTCGTCGAGCCGCTCCCGGCTCGCCTTGTCCTTCTCTTTCTTGAGCGCGGCCTCTTCGATCTCGAGCTGCAAGACGCGGCGCGTGACCTCGTCCAGTTCGGCCGGCATGGAGTCGATCTCGGTGCGGATCATCGCGCAGGCCTCGTCCACGAGGTCGATCGCCTTGTCGGGCAGGAATCGATCCGAGATATAGCGGTTCGAAAGCACCGCCGCCGCCACCAGCGCGTTGTCCTGGATCTTCACGCCGTGGTGCACCTCGAAGCGCTCGCGCAGTCCGCGCAGAATGGAAACCGTGTCTTCGACGTTCGGCGCTTCCACGACGACCGGCTGAAAGCGCCGCTCCAGCGCCGCGTCCTTCTCGATGTGCTTGCGGTACTCGTCGAGGGTCGTGGCCCCGATGCAGTGCAGCTCGCCGCGCGCCAGCATCGGCTTGAGAAGATTGCCGGCGTCCGTCGAGCCCTCGGTGCGGCCCGCGCCGACGATGTTGTGGAGCTCGTCGATGAAGAGGAGCACGTGCCCCTCGCTCTGCTTGATTTCGTTCAGAACCGCCTTCAAGCGCTCCTCGAACTCGCCGCGATACTTGGCTCCGGCCAGGAGCGAGCCCATGTCGAGCGAGAAGAGGGAGCGATCCTTGAGCCACTCCGGCACGTCGCCGCGCACGATCCGCTGGGCGAGCCCCTCGACGATGGCCGTCTTGCCGACGCCAGGCTCGCCGATGAGGACCGGGTTGTTCTTGGTCTTCCGCGACAGGATGCGCACCACGCGCCGGATCTCGGCGTCGCGGCCGATCACCGGATCCAACTTGTTGGCGCGCGCCTGCGCCACGAGATCCACGCCGTACTTCTCCAACGCCTCGTACGACGACTCCGGGGTGGCGCTGGTCACGCGCTGGTTTCCGCGCACCGCGGTCAGCGCATCGAGGAACCGGTCGCGGTCCACGCCAAAGGACGCCAGCGCCCGGCCGGCCGCGGAGTTCTTGCCCTCGTCGATGAGCGCCAAGAGGAGGTGCTCGACGGAGACGTACTCATCCTTGAGGCGCTTCTGCTCGGCCTCCGCGCGCTCGAAGAGCTGCACCAGCCGCGGGCTCACGTTGAGCCTGTCCATGCTGAGCCCGGTCTGCCGGGGGCGACGCTCCAACTCGCGCTCCAACTCGCGGCCGAGCCCTTCGGCGTCGACGCCCATGCGCTTGAGAAGTCGCGGCGCGAGACCGTCCGTCTGCTCCAGGAGCGCGGACAAGAGGTGCTCCCCGTCCACCTCGGGGTGGCCGTGGCGAAGTGCGCGAGTATGGGCGGCCTGGAGCGATTCCTGGGACTTCTGGGTCAGGCGATTGGGGTCCATATTTCATCTCCATCCCGGGGTCAATACTCGATCAACTCTGGCAGTATAGCGCTGGCGTGCCATACAATCCCGTCCACCCTCGGATTCCGAAACGGAGCACCCCGTGATCGAAGTCACCGACCTGCGCAAGGTGTTCGGCGAGCTGGCCGCGGTGGACGGCATCACGTTCACCGCCGAGCCCGGCGCCATCTTCGGGCTCCTCGGCCCCAACGGCGCCGGAAAGACCACCACCATCGGCTGCATCTGCGGCCTGCTCAAGCCGACGTCGGGCCGCGTGCGCGTCCTCGGTCACGACGTCGTGACCGACGGAGCGCGCGCCAAGAGCGGCCTCGGCGTGGTCCCGCAAGAGGTGGCGATCTACGAGGAGGTCTCGGCCACGGAGAACCTCCGCTACTGGGGCGGAGCCTACGGGCTCACCGGCGCCGACCTCAAGACTCGGACCGCCGAAGTGCTGGAACTGGCCGGACTCCAGGATCGCGCCAAGGAGCCGGTCAAGCGTTTCAGCGGCGGCATGAAGCGCCGGCTCAACTTCGCGTGCGGCATCGTGCACCGGCCCAAGGTGCTCCTTCTCGACGAGCCCACCGTGGGCGTCGATCCCCAGAGCCGCGTGCGCCTGTTGGAACTGGTTCGCGAGGAAGCGGTGCGCGGCACCTGCGTCGTCTACACCACGCACTACATGCAGGAGGCGGAAGAACTCTGCGACCGACTGGCCATCGTCGATCACGGCAAACTCATCGCGTACGGTAGCCTCGCCGAGTTGCGCGCGATGACCGGCCAGCGCGACATCCTTCGCTTGACCGGCCAGTTCGTGCCGGATCGCGCCGCCGAGGCGCTGGCGCGGCTCCCCGACACCGAGATCGTGCAGAGCGACGGGACTTCCCTACTCGTCTCGCTCGCAGGAGCCTCGCGCCGACTCCCCGAACTCTTCGGCGCCTTGCAGGCGGCGGGCTCGGACATCCGCGAGACCACGATCACGCAGCCCAGCCTCGAGAGCCTCTTCATCAAGCTCACCGGCAAGGAGCTGCGCGAGTGACGGGGGCGCGTTGAGGACGGGATTCCTCGGCATCGCGTTCGCGAAGGACCTCCGCCGGATCCTGCGGGATCCGGTGGCGATTCTCCTTTCCGTGGGCCTACCCCTCATGGTCGGACTGCTGCTCAAGATCGCGTTCGGCGGAGGCGAGACAAAGCCCACCGCGCAGCTTCTCGTCGCCGATCACGACAGCAGCTTCGTGAGCAATCTCCTCGTCGCGAGCTTCGATCGGGGCCCGCTGGCGGATCTCGTCGACACCGAGTCGGTCACGGAGGAGAAGGGCCGGGCGATGATGGAGGACGGCAAGGCATCGGGGCTCCTCATCATCCCCGACAAGTTCGGGGACGACGTTTTCGACCGCAAGCTCACCACGCTGACCCTCATCACCAACCCCGCGCAGCGCATCCTTCCCGGCATCCTGAAAGGGGCGTTGGAGTTCATGACCGACGCCCTCGCGGGAGTCCAGAGCATCCTCGGGGATTCGTTCCAGCCGCTCAACGCACCGGCGCCGGCGGGACGCATCACGCAACCGGACAGTCTTGTGGCGTCCTTCAGCGTACGGGTGAACAACTTGGTGGAGCGCGGCGGGCGCTACGTCTTCCCGCCCGTCATCAAGGTGAAGACCGTGGTGCTGGAAGAGGAGAAGGAGGATGCCCGCGGCTTCTCGGATCTCTTCTTCCCGAGCATGCTCTTCATGGCGATCCTCTTTGCCGCGCAGAACATGAGCGACGACGTGTGGAAGGAGAAGACGCTGGGGACCCTGCGCCGCAACGTCTCGACGCCGCAACGTCTGGCCGTGGTCCTCGCCGCCAAGCTCCTGGCCATCACCGCCTTCATCGGGGTGGTCTCGCTGGTGGGGCTCATCGGCGGGCGCCTTCTCTTCTCGATCCAGATCGACAACCTCCCGCTCGCGGTGGCCTGGGCCACCATCTCCGGCGCGTTCATGCTCCTCATCTTCACGATGCTGCAACTGGTCGCCGCGAGTCAGCGCGGGGCGAACCTCCTCGGAAACCTCGTTCTCTTCCCGCTCATCATGCTGGGGGGCTCTTTCTTTCCGTTCGAGGCCATGCCGGAATGGATGGCGCGCATCGGCCGCATGACCCCCAACGGTTGGACGCTGGAGCAATTCCGCCGCATCCTATGGGGCACCGCCGACGCCACGACGCTCCTCGCAGGGCTCGGCGCCATGCTCGTGTTCGGTGCGATCCTCTTCACCCTCAACGCGGCTCGTCTGCGCCGCTTCGCGAGGGGCTGAGCGATGCTGCGCTCCGCCTGGTTCATCGCCCGCAAGGACGTCCAGTACATGCTCCGGGAGAAGGAGACGCTGCTCTGGACGTTCATCATGCCGATCATCTTCTTCTTCTTCATCGGGACCATCACCGGCGGGTTCGCGGGAGATGATCGACCGGACCGTCCCGACCCGTTGGTACTGACCATCTCTCCCCGGGCCGGGTTCCTCGCCGACCACCTTGCGACTCGACTCGAAGGGGCCGGGTACCGGTTCGTATCACCGGACAGCGTGACCGCGGAGTCGAACGTGGCGCGGCTCGACATCCCCGCCGCGTTCACCGACTCCGTCCTGGCCGGACACCCGGTGACCCTCGCCGTCACTCGCAAGAGCAGCGGCCTCGGCGCCGACTACGACCAGGTGCGCGTGCAGCGCGCGGTGTTCGCAGTGCTGGGCGATCTGGTAGGGCTGGCGGCACGCGACGAGAAGCCAACTCTGGCGGCGCTCACCGAGGCCGCGGCCGTTCCCCGCCGCGTCGAGCTCAAGGTCGAGCGCGCGGGGCATCGTCGCGAAATCCCCACCGGCTTCTCGCAGGCCGTGCCGGGCACCATGGTGATGTTCACGCTCTTCGTCCTCCTCACCTCGGGCTCGGTGCTGATCGTGATCGAGCGCAAGCAGGGGCTGCTTCGCCGGCTGGCCTCGTCCCCGGTGTCGCGCGGAAGCGTGGTGCTCGGAAAATGGGGCGGGCGCCTGGCGTTGGGTCTCATCCAGATCGCCTTCGCCATGATCGTGGGCTCGGTGCTCTTCCGCGTGGATTGGGGTCCGCACCTGGGAGCGCTGATGCTCGTGCTCCTCGCCTATGCGGGCCTGATCGCGGCGCTCGGCATGCTGCTCGGCAACTTCGCCCGCACGGAGGGGCAGGCGGTGGGAATCGGCGTCCTTGCCGGCAACGTCATCTCGGCGTTGGGCGGGTGCTGGTGGCCCATCGAGGTCACTCCGCTCTGGATGCAGAAGCTGTCGCTCTTCCTGCCCACCGGGATCGCCATGGACGCGCTGCACAAGCTCGTCAATTTCGGAGCGGGGCCGGAGACCGTGATCCCCCACATCGCGGTCATGGGCGCCGCCGCCGTCGCGGCCGGGTGGCTCGCGGCACGGGTGTTCCGCTTTCAGTAGGCGGCCGCGGAATCGGGTAAACTCGACCCGATGAACTCATTCCTCTTCCTGGCCACGCTGAACCTCGCCCTGGGGGGCCTGGTGTTTCTGCTCGGGCTCGTGATCCTGCGCGAGAACCCCTGGCAGAAGCTGAACCGCATCGTCGCCTTCATGCTCTTCTTCGGCGGGCTGGGATCGGTGCTGGCGGGGCTCGGCTTCCTGGCCGTGCGGCCGTCGCTCCCCCAGGCGACCTCGGCGCAGGGGTCGCTCGGTCACTTCTCGTATCTCTGGGAGTTCTTCTTCCCCACGCTCCTCCTCTTCGCGAGCTACTTCCCGACCGAGCGCCCGTTCACCCGCAAGATCAGGGGCTTCGACATCCTGGTCTACATACCCCACGCCTTCCATTTCGTGCTGCTCCTGGGCATCGCGATCGTGGGGGCGCGAGCGTCCCTGCCCGAGCTGAACGCGCCGTCGGTGCTGCGGCCGTTCGTGAGCCTGGGAGGCCTGCTCGCGGGGTTCTTCCTGGCCGTCCACACCGCGCTCTTCTCGCTGGTGAACCTGGGCTACGGCGTGGCGACGGCGATCCTGCTCGTGCAGAGTTCCCGTAGGGCGCGGGTGCCCCGGCTCAGGCGGCAGCTCCGCGTGATCGGCGTCGGGCTCATCCTCTGCCTCATCTTCTACACGGCGGCCACATCGATCCCCACGCTCCTGAACCAGTCCATACCCGAGTGGATGCGCGCGATTCTTATCATCGCGGCGCTGACCGCCGCATCCGGTTCCATCGCCTATTCGATGGTGCGGTACAAGTTTCTGGACACGAAGCTCCTCGCCCGTCGCGGCATCCTCTACGCGGTGGCTTCGGCGGTGATGGTCGGCCTCTATCTCGGGGTGGCCGACGAGCTGAACCGCCTCGTCGGCGGGTTCATCGGCGTCGACCCGCGCGTCTTCCAGCCCGTGTTCCTTGTCATCGGGCTCATTCTCTTCCAGCCTGCGATCTCGAAGCTGGAGGATATGCTGGACCGGCTTCTCCTGCGCGATCCGAGCGACTACCGCAACATCCTCAAGCGTCTGGGACGCGAACTTCTCACCACCATCGATCTCGACGATATGCTCTCGCAGTCCATCCGCACCGTCGCCGAGGCCCTGATGCTGCGCAACGCCCATGTGGTCGCTCTCGCCCGCGAGGGTCCCCTGGTGGTGACGGGGTCGGGGAAGCAGCCGGAGGAAGAGGATCCGGGCACGCTCGCCGCTCTGCTGAACCGTCTGGACCCGGGGATCGAGAGCTTCCGGCTCTACGGTCCGGTCGAGGAGATGGAGCGCGCCGACCGCTCCTATTTCGTCAACCACTTCCAGGCATCGCTCGTGATCCCGCTGCGCACGAAGGGCGAGACGGTGGGAGCGCTCCTCCTCGGAGACAAGGTCACCGGGACCGACTACACCTCGGAGGACGTGAACCTCCTCTCCGCGCTGGCGGCGCAGATGTCGATTTCCGTACAAAACGGCTTGCTGCTGCGCGATCGCGTGGCGGTCGTGCGCATGGAAGAGGAGCTGAACCTCGCACGGCGCATCCAGAAAAGCTTCCTTCCATCGCAGTTTCCGACCATGACGCATCTCGACGTGCACGCGCTCACCCATCCATCCCGCCAGGTGGGAGGAGATCTCTACGATCTCGTCGCCGTGGAGGACGGCGCGTACTTCCTCGCCATCGCCGACGTGTCGGGGAAAGGCGTGCCCGCCGCGCTCTTGAGTTCGATGATCCAGGCGTCGCTGCGCACGCAAGCCGACGGGAGACTGTCCGTCTCCTCGATCGTCGACAAGATCAACGGCCTCATCTACCGGAGCACGACCCCGGAACAGTTCGCGACGTTCTTTCTGGCCCGCGTCGAGGAGCGGACGCTGCGCATGTCGTTCTCCAACGCCGGGCACAACTATCCGGTGCTCTGCCGCAAGGGGGGTGGCCACCTCTTCCTGGAGCGAGGCGGGATGCTGCTCGGGATCTTCGACGACGCTCGCTTCGAGGAGGAGTCCGTGCAACTCGCGCCCGGCGATCGTGTCGTGCTCTATACGGACGGCATTACCGAGGCAATGAATCGCGAGGAGGAGGAGTTCGGGGAAGAGCGGCTCTGCACGCTTGTCCGCGGCCTGCCGTCGAGCCTCTCGGCGCGCGAGGTCACGGAGAAGATCGTGACCGATCTCCACGCGTTCCTGGACGGCGAGGAGCCGCAGGACGATGTGACGGTGATGGTGCTGCGCGTCTTGGAGCCCGCGCTCGCGGCGCAGGTCCACGAGGGCGAGGCGGTGGCGGTCGGGGCCCTCGGCGGGGCCCCGACCGCGGCGGTCTAGCTAACCCTTCTCGAGCTCGCGGCGGTAGGCGTCCTTGGCCTCGGAGACCGCCTCGCGAACCGCCCCCGCCTGCTGGCGCGCGGTGTGAGTCACGTTCTGCGCTTTCTCTCGCGCAGCATCCTCCACCGCGGTCGCCGCATGCACGACTGCATCCTTGCCGCGGCGCGCGACCCTCTCGCCCCCTTCGCGCAGTCGGCGCCGGGTAACTTCGCCCTTCTCGGGGGCCAGGAGCAACGCGGTGATTCCGCCCACCGCCGCCCCGATCACGAATGCCATCAACGTGTCCGTATTTCGTGCCATGTTTTCCTTACCTTTCTTCGACTGATTCGATCTCAAGAGCCGCTTCGTTACCGTCCGATCGATTGCGCCCCCGCCATGCCGACAAGCCGGTTCGCAAAGCCACCGCCGCTGCGCGGACGTAGCGGACGGTGCTCGTCAGATCGGCGACCTCCGCCACGATCGGCTGCACCGCCAGACGAACGCCTGTCGACAGCTGTTCGGCGTCCCCGGCGATGTGGTTGATCTTGCGGCTGACGCCGCGCAGCTCGACGAGCTCCGATTCCAGGTTGTCCAGGATCCGGTCGATCTTTGGGCGGCTCGCCTCCAGGTACTGAGCGGTGCCGTCGAGACGGTCGACTAGCACCCTCAACCGGGCGAGCACACGGACCAGATAGATCGCGGTGACAACCGCAGCGATGGCCGTCGCGCCAAGTGCAACATAAACGAAGGTGGGGTTCATTGCATCCCTCCTCGGCCAGATCTGATTTGATCGGCCGCTACCCATGATTTCGGGCGAATCGATGGAGTGACCTTAGCACGACGGCGTGGAGAAAACAAACAGGGGGGGAAGCGCCGACGCGGTACGCGGCTCTTTGCGTCGGGGGTGCCACGCGGAGCGCGAATGGTACCGTTCGGGTCGCGGTGCGGTGCAATGCTCAAGAAAAAACGGGGCACTCCTGCATTTTCCTGTTGACCTATTCATTTGTGCAGTGGATACTCCGTTTGCCTGCCCACTTCCCCCGTCTCTCCCCGTCCGTGGAGGGACAGATCATGTCGACCGTTCAGTTGAATTCGGTACTGTCCGCCCGCGAGGTGGACGCTCGTCTGCGCACAGCGCTGGACGAGCTGCAAGCCGCCCAGCGCAACGCCGTGCTCTGGTTCGCGGAGATCCTGAACCGGCACCTCTACCGAGAGCTCGGCTACTCCTCGATTCACGCGTACGCTGCGGAGGCCTTGGGGTTCTCGCGGACGCGGACGGCCCAGTACTTGCGGCTGAGTCGTTCACTGGAGTCATTGCCGGCCTTGAAGCACGTGGTGGCGTCGGGAGAGATGCCCTGGACCAAGGCTCGTGTCGTGGCCCAAGTGGCAACGCCGGAAACCCAGGACTTCTGGATCGACCAGGCGCGATGCAAGGGCCGCCGCGACTTGGAACACCAGGCGACGCTTGCCCGTCGGCGGACGCGCGCCGGGATCCGGAGCGGCTCCGGTCAGCCCGATCTGCTCGGCCCCACGGCGGAACCTACCTCCCTGGAAGTCACTGTCGAGGTTCCCGTCGACCTGACCTTCCGGTTCAGCCCTGAGGAATACGCCCGATACGAGGCTCTGATGGAGAAGGCCCGGAAGAAGGGCGAACGGGGCTCTCGCGAGAGGGTACTGCTGGCGGCGCTGGAGCGGTTGGTGGTCGCGGGAAGCGAAGCGGCTGACGCCGTCTCTGGAGACGAGGCGACGGGCGCCGGCGGCGAAACGATGTGTACCCGGGTACACAGTTCAGAGCCCCGCTATCAGGTCGTCGTCACCCAGTGCCCCGATTGCGGGCGGGCGGAGGCGCAGACCAGCCGCGGGGCCAAGCCCTTGGGGCTGCCCGCGCTCCAGGCCGTGCTCTGCGACGCACGCGTGCACCACAAGGGTGAGAAGAACCGGGCGACGATACCTCCGGCGCGCCGCCGGAAGGTGCTGGCCCGCGACGGCTACCGGTGCCGCGCATCCGGGTGCGAGAGCCCCCACTTTCTCGACGTGCATCACATGATGCCGCGCGAGCGGGGTGGGACGAACGACCCCGACAATCTCATTACTCTCTGCGCCGCTTGCCACCGGTTGATTCACGAGCGCGGTCTGCCGCTGCGCGCGACCGAGGGGAACCTCGCAAGTCGAGGCTGAGGCAGAGCGACTGCCGGGCGACATCAGGAGGGCGCGGCCTGGAAGACAGTCACTGGACGACGCTGACGTGGGGCACGGAGGTCGCTCCTACTCGGAATCCCCCGTCGTCTTGAGCACCTTCCATTGAATGGTGCTGTCCGGGGCGACGTGGTACTCGAGCAGGCAACTTCCAGCGATGTGACCGTCTTCGAATCGCGCGAACACCCATCGCGAGTTCAAGAGGGCGATCTCGGGCGCGTTGAACCCCATGGTGCCCCCCATGACCCCCTGGATCTGGATCTGCTCCGGATGTGCCACCAAGTCATTCCTAAGCTGATTCACTGGATCGGCCAACCCCGCCTTCTTCAGTCGCTTGAGATCCACATCCCGAAGGAGCATCCATTGATTGGCCTGGGCACGCCGCGCCTCCTCGTACCAGAAGTTGCGATCGTCGTCGGGTTCGGATGGCGGGAGTTCGGCCTTCACTTTCGCGTACTCGACCTCAAGGCTGTCGACCGCGACCCGCAGGCTGTCCGCGAGTCGGCGGTAGGTATCTCGGGCCTCCTGCGCACTCTGCCATCGGAGGAAGACGACAACGAGGCCAATTAGCAGAACCGCCGCCCCTGCCAAGACCGCTCCCTTACTCATCATCGCCTCCCAGCCCGCCGACTCACCGCCGTCGCGCCCCACCGCGCGCTACCGCGGAGACGATCAACCGCTCTACCAGATCCTCGTAGCTGATGCCATGCGCGCGCGCGGCCATCGGAACGAGGCTCGTCTCCGTCATGCCTGGAACGGTGTTGGCCTCCAGGAAGTACGGCCGATTCTCCGGGGTCAATCGAAAGTCGACCCGTGCCACGCCCGCGCATCCCAAGGTCGCGAACGCGCGCTCGCCCAGGCGCGAGACCTCGGCGGCGACCTCCGCCGGCAGCTCCGCCGGCACGACGTACCGCGTCTGCCCCTTCGTGTACTTGTGACGGTAATCGTAGAAGCCCGCCTCGGGGATGATCTCCACGACCGGCAGCGCCTCGCCGTCCAGCACCGCCACCGTGACCTCGCGACCGGGGATGAACTCTTCCACCAACACCGCGCCGTATTGAAACGCGTCGTCCAGCGCCGCCTCCAACTCGGAGGCTTCGACCACGATGTGCACACCAACGCTCGAACCCTGAGCGTTCGGCTTCACGACCACCGGATAGCCACCCAGCGCCTGCACGTCCACGCCAGCGGCATCGCGCCGCTCCAGGAGAATCTCTCGCGGGGAAGGCACACCCGCCGCGCGCAGCAATGCCTTCGCTCTCGACTTGTCCATGGCGAGCGCGCTCGCCAGCATCCCCGAACCGGTGTACGGCACGCCGGCCAGATCGAGCAGCGCCTGAAGCGTCCCGTCCTCTCCGATCCCTCCGTGCAGCGCCACGAACACCGCGTCGCACGTTCCGATCTCGGGGTTCTCGGCCAGAACCAGGCTTCGCTCTTCCGCTTCCGGCGGCGGGGCCTCACCGATGCGATGCTGCGCGAGATGATCCAGCTCCAGCCGCCGCCCTGCCGCGGGGTCGAGCGGCACCACCGCGTGCCCGCGCGCGGAAAGCGCCTTCGCCACCCCGCGTCCGGTGGCAAGACTCACGTCCCGCTCCATACTGCTGCCGCCCATGAGCACGACCACCCGCATGCTAGCTCTCGCCTCCCTCGATTGAAACCAATGCCACCGCTGAAGCCGCCGCGCCCTCGCCGCGTCCGATGAAGCCCATACCTTCGGTGGTCGTGGCTTTCACCGAAACGCATTCGCCCGGCACGCCGAGAGCTTCCGCCAACCGCGCCCGCATCGCCTCGACGTGCGGTGCGATCTTCGGGTGCTCGAGGTAGAGCGTGCAGTCCACCTGCTCGGCGCGCGCGCGTCGTCCCGCCAGGAGCCCCACCGTCCGGCGCAGGAGATCGATGCTGTCCGCGCCGCGCCATTGTTCCTCCGAAGGCGGGAAGTGCCGGCCAAGATCCCCCATCGCGACCGCGCCCAGGAGCGCGTCGATCACCGCGTGGGTGAGTACGTCGGCGTCGGAGTGTCCCTCCAATCCCTGGCCGTGCGGGACGCGCACCCCGCCGAGGATCAGCGGCCGCCCGGTGATGAAGCGATGCGCGTCGAACCCGTGTCCCACGCGAAACGGCAACCCGCTCATGATCGCCTCCGCCCGTTCCGCGGGCCGCGGTCCCCTCCGGCCCCGGCGCCGCTCATTCCCGATACCCCCGCATGCGCAGGATCGCCTCGGCGAGGAGGAGATCGCTCGGCACGGTGATCTTGATGTTGGTCACTTCGCCCTCGACCCAGGACACCGGATGATTGATGCGCAAGACGAGGGACGCTTCGTCGGTGCCCCTGAAGTGCTCCGCCCGCGCGCGCTGGTGCGCGTACTCGAGGACCGGCCGATGAAAGCCCTGGGGCGTCTGCACAGCGAGCAGCTCGGAGCGATCCACGTAGGCCTTGAGCCAGGTTTCATATCCCACGCGGGCCACGCTGTCACGCAACGGAAGCGCGGGCACCAGCGACTCGCCGCCGTCCAGCCGGTCGAGCACGCGGCGGATCAGATCGCGCGACACCAGCGGACGCGCCGCATCGTGAACGACGATCCAGTGCGGCTTGCCGCCCAGCGCATCGATGCCGTTGAACACCGAGTCCTGCCGCTCCGCCCCACCCGCCACCAGATCGACATCGCGCTGCAGGTGCAGCGGCGCGATCACCTGCTCTCGGAACAGGGCCTCGCTGCCGGGGGGCACCACGACCACGCGCTCCACGATCTCGTGGAAGTCGTCGAAGGCCAGCAAGGTCCACGCAAGAAGAGGATGACCCAGGAGAGGCACCAACGCCTTGGGCTCCGGGCGCCCCAGACGTTCGCCGCGCCCGGCGGCCACGATCACCAGACCGACGTCGTTCATCGCTCGCGTCCTCCAGGCATCTGTGCGTGCGCCCGCCGAGGCCCACCCGCCGACCCGCGTCCACCGCCCGCCATCCCTCGTCCGCCACCCGGCGCGTCGCGATGCCCCGACCGCGGCGCCCCCGAGATCCCCAGCGCCTTCTCCAACGCCTCGTCCACCCGCGCCACCGGCACGAGCGTGAGCGGGGCCGCCTCCATTTCCTTGACCGCGCGTGCCGGGACGATCGCCTGCGTGAAGCCGAGCTTGGACGCCTCGTGCAGGCGATGCTGCAATTGCCCTACCCGACGGACCTCGCCGCCCAAACCGACCTCGCCCACCACCACTGTACGCCCGTCCAACGGAATGTCGTGATACGAGGAGGCGACCGCCATCGCCACCGCGAGGTCGATCGCGGGCTCGACGACTCGGAACCCTCCCGCCACGCTCACGAACACGTCGCTGGTCGAGAAGTCCAACCCGGCGCGCTTCTCGAGCACGGCCAACAGCACCGCGAGCCGGCGCGCGTCCACCCCGGTGGCCACGCGACGCGGCACGCTGAACCCGGCGCTGCCGACCAGTGCCTGCACTTCGAGCAGGATCGGCCGCGTCCCCTCCAGAGCGGGCGAGACCGCCGATCCCGACATGCCCTCGCGGCGTTCCTCCAATAGGAACTCCGAAGGATTCGAGACCGCTCGCAATCCATCGTCCCCCATCTCGAACACGCCGACTTCGTGGGTCGGACCGAACCGGTTCTTGGCCGCCCGGAACAGTCGATAGTGATGATAGCGGTCGCCTTCGAGGTAGAGCACCGCGTCCACCATGTGCTCCATGACGCGCGGGCCGGCCACCATGCCTTCCTTGGTCACGTGCCCGACCAGGATGACCGGGATCTGCGAGCGCTTGGCGAGTTCCAGAAAGTAGAGCGTGTTGTCGCGCACCTGGGCCACGCTTCCCGGCGCGCTGTCCGCCTCCGCGCTGTGCAGCGTCTGCACCGAGTCGACGATGATCACGTCCGGAGAAGCGGCCTCGAACGCCGGCGCCACCGTCTCCACCCGGGTCGAAGCGAGCACTTGCAGGCGCTCGTCGATCCCGCCGAGTCGCCGGCTGCGCATACGGAGTTGGCGCTCCGATTCCTCCGCGCTGACGTAGAGCACCACGAGACCCTGCGCGGCGTAGGCCGAGGCCGCCTGCAACAGCAACGTGGACTTCCCCACCCCGGGATCGCCGGCCACCAATACCAGGCTCCCCGGCACGAGTCCGCCGCCCAGCACGCGGTCGAACTCCTCGATGCCGGTGCGGTAGCGGGGGAGGCTCTCGGCGTCGATATCGCCCAGGGACTTGACGATCGGTGTTTCCGCGCGGCCCGGCGAGCCGCCCCAGCCGCGGCCGCGCGGGGGCGCCTCGACCCGGCGCTCCTCGAGCGAGTTCCAGGCTTCGCAACCGGGGCAGCGCCCCAGCCATTGGGGCGCGATGTGGCCGCACTCGCGGCAGACAAAGCGCGTCTTGACCTTCATTCCAGCTCCCTTCCGACGGGGCCACCGGCGGGTGGGGGGAGGCAGGACGCGGGGGCGGGAAGCGCGCGCTGCGCCGCCTCGCGGATCGCGCTCGCCGCGCCGCCTTCCCGATCGCGCGGGATAGAACACGCTGACCTTGAAGTAGCGGCGTGGGTTCTTCTTGACGTCGTTGAGGAGCGCGCGAGTGTCCTGCACCGTGGTGACCAGTTCGTCGTAGAGCGCCCGGTCGTGAATAACCTGGGAGAGGGTGCCCTGCGAAGAGTCCACCATCGCCATCACGTTGTCCATGCGCAGGAGCGTGCGATTCAGGGTCACCAGGGTCGTGTCGAGTCGAACGGACGCTTTCGCGGCGCCGTCCAGGATCTGGCCCAGCTCGTCGCCGCGCCCCTCCATCGCGATGCGCAGCTCCCGTGTGGCCGCCTGCATGTCCGTGAGCATGAGCGAGAGGTCCTCGTGGTTCCGCTGGAGCAATGTCGCGAGCTGCGCGGTCACCTGCTCCGTATTGGCAAGCGTGCGGACGAGAAGCTCCTGATCGGATTCGCTGAAAGCGGCGAGCAGCGTGTCCAGTCGCGTGGCCAACCGCTCGAAGGTGGCTATGCTGCCTCCCAGGCTCGACATGAGCTGAGGGATGCCGGCCTGATACTCACCGTGAAGCACGGCGCCGGGAGGGAGCGGCTCGGCGGGCGGCCCCGGATACACGGCCACCAGCTTCTGCCCCATGATCCCGACGTTCTCGAGCACGACCTTCGTGTGCGGGTAGAGACGGATACCCTTCTCGAGTTGCATGGTGACCACCGAACTCCCGTTCTCGAACGCGATGGCGGACACCTTCCCCGAGGGTACGCCCTGCACTTCGACCGGGTCTCCCTTGAGGAGCCCGCTCGCGGTGGAGAACTCCACCTTCACGTCGTACGTGGCGCCGCGGATCTTGAAGTCCTTGAACCACAGCACGCCCCAGATCAGGACGACGATGGCCAGGATGAAGACGACGCCGACCTGGACTTGGTATCGCTGCTCCGTCATCGGGCTCTCCTACCTCCGGCGCGCTCCGGCTGGGCCGTGCTGCGCCCCGGCATCGGGCCCGCGGGTGAGCGGGCCGTCCGCCGACGCGGTGATGAACTGGTGGACCACCGGGTCGTCGCTCTTCTGGATCTCGGCGGGGGTTCCGTCGAAGTAGATCTTGCCCTCGTGCAGCAGGCAGAGACGATCCCCCACGAAATAGGCGCTGTGCAGGTCGTGGGTCACCACGATCGAGGTCACCCGCAGCCGCTCCTGCATCTCGCGGATGAGTTCGTTGATCTGCTGCGCGGTCACCGGATCGAGCCCGGTGGTGGGCTCGTCGTAAAGAATGTACTCGGGTTCCATGGCGATGGCGCGGGCCAGCCCGACGCGCTTGCGCATGCCGCCGGAGAGATCCGAGGGCTTCTTGGCCTCGGCTCCGGAGAGACCCACCATCTCGAGCTTCTCGGCCACGATCGCCGCGATCTCCGCCCGGGTCTTCTTCGTGTGCTCGCGCAGGGCCAGCCCCACGTTCTCCCCGACCGTCATCGAATCGAAGAGCGCCGCTCCCTGGAAGAGCATGCCGAACTTCTTCCGCAGCTCGGCAAGCTCGTCGTACTTGAGCTGCGTGACCTCCTGCCCGTCCACCGCCACGGTGCCCCGGTCGGGCTTCATGAGGCCGATGATGTGCTTCAAGAGCACGCTCTTCCCGGTGCCGGACCGACCCAGCACCACGATGCACTCGGCGTTGCGGATGTCGAGATCGATGCCGTCGAGGACGGTCAGCGGCCCGAATTGCTTGTGGAGATCGCGGATCTCGATCACGGTTCCTGGTTCCTATACCACTGCGAAGATGATGCGGAAGATGACCTCCGCCAGAAAGTAGTCCGCCACCAGGATCAGGACACAGCTCGCCACCACGGCCTTCGTCGTGGCGATCCCGACCCCCTCCGCACCGCCCGTGGTCTGGAATCCGTAGTAGCACCCCTCGACGGCGATGATGGTGCCGAAGACGAAGGACTTGAGGAGTCCGCCGTAGATGTCGTCGGGGTTGAAGAGGATCTTCATGCCCCGGGTGAACATGTCGGTGGAGATGCCGACCCGCGTCACCGCCACCGTCATGCCGCCGAGGATGGCGATGGTGTTGGCGAACACGGTGACGACGGGGAGCATGAAGAACGCGGCCACCAGTCGCGGCACGGCAAGAAATCGCACCGGGCGGATGGCCAGCGTCTCAAGAGCGTCCACCTGCTCGGTCACCCGCATGGTGCCGATCTCTGCCGCGAACGAGGCTCCCACGCGGGCGCCGACCACGAGCGCGGTCAGCACCGGGCCCAGTTCGATGAAGACCGACTTCGCGATGAACGTCCCTACGAAGACCAGCGGCACCGACCCTTGAAACTGGTAGGCCGCCTGCAGCGCGGACACGCCGCCCACGAAGAGCGAGGTCAGGAAGACGAGCGGAAGCGAACCCACCCCAATGAAGCGGGCCTGGGCGAGGATGAGGCGGAAGTAGCGAAGCCCCGGAGGGAGTTCACGGGCCAGCTCGATCAGGAAGAGGGCGAAGCGCCCCCCGGCCGACACCGCCCCGGCCACCGTCGTACCCACCCAGCGCACGGGTGCGTACCACGCGGTTGCCCATTCAGCGTCCCGGAGGTCTGCCAACGCGTTGCTTTTCATGGTCATCCGTAATTAGATCGGCACGGCGGGAGGGAAGTTCCAGCCGTCCCGCTCCCGCGAGCATAACGGCAATCGGGGCAAGCGGGTAAGCCGGGAACGGGGGCGTCGACCGACCCTAGATCGACGGTTCCTGCGCCGACGTGAAGCTCTCGAAGCGCGTGTAGTCGGAGATGAAGGCCACACGGACCACGCCCACCGGGCCGTTACGCTGCTTTCCGATGATGATCTCGCCCATGCCCTCGTTCTCGTCGGTTCGCCGGTAGTGCTCTTCGCGGTAGACGAAGCAGACAAGGTCGGCATCCTGCTCGATGGCGCCCGATTCGCGCAGGTCGCTCAGCATCGGGCGATGCTCGGTGCGTGCCTCCACCGCGCGCGAGAGCTGGGAGAGCGCGACCACCGGGATCTTCAGCTCCTTGGCCAGGGCCTTGAGCCAGCGCGAGATCTCGCTGATCTCCTGCTGGCGGCTCTCGATCTTGCCGCTGCCGCGCATCAGCTGGAGGTAGTCGACAACGATGAGCCCGAGGTCGCACTCGTTCTTGAGGCGGCGGGCCTTGGCGCGCATCTCCAGCACGCTCATCGAGGCCGAGTCGTCGATGTAGATCGGCGCCTCGAAGAGTTCCCCCGCGGCGGTGTTGAGGAGCGGCCACTCCTTGCCCTGGAGGTAGCCCGTGCGCAGGCGGTGCGCGCTCACCCGCGCCTCGCTGCACAGGAGCCGTACCAGCAGCTGCTCGGTGGCCATTTCCAGGCTGAAGATCCCCACCCCGCGCTTTGCCCGCAGCGCCACGTGGGAGGCGATGTTGAGCGCCAGCGAGGTCTTACCCATCGACGGTCGCCCGGCAAGAACGATGAAGTCCCCGTCCTGGAAGCCGCTCGTCAGGTGATCGAGATCGACGAACCCGGTGGCAAGTCCGGTGACCGTCGCCTTGTCCTGGTAGAGCTTCTCGATCCGCTTGATGGTGGGGGTCATCAACTCCTGGACCCGCACGAATCCCTTGCGCACGCGAGCGTCCGAGATGTCGAACATGGCCCGCTCGGCCTCGTCGAGCAGGTCGGCCGCGTTGTCCCGCCCGTCGAAGGCGCGGGAGGCCATCTCGGTGGAGACCTCGATCAGCCGGCGCAGGATCGCCTTCTCCTTGATGATCTGCGCGTGATACTCGACGTTGGCGGAGGTGGCGACCGAGTCCATGAGCCCGGCCAGATAGGTGGCGCCCCCCACCGACTCGAAGTCGCCCTGGCGGCGAAGCTCGTCGGCCACCGTGATCGCGTCGATGGCGTCTTCCTTGCGCTGCCACAAGGTGACCAGCGCGTTGAAGATCCGCCGGTGAGCCGGGCGGTAGAAGGCGCTCTCCTCGATCACCTCGAGCGCGCGGGCGAGGGCCTTGGAGTCGAGGAGCGCCGCCCCTAGCACGGATCGTTCGGCTTCCAGGGCCTGAGGCGGTACGCGCAAGCCCTCACCCATGGCTTCGCGCAGTTGACTATCGGTTGTGGACACGCGGAATCCCCCCGCGCGCTGTCGGCAAGGCGGCAGCGCGACGATCCTGCGCCTATGTGCAAGTGCCTATGTGGTCGGGTGAGGCGGACGAAGTTCTTCGCGGCCCGCGCAACAACGCGCCGGTCTCGCGAGACCACCGCGAGAATGTAAGAGATGGGGTAGACACAATTGAAGCACATCGTGGAGGCCGGCGCGCCGGAAGGGGGAAGGATGTGGATAGGAGACCGTTGAAATCGCAGCGGGGCGGCGGCGAGGCGTCCAGCCCCCGAGATTCGCGAAATCGCCGCCGTGCCGCCCTTTTCCACTTATCCCCGGCCGGATGGGGAAAACCCGGGTCGCGACTGGGCACGGTTTCTGGTTTTGGGGGTCGTTCAGTAACCCGCTGACATATAACAAGTTAAGACCACGGCGTCGCGGGGCATGACCCCACCGCGACGACGGTCTGCTGGAAAACCCGGTGGATAATGGGGTTAGTGGACCGCGTTAACAAGGTGAGTCAACCGATCACATTTCGGGGCGGGCTACCACCCGACTGCAACGAGGCCGCAATCTCTTTCAGCGCAAGTACTCGCGCCGCAGGAGTTGAAAGTCCTCCCACACGACCCGTTTCCAGTCGGGGTTTCGCAAGAGCGCCGCGGGATGATAGGTCGAGAGCACTGGGATGCGCTCCTGGTAGGCGAGGATCTTCCCGCGCAGGCTGCCCATCGGCGCGCCGAGCTGGCCGACCAGGTAGCCGGCGGCGAACCGTCCGAGAGCGCAGATGATCTTCGGGTTCACGAGCTCGATCTGCTCCTCCAGGTAGGGCGTGCACGCGGCGATCTCGTCGGGATGCGGATCGCGATTGTTGGGGGGGCGGCACTTGAGAATGTTGGCGATGTAGATCTCCTCGCGCCGGAAACCCGCCGCGTCGAGGATCTGATCGAGAAGCTTCCCGGCGCGGCCGACGAAGGGCTCGCCGAGGCGATCTTCATCCGCGCCCGGGGCCTCGCCGATGAACATCACCCGGTTGCGCGCGCGGCCGCGGGCGAAGACGACCTGCGTGCGGGTCGAACAGAGCCCGCACTTCTGGCAGGTGGAGGCGGTCGTCGCAAGCACGCGAAGCTGCGCCATGCGCTCTTCGTAGTCCGGGGCAACGGGCTCGACGTCGATGACCGAGAGCTTCTTGCCGCGGTCGCCGGAGGACGGCGGCGGCGCTGCCAGCCCTGCGGCCGGCTTCGGAGCCGCCGGCCCAGCAGCCGGTGCAGGCTTGAGCGCGGACGCGGGCGAGCGCGGCCGGTCGAGCGCCTCCCGCAGCTCGACCGAGGTCAGGTGCGTGCGACCTCGGTCGCGCTCCCGCTCCAGGTGCGCGCGCAGCTCAGCGCTGAGCGCCGCGAGGTCGTCGCGTGATTCGCTCACCGGTCAGCCTCCGAGGGGCCACGCTGCGGCGCGCGACCACCCAATCAAGAATGCGTTGCGCGACCTCGCGCTTGGGCAGCACGGGCAGCCGCCGTCCCGTCTTGCCGCGCTCGAGAAGCCACACGACGTTAGTGTCGCCGCCGATCGCCGCCCCCGGAATGTTGGGGTTGTTGACCACGATGAGATCGACGTTCTTCTTTTCGAGCTTCTCGCGCCCACGCTCCTGCGGATTCTCGGTCTCCAGGGCGAATCCCACCAGGATCTGTCCCTCTCGCCGTTGCCCGGCGAGTTCGGCCAGTATGTCGGGGTTGGCCTTGAGGGCAAGGTCCAGGTCGCCCTTCCCCCGGCGGATCTTGGTTGGGGTCACCTTCGCGGCGCGGAAGTCGCCCACCGCCGCCGCCATGACCAGCACGTCGCACAGGGGGAAGAGCCGTCCGGCGGCGTCCGCCAACTCGTTCGTGCTGCCGATGCGCTCGACCACGATCCCCTCGGGGGGCGGCACGTCCATCGGCCCCGCGAGCAAGGTCACATGGGCGCCTCGGGCCAGCGCCTCTTCGGCCAGCGCAACTCCCATCTTGCCGCTCGATCGGTTGGTGAGGATGCGCACCGAGTCCAGCGGCTCCTCGGTGCGGCCCGCCGTCACGAGCACGCGCACGCCGGCCAGATCCTGCGGGTGGCCGATCAGCTCGACGACGCGCCCGAGAAGGGTCGCGGGCTCGGCCATGCGCCCCGGCCCGTGCTCGCGACAGGCCATCCACCCCTCTTCCGGGGTCCGCGACCTGATGGCCGAGTCGCCGCAACCGCGCGAGATTGTCCTGCGTGATCGGGTTCTTCCACATGCGGTGGTTCATCGCGGGGGCCCAGAGGATCTCGGTTCCGGCCGCCACGAGCACCGTGCTCAAGGCGTCGTCGGCGAGGCCCCACGCCGCCTTCGCCAGCGTGTTGGCGGTGGCGGGCGCGACCACGACGAGGTCAGCGTCCTTGACGACCTCGATGTGATCGATCCCGGTGTCGTCGCTCTCGCCCGGGCGCGCATCGTCGTCGGCCCAGAGCGAGGTCAACACGGGATGTCCGGAGAGCGCGCGAAAGGTGAGCGGGGCCACGAAGCGCGTGGCCGCGCGCGTCATCACCACACGCACGTCGGCGCCTTCCTGCATGAGCAGCCGCAGGAACTCCGCCGCCTTGTAGGCCGCGATCCCCCCCGAGACCCCGAGCACGATCTTCTTTCCCTTGAGCTTCATGGCTTTCGTCCCGCCTCCGTTTCAGTCCTGCGGCGTCCGCGGCGCGAGCGCCGCGTGCCGATCCCGGGATCGCGCGCGGTGCCGCTCACCGATCCCGAGAGCAAGCCGACCCCCATAAAATAGCAAAAGGCCGGAGGGTTCACCTCCGGCCTCGTTCCGGCGCGCGAGGCGCCCGGCAATTCGATCAGGAGTCGGAGTCCCCGCCGTCGGAGGCGAAGGGAAGCTCAGCGGAAACGGGAGCCTCCGGAAGTGCCTCCTCCCAGGTGTACTTGATCTTGCCGTCGTGCAGGCGCTCCCAGGCGAGGATCGTGGGGCGGCGCTTCAACTCCCGGCCGTAGCTGCGGGCCACGTCGTTCAGGCGGCGCGCTTCGCGGGATGCGATGACAACCATCTCGTACTTGTTCATCCGTGTCTAACCTCCGGTGGCTCGCACGCGGGACGCGCAGGGGCCAGCGTGAAGGGAAAAATGCGGCCCAACACTGTAGCAGGAAACCGAGCGCGTCCGCAAGCCCGACGGCCAAACCACCCACAGGTCCAGCCCGCTGGACCGGCAGCGCTACCCTCGTCCCTGAATCAGCCGTGCCACCCGCCCGCGCTCGGCCCGGATCATGGCCGCCACGTCGCGCACGGCGTCCTGGAGCACGTCGTTGATCACCACGAAGTCATAGTTGCGCCACTCGGCCAGCTCGCGCGACGCGTTGGCCAACCGCACCCGCATCTCGGCTTCGCTGTCGGCCGCGCGGCCGCGCAGCCGCGTCTCGAGGGCCGCCATCGAGGGAGGCGCCACCAGCACCAGCACCGACTCCGGCATGAGACGCTTCACGGAGTGTCCGCCCTGCACGTCCACGTTCAGGATCGGGCACTTCCCCACCGCGAGCAACTCTTCGATGCGCGCGCGCGGGGTACCGTAGCGATGACCATGCACCTCGGCCCACTCCAGAAAGTGGCCGTCCCGAACGCCCTCGTCGAAGCGCTCCTCCGACCAGAAGTAGTAGTCGACGCCCTCGTGCTCGCCGCCGCGCAGAGGACGCGTGGTGGCCGATACCGAACGCACCAGCGAGGGATCGCCGGCGAGAAGACCCTCGCAGATCACACTCTTCCCCACACCGCTCGGCCCCGAGATCACGATCACGAAGGGCGGGGCGGGCGGAATGCCGAGATAGGAGACGGGTTCGTGGGTGCTCGCCATGGCGCTCGGCTACTCGATATTCTGAACTTGCTCGCGGACGATCTCGATCTCTTCCTTGAGCTGGATCGTATCGCGGGCGATGGACGCGTCGTTGGCCTTGGAGCCGATCGTGTTGGCCTCGCGGTTCATCTCCTGGGTGAGGAAGTTGAACTTGCGGCCGACGGGACCTCCTTCGCGAAGCAGCGCCTCGAACTGGTCGATGTGCGAACGCAGCCGCACGACCTCCTCGGTGCAGTCCATGCGATCCGCCTGGATCGCCGCTTCAATGAGGAGCCGGTCCTCGTCCACCTCGGCCTCGCCCTTCAGGATCTCGGCCACGCGCTGGCGCATCCGCTCCTTCGCCTCGCGTACCCGCTCGGGAGCGCGGGTCTCCACCGAGGCCACCGCCGCCCGCATGCGCTCGAGGCGCGCGCTGAACTCCTTGGCCAGGGACTCGCCCTCGCCCTCGCGCATCGAGATCAAGCCCTTGACCGCGCGGTCCACGCCGTCGCGCAACAGTCCCCAGGCTTCCTCCGCGTCGAGATCGGGCTCGCTCCACGCGAACACGTCGGGGAGCGAAGTGATCTGACCGAGGGTGACCGGATCGCGGAACCCGAACCTGGCTCGCATTTCCTGCAGAATGTCCACGTAACGCTGGGCGAGATCGAAGTTGACCGAGAGAATGCCGCCTTCCTCGCTCGCCCCTTTCCACGAGACGGTCAGGTTGATCTTGCCGCGGGAGAGCATCTCCTGAAGGTGGGAGCGGAGCTTGTCCTCATGAGGCTGCAGACCGCGGGGCAACCGCGAGGACACCTCGAGGAACCGGTGGTTCACCGAGCGCACCTCGGCCACCAGAACGCGGCCGTTGCGCTCGATTTCGGCGCGGCCGAAGCCGGTCATGCTGCGGATCACGGGACCTCCTTGGCTGGTTGCCGAGAAGCTACGCGGCCCCGCCGATCCTGTCAAACGAGGGGTTTGCTAGACTCTGCCCGCCATGAACAGCCTCGTCCTGCGCGCCGTGGTGGCGGAGCTTCACCCCTATCGCGGTCTTTGCGTCGAACGGATCGCCGTCGCCGATCCGTGGGAGTTCCACGTCGTGCTCGAGAAGGGGGTCACGCTGGTGGCCTGCGCGCACCCGGAGCACAACGCGCTCTTCCCCGCGCCGTCGGAGGCGGTCACCGCCGAGGGCTCGGCCGGGTTTGCGAACCCGCTGCACAAGTTCCTGGACGGCTGCCGTTTCGCGGGCGCGGTGCAGGCCGGGACTCGATCGGGTGGCCGCACTCGCCTTCGAGCGGCGCGATCGCCTCGGCGATGCCAAGCTCTGCCACATGGTATTGGAACTCACCGGCAAGGGCGGCAATCTCGTTCTGGTGGACGGCCCGGAGCCCTGGTCGGGCAAGATCCTCGATCGCCTGCGCGAAGAGCATTCGCATCGCTCCCCTCGACGGCTGGCGGCGGGTGAACGCTACGCGTTGCCGGCCGGACGGCGCGCCGACGCCGCGAAGGACGGCCCCGAGCGCCTCGCCGCCGCGCTCGACGAATCACTTCAAGCCAAGGGCACTTCCCCGCGCGCGCTCGTCGACGCGTGGACCGGCCTCGGACCGATCGCCGCGGAGGAGGTCTGGAGGCTCTCCGGTGCCTCGACGGATCCCGCGCATCTCGCGCAAGTCTGGCTCGCGTTCGCGCGCGACACCGAACCCGGCGGGCCGCGCTTTCGGCCCGCGACGATCGCGCCGGCCGACGGGCGCGCGGAAGCGTCCTGCTTCCGGCCGAGCGATGAGACGCTGCGGGCGCTGGGGCTCGAGATCCGGCACGAATATCCCACGGCGGCCGCGGCAGTGGCCGCGTCGCACCGGGCATTCCGCAAGCGCGTCGAGGGTGAGACGCACACGCCGCTCATGCGTCCGGTGCGTCAGGCGGTGGAGCGCACCGAGCGCGCCATCGTCTCCCTCGATCAGGACGTGAAGGATGCGGAGAACGCCGCGCTGTGGCGGCGCATGGGCGAGGCGATCCTCGCTTCCACGCAATCGCTCCCGAGGGGAACGACACAGGCGTCCGTTACCGACCACCACACCGGAGACGCGCTCACGGTGGATCTCGAGCCCGGGTTGAGCGCGAACGAGAACGCCGACCGCTTTTTTCAGCGCGCGCGCAAGGCGGACGCGGCCCAGGGTCAGCTTCCGCGTCGCCGTCGCGAACTCGAGAAGCGGCTCGAGGCGCTGGGCGCACTGGCACGCGATCTCGAGGCGGCCCCCGGCGGCGTGCCCGATCGGGAGTGGGTGGAGCGTGCAGGGAAGCTCGGCGTGAAACTCCCCGACGAGGAGATACCGGCCTTCGAGGATGCGCAGCCCGAGGAGAAAGTCGCTTCCGCGCTGCGCCCCCGGCGCTACGATCTGGGCGACGGGTGGGAAGTGCTGGTGGGCAAGAGCAACCGAGGCAACGAGGTGCTCACCCATGAAATCGCACGGCCGCAGGACACCTGGATGCACGCGGACCAGTCGCCGGGTTCCCACGTCGTGCTTCGCCACCACGAGAAGGACAGGGAGCCGCCGCGGGAATTGGTGCTCAGGGCGGCCGCGATCGCGGCTCACTTCTCGAAGGCCCGCACCTCGGGCAAGGTTTCGATCCTCGTGACTCTCAAGACGCATGCACCAAGCCGCGGCGCGCGCCGGTGGGCACGGTCACGGTGGGACAGCACAAGACGGTCATGGTTTCGCCCATGGATCCGGACAAGAGGAAGGGATGAGCATGAAGGCCCGCGCCCTCGGGTGCGCGTTGATGCTGGCCGCTGCGGCGGGCTGCGGAGGCGAGGGTCCGACCTTCAGTACGAACCGCCCCCCGGTGATCCGCGACGTGGTGGCGGATCCGACGGCGGCGATCCTGGGCGGCCAGCTCGGCGACCCTGCTGCGCGTCGGATCCGAACGCCGACCCCGCTGACCGTGCAGTGGCGCGCAACGGCGACCTTGAACCATCCCACCGCGGTCTCGGCGAGATCGTCGACAGCCCCCGAGACGCCGGGCGATTATTTCCTGGTCGTCACGGTAGCCGACGAGGAATTCGCCAGTATCCAGTAAGTCTCCTGGTACGGTGGAGGCGCACAGCTCGCTCGTCGTGCTCTCCGAGCCACCTGGCGCGAGTCATCGAACTCGACGGGCAGCCGCTCGGGGCGCGCACGCCGCATCGTTTCCCGTTGCTGGCGGTGGGGTTTCACACGGTCAAGCTGACCAATCCGTTCTATGCTTACGAACGCGCCAAGCGATCTCGGTCGATCTCGTGCACGGGCGCCGAGGACAGCATCGCTTGAGACCCCTTCCGTAGCGACCTGATCCTAAGCCTCGGACGCACGGATCTTCTGGAGATCGGCGGCATCGCGTTTTCTCCAGGAGACCGGGGTCATCTACACGGGTCGCACCGCGTCGGGCACGGGGCTCTTCAATTCCACCCTGAGCCCGGTTCCCAAGCCCGGCAACGGCGCGCAGCTCATCGCCGACGTGCGGCTGAACGAGCCGCCAGCAGTACTCTCCCGACGGTACGCGCATCGTGTTTGTGCTCGAACGGCAATCTCGGGGTCGCACGCGTCCGCGACGACCAGGGCGACGGGATTCTGGACGAGGTCGCCGACATCCGGCTCCTCGATCTGAACTCACACTCGACCCGCGATCTCCTCGGACGGCCGCATCGCGTACCAGTGCGCCGTCGGACGAACTTGCGGCAGCGCCCATCTTCTGGAGCACCTTCCAGGACACCGTGCTCTCGGGGATTCGTCTGGCCACCACGACCGTCGGAAAGACTCCGACCTGGGAGCCCGGCTCCGATCGTCTTGCCTACGCGCGCGACGGCCTCCTCCTGGTCACGTCGGTGGACGAGTCGGCGCTCTCGGCGTCGGACACGCTGGTGGCGGAAGGCTACGCCGCAGCGCCGGCCTGGGGGCCGTGGGGGCCCGAGCACGTGGCGTTCCTCTGGGCGAGTCTGAGGATCAACTCCACCAGGTCCGCCTGGCGGCGGTCGGTACGCGTCCACCGTCACGCTGGTGGAAGGTCTCGAGGATCCACGGTTCCTCGCGTGGAGCCCGACGCAAGTTCACGATCGCCGTCACCCGCCATCGCGCCGGGCGCGGCGAGGTGCTCCTCATCTCGGGGCTGCCGATCCCCTCGCGTACGCGTCCGCGTTCCGGTAGCTCAGATACTCCTGGACGTCCTCGACACTCCCCGATCACGAGCGGGATGCGTTGGTGGAGTTCGACCGGCTCGACATCCATGATGCGCCCGGCCGTCCAGCGCCCTGCCGCCGGCCTGCTCCACGATGAAGCGATCGGCGCGGCCTGGTAGAGGACGGCGGCTTCCCTCGGCACTTTGCGGTCGGCGGGATCAGGAAGATGCCGCCGTAGAGGAGCGTTCGGTGGAAGTCGGAGACGAGGGTACCGATGTAGCGCGAGGAGTAGGATGCCGCTCCCTCGTCTCCTCGGTCCGCCGTTTGAGGTGGTCGAAGCGGTGTGGTCGCTTGCCCAGAGGGCAAGTTCCCCTCGTTGATGGAGTAGATCGTCCCCTTCCGGGGAATGCGGATGTTCTCGTGGGACAGCAGGAACTCCCCCACCGAGGTCCGAGGTGAAGCCGTGCACCCCCTGCCCGGTGGTGTAGACGAACATCGTGCTCGACCCGTACATCACGTAGCCGGCGCAGACCTGCCGGACGCCGGGCTGCATGCAGTCCCGCTCGTCCCCGTGACCGTCGCCGGGGGTGACGCGGTGCAGAATCGAGAAGATCGTGCCGATCGACACGTTGGCATCGATGTTCGACGACCCGTCCAGCGGATCGAAGTTCAGGACGTACTTCCCGCGGGGGTGCCTGTCGGGGATGTGCAGGATGGCCTCGTTCTCCTCGGAAGCCATCACGCAGAGATGGCCGGTGTGGTCGAGGGCATTGAAGATGGTGAGGTCGGCGAAGACGTCGAGCTTCATCTGCTCCTCGCCCTGCACGTTGGTCTCGCCCGCCTTGCCCAGGATGTTGACCAGCCCGGCCTTGTTGACCTCCCGCTGGATGATCTTGGCGGCGAGGATGATCTCGGTGAGGAGATCCGAGAATTCGCCGGTGGCGGCTGGATAGCGCCGCTCCTGCTCCATGATGTGGCGGGAAACGGTGACGACCTTGTGCACCATGGTCGGATCCTCCGGCGCCGCCCCCCCCGGCCGTGGGGAGGCGGCGCCATCATCAGAAATGCCCCTGCGAACCTAGGGAGTCATCCCCTTCAGCACGGCGTGGATGATCTCCATCGCCTTGTCGATCTCCTTGTCGGTGACGGTCAGCGACGGCCGGAACCGCACCGACTGGGTGCCGCAGGCCAGCACGATCATCTTGCGGTCGTAGCAGGCGTCGAGGAACTTCTCCCGCACCTCCGCCGACGGCAGGTCGAACGCGCACATCAGCCCGCGCCCGCGCGGCTGGGAGATGAACTTCGGGAAGTCGCGGGCCATCTGCTCCAGGCGGTCCAGCAGGTAGAGGCCGCGCAGCCGGGCGTTCTCCAGCAGGTTCTCCTCCTCGATGATCTCGAGGTAGAGCTGGCAGCGGACCATGTCGATGAGGTTGCCGCCCCAGGTGGAGTTGATGCGGCTGCGGACGTTGAAGACGTGCTGTCGATCTCGTCGACCCGCGGGCCGGCGAGGATCCCGCAGACCTGGGTCTTCTTGCCGAAGGAGAGGACGTCCGGCTTGACGCCGAGCTGCTCGTGCGCCCAGAACGTGCCGGTGAGCCCCACGCCGGTCTGCACCTCGTCGAAGATGAGCAGGAACTCGCGCTCGTCGGCCAGCCGGCGCAGCTCGCGCAGGAACTCGGCGCGGAAGTGGTTGTCGCCCCCCTCGCCCTGGATCGGCTCGATGATGCAGGCCGCGATGTCGTCACCGAACTTCTCCACCGCCTGCTCGATCTCCGCCACCGCGTGCTGCTCGGCCTGATGGTGGCCTCGAGGTTCTCCCCCTCCAGGGGGAATCGGGCCGTCGGGTGGCTGATGCGCGGCCACTCGAATTTCGGGAAGTACATCGTCTTCCGCGGATCGGCGGAGTTGGTCAGCGACAGCGTGTAGCCGGTCCGCCCGTGGAACGCGCTGCGGAAGTGGATGACCTGGTGCCCACGTCCGCCGCGTACCCCTGGCCAGGTTCTTGCGCACCTTCCAGTCGAAGGCGGCCTTGAGGGCGTTCTCCACCCCAGCGCCCCGCCGGCGATCCAGAACACGTGGGGCAGACTCCGGCCGGCTGGGCCAGCCGCCGGAAGGTGTCCACGAAGTCGGCCATCACCGTGTTGTAGAAGTCGGAGAGGGACGGGTTGTGGATGGCCACCTCGCCCATGAAGCGCTTGAACTCGGGCTTGTTGATCTTCGGGTGGTTGTGGCCGACCGGGTTGGTGGCGAAGTAGGAGAAGAAATCCAGGTATTCGGCGCCGTCCCGGGCGTCCACGATCATGGAGCCGTGGCTCTTTCTGCAGGTCCACCACCAGCGGGTAGCCGTCCACAAGCATCGACTTCTGCAGCGTGTCGAAAGACGTCGTTGGTCTTGATCGTCATTGGAGAGTCCTTTCCCTGCCGGATGACGCCGCGCGGAACGCCCGGAGGGCCGGCGGCACGCGTGAACAGTATCAAGGCGGAGTGAACACCGGGTGCGCGGAAGCGCCGGCGCGGTGATCGGCAGCGGCGGGGATTATCCCCAGCCGCGGAAAGCGCAGAGCCGGAAGGAAAGGTGCGGCTTGAGCTGGCTGAAGCAGACGACTGGCTTGGTCAATCGCTGACAGGACCGGAAAAGTTGACCAATGGTAGCAGGAAGCGGGATGTCGGATCCTCCCCTCCGGTATCGGCAGGCATCACTGCAACCTTTTGCGGGATGGGAGATTAGACCGTGATGGCCGGGGGTTTTTTTCGGGGGCGCGACGTTGACCGATAGTTGCGAATTTTCAGCTCCACCTCGAGGTCCATGCCCTTCAATAGATGGATCACTTCCTGAAGGTCGTCGCGCTTGGGGCCGGTCACGCCGGACTGGCCGCAGGCTCCAGGCCGCCGGAGGGCCTTGCGGCCGGAATTCACGGGCTGCCCGAGAGGGCTGCTTATGCTACCATTGCCTGCCCCCCGCCGTCTGATCTCAAGGTTCGACGTTGCCGAGGTAACGGTTGGACCGGATTGGCTTCCTGGAGTCATCCAATAGCGGCGCTGAAAAGGTCCGCGCCGATATCGATGGGGCGGCCCGCGCGAACTCGAGCGAGAACTTCACTGCCTTGAAATCGTAGCGGGTGGTGAGTTCCTGTGAGCGTCTGGTTGACCGCGTTGTGGATCTCCTGCAGATCGACCCCCGTGGTGACGTCGAATGATTCCTTGGATGCCATGGGCCGACGCTACGCCAGGCGGCGTTGATCCGCCGCGTTCCATCGGATACGCTGCGGGCCATGATCCCCCCCCCTTCCGCAAGGTTCTCGTGGCCAATCGCGGGGAGATCGCCGTCCGGGTGATGCGCGCCCTGCGCGAACTGGGATCTCCTCGGTGGCGGTCTACTCCGAGACCGACCGCGAGCGCCGTCCACGTGCGCATCGCCGACGAGGCGTCCGCCTTGGGCCCCGCCCCCTCCCGCGACTCCTACTTGAACCAGGAGCGGATCCTGGCCGCCGCGGCCGCACGGCGCCGACGCCATCCATCCCGGCTACGGGTTCTTGTCCGAGAACGCCTCCTTCGCGCGGCCTGCCGGGAGCGCGGCATCACCTTCATCGGCCCGCCCCCGGAGGCGATCGAGCTCATGGGGAACAAGATCGCCGCCCGCGCCGCGGGCCGGCGGGCCGGCGCGCCGGTCGTGCCGGGGAGCACGGTCCGGTGGGCGACAGGCGGCGGCCTGAGAGCCGCGGCCGACATCGGCTACCCGGTGCATGCTGAAGGCGGCGGCCGGCGGCGGCGGCAAGGGGATGCGGATGCCCGCGACGAGGCCGAGCAGGACTCCTGCCGGCCTTTCCCTCGGCCCGCGGCGAGGCCGCCACGGCCTTCGGACGACGACCAGGTCTACCTCGAAAAGTTCATCGAGCGCCCGCGGCACATCGAAATCCAGGTGCTGTTCGACGGCCACGGCCACGGCGTGCACCTTGGCGAGCGGGAGTGCACCATCCAGCGGCGCCACCAGAAGGTGATCGAGGAGGCGCCGTCGCGCGGTCGATACCGCCCGGCGCCGCTCGGACATGGGCGCAGGCGGCGGTGGCGCTCGCGCGGGCGGTCGGCTACGTCAACGCCGGCACGGTGGAGTTCATCTACGCCCCCGACGGCGCCTTGTACTTCCTGGAGATGAACACCCGGCTCCAGGTGGAGCATCCGGTCACCGAGCTGGTCTACGACGTGGACCTGGTCAAGGAGCAGATCCGACGTCGCCGGCGGGGCGGCTCCGGCTGGAGCAGGAGGAGATCGTGCCCACGGGCTGGGCCATCGAGTGCCGGATCTACGCCGAGGATCCGTACAACGGCTTCTTCCCCTCGCAGGGACGCATCATCCGGCTGCGGCTGCCGTCGGGTCCCGGGGTGCGTCACGACGGCTGCCTTTTCCACGGCTACGTGGTTGCCGATACTACGACCCGATGCTGGCCAAGCTGATCGTGCGCGGCAAGGACCGGGAGGAGGCGCGGGTCTGCATGCTGCGCGCGCTGCGGGAGACCTGATCGACGGCATCCGCACGACCATTCCCTTCCACCGCTGGCTCCTGCAGCGGCCGGAGTTCATTCCGCCGACATCGACACCGGCACCATCGACCACCTCTTCCCGGGGTCGACGGTCGACGGATCCGGCAGCCGAGCGGTGGCCGTCATCGCCGCGGTGATGCCACGCCCATCGAAGAGCAGCGGGTGCGGCCGCGCGGCGGCCGGCGGCGACCGGTGAACCCGTGGCGGTTCATGGGCCGCGGCGCCACGAACCGAGGCCGCTGATGTCGACGCGCTACATCGTGCACCGGGTGACCGGCAGCAGACGGTGACCATCACCGAGTCGGGGAACGGATACCGCGTGGAAATCGACGGCGAGGCGATCGAGGTCGACAGCCTCTCGGTTCCGGGAAGCCCGAACGCGCTCACTGCTCATCGACGGGCGCTCGTTCGAGGCGGCCACGATGCCCTCGCGCGACGGCCTCGACGTGTACATCTCCGGCGACGTGTTCTACGTGCGCGTGACCGACGAGGTGTGGGCGCGCGCCGAGAGCGCCGCACACGGCGTGGTTTCAGGGGAAGAAGTAGCCTCCCCCATGCCCGGCTCGGTGGTGCGGATCTCCGTCGAACTCGGCCAGATCGTGGAAGCGGGTGAGACTGTGGCGGTGGTCGAGGCGATGAAGATGCAGAACGATCTCGCCGCCGCACGCGGCGGGAAGGTCGAGCAGATCCGGGTGAAGGCCGGCGACATCGTCGAGCAGGGCGCGGTGCTGGTCGTGCTCGGCACCGCCGTGGCGGAGACATGATGCTGCGCGGAGATTCCGAGAAGGGCCACTTCGGTCCCGAGGATCTTCCCGCCTTCGATCCTGCGCGCGATCTGGGCGAGCCTGGCAAACCGCCGTTCACGCGCGGCGTGCACCCCACCATGTACCGCGGCCGCGTGTGGACCATGCGGCAGTACGCCGGCTTCGGCGACGCCGCCGAGACCAATCGCCGGTTCAAGTACCTGCTCGAGAACGGACAGACCGGGCTCTCGGTGGCCTTCGATCTCCCCACGCAGATGGGCTACGACTCCGATCACCCGATGGCGGCGGGCGAGGTAGGCAAGGTCGGGGTGGCGATCGACACGCTGGACGACATGCGCCTCTTGCTCGACGGCATCCCGCTCGACCGCGTCTCCACCTCGATGACCATCAACGCCACCGCGGCGATCCTCCTGGCGATGTACCTCGTGGTGGCGGAAGAGCAGGGAGTGCCGTGGGGCAAGGTGTCTGGGACGGTGCAGAACGACTTGTTGAAGGAGTACGTGGCGCGCGGCACCTATATCTTCCCGGTGCGCCCGTCGCTGCGGCTCACCACCGACCTCTTCGCCTTCTGCACGGAGCGGGTGCCGGATTGGAACACGATCTCGATCTCGGGCTACCACATCCGCGAGGCGGGCTCGACCGCGGCGCAGGAGCTGGCGTTCACGCTCGCCAACGCGCGGGTGTACGTGCAGGAGGCGGTGGCGCGCGGGCTGCGGGTGGACGATTTCGCGCCGAGGCTCTCGTTCTTCTTCAACGCGCACTCGAACCTGCTGGAAGAAGTGGCCAAGTTCCGGGCGGCGCGCCGGCTCTGGTACCGAATCATGACCGAGGAGTTCGGGGCGAAGAATCCACGCAGCGCCATGCTGCGGTTCCACGCGCAGACCGCGGGGTCGTCGCTGACGGCACAGCAGGTGGAGAACAACGTCGTGCGTACGGCGCTGGAGGCCCTGGCCGCGGTGTTGGGCGGGGCGCAATCGATCCATACGAACAGCATGGACGAGGCGCTGAGCCTGCCCACCGAGGCTTCCGTGCGGGTGGCGCTGCGCACGCAGCAGATCCTGGCCGAGGAATCAGGGGTGACGGCGGCAGCGGATCCGCTGGGCGGAGCGTACTACGTGGAGTCGTTGACGAACGATCTCGAGTGCGCGGCGCTGGAGTACTTCGCCGAGATCGAGCACCGGGGCGGCATGGTGGCGTGCATCGAGGCGGGATGGGTGCAGAAGGAGATCCACGAGTCGGCGTACCGGTTCCAGCGAGCGGTGGAGGCCGGCGAGCGGATCGTGGTCGGGGTGAACAAGTATCAGATCGAGGAGCCTGCGCCGGCGGTCTTCAAGGCGAATCCCGCGTTGGAGCCCGCACAGAAGGAGCGTCTTGCGGCGGTGCGAGCGTCACGGGACTGTGGCGCGGCGTCGCGCGCCCTGGCCATGCTGGAAGACGTGGCGCGCGGAGAGGGAAACCTGGTGCCGCCGATCGTTGAGGCCGTGCGGGCCCGGGCGAGCGTGGGAGAGATCTCGGACGTCTTGCGGCGCGTGTTCGGGACGTTCGACCAGCACGCGTGAGTGCCGCAAAGGCGGCCCACAGTTTTCGAGTAGGCACAATCGTCTCCCGTGGGCTGTCGTAGCTTCCACGTCAGTCCGGGTGGCCGTATATGTGTTTGAAATCAATGGGTTTCGGGGGTCGCTGTCTTGGCTGAAATCGTCCCCAGGCGACGTTTGTGCCCACTCGAAGGGCGGTTTTCGAGTGGATATGAAGTGTGCGTCTCCCCCCCTCGGCTAGCGGGGCTGCGCCGCGGCCACACCGTCGAGAGGGGCGCGGTGAGCAGTCCAGATCCGTGGGCAGGAATGGAGGGCACAAACATGCACGTCCCTATCCTTGGCTGTGGGCGAATCGGCGCAGGCTGAGCCAGTGCGAATGCTTTCGCGATCGCCCGATAGTTGGGAAGGAGCGGACCGCCAAGGGCGGCTGCGCCGACGACGTGTTCCTGCCCGACGCGCTGGGGCATCAGTCGCCCACGAGTCAACATGACGAGATACGCGGCCAGGAGCGAACGTCAGGCGGAGACTCTCGCTGTAGAATCTGACAGAATCACGGACACTTCTCATTCCTCACTGCGAAGTGATTCCGTGCACGGAGAACGGGGAGGGTCTTGCGGATGATCGATCAGGCCTGAAGTGGATACGCGACCGCCTCGCGCGCGCCGGGCCGCCTTGGCTCCCTGGGCATTCGTCTTGCTCCTGTCCACCGGCGCCGTCGCCCCCTCGCTCTTTCTGGGCGCGGTCCCGGCCCAGACCGACTCCATCCATCAGTTCGGTCCCTGGCTCGACGCCTCGGTATCCCCCCACAACCGACTGAGCGGCGACAGCTTCTTCGTGTACCTACCGGATCGCCTCGAGGCGGTACGGCAGTGGAAGGAGGGCAAGCTCCCCCTCTGGAACCCCTACGTCGGGTGCGGGGTCCCTCTGCTGGGCCTGCAGACAGCCACGCCGCTCGACCCCCTCCTTCCCCTGATGCTGCTCTTCCCACTTGGCCTCGCCCTGGGCCTGCAGTACTTCTTCTGCCTTCTTGTCGCCGGGGCCGGCATGATCCTCTACTTGCGGCACCTGGGGATCCGGCACCGAGCGGCGCTGGCCTTGGCTTCCGGCGCCTACCTCTTGAATCCCTACCATGTCTGCTTCCTGGAGGATCGCGTCTTCCTGGCCGGGCTCTGCACCCTGCCGGTGTCTCTCTATCTCATGGAGCGCATCCTTCAGGGAAAGGCCCGGCTCGCGTCATGCCGGTCTCCTTGCTCTGGCCGTCGGCTACGCCGCCCTCGGCGGCACGCTCCAGACGACCGCGATCGTGGTCGTTCTATTGTTCATCCGCGGAGGGTGGATATTCAGGCGAACGCAAGCGACACTAGCCCGTAGACACATGAGCCCGACGAGGGCGACCAACGGCCGTGGGCCTCTGAGGTGGACGAGGGCGGGATCAACTCACGAATCCACGTTGGCGAAGAGAATGGCGATCGTTCTCGCGGCCCTCGCCCTCGGCTTGGCCATCGCCGCTCCCGCGTGGATCGCGGGACTGGAGCTCTTCGGCCAAAGCTCACGCGCCGAAACAGCCCGCTCCTACTATGCCGACTCCAATTACCTCTCCTGGCGGGTCGCCGGGCTGTGGATGAACGCGGAGCTCTTCGGCTCACCTTCCGAACCCAGCGAAGTCCTTTGGCGCCTCTTCCATCGAACCCACGCAGCCGGGTCGGGCTGGGGAGCCCTCGGTGTCCTGCCGCTCGCCCTGGCCGCCCTCGCCGCTCTCCGGTGCCGAAGTCGTGAGGTGAGATTCTGGCTCGTGCTCGGCCTCTCGGTTCCCGCCCTCTTGGTGGTCCTGTCCACCCCACTCGGCCGCGCCCTGCACCGCGCGCTGCCCTTTCTGGGACACGTGGATCTCTTGCGCGGCCTGATCGTGTGGAACCTCGCCGGCACCGTTCTCGCCGCCTTCGGCGCGGTCCGCCTTTTCCGGGCATGGCGGAGCCCGCGTCGCCGCGGCTGGCTTCTTTACCTCATCGCGTTCCTGATCGTTGGACTCTCGGCGATGTCTCTTGCCCGGGCGGGTCTGGGAGCACGGACTTCCCTGCTAGGGCAGGCGGCGCTGCCCGCGACCGTCATCGGTCCACGCTTGTGATCGGGTTCCTTCCGCGCTCGAGGCGCATGGATGGCGGGAAGCCGTGGATGGTGTGCCTTGTGGCGGTATTGGACCTCACGACCCTTCATCTTCACCTACAACACCTTTGCGCGAGCGGAAACCGCGTTTCCCCAGGCGCCCGGGCTCCCCGAGCTTCAAGCCATGATGGGACCGCCGGGGTACTCGCGACTTCTCATCCCGCATGCCGTCGGAGCGCTGCCGCCCAACACCGCGTCGGTCTACCGGCTGGAGGACATCCGTATCTACTCCAATACGCCCATCGCGCGGTTCAGGACGATGATCGAGTCGCGGAAGACCGTGCCGTGGAGAGAAACGCTTTCCTGATCGACCACCCCGAGTCGCCGGTCTACCGCCTTCTGGGAGGATCCCTCGCCTTCGGCTCGACCGTGAGGGAAGGCCGCCATGAGGTTTTCCTGGCCCGCAAGGAGGATGCGATGCCGCGCGCATTCCTGGCCCGTCGGGTCGAGGTGGTCCCGGACGAGTCAACGATGCGCCGTGTGCTCTCCGACCCCGCGTTCAATCCGCGAGGGATCGCATACGTAGAGGCGGGATCAGGTATCGACGCGTTCTCCGCTCCGTCCGCGACGGCGGACCGCGTCCGGATCTCCGCCCGCGACACGGATTGTGTGACGATCGAAGTCGTCAACGATGCCCCGGGCCTGCTGGTTCTCGCCGACACGTTCTATCCCGGATGGAAGGCGCACCGGGATGGCGAGGAGGTTCCAATCGTTCCTGTCGACTGGGGTCTGCGCGGCGTCCTCCTGCCGCCGGGAAGTCACGTGGTGGAGATGCGCTACCGGCCGGACTGGCTCGTCCCCGCGTTCGTCGTGTCGCTCAGCGGGCTGTTGGTGGCACTGGCGGCGACTGCTCGACGGCCGCGACTACCAGCGTTTCGCTCGGTGCGCTCTCGTTCAGGTTCACGTCCGCCGCGGTGCACCAGTAGCGATACGTGAAATCCGCCTGCACCCGAATGATCACCGAATCCCCAGCCTCACCGCTGAACCCGTAGGCCTCCACATCGGTGTAGGTGTCGATCGTGCCTTCAGCACCGACCCGAAGGCAACCGCCCGCACCTCAGGCGGCGGCCACTGCCGACGATAGAGGCTCAGCCAGTAGCGGCCCGTGTCGTCCCCCGTCTGATCGCTCACCCGCAACGTATAGGAACCGGAACGGGGAAGAGCAAGGTACATGTCAACCCGGTAGGAGTCCTGCGCGGGGGGGGAGGAGATTCCACAACCAGGAGCGGCTGCACAGCTCCCTGCGAGACCGACCCCCGGCACCGGAGGCTGTCGCTCCTATCCCAAGGCTCGTGGTTCTAACATAGGATGTGGTACAACAACCGGAGGCAGGTCATCGGGGAGGCGTGCAATCCGTTTCGGAGCTGACGCCGCACAGATCAGGCCCGGAGGGGCCGGCGTCGGGGAATTACCCGAACTTGTACAGGCTGGAACTTGCACGATTGTAACGCGGTAACCGTCTGGCCCTGTACAGGCCGGATACCGGTATGATCCCGGCCGCCTACACTGAAACGCACACACTCCCGTCGCTTCTGATCACCGCATGAGGACAATTCGCATCAGGCGGCTCGCTCTGTCGGCTTCAAGCTTCATGAAGTAGATCCCCGCAGGCACCAGCCGCCCGGTTTCATCTGCGCCGCCCCACGCAGCCTCGTGCTCTCCGGCACTCAGTGTTCCGGAAGACACGTTCTTTACCAGCCTCCCGACCAAGTCAAAGATCCGTATCGACACGTCCGCGTTCGACGGTAGAGTGAAGTACAGTGTCGTCGCTCCACTCGTCGGATTCGGTGCCGCACGAGCTGCTAAGCCCGCGGCGACAGGCACTTCGACGGATACCGGGCCAAAGCGCTCCCTCTGTCCAGAGCGCCCCACCGCTTCTATCTCGTACTCGTAGCGGATTCCGGGGAGAGCGGAGGGGTCGTGGAACTCATACTCGGGACCTCCGGTGACCAGTGAATCGCACAGTCCTAACCAGTCACTCGTGTCCCCTGAGCTTGACCCGCCTTCATGGACGTTTCCTGAAAGGCGGTTAGGATGTCAGGCATGAGAAAGAACGGTGGGCGCCGCGTGCGGCGAGTCTTCACGGAGGAGTTCCGGGCCGGGGCGGTTCGCCTCGTCCTGGATGAGGGCAAGACCGTCGGGTCCGTGGCCCGGGATCTGGATCTGACCCCGTCCGCACTCGGGAACTGGGTAAGGCATGCCCGGGCCGATCGTACGAGGGGCAAGTCCGGTGGGTTGACCAGCGCCGAGCGGGTGGAGCTGTCGCAGCTTCGCAAGGAGAACCGGCAGCTGCGCATGGAGCGCGACATCCTAAAAAAAGGTTCTTCACGACTTTCCGGGAAAGGCTGCCCGGATCTTTAGGAAGAAGTAGGCGTCGTCCCGGAAGCCGTAGGCCATTCGTTTGATGACCTTGATCTTGTTGTTGATCCCCTCGAGCACGCTGGTGTGGAGCGGGTAACGGCAGTGCGCCAGGATGCCCGGCAGTTTTCGCTTGAGATTTCGGGCGAACTGGACCAGGGCCGGGATGCGACTGCGGACCGCCCAGCCGTACCACTCGTTCCAGGCCCGTCGGGCAGCTCCGGCGTACCGGTATCGCCACAGCTCCTTGAGCGCGTCCTTCAGCACGTAGACCACCCACAACCGCCGGTTCACCGCCAGGAGCTGCTTCAGGCGAACGCGCTCGTCCGGACGCAGGTTCTTCGCGTTGCGCAGCAGCAGCCACCGCGTCCCTTTGATGACCCGGCGCCGATCACGCGTTCCGTACTTGTTTCCCGCTCGGGCCACGCGGTTGGTCTCATCGACCCGCACACGATCCACCACCTCCCGGCCATACTTCGCCACCACGTGGAACAGGTCGTAGACGATGGCCGCCTGAGGACAGTGGGCCCGGGTCTCCAACTCGTAGGCCTCGCTCATGTCCATCACCACCACGTCGATCCGGGCGCAGCCCGCGGGCCCCAGCTGCTCGAAGAACCGACGGATGTCCTCTCGGCCACGCCCGCGGCCGATCCACAGGACCTTTGACGTCAGGGGGTCCACGACGCTCGTGGCGTAGCGATGCCCCTTCTGGATCGCGAACTCGTCGATCGCGATCTGCCGGACCTCGCCAAGGTCCACGGGACCCACTCGCGTGGCGAGTGCGGCGCGGTCGATCGCCTTCACCGTGTCCCAGCTCAACTGGAAGTGTGCGGCGACCTGCTTGATGGGCAGGATGTACGCCAGCCGGGCCACGCTCTCGGCGAACCGCTTCGTCATCCGCTGATAGCGATCCAGCCACAGCACGGCTTCAACGGTGGGGCCGCAGCGGGGACACTTGAGTCGGGCCCGGGGCAGGATCAGCCAAGTCTCGGCCTCGAGGATGGGCAGGTCCCGGACTTCCCGGGGCGTGATGTCGTGGATCTCGGCCACGACGGCGCCGCACCGACCGCAGCACCGGGGCTCCCCGGGGAGGGGCTCCAACGTCAACAGGATCCTCGGAGCCTCGTGTTCCGAACCGGCTTCTTCCCGGCGCACCTCGACCAGCCGATACCCGGGCCAGCCCCCCAGCAGCGCCGTAATCTCCTCGTATGCCATCGCGACCCTCCAGGCGCCACAGCATGAGATCCGCAGCCGAAAGTGTCACCCCATCCCGGAAATCCCCGAAGAACCTAAAAAAAGCGGCGGCCTTCTTCGCCAAGGAGAACGGGTAAGGTTCGCGTTCGTCCAGGCTGAGAAGGCCAACGTTCCGGTCGCGACGCTCTGCCGCATCCTCAAGATTTCGCGCAGCGGATACTACGCGTGGCTCGAACGTCCCGAGTCGGTGCACGCGCAGCGTGATCGGCAGCTACGTGTGCACGTGCGGGCGTCGTTCGAGGCCAGCCGGATGCGCTACGGCAGTCCTCGCGTCTGGGAGGACCTGGTCGAGGACGATATCCACGTCAGCCGCAAGCGGGTCGTGCGCCTGATGCAGGAGCAGGGCCTGCGGGCGCGGGCGCGCAAGCGTTTCAAGTCGACGACGATGAGCGATCACGACCAGCCGGTCGCGGCCAACCTGCTGAACCGGGAGTTCACCGCCCCGGCCCCGAACCAGCGCTGGGTCGGCGACACCACGGAGTTCGTGATCGGCAGCAGCGGCAAGCTGTACCTGGCGGCGATCCTCGACCTGTTCTCGCGGTTCGTCGTCGGCTGGGCGATCAGCGCGATCAACGATCGACACCTAGCAAAGCGGGCACTCGATGGGGCGCTGAAGCGCCGCTGTCCGGACAGCGGCCTGCTGCACCACTCCGACCAGGGCAGTCCGTACGCGAGCGAGGACTACCAGACGGTGCTCGAGGCGCAGGGCATCACCTGCAGCATGAGCCGGCGCGGCAACTGCTTCGACAACGCCGTCATGGAGAGCTTCTTCTCGACGGTGAAGAGCGAACTGAGCGACCGGTTCGACAGCTGCGGCGAGGCCAAAATGGAGCTGTTCGATTACATCGAGGTGTTCTATAACCAGCGGCGTCGGCACTCGACGATCGGCCAGATCAGCCCGGCAGCCTTCGAGCGAGCACGGGCGACTCAGGCAGCGTAGGCAAACCGTCCACAAGATCGGGGCAAGCACACCTTCGCAACACGCAGACCAAAGTCTTCGGAGAAGTTGCCCCCCGGGAAGAAGCCTATGCGAAGGGCGGATCGGCACGTGACAGGGCCACACTGGAAGCAACCGCCTCGCTGGACCCGGGACATGCCCGAGTCCGGGCCTTTCGGATCCGTGGCGTCGCCACCATCGCCACCCGCATACCAATCCCAGCACCACTCCCAAACGTTGCCGTGCATGTCCTTCAGTCCCCAGGCATTCCCCTGCTTCTGACCTACCGGATGCGTCGTGCTACCCCCGTTGCCGCAGTACCACCCAATCCGGTCCAGATTGGGATCGACAGGGCTGCATGTGGAGGCTGTGGTGACCCCACCGTTGGCAAACGCCGTCCCGGTTCCCGCTCGGCATGCGTACTCCCACTCGGCCTCCGTCGGCAGTCGATAACCATTGGCGCTCAGGTTCCAGGTGACTTCGGCATACGAGATGTGTTCGGCAAGCGAAATGGGGTTGATAGTTGTGACTGCTCCCTGAATGACATACGCAGTATCGAGCCCTGCCGCCTTCGAAATCTTGTTGCAGAAAGCGATGGCATCAAACCAGCTAACACGCTCAACGGGCCGATTGAGATCACCGGTGAACTTGGATTCATTCCATCCCATCGCTGTCTGCCAGTCTGCCTGAGTTACCTCTGTCGATGACAGATAGAACGACTTCGTCAGTGTGACGACATGCTGTGTCTGATCCGGCAGGAAACCCGGTTCGTCCACCGGGCTGCCCATGGTGAACGTGCCGGCCGGAATCAGCACCATCTCTAGTTCCCTTGGGCAGGCCAGGGTCCTCCCATTGGGCACGTTGGATAGGGCGGACCACTGGTCGGGCTCATCGTCCCGCGCCTTCAGCGCAAAGTAGAACGTCGTGTTGCACTCCAAGCCAAGCACCGTGAAGGTCTGGGAGCCACCTGGCGCCCACGGTGTAGGCTCACCGGCAGCTTGCGTGGCCGACCCCCAGTTGTCCTCGGTGATCGTCCCCGTCGAGTAGCGAACATCGTACTCCGTGGCCATGACGACGGTGTGGCGACTGTCTCCAGCATCGTCTCCGGGGGCCGTCCAGCTCAGGGTAATGCCGTATGTTGTCGGGGAACCGGCGGCCAAGTTGGTCACTGCGGAGGGAGGTATCGTGTCCCCCGGATTCGTACCCTTGTCGTTCCCACCACACCCAATTCCTAGCATCTCCAAAGTCAGGAGAACCACCGACAGACTGGTGACACGAAGCCAGTGGGCTCCCTTGCGATCGAAATCTGCTGACTCCTGGGCAGGCTTCATGAACCATTCTCCTTCGACCTGATGGGATGGGGGCGCGTCTTTGTCGAGTCGCGGCAGCATACCGTTCGCGGCAGCGGCAGTCTATGCCGGGCACCGCGAATCGGGTGAAAGACGGTCATTCGAGACGGGCGCGAGCGGGAGGTCCGCGGTCAAGATCTGAGGGGCACGAAGGCCGAAATCGCGCCCAGGCGGCGATAGTGCCCACTCGAAGGGCAGTTTTCGAGTGGGTAGGAAACATGCGTCTCCCCCCTCGACTCGCGGGGCTGCGCCTCGTGATCAGGCCATCGAGACGCGCGGGCGGGCGGTCCGTGGTCAGTTCTGAGTCGACACGAACAGGTTCTTCGGTGGGGCCCGGCCCACGCGCCGACCGACCCCCGTCGGCGGCTGACACCGGTTCGAGCGCCTTGGCGGAGGATTATCGGTAGCGCGCTTTGATCAACCCCCACGTCGACCGCTCGACGAGAACCGAATTAGCGACCACCCGCAGGAGCGCGTGTTTCTCCACTGCCGAATTCTCCAGGCTCGCAAAGCCAACGTGGATGTTCGGAGACAACGCTTTGATCATGAACCCTACATACCCGGCACCGCCTGATGCCGTTGTCTGCACGAACGAGGTCACGTCGAAGTCCCTGTCCGGTAGCGTGCCTACCGTGTCCGTGAACGCGGATAGAAACTCCGCGTCACGGGCGTCTTCCACGGTCACCACACCGTCGCCAAGAGAACCATGAAGTTCGAAGGTCCCGATGTCCCCCAATGTCCCTCCGTACTGGTAGCCCGGGAGGATCAGGGTGGCGGACACGATAGAGCTTCCGGCGGGGATGTCG
>CAVXKA010000003.1:0-976202 GCA_963762255.1 Candidatus Eiseniibacteriota bacterium
CGACGTATTCCGGCCAGGAGCGCGCTGCCGAGCTCCGGCTCGGCCTTGAGGTCGCAGACGACCGACTCCTTGCCCGCGTTCAGCGCCGCCTCCCAGGCGGGCGCGGCGGTGCGCAGGGCGTCCCCTTCCGGCGGCTCGAGCCGCACCACGCGGGCGCCGAGCCGCAAGAGCTCGCGCGTGGCGTACGGGCCGGGCAGGAGCCGGGTGAGGTCGACGACCAGGAGACCGGCGAGCGGTTCCACTGTCTTCGATTGTGTCACTACACTCGGAGCACGTTGACTGACCGGTCAATCGCCCAGGAGGAGAAGCGCCGGCTGATCTTGGCCGCCGCCGTCAAGGTGTTCGCCCGCAAGGGCTACCACACGTGCCGCGTCGGGGACATCGCCGAGGAGGCCGGGGTCGCGCACGGGCTGCTCTACCACTACCTTCTCGTCCAAGGACGAGGTGCTCGAGACGATCTTCCGCGAGACCTGGGCCGACCTCCTCGAGGCGATGCGCTCGGTCGGGGCGTCGGACGCGCCGGCCGCCGACCAGCTGCGCCGGGTGGGCGCGATCCCTGCTGCGCTCCTGGCGGCGCGACCCCGATCTCGTCACCGTGCTCGTCCGCGAGGTCGTCCGCAGCGGCGATCTCGGCAGCCGCGTCGTCGAGCGAGACGAGGCGCTCGAGGCGATCGAGCGGATCGTGGCGCAGGGGCAGGAGCGGGGCGAGTTCAGCGCGGAGGTCGACCCGCGGCTCGCGAGCCTGATCGTCTACGGCGCGCTCAAGGAGATCCTCACCGGCTGGGTGCTCGGCCGGCGGTCCGACGGGGACGAGGAGATCGCGCGCGCCGAGCGCACGTTCACGGAGATGTTCGTGAGCGGGTTGGCGCAGCGCAAGTCGCCTGTGCAAACCTGACCCGATGGCGACGGCGACCCCGAAGGCGACGGGCGTCCCGGCGACCTTCGGGTGGCGGCTGCCCTGGGTGCTCGGACTGGGGGCGTTCGGGCTCGCCTTCTCGATCACCACCACCGCCGCGTACCTGCCGCCGCTGCTCAGCAACTTCACGGAGTCGCGCACGATGATCGCGGCCGTGCTCGCCGCGGAGGGGATCTTCGCGCTCACGCTTCCCGTCGTGATCGGGCCCTGGAGCGACACGTTCCACACGCCGCTCGGCCGCCGGGCGGCCGTTCATGCTCGCCGCGCTCGGGCCGATGGGCTTCTGTCTCGCGCTGATGGCGTTCATGCCGAGCCTCTGGACGACGACGCTGATCGTGCTCGCGTTCTTCTTCGCCTACTACGTCTACGAGCCGCCCTACCGCGGGCTCTACCCGGGACCTGCTGCCCCCGTCGGCCTACGGGCGCTCGCAGGGCATCCAGCACGTCCTGCGCGGGCTCGCGCTCGGGCTGGCGCTCGTCGGCGGCGGCTTCCTCTTCCACGTCTGGAAGGCCGCGCCGTTTCTGATCGCGGCGTTCGTGACCACGGTCGCCTGCGGCGCGACGATCGTCTTCGTCGTCGAGGACGGCGGCCACGGCCGGGTCTTCGAGGGCGTCCGCGCGTACGTCGCGCACAGCTGGCGCATCATGCGCGGCGACATCGACGTCCGGCGGTGGCTCGTGGCCAACGCCGCCTGGGAGGGGTTCCAATTCGGTGCCATCTTCCAGCACAACAGTGGCCACAGAATTATCTTTCACATTGATCCGGCTCACGCCTGCCCGAAGACGCAGCTCGCCGCCGAGCGTTTTGAATTTCTGGAGAAGCTTTTTGAGAATCAAACGAACGCCTGCCAGCGGACTGGCAAGTCCTTCCAAAAAGATTGAGCGAAATAGGATGCTGAACTGGCCGAAATCCATGTCGTGTTCTTAGCGCTGCCGTAAAACAGGGCAGGGGCAGAAGAGCATCTCGACAAGCAACGGGTCTTTGATTATCTCGCTTACGATTTCACGGGCTGAGCGGCGGCATGCTGGATTCGAGTTGATCGTAATCGCTCAACTCGACCGTTAAGCGGCGAAAGTTGTCTTTTTCCCTGGGAAAACATCGACCTACTTCCGATTCGAACAATTCAAATTATTGTTGAATCGCAGACTAACGCTAGGAAACTTGATCTCTGATCCGAGTTGCGGGAGCCAACGCCAATTCATCCCAAGCTAGCCGAAGTTGCCGGAGAAGACGGACCAGCGGCCCGTTCTGGGCACCCTTTGGAGTGAAGTTCGTCATGGCGTGAAGGCCCACGTCCAAATCCCGGCCGCTGCGGCGATAGAATGAGTTTAGTCCACCGATGACCGTATGGCGTTCAAGTATGCACACACGTTTATCGAAATGGGCCAAGCGAATACCCGCCGCCAATCCCGACATACCAGCGCCAATGATAATCGTATCGTACATAATACGGTGGAAAGATGAAGGATGAATAATGAAGGATGGATGATTTAAAAACAAATCATCTACGCAAGAGCGTGGGAACGAGTTGTTTTCCATTCATTCGTCGTTTGGCACTACCTTCATGATTCAGTTTTCGATATTCATTATTTTTTAACAACATCTTTCATGATTGGTTCAAGATATTTGACCGTGCTAGCCATACTGGCCAATTCCGTGTACTCTTCTTCGGGAATTTGGATGCGATATCGCTTTCGCAATTCCATTACGATGTCGAGGAAATCCATGCTGTCCATTTCCAACTGATCGCGGAAGGCAACGTCATCTTTCAGGTTGCTCAAGTCCTCATCCGGCGCTATGTCAGATAATATATCGAGCACGGCTTGTTTGATTTCGGCGGCAGTCATTCAAAAAATACTCGCTGGTTCAAGGTTTTTAATTGCAGTTAATTCATATTACTCATCACTCCTGGCACAGATGCGAAGCATTGGTCGGGAGAGGATAGGTATTCTTTTTTATACTTTCTTTACAATCACGACTGAATTGATTCCCAGCATTCCGAAGGAATTGTTGAGAATAGTTTGCACATTGCCAAGTTCACGCGGTTGGTTGGCGATTATGTTCGGTAAGTTGCATTCCGGATCGATGCTGTCAATGTTGATCGTCGGATGGCAAACACCGTCATCGAAGGAGGGCAAGTTCCCGGCAAGTTCCGATGTGCCGGCCGCGCCCATCGCATGTCCGATGTAGCTTTTGGTGTTATTAAAAGCCGTATGGCCGTTAGGTCCCCAAACCTTTTTCAAGGCTTGACATTCTTGAATATCGCCGGATGTTGTGCCTGTGGCATGTGTGCTAACAATGCTAATGTCATCAGGACTAAGGCCCGCACGTTTTAGTGCCAAACTGATGCATTCTGCTTGCCGTGTTGGATCTGGAAGGACAAAGTCGGTGGCATCGCTGTTTATGGCATAGCCGGCAATTTCGCCGTAAATTTTCGCGCCCACGGGCTTTTGCGTCGCATAAACGCTCAAGCACGAAGATGCATCCGCCTTCGGCCACGACAATGCCGTTTCTCGACAAATCGAATGGTCTGGAGGCCTTCGAGGGATCTTCATGTTTGGCCAATGCACCTTGACTGTTGAAGCTGGCAAAGATTCCAAAAGTGTGAATGCTTTCGGAAACGCCGCCGCACAGAGCCACGTCGCAATCGCCCAGGCGAAGCATTTGCGCAGCCCTGGATAATGCCGGCATTCCCGGCTGCACATGCAGCACCGAGCGTGTAATGCGGGCCGGTAATGCCCATGTTCACAGATATTTCGCCAGCCGGATTATTTGCTACTGTGCGAGGGTTGTGGTGATGCGACCAGAATTGAGTGTCGTAGTCGTATTCCTTTAGGAGAAACAACTCGTTTTCCGTTTCCACATTTCCGTGTTCAGTCACGCCGATATAGATGCTAACTGTCGATTTATCGATATTAGGCCAATCCAGTCCGGAATTTGCGACTGCTTCGTGAGCGCAGAAAATGCCAATACTACCAGCCCGAGTGCCACGCCGAACTTCCTTGCGATTTTGAAATTTAAGTTCATCAAAGTTGCAAACGCCGGCCAAAGTAGATCCGAAATAGCGAATTTCGTATGGTACTACTCCGCTACGGCCCAAAAGCAGGTTTTGGCGAAATTCGGAGATGGAGTTACCATTAGGCGCGGTAAGGCCCACACCCGTAATGACTATTCTCTCGCGTTCTGACCTTTCGGCAACCATTACCTTATATCCTCGAAAAATATTCCAAACAGGTGAGGTTACATCGTTGGACGTTTTCTGGCAAGCGGCAAAACAACAGGATTCAAAAAACCCTTGAATATTGAGCGGGTTTTATCGATCTAAAAAATTTCAAAAGCCAGAATACTTTTATATTTGGTGTGTCAGTCACCCTTAAGGGTGGCGGTGGATGGGGAAATGTTGAATACCTTTTTTTCAGCTAATGATTATAACAAAAAACCAACATGTGGTTGTTGTGGTTTAATCGTTTTTTGACAGATTACTTTTTTGACAGATCGCCTTGTCTGCCTTCTATCAAAGAATCAAACCTCTTGCATGCGGCGGATGCCCTCATTGGTGGAGATCGCGTGGGCAGTAGCCAAAGTCGTTTTTTGCTCTGTTTATGTTGAAATAATGCGAACGAGCCATTTGTGCGGCAAGAAATCGTGTCATTGGTGGGTCTCGCCGCAGGCGTAATAATCGATAAATTGATTCAAAACATGCGCCTAGTTTCCAGGCAGTTGAAAACGAAACGGTCTTCTTTACGGGAGGTAAGCCGGCAATATCTAGTTGCTTGTTGATCCAACCCCAACAATTTACCGGTTCTCCTTGGCTGATGAAATATGCATTGCCGGCCACAGACGAGCCAGGACATAAGGCATCAGCAGCCTGAATATGTGCAAGAGCGGCGTTTTCTACATAAGTAATATCAATCTGATTCTTGCCGTCGCCTACCTGCATAAGCCAGCCGCGTCTGGCACGCTTGATAAGGCGTACATTAAGTGCTTTATCGCGTGGTGCCCAAATTAGATGTGGACGTAAAACACACATTTCGGCTCTTTTGCCGTTAGCCTTTATTACATCTTGCTCAGCCTTATCCTTTAGTATGGGCGTAATTACAGAGCCATTTACAGGGGATAATCAACCGATTCGTCCACTCCACAAAGGTCTTTCCCGTCAAAACCACACTAGGACTGCTGGTATAAGCCAATCATTTTTAACGCCGTGCTTAAGACAACCTTCGATAATCCAACGTGTGCCAAGTGTGTTGGTTTGATAAAAGTCGGACCAACGACCGCCTAGACCGGCAATTCCGGCAGTCTATGAAACACAGTACCAACCGAACGGCATGCATCTATGACCGAAACGCGATCACGAATATCGGCTTTGATGAAATTAACACCGGGTACTTTTAAATGTGGATGACACTGCCTGCCTAGAGCTTTGACTTTATATCTTCTGGCAAGAAGCTGCTCGACAATATATTGTCCTAAAAATCCTCCTGCACCGAGTAACAAGTATTTCCCACAGAAAACCTGACGAACGAAAAAATTGGAATGGAGTTGGAGTTTTATCAAGATGCTCAAAAGTAATCTGCTAACGATTTTAACCTTTTAAGTTACTACCTGTGAAGTGGGATATATGCTTTATTAGTTTCTGTTGCGTAATATATTTGTAGGGCGGGACAAGCGGAGGCGAGATCCCACCAAAACGAGTATAAAATGCTGGTGGGACTGCATTTGGCTTGCCTACCCTAGTTTTTGCAGTCTTTCCGCAATAGATACTAATTAGTTACTTTCCTGCGGCTCGCAGATATTCCCTCACCAGACTTACTGACGCGGCCATTTGACGTTTTATGTGTTGAAAGAATTATAACCGGCCCGTCAAAATAGATAAAATGATTAGTATAGGTCATTATTGTTGGTTGGCAAAAGCTGGAAATACAAGTGACCGATTATAGTTCAGAAAATTCTATGGTTAGATTTTGACAAATGATTTTATAAAAAGAACCGGCTTGTGATAGAACCGTTTAATCAAAGCTGACTTATATACATTATTAAGTAGTGATTATTAAGGATTAACTAGCATTTTTAAATTGGTTACATCAATCTTCCCAAGCCGCGTGTAAATAGCCCAACACATACAGCCAAAAAAATAACTAGTACAGCCACCTTAACTGCAAGCTTTAAAAGACATATCGACGCCGGAAACAAATTATGGACGCCGTGAAAAAAGAATGTAAACCAAGTTATTCGCTGCTTGTAGAAACAGGCCGGTCGGATAATCCTGGCTATTGGAAGTTCGTTTTAAAGGATAACAGTGGCTTAACCAGGTTCCAAGCCATGGACTTTGAACCGAACGTCACAGGCGAACGACTGGATTTGCTTACCGTTATTCACACATCAACCGCCCACGACCAGCACCTTGAGTCCCCGCATCGGCCGATCCTCCATCGGCCGATCCCTTTCCGGCGTCTCGCGCCAGCTCACGGTCTCCTGCGATCGCTCACACCGTCCCGCTCGCGCCCCCGCTAGAAATCGACATGGCTGTCTTCCCACTGCGCGTAGCGCGCGACGATCTTCTTCTTGATGTTGCCGGCGAAGACGACCACGAGCCGCGCGTCCGGGCCGCGTCCCTCCTGCCCGACCACATCGCCACGCCCGAAGGTGGGGTGGATGATCGTGCCCAGCGTCCGCCGCGGGCCCGCCTCGACGACCTCCGGCTCGCTCTCGCGCATGAACCGCCGAGAGGGCGCGGCTCCTCCCCATCCTCGCGGGGTCTCTTCGATCTCCACCAGCTTCTCGGGAATCTCCTGCGCGAAGCGCGAGAGGAGGGCAACGCTGACTCCGCCCCAGCGCTGCCGGCTCATCGCCGAGAAGAGGTGCACGCGATCTTTCGCGCGAGTCAGCGCCACGTAGAACAGGCGACGCTCCTCTTCCAGGGAATCCGGGTCGTCCATGGAGGAGACATGGGGAAGCAGGCCTTCCTCGAGTCCCGACAGGCAGACCACGCGGAACTCGAGACCCTTGGCGTTGTGGATGGTCATGAGCCGCACCTTCTCGGCGGCGTCGTCCATGCGATCCACGTCGGTGAGGAGCGACACCTCGTTCAGGAAAGAACCCACGTCGGTCGTCTCGCTTCGCTCGGCAAAGATGCGCGCGCCGGCCACCAACTCCTCCACGTTCTCCCCGCGGTCGCCGGCGGTATCGGGATCGTCGTGGTCGAGAAAATCGAGGTACCCCGTGCGCTCCACCACCTCTTTCAGCACGGCGTCCACGCGTTCATCCGCCCGGGCGCGCAGCTCCTCGAGCATCGCCCGGAACTCGCTCAGCTTCTTCCTGGCGCCGGGTGGAATCTCCAGGGCCTCGTCCACCGCCTCCAGCGAGCGGTAGAGGCTCGTGCCCGCTTGATACGCGCGAAGCTGCAAGCGCTCGATCGACGCATCGCCGATCCCCCGTTTCGGGACGTTCACGACGCGAAGAAACGCGACGTCGTCCTGGTCGTTCACCAGGAGCCGCAGGTACGCGATCAGATCCTTCACCTCGCGCCGCTGGTAGAACGCGGTGCCTCCCACCAGCTCGTACGGCATCGCGGCGTTGCGGAACGCGGTCTCGAGCGCGCGGCTCTGGGCGTTGGTGCGGTAGAGGATCGCAACCTCGCGAAGCGGCACCCCCTCGCGGTTCACCTCTCCGGCCACCGTACGCACCACCCTCAGCGCCTCTTCCTCCGCATCGCCGACCAGGGTGAGGCGAAGGCAATCGCCGCCCGCCCGATCCGTCCAGAGGGTCTTCTCTTTGCGGGCCCGGTTGTTGCGCACGACCGCGTTGGCGGCATCGAGAATGGTCGAGGTCGACCGGTAGTTCTGCTCCAGGCGGATGACCGTGGCATCGGGGTACATGCGCTCGAAAGACAGGATGTTGCCGATGTCGGCGCCGCGCCATCCGTAGATCGACTGATCGTCGTCGCCCACCACGCAGAGGTTGCGGTGCCCGGAGGCGAGGTGCCCGATCAGCCTCACCTGGGCCGCGTTGGTGTCCTGGTATTCGTCCACCAGCACGTAGCGGAAGCGCTCGGCGAAGAGATCCCTGACGTCCGGGTGCTCCTCGAAGAGGCGGATCGGCTCGCCGATGAGATCGTCGAAGTCGAGCGCGTTGGCCGCGCGCAGCCGGGTCGCATACTCACGGTAGATCCTGGCCAGCTTCTCGTCGCGAAAGGTCTGCGCCGCCTCTTCGAACTCCGTCGGCGAGACGAGCGCGTTCTTCGCCGCGGAGATCGCCGAGCGCGCCGCCTTGGGCGTGAGGTCCTTCTCGGCCAACTGAAGTTCCTTGAGGATGCGCTTGACCAGCGACTCCTGGTCGTCGGTGTCGTAGATCGAGAAACCGGGATCGATGCCGATCTTCTGCCCCTTGAGCCGCAGGATGCGCACGCCGGTAGCGTGGAAGGTGCCCACCCACAGATCGCGCGGGGACCCGCCGAGGAGCCCCGACACGCGCTCCCGCATCTCCCCCGCCGCCTTGTTGGTGAAGGTGAAAGCGAGGATGGCGCGCGGCTCCACACCAAGGTCGTGGACGAGATGCGCGATGCGGAAGGTGAGGACGCGGGTCTTGCCGCTTCCCGCGCCGGCCAGGACCAGGAGCGGGCCCTCGGTGCAGAGGACCGCCTCGCGCTGGCGGTCGTTGAGCGCTTCGAGAAGACTCAAGCCGGATCCCCCTTGGTCGTCGTGCGCGGCCCGGGACTCCGGATCAGTACTCGTGCCGCACTTTCAGGTCGAGGTTGTACTCCTGGGCCAATCCCGTCGTCAGCGACGTGGTCTGCCGCCGCGCGTAGCCCGCGCGCAGGAAGATCGCCCGGCGGAGCCGGTACTCCACCGCCACGTCCTGCTCGAAGTTCTGGCTCAACCCCTGCCGGTACGCCACCGAAAGCGCCGGGGTGAGCCACTTGCGCACCCCGAGGGTGAGCGCGAAGTTCCCCGTCTCGCCCGAACCGCTGTCGATGTTGAACTCGTCGACCAGACCGACCCGCCGCAGCACCTCGCGTTCGATCCGCCCTCCCAGGAGGGTCGTCCCCGCGGCCACGCCGGTCACAAGCGCTTCGGACGACGTCGGACCCGCGGCGCTGCCGTTCTGTCCCGTCCCGAGTCCCACGGTCCTCGCGCCCAATCCCACGCTCCCCGCGGCCAGAACCTGGAACACTTCGCTCTCGGTGAGACCGGCGTCCGCGCGTCCATCCAGCAAGAGAGCGGAGGACTCTACCACAGGCTCGTCGGCGCGGCCATTGAGCCGCACGACGATCACGTACGGGGGCACCGTTGCTTCCGCAGTGACGTCCATCACCGGGATGACCGAGTAGGGATCGCTCCAGGTGATCGTGCCCTCGGTGATGCGGAACTGCTCGAAGAAGAGTTGATAGCGCCCGCGCAGGATCTCCAGCTCCCCCAGCACCGAACGCATGTCCACGTCCTGGCGGACCTGAAGTTCGCCCCCCAGCTCCGCGTCCACCTGCTCGTTGCGCACCAGGACTTGTGACGGGGCTTCGATGCTCACCTGGTACAGGATCGGCTGCGGTCTGAAGGTCGCGAGATCCTGCGGCTCGAGGGATCCCGCGTACTCCAGGCGGTGCACGTAGAGACTTCCCTCCGCATAGGGGTAGATGCGGCCGTCCTTGGCCCGCAACGGCCGCAGCGTCAGCGTCCCGGAGACGCGTGCCGCGTAGAGCCCCTCGTCGCGCACCACGGCGCGGTCGCCGCTGAGGACAAGCGCGTAGGCCTCGGTCTCCGCGACCCACAGGCGGTACGTGCCCTCCGCCCGCACCGCGCCGCCGCCGAGCGTGCCCGTCGCGTGATCGATGGTGAGGAGGTTGTGAGCCATGCTCACCCGCGCGGTGATGTTCTCCACGATCTCGTCCCGGTCGCGGATCGAGATACGACCCTTCTCCAGGCTTGCGTCGCCGTCCACGATCGGTTGCTTCGGCGTACCGGTCATGGTGACCCGGGCGTTGAACGATCCCGAGACGTCCCCGATAAAGGGAAGCAACCGCAGCAGGTCGGGGCTTCCGTCCTCCGCATCGACGCGCAAGTCCAGCGGTCGCTCGGGGAGACTCCAGCGGAACGGGTAGAGGGTGAGATCCAGCGGCCCCGTGCCGCGCACCTCCGTGCGCTTTCCTCCCTGGCGCAGAGTGAGCGTATCCACGTGAACGGTGCCGTTTTCGAAGGCCAGCGCCGCGGTGAGTCCCTGGGCGGCGAAGTCGCGCCAACCGAGATCGACCCCCTCCCCGCGCAGCACGATGCGCGGCGCCGCCGCCGTGCCGGAGAGCGTGATCTGCGCATCCACGCGCCCCTGGGGACGGTTCGTGCGCGGCACGAACGAGAGCCACCGGCCGAGCTGAACGTTGGATACCGAGCCGCTGAGATCGAAGGCGAGGCTGTCCGGGAGGAACTCCGGCCCGACCGCGATCGACTCCAACGTGGCACGGAGCGATAACGGGAGCCGGACGCTCCCGCGCACACCCATCGTGCCTCCCTCCGCCCATCCGTCGAGTTCTTCGATCCCGACGTCGCGCCCTCGCAGGGTGACCCGCGCGCTCACGCTGTCGAGTCGCCCCCCTTCCCACTCGATGGCCCTGAGATCGAGATCCGCGGAGCCGTCCACGTCCGGAAACACGCCGCTCACGCGGGCGGTCCCGCTCGCCGACCCGACCCGCAACGGCAGCGGCTTGTCGGGCGGGAAGAACACCGAGGGATCGAGCCGGTTGAGGACGAAGCTCGCGTCGGCGCGCCGTGTCTTCACGTCGTAGACCCCGGCCGCCTCCACCGATCCTCGCGCGGTCTGGATCACGAGATGGCTCCCGCTCAACCGGTTGTTCTCCCAAGTGATCGTGCCCGGCGTTTCGATCCACAGTCGCCGCCCCTGCGAGCGAGCCTCCGCGCTCGCCACGTCGATGGTGACCACCGGCGCCCAGCGTACTCGCCCGGTCGCCGTCAACACGGTATCGCCGCGCGCCGCCTCCAACTCGGTCACGACTGCCTCGTCCTCGCCGACCGTCAGGTAGGCCTGCGCGCGGTCGAAGGCGAATCCCGGGAACCTCACGCCCTCGGCGGCCACCAGATCGAGCACGAAGTTCCGCCCCTCGAGCAGCGGCCCCTCCGCCCGCACGAGATCGAGCCGCGGGACGACCATATCTCCGAGGGCGAGATCGGCGATATGTCCTCCGACCCGCGCCACCGGGCGTTTCAGCGTTCCGGTCACGACCGCGTCGAGGTCGGCGATTCCGCCGAGCGTCTCGTTCTTCAACACGGGTCGCAGCGGTCGCAGGTCGCCGCGATACTGCACCCGCAGATCGAGCGCCTCCGGCCCCGCAAGTCCCTTCGCTACCACCGACGCTCCCACCAGATCGACCCGTGCGCTATCCGCGGTCCACGCATCGCCAACGCCGTGGAGTCGCAGTTCGGCCCTCTCGAAGACGAGGCCGTAGAGATCTCCGGCGTCGAGGCGCGCCTCGACGGTGAGACCCCGCTTGTAATCCATACGATCGACCATCACGGCGTGAACCTCTCCGCTCAGCGTGCCGGGTACGGTGATGGCGGGCTCTATCGGCAGCGCATCGGGCCGGACGTTTCGGAAACGTCCCTGGACTTCGAGACCGCTCTCGCGCAAGGGGACGACGATCGCCACGTCCTCGACCGTGACTTCCCCGTCGTGAGCGGCCACGCCGGTGAGGCGAAGCACGTGGTCGCGCACGTCTCCCTCGCCGTGCACCGATTCCACCGACCACGGCCCCCAGCGGCCCGCACCCTCCCCTTGGAACGTGATGACCTCGCCCTCACCGGCCACGGATCCGCTGACGCGATCGATGAAACCGGGCCCCAGATCCGCGCGACCGAGCAATCGCCCCAGCAACGCCAGGGGCAATCGTTCGCTCGCAAAGTTGAACTGGAAGGCATGCGTCGAGACGGAGCCGTCCAAGCTGAGCGGCGACCCGGCCCAGGTACCGCGCACGTTCTCGAAGCGCACGCGCTCCGGCTGCGTGCCCCCCGTGGCGATCGTCATCTTCGCGCCGGCGAGATCGATCGCGCCGAGGCTATCGGCGAACACTCCGCTGAGCCGCTCGAGGCCGACGCGGATCGCGCCGTCCGCCGCCTGCGCATCGGCCAGGAAATCGAGCGAGTCGATCCGCACCGTGCGCCACGGCAGGACGATCTCGGCCGTGCCGCCGATCGCTTCGAAGTGCCCGACGCCGAACCGAGGCCCCGCGCCGGCCGCTCCCGGCTTTCGCGTCGCGCGGAACCCGGGAAGCGCGTAGCCCGCCTCGCCGCGCCGGCGTATGTGGAGCTCGGGCGCGATGACCGTCAGCCGGCTCACTTCGTAGCGGCGATGCAGGAGACCCCACGGGTCGTAGCGCAACTCGACGCTTCGTGCGGCCAGGAAGGGCTGCCACCCATCCGGCTCGCGCGTCTCCACACGCACATCCCTGAGCAGCAGGCCGGTCAGGGGAAAGCCCTCGACCCACCCGATCGTGATGCGGGTGTCCTCGTCGAGCAGAAGTCCGTTGGCGAGGCGCGCCGAGCGCTCGGCGACGACCCCGCCGCCCAGAATCCAGAACCCCACCAACCCGACCACCACCAGGGCCGCCAGGAGCGCCACGACGATCATGACGCGCCGCATCCACTTCACGACGGGGTGCGCGACCCGCGCGCGACTAGAACGCATGTCCGAGCCCCACGTACCACGAGTCCTTGGTACCCGCCTGCGCCTCGTTGTTCCACCGGCGCGCGTAATCCAGGCGCACCGGACCCACCGGCGTCAACACGCGCAGCCCGCCGCCGAAGCTGTAGCGCACATCGTAGGGACTCACCTCGTCACGGTCGGTTCGCGGCACGAAACGACCCCACGTGATGACCTTGCGATCCGGCCACACGTTGCCCGCGTCAAGGAATCCCACCACGGAGACCACCCCCACCACATGCAGGCGCGCTTCCGCGTTGAACAGGAACTCGGCGAGCCCTCCCAACCCGTTGGGCCCGGAGAGTTCGTCCTGCGCGTATCCCCGCACGGTGTTGGGCCCGCCGAGCCGATAGCGATCCTCCTGCGGGATCAGCTCCACGCGCGAGGCGATGGGTCGCCCCGCGACCGATGTCGCGCCGGACGACGGCTTGATGTAGCCCACCTGCGCGCGAGCCCCCACCACCCAACGGTCTCCCGGCCAGGGTCGGAACTCCGCCACTCCCACCGTCGCCTTGCGGAAGTCGTTGTTCCCCCCGAAGGCGCCGCCGGCGAGCTGCCCCAGCACGGAGCGATACCCGCCTCGGCGCGGCTCGAAGAGATCGCTGCGGTTATCGAGTTCGAGTCGCCCGCTCAAGAGACGCGTCTGGTAGCTGTCGCGATAGAGCTGAGGGTCCAGGTTCCGGGCGCCCTCACCCGCCTGGTTGTTGACCCAGTTGTTGACGAGGGAGAACACCACCTGGTTGCGCACGCCGTGGAACAGCCGGCGCACGCTGAACCCCGCGCCCACGACGTTCTGGCTGTAGTCGAGCGAACCCGCGGTCGCGGCCACGCTGTCCGGCACGTCCTCGAGACGCGCGTTGTCGAAGACGTGAAAGACGTTGGGCTGCCCCTCCCAGCGTGTGCCGAACAACGACGGCAACGTCACCAGCGCCGTCGTGGTGACGCGGTCGAGCACGGAGGGGACGCGATCCGAGAAATCGAAGTCGGTGCGATTCAGAAGCGCGAAGCGATAGCCCGTGCCGAGGAAGCTCCGCGCTCCCCACTCGCCGGAAAGGCGGAACTGCTCCTGGCTGTTCACGCCGACGCCCCCCTCTACCCAGTGCAGGCGTCGCTCCCTCACCCGAAACGAGAGATCGATGGTGTGGGTGACGGTGTCCACGGCGGACGTGTCCCACTGCGCGTCGAGGAAGATCCCGCTCTGCAAGAGAAGGGTCTGGCTGTCCAGGATGTCCTTGAGGCGAAGGATCTCCCCCGGCTTCGCGCGCACGTGCCTCAGGACTACCGACCGCGCGACGTTCTGGAGCCCGGTCACCTCCACCGTGTCGACGCGAACCGGATTCCCCTCGACCACATCGAAGAGCGCGATCGCCCGGTCGCCGTACAGGATCATCTTGGCCCTCACCGAAGCTTCCCAGTACCCCAGGTCGGCGAGCTTGGCGAGGATCTTCCGCCGGTCGTCCTCGAGCTTGAATGGGTCCGCGGGTTGGTCGCGTCTAAGCGAGAGATGCATTCCCTCGGCGCTGGCGACGCGCAGCCCGTGCACGCCCACCCCGGCCACCGTCGTCGGTTCGCCCTCCTCGATGCGGATCAGGATGTAGACCTTGTCTTCGCTACGGCGAACCTGACGGTCGGCGATGTGCGCCCGCAGGTAGCCGTGACGCATGTACGAGGTGAGGATGGCTTGAAGATCGGTTTCGAGTTGGGTCTTGCGATACTTCGTGTCCTGGAAGGGATTCCAGCGGTTCTGCACCCGCAGGATCATGAGCCCGCGCAGCTCGCCGTCGCTGAAGGCGCTGTTTCCCTCGAAGTCGATCCCCGCTACGTCGGGGAGATCCTCAAGCAGAAGGAGCGAGTTCTCGGCGCGGCCGCACCCGACCACTCCAAGGATCAGTGCGGCGCAAACAACGAGGGCGCGTCTCAAGTCCACGGCTTCGCTTCCTCAGGGAGCCGCATCTCCGAGGCGGCCCAGCGCGGAGTGACGCTGGAGGATGCGAAGCGGATCGTTGATGAGCACGAAGAGAAACAGGGCTCCCAGCACCACGATGCCGATCCCCTGATAGACCGTGAGACCGCGGCTTCCCAGAGGCCGCCCCCGCACCGCCTCGACGACGCTCAAGACCACCATGCCGCCGTCCAGGATCGGGACGGGGAGAAGGTTGAAGACCATGAGGGCGACGCTCAGCCAGACCGCGAGGTTCAAGAGGCGGTCCCAGCCGCGCTGCGCCGCGTCCCCCGACGCCTGGATGATCGCCACCGGACCGCTGAGTTGGGAGAGGGTCGACGGCGTGGTGAAGAGGGTGCCGATGCTGCGCGCGGTCTCGACTACGGTGGAGAGTGCTCCGCCGGTCCCCTGCACGATCCCGTCCAGAAAGCCGAACCGGACCAGGTACGTCGACTGGACCACGGGGCCGATCCCGATGCGTCCCACCGTGGAATCGCCCGAGGCGTCGCTCATCGGCGTGATGGGCAGCGTCAGCGCCCGCCCGTCGCGCTCGAGCGAGAGCATGATTTCCTTGCCGGGGCTCTTCAGGATGAGGCGCGTCATGTCGGACCAGACATGCACCGGAGTTCCGTCGATGGCGGTGATGCGGTCCCCCTCCAGGAGTCCCGCCTGATAGGCGGGGGTTCCGCGGATCACGTCCCCCACCACGGCGGGCATCGGGAACTCGAGGCCTCGGATCACCTCCGCCGCCCGCTCGCGCGGCACGCGGATCGTCATCGGGCCCTCGGCGCGTGCCACGGCAACAACCATGTCCTGGCCGCGCTCATCCTCGTCCAGGCGCCGGCCAACCTCATAGTAGAACGCCTGCAACGAGGCCACCGGCGTTTCGTCCACCGCGGTCAGGCGATCCTCGGCCCGGAAACCCGCGCTGTCCGCCGCGCTGCCCGCGGTGACGCCGCCGATCACGTTCGGCGCGTCGGGGAGCCGCACGCCCACCCACGCGAGCACGATGCTCACCACGATCGCGAGCACGAAGTTCGCGCCCGGGCCGGCCAGCGCGATCAGCACGCGGCGCCACCACGCGGCGGCGAAGAAATCGTCCGGCTTGAGAGCGGCGCGATCGCGAGGGTCGTCTCCGCCCATCTTCACGTACCCGCCCAGCGGAAACGCGGAGACGGCGATCTGCACGCCGTTGATCACACGGGAGAAGATCACGGGGCCGAAGCCCACCGAGAACCGCTCGACGCGCACGCCCAACCGCCGCGCCACCAGGAAGTGCCCCAATTCATGAATAATGACCAGCGCGCTGAAAACAAGAAGACCGAGGATGATGGTGATCACGAAGTCGGGCCGCTCCTTTTCTGAATTGCCTCGTATACCGCGATGGTGCCCTCCACCATCCGGTCCGCCGTGAACCGGCGCACGCGGGCGAGCCCCCCCTCGACCAGCCGGCCGGCGAGCCCCGGCTCCTCGAGGACCCGGCGTATCGCATCGGCCAACGCCTCGGGGGCCGCCGGCCGAACGAGAAGGCCGCTCACCCCGTCCTCCACCATCTCGGGGATCCCCCCGCCCGCAGACGCCACCACCGGCGTTCCCGCCGCCATGGCGTCCAGCACCGAGGTGCCGAGCCCCTCCAGCCGCGAGGAAAGACAGAATACGTCGATCGAGCGCACGAGGCGCGCCACATCTTCCCGGTGGCCGAGAAAATGAACCCGTCCGGAGAGATCCGGTCGCGCGGCCCGTTCGCGAAGCAGGCTCTCCAGGTCTCCCGCTCCGGCGAGAACTCCGTGAACCGGAGCAGCCGACCGGGCCAGTGCCTCCAGAAAATCCTGGGGCGCCTTGTGGGAAACCAAAGCTCCGATGAATCCTACCAGCTTGGCATCCATCGGGATAGCGAGCTCCCGGCGAAGCCCGGCGGGGTCCCTCGGGACCGCCATCCGCGCCGGGTCGATGCCGCTGTGAACGGTGGTCACGCGATCGGCGGGCACCCCCGCCGCGCGCAGAATGCGCGCCACGCCATCGCTCACCGCGATGAAACGATCCACCCCGGGACCGTACTTGAGCCGCCGCAGCGGTCCGCGCGGGATGAAATCCACGCGCCGAGAAACCACGATCGCGGGTCGGGGGCGAAGTCCGGCCGTGGCCAGGAGCCCGAGCGCGTGCGCGTGCCCGGTGTGGAGATGGAGGAGGTCGAACCCTTCACGAGCCAGACGCCGCAGGCGAAACGCGGCCATCGGATCCGCATCTCCGTGCGATGCGATGGGGACAACGCGCACGCCCGCCTCCGTCGCTCGGCGGGCCAGCGGGCTCTTGCCCGGCGTGGCGAGCACGGGATTCCAACCGCGCAGCGTCAGCCCTTGAAGCAGATAGAGAACCTGCTGTTCGCCCCCGCGCCACGTGCGCGCGGTGGCCACGTGAAGCGTGCGCACGTCAGGGCCGGCGCGCCGCGACCGCGTCCAGCGCGGCCGCGCGGGCGTCCCGGTCGGCGGCGACCACCGCGTCGAGCGAATCGGCGGGGCCTTGAGGGGCGCGATCCAGCACCTCCTCGACCACTTCGGCGATGGCGGGAAAACGGAGACGACCCTCGAGGAACGACTCGACCGCCACCTCGTCGGCCGCGTTGAGCACTGCGGGCGCCGTTCCTCCCCGCTCGGCCGCGCGATAGGCGAGCCGCAGTGCGGGAAACGCATCGAGGTCGGGAGACTCGAAGCCGAGAGATCCCCACCGCGGAAGATCGCAGACCGGCGCCGCGCAGTCCCATCGTTCCGGGTAGCTCATCGCGTACTGCACCGGGATCATCATGTCGGGCGCGGAGAGCTGCGCGATCATCGAGCCGTCGGTCAACGTGACCAGCGCGTGCACGACGCTCTGGGGATGCACCCAGACCTCGATGCGATGGAGCGGCACGTCGAACAACCGCTGGGTCTCGATCACTTCCAGCCCCTTGTTGAAGAGGGTCGCGCTGTCCACCGTGATGCGCGCGCCCATGGGCCATATCGGGTGGCGCAGCGCCTCCTGAGGCGTCACCGCAACCAGATCCTCGCGGCGCTTCCCGCGGAAGGGACCGCCCGAGGCGGTGATGACGAGCCGCTTCACCTGAGCGGGATCGCGCCCGTCCAGACACTGGAAGAGCCCGGAGTGCTCGCTGTCCACCGGGATCACCCGCGCCCCGTGCGCGCGCGCGGCGCGCATGATGAGCTCGCCAGCCAGCACCAGCGATTCCTTGTTGGCCAGCGCCAGCATCTTGCCGCGCTCCGCGGCGAGAAGACTCGCCTCGAGCCCGGCGCGGCCCATGATGCCGTTCACCACGAGATCCACGTCGTCGAGCGCGGCCAGCGCGGCGACCGCCTCCGGGCCGCCGTCCACGCGCGTCCCCGCGGGGAGAAGCGCGCGCAACGCCGCCACCCGCTCGGGGTCGGCCACCGCCACGTGCGCCGCACCGCATCGCCGAGCCGCCGCCGCCAGCGGCTCCACAGAGCCGTGCGCTGCCAGCGCGATCACTTGCACGCGGTCGGGATAGCGCTCGGCCACCGCCATCGCCTTCTCGCCGATCGACCCGGTCGCGCCGAGGATTGCGACGCGGCGCGGAAAGGCGGGCAGAGGCGACAGCGGCGCGCTCATGTCAGCAAGTACCTGAAGAGATAGAAGCTGACGGGCGCGACCAGAAGAAGGCTGTCGATGCGATCGAGCACACCCCCGTGCCCGGGGATGATGTGCGAAGCATCCTTGGCGCAGAGGTTGCGCTTCAAGAGCGATTCGAGGAGATCGCCGAGCGGCGAGACAAGGCCGATGACGAGGCCGGTGAGCAACGCCTCGGGGAGCGTGAAGCCGGAGACGAATCGGGCCGCCACGCCCGCCACAAGGATCGTCCCCGCGAGCCCGCCGAGGAATCCCTCCACCGATTTCCCGGGGCTGACATGAGGAGCGAGCTTGCGCTTCCCCCACCGGATCCCCACGAAGAACGCGAAGGTGTCGGCGGCCCAGGTGCCGAGCAGCACGACGAGCAACAATCCCAGACCCCGCTCCAGCTCTCGCAGCCAGAGCAGATGCACCGCGAATCCCGCCACGTAGAGCACGCCGAATACGGTCAGCGCGAGCCCGTCGAGGCGCCCCTCGATCGGCGGGCGCAACGACGCCGCAATCATCCAGAGCGCGATCGCCACCAACACCGCGCCCGCCTCGGCGGGGCGATGCAGAGCGCCCAGGATCACGATCGCGGCTCCGCCCGCGAGGCCCGGCAGCATGAGGACGGGATGCCCGGCCCGCTTCGACATCCGGAAGAACTCGAGGAGCGCGGCCATCACCCCGATCAGGAGAAGAAGGGCCAGGAAGAGTCCCCCCGCCCACGCCGCGGCGAGGGTGATGCCGGCGAGCGCGAACCCCGCAACGACCCGCGCCCCTACCGACTGGGCGTGCAAGCGGGCCCGCACCGTGGCTTCAGCGCACACGACCGAAACGACGCTCCCGATGCTGGTACTCGAGGACGGCGCGGAACAGGTGCTCCTTCTTGAAATCGGGCCAGAGAACCGGGGTGACCAGGATCTCCGAATACGCCACCTGCCAGAGGAGAAAATTGGAGATGCGCACCTCGCCGCTCGTGCGGATGAGGAGATCGGGATCGGGGAGCCCCGCGGTGTAGAGATGCTGCGCCACCGTCGCCTCGTCCACCTGCTCCGGGTCGAGCGTCCCCGCCCGGACTTCGCGCGCGATCGCCTGCGCCGCCTCGGCGAGTTCGGTCCGCCCGCCGTAGGAGAGGGCCAGGTTCAACAGCATGTCCCGCCCGCCGCTCAGGAACTCCATGCTCTCGGTGAGGGTCCTCTGCACCGCGGCCGGCAGATCCGCCATCCTGCCGACCACATCGAGACGGATGCCGTTGTCGCGCATCTCGTCGCGCTGCTCCCGCAGGGTCTGCTGCAGGATGCGCATGAGGGAGCTCACTTCGGCGGGAGGACGCTGCCAGTTCTCGACGGAGAAGGTGTAGAGCGTGAGCACCTGCACGCCCAGCTCCCGGCACCCCATCACGGTCTGGCGCACGGCGTGGCGTCCGGAGAGATGGCCGAAGACGCGCGGGCGGTTGCGGCTGCGCGCCCAACGCCCGTTCCCGTCCATGATCACCGCGATGTGGCGCGGGATGTCCCCGCCGGCCAGGATATCCTGCTTGAGTTGCTCCTCAAGCTCGAGGCGTTCGGTTTCGGGCAACATCGATGGCCCTCCGCGGGGCCGGTGGGAGGACGTCGAGGATCGGGAGGCGGGCCGGACGGCCTACACCTCCATGACCTCGGCTTCCTTCTTTTTCAGAATGTCGTCGACCTGGGCGATGTACTTGTCGTGCAGCTTCTGCACCTGATCGGTGGCGCGGCGGGCATCGTCCTCGGAGACGTCGCCGTTCTTCTGCGCCTTCTTGTAGTGTTCGTTGGCGTCGCGGCGCACGTTGCGCACCGCCACGCGCCCTTCCTCGGCCATCTTGTGCGCCATCTTCACCAGCTCCCGGCGCCGCTCCTCGTTGAGGGTCGGGATCGGGATCTTGAGCACGTTCCCGTCGTCCTGGGGATTGAGTCCCAGGTCGCTGGTCTGGATGGCCTTGGAGATCGCGTGCAGCAGGTTCTTCTCCCAGGGCTGCACGATCAGAAGCCGGGGCTCGGGGGCGGAAACGCTCGCCACTTGCTTGAGCGGCGTCGGCGTGCCGTAGTAGTCCACGCGGATGTTGTCGAGCAACGCCGGGGAGGCCTTGCCGGCCCGGATGCTCCCGAGATCGCGCTGAAACGCTTCCACCGCTTTGGTCATCCGGCCTTCGTGGGCCGCCATCTCCTTGTCCATGTTCCCTATCCCTCTCCCACCAGGGTGCCCACCGGATCCCCGAGGACCAGGCGGCGCAGGTTACCGGCGATAGTGAAGTTGAAAACCAGGATCGGAAGCCGGTTGTCCATGCACAGCGATACCGCGGTCGAGTCCATCACCTTGAGGCCCTTTGTGAGGACGTCCATGTAGGTGAGGCGCTCGAAGCGCTTCGCCGTCGGATCCTTCATCGGGTCTCCGGTAAAGACGCCATCCACCTTGGTGCCCTTGATGATGACCTCGGCTCCGATCTCGACCGCCCGCAGAGCGGCCGCGGTATCGGTGCTGAAGTACGGGTTGCCGGTCCCCGCGGCCAGGATCACCACGCGTCCCTTTTCGAGGTGGCGCACGGCACGGCGGCGGATGAACGGCTCCGCGACCTGCTCCATATTAATGGCCGACATCACTCGGGTAAAGAGGCCGAGCCCCTCAAGCCGATCCTGCAGGGCGAGCGCGTTGATCACGGTGGCGAGCATGCCCATGTGATCGGCCGTGGTTCGGTCCATGCCGCCCGCGGCGCCGGAGAGCCCGCGGAAGATGTTGCCGCCGCCGATCACCAGCCCGACCTCGACTCCGAGGTCGCGCACGCCCTTCACTTCCTCCGCGATCTGATCCAGGCGGGGGCTGGCGATGCCGAAGCCCTGCTCCCCGGCCAGGATCTCGCCCGAGATCTTGAGGAGGATCCGGCGGAAGCGCGGCTCGCCCGCCGCGGCTTGAGCCGCGGCCGACATCAGTCCTCCTGCCCGAGCTCGAAGCGCGCGAAGCGGCGGACGACGATGTTCTCGCCGATGGTGGCGATGTGCTCTTTGACCACGTCGTCGACCTTCTTGTCCGGGTCCTTCACGAAGCCCTGCTCGAGAAGCACGGACTCCTCGTAGAACTTGGCGAGGCGACCCTCCACCATCTTGTCGATGACGTTCTGCGGCTTGCCGCTCTCCCGGGCCTGTGCCTCGAAGAGGGCACGCTCGCGCGCGACCAGCTCGGGATCCACTTCCTCGCGGCGCACCGCCAGCGGCTTGGCCGCGGCCACGTGCATGGCAAGATCGTGCACCAGGGTCTGGAACTGCTCGTTGCGGGCCACGAAGTCGGTCTCGCAGTTGATTTCCAGCAGCACACCGACGCGTCCGCCCGGATGGATGTAGGCGTGAACGAGACCTTCCGCCGTGGTGCGGCCGGCCTTCTTGGCGGCCTTGGCGATACCGGTCTTGCGGAGCTGGTCGATCGCCTTCTCGATGTCGCCCTCGGTGTCGGCCAGCGCTCTCTTGCAGTCCATGATGCCGGCCCCGGTGCGGGCTCGCAGCTCGCTGACCATGTTTGCGGTGATGGTGCTCATCGTCGATCTCTCCTTCGTTGTCACGGAATCCGGCGGAGCGATCCGCCGTCAATGCTTGGGGGAATCGGGTCGAGGGAAAGCCGGGGCGGCGCCCCGGTTCCGCTCAACCCTTGAAGGCCAGCTCTTCGTCGGCGTCGCCGCCGGCCGAGTAGCCCTCCGAGAAGTCGGCCTTGTCCGACGCGACCCGCTCCGCCTCCATGGTGGCGTCGGCAACAACCCGGGCGATCAGCTTGATCGCGCGCAGGGCATCATCGTTGCCGGGGATCGGGTAGTTGATGAGGTCCGGATCGCAGTTGGTGTCGACGATCCCGACGATGGGGATCTCCAAGCGCCTGGCCTCGGCCACCGCGATGCGCTCCTTGTTGGTGTCGACGATGAAGACCAGCGAGGGGATGCGCTCCATGTCCTTGATGCCGGAGAAAACCTTCTCCAGCTTCCCGCGTTCCTTGTCCAACCCCGCCGCTTCCTTCTTCGTGAAGGACGCGATGGTGCCGTCGGCCACGATGCGGTCCAGTTCCTTCAAGCGCGCGATGGACGCCTTGATGGTCTTGAAGTTGGTGAGCATGCCGCCCAACCAGCGCTCGGTGACGTAGTACTGGTTACACCGCGCCGCCTCTTCCTTGATGATCTCCTGGGCCTGCTTCTTGGTGCCCACGAAGAGGACCACGCCCCCGTGCGCGACCGACTTGCGCACGGCGATGGCCGCGGCGTCGAGCGCCTCGAGGGTCTTGGAGAGATCCATGATGTGGATGCCGTTGCGCTCGATGAAGATGTACTTCTTCATCTTGGGATTCCAGCGGCGGGTCTGATGGCCGAAGTGAACTCCCGCTTCCAGGAGTTCGTGCATGGTAGGCATGGGCATAAGGGTGCCTCTTCTCCTTGGGTCGTGTTGTGCGTTGCTGCCGCCGCCTCGCCATGAAGAGATCCCCCTCGGCGCCGCGCGCCCCGTCCGAGGACGGAGGCTGGCGGGCCACGCCGGGAGATGGCGGGGCGTGTGTATTTTCGAACCGATCCGAACCGAGAAAACCGGGGGGCCGCCGAAGCAGCCCCCCGCCGTTCCTAACGCTTCGAGAACTGGAAGCGCTTGCGGGCGCCGGGCTGCCCGTACTTCTTGCGTTCCTTCATGCGCGAATCGCGCGAGAGGAAGCCGTTGCGACGCAGGGCGGGGCGGAGATCCGGGTCCACCTGAGCGAGCGCTCGCGCGATACCCATCCGCATGGCGCCGGCCTGACTGGACAGCCCGCCGCCGTTGCAGATCGCGATGACGTCGTACCGGTCCATGGTCTGCGTTTCCTGCAAGGGCAGGTGCAGCTCACGAACCAGGGTGTCCCGGCGAAAGTACTCCGCCGGAGTTTGACCGTTCACGGTGACGAGGCCCTTGCCGGGGGTCAGGCGCACGCGCGCGACCGCCGACTTCCTCCGTCCCGTGGCTTGTGCGAGATGTTCCGCCAAACGAGCTTCCTCCTTCTCCGAATCTCTGAGCCGGGACTAAGCCCCGGCCTTATCGCTCTTGGGCAGCGGCTTGGGCCCCTGCGCCTTGTGCGGGTGCTCGGGACCGGCATAGACCTTGAGCTTGCGGATCATGGCGCGGCCGAGACGGGTCTTGGGGAGCATGCCGCGCACCGCTTTGCGCACGACCTCCTCGGGACGCTCCGTCATCATGTCGTCGAGGGTGTCGATCTTCACACCCGACATGTAGCCGGTATGCCGAAAGTACGTCTTCTTGATCCGCTTCTTGCCGGTGAGCTGGACGCCGGCGCAGTTCACCACCACCACATGGTCACCGTGGTCCAGGTGAGGCGAGTAGATGGGCTTGTGCTTGCCGCGCAGGATCGTGGCTACCCGACTGGCCAACCGCCCCAGCGCATACTCGCGGGCGTCGACCACATACCAGGAACGGTTCTCCGGCTGGGCCGGAATCGTGGGCGTGGACATGAGACGCTGCCAACTCCTTTCGAGCCAAAACTAAGAGCCGAGGCAGTATAGGGATCGACTCCCCCGCTGTCAACGGGCTAAATGGTCAGAACCGCTTCGCCGCGAAGGGCTTCGAGGACGCGCCGCCCTTGGCCGGGGCCGGAGCGCTATTCGGGCTTGGTCGCGCAGAAGCGATCGAACGCCTGGATGAGATCCGCGGCGATATCGGGGGCGGGGCGCCCCTCGATGTCCTTGCGTTCGAGCATCAGGACGAGCTCGCCGTCGCGGAAGAGCGCCATGCAAGGCGAGGAAGGCGGGTAGCCCCGGATGAACTCCCGGGCCTTGGCTACGGCCTCGGTATCCTGCCCCGCAAACACGGTGAACAGGTTGTCCGGAACGACATTGTGGGTGAGGGCGAGCCCCACCGCCGGGCGCGCGTTCCCGGCCGCGCACCCGCAGACCGAGTTCACGACGAGGAGCGTGGTGCCGGAACGGCTCAGGGCCTCCTCCGCCTCCAAAGCGGTGCGGGCCTCCCTGAGCCCCATCTGGGTCAACTCCTGGCGCATCGGATCGACAATCTGAGGCGGGTATGGCATGGACTGATGTCTCCTCTGAGGGGGGAGCAAATGACAACCCTACTGAATCTATCAGGTTGTCGGCCCCGAGGCCAAGGCGGGATTGAAGGGGGCCTGGAGAATCCCGAGTTCGGTGATCCACCCGGCGATGAGGAGGGCCGGAGTGACGTCGAACGCCGGGTTCACCGCGCCGGCGCCCTCGGCGGGGTGCTCGCCTAGAACTTCGGCCGCGGAACGCTCCTCCACCGGGATATCCGCGCCGGAGGCGATGGCGAAGTCGAAGGTGGAGAGCGGAGCCGCCACGTAGAAGGGCACCTTGGCGTGGGCGGCACCGAGGGCGACGGAGAGGGTCCCGATCTTGTTCGCGGTGTCGCCGTTTCGCGCGATGCGATCCGCGCCCACGATGGCCAGGTCCACTCCTTCGCGGGCAAGCACCGAGGCCGCGGCGCCGTCGACAAGGATCTTCACCTCGATCCCCGCGCGCGCGAGTTCCCACGCGGTGAGCCGCGCCCCTTGCAGGAGCGGGCGCGTCTCGTCGGCGTAGACCAGGACCCTTCGGCCGGCGCGTGCCGCCGCGTAGATGGGAGCGAGCGCGGTCCCCCACCCTCCCGTCGCGAGCCCGCCGGCGTTGCAGTGGGTGAGCACGACGACGCGCTCCTTGTCAGGGAGCACGGCAAGCCCGTGCGCGCCGATGCGCCGCCCGGTGTCGAGGTCCTCCGCGAGGATCGCGTCCGCTTCGAGGCGCAGCGTTTCGGACAGGTGCGGCGTGCCGCCCAGGGGCGGCGCATCGGGCGCCGCCGCGACGGCGGCCAGCATGCGATCGAGTGCATGAAAGAGGTTCACCGCCGTGGGGCGCGTGCGGCGCAGGCGCTGTGCGGCGGCGCGGGCGCCCGCGGCGGGATCCGCGCCGCGTTCGTGAGCGCGCAACGCGCCCAGTGCGACACCATACGCCGCGGCGACGCCGATCGCGGGCGCCCCGCGCACGGCCAGCGTCTCGATCGCAAGCGCGAGGTCCTCCACCTCACAGCAATCGCGCCACACGAGCTCGCGAGGAAGGAAGCGCTGGTCGATGAGGCGCACGGCACCGTCCCGCCAGCGGACGGTTTCGATCGGGGCTTCCATAGAAAACACGTCAACGCCTCCCGTGAGAACGAATACCTTCGCTACGGCTTCTCGGTGTGCCCCGCCGAGCGCGCGGCGAGCAGGAGCCGGTGCAACAACCCGAGCGGCAGCCCCACCACGTTGGAGTAGTCGCCTTCGATGCCGTCCACCGCGAGCGCGGCCAACCCCTGAATGCCGTACGCCCCGGCCTTGTCCATCGCCTCTCCGGAATCCACCAGCGCGGCGATGTCGTCCGCGTCGAGAACGCGGAAGCGCACCCTCGTCGTTTCCACTCCGGAACGCACCGAGCGATCCGCGCCCCGCACCACCGCCACGCCGGTCACGACCTCATGGGTGCGCCCGGAGAGCAGCCGCAGCATGCGGCGCGCGTGCTCGGCGTCGAGCGGCTTGCCCAGCGCGTCGCCATCGACGACCACCAGCGTGTCCGCTCCCACGATCAGGGTCGCGTCATTTCCCGGCGCGCCCACGGTCCGCGCATCGTCGCCCGGGGTCCGCGCCGCCGCGGCCAGCGCTTTCTCCTCCGCAAGCCGGCGCGCGGCCGCCGCCGGGGCCTCACCGGGGCGAGGCGATTCGTCCACGTCCACCGGGCGCGCGGTGAACCGCACCCCAAGTCCGGTCAGAAGCTCCGCGCGCCTCGGCGACGCCGAGGCCAGCACCAGCCGCACACCCTCCACGCCCAAGAGCCGCGCCCCCCAGGGCGCGGCGGCCCCCGGCGCCGGCCGCGCATCGCTCAAGCCCCCACCGGAAACCGGCCGCGGCGCCTCGCTCACGCCCAGGTCTCATACGGCGTGTCGATGACCAGCGTCACCGGCCCGTCGTTCTCGAGGCTCACCAGCATGTGCGCCGCAAAGGTGCCGGTCTCCACCCGCGTCACGCCCAGCTCGCGCAAGAGCGCAGCCGTGCGCAGATAGAGCGAATCGGCGATCTCGTGGGGCGCCGCGCCGATGAAGGAGGGACGACGGCCTTTGCGGGCATCCCCGTAGAGCGTGAACTGGCTCACCACCAGCGCCTCTCCCCCGATCTCGAGAAGGCTTCGGTTCATCTTCCCCTCATCGTCGGCGAAGATGCGCAGGTGGGCGCACTTCTCGGCCATCCACTGCGCCTCGCGCTCACTGTCGTCCGGCGCCACCCCGAGCAGGATCAGGAGACCGGTCCCGATGGCGCGGGTCGGCTCGCCCTCCACCGCGACCTCGGCGCGCCGCACGCGCTGAACGACCGCCCTCACTCTTCCTCTCCGGTGAACTGCGTCCGCTCGACCGCTCGCACTCCCTTCACGCGCTTGACCGTGGCGATCACGCGTTGCAGGTGATTCAGGTTGTTGACCTCGACAAGGAACACGCCGCGCGCGTCGCCGTCCACCCCGTGCATGGACGCGTTGCGGGTGTTGGTGCCGGTGGCGCTGATCGCGTTGGCGAGGTCGGCGAGAATGCCGCGGCGGTCGTCGGCGAATACGAGGAGTTTCACCACGAACGCGCGCTGGTCCGCCACGTCCCACGAGAGATCGACGCGCCGTTCCGGCTCGATGCGGTCGACCATGGCGTTGGGGCAGTCGACGCGGTGCACGCTCATCCCTCGTCCGCGCGTGATCATGCCCACGATCTGCTCTCCTGGCACCGGTTGGCAGCACTTGGCGAGGCGCACCATGAGGTTGTCCACCCCCTGGATGCGGATCCCCTCGCTGCTCCTCCCCGAAAGCTCGCGCAGTCGCGCGAAGGGGCTCTTGCGCTTCGGCTTCTCCCTCTCCGCCTCGATCTCCGGGTGCAGGCGCTGCACCACCGGGGTCACGGACAGGTCGCCCTGACCGAGCGCGGCCAGAAGATCCTCGGCCGATTCGAGTCCCATCGCCTGCGCGATGTTGATCAGCTCCTTGTCCCGCGCCGGGTCCTTGCGCAGCCGCTTGAGCTCGCGGGCGAGGATCTCGCGCCCCAGCCCGACGGAATCCTCGTGGCGCTGCTCCTTCAGCCAGTGCCGGACCTTCTGTTTTGCCCGCGACGTGCGCAGGATCGTGAGCCAATCTTCGGAGGGGTGCGCCGAGGGCTGGGTGACGATCTCCAGCGTGTCGCCGTTCTTCATCTCGTAGCGCAACGGCACCAGACGCCCGTTGGCCCGTGCTCCCACCGCCTTCAGCCCGACCCCGGTGTGAATAAGGAACGCGAAGTCGAGCGCGGTCGCTCCCTTGGGAAGATGACGCAGCTCGCCGCGGGGGGTGAACACGAAGACCTCATCCTGATAGAGCGAGGTCTTGAGGAAGTCGATGTACTCCTGCGGAGTCTCTCCGTCTTCCCACTCCTCGGTGCCGCCGACGATGCCGCCCAGCTTCTCGTCCAGCTCCCGGTCGGGGCGGCCCCCCTCCTTGTAGGTGTAGTGCGCGGCGACGCCGTACTCGGCCACCCGGTGCATGTCGCGCGTGCGGATCTGCACTTCCACGAAACGGCCGGCCGGCCCTATCACCGTGGTGTGCAGCGACTGGTAGCCGTTCGCCTTGGGCGTGGCGATGTAGTCCTTGAAGTGGTCCGGGACCGGCGTGAACCGGTCGTGGATCACCCCCAGTGCTCGGTAGCAGTCGGTCTTGCTCTCGGTGATGATGCGCACGCCGATCAGATCCTGGATGCCCTCGAAGGTCCGCTCCTTCAACTGCATCTTGCGAAGAATGCTGTCGAAGTGCTTCGGACGGCCCACGATCTCGCCGTCGACCCCCTCCGCGAGCAGGGCTTCCCGCATGGGGCCCATCACCCGCGCCACGGCCTGTTCCCGTTCGCCGCGCTTCTCCGCCACCAGGCGCGTCAGCTCCCGGTAGGAGGCGGTGTCGAGGAACTTGAGGGCCAGATCCTCCAGCTCCCACTTGAACCGCCCGATGCCGAGCCGATGCGCGAGCGGCGCGTAGATGTCCCGCGTCTCGGTGGCGATCGCGCGCTGGCGATCGGGGGGGAGGAACTCCAGCGTGCGCATGTTGTGCAGGCGGTCGGCCAGCTTGATCAGGATGACCCGGATATCCTTGGCCATCGAGAGGAGCATCTTGCGGAAATTCTCCACCTGCTCCCGCTCGGTGCTCTCGAACTGCAGCCCCTCGATCTTTGTCACCCCGTCGACGAGCAACGCCACATCCGGCCCGAACTCCCGGCGGATGTCCTCGATGGAGATGCTGGTGTCCTCCACCACGTCATGGAGAAGGGCGGCGGTCAGGATCACGGCGTCGGTGCGGCGGTCGAGCAGCTCCACCAGAAGCCGGGCCACCGCCACCGGGTGCGCCATGTAGGGCTCGCCGCTGCGACGCTTCTGATCCTGATGGGCCTCGGCGGAAAAGGTGAACGCCTTGACGACCACGGCCTCGTCGAGGGGCACGCTTCGCCCCCGGATGTCGTCGATCAGCGGCTGCAGGAGATCCTTGGTCGCTTCCACCGGGTTCACCGCGTCTTGAGATCGCGCACGACGAGCTGGACGTGAGCGCCGCCCCGCCAGGTGTCGAAGGCGGCATGAAAGAGAGCATCCACCTTCTGGCCGCGCTTGAGCTCGTTCACGCGATCGCCGAAGTTGAAGGCTATGGCCCGCTGGCGGTGCTCGCCCTGGCCCAGGGTGAACCGCAGGTGCCGCTTGCCGACGACCGAAGGTTGGTCGGAGAGCACCATTCCCTCGCAGCCGAAGAGCGGCTCGGGGTTGCCGCGCCCGAACGGAGAGAGCATCTCCACCCAGCGCACGCACTCGGCATCCATCTCCCCCAGACCGACCGCGGCGTCCACCTGGAGCGCCTCGGGGGACGTGTCGAGAACGGCGCCGCCGGCCAGGCTTTCCATCCGATCGCGAAACGCGACGAGTCGGTCGCGCCGGATCGTGAAGCCTGCGGCCTCGGCATGGCCGCCGTGCCCCTCCAGAAGATCGTCGGAAGCTTGCAGCGCTTCCGGAAGCGGGAACGCGCGAAGGCTGCGCGCGGAACCGCGCCCCATCTCGCCGTCGAGAGAAACCAGAAACGCGGGGCGACGGTATCGCTCGAGCACGCGGCTCGCCACGATGCCGATCACGCCCACCGCCCATCCATCGGACCAGAGCACCACCGCCGGAGGGACCGGATCGCGCTCGCGGATTCGGGCCGATGCCTCTTCCATCACGCCGTGCTCGACCTGGCGGCGCTCGGCGTTCAACCGCTCGATGTGATCGGCCAGGCGGTAGGCCTCGGCGGGATCATCCGTCAGCAGCAACTCCAGAGCGTTCCGCGCCTCCCCCATGCGGCCCGCCGCGTTGATCCGCGGCGCGAGGAAGAACGCCACATCGGACGATGTGAGCCGGCCACGGTCGAGCCGAGCCAGCGCCTTCAGCGCCTTGATCCCCGCCCACTGCGAGTCGGAAAGCTGCGCGAGGCCGTGGCGAACGAGGATGCGGTTCTCCCCCACCAGCGGCATCGAGTCGGCGATCGTGCCCAGCGCCACCAATTGCAGCGCTTCCTTGTAAGTATCGTGAGGCAACCGGCCCGGACGCGCCGCCGCCAACGCGTGCACGAACTTGGCGGCCACCCCCACTCCGGAGAGATGCGCGAAGTTGTGAGCATCCCGGTTCCGCTGCGGGTTCACGAGCGCGTACGCGACGGGGAGCGATTCCGCAAGCTCGTGATGGTCGAGCACGACCACATCGAGGCCCGCGTCCCGCGCGCGCTCGATTTCCGCGAACGCGCGCGTGCCGTTGTCCACGGTGATGAGCACCCGCGCGCCGGCGTCCCGGGCCACATCGACACCGTGATCGCTAAGACCGTAGCCGTCACTCCGATCGGGCACATACGGGATCACCTGCGCGCCCATCGCCCTCAGCGTGCGGGCGAGAAACGCCGTGCCGGTGATGCCGTCGACATCGTAGTCGCCGTGCACGAAGATCGTCTCGTTCGCGTCCACCGCGCGCCACACGCGCTCCACCGCGCGATCGATGTCGTCCAGCGTCGCGGGGTCGCCGAGCCGCCCCAGCTTGGGATGGAGGTAGCGAGCCAGATCCTCGTCGTGATGAAACCCGCGGCGGACCAGCGTGCGGGCGACGGCGCGGGGCATACCAAGATCGCGCACGAAGCCCATCGCTTCGGGTTCGAGATCCTCGGTCGGCCAACTCCACGGGCGCAGCACGCAACCTCCCTGAACGGGTGCATCGTCGGATTGCGAGAACAACCCGCTAGCATAGCAGCGCCGGCGCGCCTCAGCACCGCACGGATCGCGGCCGCCTCGATTCGCCGCGGGGTCAGGGGCGGGGGCGACCGGGGGCGAAGGCCACGGCGATCGAGGTGGGGAAAGCGAGCGGCTCGCTCCGTGAAAGCTCGGTCCCGTCGCGGCGCATGCGGATGACCCTCCCCAGTCCCGGGTCGGCGATCCAGAGCGTCCCGCCATCCGGGGAGACGGCCATCGAGGAGGGCGCCGTAAGCCCCGTGATCTCTGCGAGCGCAGACCCGTCGGGATCGAAGAGCGCCACGCTGCGGCGCACGCGGTCGACGGCCCACACGCTGCCGGCCACGACCGGATCGGGGTAGAGCGCCACGACGCCGGGACGGTCGTCGATGCGAGCGAGGATGTCTCCTGCGGCCGAAATCCGGACCAGCGCCTCACCGGCGCGATCCGCCACCCAGAATCCCCCGTCCGGCGCGGCGCTGACGGCGACCGGCTCCGCGGCGGTGGAGTCGCGACGGGTCACCCCGACGTTGCGCTCGAGCCGCGCGACTACCCCGTCGCGATCGGCCACCCACACGGCGTTCTCCCCCGCCGCGGCGAGATCGATGATCTGCACGAAGGATGAGTCGGACCAGACGATTCCCCCCGCATCATCGACGAAATGAACGGCTCCCGCGCGAGCGTCGGCCACCCACCATCCCTCGAAGACGCGCAGCGCGACCAACGGCCCCAGCAGGGAGTCGTTGCTCCAGCGCTCGACCCCGTCACGATCGATGAGACGCACCCTCCCCGCATAGAACTCGCTCAAGAGGGCGAACCCGGAATCGGGATCGGCAAAGACCGCGTTCCCCGACGGGTAGCCGGTGCGCGATCTTCGGCTCCGTCCGTCGGGGGTCAACCGGGTGAGGATTCCCGAGCCGTCTTCGAACACCCACACCACCTCGGGTCCCGGTTCCGCGATGACCACGGGGAGGTCGAGAACGCGCGCAGTCTCGAGAACGAGATCGAGTCGGTATCGCCGCTCCTCGCCGTTGGCAAGCCCCGCGTGGCGGAACGTCCCCTCTCCGGTCGACGTCCGCGCGAGAACGGTTTCGGTGTCGGCGTCGACGAGGCGGACCTCCCGCAGATCGTCGTAGCCCGGGACATCCCACGCCACATCCACCGCACCGTCGTCGGCGAGGGCGGAGAGCCATGCAGGTTTTCCGTGCGTGTCGGGATTGTCGGGGTCGAGCGGGTTGGCCGCGTCGCGCGTGGTGCACCCCGCAACCAGAACGCAGAGCAGGACGGCAAGAGAGCGGCGCTTCGTCACGGCGCCACCCGAATGCCGACTTCGACGCCCGCGGCGTCCGCGCGTACGATCGGTTCGCCCCGCGTCGGAATCAGCGGACGCTTCTCCTCGCGCGTGAGGAAGTAGAACAACGCGAGAAACGAAACCTGCGCCGTCCCCCATCCGATCAGCGAGGCGCGGTCGTAGCGCTGCGCGGATCGGCGCGCCTCCCTCGCCCGCGCGGGATCGGCCAGGCGCAGATAGTCCTCGTACCGATCGTCGGCTTTGCTCTTGAGCCAGGCGGCGAGACCGACCCCCGCGGCGAGCCCGACCCCTGAAGCCACGATTCCCGCGATGGGACGCGACGATGCAGAAGGCAGCGCGAATGCGCGCGCGCTGTCCGCGGGTGCCGCCCCGGGATACGCGAGCGCTGCGGGCGAGGATTCCGGGTATGCAAGCGATGCCTGCGACTTGGCCGGCGGAGCGGCGACGCCCATCGCCGGGATCGCGAGCGCGCAGACCTGCGCGATCAGGCAGATGAGGGCGGCCCGGCACCGGCGCGATTTCATCGTTCTCTCCGGTAGACGATCAAGGTTCCCTTGGCTCCGCCTGCGACGAGGAAATCCCCGAGGACGAGCGGTGCGGCCAGGAGCAGTTCCGAATGATGATACGTCGCGCCCGGCTGCCCGTCGGCTCCGACCGCGGCCAGGGTCCCGCGCGGGCAGGCCTGGACCACGCCATCGCCGTCCGGCGCGGGCGGCGTCACCAGCGGCGACGCCAGCGCGCGCGACCACACGATCTCCAGTCCGGCGGCGCGAAGTCGCAGGAGGCGACCGTCGCGCAACGCGACGGAGACCGATTCGCCGAACACGATCGGAGGTCCGGCCGGCGCGCCTCCCAGATCCCGCCGGGCGATCGGCTCGCCGGTCAACGGATCGAGGAGCATGAGTTCGCCCGTCTCGGTCAGCGCGGCGAACGGATCGCCGCTCGGCGCCAACCACGGAAGCCCGCCGAGGCTCCGTCCCCACACGCGCTTCCCCGTGGCCAGATCGAGCGCCACCAGCGAGTCGGGGCGCACCGGCACCAGGACGCTCCCCTCGGCGGGCCGCACGACCGGAGGCCTCCAACCCGCACCGGGAAGACGCGCCTCCCATCGACGCGCACCGGTGGCCGCGTCCAGGCGCACGATGCGCCCGCCGCGCGCGACGACCACCAACGCGGTGTCCGCTGCTGCAGGGACCGCCGGAAACGCGAAGGACTCCTTCCAGAGAACTTCGCCGGTCTCGAGGTCCACTCCCTCCACGATGTAGCGCGGAGCGTCGGTGGCGACCACCACTGTCGACCCGCACACGAGCGGACTCGCCATGGGCGATGAGAAGAGCTTGCACTTCCAGCGCTCTGCACCGTCGTCCAGAGCGAGCCGCCACAACTTGCCGTCCGTGGTGGCGGCGAGGAGCGTGCCTCGGGCGACGACCGGCGGGTGCTCGAGCGCGCGACCGAGGTCTCGTGACCACACCCGCGCGGGGCCCGTTGCGTCCGGCATGCCGAGCGGATCTCGCAACTCAAGATCGGGCCGCCCCGCGCAGCCGGCCAGCGCCGCCGCCGCCGCGCACGCGAGGACGACCTTCCTAGTAGTTGTAGCCCACAAAGAAGTCCACCTCCGTGCGGGGCCACACCCGCGTGAAGTCGGTGCGCTTGGCCAGGTCGAGCCGCAGCACCAGGAAGCCTGCGAGGTTCGTTCGGAACCCCAGCCCGAAGCTCCCCAAGACGTCGTCGACGTGCTCCCCTTCCTCCCACGCTTGCCCGGCGTCGAGGAACAGCGCGCCCTGCACTCCGGGCAGTCCGATCGCGCCGATGGGAAGCCCGAGCACGATGCCGTCCAACAATGGGAACCGCCATTCCTGGTTGAGGAGCACCGCGCGCGTTCCAACCAGTCCACGCCGCGGATAGCCGCGGAAGGACCACGAGCCGCCGAGCAGAAACCGCTGCGGAAGCGATCCCTCGGAGATACGGCCCTGCGCGCGCACCGCGTAGGCGGTGCGCAGCCCCGTGCGGAAGTAGCGCCGCACGTCCACCAGCGCGAAGACGTTCTCGACTTCCACCCGCTCCAGGTTCGTGTGAAGCCCGACGGTCAGGTTGGTCCGCATGCCGTCGATGGGGCCGGTGTCGAACCACAGCGAGGTGTCGTGGACATAGGAGAGCGTGTTCTGAACCAGCACCGCCGAGCGCGCGGGGCGGAACGAGTCGGCCTCGCGATCGGAGTGAAGGAAGCCGAGGCTCGATTCGATGCGGGTGTAGCGGGAGTACGGATAGGAGCCGATCACCGAGGCCCCCGCGCGCCGCTCGAAGTACCACTGCCCCAACTCATCGAGAAAATCCCCCGCGAAGTGATAGGCGGAGACTCCATAGTTGAAGCGGCGCTTCATATTGAAGTAGGTCACCCCCAGGTTGAAGCGACTCACGAGATCGCCGAACTCCTGCGCGGTGTTCGCCACCTGCACGAAGATGAGCCGATCCCCGAGTTGATCGGAGAAGAGCGCCTGCAACCCTTCCGCCGACCCCACCGAGGGCTCGACGGCGATGCCCCCCTGCGCGAGGTCGAGCGTGAACCGACTTCGATAGGGCGACTCGCGGGCGACCAGGCTGTCGGCGCCCCCGCGCCAGGTCCAACCGGGCCATCTGAGCGCGGGGAGGCTCGGCGCCAGCGTGTCCCCCTTGGCCTCGACGCGTCCCTTGTAGATCCCGAATCGCCCTTTCGCCATGCCGGTGAAGAGGAGTTCGCGGCCGTTCGGACGCCACACCGGGTCGGTCGCTCCGCCCAGGAGCGCTGTCACGCGTGTCGATGCGCCTGTCGAGTCGGCCACATAGATCTGCGAGAACCCCTCGCGCGTGGACGCGTACGCGAGTCGCTCCCCGTCCCACGACCAGGACGGCGCACTGTCCTCCCAGCGCCCGAAGGTGAACGGCTTCACCGTCCCCGCGGCCACGTCCAGGAGAAAGATGTTGCGCGCCCCCTCCTCACCCCATGGCACGCGGTCGGAGACGAAGGCGATCGTTCGCCCGTCCGGGGACCAGGCGGGGTCGTCGTCCTGATAGCGATCCGCCGTGACGGGACGCAGCGACTGGGTGTCCAGGTCGAAGAGGTAGAGATCCTGCATCCCCAGACCGGAGAGCCCCACGAACACGACCTCGCGGCCGTCGGGACGGAACGCGGGCGAACGCAGAGAGATCAGCCCCTCGAACTGCCACTTCCCCACCAGCCGGTCGGCGCGCAGGTCGTAGAGGAAGAGGCCGTCCCTCTCGTGGAACTTGCTCACGAAGGCGAGCAATCCGTCCTTGCTGATCGACATCCGGCTTTCGAACCCGTGGAATGACTCGAATTCCGGGCGGCGCTGTCCGCGCACCACTTCCTCGACATCCTTCTCCTCGCCGCGCAGCGACCCGCGGTAGATGTTCATGAAGCCGTTGCGGGGAGAGAGGAAGTAATAACGCTCGGAATCGAGCGCGCTCCCCGGCGGAGGAACGGCGGCCTGGAAGTTCGCGCCCTGCTTCACGGCGAGCGGAGCGGCGGCGAGCTTGAGCGGTTCGCCGCTCTCGACACGCGGGTAGTAGCGGCGGTGGAGATCGTGATGCCAGCGTTCGCTCAATTGATCGAGCGGCGTCTCGGTCACGCGCGCCAGCGCTTCCTCGAAAGTCGCCGACCGCCACAGTTCGTCATAGAGGGCCGGCACCACATCCGGCCCGAACTCGCGCTCCAGAAAGCGCACGAGATCCTGGCCGATCTTGTAGATGACGAACGTTCCCGAGTATCGCCAGAGGCCGTCGATGGGGGGCAAGAGATCGTTGAGAACGAGATCGCTCAGGAAGAGATCGCCGGTCGCATCCCATTCCGCCGACCAGGCCTCGGCCATCCCCTCCGTGAGCCAGAGCGGCGGGCCGGCGTACGCGTTCCGGTAGTGCAGGCGGAAATCCTCCGCCGAGCGGGAGAGCTGGAACACGTGCACCAGCTCGTGGTGGATCACCTGCTCGAAATCGTGGTAGGAGCCGTTGAAGGGAATCGCTACGCGGCCCTTGAGGAATTCGGTGAACCCGGCCACGCCTTCGGGGAGGAAATAGGACGAGACGTTCGTCTGCTGAAACTCGTGGTGACTGGAGTAGATGATGAGCGGGATCTTCCGCGCGACCTCGTGGCGGAAGCGCGCCGAGATGTCGCCGTACGCCTCTTCGGCGATGCGCAGCGCGGTGTGAGCGAGGGTGTCCTCTCCGGTGTAGAAGTAGAGCTGCAGGTGCTCGCTCTCCAGCACGCGCCAGGTGAAGTCGACGTACTGGATCTTGTTCTTGCCGAAGAGCGCGGTCTGGGCATGCGCGGCGCGCGCGCCGGCGGACAGGGCGAGGGTGACGGCGAGGACGACGATGCCCCGACTGCCGAGACGGCTCAGGATGCGGTACCTCCTCGAACGACGGTCGGCCGCGCGAGGGGTGCGCGACGCAAAAGAAAGATCGCGGCCGAGACTTCCATAAGCCGAATTCTGTCGAGCCCGAGGCCTCTTTGGGAAGCCCCGAGCCGGATGGTCATTTCTCTAGGAGGCGCGTTACCGCGCCCCTCAAGCGACCTACCCGAGGGTCATAGCGAGGCGGGCCACCTCATCCCCTCCTATTTGGTCTTGCTCCGGGTGGGGTTTACCGAGCCGCCGGAGTCGCCCCCGACGCTGGTGAGCTCTTACCTCACCGTTTCACCCTTACCGGCGGGCTTGCGCCCGCAGGCGGTTTGCTTTCTGTTGCACTTTCCGTGGGATCGCTCCCCCTGGGAGTTATCCAGCACCCTGCCCTGTGGAGTTCGGACTTTCCTCAGCGCCCTCAAGGAGCGCCGCGACCATCTGGAAGTCTCGGTTCGCGAGAGCCTTGCGGCTCGCGCCTGAGTATACGCTAGAAGTTGCGGGGATGGGGCACCAGGGAGCCGTCGGGTACCGCCCTGTTCAGTTCGTGTCGATCCGCGCGAACGTGTCAAAGATCACCCGGGTGAGCATCGTGTCCAGCCGAGCGGACTGTTGCTTGCGCGGGCGCGGCGCAGCCGGATCGCCCCGCGAACGACGAAGGGCCTCTGAGGCGCGGCGGGCGCGACGCGGCGCCGTTGAACTAACGCCGGGCGGCACGAAATTGAAACGCAGAAATGCGCCATTTTCCCCGGGGAAAGTGCGCCGCGAAGCGGGGGCCCGCCGCGGCGAAGGAGCGAGCGATGAACGCTCCAGCGGAGCGTTCGCGCGAGCGCGCCCGAGGAGGGCGCGGGGCGAGATGGCGAGAGCCGCGCTCCGCGCAACGCGCGGGGCGAGACGGCGACAGTCGCGCCCGCGTGCCTAGCGCCGCTTGTCCAGCGCCTCGTTCGCCAGCTCGTCCGCACGGGCGTTCTCTTCGCGCGGCACGTGCCGGAACTTCGCGACCAGGAAGCGCGTGAGCTTGCGGCGCACCTGCTCGTTCAGGAACTTCATCTTCGCGTCGCGCACCTTGTACTCGCCGTTCATCTGCTTGACGATCAACTCGGAGTCGAGCAGGAACTCGGCATGGCGCGCGCCGAGGTCGATAAGCAGCTCCACCGCGCGCAGGAGTGCGCGATACTCGGCCACGTTGTTCGTGGCGAAACCGATCGCCTCCGAGGCGGTGGCGATCTCGGTTCCCGCCTCGTCCTCGATCGTCACCCCGAGCGCGGAGGGGCCGGGGTTTCCCCGCGAGGCCCCGTCGGTGCGTGCGCGATAGAGCGGAAAACTCAAAAGGTAGCCTCGGCCACGTCCCACACCAGGAACCGGCCGCAGCTCTCGCAGGTGTACACCACCAGTTCCTTGCGAATCTCGTTCACCTTCTGCGGCGGCTGCTGCGTGAAGCACCCGCCGCAGGAGCCGCGCACGATCGGGACCACCGCGGTGCCGCGGTTGCGGACGCGGACGGCGTCGTAGCGGCTCAAGAGCTTGGGATCGACCGAGGTCACCGCGGTCAGCCGCTGGGCCTGGAGTGCCGCCAGCCGCTTGCGATCCTCCTCGGAACGCTCCACCAACTCCTTCTCGCGCGCCTTCACCGCTTCCGTCACGTGCACAAGGTCGTCCTTGATCTGCTTCACCCGCTTCGTCGCGCCATCCTCCACCTCGAACGAGGCCAGAACCTGATCCTCCAGCTCGGATCGGCGGTGCTTCTCGTGCGCGATCTGGTGGTTGAGGGCGGTGTACTCCTCGTTGGTCTTCACGCTCAACTTCTGGGTCTCGAATTTGGCCACGTTCTGCTCGGCGGTCTTGATCTCCACTTCGAGGGCCCGGCGCTGTTTGAGGACCTCCTGCAGAGCGGCATCGGCGGCCTTGAGCTGGGCCTCCACCGCTTGCTGGTCCTCGCGGGCCGCTTCGAGGTTGAGGGGAAGCTGAGCCAGCTCCTCCTCCAACCCCTTGATGCCTAGATCGATCGCTTGCAGGACACGAAGGCTTTCCAGAGTCTCACTTACGGACAAGGCGGTTCTCCTTTGCACGGGGGACAGGCAAGGTGGACCCGGGTGTCGGGAACCCGAGTCGGAGACCCGGCATTCGGGCACAAGAAGGGGCACAAAAAAAACGTGCGCCCGAGGGCACACGTTTGGGGGGGGATCCGCACCCGCGCCGCACCGCGCTTGGGGCGGGCGGACCGGGCCGGCGTACCGCGCCGCTCGCAGCAGGCTGGGGATCCCCGCGCCTCGAGAGGCGCAGCAAAATATGGTGGGCGAAAGAGGACTTGAACCTCTGACCCCGTGCATGTGAGGCACGTGCTCTGCCAACTGAGCTACTCGCCCGCATAGAGCGGAAGACTGTAGCACGCGTTCCCGGGTCTGACAAGGAGGCCGCGCCCGGGATCGGCCTCCGCGAGCCCGTGGGGCGGGCCCGAGTCACCGTAGGCGGCCGGAAACCTCAGGGCTCCGCCTCCGGCTCCCGCTCCGGTGCGGGGCCCTCCCGGCGTAACAGATAGACGACCCGCTCCCGCGAGCGGTTCCAGACCTCGGCGCGCTCCTCGAAGAACGCGGTCACCTGCTGCCAGGCCTCGGTGGGCACGCCGGCACGATGCAGAACGAAAAACGCGACGCCGATGCGTCGCATATCGTCCAGAGCGGCGCCCGCCGTGGCCGCGTGGGTCAGACGGCCGCGAAGGTCCAGCTTCGCTTCCAACTCCAACGCGGGCATGGATACGCGTGGAAGATGGCCGCTCACGAGCGGACGCCGGTGCACGATCTGGCGGAAGGCGTAGATGTTCGGATTCTCCCGCTGCAACGTGAGCTCGAACACCGCCCCCGGCGAGGGATCCTCGAGCATCTCGACGTAGAGGTTCTCCGTGCGGACGGCGTCGTATCCGCGCGGAATCACCAGCGATTCAGCGAGTGCGAGCGGCACGAGGAGATACGCGAGCCTCCCCCACCTTCCGCGCACCGCCGCGAAGCCCGCCGCAACGAGCGGGGCCAGGGCGATGAAGATCATCGGGACGAATCGCGAGGGGACTCGGCAGGCGCCTACGAACGGGAAGATCTTCTCGAGCGCGGCGTAGAGGGAGATGGGCGCGTCGAGGCGCTTCCCGCCGATCCAGACTCCCGGTCCCAGCGCAAGCAACAACCCGGTGGCGGCGGTGAGGAGCAGCACGAGCCCGGGGCGTCCCATCCGGCGCGCGCCCAGGACGGCCAGCACGGTGAAGACGATCCCCAGGAACACCTCGTTCCCGCCGACGCCGTGAAGGCGACCCGCCCACGCGCGCGGAGACCCCGCCAAGGAGCGCCGCCCTGCGGCGGCGTAACGAATCCCAAGAGGTCCGGAGACCAGCGGGTAAGTTCTTCCGCCGACCAGGTTTGTGCCCGAGACTTCACAAGCCACACCAACCATTCCCAGATGAAGGGAAGGGTCCCGATCGCGACCGCGGCGCCCGCGACGGGGATGCGCCAGCGCCAGCCCGTGCGGATCCGACTCCGATCCAGGATCGCCGTCCAGATCAGCCATACGCCGATCAAGGTCGCGGTCACCGCGAGGTTGGTGAAGCTCGTTCCGGCAAGACCGGCGCCGCACCCGACCAGCGCGAGGAGGGTCCACCCCGGCTTGCGCTCTTGTGCGCGCGGGCCTCCCATGCCGAAGTCGAAGATCCACGGCGTGACGGCCAGCGCGGCGAGCGGGATCCAGTAGTTGGAGAGGAGGTTCAGGTGCTCGAGGTGATGGATGCGAAACGGCGAGAAGGCGACCAGGAGCCCGGCCAGCATCGCGCCCGCCGTGGAGCCGGACAGGCGGCGCGCGAAGAGGAAGGTCGCGACTCCGCAGAGCACGAAGGTGACCGACACCCAGAGGTTGTGAGCGAAGGCGGCAGTGGCGATGGAGTTGGAGATCGCGAAGAACGGCACGGAGAGGAGCCCGTAGAGCGGACCGAACTCGGTGAAGGAGAGGCTCGTTCCCGCCGGGTAGTAGAGCAGGTTCGTGAAGAAGATGCTGCGGCCCTGGGAGATCGCCTCGTGGACCCACCACAGGTTCCAGAAGTCCGCGAAGTTGTCGCCGGAGAAGCTGCGGAAGGTGCGGTGGGCAAGGTCGGGCATCACCGCGGAGAGCACGACGAGGGTCGCGACGACGTACACGGCGAGTGCGACGAGATGGGGACTCGTCTGACGCCCGCCGGCGCGGGTCTTGTCGCCGTTCGCTCGTGCCAACCGTCACCCCGGAGAGAAGAGTGGTGGGCCCAGTTGGACTCGAACCAACGACCAGCGGTTTATGAGACCGCCGCTCTAACCACCTGAGCTATGGGCCCGTCGTAACGCGGTAGAGGAGGCTAACAGGCGCACCGGGCCCCATCAACTCAGCGATGCCGGCGTGTACAAGTTCGGGAATTCCCCGACGCCGCCCCCTACCAACCCTTGGTCTCTACGCCCAGCTCCCCCAGGCGAACATCGACCTGCCGGCGAGAGGTCTCCGCGAGCGATTCATCGACGAGGACGGGGGTGAGAAAGACGAGCAGCTCCACCTCGCTCTGCTCGGTGCGCGTGGAGCGGAAGAGCGCCCCGATGATCGGAAGGCTCCCCAGAATCGGCAGGCGCCGCACCGTCTCGGTGCGAACGTGGCGCTTGAGCCCGCCGATGACGAGCGTCTCGCCGTCGCGGACCATCACCTCCGTGCTCGCCTCTCGCGTACCGATCCGCGGCACGCCCTGCACGGCCGTGTCGAGCACCTCGCTCACTTCGGGGTGCACCGTCATGGTGATGAGGCCGTCCTTGGCGATTCGAGGCGTCACCTCGAGCCGGACGCCGACCTCGACGAACTCGATCTCCTGCAGGGTGCCTCCGGTTTGGGTCTCCGTCGTGGCGCGCGGGTAGGGTACGCGCTCGCCCACAAGGATCTCCGCGGTGCGCCCGCTCGCGGTGACCACGCGCGGACTGGAGAGGATCTTCGATTCCACCACTTCCTGCAGGGTGCCCAGGAAGGCCCGGAATTCGTTGGTCCCGAGCCGGGCGTAGCTGAGCGCGAAGTCGGTCACGGAGGTGAGAGGGTTGCCGGTCGCGTCCACGTCGTGGTTCACACCGTCACGGGTCTGATTGAGCCGATACTCCCAGTTGATTCCGATCTCTTGGTCGTCGCCCAGATTCACTTCCATGATGTCGGCGCGGATGAGGATCTGGGGAACGGAAATGTCCATGCCCGCGATCATGTCTCCGATCATCCGGATCTGCGAGGGGACGCCCTGGACGATCAGGGAATTGGTGCGAGCGTCGGCGGCGATGGTCGAGCCACCGAAGGCCTGTACGAGAATCGGGGCCATCTCCGCCGCGCTCGCGCGCTGCAGCGCGAACCCGCGACTCACGGGCTGATCCGCGGCGCAGACCATCAGATGGCGCCCCACCACGAAGCCGTCGTAGGAAGTGCCGGAGAAGATCAGCCGGAGCGCGCTGTCCGCGTCGATGTCATGGACCCTGAGCGTCACCGGGGTCTGCGGGAGGTCGATGCCGGCCAGCACGAGATCGGCCTGGTCGGCGAGAAGACGCAGCACCTCGGGAAGCGGCACGCCGGAAACATCGAGGGTCACCCTTCCCGCTCCAGGGTCCGCGCTCACGATCGCCGGCGCCTCGGAGAGCGGCTCCGGCGCCTCGGGGAGCGCGGGCGAGCGACTGCGCACTCACCGGCGAACAGGCCAAGAGCAGCATCGCGGCAACGGTCGAGACGATCCACCATCCGCGGGCCGCAGGGCTCCCGTTTGCTGGCGTCCTCATGATTCATCCTCCGCCGGGGCAAGAAGCGCCCGGCCATCCTCGATAGCCACGAGCCGCCGGCCGGCCACGAACTCACCAACTCGATACGCCCGCCCTCCGAAGAAGGCGATCGGAACTCCGCCCAGCGTGCCGGTTCCCTGGAACGCGGGGCGAAGCTCCTCTGCGGGCGCGCTCTCGACGGGGCCTTCGCCGAACGATTGCGGCGCGAGCCCCGCGATCTCGTTGCCGAAACGGAACGGGTCCCTCGCGGGAGCGTCGGAGAGCGGGCCCGATTCGCCGAGCGAGGCGGCGGGCACGTACCCCTGAAGCGCAAGGCTTCCCTTGAGGGAGACGTGGAGCCCCTCCCCCTCCGGGATTTCCTCCAATTCGAGATCCGCGAGCTGCACCGCCGGCCACAACCCTCCGAGGCGCTCCAACGTGTGGTAGAGCTGGCCGAAGCTCGCCTCTCCCTCGACGGTGAAGGAGACGCGATCGGGAGCCTCTTCCGTCGCCGACTCTTCGATCTTGAGATCGCCGAGACGGCCGGGCGAATCCCCTGCCACGGTGGCGATCAGCCGCTGCGTGAGATCGGCGCGGTGGATCTCCACGTAGTCTCTTCCCGGGGAGCGACGGTCGTGCAGAACGTTTGCGGGAACGACTTCCGCCGCGAGGGCGTCCATCGCGCGTTGCATCCGCGCCGCGCGAACGAGCCGTGGAACGACCAGCATGCCGAGCGCGGCCGCGGACAGACAGACGATGACCAGCTTGAGAAGTCTGGGGTTCACGACCGTGCCTCCGGCGCCGGCTGCCCACCGGCAACAAGCACCAACACCGAGAAGCCCATGTACCGACCGGAATCGCCGAGCTGATCGGCCACGGGGCGCTGAGTCCACTCGAGTCGCACGCCCGCAAACGCTTGCTCCTTGGACAGGGCTTCCAGGAAGCTCACCAGGTCCTCCCTTCCCCGCGCCCGTCCTTCCAGACGAAGCAGCAGCGCGCCGGGATCTCCGGGCGGCGGGGAAACGAAGAGACGGTCGAGCTCGGGATCGAGAAATCGGGCGCCGGCGTCCGCCGATTCCTCGGCGGAGAGGCGCGCGCTCCCGATCCGCTCCAGACGAACGCCCGCGGGCATGCAGGATGCGAGAGCGAGAATGGCGGGAACTCCGGGATCGGCCCGGAGCGTTCCTTCCTGCGACGAGACGGAAACCTCGGTCGACGCAGCGACCTCATTGTTGGCCCGGGCTTGCAGGAGCGCTTGATAGCTCCGGGAGAAATAGCGCTCCGTGGAATGAGCAAGAACCGTCAGCGCGAGGATCAAGAGCGCGGCATAGACGGACACTTTCACCAGACCCCTCGGGGAAGCGCGCATCGCCCTCGGGGTCTTGCGAACCGATTGCCTCCTGAGGAGGTTGAGCTTCCGACTCGGAAGCGCCTGAATGCCCAAGTAGGCGGCGCCCACGGCCTGGGTCAGCCGATGAGAAACGGATTGCAGGAGCGGGCTGTTCACCCCTTCGGCAACGTCGTTCAACACCGCGAGAGGATCGGCCACGCCGGTCTGGATGGTGTTGGGAAGGTTCAAGTATCCGACGAGGCCTCCCAACCGGCTGCCTCCTCCGGTCAGCACCAGCCGTGAGATCGGCAGGCCCACGCGATCCTGGATGTAGCGAAGCGTACGGAGAAGCTCCTCCCGCATCTGATGCATGGACTCGATCCGCGCGGGATCGAGAACGTAGGGCTTGCCGCCGAGCAAGATCGGTTGAAGTTCTTCGCCGGGGGCAGGAAGCACCCAATTTCTCTTGAGCGACTCAGCGAGGGCCCGATCGCCATCGAACATCTCGGCGATCTCGTCTGTGATCGGATCGCTTCCCACGCGGGTGTCACGTGCATAGAGAAGCCGCTCGCCCTGGAAAACGGCTACGGCGGTGGACCTGGCCCCGATGTCCATGACTACTACGTTTCCACGCGTTTCCCCTTCGGGGACCAGCGTGCCGAGGGTGAGCGGCGCCACCGTGATGAGATCCAGGCTCAGCCCGGCTCCGCTCATCACTCGCTCCAGCTCCGTCACGTCCGCGAGAGTACTCACGGCCACAAGCGTGGGAGAGACGTCTCCGGAGCCCGGGCCCTGGCGAACCGCGTCCCAGGCGGTGGTCTCGGGATCGAAGGGGACCAGCGAGGCCGCTTGCAAGAGCGCCGCCTGCTTGAATTCCTTCTCCGGGATGCGGCCGGGAACTTGAACGAAGTTCACGTCCACATGCGCGCCGTCGATCACGAGACAGGTGCGAAGTCCCTTGCGGTCGATGCGCGCGGTGAGTTCCTGCAACGCATCGGCCACGGCGTTGGCCCGCCCTTCCGCCCCCGGGGGCACCACCTCCATGAATCCGAAATCTTCGAGGACGATTCGGTCGCCCTCCTTGCGGAGCACCGCCGTCTTGACCGCGGTCTGCCCCAGCTTGACCCCCAACCAACGGTTTCCCTTCGGGAACATGGGGTCCCGGCGACGGAGGCGGAGATGCTCACGTCCGATCATGAGGGCCATTCCCATGCGCGCGGGTCCTGCCACGCGGTCACTTCGACCTCACCGGCGGGATCCCTCTCCAGCGTGACACGAATTCCAAGAGTGTCGGTGCCGACCCACCCGAAGGCGGTGACGACCGCTCGGTCCGTCTCCAAGAGGAACGCCTCCACTCTCATGTATCCCCCCGCGAGGGCCGTTTCCGGCAGAGGCGGGTTCGAGACCGTCGTCCAGTCCGCGCTGGCCGAGAAGACATCCCCGACCGCCGCTTCCAGTCCCGCCTGCGCGAGGTAGAGCGCCCGCTCGGAGCGGTGACGCCGGAAGACCGAGTCTTCCACCAGTGTGGAAAGCTCCAGCGCGGCAATCACCAAGGCGGTGAGCACGGTGAGGATCATCAACGCCAGCATGAGGGCGGAGCCTTTGGAGTTCACGGTGCGACGCTCCGAAAGGCCACCACCGCGCGCAGCGGTCGTTCCAGACCCAGGACTGCGATCTCCGCCGAACCGGCAGACACTTGAAAGGTCAGGGTGGTCCCTGCTTCCAGGCAGGCCAGGGGCCGCATCGGGACCGCTTTCCAGGCAACGATCCCCGTCTTGCGCATCTCGCGATACACATCCGCTCCCTTCACCAGATAGCGGACCTCGCCATCGCTCCGCGTGAGGACGACGCCATCGGTGATCCCAATCCCCGTCTGGGCTCCGGCGACATCCAGGGCCCATTCCTCGAACAGCACTCCGTACGTCAGCTCGCGATGCACGCTCTCGCGCTGGCGGGTCAACCCGGCGAACCCGGTGTCCATCAGTACCGGCACCGAGGCCGCCACCAGACCCAGGATCGCGGTGGAGACCAACAGCTCGACGAGCGTCAGCCCCCCTTGGTCGACGGAGCGGCGCAGCGCACGCATATCAGGGACTCCTGCGTCCCTTGAGACAGGTGAGCGTCGACTCTTCGTCTCCCACGCGAACCTCGATCGTGATCTGCCGAACTCGCGCGCTCCAGGCCGCTACGGTCACGGTCCTCGTCGCGTCCGGATACCCGGAAATCGCGGACGGGCCCAGCGTGCCGGGAGCGAGATCCTCGAAATCCAGACCCAGCACCTGCTCCAGCGTCGACCGGGCCTCCCGCTCGGCGCTCAGCCGCTCCTCGCGCCGCTCCCCGTTCCGCGTGGCGGGGATCACGGCGCCTGTGACAAGGAGCACAGCCAACCCGAGGACCAGGACGGTCACCAGGACTTCGACCAGCGTGAAACCGGCGGACCCCGGGACGGATCTGCGCACGGGCTAGAAGCCCGCGTACACCGCGGAGTAGGTCCTTCCAAGATTGGCGACGATGTTGCCGCTCTTGGCCTCGTAGTACCAACCGCCCGTCCCCGTCCCCGCGGCCACCGCGGTTGAGACCGCCGACAGGATGCGCTCGTTGGTGATGTTGACGGTGACGGTGCCCAGCCCGGAGATGCTCTCCGTCGGCCACTTCTTCAGGTAGGGGCCCAAGCGCGCCGTGGTCGTGCGGGTGAGGCTCGGCCGGCCGGCGCCGTCGGTGTACTGGGTGAGCTGGTTCACGAAGATCGTGGGGTCAGCGCCGACATTGAAGTCGCGCGGATCGCAGGGGTACCAGCCATGATCCGAGCGATACAGGTTCAGGGCCTCCCGAAGCCCGGCCACGTTGGACTTCAGGGTCGATTCTTTCGCCCCTTGATCCGAGCCGGCCAAGTTGAAGATCACGACGCCGGCGAGGATGCCAAGCAGCGTGATGACCACCAGGATCTCGGCCAGCGTGAAACCTCTCTGGTTTCGAATATGCGCCATCATGCGAAGAACCCCCTTGGGTGGGAGCGGGTCGGGGTGAAGCGACCAGCACTCTGCGTGGCCTTCAGCCCTCTCGGTCATGGATTGATCGGCATCGGGGACGATCGCCTTAGTGCGAATTGCGATTCCGGGAGCATTAGTTCGCGAATCGCACGATTCCGGACGCACGGAGGGCGTCCCGGGCTAACCCTGGAAGCTCTTTGTGGCCCGCAACATGGGGAGGATGAGGGACAGCGCGACGATCCCGATGACCACCCCCATGAACACGATCAGGACGGGCTCCACCAGCGTGACAAGACGTTGGTAGTGGCGGCGCACCTCGTTGTTGTACGAGCGCCCGATGCGGGAGAGCATCTCGGGGAGGCGCCCCGTCTGCTCCCCCACCATCACGATGCGCGCGAGATCCGGGGGGAAGTGGTTGGCTTGGGCCATCGCCTCGTGCAACGAGGAGCCGTTCTCCACTCGGTCGCGCGCGTCGCGGATCTCCGCCTCCAGGCGGAGGTTTCCCATCGCTTCTCCGCAGAGGTCGAGGGTTTCGAGCAGAGGAACTCCGCTCGAATGAAGCAGGCTGAAGGTGTTGGCAAACCGAGCGGTCGCGCGGCGACGGATCAAGTGGCCGGCCACCGGCAGCCTCAGCGCGAGATCGCAGAGGAGCAGTTTCACCCGGCGATCGCGGCCGGCGAGAGCCAGTGCGCCGATCCCGAGCGCGATTCCCACCCCGGCCAGGAGCCAGTTGTCGCCAACCCAGGACGAGACGGCGAGCAGGATCCGGGTGATCTGCGGGATCTCCACGTTCATCCCTTCGAGTTGCTCGACATATCGGGGAAGAATCCAGCCCGTAAGAAAGGTCACCGAGGCCAGCGTCATCAATACGAGGACACAGGGGTATACCAGAGCGGTCCGAAGATCGGAGGTGAGCTTGGACTGCTCCTCCAACTGCTCGGAATACTCCTGAAGGATCACGTCCAGCTTGCCGCTGTTCTCCCCCGCCTTGAGAACGCTGATCAGCAGATCGCCGAAGGCATAGCGATAGCGACGGAAAGCCCCCGCCACGCTGTTCCCTTCCTCGATGTCCTCGGTGATGCGAAGGAGGGTCCGCGAGAGGGCCGCATTGCGGGTCCGTCCCGCGAGGATCCCCATGGTCTCGTGCAACGAGAGCCCGGCGGAGATCATGGACGACATGTGGAAGCACAGGTCCGCGATCTCCCGCGCGCTCGCCGCCAGCTTCAGGTTGAATTTGCTCCAGGTCGAGGTGCGCACGACGCACGGGCTGATCTCGATGGGATACTGCTCGCGCGCCTTGAGAATGCCGAGCATCTCCTGCATGGAGGCCGCCACGAGTTCGCCGTGGGAGTGCGTCCCCTCTCGATCCCGAGCCTCGAATCTGAAGCGCGGCATGTCAGGAAGCCACCAGCGTCACCCGAGCCACTTCCTCCAGGGAAGTCACGCCCAGGCGAGCCTTCGCCACCGCGTCTTTGCGGAGGGTGGACATCCCCTCCTCCACCGCACTGGCTCGCACGGTGGCGGAGTCCGCGTTCTGCAGCATGAGGCGGCGGATGCCGTCGCTCATCCGCATCAGCTCGAACACTCCGATTCGCCCCGCATACCCCACGTTCAGACAGCGCCGGCATCCCGACGCGGCGAAGAAGGGGCCCCTCTCCTCCCCGGGCTCCAGCACCCGGTTCATCAGGACCTCGTCGGGCCGCGTCTCGTGCCGGCAGTGCGGGCACAGGATGCGCACGAGCCGCTGCGCGAGCACCGCGCGCACGCTGCTGGCCACAAGGTAGGGCTCCAGCCCCATATCGCGGAGCCGCATCAACGTCCCCGCCGCTTCCGTGGTGTGGAGCGTGGAGAAGACCAGGTGACCGGTCAGAGCGGCCCGGATGGCGATGTCCGCGGTCTCCTGGTCTCGGATCTCACCGACCATGATGACATCGGGATCCTGACGGAGAATGGAGCGCAGGCCGGTGGCGAAGGTCACCCCGGCGCGCGGATTCACTTGGATCTGCCCGATGCTGGGGAGCTTGTACTCGACCGGATCCTCCACGGTTACGATGTTCAGTTCCGGGCTGTTGATCTCGTTGAGCGAGCCGTAAAGGGTCGTCGACTTGCCGCTTCCGGTGGGGCCGGTCACGAGAAGGATGCCCCCGGGGAGGCGAATCAGGTCCCGCCAGATCCGAAGTTCGTCGGGGCCGATCCCCGTGTTGTCCAGGCCCACGAGCACGCTCCGCGAGTCCAGGATGCGCATGACCACCTTTTCCCCGCGAACGGTGGGCAGCGTGCTCACCCGCAGGTCGATTCGATGGCCGCGAAAGGTGACCGTGAACTGCCCGTCCTGTGGAGCGCGCTTCTCGGAAATGTCCATGCGGGAAAGGATCTTCACGCGCGTGACGATGCCGGAGTGCAAGGGCTTCGGAGGGTGCGCCTTGTCCTGCAAGACGCCGTCGATGCGAAACCGGACGCGAACGTGGTCATCCTCCGGTTCTATGTGGATGTCGCTCGCCCGATCCTTCAGGGCTTGATTGAGGAGGAGGTTCACGATCTTGACCACGGGGGCGTCCTCGGAGCGCGAGGCGACCTCATCCATGATCATGAGGTCCTCGTCCGTCTCGTCGAGGTCGAGATCGGTGTCGCTCTCCCGGCGTCGTGCGGCGTCCACGAAGGCCGCCTGCATCGTGGCGTTCACCGAGTAGAAGCGCGCGATGGCGTCGGTGATCTCTCCGGCGAGACCCACCGCCGGTTTCACTTCCAAGCCGGTCAGGAACCGCACGCGGTCGATGGCCACCACGTCGAGCGGGTCCACCATGGCCACCGTCAGCCAGGAACCCCGGCGATAGACGGGCATGATCTGTAGCTCGCGGGCGAGCGATTCCGGCACGTCATGCGTGACGTCCGAGTCGATCGACTCCTCGTCGAGTCGAATCGCCTCCACTCCGAGCACCGCGCTCCAGTGTTCGAGCACGATTTCGCGCGCCAGCCCCGCCTGGTGGACCAGGTAGTCCCCGGGTGGGTCTGCGGACTGCGCCATTCCCCTGGATAGCACATCCATTTTCTCGCGGGTCAGGTGCTTGTACTTGACGAGGCGCTCCAGGAGTTCATACCCCTGGGTATGCAAGCTGGTTTGAGGCATGGACAACCCTCCAGATCCGGTATCGGCCTTCCAAGTACGGTCCTGAACCGCGGCCCGGCAAGCGAGGTCGGAGGCGGCCCGGGGTCGGCGGGCGAAGATTCACCTTTGCCTCCCGCGCGCGCTTGGCTACGGTGTTGGCCCATGAACCCGGCACCCAGTTCGACCCAGGCCCCCGATGCTCACTCCCCCTCGGCGAGCCGCGCCACGGCGGCGATCTGTGTGGCCGCGGCGCTTCTCATGGCATTCTTCGCAGCGGTCCCCCTGGAACGGTTTCCACACAGCGGCGACGAGTACGCCTACCAGTACCAGGCGCGCACGTTTCTCGCCGGGCGGGCGGTGAACCCCCCCGCTCCCGACCCGGCGGCGTACGAGCAGGTCCACATCATCAGCACGCCCGAGCGCATGTACTCCAAGTACCCGCCCGGGTGGCCCGCGGTGCTGGCTGCCGGCGAGGCGGCTCGAGTTGGGTTCCTGGTCAACCCGCTCCTCGCCGCGCTCACGCTGTGGGTCGCGTTTCGCCTCGCAAGACGAGTCGCCGGCGACACCGTCGCGCTGGCGTTTCTCCTACTTCTCGCGACCAACGGGTTCTACCTGCTCAACGGCGCCACGTTCTTCTCGCACCCGATGGTCGGATTGGCGCTCGTCCTCGGACTGGATGCACTCTACCGATACAGCGCAGCGCCCCGCTCTCGGTATGCGCTCGCCGCCGGTGCGTGCCTCGGCGCGATCCTCCTCACGAGGCCTCAGGATGCGTTGCTCGTCGGCGCGGGGTTCGCCGTCGCCGGGATCGCGCTCCTGCGGCAGGCGCCCCACTCGTCACGACTCGCCCATGGTCTATCGGCGCTGATCGGTCCGGCGCTGGCCCTCGGGGCGTTCCTTCTCTACAACCGCGCAACGACCGGCGACGCCCTGCTCTTCGGCCACATCGCCCGCAGCGCGAGCGACCGGCCGACATGGAACCCGCTTGGATCGGTGCTGTCCACGGTGAACCGGCTGCAGGAATACGTGGTCGTCGCTTCGGTGGGATTGGCGGCGTTTCTGCTCCGGCCTCGATCTTCCGGCTCGGCCGCCGAGCGCCCGCCGGCACGCATGCTGGCCCTCGCAGCGCTCATCGTGTTCCTCTACTGGTTGGGCTACTCGACCTACACGCAGCCCGACGGCCCGCCGCGCTTCGGCCCGCGCTACCTCTATCCCGCGCACATCCTCACGTTCTTCCTGGCTGCCACCGCACTGGTGCGGTCGCTGCGACCGGGCGCGCTGCGTCCTCTATTGCTTCTCGTCGTCGCGGCGCAGCTTGTGCAGACCGGGGTCGTGATCGACTCCGCGCACAAGACCATCCATGCCGCCACAGGGCCGGAGCGCGCGGCGAACGTGCTCGCCAAGGCGATCGCTCCCAATCGTGCGATGGTCCTCGTCGAGGGCCCGGCGGGATCCGTGCCGACGTACGATCTCATTCGCAACGGCATCGACTACACGCACCCGGTCGTATTCGTGGGGCGAGTGCCCCAGGCGGGGGCGATGGATCGCATCCCGTATCTCTGGGACGGAGCCGGCGGGCTCCCGATGCTGCGCTCCCTCGACCCGCACGCCGACGTGCAGGCCGTGGCCCTCACCCAAACCGGGGCCACCGTCCTGCGGCCCGAACCGCAGCAGGGGTGGATCGTGACCCGCGGCTCCAACCGGTGCTCGAAGTACTTCTGGGAGTTCCCCGGATCGAGGCCCACGGATTGGTCGACGCTGGGACCCTGCGGCGAGGGCATCGTGCAGGCGGGACATCCGCCCGCGCCGGGAGAAGCCTGGGAAGATACGGGGCGCAAGTGGTTCTTCGCGGTCTTTCGGACATTCCTGGATCTGGACGAACCCGGGTCCTACGCCTTCCATCTCCGCGTCGCCGGCGCGATCCGGCTCCGCCTGGATGGCCGGACGCTTCTGGAGACGCAGGCCGCAATCGGCGATTGGGCCCCGGAGATGCGTGTGGACCTCGATCCCGGCATCCACCGGGTTGAACTCTCGTACTTCACCACGCGACGGCCGGCCCTCCTCGAGTGGTCCGCGCGCGGGCCGAGCGGCGAAGAGCTGGAATCCTGGCGCTACTCCGCGCTCCGAGCGATGGCCGGACCCCGCTGACGGGAGGCCTGGAACCGGGTACAATGCCGCCCGCGGTCTCGAAGCGAGACGATCCTCCACGCCTGCACACGGGAACGATCATGAACCACTTCGAAAACCTGTTCATCGGCATCGCCGGCATGATCGGCGCCGGCAAGTCCACCCTCGCCACCTCCCTCGGCAAGCACCTCGGCATCGACGTGTACTACGAGCCGGTGGAGAACAACGAGTACCTGGAGGACTTCTACCGCGACACCAAGCGGTATTCCTTCGCCACCCAGATCTACCTCCTCAACAAGCGATTCCAGCAGCACCAGGAAATCATCTGGCGCAAGCGTCCCGCGGTGCAGGACCGCACGATCTACGAGGACTCGGTGTTCGCTAAGATGCTGGCCGAGACCGGGCTCATGGAGGAGAGGGACTACCGCACCTACGTCGAGCTGTTCCAGAACATGAGCAACTTCATGCGCAAGCCCAACGTGATCGTCTACCTGGACGTGTCGCCGGCGCGGTCGATGGAGCGCATCAAGGCGCGGTCGCGTGGCGTGGAGAGCGGCATCACGCTCGACTACCTTCACGCTCTCCACCAGGGATACGAGGACTTCATCGCCGAGATCTCGCGCGTCATCCCGGTAATCCGCGTGGACTACGACCGGTTCGCCACCGCGGAGGAGATGACCGAGGTGATCACCCGGGACTACCTCAAGCAGAGCTTTCTGCGCGAGGCGACGCGCTTCGATCCGGTTCGGTGACGGTGTATACTCCTGTCATCTCCCATGCGACGAGGTGGTGTATGCGCTTGCTTGCTCTGGTGGTCGTGGTGGTGGTCCTTGCGGTCGTGGCGGCGCCGTGTCAGGCAGCCGGGTTCCGGATCGAGGCCGAGTCGTTCATCGATGCCAACGACCTCGGCGGCACTCAGATTGTTGTTGTTGGCTGCACCTACGCATCGGGCGGGGTGGCGGTCGGGGGGCTCGACGGCCCGGGCGAGTGGATCGAGTTCCGCCTCGAACTCTCCTCCACGACCACCTTCGTCGACTCCCTCCGCAGTGCAGGTCTCGTCGGCGAGGTCCGCCACTTCAGCGTCCTCTTCCTGAGCGGAGGCGATCCCGTCGGAGCCCCCGGCGACACCGTCACAAGCGGGCCGGGTTTAGGATTCAGTTGAAGGTACTCCAATTACGACTGGGTCCAGTCGTCCCGAGTCCACACCCTCCCCGCCGGCTCCTACTCCGTCCGCGTCACCTGCCTCGACACGAGCTCCTCGCGCGTTGATTGCCTGGACTTCTCAACCAATCCGGTGGCCGTCGAGCCCGCGACCTGGGGAAGGATCAAGACCTTCTACCTGCCCTAGCGCTCGCGCGCGGGCGCTACCAGCGATGGTAGGCGGGATGGCCGGGCTGCACGGAGACGAAGGTTCCCCGGCAGGTGGCGCACACGTCTCCGTCCGCCTCCACGCTCGCTTCCACCTCGGCGCGGTTCCCATCCACGGAAACAACGCGGGCCCGCAGCGTGAGCATGCGGTCGGAAGGTGTCGGCTTGCGGAGCTTGATCGCGTACTGCGCCGTCACCGTGCTCGGCAGATGGTCGAGGCCCTGCGTCTCCATGAGGCGTAGCGCCGCCGCCCAGTTGGAGTGGCAGTCCATAAGGGCGCCGATGATCCCGCCGTTGAGCGATCCAGGGAAAGCCTGATGATGCGGTTCCGGTTTCCACGTCGCCAGCAACTCCTCCCCGTGGAGGAAACTTCGAATGCGCAGCCCTTTCGGGTTGGCCGGGCCGCATCCGAAGCAGATGTTGTCGGGGGCGTAACGCTCCTGCACGCTTTGTTCGGTCATACAACCTCCGGCGCACGAGTATAGTGCAGCGCGCAGGACTCGCTCAGGGCTTCCTCACGGAGCGGCCTCGGGGGCGCCGGGGAGCAGGAAAGAGAGGGTGGCCCCTCCGTCCTCAACGCCCTCGGCCCAGACCCTCCCCCCATGGCGGCGAACGATGCGTTGCACCAGGGCGAGGCCGATTCCGGTCCCTTCGAACTCCTCTTGAGAGTGCAGACGCTGGAAGACGCCGAAGAGTTTCTCGGCGTGGCGCATGTCGAATCCGATTCCGTTATCGCGCACGGTGTAGACCGTCCCATCTTTCTCCGCCCGAGCCCCGATCTCGATCACGCGCCGTTCCCGGGGTGCGCTGAACTTGAGTGCGTTGTCGATGAGGTTGACCCAGACCTGTCGGATGAGGGTCGCGTCCGCCCACGCCTCGGGTATCTCTCCGAGCCGCAGTTCCACCGAGGGTTGCTCCGCCGGCGGGCACAGCTCATGGAAGACCGAGTGGGCCAGCGTGCGCATGTCCACACGGTGCCGGTCGATCTCGTGTCGCCCAACGCGGGAAAGATCAAGCAGGCCGTCGATGAGACGCTGCATGCCGGCAGCGCTCTCGCTCACGATGCGGAGCAGCCGGCGGCCTTCCTCATCGAGCGCACCCTGGTGATCCTCGATGAGGATGCGGCTGAAGCCGTCGATGGCCCGCAGCGGGGCCCGCAGGTCATGGGAGACGGAGTAGCTGAAGGCCTCCAGCTCGTGGATGGAGGCGGCGAGTTCGGCCGTGCGCTCTTCCACGCGCCGCTCCAACTCCTGATTGAGGCGGCGGATTTCATTCTCCGCCCGCTTGCGGCGCCCGATATCGATGACGTAGGCCACCGAGCGCTCCCGCTCCGCCTCCAGGAGCGCAAACCCCAGTTGAACCCAGATCCTGCTTCCGTCTTTGCGTATGCACTCCTTCTCATAGGGGGCGCACACGCCCCGCAGCTTCGCCTGGGCGATCGCCTCATCGTCGAGCGCCAGATACTCCGGCGGGGTGATGTCCACCCACCGTATCCGCCCCTCCTCGAGGTCGGTGCGGGAATAGCCGATGATGCGCAAGAACTCGTCGTTGGCCTCGAAGACCGAACCATGGATGTCGCCGAAAAGCATCCCAAGGGCCGAGGCACGGAAGAAGAGGTCCAGCTTCTCCTGGGCCTCATGGGCACGGCGCTCGGCGCGGTCACGCTCGGTGACATCCACCTGGAGCGTGAGGATACCGGTCACCTCGGCGCCCCGCTCCCGGAGGGGAGCCACGGTGAGAAGCACGTGGACGTCCCGCCCATCCTTGTGACGCCGAAGCTGCGGCAAGTTGATGAGAACCTCCCCACCCCATGCTCGCTCGAGCAGCTTTCGGAACGTTCCATCGTCCGCCTCCCGGACAACAGGGCAGGACTGTCCCACAACTTCCCCGGCTTCCCACCCGAACACGCGCGTCGCCGCGGGGTTCCAGAACACGACTCGGCCATCGCGGTTCAGGGTCACGATAGGGATCGGGGAAGACTCCACCATGGCCCCAAGCGCATCCGTCGTCGAGCGCAACGACTCCTCCGTCTGCCTGCGCAGGGTGATATCGCGCACCACGGAAACGATGTATTGCTCGCGGCCCTCCGCGACCAGGCGGGAACTCACTTCCACGGGGAAGTTCTCTCCGTCCCCCCGTCGGTGGGACGTCTCGAAGAGCGTCCAGCCGTGCTCGATGACGGTCTGCATCTGAATCCGACAAGCCGGTTGCTCGACTTCCGGGCAGAAATCCTGCACCAAATTTCTCGTCATCAATCGTTCGGCGGGTTCGCCGTACAGCTCTTCCGCCCGCAGGTTGAGACGGAGGATGGTGCCCTCCAGGTCCGTGACGAGGATGGCATCGTGCGTCTGCTCGAGTAGCCGGGTCAGCCGGGCTTCCCGCGCCCCCAGGGAAGCCGCCCGCAGGCGGCGCCGGCGCGCGCTGAGGCTCGCGGTCGTCATCGAGAAGACCATCGCCACCGCCGTCCAGGCCAGGACCGCGAGCCAGGCGACTCGAATCGGGGAGCGCAGCACTTCTTCCCGGTCGACCTTGATTACGACTTGCCATGGGACGAAAGGAAGGCGAGAGACGGCAACGAGGAGCGGCGCGCCACCGTCGTCCCTCGCCTCCGATGTGCCCTCGGGAAACGCGGCGGTGGCGGAGCCTTCCCCGGGCATCGCGCACCGCCCGGCGCGGTGTGAGCCCTGCGGAAGTGCCCCCGGGCGATAGCGAGAAATACTGCACGCTGTCCGATAGAATTCGGGCGAAGAGGAACTCCTCGCTGCGGAACGACCATGGCCGCCGGTTGAGAAACGGCGTCAGCCACCTCCGCACGTCCATCTCCGCCAGCACCCATCCCCACGGCGGTCTGCCGGTCGATGTCGACTCGGGGACGGCGAACAGGAAGACGGTCTCGCCAGATGCGTCGGCGTGAAGCCCGCTGAATGGAGCGTTCGCGTCCATGGCGCTCCGTAGGTCCTCTCGGCACCCGGGTTCCAGTTCGGCGGAAGCAGGGCTCGCGAAGCGGGGTTCTCCGGCAGAGCCGATGAGGAAGATCCGGGAAAGCCCTTGGAGGCCCCTCAGGCGGTCCAGCACCACCGCAAGGTGTTCCTCGCTCCCCTCGCCATGCAGCGGGGGCGGGGGCGCCCCCGCGAGGATCGCCTTCACGGAGGGGAAGGACGCGATAGTGGCCACGTCGCCCAGCGCATCCTCGGTGATTAGATCCACCGACTCGGAAACCGCGGCCGCATGTTCGAGGAGCTCCTGGCGCCAGTGGGCGAGCGCGTCGGCGCGAGCGTGAGGCACGTACCATGCTGCCCCGAGCAGCGCGACCGAAGCGGGTAGGCCCAGGGCCAGCAGGAACTCCCGCAGTCCCGAGCGGCCAAGAAAAATCCATGCTCGGGCGGTTCGTTTCATGGTCCCGTCCTCCCCACAGGGCGGCGCACCCGCGGTCCCACACTCGCATCCACCCGGGCCGGGGGTCCCGTCCCGCTTGATTGTGACAGTCATTTTTGATCGCGGCGCGCAAGAGTGCTAGCCTATATGTTCCGGGCCGGCCCCCGGCCGGACCCGGGGATTCCCCACCTCACCACGGGGAGGGCTCCATGCATGGCCACGTTTTGATCGTGGATGACGAGAAGGATCTCGCCGCCTGGATGGCCGAGGTCCTGGGCGGAGCGGGCCTGGAAGCTAATCCCGTGTCAGAGGCGACGGAGGCGATGGATCGCGTCCGGAGCGGAGGATACGACGTCGTCGTCTCGGACATCATGATGCCCGATATGGACGGGATCCAGCTTCTCTCGGCGGTCCGCGCTTTCGACCCGGATCTCCCGGTCATCCTCGTCACCGGCAAACCCACGCTCGATTCCGCGATCCAAGCCCTCGATCTGGGCGCGGTTCAGTATCTGCTCAAGCCGGTCTCGGCTGACGAACTGGAAGCGTCTGTGGCCCGCGCCTTGCGCATGCGCCTCCTGGCCAAGGTTCGCCGGGACGCACTCGGCTACATGGCGCGCCATCGGCGGGCCGGCGGCCGGCGGCTCGCCCTGTCTGCTGCGTTCGACCGCGCGATGAGCACGCTCTGGATCGCCTACCAGCCCATCCTGCGCGCCGAGGACCGATCCGTTTACGGCTATGAGGCGCTCCTGCGCAGCGAGGAGGAAGACCTCCTCCGGCCCTCACCCTTGCTCGATGCGGCCGAAAAACTCGGCAGAATACCCGAGCTTGGCCGGGTGGTGCGGAACACGGTGGCGACGGCCATCGCGGCGGGCGCCGTGGGGGAGACGGCCTTCGTGAACATCCACGCTCTCGACCTTCTCGACGAGCACCTGGCTTCCCCGACGTCTCCCCTCTCCGCTCACGCCGGACACGTCGTCCTGGAGATCACCGAGCGGGCCTCGCTGGATGAGATCCCCAACGCGAGGGCTCGCGTGAGGGCACTGCGAGCCCTCGGGTACCGCATTGCGGTCGACGATCTCGGAGCCGGCCACGCGGGTCTGTCCAGCTTCGTCGCCCTGGAACCCGACGTCGTCAAGCTCGACGCCTCGCTGGTGCGCGGCGTCAACGCCCAGCCCATGAAGCAGAAGCTTCTCCGCTCCATGGCCGAGTTGGGCCGGGACCTGGGGATCCTCACCGTAGCCGAAGGCATTGAGACCGCGGAGGAGTGCGACGCGGTGCGGATGCTGGGTTGCGATCTCCTTCAGGGGTTTTTCCTCGGACTTCCGGAGAGCCGACGCGCCGGAGTCGTCGCAGGCTAGGACGCCATCGCCTTTCGGACGGCCTGGAGCAGAGCGGTTTCGGTGAAGGGCTTGAGCAGCAGCCGCACCTCTGGCTCCAGGACTCCTCGGCGCACGAGGGCTTCGTCGGTGTATCCGGAGATGAAGAGGACTTTGACCCCGGGATAGTGACGTCGAAGGACCCGCACGAAGTCGGGGCCGCTCATCCCCGGCATGATGACGTCGCTGATGACCAGGTCCACCATGGTCCCGTGGGCCGCCGCGACTTCGAGGGCGCCGATCCCGGTCGGTGCGACACGAACCGAGTACCCACGACCGGTGAGGAGTTCGCGGACGAGGTCACGAAGGGTATCGTCATCCTCCACGAGAAGGATGGTCTCCCCCTTCCCCGAAGGAATGTCCTCCCCCACCGTCGATTCCGGAGGCGCTGACCGGCTCGTCCACCCTGGGGAAGCAGACCTTGAAGGTCGTGCCGATCCCCTCCCGGCTGTCGACCCAGATGTGCCCCCCGCTTTGATTCACGATCCCATAGACGGTGGCCAGGCCGAGGCCGGTCCCCTTGCCGATCCCCTTGGTCGTGAAGAACGGCTCGAACATGTGTGCCTGGATCTCCGGGACCATCCCGCAGCCGGTGTCCGTGATCGAGATCGAGACATAGGGTCCGGGTGCGACCTCCTCATGAGCGGCATCGTGACCGCCGAGGAGATCCACGTCCGCAAGCTCGATGGTGAGCGCGCCCCCGTCCGGCATCGCGTCCTTGGAGTTGACCGCTAGGTTCATGAGGACCTGCTCGACTTGGCCGGGATCCGCCTTGATCCTGCCCACCTGGGCCGGGCTGACCACGCTGAACAGGATGTCCTCGCCGATGAGCCGCCTCAACATCTTCTCCAGGTCGGCCACGAGGACGGAGAGGTCCACGACCCGGGGCTCCAGGATCTGCCGCCGGCTGAACGCCAGAAGCTGGCGCGTAAGGTCCGCGGCGCGACGCGATGCTTTGAGGATCTGCTCGACCCTCTCCCGCACCTTCGGATCCTCGCTCTCCGCGCGAAGCAACAATTCGGCGTAGCCATGAATCACATTGAGCAAGTTATTGAAATCATGGGCCACGCCGCCCGCGAGCCTGCCCACCGACTCCAGCTTTTGAGCCTGAATGAGTTGCTCCTGCGTCCTCCGATGCTCGGCTTCCGCCAACTTGCGCTCGGTGATGTCCTCCTTGATGGCCAGGAAGTGGGTGATGCGCCCGCCGGGATCCCGGATGGCGCTGATGGCCGCGCTCTCCCAGTACAATTCTCCCGACTTCTTTCGGTTCTGGAACTCCCCCCTCCATTCAAACCCCGCGGTGATCGTCTCCCACAGGTGCCGGTACTCCCCCGGCAGGGTCGTGCCGGACTTGAGGATGCGCGGGTTCTTTCCCTGCACCTCGTTGCGCCGGTAGCCCGACACTTGCGTGAACTTCGGGTTCACGTACTCGATCTGCCCCTCGGCGTCGGTGACGATGATGGAGGCCGGACTCTGCTCGACCGCCCGCGAGAGCTTGCGCAACTCCTCCTCGACGCGGAGCTTCTGCTCCAGGATGCGCCCTCGCTCCAGGGCCCCGATCACGGCGGGGACCAGTCGAGCGATGTGCTCCTTGAGCACGTAATCGAAGGCTCCTGCCTTCATGCACTCCACCGCGGTCTCCTCGTTCATGGAGCCGGTAACGACGATGAAGGGGATGAGAGGCGCTCGCTCCTGCGCGATGCGCAGTGCGGAGAGCCCGTCGAAGGTAGGGAGCCGGAAGTCGGATAGGATGAGTTCGGGCCGAAATTCTTCAATGGCAGCGAGGAAGGCGTCTTCGGTATCCACCAGCAGCGAGACGAATTCGAACCCTCCACGCTTGAGTTCGCGCTCCATCAACTCCGCGTCGGTGGGCAGATCCTCGATGATGAGGATCCTCAGGTGCTTCGGCGTCATCGGTCCGCGACACGAGTCATCCGGGTCTCCTCAACCGCGGCGGGTTCCGAGTCCGGGCGCGGCAATGCCGGCCGCGATCACGCCCCCGGGGGATGGGGGCGGCGGCAGGCCCAGCCACTGCACTCTAGCCCCCTCCCCGCGCGCGAGCAAGCCCCGCTCATGGCTCCGGTTCATCCGGGGATCCCGCCGAGAGGTGGATCACCTGGAAATAGACCAAGTCCTCGGGTAGCCCGGGGATGGAGGCTCCGTCCGGAGGCGGGGCGCCCCGCAGCCGTGCGGCCGTCGCCTCCGCTTCAGCGAAGTACCGAGCGTAGTCATCCTTTCGGGAATCCGCCGACGGCTGCCCCGTCGGCCGTGCCGATGCCGCGAGCGCCTCGCGGATTCCGAATCTGGGTGTTTCCCCGCCGCACTCCTTTTCGTGGCACCAGGCCCCGGTTGCCATATCGAACCGGTAGAGCGGTAGGAACAGGTGCCCCACCTCCGCCAGGAACTCCACCGCCCGGCCGATGTAGTCCACGTCCTCGTCGTCCATACAGTAGTGCAACGATAACCGCACCCAGCCGGGTTTGATCCCCTGGCATCCGGCGTGGATCGCGTCGCGGTAGCGATGCGACTCCTCCGGGCCGATGTTCAGGAGTCGATGCCCGTACGGTCCCGCGCACGAGCATCCCGCGCGGGACTGAATGCCGAAGAGATCGTTGAGGAGCCGCGTCACCAGCTTGGGGTGGAGGTAGCGGTCCTTGTGGCGAAGATTGAACGAGACGATTCCGATCCGCCGGTCGGGGTCGGGATTGCCGAGAACTTCGATCCCCGGGTGGCGCAGCAAGCGCTCCATCATCCGCCGCGTCAAGTCCCGCTCGCGGCCCTCGATGACGTCCTGCCCGATCGCTTCCTTGAGTTCGATGGCGAGCATGGCCTTGAGGAGTTGCAGCGTACCCGGCGTGCCCGGCTTTTCGCGGGTCTCGATGTCCGCCGTGTAATCCTGATCGTCTGGACCGACGTAGTCCACGGTGCCGCCGGATGCAAACGTGGGAGGGAGATCGTCGCGGTAGATACGACGGTTGAAGAGCAAGAGCCCGCTCGTGCCCGGCCCGCCCAGGAACTTGTGCGGCGAGAAGAACACGGCATCGAAGTAGGCTTCAGAGTCCCGATTCATGTCGATCGTGACGTAGGGCGCGCACGCGGCAAAGTCGAAGCAGGCCAGGGCGCCGTGGCGGTGCAAGATGCGCGCGGCATCGTAGACCGGGGTGCGCATGCCGGTGACGTTGGAGGCCGCCGAGAGCGACCCGATCTTGAATCGTCCCTCGTACCTCGGATCGCCCGCCTTGCGATCGAGGTCGACCATGTCGAGGCCTCCGTCCGGAGCAAGACCGATCTCCACCACCTCGGCCAGCGACTCCCGCCACGACACTTCGTTCGAATGGTGCTCGTAGGGGCCCACGAACACGACCGGACGGCAAAGTCGGATGTGGGCCATGAACGAGCCGAAGGCGTCGACACCGGTGGTCTCGGCCTGCACCCGACCTTCGCGCTCCAGGAACGCGCGGGTAGCCGGCGGGATGTACACCCCGAGGATCTCCTGCAAGCGCTTGATCGCGCCGGTGGCTCCCGTCCCCACCGCGATGATGCGGGTGTCGGCATCGCCGTTCACCGAGCGCTTGATCACGTCCTCCGCGTGGTGGAGCATGCGAGTGGTGCTGCGGCCGGTGACATCGTCTTCCGTGTGGGTGTTGGCGTAGCTCTCCTGGATGCGGACGAGATGATCCTCGATGAAGCGCACGCCACGCCCGGAGGCGGTGTAGTCGGCGTAAACCATCCGCCGTTCTCCGAACGGGGTCCGGAAACGGAAGTCGCAACCCAGGATCTCCTCGCGGAGCCGATCGATGTCGAGCCGAGGCAGGGCAACGTCCATGCGTGGTGTCCTCCGAGACCGCGCAGAGAATACCCGCACCGCGGGAATCAGGCCACACCACCGCACCGGCCGCCGCGGCACCACCTGGTTGCCTCACGACCCGGGCCCGGTTACGGTTATGCTCCTCGGTCGGTCCCGAGGGCCCGATTCCGCCGGCGATCGCGCGAGGGTCGCCGTACCCCCTTGCATGGAGGAGGCAACGCTGTGTTCGGAAAGCACGAGACGGAGATCCTGGTCGTCGGTGCGGGCCCGGTGGGTCTGTTTGCCGCGGCGGAGTTCACTCGGCGCGGGTTGAAGACCGAGATCGTCGAGGCCGAGTCCCAGGGGGCCGGCTTGAGCTACGCCCTCGCCCTCCATCCCCGCTCGGTCGAGCTTCTCGAGCCGCTGGGCCTGGCCGACGACGCGGTGCGGGCCGGATACCGCGTGGACCGCCTCGCGTTCTACGAGGGGGCCGCGCGCCGGGCCGATGTCGATCTCGCCGCGATCGGCGGCAAGCATCCCTACCTCACCATCGTCCCGCAGAGCCTCCTCGAAGCCGCTCTCGAAGAGTGGCTCCACCGGCACAAGGTCCAGGTCCAATGGCGACACAGGGTCACCGGAATACGCCAAGCGGACAGCCCCGCCGAGGTCACCCTTGAGCGCTGGGGCGAGGACATGGTGGGCTACGCGGTAGCCCGCCGCACCCGCGTGATCGAGAAGACCTTTCCGATGCGGGCGCGTTTCGTCCTCGGCGCCGACGGGCACAGCTCGGTCGTTCGCCGCCGTCTCGACATCGGCTACCCCGAACTCGCGCCCCCAGCGCTCTTCGCCGTGTTCGAGTTCGAAACCGACGCGGACCTGCAGCACGAGGCGCGGGTCATCCTGGACGACGGCGCGACGAGCGTGCTCTGGCCCTTGCCGAACGGCCGCTGCCGCTGGAGCTTCCAGCTCACCGATCCCGAGGCGTTCGAGGGGGAACGCGTGAAGAACCGCCTCTCCGAGATCGGCCGCTGGGTCTTCCCCACGTTGGACGAGGATCGTCTGCGGGCTCTCATCGCCGAGCGCGCGCCTTGGTTCACGTACGCCATCAAGGATGTCATCTGGTCGGTGGCGATCAAGTTCGAGCAGCGGCTGGCATCCTGCTTCGGGCGCGGCGGCCTCTGGCTCACAGGCGACGCCGCCCACCTCGCCGGCCCGGTTGGCGTCCAGAGCATGAACGTGGGATTCCAGGAGGCGCACGACCTGGCCAAGCGCTTCGAGTCCATCCTGCGCGGCGGCGCTTCACCGGCGACGCTTGCCGAATACGACACGATGTGGCGCAGGGAATGGCGGCGATTGCTCAACCTGGACGGGGCACTGCGGGTAGGGGCCGGCGCCTCCCCCTTCGTGGGCAGGAACGCGCCGAGGATCCTCTCCTGCCTGCCGGCCTCCGGCGCGCACCTCGATGCACTGCTCCGGCAGCTCGATCTCACCGTCGGCTAGCCTTCAGCCGGAGCGATCGATCACTGGACCCTCTCGGCCTCCCGGCGCGCCCGCTCGCCTCGCGTGAGTCGCATCTTCACCGCGTTTCCGAGATCGTCGAAGAACGTGTAGACCACCGGGAGCACGACCAGAGTCAGGATACTGCTGGTGATGAGCCCGCCCACCACGGCACGCGCCATCGGCGCGCGGAACTCCGCACCCGCCCCCAGAGCCAGTGCCAGCGGCATCATGCCGAAGATCATCGCGAGGGTCGTCATGACGATGGGCCGGAGCCGGATCTCCCCGGCGTCGATGAGCGCGGTGCGCCGGTCGATCCCCTTCGCCCGCCTCTGGTTGGCGAACTCGACCAGGAGGATCGCGTTCTTGGTCACGAGCCCGATGAGCAGGATGACTCCGATCATGCTCATGAGGTTGAACGTGCTGCCGCTTACCAAGAGGGCGATCATCACGCCGACCATGGACAGCGGCACCGCGACCATGATCGCCAACGGGTGGAGGAACGATCCGAACTGACTGGCCAGCACCAGGTAGATGAAGATGATGGCCAGGATGAGACTCTCGACGATGTATCCGACGGTCTCCGCGAAGTCCTCGCTCTCCCCTCCGAAGGCCACTCCGTAGCCTGTGGGAATCGCGATCGACGCGATGTTCTTCTTCATGTCCCCGGTCACCGCCGTCATGGAGCGACCGTCGTAGTTCGCCTCCACCATCACGACCCGTTGCATGTCGCGCCGGTCGATCTTCTGCGGGCTGGCGCCCGGGATGATCGACGCCACGTGGCCGAGACGGATCACCCGGGACGCTCCGGTCGCGGGATCGATCCCGCCCGCCGCCAGAGGCAGCGAGGCGAGCTGCTCCACCGAGCGGCGCGCCGTCTCCGGCAGGCGAACGATGACGTCGTGCTGTTCCCCGCCGGGGTCCTCCCAGGTCGAGACCTTTTCAGAAGCCATGGCGGGTCGGAGCATCTGCGCCACCGCGCCCACCCCCACCCCCAACTCGCTCGCCTTCTGGCGGTCGATGCGCACCTGGACCTCGGGGCGGTCCTCCTCCAGGCCGGACTGCGCTTCGATCGCGCCGGGCGTGGACCGCACCGCGGCCAGTACCTCGTCCGAGATCCGGCGCAACTCGTCGATCTGGTCTCCCTTGACGTAGATCTGGAGCGGACGTTGCTCCCCTCCGAAGCCTCCGGCGGGAAGAACCGCCACCGTCACCCCGGCGAGGCCTTCCATGTCCCGCCGGAGCACACGCTGCAGCTCCTGCTGAGAGAGATCGCGATCCCCCTTGGGCACGAGCTTCACGTAGACGTTCGCCTCGTTCACCTGCGCGGTCCAACCCCCACCGATGGTCTCGTAGGTATAGGCGACCTCGGTGCGGCGGCGCACGACGGCGGAGACCTCCCGCAAGCGGTCACGCGTGTAATCGAGTGTGGAGCCCACCGGGGCCTTCACCAGCACCGCGAGTTGCTCGTCGTCGGAATCGGGCATGAACGTGCCGCCCACGAACGGGAACAGCGCGAGACCGGCCACGAACGCCGCCACCGCGATGGCCACGGTGAGGCCTCGGTGGGAGAGCGCCCATCCGACCACTCCGCGGTACCACTTCCCCAATCCCACGAAGCTGTCGTTGAACTTCACCAGCGCGCGCCCGATCGGCCCGCGCGCGGTGTGTCCGGCCGCGACCGGGTCGTACCACACCGAGGAGAGCATCGGGTCGAGGGTGAAGGAGACGAAGAGGCTCACCGCCACCGCGGCGGCCACCGTCACTCCGAACTCGCGGAAGAACTTCCCCACGATGCCGCCCATGAACGCCACCGGGACGAACACGCAGAGCGTGGCGGCGGTGGTGGCGAGCACGGCGAGGCCGATCTCGTTGGTGCCGAGGCGGGCCGCCGTGTGGTGATCCTCCCCCATGCGCCACGTGCCGCACGATGTTTTCGCGCACCACGATCGCGTCGTCGATGAGGATGCCGATGGCCAGCGAGAGCGCCATCAGGGTCATGGTGTTGAGCGTGTAACCAAAGGCGTAGATGGCCAGGAACGCCGAGATCACCGCCACCGGCAGGGTGAGCCCGGTGATGACGGTGGAGCGCCACGAGTTGAGGAAGGTGAACACCACGATCACGGTGAGAAGCGCCCCGAGCAGGATCGTGATCTTCACGTCTTCGACCGAGTCCCTGATCCACACCGAGTCGTCGCGCACGATCGAGAGTTCGATACCGGGCGGCAGCTCGCGGCGGAACTCCTCTACCGTGGCCTTCAGGTTCTCCGCGATCTGGACCGTGTTTCCACCCCGCACCTTGCGGATGTCGATGCCGATGGCCGGCACCCCGTCCACCATCGCCGCCGAGCGCGGATCCTCGGCGTCGTCCCGGGTGACCGCGACGTCACCCAGCCGGATGGGCACCCCGCCGCGCATGTCCACCACGAGGCGGTCGAATTCCGCCGGGTCCTGCAACCGGCCCGCCACCCGCACCAGCCGCTCGCCGGGTCCGAACTCGAGCCGACCCGCCGGAACCTCGCGATTCTCCGAGGCCAGCGTGGCCATGATCTGCGCCACCGTCACCGACCGGGCCGCCATGCGCTCGGGGTCCATCTCCACCGCGATCACGCGCTTCTCCGCGCCGATGACCGTGATCTGGCCCACGCCGTCCACGCCCTCGATCCGTTTCTTCAGGGTCTCCTCGGCGAGGCTCGTCAGCTCGCGCAAGCTGCGCGTGTCCGAGCGCAGGGCGAGGGAGATGATCGGGAGATCGGCGAGGCTGAACCTCAGAACCTTTGGCTCCTCGGCCTGCTCGGGCAGAAGTTCGCGAATTTCCTCGATCTTGGATCGCACGTCCTGCTGCGCGTCGAGGTCCTTCACGTTGAGCTCGAACTCGATGAAGATCGAGGAGAGGCCTTCCTGCGACGTCGAGGTGAGTTGCCGCACCCCCGCGATCGGGTTCACCGCCTCTTCGATGGGCCGTGTGAGTTCCCGCTCCACCGCTTCCGGCGAAGCGCCCGGATAGATCGTCTGCACCACGATGAACGGGAAGGTGACGTTCGGCCATTGATCGATGGCCAGGCGCCGGTAGGAGAAGAGTCCCAGGGTGAGGAGCGCACCCATCATCATGGTGGCGAAGACCGGCCGCTTGATCGAGAGCTCGGAGAGGAACATCGTCTGCCCCTACTGCCCCGACGCCGGGTTCGGGGTGGCGGCCAGAACCTGGACTGCCACGCCGTCGCGAATGCCCGGCAGCACCCCGGTGAGGAGCGAGTCGCCTGCCGCCACCTCCGCCATGAGTTCCACCAGTCCCCTCTCTTCATCCCGGAGACCGATGCGCACGGGCAAGCGCTGGGCCTTACCGTTGCGGACACGGTAGACGACGTCCTCGGCGCCCTCCCGCCGCAGCGCGGCGACCGGCGCCGCCAGCGCGCTGTCGCGTGCCGCGTCGATCACGCGGCCGCTGGCGAACATCCCGCCCACCAGCCGACCGTCCGGGTTCGGGATCCGCGCGTACACCCTCACCTGCCGCGTGCCCGGCTCCGTCGTGGGGTTCACGCGGTCCAGACAGCGCCTCGAAGCTCTCGTTCGGGAACGCGTCGATGCGGAAGCGCATGATCGCGCCGACCCGAACCCGACCCAGGGCCTCCGACGGCACCGTCCCCGAAAGCTCCAAGGTATCCGTGTCCACCACGGTGAGCAAGGGATCGCCGATGGCGGTGCGACTCCCCTCATGGACGAAGATCTCGCTGACGGCGCCGGAGAACGGGGACGGCACGCGAAGCCGATCGGCGTTCTCTCGCGTGTGACTTTGAACCGCCTCCGCCGCTTGCACGCGCGCTTCGGCGGCCGAACGCATCGCGGTGGCCGTTTCCAGATCGCTCGGCGAGGCCGCGCCCGCATCCAGGAGTCGCGCCGCCCGCCGCTCCGCGTTCTGCGCGGCGAGGAGCTGCGCCTGCGCGGCAAGGAGATCCGCGTCCGCGGCCTGGTTCACATCCCGGATGTCCCGCGCCTCGTACTGTGCGAGCGCCTGGCCGCGCCGGACGGACTCCCCTTCGCGCACGAACACCTTGCGGATGTCGCCGTCGAAGCGCGCGATCACCTGCGTCGTTTCCTGGGGGCGCAGATCGCCGGTGAACAGCACCCCCGACTCCAGCCGCTGCGCTTCCACCCGCGCGATGTCCCCCGCGCTGACCAAGAGCGCCGCCGGGGCCACGCTCTCCGCAGATGAACCCCCCTTCGAGCAGCCCGCGACCATCGCCAGAATTACCAGCATGGCCGCGGTGTGCAGCGCGCGCGTCGCGGCGGAGACAGGCCTCCGCAGGGTCGGCATCGCTCGATCGGGGGAGTAGACGTGCGTCATGGTCCGGTCTCCTGCGGCGCGGTCGCCGTGAACAGCGGCCGCCCCGTGTAGCGCTCGATCAGGGCCAGCGCGAGGAAGTAATCGCGGCGCGCCTCGGCTTCGTTGTTGAGCGCGATCTGCCAGGCGATGCGCGCGTCATTCACCTCGAGCTGGCTCGCCGCCCCCTCTTCGTAGCGCAGGTTGGCGAGGTACAGGGTGCGCTCGGCCAGCTCCACCGTGCGCGTGCGCGCGCGGAGGTCGGCGGCGGAGCGCTCCATCTCCAGCCGGCCCTGCAGCACGGCTTCCCCGACCAGTTCGCGTAGGCCGGCAAGATCGTGGCGCGCTCGATCCCGGTTCGCCTTGGCCTCGCGGATCGCGCCCTTCGTGAGAAAACCGTCGAAGATGCTCCAGCTCACCATGACGCCGACGTTCTTGTCGCGGATCCAGTCCCGCCGCGCCGGAAACACATCTTCCGGGAACGCCTGCTGCGACACTCCGCCGAAGAGGGAGAATTCCGGGTAGAGGGCCGCTGCCGCCACCGGGACCGCATGCTCGCGGGCCTTGAGCGCTTCCTCCGCCGCGATGACGCCGGCGTGATGCATCGCTTCCTCGGCGATCCCGACCGTATCGACCCGAGCGGGGTCGTCCGGCACAGCCCGATCCTCCAGCAGGGGCGAGGTCAGCGCGAGGGGTCCCTGCCCGAAGTTGCACACCCGTCGCAACTCCAGGTACGCAAGCTGTCGCGCCTCGTGCACGGCCTTCACCTGCGGAATCTGGTTATCGCGCGCGACCTCCGCCTGCAAGAGCTCGTACTCGGAGGCATCGCCGGCCTCCTGGCGCAGCCGCACCCGCGTCAGGTGCGTCTCGGCCTGGTCGAGCCCAAGGCGCACGATGCGCTCCCGACGGTCCGCGAGGAGCGCGTCGAGGTACGTCTGGCGCACGATCAGCGTCACGTCCTCGGTGCGGTCCTCCCGCAGGAGATCCGCCGACTTGAGCGCGTGTTTCGCCGCGGCGATGGCCCCCCAGATCGAGCCTCCCTGAAAGATCTTCTGCTTCACGGTGAGGCCCACCACCCAACTGTTCTTGCTGGCGAATGAGCTCTGGCTGAAGAGTTGGGAGAGGGCATAGAAGCCCGAGCCGGGAAGGGCATCCTCCAGGGCGCGCACTCGATCCTCGATCGACGAGGTGGTGTCGGGCTCGAAGGACGGCCCGCCCGAATCCTGCTGCCCGAAGACGCTCTCGATCTGGCGCGTATAGGTGGCGTTGAGCGAGATCTGCGGAAGCGCGGTCGAGCGCACTTGCAAGTAGCGCGCGCTGGCCACGCTGCGGTCGACCTCGGCGAGGCGGATCTCCTCGCCGTGCGCGAGCGCGTGCGCCACGCATGCGTCGAGGGAGACTCGCAGCGTATCCGGGGATGGCGCGGGTTCCGCGGCCAGGCCCGCCGATGCGCACACCGAGAGCGCGAGGAACGCGCACGCCCATCGGGGCGCACGCCCATACCGCGGCGCCTCTCCGCTCGGCGTCCGACTGAGAACGGCGAATCAATAGAAGTTCTGGCACCACCCATCCCCTCCCGCTCGATGGATCGCGGCCCCCGGAGTCCGCCGGGGGCCCGAACCCCGGCCTGACCCTCGGGTCTCAAGAGGGGTCGGGCGCGTCGTCGGGTAAGAAAACGCGGAGAGCCTAGGGGGATAGAGGAGGACTGTCAAGAAAGCAGCTTGGAAATCGAGCGCTCACGAAAGCGAACGCCGTCATGAAAGAAGGAAGGGCCCCCTGCCGAAGCAAGAGGCCCTCCTTGGCGACCGCGCTGCGCCTACCCCTTCAGGGTCTTCGCATCCTTGAGTCGGCGATTCACGTCATCCCAGTTCACGAGGTTCCAGAAGGCGCTCACCCACTCCGCCTTGCGGTTCTCGTACTGCAGGTAGAACGCGTGCTCCCAGACGTCGCACACGAGAACCGGCACGGCCCCCTGCGCGTGCTCGGCCTGGTGATCGTAGACCTGCTGCACCAGGAGCTTCCCCGCCAGCGGTTCCCAGGAGAGCACTCCCCATCCGGATCCCTGCACGCCCAGCGTGGCGGCGTTGAACTGCTTCTGGAACGCGCCGAACGCGCCGAAATCGGTCTCGATCTGTCCCTTCAGCTCACCGGTCGGCTCGCCGCCCCCCTTCGGCTTCATGTTGGTCCAGAACATCGAGTGGAGCTTGTGACCGGAGACGTGGAAAGCGAGGCTCTTCTCGAGCTGGTTGATGGCGCCGAAGTCGTCTTTCTGGCGCGCCTCGTGCAGCTTCTCCAGGGTCTGGTTGGCGCCGGCCACGTACGCGGCATGATGCTTGTCGTGATGAAGCTGGAGGATCTTGGCGATCAAATGAGGCTCGAGAGCGTTGTAGTCATAGGGAAGATCGGGCAGGGTGTACACGGGCATGATTCAACTCCTTCTTCGATAATCGGACAATTGCGGACGATGACGAAACGATTATCCCGTCGGCTCACGTGCATTGTCAACGCGCCACGAGAGTCCCGAGTCCCTCCGAACCGAACCGCGTCGTGTCCCACTCCGCGCTCACCAGGCTGTCGCGCGAAGCGACGAACGCGAATTTCGTCTGTTTTGACGGATCGCGCGGCGGACCGATCACGATTCTCACCAGCGCGCCGTCCCGACTCCAGCGGCCGCTCTCCACGCGCTGCCCCTTGCCCACGAACTCCGTCTTGAAGACGCATGTGCTGTCGGGGCGCAGATCCAGGCTGATCCGCCGCAGGGACGCGTCCGCGGCCGGGAGTTCGACCACGTACTTCCCCGTCGGCAAAGCCGCGGGGAGGGACTCCGCCGAGGGCGGCGCAACGGCGATGTGCGCGGAGGGCGCCGAAATCACCGAGTCCTCGGAGACCGCCCGCTGACGATCCGCCGCCTGTTGATCAGCAGCTTGTTGATCCCCGGCCGGACGATCCGCCGCCTTCGGCGCCTCCTGGCAACCGGCAAGAAGAAGCGTCAACGTCAGAGCGCCCGAAGCGATGCCGTGAACCATTCTCAGTCGACCTCCTCGCCAGACCGCGGCCTGAGATTCCGATCCCCTATAGCTTCACGAGCTCGACGCGTCGATTGTTCGCCTTGCCCTCGGGAGTGTCGTTGGTGTCGATCGGCTGACCTTCGCCCCACCCCTTGCTCTCGAGGCGGGAGGCATCGACCTTGTAGGTGTCCACCAGGTAGGTCCGCGCCGCCGCGGCCCGCTTCTCGGAGAGGGTCTGGTTGGCCGCGTCGGCGCCGTCGCTGTCGGTGTGGCCTTCAATGGATAGGCGCAGCGTGGGATTGTCGGTGAGCATCGCGCCGATGTCGGCGAGGGTCTTGTACGACTCCGCCTTGATCTTGTCCGAACCGGAATCGAAGAGGATGCCGTGGGTGACGATGCGCCCCGCCTCGTCGAGCTGCTCCTTGAGCGTCTTGCCGCCCTCGGCGTAGCGGAATGTTCCGAGCAGCATCGGATTCTCCGCGTTGTGGTGTCCGGGCCACACCAGCACACGGAGGGCGACCGGCTTGAAGTCGTCCACGGCGGGTATGTTGCCGACGCGCTCATTGTCGATGTAGCACTTCATCGTGGTCTTCGTGGCCATGACGCGCATCGTGTGGGGCGACGAGGCAGATACCGCAACATCCTTGTTGGCCAGCTCCTTTCCCAGGATCCTCACACCCGTACCGTCATTGTTTCCAATGAAGAACTCGCCGATCACACCACCATCGGCATCGAGCCACTGGATGCAATAACGGTGCCCCCAGGCCTCCACCTTCTTGGGCAGGAAGTCCCACTCGACGGTGTACTTGGGCGGCAGCGGCGCCGGTGCGATCTTGGGACGGATGTATCCCTGATCGCTGCACATGATCCACTTTCTGTCGCCCATCTTCGTGATCTCGAAGACGCCTTGGTCCAGGTTCCAGCGCGAGGGAAACTCCCCCATCTCCTCGCCCGAGAGGTCGTCGTAGAAGATCACCTTGTCCCCGGGGATGAAGTCGTACTTCGTATAGAGGGTCATGCTCTCCGAGGTCGCGGTTCCCCCCTTGGCCCCCTCCGCCGGCTTGGCGCCCTCTTCTTCCGCCTCCGCGCCCTCTCCTTCGGCCGGAGCGGGTTCCTTCTTCGATCCGTCGAGCGCCTCGTCGACCTTCTTGTCGACCTTTTCCTCGGCCTTCTTCTTGGCCTTGTCCTTGAGCTTCCCGAACTGGGCCTCGGCCGGGCTCAGGGCGGCAAGGACGGCAACCGACATCATCGCTAGGACCAGCAGGCTCAGGAATCTGCGCATCACATTCTCCTCCAGGATCCGTTTCGTTTTGCTTCCCACGGGCTCCGGGTATCCGTCGCGAATCTCAGGGCTGCAAATCGAGGAACGCGCGCAGACGACGACGACGCGTCGGGTGGCGAAGCTTGCGCAACGCCTTGGCCTCGATCTGTCGGATGCGTTCGCGGGTGACCTTGAAGAAGGCCCCCACCTCTTCCAACGTGCGTGGACAGCCGTCCTCGGTGAGGCCGAACCGCAGCTTGATCACCAGCGCCTCGCGCTTGGTCAGCGTGGAGAGCACGCGCTCCACGTCCTCCTTCAGCATGGCCTTGGTCGCCGCCGCTGCCGGGTTCACCACCGAGGTGTCCTCGATGAAGTCGCCGAGGTTCGAGTCGTCGTCCTCGCCGATCGGACGGTCCAGCGAGATCGGCTCCTGGGCGGCCTTGAGCACGCTCTTGATCTTGTCCGCCGGCATATCGAGACGCTCGGCGATTTCCTCGGGGAGCGGCTCGCGCCCCAGCTCCTGCACCAGCCGCCGCGACGTGCGCACGACCTTGTTGATAGCCTCGATCATGTGCACCGGCACGCGGATCGTGCGGGCCTGGTCGGCGATGGCGCGGGTGATGGCCTGGCGAATCCACCAGGTCGCGTAAGTCGAGAACTTGTAGCCCTTGCGGTAGTCGAACTTGTCCACCGCGCGCATGAGCCCGGAGTTGCCCTCCTGGATGAGGTCCAGAAACTCCAGGCCTCGATTGGTGTACCGCTTGGCGATCGAGATCACGAGGCGCACGTTGGCCTCGATCATCTCCGCCTTGGCCTTCTCGCGGTCGCGCTCGCCCCGCTGGATCGTGTCCACCACCTCGTCCAGTTCCTTGGCGGTGATGCGCTCGTCCAGTTCGAACTTCGCGATGAGTCGGTGAGAGGCGCGCATCTCCTTCAAGATCTCGGCGATTTCCTTGGTGGTATAGCCGGTCTCGGCCTCCACCGTCTCGCGATCACGCTTTCCGCGCTTGGCCTTGCGAGCGAGGCCGGCCATCTCCTCCAGGGTGTGATGGCTCCTGCGCTCCAGCTCGTTCAGATCCCACTCCATTTCCTGGAGTTCGCTCCGCAGCTTCTTGAGCGAAAGGGAGAGCCGTTCCACCAGCTTGGGGTTGAGCCCCATGCTGCGCACGTGGGCGATCAGCCGCTCCTGCTTGTCGCGGATCTTCTCGAGGTGCTCTTCCTGCTTCTTGCGGGAGAGATTTCCGGTGCGCTGTCCCTTGAGCCGCAGCAGTTCGGTATGCGTGCGCGCGATCTGCGTGAGGAGCCGCGCCACCTTGTCGCGCTGCTTCTTCCCCGCCGACTCGCCGCTCACACCGACGTCCACCTGGATGTAATCGTCGAGCCGCATCCCCTCCGCCTTGACCTTGGCTCCCAGATCGAGGAGTTCCTTCACCGCCGGGGCGGCCCGGAACAGGGCACGCAGGATGTGGATCTCGGCGTCCTCGATCCGCTTGGCGATGGTTACCTCGCCCTCACGGTCCAGGAGCGGCACCTTTCCCATCTCGCGCAGGTACATGCGCACGGGATCGTCGTATCGGACGGGGGTCGCGCCGGGAGCCTTCTCGTCTGCGGTCTTGTCGTCCCGCCGGCGCGCCTTCTTCAGCTTGGCCTGCGCCTCCTCCTGCGAATCGAACACCTCGATCTGCATCTCGGAGAGGGTCTGATAGACCTCCTCCATCTGATCGACGAGTTCGACCTTCTCGGTGTCCGCCCCCACGTACTCATCGAGCTGGTCGTAGGTCACGTACCCCTGGCGCAGCGCCAGCGTCTTGAGCTCCTTCAGCCGCGGGTTCTCGCGGCCGGATGAGCCCGACTTGCGCGCCTTGGACTTGGGTGCCTTCTTCTCTGCCAAACCCGTTCCTCCTTGCCGAGGCCTAGCCGCGAGTTCGCGGCCCAATGCCTGCGGCCGCTACCGCTCGCTCCCTTTCAACGTCTGCAGCTCTCTGAGCAACCGCTCCACCGTCTCGGCGTCGCCCCGTGCTTCCGCATCGCGGATCGCGTCGCGCAGCTCCGCGCCCCGCACGCGGCTCACCCGCTCCCGCAATCGCCTCACGACGGCATCGATTTCGGCGCCTTCGTCGTCTTCGGCCAGCAGCTCCGCCACCAGGGGGCGCTGCGCCGCATCGTCCATCAGGCGGGCCAGGGCGCTCCCCGCATGCTCCGCGCGCAAGGCGCGCCAGCGGGCATACAGCTCCCGCACCTGCGTCTCACGGAGAGCCTCGTCCGGCAGCAGCTCTTCGTCCGCGACGTCACCCCCGCCGAGCGCCCATGCCGCGTACAGCCGCCCCAACCGATCGCGCTTCTCCGCCGTCCCGGCCGCTTTCGCGGGCACGCGCGCCGCTCCCGCGGCTTCACCGCGGAGCCGCCCCGCCTCCCGCACCAGCGTCGCCTCGTCGAACCGAAAACTCTCCGCCGCTTCCTGCAGCAGGATGCGCCTGCGGATCGGGTCGTCGATGCGCGCCCCCAGATACGCCAGCGCCTTGACCAGATCCTCGCGCTTCTCAAGCCGTCCCAGAAGCGTCTCGCGCGCGAAACTCACCACCCCCGGCGCCTCTGCGCGCAGCGCCTCCATGGCCTCGGTCCCGCGCTCCCGCACGAACGAATCGGGGTCGTGCCCGTCGGGGAGCGCGATGACCCGCACCTCGAGCCCCTGTCCCAGGAACACGCCCGCGCTCTTCCACGCCGCGCGGATGCCCGCGAGATCGCCGTCGAAGAGAAGCACGACCTTGTCCACGTAACGGCGCAGCACGCGCGCCTGGTCCTCGGTGAACGCGGTGCCGCACGAGGCCACGACCTGCCGAAAACCCGCCTGCGCAAGGGTGAGGGCATCCATGTACCCCTCCACCACCAGCGCTTCAGCCGTGTCCTTGAGAGCCTCCTTGGCCTCGGCGAGGCCGTAGAGAACACGCCCCTTCGAGAAGACCTCGGTCTCCGGGCTGTTCAAGTATTTCGGCTCTTCATCCCCCAACGTGCGGGCCCCGAACCCTATCGTGCGGCCCAGCGCGGATCGAATGGGGATGATGACCCGACCCCGAAAGCGGTCGTAGTGACCCCCACGATCGTTGGGAATCACCAGCCCCGCCCTTTCGAGGAGCGAAAGAGAATACCGCTTTCCGGCCGCTTCCAACAGGTTTGACCAGCCCGTGGGCGCCCATCCGACCCCGAATCGCTCCAAAACCCCCGATTCCAGCCCCCGGCTCGCCAGGTAGTCGCGGGCCGGGCCCCCGGTTCGCCCGGCCAGCTCGCGCCGGAAGAACTCCGCCGTCCACTCCAGCGGGGGGTAAACGCTCTCCTCCTCGGGTCCCGTCCACCCCTTTTGCGGGAGGGGGATACCCGCCCGGGTGGCCAGGTACTCCACCGCCTCGGGGAAGGACATCTTCTCGAACTCCATGAGGAACCGGAACACGTCTCCCCCCGCACCGCACCCGAAGCATTTGAAGATCTGCCGATCCGGGTTGACCGTGAACGAGGGGGTCTTCTCCTGGTGGAAGGGACAGTTCGCCTTCCACGTCCGGCCCGCCCGCTTGAGCTGGACATGCTCGGAGACCACCGACACGATGTCGCTGCCCTCTCGCACGCGCTCGATGAGATCCGGCGGGTACTTCATACTTCTAGCCTTCCAACTGAATCAGGGTGGCTCCGGTTCCACCATCCCACTGGTCGGCCATGCGGGCCGAGGCCACCCCCGTGTGCGCGCGACAGAATTCCTTTACCGCGTCGCGCAGGGCGCCCGTCCCCTTCCCGTGGATGACCCGCACTTCCTTGAGCCCGGCGAGCATGGCCTGGTCAAGGGCTCGATCCAGCTTCTCGATCGCCTCGTCCACCCGCATACCCCGAAGATCCACCTCCACGGGGGGACGCTCCACCTCGGGGACGGTCACGCCCCCGCCCCGAACCGGCTTGGACTCAGTCGGGGCCGCGCTCTCGCCCACGATACGCAGCGATTCCAGGGGGAGTTCCACCTTGAGCCCCCCCTGCACGACCAGCACCCGTCCGGCGGCGTCCGGCGCCCGCGCGATCTCGACCTCACGCCCGAGGGCCTCCGCCCAGTAGCGCTCTCCCTCGCGCACGCGGTCGGGAACGCTCCCGTGCGCCGCGGCCGTCTTGCGCGGGGTTTCGAGACGGGCCAACTTGGCCTGCTCGCGCGCATGCTCGCGGGCAAGCTCGCGGCGCTCGGCGTCGGTGAGGCGGCCCTTGAGCCGAACCTGAGCCTCGGTGCGGCGCACCGACTCCTCCGCACGGCGCAGGATCTCCCGAGCTTGACGCGCGGCCCTGGCGCGCAACGTGCCGCGCTCCTCGAGGAGCCGCTCCAGTCCTTCCTTGCGCTCGCGCTCGAACCCCTGGGCGCTGTGCTGCGCGCGTTCTGCTTCCTCGCGAGCCGCCGCGAGCTTGCGGCGCTCCTCGGCGAGCTCGTCGAGGAGTCGGCTCACGTCGCGCTCCTCCTGCGGCAGGAGTGCCTCGGCGCGCGCCACGCGTTCTTCGGGGAAACCCAGCCGGCGCGCCATCTCCAGGGCGTGGCTCTTGCCCGGCACCCCGACGATGAGTCGGTAAGTGGGCCGGCGCGTGTCGGGGTCGAACACCATCGACGCGTTCTTCACCCCTTCCGCGGACGCCGCGAATCCCTTCAGCGATCCCAGGTGCGTGGTCACGAGTCCCATCGCGTGCTTCTCGAGCAGCCGCTCCAGCACGCTCTGCGCGAGCGCGGCGCCCTCGGCGGGGTCCGTTCCCGAACCCAACTCATCCAGCAGCACGAGCGTGCGGGGCCCCGCCTCGCGCAGCGCCTCGCCCCAGCGCTGGAGATGCGCGCCGAAGGTGCTGAGGTCGGCCGCGAGGCTCTGCTCGTCGCCGAGGCTCACCACCCAGCGATCCACCCAGGGCAGCTCGCACTCGGGGTCGGCGGGGATGAGGCATCCCGACTGCGCCATCGCGCAGAGAAGTCCGACCGCCTTCAGCGCCACGGTCTTTCCGCCCATGTTGGGACCGGTCAAGAGGAGCACGCGCGTGCTCTCGTCGAGCGACACCTCAAGCGGCACCACCGCCGCGCGCGCTGCGGCGAGATCGCCCCCCGCCCGGCGCGCATCGAGCAGCAGCGGATGGCGCGCGCCCTTCAATCGCAGACGGCGATCCTCGGTCAGGGCCGGCCGCTCGCATCCCCAGCGCAGCGCGAGCAGCGCGCGCGCGCGCAGCGTGTCCAGCTCCGCGATGCGTTCCGCGTCGGCCTCCAGCGTCGCGCGCTCCAGGAAGAAACGCTTCGTGAGATCGGCGAGCAGGCGGCGGATCTCCGCGCGCTCCTCGGCATCCAGCTCGCGGAGCCCGTTGTTCGCCTCGACGATCTCCATCGGCTCGATGAAGAAGGTCTGCCCGGAGGCGGAGCGATCCTGCACGATCCCCGGGGTGCGGGCCTTGTGGGACTGCGGGACCGCCAGCACGTAGCGCCCCTCGCGCAGGGTGACCAGCGTGGCCGCATCCTGCTCCACGATCTTCGCCGCGAGCCGCTCCATGCGGGCGCGCAGGTGCTCGCGGCGGCTCTCGCGATCGCGACGGATGCGGCGCAGGTCGGAACTCGCCGAGTCCTTGATCTCCCCGGAGGGATCGAAGGTCGCTTCCAGCGCGCGCTCGAGATGGGGAAAGGGAGTGAGGGGATCGCCGAGAGCGGCGAGATCGCGCCACGCCTCGCGCGCGGCGCCGAGCACGCTCTTGGACACGCGCACGGCGGCGAGCAAAGGAGCCAGAAGCTGAAATTCCTCCGCGGTGAGCACGCTCCCCTCGGCGCGCAGACGCGAGAAGGCCGCGCGCAGGTCGCCCACCTCGAACGGCGGAAGTCCTCTCCCCTCCTCGTGGCGCTGGCGCAGGGCGGCGACGAGAGAAAGCGTCTCCTCTGCATCGTCGAGATCCGCGAAGGGCGCAAGCGCGTCGAGGCGACGCCGCCCTTCATAGGAGGATGCGAGCCCGCTCAAGATCTCCCGCAGGCGGGGGAACTCGAGACGATCGAGCCCGTCTCCCGGCGCTTCGCCCCGTGGGGACGAGCGGCCGGGCTCAGTGGGGAGAGCGGTCTCCGGATGCAAAATGATTGCTCCAGACCTGAGAAAGAACGGAGCCCGCTCGTGGAGTCGGGCTCCGTTCAGATGCTTCCCTTGGGCCGCACCGCCGCATTGAAGCTAGCGGCGCCGCTCTGGGACGAGTGTCTACTGTTTAACCGCAGCGCGCTGAAGCTAGCCCAGTTGTTGGGCCTGCTGCTTCAGCATCTTGCGCCGCGCCGCCGCGACTTTGCGCTTGCGGCGTTCGCTGGGCTTCTCGAAGTGTTGGTGGCGGCGAAGATCCGAAAGGATCCCGGCCTTCTCGCACTTCTTCTTGAAGCGTCGGAGCGCCCCCTCAAAGGACTCTCCCTCCTTGACGCGGATTCCAGCCATGCAGTTAATCACCCCTAACTTCGTAAGCTTTTTCGGGAAAGAACCTAGCTCCTCTCCCTTCGACCTTTGTCTGAAGATCCGGCCCCGGATCGATCCCCATCGGCACCTCGCAATCAGGGCGCACTATCCCTGCGTCGCGAGTGCAGATGCCTGGAAAGCCAATGGTTGGGGGAACCACCGAGGGCAAACCAACAGCGGGAAAGAGGATACCCGAAATCCCCTCTGGCTGTCAAACCCGATTTGGAGCGGAACCGAACTCTCCCAGCACCGTTAGTGCCGCCGCCAGAAGGGTTTGGGAGGCTGTCTCGGCGCGGAGTCGGTGCCCCCCCAGGCGGACGAACCGGGCACCGGCCCGTTCCAGGATCCCCATCTCCTCCGGAGCCAGTCCTCCCTCGGGGCCGACCACCAGAACCAGGAGGCCCGACGGCGTTTGCCGCGCGGCCTCGGCGGGATCCTCTCCGGCCGGATCGGCGGCCCAGAGAGAGCGACCGGCGGGGAGCATCGCCAGGAACGTGTCGAGATCCGCCGGCGGGGCCACATCGAGGAGCCGCGCCCGCTTCGACTGCTTCAGAGACTCGATGGCGATGCGGTGCCAGCGTTCCTGCTTCGCGCCGTCTTCGTGCGGGCGCGCCACGCAGCGCTTGAGGAGAAGCGGAATGAACCGCGTCGCCCCCAACTCGCTCGCCTTCTCGATCACCGCGTCCATGCGGGTCGAGCGCAGAACGCCCGCGCCGAGCCAGATCGGACGCGATGGCCATTCCGAGAGCGCCTCCTCGCGTTCGATCTCGACATCCAGGCCGCGCCGGTCCAAGGCGGCGATGTGCCCGTGGTAGCGCTTCCCGCACCCGTCCACGAGCGAGACCGCATCGCCGCTACGCAGGCGAAGGCTGTTGACGGCGTGCGCCGCCTCTCCCCCCTCGATGCGCGCCCGCCGTCCGGCGCCGGATGGAGCATCGAGGTAGAGCACTTGCTCGGGCTCGCCGGCATGCATCGAGGATTCCCCGCGGCCTTCCTCGGATCCGCCGCGCCGATCCCGGCGCCCTCCCATCAGCGAGAGTCCTTCCCGCCGCCCCGCTCCTCTTCGGCAAGAAGCTGTTCATAGAGCTTGCGGCGAGCGCGGTCGAGCGATTCGGGAATCGCGATCTCCACCTTCACGAGTTGGCTCCCCCGCGAGCCGCCGTGCAGCGCGGGCAGACCCTTCCCCTTCAGGCGCAGCAGTGTTCCCTGCTGCACGCCGGTCGGCACGTCGAGGGTGGCGCTCCCATCCAGGGTCTCCACCGTCACCTTGCCGCCCAGAGTGGCGCGGGCGGGGCCGATGCGAAGCACGGTGACGAGATCCTTCCCGTGGCGCTCGAACCCCTCGCGCTCCTTCACCTCGATCAGCACCTGAAGATCCCCCGCCGACGCTCCTCGCGCGCCCGCGTCACCCTGGCCGCGCAGGTTCATGTAGTCGCCGGTGCTCACACCCGGCGGGACCTCCACCGTCACCATCGACTCGCCCTCGACGCGACCGTCGCCGCGGCACGTCGGGCATGCACGCTTGTGGCTGCGCCCCCGTCCCTGGCACTGCGGGCACGCGCCCACGCTCACGAACTGACCGAGGAAGGAGCGCTGCACCCGCTGCACCCGACCGCTGCCCTTGCAGACGCTGCAGGTTTCGGGCTCCGCACCCTCCGCGCCACCCGTGCCTCCGCAAGGCTCGCACGCCAGCGCGCGCCGAACCTTGATCTTGCGGCTCGTGCCGGCCAGCACGTCCTCGAGGGCGAGCGTCAAACGGACGCGCCGATCGTCGCCGCGATCGAAGTCGGCCGGGCTCGGACCGCCCATGCCCATCCCCATCCCGAAAACGTCCCCGAAGTCGCGCATGAACCCGCGGAGCGCGTCCTGCAGATCGAACTCGGCGCCGAAGCCGGGGCCGGCGCCCGGGCCGGCGCGAAGTCCGGCGTGGCCGTACCGGTCGTAGACCGCGCGTTTCTCGTCGTGACCGAGAACCTCATAGGCCTCGGCGGCCTGCTTGAACATGGCTTCCGCCCCGTGGTCGCCAGGGTTGCGGTCGGGGTGGAACTGCATGGCGAGGCTGCGGTAGGCCTTCTTGATCTCTTCGACGGTGGCCGTGCGTTCGACGCCGAGCACTTCGTAGTAGTCGCGCTGGGTCATGTCCTGCTCACGATTGCGCGGGGGTCGGGGGGATCGCGTCGGCAGCGGCCAGCTCGCGGCGCAATCCCGCCAGCACCGCCTCGACCGCCTGGTCGAGCGGTCCCGGCATGGTTGCCCCCGATGCGAGCACGTGACCTCCCCCGCCGAAATCAGCCGCCACGCGGTTCACGTTCATCCGCCCGCGCGAGCGCAGGCTCACCTTGATTCGACCGTCCTCGTGCTCCATGAGGAGCGCGAGCCCTTCGCACCCGCTGGCGCTGCGGGCGATGTCCACGAAACCCTCGGTATCCGCCGGCACCGCGCCGCACTCGCGAACCAGTTCGCGCGGCAGGACGACGAGCAGGATGCGTCCGCCCTCTTCCGCGCGCATGCGGGTGAGGGCCGCCCCGAGGAGCCGCAGCCGCTCCATGCTCGAGTTGCCGTAGACGTTCTCGTAGGTTTCGTTGGGGTCGAGGCCCAGGCTCAGCAATTCCCCCGCCGCCACGTGCGCACGTTGGTCGGTGTTCGCCGAATCGGAACGAACCGGTGTCGGTCAGGATGGAGACATAGAAGCCGAGCGCCATCCGCCGGTCGACCGGATGTCCGAGCCGTCGGATCAATTCGTAGACGAGCTGGCCGGTGGCGGCCGCCGAAAGATCCACCAGGTAGTGATCGGCCATCCCGTTGTTCTCGAAGGGATGATGGTCGACGCAGACCTTGAGCGCGTTCGAGGTGCGCAGCTTCGCACCCAGATCGCCCAGCCGCTCCCACCTCGAGATGTCCAGCACGACCACGACTTCGTTCAAGTCGATCGCCGCATCGTGCGCGGCCGGATCGTAGACCTCGAACGGAGCCTCCCGGGCCAGGAATGCGTACCGCGCGGGAAGCGGGTCCGCGTTGAGGATTCGAGCCGTCCTTGCCGCGCGATTTCAGGTATGCCCAAAGGCCGAGCTCCGCCCCCAGGCCGTCTCCGTCCGGGTTGACGTGGGTCGTCACCACAAACCGGTGATGGCGGTCGAAGGCCTCGCCCACGGCCTCCCAGTTCAGGACGGGGGTGTCGTCTTTGCGTTCATGCATAAGGGGAGGGAGTGTATCGAGGCGCCGTGGACGGGTCAACGACTCCCACCCGACTTGTCCCTTGCGCGCGGCGGCGAATCACGGCACCATGGTGCGCTAACTTTTTCGCTCGAAAGAGCCATCGGGACACGGGAGGAGAGGACGAGCATGACGCAGTTCAAGGAAGTGAAGATTCCCCAGGGCGACCTGATCCAGGTCAAGGACGGCAAGCTCGTGGTCGGCGACCACCCGATCGTGGGCAAACTCCGCGGCGACGGCATCGGTCTCGACATCTTCCCCGCCATGGAATTGGTGGTCGACGCGGCGGTGAGAAAGGCCTACGGCGGCAAGCGGCAGATCGTCTGGTGCCCGGTGTACTGCGGCCTCGAGGGGCTCCACCACTACGGGCGATGTCCTGGCCAAGGAATCGATCGAGGTCATCCAGTACCTGAAGCTCGCGATCAAGGGGCCCTTCACGACGCCCATCGGCGAGGAGACCCACGTCTGCCTGCATTGCGCCCACCAGCAGTATCACGCCGGCGCGTGCGACGAATGCAAGAAGGACGACGGTGTGGCCCCCCGCTTCCGCTCGATCAACGTCGGGCTTGCGCCAGGCCATGGACCTCTACGCGTGCGTGCGGCCGGTGCGCTACTTCGAGGGCGTGCCCGCTCCCAACAAGTACGCCGAGAACGTGAACTTCATGATCTTCCGCGAGAACACCGAGGACGTGTACGCGGGGCATGACTTCGAGCGCGGAAGCGAGATGGCCGAGGCCATCATCGAGCTCATCAAGGAGAAGACCGGGCCGCCAGATCCGCCCCGACAGCGGGATCGGCGTGAAGCCGATCTCGGTCACCGGCACCAAGCGACTGGTCCGCAAGGCCATGCAGTGGGCGGTGGACAACAAGCTCCCCTCGGTGACGATCGTGCACAAGGGCAACATCATGAAGTTCACCGAGGGCTCCTTCTGCAAGTGGGGCTACGAGCTGGCCGCGCGAGGAGTTCGGCGACCACATCGTCACCGAGAAGCGGCTCTGGGACGAGCTGGGCGGCAAGATGCCGGCGGGCAAGATCCTCGTCAAGGACCGCATCGCGGACTCGATCTTCCAGCAGATCCAGACCCGCCCCGGCGAGTACAGCGTGCTCGCCACCGCCGAACCTGAACGGTGACTTCCTGTCCGACGCGGCGATCGCGCTGGTCGGCGGCCTAGGGCTGGGACCCGGCGCCAACATCGGCGACGAGGTGGCTGTCTTCGAGGCCACCCACGGCACCGCGCCCAAGTACGCGGGGCAGGACAAGGTCAACCCCGGCTCGCTCATCCTGTCGGCGGAGATGATGCTCCACCACATGGGCTGGCACGAGGCCGCGGACCTGGTCATGAAGGGGATCAAGCGCGCCATCGTGGACGCGCACGTCACCTACGACCTGGCCCGTCTCATGAAGGCCGAGGGGCGGACCGGCGTCAACGAGGTCTCCTGCTCCGGCTTCGGCAAGGCGATCATCGAACGGATGTAGATCGCGCAACGGCTCGACACGTTCGCGCGATCGGTCGCACCGCGAGCGCCGCCCGGAAACGGGCGGCGCTTCGCATTTTCGGAACGCGCGTCCCCACGGCTCCCCTCAGCGCCTCTCCGCCACCAAGATCCCGGCGAGGATGAGCGCGCCCCCCACCCACTGCACCGGCAGGAGCGTCTCTCCCAGGATCAGGTACGAGAAGACGGCGGCGAACACCGGCTCCGCGGCGAAGATCACCGCCGTCCGCGGGGCGGTCGTGTCTTTCTGGTACCGGTTCTGCAAATAGATCGACGCGCCAAGGATGGGACCGGTGACGATGATTCCCCAGATGAGCCCGGGTCCCCAGTGCACCGGCCCGTGCTGGAACAGCGCCATCGACGGGAAGAGGACGCACATCAGGAGGAACTGGTGCAGCACCAGATCCTCGTAAGGGTGCCGGCGCGAGGCGATCTCGAGATAGATGATGTAGAGCGCGCAGGAGAGCGCGGTGATCAGGGTGAGGGCATCGCCACGGTTGAGGCCTCCCGCCTCGGGGCGGGTCAGGAGATAGAGCCCGCCACCGGCGATGGCGGCGCCCGTCGCGGGCCACAGCCCCGGCCGTCTCCGCGTGATGAGCGGATAGAGGAGCGGCGTGAGCACCACGGCGAGGCCGGTGATGAAGGCGCTTCGCGTGGAGGTGGTGTAGACGAGCCCGAGCGTCTGCGTGAAGAACGAGATCGCGAGAAAGGCGCTCAGGATCGCCCCTGCGCCCAGCGTGCGACGGCTCGGCCTCCTCCATCGCAACAGCGGCCAGAGGAGGAGCATCGCCAGCGGGAAGCGCACGGCGAGAAACACAAGAGGGGGAGCGTCGGCGAGCGCCCCCTTGATCATCGGAAACGTGAGCCCCCACGCCACCGTCACCAGGAAGAGCACCGCCTCTGCGCGGCGGGCGGGCGACATCAATAGTCCTGGAGGAGAACCTCTTTGGAGTAGATCATGTCGTCCAGCGACGTCGTGTTGAACTCGTACATCTTGCTCATCTCGATCGCGGCCTTGGGGCAGGCCTCCTCACAGTATCCGCAATTGATGCACCGGCCCATGTGGATCTTGAAATCGACCGGGTAGCGCTCCTTGACCCGGTCGGTCTCCCCCGCCTGCAATTCGATAGCGTTGGGGGGGCAGACCACCGCGCACAGCCCGCAGGCCACGCACTTCTCCTGGCCGTGCTCGTCCATGACCAGCCTCGGGTAGCCACGGAAGCGGGTGGCCATCTTCCACCGCTCCTCGGGGTACTGCATCGTGAACGGCTTGGAGAAGAACTGCCGCAGCGTAACGCTGTAGCCCCTCACCAGCTCGGGAAGGACGAGCCGCTCACCCAACGTCTGCCGGTATCTCTTTTCGATGAGCACGTTCTGGCCTTTCTTCTCGGATGCGCGAGCGCGCCGCGCCCGCCACCGACCTCGCCGCTAACGCGACCCCGCGGCAGTCAGGGCTTTAGCTCCCTCGCCGCGAGCACCGACCTTCATGATCTTGCCGTAGTCGAGTCCCGCGTAGGCGGGGACATCCCGCGAGAGCTCGCGGAAGACCTCTGCCGGCTGCGGTCCCTTGAGCTTCACCCCCACCGCCGCCGCCAACCGATGCAGGGTCTGCAGGAGCGTGGGAGCCATGGGCGCGATGTTGCGGCGGGCGAGCTGCACCACGCCGTCGGCCGTCGTGTACGTGGCATCCATCTCGGCGAAGCTCGTGGTCGGGATCACCACATGGGCGAACTCCGACACCTCGTCCGCGAACAGATCGAAGGCGGCCACGAACGGCGCCCGAGCCAGCAGCGCCTTCTCTTCCGGGGAGAACTTCCATCGCGCCGGACGTCCGGAGTTCACGAGGAAGAGAGCGCGGATCCTCCCGTCGCCGGCCGCCGCCATCATCTCGTTCCACTCGAACCCGTGCTCTGGGGTGACCCGACCGCCCCACTTCGTCTTCCAGACCTGCGCTTCGTCCTGCGCGATCGGGCGCTGCCCGGGGAAGTAGTGGGGCGAGATGCCGAGCATCGTCGCCGCCCCCGCGTTCCCCCCCTCATCGAGAACGAGGGTTCGCCAGGTCGCATCCTTGGCCCCGCTCCCGAGGAGCGACTCCAGCGCCTCGACGGACGCGATGTTCTGGACGCCGCCGTTCAGCAGAACCGCCAGCTTCTTGACCCCCGCCAGCTTTCCGGCCAGACCCTCGGTCGCGTGCCCCTGCAGCTTGGAGCCCAGCTCCTGGATCCAGGCGGCCAGGCGCGTGGGAGGCACGCGTTCGCTGTGGGCCGCATCGAGGTCGAGGCTCCCCGCGTCGGGAGTCGCCACGAAGAGCTGCACGCCCTTCTGGCGCGCGGCCTTGCGCACGCGCAGCGAGTACACGGGGTGGGTTCTTTCCAGATCGCCGCCGAGAATCAGAATGGCGTCGACACTCTCGATCTGCGTAATGGAATCGAGAAGCCGCCCGCGACGGGCGAGCGCCGCCCGCGCCGACGTGAGCGTCTCGGTGCGGTCGGCGGCCAGGTGATTCGACCCGAGTCCGCTCCGCATGAACCGCATGAAGGACCAGTACTCTTCGTTGGCAAGGTGGCGCGAGAAGAGCGCGCCCGCCTGATTCTGGCCGCGTGCCGCCAGCGGCTTCACAGCCTCGGTGAGCGCCGACAGGGCGTCGGTCCACTCGACCTCGATGAGCTTTCCGTCCACGCGCAGGCGCGGCAGAGCGAGCCGTCCGGGGTCGTTGATGAAGTCGATGTCGTAGCGGCCGCGGTCACAGAGCCAGTAGTCGTTGACCTGGAGGTTCGGGCGCGAGGTCTGGCGTTCGACCTTCCCCTTCTTGGACCACAGGTACGTGTTGCAGCCGACCGCGCAGGCGGTGCAGACGCTCTCGGCGGAGGTCATCTCCCAGACCCGGCTCTTGAAGCGGAACTCGCGCGAGGTGAGCGCGCCGACCGGACAGAGATCCACCACGTTGCCGCTGAAGGGATCGTCGAAGATCTGACCGGGGGGTGTCCCCACCGTCGTGTAGACGCCGCGGTCGGAGAGCATCATCTGATTCGAGCCCGACACCTCCTGGGTGAAGCGGGTGCAGCGCCAGCAGAGAATGCAGCGCTCCTCGTCCAGCATGACATGCTCGCCCAGCTCGACGCGCTTGCCCTTCTTGACCTTCGCGTCGTTGAGCCGGCTCACGCCGGGGCCGTGATCGAACGCGATGTCCTGGAGCGGGCACTCTCCACCCTGGTCGCAGACCGGGCAGTCGAGCGGGTGGTTGAGCAGCCAGAACTCGATCACCGACCGGCGGGCCTTTTCCGCCTCCGGTGTATAGAGCCCCACCTCCATGCCGTCCCGGATCTCGGTGGCGCAGGCGGGGGTCATCTTGGGCTGGCCCTTGATCTGGCAGAGGCACACACGGCAGACCCCCACCACGCGGAGCCCGGGGTGATAGCACATCTGCGGCACTTCGAGGCCGAGCTTTTCCGCCGCTTGCAGGATCGTCGTCCCGTTGGGAACCTCGACCTCACGCCCGTCGATCTTCACCTTGGCCATAACGCGTTCAAACCTCCCGCCGTCTCAGCGGTCCACCTCACCCAGCACGATATCGATGGAGCCCAGACACGCAACCACGTCGGAGAGGAGCCGCCCCTCGACCATGACCGGCAGGGCCCGCAGGTTGATGAAGGAAGGCGAGCGAATGTGGAGCCGGTAGGCGTGGCTCGTGCCGTCGCCCACGATGTAGAAGGCCAGCTCGCCTTTGGGGTTCTCGTGAGCGAAGTAGACCTCGCCGGGAGGCGCGGCCACCCCCTCGCTCACGATCTTGAAATGATGGATGAGCTCCTCCATCGACCCGTACACCTTGTCCTTGGAGGGGAGGCTCACCTTCGGATCCTGGACCTCGAACGGCCCCTCGGGAAGCCCGTCCAGCGCCTGGCGGATGATGCGCAAGCTCTGCCGCATCTCCTCCATGCGCACCAGGTACCGATCGTAGACATCGCCCACGCTGCCCACCGGGACCTCGAAGTCGAACTTGTCGTAGACCATGTAGGGCGTCTTCTTGCGCAGATCCCAGTTCACGCCGCTCCCGCGCAACGAGGGACCGGTCAGCGACAGCGCGATCGCCTGGTCGGCGGTGATGATGCCCACGTTCTTCGTGCGCTCGAGCCAGATCCGGTTCTTGGTGAGCAGATCCTCGTATTCGTCGATCTTGTCAGGCATGTAGTCGAGGAAATTCCGGATCATCTGCTCGATCTCGGGGGTCATATCGAAGGCCACGCCCCCGACGCGCGTGAACGAGGTCATCATGCGGGCGCCGGTCAGCGCCTCGAAGATGTTGTAGGCGACCTCGCGCTCGCGGAAGGTGAGGAAGAACACGGTCATGGCGCCGATATCGAGCGCCCACGTGCCCACGCCCACCAGGTGCGAGGCGACGCGCGCCATCTCCACGCCGATCGTGCGAATGTACTGCGCCCGGGGCGGGGCCTGAACACCGCAGAGCTTCTCTACGGTGAGCATGTAGGCGGTGTTGTTGGCGAGCTGCGAGAGATAGTCGAGGCGGTCGGTGTACGGAGTGAACTGGTGGAAGGTCTTCTCCTCCGCCAGCTTCTCCATCCCGCGGTGCAGGTGCCCCATATCGGGCATGCAGTTGATGACCTCTTCCCCGTCCAACTCGAGGAGCAGGCGCAGCACGCCGTGAGTAGCCGGGTGCTGGGGTCCCATGTTGAGGGTAAAGGTCTTGGTGCGCAGGCCCCTCTGACTGGAGTCGCGCGCCGCGACGGGTCTGACGTCGGTGGAACTCACGAATCCCTCCCCCGCACGGGCTAGCTCTGCCCCTCTTCGAACTTCCACTCGCGCTGGAACCGGTTGCTGGCGAGATCGACGGACCCGCCCTTGACCGAAGCGATCGGGATGCCCATGGGCTTTTCGATCGGCGTGTAGGCGCCGGTCGAATCGACGGTCTCCGCCAACTCCAGGAGCCGCGACGGGCTCTTCACGACCCGGCCCTGGCGCTGCGCGCGCGCGGCGGCGAGCTTGTCGTAGAAGATGGCCGAGAGTTCCCACTGGCCCTCGTGGGCGGCGCGGGCCTTGTTCGGCGGCTCATCCGAGCTGATGAGATCCTGGATGTGCTGCAGCGCCGAGACCAGATTCTCCGGGCGCGGCGGGCAACCGGGAATGTACACGTCCACGGGGACGACCTGATCGAGGCCCTGCACGGTCGAATAGGAATGGAACATGCCCCCGGTGCACAGGCAGGTGCCCATCGCGATCACCCACTTGGGCTCGGGCATCTGCTCGTAGATCTTCTTCGCCACCGGGGCCATCTTATGAACGAGCGTCCCCGCGGTGAGCATGAGGTCGGCCTGCCGTGGCGAGAAACGCAGCACTTCGGAGCCGAACCGGGCCATGTCGTAGCGGCTCGCCGCCGCCGCCATCATCTCGATGGCGCAGCAGGAGATTCCCATCGGCATGGGCCACACCGAGTTCTTGCGGGCCCACTTCAGGGCAAAGTCGAGTCTCGTGGTCAGGATTCTGCTCAGGACTTCTTTTTCGAGCCCCACGCGGTGCACCCCTTTCGAGCGGCAGCCCTGCGACCCGCGCGGGCTCCCGAATAGCCGACGAGTATAAGGGCATGTGAAAAGCGGCACAAGTCCGCGGTCAATGATGTACTTTAGCGCCGGGCATGGGGTTTGCAACCGCGCACACCACGCCCGCGACGCCGGTCAGGACGGCAGGAATCGCACGCGAGCCCAGAGGGCCAGGAGCAGCCAGAACTCCGCGTTGAGGGTCAGGGCCTCGACGCCCAGCGCCTTCCGCCAGCCCGGCCGGCCCGTTTCCCCCGCCTCGCCCGCTTGCGCCGGGCGCAAGCGCCACCACCAGGCGGGCACCGCACGGCGGTAGTCGGCTGCCTCGGTCGGGAAGGCGAGCGCGAGCGCGTGCTCCTCACGCCGGGCGTGCCCGACGTAGAGTGCGAGGAATCCGAGCCCCACCAGCGGCGCGAACCAGGGGCGACCCGCGCCGGTCATCAGCGTGAATCCCAGGGTGAGCGCGAAGTTCGCCCAGTAGAGCGGGTGGCGCGTGTGCGCGTACGGCCCGCGCGTGACGAGCTTGGCCGCGCGCGGCCGCGACGAGCGCGCGGTCTTCCCGAGGTGCGCCGCCGCCCACAACCGCAGCGCTTCCCCCGCGGCCATGAGCGCCGCTCCCGGGACGACCCACTCCCGCTGCGGATCCGCGGCCCAGAGCGCATAGCCGATCGGCACGATCGGGACCAGCCCACGGTGCCGGTAGAGCCGCGCTCCGAGCGTGGCCTTCGGTTCCGTCACCGCCATGGCGTCCGTCCGCGCGGCGCCATCACCGCTCCGGAGCGAACTCGGCGAAGACGGCGTCGCTCACGAACCGCGCATCCGGATGCAGCCGCACGCGTCCCCCTTCGCGGATCAGATGTCCCTGCGTCGCTAATCGGGCCGGCACCTCACCGAAGGCCCGGTCGATCGATTCACCCCAGGCCTCCTCGAACGCCGCCTCCGAGAATCCGCCGGCGAGGCGCAGTCGCAGGAAGACCCACTCGAACCGCGCCTCGGCGCGGGGAACGGGTTGCGGAAGCGGAGCGCGTCCCCCCGGAGCGTAGGCCGCGACCCACGCGTCGAGCGTCGCCGGGTTCGCCCAGCGACGATTGCCGACCAGCGCGTGCGCCGAGGGCCCCAGCGCCATGAAGTCCTCGCGCCGCCAGTACTTCAGATTGTGCCGGCATTCGCGGCCGGCGCGGGCGAAGTTGGAGATCTCGTAGAGCGCGAGCCCCGCCGCCTCGGCGCGCGCCACCAGGAAATCGTACTGGGCACGCGCGACGTCGTCGTCCGGCCGCGGCAGCGCACCCGACGACACCGAGGCGGCCAGCGCGGTCCCCGGTTCGAGACCCAGGCAGTACGCGGAGAGGTGCTCGGGCGCAAGAGCCAGAATCCCTTCCAGCGACGCCGCAAACGTCTCCACGTCTTGCCCGGGCAAACCGTACATGAGGTCGAGGTTGAGATTGTCGAACCCCGCGTCCCGCGCGGTCCGTACCGCGCGCGCAACTTCCGCGACACCGTGAATGCGATCGAGCATGCGCAGTTCGCTCGGGTCGAGGCTCTGCACTCCGAGGCTCACGCGGTTCACCCCCGCGCCGCGCATCGCCGCGGCGATCTCCGGGGTGAAGCTCTCTGGATTGGCTTCGCTGGTGAACTCGGCTTCGGGGAGAATCGTGAAACCCGCGCGCAGAATGTCGCCCAGTCGCGTCCACTGTCGCGGGGAGAGCGCCGAGGGCGTGCCGCCCCCGAGAAAGACGGTGTCCACCGCCGGCCGGTTGTTCCACGTTTCGCGCGCGCGGTGGGCGATCTCCGCGACGAGCCCCGCGAGCCAGGCCTCGGCGCGGCCAGCGTCGTACTCCCTCTTGGCGAACGCGCAGTAGCCGCACAGCGCCCTGCAGAAAGGGACGTGCACATAGAGTCCGGCCGCGGGGACTCCGGATGCCCGGAACGAGGGCTCGGTCAGCGGATCAAGTCCCCGATGCGCGTCAGCCGTGGACGCATCCGCTCTTTGTCCCAGGACCAGTAGATGAAGGTCGCCTTCCCCTTGATGAGGCTTCTTGTCGAGGAAGCCCCAGAAGCGGCTGTCGTCCGAGTTGTCGCGGTTGTCGCCCATCATGAAGAAGTGCCCGGGCGGCACGACCACCGGCCCGTAGTTGTCGCGATTCCCCGCGCCCGCCGGATAGATGCTGGGCTGCTTGTAGGTGATCGGCTCGATGCGCGAACTCGAGAAGTGAACGTAGGGCTCCGTCTGCGCGACGCCGTTGACGTAGACCACCTTGTCCTTGATCTGCAGGGTGTCACCCGGCTCGCCGACCAGACGCTTGATGAAGTCACGGCTCGGGTCCTTGGGGAACTTGAACACGACGATGTCCCCGTGGCGCGGCTCGCGCAGCGCCGGAAGGCGCGCGTCGGTGAACGGAATGTGCGCGCCGTAGAGGAACTTGTTCACGAAGAGGAAGTCCCCCACGAGCAGGGTCTCCTCCATCGAGCCGGTCGGGATCCGGAACGCCTGGAACACGAAGCTCCGGATGAACACGGTGAGAATGACCGCGACGATGATCGCCTCCGCGTATTCGCGCAGGGTCGACTTCCTCTTCAGCCACCGTCTTGGTCCCCGTTGCCCCGAGAGGGGCCGACTGGCCGGTCCGCAGTTCGTCGCTCATCAGCGCTCCACCTTGAGGACGGCCAGAAAGGCGTCCTTGGGAATGGTGACGTTGCCCACTTGCTTCATCCGCTTCTTCCCCTCTTTCTGCTTCTCGAGGAGCTTGCGCTTGCGGGTGATATCTCCGCCGTAGCACTTGGCGGTCACGTTCTTGCGCATGGCCCCGATCGTCTCCCGGGCGATGATCCGGTTGCCGACCGTGGCCTGGATCGACACCTGATACATCTGCCGGGGGATCAGCTCCTTGAGCTTGGCGGCCACGCTCCGGCCCCATTCGTAGGCCTTGTCCCGGTGCACCAGGACCGAAAGCGCGTCCACCGAAGCATCGTTGAGCAGGATATCCATCTTGACGATGTGCGATTCCCGGTAGCCGATGTATTCGTAGTCCAGGGTCGCATATCCCCGCGAGATGGACTTCAATTTATCATAGAAGTCGAGGACGATTTCGTTGAGGGGGAGCTCGTACACGAGCTTGACCCGCTCGGCGTCCAGGTAATGCATCTCGAGGTAGTTGCCCCGCCGTTCCTGGGCGAGCTTCATGATGTTGCCGAGATAGTCCGTGGGGACGAGGATCGTCACCTTCACGAACGGCTCTTCCACGATCTCGATGCGCGACGGGTCGGGCATGCGGGCCGGGTTCTCCACCGAGATCACGTCGCCGGTGGTGAGCAGCACCTGGTAGCGCACGTTGGGCACGGTGGCGATCAGGTGGAGCCCGTACTCGCGCTCCAGCCGTTCCTGCACGATTTCGAGATGCAGCGGACCCAGGAATCCCGCGCGATACCCGAACCCCAGCGCCTCCGAGGTCTCCGGTTCGTAGGAGAGCGCGGCATCGTTGAGCGCGAGCTTCTCCAGCGCGGCCTTGAGCGCCTCATAGTCGTCGGTGTCGACCGGATAGAGCCCGCTGAAGACCATCGGCTTCATCGGCTTGTACCCGGGCAGGCGGCTCGGCGCCGGGTCCAGCGCGTCGACGACGGTGTCCCCCACCTTCGCGTCGCCGATGGTCTTCACCCCGGCGATGAGATAGCCGACGTCTCCAGGCTCCAGATGATCGCGCTTGATCATGTCGAGGCGGAACGTGCCGACCTCGAGCACCTCGTAGGTCTCCTCCGGATTCGAGAAGAACTTGATCCGCTGGCCCCGATCCAGCCGGCCGTCCACCACCCGCACGTAGGCCACCACACCCCGGAACTGATCGAAGACGGAATCGAAGATGAGAGCCCGCGTGCTGGCCTCTCCTTCCGCGGGGGGCGGCACCATGGCGATCACGCGCTCGAGAAGCTCCTTCACCCCCGAGCCGGTCTTGGCCGAGATGCGGAGGATGTCCTCGGGCTCCATTTCGAGGAGCAGCGCGAGCTGTTCGGCGATGATCTCCGGGTGAGCGCCGGGGAGATCGATCTTGTTCAGGCAGGGCACGAGGGTAAGGCCCGACTCCTTGGCCAGCAGCATGTTGGAGAGCGTCTGGGCCTGGATGCCCTGTGCGGCATCGACCACCAGGATCGCCCCCTCGCAGGCGGCGAGGCTGCGCGACACCTCGTACGAGAAGTCGACATGGCCGGGGGTGTCGATCAGGTTCAACCGATACTCTTTCCCGTCCTCCGCCGTGTAATCCATGCTGATGGGGTGGGACTTGATCGTGATCCCCTTCTCCCGCTCCAGATCCATGCTGTCCAGCACTTGGTCCTTCATCTGGTAGGAAGTGAGGGTGCCGGTCAGCTCGAGGAGCCGGTCGGCCAGAGTGGACTTGCCGTGGTCTACGTGGGCGATGATGCAAAAGTTGCGGACGTGATCCTTCATCGGGCCTCGCCTTGGGGCGGCGGTTCCAGGGGGCGGTCCCAGCGCAGCGTGAGGCGCGCGCCGAGCAGATCTTCATCCCGCGCGGGGATCCAGCCGACCTCGGCGTCCATGCGTCGATCGAAGTTCTTCAAGTGCGCATCCACGTAAGCGTCCACCATGGATAGAATCGTTGTGAGCCCCATGAGCCAGTACTTGGCATTGCGATCGCTGTCGAAACGGTCGACCTCGGTCGTCCAGAACGCGAGGTCGGCGTCGGTCGTGGCGGCGTTCAGGCGCCCCACCGCGTCCATCTTGTCTTGATTGATCGAGATCGCCCAGCCGAGGAGACCTCCGTAGGCCCCCAGAAATCCCACGCTCTTGAGCCAGGCGTGGTTGGCGGCCTGACCCCACCCGGGGAGAATGAACGACCGCAGGGCGACGCTCCCCGGACTCGGTCCCGACCGTAGGGGTGCGGCTCGTCCCACCACCTCCCACGACTCGGACGTCCGAGGCACGGAGAGAGTATCGGCCGCCTGCGCCCCTGCCGGCCCCGCCGAGCAGGCGACCAGCACCCCTGCCGCAGCCAGAGCAAGCGCCGCCCCCCTCCAAGCTGGCGGAGACGTGTGGGAATCGAACCCACCCCGAGCGTGATTAGCGCCCGGCATAAGGATTTGAAGTCCTCGAGGCCCACCAGGGCCCGTTCGTCCCCGTTGCAAGGCGAAAGAGTGTAGTGGGGATCGTGCCGGTGTGTCCACGATACTAGGCGAGCGCCACCACTTCGATTTCGACCCGCGCTCCCAGCGGCAGGGCCGCCACCTGTATGGTCGATCGGGCCGGGCGATGCCCGCCGAAGGCCTCGGCGTAGATCGCGTTCATGACCTGAAAGTCGGCCATGTCGGCCAGGAAGACGGTGGTCTTCACGACTCGGTTCAGGCCAGACCCCGCCTCGCTCAGCACGGCGGAGAGGTTGGCGAGAACCTGAACCGTTTCCGCCTCGACACCTCCCGGCACGAGCTTGCCGGTCGCGGGGTCGAGGGCAACTTGCCCGGCGGTGTAGACCAGCGAGGCCTCGGTGGACGGAAACTTGACCGCCTGACTGTAGGGACCTACCGCCTTGGGGGCGGCATCGGTGTGCACGAACTCCATCGGCATTCTCCCGGGTTGATGCTCTCGCGCGCGCATGCGCGGCCACCGCTCACCGGGCCGCCGCGGTCGCTACTCCACGGTCACGCTCTTGGCCAGGTTGCGGGGCTGATCCACGTTGCAGCCGCGCTGCACGGCGATGTGATACGCCAGCAACTGCAGCGGGATCACGGTCAGGAGAGGATATAGCAACTCCTGGGTGCGCGGTACGTAGATCACGTGGTCGGCGCGATCACGGATCTCCTCGTCTCCCTCGCTCGCCACCGCGATGATCTTGCCCTTGCGCGCGCGGACCTCCTCCATGTTGGAGAGGACCTTGTCGTACGCGGAGTCCTGGATGCAGATGAAGACCACCGGCATGTTCTGGTCGATCAGCGCGATGGGCCCGTGCTTCATCTCCGCCGCCGGGTAGCCCTCGGCGTGGATGTAGGAGATTTCCTTGAGCTTGAGCGCGCCCTCCAGGGCCACCGGGAAGTTGAACCCGCGTCCCAGATAGAGGAAGTTGTTGTGATGGGCGTAGGCCTGAGCGATGGCCTTGATCTCCGCGTCGCTCTCGAGGATGCGCTCCATCTTGGCCGGGATCTCCTGGAGACCCTCGAACGATCCGCTGCCCCTGTTCGCGGCTCATGCCGCGCAGGCGCGCCATGCTCAGGGTGAGCACGGTCAGCGCCGCCACCTGGCTGGTGAACGCCTTGGTGGAGGCGACACCGATTTCGGGCCCGGCGTGGATGTAGACCCCGCCGTCCGACTCGCGCGCGATGGTGCTGCCCACGACGTTCACGACCCCGAGCGCGGGGGCGCCGCGCTTCTGGGCCTCGCGCATCGCGGCCAGGGTGTCGGCGGTCTCACCGGACTGGGAGATCACGAAGCAGGCGGTGCCCGCCTTGATGATCGGGTTGCGATAGCGGAACTCGGAGGCGTACTCGACCTCGACCGGGATGCCGGCGTATTCCTCGATGGCGTACTCGCCGATCATGCCGGCGTGCCACGAGGTGCCGCAGCCGATGATGATGATGCGGTCGATCAGTCGGAGCGCGTTCTTCTCCATGTTGAGCCCGCCGAGATGCCCCGTCCCCTCTTCGAGGAGGAGCCGCCCGCGGAACGCGTTCTGCACCGACTGGGGCTGCTCGAAGATCTCCTTGAGCATGAAGTGCTGCGAAGCCGCCCTTTTCGATCTGCTCCAGCTCCCACTCGACTTCCTGCACCTGCTTGGTCACGCCGCGCCCGTCGAGCGTGATGGTCTGAAACGAGTCGGGGGTGATGACCACCATCTCGCCGTCGTCCAGGTAGACCACGTTCTTGGTGTAGCGCAGGATGGCGCTCACGTCGCTCGCCACCCAGTACTCGCCGTCGCCCACGCCCACCACCAGCGGGCTCCCGTGGCGCGCGCCCACGATCTTGTTCGGCTCGCGCTCGCTCACCACGGCGATGCCGTAGGTTCCCTCGACGAGGGCGAGCGCATCGGCCACCGCCTCCTCGAGGTTCCCCTGGTAGTACTTCTCGACGAGGTGGGCGAGCACTTCGGTGTCGGTCTCGGTCTCGAAGACGTGTCCCTCGGACTGAAGCTTGCTCTTGAGGGTGCGGTAGTTCTCGACGATGCCGTTGTGGACGAGGGCGATCTCGCCGCTGCCGTCCGTGTGCGGGTGCGCGTTGGTCGTGGTGGGCGCCCCGTGGGTGGCCCAGCGGGTGTGGGCGATGCCGGTGGTGCCGGCCAGCGGGTGCTCCTTGAGGATCTCCTCGAGGGCGGAGATCTTCCCGGCCTTCTTGGTGACGTGGATCCCCGAGCCGTTGATGATCGCCACGCCGGCCGAATCGTAGCCCCGGTACTCCAGCCTTCTGAGGCCGTCCATGAGGATGGTCTGGCACTCCCGCCCACCCACGTAGCCCACGATACCGCACATAAACAACTCCTTGCGATTCAGCCGATTACGGGCGAAGGCCCGCGTGAAACCTTAAGTCAGAGCCGTGCGCGCAGCCAGGATCAGCGCCCGGGCGCGGTCACGGGAGGGAGCCTCGGCGATCACCCTTATGATCGGCTCCGTACCCGATTTCCTCAAGTGTACCCACTCCAGCCCCTTGGCCAGCCGGAGTCCGTCCCGGCGATCGATTTCCGGGCGATCCAGGAGCGCTCCCACCGCTGCCTCGGCCGCCTCCCAACGCGGCTCCGCGGTCAGCTCCACCTTCTCCTTGAGCATGACCAGGGCGGGCAAGGTCCCCGCCCACTGCGAGAGGGAGAGCTTGCGCGTGACGAGGCCGGTGAGAATGAGCGCCACGCCCACCGGAGCGTCGCGGCCCAGATGCAGCGCGGGGAGGATCACGCCGCCGTTACCCTCGCCGCCGATGCGCGCTTCCGCGGCAAGAATGCCCTCGACGACATTGGCCTCGCCCACCGGCGTGCGCACGACGCGCTGCCCGTGCGCGCGCGCGACCGCTTCGAGACGGGCGCTCGTGGAAAGGTTCGTCACCACCGGGCCGGGCCGCACCGAGAGCACATGGTCGGCGGCGAGCGCGAGCGTGCATTCCTCGCCGATCGCGGTGCCGTGCTCGTCGACGAGCGAGAGCCGGTCCACGTCGGGGTCGAAGGCCATGCCCACGTCGGCCCCCTGCTTGCGCACGGTGTCGCACAGGATGCCCAGGTTCTCGGCCAGAGGCTCGGGGGGGCGCGGGAAGAGTCCCGTGGGCTCTTCGAAGAGGATGGTCACGTCGCAGCCGAGGCGTTCGAGCAGCATGCGCGCGATGGCCCCGCCCGCTCCGTGGACCGCGTCGAGCACCACGCGCGGACGGCGCGCGGCGATCGCCTTGGCGTCCACTTCTTCGAGGCCGAGGATGAGATCGACGTGGTGCTGGATCGCGTCGGTGATCTCGGTGCGGCGGCCGAGCGCGTCCCATCGCGCGGAGAGAGCCGGTTCGTCCACCGAGGCGAGAAACCGCGCCGCGTCGGCGGGCCCGAGAAAGCGCCCGCTCGGACCCACGAACTTGAGCGCGTTCCACTCCACCGGATTGTGGCTCGCGGTCAGCGCGAGGCCGCCCGCCGCGTGCTGCCGCTCGACCTCGATCTGCACCGTGGGCGTGGGGACGATGCCGATCTCGATCACGTCGCGCCCGGCGCCCTGCAGCGCGGCCAGCACGGCGTGGCGAAGCACGGGGCCGGAGGGGCGCGAGTCGCGTCCGAAGACCACGGGGCCGGGGCCGAGGGTGCGCGCGAAAGCCCCCGCGTAGCGAAGGATGACTTCGGGGGTCAGGCTCTCACCCACCACCCCACGGACACCGGACACACCGGCCATCAGTTTCGAGGTCACTCGATCCCTCCATGCGCCCGGCCACCCGAGGGCGCACGGAGCGGGCGGGAGAGCGTCCCGGGAACCCGACGGACGCGCGTCCCCGGAGTCGGGGAGATGAATGCTGGAGCTGGTGAGCGGAATCGAACCGCTGACCTGCGCATTACGAGTGCGCTGCTCTACCGGCTGAGCTACACCAGCCCCGAAAGAAAGTTGGTGCGACCCCCCAGAGTTGAACTGGGGACACACGGATTTTCAGTCCGTTGCTCTACCGACTGAGCTAGGGTCGCACCGAAAACCGGCGCAGTAGACTAGCAAGGGCTCCCGATCGAGGCAAGCCCGATCGTCCTCAATCGCGGCGACGGTCCCTGGCGCCTCGTCGATCCCGGAGTTGGCGGCGCCGATCCTGATTGCCCGGGATGGGAAGGGTGAGCGCGAAGACCAGCGGCCAATCGCTGTTCGAGACCACCCGCAGCGTGCCGCGGTGGTCCCGCAGAACGCGCTCCGCGGCGTCATAGCTTGGCCCGTCGCGATCGGCGTTCTCCGGGTGGAAGGGCGCCCAGAGCTCGTCGAGAGTATGACCGGGGTCACGGACACCGTCGGCGGCGACCAGCGCCTCGACCACGTCCCCGCGGCGACGCGTCTCCACCTTGACTCTCCCACCCTCCGGCGCGCGCTCCATCGCCGCGCGGAGCAGGTTCAGGAAGAATCGGCGCAGGAGCGCGCTATCGAGAAGGAGTGACGGCAGCCCCGGCGCAAGCCGGCGCGTGACTCGCAGCTTGCGTCGCTGCATCTCGGCGTCCACCAGCATCAGACATTCGGCGAGCAGTCGATTGAGATCCTCCGGCCGCAACTGCGGCTCCCTCAGCTCGGCGAGATCGATCTGATCGGTGAGCAGGCGATCGAGGCGCGCCACCTCCTGTGCCATGACCTCGAGCAAGGGATGCCGCGGATCGCTTTCCTCGGTCTCACCGGCGAGGCGGGCGGCGATGCCGCCGAGACTCGCCAGGGGCGCCTGCATCTCCTGCGCGGTTCGCGCGGCGGTCTCGCCCGCGAAGGCAAGCCGTTCCGCGCGCAGACGCGCCTTCTCGCTCTCCTCGATCGTCGCGGTGAGCACGGCGAGGCCACGGCGCGTGCGGTCGAGGCGAACCGCGAGGGCGGCGAACCGTGCGGCCGCACCGAGCGCCGGCAGGAGCCGGCCGGCCCGCGCGGCGTCTGCCGTCGTGGCGGCGCCGGCCCGTGCGGGATCGCCGTCGGTTCCGGGATCGAAGACGACGAGCGCCCCGTCGACCGCCCCCTCCGACAGGAGCGGGACGACATGGACGGGGCCGGTCCGGTCGGTGAGGTCGGCAAAGCGCGCATCGCCGGCGGGGTTCGCAACCGAAAGCGGGAGCTTGCTCGCCGCGACCCACCCGGCCAGGCGGCGCGCGAAGGCGAGGAGTTCTCCACGCCGGTCCGCCTCGTCGAGGCCCGCCGAGCCCAGGATCGCGAAGTCCTCGCGATCCCGTTCCCGGCCGAATACGAGCACGTGATCGAAGCGGAACTCGCCGGCCAGCCGGGCCGCCACGTGGGCGGCGGCGGCTCGCGCGCCCTCGGCGAGCGCGATCGCCAGCGATTCCAGGCGCGACCACTCCGCAGCCGGATCCCCCGCCGCGTTGACGCTGCTCGCGGTGCTGCCTAGACTCTGTCTCTTCGATTCCATGGTTCTTTCGTTTCTTCTCGGCGCGACGCGCCACGGGAGCCCAATCTTCATGAGCGAGGACAAACCCACCGAACGCAAGGCCGCGCCGCCGCAGGCACCGGCCCAGAACCTGCAACTCACGATCGACGAAGCCGAAGCGCAGGGCATCTACGCCAACTTCGCCATCATCGCGCACTCGAACTCGGAGGTGATCCTCGACTTCGCGCGCAACCTGCCCGGTCTGGCCAAGGCCAAGGTGCACGCTCGCATCATCCTGACGCCGCCGAATGCGAAGGCACTGCACCGAGCGCTCGGCGAGAACCTCGCCAAGTTCGAGGCGCACTTCGGACCGATCAACCTCGGCGGCGCGAACGACCCGGAGAAGTCGATCGGGTTCCGGTCGTAGCTCCGCGAAGGTCGCCGTTTCTTGGGGCCGTGACGGCCGCAAGAAACCGTTCTGGGGTTATCGGCAGGCCGGGGAGACGGGTGAAGGGGTCGTCCGGGGAGGCCGCGTCTTCCACCTGCGGTGAACCCAGAACCAGTGATCGGGATACCGGCGCACGTAGGTCTCGACCAGCGCCGTGTAGTGAGCGGCCAGTCGGCGCGCTTCGGCCTCCACCGCCTCCGGGCTCGTGGCCGGTACGGGCATAATCGGAGGGTGGAGTTCGCCGCGCCAACCGTCCCCTTCGCGCACGGCGAATCCGGTCACGAGCGGCACCCCGGTGCGCGCGGCGAGACGGAACAACCCCGGCTGCACGGAGGCTGGCCGCCCGAGGAAGTCGATGAAGAAGCCGTTCGGCCCGCCGTCCTGATCGGCGAGGGTGGCCACGAAGTCACCTCGGCGCAGCGCCACCAGGATCGGTTTCAAGCTCGTGCCCACCGTGATCGCGCCGAGACCCATGCGATTCCGGTAGCGCGCGAAGAGAGCTTCGACGAGCGGGTTGCGCTGGCGGCCGCCCAGAATCGTGACCGGGTAACCCGCCGCGGCCACCGTGGGGGCCAAGGCCTCCCAGTTGCCGAAATGCGCGGAGAGGAGGATCGCCCCCCGCCCGGCGTGGCGCGCTTCCGAGCACACCTCATGGTCCGCGAGACGCATCGGATCCAGAATCGGCTCGCGAGGCTCACGCTCGAATCGTGCAAAGGACGCCAGCACGAGACCGAGATTCTCCAGCATGCCGCGGTAGATCGCGTATCGCTCCTCTTCGGACTTCTCCGGAAACGCGAGACGCAGGTTGGTCAAGGCGACCTCGCGCCGCAGCGCCACGCACCGTGCGGCGAAACGGCCGAAGCCTCTGCCCCAACGCATCGCCCGCTCGCGCGAGGGGATGCGATACACCGCGAGGAGCGCGGATAGCGCCGCGTACTCGATCCGGTCGCGAACATCGGGGGTCTCGTGCCGCGCCATCGTCCGTCTACCGCCGGCAGACGTGCAGCGCCGCGATGCCGCCGCTCAGGAGTTGCCACGTGACTTCGCGGAAGCCCGCCCGGCGCGCGATATCCGCCAGCCCGGACGGGTTGGGGAAGCGGGCCACCGATTCCGGCAGGTAGGCGTAAGCGTCGCGGTGGCCGCTCACCAATCCGCCGACCACCGGGAGCACACTGCGAAAGTACGCGTGGTACAGGGCGCGGAAGGCGCGATTGGGCGGCGTGGTGAACTCCAGCACCGCGAAGATTCCGTCGGGGACCAGCACGCGCGCCGCCTCGTCGAACGCGCGCGGGAGCGAGGCCACGTTGCGAATGCCGAAGCCGACGCAAGCGCGGTCCACCGAGCTATCGGGGAGCGGCACCCGCTCGGCGTCTCCGCGCACGAACCAATAGGAGGCGCTCCCCCGCTTCGCCAGCCCGCGTGCCAGCATCCGGCCCGCAAGGTCCACGCCGATCACGGTCAGGCCCGGCTCCGACCGGAGCGCCTCGAAACCCAGATCGCCCGTCCCCGCGCAGAGGTCGAGCAGACGGTGCCCCGCGCGCAGTTCGAGCGCACGCACCGTCCGGCGGCGCCAGCGCACGTCGACTCCCGCGCTCAGAACATGGTTGAGTAAGTCGTAGCGGTGCGCCACCCCATCGAACATGGCGCCGATCCGCCGCTTCTGCTCGAGATCGCCGGGGCGGGGCCGCTCCGACGGTCGTCTCGCGCTCACCACGAGGTCACTCCCCTGCGCCCCAGCGCGGGAAGAGATCGTGCGAGGGCGGAATGCCGAGCTGCTCCATCACCCGCGCCGCGATGAAATCGCCGAGGTCCTCCATCGAGCGGGGCTTCTGATAGAAGGCCGGATCGGCGGGGAGGATCACCGCGCCGGCGTCGTGGAGCCGGAGCAGGTTCTCTAGGTGGATGCGGCTGAGCGGCGTCTCGCGCGGCACGATGACCAGCGGCCGGCGTTCCTTGAGCGTCACCATCGCCGCCCGATCCACAAGCGTACTGCAGAGCCCGGACGCAACGGCCCCCACCGTGCGCATGCTCGCCGGACAGATGGCCATGCCGTGAACCGGAAAGGAACCGCTCGAGATGCTCGCCCCCAGATCCCGGTTCGAGTGGGCGACGACCTGCCCGTCGCTCATGATGAGCTCGTGTCGCTCGCGCAGTTCATCGATCAGGCGGCGCGGATCGCCGGAGAGTTCGCGCTCCTCCTTGAGCAAGCGCGCGCCGTACTCGGACAGGACGAGGTGCACGCTGTGCCCGTCCTCGATGAGCGCCTTCAAGAGCCGTTCGGCGTAGATGGCCCCGCTGGCGCCGGTCACCGCGAGCACGATGCGCTTGGGCGTCTCGTTCACAGCATCACCCCCGCCGCCGCCGCGGCCAGAAAGACCATGCCGATCACCGCGTTCATGTCGAAGAACGCACGATTGATCCGGCTCAAATCGTCGGGCTTCACGAGCCGATGCTCGTAGGCCAGGATCGCGGCGACGATCACGAGCCCGGCGTAGTACCACACCGAGAGCCCGAGCACAGGCCCCAGAGCCGCCAGCGCCGCTACCGCTCCCAGATGCAGCGCCCGTGCCGCACCGATCGCCCCGCGCACGCCGAAGTGGGCGGGAATGCTGCGCAGGCCCTGCGCGCGGTCGAACTCGATGTCCTGAAGCGCGTAAAACACGTCGAAGGCCGCCGACCAGCAGAGCACGCCGAGCGCGAGCAGAAACGGCGCTGCGTCGAGACGGCCCGTCACCGCGACCCAACCGCCGACCGGCGCCACCGCCAGCGAGAGCCCGAGGAAGAGATGGCTCGCCCAGGTGAATCGCTTCGTATACGAGTAGCCAAGCACAATCGCCAGCGCCAGCGGCGACAGCGCGAAGGCGAGCCGGTTGAGCATCGCCGCCGCCAGGACGAAGAGCGCGACCGCGATCGCGGTGAAGGTCCACGCGGTGGCGACGCTCAGCGCGCCGCGCGGGATCTCACGGTCGCGCGTGCGCGGGTTCACGGCATCGATGCGCGCGTCGGCAATGCGGTTGAAGGCCATCGCCGCCGAGCGCGCACCCACCATGGCCACGATCACCCAGAGCCAGACCCGTGCCGGGGGCCACGCCCCTTGCCGGTGCACCGCGAAGAGAACCCCGGAGAGCGCGAAGGGGAGCGCGAAGACCGAATGCGAGAAACGGATCATGTGCCCGTAGAGGAGCACGCGCTCCCCCAGGCCGCGGGCCGGGCTCCGGGCGGCGTCCATGGCCTCTACGCCGGCGCCCCCGCCGGCTCCAGGACGTCGTAGCGCATGCCGCGGCGGATCGGCTCGAACCCCGCGCGCTCCACGCAGCGGCGGATCTTCGCCTCGTCCAGGTCGTAGATCGTGCCCGCCGCCGAGACCACGTTCTCCTCCATCATGACGCTGCCGAAGTCGTCGGCGCCGTAGAAGAGCGCGAGCTGCCCGATCTTCTCCCCCATCGTCACCCAGGAGGACTGGATGTGCGGGACGTTGTCGAGGAAGAGACGCGCCGTCGCGGTGACCCGCAGGTACTCGACCGCCGTCGCCGGCCGCTTCACGCGCTTCTTGAGCGCGGTGTGGTCGGGCTGGAACGGCCAGCAGATGAACGCGGTGAACCCGCCGGTCTCGTCCTGCAGGTCGCGCAGCATGCGCAGGTGCTCGATGCGGTCCCGCGCGGTCTCGATGCTGCCGAACATCATCGTGGCGGTGGTGGGAATGCCGAGGAGATGCGCCTGGCGATGCACGTCGATCCATGTCTCGCCGTCGCACTTGCCCACCGCGATCTCGCCGCGGACCGGCGCGGCGAGGATCTCCGCTCCGCCCCCGGGAATCGAATCGAGGCCCGCGTCCTGAAGCCGCGAGAGCGTCTCGCGGATGCTGAGTCCCGACAGCGACGCGATGGCCACGATCTCCGGCGCACTGTACGCGTGGAGCCAGAGCCCGGGGAACTCCTGCTTGATGCGACGCAGCATGCCCGCGTACCAGTCGATCCGGTAGTCGGGATGCAGCCCGCCCTGGAGCAGCACCTGGTTCCCGCCGATCGCGCGCAGCTCGCGGATCTTCTGCGCGAGTTCCTCCCACGAAAGGACGTATCCGTGAGGAGACGTCTCGGGAACATAGAACGCGCAGAACCGACAGCGCGCCGTGCAATAGTTGCTGTAGTTGATGTTGCGGTCGATGTTATAGGTGACCCGCGGCTCGGGGTTGTGACGGAAGCGCGCCTCGTGGGCGAGTGCGCCCAGCCAGCCCAGCTCGGCGTGGTCATGTAGCCATAGCGCTTCGTCCGCGGTGATGCGGCCCCCTTCCGAGAGGCGCTCCTCCAGCGAGAGATCGCGCTCCATCGTGTCAACCGGTGACGGCATGCGTGCTCCCCGCCGAGGCGTCCGCGAAGTATCCCGCCTCGCGGCCCCGCTGCAAGTAGGTGTCCATTCCCTGGCGCTCCCGCGCCCCAAGACGGTAACGAACATGGTGGCGCAGATAGCTCTCGATCAGCGCCTGCCGCGCGGGGTCGCCGGGAGCGGCCTCGCGAGCCAGGACATCGAGCCGCGTCGCGTTCTCTTCGTAACATGCGAGCAGCGCGTCGGCGAGGCCCGGCGCCTGCGCGCCCGGACCCGCCCACACCGCGAACACGAAGGGGAGCCCCGTCCAGGAACGCCACGCGCCGCCCAGATCCACGCGCTCCAAGACGCGACCGGGCCAAAAGAGGGCGTCGTCGCCGATGACGACCGCGGCGTCCCCCGCTGCGAGCCGCTCCTCAACGCTCTCCCCGCCCGGGACGATCTCGACGTCGCGCCCCAACCGCTCGCGCAACCAGAGGCGCGCGAGAACATTGGATGTGCGCGACGCGGGATCGATCACCAGGCGCCGCGTCTCATCGATCGGCCGGTTGGCAAGCAGCAGCACCGAGCGCACAGGCCCGTCGGAGACGATCCCGAGGCCCTCGGCGATCGGCCACTCGGGATGCGAGGCCAGAGCCGCCACCGGCACGATTCCCACGTCGAGTGTGCCCTCGGATAGCCCGTCGGCGATCATGGCTGGCGTCGCCGGACGGATCTCGGCGCCGGGAAGATGCCGGTTCAGGCCCGTGGCCAGCGGCAGCGTGTTCGCGTAGCGCACGACGCCGATCCGCATCAGACCGGGTACTCCCGCACGGTGCGATACAGCGCGTCGCGCTCGATCGGCTCGCGACCGGCAGCGCGGATGAGTTCGACGATCTCCTCCACCGACATGGCCTGATCGGTCGTCGCGCCGGCCATATGGTAGATGTGCTCCTCCACGACGGTGCCGTCGACGTCGTCCACGCCCATCCACAGCGCGGCCTGGGCGAGCTTCGGCGTGTGCATGGGCCAGTACGCCTTGATGTGGGGCACGTTGTCGAGGAGAAGCCGCCCGATGGCGAGGTTCTTCAAGTCGTCCAGCCCGGTGGGCGGGTCCAGCTTGCGCAGCCGGTTGTTTTCGTTGTGGAACGCGAGCGGGATGAAGGCCTGGAAGCCGCCGGTCTCGTCCTGCAGCTCGCGGAGCATGAGCAGGTGCTCGACCCTGTCCTCGTCCTTCTCGATGTGGCCGTAGAGCATCGTGCAGTTCGACTTCACGCCCATCCGGTGAACGCGGCGCGCGGTGTCCAACCAGCCCGCTCCGTCCACCTTGCCGCGCACGATCTTCTTGCGCACGCGCTCGCCGAGGATCTCCGCCCCACCGCCGGTGCATGCGTCGAGCCCGGCCGCCTTCAAGTCGGACACCACCTCCTCGATCGACTTCCCGGAGATCTTTGCGAAGAAGACGATCTCGGCCATGGTGTACGCCTTCACGTGCACCTCGGGCCGGACCTCCTTGATCCAGCGCAGCGTGTCCACGAAATAGTCGTAGCCCACTTCGGGGTTGTGTCCCCCCACGACATGCACCTCGCGGATGTCCTCGGTGACGATCTCGCGCACCCGCTGCTGGATCTGGGTCTTCGACAGCGTCCACCCCCGCGGATCGCCGGGATCTGCCTTGTAGGCGCAGAACATGCAGTCGGCTTCACACACGTTGGTGGGGTTGAGATGGCGGTTGCGCACGAAGTACGTGCGGCCGCCGTGGAGCCGCTCGCGGGCGATGTTGGCGAGGAGGCCCAGCGCACCGATATCGGTCTGCGCATAGAGCGCGAGGCCGTCGTCGTAACCGAGTCGCTCCCCCGCCTCCACCCGGTCGGCGATCAAGCCCAGCCCGACCCGCTCCAGGCGGCGGCGAAGCGCGGGGGTCGACGGGCGGGCGTCCGGGACGGCGGGTGCGATGGGGTTCACTGGCTGCGCTCCGTGAGACCGGGGAGGCGCGGTGACCCCGGCGGTATCGAGATGGCATCGCCCGACGGCCGAACGACCGTCCGCATCATAGATGGAACAGGATAGCGAACCCATCCCGGCTGCGTCAAAAGTGTGGGCCGTCGCCCCGGGAGGCGCCGGACCGAGGCGGGAACGAGCCGCGCGATTCGAGCCCCCTGGAAAACCTAATACGATTCTGTTATAGTGTAGTCCTCTCCGGTCTTGGCCGGGACAGCCCGTTCTTTACGCACCCATTGCTCATGCTGAGGAGGTCCCCATGTCCCGACTTCGCGGCACCCTGCTTGCCGCTGTCTGCCTCGCCCTGCTCTCCTGGATCCTTCCTTCCGTCGCCCTGGCCCAGGATGCCACTCTCCAGGCGACTCTCAGCTACGTTGGACCGGGGCCGTCCGAGACCTCGGTCTTCCGCTACGACTACACCCTGACCAACAACGCAGTGACCCCCCGGATCATCGAGTTGATCATCTTCTTCGACAGCAACCCGGACAACGGCGTCGATTTTATGGGGGATCTGTCCGACCTCAACAACACCCCGGAGTTCAGCGGCAGCTTGACCGCGCCGGCCGGGTGGTTGATGGATGCTTTCGAGGATCCGGATCCGAACGCCTGGGCGGTGGATTTCTTCACCCCCACCGGGCTCAATTCCATCGCCCCCGGCCAGAGCATCTCCGGTTTCTCGGTGACTTTCCTCTGGAAGGGCGCCGGCCTGCCCGGCGTGCAGTTCTACGAGGCGCTGGACGGGTGGGCTCACGAGGGCCAGTCGACCATCATCGACATCGTGCTGCCGCCGATCACCGGCACGATCACCTCGGCGTGCGACGGACATCTGCTCGCCGGCGTTCCCGTCGACCTATACAACGAGTTCGACGTGCTCATCGCATCGACGCTCACCTCGCTCACCGGCGCCTACACCTTCGCCAACCTACCGCCGGGGACCTACACGGTGAGCATCTCCACCCCCATCGGCTATGAGGAGCCTGGCGACTACATCGCCGCCCCCGGCCAGCCGACGGACTTCTCGCTCCAGTGCCTGGGCGAGACCTACGACCCGCGCACCATCGGGTTCTGGAAGCACCAAGTGAGCGTGTACCTGACAGGAAAGGGCAAGGCCCAGATCACGAAGCTGGCCTTTGTCGGCTACCTGAACGCGATCTACGACCACTACGCGCAGAGCCCGGCCCACCCCGTCTCCGTCTACACCGTGCCGCCGGGAGCGACGGAGCTCCAGAAGCTCCAGGCCGCCGACGATATCCTCGGGGTCAACGGCTGCGTGCCGATGGAGATTCGGGCCCGCCAGCAACTCATGGCCGTGCTGCTGAACTCGGCCTCGCTCAAGCTGGCTCAGACCCGGGTCGTGAGCTGCGACGGCGCCACCGCGTCGCAGGCGATCACCTATGCCTGGGATCTCATCGCTGACGGCAATCCCGTCAACGACGAGCGGGCCAAGACGATCGCCGACGAGATCAACAACGGACGGAAGATCCCTGCCGGTTGGATTCCGCTGGGAACCCCGAACTACACCTACAGGGAGCCGGGCGTGGGCATGCGCGAGCTGCCAGGGATGACCCAGCTTCTCCCGAACGCGCCCAATCCGGTCGCGGCGATGGGGACCGACATCCGGTTCCGTCTCTCCCAGGACGGCGCGGTGCGCGTGTCGATCTTCGATGTGCAGGGCCGCGTCGTGCGGACGCTGGCCGAGGGCTTTGAAACCGCGGGCGAGCACGCCGTGCACTGGGACGGCCGCGACGCGCGCGGTACGACGCTGGCGAGCGGACTCTACTTCTACACCCTCACGAGCCCGGACGGGACGCTCACCCGCAAGCTCGTGGTGGCGAACTGACCATGAGCGGGAGGAGGGCCGGCTTCGGCCGGCCCTCACCGCGCCTCCGCGGGTCGCTCCATCGCGGCGGACACCATGCATTCGGAGGACACAACATCATGAGGACTTGGATTCCGATTCTGGTCTTGGGCTTGCTGGCGATCACAACCGTGTCCGCCCAGGCGCAGGTCGGCGGGACTGCCAGCGTTACCTACCGTCTGTATCACTTCGAGGGCGGAAACTGGGTCGAGTACGGGCCCAACGCGACGCTGCCGGCCGGAGGTGACCAGCCTGGCACCAATCTGTGGCGCTACACCTACGAACTCTGCAACATCGGGTTCTCAACGGGGGTGCGGGAGCTCCACATGTTCTTCAACTCGGACAACGTGCTCTGTGCGACCTTCGTGGGCTCCACGCAGCCCGCGAACTGGACGGCACCCCTGATGGGTCCGATCGCTCCCGACAATAACTGGCGGATCCGCTATCGGACCCTGGTCACAGCGGCCCGCGTGGCACAGGGGGCCTGCAACGACACGTTCAGCGCCGATTTCACATGGGTCTGCCCAAGCCTCCCCGGTGCACAGAACTTCGACGCCATCGCCGGTACCGGGTCCTATGCCGCTCAGAGCATCTCCGGCGCGCCGGTCCCGGTCGAGTCCAGCACGTGGGGACGGGTGAAGAGCCTCTACAGATAGTCCGTCGTTTCGCAGAGAGTCGGGGAACACGGGGACGGGGCGGCGCTGAGCCGCCCCGTCTTTTCTCATCCGCCGGAAGCCACGAGCGCGTACCCCTCGCCTTCGCGGACGATGTGTCCGGCCAATTCGAGAAGCGAGAGCGCCTCGAGCAGCGCCGCCGCGGTGAGTCCGGAGCGGCGGGACAAGGTCTCGGCGTCGGCCGGGCCGTGCACCGCGATACACCGCCACACCGCTGTCTCGCTGCGAGCGAGACCGGGAGGAACGGCCGAGTTCGCGACGCGATCTCGTCCCGCTTGGGCGAGACCGATCGAGACCAGCACGTCGAGCGCGTCGAGCACGACACCGGCCCCGTCTCGAAGCAGTCGGTTGCTACCCCGACAACTGGGGCGGCGCGGATCTCCGGGCACCGCCCACAGCTCGCGACCGAGTCCGGCCGAAATTCCAGCAGTGATGAGAGCCCCACTTCTCGCCCCCGCCTCCACGACCAACGTCCCCAGCGAATAGCCGGCGACCAGCCGATTGCGTTCCACGAAGCGGTAGGCCAGGGGCGGCGCGCCGAGGGGATATTCCGAGGCGATCGCTCCTCGTTGGAGGATCTCTTCCCCCAGGCGGCGACTCGACTTCGGGTAGACGACGTCGATGCCGTTGCCGAGGAACGCCACCGTGCTCCCTCCGGCATCCAGAGCGCCTCGATGAGCGGCCGAGTCGATCCCCCGGGCGAGGCCGCTCACCACGACCGCCCCGTGCTTCGCCAGACCGAAGGCGATCTCGTAGGCCACCTGCTCCCCTCCCGGCGACGCGGCGCGGCTTCCCACGATCGCGATCTTGGGAATCGCTTCAGGGGGAAGCTCCCCTGCAACGAACAACTCCTGGCAAGGACGGGGTAGGGCGCGCAACGAGGCGGGCAGCGCCTCGGCGGTCAAACGGCGGACATCCTTCACATCCATGGAGGTGCTCCACGGACGGGGGAAGGGGAGGCGGACTTGACTCGAACGGATCGCCGGATCGTGATGCGGTCCGGCCGGTCAGACTAGGCGCTGTTTGCGGCGTTCTTGGGTCCGAGACCGGTCGGTTCCGTGACCTCACCGGCCCGCGGGACTTCCTTGAGGAACTGCGAGGGCTCGGCGAGAACCTCCGCGACCTTGCCCCCCGCGTCGGGATGTACGGCGATGAGCAGCCGCTTCACGTCCTCCGCCCGCCGAGCCCCCAGACCCCAGATGACTCGCGCGGTTTCCTGCGCGTGCCCGCTGCGAACGAGATCGGCCACGGAGGCGAGCGCGGCCCCCTGCACCGTTCGATTCGACTCGGCGAGAAGTTCGATCAACTTGGGAAGGCTGGCCGCGTGACCGACACGGCCGAGCACGCGCGCAGCCGCGGCGCGGGTGTACCACAGCCCGCTCTCCAGAAGCGGCAGTAGACGAGGCACCGCCACATCACCGACTTCGGCCAGAGCGTTCACCGCCTGGTCGCGCAGATACCAGGAGTCGTCCTCGAGAAGTTCGACCAGGATCTCCACCGCCTTGTCGGTCTTGCGGCGGCGCAGGTCCGCGATGAGCGCGCGCTTCCCGTCGAGGTTGCGGCGCTTGAGCGCTTCGAGAAACTGATCGGGAGGAACCATGCTCAACTCTTCCATGTCGGCTCCGTTCAGGAGAATTGAAGTTGCTCGCGTCGGGGCGGTGCGGGTCGAGCTCCGAACCGGCACCCGGGAGTTTCGTTCACGATCCGAGCTCCTCGCTCAATTCGGTTTCAACCAAACGGTATAGGTCGCGCACGACCTCCTCAAGCCCCCGTTTGGAGTGGGACGAGATGATATACGGTTCGGTGGAAAGACGCGAGAGACCGGGGGGGGATTCTCCCGAGGGGAGCTGATCCGCCTTGCTCAAGGCCACCAGAAACGGCTTTGCCGCAAGGAGTTCCGAGTGGGAGGCCAACTCGCGGCGGAGGGTGGCCAGAGCGCGCTCCGGCTCGGGATCCACGGCATCGATGAGAAAGAGGAGCACCCGGGTCCGCTCGAGATGGCGCAGGAACTTGATGCCGAGCCCCTTGCCTCGGCTGGCGCCCTCGATCAACCCGGGGATGTCGGCGAGGACGAAGGACCCGTACTCCCCCACCCGCACGATTCCCAGGTAGGGCTCCAAGGTAGTGAACGGATAGTCGGCGACCTTGGGGCGCGCTGCGCTGAGCGCGGCGAGAAGGGTGGACTTGCCCGCGTTGGGGAAGCCGACGAGACCGACATCGGCCAGAAGCTTCAGGGTGAGCACGATGTCCCGCTCCTCGGCGATCCCCCCCTCCTCCGAGAACTGCGGCGACTGCAAGGTGGACGTCGCGAAGTGCTGGTTGCCTCGTCCGCCTTTCCCGCCGTGGGCCACGATGAAGCGGTCTCCGTCGCCGACGAGATCGCCGAGAATCTCGCCGCTCTCCGCGTCGCGAACCTCGGTCCCGACCGGAACGCGGATCACGAGATCATCGGCGGAGCGGCCGGTGCGCCCGGCCCCCCCGCCGTGTTGCCCCCGCTCCGCGCGATACTCACGCCGGTAGCGGAAGTCGAGGAGCGTATGGAGATTCCGGTCGGCGAGCAGCACTACATCGCCGCCGCGGCCGCCGTCGCCGCCGCTGGGTCCGCCCCGCGGCACGTATTTCTCCCGGTGGAAGGCGATGAGACCGCTCCCGCCGTTGCCCGCGATCACCCGGCAGCGCGCTTCGTCGACGAAGATGCTCAATGGCTGCTCGACTTTCCCTTGGCGGTCTTGGGCTTCTGCTTGGTGTCCTTCGGCTTCTCCGCCTTGGCCGCGCTCTCGGGCTTCGCGCCCCCCTCGACCTTGGCGGCGCTTCCTTCGATCTTCGCCGGCGCACCCGAGTCGGACTTGGCATCCCGACGGTAGTCTTTGCTGCGATAGTCGGTGGCGTAGAACCCGCTCCCCTTGAAGATGATGCCGGCGCCGGTACCGATGAGGCGCTTGACCTTGCGTCCCTTGCACTTCGGGCAGGTCTTCAGCGGCGGGTCGTTGATGCCTTGAAATCTCTCGAAGGTATGTCCGCACTTCGGGCATTCATAGTCGTAGGTCGGCATGCTCTGTCTCGCGTTCCCTTCAGCGGTTGTATTTCTTGCGCAGCGCTTCCAATACCGGCGCCGGCACCAGACCGGAGACGTCGCCGCCAAGCCGCGCGACTTCCTTGATCACGCTCGAGTTGAGATAGGAGTACTCCGCGCTCGGCATGAAGAAGAGCGTCTCCACCTGGGGGGCGAGGCGGTAGTTCATGAGCGCAAGCTGCAGCTCGTATTCGAAATCGCTCACGAAGCGCAGACCGCGCACGATGGCCGCCGCACCTCGCTCCCGCGCGAAATTCACGAGGAGGCCGTCCATGACCTCGATTCTGGCCCCGGGGATTCCCTCCACGGCCGCGCGCAGGAAATCCTGGCGCTCCTCGAGCGTGAAGAGGGGCTCCTTGTGATAGGCCCTCGCCACGGCCACCGTCACCTCGTCCAGCACCTTGAGTGAACGGCGCAGGATGTCGAGATGCCCCTCCGTCACCGGATCGAACGTCCCCGGGAAGATGCCACGTCGCATACGGATCCCTTTCACTCACCCACCGGAGGCGCGGCGCCCGCCCACCGGAAGAATGACAACGTCGTGTCGCCGTAACGCCGGCGCTGGAGCGCTTCCCAGGCCGTGTGGACCGGCTCGGCCCCGGTTTCGTGCTCGATCACCAGCCACCCGTCCGCGGCAAGCGCCTCGCACCGGGCCAGAGCGTCGAGAAACCGTTCCGGCCAGCCGCGCCGGTACGGCGGATCGGCGAGGATCACGCCGGCCGGCTGCGCATCCCCGCGCCACGAGACTGGGCGCAACGCGTCTCCTGCCACGACCCGCGCCTCGACCGGGCTTCCGACCCGCTGGAGGTTGCGCCGCAGGACGGCCAAGCTGGCCGGCTCGTGCTCCACGAATACGATCTCGGCCGCACCCCGACTCAAGGCCTCGATGCCCAGAGCGCCCGTGCCCGCGAAGGCGTCCACGACACGCGCTCCCTCCAGGCGTGCACCCAGGATGGAGAAGAGGGCTTCCTTGACCTTGTCCGATGTGGGACGGAGGTCGAGCCCGGGAAGGGTCTCCAGCTTCAGGCCTCGGAAGCGGCCCCCGGTCACCCGGACCCCGGCGCCTCGGCTTGCCTCACTCGCCATGCGATGTGGACCCTCCCCGGCGCCGCAGCACGCGGGCTAACTTGGCGGAAGGCAAGAAGCTAGCAGAGGGCCAGGAGCGAGTCAACCGGGGGCGGTGCGGCCCCCCGGCTCAGAACGTGCTGAGAATCTCGATGATCTCGTCGCGGAGGTCTTCCGGGGCCGTTTCCCGGCGGCAGTCGATCGCGCGATGGCAGGCTTGCGCGTAGAGCGGATCGCGGCGCGAGGCGAGCCCCCGCAGCACGAACAACGGGTCGCCTCCCGTCAGGAGCGGGCGCCCCTTTCCGCCCGCGAGCCGCCGGGCGGCCTCCTCGGGAGCGATGCGCAACCAGACGACGGTGAACGCCTCGCGCAACCGGAGGATGTTCCCCTCGCCGGTCACCATCCCCCCGCCGGTGGCGACGACGAAGGGGGGCGGCGTCTCGGCGAGATCCGCCAGCACGCGCGCTTCGCGAGCCCGGAAACCGGCCTCGCCCTCCGCGGCGAAGAGACGCGGAATCGTGAGCCCGCTCTCGCGCTCGACGAGGATATCCGCGTCATGAAACGGCCAGGAGAGCGCGGCGGCGACCAGACGACCGACCCGGGTCTTGCCCGCACCCATGAGACCGACCAGCGCCAGGCGGCAAACGACAAGCGGCATGACCTCATGCTAGCCCATGCCCGCCCCAAAGAAGAAGGGCGCCGCCGTGCCCTCCAGCCTCGGCGGCGCCCTCTTCAAGTGCTCGGGGTCGTCCCCCGACCTACCCTATTCTGACGAGGTCTGCGCCGCGTCGAAGGAGTTGATGATGCGCGGGGTCACGAAGATGAGCAGCTCGCGCTTTTCCTTGACCTCGGAAGTCTGCCGGAAGAGCCCGCCGATGAGCGGGAGGTTCTTCAGGAACGGCACTCCTCGATTCAGGGTCGTGGTGTTGGACCGGATCAGACCGCCGATGACCGCGGTCTCGCCGTTGCCCACCATCACTCGCGTGTCCGCCTCGCTCGTCGTGATGATCACGCCGCCCTGCACCGTGGCCTGACTCGAGAGGTCGCTGACCTCGGGGTGCAGGTCCAGAGTGATGCGGTTGTTGTCGTTGATGTGCGGCGTCACCCGCATGGTGATGCCGATGGTGGTGAGCTGGGTCACCGCGTTACCGGCCTCGTCGAGCGTGATGAGCGGGATCTTCTTGCCGACCAGGATGCGCGCTTCGCGGTTGTTCACCGTGGTGATGCGCGGGTTGGAAATGATGTTGGCCTTGTTGTCCTGCTCCAGGGCCTTCAGCATCCCCGATACCGCACCCCAGGACTTGACGAGCCCGAAGCGGACGGTCCCGGTGGGATTCGCCACGTCGCCGGAGCCCGCGCTCCCCTCGATCGATGCGCCTCCGCTGGAGTGGAGCCCCGCGGCTTCCCAGAGCACCCCGAGGTCCTTCGAGTAGCGGGCGTCTACGTCCACCAACTTGGCCACGATCTCGACCTGCGGAGTCTGCGAATCGAGGTGCTGGATCATCTGCACCGCCGACTCGACGCGGCTGGGAATGTCGCTCACCACCAGCGAGTTCGTGCGCTGATCGACCTCGATCTGGCCGCGCTTGCCGAGGCTCTTCTGAATCGGCACCTGAAGTTCGGCGGCGTTCGCGTACACGACCTGCACGATGCGAGTCGTGAGCGGCATCACGTCTTCGAGCAACCGGTCGGCGGAGGTCCGTTCGAGTTCCTCCTTGCGGAGGTTCTCCTCGGTATCGACGCGAATGATACCGTTCTCCTCGCTGTACCAGAGGTGATTGCTCCGGAGCACCATCTCCAGAGCCTCTCCCCACGGCACGTTTTCCAGATGCACCGATACCGGATCCTTGACCGCATTGCGGACATCGTAGCCCATGACGATGTTCACGCCGCTGTACTCCGAAATGCTCCGCAGCACGGTGTAGATGTCGGCGACCTGAATGTCGAGGCTCACCCTCGATCCGCCCCGGCTGGCGAGACTCGAGTGTTCCTGAACGTTGAAGCTCGCCACCGCGGGGTCGGTGCGGGTGTAGTCGGCGGCATAATCCGGGCGCGTGGGGAGGGCGTACTCGAAACGCTCCTCCGCCGGAGTGAGATCCTGAGCCTTCTCGGGCTCGGGGGCGGCGCTCGGAGCCAATCCGCCGCTCACCTCCGGACGGAGCGTGATCATCACGCCGTCCTCGACTTCCCGAACCTCCGACACAACCGGACGCTGGAGCTGTACGGACAGGCGGGTCAACGCATGCGCGCCGTCCCCCTTCCACACACTCGCCTCCATGCCGCCGGCCAGTCCCTCGCCGGCCGGGAGATCCGCCAACGCCACCGCGTCCACTCCTTCGAGATCGACGTAGAGGCGCGCCGGATCCTGAAGGACGAAGTGACTGAATTCCACGGGCTCATCGAGCGTCACGTGGATTCGGGTCACATCGCCCTCGGTGGATACCGACATCCCTGTCAGAGTGGCGGCGGCGGACCACCCCGCCGTGATCGCCGCTCCGAAGAGACAGAGGGCGGCGGTGCGAACCGCGGCGCTCAAGTTACCGTTTCTCATGGGAACCCTCTCCTTCATGGATCTGGATCGTCACGTTGGCGGTTTCACCGAAGAAGTAGTGCTGTACGGTGAGACTGGTCTGCGTGATCTCAACGACTTTGCCGTTCACCATGCGGTCGCCGATGCGCAGGGTATGCACGTTGTCGCGCTTGTCCTGTACGACCGCAAACTTGTCATTCTCGCCCCAAACCACACCGACCAGGATCAGCTCGCCGATGTCGAGAAGATCGTCGCTGCCGGTGCTGGCGAATCTTCCCTTGAGCAACGAACCGAAGGGATCGCGCCGCGAGAAGCTCGTGTAGAAATAGTGCCCGCGGCTCAGGAGCAGCTCGTCCCCCACCGTAGCGGGAGCCTTCAACACGGTGTTGGAGTCGTCGCCGCCGCCGCCGGTCGCGGCGGGAGGCGCGGCGAAGACCGCCGAAGCGCTCACGACGAGCCCGACCAGGGCCAGCGCGCGCAGCAGGTGCTTAGCTCTCATTCTTCTTGCCTCCCTCACGCTTGGACGGCCGCTTGGCTCCCTTGTCCACCTTGGTTCCGTCGTCGACCAGCTTCGCTTCCTTCCCGGAACCCTCCGGCGCACTCTCCTTCACATCGCGGACCGCGTCCGGTTCGGACGCCGCTTCCGCGGGCGGAGGAGCGCTGGGGTTCAAGGTGTACGCGGTGGCGGTGAAGAGGGCCTCCACGGTCAACCGCTGGGCCTCTTCATCGCTGTTGGCGGTCAGGGCGAGGTTGGAGACGTTGACGATGCGATCGAGGTTGGCCACTTCGGCGAGGAAACTGCCGACCTGGTGGTATCCCCCGAGCACCCTCACCTCCACCGGGTTCTCGTTGTAGAGTTCGCCCGACACGACCGCCTTCGGCCGGAAGAGCAGGAACTCCACGCCCGATTGCTGCCCGACGAGGGTCACCTTGCGCAGGAGTTCGGCAACCTCTTTCTCCTCGGGGAGCAGCTCGGCCGCGACCTGCCAGCGCTGGCTGAGGATCTCGTACTGGCGCTCCACTTCGGCGAGGTTGTTCAGGGTCTGCCGCGCCTTGCTGAGGTCGGCGGAAAGCTGGCGGTACTCCTGCTCGAGAGCCGCCCGATCGGCGGCCACCGCTCGGTGCCCGAACGGCACGAACGTGCTGAAGAAGTACAGGTAGAGGATGGCCGCAGCCGCAATGCCGGCCAGCACCATCCTCTGGGTGCGCGCGTTGTGCAAATCCATGGCCTAGTTCGCCTCCTCAAGCATTTCGTCCAGGATCGCCTCGGCGCTGAAGTCGGAGGGCGCCTCGTCGGGGGTCAGTTGCGCGGTGACCGCGAACTGCACCACCTGGCGTCCGTCGATCTCGCCGCGTTGGGTGCTGATCAGGTCCACGCCGGCGAACATGGGCGACCGTTCCAACCGCATCATGAAGTCGGCGACGATGAGGTTGGAGAAGGTGACCCCTTCTACGCTGACATTCGCCGGGCCCTGCTGGGTGAGCTTGGTCAACCAGAGGTACTGCGGGGTCTCGCGGCTCAGGTCGTCCATGGTCCGCACCCCGAGGCAACGCCCCTCGTCGAGCTGCCGGATGACGTTCAACCGGCGCTCCAGCTCTTCCCGCTGGGCGGTGAGCTTCTTCACACGGTCGACCTGCGGTTGAATCGCCCGCACCTCGTCGCGGATCTCGGAGACGTCGCTGCGAAGCGCCGCCACTTTGGTCCGCTCGAGAGCGGCGGTGACCCCCACCAGCACCACGACCGCCACCAGAGCGGCAAGCGGGGCCAGCGACGCCGCTTTGGGCAGCGCGAACTTGCGGGTGGTGGCGCGCTCTTCCTTGGGAAGTAGATTGATCCGGATCATCGGTCATCGACCTTTCTCAGGGCGAGCCCCAGGCCGACCGTGAGGCTGGAGGCCACCGTTTCCGGCCTCCGGTCTCCGAACAGCGCCGGGTCGTACTGGACGCGCTTGAGAGGGTTGGCGATCTCCACCGGAGCCCGGTGGCGCTCGGTGAGGAACGGAACGAGGCCGGGAATGTGCACGCCGCCTCCGGTGAGGAGGATTCGCGAGAGAGGCTGAGTCTCACCCGAGGTCTGCAAGTAGAGGATCGATCGCTCGATCCCCATCGCCAGTTCCTCGGCGGTCAGACGCACGACCTGCCCCAGATCGAACTCCACCTGCTCGTTGCCGCGCACTGCCGCCTCGGCTTCGGCCTGGCTCACGTTGTACGTCTTTTGCACGGCGTCGATGAAATTGATGCCGCCCAGGCTGAGATCCTGGGTGTAGAGCGGAACGCCGTTCTTCACGATGTTGATGTTGGAGATCTCGGAACCGATGTCGACCATCGCCACGACCTCGTCGGCGGCGAAGTCGTAGTTGAGGCTCAAGATGTTCTGGACGGCGAACGCGTCGACGTCGAGCACGAGCGGGCTCAAGCCCGCCTCGCGCAGGAGGTCCGCGTAGGAGACGAGCATCTCGCGCTTGGCGGCGACGAGAAGAACTTCCATCCGCTTGGGATCGGTGTTGCCGTCGAGGATCTGAAAGTCGAGGCAGACCTCGTTGATGTCGTAGGGGACGTGCTGCTCCGCTTCCCAGTTGATCGCTTCGCGCGCGTCTTCCGGAGTCATGCGGTCCATCTGGATCTTCTTCACAATGACCGCGCGGCCGGAAACCGCCGAGGCCACGTACCGGGTCTTGACCCGCTTGGACTCGAACAGATTCTGGATGGTCTCGACCACCAGTTGCCGGTCCATGATCTCGCCGTCCACGATCGCCTCGGGGAGGAGTTCGGCGATGCCGAAGTCCTTCAGCCGGACCTCGCTCCCCGATCGCTCCGCCTGCACGAGCTTGATCGAGCTGGACCCGATGTCCAAACCGACGATGGGTTTCTGACGATTGAAAAGCATGTTCGCCACCAGCCCCTCTTGAGGTCCCGAGATGTGGGTGGAGCCCGGTCCTTGACTTGGCTCCCGCGATCCCTGGATGCTTGGCCCTCGCTCCGCCCGCCTGTGGGACGGGGACCGGGCAACCCGGCCTTGGCCCGGGGCGCCGCACGGGCGCCGAGCCACAGCAGAGCGATAGACCCTCTCCAGGGGGTTCTGCCGTCATGGATCGGATTCGGCCATGGAAGCTTTAGGAAAATGCGCCCAGGGGCGCTGCACGCTGCATGCTGTGGGGTATCTCGCCCTTGCCGCCGCCCTGGGAATCTGGGTGGCGGCCATGACGCTCAGGGCTTGCGGCGGGGAGATGATCCCGCCCCTGGACGACACCTACATCTACCTCCAGTACGCCCGCGGGGCCGCCTCCGGACAGCCCTTCAGCTATCAGCCGGGGGTGGAACCGACCCGGGGGGCGACGAGCCTCCTCTACCCCCTTCTGCTCGCTCCTGCGGCCCGCGTCGTCGCTCCCGAGCGCCTGCCGTGGGTCGCCTGGGGACTAGGAATCGTCTTGCTCGCTTTCTCCGCGCTGGCCGCGGACCGATGGGCCACCCGGCGCGTTTCCCCCGCCGCCGGCTGGGCCGCCGGGCTCCTCACCCTTCTCTCCGGCCACTACCTGTGGGGCGCGGCGAGCGGCATGGACATCGCGCTCTACGGATTCGCACTCGCGGGGACGATTGCGGCGGTCCCCTGGTATCAGGACGCGCCCGACCCCCGAAGCGGGGCGCGACGCCTCGCCGGGCTCGCCGCCTGGCTCTTGTTTCTCGGGCTGGCCCGCCCCGAGGGGACCGCGCTGGCGATGGTGATCGCGCTCGCAGTGGCGCTGACCCATCGCACCCCGAACAGACGGCGCGCGCGCGCGGCGCTGCTACTCGTCCCGCTCGCGGCGGTGGCGCTGACCGCCGCGACAACGATGCTCACCATCGGGGAGCCGACCCCCAACACGCTGGCCGCGAAGGCCGTCTGGAGCGAACAACGTCCCGACGTGCGCGCGAACCTTCTGCGGCATCTGCCCTCGGTGTTCGTGCAGATCACGCGCGCTCTCTTTAGCGACTTCCATTCGAGAGCGTTCGGGTTCGGGAGCGGTCGGCTGCTCGAAGCGCTCCTCCTTATCGGAACGGGGTGGGGCGCCGTGACCTCGCTCGTCGGCCGGCGGCGCGATCTCGCCGGGTTCACGCTCACCGCCGTCGTGTTCACCGGGCTCGTGACCGGTCTCGCTCCCATCGACTTCAACATGCACCATCACCGCTATCAAATCCCCTACGTGCCGCTGGCCGCGATGCTGGTGGTGACGGGATGGTGGCGCGCGTTCCCGGAACGGGCCTCGTGGCGTACACGCACCCTTCCTCTCGCCCTCATCGGCGTGCTCCTCCTCCCGGGCACCGCGCGCTACGCGCGCATGGTGGCGCGCAACGCTGCCAACATTCACGACCAGCAGGTGGCGATGGGCCGCTGGATCGACGCGAATCTGCCCGGCGATGCGGTGGTGGGTGTCAACGACGCCGGCGCGATCGCCTATTACGGCAACCGCCGTGTCGTGGATCTGGTGGGCCTCGTCACCAACGGCTCCGCGCTTCCCAACCGCGCCGGACCCGGCTCTCTCTTCGAGTGGCTGGCCGCGCTACCGGCGCGGGACCGGCCCACCCACTTGGCGATATTCCCTGCATGGTTCCCCTACCTCCGGCACACGTCGCTGGTGGGGGCCAAGCTCGCGCAATTCACCCTCGGTGAGAACACGATCTCGGGCTCCGACGTGAAATCGCTCTACGAGACGGACTGGAGGCACGTGGACGCGAGTGGTGGTCCGGTCGTTCGGGCGGAGCTCGTGGAGCTATGGGGATTCCGGGTGATGGATTCCCTCAACGTGGCGAACCTGGAGAGCCAACGGGAACACAGGTATGCGGCGTTCGATTCATGGCGCGATACGCTCCGCGAGTTCCCCGTCTCCGGGCGGCCCGGTGTAACGCTGATCCAAGGCGGCCGTCAACCCACGCGCGGCGAGCGCTTCACGTTGCGTTGCCGCCCTCGCGAACCCGCCGTCCTGGTGATGCGCACCGAGGCGTTCCTCCCCTTCCGGCTGCAACTCACCGTGAACCGCGCGGCGGTCGGGGTGTGGGACGTTCCTGCGGAGCCTCTCGTCTGGAGCGAGCCCTTGATCGAGATCCCCGACACGCTGCTCGCCGGAGCAACGGCGACCTTCGAGCTCACGCAGGCGGACGGAGCGCCACCCTACCCGTCCTTCCGCTACTGGCTGCTGCAATAGCCGGTTCAGCGTTCGCGCCAGCTCGACACGACGTAGGGGCTCAGCGTCGCCAGACGGGCGAGAGCTGCACTGGAGTACTTGATGTCCGCGTTGCCGCCCACGACCTGCCCCGTCACGCCGCCCTGGCAGAGCACGGAGCCGTAGATGTGAATGCCCATCCCGCCGCCGGTGAACTTGATGTCGCCCAGCACGAGAACCAAGCCGTACCAGATGAACTGCCCCGTGCAGTCGAAATCGCCGTCGACGATCAGGAGACCACCCCCCTCGCACTGCCCGGAAGTGTGCATGTCACCGGTGCAGTGCACGACTTTGTAATCGTCGTACCCGCCCCATGTGTCGTTCGCGTAGTTTCCGCTGGGAAGGACAATCGTCGCCATCGCGCTGTACGCGGCGGCCATGGCCTGCAAGTCGAGATCGACCGGAGAGGAGAGTATGGACGGCTCCGCCCCCTCGCCCTCGACGTTGTTTTGCTGGTTGCCCTTGAGGTCATCGGCGATGTCGGCGGGATCCTTCGTTGTCAGGATGCCCGGGACCGACGGGTTGCCGATGAGAGTATCCCCCGTGACCGGATCCCAGTCCAGCCCGCTCACCCGGAATGCGGTGCCGTGGAACGCGAACTCGTCATCCTCGCAGTAGAGGGCGGTATTGACGGTCTGAAACGGATACTTCACCGCCTCCACTTCCACGGTACGGTTCGCGGTCCCCTGCTCTCCCTGGCTGGTCACGACAAGCACCGGCATACCGCGGGTCAGGTTGAGCTGCGGCGCTGTCGTGATGTCGTTGTCATGGTCCCCGAAGAGCATCGGCAGGTTCGAAGCATTGAGTTTGTAGCGCACCTTGGCCCACGGGTACGGGATGATATCGGAGCCGGTTTGCTTCGTGGTGATCTCGGGATAGCGCTCGCCGGTTTCGTCGATCGATCCGTCACCGTCGTTGTCGAGACCGTCTGCTGCGGCGAGGGCAGCATCGGGATCCTGCACCGAGGCCTGCGCGGCGGTCACCACGTAGGTCCCCCAACCCGGATCGGCCACCCACTCATCCTGCTGCTGGCCGATGTAGTTGGCGCTGTCTACGGGATTGGACATTCGCGCCAGCACCTCACCGTAGCCCGCTTCGGCGTTGAAGAGCGACTGCGTCCACCGCTGATCCTGTCCGGCGATCTGAGTTTCAGTATTGGTCTGCACCAGAAACATGGTCCCGATCACGGTGAGGACCAGGAGCACGAGAAGGCTGATCACCATCGCGCTCCCGCGCTCATCGCTCCGAAATTCGTGGCGTTTCACGGCGATCTCCTAGGGGGTAAGGGTCCAGACGTACGGATTCAGGTAGATCACGATCTCCCCCGTAGTGCTCGTGATCGCTGTGCCGCAGACGATGTCGTTGAGCAGGTCAAGATACGGCGCGGTCCAGGGCGCCTCGACCTTACCGATAGCAACCGCCGTCACGGTGCCGCCCGCGTTTGCGTCGCTCCAGGATTCTCCCACCGGGACGATCTCCGAGGATGTCGCGGCCTCGCTGTCGCAGAACCAGGACTGCACCCGTCGGCTCGAAGTGCCGGCAACGATGTCGTTCGTCGTGTTTCCGTAGTCGATGGGGCCCACCGCCACGCACAGCACGATCTTGTCCGCTACGGCCGCATCGGAGAGGGTCATGCCTCCCATGCCGTCGTTGAGCCACACTTCGACCTGGCCGGTATTGGTTCCGGTCTTGGTCCCGGTGACGAGATCGATGTACCCGTCCGCATTCATGCGACCGGCGGCGATGGCATTGACCTTGCCGCCCGATAACCAGGGTCCCTTTCGCGTAAAGGAGTCGTTGGTGCCGTTGATCCAGACCTCGACCTTGCCCGCCTTATCGTTGGTGGAGGTCTTGGTGCCGGCGGCGATGTCGGCCCAGGTGTCGCCGTTGAAATCGGCCACGGCCACGGCGTTGACCGCACCTTCGGCCGAGTACACGACCTTTTGGGTGAAGGCTCCGCTTCCATTGTTGTACCAGACCTCGATCTTGCCCGAGGTCGCCCCGGTGGCCACCCCCAGGACGACGTCCGGGTACCCGTCCCTGTTGAAATCTCCGACCCCGACCGAGCGGCCACTGCCGGACCCCTGGGCATAGAAGGCACTGGGCGAGGTCGTGACGGCGCCGCTGCCCACCCATCCCGGATGAGCGCTCGCCTGGTTCAACCAGACCTCAAAACCCCCGCTGACGGTGCTGATCGACACCGCGGCCACGACGTCCCGGGCGAGAGGGTCCCCGCCGTTGAAATTCGCCGATGCGAGGGCGTTGATGGTCCGCGAGCTGCTGCCGGCGTAGTTCGACGTTGCGTTGTAGTACCGGTCTGCCGGGTACTTGAGTGGATATCCCTCGAACCACACTCTCAGGTTGTTGACTCCGCTCACCTGGGTGCCCACCGTGATGTCGCGGTCATGCTGGCCGTCTGTGGTGACGTTGGAGCCTTCCTGGGAGTCGCGTTCATTGAGATCCGCGAGCTCGAGGCTCAGCACCTTCTCGGTGGGGATGCGGATGGGCGGCTCCATCGGCGGCATCGGCGGCTCCGGGGTGGCGGTCGTGTCGACTCCGGTACTGTCGGCGGTCGAATCACCCTCGTCCGGGACCGGCTCGCCCTCGGGAATCGCCACTCCGGTCAGAAACGCTCCGCCGAGTTGGAGATTCCGCGGGTGGATGGTCCCGGTCACCCGCACCTGCCGGTAGGAACCCGAACTCGGATCCTGCACGCTGGCCTCGGTCACCACCGCCACCCGCAGCGAGTTGTACCCGATAGGCAAGGAAGACCCCGCCGGCTTGCCCAGCGCTGTGTCGGGCACGGTCTTCCCGTACTCCGCGCCCGCGGGATCGGCGGCGGCGCCCACCAGCGAAGCGCCGTCGACGGCGAGAAAGTCGAAGAGGCGCACGTTCCAGCCACTGTGATTGGGAGTCCGTTGGGTCACCCCATAGGCAATCACATCCCCCTTGCCCGCGCCGGGCTCGGCCAGGGAGTCGGCGGACGTGCTGATCACCCGCCGCAACACGTAGTCGTTGGGATTGGGCGAGCCGGCCACGATGGGGTCGCTCGCGTTATTGTCCATGAAGTAGGTGATGCGCTCACCGGGCTCCACGGTTCCGTCGGCATCGCGGTCGATGACCAAGGTCACTCGATACTCGCTCCCGATCTCGACCGGCACCGTCACGGCGGTATTGATCCCGTAGCCGGCCTGGCGCAGGTCGCTCAGGATCGCGTCGAGCGCAACCCGCGCGTTCTGCTGGGCCTCGGCGACGGTCGTGCTCACCCGTTCGCTCTGGTTCGTGCGAATCATGACCTGGTAGACGGTCACGCCGATGATCGAGAAGACCGCGAGGGCCAGCATCGTCTCGAGAAGGGTGAAACCGCGATCACCGCCGGTGCGGATGCGCTGTCGGAGACTCATGGCAATCGTTCCCTTCGCTGCTAGTTTGCGGTGACAAACGTGGTCAACCGGGCGGTCCTGGTCCCGGTCAAGACCGGCCAAGACGCGACGAGGTTGATCCGCTTGCTCCCCGGCACGGGGGTGTTGTCGGTAATGGTCCAGCTCAACGTGTAGTTGCCGACCGTTTCCGTGTACGTGCCGGCGGTGAGCGCGGCCGACGTGAAGTCCTCGGCCTGGAGTTCATCCACGCGCATTTGCGCCGCCTGCACGGCGTTGGTGCGGACACGCGCCTGGGTGATGCCGGCCATGCCCGCCGGGACGAGCTGACCGACGGCCAAGAGCCCGATGCCCAGGAACGTGATGGCGATCATGACCTCGACGAGGCTGAATCCCTCGCCGCGATTCCCGGAATGATGCATGCTCTTGCGATCGATCATGGCCGTCTCCTCAATTCAGTCGCACCTGACCGGTGGGCGCCAGCACCGTGAGTTCCTGCGAGTAGCCTGCCTCGTTGGTCAGGACCACCGTTCCCGTCCCCGACGCGCTGCCGTTCGGACCGAAGACGATCTGGTCGCCGGCGAAGCCCTCCCCCGCTTTGCTCTCAATGTCCAGTCCTTCGGGCAGGAGGAAGGGTCCGAGTACGGGCTCGCCCACCTGCGCTTGCCCGTCGGCGTTGCTGTCCCGCACGATCGAATAGGCGTCGGCCTCGAAATCCCAGACGGCGATTCGCGGAACGCCCTCCGCCACCGCGCTCTGGCGAGCCAGGCGCAAGCGCCCGGACACCTCACGACTTGCGTCGTTGACGCGGTTGCTCTGGAGATACCCGCGGAACGAGGGCAAGGCGGCAAGCATGGAGATGCCCATGATGGCGACCACCACCATCACCTCCACCAGCGTGAATCCGGATTGAACTCTATCGGGACGCATGGATGCCTCCAGGCTCAATGAACCCTCGTGCGCATAGTGCCGCCTTCCGGAACGCAAGTTCGGTGCCACCTGAGAGGGGAGGGTGGCGAGAAGGCCAACCGCTTTGCGGCACACGTGTTAAGAATCAGGAACAACAATGGGTTAACGCACCCGCACTGCAATCCGAATCGTCTCGTCGCTCATTCGGCAACGCGGGCGCGGCGCGGCGGGACGGGGCGGCGCGAAACCGTCTGGGGAATCGCGCTCGGGGATGGCTTGATTCAGCCGGCTACTGACGCCGCGTCAGGGCGAGATACCAGCCGAGCAGTCCTGGCCCCCAGATGTAGACCAGCACCCCCACCGGGGCGAGGAAGGTGCCGAAGGGAAGCGCCGTGCGACGGCTTCCCCGGCCGCGAGCGATGAGCGCCAGCCCGGCGATGCTCCCGCTCAAGGAGGCGAGGAAGATGGTCATGAGCAAACCCTGCCACCCCAGGAATGCGCCGAGCATGGCCGCCAACTTCACGTCCCCCCCGCCCATTCCCTCGACACCCGTAAGCCTCTGGTAGCCCCGTCCCAGGCCCCACAGAAGCGCGTAGCCGAGGGCGGCGCCGGCGAGCGCCCCGATGAGCGTCACCGGGGTCAGGAAAGAGGCCAGAATGCCGAGCGCGATGCCGGGAAGCGTGATGACGTCGGGAATGATGCGATGATCCCAATCGACGAGCGTCACAACGATCATCGCCGAGGCGAAGAACAGCGCGGGCGGGAGCGCCCAGCTCGCACCGTATCGCCAGGCCAAGCCAAGAAAGATCAGCGCGGTGAGCGCCTCGACCGCCGGATATCGTGCGGAGATGCGCGCCCGACAGGACCGGCAGCGCCCCCGCAACCAGATCCAGGCGAGGACCGGAACGTTGTCGTAGGGAGCAATGCGCGTTCCGCACGCCGGGCAACTCGAAGGGGGGGAAACCACCGAGCGGCCAAGCGGGATCCGGTAGATGCAGACGTTCAGGAACGACCCGATCACCGCCCCGAACAGGGCGGCGACCATGGGTGCGAACCAGAGCGGGCAAGCCGCCGTCATTGCGCTCCGCCGCTCGGCGCCGCATCGAGCAGGACCTGGAGCGAGTCCGCCTTGGCCACGGCCATCTCCCGGATCCAGGGATTGGAACTGCGCTGCGATACTTCCCGCCATAGCGCGACCGCCATGCGCTGGTCCCCCGCGCGTTGCGCGGCGAACGCCGCGAAGCGGCTCGTGTACTCGGGAGCGTCGGGCAACGATGCGGCAAGCGTGAAGTAGCGGGCGGCCTCCCTCTGGTTCTCGAGGAAGACGTAGTTGGCGAACCCGTTCTCGAAAGCGACCTCCCACGATCGCGGGTTGGCGGCGAGACCTTTCTTCAGGAGTCGCTCCCCCTCCTCCGGTCTCCGGCCATCGGTGAACAGCACGTACGAGCCGAACAGGTAGGGCTCCGTGAAGGAGGGATCCAGGTCGGTGACGATGTCGCAGAGGTGGTACATCATGTCGAATTCCCGGTCGCCGCGCCGATGCGCGCCGTAGTACTGAACGGTGCGCAGCCAAGTCCATGCGGCTGCGGCTTGATCGTAGCCCAGCGCGGCCTCTTTGAGAAACCGCCCCGAGGGGTAATAGAGCAACTCCTCGCGCTGCGTCCGGCTCGCCTGCGCGTGCGGTGACAACGCGGCGGCGGCGATGAGGAACACGGCACCGGCGAGGAGCCCCAAGGCCATGGCGCGGCGCATCACCGAAACTCCCTCCGCCCGAAGATCACCGAGGCGGTGACCAGAAGGAAGGCCGTGTAGAGAAGCGCGTACCCCGCCGCCGAAGCCACTCGCTCCGGAGTCGGGCTCAGGCCGTAGGCGGCCTCGGCCCGCAGGTTGAAGGCGTCGAGATGGGGAAGGAGATAGTAGAAACCGCGGGCGAGGAAGGCCAGAGCGGCCGACGGGGCCTTCTCGGCGAAGCGGAGCAGATCGCCCGAGAAATGACCGAACACGAAGACGGCGAGCGTGAACACGCCGGCCAGAGCCGGTGACACAAAGGTCGAGAACGCCACCACCACAGCGGTCATCACGGTGAGTTCGCCGAAGGTGAAGGCCGCGGCCCACAGCACCGCCGCCGGCACCGTTCCTTCGCGCAGCCAGATTACCGCGGCGAGAAGCGCCACCATGGCCACGAACACGAAGAGCACCATCCCCATCATCCCCAGGTACTTGCCGATCAGGAATTCCGGTCGGCGAACCGGCTTGGCCAGCACGGTGAGCACGGTGCGCCGGTCAATTTCCTTCTGCACCATCCCCGCGCCTACCAGCACGATGAGGATCACTCCCACGAGCGACAGGGCGGCGAGGCCCAGGTCACGGACCACGCGAGGTCCCTCTCCCATGGCAAGCGGGGTCAGGATATAGGCGCCCCCGAGCACGACCGCCGCGTAGAGGAGGAGGATCCACTGCACGCGGTCCCGGCGGGCCTCGCGAAACGTGTTGAGCGCGATGGCGAGCGTTTTCATGCCGCCCCCTTCCGCATCGCGACGGCGGTCCGATCCGCTTCGGCGCGAGCCCCGTCGAGTTCGGCGAAGAAGACATCCTCGAGGGAGACCCGCCGAGGTCGCACCGCGAGCAGCGACGCCCCCGACCGGATGATCTGCTGCACGCGCTCTTCCATCTCGTCCTGGGTCGCCGCGCCGACCAGCACGCGGTCGCCGCCTTGACGCGCAAGTCCCTGCTCCGACCAGGTCTCCCAGAGCGACGCCGGGAGTCCAGCCGCTTCGATCTCGAACCCCGCCTCCTCGATCCGCATGAGATCCCCCACCGCACCCACGCGCCGAAGCCTTCCCTCGACCAGGATCGCCACCCGGTCGCAGAGCGCCTCGACGTCCGGCAGGACGTGAGACGAGAAGATCACGGTCTTTCCCTCCTCCTTGAGAGCCAGGATGAGGTCGCGCACTTGCCGACGGCCCACCGGATCGAGCCCCGACATCGGCTCGTCGAGGATGATCAGCTCGGGGTCGTGCATGATGGCCTGCGCCAGCCCCACTCGTTGGAGCATCCCCTTCGAGAACTTGCGCAGCCGTCGCTTCTCGCCCGGGTCGAGCCCCACGCGATCGAGGGTAAGCGCGATGAGATCCCGGCGTCCGCGGCGGGGCAGGCCGTTCAGGGTGGCGGAGGTGTCCAGGAACTCCGGCGCGCTCAGGTAGTCGTAGAAATACGGGTTCTCGGGAAGAAACCCGAGGCGAGCGCGGGCACGGACGTCTCCCAGCGGACGGCCCAGGAGCATGCCGCTTCCGCCGCTGGGTTTGAGAAGGCCCAACGCGATCTTGAGCGCGGTGGACTTCCCCGCTCCGTTGGGACCGAGAAGGCCGAAGATCTCGCCACGGGATACGGAGAGGCTCACCTCGATGAGTGCATCATGGCGGCGTCCCCACGAGTCGCGGTAGGTCTTGGCCAGCCGATCCAGGGTGAGCACTTCGACGCTCTCCCGCCGGATCGTTGGCAAGGTAAGTGGTCGCACCAAAGCGGTTCCCTCCCCTCCATCTGGTGGTCGGCTCGGTTATCGGCTGAAACCAGCCGATCTTGAGCCGGCGGGCAAAAAAGAAGCGGCGGGACCCGAAGGTCCCGCCGCCAGCTTCGTCCCTGCTCCGGGACTACGAGCCGTTCGTCAACGTGAGGGTCAGAAGCGCGTCCTTTCCGAACCCCTCGATCACGTACTGGCTGGTGGTGGCGGTGGAGAACCCGATTTCACCGGAGGCGGCGGGGGCGGCAGCCCAGTCCACCGCGGTCTCAGCGTTGGTGAAAGGGTTGTCCGGATAGTTGCCGTCCGGAAGGTTAGCTTCGACGTCAGCGGCGTCCGCCGCCAAAGGATAGGTGCCATCGTTCTGAACCGCGAAGTCTTCCACGCCGAGTTGGATCGTGTGCATGTTGGCCTTCACGCTGCCCTCACGTGCACGGTCCTGCATGGAAATGAAGTTCGGGATGGCGATGGCCGCCAGGATGCCAATGATGACCACGACGATCATCAGCTCGATCAGGGTAAAACCCTTGGTGTTCCGCAGCATTGGATCAAACCTCCGTTTGCAGAAAAGGAACCGGTCTGTCAGATACTCTTGTTTTCGGCTTCGAGACCTCAAACTTGAGTTCGTCGCCGTCATCGGACACTCATATAAGCAGGTGCCGTGCCAACCGGCCGACTTGTTACAACAGCCGCATAATCCATTGACCATCAATACGATACAAGGCTGTCCCTCGTGAACCTGCCGCCCGCTTCCCGCCCCCGTCCGCAACTTCGCAGTGCGCGATGCAGGATGCCCATGCCCATTGCACGGTCTTGCAGGCTGCACGGAACCAACAGAAAGCCCCGCCGAGCGGAGCCCGGCGGGGCGATACCTGTCGGTGAGCGCGGCCTTCAAGCCGCTGCGTCGAAGATCTCGTCCTCCGGCTCGCTGTCTCCCTCCCGGCCCTCGGGCAGGAGCCCCTGCAGCTTGTACGCCTGGAGCTTGCGATAGAGCGTCGACGCATTGATCCCCAGGATCTCGGATGCCCGTTTCTTCTGCCAGCTCGTGAAGTCGAGCACCTTGAGAATGTACTCGCGCTCCAACTCCTCGAGGGTCACGTCGGGGCGATCGATGACCAGGCTCCCCCGCGCCGCCTCGCCGCGCACGAGCTTCTCGGGAAGGTCGACGAGGTCGATGTCGTCTCCGTCGGAGAGGATCACCGCGCGCTCGATCACGTTCTCAAGCTCGCGCACGTTGCCGGGCCAGTGGTACCGAACGAGCGAGTCCACCGCCGCCTTGGTGAGGCGCTTCGGACCGTTAGGCCCCAGGAATCGCTTGAGGAAGTGGTCGGCCAGGACGGGGATGTCGTCGACGCGCTGCCGCAGCGAGGGGAGCCGGATCGGAATGACGTTCAACCGGTAGTAGAGATCGGTCCGGAACCGCCCCTCCCTCACCTCTCGTTCCAGATCCGAGTTCGTGGCCGCGACGAGGCGCACGTCGACCTTGATCGGCTTGGTGCCGCCCACCGGGATGATCTCCCGCTCCTGGAGCGCGCGTAGCAGCTTGACCTGCGTGGCGGGCTGCATCTCCCCCACCTCGTCGAGGAAGAAGGTTCCTCCCTCGGCCACCTGGAAGAGCCCCATCTGATCCCGCACCGCCCCGGTGAACGAGCCCTTCACATGTCCGAAGAGATTCGACTCCAGGAGATCCTTGGGGAGCGCTCCGCAGTTGATCGACACGAACGAGCCGACGGACCGCCGGCTCCGGTAGTGGATCTCCCGGGCGATCAGTTCCTTCCCGGTGCCGGACTCCCCGAAGATCATGATCGTCGAATCGGTGTCCGCCACCTTGTCCACCATCTTGAAAACCTGGGACATCTGCTCCGATTTCCCGATGATCTCCTTGGTGGAATGGGTCTTCTTGAGCTGCCGCTTCAGGATACGAGTTCTCGGTGCGCACCTTACGCAGCTCGACGGCGTTGCGCACGACGAGCTTGATCTCGTCGTTCTTGGCGTGCTTCTCCATATACTGGAACGCGCCGAGGTTCAGCGCCTCGATGGCCGATTTCTGCGATGCGTAGGCGGTAAGCACGATCACCGGCAGGGTCGCGTCGATCGCCTTCACCTGCTCGAGCAGGGCGATGCCGTCCATGCCGGGCATCTTGAGATCGGTGACCAGCACATCCGGCGCACATTCCCGGATCATGTCGAGGGCTTCGGGGCCCGAGGAAGCGGAGAGCACTTCGTATCCCTCGCGGCGAAGCAGGGCGCCCAGGAACTGCACCATGCTCTGCTCGTCGTCCACCACCAGGATCTTCTCTTGCGCCATTCTGTTCAGGTCCTTTCGTCGGCGTAGCCGACCCTCACGCCGCGGCAGAAACCAGGGACGGCTCCGCGGCCGGTTGCTGCAACTGCAGGCGAAAACGAGCGCCGCCGGACTTCGTTTCGAGAAGTTGCAGCTGCCCTTCATGTTCTTCGACGATGCGCGTCACGATCGCAAGCCCAAGACCGGTCCCCCCGGGCTTCGTGGTGAAAAACGGCTGAGCCACACGGGACCGGAGCTCCGGCGGGATGCCGGGTCCGTCGTCCTCGACTTCGAGCCAACACTGCCCGCGGCCGGAGATGCCGGTGCGCAGGGTCACGCGCCCCGCCGGACCGGCCGCATCGACCGCATTGAGAGCCAGATTGCGCACCGCCTGACGGATCTGATCCGCGTCGGCCCACGCCTCGACCTCCGGCCCCTCCACGATCACCTCCGCACCGGTCCGGCCGGAAAGCCTGAGATCCCCGACGATGTCGCCGGCCATTTCCTTGAGATCCACTCTTCCCAGGTGGAGGCTCTGCGAGCGTGTGTAGGACAGAAGAGCGCTGACGAAGCGCTCGACGTTTTCCATCTCGCGCTCGATCACCTCGAACAGCTTGGCCTGGTCGGAGTCGAGGGTCAGTTCCTGGGCCAGGATCTGCACCGACCCGCTGAGCGGCAGCACGCTGTTGCGAATCTCGTGGGCGATGCCCGCAGCCAGTTCGCCGACCGCGGCCAGCCGATCGCGCCGCCGGGCCAGGCTCTCCTGATGGCGAACGGCGGTGAGGTCCTGGAAGAGCGCCACCACCCCTGAAGGTTCGTTCTCTGCATCGAAGAGAATCGTCGTGCCCAGCCCCAGCGGAACGGTTCGCCCCCCGCATACCACATCGATCTCCGCCCGTCGCACGGGCTCGCGGGTGGAGAGGCTGCGCAGGATCGTCTGCACCAGGGGCAAGAGGTCTGGAGGAAGCGCTCTGGCCGCCTCGTGACCGCGCACGTCGTCCGCACGGATCGCCAGCGTCTCCTCGGCGACGCGGTTCACGTGCACCACGCCGCCGTTTCGGTCCACGCTCAAGAGGCCGCTGCCCAGGTTCTGCACGATGGTGTCGGTGTCCAGTCGCATGCGCTCCAACGCGCGCGATGCGTAGGCGAGCGCCCGCTCCCGCGACAGGATCAGCGAGCGCATGCGCTCGCTCACCCCGCCGAGAACGAGCACCAGGAGTCCCTCGATCACCACCCAGCCCACGTCGATCTGGGGGTGCGGCAGGCCCTGCAGCGTCCCCACCAACGCAAGACCCGCCGTGAGGCTGAGGGCCAAGGCGAGCCAACCGCCGAGACAGAGTCCCGCCCCGAAGGCGACCAGCGGGAAGAGAAGCGAGAGGCCTACCTCGGCGCGCCCCGCCCCGACCACCGCGGCGGAGATCCACGCGACGTCGGCGACAAAGAGAATCGTCACCAGCGCGCGGCGGCGCCGCACCCACCACGTCAGCACCGCGGCCACCGAGGCGAGCCCCGCCGCTGCCACCATCAGGGTGGGCCAGCGGTAGTCCGGGCCGCCCGCGGCAACCAGAGCGCCTAGAAGGAGGGCCGCCCCCGCGCGCCACAGAATCAGCCACCCATGGCCCAGGTCCTGGTGCGGAAGAGACGGAGATCGCTTAGTCGCCACCGGCCACCACGGAGACGAGCTTGAACATCGGCATGTACATGGCAACCACCATACCGCCCACGACCAGACCCATCACGACGATCATGATCGGTTCGATGATCGAGGTGAGGGTGTCGACCGCGGTGTTCACCTCGTCGTCGTAGAACGCCGCGATCTTGTTGAGCATCTCGTCCAGAGCGCCGGTCTCTTCTCCCACCGAGATCATCTGCACGACCATGGGGGGAAAGACCTTCGATTGCTTCAGCGGGGCGGCGATGGTCTCGCCTTCCCGGATGGAGCCCCGCGTTTCGAGGATGGCCTCTTCGATGATCTTGTTTCCCGAGGTCTGTGCGGTGATCTCCAGACCGTCGAGGATCGGCACGCCGGAAGAGATCAGGGTGCCGAGAGTGCGAGTGAATCGCGCGATGGACCCCTTGCGCAGCACGTCCCCCAGGACCGGAATGCGCAGCTTGAGGCGGTCGACGTTGCGCCGTCCGCCCTCCGTCGCCACGTAGCGCCGGTAGGCGAAGATGCACGCTGCGATCCCTGCGAGGAGGATATACCACGCGTTGCGCAGGAAATCCGAGAGGGTGAGCACGACTTTCGTGGGCAAGGGCAAGTCCCCGCCGAAGTCGGTGAAGATCTTGGCGAACGTCGGAATGATGAAGAGGAGCATGAACACGGTGGCCACGATCGCCACCGTCGCCACCACCAGGGGATAGGTCATCGCGCTCTTGACCTTCCGCTTCAGGGCCTCCGCCTTCTCGATATAGGTGGCAAGCCTGAGCAGAATGTCGTCTAGCACGCCGCCCGCTTCGCCCGCTTCCACCATGTTCGTGAACAGCTTGTCGAAGACCTTCGGGTGCTTGCGCAGCGCCTCGGCGAGGGTGGCGCCGGCTTCCACCTCGTGCATCACGGCGACGATCACGCCTCGGAAGTTGGCGTTCTGAGCCTGCTGGCCGAGGATGTCCAGGCACTGCACCAGGGGCAGCCCGGCGTTGATCATCGTGGCGAACTGGCGGGTGAAAATCGCCAGCTCCTTCGTCTTTACGCCGCTGGCGCCGGTGAAGCGGAGGCTGAGCGAGACCGACTTGGGCTTCTCGCGCACGAAGGTGGCGATGATTCGCTTCTTACGAAGCTGCGAGAGCACCTCGTCCTGGCTTCCCAGGGTGAGTTCGCCGGTCTGGACCTCTCCGGAGAGGGTCTTTCCTTTCCAGATGTACGTGGGCACGATCTCCTCCTCTTGGCCGGTTAGGCCGCGGCCTTAAGCCCGCTCTTGGTGATCATCTGCGTGAGCTCCTGAGGGTCGAAGCTCCGGCCGATCGCCTCATCGAAGGTGATCGCCCGGTTGGCGTAGGCCGTGAACAGCGACTGGTTCATGGTCTGCATCCCCCACTTCTGCCCCGCCTGCATCAGGGTGTAGATCTGATGGGTCTTTCCCTCGCGGATGACCGCCTTGACCGCCGGCGTGCAAACCAGGATCTCCGGGATGAGCACGCGGCCGCCGCCGCGGGCCCTCGGCAGGAGCTGCTGCGCCACGATTCCCTCCAGCACGAAGGCGAGCTGGGTCAGCACTTGCTTCTGCTGCGTGGGGGGAAGACGTCCACGATGCGGTTGACCGCCTCGAAGGTCGAGTTGGTGTGCAGGGTGGCGAACACGAGGTGCCCGGTCTCGGCGATGGTGAGGGCCGCCGCGATCGTCTCCAGATCCCGCATTTCGCCGAGCATGATCACGTCCGGATCCTGGCGCAGCACGTATTTCAGCGCGCTCGCGAAGCTCTCGGTGTCCGCGTTTACCTCGCGCTGGTTCACGATGCACTTCTTGTGCTGGTGCACGAACTCGATCGGATCCTCGATGGTCATGATGTGGGAACGCCGCTCATCGTTGATCAGGTTGATGAGCGCGGCCAGGGTGGTCGACTTGCCGCTGCCGGTCGGCCCGGTGATGAGCACCAGGCCCTTGGGCTTCTTGGCGAAGTCCACGATGGTCTTGGGAAGTTGAAGCTGTTCGACGGTCTGTACGCTGTAGGGAATCTGCCGAATCGCCATCGCCACCACGCCGCGCTGCAGAAAGAGGTTGGCGCGGAATCTGGACAGGCCGGGAATGCCGAACGACACGTCCAGCTCGCGGTGCATCTCGAACCGCTTGCGCTGGTCCTCGGTGAGCACGGAGTACGAGAGCTTCTCGCACAGTTCCGGTTTGAGCGGGGCGTACGCGCCGGGCAAGAGCTGTCCGTCCACCCGGAACATGGGCGGCATGCCCACGGTGAGGTGGAGGTCCGACGCCTTCTTGGCGATCGTCTCCTTGAGGAGATCGTGCATGTTGATGTGCGCCCGACCGCTCTGAGGACCCTCGGGGGAGCCGGGACCCGCCGGCCTCAAGCCCGGCTCTTCGGGTCGGGGGCTCGTGTTCGGATGTTCCGGGCTAGTCATCTTGGGTCGTCTCCTTGAGGATTTCTTCCGCCGTGGTGATTCCGCTCTTGAGTTTCATGAGCGCATGGGCACGCAAGGTCAGCATGCCCTCCTGGATGGCGAGGCTGCGGATCTCGGAAGTCGGGGCTCGATCGAGGATGAGGTTGCGGATCGTCGGCGTGATCGGCATGACCTCGTAGGCGCCCTCGCGGCCCTTGTAGCCGGTGTTGTTGCAGTCCACGCACCCCGTCCCCTCGTAGACCACGAGATCCTGCGCCTCCTCTTCGCTCAACCCCAGCTCTCCCAGCACCTCGGGGTGAAGCACGGTGGCCTGCTTGCAGTTCTTGCAGATCCGCCGGATGAGCCGCTGGGCCATGATGAGGTTCACGGAGGACGCGACCAGGAACGGCTCCACCCCCATGTCCACGAGACGGTTCAGCGTGCTGGGTGCGTCGTTGGTGTGCAGGGTGGAGAGCACAAGGTGGCCGGTGAGGGCGGCCTTCACCGCGATGGACGCGGTCTCGATGTCGCGGATCTCGCCGACCATGACGATATTCGGGTCCTGCCGCAGGAAGGCGCGCAGGGCGGCCGCGAAGGTGAGTCCGATCTCCTCGTTGATCATGACCTGGTTGATCCCCTCGAGGTTGTACTCGACGGGATCCTCGGCGGTCATGATGTTCACGGTCGGACGGTTGACCTTGCTCAGCGCCGAGTAGAGGGTGGTGGTCTTGCCGCTTCCGGTGGGACCGGTCACCAGCATCATGCCGTAGGGCATCTCGACGGCGCGGATCAGCTTCTTGAGCGACGACTCGTCGAACCCGAGCTTGGTGAGATCGATGTTGAGGTTCGACTTGTCCAAAATTCGCATCACGATCTTTTCGCCGAAAACCGTGGGCAGAGACGAGACGCGCAGGTCGATGTTCTTGTTGAGCATGCGCAGGCGGATGCGACCGTCCTGCGGGATCCGCCGCTCGGCGATATCGAGCTCGGCCATGATCTTGAGCCGGGAAAGCATGGCCGCCTTGAGCCGGTTGGGCGGGCTCATCATTTCGTAGAGAACGCCGTCGATGCGGAAGCGCACCCGGAGCGAGTGCTCGAAGGGTTCGATGTGGATGTCGCTGGCGCCCTTGCGAATGGCGTCGGCGAGGAGCGAGTTCACCAGCTTCACCACCGGCGCTTCCTCGGCCGTGATCTCGCTCAGGTTGACCGCTTCGTCCTCGATGTTCTCGATGACCTCCACGTCGTCGTCCAACTGCTTCATGACGCTGGCCAGGGACTCGTGGGAATCGTAGAAGCGGTCGATCGCCTTCTTGACCGCTTCGTCCGAGGCGACGCAGGTCTCGACCTCGCATCCGGTGATGAACTTGATGTCGTCGAGCGCGAAGATGTTGGAGGGATTCACCATGACGACGGTGAGCTTGCGGCCGCTGCGACGGTAGGGCACGACCTGGAAGCGGCTCGCCACATCGGCGGGGATGAGCCGAATGACCGCCGGATCCACCTCGGCGGAGGCGATGTCCACCACCGGCGCTCCGTAGAACTTGGCCAGGAAGTCGTTCAGTTCATCCATGGTCAAGGCTCCGGCCTTGACCAGATTGGACGCGAGCGACGTGCCGTTCGACTTGGACAGGCGCTCGGCGTCCAGGATGTGCTGCTTGGTGATCTTCTTGGCTTCGATGAGTCGCTGGTTGAGCGTGTCCTGCAAGGATGCCTCCAGGAGGGCGAGGAATGCGCGCGCCGCCGGTCCTCGCGGGTGCGCGACGACCGGGGCAGATTGCTGCCGCCTGCCTTGCCTTTTGCATAGAAAGTATCGGGTCCCCCGGTCCGGACTTGACCACGGGCGCGGCCGCCCCCGTGCAAATCGGCACGAGATGGGCGTCTCCACCCATCGGCGGGGCCGAAGCCCGCTCAGGGGAGGCCGAGCAGGGGGCGGATCCGGGCCAGGGTGGCGGGGCCGATCCCCTTCACGCGCAGGAGGTCGGCGGCCTCTCGATAGGGTCCGTTGGCGGCGCGATCCTCGAGAATCCGCCGGGCGAGGGCGGGGCCGATGCCGGGGAGGGTCTTGAGCGCGTCCAAGTCCGCAGTGTTGAGGTCAATCGGGCCGGCGGCAGCCCTAGGCTTCTCGGGGAATCCCGCCTTCGGCTCCTCGGGGGATGTCTGCGGGAGCGGCGCGAAGGACGACTGCTCCGTCGCCTGCGCGGAATCCCCCAGTACCGGTGCCGGGCCTGCCTGAAGCCAGGCATCGATCTCCGGTGAGAGCTCCCGGCCAACCCGGGCCGCTACTCCGATGAGGCTGAGGGTAAAGAGGAGCGTCGCTAGCCGCCGCTCGGAAGCGGTGAAGAGGTCCGGAATGCGCACGGCGCATTTTCCTTCCGGACGGGGGGTGCGGGAGGCGGGATCAGAGTCTACTGCGTGAGGTACAGCGTCAGCCCGAGAAGAAACGTACGCCCCGGCACGGCAAGGGGGGTGACCGTGTTCGACTCGCGCAGGTCCGATTCCATGTAGGAGTCGCTCAGGTTCTGGAACGCCAGCGTGAGGGTGCCGTTGTCGATGCGGGCCACCGCCTGAGCGTAGCCGAGCGCGGTGGTGACGTAGCGCTCGCCGCCGGGATTGCGGCGCGGGCCGAAGGCGCGCCCACCCGCCGAGGCGTCGAGATCGAGCGAGTCCTTGAACCACTTCCGCCGCCAGTGCACCGATCCCTCGCCCTGCCACGACGCGAGGTACGGTGCTTCGCTCAGCGGCCGATCGTGGGCCCGGCCCTCTCCGAGGACGAAGACTCCTCGGCCGAGATCCACGCGCAGCGACCCGTACGCGCCGAGCACGTCGGCCGCGTCGGGGGGCGCGGTCACCGGAGCGTAAGGGCTCACCCCCGTGATCCAGAGCGGATTCGCATCGAGCCGCTGGTGGCGCACCCGCGCCGTCCAACCGCCGAACGTGAGTCCCCATCGCCCGCGCGTCCACGCCCCTTCCGCGCGGACCGCGCTGCGGGATTCGGGGAACTCCGCGGCCTCGAACCGCTCGAGATGCTTGCGCAACCCGTACTCGAGAATCGCGCGGTCCACACCGAGGACCATCGCGGGGAGATCCTCTTCGTGGCTGGCCACGATGCGCGCGCGCCAGGCACCCTGCTCCCACGCGAGCGCGGCGGCGCCCGTGGCGGTGCCCCCCCACGGCTCCTGGTGTCCCGCCATCGCCTCGGCGGACGCCAGCCACGCCCCCCATCCCCCGCTCCAGAGGAGGCCGGCGGTGAGACCCCTGAACGTGCGGTCGGTTTCCAGCATCTGCCGGCGCCGGTCGAGATCCCAGCGCGCGCGCGCCATGAGACCGGGCACGCCGGACGCGGCCCAATCGGCCTGGAGCGTGATGCCGTCGAAGAGGACCTCGCCGATGTCGGAGACGACCTCGCCGTTGCCGGAGGATCCACGGTACACGCTCAGCGCCTGACGGCGTGCCTGCAATGCGAAGCGCGTCTCGCCGCCCAGGAACGGTCCTCGCAGCGAGGCTTGCGCGCGGCGCACGGAACGCTTGAGCGAGGCGCCGCTGAAGTCGACGGCCTTGTCCGAACCCATCGAGAGATCGAGCGACCAGTCGGGGCGCCGCCCGGCGCGCGAGTTCACTCGGAGCCAGACGCGGTTGGCGGTGACCTTGTCCAGGTCCACGATACCCAGTTCTTCGCGGTCGCGAAAATCCACGCCGACGTCCACCGGGCCGAGGTTGCGGAAGAGCGCGAACTCGTCGCTGCGTCGCCCGAGGCTCCCGCTGGTGAGCGAGATCTGGCTCACGGGGTCGCCCTCCGCAGGCGGCGGCGCGCTAAGGTCGATCGCCGTGCCCGAGGCCGACGCGCGCTCGCGCCACGTACCGCGCCAGGCCAGCGGAAGATCGGGCGGATCGGCGAAGGAGTGCACCGGGCCGTTGAGCGGAACGCCGTCGTAGCTCAGTCGAACGCGGTTCCAACCCAACGCCCACCGATCCAGCGCGACCGGGGACGCCGGCGTGGTCACCCGCGAGATCTCCGACTCGGCTCCCCCGAGGCCCCCAAGCGCACCGGGAAGACCCTCCACCGCAGCGTCCCCGCCGGGATACGCGGTCCAGAGCGGCCCGGGAACCAGAGCGAGCGGCCGCAGCGGCCGGGCGGGCGCACGCGGCGCGCGAAACGTGTCGGCGGGGGCCGGCTCCGCAGTGCTGTCCGCCGCCGCAACGCTGTCCGCCGCAGCGGTGTCCGCGGGCGTACCCAGGCTTTCCAGAGGCACCCACACGCTATCCGCCGCCGCGCTCGAGCTGTCCGCCGGCGATTGCGCGCAGGTCGCCTCCCGCGGCGTCACGCACACGACCCACGCGACGACCAGCGCCGTGCGCGTCCACCATCCCCGGCTTCGCGCCAGCCGCCGCAACTGCGAGGCCAGCGCAGGGCCCGCGGTCGCGAAGACGAGCGCGTTCACTCCCATGTCGAGGAGTCCGAACGCCATCCCCGACCAGAAGACCGGCCAGCGCGCGATCCCCGCTTCCGTGAGCAGGAACGCGAAGACCAAGTTCGTGATCGCCTGGAAGACCGCGGCGAGCGTCAATCCGATCGCCGGAAGCGCGAGAAGCGCTGTGCGACGAGGCCGCCCGCCGTACAACCACCATCGTCGCCACACGCCGCCGGCCGCTCCGGCGACCGCCATGCCGAGCGCCTGCGCCGCCAGGAGCGGAATCGGCGAGGGAGGGAAGCCGCGCGCCGCGCTGTTGGCGAACACGTAGAGCGTCATGCCCACCGCACCGACGAGCGCGCCGCGGCCCGCGCCCAGGACGATCCCCGCGGAGAAGACGACGAGGGTCACGAGCTCGACATGCGGAACCAGGGACAGGCCGAGGCCGGCCACCACGACGGCAGCGAGGAATGCGGTGAAGAGAGCGAGTTGTTCGGTTTCGGTCATGCTGGTGGCGCCGGACGGGGGGGACGGCCTTTGAATCGTACGCGGCCGGCCGGAAACCCCTGACTCACCGGCGAGCGCGGCGCGCGCGCAAGCGCTCGACGGTTTCCGCCGGAACCGGCTCCTGGCCGACCAGGGAGTCGCCGACGCGGGTTCCATGATAGTCGGAACCCCCGGAGGCGACCAGACCGAGGTCCCGCGCCATGCGCAGATAGGTCGCGCGCTGGTTCAGGTTGTGCTTGGGGTGCCAGACCTCCATCCCGTCCAGACCGGCCGCAGCCATCTCGGCGATCCACCCGTCATGGCGCAGCGGCCCCGGATGCGCGAGAACGGCGATGCCCCCCGCCTCGTGGATCCAGACGATCGCTTCCGCCGGTGTCGGGCCGGGCTTGGGCACGAATCCGGGCGTGCCGGGACGCAGGAATCGCCGAAACGCCTCGTCCACGCTCGGCACCACACCCATCTCCACGAGCGCGTGCGCGACATGCGGGCGCCCCACCGTCCCCTGCCCCGAGAAGCGCGCGACATCGTCTTCACGGATCTCGATACCCAGGATCCGCAGGCGGTCCACCATCGCCGAGCTGCGCGTGCGTCGGGAGTGGGCCAGGTCGGCGAGATGCCGGTTCAGCTTCTCGTTGCCGGCATCGATGAAGAGGCCGAGGATGTGCACGTCGGAGGACTCACGCCGCGCCGAGATCTCGACGCCGCACACCGCGAGGAATCCCTCGGCGGCGTCTACGAACTCCTGAAGACCGTCCAGGCAATCGTGGTCGGTGAGGGCGAAAGCAGAAAGGCCCGCTTTGCGGGCCATCGCGGCGACATCGCGGGGAGCGTGATCGCCGTCGCTGAAGAAGCTGTGGCAGTGCAGGTCGACGCGCTCGGAACTCGCGGGACTAGGCGACCCCCCGCTCACGACGATCTTCCAGACGCTCGAGACGCTCCACGGCCTCGTCGAGATTCTCGTCCAGCTCGAGCGCGCGATAGTACGCTTCTTCCGCTTGGTCCCATGCCCCCATGCCTTCGTAGACTCGGCCCATCTGCACGTGTATCCGGGCCGTGCCGTCTCCGTCCGCGCCGTCGAGGATTTCGCTCAGAACTCGGAGCGATTCTTCGGGCCGTTCCAGAAGAAGATAGCATTCGCCGAGCATCTCGAGCGAGCGCGAACGGTCCGTCTCCGCCGCCGCCGCCTGCTCGAGCTCCGAGACCGCCTCCGGAAGAAGGCCCATTTCCTTGTAGGTCAGGCCGAGATCGAAGTGGCTCTCGCCGTCGCCCACCTCGATCTGATCGGTCATCGCCGTCTTGAACTCGTCCAGAATTCGGGAGAGATCGAAGGCGCTCTGCGTCCCGGTGGGCTCGTCCTTGACCGTGACCTGCGCGCCCCGCACCTCACCGGCGTCGGGGACCAGCTCACCGAAGTTCGCATCGTTCACCCCGGCGATGGTGTTGAGGCGGTTCACCCGGGCGCGGGCCTTGACATTGTCCGCATCGAAGGCGAGCACGCGCTCGAACTGGACCTTGGCGTCGGCGTACATCTCGCGGGCCAGAAGCACGTCGCCGAGTTCGGTACCCCAGTGCGCCATCTTGCCGCGCTCGCCGTTGATGTAGGCCAGCTCGACCAGGCCGCGCAGCGCGTCGAGGTGGTTGGGATCGAGGTGCATGACCTTGCGGTAGAGTTCCTCGGCTTCCCGGCTCCGCCCTCCCTGGAAGTAGGCCCTGGCCGCGCGGACGAGTTCGCGCTGGGCGCGGGCGATGTCGCCCTTCTCCAGGAACTCCATGGCGCGCGTGCGCAAGCTCTCCGGGTCGTCGTCGTGTTCGAGAACGATCTCCACGTCCTCGGCGGGTGGTTCCCCGGATTCCGAGAAGGCCGCCTCCGGCGAGGCGTACTCCTCGATGAATGCGTCGGCGAACCCGTCCGTCTCGACCGTGACTTCCGGCTCCTCGGCTGGAGCCAACTCGGGGGCCGGCTCCACAACACCCTCACCCGGTTCATCCAGTTCGTTCGCCGTTGCCGGCGAAGACGACTCGAGAAGCACCGAGTGGAGGGCGTCGAACGTGAACCCTTCGAGCGAAAGAACCGCCGGCTCTTCAGAAGTCCCCTCGGCGAGGTCCACCGCGCTCGGATCGAAGAGCGCCGTGGACGGCGTCGCGGGATGCGAGGAAGGCGCTTCCCGGAACGCGCCGTTCGGGTGCAGCTCCTTGGCGAGACCCTGCAGTTTCGTATGGTTCTCGGTATCGCCGCGCGCCAGCGCGCGCTGGGCCTGACCGAGAATGCCGCCGGCAACCGCCTCGCCGAAACCCGCGTCGCGCGCGATCATCGCGATACGTTCAACCATGCTGACCGAAGGGAGTTCGATCTCGAGGAGTTGCTCGCACACATGCTGCAACTCGTCCTGGACGCCTTCGGCCTCGCGGTCGACGCGATCCAGGTACTCGGTGTAGTACCGGCACGCCTCCCCTTCGAGGCCCTCGGCGAGGTAGAGATCTCCCAGACGGCGATGCACGAAATAGAGCTTGGGGGCCAGACGGTGGACCTTCTTGGCCAGCGCGATGGCGTTGCGGCTGAGGCCCGCTTCGGCATACGAATTCAACGCTTCGCGATAGCGCTCGACGGCTTCGACGCGCTTCCCGCAGCGGATCAGCAGATCGCCGAGGACCACGTAATCGTAGGACTGCAAATCGCCGGCGCCCGCCAACTTCTCATAGATGGCGGTGGCGTCGGCATATGCGCCCTTCTTGATCAGGTCCTGGGCTTTGCGCTTGATGCTGGCATTCTGATCCAACGAGCTGCCCCCTCTCCCACTGCCGCCATCCCGAGATCGGCGGACGACAAACGGTGTTAACGGGTGGGCGCACCGGTGCGCGTCCACTCGTCCTCCATGGTTATCGTCGCGGGGATGGGGAACGTTACCCCGAAGTGGGAAGAAATCCGTCCAGGGCCGGGGCGTGGTCGAGGGGCAGCTCCTGGCCTAGTCGAGGGGCGCGCCGAGGACCTGCCGCCCACCCCGGAACACCGCCCGAACATGCGACACGCCAAAGTGATACGGAAGCTGGCGAGCGGCCGGGAGATCCAGCACTTGCAGGTCGGCCCGGTACCCTGGACGCAGCCGCCCGACGCGGTCGCCCAGCGCGAGCGCCGCGGCCCCGTTGGCGCTACAGGCGACCAGCGCTTCCTCCGGGGTCAGGCGCAGTTGCACACAGGCCAGAGTCGCCATCATCGGCATGGACTGCGACATGCACGATCCGGGGTTGAAGTCGGAGGCGACCGCGACCGGGAGCCCGACGTCGATCATGCCTCGCGCCGGCGCCTTGTCGCGCATGTTGAGGAAGAAGGACGTTCCGGGCAGGAGCACGCCGATGGTCCCCGCATGAGCCATGGCGCGTGCAACGTCCGGAGGCGTGCCATGGAGATGGTCTGCGGAGACGGCGTGCAGCTCGGCCGCGAGCCGCGAGCCGCCGGTGTCGCCGAACTCGTCGGCGTGGAGTTTGAGTTGGAGGCCGTGGGCACGCGCGGCGTTCAAGATCGTGCGGCTTTCCTCCGGGGTGAAGACTCCCTCTTCACAGAAGACGTCGCAGAAGACGGCAAGCCCCTCGCGCGCGACGGCGGGGATCATGGTCTCGCAGACGAGCTTCACGTACCCTGCGCGGTCGTGCTGCCATTCCATGGGGATTTCGTGCGCACCGAGAAAGGTGGGGATGATATCGATGGCTTCGGTGTCGCGAAGCGTGCGGATGAGGCGGAGCGCTCGAAGTTCGTCGTCGGTGGAGAGCCCGTAGCCGCTCTTGATCTCGATCGTCGTGGTGCCGTGTTGGAGCGCGAGCGCCAGGTTGTGCCGTGCGCGCAGAAGGATGGCTCCATCCGAAGTCTCGCGGAAGTGGCGTACGCTGGCGTGGATGCCGCCGCCCGCTGCGGCGATCTCCTGATAGGTCCTGCCTTGTATGCGCAGCGCGAACTCGTCCTCGCGGGTGCCGGCGAAGAGGAGATGCGTGTGGGCATCCACCCAGCCGGGGAGCACGGTGCGGCCGCGCGCATCGAGGATCTGTTTCGCTCTGTTGCCGTGTGCGCCCTCAACCTCTTCGCGAGGACCGGCCGCAATGACCTGGCCGTTCTCGATGGCCAGCGCGGCATTCTTGACGGAGCCGGTGTCGCCCTGTGTCGCGCCCGCCTGCGGGCCGGGCTTGTCGCTCATGCGGCAGAGCTCGCCGATGTTGGTGAGGAGGAGATCTGTCATGTCAGTGGTCCTCGCTGTTCCGTGTCACTCGTGCGGGCGCGGCGTAGCCGGATCGCCCCGCGAACGACGAAGCGTCTCTGAGCCGCGGCGGGAGCGACGCGGCGCCGTCGTACTGTTTCTGGGCGGCTCGACAACTAGGCGGTAGGTCGGTGTCGTTTACCCGGGGAAAGTGCGCAGCGAAGCGGGGACCCGCCGCGGCGAAGGAGCGAGCGAAGAACGCTCCTGCGGAGCGTTCGCGCGAGCGCGCCCGAGGAGTGCGCGGGGCGAGACGACGAGAGCCGCGCCCGCGAGCGCCACGATCCGCGAGCGCATAGAAGTACAGGCAGGCAAACCAGTGCGTGTTAACCGCAAACAGCAGCGAGTCCAGCCGGCTGGACTCGAATGGCGACTGATGCTCACCCGGGTGAGCATGGCTGCGCATCACCGCGGCAACACCACGATCTTGCGCGACGCATGTCCGGCCTCGGTATCCAGCCGCAGGAAGTACACACCCGCCGGCACCCGTCTCCCGCGCTCGTCCATCAGATCCCAGGTCATCGTGTGGGCCCCGCCGACCTGCGGTTCCGCATACAGGAGCGCAATGTGACGCCCCTGCACGTCGGCTACGCGCAGCACCGCAAGACCCGGCTCCGGAGCGAACCAGTCTATGGCCACCGGTCCGGCCGCGGGCATGGGAGCGACGCCGAGCGAAGGGCCCCCGGCCTTCGCGGCAGGGTAGGCGTGCCCGTCCCACCGCGCGATGAACGCGGATGGGTGATTCCCCGCGTAGTCGAAGGTCCCACCCAGGTACAGGGAGCCCTGCCATTCCGCGATAGCCGTGACTCCAACCCAGCGCATCGACACCGTCCGTACGTCTCCGCCCAATCCCAACCATCGCGTTCCGTCCCACAGAGCGACATGGCGGACCGAGTCTGGAGCGTCCGGCCAGAGCAACTCGCCCCCCACCACCAGCCTCCCATCGTAGATGCCCAGCTTGTAGACATCGGAACGGTCCGTCAGCCCCAGGGATTGCCAGTTCAGCGCATCCCATGCGACCAGAGCGCCTGCCGTTTCTCCCCCCGCTGTTTCGAAGTGAGGGCCCGCCGCGTATAGCCTTCCGTTCAGCACGGCGATATCGTTCACCCGGATGCGGCTCCAATTCACGGTCAAGCCCTGATCGATGGACAACCAGTCCCAACCGTCCCAGATGGCGAGGCTGTTGACCCCTCGATACCCGGCAAAGGTGAAATAGCCGGAGACGATCAGAGCCGGCCCGACCGCCTTCATGGCAGTGGCCGACGAGTAGCTGCCGAGAAGACCCCGGCCGAGCGGAGTCCATGTCACCCCGTCCCAGGCGGCGATGCCGTAGGCCGAAATGCCCCCGGCGGACCGGAACGATCCTCCGGCTATGAGTTGCCCCTGGTACTCCACCAGCGCGTACACAGCTCCGTCCATGCCGCCGCCGAACGGCTCCCAGCTACTTCCGTCCCATGCGGCGATGTGATTCGCCTCAATCCCCCCGATGTGCTGGAAGGAACCACCGACGATCCAGGTGCCGTTGAAGGGCATGAGGACTTGTATCGGACCGTCCATGTCGTCCTCGAGAAGGGTCCACACCGTTCCATCCCAGCGCGCCAGCCCGGTGATCCGGGTCCATTGCCCGGCGGGTCGGAAGGTGCCGGCGACAAGCAGGCCCGAGTCCGTGGGGAATATCCCGCTGGGCGAGTACACCAGTTCCGGCCCGCGCTCTCCCAGCGGGGCCCAGTCCGTTCCGCTCCACTTCAGCACTCGACCGGGCTGGGATTCGACCGGACTCAACGTGGGTCCCGGCAACGAGAAGCTGCCGCCGATCACCAACTCGCCGCGGTAGAGGGCAACCGCTTCGATCTTCCGGTTGAAGGCGGTGCAGGTCTGCTCGTTGCCGGGGCAGTTCCACCGCGCACCGTCCCATATAGCAGCACCCGGGGCGAAGGTCTCCATCTCCGGCACGAACGAAGCGCCAGCCACAGCGAGCCTCCCATCGAAGGGGACGAGATGACCCACCCAGTAGTCGGGAACCAGGCGCTCGTCCGCAGACCCCAACGCGCTCCAGGTCTCCCCGCTCCACGTAGCAACGTTCCTGACCGCGGCACCCCCCGCCTGCGCGAAGTTACCCGCGGCCACCAAGTGCCCCTGGTATGCCGCGAGATCGCGCACCTCGCCGTCGGTGCCGCCGGCCGGCGCCGACCAGTGCTCGTCGTCCCAACGCGCGATGTTGCCGAGCGTATCGTCGGGCGCTAGACGAAACCGCCCACCCATCCAGAGGTCCCCGTCGCGCCATTCAAGAGCGCGAATGGACGGAGAGAACTCGTAGAGCGTGTCGGGGGTGAGATCGCTCCAGCCGGTCCCGTCCCAGAGCAGCACGAACGGCGTATCCGGATCCGCCCCGTAGAACGGGAAGGGGTCGAATCGCTGGCCGCAGACGAAAAGGCTGTCCCCCACCGAGACGATGTCGTTCACCGTGGCGTTCCCCGACAGCAGATCGGCGCCCAACGGTTCCCACTCCGCGCCGGTCCATTGGTGGAGTGCGCTGGGCAGCCTCGGGTCCAGCAGGCGCGGGTTGGATTCGGGCCTTCCGCGCGCGGCGAGCAGGCGACCCTGATGCGCTGACATCAGTGTCGGAAACCCGGAGACAGGCAATCCCTGCGGCCAGGCCTCGTACCCCGCTCCGTCCCAGACGGCCAGCCCGGGTGCGGCCACGCCGTTGATGAAACCGAACGCCCCCGCCACAAGAAGCTTCCCGTCGAATTCGAGCAGGGAAGAGATCGTCGGGCCGGATCCGCTGCCGGAGGTGGGCAACGCGGCAGGAGGGTAGAACCCGTCCCACCAGAGTTCACCGCCGCCGAGCGTGGTGTCGGGCGACCCGGGGAGCGCAGCCGCGTTGGACGGCAGCAAGAGCGCAGCGAGAAGCGCCGCGACGCCGGCCGCAATGCTCACCCGGGTGAGCATTCGCCGCGCCTCGGTCCGCATGCTCCTACCCCTCCACCATCGGCATCCGTATCCCCTTCGCCTTCGCGACCGCGATCGCCTCGTCGTACCCCGCGTCGGCGTGGCGCACCACACCGGTGCCGGGATCGTTGGTGAGCACACGCTCGAGCCGTTGCGCGGCGTCCTCGGTGCCGTCCGCCACGATGACCATCCCCGCATGCAGCGACAATCCGATCCCCACACCGCCGCCGTGATGGAAGGAAACCCAGGTCGCACCGGACGCGGTATTGAGCAACGCGTTCAGGATCGGCCAGTCCGCGACCGCGTCCGAACCGTCCTTCATCGCTTCCGTCTCGCGATAGGGACTCGCCACCGAACCGGTATCCAGATGATCGCGCCCGATCGCGATCGGCGCTTTCACGCGCCCGCTCTTGACGAGATCGTTGAAGAGGAGCCCCGCCTTGGCGCGGTCGCCGTAGCCGAGCCAGCAGATCCGCGCGGGCAACCCCTGAAAGTGCACGTGCTTCGTCGCGAGCGGCAACCATCGCGCGAGCACCTTGTCCTTCGGAAACGCGGCCAGGAGCGCCTCGTCGGTGGCGCGGATGTCCTCGGGATCGCCCGACAACGCCACCCAGCGGAACGGGCCTTTGCCCTCGCAGAAGAGCGGCCGGATGAACGCCGGCACGAAGCCAGGATAGTCGAACGCGTTCGCCACACCCGCCTTCTCGGCCTGCCCGCGCAGGTTGTTGCCGTAGTCGAAGACGGTGGCGCCGCGCTTCTGGAACTCGAGCATCGCCCGGCAGTGCACCGCCATCGACTCCATCGAGCGCTTGACGTAGGTCTTGGGATCGCTCGCGCGCAGCCGCAGCGCCTGCTCGTACGACATGCCGTGCGGCACGTAGCCGTTCAATTCATCGTGCGCCGAGGTCTGGTCGGTCACGTAGTCGGCCGCGAACCCGCGCAGGACGAGTTCCGGCAGGATGATCGCCGCGTTCCCGTGTACCGCCACCGAGTAGGGCCGCTTCTCCTTGCGCGCGGCTTCGACGCGCGCGATCGCCTCGTTGAGCGTCTCCACCGCCTCCATGCAGTAGCCGGTGGCGATGCGCCGATCGATGCGATCGCGATCCACCTCCACCGCAAGACATACGCCGCCGTTCATGGTGACGGAGAGCGGCTGCGCGCCGCCCATGCCCCCGAGACCCGCCGTCACCAGCACCTGCCCCGCCATGTCGCCACCCGCGCGCTGCCGCGCCGCCTCGGCGAAGGTCTCGAAGGTCCCCTGCACGATTCCCTGCGTGCCGATATAGATCCACGACCCCGCGGTCATCTGCCCGTACATCATGAGGCCCTTCGCCTCGAGGTCGCGGAAGTGCTCCCACGTCGCCCACTTCCCCACCAGGTTCGAGTTGGCGATGAGCACGCGCGGCGCGCCGGCGTGCGTGCGGAAGACGGCGACCGGCTTGCCGCTCTGCACGAGCAGGGTCTCGTCGGCGGCCAGCGTCTTGAGGGTACGGACGATCGCGTCGAAGGCCGCCCAGCTTCGCGCGGCGCGACCGGTACCGCCGTAGACAACCAGATCGTCAGGACGCTCGGCCACGTCCGGATCGAGGTTGTTCATGAGCATGCGCATGGCCGCTTCCTGCGGCCAGCCCTTGCAGGTGATGGCGGCGCCGCGCGGGGCGCGGACGGTGCGAGCGGTGGCGGTCGAGGTCATGTCGGGTCTCCTTGTCGCGAAAGCTTGCGGGCGCGCCGGGGCTTGGCGGGCGCTGTCGCCGGCACCGCGGCCGGCGCCCGCAACTCCTCCGGCGCATGCGCCCCGCTATTCCACCACGAAGCGGCCGCCCGCGCCAGCGCCGCGCCGTCCTCCACCGAGGTCACCGGCAGCGGAAGCGCGTCGCGGAAGCGGCCGCCGTAGTTCTTGCTCAAGAGCCTCGTGTCGAGCACGGCGACGATGCCGCGGTCGGCGCGACGACGGATCAACCGCCCGAAGCCCTGCTTGAAGCGCAGCACCGCTTCGGGAAGGTAGAGGTCCGTGAACGGGTTGCCCCCTTCTGCCTCCAGCCGCTCCGCGCGCGCCTGATAGCGCGGTTCGGTGGGCACGCCGAACGGAAGGCGGGTCAGCACCAGCACCTCGAGATCGTCGCCGGGAAGGTCCACCCCTTCCCAGAAGCTTGCGGTGCCGAGCAAGAGCGCGCGCTCGGCGCGGCGGAACGCCGTGAGCACGTCGCTCGCGGTGCCGTGCTCGCCCTGCGCGAAGACCTCGTAGGCGGATCCGCCCACCAGCGCGCGCACCGCGTCGAGATCGCGATACGACGTGAAGAGCGCCATCGTCTTGCGCGCCGGATCGTGCATGAGAGCGTCCAGCGTCTGTGCGGTGGCCTCGGCCCACCCCGGCTCGCGCGGATCGGGGCCTCGCCGCACTGCCAACGCCAGCGCCTGAGTCGTGAAATCGAAGGGCGAAGGATACGCGATGGCGGGAAGGGCGCCCTCGAAGCCGACCTCGCGCGAGAAGTAGTTGAAGTCCTTCCCGGCGGCGAGCGTGGCCGAAGTGAAGACGAGCCGCTCCGGCCCGTTCGCGAGCGCCGCCGCCACGCGCGGTCCTGCCTCGAGCGGCGACGCGTTCAGCGAGAACCCGTCCTCCGACCACTCCTTCCAGTGGACGCGCTCGCGATCCTGCGGATCGGGATGGAGGAGCACGTCCATGTCCTTGCGCAGCGCGTCCACCTCCCCCTGGAAGCGGTCGATCTCGGCGAGGAACGCTCCCTCGCTTTCGCTCTCCACACCGTTGCCGTCCAGGTACGAAGCGAGCGCGCCGGCGTCCGCGGAAAGCGTGCCCAACGCGTGGAACACCGGCTCCGCATCGAGCGGGCAGAGCGCGGCCAACTCCTCGGGATCGCTATAGCGGCGGCGGTCGTCCCCGTTGCCGCGCGCGCCGTTCTTCTTGCCGAACCACTCGCGGGCGATGCGCTCGGCGGTCGAGAGCGAGCGGTGCACCGCCACGAGCCGCGACGCCCCCTCGCCGGAGCGCGCAACCTCGGGAAGGCCCCCACCGCCGCCGGGCGACGCGTCCACCAGCGACTGCAACCGCGACGGCCCCGCCGCGACCGTCAGGTGATCGATCGCCACCCGCACGAACGCGTGCGCCTCGTCCACGATCAACGCGGGGAACTCCGGGAGCACGTCTCCTTCGCCGAAGAGGTGCGTCGCGAGAAGCGCGTGGTTCACCACGAGGAGATCCGCAGTACCCGCGCGCGCGCGAGCCTGCTTGAAGAAGCAACCCGACTGCGGCGAGCACGCGGAGCCGCGACAGAAGCGCGGTTCGCTGGCCGCGTGGAGGGCCAGGAACTTGAGATCCCGCGCGCCGCGCTCGCCGCAGGTGCCGAAGTCGCCGGTCTCGGTGCGCTCCACCCAGGGGCGGATGCGCTCCAGGAGGCGCTGCGTGCCCTCGGTGGTCGCGTCGCGGACGGCCGCTTCGTAGCGGCGTCGGCAGAGATAGTTCGCGCGCCCCTTCAGGAGAAAGACGCGCAGGTCCGGACCGACCGCGAGCCTGAGCCGCGGCGCCTCCAGGTCGAGGAGTTGGTTCTGCAGCGCCTTGGTGTGGGTGGAGACCACGACCGGGCCGTGTCCTTCCGCCGCCCAGAGTGCCGCGGGGAGTCCATAGGCGAGCGACTTACCGATGCCGGTGGGCGCCTCCACCGCAAGTCGTCCGCCGTCCTCGAAGAGGCGCGCGATCTCAAGCGCGAGCTCCCGCTGGAACGGGCGGTCCTCATACGGGGCAAGCGCCGCGGCGAGGACGCCGTCGGGACCGAGGAGATCCGGCACCTGCTCCGCGTTGTAGCTCATCGTTCCGCCCGTCCCGCGCACAACCGCGTCATCTCACGCCCGTCCGATCTTCTTCAGGAACTCGTCCTCGCTCAAGACCGGAACGCCCAGCGCGATCGCCTTGTCCCGTTTGCTCCCCGCATCGTCCCCCGCCACCACGAAGGACGTCTTCTTGCTCACGCTCCCCGCAGCGCGCCCGCCCAGCTCCTCGATCAGGCGTTCGATCTCCTCGCGGGTGAAACGCGTGAGCGCCCCGGTGGCCACGATGGTCATCCCCTCCAGCGGGCGGGCCCCCACCGAGGCGCCCTCACCCGGCAACGCCGCGCGTTGCGCGCCCCCTTCCTCCTCCATCACGACCCCCGCCTCGCGGAGCCGCTCCAGGAGCCGTGCGTTCTCCGGCCGCGAGAAGAACTGCACGACGCTGCGCGCGATGACCGGCCCCACTTCGCGCACCGCGGTCAAGTCGTCCTCGCTCGCGGCGCGGATCGCATCGAGCGAACCGTAGTGGCGTGAGAGCACCCGCGCCACATGCGCGCCCACGTCGGGGATGCCCAGCGCGAAGAGGAACTTCGAGAGGCCGCGCGTCTTGCTGGCCTCGATGCCGCGCACGAGGTTTTCGGCGCTCTTCTCCCCCATGCGTTCGAGCGGAACCAGTTGCTCCGGGCGCAAGTCGTAGAGATCGGAGACGTCCTTCACCACGCTCTCGCGGGTGAGGGTGAGCACGAGCTTCTCGCCCAACCCCTCGATGTCCATCGCGCCCCGTGAGGCATAGTGCATGATGCTCCGGTCGCGCTGCGCGGGGCACCCGAGGTTCACGCAGCGGATTACGACCTCCCCTTCCGCGCGCACGAGCTCGCTCCCGCAGCTCGGGCAGCGCGTGGGGTAGACGAACTTCTTCGCGCCGCGAGGGCGCAGCTCGGTCACCACCCGCACCACCTTGGGGATGATTTCGCCCGCCTTCTCCACGATCACGGTGTCGCCCTCGCGCACGTCCAGCCGCTCGATCTCATCGGCATTGTGAAGCGTGGCTCGGCTCACCGTGGTGCCGCTTACGAAGACCGGCTCCAGCACCGCGGTCGGTGTGACCGCGCCCGTGCGCCCCACTTGCACGAGGATCTCCAGAAGTTTGGTCGGCTTCTGCTCCGCCTCGTACTTGAACGCCACCGCCCAGCGCGGAAACTTACTGGTCGCCGCGAGCCGCGCCTGTGCCGCGAAGTCGTTCACCTTGATGACGAGACCGTCCACGTCGAAAGGAAGCTCGCGCCGACGCGCCTCCCACGCCGCGATGCGCTCGTGGAGTTCGTCCGCGCCCGCCGCCGGTTCCCCTCCGTGCGTGGGAAGCCCGACCGCTCGCAAAAACTCCAGCGCGTCGAGCTGCGAAGCGAGCCCGTGCGCCTCCGCGTTCACCACGGTGTAGAACGCGATCTGCAGCGGCCGCCGCGCAACGATGCGCGAGTCCAGCAGCTTCAACGTCCCCGCGGTCGCATTGCGGGGGTTCACGAAGGGCTCGCGCCCTTCCTTCTGCGCCTGATCGTTCAGGAGCCGGAACCCGGCGTGGGTCATGTAGACCTCGCCGCGGACTTCGAGCACCTTCGGCGCGCCCTTCAGCGGCCACCGGAGCGCGCGCACCGTGCGCAGGTTCTCGGTGATGTCGTCGCCACGTGTGCCGTCTCCACGCGTGGCGCCCAACGCCAGAACCCCGTCTTCGAAGCGCGCCGTCACCGCGACCCCGTCCATCTTGGGTTCGACCGCGTACCGAACGAGCTCGTCCTCGCCGCTCCCTTCCAAGGGCGCGAGCCCCAACCCGCGCCGCACCCGCTCGTCGAAAGCGCGCACATCCTCTTCGCTGTAGGTGTTGTCAAGGCTCAGCATGGGGACGCTGTGAGTCACGGTGCGGAACGCGTCGAGCGGCGCGCCGCCGACCCGCTGCGTGGGAGAGTCGGACGCGACCAGCTCAGGGTGCTTCGCCTCGAGGTCCTTGAGCTCCTCGAGCAGCCGGTCATAGTCCCGGTCGGAGACGGTAGGCCGGGCCAGAATGTAGTAGTTGCGATCGTGCTCGCGGATCGCGCGCTTCAGCTCCTCGATCCGCGCCGCCGCCTCGTTCCCGCTCACGTCACCTCCTGCGCCCAACCGATTGCGCCGGATGATGATACACTCTGAGCATTGTCTTGCGCAGCGGTGCGCGAGGCGTCGTCGACACTCACGCGGAGGCCCTCAATCCATGAGCCGTCATCACCTCGCCCCGTCCGCTCCCCGGTCCCTTGCGGCGGCCGTGCTCCTGATCGCCCTCATGGTCGCCGGTTCGGCCTCGGCGGCGGTGGCGGCCTCCCTGAGCGGCGGCTACCGCCCCGACTCCACCTGCACCGGCGATCGCGCGCTCCATCCCAGCGAGCCCTCGGCCAAGCAGGCGATCGCCTCCTCCGACGTCATCTTTGTGGGCAATCCGTTCGCCGTGCACGATCCGGTGCCGCTCTCGGTTCAGCTCCCCGAAGACGAGATGGTGATCGACATCGGTTTCCAGGTGCTGCGCGCCTGGAAGGGCGGGGTAGCGGACACGGTCTGGGTACGCACGATGCGTAACCCGCAATCGGGCGGATGGGCCATCGGAACCGAGTTCACCTACCTCGTGTACGCGCGCCGTTACGGGGACGTGATCTGGACCGACGCGTGCAGCCGATCGCGGCTCGCGCGTAATTCCGAGACCGACCTCTACTACCTCGGCAAGCCGACCTTCGACGACGGCTCGGGCGGAGTGCCGGAAGTCACGATCGAGACGCTCCTCCAGACGGTGCGGGACAACACAGGAACCCGACGCCTCCTGGCCATGCAAGCCGTGTCGCACATCACGGAGGAAGCCGCGCGTGTCCTTCCCGTGCTGACGGAGGTCTACCGCACCGGGCGCGGCTCCGAGCGCTCGGAGGCGCTCAACGCGATCGGCAACATGGGCGCGCAGGGTCGCGGCGGGGTGCCGCTCTTGCTGGAAGCCTCGGCGGATACCACCGCGTACATCCGTCAGGCTGCAGCCGGCGCGCTGGGGCAGATCGGCGATGACTCCCCCGAGGTCGTGGACGCGCTGGTGCGGCTGACCGCGGATCCCGAGACCGTAGTGCGGGGAATGGCGGCGCGCGCGCTGGGGCGGATCGGCGTCGGCGGCGAGAAGGTGATCGCCGCGCTCAAGCCGCTCCTCGATGACCGCGCCCGTTTCTGCCGCGAGTCGGCACAGGCCGCACTTGACTCGATCGCCGAGAAGGCGCAGAAGCAGTCGCGCTAGTCGCGCGGCGGGTTGCGCCGCTTCGCGTCTCGCCCGTCGCCCTCGCCGACGGGTCCCCCGCTTCGCGGCCCGTCGGACTGCGGTCGACGGGCGTGCCTCTACGCGGCGCGATGATCACCCGGGTGGGCATCAATCCCGGAACCGCGCCGCAGCGGCCATCCCTCGCTGCCGCCGGCCCGCGCGTGAATCATCCCGTGGCACGAGCTGCACAGCGTGATCAGGTTGTCAGGATGATTGGCGCCACCGTTCGTGCGCGGCACGACGTGATGCACGTCCAGGAAACGCGCGCTGCCGCATCCCGCGGTGCGACAGCGGTGACCGTCTCGCGCCAGAACCTCACGCCTCACGGACGGCGGGATCGTTGCGTGGTTCTTCTCCCCCTTCCGATCCACGCGCGCGTCGCAGAGCGCGGTTTCGAGCGTCTTCGGCGAGACGGGCAATGGGCCGCGCCCGGTGGCGATCTCCGCGCGGCCACACGTCTCACACTGGCGGATCACGATCTGATAGCGCGGCTCCGATCGGGCTTCACGTCCACGGGTTTCGCGGACAGTTGCGGGTTGGTCTTCACCGCCAGATCCGGTTTCGACAGCGGACTTGCTCATCCGGGTGAGCATTTCCCATGCAGCGAGGAACAACTCTTCTCGCGCTCCGTGCGCCCCGGTCTTGCGTGCCTTCTCGAGGATCGCTTCGTACCGCGCGTACTGCTCGGGTGAAAGCGTGAACGACACCGTGACCGGGACTTCGACCGCCGGGTTCACGACCGCGCCCACAGCTCCGTCCGCCGCGTCATAGGTCCCGGCCGCCAACCCATTCGCCGGGCCATCCACGCCATTGGCCACCAGCAGCTCCCCCTGCCCCGGCGCGCGCCGCCGGACCCTCGCCGCGCCCTGCGTCACCGCTATCCGCCGCTCCAACTCCCGCCGGCCCGTGCTCTGCGCCTGTTCGACCCAGAACCGTTCCGTCTCCGGCGTGGCCACCTTCACGACCTCCCGGGCCTTCGTCCACGGGACCGCTCCCGACGCGACCGACTCCTTCAACGCCGGCAGCGCATCGAATGCCCGGCACAGTCGCAGGAAGTACGCGGTGCGCGCCCGCGAGAACCCGAGCCGCTCATGGGCATAGTGATAGATGCTCGAGCAGCCCAGCTCCAGGTAGAGCTTCCGGCTCAGGATCTCCCCGAACCAGATCACCGCGTTCTTGCGCGCGGCGTCCAGATCGCTCAGCGCGGCAACCAGACGCGCTTCGACCTCGGCTGCGGGGAGCGGTCGGCCAGACGCAGATTCCGCGGAGTCGGCGAGGGGCGAAAGGTTCTGGACCCCGGTGCTCACCTCAGCGAGCAGGGTCTCAACAGCCGGAGCAGCGGCGTCAGCATGCAGTGCGACAGTGTCAGCGGACATGACGGTCCCTCCGTGGACGGGTGGAAGGACGGGGGAAGTGGGCGGGCAAGGACAATCTATCGCGACGGTAGAGATACGTCAATAATAAAATGACGACATCGACAACAAAATCTCACTATGCTCACCCGGGTGATCAACAGTCGCTGAAGCGCCTGCGCCGATCGCGCAACTAGAACGCCGCGTCGAGTCGCAGATGGATGCGTCCGTCGAGCGGGCTCTCTCCCTTGGCCACGCCGTACTCGATCCCGAGCAGGCCGAGCTTGCTCGCTTGCCGCACTCCCACGCCGGTCCCCAGAAGGAACGTGCGGAAGCTATCGCGCAGTTCCTGTCCGTGGCGAGGTGAGATGAGGGCGGCGTCGGCGAAGAGGTAGAGCGCGGACCCTCGGGCATCTGCGAGCCAACGCCATTCCGCCTGAACGAGCCAGGCCGCCGGCGTCAGGAACTGCTCCTCGCGGTAGCCGCGCAACGAGGACGCCCCGCCCACCGCGAAGAGGTCGTAGCGCGCGAGCGAATCCTCCGGAGTGTCGAGGTACTCGAACGATCCGCGCAGGGCGAGAAGCCACTGCCGTCCCGCGCGGCGATACGCCTCGGCGCCCGCCGTCCAGCGCGTGCGGTCGATGCGCACCTCGAGCGAGTCCCGCGCCGCCGCGAAGCTCTTCTGGCCCCGCCGGCTCTCCAGGAAAACGCGCCCGCCCGCCGTGGGCACCAGCTGGGAATTCCGCCGGTCCCACTCCACGCCGAGGATATAGAAACCCTCGGTGACGGTGCCGACATCGGAGGCGGTTTCGACGGCCTGAGTTCCTCCCCGACCCACCCGGAATCGCCACCCGCCCGACCGATCCAGGTTGGCCGCAACTTCCCATTTCGTATACGAATAGACGCCCTGGTTCACGTCATGGGTGAGGCTGCCCTGCACGCCGATCGGGATCAGCGGCAACCACGGCTCGTGATAGCTCAAGGCGAACCGGCTCAAGCCGTCGCCACGGTCCTCCCAACGCCCGGTGGCGCGGCGCGCGGTGCCGGCGATGTTGGCCAGATCGAGATCGACAAGTCCGGTGACCCGCGAGTCGCGGCCGCTCACTCCCAGCACACCGGCGAAGCGCGTGAAGGGCGGTTCGGTCACCGGCACTTCGAGAAGCACGTCGTCGGGCGTGCCGCCCGGGTTCAGCCTCACCTCTCCGACCGAGAGGAAGAGACCGGAGCGGGCGAGAGCTTCCGCGAGCGCGCGATCCTGTCGGCCGGTGTAGGGCTCGCCGATCCGCACGCCGGCGACGCGCAGCGCGGTGGCGGGGCGCGTCACCTTGCCGCCGGTGAGAAGCAGACCTGCCACGCGCGCCTTGGGACCTACATCCAGCGTGACGGTTCCCTCCAGCCGGCCATCGCGCAGGTCGAAGGAACCCGGCGAGGCCTCTGCGAAGGGGTACCCGATGTCGGAGAGCCACGCGAGCGCGCGGCGGAGCGCGGGGCCGATCGGCGCGTCGCTCACAGGCCGTCCTTCGAGATCGAGCGATCGCGCCCATGCGATGCTGTCGATGGGAGCGGTCGTGACCAGGCGAAGTCTCCCCCACCGCAGCGGCTCGTCCGCTTTCGCAGCGTCGGCGCCGGCGAACGCGCCCGCCGGCACGGACGCGAGCAGCATCGCGACGGCTAACCCCCGCCGCACCGCGCACGAAGCGCCCGCGCGCATCAGAACGACCCCCGCACTTCGAGCCGTCCCTCGTGAAGCGCGCCCAGCCCGCGCGGATGATCGAGCGCGAGGGCGGCGGTGAGCACGACCCCTTCGCGCAGCCGCGCCTCGGCGAGGAGATCGAATCGCCATCCTTCGCTCAGGGACGGCGCGCCCGGGCCGCGCACGCCGATGAAGCCTTGGCGGCGAAGCAACGTTGTGCGCGCGTAGCGCAGGTCGAGACGTCCGAAGCGAGACAGCGACCACTGCACACGCGGCCGCAGCACCCAGCCCGCGGCATCCCGATCGCGTCCCGTCTCCTCGCTGTAGGTGGCCTCGGCCGAGACGCGACCGTTGCCCCCCGCCGCACCGATGCGCCGGCCGCCGCGCGCGGTGGCAGCGCGCAGGTCGGTGGTCTGCGCGAAGCGCCCATCGCCCCCGAGGTCCACCTCCTCGCGACGCGATCCCAGCGACCCTTCGATCTCCGCATCCCAACCCGGCCCCGGCGTGGCCCGCAGCGTGGCGGCGTAGGTATCGTCCCCGCTCGTCTCCACGAGCGCGTCCTCCCCCGCGCCGGGCGTACGCGCCACCCGGCGGTTCGCTTCCTGCCGCAGGCGCGCTCCGAACGCGCGGTTCAGCGGCAAGAGATCGATCGTCTGGCGCTCGTTCAGCCGCCCGTCCACCGTCGTACGTCGGCTCAGGTACGAGCTCGGCGAGAGGAAGTAGCGCGGCGTGACCAGCGGAAGGAGCGAGGCTTCGTTCAACGTGGCGAAACCCTCCCACGCGACCTTGCGCATCCAGGGCGCGACGCGCACATCCGGTCCCGGCGGCGACCAGCGCAAGCGCGTGGACATCTCCACCTGCCCCGTGAGCGTCTCCTCTCCGAGCGGCCCGTAGACGACGTCGTAGCCGCCGCCCGAGCCCACGTAGTTGCCGAAGCGATCGAAGTAGCCGGCGCTGTCGGAGACCGCGGGCACGATGGTCTTCGAGCGCCGCCGCACTCCCTCGGTGCCGATGTCCACGGTGAGGAGCCCGCTCCACGCGCCGCTCATCGCCCGATGGCGCAGGTCGAGCCGCCCGAGGTCGCGACGCTCGTCGCCGGAGCCGGCCGCATCCACGCGCCGCGCCTCGTAGCGCACGGCCGCGCTCACCGAGCGCAGGTCGGCGGTGAGCGAAGCGAAGAGGGTGCGCGCATCCTGGGTCTCGCGCCAATCGCCGGTCGCGGTCTGAAGCGAATCGTCGAGGCGCCTGCCCACCCCGATCTCCCACTCCACCGGCCACACGTCGCGCGGGAACAGCAGCGCGGCCTGCCAGTCGCGATGCCGCTCGCCCGCGCCGGTGGCCGCGCGGCGGCGCGTCTCGTTCGAGGCCTGGACGCGCGGTCGCACCCACCCCGCGCGCCAGTTCGCGTTGCCTTCCACGCGATCGAGTTCGCCTCGGCGGGTGCCCGCCTCATCGCGAGCGCTCGTCCACGCGACGCCGGCGCCGAGACGCGTGTCGCTCCAGTCCAAACCCTGTCGCTGGCGAAGCGCGGAGAACGTGTCGGCGAGCGCGAATCGTCCCCCCTCGGCGGACCAGCGCAGGCGATTTCTCCATCGCAGCTCGAAGGCGGCCTCGCCCAGGCTCTCATCGCGGATCTCCTCGGTGCCGGTGAGGTTCCACTGGCGCGCGAAGAACGCGGGGCGCAGGCGCGCGGGCGCGTCGAAACCCTGGCCGGTGCGCCGCACGCGGAATCGCGGCGTCCATGCGAAGCCGCGGCCGAGGGAGCGCGCGCTCAGGTTTCCTTCTGCGAGGAACGCGCCTCCCTGGTTGTCGCCGTCATCGAGAGGGCTCAGCACGTTGCGGTCCGCGTTGGCGATCGCCCCTTCCACCGCGAGTCGTCCCGCCGCGCCGTTCAGGTCCCAGCGCAGGCTTCCCACCTCGCGGCGTTCGGGGGCGGGAAGGTTGCGCCGCACGACGTAGCTTCCTTCGCCTTCACCGACGAAACGGAACACGGTGCGTGTCGTCGCGATTTGCGTGTCGATCGCGTAGTCGCCGCGTCCTTCGCCCACGCTCACGAAGGTGACGTCGTACTCTCCCGCGCCGTCGAGGAACACGTAGATCTCGCGGCCGGTGGCGGGGTCCACCACGAGTCGATAGTCGCCGCCGTTGGGGCCGCGATACTTCGGGCCGCCGCTCGCGGAGGCGGAGTCCCCGAGCGCCGCGAGTTGGTCGCGTTCGGCCTCGCTGAGTTCCCCGCCGAAGGGATCGTCGGCGCTGTCCCCCTCGCGAAAGTAGCCCGCGCGAAGGGCGCCGAAGCGCGCGTCGGAGCGCGACTCCCCTCCGGCAAAGGTCACGCGTCGCCGGTAGCGTGATGTGGCGAACTGATAGTCGACGGAGATCTGCGTGTTGGCGGTAACCGGGCGGCGGCCCGTGAACGTGATCTCGCCCAGGCCGTAGTCGATCACGTAATCGTTCTCTTCGCCGCGCGCGAGCAGCGCGCCGTCGAACCAGATCTTCTCCGAGCCGGCCACCACCACGACCCCGATCGAGTCGGCGCGGTCGGTGAGGCGATACGGTCCTTGCTTGCCGTCCACGCCGAAGAACGAGAGGCTGGCGTACTCCCCTTTTGCGGAGGCCACCGCGCCGCGGGCGCGGCCGGGCCCCACCGAGGCCTCGGCGGTGAACCCCTCCATCTCGCGCCGCACGTCGAGGAACGCGAGCCCCCCCACGGTGAGCGCCACGTCGCCCAGGTTCGCCTCCGCGCGCGGCGACTTGACCTGCACGAGGATGCGATCGATCTCCTCCAGCTCCGCGGTGTTTCCCTCCGGCTCGAACGGAATGTCCTGATCGGACAGGATGGCCAGGAGCGAGACATCGCGCGTCACCTGACCGGTAAGCTTGAGATCGAGGGTCTGGCGGAGTTTGAGATCGCTGCGGTTGCCGACCTCGATACCGAGCGTCTTGCTCCCCGACAGCGCGAGCCCCGCGCTCTCCTCGTCGCCGGTGAACGGCGTCGGACGCGCGACCGGCTCCGGAGTCTCCACCGTCGGCGGCCGGCGGCGATGCGGATCCTCGCGAAGGCGGTAGGGCCCATCGAGCGTGAGCGGCAACGCGCGATAGATGGCGACCAGCGTGTGCCCCACCCGCAGGGTATCCACGCCGAGCAGCGTGAAGCACCCGGCGTCCGAGTCGAGCGCGTAGTCGACGCCCGGGACGAGGAGTCGCTCTCCCTCGCGGATCTCCACCGTGGAGACGAGAAGGTAGCGCCGGCGCAGGCACGCCACGCGCTCGTCGCGCTCCAGGCGAACGGTGTCGCTCTGCGCGGCGATCGCCGGGACGGCGTGAGACGGTGGAGGCGGCGGCCCGCCCGCCGCGGCGACCGCAAGAAGAACGATCGCGGCGCTCAAGATCACCGATCAGTCTCCGGAGACTCGAAACGCGGCGAGCCTCCCCGAGCATCCTTCCCCCACCAGGAGGCGGCCTCCCGCAGCACCCACGGCGCCGGTGGCGTAGGTGTGGCCGGCGCACGGTCCGGACCCTTGCAGCGCGAACACCCGCCGGGACACGAGCGCGCCGTCGAGGATCTCTACACCGCTTCCGCTCACCACCGCGTAGCCCTCGCGACCCAGCGCCGCCACGCCGCGCGGCGGTTCGGCCCAGCTCCGCGCCCCGCGCACGCCTCCCAGTTCATCGATCAGGACGATTCGCGAGTTGCCTTCGTCGGCCACGATGAACGGAGGCCGATCCCCGACGGCCACCGCGCCGGGGCGCCGCCACGAGCCCAACTCGGACCCGGTCTGCCCCCACACGCCCTGGAACCCCCAACCGGGTCCGAAGACGAGGAGGCGATCGCCGCTCCGGTCGGTAACGACGGCGAGCCCGCTGCGGTCCACCGCAAGCCCCGCGGGCTCGATCACTCCCAAGCCCTGATCGTCAGCCACGCGAGCGAGGTCCACGGCAACTCCGAGGTAGTTGCCGCGCAGATCGTACTGGTGCACCGCGCGGCCGGGGCCGTCGAGCGCGTAGAACGCGAGACCCGGTGCCGGCGCGAGCGCGGTCCACTCCACGCGCGAACGGCCGGGACCGGGAAGTCGCGCGGTCTCGCGGCCGGCGGCGTCGAGAAGAAAGATGCGATTCTGGTCGGTCTCGGCCACGGCCCAGTTGCCGTCCGAGAGAGGCAGAATCGCGGCGGGAAACCAGCGGTCGGCGGGCCCGGGGACGGGCCACATCGCGGCCACCGTATCCGCGCCGGCAGGGCCGCCCACGACGGGTGACGGCGGGAGCGATTCGGCGTGCCGCCCCGCGGCGCAGCCGAAGGCGCAGATCAACCCGAGAAACGCCGCCCCCCGGCGCATGCGCGCCCGAACGGGGTGACGCGCCGGATCAGAACGAACGGCTGAGGGTGACGCGGGCGTTGGGCCCCTTCCGATCCGCATCGATCTCCCAGGAGAGGGTGGCCTGATCCTTACCACGCGCGCGGCTTCTCGCGCTGATCAAGCCCACGTCGAGCACGGACAGGAGACGGTTGGCCACCATGAGCCCCACCGTGAGGTTGGCGCGATGGTACGCGTCGAGGCTCGAGGAACGCATGTCCTTGAAGCGCTGACGCTCCTCCTCGCTCGCCCACCGCCAGGCGTCGTCGCCGGTGTACTCGTTCGCGGCGATGTACTCGTCCTGCCGTTCGCGATCGTTGGGAAAGATGGAGCGCGCCGCGCGGCGCACCTGCTCGTTCGCGCTGTAGGCCCCCTCCGAGGCGATGAAGTTGCCGACGATGCGGTAGTACTCGTCGTCGTCCCGCACGCTCACCCCCGCGCTCGCGCGCGCGTATTCCTGGAAGAGATCTTCGCGATGGCCGCCCTGCATCCGAAACACGCCGAACCCGGCCCAGATCGCCCCTTCCGCCACGAAGAACCCCTTCGCCCGCGAGCTGTGGCCGAGGTAGTGCTCGCCGAGGCCCGGCAGGAGCAGCGAGTAGAGCATGGCCAGCTTCGGGTTCTTCTCCCCCGCCGGCGTGGTCATGACCATGCCGCTTTCGGAGGACGCGTTCCGCAGAACGTCCTCAGCCGTGTACATCCGATCGGGCACCAGAAGAGGCGCCGCGGTCGCGTTCCGAGGCGCAGCCGGGACCACGGCCCCCGCGAGCAAGAGCCCACCGATAAGCGCCGCCAGGCGTTGTGCGTATCTCCGGGTCATGCGAGCCCCACCTCCATCAGAAGCTTCTGGCCAACTCCACCCGCAGCGCAAGATCGCCGCGCGGTGACGCGCTCCAACCCATGCGCAGCGCGTGCGCTTCGTCTCTCTTGCGGCGATTGGACGCGCTCTTGGCCGCGTCCACCGCACTCACCACGTGGTTCAGGAACATCGCGGTGACCGCGTAGCGCGCCGCGCTGAACAGACCGTTGGCGTCGTCGCGCATCCCCTCGTACTCACCCCGGCGATCGAGCGCGTCCCAACCGCATGCGTAGACGTTCAGCCGCCCGATGTCCTCGTAATACTGGTCGCGCGCGTTCTCATAGACGTCGCGCAGCGCGTCGCGTTCGCGTTCGAAATCGACCGGCCCGAGGCCGTCGCCGCAGGAGGAGGCCGTCTCGTAGCGTTGCCACGCCCAATGCACGTCGGCATATTGCTGATAGTCCTCTTCGGCCTGGTTGCCCGCCGAGCGCAACGCGACCGCCGAGAAGATCGAGACCACTTCCGCTCCGAGGTAGAACCATCCCCGGCGCTGCCCCTGCACGAGCTGTCCGGTTCCCGGCACCAGAGCGGAAAGGAACCCGGCGAGGGCGGGAGAGACGGAGCGTGAGCCGCCCTCTGCGCCGCCGTTCTCTTCTGCGAGCATCGCCAGGTACGGAGCCGTTTCCAAACGCGCCCCCGCCAGCCCGGGACGCTCGGCTCCAGCGCCCGCGGCGGACCACGCGAGCGCAGGCGCGGAGCCTGCCTCTCCCGCCGCACAGGGGATCGCGGCGCCAAGCGCACAGGGCACCCAGAGCAGCAGGAATGCCGCGGCCCGTCTCATCGCATCACCACGATCTTGGTTATGTCCACGGTGCTTCGACCTCTCATGTGGCGTTCCAGGCGACAGAGGTACAAACCCGGAGCGACGTCGCTGAGGTCCCAGCGTACCGCGTTTTCTCCCGGATGGAACCCTCCCCGCGGATCGAGCCGGGCATCGGCGATCTCGGCCCCGGTCAGATCGAAGAGCCTCAGACCCGCGGTCTCGTCGTCGTCCAGCAGGAAGCGGATCTCCGCCGCGCGGCGGGCGGGGTTCGGGAAGACGAGCAACCGGTCCGGGCCGAGGTCGGGCCCCTCCGCCGCGACCGGGCCCGCTGACGAGGCGGCCTGGAAGCCCCGGCCTTCCACGTCACCGCGGCCGAAACGCCAATCGCCGGCCATGGCCCGGGCTCCCGGGAGCCGGAAGGCAAGCAGCTCGCCATAGTCGCCCGTCGCCACCCAGGTGAGCCGCCCGTCCCCGTCCAGGTCTGCCACGAACGCGTCGGTGACCTGCGCGGACCCGGCTGTGCGGGGATACCCCGGCAGCTCGTGGCCGCGCCCGTCGAAGCCGTGGAACCTCCCCTCGCCGTCGAGCACGAGCAGGTCGAGATCCTCATCACCGTCCAGGTCTACGATCTTGAGATCCTGGGTCGGGCCGACCACGAGGCGAGGCCACCCCACCGCATAGCTCCCGTCCCCGTTCCACACCGCGACCAGCCCGGTGTCGGCGAGCGCCGCGATCTCGTCGAGTCCATCCCCATCAAGATCGCCCAGCGCGATTTCGGGGCTCACCATCCCCATCCCGGCCGGCAGCGCCCATGAAGCCTCCGGGGCCACACTGAGCCGAGAAGGGAGCCGGGAAAGGCCCAGCACGAAGACCGATCGCTCGGTCATCACGACAAGACGCGGCTCCTGGTCGGAGTCGGGAAATCCCGCGGCGAGGTGCACGACTTCGCCGCCGGAAATCTCGGTGACATCCCCGTCCTCGGCATCGTCGAGATCGAAGGCCGCCAGACGCCCGCCGGCAAATGCGAGCGCGGCTCGGAAGAGCGCGGGAACCGCGTCGCCCGAAACCCGCCGGTCGGGGATCATGACCGGGCCGGCCGCCGGAAGCACCCCCGCCAAGCCGGCGGGCTCGCTGCGAAAAACCACGTCTCCCGGGACCAGAATCGCAAAGAGGCCGCCGGCCCCACCGAAGAGGACACGATCGGCGCCCTCGCCGCTGGGCCAGATCACAGGCGCCGTGCGCGCGGGCTCGACCGGGCGGTCACGAAGAAGATCGGCGCCGGATGCGTCCCACAGATGGAGGAGACCGCCGGTCTCGCTCGCGGCAAAGACGGGAACGCTTGGCCCGTCCCCGGCGCGCCGCTGGAACGCGGGGGACGCGGCGAGGCGAGGAACGAGACCGTTGTTCGCCGAGCCGAGGAGCGTGGTCACGAAGGGAGTGCCGTCCCTCTTCACCGCGCCCACCCCGTTCGCGCGGCTCGTCGGCGGCGCGAGGTTCAATCGCTCGAGTCCGAACAGCACCTCCGCACCACCGCCGTCGAGATCGAGCGGCACCGTGCCCCCCAAGGTCGTGGTGACCTCGGACGTCCAGGGCAAGTACACCGGCCACCCGCCGCGGGCGCCCGCGCGCTCGATCGTCACGTCCATGAAGCGCCCGGGGTTCGACGCGGTCGCGATGGTCACGCCCGACCACGCGCCGTCGTTGGCCGCGCTCGAGGGAATCGTCTCGGGTCCCAGACGGGGGTTGTTGTCGAGATAGAATGCGTCCTCGGGTGTGCCGAGATCGTAACGCCCCTGATCCCACGTGCCATCCGCCTCCACGATGGCGATGCCGCGTTGCTTGGTCCAGAGGTTCACCTGCCCGCGGTCGGCCAGCGCCGGCAGCACGAGTCGGTCGTCGATGTGCCAGACCAGAAGACCGCCCCCGGGGAGCACCGCGTCGTACTCGAACCGACCTCCTTGACCGGCAAGGTCGGGATCGTCCACCGGGCCCATGAACACGCCGGTCGTCGAATCCTGGCGCACGAACGGAAACCCGTTGCCGTCCAGGTCGAGTGCGCGGTTCTCGACCAGGAAGTGCTCGTAATCGTCCACGATCACGAAGGGGAGCCTCGGGTCGGTCTCTGTCGCCTCGAGTGCGTCGCTCCAGCGCTCCTCGACGAGAAACGGTGCGACTCCCTTGGGGAACGCCTGCAGCTTGCTCCAGGGATCGAAGCTGGTGGGAAAGATGCCGATCGCCTCGAACTCCTCCTCCGTGACGGGATCCACGACGATCGCGGGGATGTTCTCGCCGCTGTCCATGAGGCTCCAGTACCCCACTTGCGGCACACCGGTGAAGATGTTGTAGAGATCGGGGAGCCCCAGGACATGCCCGAACTCGTGGGCGAAGACGCCGTTCAGCGCGCCCAACCCGCCGTCCTGGCTCACCGTTTCCGGCAGCACGAGCACGCGCCCCACCTTGCCGGTGCTCACCGAGAGCGATTCGCCGAGGCTCAACGTGAAGGTGGGAATGTCGCGGCTCGAGTTGCGATCGATGTCGCTCTGGTAGTCGGCGCCCGCGTGCACCACGACGAACGCGCCGAACGCGGAGAAATCGATGTCCCCGCTCGCGTCAGCCGCGCGGACGGCGGCGGTGACGAATCGCTCCGCCCTCACGATGACGCTGTCCGCCTGCGAGACCGCCCAGGGTCCGAAGTCCATGGTGTCGCCGAGGTGATACGCGCTGTCGGGGTCGGAGGGAAACACCGTGGTCACGATGACCAGCGATCCGTAGGACTGCGCGGCGTAGTAGCGCGCGAGCGCCTCGGCGTGCGCCTCGAAATAGGGTTTGTTGTGGGGGGGCGGATCGACGGGAACGCCGGTCACGCCGGTGCGCAGATCGAAACGGCCGTCCCCTGTGGTCGAGTCACCCGCCGAGTCGCGCAGGAAATCCACGCGGAAGACGGCCAGTCGAAGGGTGTCGGGGGCGGGCTCGGCGGCGGCGGCAGCGAGCCCCATACGCACCAGTTCCGAAACCGGGCGAAACACGGGAGCGGCGGCGCCGGGCGCATAGAGATCGTCCGGAAACTCGCGCCGCCGGGTGAGAGCCCGCGGCAACTCGCTTAGGTCACGCGCGAGCGAAGGGACCGCCGAGACCCGCGCGGCCACCCGGTCCCGCTGGACGACCACTCGCGGCGAACCGGCCCCGGCCGAGGCCGGGACGGAGAGTCCCAGGAGACATGCCGCGACCAGAGCCCTGGGACGAATCCGTCTAATCAAACCGCGCGACGACCGAGAACTTGCTCACCCGAGGCAGGTCGAGCGCCTGCGGGATCGATGCGAAATCGAAGCCGAACCCCTTGAGGCGGAATCCGACACCGTACGTCATGGCCGTGATGCCACCGCTCTCGTCGCGGAGGTACCCCATGCGTCCAAAGACGAGATCGTTGAAGCCGACCTCGACGCCCCCGGAGGCGATGATCTCGTGGCGCTCGAAGTACGACAGCTCGCTCTTCACCGAATCCGGGAAATCCGCAAACACGAGACTCTTCTCGACGCCGATGCCGGCGAGGATGGAGTAGGAGTTCGGGACTCGGGCCCCGTAGGAGACACCGAGCTTGAGATTGCGGGGAAGCGGGTCGGACTGCTTGTCCTCGGTGAGTGAGATGTTGGGCCCGAGATTGGCCACCGTGGCCCCGATTCCCAACGTCGTCGTCGCCGGACCGCTGCCGAAGAAACTGTCGGTCTCGCGCTCGAGCCGGTATAGCGCGCCCAGATCCACCCCGAAGCTCGTCCCCTGGCCGCCCTGCAACCCGAGTTGATCGCGGACGCTGCTGTCCACACCGCTCAGCAGATCGATGTAGACGAACTTGAGGTTCATGCCCAGGCCGAGGTTGGGAAGTACGGTGGTGCCCAGCGCCACCGAAGGCGCGAACTCGAACGAGGAAAACGTGCCGAGCTGGGTCGAGGATCCGTCGGTGAGCGGGCTCTCGCCGTAGTTCAGGTAGGAGATCGTCCCCGCGAGCCCGCCCCATCCCTCGATGTAGGTGGACGCGCCCAGGTACTCGAAGTAGACGGCGTCCTCGGAGAGACCCTCCGCCAGCCGCGAGTGCATGAGGCCGGCGTTGATACCCCGGGTGAAGGCAAGCCCCGCGGGGTTCCACCATGGAGCGAAGGCATCATCGGCGACGGACTGGTAGAAGCGTCCCGTAGCCTCGGCCCGTGCGCCCGGGGGGATTTGCAGCGAGAAGGCGCCGGCGGTGGATCCGGCCAGGGCGACCTGCGGAAGGGCCCCGGCGGCAAGGATCAGGCCCAAGCCGACGGCAAGGGGGCGGACAAACGCGTAGCGCAAACGCATGCTGAATCCTCCGTGAACACACTGCAGGCGAGACAACTCGCTCTAGGAACCCAGGCAGGGTGTCCCGGTTCCCGGAAACCCCGTTGGGCGAAACCGACGTATCCTACCGGATCACCGCCAACCGCTCCAGATGGCGCCGCGTACCCCCCTCCCCTTTGGCCGTCAACTGAACCAGGTAAACCCCGTTGGCCACAACGTCTCCGGCCTCATCCTTCCCATCCCACGCGAAGGCGTTTCCTCCCGACACCGCATCCATGCTCCCCCGCCGGACCAGCCGACCCGAGACGGAGTACACCCTCACGGTGACCTGGGCGGGCAGATCCAGGGTGAAGAGCACCCGGGTCGGCTCGCCGTCCGGGTCGAACGGATTCGGATATGCGGCTACGGAGGTGAACCCGTTTCCGCCGGAGGCCTCTCCGACCTGGACCTCCAAGCTGATCTGGGTGCGATTGTTGTAGTTATCGGCCGCGCTCACGAGAACTGTGTATCGCCCCGCTTCGAGGTCTGGAACCGGGAAGACGACCCGCCCGCGGGTGGCACTTCCCGGGTCGTAGGCGAAACGGGAGGTGATGTCCTGCCGTGTCCGCTCAAGACCCGCTTCGTCGAACACCTTGAGCTGAACGGAAAGGAACTCGAAGATCCCGGTCAGGTTGATTCCGCCGGGATCCTCCAACACGACCTCCACTTGTTGGCCGGGGCGCCAGGATGCCCCCGCCGCCGAAAACGTGATGGCCGGCCCAAGCGTGTCCGGCGATGCCGAACTCTGGGGCACCACCGGAAGCACCAGAACCCCCGCACCGTCCCACCCTTCGCCCGAGGCATAGACGCGAACTCTTCCATCGGGTCCGCCGCGCAGGGCCACCGGGACCGTGAACTGCACATGCGCCGTATCGGCTACGAGCGTGGCGGTGCCGCGGTAGATCGTGGCGCCCGGGAGACGGTACGGGTCGATCGCCGCACCCTTCTCGTTCTGGCTCCTCACCAACCGCGCGTCCTGCGCCAACACGTCGAGATCGCCCGTCCCGACGCCGCTCGCCTCGACGCGCACATCCACCACACTCCCCCGCTCCAACCGATCCGGCCCTTGAACTTGCAGGGTACGCCCGGGAGTGCTGATCCGGCTTGCGGGATCGCCAAGACAAACGTACCTGTCGTCCCCGCCCCTGCCCCGCTTGGCTCGCATGAGCGACACCCCTGCCGGCACCGACTGCGAGAGATCCGCGGCGTCTGGGAACATGCCTCGGACGAAGTCGATGTTCATGGGCCCGTTACTCGGGGAAGAGGTCAGGTACGTCGCCGCGGCCGAGACCAGGGCGCCCGTTCCGTGGGCCAGCACCAGCGACTCCCCGATCCCCTGCTGGGCGGTCTTGGAGAACTTGCCCACGCTGCACGAGAAGGCGCTGAACACAGGAAGCCGGTTGTCGTTGGTCAGGGTCGGGACATCGGCCAGATCGAAGACATGCTCATCAGCGAGCACCACGTCCGCGCCGTGCCCGATGTAGTTCATCAGCCACGCCCCATCGCTCCAGGCGCGCAGGAGCGCCCGCTTCGCGTCGGGCTTGCTGTTTGTGGGGCACTCCTGCCCGTACTCGTACAGGTAGATCTTTTGCCGATCGAAGGGGGCGGGTATGACAGCGTCCAAAAGCTCGGTCTGCAACACATGGGGGAGGTTGTCCAGTCTGCCGTTCTGGCACTTGTCGTCCGCGACGAGAATGGCCTTGGTGCGCCAGGCTCCGTGGGCGGGCGCGCGCTCCGAGCGGATCACCTTGTCGACGACGACGTCACGCGCCTCCTGGCGGTTGGTCACGGTGATACGGCCGAGGTAGATGTCCGTGAACGAGTCGAAGGGTCCGTGGAAACGGGCCAGCGGATCGTCGGTCACGTACTGCACGTTTCCGTATGAAATATCGAAAATGCTGGCGCGGTTATCCTCCCAGGACGGCACGAAGTCCAGGATCCCCGACTGCTCGTTGTCGCGGAAATCGTAGGTGTGATCGCCGAAGAAGAGGCAGTAGGAGAGGCGGTCGTCGCTTCCACAGGCGCCGTAGTATCGGTAGGTGTATTCGAGGAAGTGGCGGAGCGCGATCGGATCCCACATCCCGTAGGTGAACTCGTCCATGATGTCGTTCACACGGACCACGCGCACCCGCGCCTCGCGCGTGTCCGTGATCTCGTACAGGTTCGCGCGCCGCCACGCGGCGAGGATCTCCGCCTCCTCCGCGAAATCGTCGTAGGCGATGATGACGTAGTCGATCGGCTCCCGGGTGTCGCGCAACCAGCGCACGTCGCTCCCGCCGGGACGCAGCCGAGGCGAGGTCTTCAGCGACACCTTCGCAGGCACCGGGACGCCGGACGCGGGTACGAACGCCACCACCGCCGACGCTGCGCGGTCCATGGCGAACTCCAGCGTCGCCGTCGTTCCCGAACCCGCCGTCACCCCGCCCGTCAGCTCGCGCGGGTTGCGGGGATCGGTGACGTCGAGCACGACGAGCGTGCCCGCCGGCGGTCGCGCGATCCGAACGGTGCGCCCGGCCTCACCGGCGTCGATCTCCAACTCCCCAGCCTTGCTGTCGGCGTTCAGCGTGCGCCGGTAGGCGAGATCGATCCACGCCAAATGAACGTAGTCGCGGCGGTCCGGGTTGGTCCCCACCGCCGGCACGGTGAAGATCATCGTGTCGGGGGAGTCGGTGACCACGTCGGCCAATTCCACATCGAAATGGGTGTATGCCGCACTCCCCAAGCCGCCCCAGACCGCCAACGGCGCCGGCGTGCCGTTCACATCGATCTGGACGTGGTGCTGCGCCTCCTCACCCACCGCGCCGTTCAGGGGGACGACATAACCCCACAGGCGGACACGAGCGTCGAAGGTGCTTCCCGCCGCCACATGAGGAAGCACGATCTGCTTCACGCGGGGAGGGTTCTTGCTGTCGAAGCTGTCCCAGAACCACGTCTCCCAGCGGTACCCCGCCTCGTACATCGAGGGATCGTAGATCCCGTTCTGCTCGAGGTGGAGCCGGGCCTCGCTCTCGGTAACGACCGGCGCACCGGCCGACGGGGCCACCGCCACCGGCGCGATCCGCTTTGGCGCGCCCGGCAACGACCCACCCCAGGCGAGCCAGTACACCGTGTGATCCGTGAAGGGATTCTCCAGGTATTCCGCGCGCGGATCGCTCGCGAGACCGAACCGGTCGCGGTAGTTGTCCGGTCCGAGGGCGTAGAAGATGATCGTGTCCGCGGTATCGAACTTGCCGTCGCTCTCCCCGTTCACCAGGATCGGGATCTCGCTGAACGCCCCCCCGGCAAAGCCGTCGGTAAAGTCGGGGCGATCGTACACGTGTTCCCACGCCGGGCCGGCGATCAAGTCCGGGTTACCCGGGTACGGCCTCCAACCGAGTCCCGCCCACCCCACTTCGGGCAGGAGCGGGCCGGCGAAGAGCCTCAGGCCCCTCGGATCGAGCACGTCAACGCTCGCACCCGCGTCGGCCAGCGCGCGCCGGCTCAACCGGTAGATCCCGTTCGCGCCGATCTCGATCCTGACCCAGCCTTCGGCGTCGTCGAACCAGGTCTCCGGCATGCCGTCGGGGGCGTTCGGTTGCGGCACGGTGTCGCAATCGGGGACTTGCCACGCCGAGGCGTCCGCCGCGTTGAGGAGCGCCCCGCTCCATCTCTCGCGCGCCGCGCGAGCGGGCCTCGCAGCCGACGGGGCTTGCAGCGCCGAGGCGCCACTCACTCGCACCGTGACCGTGATCGCGCGGGCCCAGGTCGCCTCACCGGTCGCCGGATTCCAGCTCACCGGGCGGATCAGAATGTTGGCCACCCGCACGCCGCGCTCGTTGCCGACGGTTTGCAGCTCGGCCTGCGCGTTGGCGACCGAGACGCCGAACCCACGGCCTTCGCGGAGATCCGGGTCGGGCACCGGATCCTCGCGGCGCCCCCCCACGATGGAGCCGGGAATCCAACTCGGAATCGGAGGGAACCGCACGTCGCCCGACCGTCCACCCGGCTCGATGGTCAGGCTCAGCGAGGGCTCGCCGCCCGCCGGGAGTGCCACCCGCACGATGCGGCTCGGAAGCGCGGGATCGCCGGCCTCCCCGCCGCCGGCCAGCCCCGGCCAGACCGGGTATCGGTAGGCGATCCCATTCAGATCGTCCACGATCCACTGCGGCTCATCGAAACGGACGGTGAAGCGAACTTCGCCGGCGGGCGCCTCCAACAGATCCAGCGTGTCGCGCCCCTGCGCGTGCAGCGGAGTTGAGGCCAACCCAATCCCCATGGCGAGAACGACGAGTGAGAGCAGACGTGAGTTCGTCACGGCCTTGGCATCCTTGGCTGAAGGGTATCCCGGCGTGTGTCGCTCGGACGGATCGTGCGCCCGGCTCGGGCGCGGCCCGCCGTAAATCGGCGGTAGGCAAGGGTATCAACGCGGTGCGGTGTCGGCTCCCATGTCCTGGAATACCCCCATGGCCAGATATTTCTCCAGCCTCTGGCGTCGCAGGGTGGCGAGATCGAGGAGCTGCAGCTCGGCGATGGCGCGGACCACGGTGGCCTTCACCGCGCGCGCGGTCTGCTCGGGGTCTCGGTGCGCCCCCCCCAAAGGTTCGTCGATGAGCCCGTCGATGACGTTCATCTGCAGGACATCGCGCGCGGTGACCTTCATCATCTCCGCCGCCTCCGGGGCCTTCGCTTTGTCGCGCCACAGGATCCCCGCGCATCCCTCGGGGGAGATCACCGAGTAGATCGCGTTCTCCAGCATGTAGACCCGATCCGCCACGGCCAGCGCCAGGGCGCCGCCGCTTCCTCCCTCACCGATCACCACGGTCACGATCGGCACGGCGAGCGCGGCCATCTCGCGCAGGTTTCGCGCGATGGCCTCCGACTGGCCCCGCTCCTCGGCTCCGATGCCCGGATACGCGCCGGGGGTGTCGATGAGGGTAAGGACGGGCACATTGTACCGCTCGGCGAGCTTGAACAGGCGGAGCGCCTTGCGATATCCCTCCGGGTGCGGCATGCCGAAGTTGCGGTGGATGTTCTCCTTGGTGTTGCGCCCCTTCTGCTGGCCCACGACCAGGAGCGGCTTGCCGTCGATGCGGGCGAATCCGGTCACGATGGCGGGATCGTCGGCGAACGCGCGGTCGCCGTGGAGTTCGAGAAAGTCGTCGCAGATGAACCCGATGTAATCGAGCGAGTACGGCCGGCGCGGATGGCGGGCGAGCTGGACGCGCTGCCAGCGCGTGAGGTTGGAGTAGATGTCGCGCCGCATCTTCTCCGCCTTCTTCTCGAGACGGCCAAGCTCCTCCCCCACCTCGAGGTTCGAGGATGCGGCGAACTCCCGGAGTTCCTTGATTTTGGACTCCAACTCGACAACCGGCTTCTCGAAGTCGAGCCAAATGCTGCTCAACGACCGTTCCTCCCGTTGACCGTTTCCCCCAGGCGGACCGCGTCCCCGCCGAGTTCCGCGCGCAGCTCGACGAGGAGGTCCGGATGCACCCCTACTTTATAGCGTCCGGACTTCATGCGCACCCGCCGGCCGGTCTCGGTCTCCAGGTGGATCACGACGTCCCCCCGGCCCGGGTAGCGCTCCAGGATACGCCCAATCAGGGCAAGCCGCCCCTCTTCAAGGCCGGACAGCGGAACCCTCACGTACAGGGTGTGCGCGAGTTGCCCCCGGCACGCCTCGAAGTCGAACGCCTCGTTGGCCACGATCTTCGGCTCCCCCTCCGGCTCACGACGGTCGAGACGGCCCCGCACCAGCACCACCCGGTCGGGCTCCAGGAACTCCTTCGCCTTTTCGAACACGTCGCTGAAGAAGACGCACTCCACCACCCCGGCGTAGTCCTCTACCTGCGCGAAGCCGAACGGCCGTCCCTTCTTGTCGATGCGACGGTTGACCGCGGTGACCACGCCGAGGAGCCCGACGTCCGCCCCGTTGGGGAGGGTCTTGAGCCGCTCGGTATCGCCGGAGGCCACCGCGCAGATCTCGTCACGGTAGGCGTCGAGCGGATGCTCGGAGAGATAGAAGCCGAGCACTTCCTTCTCGCGACGCAGGCGGGCGCTGCGGTCCCACTCCGGCACCTCGGGGAGTTCCGGATCGTCGTCGCCGCCCGCGCCCCCACCGCCGAAGAGAGACGTCTGCCCCATGGCGAGATCGCGCTGGAAGCGCGCGCCCGCATCGAGTGCGCCGGGGACCGCGGCGAAGAGCCGGCCCCGCGAGGGAAGGAGCGCGTCGAGGGCTCCCGCCGCCACCAGACTCTCCAGCACGCGGCGGTTGATCGCGTCGTGGCCGACGCGGCGGGCGAGATCGTAGATACTCCGGAAGGGTCCGGCGCGCTCGCGCTCGGCCACCATGGCCTCGATGGTGTTCACGCCCACGTTCTTGACCGCCCCCAGGCCGAATCGGATCCCCTCGTCGGTGACGAGGAAGTCGGCGCGCGAGAGGTTCACATCGGGCGGGAAGACATTCATACCGAGACGGCGGCATTCCTCCACCAGCACCACCACCCGGTCGGTGGTTTCCATTTCGCTCGTGAGGGTGGCGGCCATGAACTCGGCGGGGTAATGCGCCTTGAGCCACGCGGTCTGGTAGGTGAGCAGCGCGTACGCGGCGCTGTGGCTCTTGTTGAAACCGTAGCCGGCGAAGAAGGCCATCTGCTCGAAGACCTTTTGCGCGGTCTCGCGAGGGATACTGCGGGCCACCGCGTCCTCGACGAACTTCTTCTCCAGCGCCGCCATCTCCTCCTTGTCCTTCTTCCCCATGGCGCGGCGCAGGAGGTCGGCCTCGCCGAGGGTGAAGCCGCCCATGACGCTCGCGATCTGCATCACCTGCTCCTGGTAGACCATCATGCCGTAGGTGGGCATGAGGATCGGCTCCAGGGACTCGTGCATGCACACGATCGGTTCGCGCCCGTGCTTGCGATCGATGAAGTTCTGCACCATCCCCGAGCCCATCGGTCCGGGGCGATACAAGGCGTTCACCGCGACGATGTCGTCGAAACTCTCCGGCGCGAGCCGGCGAAGCAGATCGCGCATGCCGGACGATTCGAGTTGAAAGACCGCCACCGTGCCGGCCCGGCGCAAGAGATCGAACGTCGCTTCGTCGTCGAGAGGGAGCGCGCGCAGGTCGGGACGCGTGCCGGTGCGCTCCCGAATGTGATCCAGCGCGTCCTCGATCACGGTGAGCGTGCGCAGCCCCAGGAAATCCATCTTCAAGAGGCCGACCTTCTCGACCGACTTCATGTCCCACTGGGTCGAGACTTCACCCTTCCCCGACTTGAAGAGGGGGACCATCTCGTCGAGGCGGCCGGGCGCGATGAGCACCCCGGCGGCGTGCGTGCTGGCGTGACGCGCAAGCCCTTCGAGAGTCCGCGCCACCCGGATGAGCCGGGCATGTGCCTCGTCCGAGCGCGCCATCTCCGAGAGCTCGGGAATCTGCTCGAGCGCGCGGTCGAGGGTGATTCCGAGTTCCCCCGGCACGAGCTTGGCGATGCGGTCGATATCCTCGAAGGCGATCCCCAGCGCACGGCCCACATCGCGGATCACGCCCCGTGCGGCCATGGTCCCGAAGGTGATGATCTGGGTGACCGAACCCTCGCCGTACTTGGCCTTGACGTAGTCGATGACCTCGCCGCGGCGGCGGTAGTCGAAGTCCACGTCGATGTCGGGCATGCTCACCCGCTCGGGATTGAGGAAGCGCTCGAAGAGGAGCCCGAAGCGAATGGGGTCGATGTCGGTGATGCCGAGGCAATACGCGACGAGGCTCCCCGCCGCCGAGCCGCGGCCGGGTCCGACCGCGATTCCCTCCTCGCGCGCGTGGTGGATGAAATCCCGCACGATGAGGAAGTACCCGGCGTAGTCCATCTGCAGGATGATTTGGAGCTCGAATTCGAGGCGCTCCCGCAGGCTCTCCGTGGCCGCGCCGTAGCGCTCATCGAGGCCGCGGCGGGCCAGGTGTTGGAGGTACTCGTTGGGATTGTCGAACCCCTCCGGCAGCGGGAACTTGGGAAGGCGCAGATCGTCGAAGTTGAGTTTCAGGTCGATGCGCTCCGCGATCTGGAGGGTGGCGGCCAGCGCCTCGGGGAGCGCGGCGAAAACCGCCCGCATCTCCTCGCCGGTCCGGAAATGTCGCTGGTCGGTGCCCGGGCTCAAGCGATTGGGCTCCGCCACCGTGCGCTGCTGCTGGATGAGGAGGAGGATCTCCTGCGCCTCGGCTTCGGCCGCGGTCATGTAGTGCACGTCGTTGGTGGCGACCAGCGGCAACCCCACCTTGCGCGCGACGTCGGTGAGCTGGGGGATGAGCGCCTGTTGGTGCGGGATGCCGTGGTCCTGTACTTCGACGTAGAAACGGTCGCCGAAGATCTCCTTGTAGCGTGCGGCCACTTCCAGCGCCTGCCTCGGGCGCCCGGCCAGGAGCTCCCGCGAGATCGCCCCGCTCATGCCGGAGGAGAGGGCGATGAGGCCCTCGGCGTGCTCCTCCACCATCTCGTAGTCCACGCGCGGACGATAGTAGAAACCCTCGAGATAGCCCGCGGTGGAGAGGCGCATCAGGTTCTTGAGCCCGGTCTGGTTCTGCGCGAGCAGGACGAGATGATCGAGGCCGCGCGCGCTCTTGACGGTCTTGTCGAAGCGGCTCCCCCGGGTGACGTACGCCTCCATGCCGAGGATCGGCTTCACCCCGGCGCGGGAGCAGGCTCGATAGAACTGGACCGCCCCGAAGAGGTTGCCTCCGTCGGTCAGCGCGAGCGCGGGCATGCCAAGCGCTGCCGCGCGCGCGACCAGGCGCTCGATGCGGGCCGCGCCGTCGAGGAGCGTGTAATCCGAATGGACGTGAAGATGGACGAACGGGTCCGCCAAGGGTTGTGGTTCCGCGGGTGAGAGCCTACGAGATGCGCCGCTTTCGACCCGGCGATCTTATACCCCTCGGGGCGATGCCGGTCAACGCACGGTCACGATGAGCGAGCGCTCGGCGCGGTTCCCGACACGGTCGGCGGCGCGCACGACCCACGCGTGCTCGCCGGGGGCCGGGTCCGCGCGCAGATGGGCGACGAATCGTGCCGCCTCGGGATCCCATTCCGCAAGGACCGGCTCCCCGTCGAGCGTCATCTCCAGCGTCCGCCAGGTCACGCCGGCGCCGCCGTCCGTGATGCGCGCGACCAGGCGAGGGCGTTTCGCGGCCTTCGGGGCCTCCAGAGCGATCGCGGGGGGGGTGAGATCGCGCAGGAGGGCGAGATCCTCCAGGGCTCCGATCGAGCCGGCCACGCCCTCTCCGCTCGTGTCGGCGCCGACGAAGGACCACCCGTCGTCACGGCGGTAGAGCGCGAGCCCGCGCCGGGACGTCCCGGCCTCGACACGCAGCTCCACGCGCGCCTCCTGACGTAGCGGGTACGCCCAGGGGCCGAGCCGCAAGACCGGTGTTGCGGGATCGAGTTCGGGAGCCGCCGCCGAGCGGCCGGCCAGGGTGTCCTCCCACGACACGCCGACCTGGAGCGCGCCATAGGCCGCACCGGGCGGGAAACTCAAGCGCGCCAGGTCGAGGGTCGTGTCGACAGGAGCCGAGAGGACTCCGGCCGGGTCTCCACCGATCCGGATCGTGGGCGTCGACACCGAATCGCCGGGTGCGTCCAGCCTCGCGGACACTGCCAGCATCAGTTCGCGCTCCGTGCGGTTCCCGGCGGCGTCCCAGGCCTCGAATCGCACGTGGTGCGGCCCCGGCGCGAGGCCGGCAAACCAGTCGGGGCCGGCGTCCAACCAGCGTGCCACGCGCTGCCGCGCGCCCGGAGGAGGGGCCATGCGCACCCATCGTTCCCCGCGGGTGCGGGCCAGATCTTCGCGGAACGTCCAGCGCACTTCTCCCGGCGCGTTCCAGTCCACGCGATCGAAAGCGATCTCCGCGATCGCCCGCCCGTCGACGGCCCAGCGCACGCGATGGGGAGCCAGGCGGTTCCCGCCGACACAGGCGCGATCCTCCGTCTCGAGCCATACATCCACCCGTCCCGTTACCGTCACCTCCGGCGACCGGCCGCGAGCCAGGGAAACCACCGCGGGTCCGACAGCGCCGTTCACGCGAACGCCCGCCTCCGCGGATTCGATGAGAGCGCGAGTGACCGCGGGGGCGACGCTGTCGGCCACCGCCCAAGCGCCGGTGAGAGGATTCACAGCGATCGATGCATCGTCCCCCTCGCGCAGCTCCGCGTGCAGGTGCGCGGGACCGGCTCCGCTCGACCCGCTAAAGGCGATCACCTCGCCGGCCGCGAAGCGCAGTCCGTCCGCTGCCGGGAAGAAGTCGACCTCGTAGCGCCCCACGCGATCCTGCTCCCCCTCCACCGCTGCGGCGATACGCGGAGCGTACCGGCTCAGATGAGCGAAGACCGCGGTGCGCCCGCCACCCATCCGGAAGTAGACGGCGTTTCCGTAACCCGTGCCGGAAGCGCGCAACCGAGTGACCTCGCCGTCGGCGGGAGCCCGCACCGGTTCTCCTTCGACGCCCGCCGTCGAGAAGTCCAACCCACCGTGGTAGTGACCCGACCGGTACTCCCCGAAGGAGGAGGTGAGCACCCGGACACCCCGGAGCGGGGCGATCAGATCCCCGGCTCCCTCCGCGCCGGACGCCAGGAGGAGGGCGACGACGACTGAAGCGATCCACGATGGGCGAAAGATGGCTCGAAACGGCATGCGGGAAGACCCCTCAAGTGCAAGTGGCGCATGAGGCTATCACTCAGTGAGAGCCAGGTCAAACCGGCCCAGCCACCCTGCGGCGGGCCCGATCGTGCATTGTGCACGCCCTGTCGCGGGAGAGTCGTGCGAAGCGCGACACCGGGGGGAATTTCGCGCAGACGGAGAAAAGTGATGCTCAAGATGCGAAATGAAATACCGATTGATTCCAACGGAACTTGTGAGATTCCCGCGGTCGCGCGACCGGGCTTGGTACGCCGGTTGCTCAGTACACGGCCGGAGAAGGGAACCACTCCGCGTTCCCAGTGCGATTTCGCCCGGTCCAATTCCGGGTTCGAGTCGAGTGCCCGACAAGGAGGAGTTGAAAACATGAAGCGCTGCTTCGCGTCCCTGTTCGCAGCCGGCATCGTGGCCACCCTGATGGTGGTCGGGTGCGGTGATTCCGCGACGGTGTCCCAGCCCGACACCGCCCCCCCCCTGGCCCCGGTCATCTTGGGTGCCCGCGGGGATGACGGCACGGTCGGCATCTGGTGGAGAACCAACACCGAACCCGACCTCGCCGGCTACCTCGTTTACGTCACGGAGGCGGGCCTGACCCGTCGCATGAGCCAGTTTCCGATCGAGAACAACTACGTGACCTGGGAAGCGGACGGGCTCGAGTCGGTCCATCTCTACGTGACGGCCATCGACTGGGCCGGTAACGAGAGCAGCCCCTCGGTGACGAAGATAGTGAGTCCTGTTCGGGGCGACCAGGACAAGGGGCCCATTGACGGCCTGCAGAACAAGGAACTCGCCCAACCCCGCTAAACGGGCCTTCGACGATCCGGACTGGACTGGGAGGGACGGGGCTTCGGCCTCGTCCCTCGCCTTGTTCTCGTCGATCCCGCCGAGGCCTCAGCGCACGCGCACGAGCCGACGCGCGACGGTGTGCGCACCGTCGCTCACCCGCGCGAAGTAGATCCCGCCCGGAGCCGTGTGCCCGCGGCCATCGACGCCGTCCCAGAAGAAGGCGCCTGCCGGCTCGGAGAAGCGCTCCTCGCGCACGACCTGGCCGCGCACGTCGAGGATCGTGACCCTCACGCTTCCAAGCGCGCCGCTCCACGCGATACGCGTTCCGGATGGGGAGGGGTTGGGCTCGGGCGCCGCCACCCGAAGCCCCGGGGGCAGGATGTCGAGAGAACGCAGCACGCGCCAGCCGCTCGTGCGACCCAGGCCATCCATCGCAAGCGTGCAGGCGGCATTCACGCCTTCGATCCGCACACAGCGCGAGTCGTAGGGCGATCCCGACCAGACTGCGTCGTCAGACCCGAGGTCGCGCACTCGCAGTTGGATAAAGGAATCGAGCCCCTCGCCCGACCAGCAGAGAACTCCCCCGACGTCTTTCCACGTCCACTTGAGCGAGCTCACCCCCGGCTCCACCGGGGTCGCGCGATCGAAACCGAGATAGGCGCGTCTGCCCGCGTCGCCGCGCGCGGTGGGCCACGGAGCGGGACGCCCGGCCGGGCCCATCGGGAGCGACCACAGCCCGCCCGCGGTGTCGGCGATCACGACATACCGAACGCCCTCGGCATCGGCCACCATCGGTGTTTCGATTGCGCCGAACGGGAAACGCCGAGGAAAGCCGGCGAGCGGCGTGAGATCCGAGCGCCACGCGAGGAGGGTGCCGTCCCGGCGTAGCGCGATCAAGTCGGACTCCCAGTCGCCGTCCAGGTCCGCGCAGAGCACCTCGCCCGCGATGGGCCCGCCGGCGGAGACGAACTGCACGACGGGAACGGTCCCCGGTTCGATCACGTGAATGCCGCCGGCCGAATCGGCGGCCACCGCCACCAATCGCTTGTCCGCGGCGAAGCCCGCCAACGAGAGCGCGGTGAACGGCGGGGCGTCGATCGAGACGCCGTCCATCGAGAAGCCCACCTGGGGTACGAGTTGATACCGGCGCAGCCACTGGAGGGTGGACGGGGCCGAGGGATCCGAACACGCAACGAGAACCTGTCCCCCGCTGGTGATGACCGGAGGTAGCAGGTCGAGGCCCGGCGCATCGTCCCACCGCGTCGTGCCTCCTGCTCCGCCCCGCAGAAAGATGTGCAGCGCGCCGGCGGAGTCCACCGCGGCAACGTCCACCGGGCCGACACTGTCGATCGATCCCACCGCGACTGACGAGCAGGCGAACGAGAGTCGCTCGGTCGTGGGCTCTGCTGCGCCGTTATACCGGACGATGAAGAGCCCTTGTGTGGACGGGACGAAGACCTCGGGCTCGGTGGTGGAGGCGCTCGCCGCAGGCTGCCCCGCGTCCGCGTCGATCGACACTGGCCAACCCGGCGGTGCGACTCCGGCGAAGGGGACGCCGCGAAGTGAAGTCCCTTCGCGCCACACCGCCATGGGGGCGCTCACCCCCGGCCACGCCATCACGAGCGGTAACTCCCCGGCGACAATCGGCGCTGACGCTACCGAGTCCATCAACTCCGGCGCCGCGCCGCCCGTCGCTGTGCTCCAGGCCTTCAACGAATTCGGAGCGACGAACAGGAAGCTCGGCGCCGTCTCGGGATCCCCCGCCGTGTACGGTGTCAAGGAGCGCGCGCGCGCCGGGGTGTCCCATCCACCCCCCGCCGCCTGCACCGCCGCCGCGGCATCGACCAGCCCCGAGCCGAGCAGCGTCGCATAGGACGGGTTCATCGCGGCCACGCTCCGGCCGGTCGTCTTGAGCCAGCCGCGCACCGCCGACGCCGAGGCCTGCGGCGCCACCCCGCGCACCAGCGCGGCCGCCGCAGCAACCTGCGGGGACGCGAACGAGGTGCCCGAGTTCACCTTGTATCCGGGAAGCCGGGTGGCGTAGGAGAGGGTGGTCGAGGGAGGCCCCGTGTAGAACCCGGCGAGATCCACCCAGGTGCCGAAGTTGCTTCCGATGTTGCCACTGCCGGGCTTCACCCCCGATTCGAGAACGCCGGCCACCCCAAGACAGTCCTCCCGCGACGCGAGGTATTGGAACTCGGTCGAGCTCGTGTTGCTGTTCCCGGCCGAGCCGACCACTACGACCCCGTAGGTGTTGATGGCCACGTCCAGAGCGGCGGCCAATCCGTACTGCGCGTCCCCGATGCTGTCCCAGGAGCAGTTGAGTACGCGCGCGCCGTTCAACGCCGCGTACTCGATCGCTTGCGCGCAGAACGACATGTACACCACAGGCCCTACGCTGCTGAGCCATCCCGCGCGCAGGACCATGATGCGGGCCTGCGGCGCCGCCCCCGCGATCCCCACCCCGTTGTCGGTGAGCGCGTTGATGAAGCCCGCGACCTCGGTGCCATGCCCGGCCAGATCCGTGGGGTCATTGTCAGGAACATGGCCGTCTTCGCCGGAGACGGGAGCACTCTGGCCGAGCGATACGGGGATCGCGGAGACCTCCACGAAGTCCCAGCCGATGAAATCGTCGACCTTCCCGTTGCCGTCGTCGTCCACGCCGGCAGAGCCGTTGACCTCGGTCGCGTTCTGCCAGAAAACGCGCGCGTCGGGCGGACTGCCGCCGCCGCCCAGATCGGGATGGCGCCAGTACGCACCGCTGTCGATGACCCCGACGATCACCTCGCGACCGGCGGGCATGAACGGCCAAGCCCTGGCGAAGCGCTCGGAGAGGCCGCTCGGGTTGTGGATGTGAAACTGTCGTGGCGGCCCCGGATTCCCCAGGAGATAGGGATCGTCGGGCAACGCAGCCATGTTCATCACCCAGTCCGAACCGCCGCGCACGACACTGGAGGATCGGCCGAACGACTCCAACCATTCCCGGTTGAGCGGCGTTGCATCGGCACCTGCCGGCGGCTCGAAGGTGATCAGCGCGAAACGGGCGAGCGGGCCGGTGCGGCTCGTGAAGAGGGGTTCGATGCGCGGGTGCATGGCCTCGCCTCCCGGAGGCAGAGGCAGCCGAAGCGTTCCCGCATGGAGCGCGCGGGCGCCGGCGTCGGTGAGTTCCACCACCAACCGGCCCGGGACCTCCTGCGCTGCGTGGACGGGGGTTGCGGCTGCGAGCGCGAGGCATACGAATCCCGCCAGAGCCAGTCGACGCATCATGGGTGCAGTCTAGCACGCCCCTTGACGGGTCCGCGGGGGCCTCGTAGCGTGGTCTCATCGGTCCCATACGGAGGTGCCCATGCCGCTCAGTGCCCGCGATCGCCTGAAAGAGATCCTCGTCCGCGAGAGCCTCCTCCGAGGCGACTTCGTGCTCTCCTCCGGGCAGCGCAGCTCGTTCTATCTCGACGTGCGACGCACCAGCATGCATCCCGAGGGCGCCGCGCTCTGCGCGGAACTCATCCTCGAAGGATTGAGCGACCTCGAACTCGACGCGGTAGGCGGGCCGGTCCTTGGCGCCGCGCCGCTGGTCGGCGCGCTCGCCTCGGAGAGTTTTCGCCGAGGCCGCCCGGTCAACACGTTTCTCGTGCGGCGCGAGGCGAAGGGGCACGGCACCGCCAAGCTCATCGAGGGACTCTTTCCGGTGGGGGGAACGGTGGCGCTCGTGGAGGATGTGGTGACCACCGGCGGATCCGTGCTGCGCGCGCTCGCGGTGGCGCGCGGCGAAGGGGCCAGGGTCGCCCGCGTGATCTGCGTGGTGGATCGCGAGCAGGGAGGCGCCGAGGCCATGATCGAACACCAGGTGGACTACCGCGCGCTCTTCACGGTCTCCGAACTCCTCGGTGGCTGAGCCAGGATATGGGAGACCGCCTCGTCTGCCCCCATTGCGGCCTCGCGCTCGATCGCTATGACCAGCCGCGCCTGACCGTGGACGCGGTGGTGCACAACGCCGAGGGCGAAGTGCTCCTGATCGAGCGCGTGAATCCCCCTCACGGCTGGGCGCTGCCCGGGGGCTTCGTCGATCCCGGAGAAACCATCGAGAACGCGGTCGCACGAGAGCTGAGCGAGGAGACCGGTCTCGAAGCGACCCGTGTCGAACAGTTCCACACCTACTCGGACCCGCGCCGGGATCCGCGTCATCACACGGTCTCCACGGTCTTCCTGGTCGATGCGGCGGGCGCGCCGAGCGCCGGCGATGACGCTGCTCAGGCGGCCTTCTTCGCCTACGACCGGCTCCCCCCGCTCGCCTTCGATCACGCCGAGATCCTCGTCGACGTGGCGCGGTTCCGCGCGGGCGGACGCCGGCCCTGAAGTCCTGTGCTAGACTCGATCCGGATGCCGAACGCCGCGTGGTGACAATCGGCAGGGCATAGCCGCCCAAGGAGACGACATGTTTGGAATCGGCGCGCAGGAGCTGATGATCATCTTCCTCATCGTACTCCTGCTCTTCGGGGCGAATCGGATTCCGGAGATCGCGCGCGGGCTCGGTAAAGGGATTCGCGACTTCAAACGGGCCACGCGGGAGATCGACGACGAGGTGCGGTACAGCGACGACGATCGCCGGCGTTTGAACGAGCGCCCCGCCTCGGTGCCGCCCGCCACACCACCTCCTTCGGAGACGACCTCGAGCCGTCCCCCTCAGGAGAAGTCCTCCTAGACCCCGCCGCGCCCGGATCCCCGAGTGGCCGCGGGTTGCGGCCCTGGCCGACTACTCGGCGTCGGGGATCCAGAGGAGGGCCACCTCCTCCACGCGCACGTCGTCCCGCTCCAGCGCAACCGGGAAGGTCGTGATCGTCCCCGCCAGCGCAGCCTTGTCGGCGCGGATGCGCTCGATGTCGCGGGCGAGCGAAGCCTCCAACTCCTGCATCTCGCTCTGCGCGCCCGCGAGTTGCGCCTCCTCCTTCTGGAGCTGCGACGCAGCGGAGCCGGCCATGCGCTGCTTGCTCGCGGTCTGGCTCAGGACGCGCGTGGGCTTGCGGCCGCCGAGCAGCACGCCCAGCACGCTCTCCCCCACCGAGAGAAAGGTCTCTTGCTTGCGCGCGCTGACCGTCGCCCGCGCGCGCTCCACGTCGAGCGATTCGGCCTGGATGCGATCCTCGATCCGGCGCTTCTTCTCGAGCACCTTGTCCCGCAGAGCCGCCATTTCCTGATCGGCGAGATCGTCGGCGAGCGCTCGCACGCGCTCCGCGAACGCTTCCTTGCTCTCTCCGACCCGCGAGTAGGTCTTGAGACCGGCGCAGAAGTAGAGCTCCAAGCGCTCGACACCCAACAGGGTTTCCTTGAGATCGCGCTCCAGCACCGTGAAGGTGCGGCGACTCTCGAGCGCGGGGGGAAGCGGCTCGAAGGGCACTCCCGGCACCGGCTCCGAGTCGAAGTCGTCGTTGAGATCGGGCGTGTCGGGCGCGGGCCAGCGCCAGCCATCCGCGCCCTGCAACGGGAAGATGAGGCGCCACTCGGGCTGCGTGTGGTCGAGCGCCGCCCGGGTCTCGTCGAAGTGCACGGTGGCCCGGCCGAGGATGGCCGCGCGATAGCGTTTGGGGGGACCGGGTCGCGCGCCCGACACCGCGCCCTGCGGCCGGTCCGGCTGGAGCGCGCGCGGCGCCAGGAAACGCACGACCACTCCCGGGGGAGACGCCGGCATCGCGGCGCCGCCGGGGGTCGAAGTGGCACTCGATATCGCCGCGGCGCTGGGGGTCGCAGCGACGGCGGGCGCGGCGGCGGGGCCAGCCGCAGCGGCAGCCCCAGCCGCGACCGCGGCTCCGGCCCATGCCCGCGCTTCAGCGGGAACCAGTTTCCGCACCTCGTCGCGCGTCAGCGGCCCGCGCAGATACGACATCGCCCAACGCGTGGAGAACACCTTGGGACCGCCCTTGTCGTGCACGTTGCGCATGAGGAACTGTCGGGGCTTGAGCGCGGAGATCACGTTGTCCATCTCCGCTCGCGTGGCGCCCGCGTCCACCATCTCCAGGCCGTCCAGCAACCGGGCCTTATCGCGCTCGGTGGAGAGACGCCCCACGCACCAGACGCCGGCATTGGTCAGCCCCTTGTAGTCGAGATCCACCGGGTTCTGCGTGGCCACCACCAGCCCCACCCCGAACGCCCGCGCCTGCTTGAGAAGCGTGAGCATCGGCTGCTTGGTCGGCGGGTTGGCCGGATGCGGAGGCATGAGTCCCCACACCTCGTCGATCACCATCAGGAGACGCAGCGAACCCGTCCCGCTCTGCCGGCGCATCCAGGAGATGACCTCGCCGAGGAGAAGCGTGGCGAACATCTGCCGATCCTCGTCGCCCAGATGCGCGGTGTAGAAGAGGCCGAGCGGGGTCTTGCCGGCGGGCGCCTCCATGAACCGATCGAGGCGAAGCGGCACCCCCACCTGCCAGGCCGCGAATGCTGGGCTGGCCAAGAGCGCGTTGAGCTTCTGCATCGTCTCCCGGCGGCGCTCGGGCGGATAGAACGTGTCGACGTGCAGGACTCCGAGCTTGGCGAAGGGGGGATGAAGAAGATAGCCGAGGATATCCTCGAGGCCGGGTCGCTCCCCCGCACGCCACCGATTCTCGAGAAGGTTGGCCAGAAAGATATGCGAAGGGCTCTGCAGCGGGTCCGCGTCTTCCCCGGCCCGGCTCAAGAGCGCCGACACCACCGCCGCGATCCGCTCGCGGATGATCTCCGCATCGGAGTCCCAGGACAGATCGGGTGGATCGAACCCGGAGAGCACGTTCACCGGCAAACCCGCGTCGCTTCCCGGGGTGAAGAGGCGCATCACCGTCTTCTCGCGCAGCTCGCGGATCCGGTCGCGGCCGAGGCCGTCGCGCCCGAGCCCCTCGGTCCATCGGGTCGCGGTCTGCGCGGCGAGGTCGTCCACGCTGATCCCGGCCCGCTGCGCCTCCTGCGGATCCACCCAGGGAGCGAAGTCGCGAGCCTCGAGGGAAGGGAAGGTGAGGAACAGGTTGGCGAGATCGCCCTTCGGATCGAGCACGACCGCTGGGATGCCGTGGCGCAGTGCTTCCTCGATGAGGGCGATCAGGAGTCCGGTCTTGCCGCTCCCGGTCATCCCCACCACCACCCCGTGGGTGGTGAGATCCGAGGGGGCAAGTTCGAGGCGCGAGGGGGCGTCTCCGGCCAGGTTCCCGAGAAACAGCCCGTCGTCGCTCAAACCACCCCTCCGGCCGCGACCGTCTCCCCGATCTCGCGGCGGGCTCTGAGTTCCGCCATGCGCTTGCGCTCCGACTTGGACAGGAACGCGATTGCCACCAGGATGAGTCCGAGCCCGAGCCAGTCCGCCGGCTTGGGAAAGCTTCCCTTGAAGAGAATTGCGAAGAGAAGCGTGCTGATGGTGCCGGCAATGAGCGAAGTCAGCCGGTTCACGAGCCCGGCAAACGTCGCCGTGCGTCCCTTGAACATGAAGAGAAAGACCGAGAAGAAGGAGACGGCGCCGAAGAACATGCCGGCGACGACGGCTCCGCGCCAGGCGGCGTGCGGCGCCTGGAACGCGCCGCGGAACTCCTCGATGAAGTGACCCGTGAGCTGGAGCAACTGCGGGGCGTTGAAAAGAAGGAGGCCCGCCACCAGGATCGTACTGCTCGCCGCGATCTGCTCCACCGCGAAGAACGCCTTGTTGTCGAGCTTCTGTCCCTTGCCACGGGTGTTCTTGTAGTAGTTCATGATGTAGATGCGGAACGAATAGGCGATGATGTAGCTGATCAGCACGGTCATCGCGGGCACGTTGTGGACGAATTCGAGGCTGACCCCGCCCGACTTGTCCGTGGGGAAGAAGATGTTCACCAGGACGGCCAGGATCGCGAACACGACCGCGGCGTTCTCCTCCCAGTAGACCTTCTTGTCGAGAAGCCCCTGGCGGGTCTGGATCGCGTCCACGACCCGGCTGATCACGATTACGCTTCCCCGCATGATCACCATCGCCACCATGACCGAGCTGACCAGCAGGTACATGAGGGTCGTGGTCGGGATGACCACCGCGGTGAAGATCCCCGACGGGATGATGTAGAGGAGTTCGCTCGGGAAGCTCAAGCGGCCGATGCGGATTGGCCGAATCGTCTTCAGCCGATACCAGCGCCAGGCGAGCACCACGAAGAGCGCCACGGCGGTGCCGCCGATGGTGCTGTACACCAGGAAGGCGACCTGCGACATCCCGGGAAGGCCGTGTTCCGCACTTCCAGGGAAGTACTTCGACGCCACCCCGAAGAACGTGTAGAAAAAGAAATAGCCGAGGCAGAGCTGGATGAGACGGCCCGTGCTCCCCTCGACGGTCTTCCACATACCGATTCCCCGCTTCCTGCTGCGGCGCATGGCGGCGCCGACCCCGGATCAGACCCCTTTGGGCTTGCTCAGCCTGGCCGATCCATCGTCCTGTTCCGGCCATGCCTTGAGAAAACTGATGAACTCCTGGGCCGGCCGGCTGAGAACGCGCCGCTCCTTCCAGTACACCGTCACCGGACGGTCGAACTGCGCCTCAGGGATCTCCAACGCTTTGAGAACCTTGTCCTTGACCTCGAGTTCCAGCCCGATGCGGGGAAGGAAGGCGAGCCCCATCCCCGCCACCGCCAACTGCTTGATCGTGGCGATGTTGGAAAGCTCCAGCACGTAGTCGAGGTTGATGCCCAGGCTCTTGAAATGCGAGTCGATCATGATGCGGGTGGGCGTCCCGGGCTCGTACCCGATGAATTTCTGGTCGGCCAGATCCTTCAGAGTGAGCTTGCGCTTCTTGGCCAGCGGGTGATTCCCCGGCGCCACCAGAACCATGTGGTTGTTCATGATCACCGACGACTCGAGCTGCGGGTACTGACGGTTCCAGGCGATCAGGGCCAGGTCGATCTGGTTCTCCTGGAGCATCTCCAGGACCAGGTTCGAGCTGTGCATCTCGAGGTTGATCTGGACATCCGGAAACTGCGCATGGAAGGCGGTCAGGATCTCGGGGAGCAGGTAGATACCGATCGAGTTGACGCTCCCCACGTGAAGCGGTCCCCGGATCTCCGTCTCGGCCAGGACCATAGCCCGCTTCATCTCGTCGTACGTCTCGAACATCTTCGAGGCGTAGCGAAAGACGAGATCCCCGGTGTCGGTGAGGGCCATGCCCCCCTTGGTCCGGTTGAAGAGCGTGCTGTCCAGGGATTCCTCGAGCTGCTTGAGCTGGGTGCTCAGCGCCGACTGGGCGATGAGCAGTTCCTTCGACGCTTTGCTGACGCTCCTGTGCACCGCCACCCGGTAAAAATAGTAGAGATGATTATAGTTGCATGGGAGCATGGACGTGGTTACCTCACTGGGCCAATGGCTGATACCGGGAAGCCGGCGGACAAGTTTTACGCTTTGACGTGATCAGGGTCAAGGCTACCACGGCGAGGGCATGGCGTGGGGGTGGGATGCGTCGCTTCGGCGGGCATCCCCGCGGGTGGGCGACGAGCCGATCCCGTGATACCATCTCGTGCCTGGGAGGATCACCACGCGATGATCGAGCATATCAACACGCAGCCCCTCAAGGTGGGCCAGCGAGTCGTCATTCAGCACAAGTTCAGCCGGGACCTGGACACCACACGCCCCGGAGGTCCCATCGAGCAGAGCTACCAGTACATGCCGGGGAAGGTGACCGAGACGCGCATCCTCCACGGCCGCCTCGAGTTCAAGGTGCAGCTCGATCGGCCTCACCCCGTCGGGCAGGACTGGTTCTGGATGGGCATCGTCTTCCCCGAAGGCAAGCAGCCGGCGTAAGCCGCTCCCCGACCGACTCGAAGAGGAACAACATGACTTACGTGATCGGACAGCCGTGCATTGGGACCAAGGACACTTCCTGTGTGGACGTGTGCCCGGTCGATTGCATCCACCCCCGCAAGGACGAGCCCGAGTTTGAAAAGGCCGAGATGCTCTATATCGATCCCGAGGAGTGCATCGACTGCGGCGCGTGCGAACCAGCGTGCCCCGTCTCCGCCATCGGTCCCGAGGACGCCCCCATCGAGGGGGTGAGCGAGGCCGAATGGAAGGAGTGGCTGCAGAAGAACACGGCCTGGTACACGGCACAGAAGTAATCGCGGTGCGCGAACCCCTCGACTCCCCCAGCCTCGAGCAGCGCGCGGCCAACACGATTCGCGTTCTCGTGATGGACGCGGTGCAGAAGGCGGACAGCGGCCACCCCGGTGCCCCGATGGGGCTGGCCGATGTAGCCACGGTACTCTGGACCCGATTCCTGCGCTTCGACCCCACGTGCCCCGACTGGCCGAACCGCGACCGGTTCGTCCTGAGCGCCGGGCACGCGTGCATGCTCCAGTACGCGCTTCTCCACCTGACCGGCTTCGACCTGTCGATGGACGACCTCATGGCGTTCCGCCAGTGGGAAAGTCGCACGCCGGGCCATCCCGAGTTCGGCCACACGCCGGGCGTCGAGATCACCACCGGCCCTCTCGGTCAGGGCATTGCGAGCGCGGTCGGCATGGCGCTGGCCGAGCGCCACCTGGCTGCCCGGCTCAACACACCGGACTTCGCCGTCGTCGACCACTGGACCTATGTCATCGCCGGCGACGGCGATCTCATGGAGGGGGTCCAGGCCGAGGCGGCGTCCCTGGCGGGTCACTTGGGCCTCGGCAAGCTGATCGTGGTGTACGACGACAACCGGATCACCATCGACGGGGCAACTTCCCTCGCCTTCGACGAGGATCGGGGGGCGCGCTACGAGGCTTTCGGCTGGCACGTGCTGCACGTGGACGGACACGATCGCGCGGCCATCGCCGAGGCGCTCACGATGGCGCGGGCCGACACCGAGCGGCCGTCGCTGATCGTGGCGCGCACGCACATCGCCTTCGGCGCCCCGACCAAGCAGGACACCTCGGAGGCCCACGGCACGCCTCTCGGGCCTGAGGAGATCCGCGGCGCCAAGACGGCCTATGGCTTTCCGCCCGACCAGGCGTTCTTCGTCCCCGACGACGTGCGCGCGCATTTCATGGAGGCGGGATCGCGCCATCGTCCCGAACGCGCGGAATGGGAAACGCGGTTCTCCGCGTGGCGCCGCACCCACGCGGAGAAAGCTGCCCTCTGGGATGCGCTCCACGCGCCCGCCGTCCCTGTGGAGGGGCGCCCAACCTTCGAGACCGGCAAGAGCATCGCGACCCGTGCCGCATCGGGAAAGGCGCTCGAGTGGCTGAAGCCGCGAGTGCCCGCGTTGATCGGCGGGAGCGCGGATCTGGAGCCCTCGAACAAGACGTGGAACAAGGGCGACGTCGCGTTCTCGCGCGAGACCCCCGAGGGGCGCTACATCCATTTCGGAGTCCGCGAGCATGCGATGGGCGCGATGATGAACGGCATGGCCGTGTACGGCGGGCTCGTTCCCTTCGGCGGCACCTTCCTCACCTTCAGCGACTACATGCGGGGCGCGATACGCCTCGCCGCGCTCATGGGCGTGCGCGTGATCTACGTGTTCACCCACGATTCGATCTTCCTCGGCGAGGACGGCCCGACGCATCAGCCGGTCGAGCACCTGGCCGCGCTGCGCGCGATCCCGGGACTGCTGACGTTGCGCCCCGCCGACGCCGCGGAGACGGTGACCGCGTGGGAAGTGGCGCTGGAGCGCCGCGGTCCGACAGCGCTCTGCCTGACACGACAGGGCGTGCCGGTCCTGGATCACGCCGGGCGGGGCCCCACCGAGGGCCTGCGCCGAGGCGCCTACATCCTGGCCGGCGCGGATGCGGAGCCCGATCTCATCGCCTTCGCGACCGGTTCCGAGGTGCACGTCACGCTCGAAGCGGCGGCGACGCTCGCCAAGGAGGGAACGCGCGTGCGCGTCGTCGCGGTCCCCTCGTGGGAGCTCTTCGCCGAGCAGGACGCGAGCTACCGCCGCGCGGTGCTCGCCCCGCAGGTGCGGCATCGGATGGCCGTGGAGGCCGCGGTGCCGCTCGGGTGGGAGCGCTTCATCGGCCTGGATGGAATGTTCGTGGGCATGCGCCGCTTCGGGGCGTCGGCCCCGGCCGAGGTGTTGCAGGAGAAGTTCGGTCTCGACGCGGATGCGATCGCCGCGGCGATGCGGCGCACGCTCCAACGAGGCTGACCATGCGTCCCTACCTGGACCTCATGCGGCGCATCCTCGACGAGGGGCGGCCGCGCACCGATCGCACCGGCACCGGTACCCTGAGCGTGTTCGGACACCAGATGCGCTTCGACCTCGCGCGCGGATTTCCGCTGGTCACCACCAAGAAGATCCACACGCGATCGGTGATCGAGGAGATGCTCTGGTACCTGCGCGGCGAGACCAACGTGCAGAGCCTCAGGGACCGCGGCGTGACCATCTGGGACGAGTGGGCGGACACGCAAGGGGATCTCGGGCCCGTCTACGGTTTCCAGTGGCGCTCGTGGCGGCGACGCGACGGCGGCACCGTCGATCAGATCGCCGAGGCGCTCCGCCTCATCCGCGAGCAGCCCGATTCCCGGCGCATCATCGTGAGCGCGTGGAACGTGGGCGAACTGGACGAGATGGCCCTCCCCCCGTGCCACCTCCTCTTCCAGTTCTACGTCTCCGACGGGCGGCTCTCCTGCCAGCTCTATCAGCGTAGCGCCGACGTGTTCCTCGGAGTGCCGTTCAACATCGCTTCCTACGCGCTCTTCACCCACATGATCGCGCAAGTGACGGGCCTCGAGCCCGGCGAGTTCATCCACACCTTCGGCGACGCCCATCTCTACACGAACCACCTCGACCAGGCTCGCCTTCAGCTCACTCGTGAACCGCGTCCGCTCCCCGTCCTGGAGCTCAACCCCGAGGTCACCGACCTCTTCGCGTTCCGCGCCGAGGATATCGTGGTACGCGGATACGATCCGCACCCGCACATCAAGGCCGCGGTGTCGGTGTGATCCTCTCCATCCTCGTCGCCGTCGCCGAGAACGGCGTCATCGGTCGCGAAGGGCGTCTCCCCTGGCATCTCCCCGACGATCTACGCCGCTTCAAGCGCCTCACCACGGGACACGCCATCGTCATGGGGCGGCGGACCTACGAGTCGATCGGCCGCGCGCTCCCCGGACGGCGCTCGATCGTGCTCTCGCGCGATGCGCGCTTCGCGTCGCCCGGGATCGAGATCGCACGCTCGCTGGACGCCGCGCTCGCCGCCTGCGCCGGCGAAGAGGAAGTCTTCGTGATCGGAGGCGAGAGCCTCTTCCGCAAGGCGCTGCCGAAAGCGGATCGCATCTATCTGACGCGCGTGCACGACCGGCCGGCCGGCGACGTTTGCTTCCCGGACTTCGACGAATCGGCGTGGGATCGCGCGGAGAGCGAAGAGCACGCCGCGGACGAGCACCACGAGCATCCCTTCACGTTTCTCACGTATCGCCGGCGGGGGTAGTGCCGATGTGGGTCATCCTGGCCGCGCTCGTGCTTCATACCAGCGCACCCGCACTCAAGCCGCGCGCCGCGTCTCCCACGGCACCGCGCCGCTAGCGCGCGTTCGCGCCCCGGTCCGCACCTCCACCAGATCTCCGCCCTGGCGGCGGAACGGTAGCCACGCCAATCCGGCCGGAGCCGCGAACATCGCCGGGGCCGCGTCCAGGAATCGGATGAACGCACCGAGGCTCTCGCGCGCAAGCGCGCCCTCCACCGCCCACCGCCACCCGGCCGCCTCGGCGCTCCCTACCGCGGCGCCCGCCGGCAGCTCCACCGGGTCGTTCACCCAGGGACCGCGCGGGTTGTGCCGCGTGAGGCGCACGGCGAGGTGAAGTTGCGCCTCGAAGTGCCGCGCTTCATAGGCCGGCACGAACACCGCATCCGCGGGAGGCGCCTCGGCGCCCGCCGGCGATCCATACACCCAGAACGGTAGCCACCGCCCGGGGCCGCCGATCGGCGCGTCCAGGAACCACTGAGAGACGCGCCGCCGTTCGGCGCCGGCCGCCTCCCAGCACGCCGCGCAGTTGCGACAGGGAAAGAGCCGGTCGCGCTCGCGCAGAGGTAACTCGGCTCCGCACTCCGGACACTCCAACGGCACCAGCAGAGGGCGGGTGTGCTCGGGGCGCATCGGAGCACTCGGCGCCTCCGCCGCGTCCACGTCCGCGTCGTATTCCACGTCTCCCCGTGCCTCACCGCTCAGGGTATCCACGAGCACGACGCCGCGCTCGAACCCGCGAAAGGCGAAGGGAACGAGCGCAGCGGGGGCCGCCACCGCGTTCATGCGCAAGCGGAGATCGTGAGCGGCGGACCGCTCACCGCCCGACGCATCCGCTCGCTCCCGAAACGCCTTCCACCGCCGCGCCGCCTCGTCGCCGTCCTCCATGGATCGCGTCGGCGCGAGCAACTCGTAGTCTTTCGGCAGTCGGTCGGGGTCGAGCAGGCTGAGCGTGAGGCTCTGCAAGTGCGTGTCCCGTCCCTGCAGAGCGCCGCCGAGAGGATGTGCGGGGAGCGCGTGCGCGTAGGCGGTCACCGAGGGGCGGGCCTCCCACGCGTCGGCCTCGGGCTCCTGCGCAAGATCGCGGAAGGCGTCTTGGGGATCGAACGGCCGCGGGCGCGAACGGCGCTCCGGCTCGACCAGGGTCCACGTGAAGCGCAACCCCCGCACCCAGTGCAGGGGAACGAGGACGCCGCGCGCCTCGCCGATCCGAGTCACCCGCCGACCCGAGTCGCGCAGCCACCGCCGTGCGGCCTCTCGCGCTTCCTCCAGCGGAACGCGCGGGGGAAGCAGCCATCCGACCGAGCCGTCGTCGCCGACGAAGAAGCGCTCCGCGCAATGCGGACAGGCCAGGGCGGCGGCGCCGTCGAGGGCGGATATCGGTCCCCCGCAGCGGGGACACTCCAGCGTCCGCAAGAACGGCGCGGCCCCGGGAATCACGGGCCGCTCCTAGCCGGTTTGCACTTTCGACTGCTCGACGCCGCAGTTCGGACAGAACTTCGCGTCGGCGGGGAGATCGCTCCCGCAGCCGATGCAGGCTGTCGCACCGCTCACGGACTTGCCGCAGTGTGGGCAGTAGCCTCCGCTCTTGCCGTTGCCACCCGCGAGCGCGTGAGGAAGGAGAAACCCCATGCCCGCGCCCATGCCGAGGCCGAGTCCGGTCTGAGCGCCGTTGCCGGCGGCCGCCCCGGGTCGTCCCAGCGCCTTGCCGGTCTGGTACTGCAGGTACGCGTCGAGCGGACCCACGGCGTTGACGCCCGCCCGCTCGTCCAGCGCCTGCTGCACTTCCTCGGTCGGGGTGATCGAGGTGATGAAGAAGTCGATGAGGTCGATGCCGTACCGGTTGAAGTCGTGCTTCATCTCCAACCGCGCCTCGGTGGCGAGTTCGTTGTAGAGCGCGGGGAGATCGAGCAAGGTGGACAGCCGCTCGCCGAGCAGGTCGTTCAGGCGCGCCACGATCACGTCGCGAAGATAGCTCTCGACGTCGTCGGTCGTGTAGATCCCTTGCGTGCCGGAAAGGGTGTTGAGGAAGAGCACCGGATCGGCGACCCGCATGGCGAAGACGCCGTGCGCCCGCAGGCGGACCGCACCCAGTTCGCGGTCGCGGAACGCCACCGGCTGGCGCGTCCCCCACTTCATGTTCGTGAAGACCTTCTGGTTCACGAAATAGACCGCGGCCTGGAACGGGCTGGTGCCGCCGTAGGGCACGCTGAGAAGAGACGTGAGGATCGGAAGGTTGGCTGTCGAGAGCACGTGGCGCCCCGGTCCCATCACGTCGAGCGCCTGCCCGTCGCGGAAGAAGACCGCCGCCTGGCTCTCGTTCACCACCACCACCGCGCCCAACTTGAGGTCGGCGGTGCCCTCGGTGGGGACGCGCTGGATGATCGCGGTCCCGGTTGCGTCGTGGGCCTGAATGACTTCAAGGAATGTGGACATTTCAGCTCCTCAGGAACGATTCCCGCTCGTCGAGTATGTCTTCCAACTCCTGCAGCCCGTCGAGCAGTCGCCGCCCGGGCCACGCCGAGTCGCCCGCACGTGCCTGCTGGTCCCATTCGGCCGCGGCCCGGTCGATCCCGTCCAGCGCCGCCCAGAGCTGTGTGTCGAGCGCGAGCAGGGTCTCCAGCTCCCGCGACTGCACCTTCTTACGCGCGAACAGGGATGTGTACCCCAGCGGGGCGAAATGGATCCGATCGCGCTGACGATGCAGTCCGCGCAGCACGCGATCGGCCTCCTCCACGTTCGTGGGGTCCATCGCGCGGATCGAAACGCTCAACGCGCGCTCGATGCGGCCGAGGGTGAGGCCGAGCTGGCGCGCCACGGCGTCGCGCACCGCGCGGTCCTCTTCGCGCAGTCGTTCGCGCTGTTTGTATCCGGAGTAGCCGGGAATGATGGCGGCCAGACGCTCGACGGCGCGAGCGAGGCCGGAGGGATCGAGGACGGGTTCATGAGGCATGAGCGACCCTCCATGCTGGAGCGTTGTGGATTGCCCTACAGATATCGGCCTTCGAGGCGGGGGCTTGAGCCAGGGGCGCGGTCGGAGAGCCGCCAGGGACATGCAGATAGCGCCCCGCGGCAGACCTCGGCGGTTTGACAGCCCCCAGTGCGGCCCCTAGACTGCGCCGCACCCCTTAGCGCGAACCTGGACCCCTCGGATCTCCTCGGAGGACCCGCCCATGCGCCGTCTCGTGCTGTCCCTGTGCTTCCTGACCGCCCTGCCCTTCGTCGCGCGGGCCGCCGAGGAGGAGATCCTCCCTTCGACCGCCGTGCCGGACATCGACGCCTTCATGCAGATCGGCGCGGCGGGGAGCCCCGAGATCACCCGCGACGGCCGGGCGCTCTTCTTCACCTCCAATTCGTCCGGGGTGAACCAGGTCTACCGGCTGGATCGCGAGACGGGATGGCCGCTCCAGCTTTCCGTCTTCACCGAGGGGATCGATTTCTACACGCTCTCCCCCACCGGCGAGTACCTCATCTGCGGCGTGGCCCGGGGCGGTAACGAGAACGCGCAGCTCTGGCTCATGGATGCGAGGACGGGCCGCACCGAGGCCCTGACCGATCAACCCGACGTGCGCCACGGCACGCCGACGTGGAGCCCGGACGGTCGCACGATCTTCTACGCGAGCACCGAGGCCAACGGAAAGGACTTCTACGTCTATCGCCTGGAGCTGGCATCGAAGCAGAAGAGCCTCCTCGCCGATCTCCCCGACTGGAACAGCCCCGGCGACGTGAGCGCCGACGGCCGGCGACTGCTCATCACCCGCGCCGTCTCCAACGTCAACAGCGACATCTATCTCGTGGACATCACGAGCGGCGAGCGCACGCTGCTCACCCCGCACGAGGGCGAGATTCTCTTCGACAGCGCGCAGTTCGATCGCACCGGAGCCCGCGTTTACCTGGTCAGCAACGGCAACGGAGACGGCGTGACCCGGCGGGCGGTCATCGACATCGCCACCAAGGCCCTCACGTTCCTCGACACCGAAGGCCCGTGGGAGGTCCAGTCCCTCGGTCTCTCCCCCGATCGCCGGTTCATGGGCTGGACCGTGAACGTGGACGGGTATACCCGACTCCATCTCTGGGATCTCGATCACGAGCGGACCGTACCGGCGCCGCCGGTGGACGGCCTGGTGGGCGACTTCTCCTTCAGCGATGAGGGAAGCGTGGCCTTCAACTTCAGCTCCGCGGTGAGCACGGACGACATCTGGATCTGGGACTGGAACGCGCCCGAGCTTCGCAAGATGACCCATTCCACCTACGCCGGGGTGGACCCTTCGCGGTTCAGCGCCCCCCAACTCGTCCGCTACAAATCCTTCGACGGCCTCATGATTCCCGCTTTCCTATACCTGCCGCCGGACTACCGAGCAGGCCATCCGGTGCCGTTCGTGGTCCACGCGCACGGCGGCCCCGAATCGCAGTTTCAGCCCGGCTTCATCCGCCACTTCCAGTACCTGCTCCTGAACGGCTACGGCATCCTCGCCCCCAACATTCGCGGCTCCTCCGGCTACGGTAAGGCGTACCTGGACATGGACAACTACAAGAAGCGGATGGATTCGGTGAAGGATCTCAAGGCGGGGGTGGACTACCTGGTCAAGAACGGTTACTCGGCGCCGGGCAAGATCGCGGTGAAGGGAGGCTCCTACGGCGGCTACATGACGCTGGCAGCGATCACCGAGTACCCCAAGGTCTTCTCCGCCGCGGTCGACGAAGTGGGCATCGCGAACTTCGTGACCTTTCTCGAGCGCACCGCCGAGTATCGGCGGGCCATGCGCGAGGCCGAGTACGGACCGCTCACCGACAAGCCGTTCCTCGAGAGCATCTCGCCGCTCAACAAGGCGTCGCTCATCGAGACGCCGCTCCTGGTGGTGCACGGCGAGAACGATCCGCGGGTTCCGGTGAGCGAAGCCCGCCAGATCGTGGCCGCCATCCAGGCGCGGGGGGGCGAAGTGGATACCCTCATCTTCCCGGACGAGGGACACGGCGTGGCCAAACGCGAGAACGCCCTCGTCTCGTATCGTCGCCTCGTCGAGTTCCTGGATCGTCACCTGAAGGGGCGGTTGGAGCCGACCCGGCCGGACTAGGGAGCGGAGCTTGCGGGACCAGGTGACGCTCAAGCCCGGCGACAAGGTGCTGCACCGCTACAACCGGGACCTCGGTCCCGGCGAGGTGCTCGCGGTCGAAGGCGGCCGCCTGCGCGTTCGATTCCCCCGGCGCGATGAGACCCTTGAGTTCGCGGCCCGCGATCACGCGTTCGTGCCGCTCGTGCTTCCGGAGGGAACCGATCCCGCACGCTGGCACGAGTCGTTCCACGAGGACATGATCGAACGTCTCGCCCGGCTCGAGGTGGACCGCCTCCCCGCGTGGGAGAACCGCATGGACAGCCTGCGGCTCGCCCGACTGCGCGAGGCCGACGGGCTGGGATCGTTCCTGGGCGGGCGGATCCAGATCTTCCCGCACCAGCTCCACGTGGCCGAGCAGGCGGCGCGCACCGATCCCGTACGCTGGCTCCTGGCCGACGAGGTGGGCCTCGGAAAGACGGTGGAGGCCTGCCTCATCCTGAACCGGCTCCTGCGCACCGGCCGCGCCGAGCGCGTGCTCATCGTCGTCCCCGCCTCGCTCACTGTACAATGGCTTGGTGAATTGTATCGCAAATTCCACCAAATCTTTGTATTGCTCGATGAGGAGCGCCGGCGCGACGTGCGCAAGGACTTCGGGCCGGAGTGGAACCCGTTCGAGGTGCATCCCCGTTCCGTGATCGCCCTCGAGGATCTGGTCGGCTCGAACGATCTGGTGCGCCGCGCCGAGGCCGCGAAGCCCGACCTCCTGGTCGTGGACGAGGCCCACCATCTCGAACGCCGCGCCGGCCACCCCGGAAGCCTCTCCTATCGGGCGGTGGCCCCCCTCGCCGCGGCCAGCCGCAACGTCCTCCTCCTCTCCGCGACGCCGCTCGAGGCCGACGCCCATGGGTTCTTTCGTCTCCTCGAGCTGCTTCGCCCGGATGAGTACGGCTCGTGGGAGGAGTTTCGCACCCGCCTCGACGAGGGCGTGCCCCTGTATCCGTGCACGAGCGCCACGCGGCGCGCCGACATCGGCGGGCTCCCGCCGCGCGTGCCGACTCCGGTGGATCTGGCGTCGTGGCCGGAGATGGAAGCGATCGAGACCGCCATCCTCACCGAGCCGGCAACGGATCGTCTCGCGGAGATCCGCCGCGCCGAGCGTCTCGAACGCGCGCTGGATGCGCCCACCGGCGATGCTGACCCGCGCTTGCGATGGGTGCTCGATCGGTACCCGGCGTGGAAGAAGTCGGGCGACAAGATCCTCCTGTTCGTCCACCAGCGCGAGTCGCTGGAATTTCTGAAGGGCGCGATCGAGCGCGCGACCCTGCAGAGGGTGGGCGTCTTTCATGAGGATCTCACCCCCGCCGCGCGCGATCTCGAGGTGGCCCAGTTCGCTCAAGCAGACGGCCCTACGCTCCTCATCTCCACCGAGTCGGGGGGCGAAGGGCGCAACTTCGAGTTCTGCCGATGCCTCGTGCTCTTCGACCTGCCGTGGGATCCGGTGCTCCTCGAGCAGCGGATCGGGCGGCTCGACCGCATCAGCCGCCGGCGCCCGGTGGAAGTGTGCTACTTCCGCCCCCCGGAAGGCCTCGCCGCGCAGATCGTGCGTCTCTACGAGGCGCTCGGCATCTTCCGCGAGCCGCTCGGCGGGCTCGATCGTTCCCTCCACCACGTCGAAGACGCGATCCGCAAAGCCACCCACGCGCACCCGCCGCAGCTCGATGTCGACGCCGTGGTGCGCGAGACCCACGAAGCCCGCGCGCGCATGAATCGAGCCCTCTATCACGACCTTCATCGCAATCGTTACCGGCCCGAACTCGCGGCGGAGATTCTTGCCCGCATCCCTCCCGATCTGGAGAGGCGCACCGCGGAGGTCGTGCTCGAGGCCTGCGGGCAGTTCGGGTTCGAGACCGTGCCCAAGGGCGGGCGTGGGACGTGGTACATCGAGTTCGGCTCGGAGGCGATGATCGAGAGCCTCCCGGGCGTGACCGAAGGCACGCGGTGGCTCGGCACGTTCGATCGCAGCGAAGCGGTGCAGCGCGAGACGCTCGACTTCTTCGCCTCAGGACATCCGCTCGTCGAGGGCGTCTTGCTCGAGCTGGAGGACGGCCATCGCGGACAGGTCGCGCTTCTGGAGGTTCGGGGCACGGGAGTGTCCGGCGGCGGCGTGCTGGCGATGGTCAAGCGGGGCGCCGAGTTCGAGGCGCTCGTGGTCGACCAGCGGGGACGCCGCCATCCCGAGTGGGCGCGCTTCTTCACCGAGGAGCGCGGCGCGCGGCGCGAAGGCGATCCGCTGAGCTGGGGGCTGGCCGGCGCCGAGGCTCTGGCCGTCTGGGCTCCCCGAGCGCGCGAGCTCCTGCATCCGCTGCAGCGGGAGGGAAAACTGGTGGCGGCGGCCGCGTTCCGGCTACTGCCCGACTGACGCTCCCCAGATCTCCAGGCCTTTCTCGATCAGGATCGCGGTCCCGGTCACGAGGACCAGAAGCGCGAAGGCGCGCCGAAGCCGCTGCGGGCGCACCCGAGGAGCAAGCGTCGCTCCGACCAAGCTCCCGGCCACGCTGACGATGGCGAACGTGAGCGCGAGACTCCACCGGATCGGCACGTGGCCGAGAAACCCCACGAGGCCGGCCGCGCAGTTCATCGCGATCACCACGAGCGACGTGCCCACCGCCAGGTGCATGGGAAGACGGGCCACCAGGAGGAGCATCGGGACGATCACGAAGCCGCCCCCCACACCGAGGAGTCCGGTGAGCGCTCCGCCGAGCACGCCGTAGCCCGCCACTTTGGCCAGCGAGGCCTCGGCGCGGACCTCCGTCGCAATCGACTCTCCGGAGCGCGCGCCCCCGCGCAGCATCGTCGCCGCCACGACCACCATGAGGAGGGCGAACGTCAGAAGGAGCGCCGCACCCGGCACCGCTTGCATTGCTGCCACCCGGCCCCCAACCGACGCACCAACGATCCCGGCCACGCCGAAACCGAGCCCCACCCGCAGATCGAGGTTGCGATGATGCGCGTGGCGGAGCGCGCCGGCGGCCGCGGTCACGCCCACCACCACGAGCGAGGTGGCGATGGCGGTTTTCGGATCCAGGTGGAGGACGTAGACTAGGACGGGCACGGTGAGGATGGAGCCGCCCCCGCCGAGGAGCCCCAGCGAGAGACCCACGAGGAATGCCAGGGGCGCGGCCAGAAGAAGTTCGAGCACGCAACACCTCATGCCGGAGAGAGCTGGGACGCGAAGAATGGCGGGCCCGGCCCAAGCCGTCAACCGGCCCGTCCGTTAAGGGCGCGGGCCGCCGATGCCGAGAACTCCAGCAGGAGACGGGACAGGTCCGTTTCCGGGGGGAGCATCATGCGCGCGACATTCCTTGTGCTGATCGCCTGTGGGGTATTTGCCGCCGGTCCCCTCCACGCCGATACCTTCGAGCCGAACGATTTACCCGAGCAGGCCTACGGCCCGCTCGCCAGCGGTGTGACCATCCAGTCGATGATCTCCAGCGAGACCGACCAGGATTGGTACATGTTCGACGCCGACACGGGCGACCTGACGATCACGCTGACCGGAATTCCGCCCGGAATCGACTACGATCTCTGCCTCACCGACCGGTACGGCGAGTTTTTTCATGTCTGCTCGGACTCGTTGGGGAACGTCGACGAGCGCATTGACTACCTGGTCACCAGCCGAGATCGCTTCCTGGTTCGCGTGGCCCCCCCCGAAGGGGGGACTTTCTCCCCCGTCATCGCCTATCACCTCACCGTCACCTTTGTCGCTATCGTGACTCCGCCCGCGGTCGCTCTCGTCTCGCCCAACGGCGGCGAGAGCTGGACCGGCGGTACATCGCACGCCGTGCAATGGACGGCGGAAGATCTCGAGGACGGAACCGCGCTAGCCATCGATCTCGCCTGGAGCGCCGACGGTGGAACGGCTTGGTCGCCGCTGGCCACCGGTCTCGCCAACACAGGCTCCTGGACGTGGGCCGTCCCCAATTCGCCCACCGATCACGCGCGGGTGCGCGTCACGGCGAGGGACTCGGGTGGCGCGGCGAGCGCGGATTCGAGCGATGCGGACTTCGCCATCGTTGCCTCACAAGGCAACGCCACGCTCGCGATGGCTCGCAACGTCGACGGCGCGGCGGGCTCGATTGTCTCCGTCCCGCTCACACTCGCCAACGACCGCGCCGTGGCCGACCTCGAAACCGTGATCGGATTCAATCCTGACCGCCTCGCCTTCCTCGACGCGAGCAGCGGCTCGCGCGCGACGGCGTTGCTCCTCACCGCAACGCCGCAGGGCGCCGGCCAGATCCACCTCGCCCTCTCCGGTGCTCCAGGCGCGAGCATTGCCGCCGGCACGGGAGAGATCGCGGTGCTGCGCTTCCGCGTCGATCACTTCGCAGCGGCCGGGAACACCGCCGAGTTGCCCTTGTCGCTTGCCCAGGCCCACGACGCGGGGGGCGTGCCGATGCTCCTCACCTCAACCGCCGGCCTCGTGACGGTGAACGAGGCGCTCGTCGCCCGGGTCGCCCTGTCCGTGCCGTCCGACTTGCACGTGGACGTGGGGTTGCCGCTGGCGGTGCCGGTCTCGCTCTCCGCCAACGTGCCTCTCACGCGACTCGAGTTCACACTGCACTATCAACCCGACGTCATCTCGCTGCCGTTCGTCACCACCGGCTCCGCGCTGAGCAGCCTGCAGATGGACGTCTCCGACAACGGCCTCGGCGCGGTGCGCATCCGCTTCACTTCAGTGGCCGGAGCGGTCGCGAACCCCGACTCCGGCGTAGTCTGCACCATCGCGTTCTCTTCCGCGCTCGACCCCACGCACAATGCCACGCTCAGCTTCACCGAGACGCTGGCGCTGGGGCCGCGCGACGAGGTGGTGGCCGTCACCGCCATCGGTGCCGACGTTGTTCCGGTCACGCTGCTCGATCTGGCCGTCGACGATGAACCTGCCGGGGCACGGGTGCACTGGCAGGTCGCCGACGCGAGCATCGCGGCCGGCTATCGCGTACTGCGCGCCGGTGCGGGAGATGCCGAACCGGTACACGACGGACTCTTGCCCGCCACAACCACAGAGTTCGTGGATGACACCGCCGTTCCCGGCGAGCGCTACCGCTACTGGATCGAGGCGCTCGGGCGCGACGGCTCGCTCGCCAAGTTCGGCCCCATCGAAATCGTGCTCGCCGCGCGCGGGTTATGGGCGGGACTCCCCTACCCGAACCCGGCGCGCTCAGGCGCGTCGCTGGACGTGCGCGCGTTCGCGACCGGCGACATGCGTGCGGCCATCACCGACGTGACCGGACGTGTGGTGCGCGAACTGGCGGGATCGGCGGGCGCGTCCATCCTCCACTGGGACGGCCGCACGGCGGCAGGCACCGAGGCCCCGGCGGGAATCTACTTCCTCGTGGTCACGCAGGGGGCGGAGCGGGAGTTGCGGAGGATCCTCAAGCTCGGAGGCTAGGCGCCGCGCCCGCGCGACTCGACTGGCTCCAGGCCATGATTCGTGAGAATTGCTCACCCCGGGTGAGCATTCACATAACTCATTATACTTATATAGGTTACGTGGGTCCAGCCGGCTGGACTGGGGCACTCGAAGCTAGTGATAGAGCGTGCTGATTCGACCCCAGGTCAGGGGTTTCGATTCCATTGCCCCGCAGCCGGCCGACGGGATGGCTCCAAGCGGGCCAGCGGGATGGGTGAGGGCTGGCGAGATGTCGGCGAGGGAAAAATCTCCAATGGAGCGGCCACAGAACATCGGGTCAGAGGCGACGTTACCGTCACCTTGCCACCATGTGGGGCAGTCTCCCGACCCATGCCCACCGCTATTCTCCCACGCGAGGTTGTTGCGGATGACAGGGGCTGTACCACCCCCGCAGAGGATGCCTCCACCTTCCTGTGAATAGGCGATGATGTTTCGCTCGATCGTGTTATTGCCGGGGTAGTACACGGCGATCCCGCCACCGTAGGCATTCAGATGACCTGGGGCTGAGTTCTCGACGATCGTGTTGTTCACGATCTCCGAGTTGCTGTCGGTCAGGCAAACCCCGCCGCCGCTGCGCCCAACGAATCCATTCCCTCTTGCCGTGTTCTGATAGATGATGTTCCCTTCAATGACCACATAGCGAGTCGCCCCCGGCCCGGAAACATAGATCCCACCACCTTGATCTCCAGTCTCATTGCCCTGGATCAGGTTGTCATGAATCACTCCTCCAATCGCTCCCTCTACGTAGTAGATGCCCCCTCCATCCCCCCGCTCGACACGATTTCGCAGGATCTCATTGCCTTCTATCTCCGCGATTGTATTGAGACAGAGGATTCCTCCACCGATGCCAAACACATAGTTGTCACTAATCGAATTCCCACAAACTAAGGGCCTGGCTGGAGTTGCTGATCCACCAACACAGAGGATCCCGCCTCCGTCGTACGAACTGGAATTCCCGAAGATGCGATTGCCGCGGATGGTCGGATGTGAATTGAGAACTACAACCCCGTGCTGCCCCCCGGTCACGGAGAACCCCTCAAGTATCGTGTCTCGTGACTGGCCCCCCTCGATCGTCACCACCGTCCCGATCAGCGACTCCGGACTCAACAACAGCCCCCCCGAGGCGTCTTCTCCGAGGCTGATAGGCTCTCGGACACTGGTCACCGTGGTTGCTGAAGGAGATCCGTGGAGAACGGTCGTCTCGGGCCCCATCTCACTCCGGACGACAAGATCCTTCGTTCCGAAGGTGATGTTCTCGTAGTATGTCCCCGGCCCAACGAGGACGGTGTCACCCGCTGCCGCGCTGTCGATCCCGGCCTGCACCGTCGGTGCGTCCCCCGACCCATCGACCCGGATCACCCAGCTTCTCGGCACCCGCTTCACGTAGCCCGACACCCCGTTCGAGAGCTGTCCCCGGTTCCCGTCGAAGTCGGTGGCCCGCACCGCGAACCACAGCGTCTTGGGAGCCGGGAGTCCCGTCAGCACCGCGGTCTGTATGACCCCGGGGTCCACGATAGAGACCGTCGCCTGGGCCGGGCTGGCGGCCGTCCAGCCAGCTTCATCTTCGATCCGGCTCTCCGCGTACCGGATGTCGTATCCGTCCACCTTGGCTTCGTCCCCGTCGTTGCCGGGGGCTGTCCACTGAAGCCTTGCGGCGAAGGTGCCCGTTTCGGCCACTTGGAGATCCGTGATCGTCCCCGGAGCCACTATGTCGGAGGGGGGGATCACCTCCAGGTCGTTCGACACCGCGCTCCACCGCCCGGCGTCGTCCCGCGCACGGATGGCCAGGTGCACTGGGATCTGCGGGTGCAACGCGGTGATCCGGAAGTGCTCCTCGGAGCGGGCCGCCTTCGGCGGATCGCAGAGCGAGATGGGGTCCGCTTGATCCCAGGTCACCTCGGTGATCGGAGAGGGTGACATGCGCAGGGCGTACTCCTCCGCCCACCCCGACAGGCTGTCGTCACCAGGGGCGGTGAACACAAGCGTCGCCGCGTGGGGGGCGAGGTCCACCGCCCGCAAGTCGGCCACTCGCGCCGGCGGTGCGGGGTCGCCTGGTTCCACGCGCACCACGTTCGAGAACGCTGACCAGTTCGCCTCGGTATCCGCGGTGCGCAGGGCGAAGTAGTACGCCTGACCGGAGACCAGCCCTCGGATCGAGGCCCGATCGACGGCGCCCGCATTCCCGGGTGGGGCCATGGCCGAGTCGGCCTGAGCGGCCATCAGCCAGTCCGCGGCCGGTGTTGCGACCGCCACGCGCAAGTCATACTCGGCGGCCCGGCCTCGGTCTCCATCATCCCCAGGCGCGGTCCAAATCAGAACCGCCGTGGTCTCGGTGAACGCCTCGACCCGTAGGTCGGTCACCTGCGCGGGGGGCGTCGTGTCCGGGGCTTCGGAAGAGCAGGCGTGCATCACCAGCGACATCAATACAATGCCGGCCGCGAGAATGACGCTGATGGCCGTGGGCTTCTGGAGGTTCACGATCCGTAGGGTACTGCCCCGTCCGAACCGTGTCGATCCTCACGAATGCATAAGTGCTCACCCGGGTGATCATCCCGCGTTGCACGAGTCCAGCTGGGTGAACTGGCGCACCAGCATCGGCCCCGCCAGGGCTACGGCCTCGCGCCGCGCACCTCGGGCATCATCAGCTCCAGCCGCCTCCGCAGGTACCGCGCGGCCGCCATGAACGCGGCCTGGTTGGGATAGATGATCTCGTCGTCGCGAAAGCGAAACGCCCCCGAGCGCCCCTCGCCGTCCTTGTTGTAGCCCATCGCCAACCCGATGCGCTCACCTTGATACCGGAACGCCGCAAGCCCCACGATGCGCGTGTCGTCGAGCCGCCCGCCCATCACCCGGTCGAGCCAGCCGTCCACGTCCATCTCCGCGCGCCCTTCGCGCACGCCCCACACCCGCACGCATTCGAGCACCGCGGTCTCTCCCCCTCCGACATCCAGCCGCAGTGTGCCCAGATCCCACTCATCCAGGACCACACGCGGCGAGGCACGGAAGCTCCCCGGGTGATAGCCGAGGATGCTGTAGGGCACCGCGAGATCCAACGGCCCCGTGAGACCCGCCACAACCTGCGCGTGACCAGGTGTGTCGGTTGGATCCCGTCTGACCTGCGTGATGCGCTCGATGGGGAGTTGCGTCTTCCTTCCCGTCCGCGCGATCTCGGTGCGCAGCCGCGCTCCGGGCACGACGCCGTAGAGATTGCTCTCGGCCAGCCCAACCATGATCGCGAAGAACGGCTCCCGAATGCCGTCCGCCGCGGGAAGCGTGGGAGGCAAGGGCCGCGGCGGCGCGGCCAGAACCACGGCGGCTAGGATCACGGCGGGGAGCATCATTCCGCCAGCGCCTCCTCGACGATCCGCGCCTGCTCGCGCTTGTGCGTGTCGAGATAGCCGGTCGCCGTGCTCGCGCTCTCGGCGCGGCCGACATAACGAGCGGCCACGCTCTGTCCGCTGAGTCGTCGCAACCGATCATCCATGTACGCCCACGCCCCCATGTTGCGCGGCTCCTCCTGGACCCATACGACCTCGGCTCCCCGGTAGGTGGCGACGGCCTCGCGCACCGGCGCTTCGGGGAATGGATAGAGCTCCTCCACGCGGCAGAGCGCGGTCGTCGAAGCGCCGCGTTTCGCGCGCGCCTCTTCGAGATCGTAGTAGATCTTCCCCGAGCAGAAGACGAGACGCTTGATCGCTTCCGGCTTCGGCGCCGCCGGGTCCCGCAACAGGGGCTCGAAGTGTCCCTCGGCCAGTTCGCGCACCGCGGAGCGGGCTCGAGGGTGCCGGAGAAGGCTCTTCGGAGTCATCACGATCAAGGGCGTGCGCAGCCCCTCGCACATCTGCCGCCGCAGGAGATGGAAGTACTGCGCGGGGGTCGTACAGTTGACGACTCGCAGGTTGTCCTCCGCCGCGAGCTGCAGAAATCGTTCGAGGCGGGCGCTCGAATGATCCGGCCCTTGTCCCTCGTAGCCGTGCGGCAGGAGCAGCACGACGCCGCTCGGTTGGCCCCACTTGGCCTTCGAGCCGGCCAGGAACTGGTCGATCACCGGCTGCGCCTCGTTGCCGAAGTCGCCGAATTGCGCTTCCCAGAGCACCAGGACCGACGGATCGCCCAGGCTGAACCCGTATTCGAAGCCGAGCACCGACTCCTCGGAGAGCGGGCTGTCGATGGCCGCAAAGGGTGCCTGGTCCTTGCCGAGTTCCTGCAGCGCCATCCAACTCGAGTCCGTTTCATCGTCGCGCAAGAGGAGATGCCGCTGGCTGAAGGTGCCGCGGACACTGTCCTGTCCGGACAGACGCACCGGCGTCCCCTCCAGCGCCAACGATCCGAAGGCGAGCGCTTCGGAGAAGCTCCAGTCCAATCCCTCGCCGGCTTGCATGGCCTTGCGCCGCTCCTCCATCCATTTCCGCAGCTTGGGATGGACGTCGATATCCGGCGGCGGAGAGGTGATGGCTTCGGTGATCAGGCGCAGCGTGTCCTGCGACACCGCGGTGGATCGCGGCACTGGCGCCGCGCCGGGTCGCGGCCGCGGCACCTCGATCGGCGCCGGCTTCATGGAGCACGCCTCCTTCTGCGCGCGCTCGAACGAGAGCTCCAGACAGTGGTGAATGCCCTCCTCTATCGTGTCGCGCTCGGCGGCGGTGACCACGCCCTCGCGGAGGAGCTTCTCGGTATAGACCGTCGCCACCGACGGATGGTTGCGGATCGTGGCGTAGAGCCGAGGCTGCGTATAGATCGGCTCGTCGCCCTCGTTGTGCCCGTGCCGGCGGTAGCAGACGATGTCTACCACCACGTCCTTGTGGAACGCTTGCCGGAACGCGAAGGCGATCTCCACGGTGCGCACCGCCGCCTCCGGGTCGTCGCCGTTCACGTGAAAGATCGGCGCCTGCACCATCTTGGCCACATCGGTGGAGTACGCCGAGGATCGCGCCGACTCCACCGGGGTCGTGAAACCGATCTGGTTGTTGACGATGAGGTGCACGGTGCCGCCGGTGCGGTAGCCCTTGAGCTGGGACAGGTTGAGCGTCTCCGCGACGACTCCCTCGCCGGCGAAGGCGGCGTCGCCGTGCACCAGCACGGGAAGCACGCGACGACGTCCCTCTTCCGCTCCGAACCGCTCCTGCTTCGCGCGGGCGATCCCCTCCACCACAGGGTCCACGGCCTCCAGGTGACTGGGGTTCGGCGAGAGCGCGATCCGGACCTCGCCCGCATCCTGTGTCAGGTGCACGCCGGTTGCTCCGAGGTGATACTTCACGTCCCCCGAGCCCTGCGTCACGTGCGGATCGCGGTTGCCCTGGAACTCCGAGAAGATGTTCGCGTAGTCGACCTTCAGGATCTGCGTGAGCACGTTCAGGCGGCCTCGGTGGGCCATCCCCATCACCACGTCCCGCACGCCTTCGCGCGCCGCCGCCTCGAGCAGCGTGTCCAGGACCGGGATGAGGGTCTCGCCCCCTTCCAACGAAAATCGTTTGTGCCCGATGAACTTCGCATGCAGGAACCTCTCGAACGCCTCCGCGCTGGCCAGCATCGCCAGCGCGCGCTTCTTCCGCGCCGGCGAGAGCGGCGCCCGCGCGGACTCCGGCTCCACCCGCTCCTGGATCCAGCGCTTCTGCTCCGGGTCCTGGATGTTCATGTACTCGACGCCGACCTTGCCGCAGTAGGCGCTCCGCAGCGCCTGCAGGATGTCGCGCAGGGCCGCCTGCGGCTCTTCCCACGCCGATACGTGATCGCCTGACGCGCCGGTGATGAACCTACGGTCCAGATCCCACAGCGTGAGACCGTACGTTTCGGGATCGAGTTCCGGATGGTACGCGGGCTTCTCGCCGAGCGGGTCCAGGTGCGCGATGAGGTGACCGCGCACGCGGTAGGCGTTGATGAGCTGCAGCACGCGCGCCTGACGCAGGATCTCCTCGTGGTTGCCGCTGGCGCCGAACGACGAAGGGTTCACGTCCGCGGTCCAGCGCACCGGCTGGTACGGCACCCCCATCGCCTGGTAGATCCGATCGTAGAAGTCGTCTTCGCCCCGCAGGAGGCGCTCCACGTCGCCGAGGAACTCCCCGGACTCCGCGCCCTGCACGATGCGATGGTCGTACGTGCAGGAGATCGTCATGCTCTTGCCGATGCCGAGCCGCGAGAGCAGCTCCGGCGACATCGCGCGGGTCTCCGCCGAGTAACCGATGCTCCCCACCGCGATGATCGCGCCCTGGCCGGGCATGAGCCGAGGCACCGACGACTCGGTGCCCACCGTTCCCGGATTGGTGATGCTGATGGTCGTGCCCTGAAACGCCTCGGGTCCCAGGCGCCCCGCCCGCACGTCCTCGATGAGCCGCGTGTACGCCTCGACGAACCCCCGAAAGTCGAGCACGCCCGCGTTGCGCAAGTTGGGGACGAGCAGCGTGCGCGACCCGTCCTTCTTCTCCATGTCGACGGCCATGCCGAGGTTCACCGCCGCCCGACGCACGCGGTGCGGCTCGCCGTTCACCATCGCGAACGCATCGTTCAGCGCGGGCGACTTGGCCAGCGCGCGCAGCACCGCCCAGGCGATCATGTGGGTGAAGGAGACCTTGGGGCCCGACTTCAACTCGAGGTAGTGGTTGAGAAGGCGACGGTTCTCCTCGAGCACCTTGACCGGAATGTGGCGGTAGGAGGTCGCGGTGGGCAGATCCCGGCTCGCCTCCATGTTGCGCACGATCAGGGCGAGACCGCCGCGCAGGGGCATGACTTCGTCGCCTTCGCCGAGCGGGACCGGCGGCGGACCGGGGACGGCGCTCATCCCGGGTGCGGTTCCGGGGGTCGCCGCGACGGCCCCCGCGCCCCCCTCGCGCGGCGCGGTTCCGGGCAGCGCCTCCGGGCCGATCTCCCCCGCTTCCAGACGGCGAAAGTACTCCCGCCACTCGGCGTTGACGGCCTCGGCGTTGGCCCGATAGAGGTCGTAGAGATCGACGACGTAACCGGCGTTCAACCCCAATGCGGCGGCGAGGCGTTCGACCACCGAGGCGCCCCGGTCGGCAGTGCTCATGGCTTCATGATCCCTTGCTCGACGACGATTTGCCGAAGAAAAAAAGCCGGAGAGCGCGGTGTCTGCGCCCTCCGGCTTCAGGATTGGTAGCCCGTAGGGGAGTCGAACCCCTGTCTGATGGCTGAGAACCACCTGTCCTAACCACTAGACGAACGGGCCACTCGAAACTTGGCTGGGGGACAGGGATTTGAACCCCGATTCTACGGTCCAGAGCCGCATGTCCTACCGTTGGACGATCCCCCAACAGCTCGCACGTCCTGCTGCAAACCCCAGGGGGCCGGCAGCGCCGAAGGAATATAGCAAAGGGCCCTACCCGTCGCAACCGGCTTTCTTCCCCCGCGCCGGCTTGGGAGGCCCTGAACCGACCGGGCCCGCCCTAGCCCTTCCCCGACTTCTCGATCTTGGCCCAGGTGTCTCGCAGGGTGACGGTCCGGTTGAAGACGAGGCGATCGGGGCGCGAGTCCACCGAGTCCACGCAGAAATAGCCCTGTCGCTCGAACTGGAACCCGGCGCCGGGCGCGGCGGCGGCCAGGCTCGGTTCCACCTTCACCCCCGAGAGCACCTCCAGCGAGTCCGGGTTGAGGAAGCTGCGGAAATCCGCGTCACGATCCGCCAGCGGATCGGGCCGGGTGTACATGCGGTTGTACAGGCGCACTTCAGCATCCAGAGCGTGGGCGGCCGAAACCCAATGCACGGTGGCCTTCACCTTGCGGCCGTCCGGCGCGGAGCCGCTCCGGGTCTCGGGATCGTAGGTGCAACGCAGCCCTACCACGTTCCCGGCGTCGTCCTTGTCCACTCCCGCGCACCTGATGATGTAGCCGTAGCGCAGGCGCACCTCCGTGCCGGGCGAAAGCCGGTGGTACTTGGGAGGCGGCACCTCGCGGAAATCGTCCTGCTCGATGTAGAGCACGCGCGAGAAGGGCACCTTGCGCGACCCCGCCGAGGGATCTTCGGGGTTATTGACCGCGTCCAGCTCCTCGGTCTTCTCTTCGGGGTAGTTCTCCAACACCACGCGCAGCGGCTTCAGGACCGCCATCACCCGCGGCGCCCGACGGTTGAGATCCTCGCGCAGGCAGTGCTCGAGAAGCGCGATGTCCACCACGCTCTCGCGTTTGGCCAGCCCGATCTCCTCGCAGAACGCGCGAAGCGACTCCGGCGTGACGCCCCGCCGGCGCAGGCCCTTGAGCGTGGGCATGCGCGGATCGTCCCAGCCGGAAACGTGCCCCTCGCGCACCAGCAACAGCAGCCGCCGCTTGCTGAGCACGGTGTAGGTGAGGATCAGCGGTGCGAACTCGATCTGCCTCGGCTGCGAGACCACCTCCGACTCCCGCACCACCCAATCGTAGAGAGGGCGATGGTCCTCGAACTCCAGGGTGCAGAGCGAGTGCGTGACCCCCTCGAACGCGTCGGAGAGCGGGTGCGCGTAGTCGTACATCGGGTAGATGCACCAGCGTTCGCCGGTGCGGTGGTGCGTGGCGTGGAGGATGCGGTAGAGCACCGGGTCGCGCAGGTTGATGTTCGGCGAGGCGATGTCGATCTTGGCTCGCAGCACCCGCGTGCCGTCGGGGAACTCCCCCGCCCGCATGCGCCGGAACAGGTCGAGGCTCTCCGCGGCCGAACGGTCGCGATGCAGGCTCGCCTGACCCGGCTCGGTGAGGGTCCCCCGCATCGTGCGGATCTCCTCGGCGGTCGAGTCGTCGACGTAGGCCTTCCCTTTCTGGATCAAAAGCTCCGCGACGTCGTAGAATCGCTCGTAGTAGTCCGACGCGAAGAAGAAGCGGTCCTGCCAGTCGAACCCGAGCCAGTGAATGTCCTCCACGATCCCGTCGACGTACTCCTGCTCTTCCTTCGTCGGGTTGGTGTCGTCCATCCGGAGATTGCACTTGCCCCCGGGATACTCCAGCGCCACGCCAAAATCGAGAGAGATCGCCTTGGCATGCCCGATGTGCAGGTACCCGTTGGGCTCGGGCGGAAACCGCGTGTGCACGCGGCCGCCGTTCTTCCCCTCGGCGACGTCCGCCGCGATGATCTCGCGGATGAAGTCGCGCGCCGGGCTTGGTTTCGGTGTTTCCATGGGTCGCTTTCCTTCGCCGCCGCCTACGCTTCGCTCGCGAAACGCTCGGCGAATTCCTTTTCCAGTTTCTTGAGCCGTTTTTCCGAGATGCCGCCCAGAGCCTCGATGGCGCGGCGCAGTCGCACCCGGGTCATGTCCGATCCCAGAATGGCCATCGAATCGTAGAGCGGCGTCCACACGCGACCGCCGCTCAGCGCGACGTAGAAGGGCAGGTTGAGATCGCGCGGCTTCACGTCGAGCTTCTCGGCAAGCTCGCGGAATACCGCTTCGATCGGATCTCGCGAGAAGTCCCGGAGCGGTTCGAGCTTCCACACCGCCATCTGGAGGATGTCGGCGAGCTCCTCCGCGCTCTTCCCCTTGAGCTGGAGATCGGCAACGTCGAGTGCGACCTCGTCGGCGAAGAACGGCGCCGTGAGACGACCCCAGTCCCCCAGGGTCTCCAGCCGCGGCTGCACGAGGGGGATGATGCGAGCGAGGTTCTCGCGGTTCAACGCCCAGCGCTCCAGCGCGTCACCGAGCGCCGCCGGCGTGTAGTCCTCCCGGATGTAGCGACCGTTCAACCAGCGCAGCTTGGCGGGATCGAACACCGGACCGCCCAGCGAGATCCGCTCCAGCTCCAGGTTCGCGGCCATGTCGGCGAGGGTGAACTTCTCCTCGCCGTCGGGCATGAGCCAGCCCATGAGACCGAGGTAGTTTCGCAGGGCCTCGGGGAGAATCCCCGCACGCCGGTAGTAGTTGATCGATGTCGGGTTCTTGCGCTTGGAGAGCTTGCTCTTGTTGGCGTCGTTGTTGCGCAGGAGCGGCAGGTGACAGAACACCGGCGGTTCCCAGCCGAATTGCTCGAAGAGGCGGACGTGTTTGGGAACGGAGTTGATCCACTCCTCGCCGCGGATGATGTGCGAGATCCCCATCAGGTGATCGTCCACCACCACCGCCAGGTGATAGGTGGGAAAACCGTCCGACTTGAGGATCACCTGGTCGTCCACCGACGCCCAGTCCTTGCGAATCTCGCCGCGCAACAGATCGCGGAAGACGCACTCCCCTTCCGTCGGCACCTTCATCCGCACGACACAAGGCTCGCCGGCGGCGGCGCGCCGAGCGGCCTCGGCGGGATCCAGCCCGCGACAGTGCCGGTCGTAGCCGCCTCCCGCGCCCTCCCGCTTGCGCACCGCATCGAGGCGCTCCTTCCCGCAGAAGCACCGGTACGCGTGCCCCGCTTCGAGCAGCCGATCCGCATGCTCCCGATAAATAGGAAGCCGCTCGCTTTGGCGATACGGCCCGTGCGGCCCGCCGACGTCGGGGCCTTCGTCCCATGGAAGACCGATCCAGCGCAGCGACTCGAGAATCGCCCGCTCCGACTCCGGTGTGGAACGGGCCTGGTCGGTATCCTCGATGCGCAGAATGAAGGCGCCGCCTCGCCCCTTGGCAAAGGCGTAGTTGAAGAGCGCCTGGTAAGCGGTGCCTACGTGGGGATCGCCGGTCGGCGACGGGGCCACGCGGACGCGGACGGGCTTCTCGGCCATCGGCTCCTCGAGGGAAAACGCACCGGCCCGATCGCAAGGGCCGGCGCGGACTTCACACCGTCGATGAAGCGCGGGATTCTATCACGGCCGGATCACACCGTCGCGCGCAGGGACTCGAGCAGCGCCGCCGCTCGTTCCACGAACGCGGCCGACGCGGGGTCGAGACCGTGCCCGGGGGAGAGCACGTCGAGCTGGGAGACGACCGCGGGATAGTCAGCCATGCTGAGAGCGCCCCGAGCCATGAACCAGCGCACATCCGACGCGGAGAAGGTGCGGTCGTGCGTGAAGACGTAGGCCGCGTTCCCGGCCAGCAGCACCGCGCCCCGAGCCCTCACCGATGCGGGGTCGTCGTGCCCCACCGCGATCAGCACCCGCCCCGCCGTCGCGTCGATGGCCTGCGCGCTGCGCAGGAGCGCCTCATCGAAGCGGTCCTCGGCCACGTCCAGCTCCCGATCGCGGACTGCGACCCAACCTTCCCCGACGAAGGCCTCCGCGTATTCGGGATCGACCGCGAGCGCATCGGCGAAGCGCGCCGAGGCCGTCTCCAGGTCCCCCTGCTCGAACGCGGTCCACCCCTCCTGCGTCAACGAGGCCGCGGTCGGCTTCTCGGGGCCGCCCCCGCCCCCTCCACAACCAGCCATGACAACCAGAAGGACCGTGAGCAGCGTGACCGCAGCCGGCCCGCGCCCGGCGTTCCCACGAACGAAGCTCGTGATCCGGCTCATCGCTCACCTCCCCCGCCCAGGCGCACGATACGTTGCACGGCGCGTTCCTTGCCCGCCACCACGCGCACGAAGAAGACTCCGGCCGGCGCGGGCCGGCCCGCGTCATCGCCTCCGTCCCAGCCCACCTCGTGATCCCCGTCGGGGAACACACGGTCGGCAAGGATCTTCACCTTCCGGCCTCTCACGTCGAAGATCTCCAGGCGCACGCGCGCCTCCGAGCTGAGCGCGAAGGCGATGCGCGTGGACGCGGAGAAGGGGTTCGGCGCCGCCGCCGACACGGCCAGGGCGGGCCGCGGTTCGACGTGGACCGTCCCGGAAGCGTTCAATCGATACCAGCCGAAGTTCGCGGCCGGCACCGTGGCGCTCCCGGAGGACCATGCGGACAATGTCACCGGACGCCACGCGGCCCCATCCCACCAGGTCACCGCCGCGCCTGCCCACTCCGCGGGGACGGCGAAGCGCACCTGCGTCCCGGGAGGCGCCGCGCTCCCTACCGGTCCCACTTGCACGCGCTCGCCGTCGCCGGGTGGAATGCCGTCCTCCGAAAGCGAGGTGCCGGACATTCGCTGTACAAGCAGGAGGTCGGGCCACCCGCCGAGGCCGCCCGCCCACACCGCGACCTCGGCCTGCCGCGCCTCCATCCAACCCAGTGACTGAGGCGCTCCCAACACATCCAGCGATCGCTCCGTCCGCGCGGTTCGGCCGTCCTTCGCGGTGGCGGTCACCACCACGCGATGCGTGCCCACCGTGAGCGTCGCGCTCGCGCGATAGAAGCGTCGCGCCGCATCCGCCACGGAAACGGCAAGCGAGACGCCGTCCAGCGTCACCGCAGCCGGGTTCACCAGCTCCTTGGTCGACACAACCGTAATCGAGAGGAACTCGGGGAGCTGCGCCCCTTGGAGAAGGCCGAGGGCGAGGCGCGGTTCCACCGCTTCGCGCTGCGGCGCTCCCACGTAGCCGGTCCGCCGGGGATCGTGGCGAAACATGGGCCAACCGGCATTCGCCACCACACGGCCCTTGCTGCGGAACACATAGATGCCGCGATCGAACCCGGAGATGACGACCTCGTTCAGGCCGTCGCCGTCGAGATCGGTGACCAACACGCCGCCGTCCATCGGCGAATCGGTCTTGAGCGGAAATCCATCGACGTAGCTCGCGTCTTTGTTGACCGCGATGATCCACCCGGTTCGGTTCCCCCAAACGATTTCCAGATCGTCGTCTTCGTCCAAATTGGCCACGGAGGGAGACCCGCGCGAGGACATCAGCCGACCGATTTCGTCGAGGAAGAAGACGGGGAACCCGCTGAATGAGGTTCCGTCCGCACGCCAGAGATTCGCCACGCCGTTGCCGGAAACGGAAATGACTTCGAGCGTCCCGTCGTTGTCCACGTCCGCCACGGCCGGGGACGGCATGAGGTCCTGGTTCTGCACGTACGCGGATTTCGGCCACCCGGGGAGCGACTTCCCGTCGAGGCCGCGCACCTCCACCGAGTCCGAACCGGTCGTGATGATGATGTCGATCTTGCCGTCCCGGTTGAGATCGGCCAGGGCCGGCGATGACGTGATCGCTCCGCGCGTGGCGATCGGCCACCCGGGGAAGGGAGTGCCGTCGTCATCGAGAACGTGGATCCGGCCCATGTAGCTCTCGGAAGTGGGAACGCCGTCGACTCGCGTTCCCAACACGATCTCCTCGCGGCCATCTCCGTCCAGATCGGCGGCCGCCACGGAGCCGTAAGAATACACTCCCTCCGTCCTGTGGAAGATTCCGTAGGTGGCCGGGTCGCTGTCGCCATCCCGAAGCTCATTGCCGAAGCGATCGAAGCCCCACAGTCCCTTCACTCCCTGGAAGAAGATCTCGGGTAGACCGTCTCCGGTCACGTCGGCCAGCACCGGCGTGCTAATTCGGGAGACGTCTCCGGTCCACGCGTACCGGGGCCATCCCGGGAGGAGCCTTCCGAAACTGTCCCACACCACGACCTCGCCCTCGCCCCTGCTGACACCGACCAACTCCAGCCGGCCGTCCCCGTCCAGATCCGCCGCGGAGGGGGAGGCCCAGTACCCTATCGCCACCGTGGGCCGGCTGGACCACACACCCATCGTGCGGGCGTCGGCGTCCCCGTCCCAGACCTCGCTTCCGTCTCCGTGGAACGCGTAGATCTGCTCACGCCCGGTGATCACATCCTGAACGCCGTCGCCGTCCAGATCGGCGACGAGAGGTGACGCCTGGGTTCCCTGGTTGGCTGCGAGCGGGAATCCGGCGGCCAGCGGCAGGGCCGCCGTTCCCCGTATCACTGCGCTCTGCGCGGAGAGATTGCCGCTCGAGTCCTGCGCGGCGACGCGGTAGTAGCGAATGGCCAAACCCGGAAGCGGCTCGTCCACGAAGAACGTGAAGGGATTGGCTTCGAATCCGGACAGGCGCTCGAACGGTCCGGCGGCGGCGATCGAGTGATACACCACGTAACGCGCGACATCGGGACTCGTGCTCGCGGTCCACGTGAGCGTGATGCTCGATTCCGCACCGCGCGCGAACCCAGGTGTGGGCGCCAGGGGTTTCACAAGATCCAATACCGAGTCGAAGCGGTTCGTGCCGCCGTCGTTGACCACCAGCCGCAGACGAGGCATCGTGGCGCCCGGGCCCAGCAGCACCTGGAACGGCGGGTCCTCGGTGGCGGATCGCACGATCCCCGCCGGAATCCAGGCGAAGGAGGCTGTCCCGTCCAGAATCGTGGCGTCTTGCGGGTCCACAAAGCTCAAGGACGCCGTCAGGTCCAGACTCCCTCCCGATCCGCGGTTCACAAGCTGCGGGACGACACCGACGCTCTCGCCGGCCTCGGCGATCCCGTCGCCGTCTCCCTGCAGCTCTCGAACCTCGAGATCGTAGACCTTCAGCTCCGGGGCGCTCACGTCGAGCACCGCGGGAACCGTCCAAGTCCCTTCATCGGCCGTCACGGTAAGCGTGACGCGCACCGTGGTGCGGTCCCCCACCGAGGGCGCCACCTGCACCTCGAACGGAAAGCCCGCTTCCGCGTCCGCGGAGAGGGAGAGCGGCCCTCCGGGAAGAGCGGTGAACACGAGCGACTCACCTTCCCCGACCGAGCTCACCGTGAGCCCGTTCAGCGCAGCGCTGCCTCGGTTCCGCACGCGGTACTCCACCCTCGCACGTTCCCCAGCCTCGAGCCGCCCGTCGCCGTTTGCCGGCGACAGCGCGAGGTCGTCGATCACCGTACCGGCGAGCACCGGGTAGCCGGCGGTGGGGGGGGTGACCGAGATGTCGGCGAGGTACGGAAGTCGGTCCGGGGCCACCGCGGTGATTTGCAGCGTCCCGGTAGTCTGTGGCCGCGTGACCAGCGTGGCCGACCCCGAGGCGTCGGTGAGCGCGGAGGCGAAGGTCTCGCCGTTCTTGAACAGCGTGACCCGCGCACCGGCCACGGGTGCGCCCCCCTCGCGCACCGTGATCAGAATCGTGCGCTCTCCCAGAGCGAACGCGGCGGGGTGAGTGACGGTCAGCGCCCCGGGCCGGCGTGTCCAGATCGCCATGTGCGGATCCCCGAGATAGATCAGGGTGAACTGCATCCAGCGGTTGGAGGTGTCCGCCGTCGAGAGCGATATGAACGGGAGCTTGGCCAGTGAGGCCGCCTTGCCCAGCCGCTCCGCATCGCCATCGGTGTCGGGAGTGGGCGGGAAGACCAAGCGACAAAACTCGAGGTCGTAGTCGTGGCTCGTGCCCGGAAAATCGTAGCGAGTCGCCCCCAGGCAGGCCACCGCGCCGCCTTGAGGGCAGAAGATGAGATGCTCGGCAATGCAATCGAAGTCGAAGGCGGCGGAGGTGCAGTTGATGGCGTAGAGCACCGACTGCCGACCGGCATTCTGCAGCGCATCGGCGTGCGAGATCACGATCGAATGGCCTCCGCGGCCCACTGCCATGTTGTTGTAGTACCCGTGGCCGACGTGGTGGAGGAGACCGTATCCCCGGTCGATTTCCTCCAGCACCGTGGAGATGGTCTCCACCTCCGCTCCCTCGAATGGGACGTTGTTCTCGTAGAGGCGCTTGATCTTGAAGTTCGAAGGCAGATAGCTGACGGTCTCCTCGGAAAGCACCGCCCCATCGAAGAGCGCGGGTTCGGACGGGGACCAGTTCTGCGGCGTGATGACCTCCGCGAGCATGAGAGCGGAGGCGGGGTAGTCTTCGTCGACCGGGGGGGCGATTTCGTAGGTGAGCACCTTGTCCACGGCGATCCGGGCCTCTTCGGCGGTGTGCGAAGGCAGGCGTCCGATCCAGACATCGGGAACCAGGTCCGCGTCGTCCCCCGGCTTCGCAACGGTCGCGTAGCCCTCGCCGAATTCCAGGTTGCCGTTCCGGTTCCAGTTCCCATCCAGGCACTGGAAATACAAGTCGGTGGGAATGGACTCCCCGGTGTAGTACTTGGTACGTCCGTACCGCGCCGGCAAAGTGGGCGCGTCCCCGCCGAGGAGCACCCATTCGGTTCCCCAAAAGGTGACCGCGTCCTTGATGAAGTTCCGGATCCGCTCGGGGTGATCGGCACCCTCGGGGTAGTTCTGGCGGATCCACTCCACCGTCCGTACCACCGTCGGGACACCTGCCCGGGTCTTCCAATCGGCGAGTCGCTGGTACTCCGCCGCCATCGCCTCCGACGTGATGATCACGTAGTCGACGGGGCTCCCATCGATCGACGGGTTCGAGAGCGGTTGAAAAGCCGCCCCTTCTTCCTCAAGTCGGCGTTCGGAGGATGGCACCGGCCGCGGCGGCGCCGCGCGTCCGGGATCCAGGTCGACGACACGCCCTCGCAGTTCGCCGGACCTAACCCCGGCCCGACCGCGCCGCGGCTGCACCACGTCGCGCGCGTCGTCGGTCTCGAGGCGGAGCGCCAGGGTGATCCTCGTGACCAGCTCCCACGAACCGTCCTGGAGCCGACGAAGCGGAGCTACGCTCAATCCGTCCACTCGATCGCCGCGCAGATATCCCCCCGGCCCCGCGATCGCCAGGTCGTCTTGGGGCATCTCGCCGGTGCTCACCGCGGACTCGCCCGGGAATCGAAACACCGCCACCGCACCCGGCGGCCTTACGGGCACGCTGGTGGCGGCGAGGACGGACACCGAGGCCACCCGAGTCCCGGCGGGCGGAAGCACTGTCACCGGGAGGAGAGGGATATCCCAACTTCCCGGCACTGAAGCCGGGAAAGCGCCGGTGATCGTCGCGCGGAACCCGCCGTCCCCCTGAATCCATCCAAGATCCCCGAGAGGGATCTCGATCTCGACCACCCCGGCTCCGGGCGTTCCGTGCACCGGATCGTGAGTGGCCACCAGGAGAGAGAGTAGAAACGCGCCGAGAAGAAGCCTTCGATACATCATTGGACCACCCGCTCGCTAGGGACGTGAGGCAGGTCAGGGATGCGGGCAAGAGTATCAAGGGAGCGAGCGCCGCACCAGACCCGGCAGGCGCGGCGCCCACCGGGATCAGGGCAGGGCGATCAGTTTTCGGGTGACCGAAGTGTGGCCCGAACGCAACCGCGAGAAGTACACGCCCGCTCCCACGCGCCGTCCAGCGGCATCCGACCCGTCCCAGGTGACCACGTAATCGCCTGCCGCATGCCGGCCGCGCGCGAGAGTAACGACCCGCCGGCCGAGAGCGTCGAACACGGTGAGATCAACATCCGTATCGCCTTGGCCTCCCTCGGGAATCCGGAAGCGGATGGTGGTCCCGGCTGAGAAGGGATTGGGAAATCCCGGCGCAAGCGCGATCGGGGGACTCGGGCTCTCCGCTCCGGGAACCGCCGTGACCACCCAGACCGGCTCCCCCACCAGCCCGGTACGGCGGCTGTCGTGGTGGAACATCGGCCAGGGTTGATTATCGGGATCGAAGGCCCCCGGAGATGTCCAGACGAACAGATGCTGGTCCAAGCTGTGGGCGACTACCTCGGTGAATCCGTCATTGTCGATGTCCCACAGCACCGGACCGCCATCGACCCGGTTCCCGGTCGCAATCGGGAACCCCTCCACGGGAGTGGCGTTCACGTTGTATGCATAGACATTACCGTCACTTCCACCGAAACATATTTCGTATTGTGAGTCCCCGTCGAGATTACCGACCGCCGGAGAGCTCGAAAGCCCGATCCTCGCGCCGGCCGCGTCGTAGAGCACGAATCCCCACCCGGGGAAGAGCTGTCCGCTCTGGCCATGCCACAGATACACGGTCCCGTTCCCCGCGCAGAGAGCGACGTCCAGATATCCGTCGCCGTCCATGTCTGCGAGCGCGGGGGAAGCGTCATAGTCGCGATTCATATTCGCACCCAGCGGCCAGCCCGGCGGCTGCTGAAGATTCGCGTTCACGGCGAACACCTTCAGATTCGAGCTGGCGAAAACGATTTCCTTCCAGCCGTCGTTGTCCAGATCGCCAATCGCCGGCGAGTTCGTGATGTCGCCGCCGCTGACGTACGGAAATCCCGGCAGCGCGGTCCCATCCGGGTTCATCACATAGAGCTTGCCATCCCGCGAGCCGACGACGATCTCGGGCATCCCGTCGTTGTCGACGTCCCCGACCGCCGGTGTGCCGTAGTTTGCGGCGGTCCCCATGACGAGGAAGACGCCCAGGGTTGCCGGGTTGTGGTCCCCGTCCAGGAACTCGGTCCCGTCGTGATGGAAGGCGAACGTGTACGCGGCCGCATTGATGAGGATCTCCAGGTCCCCGTCGCCGTCGAGGTCGGCGAGGGTGGGAGCGCTCCACACGGCCGGACTCGGAAGTCCGCCGGGGTTGATCTGTCTCGGCCATCCGGGCTTCGCGCCGCCATGCGAGCTCCAGACGTAGAGCAGAGCGGTTTGGAACCCCGCGGCAACGATGTCCTGGACCCCGTCATTCTCGAGATCGGCCACAGCCGGGGGCGTCCAGAACGGCCCGAACCCCGTGCCCCCGAACACGCCGTAGGTCTGGGCGTTGTTGTCGCCGTCCAGGAGCTCGGTCCCGTCGTGCCGAACCGCGTACACCTCGCCGGCCCCGGTGACGAGTTCCGCCTTGGCATCGCCACTCAGGTAGGCCAAGCAGGGTGAGCACGGGGTCGAGGCATCCAGATCCAAGGGAAAGCCCTCGGCTGCCGGAATGCTCGTCGTGGCCTGCGCCACTCCCGATGCGGTGCCCTGGTTTCCGGAAGAGTCGACCGCTGCCACCCTGTAGTAGAAGCGCGTCATGGCGGGAAGCCCCTCGTCACGGAAATACGAGGTCCGGTCTGTCGGCAGTTCGTTGACCTTTGTGAACGGCCCTGCAAGGCTCAATGAGCGGTAGATGTTGTAGCCGCCCACCTCACCTCCGACCGCCGCCCATCTCAGGTCGATGCTGGTGGCGCTCCCGCTTGCGACCAACGAGGCGGGAACCGCCGGAGGGGCGATGTTGACGGTTCGGGTAAGCACGGTCCCCCGCTGATCGCTCACCGTCAGAAGGAGCGCGTGAGTCAGGCTTGTGTCGCTGAAGCGGAGCAGGAATCCATCCCCCCCGTGCCCAGCCCCCGCTTCGAGATCGCCGTAGAACGATGTGGGGTCCGAGATCTGTACCGCCGGATCGGCGCTCGACAACACGGCAGTGAGGCCCAGGGATCGTCCGAGTCCCAGATTGCGCAGGTAGAAACGTACATGCAGGTCTTCGTTGGCTTCCAGCGTGCCGTTACCGTTTCCGTTTCCGGCGGTGTCGCGCACGGCGGCGGCGTAGAGCCGCAAATTGGGACTTCCCACGTACAGCGCCATCGCTTCCTGGCGGGAGTACGCTCCCGAGCTCAGCGAAATCGTCATGCTCAGCGCGCTCACGTCGGGGATCGACGCCCCCGCGGCGACCGTGAGCGGATCGGTGCAAAGGGCCGTCCCCCCCGCGGGGACCAGCGGGCATGAAGCGCCGGAATCGATCACGGTGATGCCCGGCGGAGCGGTCACCACCGAAACGGAAACCGAACCACCGTCGGCGAGCCCTCGATTCCCGAGGGTCAGATACAGCGACGCGCTCTCCCCCGCCTCGAGGCGACTGTCTCCATCTCCCCCCGCCGTGTCGTCCACGACAACATCGGCCGCGAAGAGATGCGGGCCCGAGGGCGCCACGATCGAAAGCGAGTCGACGCGGCAGCGGTAGTTGTGCGCCCTCACGCCCAAGCTCAGGTTTCCGGGCAGATCCGGGTCGAAGGCGACCGTCGCAAGACCGTCGGGGCCGGTGACGCCGTAGCCGTAGGCGTCCTCGGTCTTGTTGAGGCAGACCGTGGCCCCCGGGACTGGGTTTCCGCCGCTCGTCACCGAGACGGTATAGCTCTGGCGGCCGAGTTCCAGCGGCTCCAACACGGAGGCGGCAAGGGTCCCCACGGGGCCCGTGTAAATGTCCATGGTGGGATCCCCCATGCAGATCAGGCTGAACTGGGTCCACCGATGGTCGCCGTCCTTGCTCGAACTTGCGATGAAAGGAAGCTTCTGCCTCGCCGAAGCCTCGCCCAGATGCGTGACCCCCTGCGTATACAGGAGGCTGAAGAACTCATCCTGGTAGTACCGCCCCGTCTCGGGAAAATCGAGCCGGGTGGATCCAATCGAGCCCGCCACACCCCCGCCGGGATTGCGCACGAAATGCTCGGCGATGCAGTCGAAGTCGAAGGCCGAGGAGGTGCAGTTGATGGCGTAGAGGATCCCCTGACGCACGGTGTTGTAGAAATAATCGGCGTCACCGTTCGTCAACGCCTCGCCGTTGAGCCCCACCGCCATCGTGTTCCTGTAGCCATGTCCCACATGCAGGATCAGGTTGTAGCCCTGATTGATTTGCGTGATCACCGCAGGTTTGGACTCCAGCACGGCTCCTGCGTACTCGGTGTAGTTCTCGTACATCCGGTAGGGGGTCACGGACCCGGTCATGGCGACGGCGGTAGTCTCGCAGACAGCCGCTCCGTCGAAGATCACCGTATCTCCAAGGCTCCAGTTCTGCGGGAAGAGCATCTCGCCGAGAAGGAGCGCATGATCCCCGAAGCCCGGCCCTGTGGGGACGAGCGTGTCGTATCTGATCGCCTTGCTGACGAAGGCGTCCGCCTCAGCCCCGGTTCGCGTCGGGGCCCTGCCGATCCACACCTCGGGGTAGAGATCGGCGCCGTCACCGGTGACGGATGAGTTCACGTACCCTTCACCGAAAAGATCGTTGCCGTTCCGGTTCCAGTTTCCATCCAGGCACTGGAAATAGAGGTCGGTAGGGATCATCTCGCCGCCGAAGTAGTAGGTCTTGCCATAGCGATGAGGAAGGACTTCGGTGTCCCCCCCCAGCAGCACGTACTCAATCCCCCATTTCTGCACCGCCTCGCGAATGAAGTTGCGCAGATCTTCTGCGTGATCGAGGCCCCGGGGATAGTTGGCGAAGATCCAGGACGTTGTGCGGACCACGGTCGGGATGCCGAGCGCGGTCCTCCAATCGGCCAACCTCTGAAACGAAGGAGCGAGATCGTCGCTCGTGATGACCAGATACCGGACCGGGGAACCATCCTCGGATGGGACGAATCGCGGGGAGAACGGCCCTCCGCCGTTCACGAGCGGGGCGAGAATCGAGGCGGCGGAGCCGATCCGTTCCCCGGATCTCGAGGCGATCCTGGCGGCGGCGGAATCGAAGGCATCCACAGCGTCCCAACGGACTTCGCGGGCGCGGATCGGCGCATCGTGATCGGGTGCGAATTCGAGGGTAAGGCGAATCCGCTCCGCAGCGACCATGGAACCGTCGCCCGGCACCCATTGCACCGGCCGAATCTCGACGGTCTCGAGCCGGCGGCCACGCAGATAGCCACCCTCCGTCGCCACCGCCCACTCCTGTTCAAGAGTGGACCCGGGGGCCGAAGGTGGCGGCACGCTCGCGCTCCACGCCGGCGAACCCTTGACCGTGAGGCGCCGTTCACCGAACGCACTTGCACGCACCGCGACGAGCCTCATCCCCGACGGGGCCTGGAACGTCACGCGATCGACGGGGAGCATGGCTCCTGACCCGGCATCCTCCGTCCCGGCGCCCGGTAGGCTGACCCTCGGTGACGACGCATCTCCGACGACCTGCAATCCCGAGAGGTCATACGTTCGCTCGATGCTGGTCGAGGTACCCGACGCTGTGGGCGATGCGGGCAAGAACGGGAGCAGCGCGGCGACGAGCGCGCACAATAGAACCACCCTGGGGGAAGGGTGCATCGTGGCGGTCTCCTTGAGGAGCTATGGTAGGTCCAAAAACGACAAAAGCCGGCCTGGATGCAGGCCCAATGAACCTGCCCCAGAGACCGGCGCGACTGAACTCGGGACGACGGGCGCAGGAACTGAGGCTGTGGAATCGCAGGCCCCGAGCAAGGTACGTCATTTTATCAGACCCACGGGGTGCTGTCAAAGCAACCCGGGCGCGCCTCCCACTTGTCCCTGCGCGCCAGGACCGCTCATACTGGACGTCAGCGTCGTCGATCGTCGTCCCGTGACCGCTCGGAGGACCGTCCGCAACCATGACCTCGCACCAGCACGCCCACCCACGTTCGGTCCGCCCCTGGACGCTTTCCCCGCTCGCCGCACTCGCTCTGCTTGTTGCCGCGTCCGGACCCGTGTCCGCCCGTTTCGCTCAGCCGGATTCGGCGTTTCTGCACTCTGAAGTGGCGGAGGTCAGGCGCTTGGTGCAGGAGGACTCTCTGACGGCATCGACTCCTCGCCGGGCCGTCGAGACGATTCGTCAGGTGCTCCGGGCCCGCGTCGGGGCCCTCCAACGACTCGCGGGCAGACTTCCCCTGACCGAATTCGACGGTATTGAGACTCAAGACCGCTACGACGAGCAGGTTGTCCTGGCCATCCACCGCGTGGCTCGTGTCGGAGTGGAGGCCGATTCAACACTCCCGCCGGAGGCGGACGCGATCCGTTTCAACACCGTACTGGGGACCCTCCCGCAGATGGGGGACAGCCCGGTTGGGTTCATGGTGCTGATTACGGCCGAGGCGGCCCTGGCAGCCGCCGACAGCCTCGGACGGGCACGCGACTACTCGCCTCGCAGCGCTGACAGGCTGGCACTGCGCATGATCCGTTACGTCACCGCCGACTTCGCCGCGGCCCGCGAGGACTTCATCCGCAAGGCCAAGGTCGACGGGTTCCGCCAGAGTTCTGTAATCATGCGGATGCGCTGCCCCAAGGACGGCGGCGCCTATCGAGTGGTCGAGATGAAGAACAAGCTTGGAGATTCGGGCGAGGTTTCAACGCAGTACTTCCTGAACTGCATGACCTGTTCCGAACCCGAAGTGCTGCATTTCAGGTTGGACGTGGCGAGCCGGCTTAACCAGGCCGCCGAGAGGCAACCTCTCAAGAAGACGCCTCAGGCCAAGAGCCCGAATCCGGGGCTGGAGCCCTGATCCGCGCGATGTACCTGGCGTGGAACTGCCGTGTTTGCAAGGCGTTCTACGAATTGTTAAGAAAGTGTTGATTCCCCAGATCGCCGCTTGGTAGGATTAGAGCGATCCAACTCGAGCCATGGCAGGGGTGGAGCAGCTTTCAGGACTCGCTCTAGACACAGTACAGGAGGTGCACCGATGGGTCGCAGTTACCGACTCCTCATCGCCGCGCTGGTTGCCGGTGTTCTCGTCGCCGGTAGTTCCTTCGCCGGCATTCCGGATCCGACTCTCAGCGTGGTTGGCAACGTGCTCTATTCCCCGGGCGGTACGGTCGAATACATCGTCACCGTCAATGGCTCTGCGGGACCGATCGACAGCGCCACCGTTCAGCTCGTGTTTTCGACCGAAGCCGACGGACTGGTCTGTTGGTGCGTCGGGCAGGCTCATCCGCTGATCGAGGCTACGACCGACGCCAGCGGGGAAGCCCATTTCTTCATTGCGGCCGGTGGATGCATCGACCCGTCGCTGGTGGCTGCGCCTCCGGCGGTCGAGGTCTTTGCCAACGGCATCAAGCTGAAGGAAGTCGGCTGTGTCAGTCCGGACGCCGTGGACGACTCCGGCATCCTCCCGACCTCCGGCTGGAACCCTGGAACGTTTTGCACCGTGAGTCTTGCCGATGCCGGTCTGCACAGCCCGTCGATCAAGACCGGAACCTACACGTTCTGCTCGGATGTGAACTCGGACCTCGCGGTGGATCTGACGGACGCCGTGGTTCTCAGCGAGGGCATCAAGTCCGGATTCACCTGCACCAAGCAGTAGCTGCGCCTTCGTCCTGGTGCTTTGAGCCCGACCCGCATTCGCGGGTCGGGCTTTCTTTTCGATCGGCCCGGACCCCTTCCGGACCGGCTTCAGCGAGTCCGATCGGGGGGAATGCCTCGCTCTCGCAGTCGATCCCCCAATTCGCGCTCGTAGCCCCGGTCGGTGGGACGATAGAAGGTACTCCCTTCCAGCGCTTCGGGAAGGCCCTGCTGACCGGTGAACGCGTCGGGCGCGTCGTGTTCGTATCGGTAGCCCTCGCCGTAGCCCAGGCTCTTCATGAGCTCGGTGGCCGCGTTGCGGAATACCATTGGGACAGGGAGGCTCCCGGTCTCGGCTACCACTCGGGCGGCCTCGCGTTCGGCGAGATAGACGCGGTTGCTCTTGGGCGCCAGCGCGAGATAGATCACTGCCTGCACGAGGGCGGCCCCCCCCTCGGGGAGCCCGACGAAGTGCACAGCCTGCTGCGCGGCGACCGCTTGAACGAGCGCTTGCGGGTCGGCCAGCCCAATGTCTTCCACCGCCATGCGGACGATGCGTCGGGCCAGGTAGAGAGGATCCTCGCCGCCCTCGATCATGCGCACCGTCCAGTAGACGGCGGCCTGCGCGTCGCTGGCGCGCACACTCTTGTGCAGGGCCGAGATCAGATTGTAGTGCTCCTCTCCGGCCCGATCGTATCTCAGAGCCGCGGCCTGCAAGGCTTCGCGGACATGATCCAGGGTCAAGACAAGTGCACCTTCTCCGCGAGCCAACTCGACCGCAATCTCGAGCGCATTCAGAAGCCGGCGGGCATCCCCGTCTGCCCCGCGGACGAGCGCGTCACGGACGGGGCCCGGCACTTCGAGCCCCGAGCCGCCCACCCCCCGCTGCTCGTCGACCAGGCTGCGGTCAAGCACGGCGGATAGTGCGTCTTCGCCCAGGGGCTTCAGCACGACGACACGGCAGCGACTGAGGAGCGCCGAGTTCACTTCAAAAGACGGATTCTCCGTGGTGGCGCCGAGCAAGGTGATCAAGCCCGACTCGGCATGCGGAAGCAAGGCGTCCTGCTGTGCCCGGTTGAAGCGATGGATCTCATCGAGGAACAGGACGGTGCGCTGCCCTGAACGCCGGTACTGCCGCGCGGCCTCGACCACTTCCCGAACGTCCTTGACTCCGGCCGAGACGGCGGAAAGGCCCACGAATCGGGCGTCCCGGCTCCGCGCGAGAAGCCGGGCGAGGGTGGTCTTCCCGGTCCCGGGAGGACCCCAGAAGATCATGGAGGGAAACGCCGCGCCTGCGGCGATCCGGCCCAGCAGGTGGTCCGGGCCAGTGAGATGCTCCTGCCCGACAACGTCGCTCAGCACCCGGGGGCGCATCCTCTCGGCCAGAGGCGCATCCTGGGTCGCTCCGTCGGAGGGGGGTGCCCCCGGCTCGTCGGGAAAGAGTCCAAAGCCCATGGCTTCATTCTAGCCCGAAACCGGCTTGCCTCGCCCTCGATGAAGCAGGGGGGCAAGGTAGGGCGCCAGACGAGAACGCGCCGCGCGCACCACAGTCTCCGGAGGACCCTGGGCAAGGATCTCCCCGCCCGCGCCGCCCCCATCCGGACCCAATTCGACCAGCCAATCGCACGCGGCGAGGACTTCGAGGTGATGCTCGACCACCAGGACCGCATTCCCCGAACTCGCCAGCGTGCGCAAGATGCCGATCAGTTTCTGCACCTCGGCGCCGTGGAGCCCCACCGTCGGCTCGTCGAGGATGAAGAGGCGTCCGCTCGCCTCCGTGGCCAGCTCCCGCGTCAGCTTCAGCCGTTGGGCCTCGCCTCCCGAAAGCGTGGACGCGGGTTGCCCCAGCGTCAGGTAGCCCAGCCCCACGCGTTGCATCCACCAAAGAGGCCGCACCACTGAGGGAGTAGCCGCGAAATGGACGATCGCCCGGTCGACGGTCAGGTTGAGCGTCTCGACGATATCCATGCCGCGAAACCGGACCTCGCGTACTTCAGGGCCGAACCGCGATCCACCGCAGGCCTCGCATGGCAGACGTACATCGGGCATGAAGTCCATGTCGAGCCTGACCTCTCCCTCGCCTCGGCAGGCTTCGCACCGTCCGCCGGCGATGTTGAAGGAGAAGGCGCCGGCCCCCAACCCACGGCGTCTCGCTTCGGGGAGGGCGGCGAAGAGGGTGCGAACACCGTTCCACGCGCCGACGTAGCTCGCCGGGATCGAGCGCGCCGAGCGCGGCAGTGGATCCTGATCGACAACGCTGAAGCCCGTGATCGGCGCCTGCACCAAGAGGCGTCCAAGTCCCTCCGCGGAAGTCTCGTCGACTGTGGCCCCGTTGCTCCCGGGCTTGACGAGGGATCCCTTCGGGGGGCGTATCGACGAACCATGCACGCGGGCGCGAGATTCCAGGAGAGGCACGAGGGTGTCGGTGACGAGAGAGCTCTTCCCGGATCCGCTCACCCCGCATACGCCGGTCAGAGTGCCCCAGGGAAAGTCGGCGTCCACCCCCTTCAGGTTGTGCAGTCGAGCGTCGCGCAAGCGAAGCCATCCCCGTGGCTCGGCGAGGGGGGCGCGCTGCGCCGGGGCTTCGTCGCGCAGCACGTCGACCGTCGGCGACCAGGCCCCCTGCAACCGCGTCGATACCGGACCGCAATAGACGAGTCCTCCACCGTCCTTCCCACCACCCGGCCCCAAGTCGATCATCCAATCCGAGGCGAGCATGACTTCGCGGTCATGCTCCACCACCACGACCGTGTTCCCGTCTCGGATGAGGTCGCGCAGAACCTCCATCAGTCGACCGGTGTCCCGGGGGTGCAGCCCCACCGTCGGCTCGTCCAACACGTAGAGCGCATCGACGAGCCTGGCGCCCAGCGCGTGCGCCAGCTCGATGCGCTGCATCTCTCCCCCAGAGAGCGTTCGGCTCAACCGATCCAGGGTGAGATAGCCAAGCCCCACCCGTTCGAGCACGTCGAGTCGGTGGTCGATGTCCGCGATCAGCGAGCGGGCGGTCTCGCGCTCCCGATCGGTCAGGGAGAGCCCGTTGAGTCGTCCCCGGAGCTCCTGTACCGGGCGCGCGCACCATTGGGTAAGGGATTCCCCTTCGACGCGGACCCAGCGGCCTTCCGGGCGCAGGCGGCTCCCGGCGCACTCCGGACACACATTCGGGCTTTGGTAGCGCCGGACCAGAAATCGCGCCCCCGGCTTGTAGGACTTCGCGGCGAGCCGACCCAGGAACCGGAGAACGCCTGGAAACGTGCGGTCGCCGCTCAGCAGGAACTCCTGGTCTTCCGGATCGAGGTCGCGCCACGGCCGGCGCCGAGGAATCGCGCGTGCTCGCGGGGAACTCTCAAACTTGCGAAGGAAATGCGTCCGCCACCGTCCGGCCCATGGGGCGATCGCTCCGTCGTCGATGGAACGCAGAGGATCGGGCACGATCTTCCGCGGGTCGAACTCAAGGGTGAATCCGAAACCCTCGCATCGAAGGCACGCGCCGGCGGGGCTGTTGAACGAGAAATGGAGAGGCTCGGGCTCGGGGTAACCCGCTCCGCAGCCGGTGCAAACGCGGCCGAGCCGGTACTGCACGGGGTCACCTCCCTCGGGATGTACCTCAGCCACACCCGCGCCCTCTCGGAAGGCCGCATCGAGGGCTTCCGCCAGCCGCCCTCGTCGATCCGAGCGGACCCGATCCTGGAGAATGTTCCAGCTCGCCGACGCGGGAGCATCGGCGAGATCGACGAGTCCGCCTTCCCCGAGCACTCGGAGGTACCCCCGCGCCCGCAGCGAGCGGCGCGCCGCCTCGGCATCCCGAGCAGCGGGATGGGGAAAAGTGACGTTCAGGCGGCAGAGGGGTCCGGAGGCCCAAACGTCAACGACGCGCTCCGCTGTCCAGCGGGGCACCTCCCGATCGCAGACAGGACAAACAACATGTCCGATCCGCGCGAAGAGAAGGCGGAGAAAGTCGTAGATGTCCGTGCTGGTGCCGACTGTCGATCGCGCGCTCCGGACAGCGGTGCGCTGTTGGAGGGCAACAGCGGGGGAAATCCCCTCCACAGCGTCGACTTCAGGACGGGGGAATCGCTCCAGGAAACGGCGGGCGTGGGCGGACACGCCGTCGAGGTATCGCCGCTGGCCCTCCGCGTACAGGGTGGCCATGGCCAAAGAGGACTTCCCTGAGCCGCTCACCCCGGTGACCACCGTAAGCGCCATCCGAGGGATGTCCAGGTCGATGCCGCGCAGGTTGTGCTGCCGGGCCCCCAGAATGCGGATTCGATCCCTTCGCACCGAACCCGCCCCGGTTGGATCGCCTGTCATCCTGCTATTCTATGCGAGAGCGCTCCGGCCAGAAATGCGAAGGGGCCGGCGCAGGACCGAGTCCCGTCACCGACCCCTCTCGACCCGATTCTCTTCCCCGAGGGGAAGAGCGAGCCATCGCCGAACTACATCTTCACCATGCGGTTCGACGGGGCCTTCTTCGTGGCCTTCTTGCGGGCCTTCTTCTTGCCGGCTTTCTTGGCCTTCTTCTTAGCTACCTTCTTGGCCTTCTTCTTGCCAGCCTTCTTGGCCTTCTTCTTCGCGACCTTTTTCTTCGCGGTCTTCTTCTTCGCGGTCTTCTTCTTCTTTGCCATCTTTACTCACCCCCCTCCTTTCGAGGATTTACCGACGTCCCGTTATTGGGATCGCCGATGAGCTCTGATACTGACCTGAGCATGTTGTCGAGGTCGAACGGCTTGCGGACATACTTATCGACTCCAAGTCGCTTAGCCTCGGCTCTTACATCACGGTTTCCAAACGCGGTCATCAGAATGACCTTGGAAGTCCTTCCGCTCTCGCGCGCGGTGTGGAGGAGCTCAAGTCCGCTGCCTTTCGGCAACCGGTAATCCAGAATCACCAGATCGAACGTGACTTCCTCGAGCCACTTCTCCTCCGCCTGCTCCGCGGTGTGCGTCACGACGGCGTTGTAGCCGGCTTCCTTCAGTGCAGTCGACAAGGTCCGGGCCAAGAGCCGTTCGTCCTCGACGATCAAGATCGTCTTAGCCACGACTAAACCCCCAGTCCTCCGACTCCTTGTCTAAGCACCCCTCGTGCCAATGACCGGGGTCTGTTTCTAATTCATTAAACTACAATGAGTTAAGGTCGCACAGGTGAGCCATCGCCCGAAAAGCAGGAGCGGATGAGTCCACGCAACTGCCTAAGAATCAGATAGTTACGCCACTACAACTCGACTATGCATGTCCTAATACCTTGACCATACATGCGTTACAAGATTGTGTCCAAAAATTGGACGGTGTCAAAAGTCTGGACAGCAAACGAGTAGTGACGCAGACGCGCTAGTGGGGGCCAGCGTCCGCGGGCGGCGCCGCCGGCTCCGCGTGCTCAAGCACGTCCGCGTCTCGATGGTCGAGACGCTTGAGGCGATCGAGAAGGCTCTGGCGGGAGATGCCCAGCAGTCGCGCTGCTTGCGACTTGTTGAACCCGGTGTGTTCGAGGGCCCGCACGACGTGCTGGTCTTCGATTTCCTGAAGCGTCTGAAGCCGGCCCTCGAGGGGACGCATGCCGCGTGTCTCGTTGGCGATCTCCGGAGGAAGATGGGAGATCTCCAGAACGGGTCCGTCTTCGAGCAGGACCGCACGCTCGATCACGTTCTTGAGTTCACGCACATTCCCCGGCCAGGAGTAGGCACGAAGCATTTCCGCGGCGCGCGGGCTCAAGCGATCGAACTTCCGATTGAGCTTCGTGGAGAAGTGCCTCAGGAAATGCTGGGCGAGCAGGAGCACGTCGTCGCCTCGATCCCGCAGCGGCGGCATGGGAATGGAGACAACCTTCAGCCGATAATAGAGATCCTCGCGGAATCGTCCCGCCTCGATCTCCACGGCGATGTCCTTGTTGCTCGCCCCCACCACGCGGATATCGACTTCGAGATCGAGGGTTCCACCTACCCGCTTGAACTTGCGCGAATCGAGGAATCGCAGAAGCTTGGCTTGGGTGACCAACGGCATGTCCGCCACTTCGTCCAGGAAGAGGGTCCCGCCGTCTGTCAGCTCCACCAACCCGAGCTTGGTATCCCGAGCGTCCGTATACGCGCCCTTTTCGTGCCCGAACAACTCGTTCTCCAGCAGGTGCTCCGAGAAGCTCGAGCAGTTCAGATCCATGAACGGCGCCTTGGCCCGGTCGCTGAGCTCGTGGATGGCCCGCGCCACCAACTCCTTGCCGGTTCCGCTCTCGCCGCTCAGGAGCACGCTGGTCGCGTCGGAGGCGGCCACCTTGCGAATCACCGAGAGCACTTCCAGGATGGCCGGACTCTCCCCCACGATCGGTTCACCCGCACCGCGTCGCTCGCGGAGATCGTAGAGAGAGAGCCGAAGCTGGGCCTCGGAGTCGCGCCGCGCCGCCTCCACGGTGTGGACGAGCTGCTCGAGTTCGTAGGGCTTGGTGAGAAAGTCGAAGGCGCCCTGCTTGATGAACCGCACGGCGAGAGCGGTGTCGCCGAACGCGGTGATGACGATCACTCGCACGCGGGGGTCGACCCCGAGGAGCGTGTCCAGCACACCCAACCCCTCGGCATCCGGAAGACGATGGTCGAGCAGAATCACCGGTGGGCGCGCGGCCCGCGCCTGGGCCAGACCGTCGGCCGCGGTGTGCGCCACCAGCACCCGGTAACCGCGGTCGGTCATCACACGAGTCAGCGAACGACCGACCGATGGCTCGTCGTCGATCACGAGAAGGGTCGGGATCACGAGTCGACCTCTTCCTCTCGGTCCAGAGGCAGAGAGATCCGAAACGTAGCGCCCCCTTCGCGACGGTTGCGCGCGGTCAGGCGGCCGCCGTGCCCACGGACGATGTTCGTGGAGATCGGCAGGCCCAGCCCGGTGCCGTTGTGCCGCGTGGTGAAGAAGGGCTTGAAGATCTGGTCGAGCAAGTCGTCGGGGATCCCATGCCCGGTGTCGCTCACGAAGATCTCGGCTGCCGGGGGACGCCCCGAGCGGAAGCGGCGAAGCGTGGTGGTCACGCGCAGCCTCCCGCCTTCCGGCATCGCCTCCAGGGAGTTGCGGATGAGATTCAGGAGGACCTGCTGGAGATTGTCGGGAGAGAAGACGAAGGCGGGCAGATCGGGCGAGAGGTTGCGCTTCACCTCGATCTCCGCCTCCTTGAACTGGGACTCCATCGAGTCCAGCACCCGCCCCACCAGCGCGTTCAGAGTCCGTCCGGACCTTGTGCCCCTCGACCGGCCGGCCGAAGAGGAGTAGGTCTCCGATGATCTGCTCGATGCGGTCGAGTTCCTTGACGACTTCCTGAAGATCCTCGTGCCGCGCGTCTTCCGGGTCGAGTTTGGAATCCACGAACTGCACGGTCGTGCGCACGCCGGTCAGCGGATTGCGAATCTCGTGGGCCACGCAGGCGGAAAGCTCACCCAGGGAGTCGAGGTACGCCTTCTCTTCCAGAGGGTCCCGCTCGGTGGATCGGGAATCGCGCAGGGTGAGAAGCGTTCCCACTTCCTCCTCCCCGTCCCGCAGCGAATAGACTCCCACCCGCAACAGCCGGCGCCTGCCCTTGATGCGGGCCTTGAGACGGCGGTCGCCGGCGGGGGCGCCGAGGCGATCCACCGGGTCGGTGCTCCACCACGTCGGATCCTCGCTCCGCACGACCTCGGTGAGGTCCTTTCCCTTCAATTCCTCCGCCGTCGCGCGCAACAGCACGCACGCGGCCGCGTTGGAGGAGAGGATCCTGTGGCGCCCGTCCAGCGCGACGGATGCGAGAGGGATGCGATCGAAGGCGATCTCGGACCAGGTGCGGGCCGTGGTCGATCCGGGCATGCTTGGGCTTGACCTTCCTTCCCGCAGGTTACCGGCGAGGTTGCCGGCCTACGGGCGCGACGCTGCTTTGCGTTCGGTGGCGATGGCGAGCTTCTCGGCTCCGGCCTGGCGGGCCATATCCATGACCTCCACCAGCCGTCCCAGGCTCACCGTCTCGTCTCCGCGCACGACCACGGACTTGGATACCGCCCCCGAGAGGCGCACACCGAGGGCAGTCGCCAACTCGGGCGCCGCCACCCGCTCCTCGTCGACGTAGGTCACACCGTCGCGTGTGATCGTGACCACCACCGGTTGGTCCTTGCTCGTGACCGAGGACTCCGACTTCGGCGGGTTCACCGGAATCCCCGTAGGCAATATAAACGAAGACGAGAGAAGAAAGAAGATCAGAAGCAGGAACACGAAGTCCGCCATCGGCGTGCTGTCCATGCTGCCGATGATTTGATCCCGCTCCTGGAATTGGAACATCAGCGCTCCCCGCTCTTGGCAGCCGGCGCGCCCGGCGCCGCCTTGCCGGAGCGCAGGGAATCGACGAGGTTCTGCGACGCCTCTTCCATCTCCATGATCACCGCGTGGACCTGGCTCACGATCCAGTTGTTGGCGAAGAGCGTGGGGATGGCCACGAGGAGGCCGGCGGCGGTCGTGATCATGGCCTGCCAGATGCCCCCGGCCAGCACCGATGCGTTCACGTTGCCCCCCAGGCTCTCGATCTGCTGAAAGGCCTTGATCATGCCGAGGACCGTGCCCAGGAACCCCAGGAGGGGCGCGCCGGCCACGATGGTGGCGAGGCCGGCCACGTGCGTACGGAGCCGCCTCGCTTCCTTCTCGCCGGCGTATTGGATCGACTCCTTGATGCGCACCTCATCCTCGCCGATCTTCTCCAACCCGGCCAGGAAGATGCGAGCGAGAGGGTTGGGGTGCTCCCGGGCCCGGCGTTCCACCTCATCGAGATGGCCGTACTTGAGGATTCCCTGAATGCTGACCTGGAACGCGTCCATCCGCTTCCTCGTCCCGCGCAGCAGCCACAGCTTCTCCAGAACGATGGCCAGCGCGACCACCGAGCAGAGAATGATCGGGACCATGAGCGGTCCCCCCTTGCTGATCCACTCGAGCATGCACCCTCCTCCAGGCGAGACGGTTCCCCGCCGCGCGCGTTCCGCCGACGGTGAAGATTGTAGTGTGCGAGCGGCATCGGGGCGTACCCCGAATCGTCAACGGGTCCGGGTTTCCCGATCGAGGAACCGCAGGCGAAGCCGCCTCAGCCCGTACGGATGCACCGCCAACACCTCGAACTCGAGTGCCCCCACCCGCACGCGTTCCCCGACCGCGGGGATTCGTCCCAGACGCCGCAGCACCAGCCCCCCCACCGTGTCGAACCGGTCCTTCGCCAGCGCGGTCCCGAGCTCCTGGTTCAACTCGTCGATGTCCAGCGTCGCATCCATGACATAGCCATCCCCGACCTTCTGCAGGGGAAGGCTCAACTCCTGATGCTCGTCGGCCAGCTCGCCCATGATCTCTTCCACGATGTCCTCGACGCTCACGATGCCGATGCAGGAACCGAACTCGTTCACCACCAGGGCCATGGTCTCTCGTCTCTTCTGGAGTTCGACCAGAACCCTTGGGATCCGCGAGGTCTCGGGGATGACGACCATCTGCCGCACGTACTCGGCGACGGTCGCCTTGGGCTCCTGGTCATAAAGGATGTCGAAGACGTTCACGAGGCCGACGAGGGTGTCCACCCGCTGCCGGTAGATCGGGATCCGGGTGTAGCGATGCCTGCGCACGAGGTCGAGAAGCTCGGAGGGAGCCGCAGTCTCGGGGAGCGACACTACGTCCGGAAGCGGAATCATCACCTCGCGGACGATCGTTCCCCCGAATTCGAAGATGCTCTCCAACATGTGCTGCTCGCCGGAGCCGAGCCGGCCCCGCGTCTCCCTCACCAACTGACGCAGCTCCTCCCGGGTCACGAAGGCGCTCCGCCCGCTCCGTCCGGTGATCGTGTGGAGCAGGGAGGTGGCCACCCACTGCACAGGCGCGAGGATCCAGGTCACCGCACGGATGAACCACAGGAACCGCGGTACTCCGTCCTCCGCGTGCCGCCGGAAGTAGATCTTGGGAGCGAGTTCCGAGAAGACCAGAAGGATGACGGTCATGACCGCGGTGGCGGCGATCGAGCCACCGGTCTCGCCCATGCCGAGGATGCGCGTCGCCGCATAGGTGGCCAGCGCGCCGCTCCCGACGTTACAGAGCGTGTTCCCGATAAGGAAGGTGGTCAGCACGCGCTCCGGGCGCTCGATGAGGCGCAGGAGACGGGCCGCCACCGCATCGCCGCGCCGCGCCCGCACGCGCAGCCGCACGCGGCTCAGCGACACCACTCCCGTCTCGAGTCCCGCAAAGAGGGCGGAGGCCACGACGGACAGGAGAAGGAGGGGGATCACCGTGCCCATCAGCGGGGCCCCTCGACCGGCGCCGTCGCCGTCACCAGGACGCGATGCGCGCGGTGGCGCCGCACGGCGAGTACCCGGAACGTGAAGGGCCCGTCGACCGGCGCATCGCCCGGCCGCGGCGGGCGCCCGAGCAGGTGGGCCACGTGCCCCGCCACGGTCTCCGCGGGGCCCGGCTCCCAGCGCACCCCGGTCTCCTGGATCAGGTCGTAGAGGAGGTAGAGGCCGTCCACGCGCCACATCCGGGGTCCCGCCGGTTCCATCGGCAGGGCGTGGTCCCGCTCCTGTTCGTCGAAGATCTCCCCCACGACCGTCTCCGCCAAGTCCTCCCTGGTGAGAATCCCCTCCGTGCCGCCGTACTCGTTCACCACGACCACCAAGCCGAGCCTGCGGGCCTGGATTTCACCCAGTATGCGGTTCAGCCGCGCGCGCTCCGGGACGAAGTGCACGGGGCGCAGGAGCGCGTCGAGAGGAAGATCGGGGTCGAGCAGATACTCCTTCGCGTTGATGAAACCGATGATCTGATCGAGCGAGTCGCGATAGACCGGCAGTCGGCTGTGTCGCGCCTCCGGGACGCGCCGGCGGAGTTCCTCTCGGGAGATGTCCACGGGCAGCGCCACGAGATCCACCCGGGGGGTCATGATCTCGTAGGCGCGGGTCTCGAAGAACTCGAAGATGTTGGCGGCCATCTCCCCCTCGTCCTCGCTCACCTCCTGTCCGGCCTGCACGTCCTCGAAGAGCACCTGGAGTTCGCCCGGCCCGAGACCGCTCCCCTGCCGTTCCGCTGCCATGCCGCTCGCGCGCAGGAGGGCGCGGGCGGCGATTTCGAGGAGCCGGGCCAGAGGGGAGAAGACCCGCAGGACGGGGTCGAGGGCCAATGCGGCGTATGGGGCAAGCCGCGGGGCCCAATGGACGGCGGTCCCCTTCGGCAGGACCTCGCCGAACAGGAGAATCAGCGTGGTCCCGAGTACGACCGATGCTGTGACCGGATTCCCCCCCACGAGGCGGGGCTCGAGCCGGTTGGTGATGGCCAGAGCCACGCTCGATCCGGCTACGTTCACCAGTGTGTTCCCGAGCAGAATGCCGGCGAGGAGGCGCTCGGGGTGGGCGGCCATGGCGGCCACCAAGCGCTCCCGGCGGGAATGGGAGCGCTCGAAGCGACGGATCTGGAGACGATCGAGGGAGAAGATAGCGGTCTCGCTCCCCGAGAACAGGGCGGACAGGGCCAGCAACGCTGCGAAAACGACGAGAAACGGCACCAAGTCAGGGGTCACGCCGGGAAACTCCGTTGCCATGCCATGAAGCCCCTATCTTCCTGGAGGCGCGCCCGGTCTGCAAGCCCGCCTCTTGTTCTACCGGCCGATGTTTTGGTATGTTTGTTGCCTTGTTTTGGCGGCTGCTTTCGCTCGCCGCCGCTCCTCGGCTCCGGGATACTCGCCCCGGACCCACCGAGCCCTCGACCGATACACAGGAGAAGACCGCCCATGCTCGAGGCCATGCGCCGCAACACCAAGGTGATCCTGTGGGTCACCATCATCGCGTTCGTGCTCCTCATGTTTCTGGTCTGGGGCGCGGACCTTTCGGGAAACCGCAGCGGCCCGCGGGCGGACACCATCGGCACGGTGAACGGAGATCGGATCCTCTTCACCGAGTACCAGCAGGAGTTGGGCCGCAACCGAGAAATCGCCCGCTCCCAGGGACGGGAACTCCAGCCGTCCGACGAACTGATGCTGGAGGAGCAGACCTGGAACAACATCGTGACGCGCCGGCTTCTCATGCAGGAGGCGGCCCGCAGGAACATGCTGGTTCGGGACAGCGAGGTGAGGTCGGTTCTTCTGAATAACCCGCCCGCGTTCATCACCCAGGATCCGAGCTTCCGCGACAAGAGCGGCAACTTCGATCTCGCCACCTACAAGGCGACGATTCAGGATCCCCAACTTCCCGAAGAGTTGCTCCTCCAGCTCGAGGACGCGGTTCGGCGCGACCTTCCCATCCAGAAGTTGCAGGACGTGATCGTCTCATCGGCAAAGGTGAGCGATGAAGAGGTACGGCGGGCCTACCAGGACGAGACCGAGAAGGCCGGGATCAGCTACGCGATCGTGGAGGCCAACCGCCCCACCGCAAACTCGGAAGTGACTGATGAGGAGCTGAACACCTACTACGAGGCCCATCGCGTCCAGTACGCACTGCCCAAGCGGGCCACGCTGCGTTACGTCACGGTCCCTCGACGGGCCACCACCGAGGACAGCTTGACCACGCGCTCCGATATTGCGGAACTCGCCGCGGAGGCCCGCATCGCCGAGGAGGCTCGCCGCGCGGGACGCGAGGACGTGGAGCACAGCGACTTCGCCACACTGGCCATGTCCTTCTCCGACGCCCCCAACGCGGACGAGGGCGGTCTGAACGCCGAGTTCGTGATCCCCGGGCAGCTTCCGCCCCCCTACGCGGCCGCGGTGCAGGGGCTCGGCGTCGGCGACGTCAGCCAGCCGTTCCTTGAGGGAAATCAGTTCCATATCCTGCAGGTCGCGGCGGAGAAGGTGGAGGCGGGAGAGCGCCAGGTGCAGTTGCGCGACATCTCGGTGCGCATCGAGCCTTCCGACAGCACGATCGTGAATGCCCAGGAGCGCCTTGAAACGATTCGGCGCGCAGCGCAGACCGAGGGACTCGAGAAGGCGGGAGCGACTGCCGGTTTGGAAGTCAAGGTCGCCTCCGGTGTGACCGCAGCCGGGATTGCGCCGGGGCTGAGCGCGATCCCGCAGCTGGCGTCGTTCGCTCTCAGCAATCCACCCGGCACGGTGAGTCGCGTGTACGGCACCAACAGCGCCTGGTACGTGGTAGAGATCGTCGACGTTCAGCCCGAAGGCGTTCCTCCCCTGGCGGAAATTCGCGACCGGGTCACCAATGAGATCGTGCGCGAGCGGCGCTTCGCGGAGGCCCGCACGATCGCCGACCGCATCTCCGGCCGGATCAAGGGAGGCATGTCACTCGAGGACGCCGCGGCGGCGGAATCGGTGCCGGTACAGACGAGCCCCGCGTTTTCGCGGCGCTCCGGCGTCCCTTCCCTCGGCAGGGATCCCGACGTCGTGGCCGAGGCGTTTGCCTTGCCGGTGGGCGCGGTCAGCGCACCGGTGAAGGGAGCTCGCGGCTGGGTCATTCTGCGGGTAGATGAGCACGCACCGGTGGATTGGGCCGCGTTCGAGCAGCGCAAAGACCAGATCCGCCAGTCCCTGCTCAACGTTCGACAGGGTCAGATCTTCAACGGATGGATCGAGAATCTGAGAAGCTCGGCCAAGATCACGGACTTCCGCATGTAGTCACGCGGGAACGGCAGGCAGACGCCCGGACGGATCGAGGCTCAGCTTGGTGCGTTCGGGCGTTTGCGTTTCAGCGCGCAGGGACCAGCGAGCGCGGCTGCCCCACGATCACGGTGAGGTCGTAGGGATAGCCGGGCACCCTCTGCTCCACCACGATCGCCCCCGGCAGCCAGCGCACGACCTCTTCAGCCTTCGTCCACGAGACCGTGCGCGCGATCACGATGTCCTCGTGATAGTGGAAGTGATCCGCATTGCCGATCTGCTCCACCCGGTACCCGCCGCGCCGCAAGAGCGAGGCGGCCTGATCGCCCACCCCGCTGATACCGCATCCGTTCAGGACTTCGATGCGCAGGTCGGGATCTCCCGGAGGAGGCGGCGCGGTCGCGCGGTTGCGGTGGGTCAGACTCCACGCCCCCGCGCCCAGGGAAACCCCCGCCACCAATGCGATCGCCAGCGCGGTCCAGCGAAACCGCCGACGCCTACGGTACACGTCCGCGTCCCGTGAGCGAGAGCCCTTCCAGCGGGAGCGATTCCATCGCGCGCAGGATCCGAGCGTAGGTGGCCGAGAGCGCCTCGGGGAGAACGCGCGTGTCGGCCAGCGTGGGCATGAAGTTCGTGTCTCCCGTCCATCGCGGGACGACATGCCAGTGCAGATGTCCAAGCACGCCCGCTCCGCCCGAGCGCCCGAGGTTCGCGCCCAGGTTGAACCCGTCGGGACGGTATTCCGACTCGAGTACGCGACGGGCCCGCTCCACCGCGGCCAGCACCTCGGCGCGCTCCTCCGGGCCGCCGCCGAGAAGAGACTCCTCGTGGCGTCGGGGCGCCACCATGAGGTGGCCGCTCGTGTAGGGAAAGGCGTTCAGCATGGTGAAGCAGTGAGGGTAGTGCTCCAGCACCAGCGTCTCGACGGAGGGAGGCATGCCTGCGACACCGCAGAAGAGGCAGCCTGCGGCTTTGCCTTCCGGCGTCCCCGCCGCTTGATGGATATAGGCCATTCGCCAGCCCGCCCAGATGCGTTCACTCATGCGCGCCCCCTCATCACCAGCCGGGCCGATTCCAATTGGTCCGGCGTGTTGATGCCGGATACCTCCGCTGGATCCTCCACCACGATTCCCTCCACCACGCGCCCCTCCGCAAAGGCCAGGGCCACGGTGTCGGTGAGGTAGTACTCGCCCTGGCGGTTGCGGTTCTCGATCCGAGCCAGGGCCCCGGAGAGGAAGGGATAGGAGAAGGCGTACATGCTCGAGTTGATCTCGGTGATGCGCCGCTGCTCCGGGGTGCAGTCCTTGTCCTCGACGATGGCCACCACCCGGCGGCCGGAGGAATCTCGCACGACCCGCCCGTAGCCGGCGGGATCGTCCAGGAGCGCGGTGAGGACCGTCACCGTGGCGCTCGCCTCGCGGTGGTGCGCCATCATCTGGCGCAGGGTCTCGCCGCGGATGAGCGGAGCGTCGCCGGCCAGCACGGCTACGTCTCCGGTGAAGCCTTCGAGGAGCGGCGCCGCGCACAGGGCCGCGTGCCCGGTGCCGAGCTGTTCCGCCTGGAGCGCGAACTCCACGCGGCGTCCCCGCAGGGTCTCCCGAACGCGCTCGTGCTGGTAGCCGACGATGACCACCGTCCGGGGGAATCCCGCCGCCTCCACCGCGTCGATCACGAGGTGGATGAGGGGACGTCCTTCGATGGGATAGAGCACCTTGGCGAGGTCGGAGCGCATGCGCGTTCCCTTCCCCGCCGCCAGCACCAGCGCCACGGTCTCCGGCAGCCTCACCGCGATCTCCTCGTCGCCTGGAACTCCACGTTGTCGATGAGCCGCGTCCGGCCGAGGTACGCCGCGATGGGAATGAGCACGCGCCCTTCGACACGATCCAGGCTCTCGAGCTTGCGGGCGTCCACCACCGCCGCGTAGTCGAGACGCACGCGCGGCTCGACCGCCACCTCGCGACGGATCAGCGACAGAAGCTTGGCCGCGGAGTGTTCGCCTCCGCGCGCCGCGCGCTGCGCCCGGACAAGCGCTCGATGCAGCACCGGCGCAGCCCGCCGATCTTCCGGCGAAAGATAGACGTTGCGGCTCGACATGGCGAGTCCGTCGCGCTCGCGCCGGGTGGCTCCGCGCACGACCTTCACCGGCAGGTCGAGATCCTCCACCATCCGCTCGAGGATGACGGCCTGCTGGGCATCCTTCTGACCCAGGATCATGACGTCGGGCTCCACGAGATGCAGGAGCTTCAGCACCACCAGCGTCACCCCGGCGAAATGCGTGGGCCGGGTTGCCCCCTCGAGCAGGCCCTCCAGCCCTGTCACCCGGACCTCGGTGCAGCGTCCCGAACGGTAGATGCGCTCGGCTGCGGGCACGAAACAGAGGTCCACGCCGACCCCGCGCGCCAGGGTCAGATCCCTGGGAAGGTCTCGCGGATAGGCGGCGAGATCTTCGGTGGGCGCGAACTGAGTGGGGTTGACGAAGATGCTGACTAGGACGCGATCCCCATGCCGGCGCGCCCGCCGCATGAGGCTCAGGTGACCCTCGTGGAAGTACCCCATGGTGGGAACGAACGCCACGCGCTGCCCATCGGCGCGCCATCCGCGCACGACGCGGCGCAGGACGGCCGGGTCCTTCACCACCCGCATCGGACCCGCCCCGCTCATTTGGCGTAGGTTTCTTCGGGGCCGGGGAACCGCCGCGCCCGTACGTCCTCGGCGTAGCGGCGAACCGCGTCCTCCATGACGGAGTGAAGGTCGGCGTAGCGGCGCACGAACTTGGGCACCGAGGGCGGCATGCCGAGGAGATCGGTGACGACCAGGATCTGCCCGTCGCACGCCGAGCCCGCGCCGATCCCGATGGTGGGGATCGCGACGGACTCGGTCACCCGGGCGGCGAGCCCGGCGGGGATCCCTTCCAGCACGATCGAGAAGCAGCCGGTCGCCTCCAGCGCGCGCGCGTCTTCGATCAGTCGCTCGGCCGCGTCGGGAGCGCGCCCCTGAACGCGATACCCCCCGAAGCGCAGCACCGACTGCGGGGTGAGACCGAGATGTCCCATGACGGGAATCTCCGCCTCGATGAGCGCGCGCACATGCGCAAGCCGCTCGCGTCCGCCTTCGAGCTTGACCCCGTCCGCCCCCGCCTCCTGAACGAGCCGTCCGGCGTTGCGGATCGTCTCCTCGGGGTTGATGTGATAGGTCAGGTAGGGCATGTCCGCGATCACCAGCGATCGGGGTCGGGCCCGGGTGACGGCAGCGCAATGGTGGAACACATCGTCCAGGGTCACCGGCAAGGTGCTGTCGTAGCCGAGCACCACGTTGCCCAGGGAGTCACCCACCAGAATGAGATCCACTCCCGCGCCGCTCAGGATCCCCGCGGTCAGCACGTCGTAGGCGGTGAGACAGACGAGCGGATCTCTTCCCTTGCGCGCCCGGAATTCGGGAACGGTCATGCGGGCGGTCATTCAGCGACCCTCCTCACCGAGCGGCCGGTAATAGACGATGCCCCCCGTGTGCTCTTCGATCCTGCTGATGAGGTCGTTGCGCTGGTCGAGATTCTGAACGAAGTCCACGCCGTTGGTATCCACCACGAGGAGCGGCGCCGCGTCGTAGTGGAAGAAGAAGAAGTTGTAGGCCTCGTTGAGTGCGGTGATGTAGGCCTCGTCCATCTCCACCTCGTAGGGGCGGGCGCGTCGATGGATCCGCTCCAAGAGCGTCGGGGTGGAAGCCTGCAGGTAGACGACGAGATCGGGCGTGGGCACGTCGCGCTCGAGGATCGGAAAGAGCTTGTCGTAAAGGAAGAGTTCCTTGTCCGTGAGGTTGACGTTGGCGAAGATGCGGTCCTTCTGGAAGAGATAGTCGCTCACCACTCGTGGCGAGAAGATGTCGCGCTGCAGGAGCCGCTGCTGCTGCTGATACCGCGAGAGGAGGAAGGTCACCTGGGTCTGGAAGGCATAGCGCCGCCGGTCCCGGTAGAACTCCTCGAGGTAGGGGTTTTCCTCGAACTCTTCCCGCACCAGAACTGCCTTCCACAGATCGCTGAGATAGGAAGCGAGGGTGGTCTTCCCGACTCCGATCACCCCTTCGATGACCACGAACTGCTTGACGCGCGTCTGGGTCATGGCTGGAGAAACCCCCGCCAGCGAACCGGGGACGTGGCGCGGCGGCGGCGCAGAAGATCGCAGATCCGTTGTCCGGTGCGCGGGTCCACCCACATGGGGTCCAGCTCGCCGAGCGGCACGAGCACGAAGTCGCGCTCCAGGAGGCGCGGATGCGGCACCTCGAGATCCGGTTCCCGGATCGTCTCGCCGCCGAAGAAGAGAATGTCGAGATCGATGGTACGAGGCCCGGAGCGCCGCGCGCGCGGCCGCCCCAGGCGCGACTCGATCAACTGGAGGTTCCACAGCAGCCGCTGCGCGGACAGCGCGGTCGCCAGTTCCGCCACGGCGTTGAGGTAGCGCGGCTCACCCGGGTCGCCGATCGGCTCCGAGTCGTAGGTGGAGGAGACACGGACCAGCTTGGTCTCGGGGATCGACGCCATCGCCTCGAGGGCGCGGCGCAAGTGCCCGACCCGGTCGCCGAGATTGGACCCAAGGCCGACGAAAACCTTCGTCATCGTTCTCGCACCATCTCCACTTCCGCGGAGGCCAGGCTCCCGGCAAAAGGGACATTGGGTTTGCGGATCCGAACTCGCGCGCGTGTCGCCGGCGAGGTTCGGAGCAGCTCGCGGATCAGCGAATCGGCCAGCGACTCCAGGAGACGATAGCGCGACTGCTCCACCACCGACGCGATCGTCCGGTACACGGTCTCGTAGTTGATGGTGTCGGCGAGATGGTCGCTGTGCGCGGCCGTCTCGAGGTCGGCGGTCAGGTCCACGTCGATGTGGATGCGCTGACCGACTTCCCGCTCCGCCTCGGTCACGCCCAAGTGGGCGAACAGCACGATATCGTTAAGCCGCACATGGTCCGCGGTCAAGCGCCCCTCCCCGTTCAGGAAAGCTGAACACCTTACGAGGCAATGACTTAGGTGTCAAGCCGAAAGCCGCGCGAATCGACCGCAACGAGGCGACGCGTCCGCGGTGCATCCCGGGCTGGCGGGGGTCCCCGCCACCGCCGATAAATCGGGAGAGGTTGCACGCATCACCCATGTCCGACTCGAACACACTCCTCTGGATGTCACTGGAACTCGATCCCGGGACTGCAGGCTACTTTGGGCTGCCGGAGCGCGTCTACGTGCCCGCCGGCACGTCGACCCCCTTTCTCGCCGACACCGACCGCCAAGTCACGCTGGACGGTCTGGCTCGCGCGCTGGAGGCCGCGGGTCCTCACGTGCCGGAGCAGGCCGGGCGCTTCGAGGTGATGCGATTCCTCGCGCGCTGGCCGCGCTACGCCGCGTTGGGGCGATACCTGCGCGTCGGCAACGAGACGTTCGCCCGACAGGTGGCGGAAAAGCTGATCGAGGACGATCCGCGCGATCCACCCGCGCTCGGGGCGCTGGCCGTTCTGGCTGCCCGTCGGGGGCAGTGGGAAGAGGCGAGCGCGCTTCTCGCTCGCGCGCTCGAGGAAGCTCCGTCGCACGCCCCCACCCACCTCCAGCATGCCCTTGCGCTCGCCGCCTGCGGCGACCGAAGGGGATCGCTCCTCGAACTCGATCCCCTCACCCGCCACCCGCGCGTGCAGGGGCCCGCCCGTCTGTGGAGGCACGAGATCGAAGCAGCACCGGATGGAGAGCTGGCTGACCGTGTCGCACGCGGCATCGCGGCCTTCCAAGCGCTTCAGGGCAACGAGGCCCACGATGAGGCTTGGGTCACACTGCGGGGCGCGTTCCCGGAAAACCCGGAGGCGCTGCTCGCAGCGGCGGTCTCGCTGCGTGCGCGCGACGACGGCGATACGGAGATCCTTCTGCGCCGAGCCCTCGCGCTCGACGGGGGCCTCGCTCCGGCGCTGGCCCTTCTCGCCGAGATCCTCTGCCGGACCGCGCGCGCGGCGGAGGCGCTCGCCCTCCTGACCCCCGCTGCACGGGTCACGCCGGCCGACCCGATCGTCCAAGCCGCTCTGGCCCGGACTCTCGAAGAACTCGGACGCCCCGCAGACGCGCTGGCGAGCTATCGCGCCGTCTTCGAGCACCCGCTGGCCAAGGTGCCGGCGAGCGCGATGCTCGCGGCCGGGGATGGATTCCTGCGACTCCTCCCTCCCCTCGAAACTCGGCGAGCCTTCGAGGACGCTCTCGCCGCGCGGCCCGACGACGCCGTTCCCCATCTTCTGCTCGCGCGCATCGATGCTGCGGAAGGCGGCACGGCCGCCGCGGAGCGCAGACTGCGTCAGGCAATTCGCGCTTGCGGTCCCCTCCCCGCCCTCCAATACGCTCTGGGCGATGTCCTGGCGCAAGCCGGACGCCGCGTGGAGGCAGAGGGGCTCTTTCGCGTCCTGACGCGCCGTCATCCGCGCTCGTCCTGGGGGTACCGAGGACTGGGGGATCTTGCGCTGGCCGCGGAGCCCGATCGCGCGCTGGTCTACTACGCGACAGCGCTCGAGTTGGACCCCTGGACACCGATCCCCGCGTTCCAGCCCCTGCGCGATGCGCGCAGAAGACCGCCTAAGGGAGAACCACCACCCGTCTGACCCGGCTGTGCGGGCTCGGGGGCATGGAGGCTCCCGCGCCCGCAAGCACAGGGTTCGCGAATTCGAGTGTCATCCTCAAGAAATACACGCCGGCGGGGACGCGCCGGCCGTCGTCGCCGGTGAGATCCCAGACCGCGAGTCGTTCTTCTCCCCCGATCGAGAAGGCGCTCTCCCCGATGTTTCGGATGTGTCGGCCGACCGTGTCGAAGGCCTCCAGGCGAAACACGCCGCCGGCGGGCGAAGCGGGAACGTAGAAGCTGACCCGCACGCGGTCACGGGCGGGATTGGGATCGGGCGCGCGCAGCATGAACTGGGGAGATCCGGGAGTGAGCACCCGCAGGGTGTCCAGGTCCTCCTCGAGATCCGCCTCGTCGCGGACCGCCACGCGATAGACGTGCAGTCGTCCCGGCTCGGCATCGACGTCCACGACCTCGTAAGGGTTGCGCCCGCGCATGGCGAATTGGGACAACGCCTGGTAGGGTCCCTCTTCCGAGAACGCCTTGTACACCCGGTACCGTACGTCCCCTTGCTCCTTGCCCACGTACCAGCTCACGTGGATGCCGTCTTGGCGGATCTCCGCTTCGCTGAGGGATAGAAGCACGATCGGAGCCACCGCGGCTCCGGTTCGCATCAGACAAATCGGGAGTCCGGTGCGCTGGTCCACTCCGGATTCTCCGCGTGCGTCCAGACGCGCGACCGCCTGATCGAAGGTCAGGCGCGGAAACCGCTGGAGAAGTAGAGCCACCGTCCCCGTCACCTGAGGCGCTGCCATGCTCGTTCCCTGACTCGTCCAATACCAACGATCCGGAGACGAGAAGGTCAGGATTTCGGCAGGAGTCCAGACCGCGTCGGAGAGGGCGGAAGAGCGCGCGGAAACGATGCCGTAGCCGGGAGCGTAGATCTCCGGCTTCTGCCGTCCGTCAGAGGTTGGACCGCGGCTCGTGAACGCCGCCACGTCCCCCACCCGGGGCTGCGCTTCGTAGCACTGCTCGCCTCCCTTCGCATCCGTCCAGCAGCTTCGGGTGGAAATCGCGCCCACTGCGATCACTTCCGGTGCGGTGGCGGGGGAGATCACGGTCTCCTCGGCGTCGACGGCGTCGAGGAACCGGGGCATCGTTTCCAGATCGGTGCGCCAGTTCACCACCCACCAATCCATCTCGGCGGCCTCCACCGTCGTGAGAGGTTCCACGCGCAAGGTCCATGTGCCGGTCGCCCGTCGAACGCTGTTGGGATTGTCCTCGATCTCTACGAGAAACGTGCCGAACCCCTGGTCCTCGGTGTTCCATCCCCTCACGATGCCGCGCGTCGAGGTGAACTCCGCTTCCGTGTCGCCGGGGACGATAGGGCCCAAGGCAATCCCATCGGGATCGACAACCGTCAGCGCATAGCGGTCGCGCGCGTCGAACCACGCCTCCGCGTCGACGAACGACAGACCGTCGGAGTTCTTCGTGTAGTCGGGAAACTCCACTCGAAGCGCGATCGTCTCGCCGGGAACCGGACGGATCTCCGCATGCAGCGCGCGCTGTGCGTCGTTGCCGGCCGCAGCCACCAGCAGCCGCCCCGGTCCAAGGGTCGACCGCAGCGAGCGCTCGAAGGGCGTGTCCCCTCGGTGCGGGCCGAACTGATTGCCGAGGGAGAGGTTCACCACCGCGGGGAGACCCAGGGCGTCGGCCTGCCGAAAGATGTACCGCACCGCCAGCGCGACACCGACCTCGGTGAAGTTCGTGCGGACGGCGACCAACGTGGCCTCGGGGGCGATCCCGGCGTACCGCACGCCGTGCCCGCGCCGCAGAGAAGCGCGACCGTTGCCTGCGGCGATGCCGAGCACGTGCGTACCGTGTCCGTCGATGTCGTAGCCCTGAAGGGTTCCTTGATCGATCACCTCGGCATCGTACTCGTAGCCGTACGGATATCCGGCGGGGGGCGTGCCGAGCGGTTCGGTCTGATCCCAGTACTTGTAGAGCCTGGTGTGGCCGGAGAGATCCCGGAAGTCGGGGTGCAGCCAATCGATCCCGCTGTCCGCGATCCCGATGACAACGCCTCGGCCGGTGACGCCGGTGAACGCGCCCGTCTCCTGATCCATGCGGCGAATCTGCGGCAACCCGAGATAGGGGCCGCTCTGATCGAGCGCGGGCCACACCGGGCGGGCGAGCCGCGCGGAGGTGAGGGCTCCATCGTTCACGAGGCGGCGCAATCCGGCGAGGGTGACGCGCGCGGCATAGAGCCGCTCTCCCATCGCGGTCGCCTCGACCCCGTCGCCCCCCGGCGGCCGACCGTCCGTCTCCAGAAACACCTCCATCCGGTCGGACCCGTCGGTGGAGAGTGCGGCGAGAAGACCGCGAGGCAAGATGGCGGGGCTGCCGCCGGCCTGCGCCGCGCTCAGCAGGCCCGCATCGTCGCTCGCGGGGCGCGACAGGAGGCGCCGCAGGGCCGGATCGAGGGCGACCCCTGCGGGGCCTGGGGCGGAACCCCCGAGGACCGCGGCCAGAATGGCGAGAAGAGCAATCTTGCGAATGGTGTTCATGCCGATCGTAAGCCCGCCATGAAGGTAGCACGCCGAGGGCCCTCAACCTAGAATCTCCGTCATGAGACCGTATGCCATCTTCGGGGCCGGAGCGGTGGGCTCGGCGCTGGCCGCTTACCTCGCCCGAGCCGGGCATGCGGTCGTGATCGTGGGGCGTCCCGCGCACCTGGACGCCATTCGCGCCCAAGGCGGGCTGCGCACGGTCGCTCGGGACGGTACCTTCACAGCCCCGGTGCGCGCGGCCGCATCGCTTCCTGAAGACCTCGCTCCGGACGCGGTACTCATGCTCGCGGTGCAAGCGCCCGATGTGCGCGTCGCGGCGGAGGCGGTCGCGCCGGCCGCCCGCACTCGCGAGGTGATCACCTGGCAGAACGGCATCCGCGCCGAAGCGACGGCGGCCCCGTTCTGTCCGCAACTTCTCGGCGGGGTCGTCCGCTTCACCGCCACGCTCCTCGTCCCCGGCGAAGTGCGGCTACGTCGTCCCGGCCAGCTCATCGTGGGGCGCCACCCCGAGGGGCCCGACTCCGCCGCGGCATCCATCGTCGAGGACCTGCGCGCGGCGGGCTTCACCGCGTCCGAATCCCCGCGCATCGCCGAGGACAAGGCGCTCAAGCTTCTCGTGAACCTGGTGAGCGGCCCGCCGGTTCTCCTGCGCCGGACCGGAATCGAGCCGGTGCTCGCGCGCGTGCAGGTCGCCGTGCTCGAGGAAGCGGTGCACGTGTTCGCCGCGGCGGGTATCGCCGCCCGCCCGGCTTCGGGCCTGGGACAACCGGTCGAGGAACTACTCGCCCACTTTCGCGCCGGCGGCTCCGCCCCGGACACGAGCGGGGGCATCTACAACTCGACGTGGCAGAATCTCCATCATCACCGGCCCCGACTCGAAAACGACTTCTACCACGGCGAGATCGTGCGGCTCGGGGCGCTGCACGGAGTTCCCACGCCGGTCAACGCGCGGGCGTTGGAGACGCTGGAAGATGTGCGCCGTCAAGGACTCGGACCGGAGCCCTTCGACCGCGACGCCTTCAAGGCCCGTTTCGCGGGTGTGATAGATTTCGACGCGCGCACCGAGGAGCCGCTGCCGCCCCTGCCGGGGCTGGAGATCTAGCCGCCCGCACGGTCCGGGACTGGCAGTGCAAAGCCCGGTATTCCGGCGGCGCTCAGAGCATCCCGGCGAAGAGATCCTCCACGGGACGTGCCGTCCCATCGGGAAGCGGGACCCGCGCGGCGCTGAGCACGAATCCCTCCGTGCTCCATTGCTCGGTCAGATCGCCGAGGCGGCGCTCCATATCGTGGACGAACGGCGCCTGCGAAGCATGCGCGCGCACCGCCGCGCGCTTGACCGGAACGAACGCGCGCACATCCAGGAGAGCATCCAACTCACTGTCCGGTACGCTGTGGATGTGTCGCCAGGTGATGCGCTCCGCTTTCGACTCCGCAACGCAGTAGGTCCAGAGCCGCGAGGCAGCGTGCGGCGCGCCGAGGTCGGGCGCGTATGCGGGATCGGCGGCACGTTCGAAGGCCGCTATCGATCGCGCGGTAACGGTTCGGTGGTCGGGATGGCCGCTGATGCCGTTGGCGTGAAACGTCATCACGATGTCGGGTCGCACGCGCCGCACCGCGCGCACGAAGGGACGCAGAAGGGTTTCCTCAGCGAGACGGGCCAGCCCTCCGTCGGGAAGCGCGAGCTGCTCGAGCGATCGCGCGCCGAGGGCGCTCGCCGCCGCGGCCATCTCCCGCTCTCGGAGTTCTCCCAAAGCCCGCCGCCCGAGCGACGCCGAGGTTCCGATCGTGCCGGCCTCCCCGCGCGTCGCGGTGACGAAGTGGACTTCGTGCCCCTCCGCGGTCAGGCGCGCCAGCGTTGCTCCCGGTCCGAAGGTCTCGTCATCCGGATGGGCGAAAAGACCGAGCACGGCGAAGCGGCGCGAGGGTGAAACCATGTCTGGCAATTCAATCCTCTGGACGTGGAATGGCGGGAGCCCGCGACGCCACGGATCGCCCGCTCACGCCCGAGGACTTCCGGGGTCGGGCAGGTCCGTGCCGGTGCGGATCGCCGGCGCCTCGGCGAGTTCCACGACCACTTCGCCCGCCTCGACGGATACCCGGTGGACCGCGACGAAGGCCTCGTCGTCGAACGGCGAGAGCCCGCTCTTCAAGTCGAAGCACCAGCCGTGCCACGGGCAGACCACATTCTCCCCGTCCAGGTATCCCTCGGAGAGGCTCGCACCCATGTGCGGGCAAGCGTCGTCCACGACGAACACGCGCTCCCCGCGCCGGTAAACGGCGAGGACGATGCCGTCCACCGTGACGCGAGAGCCCTCCGATTCGGAGAGCGCCGCAAGAGGGCCAATGTCGTGGCGACCGGACATGGAGTTCTCCTTGCGCTTGGGATGCCCGAATAGATCGGGGGAGTTGCGGCGAAGTTTAGCTCTCGCCTCGCTCCCACTTTCGCCGCCGGGCGGCCGGAACTTACCACGGAGTCAGCACCACCTTGCCGAAGACGGCCCGCTCCTCGAGAAGCCGGTGCCCCTCCCGCACCTCGTTCATCGGCAGGACCCGGTCGATCACCGGCGCGAGCTCGCCCCGTTCCAGGAGCCGCAGCACCTCGTGCACTTCGCTTCGCGAGCCCATGGTGGAGCCCAGGAGCGAGAGGCTCTTGAAGAAGACGTGCGGAAGCGAGGTCATCGCCTCGGTACCGCTGGTGTTGCCGCAGATCACGAGGCGCCCGCCGACGGCAAGACTGCGGATGTTGCCCTCCCACGTGTCCTTGCCGATGTGATCCACGATCACGTCCACCCCCCGCTTGCCGGTGAGGCGACGGACCTCCGCCACGAAGTCTTCGGTGCGGTAGTCGATCCCCGCTTCCGCGCCCAGCTCCCCGGCCCGCCGCAGCTTTTCGGCGCTTCCCGCCGTGACGAGGATGCGCGCACCGAGCAGCGCGGCAATCTGAATGGCCGCGGTGGACACTCCGCTGCCGGCGGCGTGAATGAGCACGGTCTCCCCCGGGCGGACCCGCGCACGGGCAACCAACATGTGCCAGGCCGTGAGGAAGACGAGCGGCGCCGCAGCCGCCTCTTCGAACGAGAGACTCTCCGGCTTCGCGAGGATGTTGCGGGCGGGGACCACGACGAAGTCGGCGCAGGTGCCGTCGCGGTGCTCGCCGAGGATTCTGTACCGGCGACAGAGATGGTCGTCTCCTCGCGCGCACACCTCGCAGACGCCGCACGCCACCCCGGGGGCCAGCACGCACGCCATGCCCGCCTCGATGCCCTCGACTCCCTCCCCCACGCGATCCACGAGCCCGGCGCCGTCGCAGCCGGGGGTGAGGGGCAAGGGATAGCGGACGCCGGGCACCCCCCGCCGCACCCAGATGTCCAGATGGTTGAGGGCCGCGGCCCGGATGCGAACCCGGACTTCGCCCGGTCCGGGCTCGGGATCGGGCAGTTCGGCAAGGGTGAGGGCCTCGGGTCCCCCATGCTCGTGAACGCGTACAGCGCGCATGGATCGGCCTCCTGTTTCAGGGATCGCAGGATTCTGCCAGACTCGACCCGGCCGCACCACGCCCGGTTGTGCCTGTCACTTCAAGGCTGTCGTTGACTATGTCGGCACCTGGGCGTAAGATTTCGGACCCGGAGACCCCAAAATCTCATGGCCCCACCCTCAGCGCTCACCCTGGAGATCGAACCTCGCTCGCGCTTCGACGTCATCGACGTCCGATCGCGCGTTGCTGCCAGGTTTAGCGAGTTTTTTCGTAAATACCGCAACACGGTCTACTCCTCCCACCACACAACCGCAGGGTATCTGGAGCAGAGCTTCTGCGCGCGACTCAACCACGATCGGGATTCGGTGCAGGGATTCGTGGCCTCCTACGAGCAGCTCTTTCCCCCGGGGGCGGACTACCAGCACGATCGGCTCCACCTGCGGAGCGAACTGAGCGAGGAGCAGCGGCAACGGGAGCCCAAGAATGGGCACTCCCACCTCACCTTCATCGGGTCGGGGCTCAAGAACTGCGTCACCTACTCGAATGACACCGAGGAGCCCGTCTACCTCATCGAGCTGGACGGCATCCACGAGGACGCCGTCCGCCGGCGCTGGACCACGGTGATCGGCTACAACCACGAGGAGGTCGTTCACCGCTTCCGGGCCGAAGTGCCCATCTCACACCACGCCATCGATTCGGTGAACCTCAAGGATCCCCGCTACGGGCTTTACGACGAGTTGCGTCGCGTCCTCGAGAAGTACGAGGTCCGTAAGGGGCGCATCGACGTGTCGTTGGCCCACACGGAGCGCCACGCCGCGCTGACCGTCAACGAATACGAAACCCTGCTCATGAAGCACGACTTCGCCGAAGTCCTCCGCAACCCGCTCTACTTCATCGCCGAGAAGAGCCGGAACATGTTTCTTGACCCGCGGTCGGTCCCGGCCAAGGCCCTCAACTACGCGAAGTACGACTTCGTCCAGGTGCTCAACGAGGTCATGGACAAGTTGGGCGCCACCAACTCGGGTCTGGAACGGGCGGTGGACAAGCTGCTGGCGCTTCCCGCGGCCCGCGCGCTGCGCATGAAACGCTCGGTCAGCCTGGTGGTCGACGACGGGGCCGGAGCGGCTGCCATCCTCGAGGGTACCTACCAGAGCCCGATCCTCATGCAATGGCGCCACGCCCAGAGTCGCACCCGGGTCCTCGATATCACCCTCACTCGATTCGAGTAGCGCCGCCCCTCACGATTTTTTCAAGAATTGTTTGTGACCTCTGCGCGGTTGCCTGAATCTTACCCGTGAACCCCAAGCGCGGGGCGTCTGGTCCGAACCACCGAGGAGGAGGTGTTCCATGGTCCATCCACGCCCCAGTTCGTCCCGTCTCATGCTCCTGCTGCTTGCCACGATCGGGCTGACCCTGCCCGCCATCCCGGCCCGTGCTGCCGAGGCCGCCTCCGGCGACTACATCCTGATCGGCTGGAACGATCTGGGCATGCACTGCTCCAACCGAAACTTCGCCGATCTGACCGTGCTTCCCCCGTACAACACGGTGTGGGCGACTCTGATTCGACGAGGATCGCCCACCCAACCGCCCCAGGTCGTGGCTTCCGGCTACCGGGTCAGCTACAGCATTCTCGACAACACTTACTCGGTGGGAAAGACCGACTTCTGGACCTACGCGCCTCAGGTCTTCGGGGTGGCACTGCCCCCGAACATCGGCCTCACCGGGAAGGGGCTCACCGGCGACATGGATGCCGCCGCCGATCATTTCCACGTCGAAGGAATCCCCCTCACCCCGTTCACCGACAGTGACCTGACGCACGAGCAGCCATACCAGCTCGGGCGCCTCGAGGCCTTCGACGGCCTGAACAACGTCCTTGCCACAACCGAGATCGTGGTCCCGGTCTCGAACGAGATGATGTGCGCCAACTGTCACCAGCCGCGCAGCGGCGAGACGGTGGAGCATGCCATCCTCCGCAAGCACGATTCGGAGGAAGAGACGAATCTCGCCAACTCCACGCCGGTGTTGTGCGCGGGCTGCCACGGCAGCAACGCACTCGGTCTGCCCGGAAACCCCGAGCTGGGGAGTCTGTCCGAGGTAATGCACGTCAAGCACGCCGAGTACACCGACGACTGCTACCAGTGCCACCCCGGTCCGAACACGCAATGCCTGCGCGACGTGATGTCCACCGAATACAGCATGACCTGCCAGGACTGCCATGGGTCCATGCTGGAGGTAGGGACATCGCTCGCCGAGGGGCAACGACAGGCCTGGCTCGAGGAGCCTCGGTGCGGCACCTGCCACGGCGCGGCCTACAGCGAGGCCCCGAACACGCTCTTCCGCAACTCACACAACGGGCACGGGAACCTCTACTGCCCGACCTGCCACTCCAGCCCGCACGCGATTCTTCCCTCGCGCGAGGAGCGGGACAACCGGCAGAACGTGGCGCTGCAGGGGCACGCGGGCACGCTCGATCGATGCGACGTGTGCCACGGCTACACCCCGGCCGGAGCGGGTCCGCACGGCGTCGCGGTCACCGCAGTGGGCGATGGAATCCCCGATGCGCGGCCGGTGCTGCTCCTTTCGCCCGCACCCAACCCGTTCCGAGCCCGCACCGAGATCAGCTATCGCGTCCTGGACGAGTCCCCCGTCCGGCTCTCCATCTACGACGTGAGCGGGCGCGAGGTGCGGGTGCTTACCGCGAACTCGCAGACGCCGGGTTCCCACACTCTCGTGTGGGATGGCGCCGAGTCGAACGGGGCCCGGTCACCGTCGGGGATGTACTTCGTCAGGCTTATGACCGGAGGAAAGACGGCAACTTCAAAGCTGATGAAGCTGGAGCCATAGCGGGCGAGGGTATGCCTAGAGATCGACGTACTTGGGGCCACCGCCCCCTTCCGGGGGGAGCCAGGTGATGATCTCGTAGGGGTCCGCGATGTCGCAGGTCTTGCAGTGCACGCAGTTCGAGAAGTTGATCTGAAGCTTCTTCCCCGAGCGCGTGTCCCCTTCCACCATCTCGTAGACCCCTGCCGGACAGAAGTGCTGGCAGGGGTTTCCGAATTCCTCGACGCAGCGGGTGGCACAGATGTCGGTGTCGCTCACTATTAGGTGGGAGGGCTGATCCTCCTCGTGAATGGTCCCCGACTTGAACACGTCGCTCATCTTGTCGAAGGTGAGCGTACCGTCGAACTTCATCGGTTCCGGGCGGGTGCCGCCCAGAGCGGAGAGCTTGCGCATGTGGGTATGGTCCTTGGCCACCCGCGTGTTGTCGCCGAACCCGCTCCCCCCGGTCATCATCAGCAAGGCCGCGTTGGCCATGCCGGCCCAGCGTCCACCCTGGAATCCCTGATGGAAGTTGCGCCCCTTGTAGAGTTCCGCGCGCGCACGACTCGTTTCGAAGAGCCGATCGTAGTGCGACAGTCCGGCCTCCGAGAAGTCCCTCTGCTTCAACGCCTCGAAAACGGCCTTTGCCGCCAGCATGCCGCTCTCGATGGCCAGATGGATCCCCTTGAGTCGCTCCGCATTCAGGAAGGCGGCCGCGTCGCCGACGATGAGCGCCCCCGGCAGCACGCGCTTGGGCATGGAGAACCACCCGCCGAGCGGAAGCGTCTTGGCGCCGTACGTGAGCAGTTCTCCTCCCTCGAGGATGCGCCGCACGAAAGGATGGGTCTTGTAGCGCTGGAACTCGCGATGGGGATCGGTGAACGGGCTGCGGGCGTCGAGGCCGATCACGAGGCCGAGCGACACCTTGTCGCCGGCCATGCCGTAGATCCATCCGCCCCCGTAGGTGCGTCTGTCCGTCGGAAAGCCCATCGTGTGAACCACGGCCCCGGGCTTCACGCGGCCAGCCGGCACTTTCCAGACTTCCTTCACCCCGGTGCCGTAGGTCTGCGGCGTGATCCCGTTCAGGTACCGGTCGCGGACGAGTTGTTTGGTGAGGTTGCCCCGAGTGCCTTCGGCAAGCACCGTCACCTTGGCCTTGATGTCCACGCCCGGCTCAAAGTTCGGCTTCCGTGCGCTGTGCTTGTCGATGCCCTTGTCGCCGGTTCGCACGCCGACGATCGCGTCCCCCTCGGTGAGGAGCGCGGCCGCGGGAAAGCCCGCGAAGACGTCCACGCCACGCTTCTCCGCCTGCTCGGCGAGCCATCGCACAACGTGGTAGAGCGACACGACGACGTTGCCGTGGTTCTGCACCGAGGGGGGGGTGAACGGGAACTTGATCGACTTCGTCCGCGTGAGGTAATAAAGCGCGTCCTCGGTGACGGGCGACTCGACCGGGCACCCCGCTTCGCGCCAGTCGGGGATGAGCGCGTCGAGGCCGCGCGGATCCATCACCGCGCCGGAGAGGCTGTGCGCTCCCGGCTCGGCCGCCTTCTCGATCACCGCGATGGCCGGTTCGAGCTTGGTTCCCTCGGCTCCGCCCTCCACACGGCGGTTGTGCTCACCCACCAGGTCGGCGAGATGGATCGCCCCGGCCAAGCCAGCGGGGCCGGCGCCCACGAAAACCACGTCGAGTTCCAGTTCGTCTCGCTGGATGTCGTCGCTCATCTCACCTCCGTGTGGTCGACGGATGATAGTCGGGGCCGAATCGAGGGGCAACAGGAAGTCGGGCACGGGGACCGGAAGGCCGGCCGGATCTCGCTGGGAGTGGCGGGTCCATCTGTGACTCAGGGCAAGACGCCACGCCGATCTGAAACAGTGACCAGCAGCCTCCCGAATTTTAAGCGCGTGGCCGCGGATCCAGCGCATACCCCCCCGAGGTGCTATCCTTGAGGTCTCGCGACTCTGCCTGACTGATCGCAACGTCTCGAACAAGGTCGGTCAGCTTCCGCTCCAGGCGGTTGATTCTGAGCTGCAGGTTCAAGATGAGCACAATGCTAATGACCGTCCAGCAGTATAGGAGCAGATCGGCGCTTCACCCCGATTCCTGGGCCACGGGGTGTCTCGTTTTGACATCTCTCGTGAAGGGGAGAATCACCGTTGCGGCGTTGGCGGTGGGGAAGCGGCAGGGGATTTCTCCCCGGCATTCATTCTCTCCAAGATGACGTTTCCAATTTCGATCGCGGAGAGCATGTGGGGGATCTCCGTCCAGTGGCCTCCCCCCGCCGCCCGGTAGAGGTCGGCCAGCCCGTCATAGTTCCTGAGCCAAGTGGAAGTATCCAGGTAGACCCCTCCGTCGGGAACGAAAGCCAGCCTCTCGGGGGCAGGGAATGACGGTACCAGGTTCTTCCGGGTGATATCGAGCAGGATCAGATAGGCGCCATGCGCGTTGGCCACTTCGGCGATCCGATTGACGAGCGCCACGCTGAGATCCTCCTGGTACCTGCCCAGCGACGTATCACCGAACGTCGGAGCCGACCCCGGCAGACCCAGGCCTTCGAAGTTTCGGTCCAGGACCAACTTCCTGACCAATATTGTCGCCTTCTGGTTCAGGAGCCCGTGCAGGTAGGAGTGCTCGCTCAAGAATCTATACGGCCAGAATGAATTCAGGAAGTCCCGGACGCCGATCGCCGGCAGGTACTCCCGACTCTTCAGCGTCAGTTTTCCATTCTCAACCCCGTAGAGGTTCGCTCGGATGTTATCGGTGAGGTCATTCTGGAAATAGCCGAGGATGACAACGTCCGGCTGGTACTTGACGCCCTCTTGTTCCAGGAAGACCAGTTCCTCCGCGTTTCCGGATCCCGACATGCCGGCATTTATCACTTCGGCCTTTAGGCCATGCTTTTCCAGGTATCGTTCCAGGACGGCAGCATAGGTCTGGTGTTGGTGGACCTCGTAGCCGATGGTGAAGGAGTCCCCCAGGACGAGCGCGCGCAGCACTCCCTGAGGCTTGCGGTAGTTGAAATCCCGGGTGTTTCTGAAGCCCTGCTTGTTGATCCGGAACTCCCAGCTCCCCTCGGCCGTCTCGTGTCGGTACTTTGCGTTCGGGACATTCCCGCGGATCTTGAAATCGTTGTACTGGGCGCCGGTGACGTAACGGGGGGAGATCGGTAACTTGTGGCCATAGCGGATACGTACGATGGTCTCTGCGATGATGAGGGCGATGAGTAGGGATAGGAAGAGCGCCAGGAACTTCTTGAGCACTTCCCGGCCGGGAGAGCGGGGCGCGCCTGTCTGTGGCGTCATCCATGAACCCCTTTCTTCATGCCCTAACCATGAGATGTCGAGAGGATCTTCCGATGGAAGCCTCTCGATGGCCTAGAACAGCGCGTAGATGAAGGGCGCGACCGCGCTGCTCTCCGTGAAGACGATCAGCACCGCCAGAAGGCCCAGGACGAGCACGATCGGCATGAGCCAGTACCGCTTACGGTGTCTGAGGAACTGAAAGAACTCCCACAGGAATGACTGATTGGCCATGACATCCTCCTTAATAGCGTCGCTCGAAACGGTCAGTTGGCTGAGCCGGTTCGTGCCGCGTCACCCAGTAGGTCGCGGCCTTCCGGGAGGGATGCCGGGGGATGGGTGAACCGCCAAAGAGCTTCTTGAGAATCCCGAACGGGGTGATGACGAGGTAGAACGCAGCGGTCAGCATCACGAGGGTCAGCACCCGGCCGACGGCATGGGTGAATCGAAGGTATCGCTCGTAGGCGGGACGCAGAAGTGCCGGCAGGAGGTAGAACGCCAACCCGAGGGTCGCCAGCAACCCAAAAAATGCTTGGCCGAACGGCTTGTCCCGCCAAACTGCCAGCATGCACAGGCACCCGAAGAAGACGAAGGCCGTCGCTCCAAAGCGCCGGACCTTGAGGACCTCAGTCGAGCTCGAACTCATCCCGCCAGTCCTTTCTCTCTTCCCAAGCCGGCTGCGCGGTCTTCTGCAGGATGAAATCCTCCAGAACCAGCACATCCATTTCCGTGCGCATGAAACAGCGGTACGCGTCCTCTGGGCTGCGGACGATCGGTTCTCCGCGCACGTTGAAGCTCGTGTTGACGATGACCCCACAGCCGGTGAGATCCCGGAAGGCGGAAATCACCTCGTGGTAGTCGGGCTTGTCCCGCCGGTCGACCGTCTGGAGCCGGGCCGAGTAGTCCAGATGGGTCACTGCGGGTATGTCGCTCCTCTTGTTGTTGAGCCGTTCCATTATGCTCAGATGATCCCCGGAGGGCTGCGGCAGGCGCCGATCCTCGCGAACCATGGCCACCAGGAGCATGTACGGGCTCCCCCGATCGATGTCGAAATACTCGGAGGCGCACTCCACAAGGACGGACGGGGCGAAGGGGCGGAACGACTCTCGGTACTTGATCTTCAAGTTCATGACCTTCTGGGTGTCCTCCCGTCTCGGATCCCCCAAAATGCTTCGGGCCCCAAGGGCCCGTGGTCCGAATTCCATCCGTCCCGCGAAGTAACCGACGATCTTCCCTTCCGCCAGCTCGGCAGCGATGATCGCCGCCCGCTCTCGCGGTGCCATCTCCCGGTAGGGCAAGCCCCGGACTTCGAGGAAGCCGCGGATCTCCTCCGGGCTGAAGGCGCATCCCAAATACGATCCGCTCTGGCGATCTCTGCCGCCCGGGTCGGGCCTCGGGTTGCCGAGGTAGCGGTGCCAGACGGAGAGGGCGGCTCCGAGGGCCCCACCGGCGTCGCCGGCGGCCGGCTGGATCCAGATATCCTCGAACGGTGTCTCGCGCAGGATGCGCCCGTTGGCCACGCAGTTGAGGGCGACCCCCCCCGCCAGGCAGAGGTGCTTGAGGCCGGTTTCCCGATGCACGTGGTGTGCCATGCGCAACAGGATCTCCTCGGTCACTGCCTGGATGCTGGCGGCCAGGTCCATCTCCCTCTGGGTGATCTCGGCTTCGGGATTCCGGGGAGGCCCGCCGAACAGATCGTCAAATCTCCGGTTGGTCATGCGCAGGCCGCCGAGAAAATCGAAGTAGTAGAGGTTAAGGCGCAGAGAGCCGTCTTCTCTGATGTCGATAAGCTCCCGCAAGATGAGATCCCGGTAGCGGGGCACGCCGTAGGGCGCCAGTCCCATGAGCTTGTACTCACCGGAGTTGACCTTGAACCCGGTGAAGTAGGTGAACGCGGAGTAGAGGAGTCCCAGGGAATGCGGGAAGTGAAGCTCTTTGAGGAGCACGAGCTCCGAGCCCTTTCCGTAGCCGTAGCTGGCGGTGGCCCACTCTCCCACACCATCGATGGTCAGGATAGCGGCTTCCGGGTAAGGGGATGGGTAGAACGCCGACGCGGCGTGCGACTCGTGATGCTCCGTGAACAGGACGCTTCGGCTGTAACCGAGCTCGCGCTTCACGACGTTGGCCACGTGGAGCTTCTGCCCCAGCCAGAGGGGCATGGCCTGGAGCCAGGACCGAAGCCCCCGGGGCGCCACGGTGAGGTAGGTCATGAGCAGGCGTTCGAAGGTCAGGAAGGGCTTGTCGTAGAAGGCGACGAAATCGAGGTCCTCGACCCGGATCTTCCCCTCCTCGAGGCAATACTTGGCCGCGTTCGTCGGAAATCGCGGGTCATGCTTCCTGCGGGTGAACCGCTCCTCCTGGGCGGCCACGACGATTTCGCCGTCCCGGACGAGGCAGGCAGCGCTATCGTGATAGAAGCACGAGATTCCCAGTATGTTCATGTAGCATCCTCGAAGAGCTGCCAGCCGAAAGCGAGGCTGAGTTGCCAAAACAATCATAGCATCGTCACATGACTTGCCTAGACGAATTCGAGGTTGGAACAATTATAGTTTATCATATTGAGTCCGGTTGACTGTGTCCACCCGGAAATCCCGTAGAACATCGGGGACCGATGCCGGCCCAGAGAGACGACCATGCACGAGAGCGACCGCTTGATCCTCCACCGGGCCCATTGGGTGCTCCCGGTGGTCATCCCGCCGATCCACGACGGCGCGGTGGCACGCCGCGGCGAAACAATCGTTGACGTGGGACCCGCCCACGACGTCCGATCGCGCCACCCCGGCGCGGAAACCGTAGACCTCGGCGAGGCGATCCTTCTCCCCGGTCTCGTGAATGCCCACACCCATCTCTCGCTGACCGCGCTCGCCGGCGCGGCGCCGCGCGGCACGGGGTTCCTGGACTGGCTCGGATACACGGCACAGGCGGCGCGAGCGCTCGACGCGGACGCGGTACGCCGATCGGTGTGCGCGGGACTCGATGAATCGTTCCGTCTCGGCACCGCGCTCGTGGGCGACATCGCCACGCGGACCGAGGGCGTCGAGGACATCCTCGCCCATCCGGTGATGCGCGCGCGGATCTTCTTCGAGTCTCTCGGAGTGAGCGAGCCGCGGGCGCGGGAGCGCCTCGACGACGCCAAGCGCCGCGCTCTCGCGCTGCGCGACGAGGCCGCGGCCCGCGGTCTCGACCGCGTGCGCGCGGGACTCTCGCCACACGCGCCGTACTCCGTGTGGCCGTCGCACTGGAGCGAGGCGGCGGCTTTCGCGCGAGCGCACGATCTCCTTTGGTCGAGCCACATCGCCGAGTCCCCCGACGAAGTCGAGTTCCTCACTCGAGGTACCGGCCCGCTCCGGGACTATCTCGTCGCGCTCGGCGTATGGGATGGAACGTTTCCGGTGCCGGGACGGCCGGCGATCGATCTCCTCACGGATACGGCGGCCCTCGACGAACGCGCGCTTCTCGTGCACGCGATCCACCTCGATGAGGAGGCGATCGCGCGGATCGCGGCGAGTGGGGCCTCGGTGTGTCTCTGTCCACGCAGCAATGCCTACCTGGGGCTGCCGCCTCCGCCGGTGGAGGTGCTCATGCGCCATGGGACAAAGCTCTGCCTCGGCACCGACGCCAAGGCCAGCAACGACGACCTCAGCGTGTGGGCGGAGATGCGGGCGCTGGGGAGGATCGCGCCCCACATCCCCGCGCGGCGCCTGGTGGAGATGGCCACCTCGAGCGGGGCGCGGGCGCTGGGCTTCAGCGGACTGGCTGGGACAATCCGCCCCGGCGACCGGTCTCCTCTGCTGACGGTCAAGAGCAACGGAGATCGAGTCGATGATCCTTGTCTGTTCCTCACGCGGGAATCGGTCGAAGAAGGGGTGCTCCTCCTGTGAGAGACCTTGCCTCGCAGTGCCGAGAGTTTGCTAGACTGAATCGCTGGATTTTCAACATGTTCAATGACTTGCGGAAGGAGTTCCCCCTTGCCTGAGATCTCCCTGGTGATGCCCTGCCTCAACGAAGAGGAGACCCTCGGTATCTGCCTCGGCAAGGCTCGCGACACCATCCAAAAGCTCGGCCTCGATGCCGAGATGGTGGTGGCCGACAACGGCTCCACCGACCGCTCGGTGGAGATCGCCGAATCCTACGGCGCCCGCGTGGTGCACCAGCCGCGGAAGGGGTACGGCAACGCCTACCAGGCCGGGTTTGCCTCCGCCCGCGGGAAGTACTTGGTGATGGGCGACTCGGACGACTCCTACGACTGGACGGATGTCGGCCGATTCATCGAACCTCTGCGCCGGGGCAACGACATGGTGATGGGGACCCGGATCAAGGGAACCATCGAGCCGGGGGCCATGCCCTTCCTGCATCGCTATCTCGGTACCCCGGTGCTGACCGCGGTGCTCAACATCCTCTTCCGGACCGGCGTGTCCGACGTGAACTGCGGCATGCGCTCCTTCACTCGCGAGGCTTACGACCGGATGCACCTTCGCGCCTCGGGGATGGAGTTCGCCTCCGAGATGATGATCAAGGCGGGGAAGGCGCGGCTCAAGGTCGCCGAGATCCCGATCACGCTCCACAAGGACAAGCGCACCCGCAAGCCGCACTTGCGCACCTGGCGCGACGGCTGGCGGCATTTGCGATTCATGCTCATGTACAGTCCGGCCGGACTCTTCCTCGTGCCAGGGTTCGTCCTGCTGGCGCTGGGCCTCATCCTGCTCGTCGTGCTCTATCCCGGCCCCGCGCACGTCGCCGGCCGCGAGATCGACGTGCATTCGATGCTGCTGGGAAGCCTGTTGACCATCCTCGGCGTGCAGGTCATCACGACGGGACTCTTCGCCAAGGTCTATTCCTACGAGCGTCACTTCGACGCGCAGGATCCTCTCCTGCGCGGCCTCGCCCGCCATTTCAACTTGGAGCGGGGGCTCATCCTGGGGCTGCTGATTCTCTTCGCCGGGTTCGCTCTGGACGTCGCGGTAGCCGTGCAGTGGATTCGCAGCAGCTTCGGTCCTCTCAACGCGATGCGTCAGGCGATCGTGGGGAGCACCCTGCTCGTGGTTGGGGCGCAGATCCTCTTCTCGTCGTTCTTCCTGAGCATGCTCTCGGTGCAGGTGGCCGAGCTCAAGGAGAAGCCCGCGGCGGCGATTCCTCCGTCTTGATGATGCGGTAGGTCGCGGCGATCAGTCCCATGAGCATCCAGGGGAAATACTGATAGCTCGGGTTGCGCAGGTAGTCGATCTTGTACTGGTCGAGCAGGAAGGCCGCCAACATCACGTGGAGCACCACCATGAGGCTCTTCGCGTAGGAGACTTCGTGAAGGCCCCGCCCCTTGCTGCGCGCGGACAGGTAGAGGAGCCTCAGCGCAATGAAGAGGAAGGCGCTTAGACCCAGCAATCCCACCGTGTGTGCGTAGTAAATGTACTGGTTGTGCGGCCACAACCACGTGTGGAGGCCCTTACCGGTGATACTGCCGCTCGTGCCGAGGTCGTAGTGTGGGCCGGCGCCCACCCAGGGATGCAGCATCGCCCGCTTCCAGAGCACGCCCCAACCCACGCGGCTATCGGGGACCATCCCCACGAAGTAGGTGCTCATCATGCGTTCCACGATGGAGCCAGCCCGAGTGAAGCTGGTGAGCACGGTTTCCAGGATTGTGAACGCCGCAACGCTCACCAGCGCGATGCTCACAAAATCCCGGAACTTCAGACTCTTCCGGATCGACCAGAGCAGGTAGAGCCCTCCGGCCACGAAGGAGATTATGGCTCCACGGGTGACGGTCGCCAGGATCATGGCCACGGCGAGGACGGACAGGACCGCTCCGAAGAACCGCTCGTTTGGCGTACGAGCCCTCACCGTTATGAAGAGGGCGAGGAAGGTCCCCAAGGCCATGAATTCGCCGAACAACTCGTAGTCCTGGAAGGGCCCGCTCACGCGGACGTTCGTCGTCATGAACTCGTCATTCCTGATCGCGAGAATCCACCCCGGAATGAGGGGGCGACCCGGAACGATGAGCTCGAATGTCCCGATCGCGATCGAGAGTAAGAGAGTGATCGACAGGGCCTGCATGAAACGCCGCAAGTCGCTCTCATTGCGGATGAAGCTCGCGGTGAAGTAGAAGAGAATGAAGGAGCTGAGGACACCGAACACTTTCTGGATTGCGGGGAACAGGAACGCCGGATTCTCGATGTTGTAGAAGGAGAGGATGTAGCAGGCGGCGAGCGCACCGATGCCTGCATCCACCGGCGTCCGGGCGACCGGGTCCACTTGGTGGAGGACCAGGCGGGCAAGATACACGAGCGTGACCAAGCCGATCAGAACGACAGTGCTCATGCCCATGAAGAGGGAGAACGGAATAATCCAGAGTACAGCGATGAGACAAAGAGCGTATAGGGGTTTGGCCCGATAGGCAACGATGAAGAGCACCACGCCCGCCGTCGCCTTGATCACCCGAGTATTGGGGGCGATGATCTGCCCGGAGAGCAACCAGGCGAGCAAGACCGCCAGACCGATCTTGCCCCAGGGAAGCCCGATCAACCCGCGCAGGCGCGAACCGGCGCGATCCCGCCAGGAGAGGCGGTAGCTGGCGGCTGCGTCGATATCGTTCCAGGAGCGCATGTTTGAGATCCGTTCGGGTCCTTATCGGTCCCCGAGGGGACAGTCTTTACCGCACCACCCCGACAGTCAGGAAAAGCCTAGCCCCCACTGGGGTTCCAGGCAAGATCAGCCCCGATCCCCCTCCGAAGTTGCAGGATCGGGGGCCGGAGTGTACCATCCCCCAGCTTTTGCCCGCCGGGGTCTCCCCGGCGTTTTCGTGAGCGAAACAACCCTAGACTCTGGAGCAGCGATGGACCCCAAGGAGCGAGCGGGCCGCAAGGCGGCTGAGTACGTGAGGGACGGGATGGTGGTGGGGCTGGGCACCGGAAGCACGGCGTCGTGGGCGGTGCGCGCCCTCGCCGAGCGCGTCAAGAGCGGTGATCTGAAAGACATCCAGTGCATCCCCACGTCGAGCCAGACGCGTCAGCTCGCCGATGAGGTGGGGCTCTCGATTCGAGGGCTCGAGGACGTCGATTGGGTCGACCTCACTATCGACGGCGCCGACCAAGTCGATGGCAACCTCAATCTCATCAAGGGGGGCGGCGGCGCGCTCCTTCGCGAGAAGGTGGTGGCCTTCAGCTCCGGCGAGGTCATCATCGTGATCGACGAGTCCAAGCGTACCAAGTACCTCGGGCAGGGAGTGCCGGTGCCGGTCGAGGTGATCCCGTTCGCGGAGGCGGTGGTCCGGTCGGCGCTGAAGAACCTGGGCGCCGAGGTGGAACCCCGCATGGACGGGGACGACCCCTTCATGACCGACAACGACAACTTCATCCTCGACTGCATGTTCCATTCACCCTTCGATCCCAAGCGGATGGAGCGCGAGATCAAGCGCATTCCAGGGGTGGTTGAGAGCGGGCTCTTCTGTGAGATGACCGATCGGCTGATCGTCGGGCAGCCCAGCGGCGATCCCAAGGTCATCGACGCGGTCTGACGCGCCCGCCGGAGGCAGCGCCTTCCACAAGGAGTATCTGGAGGCGATCCGCCTCTTCACACGAAACGCCCGGCTGTTCCTGGCCGGGACGTTCTTTTACGGTTTCGGGGTCGGCGCCTTCTGGGTCCTCCTGAACCTCTACCTGCGGGGCCGCGGCCTCACCGATACGCAGATCGGGCAGGTCCTCTCCTTCCAGTCGCTGGGCATGGTGCTGGTGGCGTTCCCGGCAGGTCTGGCCGCAACACGCGCCCGCCTCAAGTGGCTTCTCGTGACTGCCACCGTAATCGCGGCCGGCGCCTACGCCGTTCTCGTGACCGCCGGCCCCTTCCCCGCGCTCCTGGTCGCCTCGGCATGTGCCGGCGGCGGATTCGTCATTCACTCCGTCGTTTCCGCCCCTTTCTTCATGCGCAACTCGAGCCCTCGCGAGCGGATGACTCTCTTCGGGGTCAACTTCGCGGTGGAGATTCTGGCGAGCGTCGTCGGGGTGGCGGGCAGCGGCTGGCTGGCCCACCGGCTCGCGGGGACCTTGGGGTCCGAGGTGGCGGGACTCCGGATCGCGCTGCTCGTGGCGGTAGGGCTTCTCTCCCTGGCTGTCATCCCCTATCTGTTCATCCGCACGCCGCACGCCGAGCCGCGGGACCGGCCGAAGTTCTCGCTGCGCAGATTCCACCACAAGGGGCTCCTCGCCCGGCTCGCCCTTCCCGCGTTCCTGGTCGGGACCGGCGCGGGGCTCGTCATTCCGTTCCTCAACCTGTACTTTCGGGACCGCTTCGGACTCGATCCCAGCCGGATCGGCGCGATCTTCGGGGTGTCGCAGGCGCTGACCGCGCTGGGTTTCGCGGCGGGGCCGATCATGGCGAGGCGCCTCGGCATGGTCCGCTCCATCGTCACGACCGAGCTGCTCTCCATCCCCTTCTTCGTGACGCTGGCCTTCACCCAGAATCTCCCGGTGGCGATGGTGGCGTTCTGGTTCCGCGGCGCGCTGATGAACATGAACCACCCCATCTCCCGCAATTTCGCGATGGAGATCGTGGATCACGACGAGCAACCGGTGGCCAACGCGGTCCTCGAACTCACGTGGAACCTGGCCTGGATGGTCTCCGCGCAGGTCGGTGGTTGGGTAATCGACCGGCACGGCTTCGTCCCCCCGATGCTCGCTACGGTATGTCTTTACTTTTCCGCCTCTATAGTTTATCTTTCTTTCTTCCGCGACACGGAGCGGAAGGTGTTCCCGCTCCGGGCCGCCGCGGAGGTGCCAAAACCCTAGGGGGCTTTCATGCTCACAGGGCGGCGGCTGCGTCGGGGTGCCCCCTCAGCCCACCCCGGCAGGTCGCGAACCTGGGCGGGCGCGCTATTTACCTTTGTCGCGCTCGTTTCGCTCCCTGTCCTCCCCACGTACGGAAGTCGCCTGCGTTCGTGCTGGACCCAGGTGACCATGCTCCCCGACCGCGTTCGTCTCAGCGCGGACGGCGCACGGCGCGCACTTCTCGGGGAGCCCTTCCAGGTGATGGCACGCGCCCGCGATGCCATGCCCGAGGATGCGGTCATCCTCATCTCGGATGATCCCGCCGATCGCCCGCTCTCATCGATTCTGTGGTGCGCGTACTACCTCTATCCGCGGGTGTTGGTGCAGCCCTCGACCCTGCGCGACCACCCCGAGATCACGCCGGACTACGTGATTTTCACGCCCAGATTCTGCGGAGACCGCGTCGAAGTGCAGGGGCTGCCCCATGCGGGTTTCCTGGCGGTCTCCGAACGCGCGCGCCGCAGAGCCGAGGAGCGCCAAGCGCTGTGAACGCGGTCCTCGAATGGGGGGGGCCGGCCGCGTATTGGGGAGCGATCGCGTGGGGAGGTTGGGGCATCCTGCGCGGGCTTGGCCTCGTTCGCTGCCGAGCCGGGGATTGGGGGACCGCGTTCCTCGTCGGGTTTGCCGTGTCGATGTCGCTCGTCTACCTCGCGGCCCTGGCCGGTGCGCCCATCGCGGCGCCTCTCCTGATCGGCGCAGCGGCGGTGACGTTGGGGCTGGGCCTGGCCCTCGGAAGGCGTCGCCCGCTCCCCCGAGAACCGGTGCCTCCGTGGACGATGGCGGAGCGCGTGTTGCTCGTTGGATTCGTGGTCTATTGCATCGTCGTGATTCAGAGCGCGCTCTACTTCCCGACCACCGCCATGGACGCCCACTCCTACGATGGGCGGGCGCAGTTCCTGCTCCGCGATCATCGACTCGATCTCGGGCTCTACCACTGGCCGGGAGGGCCGGTCACCGCGCAGACCAACATCTCGTACCCGCCCCTCATGAGCCTGGCATTTGCCAGCGTCTACGCCCTGGGAGGCTGGCAGCCGGACCTGGTCACTGCGGGGTTCGCTCTGGCTTGGCCGCTCACGATCTACGGCGCCTTGCGCCAACGCATCCCCCGCTTTGCCGCGCTGGCGTGGACGCTCTTCCTCGCGCTGACCCCGGAGATCTTCTCCCACGCCGCCAACGCGCTCCTCAACCTCCCGGCCATGGCGCTGGCCGGCGTCGAGGCCATCGCGCTCGCTCGCTTTCTCGGCAGCGGCGAGCGTCGCTGGTTGCTGCTTGCCGGAATCGTGGCGGCGGGGGCGGCGGGCGTGCGACCGGATGCGCCGCTGGTGCATGCCGCGCTGTGGGCTGTCGCGTTGGGCTTCTCACTGTCCGATCCGGTCCGGCGCGCTTCCATCGGCCGCTGGTTCCCGATGTTCCTCGCGGCCGGAGCCGCCCCCGCCGTGACCTGGGGCAGTTGGGCGCTCTATCTTCGCTACGCCATCGGGCTGAGTTCGATGGTGCCGATGGGCGGCGGCGAGAGTATCGGGGTGGCGCCGGTCCTCGAGGCCACCGGGCGTTCCCTCTTCCGCTGGAGCCTTTTCGGCGCGACGTTCTTCGCCTGGGCGGTCACTCTGCCCTTCCTGGTGCTGCGGCCCAGGGCCGGTCGGGAGGCGCGCTTCTTTCATGGGACCGCCTTCGCCGTTCTCGGCGCGCTCGTCGCCGCCTTCAGCCTCATCGACCCCCGATATGGCGGCGGCGTCCAGGATGTGCTGAGCATGTCGTTCAAGCGTGCGCTCTTCTATCTGGTGCCGCTGGTGGGTCTCGCGTCGGCCCTTTCCCCGCCCTGGCGGCAGCTCGCCCGGCACGGCTTCCGCTGGGTCCATGCGGAGCGGGTGCCTAAGTCCTCGGAAAACGCCTAGACTATTCCCCCCGTGAGCCCATTCCATCCAGGACCGCCCATGACCGCGAACGCGTATCCCGTTTCCAAGGGAGAAACGGTCGAACTGCGCGTCGAGCGGCTGGCGTTCGGCGGTCAGGGTGTGGCCCGCATCGACGGGTACACCGTCTTCGTGCCCGGCAGTCTCCCGGGACAGCGCATCGAAGCCACCGTGCTCAGGCGCAAGCGGGCTTACGCCGAGGCGCGCCTCGACCGCGTGCTCGAGCCCGGCCCGTGTCAAGTGGAGCCGCGCTGCGAGCACTTCGGTCTCTGCGGCGGGTGCGCCCTGCAGCACTTCAATCACGAGGCGCAGCTCGAGACCAAGCGCGAGCAGGTGCGGGAGTGCCTGGTGCGCCTGGGGGGACTGACCGAGGCCGAGGTGGAGCCGACCCTCCCTTCGCCGTCGGTGTACGAGTACCGGAACAAGATGGAATTCTCCTTCGGCGATCGCTGGCGCGATCGAGAGGAGATGACGGAGGACGCCGCCGAGTCGGATCGCTTCGGCCTGGGTCTTCACGTCCGCCGGCGCTTCGACCGCGTGGTCAACATCTCGCGGTGCCACTTGATCAGCACGGAGGTCTCGGCGCTGGTGGCCGCGGCCCGCGAAGCGGCGAGAACGAGCGGGCTCCCCCCCTGCTCCACGCGAACCCACGAGGGATTCTGGCGCTTCATGGTGGTGCGCGAGGGGGCGCACACCGGGGACCGGATGGTCAACGTGATCACCTGCTCCGCCGCTTCGGGCTCCGCTGGCGCGCGCGCGGTGGAGCGCGTCGCCGAGGCGCTGCGCGCTTGCGGCCCGCGGGTCACGAGCCTCCTTCACGGCACCACGGACCGCCTCTCCGCGGTAGCCATCTGCGACCAGGTGCGCACCCTGGCCGGAGAGCCGGTCATCCGGGACCGGATCCTGGATCTCACCTTCGAGATCGGGCCCAACACGTTCTTTCAGACCAACACGCGAGGCGCGGAGGCGCTCTTCACCGAAGCCATCGCGCGCGGACACTTCACCGAGAACGACACGGTGTGGGATCTCTACAGCGGGGTGGGCGCTCTCACGCTCCCCGTGGCCCGACGCGCGAGGCGGGTCGTCGGGATGGAGCTTCTACCCGAATCGGTGGCGGCCGCCCGGCGTAACGCCGCGATGAACGGGATCGAGAACGCGGAGTTCTTCGCCGGGGACATCCGCGCGCTTCTCGCCGATCCCGGGCTCCGGGGCAGCCTCCGCCCCGACGTCGTGATGCTGGATCCGCCGCGAGACGGCGTGCACCCCGACGTCGCCGGCGCGCTCATCGATCTCGCGCCGGCGCGCATCGTCTACGTCTCGTGCAACCCGGCCACGCTGGCCCGCGATCTCGCTCTTCTGACCGCCGCCGGGTACCGGCTCGACCCGGTTCGGCCCGTCGACATGTTCCCTCACACGGCGCACATCGAGTGCGTCGCCTCGCTCGCGTGGGCCGGCGCCCGATGACGCTCCGGGTGCGGCCCGCCTCCGCCGGAGATCTCCCTGCGTTGACCCGCTTCATGGCGGCGCACAACGCCTCTCCCGAACAGCGCTGTCTGTTCTTCGGGGAGACGATCCCGGAGATCGAGAGCGATCTCGACGATCGCTTCGAGGGGGAGCCCTCGGACGGATTCGTGCTCGCCGAGAACGGAGAGGGTGTCGCGGGTGCGATGGGGTGCGCCGTGGACAGCTCGACGCACCGAGGGTGGCTCGCCGGCCCGTGGGTCGCGTCCGGGCGATGGGACGAGACGGCCGCCGCGCTCTTCACCGCCCTGCGCGAGCGGCTCGGACGCCGGGTCGCCCTCTTCGACACGTTCGTGGACGCCGAGGCCGAGCGGGTGGTTCGGTTCTACACGGAACAGGGTTTTCGAGCCCGCAAGCGGGCCCATGTATACACCGCGCCTCGGCCGGCGGATGTCGCCCTCTTACCCCCGGGGACGGATCTCGCGCGAGACTGCGAATCGGCGTTCCTGGACCTGCACGCTCGAGCCTTTCCGGAGGCCCCGGATCCCGGCCCCGATCTCCTCGATCGCCGCGGGGAAAGCTTTCGCATCCTCGCGGTGAGGGACTCCGAGGGTCTCGTCGGATACACCTGCGGCGCGGAGCAGCACCAGCCGCGCGAGGGTTTCGTGGAGTACCTTGCTGTCGAGCTCCGCGGGCGCGGGCGCGGACACGGCCGGACGCTCCTCACGCAGATGCTTCGCTGGTTCTTCGTCGAGAAGAACCTCCCGCAGGCCGCGCTTGCCGTGGACGACGAGAACAACGGAGCGCGTGGGCTCTACGAGAGCGCGGGATTCCGCGTGCACCGAACCGGCGTGGCACTGCGCTGGCCGCTCTGCGGTTAGGGCCCGCCCCGATCAGGGTCGGCCGGCCCGCTCCCAGGCCAGACGGATCCCGTCCACGGTGAGGGCCGGATCCACTTCCGTGATCGTCTCCGAAGCCTCGGCGATGAGCGCGGCGAGCCCCCCGGTGGCCACGACCGGCGTCTTTGCTGCGAAGTCCATCTCCCGAAAGATGCCGCGAACGAGGGCGTCCACCCCACCCACCGCCCCGAAGTAGATTCCTATCTGCATCGCCTCCTCGGTCGTGCGGCCCATGAAACGCTGCGGTCGCCTGATTTCCACGGGAGCGAGGCGTGCCCCGCGTTGAAAGAGAGCGTTTGCGGCGGTGGCCACGCCGGGCGAGATCGCACCGCCCGCGTATTCGCCCTTCGCCGTCACCACGTCGAAGGTCGTGGCGGTTCCGAGGTCCACCACGACCGCCGGCGCCCCGTGCTTGTCGATCACGGCGAGGGCGTTGGCCAGCCGATCCGCCCCGACGCTGGCGGGGTCGTGGTAGAGGATCGGGACAGGGACCGTGGTGTGGTCGAGGATGAAGGTGGGGCGTTTCAGAAGTCGTTCCCCGACCCGGCGGTACTCCGTCGTGAGCGCCGGCACCACCGAGGACACCGCGATCCCCGTGATCTCGGCCTCCCGGTGCCCCACGCTGCTCAGGACGTAGTGCAGGAGCACGGAGATCTCGTCTCCTGTCTGGCGCGGAGAGCTGGTCAAACGCCAATGATGCAGAAGTCGATCCCCCTCGAAGAGAGCGACCGCGGTTTCCGAGTTGCCGACGTCGATGGCGAGCAGCATGTCACTCTCCTTGGTTCGCCCGATCCGCTTCGCGCACGCGGCGGGCCCGTTGGCGGCCCCGGTAAACCACGCCCACCACCAGGAAACTCAGGCCGTATAAGAGGAGCAGCGGCGCGGCGAGGAGCAATTGGGAGATGGGGTCGGCGGGCGTGAGAATCGCCGCCACCACGAAGATCACCACGATGCTGTGCCGCCAGTAGAGACGCATGCGCCGGGGGGTGAGGATGCCCACCCCCGCGAGGAAGGCGGCCACGAGCGGGGTCTGGAACACGAGCCCGCAAGCCAACCCCATGGTGAACACCACGTCCAGCAGGTAGTGCACTTCGGTCTGCGACTGCAACCGCTCGGAGCCGAAGCCGATCAGAACCTTGACCATCACCGGGGTCAGCAGGAAGTACGAGAACGCGATCCCGAGATAGAAGAGAACGATCGAACTCAGGACCGAGGGGAGAACGACCCGCTTCTCCTTGGTGAGGAGACCGGGCCCGACAAAACTCCACAGCTTCCAGAAGCTGTACGGAAGGGTAAGCAGGATCCCCAGCACCAGGGTGACCTTGAGTCGGGCCATGAACGCGCCCTGGGGCTTCAGGAAGACCGCGGAACCGGTGGTGTTCTCGATCAACCAATCGAGCGTGCGGTCCGACGCCCACCACGCGACGACCGCGCCGACGGCCACCGCAGCGATGACGTGCAGCACCATCTTGCGGAGTTCCTCCAGGTGCTGGAGGAAGGGCATGCTGGCGTCGGCGGTGGCGTCTTCGGTCAAGGGAAGCTACTCGCGGGATCGGGAAGGGTCCGGATCGCCCTGCACGAGCCCTTGGATCTCATCCAGGAACTGGTTCACGTCCTTGAAGTGGCGATAGACCGAGGCGAAGCGCACGTAGGCGACCTCATCCAACCCGTGCAGTTCGTCCATCACCCGCTCGCCGATCTCTCGGCTGGTCACCTCACCGGGTGCCTGGCGCTGGATCTCGGTCTCGATGCGGTCCACCATTTCTTCGATCTGGATGAGCGAGATGGGCCGCTTCTCGCAGGCGCGAGAAATGCCGGCGATGATCTTCTCCCGGCTGAACGGCTCGCGCTTACCGTTGCGCTTGACCACCACGACGCTCGCGTTCTCCACGTATTCGTAGGTGGTATAGCGGTTCCCGCAGCCGATGCACTCGCGGCGGCGGCGAATGGCCCGACCCTCTTTGGTGGAGCGGGAATCGATGACGCGGTCTTCGAGGTGACCGCACTTCGGGCATCGCATGGGGCCTCCGGAATAGCCCTACATAATGTGGGCCGACGCATGCTAACCGCCATATTTGGGGCTGTCAACGCGTCATGACGGCCTACGGCACGGGATGCTGGGCCTTTCCCCCCAGGATGCGCCGCTTCGGGGGTCGAGGCCCCGAGACCCTCCCCGACCGCCTCAAGTCCCCATCCCGCCCTCCGATACCCGGACATAGGGAGTGCCCCCGGAGGAGAGGATCACCATGACCGCGACCGTCCCGTCTCGACCCAATCTGGGTCAGATACTCACCCGCCTGAAGCTGATCACCGAGGAGCAGGTGCGGACCGCGCTCGAACTCCAGCAGGAGAACGGCCGGCTGTTCGGGGAGTGTCTGCTCGAACTCGGTCATATCGGAGAGGACGATCTCTCGTGGGCGCTGAGCAGCCAACTCGGACTCCCGTTCATGAACGTCTCGGCCGAGATGTGCGATCCCCAATCCCTTTCCAAGTACCCTCGTGATTTCCTTCGCCGCAATCGTGTCCTCCCGTTGGTGGAGACCGAGGACACGCTCTCGGTGGTGCTGGCCGATCCCACCGACGAGGTCACCGTGGCCCGACTGCGGCGCATCTCGGGGCGCGAACTCAACATCGCGGTAGGAACTCCGAGCGCGCTGACCCGTGCGCTGGACGATCTTCTCGGTCCCAGCCCCCTCGAGCTCGAAGGGTTGGAGGCCTGCGTCGAACAGGCGGGTGGCGTCCCCACGCTCGCCTCGCCCGAAATCACCCGTCTTCTCGATCGCGCCCTCACCGAAGGGGCATCCGCCATCCACCTCGACCCCGAGGAAAGCAAGGTGCGGGTGCGCTTTCGCGTGGGAAACGCGCTTCATGAGGGCGGGCAGTTCGAGACCAAGGCGATGAAGGGGGTGGTGGAGAGCTTGAATGCGTGGCTCGGGGCGGGCCGCGACGAGGCCCCCGGCGTGTGCGTGTGGAGCGACGAGATCGACGGCGAGGCGCCGCCGGTTCGCGCAACCGCGATCCAAGGACAGGCCGGTGTCTCGGTCACGATCTGGCTGGAAGAATCGGGCTTCGCTCCCCCCAAGGTGTCCGCCGGTTTCGAAGCGGAATGGGAACGGCTCGACGCGCTCCTCGCGCGACCGTGCGGTCTCATCGCCGGCGTCGCGCCGACCGAGCCCGAGCGCCGGCATCTTCTGTCACGCATCCTGGGACAACTCGACGCGTCGAAGCGACGCGCGTGGGTGCTCGCCCCCGAAGGGTTCCCGCTGCCGAAGCGATTGGCGATCCACACGGCCAAACCGGACGTCGCCCTCACCTCGTCCTTCGCGCGCCTGGAGGGAGTGGATATCCTGGCCGGTCTCTTCCCCTCTCCCCAACACCTTCCGGCCCTCATTGAGGCCGCGGATCGGGATCGCCTCGTCGTCGCGGTCCTGCCCGGCCACTCCGCGCTTGGCCTTCTGGCGAGGCTTCTGGAGGCGGGGATTTCCGCGAGCCTCCTGGCGGAGACCTTCCTCGCCGCGATCGCGCAGCGCACGCTCCCCGCGACCAGGGCCGATGATCCGCCGCAGGCGCTGGCGGAGCTTCTCTTCATGGACGACCCGTTGCGTCGCGCGTTGCAGGACGGCGGCCGAATCGGCGATCTCCGCAGAGCAGCACGCGAGCAGGGCTTCGTCGAACTCGCCGCCCGAGCGAGGGGACTCGGCAGCATCGACGCCGCACTCCTGGCCGACCTGGACCGGCATCGCTACCTGGGAGAAGCGGCATGACCCCCGACATCAACGTGCTCCTTGCCTTCGCCCTCAAACAAGGGGCTTCCGACTTGCATTTGAGCTCCGGTATGTCCCCCATGGTGCGCCTGCATGGCGAGATGACCCGTCTCGATGTGCCGCCCATAGACGCCGGGACCCTCGCCGGCATGATCCACACGATCATGACCGAAGATCAGAAGCAGCGATTCGCCGATCACCTCGAGTTGGATTTCGCGATCGAGTTGACCGACATGGGCCGCTTCCGCGTGAACGCGTTCACGCACACACGCGGCCCGGGCGCGGTGCTGCGGGCGATTCCGTGCCGGGTGCCCACGCTGGAGGAGATGGGGCTCCCCAAGATCCTCGCCGAGATGGCGATGAAGGAGCGCGGCCTCATCCTCGTGACCGGCCCCACCGGCAGCGGCAAATCGACCACGCTCGCCGCCATGGTCAACCACATCAACGAGCGCCGCCGCGGTCACATCATCACCATCGAGGATCCGATCGAGTTCATCCACACCCCGAAGAACTGTCTCATCAACCAGCGTGAGGTCGGGCGGCACACGCATTCCTTCGCGAACGCGCTCCGCAGCGCGCTGCGCGAGGACCCCGACGTGATCCTGGTGGGAGAGCTGCGCGATCTCGAAACCACGCAGCTCGCGATCACCGCCGCCGAGACAGGGCACGTGGTGTTCGGCACGCTGCACACCAACAGCGCGGCCAAGACGGTGGACCGCGTCATCGACGTCTTCCCGAGCGGACAGCAGTCTCAGATCCGCAGCATGTTCTCGGAGTCGATCATGGGCATCATCGCCCAGACCCTCCTCAAGAAGAGACAAGGGGGCGGGCGGGTCTGCGCGCAGGAGATCCTGGTCGCCATCCCCGCGGTGCGTAACCTCATCCGCGAGGAGAAGACGGCGCAGATGCTCTCGGTGATCCAGACCGGCGCCCAGCACGGCATGCAGAGCATGGATCAGTGCCTCAAGAACCTGGTCATGGAGGGGATCGTCGACGCGCAGGAGGCGGCCATGAAAGCCACCACGCCGTCGATCATCCTGGGGCACAAGGAGCCGGAGAGCGGGACCAACGGTCGGAAAGCGGCCTAGACCGGGCGCTCCCCGAACACCGCCCGGAAGAGCACTTCGTCGGCCGGCTCCATCACGACCTGCCGCCGGCCCATGACCGCGCGTGCCACCGCGAGCGCCTTCTCCACGTCATAGCGCTCCGAGCTCTGCACCCCGCCCCAGGTGAAGGACGGCAGATGCTTGGGCGGAAACCCCGCCCCGAACACGTTGCAGGAGAATCCCACCACCGTCCCCGTGTTGAAGAGCGTGCCGATCGCGCTTTTCGAGTGGTCTCCCATGAAGAGACCCACGAACTGGCTGCCCGTGTCGACCTCGCCGTCCGGCGTCCACACCCGCACCGTTCCGTAGTTGTTCTTGAGATCCGAGTTGTTGGTGGCGGCGCCGAGGTTGGTCCATGCACCCAGGTACGCGTGTCCGAGGTAGCCGTCATGCTGCTTGTTCGAGTAACCCTGAAGGATCGAGCCTTCGACCTCGCCCCCCACCTTGCACGACGGTCCGATCGAGACCGGGCCCTCGAGCTTCGCCCCGAAACGGATCAGACTGCGCGGACCGATGAACGCGGGACCGAGCACGACCGCGTTGTGCATGACGCGCGCGCCCTCGCCGAGGATGATGGGGCCGCCGGAGGCGTCCAGGATGGCGCCCGCCTCCACGCGGGCGTTCTCGCGGGCGAGGATGCGGTCCTTGTGCAGGAGCTGCGCCCCCGGCGCCACGTCGGGCAGCCGTTGGAGTTGCGGCTGATTCGCCCACTCGAAATCGTCCTCGAGCACCTCGGCGTTCCACGCCACGAGGTCCCAGAGGTGATCGACGAGCCTCACGCCCTCCGGAGCCCCGGCCACGGTATGGTCGCGGGGAAACGGCGCCGGCTCGCCCGACTCCAGCGCGCGCACCAGTTCCCCGGCGAACGCGGCCGCCGTCGCGCCGGTGACGCGGGCCGCCACGAGCTCGCCGTTGCGCTGCACCGCCACCGCCTTGTCCAGCAACGTGTGCAGATCGGTGATCGCATCGCCGAGACAGAGGAGCCTCCCGTTGAGGAAGAGCACGTCCTCGCCGGTCTCGCGATTCACGCCGTGCCCGGCATACTCCCGCTCGACCCCCGGCCGCAACTGCTCGCGGCACAGGAAGTCGACCCGTTTGAGATCGCGCCGACCGAGTTGCAGCGTGAGCCTCCGCCCGAGCGTCGCCGCTCCCACTCTGCAGTCGAACGTGGGCCGGGAAAGGGTGATCGGATAGAGTCGCCGCCACCCAGCATCTTCGAAGATCACCACCTGATGGTTCATCGCGATTCCTCCCCGAGCGCCGATCCGAACGGGGCGTCGGGATCCCTCCACGTCACGCGTCCGCCCATCACCGTGAGTCGCGCCCGAGCCGTCAATAGATCGTCCGGGTCGCAGGTGACGAGATCGCGGTCCCACACCACGAAGTCCGCATCCTTGCCCGGGGTGAGGGTTCCCCGGCGGTGCAGATCCCCGGAAGCGTACGCGGGGGCGGCGGTGAACGCCACCAGCGCTTCTTCACGCGAGAGTCGTTGCTCGGGGGCCCAGCCCGCCGGGGGAGCGCCGTCCGTGCCCCGCCGCGTCACCGCAGCATAGAGACCGAGAATCGGGTTCGGGGACTCGATCGGAAAGTCGCTCCCGGCGGCGAGCACCGCGCCGCCTTCCAGCACCGAACGCCAGGCGTAGGCTCCGCGGAGCCGCGCGCCGCCGAGCCGCTCCGGCACCCAGGGCATGTCGCTCGTGCAGTGGGTGGGCTGCATGCTCGCCAGCACCCCCAGGGCGGCGATGCGAGGGATGTCCTCGCTCGTGAGGATCTGCGCATGCTCGAGCCGAATCGGGGGGCGCACCGAGGCCACGGCTCCGATCCCGCTCTGCGGCGCGGCGGGCGCCGGGCGCGGGGCGAACGCGGGATCGCCGCTCGCCCGCAGCCGTTCCCACGCGTCGAGCAGCGTCCGGTTCCCGCGATCCCCGATGGCGTGCACCGCGCATTGGAAGCCGGCGCGCAGCGCGCGCGAGAGCCCGCGCTCAGTGGTCTCGCGATCCATGAGCAAGAGCCCGCGATTGCCGGGGTCGTCCGCGTAGGGTTCCAGAAGCGCGGCACCGCGCGAGCCGAGCGCGCCGTCCATATAGAACTTGACCATGCCGAGCTTGAACACTCCCGCGTGCCATTCTAGGTCGGGGCCCTGCATGAGAACGTCGAGCGATTCAGCCCCGTCGGTGGATCCCGCTTCGACCATCGCGGCCGTCGCGTTGAGGGCGCCGTAGACGCGAACGACGAGATCGCCGCTCTCGGCGAGCCCTCGATAGACGGGGAGATCATCGGGGTCGAGCCCCATGTCGTGCACGCCGGTGAGACCGCACGCGGCGAGCCGCTCCATCGCGTGCCGGATCGCGCGCATCTTGGCCGCGGCCTCGACACGCGGTCGCACGCGGACGACGAGATCCTGGGCGTTGTCGACGAGGATGCCGGTCGGCTCTCCGACGGCGTCTCGGAGGATCTTCCCTCCCGCAGGGTCCGGCGTGTTCTTCGTTACCCCGGCCAACGCGAGCGCCTTCGAGTTCACCCACGCCGCGTGTCCGTCGATACGCGAGAGCATGACCGGAAAGTCGGCGCACACGCGGTCGAGGTCCGCGGACGTGGGGTATCGATTCTCCGGCCAGTCGTTCTGATCCCACCCGCGCCCGAGAATCCACCCGCTTCCCTCCCCGGCCCGACGATCCGAAGCAGCCGCGGCCACACGGCTCAACGCCTCCTCGACCGAGCGGGCGCCGGCAAGGTCGACGCGCTCCAGCGAGAGCCCGAAGCTCTGGATGTGAGCGTGGGCGTCGACCAGACCCGGCGTCACGAAGGCCCCCCCGAGGTCCACGCGCCTCGCCCCCTCCCCGGCGGCCGCCAGAACCTCGGTCCGGAGCCCCACGGCTCGGATCACCCCGTCTTCGACGAGCAGGGCCTCCCCCGCCGGCCGTTCCGGGTCACCGGTCCAGATCACCGCGTTTTCATAGAGCATCGACTCCGCCTCCGCCGTAGGCGTCCATCCGGGCCCCAGCACCGCCACCAGGGGGAAAAGCGCCCAAACCCCCGCCCTGGGCAACAGGGCGTGGGCTACGGTGCCGCCGCCTCGCAGCCGATAACTTGGATTGCCCCTACCCCTGACTTCTTTCACGGAGAATCCAACGTGTCCGTCCAACTTCAAGCGTCCGGCCTTTCGTCGTGCCCACCCGCGTCCCCCGACGACGACCACTCGTCGTACCGGGCCATCCTACGCCATGAGGACCTGCTCGGCGACGATGGCGTGCCGCCCGTTCAGGATCCGGCGCCCCACGCCCGGTGGCCCATGATGGCCCGCATCGGGGCCGGAGTGGCCGCCTCCGCGGTGACCACGCCCTTCATCGCCATGCTGTCGGGACAGGACGCCGGCCACCTGGTGCCGATCGCCCTCCTGACCGCGGCCACCGGTATCGTGGGTGCGCAGGCAAGCTACCTCATCACGCGTCGCGAGATCACGACCTGGATGGGACGCATGTCGCAGCGCACCGAGCGCCTCTTCCGCCGCGAGCCGGGCCAGACATCTCCCGACCCGGTCGACTTCGAGCGCTATCTCTACAGCCTGGCCGGAAACCTCGAGATCACCCTGGAGCATCAGATCAGTCAGGAGCGCGACGCGCTGCTGCACACCATCACCTCGCTGGCGTCCGCGCTCGAAGCGCGCGACCCTTTCACCCGAAATCACTCCTCGAACGTGGCCAAGTTCGCGGTGCGTGTGGGGAAGCAAATGGGGCTCCCCCGCGCGGAACTCTACGAGATCCACCTGGCCGGGCTCCTGCATGACATCGGCAAGATCGGCGTTCCCGACTCCATCCTCCTCAAGCCGGCCGGTCTCACCCGCGAAGAGTACGAGGTGATGAAGACCCATCCCGTGCTCGGCGCGCGCATCATCTCCGGTATCCCCGGCCTGGAATCGGTGACGAAGATCGTGCTCCACCACCACGAGATGTGGAACGGGCAGGGCTACCCGGACGGGATCTCCAGCCGCGACATCCCGGTGGGCGCCCGCATCATCGCTGCCAGCGATACCTACCTCTCGATGGTGGAGGATCGCCCCTACCGCGCCGCCCAGCGATTGGACCGGGTCTTCCGCGAGTTGCGGCGGGTGGCGGGCGAGCAACTCGACCCCGACGTGGTGGAGGCTCTGCTCATCATGATCCAGCGGGAGACGGAGACCTTCGGCAGCCCGCTTTTGGGGAACTACGAGAGCCTGTCGACGGGCGAAGAGGCGGAGACGAGCGAAGCGGCTTAGCCGTCCAACCCCGCGCGAAGTCCGCCGCTCAGCCCCGCGCGAACAGCGCGGCGGCGAAGGTGTCGGCCTCGAACGGAGCGAGATCGTCGATCCCCTCGCCCAGTCCAAGAAACCGCACCGGAATCTGGAGTTGATCGGCGATCGCCACGACCACGCCCCCCTTGGCGGAACCGTCCACCTTGGTGAGGACGAGGCCGGTGACCTGCACGACTTCGCTGAACTGGCGAGCCTGTTGGATCGCGTTCTGGCCGGTGGTGGCGTCGAGGACGAGCAGCACCTCATGAGGGGCGCCCGGGATGCGCTTGCCGATCACGCGGCCGATCTTGCGCAGCTCCTCCATCAGATTCACCTTGGTCTGGAGCCGCCCCGCGGTGTCGACGAGCACCACGTCGGCGTTGCGAGCCTGGGCCGCCGCCACTGCGTCGTAGGCCACCGAGGCCGGGTCCGCCCCGGACTGGTTCGCCACGATCTCCACTCCGGCGCGCTCCGCCCAGATGCGGAGCTGCTCCACCGCGGCGGCCCGGAAGGTGTCGGCTGCTCCCACCACCACGCTCTTCCCTTCGCGCCGATAGTGATTCGCGAGCTTGCCGAGTGTGGTCGTCTTGCCGGTGCCGTTCACCCCCACCAGCATCACCACCCAGGGTTTCTCCGTGGAGGGAGCCGGGGGCGCGCTTTCCCCGGCCTTGAGGATGGCCGCGACTTCCTCCGCGAGGGCTTCCTCCAGCGCGGCGCCGTCGGCGAGGCCCTCCGCGTGCGCCCGCTCGCGAAGGCGTAAGACCAGCTTCTCCGCCGCCGCCACGCCCACATCACCCGCGATCAGGACCTCTTCCAGCTCCTCGAAGGTCGCGTCGTCGAGGCGAGGCCGCCCGGTGAGCACCTTGTGGACGTTGTCGGCGAAGGCCTCGCGCGTGCGGCTGAGGCTCTCCTTGAGCTTCGCTCCGGAGAGGCTCTCCTTGAGCTTGTTGAACAGCCCGCGCACGGCTACTGAACGATGACCGACTCGGGGGAGAGCGGCTCCTCGCTCTCGGTGTGTCCCCCGTTGCCGCCGTTGCCGTGACCGTTCCCCTCGCGCTTGTGAGCGGCGCCGGTGCGGGCCGCAACTTCCTCCGCGCGCAACCCGTCCAGACGCACCGAGACGACGCTCGACACCCCCGGCTTCTGCATGGTCACCCCGTAGAGGCAGTCGGAGGCTTCCATCGTCTTCTTGTTGTGCGTGATCACGATGAACTGCGTCCGCTTGGAGAACTCCTTCACCATGGCCACGAAGCGGTCAATGTTGGCGTCGTCCAGCGGCGCATCCACTTCGTCCAGGATGCAGAACGGCGAAGGCTTCACCAGGTAGATCGCGAAGAGAAGCGCGATCGCGGTCAGAGCCCTCTCCCCGCTGGAGAGCTGGGCGATGGACTGCGGCCGCTTCCCGCGCGGGCGCGCGGTCACGTCGATGTCGGCCTCCAGCGGATCGTCCCCCACCAGGGTCAGCGAGCACTCTCCGCCCTGGAAGAGCACCTGGAAGGTCTTCTGGAAGTTCGCCTGCACGACGGCGAAGGTGTCGGTGAACATCTTGGCCGCGGTCTTGTTGATCTGCTCGATGGTCTTCAAGAGCGAGTCCTTGGCGCTGAACAGGTCGTCCCGCTGCGTGCTCATGAAGTCGAAACGCTGCTTCTTCTCCTCGTACTCTTCCACCGCGAGCAGGTTCACCGGACCGATGCGCTTCAGGCGATCGCGCAGGTCGTCGAGACGGACGGACGCATCCTCCGGGATCTCCCCGATCTCCAGGCCGTCCAGTCCCTCCGGCGTGATCTCGTAGTCCTGGTAGAGACGCTCTTCGAGGTGGCGCAGATCCCCGCGCAGCTCGCTCAACCGGAGTTCGGCCGCGTGGACCGTCTCGCGGTGCAGCGCCGCGCGCCGGCGGACCTCGCGGACCGCGTCGGTGTCCTGCTGCTCACGGGCGAACGCGTCGCTGCGCGCCCGCTCCCGTTCGTTCACCACGCCCTGGCGCTCGTCGCGCTGCCGGTGAAGCCGGTCGATGCGTTCGCCGGTCTCGCCGAGTTCACGCTCGCTCTCCCCGACGCGGAGAAGCGCGTCGGCCTCGTCGCGCACCGCGCGCTCGCGCTCGCCGGTCAGGTCCGTGCGCTCCCGATCGAGACGCTCCACCGAGGCATGGGCGTCACGGAGTTCCGACTCGATCCGCGCCCACACCATCTTCATTTCGTGAACGCCGGTGAGCACGCGTTCGCGTTCGGTCTCCGCTTCGGCCTGCACCGTTTCCAGTGCGGCCAGCGCACGATCGGCCTCGTCCGCCAGGCGTCCCGTCTCGTCGCGGGTGACCGTCTGGCGTCCCTGTTCGTCACGTAGCGCCGCGTGACCGTCCGCGAGCCGCCGCTGCTCGTCCTGGAGCCCGGATACCGACTCGCCCGCGTGCCGGAGTTCGAGACCCAGCGCCGCTTCCTCTTTCTCGAGCGACGAGAGCGCGTGCCGGGCGCCGGCCAGATCCTGGCCCAGCGTCTCCGACTCCCGCTCCCAGGTCTCGCGCTCCTCGCGAAGCGCCTGCTCCCGCCGCGTGAGCGCGCCGAGGACGCTCATCAGGCCGTCGATTTCGTGGCGACACCGATCGAGCCCCTCCAGACGCTCGACCAGTTCCGCCCCTGCGGGACCGCCTTCGCCGCCGGCCATCGCCGCGCCATCCACGAGCTGTCCGGCGCGGGTCGCCGCGCGCCGGGCGCGCCCCTCACCCACCACGCGCATCGCCTCGTCGAGGTCATCGACCAGTGCCAGATCACCGAAGAGATAGCGCACGAGACCGCGATAGGCGGGGTCGGTCTCGATCACTTCCGAGGCCCACACGAGGCCGTCCCCGCGCGCCTCCGGCGCCGGAACCCGATCGAGTGGAATGAGCGTGGCGTAGCCGAGCGCTTCGTTCTTGAGCCGCCCCACCAGTCGACGCGCGGCGTCCGTGTCGTCCACCACGACAACCTGCCAGACCGTGCTCAGCGCAGGCTCCAGCGCGGGGACCCAATCGGCGGGAAGGCGGAGCAGATCGCCCACCGTGCCTCGCACGCCGGGGTCGCGCCCCTCCGCCAACATGAGCGCACGCACGCCGGGGTCGAAGCCCTCGTAACGCTCGCGCAGTCCCTCCAGGGTCTGCAAGCGCGAGCGCGCGGCCGCGTCGCTCTGGCGGGCCGCACCCAGCTCCGCGCGCAGTTCCTCCGAGCGCCGCTCCCAATCCTCGTGCCGCGCGTCGAGCGCGCGCCGGGCTTCCTCGAAGGACTCCGCACGCCGGCGCGCTGCGGCCACGTTCGCCTTCGCCGCCTCCAGCGCGGCGGCGCTGTCGCGCTCCTGAACGCGCGCGCCGTTCAGACGCGCTTCGATCGCGACCAGACGTCCCTCCAGATCCTCCAGCCGCTTGCCCGAAGCCGCCACTTCACCCTCGGCGCGAATGCGCTCGTCGCGGCGGCGCACCGCGACCTGCTTGGCCTCGGCAACCTGCTCGCGAGCTCCGCGCATGCGGGCGTCGGCGCCGGCGAGGTCGCGTTCCCGCTCCTCCAGCCGTTCGCGCTCGGTCGTCTCGCGGCCGCCGAGATCCACGAGCCGCGCCGAGACCTCCTCGCGCGCGGCGGCGTTTCGATCCAGCCGGTCGGCGAGGCGCACCTGCAACTCCTGCGATTCCTTGATGCGATCCCGATAGGCGGCGAGCCGCTCGCGCAGCACCACCGTCCAGTTGTTGGCGCGGCCCAACTCGTCGTCGACCTGGGCGAGAAGCTCGCGGGCTTCGCTCAAGCTGCGCTCTTCCTCCAGAACCTCCAGGTGCAGTTCCTGGAGCCGCGCCTCCAACTTCGGCCACCTCGGTCTCGCCGCTCTCCGCCTGATGCAGCGCCTCGGCGTGCCGCGCGCCCAGCCCCGCGATCTCGGTCACCCAGCGCCGCCGCTCCACCTGGGAGTGCGCGAGGTCGATGCCCCGGATCTCCGTCATGAGTTCCTGGTACCGGCGCGCCTTGCCCACCTGCCGGTGCAGGGATCCCACCTGACGCTCGACCTCGGTGATGATGTCGTTGACGCGCAACAGATCGCGCTCGGTGGCCTCGAGCTTGGTCAAGGCCTCCTTCTTGCGCGTCTTGTACTTCATGATCCCCGCCGCTTCCTCGAAGAGGAACCGGCGGTGGCCGGTCGTGTCGGAGAGGATGTTGTCGACCATCTGGCGCTCGATCACCGAGTAGGCGTGGCTTCCCATGCCGGTGTCGAGAAAGAGATCCCGCACGTCCTTGAGCCGAACCGGCTGCTTGTTGATCGTGTACTCGGAGAGGCCGGAGCGGTACAGGCGGCGGCCCACCGTGACCGTGCCGTACTCGATGGGAAGACGGCCCCGGTCGTTGTTGAGCGTGAGTTCGACCTCGGCGATGGAGAGCGGCTTCTCGTCGCGGCTGCCGTTGAAGATCACGTCTTCCATCTTGACGCCGCGGAGCTGCTTGGTGGACTGCTCGCCCAACACCCAGCGGATGGCGTCCACGATGTTGCTCTTGCCGCAACCGTTGGGTCCGATCACGCCGGAGATGCCGCTCCCGAACTCGAGCGAGACGCGCTGATTGAAGGACTTGAAGCCGAAGAGCGAAAGTTTCTCGACGAACACGTTCAGGCTCCTAACGCAACGGCCGCGGCCCACGCCTCGCGAACGAGGCCTGGGATCAGGCCCTCCTCTTCCACGGCGACGGTCCGGAGATCCAGGAGCACGCGCTCGTCCTGGATGCGGCCCACCAGGGCCGGCCGAACATGTCGCATGGCCCGCTCGAGGCGGGCCGCAGTAGCGTGCGGTCGCGGGTCGAGCGCGATCACGCTGCTCTTGAGCTTCTGCTCCGGCAGCGTGCCGCCTCCCACCGCAGCGTCCGCGTCCTCCACGATCACCCGTGGAGCCGGCTCCGCAAGCTCGATCCGGATGCGCTCGGCCAGAAGGGCTGCGCGCTCCCGGATCCGCTCCGGCGTCTCGAAGAGCATAGCAAGTACGGGGATCTCCCTCTTCGCGCGCTCGGGAGAAACGTAGGAAACGAGGGTCGCCTGCAGTGCGGCCAGGAGGAGCTTGTCGATGCGCACCGCGCGGGCGAGAGGATCCGTTCGCAGCCGCGCCACCGCCTCGGCGCGCCCCACCGCGATGCCGGCCTGCGGCCCTCCCAGGAGCTTGTCCCCGCTGAATGTCACGAGATCGGGTCCCTCCGCCAGCACGTCGCTCACCAACGGCTCCGGGCGAATCCCCGCGCTGCCAACGGCCAGAAGTGCTCCGCTTCCCAAGTCGACCACCACCGGAATATCGTACGCATGCCCCACCTCCACGAGTTCGTGCAGGCTCACCTCGGCGGTAAACCCCTCGATGCGATAGTTGCTCGTATGCACCTTGAGCAGAAGGCCCGTCTCCGGACCGATCGCCTGCTCGAAATCCCGCCGGTGCGTTCGGTTGGTCGTCCCCACCTCGCGCAGGCGCGCCCCGCTCGCCCCAAGGATCTCGGGAATCCGGAACGAACCCCCGATCTCCACCAGCTCGCCCCGGGAGATGACGACTTCCTTCCCCCGGGCGAACGCGGCAAGACACAACATCACCGCTGCCGCGTTGTTGTTCACCACGACTGCATCCTCGGCCCCGGTGAGCAGCCGCAAGAGCTCGTTCACATGGTCCTGGCGCGAGCCGCGCCGGCCCAGGTCCAGGTCCATCTCAAGGTCCGAGTACCCTGCGGCGATCTCGGCGAGATGCCGCACGGCGACCGCCGAGAGCGGCGATCTCCCCAGATTGGTATGGATCAGAACCCCGGTGGCGTTGATCACCCGTTCGGGCCGAAGCGAGGTCAACTCGCGGAAACGACCCCGCACCCGCGCCGCCAGGGACTCCGGCGTGAGTGCCTCCGGCGACGCCGGGGCCTCACCCGCGACCAGCGCGCGGCGTGCCTCCTCCACCGCCTCGCGCACCAAAACGGCAAGGAGCCGGGGCGACCCGGGGAGCGGATCCGAACCCAGAACCGCGAGGACGGCATCGACCCCAGGAAGCCACCGAAGTCGTTCCCGGAGCTCAGGTTCCATGACAGTCATAAATACCAGATCTGGTAGGCCCGGTCAAAAGGTTTTCCAGATCCTGGGGGTCCTGGAGTCGATTTCTATCCCGGCAACCATTGGCCATCCGCCCCCGCCGTCCGGTATGATGGTTCCACTTACCCCTCGGAGAGGCCGTCGCGTTGCCATCCCGAATCGCGGAGCAGAATCGCCTCTACAGGCGACGCATGTCCGTCACCCTCCCCATCGCGGCGACGTGCCTTCTGCTGACGCTGCTGATCGCTCCCGTCGAGACCGTTCCGCCCGAACGCATCCAATCGCTCGGGGTCCGCGGACCGCTAAGGGTTCTGCCCGAACTCGATATCGATCCCGATGTGTACACGGACGAGCGACTGACCGCCGCGCCCGTGTCGGTCATGTCCACCGACTTCGTCGCCCTCGAGTTGAGCTACGTCGCGGAGCCGCTCCACGAGGAGCCGGATGCCGAGCCGCCAGCAGTCGTACCTGAGCGAGAGCAATTGGAAGCGCTCACCATGGACGACATCCAGGACGCGGTCCGCACCACCGGACTCCCCCTGCCCGCGGCGAGCGAGCTGGAGGTTCTGCACGTGGAGCGTCCGGTGTATCCGCGGCGAGCCATCGAGTTGGGCGTGGAGGGAAGGCTGGAGATCGCACTTCTGGTGGACGAGAAGGGCCGAGTCATTTACGCCCGAGCCATCGACCCGGATCGGTATCCTCTTCTCGAACAGGCTGCCACGGACGCCGCCTACCGTTATCTCTTCAGGCCTTACTTCGTCCGCGGCACCCCCACTTCGTTCTGGGTGCGCATCCCATTCGAGTTCAGGCTGCTCTCCTGAACCGCAGCGGCGGACTCAGATCCCGAATCGCCCGAAGTCCCCCGGATCCATGTCCTCCAGCAATTTCTTGAGCTCGGCTATCTTTTCTTTCTCGGACTTCTCCGCCGGCCTGGCCGGCGCGCCCGCGGCCTGGCCCGCCCCCAGCACCTCCTCCGCCACGAAGATGGGCGCTTGGGCCCGCAGAGCCACTGCGATCGAATCGGAGGGGCGGGCATCCACCAGGATCTGCTGGCCGCCGCTCTCCAAGTGGATCTCCGCGAAGAAGGTGTTCTCCTTGAGGGCCGTGATGGTGATTCCGACCACGCGGGCCTTGAGACTTCTGATCAGCGTCAGCATGAGGTCATGGCTCATCGGGCGCTCGGGCTTCTCATCGGCGAGCACGATCCCGATGGACCTTGCCTCCGGCTCCCCGATCCAGATGGGCAGGATCCGCTCGCCTTCCTCCTCCTGGAGGATGACGATAGGGGACTTGGACCGCTCATCCATCATGAGACCGCGGACCCGAACCCGGATCAGAGCCATGGTTCCCCCCTCGCCGGCCGACTATCGGGACGCCTTGGCGCGAACCTCATCCGGTGTGCCCAGAGTCGCCGGGTCGTCGTCGAGATGGTTCAGCAGATAGTCAGCCGACTTGCGCCATTCGGAGTCGCCGAATTTGCTCTGCATGCGCATGAGCGCTTTACGCGCGGCCGGCTTATTGCCCATTTTGACGAGCTGAGTATAGCCGATCATGAATTGCGCCCGACCCGCATGCTCACACTCCGAGAAATCAGCGGCCACGCGGCGGAAGAGTTCGATCTTCGTGATGTCTTCCCCGGCCTCGTCGGCCAATTGCATCAGACGTTCGCAGTTGTTGGGAATGCCGGTGAACGTCTCGAAGTTATCGGTATCGTACTCCACCCCCACCTTGTCCCGCGCCTCGTTCAGAGCCTCGTTGTAGACGAGTCCGAAGCGCTGCCGGATCATCGGCTCGGCAATCTTGTCGTAGACCTGGTCCAAGGGAAGCAAGTCCCCGCCTTCCCGCTTCTCCACCCGGACCACGTGCCATCCCTTCTGGGTCTGCACGATGTCGACGTCGCCCTGGCGCATGCTCAACACCTTCTCGGCGAACATCTCGTTGCGACCCAACCCGGGGATCTCGGAGTTCTCCTGGACGTATCCCAGCGCGCCGCCGAGGTCCCGGGTCGCGTCATCCAACGAGTAGCGCTTGGCCAGCGCGCCGAAGTCGGCGCCGGTCTCGGCCTCCCGAGCCACCCGGCGGGCTTCCGCCTCGCTCCCCAGGAGGATGTGGCGCACCGCCACCCGCGATGGGGTGAGATAGAGATCCTGGTGCTGCATGTAGAACTCCTCGACCTCGGAGCGGGTCGGGGTGGCCTTGTCCTGCAGCACGGTCTCCATGTAGTGGGTGGAAAGGAACTGCGACTCCAGAGCCGCGACCTGGTGCCGCTCGCCCTGGGTGAGCTTGAATCCTTCCTGGCGCGCGATCTCCGCCCACACGAACTGGTCGACCAGGCTCGCGAGTGCGACCTGAACGATGTCCGGATTCTTCATGTAGTTCTCGGTGTTCTCCGGGCTGCTGACCTTGAGCATGTGGTTTCTCAGGTCTTCGGCGGTGACCGTCATGTCCCCCACCCGGGCCAACACGAGGCTCATCCGACCGGTGCTGTCCGGAGACTCCGTCCGGGCCGCGGCCGACCCGCCGGTCTCCGGCTTCCGTCCGCATCCGGTCGCGATCAGGATCAAGAGCGCCGTCAGAACTGCATAGCGTTTCATGAGCACCCCGCAGTCGCCGTCACTTCTTGACGACCCAGACCTTCACTTTTCCTTCCACGTCCTGAAACAGCTTGACCGGCACTGTATAGACGCCGAGCTGCTTGAGCGGCTCATCGAGGACGATCTTGCGCTTGTCGACCTCGATGCCCTGCGCGTTGAGCGCTTCCGCGATATCCGCGGAGGTCACCGACCCGAACAGGCGGTCCTCCTCGCCGACTTCGACGGGAATGTGAACGGAGACGTTCTCGAAACGCTTCGCCGATTCCTCCGCCTTGCGGCGCGTCTTGGTCTCGCGATGAACGCGCTGCCGGTCCAGCTCACTGAAGATCTTCGCTCCCGCACCGGCCGCAGAGATGGCGAGCTGGTTGGGGATGAGGTAGTTGCGGGCGTAGCCGGGCGACACGTTGACCTTCTGCCCGCGCTGCCCCATTCCCTTGACGTTTTCGAGCAGGATGATTTCCATCTCGGCTTCCTCCCTCGCTCAGCGAAGCTGGTCGTTGGTGTACGGAAGAAGCGCGAGCACCCGCGCGCGCTTGATCGCGCGCGTGATCTGCGCCTGATGACGGGAGCAGGAACCCGACACCCGGCGCGGCACGATCTTCCCGTGGTCGGTGATGAACCGCTGCAGCTTGCGCTCGTCCTTGTAGTCGACAAACGTCACCTTCTCGAAACACAATTTGCAGTACTTCTTCTTCGGAATCCGGGGACCCTTGGTCTTGGGCACGATCAACCTCCCTTATATGCCGGGCTCTGCCGGCCTATTCCTCGCCGTCGCCGTCGGCATCGACGTCATCGCGGAGACCCTCTTCCCGCTCCGGCCCGAGCTCGCCCGCCGGCGGGGCCTCGTGCAGCACGGTCAGGAACCGGATCATGTTCTCGTTGAGCCGATAGCGGCGGTTCAGTTCGGCGGGCAATTCCGATGTGCTCTTGAAGCGGATGAGGGTGTAGATCCCCTCCTTGCGTCGGTTGACCTCGTAGGCCAGCTTGCGGCGTCCCCACTTCTGAATCTCGGTGATCTCTCCGCTACGTGTCGTGATGAACTCCCGGATCTTCTCGACCTCCACGTCCACGCGGGCGTCATCGACCGCCGGATCCAGGACGAAGATGCTCTCGTACTCTTTCATCATATGTCTCTCCTCAGGTGGTCCTGGGAACGTTGAAACGGTTCATGGCTGTCTCCGGACCCTCCGAAAGGAAGGTCCTCACTCCCGCGGCGGCCGCCTCCAGCCAGGGCCCGATCGCCGCCTCTTCTTCGGGAGCGAATGGCTCCAAGACGTATTCGCGCAAGTCCCGACCATCCGGCGCGCCGCCGACCCCCAACCGCAGTCGCGGCACCTCCTCGGTGCCCAGTCGGTCCAGGATCGACTCCAACCCGCGGTGTCCGCCCGCGCTCCCCCGCGCCCGAAACCGAATGGCGCCGAACGGAAGCGCGGCATCGTCGAGCACCACCAAGTGCCCGACCGGTCCTGCCGCGGCCGATTCCGGAAACCGAAGAAGCGCGTCGCCGCTTCGGTTCATCATGGTGGTGGGCCGGAAGAGTGCGACTCGCGTCTCCCCCTCCACGGCCCAACTCACCCGGTACCCGGCCTCCGCGTGTTCCGGCCCCGCTTTCATTTCCCGGGCCAGGACATCCAGGAGGCGGAAACCGATGTTGTGACGGGTCGGCGCATACCGGGGTCCAGGATTGCCCAACCCGACCACAACTCGAATCTCCGGCAAGGGCTACTCCTTCTCGTCGCCCTTCCCTTCCTCGTCTTCCTTCTTCTTACCGACCAGCTCGGGCTCGACAGCGGTCTCCGTCGTCTCCCCGGCCACCGGCTCCTTGGTGATCGTCGGCGGCACCACCGAAGCGATCGCCACCGTCGTCTCCTCGAGGATCTCGACGTCGGGAATACTGAGATCGCTCACGTGCAGCGAGTCGCCGATCATGAGCTGCGACACGTCCACGGTGATTTGGTCGGGGATGTTCGCCGCGAGACACTTGATGAGGAGCGAGCGCACCGCGTGCTGCAGGATGCCCCCGAACTCCTTCACCCCCACCGGCATCCCCGTCACGTTGACCGGCACTTCGACTTCAATGCGCTCGGTCATCGAGATGCGATTGAGGTCCACGTGGACTACTTCCTGGGTGAGGGGATCGACCTGGACCTCGCGGATCAGGGTCTTCACCGCTTCCGACTCTCCGCTGACCATGAAGTCGATGATCAGGTTGGAGATGGTGTGCCCCTTTACGAGACGCAGGAACTCACGCCCGTCGAACTCGACGAGCACCGGATCCTTGCGCTCGCCGTAGAGGATTCCGGGCACCCCGCCGTTCTGGCGGATCTTGCGAGCCGCGCCCTTCCCGGTGCCGGTGCGGACCTTTGCGTTCAGCTGGACCGTCGTTGACATCTTGGTTCTCTCCTTCTCGCTGCGCGCCCGTCCCGGAAGGGACGGACCGGTTCCGCCCGCGTCAAATGAAAAGCGAGCTCAAAGACTCTTCCTGATGGATGCGGTGAATGGCCTCGCCGAGGATCCTCGCCACCGAGAGTATCTCCACTCGATCGGTGTGCGCCGCCAGCTCGGCCGGGTCGCGATAGATGGTGTCGGTCACTGCGAGGCTGGAAATGTCCGAACGGTTGAGTTTCTCGTAGGCGCTTTCGGAGAAGACCGCGTGGGTCACGCAGGCCATGATCTTCTGGGCGCCGCGCTCCTTGAGGGCGCGGGCCGCCTTGATCAGCGTTCCCCCGGTCGAGATGATGTCGTCGAAGATCACCACGTTCTTGCCGTTCACGTCGCCGATGACGTTCATCACGTCGATCTCGTCGTGGCGGGGACGCCGTTTGTCGATGAGGGCGAGCGGGGCCTCGAGCCGGGTGGCGTAGGCACGGGCCATCTTGACGCTGCCGATGTCGGGGGCCACCACCACGAGATTGGACGGGAAGCGCGACTTGACGTGCTCCACAAACACCGGGGACGCGTAGAGATGGTCGAAGGGGATGTCGAAGAACCCCTGGATCTGGGCCGAGTGCAGATCCATGGTGAGTACCCGCTCCGCCCCCGCCGTGGTCATGAGATTGGCCATGAGCTTGGCGGTGATGGGCACCCGCGGCTGATCCTTGCGGTCCTGTCGCGCGTAGCCGAAGTACGGAATCACGGCGGTAACTCGGCGGGGCGACGCGCGTCGGATCGCGTCGAGCATGACGAGCAACTCCATGATGTTGCGGGCGGGGGAATTCGTGGACTGGATGACGAAGACGTCGTGTCCGCGGATGTTCTCCGTGATCTTGACCCAGGTCTCCCCGTCCGCGAAGTCACGCACGTCCGCCTCCCCCAAGGGTCGCTTGAGGTAGCGGCAGATCTCCTGCGCGAGCGGACGGTTCGCGTTTCCGGAGAAGATCTTGAGCATGCTGTCCAAGGCGGTCTCCCCCCGGCGGCGTCCTCGGGAGCCGAGGCTCTCGCGGACGGCGGCCATGTGCGGACACGGATCGCCCGGCGCTCGCGCCGCGCGCAGTGTCGAATGTCGAATCAAGGAATGCGGGCGCGCCCGGCGCCCTAGGCTCGACGTATCCGGAAGTCCCGAAGCCGGCCTGTCCCGAGTCTCGCTCGAACGGCACGCACGCGGCAGTGGATAAGCCGCGGATCTAAGGTGAGATACGACCTCGGATACGTCCGCTCGTCCCCGATCACTTAGCCCGGGGCATGCTGCGAAACTCGCTGGAGTCCCTAGGACTCCTGGCTCGGCCGGGGAACTCCGGCACGAAGCATGCGATTGTACTCGGCCAAGACCGTGTCTTCAACGACTTTTCTGAACTCCGGCAGGATGGGGTGGGCCACGTCCTGGAAGGACCCATTCCGGCGCCGGCGGTTGGGCATGGCCAGGAGAAGGTGCCCCTCGTCCGTCACGATCACCTTGATCCCGTGGACGACAAAGGAGTCATCAAAAACCAAGCTCACGTAGGCCCGCACGCGCGGGTCGTGTCTGAGGCTTACGCGAACCTCGGTGATAGTCATCAGATCTCCGCCGGGAGGGTGGGACGGTGAACGCCCGGACGGGCGCTACCGTTCCAACCTGGCCAGTCACGCCTCCACGGGCGGTGGCCCACCGGGACCCGGTAGGACAGCCGCGCGTATCGGCTATGAAATGACCCTGGCCCCGTGCCTCACCGGAGCACAGGCCGAAAGCCTGCACCCCGTGCACGTCCCCTCTGCGGCGAGCCATCGTTCGGCGGTCCCCTGGGTCTCATGGAGAGCGAACTGAGTCGAGCCGCTCCCCGTGAGACTTACCGCCATGGCGCCGCGCGCGAGAAGTTCGTGCCGGATCGTGGCCAGCCGGGGTTCTATCCGGACTACCCCGACGTACAGGTCGTTGACTAGATGGTCGACGAACCGCTTGCGATCGCCCTGCATCAGGGCATCGAGCAGCAGATTGATGCTCGCGTCCGAAAAAGTCAAGTTTTCTGACAGTTGTTGAAAGGCCGCAGCGGTGGAAATCCGAAAGGGCGGGACGGCAAGGAGCCAGCCGAAATCCGGGGGTGGAGGCAGCGAGATCAGACGCTCGCCCCGGCCCTCCCCCAGCGCCGTGCCTCCCATCAGGAAGAAAGGCACGTCGGAGCCGAGCGCCAACGCGAGGCGGGCGGTCTCCTCCGGGTCCGGGTCCAGGCCCCAGATGCGTTCCAGACCCAGGAGCGCCGCCGCGGCATCGCTGGACCCCCCGCCCAGGCCTCCCCCCACCGGTACGTTCTTGACCAACCGCATCTGGACCCCTCGCCCGGGCGCACGTCGGCGGGCCATCAATTCCGCCGCGCGCCGCACGAGGTTCTGCTCCGGAGGGCCTGAGGCTTCGGCCTCGGGCCCTTCCACGAGGAGGTCCACCCCCGCACCTGGACGTCGGTCCCGCATGAAGAGGCGGTCAGCGAGGTCGATCGCCTGGAAGACGGTCCGCAGCTCGTGATAGCCGTCCTCGCGCCGCCCCGCGACGTGAAGAGCCAGGTTGAGCTTGGCCGGCGCTTCGGCCTCGAGATCCCAGGACCCGCGCGAGGGATCAGAGCCGGCCGGCATAGATCACCACAACCACGGTGGCGAGCCAGCCGAGCGTGGTGAGGAGAATCGGAAGATCGCGATAGAAGGTGCGGCTGGGGCTCCCTCCCTGCTCGCGCTCCCAGATGAGGTAGAGATAGCGAAAGACTCCGTACACCACGAAGGGAATCGTGTACACGAGCGACGGGGTGTGGAACTTCGAGACCGTGCCGGGTGCGACGGTGTAGATCGCGTACGCGAGAAGCGTCCCCGCGGTGACGATCGCAATGAGCTGATCGAGAAATCCCTTGGAGTACTCGCGCAGCGTCGCGCGATGCCCGGAGGCGTCGGTCTCCAGGAGAACGAGTTCATGACGGCGCTTGCCGAGTCCAAGGAAGAGCGCGAGGAAGAACGTGCATACCAGGAGCCACGGCGAGATCTCTATCGTGGGGTCGAGCGGGCGAAGGGCCATGACCCCACCGATGGCGCGGATCACGAAGGAGATCGCGATCAGGAGCACGTCGAGAATCACCACGTTCTTGAGCCAGAGCGAGTACCCCACGTTGACTAGGTAGAACATCCCGAGCACGCCGAGAAACGACGCGCCGAGGCGTCCGCCGAGCACCGCGGAGGCGACGAGCAGCACCGCGAGAACCGTCAAGGCGGATCGCGGCCGCAGCCGACCCGACGCAATGGGGCGGTTCCGCTTGGTGGGGTGCAGGCGATCCCGCTCGACATCGCAGAGATCGTTGAGCACGTAGATGGCCGAGGACGCCAGGCAGAAGGTCACGAACCCACCGAGTGCGCGCAGTGCAAACGCCGGATCGAGAAGATGCACGGAGAAGACGAGCCCGGCGAAGAGGATGCCGTTCTTGCTCCACTGCCATGGGCGCAGGAGCTGCGCGACGTCGCGGAGGCTCACGCCCGGCTCCCTCCGAAGAAGGCACTCTCGACAAACTGGCAGAGGAGGTGCCCGGCGCAGATGTGCGCTTCCTGGATCCGGGCGACGTTTTCGCTCGGGACCACCAGAGCGGTGTCGCAAGCCCGGGCAAAGGCCCCGCCGAGGGCCCCGGTCATGCCGACAACCGCCAGTCCCTTCTCGCGAGCCTTCTTCACCGCCTCAACCACGTTGGCGCTGCCGCCGCTGGTGGAGATGGCGAGAAGCACATCCCCCTTTCGGCCGAGACCGTCGAGCTGGCGCGAGAACACTTCGCGATAGGCGTAGTCGTTACCGATGGCGGTGAGCGCGGAGGTGTTCACGGTCAGCGCCATCGCGGCCAACCCGGGACGCTCGAGATAGAACCTCCCCGAGAGTTCGGCCGCGATGTGTTGCGCATCGGCGGCGCTCCCTCCGTTCCCGCACGTGAACAGGGTGCCGCCGCCGCGCAAGGCCGCCTCCACGATCTCTGCCGCCCGCACCACGAACTCAGCCTGCTCGTCTCCCACTTGGCGAAGCACGCGGGCCGATTCCTCGAACTCCACACGCACCAGCGCGAGCGCCTGTTCCCGATTCACGATGCCTCCTTGTCGGCGACCGGTGCGGCCGCGATCCCGCGCCCGCCTAGATAGTCCGCCAGCGCGTCGCGCCAGGGACGCAGCGCCACCCCGTAGCGAGCCTGGGCCCGCGAGCAGTCGAGCGCCGAATACGCGGGACGCGTGGCAGGACGACCGAGTCCGGCGGTGGTGGCGGGGCGGACCTTCGCCGGGTCGCCCCCGGCGAGGCGCACCGACTCCCGGGCGAGATCGCACCACGTAGCGCTCCCGGCGTTGGCCAGGTGCAGCAGACCCTCGGCGCGCGCATCGACGAGACACGCGAGGCCCTCGGCGAGGTCGGCGACGAAGGTGGGAGATCCGGTTTGATCGTTCACCACCACCAAGGTCTCCTGCCGGGCGGCGAGGTCGAGAATCGTATCCACAAAGTTCCTGCCGCCGGAGCCGTAGAGCCACGCGCTCCGCACGATCGCCCAGCGCGGGGCGCCCGCGCGCACCGCCTGCTCGCCGGCGAGCTTGCTCCCCCCGTACACGCTCAAGGGCGCGGTCGCGTCGTCTTCGGTGTAGGGCGATCGCTTCGCACCGTCGAAGACGTAGTCCGTGGAGAGCGCGAGAACCGAGGCGTTCACGCGTTGCGCTTCCTCCGCAACCGCGCGCGAGCCGATCTCGTTGACGCGAAACGCCTCCTCCGGCTCGGTCTCGCAGCGATCGACGGCGGTCATCGCCGCCAGATGCACCACGCAGTCCGGCCGGAACGCACCGAGGCGATCCCGCAGGAAGGCGGTGTCGGTGATGTCGGCGTCGACGACGCTCATGCCGCTCACCTCGTGGCCGTGCGCGCGTAGCGCCGGAACGAGGGCCGAGCCCAAGAGGCCATCCCAGCCGGTCACGTAGACCCGCACTAGCACACCTCGATCCGGCCCAGGTCTCCGACCAGGAAGCGGTACGTGGCGGGTCGGCCTTCGCTGCGCAAGATCTCCACCGAGCGCCCGAGAAGGCTCGACTCCATGCGATGGCCGAGGCCGATGACCTTGGCGTTCTCGAGAAGGATCGAGTGCTCGACCTCGCTCCCCCGGATCTCCACGCCGTCGTGCAGGGAGGTGAACGGGCCCACGAAGGCGTCCTCGATGACGCAGTTCCTGCCCACGATGAGGGGCCCGCGCAGCGTGCTCTTCACGATGCGGGTGCCGGCGCCGATCACGACGTCCCCCTCGATGCGGCTCGCCGAGTCCACGTCGCCCTCGATGCGCGTGCCCAGGCCCGTGAGCACGATGCGATTGGCCTCGAGCATGTCCTCGAGCTTGCCGGTGTCCTTCCACCACCCGCCGATGATGTGGCTGCGCACGTCCATCTTCTGATCGATGAGGTACTGGATCGCGTCGGTGATCTCCAGCTCGCCGCGGGCGGAGGGCCGGATGGCGTCCACCGCGTCGAACACGGTGGCGTCGAACATGTAGACGCCGACCAGCGCGAGGTCGGAGCGCGGCGTCTTCGGCTTCTCCTCCAGACGCACCACGCGGTTCCCTTCGAGTTCGGCGACCCCGAACTCCTGCGGGTTCTTCACGTGGGCGAGCAGGATCTGGCAGTTGGGGCGTTCCTTCTGGAACTCCCGGACGAGCGGGGTGATGCCGTCCTTGATGAGGTTGTCGCCGAGGAACATCACGAAGGGATCGTCGCGCAGGTAGTCGCGGCTCATCTTCACCGCGTGCGCGAGCCCGAGCGGGGCGTCCTGGTGGATGTAGGTCACGCGGATGCCGAACCGCGAACCGTCCCCCACCGCGGCGCGGATCTCCTCGTGAGTGTCCCCGACCACGATGCCGACGTCGGTGATGCCGGCGTCGCGGATGGCCTCGATGCCGTAGAAGAGGATGGGCTTGTTGGCCACCGGCACGAGCTGCTTGGCGCTCGTGAAGGTGATGGGACGCAGTCGCGTCCCCTTGCCGCCGCTCAGGATGAGGGCCTTGATGGTGCACCTCCGGGAGTGTGGGGGGGTCGAGCCGGCTCCGACCGAGGCCAGCGCGGCACGTGCAAGCGATGAAGCTATCAGAGCGGCGGAATCACGGTCAACGCGGGGAGTTGCGGGGCACCGAGGATGAATGGGCCACGGAGTGGATGCGCCTACCGGTCACCCGCGCCCTCCACCCTCCGGATCATCGACTGCACGCTCGACCCCGCATTTATCGGAATGACCGTCACGTCCGGATGCTCACTGCGAAAGACGCGAAACACCTCATCTGCGAAGGCCTGGCCGATCATGTCGACGTCCGAGAAGTCCAGGATCACCGTCCGAAACCTGTCCACCCGGGCCATGAGCCGCTTCGCCTGGGACCGGGAAATGAGCTTCTCCGGGTCTTCCCTCGCCAGTCGCACCGGTACGACGGTCTTCGTGAACGCAAAGTCATCCTCCTCGGAGGCGAACCGCGCGAAGACTTCTCCAGTCGTTCGTTCGGTTCGATCCTGCAGTTCCATGAAGACCGACGTTCCCCGTTGTTCCTGATCCCGATCGAGGATCCAGTCTTCATCCTCTTCGATGTGGTGCGAGAAATACACTCCTCCCGACAGAATGGCGAACCGGTCGAACATGCGGGACGCGAAGAAGATCCCCTCACCCGTGTGATGCGCCGGATCGGTCGTGAGCTTCCCTTTCGCAAGCTCCAGCAGCGCGTGCCTCTCGTCATCCAGCCCGTAGGCGTCCTTAATCTTGCGGAAGATGCCGACGCCGTCGTCGTGGAGAGAGATCTCGGTCGTCACTGCGGTACGTTTCAGCAAGACCATGATCTTGCCGCCGCTCGAGTGGTCGACGGCGTTGTTGACCATCTCGGTGAACCCGTAGCTCCAGATATCGAGCGCGTTCTGCGGCAAACCGTCCAGCTCCGGCAACACGCTGTAGCGCCAGAAGCGGTCTTCCTGAAGACCGATGAGCGCACTCTCGACCGAACGCTCTCTTAGGACCCTCAGCGAGTACCGCCGACTGCGCGTCCTCCCGGCCGCGTCGACGAGACCCTCTGCCACCAAGCGCTGCATGTGCCGGCTGAGCGCTTGCCGCGAGATTCCGAACTCACGCGCCGTCGCCCCCATGGCACCGCTCGCATCCTCGTAGAGCTGCTGCAGCAGGAACTGCCGAATGTCGAGCTTAGGGCTCACTGATTTCATCCTCCGCGGGCCGGCGCATTGTCAACTTGTCAGAGGTGTATTGTCAACTTTCAAGGATATCATTGTCAACTATACGGATTACTGGTGTGGTATCTTATTGCTAATAAATACGTTACACTGGCGTTGGCCGAGACGATTATCACGCTCTGCCGCGGCGAGTTCAGCCGGATGGACCGCCGCCGCGCCGCTGCGCGGCGCGGCGGCCGACAGACCAGCGGCTACTTCTTCTGCCGCGCCAGAATCCCCTCCATCTCGTCCATCACCGCGTTCATCTCCCGCATGGCCGCGCTGAACGGCGCCGGCGTGGTCATGTCCACCCCCGCGGCCTTCAGGAGATCGATCGGGTACTTGGACCCGCCGGAGGAGAGCATCTCCAGGTACGCATCACGATTGCGCGTCGACTGCGTCTCCTGAGCCGCCTCGTCCTGGATGGAGTTGGCGATGGCGGTCGAGGCCACCAGGCTCGTCGCGTACTGGAAGACGTAGAAGTTGTAGAAGAAGTGGTTGATGTACGCCCACTCCACCCCGTACAGCTCGTCCACGTTGCACACGCCCTCGGCGTGCCCGTAGTACTGACGCACGAGATCCAGGTAGATCTTGTTGAGCACGTCGCCGGTCAAGGGCTCCCCGCGCTCGGCCGTCTCGTGGATCGCCAGCTCGAATTCCGCGAAGAGCACCTGGCGGAAGAGCGTCGTGCGCAGGTTCTCCAGGTAGTTCCCGAGCAGGAAGAGCCGCACGTCGTCGTCCTGCGTCTTGTCCAGCATGGAGTGGAAGAGCAGGTTCTCGTTCAGGGTCGATGCGACCTCGGCGACGAAGGTTGCGTAGTCGTAGGTCGGATAGGGCTGGTTCTTGGACGACAGGTACGAATGCATCGAGTGGCCCGACTCGTGGGCCAGCGTCGACACCTCGTCGTAGTTCCCCGTGAAGTTCAGGAGCTGATAGGGATGCACACCGTACGCGATGGTGCTGTAGGCGCCCGAACGCTTCCCGGTCGTGGGGATCCAGTCCACCCACCCTCCCGTGGTGAGGCCGTCGCCCAGTACCTTCGCGTACTCCGGACCCAGAGGCTTCACCGCGTTCACCGTGAGATCGATCGCCTGCTCCGGCGTGTAAGTCAGATTCACCTCGTTCACGATCGGCGCGTAGAGATCCTCGTATCCCAGATCGTCGAGCCCCATCATGCGCGCGCGCAGCTTCAGGTAGCGGTGCAACGTGGGCAGGTTCGCGTGCACGTCGGCGATGAGCTGCTTGTAGACCGTGGTCGGGATGTTGTCGTTGTAGAGCGCGGCCTCGAGGCACGAGTCGAACTTCCGGACGTTGCGCGTGAAGATGTGATTCTTCATCTGACCGTAGAGGGACGTGCCGAGCGTGCGCCGGAAGTCCTGATGCGCCTGCCAGAACGCCTTGAACACCTTGAGGCGATCCTCGCGATTGCCGGAGGCGCGGTACTGCGTGTAGGCCTGCGCGTCGAGCCGCACGCTCTGTCCGTCGGAGAGGGTCACCGTCGGATAGGGAATCTCGGCGTTGACGAACACGCCGCGAATGTCCCCCGGCGCGCCGGCCAGGCGTCCCGCCTGCGCCACGATCTTTTCCTCGTCGGCGTTCAGCGTGTGCGGCGCCCAGCGCACGAGGTTCTCGAGATAGGGCCGGTAGTCGGCGAGCCGGGGCTCGGCGGCGAGGTACCGCTCCATCTTCTCCTTGCCCAGAGCGATGATCTCGGGGCGGACGAACGAGGCGGCGGTGCGCAGCTTCTGCCCGACCTCATCCGCCTCCTGCTCCATCTCCTGGCTCCGGCCCACCCGGGTGTCCTCGTCGAAGTGCTGGCTGGCATAGGTGTAGACGCGCTCGAAACTCTGACCGAGCTGCATGTACGTGCTCAGCCCCTCGTAGAGGGTCTGCGCGGACTCGCCGAGCCGCCCTTCGAACTTGGAAATGAGCGGGACATCGGCGACCAGCTTCTCCTTGGCCGCCGTCCAATCCGCCTCGCTCTTGAAGAGCGCGGTGAGGTCCCACTTGTACTGCGCGGGAACCTCGGAGCGTTCGGCGGCGTGGACCAGCATGGGCACGATCAGGAGAACGGCCAGGGAGATGAGAATCCGGCGTGGACGGTGAGCAAGCATGAGAATGCCTCCAGTGGAACGCGAAGCCGCGTCTGCCTTCCGGAGAAGCGGCGTGGAACGGATGTGACCCGGTGGGACTGGGGGGGGCGAACAGCAACGAAGGTCGGAGTATACCGCACTCGCGGCGAGACGGGGCTAGCCACCGGCGGAGGCTCCCGCCAGCATCCGCTCGAGCGCGGCACGCCCTTCGCGGAGCGCTTCCGGGATGCGCTCCGGGTCCTTGCCCCCCGCGGTGGCCAGTTGCGGGCGGCCTCCACCGCCTCCGCCGAGAACCTTGGCCGCCTCGCGGACCAGCACGTCCGCGCGCAGGCCGCGGGAAGCGACGAGGTCGTCTGTCACAAAGGCGAGCAGGAGCACCTTGCCCTCGGCGCGCGCCGCGAGAATGCCCGCCCCGCTCTTCATGCGATCGCGCAGCTTGTCCGCGGCTTCCCGTAACGCCTTGGCGTCGTCGGTCGGGAACTCCACGGCGAGGAACCGAACGCCTGCGACATCGACCGCCTGATCCAGGATGTCGCCGGAGGACTTGTTGAGCATCTCCGATCGGAGCCGCGAGACCTCCTTGCGGAGGCGGTCGTTCTCGTCGACCACCCCCTGCACGCGGGCCTCCGCGTCGCGGACGGATCCCGCCTTGACCGCGGCCGCCAGCCGGTGCACGAGATCGTCCTCCTCTCGGAGGTGCGCGACCGAATTCCAACCGGTGGCCGCCTCGACGCGGCGAATCCCGGCCGCCACCGATTCCTCCGAGACGATTCGGAAGAGCCCGATCTCGCCGGTCCGCCGCACGTGGCAGCCGCCGCAGAGCTCGCGGCTCACGTCGCCCTCTTCCGTGACGACGAACACCTGCCGCACCCGATCGCCGTACTTCTCACCGAACATGGCGGTGGCGCCCGCCCGGCGCGCCTCGTCCATGCTCGTCACCGTCTTGTTGACGGGGTAATCGGCGAGAATCGCGCGGTTCACGTCGTCCTCGACGGCGCGGATCTGCGCGGGGGTAAGCGATGAGAAGTGATTGAAGTCGAAGCGAAGGCGGTCGGGGGCCACCAGCGAACCGGCCTGGGTCACGTGCGTGCCCACGTTCCGCTTGAGCGCGGCGTGCAGAAGATGGGTGGCGGTGTGGTTGCGCTCGGTGGCATGGCGCGACTCCGCGTCCACGACGGCGCGGTACGGGCCGGCGCCGAGATCGCCTCCGGATAGAACCCGGCCGCGATGCACGTGCAGTCCGTCCATCCGTCCCACGGCGACGACATCGAGCACGAACCCGTGATCGCCGGTCAGACGGCCGCGATCTCCCACCTGCCCGCCCCCCTCCGCATAGAACGGGGTGACGTCCAGGAGGAACTCCCAGTCCTCCCCACGACGCCGGCGGGCCACGACCTTCGACTCGGTCTGCAAGCGCTCATACCCCACGTACTCCGAGTGCGGCGCGCTCTGCTCGGCGAGCCACTCCCAAGGCACGTCCTCACCCTGCACGTGGTCGAACTGCGCCGCGGCGCGGGAGCGCTTCACCTGAAGCTCCATCTCCGACTTGAAGCCCGGCTCGTCCACTTCGAGGCCGCGCTCCTCCGCCATCTCCTGGGTCATGTCGAACGGGAACCCGAAGGTGTCGTAGAGCGTGAACGCGTCCTTCCCCGAGATCGTCTTCTCTCCCCGTCCACGGGTGCGCTCCACGACCTCTTCGAAGCGGCGCATGCCGGTCTCCAGGGTCTGCAGAAAACGCGTCTCCTCCTCACGGCACACCATGGCGATGCGGTCCCGGCTCCGGTCGAGTTCGGGATACTGCTTGTGCAGCAAGTCCACCACGACACTCGTGAGCTTGTAGAGGAACGGATCGCGGATGCCCAGCACGAGGCCTCGGCGGGCGGCCCGCCGCAGGATGCGCCGCGCCACGTAACCGGGTCCTTCGTTGGAGGGATAGACCCCTTCGTTGAAGAGCATGGTCACCGCGCGCGCGTGCTCGGCGATGACGTTGAGGGCGACGCGGCGCTCCGCGGTGTCGGCGTCGTCCGGCGCCAGGTCCATCGCCGCTTCGCGAAGCGGAATGAACTCGTCGGTCTCGAACACCGACTTCTTCCCCTGAAGGAGTTGGGCGAGCCGCTCCAGCCCCATGCCGGTATCGATCCCGGTTCGCGGGAGCGGCGTCTGCACACCGTTCTCGTCCTGGAAGAACTGCGGGAAGACGAGGTTCCAGAACTCCTGATAGCGGTCGCAGTCGCATCCCGGCTTGCAGTCGGGGGCACCGCAACCGAACTCCGCACCCAGATCCATGTAGATCTCGCTGCACGGGCCGCAAGCGCCGCTGGAGCCGGCCGGTCCCCAGAAGTTGTCCTTCTTGCCCAGCCGCACGATGCGTCCGGCGGGGAGCCCCACTTCGTTCTCCCAGATCGCCGCGGCCTCGTCGTCGTCGAGGTACACCGAGGCCCAGAGCTTCTCGGCGTCCATGTGGAGCACGTCGATCACGAACTCCCACGCCCAGTGGATGGCCTCGCGCTTGAAGTAGTCGCCGAAGGAGAAATTGCCGAGCATCTCGAAGAAGGTGAGGTGGCGCGGGGTGTGCCCCACGCGCTCGAGGTCCGTGACCCGGAAGCACTTCTGCACGGTGGTGGCGCGCGTGTACTCGAGGATCCCCGTCGCCGCGTACATGGACTTGAATTGCACCATGCCCGCGGAGGTGAACAGGAGCGTCGAATCGCCGATCGGCACCAGCGGCGACGATGCCACGTGGCGGTGCCCCCGTTCGGTGAAGAACCGGATGTACTCCTCGCGGATCTCTTGCGTCGTCAGTGCTCTGGCCATGGGAACCTCGCCTGCAAATGGAAAACGCACGAGTATACCCGATGCCGGCGCGTGCGGGCAGGGCGAGGCGCCGGACAGCTCCGGCCGGAGCCGTGTCCTCTAGTACTGCTTGGGGAAGTAGAGGAGCGAGATACCGAGGCTGGACACGTCCGCGTTCGCGTCGGTGGCGCCCTGCGCCACAAGGTAGAAAGTCGCGAATCCCTTCTCCACCGGGTAGAGCCGCTGCGAGAAGAGCGGCGCGCACTGGCGCACACCGATCATCCCGAGCACCCGGTAGTTCAGTCGGGCCAGGCTGTCGAGAGTCCCCCCTCCCTGGACACCGAGAACGAAAGCACCAGCTCGCTGCCCGAACTGAGCGCCTCGATGCACCCCTGGCCGCTGCCCACCGCAAGCACGTACCCGTCGGCGGGAATCGTGATCGTCCGACTGAGCACGGTGACGGCCGACGTGCTTAGATTCTGCGGGAGCAGGCTACCGGCGTAGGTGGCTCCGGGCACGTCGTCGAAGTCGGACAGATGAAGCGCGCCGGGGGCGATGTCGGCGCCGGTGATGGAGCTGTCGCGGATGGTGCGGCTCGTCACCGCGCCCGTGGCCAGCACCATGCTGTCCACCGATGCGGGGGCCAGCGCGACGCGATGTACCGCGCCCGCCGCGAGGTCAGTCGATGCGATGCCGCCGGCCTTGACGTGTGTGGAGTCCACCGAGGCCGGCGCGAGCTGAGCCGATTCCACCGTGCCCGCGCTGATGCGATTCCCGGCCACGCTCCCGGCGATGAGCCGGTCTCCGCTCACGCTCGAGGGAGCGAGGTCGCTCCCGGTGAGCGAAGCGTCCTCAACATGAGCCCCGGTGACGGCATCGAGCGGCAGGCGCTCGGCGGCAAGCGTGCCGGCAGTCAGCTCCGACGCATCCACGGTCTTGGTGTGATGCGCCGAGGGGTTGGCGGCGTGGGCGAGGAGCTCGTCCTCGCGCGCCAGACCGGCATGCGCTGCCGCGCTCGTGTCGTGGGCGGCGAGCTCGGCATCGAGCGCGTACTGCGGATGATCGTCGTCCTCGAGCCCGGTCAGGTCACCGTGATCGTCCACCCCTCCCCCGTTGTCGGTGTCGTCCGCAAACCCGGTGGGGACACCTACGAGGTTCTCCCAGTTGACCAGGTTCTTCCCGGTGTTGGGACCCGCGCCCGAGCTCTCAGCGAGATCGGCCTCGCGGGCATACTGCGGATGATCGTCGTCCCCGAGTCCGGTGAGCAGCCCGTGATCGTCGGCGCCGGCGTCCACGCCGTCCGCGATCCCCTCGGGAACGCCGTTGAGGTTGTTCCAGTGGAGACGATTCGACCCCTGGTTGGGAGGATTGCCGTCGTTGACCGAGAGCGCGGCCGCCGTGCCCTTGAGCTCGAACTCGTCGGCGCTCTTCCCGCCCAGTTTCTCCGCTTGCAGCGCGTAGGGAACGCTGGCCAGGCGCAGCCGCGGGCTCATCTCCTCTCCGCCGTTGACGAGAACGGTCAGGTAGCGCACGTCGGAGCTGAAGGCTTCGAACGGGAAGGTGACGAGGGATCCCAGGAGCACCGAGGCGACGCCGTCCCGGAGCTCGACCCCGGTATGGGTCTCGGTCCAGATGACCGTTCCCGCCGTCGCGGCATTGTAGAGACGGAACACGAGGTTCACCGGTCCGGCGAGCGGCGTGCCCGAGGTCTGCGTGAAGCGCCCCTGGTAGTTGATGACGATCGGGGCCGTGGCCGGCGCGGCGGCGATCGAGATCTCGGGAGGCGCGGTCCCGTCCGCCACTTCCGGCCTCGGCGCGTCCTCGGCGTGCGCCGGCAGGGCGAACAACATCGCGACCGCGAGCACTAGAGCGGAAATCCTTGGCATGGTCTTCGTACGTCCTCTCGGCCAGTCCGCGCGCAGAACGCGCGATCAGTACGGCCGGCTGATCGTGTAGCTGACCCTCACCGCCAGGAGACGCAGGTCTTCTCCCTGCGGCTCCTCCGGGAACACGGCGGTGAGCCAGTAGACGCGGTCCGCGTTGTCCACGCCGGTCTCGGCGATCGTCAGGTCAGGGGTGGTCGTCCACACAGGCCCCTGACCGCCGGTCTGCACGGACGCGAGCTTCGACGCCTCTCCGGTCCCCACGCGGGCGCGCCAGAGCGCGATCTCGGCGAACCCCGCGCTGTTGTCCCAATAGGTGACGTTGAACCCGGCGATGGCGGTGATCGTCGCCCCCTGCGGAAGCTGCACCGGCGCGGTGAACTCGTTCTCCGCCCCCGCATTGTCGACGTCGTCGACGAAGATGTAGCCCAACCCGGCTCGAACGGTGTACTTCCCGGTCGGTGTGGCGGGGCGAAACGCGGCGCCCGCCACGACGACGTGCCCGGTCTGCGCTTGAAACGTGGGCAGCGACTGGAGCACGAAGCGCGAGTCGTAAGCGCTCCCCGAGAAGTACGACGGCGCAAGCCCGACGGACGAGCCGGCGATCTGCAGGCCGGCCCCCGGCACCACCGAGAGGGTGACGTCTCCGGAGATGCCGCCGCCGGTCAGTCCCCCTCCCGAGATCACGCCGGTGATGTCCCCGGCGGGAAAGGCCAGGTCTTCCTGAAGGATGGTACGGTTGGCGATCTTGAGGCTGGTCACGGTGCTGTCGGCGAGGTCGTCCGCAGTGATGCTTGCGTTCTTGATGTCCACGCCGGTGAGGGTCGCGTCGCGAACGTCGGCGCTGCGCACGCTGTCGTCCAGGATGTTGTCGCCCGTGATCGTCTCGATCGCGATCTCGTTGCCGGTGAGCGCGCGCGTCTTGACGTGGCTTGCGTCGAGCGTGCGCGCGGCTAGATCCGCGCCGGTGAGCGTGCTGTCGATCACGTCCGACCCGGTGATGGGATCGCCTCCGCCGCTCCCGCCGTCATCCAGGCCGTCGGCGAACCCCTCGGGCATTCCCGCCAGATTGTCCCAGTGCACCCGGTTCGAACCCTCGTTGGGGGGCGTCCCGTCCGAGGCCGCGAGCGCGCCCGCGACCGCCGTCGCCGCGCCGGCGGCGTCGAAGTCCGCAGCGTCCATGCCGTCGAGCCGGTCCGCTTCCATGGCGAACGGCACCGAGGCCACGAGAAGCCTCGGCGTGAGCGCCTCGCCGTTCACGCGAATCTCCATGTAGCGCGCGGGCGCTGCGAACGCCTGCTCGGGAAACGCGGTCGTGCCGCCGAGCAGCATCTCGGCCACGCCGTCGCGCAACGCCACGCCGCCGTGGGCCTCCGTCCAGATCGGCGTCCCGCCTGCGGGCTCCGCGTAGATGCGAAACTCGAGGTTCACCGTATCGGTGATCGGCGCGCCCGCGGTATCGGTGAAGCGTCCCTGATAGTGGATGAGGGTGGGCACCGAGGCCGCGTGCGCGGCCGTCGGGAGCGCAAGCAGCAGCGTGGCGGCCAGGATTCCTCGGAGCGCGTGTCTCACGGCAGCATCACCACCTTCTGAACATCACGTCGGGCCCCCGCCTGCACTTCGAGGAAGTAGAGGCCGTGGGCCAGCTCCTCCGGCGCGCGCACGGTGACCGCGTGGGTGCCGGCCGGCTTGGCGCCGAGGTCCTTCGCCGTCACCAGCGCGCCGCGCACATCGTAGAGCCGCCAGGCAACCTCGGCGTCGCGGGGGAGCGTGAACGCCAGCTCGAAGGCTCCTCGGAAGGGATTCGGCCGCGCGGGAAGCACCCGCAACACGGCGGAGACCGGGGTCTCGTCGAGGCTCACCGGCCAGGGTCCCAGGGTCTCCTGTTCGCCGCTGCGCAACCATGCAACGAGGCGATATCGATAGGAGGCGCCCGGCGTCACGTCGGAGTCGCGATAGGTGTGCGGGCCTGGACCGGCGAAGCGCGCGTCCAGCGGGGCAAAGGTGTCCCCCTCGGCGCCGTCCGCGCGCTCGATGCGGAAATCCACGATACCGGCGTCGTCGGGAGCCGACCACGCGAGGGTGACCGCGCCGTCGGCGGCGGTGATCTGGAGCGAGACGAGGGCGACCGGGGTCGGGATGGAGACCCCGTAGAGGAGGCCGGACCCGACCACGGTGGCCCCTGCCCCGGAGAGCCCGCTTATGGGCGCCCCGAGCACGTCGTGAACCTGGATCGCGCCCGCCGAGCGGACGCCGCCGCCCGCGTCGAGGCCGCCCCCCGCCCGAGCGGGCACGGGGAGAAGAAGAGCAAGGAGGACGGGGATGAACCAGCGCATGCGTTTCAGTCCAGGGTAAACGTTGGGCCGGTGCCGGGTGGGGAGCAAAGCACGGATAGTTTGAGTTTTGGCCCGCCCCATGTCAAGGCGAGGGGGAATCCTCGCTTTCCGTCCCCATGCTGGAAAGCGCCTCGCGCACCGTCCCGTAGTTGAACCCCCGCCGCAGGAGGAACTGCTCCGCCTTGCGCCGGATCTCCGCGGGGGGGCGCCCCGAGAGGCTCCGCAGCTTCGAGGCCACCGCGCGCCTTGCGGCCTCGACGGGATCCTCCTCCTCGGCCACGTCGCCGAGCACACGATCGGCGATCTCGCGCGCGATCCCCTTCTTGAAAAGCTCGGCCTCCAACGCGCGGCGGCCGCGGGGGCGGGTGCGCTGGCGTGACGCCACGAAGGCACGGGCGAAGGCCTCGTCGTCGACGAGGCCGACTTCGGCCAGGCGGTCGAGCACCGGCGCGGAGGTCTCGCGGTCCACTCCCTTGCGCTGCAGGGACAGCTCCAACTCGCGGCGGCTGTGCATGCGCCGCTCCAGGGCGCGCAGGCAGATCTCGCGCGCACGGTCTTCGGAGCGCGGATCGCGGTCGGCGGGAACAGAAACGCCGGCGGAACGGGGTGAGCGTTCACGCCGGCGCATCATGTTATCCAGTCTCGGGGCGGCGGGCGCTAGGCCCGCGCGCGGGCCCCGCGTTTGCCGTTGGTGGGCTCGTCGTCGTCGCCGTCCGCGTCGGCATCTCCCGCGTCCGTCGCGGCGGCCGCCGCCGGCTTCGATGCGGCCGGGGGCGGGGCCATGGCCTCCCGGACCCTCACCTCGAGTTCGTCGAGGGTCGCGGGGTGCTCCTTGAGGAACAGACGCGCGTTCTCGCGTCCCTGACCCAACCGTTCGCCCTTGTAGGAAAACCACGTCCCCGACTTCTCGAGAATATTCTTCTCCACCGCGATATCGAGGACCTCGCCGCTGCGCGAGATGCCCTCGTCGTAGTAGATGTCGAACTCCGCGGTCTTGAACGGGGCGGCCATCTTGTTCTTGGCCACCTTCACCTTGACCCGGTTCCCCACCACGTTGTCGCGCTCCTTGATGCTGGCGATGCGACGGATGTCGAGCCGCACCGAGGCGTAGAACTTGAGCGCGTTGCCACCGGTCGTCGTCTCCGGATTACCGAACATGACCCCGATCTTCATGCGAAGCTGGTTGATGAAGATGACGCAGGTGTTGGACTTGGCGACCGAGCCGGTGAGCTTGCGCAGCGCCTGGCTCATGAGCCGGGCCTGCAATCCCACGTGGCTGTCCCCCATCTCGCCTTCGATCTCGGCCTTGGGCACCAGCGCCGCGACCGAGTCGACCACCAACACATCCACCGCGTTGGAGCGCACGAGTTGGTCGGCGATCTCGAGCGCCTCCTCCCCTGTGTCCGGCTGGGAGACGTGAAGATCGTCCAGGTTCACGCCGATGGTCTGCGCGAACTCGGCGGGGAACGCATGCTCCGCGTCGATGAACACGGCGGTGCCGCCGAGCTTCTGCGCGCGGGCGACAATGGTGAGCGCGAGCGTGGTCTTGCCGCTCGCCTCCGGGCCGTAGATCTCCACCACGCGTCCGCGGGGAACGCCGCCGATGCCCAGGGCCAGGTCGAGGCCCAGCGATCCGGTGGGGATCGAGGGGATCTTCACCGCCGCTCGCGCCGAGCCCAACTTCATGATGGATCCCTTGCCGTACGCCTTCTCGATCTGCGAGACGGCAAGCTCGAGCGCCTTCGCCTTCTCCTTGCTGGTTCCTTGACTCATACCCTGCTCCACCTTCGTGCCAATTACGGCGTCTATGGTCATGGTCGTCACTCCTCGACGGGCGTCACCACAAGACGGGTGCGTGCACCGACGGGCGTGCGTGAGTTGGCGGGAGAAGTCGGATGAAACTGTTTCCTGATGGGGTCTGAAGAGGCTAGGAGGTGGGGGCCGCCTTGTCAAGCCGGCTCTGGTGCATGACCTCGTAGATCGAGCCCCTGGGATCGAGCGTGCTCTTGATCACGCCGACCCGCTCGACGGTGAAGGCGGCGATGGGGCCCACCGCCTGGCACGCAACCTTGAGCGCATCCGGATCGAGGCCGTGAGAGTCGCGCCAGCGGCCGAGCGTGAGGTGCGCCTTGAACGGTTTGTCCGCCTTGCCGAGCCGCGCGTCGCGGAATCCATGTTCGAGAGTGCGGGCGAGCGCTTCGAGGGTCGCGCTCCCCCTGCAGCAGCCGACCCAGAAGACGCGCGGTGACCTCCAGTTGGAGAAGACGCCGCAGCCGTGGAGTTCGATCTCGAAGGGAACGGCTGCGGCGCAGGTTTGTTGAAGGACGGCGCCGGCGCGGTCGACTTCCTCCTGCGTGAGATCGCCGAAGAAGCGCAGTGTGAAGTGAAGGTTGCGGCGAGCGGTCCAACGCAGACCGGGGAGCTGGGGTTCGAGCCGTTGCTTGAGCTGGTCGAGCGCGCCGAGCACATCGTCGGGCGGGAACACCGCGACGAAGGTGCGAAGGGTGGCGGTCTGAGGTCCGGTATCCTTCATGAATCTCGCGCCGGCGTGCTACTTGCTGCCGCGTTGCGTCATCAGCTCCAGGTCTTCCAGGAGGCTCTGCAGATCCTCTTCGTGCTCGACTTCCTGCTCGAGAATGGTGAGCGCCATGTTGTACGTCACCATGTCCTTGTCCTTCGTCGCATCCATCAGCCCCTTGTACGCCGTGATCGCGCACTGCTCGCCGGCGATGTTCTGTCTGAGCAGGACGGCCACGTAGGAATCCTCGGGCGCGTCGTACTTGCACGGGCTCAGCGCGCTCCACTCTTGCGGCGTAAGAACGGGGGTTCCGCCGAGCTGGATGATGCGGTTCGACACCAGGACCGCGTGATTCAACTCCTCGGTCGCATGCAGGGTCAGCTCTGCGGCAACGGCATCCTTCATCGGACCCTTGATGAGCTTTGCGCCGAGCCAGTACTGGTAGTAGGCGAGCCACTCGCTCGCGTAAGCCTGATTGAGCAGCTTGAGGAGCTGATCGATATCCATGCCGATGATCTCACGACCTCGAGTACCCATTTCTCCCCTCTCCTTCCGGCGAGTGCCTGCCTCGAACACGGTGATCCCCGGCGGCCGGCGGAAAAAGCCGCCGGCTGCCGGGGCGCAGTCGATTCGCGTCTAGCGCAACATCGTCCACAGGTAAGCGAACTCCAGAGCCTTGATCTCCGCCTTCTGGCGGTTGGTCGTTCCCGAGCCGTGGCCCCCTTCGATGTTCTCGAAGTAGTAGACGGGATGCCCCATCTCCATCATCCGCGCCACCATCTTGCGGGCGTGGCCGGGATGGACGCGATCGTCTCGCGTCGTGGTCCAGAAAAACACCTTGGGGTACTTCACGTCACGCTTCACCAGTTGGTACGGCGACCAGGTCTGAATGAACTTCCAGTCCTCGGGAACGTCGGGGTTGCCGTACTCGGCCATCCAGCTCGCGCCTGCCAAGAGCTTGTTGAAGCGCTGCATGTCCAGCAGGGGGACCTGGCAGACCACCGCCTTGAACAGGTCGGGTCGCATCGTAAACGTCCCCCCGACAAGCAGGCCGCCCTGCGATCCGCCCATGATTCCCAGGTGCTCCGGCGTGGTGATCTTGCGGGCGATCAAATCCTCGGCAACCGCGATGAAGTCCTCGAACGACTTGATGCGGTTCTCGCGCAGCGCCGCTTCATGCCACCGAGGGCCGAACTCGCCGCCGCCGCGGAGATTCGCCAGGACGAACACGCCGCCCCGCGCGAGCCAGCCAGCGCCGTTGGTGCCGGAATAGTACGGTTCCATGGAGACCTCGAAACCGCCGTAGCCGTAGAGGAGCGTCGGGTTCTTGCCGTCGGCTTTGAAGTCCGGGGGGGTGACGAGGAAGTAAGGGATCTTGGTCCCGTCCTTGGAGGTCGCTTCGTGCTGGACGACCTTCATGCCGTCGGCCGGGAAGAACGCCGGCAGCGACCGGAGCTTCTCCTGCCGGCCGTTCTGGACGAGATAGAGCGAGCTTGGCGTCAGGAAGTCCTGGTACGTGAAGAAGAACGCCTCGTTGTCGGCCGCCGTACCGGACACGCTGACGGTGCCCATCCCTGGCAACGGCACGTCCTCACGGCTCCAGGTGCCGTTTTCGAATGCGAGCCGGACGAGGCGGGACTGCACGTTGTCGAGCGTGCTCATCAGGACGCGATCCTTGGTCGTCGCCAGGCTCGAGAAAGAAACCTTCTCCGAAGGCTCGAACAGAATCTCGAAGGTCGCCCCGCCTTTCAGCACATCATCCAGGTCGCCCGCGAGCAACGCGCCCTGCGGGTACGTGGCCTTGCCAACCGTCCAGTCGCTGCGCAGCGTGAACAGAAGCTGATTGCGGAAGATGCCCTGGAACTGGGCGTCCAGCGGAATCGGCACCTGCACGAGGCCGTCCCCCACGCTCAGATACACGTCGGCTTTGAAGAACTCCGGCGCGCGGACGATGACCTGGTAGGTTCGTTCCGCCGTTTCGACGGAAGTCGGGGACACGTAGGTGTCCTCGGGCCGACCCTCGAAGATCGTGCGGGCTTCAGTGAGCGGCGTGCCGCGCTTCCACTCCTTGACGATGCGCGGATACCCCGACGGAGTCATCGAACCCTCGCCGAAGTCCGTGGCGACCCAGAGTGTGTTCGCGTCCTTCCAGATGGTCTCCTGTTTGCCCACCGGCAGCGTGAAACCGCCCGACACGAAGGCCTTGTCCACGAGATCGAACTCGCGCATCTCGACGGCATCGCTGCCGCCCGGGGAGAGCGAGACGATACAGCGGCGATAGTCGGGCGGGAGCACCGAGCGTCCCTTGTAGACCCACTGCTTGCCCTCCGCCTTGCACAGCGCATCGATGTCGAGCACGGTTTCCCATTCCGGCTGCGCGGTCCGGTAGCTGGCGAGTGTCGTGCGGCGCAGGATGCCTCGCTCGTGCCCAGGATCCTGCCAGAAGTTGTAGAGGAAGGCCCCCTCCTGGCCGGGCATGGGGATGCGTTCCTTCGAATCCATGATCTCGAGACACCGATCGAGGATGGGCGAGTATTCGGGGACGGCGCCCAACTCCCGGGTGGAGACGGCGTTTTGCGCCTTGACCCACTCGATCGCGCGCGGGCCGTCGACTTCCTCGAGCCACAGGAACGGATCGCTCTCACCGGCGATTGCCGCCGAGGCGGCCAGCCCGAGAATCACCGTCACCGCGCAAAAAATCCGGTGCATGTTGTCTCTCTCCTTGGCAAAAGGGAAAGGTGAGGGGAAGCGCATTCTATCACTCGGCTGCGAGCTGTGGGGAGCGCGCGGCGGGCTTCCGACGAACGGATAGCGCCCTTTTCGTCGCTCTGATAGCATCTTCGGTCGGTTCCGGGATACCGAGCAGCATCTGTTGGAAGGAGTCGTTCAGAGATGGCAGACGTCCGTCCGTTTCGAGCCTACCGACCTCCCCGCGATCTCGCCTCGCGGGTCGCCTGTCCCCCCTACGACGTGCTGAACACGGAAGAGGCACGCGAGCTGGCGCGCGGCAACGAGGTCTCGTTCCTCCACGTGAACAAGCCGGAGATCGATTTCCCCTCGGGCCATGATCCGTATGCGCCCGAGGTCTACACGAAGGGACGGGAGAACCTCAAGGCGATGATCGCGAAGGGGCTCCTCGTCAGGGACCCCGCGCCCTGCTTCTACGTCTATCGCCAGGTCATGGGCGAACACGCGCAGACCGGCCTCGTCGCCGGCGCCAGCATCGCCGAGTACGAGGACGATCGGATCAGCAAACACGAGTTCACGCGCCCCGACAAGGAGGACGACCGGACCCGCCACATCGACGTGCTCGACGCGAACGACGAGCCGGTCTTCTTGACCTACTTCGCACGTCCCGGGATCGACCGCCTCGTGGCGGAGGTTTGCGCGGCGGAGCCCGCTTACGACTTCACAAGCGCCGACGGCATCGGGCACACGCTCTGGGTCGTGTCCGACCCGGCGCAGGTTGACGCGTTCCGCCGTCTCTTCGCCGAGGTGCCCCGTCTCTACGTGGCCGACGGGCACCATCGCAGCGCGGCCGCGACCCGCGTCAGGCGCGCTCGGCGCGAGCGCGACGGATCGGCCGCGGGTGAGAAGGAGTACGACCACTTCCTCACCGTGATCTTCCCGCACGACCAGATGAAGATCATCGCCTACAACCGGGTCGTCCACGACCTGCATGGAATGAGCGAGGAGGCGTTTCTGGCGCGCGTGCGCGAGCGCTTCGAGGTGACGCCGGCCCCGCAGGCCGAGCCGGAACGGGCGCGCTCGTACGGGATGTTCCTCTCCGGCCGCTGGCACCGTCTCGTGCCGAAAGCCGGCTCCGTGCCGGAGGACGACCCGGTGAACTCCCTCGACGTCGCCGTCCTCCAGAACAACCTGCTGTCCCCCGTCCTCGGAATCGACGACCCGCGGCGGGACAAGCGGATCGACTTCGTGGGCGGAATCCGGGGCACGGCCGAGCTTCAGAAGCGCGTGCAGAGCGGGAAGGCGGCCGTCGCCTTCGCTCTCCATCCGGTGAGCATCGAGCAGCTGATCCTGGTGGCGGACGCCGGTCAGGTCATGCCGCCCAAGTCGACCTGGTTCGAACCGAAGCTCCGCTCGGGACTTTTCGTGCGTCCGTTCGGAGACTGAAGCGCGCAAGGAGGCAACATGAAGATCCTGCTTTCCGACTCGTTCGACCCGCCGCTGGCCGGCCGCCTGGCCCGGTTCGGCGAGGTGACCGCCGACAAGGCCGAGCTGCCCGAGTGCGACGTCGTGCTCATTCGCAGCAAGACCAAGGCGACCGCCGAGTACATCGCCGGCGCCCCCAAGCTCAAGATCATCATCCGCGGCGGCGTCGGCCTCGACAACGTGGACGCGGCGGCGGCCCGCGAGCGCGGCATCAAGGTCTTCAATACGCCCGAGGCGAGCAGCGTGGCCGTGGCCGAGCTGGCCTTCGCCTTCCTCCTCGCCATCCCGAGCAGGATCATCGACGGGCACATGTCGATGAAGGAAGGGAAGTGGCTGAAGAAGGAGCTGAAGCGCACCGAGCTCTTCCAGAAGACCCTCGGCATCATCGGGATCGGCCGCATCGGTACGGAGATCGCCCTGCGGGCCCACGCCTTCGGCATGAAGATCCTGGCGACCGATCTGGAGGTGAAGCATCACACCCTGGCCGACATGACGACCCTGGACGACCTCTGTGCGCGCAGCCGACTTCATCTCGCTTCAACACTGCCGCTCAACGACGCGACCCGCGGCATGGTCAACGCCCGCCTCATCGACAAGATGAAGAACGGGGTCATCCTCGTCAACACCGGTCGCGGCAAGATGCGTCGTCGAGGCCGACCTCGCCGCCGCGCTCGAGAGCGGCAAGGTCGGCGCCTACGGCACCGACGTCTGGGAGAGCGACCCACCGCCGGAGACCTCGCCCCTGCTCAAGGCCAAGAACGTCTACATGTGCCCCCACATCGGGGCTTCGTCCAAGGAGAACCTGCTGCGGATCGGCGACCAGATCGTCGAGATCCTGGAGCGGGAGCTCGGCAAGTAGTCACCACGAAACTGCGGAAGGAGTGACGCCATGGCACGCACATACAACTTCTTCGCCGGACCGGCCGTGCTGCCGGTCGCGGCGCTCGAGCGGGCCCAGACGCGAAATGCTCGACTGGGATAACACCGGCACCTCGGTCATGGAGACGAGCCACCGCTCGAAGGAGTACGAGGCCGTCCACAACGAGGCGATCGCCCTCGTCAAGGAGCTGATCGGCCTGCCGGAGAACTACCAGGTTCTCTTCCTGCAGGGCGGGGCCAGCCTGCAGTTCGCGATGGTCCCGATGAACCTGCTCTCGCCGGCCAGACGGCCGACTACGATCAACACCGGCACCTGGGCGAAGAAGGCGATCGCGGAGGCGAAGCTCTTCGGCAACGTCAACATCGCCTGGGGCGGCGAGAAGGGGAACGCCACGGAGATCCCGAAGAGCGGGCCGAGCTCAACCTCACCGCCGGCGCCCGCTACGTGCACATCACGAGCAACAACACGATCGAGGGGACGCAGTACCACGCCTTCCCCGACACCGAAGGGCGTGCCGATCATCTGCGACATGTCCTCCGACTTCCTCTGGGCCCCCTTCGATCCGAAGCCGTTCGGCCTGATCTACGCCGGCGCACAGAAGAACGTCGGGCCGGCCGGGGTCACGGTGGTCGATCATCCGCTACGACCTGCTCGCACAGTGCAAGGACGAGATCCCGACCATCCTGAAGTACAAGACGCACGCGAAGGAGAACTCCCTCTACAACACGCCGCCCTGCTTCGGGATCTACATGATCCGAAACGTCCTCGCCACCGTGAAGGCGACGGGCGGGCTCAAGGCGATGGAGGCCACAACCGGAAGAAGGGCGGGATGATCTACGAGATCATCGACGGGCATTCCGACTTCTTCCGCTCGCCGGTGGCGCGCGACGCCCGCTCGTACATGAACATCGTCTTCCGGCTGCCGAGCGAGGAGCTGGAGGAGAAGTTCGTGGCCGAGGGGAAGAAGCGCCGCTTCCTCGGGCTCAAGGGGCACCGCTCGGTGGGTGGGATCCGTATCTCGACCTACAACTCCTGCCCGATGGAGGCCTGCGAGGCGGTGACTTCGTTCATGAAGGAGTTCGTGAAGGCGAACGGGTAAGCGAGCCGCCAACCGAAGTTCTCCACGCGGAGGCCCCTGGACACGATGAAGTACGCCATCGTTTTGCCTGACGGCGCGGCTGACGTCGCGCTCCCCGAGTTCGACGGCCGCACGCCGCTGGAGGTCGCCCGGATTCCGCACATGGACTGGGTTGCCTCCAACGGGCGCGCCGGCCGCATCGTGACCATTCCCGAGGGGTTCACGCCCGGCACGGACGTGGGCACGCTGTCGCTGCTCGGCTACGACCCGCACGTCTACTACTCGGGGCGAGCGCCCATCGAGGCCGCGGCCAAGGGGCTTTCCGCGCGATCCGATCAGATGATCTTCCGCTGCAACTTCGTCACGATCCTCGACGGGATAATGAAGGACAACACAGCCGGCCACATTCGGCAGGAGGAGACCGACCTGCTGATCGGTGACCTCGAGGCCGCGCTGAGGGCGGAAGGGTGTGAGTTCCACGCCGGCGTCACCTATCGCAACCTGATGCTGCTCTCCGACGCCGCCGATATGCAGCTCCAGTGCGCCCCACCGCACGACATCATCGACCAGCCGGTGGCGGCGCACGCGCCTCGGGGAATGGGGGCGGAGCGGGTCGTGCGCATCGAGAAGCTGGCGCACGATCTGCTCGCCGACCACGCGGTTAACCGCGAGCGGCGGGGCCAGGGGCGGACGCCCGTCACCGACATCTGGCTGTGGGGGCAGGGGCGTCCCGTCCGATTCGAGCCGTTTGCGGAGCGCTTCGGGCCGCGCGGGGCGATCATCACCGGCGTGGACATCCTGCGCGGCTTCGCGCGCCTGATGGATATGCAGATCATCGAGGTGCCGGGAGCGACGGGGTATCTGGATACCAACTACGCCGGCAAGGGCGAGGCGGCGGCACGAGCGATCGACGAATTCGACATGATCGTGGTCCACGTCGAGGCCGCGGACGAGTCCGCGCATATGGGCAGCCCGTCCGAGAAGGTGAAGGCGCTCGAGTGCATCGACGAGCTTGTCGTCGGGCCTCTGTTGCGCAAGCTGCAGGCGGGCGGTGACTGGCGAATGCTCGTAGCCGCGGATCATCCGACCCTCTGCACGACCCGGGGCCACTCGGACGTGCCGCCGCTCTTCGCCTTTGCCGGCACGGGAATCGCAGCCGTGGAGCAGGTTCCGTTCACGGAGGCGGCCGCCGATCGCGGCGGCTACTGGATCCGCGAGGGACACCGGCTCATGGAGACGTTCCTGCGGGGCTGAGCGTACCTGACGCGCGACGTTACCGCTTGCGCACTCCCGCCAGCGCCTGATCCAGATCCGCGATGACGTCGTCGGGGTGCTCCCCGCCGACGCACAGGCGCACCAGATTCGGCGGGATATGCGCCAGCTTGCGGCCTTCATCGCCCTGCTGCTGGTGGGTCGAGATGGCGGGGATCGTGGCCACGCTCTTGATGCGTCCCAGGTCGGTTGCCCGCCAGATGCGCTGCAGGCCGTCGAAGAACTTCTGGGCCGCTTCCGCTCCGCCCTTGACGCAGAACGACATCAGGTGGCCGTAGCGATTGACCGGCCGACCGTACATCTCGTCGTGCTCGGCGTCGACGAGCCACATGTACTTGCTCGCCAGCTCGTGCAGCGGGTGGTTCTTGAGTCCGAGGTACGCGACGTTCTCGACCAACGGGTGACCGGACAGCCACTCCGCGACTCTCTGGGTGCTGCGGCTCATGAGGTCCATCTTGGAGCGCAGCGTGCGCATGTCGTTGAGGGTCAGAATGGCCTGCACCGGGTGCAGGTTGGGGCCGTAGTCCCGGTTGGGCAGGTACTTGATGTAGAGCGCGAAGTCGTCCTTGAGCTCGGCGACCGGGATGTTCGACGTCAGGCCCTTGCGGGCGATGACCGCCCCGCAAACGCCGAAGCCACTCGTGGTGAGGCTCTTCGTCGCCGACTGCACGACGATGTCGGCGCCATGGCAGATCGGCCGCAGCAGCGCCGGCGAGGCGACGGTGCTGTCGACGATGAGCGGCAGATTGTGGGCGTGCGCCAGGTCCGCCACGGCGCGGATGTCGAAGAACCCCTGCCCCGGGTTGCTCGGCAGCTCGCCGTAGAGGAATCGGGTGTTCTTGTCGATTCGCGACTCCCAAGAGTCCAGGTTCGTCGGATCCTCGATCCAGCGGCACTCGATGTCGCGCTCCTGCTGCAAGCGGACGTTGAACTGCTGGAACGTGCCGCCGTAGCACTGGGCGGTCGCGAGGAAGTTGCGAGGCTCGTAGACATTGTGGTGCTTGTGCATCAGGAACGGCTGCACCGCCGTCATGATGGCCGCCATGCCCGACGAGGTCGAGCAGCACGAGGTTTCGCCGTCGAAGCCGTACCCCTCCAGGAGTGCCAGCGCCCATTCGTAGTAGTAGGTCGAGGGGTTGGCGATGCGGGAGTAGCACCAGGTCGGGATCAGGTAGGCCAGTGCCGCGGCCATCTCGTCGGAGTCGCGGTAGGCCTGGGACGTCGAGAGGAAGATCGGCTCGATGATCGAACCCTGGTAGTCCTCGATCGCGTCCTGGACCGAATAGAGACCGTGAACCGCGATGGTGTCGAACTTCCACTTCTTGACGACGTCGCGGATGTACGCGGTGCGCCGGGCCAGATACTCGTTGTTCTTTTCGATGTAGCGTTGCATCCCGGGTGTGATCTGTTGGACGTCGACGTCTGACATGGGCAACCTCCGGGAAGAGAACCTTGTTGAGCAACCGACCGCGCGCTAGCATACAGCAGCCTCGCGCGCGTTGAGAAGCGCTCGTCGGTTCGCGTTTCTCCGCCGCGACTAAACGAAACGTCCAAGGAGCCCGCCGAACATGGCTGACGAGCCCGTTCTCTTCTACAGCACAAATCGAACCATCCCGAAAGCGGACCTCCGGACGGCCCTGCTCCAGGGGCAGGCGGCCGACAGAGGACTGTTCATGCCGGACCGCGTGCCGCCGCTCGATTCGGCCGACCTCGCCGCGCTTGCCGATAAATCCTATCCGGAGATCGCCCACTTCGTGCTGCGGCGATTCACGGCCGGAGTCCTCGAGGACGAGGAGTTGCGCGCGCTGTGCGAGGACGCCTACGACTACGAGGTGCCTCTCGAGCAGGTGACCGGCCGCCGTTGGCTGCTGCGCCTCGACCGCGGGCCGACAGCCTCTTTCAAGGATTTCGCCGCCCGCATGATGGCCCGCTGGATGGGAGCCTTCATGGCGGACGTGCGCGGCGAGCTGGTCATTCTCACCGCCACGTCGGGAGACACGGGGAGCGCCGTGGCCCACGCTTACCACGGCGTGCCCCGCGTGCAGAGCGTCGTGCTCTTCCCCGTCGCGGAGGTCTCGGCGCGCCAACGCCGGCAGATGACCACGCTGGGGGGAAACGTCACCACCTTCGCGGTGGACGGCAAGTTCGACGACTGCCAGGCCATGGTCAAGCGCGCCTTCGCCGACCCCGACCTGGCGGGACTCCGCCTGAGCAGCGCCAACTCGATCAACATCGGCCGCCTGCTTCCGCAGTCCGTCTACTACGTCTATGCCTACGTGCGACTCGCCGACGTGCGCGCGCGCGAGCCGATCGTTTTCTCCGTGCCGTCCGGGAATTTCGGCGACATGATGGGTGCCGTGCTGGCGATGCGCATGGGACTGCCGATCTCGCGCATCGTCATCGCCACGAACGCGAACGACGAGGTGCCCCGCTTCTTCGCCAGCGGACACTACGAGAAGATCGTGCCGTCGCGCGTCTGCATCTCCAACGCGATGAACGTGGGCCACCCCTCGAACCTCGCGCGCCTGGTGGACGCGTACGGCGGCTGGATGGACGAGACGGGGATCCTGCGCGAGCCGCCCGATATGGCCGCGTTGCGCCGGGATTTTCACGTCGTGAGCATCTCCGACGAGGAGACGCGCGCCACGATCCGGGAAACCTGGGAACAGCACCGGGTCCTGATCGAGCCGCACGGCGCGGTCGGTTGGGCGGGCTTGAAGCGCTTTCTGGCTGCGCCCGATGCGCCGGTCGACCCGCTCGCCGTCTCGGTGGAGACGGCGCACCCGGCGAAGTTCCCGGAGGAGATCCAGGAGCTGCTCGGCATCGACCCGCCGCTGCCGCCAAGCCTTGCCGGGCTCGAGTCCAAGCAGGAGGAGTACGGGCACTTGACGGGAGCGTACGAGCCGTTCCGGGATCTGCTGAAGGAGCGCTTCCTCGTTACCTGAGGCGGCGCAGTTCCCGCGCGAGTCGTCGGGAGCGGGATCCGTCGAGGCCCTACCGCTCCCCCAGCAGCACCAGCCGCAGCCGGTTGAGCTCCGTCATGGTGCTTCGGCGAATGACGATCTCCCGCGCGCCTGGATACGTGGAGCGATACGCCCGCGTGCCGTCGGGGGCGGCGATCGCGCTGTGGACGAGACCCACCGGCTTCTCCGTGGTGCCGCCAGTCGGCCCGGCGATTCCCGTGGTGGCCACGACCACGTCCACACCGCTTCGCTCGCGAAGCCCTTCGGCCATGGCCCGCGCCACGTCTTCGCTCACCGCGCCGTGCCTCTCGATCAGCGCTTCCGGCACGCCCAGCAGCTCCACCTTCGCGCGGTTCGAGTACGCCACCACTCCACGATCCACGTAGCGGCTCGCACCGGGGACCGAGGTCAGCATCGCCGCGATCGCCCCGCCGGTGCACGACTCGGCGGTTGCCACGCGCCATCCGAGTTGCACGAGCAGTTCCCCCACCACCTGCTGGAGCGTCTCCCCCATCGTGCCGTAGATGTGGCTCTTGAGGTGCTCCCGCAGCACCGCCTCGGCAACGGCCAGGCGCGCGTCGGCCGCCACCGCATCATCCTCGCGCGCGGTGAGCTTGAGGTTCACGCCCGGCAACTGCGGGTAGAACGCGAGATCCACGCCCACAAGCGTGTCGAACACCGGCTGGAACCGCGCGATGAGCTCCGACTCGCCGATCCCGATCGTCTTGAGCACGCGAGTGTGCAGCGCGGTCAGCGGCCGGTTGGCGCGCAGCCAGGGGAGTATCGACTCCTCCAGGATGGCCTTCATCTCTCGCGGGATGCCCGGCACCGAGAAGAGCACGGATCCCCCCGACTCCATGCGGAAACCGGGCGCAGTGCCGGCGGGGTTGCGGACCGGCACCGCGCCCTCGGGAAGCGTAGCCTGGGTGAGGTTGGTCTGCGGCATCGTCGCGTGGCCGAAAGTCGCGAAGATCGCTCGCATCTCCGGCAGTAGTTCTTCGCGAAGCAAGCGTCCGACTCCGAACGCCAGCGCGATCCCGTCGCGGGTCCTGTCGTCGGGTGTGGGCCCGAGGCCCCCGGTCACGATCACGACTTCCGCGCGCGCCATGGCCTGGCGCACCGCCGTCGCGATCTCCTCGACGTCATCCCCCACCGTGACGTGGCGAGAGACGGCAATGCCCAGATCCTTGAAGGCCCGGGCGAGATCGCGGGCGTTGGTGTCGAGGATATCGCCGGCGAGGAGCTCCGCGCCGACGGTGAGGATCTCAGCGCGCAACACTGGTGTCCGCAGCCGCTTTGCCCAGGGTGTCACCCACCGCAGCCCCGGTCGAATCCACCAGACCCTCCAGCACGATCCCATGCTCTTTCATGAACTCCGGCCTCGCCGGCACAGGCAAGATCTCGCGCGCCTTGATGGGGTCCACCAGACCGCGGTGCATCGTGTCGGCCAGCGTCAGCACGAAGAAGATGCCCAGAAACGCCAGCGATCCCAGCAGGATCACCCCGTTGAACTTCTCGTCGTACTTGAGGTGCATGAAGAACAGCGCAACCAGGCTCGCTTTCACCGTCGCGACGGCCATGGCCACGATCAGGTTCCAGGTTCCGAAGTTGAAGTAGGAGACCCGCACGGTGATGAAGGTGAGAACCAGAAGCGCGCCCCACACCAACAGATAGGTGCGCAGGGGCAGGACGTGGGGCTTGCGGGGTCCGCTCGCGGCGGCGTGCGCGTGGCTCATGTTCGTCTAGCCCACCAGATAGAAGAGAGGGAAGAGGTAGATCCAAATGAGGTCCACCAGATGCCAGTAGATCCCGACCAGCTCGACCGGCGTGTGATACTCGGCGGAGAACTGCCGCTGGAGCGAACGACGAAGGATCCACGCGATCACCACGATCCCCGCCACCACGTGAAGCCCGTGCAACCCGGTCATCATGAAGTAGAGCCCGAAGAAGATGTTCCCGTTCACCGGCTCGCCGGCGCCGTGCGGGTTGTACCAGAAACCGGGCAGGAGTCCGTGCTGGAACTTCTCCGCGTACTCGAAGTACTTGATCACCAGGAACGTCGCCGCGAACGCGAGCGTGAGGCTCAGGAACGTGATGAGCTTGGTCTGCTGACTCGTCTGCGCCGCCCGCACCGCCAGCGCCATCGTGAGGCTGGAGCAGATGAGCACCACGGTATTGGTCCCGCCGAGAATCCGGTTCAGGTGGTGGTGCGATTCCAGGAACATCTTGGGGTGCATGTTCTGAAACACCACGAAGGCCACAAAGAGCCCGCCGAAGAGCAGGATCTCGGTGGCCAGGAAGATCCAGAAGCCGAGCTTGGCGGCGCTGAACTCCTGGTCGGCGTCGGCGTAGTGGTGCCCGACCTCATGCTTCCACTCTCGCGACGGCGTCGTCATGCGCGGGCTTCCCCTCCGTAGACCTTCTGGTAGTCGTAGAGCCCGGGATCGAGCGTCGGAAGCACGTCGAAGTTCTCGACCGGCGGCGGCGACGGGGTGCGCCACTCCAACCCCAGCGAGCCCCAGGGGTTGGCCGGCGCCGTCTCCCCGTCCCGCAGCGACTTCACCAGATAGGCCGCCATGATCAGAAAGCCCGCCCCGAGAATCCACGACCCGAAGGTCGAGAACTGGTGCAGCCCCTGAAACTGCTCGAGATAGTCGTAGTAGCGCCGGGGCATCCCCTTGCTCCCCAGCACGAACTGGGTGAGGAACGTGACGTTGAAGCCCACGAACACGAACAGCGCGGCAACGCGCGCCATGCGCTCGCTGTACATCCGCCCCGTCATCTTGGGCCACCAGTAGTGGAGCCCCGCGAGGAACGCCATCACCGTGCCCCCCATCATCACGTAGTGGAAGTGAGCCACGACGAAGTAGGTGTCGTGGAGGTGCACGTCCACCGACAGCGCTCCGAGAAAGATGCCGGTGAGCCCGCCGATCGAGAAGAGGAACATGAAGGACAGCGCGTAGAGCATCGGCGCGTCCAACGCAATCGACCCTTTGTACAGGGTGGCGGTCCAGTTGAACATCTTGATCGCGGAAGGGATGGCCACGAAGAAGGTGAGGAAGGAGAAGATCATGGTCGAAAGCTCGGACTGGCCGGAGACGAACATGTGGTGGCCCCAGACCAGGAAGCCGAGCACGGCGATGGCGATCGAGGAGAACGCGATGAAGCGGTAGCCGAAGATATGGCGCCGCGAGAAGGTCGAGATGACCTCGCTGATGATGCCCATCCCCGGGAGGATCATGATGTACACGGCGGGATGCGAGTAGAACCAGAAGAAGTGCTGGAAGAGAACGGGGTCGCCGCCCAGAGCCGGGTCGAAGATACCAATGTGGAGCACGCGCTCCGCAACCAGCAACAGCAGCGTGATCCCCAGCACCGGTGTGGCCAGCACCTGGATGAGCGCGGTCCCGTAGAGCGACCAGATGAAGAGCGGCATGTCGAACCAGCCCATCCCCGGCATGCGCAGCTTGTGGATGGTGACCACGAAATTGAGCCCGGTGAAGATGGACGAGAACCCGAGGATGAAGATGCCGAGTCCCATCCAGATCACCGACGTCTGGCTCTGGACGCTGTACGGCGTGTAGAACGTCCAGCCGGTGTCCACCCCCTTGGTGAGGATGGCGGTGATGGTGAAGATCGCTCCGATCACCCAGAGGTAGAAGCTGGTGAGGTTGAGGCGCGGGAAGGCGACGTCCTTGGCCCCCAGCATAATCGGCAGGAAGAAGTTTCCGAGCGCGGCGGGGATGGACGGGATGATGAAGAGGAAGATCATCACGATCCCGTGCAACGTGAAGACCTGGTTGTAGGTCTCCGCCCCCATGATGGTGCGACCGGTGTGAATGAGTTCCAGCCGGATGAGCATGGCCATGATGCCGCCGACCAGGAAGGCCAGCGTGATCCCGCAGAGGTAGAGGATCCCGATCCGCTTGTGGTCGAGCGTGTAGAGCCAGCTCCGGATGCCCCTGGCCGCCGCCAGGTAGCTCACGCCGCCCGGATGCCCGGATGCCGCGGTGCTTTGAGTCGTCATGAGACGCTGCCTCGCTCGGGAATGTCCCGCGCTACTTGAGAGACTTGATGTACTCGATCAGGCCGTCGATGTCCTGCGGCTTGAGGGTTCCCGCATAGGTCGGCATGACCGGCTGGAAGCCCTTCACCACCTGCGATCCGGGATCGAGGATCGACTGGCGGATGTAGTTCTCGTCCGCGGTCACCGTGCCGCCGTCGGCGAGATCCACCGAGTGACCGAAGATGCCCTGGAACGACGGTCCGGTCTTCACGCTGCCGTCGATGGAATGGCACGTGACGCACGCCTTCGACTTGTAGAGCTGCTCCCCCCACTGGGCGAGCGACACCCCCGGCCCGGGCCCGCTTCCCGCCTCCAGCCACTTCTGGAAATCGCTCGCGGGCAGGACGTGCACCTTCCCCAGCATCTCGGAGTGCCCGGTGCCGCAGTATTCGGCGCAGAAGAGATCGTAGTCGCCGGGGATGGTGGCCTCGAACCAGAGAGTGGTGTAGCGATTGGGAAGGGCATCCTGCTTCACACGAAACGCGGGGATGTAGAAGCTGTGGATGACGTCCTCGGAACGCAGCGTCACCTTGACCGGCTGCCCCACCGGCACCGTCATCTCGTTCACCGCCACGTTTCCGTTGGGGTGCGTCACCTCCCACAGCCACTTCTTCCCGGTGACGTTGTACTGAAGCGAGTTCCCCGGCGCCACCGACAGGGTCATGTATCCCCGGAAGCCCCAGAAGAACACCAGAATGACCAGCGCGAGCGGAATGACCGTCCAGGCGATCTCGAGCGGCGTGTTGTGGGTCGTGCTGGGCTCAAGCTTCTGCCCGGCCCGCCGCCGGTAGCGCAGCACGAAGATCGTGGAGAGGCCCACGATCAAGACGAAGAAGAAGACGCTACCCCAGAAGATGAAGTAATAGAGGGAGTCCACCTGATGGGCGACGGTGGACGCCTGAGGGGGCAGTTGCAGCGTTCCGTTTCCGGTCATGCCTGGATTCCTGATGCCGTCGCCGGGCGGTGGCGGCGCCGTTCCCTGGTCCAGAGGACCGCGAGTAGGGCGCCCAACACGATCAACGAAACGAGGCCGCCCGCCTTCATGACGTTCGCGGCGACCAGCGCGTACTTGTGCGTCTTGGGATCGTACTGGTAGCAGTACATCAGGAACTTGTCGAGCGGCGTACCCAGCCGACCCTGGGACGCTTCGGTCAGCGACAACCGAAGATCCTTGGGCGAGAACTCGATCCCGTAGAGGGTGCGGCTGATCGTTCCCTCCGGGGTGAGTACGAACATGCCCGCCGGGTGCGCGTACTGCTTGCGAATCGGATCGTAGCGATAGCCGAAACCGAGCGCGTCGGCGAGCCGGTGCGTCTCGGTGGAGTCACCGACCAGAAAGTGCCATCCCGCCGCGACCTCGGGCTTTCCCAACTCCGCAACGTGGGTCGCCTTCTTCCCCGCCGCCAGCGCGGCCGTGTCGTGCGGGTCGAAGCTCACCGTGACCACGGTGTAGTCGCGTCCGGGGATCCAGTCCAGTTGCTTTGCGGCGGCCAGGTAGCCGTTCAGCACCTGCGTGCAGAGCATCGGGCAACTGTAGTAGACGAGCTGCATCAGGACCGGCTGCTCGTGGTCCGAAGAACGCACCGAGCCGCACCGGCTGCCCGGTCTCGTCGACCAGTGCGATGTCCAACGGGATCGAATCCCCGGATCGGTCGATGAGATCGATCCCCTGGAGCTCGGCAGGAACCTGATCGGGCGCGTCCTGCGCCGTCGCGAGCGCCGGCCCCCGAAGCATGGAAAGGAGGATCGCCCCGAGGACGAACCGGGAAGTGCGCATCATCCGCCCTGCCGGGCGCTTCGGGCCGCGCGGGCTTCCCGGGTCATGATCTCCATGGCCTTGTCGACGGGGATGCGCACGATGCCCTTCTGTTGATCCACCCACCCGTACGAGTTCAGGATCTCCGCTTCCTGGGCCCGCAGCTCCGCCAGCTTGGGGTTGGAGAGCGAGAGCACCTTGCGGTAGACCTCCTGGTTTCGCGAGACGGCGAAGAACGAGTTGAGCCAGGCCATCGCCGACACGAAGAGGATCGCGCCCACGATGCCGCTCGTCAGGATCCAGCCGGTGCGAATGCCGCTGCCCGAAGACATGCTCAGCGCGCCTCCATCAGTACGAGTGCTCCAGCGACAACGACTCGGGAAGCCGCGGGTCGCCCGCGGGGATGAGCGCGCCCGCGGCCAGGCGGCGGGCGTAGAAGTACAGGAACACCCCGCCGATCCCAAGCAGCGAGGCGAGATCGAGCCAGTGCGGCGCGAACCCCTCGTGGCGCAAGTTGGGCAGGATCAACCAGTGCAGATCGAGGTAGTGCATGATCAGGATCCACGCCGCCATCACCGCCACGAATGCCGGCCGCCGCTTGGTGAAGCGGGACATGAGCAGCGCGAACGGCACGGCGAAGTGGCCGAACGCGAGGAAAAGGCTCACGGTCTTCCAGTTCCCCTCGATGCGGTGCAGGTACCAGATCGTCTCCTCGGGGATGTTCCCGTACCAGATGAGGAAGAACTGCGAGAAGGCGATGTAGGCCCAGAATACCGTGAACGCGAAGAGGAGACGACCGAGATCCTGATAGTGATCCACCCGGAAGGTCCCGCGCAGGTAGCCCGCTCCTACCAGGGCGCGACCGGTCAATGTGATGAAGGCATAGGCACCGAGCACGCTCCCCGCCCAGACGTAAACACCGAAGATGGTGGAGTACCAGTGGGGATCCATCGACATGATCCAGTCGAAGGCCATGAAGGTCACCGTCACCGCGTAGGCGATCATCCCCGGCGCGGCGCGGCGTTGCATGGTCACGGTCAACCCGGGATCGCGGCTCGTGTCCTGGGCCACCGAGGTGCGGTGGAAGTACCGCGCCAGGAGCGTCCACACGAGGAAGTAGATCGCCGCCCGCGCGAGGAAGAAGGGGACGTTGAGAAAGCCCCGCTTCCCCTGCAGCAGGTGGTCGTGCGCCACCGCCTCGGCGTGCGTCCAGGGATAGAGACGGTCCAGTCCGGCCAGGAGCGGCAGGAAGAGAACGGCGAACACGGGCACGGTCCAGGCCGCGGTCTCGGCCAACCGGCGCACCGTCACGCTCCACCCCGCGCGGGTCAGGTGTTGCACCATGACGAAGAAGAGCGCACCGAGCGCGATGCTCAGGAAGAAGAGGAGTGCGGTGATCCAGGAGAAGAAGAACTGCTCGCGGTCTACCGCAAAACCTATGCCGGACAGGGCAAGACCCACGAGCGCCATGAGTCCGAAGCCCTGACGCGCGCGCGCCCAGCCTCCCGCCGGTACGTGGAACTGATCGTGAAAGGCGTGTTGATGTGCCACGGCTCTATTTCAACTCGTTGCGGGCGTCCGCGGGGACATCCGCCAAGGTGGCGTTCTGGCTGAGTTGGAGGGCCCGCACGTAAGCCACCACGGCCCAGCGGTCCTCCACCGGAATCTGCTTCCCGTAGGACGGCATGTTGCGGATCCCGTTGGTGATCACGTTGTAGAGATACCCGTCCGCGAATTGCCGCACCCGATCCGTGTGGAAGGACGGCGGCGGCACGAAACCGTAACCGATCACGATGCCCTTGCCGCTCCCCGACCGGTCGTGGCACGGCGCGCAGTAGATGTTGAACCGGCTGCGCCCCCGCTCCAGCAGCTCCGCGGTGATCTCGCGTGGGTTCACGCTCACAAAGGTCGTGTCTCCCTGGACTCGACCCAGATAGTAAGCGTCGTCGGCCTTCACGTCCCCCACCGGCACCGTTCCTTCAGGCGGGGTGCGCATCGAGCGCATGTCGGCGAAGAGCGGGTTCGCCGTCTGCGCCTTGTACTTCTTCTGGAATTCCATGTCGGGGATGATGACGACCGGGCGCTGATCGCGCGGCTGCCCGCGCGCACAGCCGCCGGCGGCGATCAGGAGGCCGATCAGGGCGAGTGCGCAAAGAGCGCGAATCACGTGCGACACGCTCATGCCTCCAGCACCTCCACGTGGGTCCCGCCGGCAGCCTCCAGCACGCGGCGGGCGGTGTCGGCGTCGAAGGCCGGGTCGGTCGCCTCGATCGCCAGGAAGAACCTGTCGTCGCTGGCGCGCTTGAACGTCGAGTGCTTGAACACCGGGTGATAGGGCTGCGGCAACCGGTTCAGGAAGAGCATGCCGAACACCGCTGCGAACGCGGAGAGGAGGATCGTCAGCTCGAATGTCACCGGGACGAAGGCGGGCACGCTGAAGTAGGGCTTTCCCGCGATCTTGATCGGATAGTCCACCGCGCTCGTCCACCACTGGAGCAGCAAGCCGCCGATGCCGCCGGCGATCGCTCCCGCGAGAACGATCCAGGGCACCTTGGAGCCGGGCACGCTCAGCGCCCGGTCGAGCCCGTGCACCGGGAACGGCGAATAGGCGTCTACGTTCACGTAGCCCTCGGCGCGCACCTTCTCCGCTGCGTGAAGCAGATCGCGGGGAGTGGCGAACTCGGCCATCACCCCGAACACTTCCGGCGCTACGGGGGCGGTCTTCACGTCGTGGGCGCTCATCGCGGCGCCTCGCTGTGCCCGCCGCCGGCGGGATGATGATGAGGGTTCGCCTGTGGCATCACGTTCTTGATCTCGGCCATAGCAATCATGGGCAGAAAGCGCAGGAAGAGCAGGAAGCAGGTGAAGAAGAGGCCGAAGGTGCCGACGAACGTGCCGATGTCCACCCAGGTCGGCCTGTAATACCCCCACGACGAGGGGAGGAAGTCGCGGCTCAAGGTGACGATGATCACGAAGCGCTCGAACCACATCCCGACGTTGATAAGGACGGCGGCCACGAACATCACCGGGATGGATCGCCGGAAGCGCCGGAACCAGAAGAGCTGGGGCACGAGCACGTTGCAGGAGACCATCGTCCAGTAGGCCCACCAGTAGGGGCCGAATGCGCGGTTGACGAAGGCGAACTGCTCGTAGGGATTGCCGCTGTACCAGGCGATGAAGAACTCCATCGAGTACGCGTAGCCCACCATCATGCCGGTCAACAACATGATCTTGTTCATGTTGTCCAGGTGCTCGATGGTGATGATGTCCTTCAAATTGAATATCCTGCGGGCGATGATGGCAAGGTTGAGCACCATCGCGAAGCCGGAGAAGATGGCTCCCGCAACGAAATAGGGCGGGAAGATCGTCGTGTGCCATCCGGGCAGGATTGAGACCGCGAAGTCGAAGCTCACGATGGAGTGCACCGAGAGCACGAGCGGGGTCGAGATGCCGGCCAGGATGAGGTAAGCCTTCTCGTAGTTGGCCCAGTGCCGGTTGGAGCCTCGCCATCCACCCGCCATCACGCCGTAGACGAGCTGGCCGATGCGCCCCTTCGCGCGATCCCGCAGGGTGGCCAGATCGGGAATGAGGCCCGTGTACCAGAAGAGGAGCGAGACCGTGAAGTAGGTCCCCACCGCGAACACGTCCCACAGGAGCGGGCTTCGGAACTGGGGCCAGATCGCCTGCCAGTTCGGGATCGGAATCACCCACCAGATGAGCCAGATGCGTCCCACATGGATAGTCGGGTACATGAGCGCGCAAATGACGGCGAAGATGGTCATCGCCTCCGCGAAACGGTTGATCGCGGTGCGCCACTTCTGCCGGAAGAGATAGAGGATCGCGCTGATGAGGGTTCCGGCGTGGCCGATGCCCACCCACCAGACGAAATTCACGATGTCCCATCCCCAGAAGACCGGGCTGTTGATACCCCAGACGCCGAGACCGGTGGCAATCAGATAGCCCACCATCGCGAGGAGGAGGAGCAGGAGCGAGGACGAGATCCCGAACGCGATATACCAGGCCCTGGGCGTCTTCCGCTCGATCGGCGCGCACACCAGATCCGTGATTCCGGCGAAGTCGTGCCCGCCCTGCACGAGCACCGTGCGGTGCCGCGGATCGTCGGGCATGGCGTGCGCCGCGTCGCCGGCGGGGAAGGTCGCGCTCGACATCAGACTTGCTCCAGGTCTGGATTGGGATTGCGGATCTTGGCCAGGTAGGTCGTCCGCGGTCTGGTGTTGATCTCGTCCAGCATCGCGTAGTCGCGATTCTGCGCCTTGCGCTCGCTGACTCGGCTCCTGGGATCGCGGACGTTGCCGAACACGATCGACTCGGTCGGGCAGGCGTCCTGACACGCGGTGCGGATCTCACCGTCCCGGATCTCGCGGCTTTCGTTCTTCGCGGTGATCCGGGCACGGTTGATGCGCTGCACGCAGTAGGTGCACTTCTCCATGATGCCGCGCATGCGCACCGTCACGTCGGGGTTCTTGGCCATCTTCTCGACGTCGGTCAAATGCTTGTTCCAGTCGAAGAAATTGAACCGCCGGACCTTGTAAGGGCAATTGTTCCCGCAGTACTTGGTGCCGATGCAGCGGTTGTAGGTCATCTCGTTCAGCCCCTCGTCGCTGTGCGAGGTGGCGTTCACGGGGCACACGCTTTCGCAGGGGGCGTTCTCGCAGTGCATGCAGGGCACCGGCTGGTAGATGGCCCGCGGGTCGTCTGGATCGCCCACGTAGTAGCGGTCGATCCGGATCCAGTGCATCTCGCGGCCGCGGTCCACCTCGTCCTTGCCGACGATGGCGATATTGTTCTCGGACTGGCACCCCACCATGCACGCGTTGCAGCCGATGCAGGTATTGAGGTCGATCGACATCCCCCACTGGTAGCCCTGCGTGAAGTCGTACTCGCGATCGGTGTAGAGGGTCGCGAGCGGCGGGTGCTCGACCATTTCCGGTGCGAAGTCAGGCTCCTTGCGGTACGTGTCGAGCGTGGCTTCCCGCGCGAGCGGGCGCCCCTCCATGACCTGATGCCCCTGAGTGGTGACCAGACGATGGTGACCGGGCGCTTTCGCGACCGAGGCGCGCGCCGCGCACATGCCCTCCGAGGCGCGCAGCGCATAGGTGTTGAAGCCCGTTCCGTCCCCCACTCTCCCGGCCTTTTCCCGCCCGTAGCCCAGGGGCAGGGAGATGGAACCATCGGCCTGGCCCGGCTGGATCCACGCCGGGAGCGTCAGCGTCGCGTTCCCGACCTCGAGGCGCAGCAGGTCCCCGCTCTCCACACCCAGCTCCCTCGCGGTGGCAGGGCTCAGCATCGCCGCATTGTCCCAGGTGAGCTTCGTCATGGGGTCGGGAAGCTCCTGGAGCCACCCGTTGTTCGCGTAGCGCCCGTCCCAGAGCGAAGCATCGGAGCGGAAGGTCACTTCGATACCGTCGGGCCCGCTTGCCGCACCGGCTCGATCCGCCGTCGATGCGACTTCTAGCCGCGCCGTCCACGAGGCGCGAATCGCGTCCGCATTCACCGTGACCGGACTCTCCGCGTACGCGGTCCGCGGAATGACGCCGTCGCTGAGCGCCTGACGCCAGCGATGCTCGAAGTCCGGCGCGCCCCACTCCCGCTGGAAGAGTTCCTGCACGATGCCGTGCCCCTCGAGCCGCGGGCGCTCGAGCAACAGCGCGAGCAGCTCGATCGCGCTCTTCCCCTCGTAGAGCGGCGCGATCAAGGGCTGCTGAATGCTCTGCGTTCCATCCCAACCGCGCGCGTCCCCCCATGCTTCGAGGAAATGCGCCTTGGGCAGATGCCAGCGGCACACCGCCGAGGTCTCGTCCTCGAAGAGCCCGAGACGGATCGCGTGCTTGGCATTCTTGAGCTTCTCCGCGAAAGCGAGATCGGCCGGCGCATCGTAGGCGGGGTTCCCGCCGAGGATCACCAGCGTGTCCACCGCGTCCGTCTCCAGCGCCCGGGCGAGATCCGCAATCGACTCGACCTGCGCCGGCGCTTCGGGCTCCTCGGAGTAGCGCACCACCGGCCCGACGTTGCCGAGCGCCTCGTTCATGGCATGCACGAGCGCATGCACAGGGGCCGGCTGTCCGGAGCCGGCGAGGACGATGCTCCGCCCGCGGTGCGCCGCGAGATCCTTGGCCAGCGCGACCACGAAGCGGAGCGCCTCCGGCGAGAGCGCGTTCCGGGCCGCCGACACGGCACCCGTATCCGGGCCAGGAACGGCGACACCGTGCGCAGAGGCCAGCTCGCCGGCCAGCGCCAGCGCAATCCCCGCCGTGTCGGCGTGCGTGGCGCGCAGGCGGTGATCGGCCATGGACCCGGTCACGCTGAAGGCACTCTCCACCGCGTAGAGGCGGTTCATCGAGTCGTGCTCGGAGGCCACGCGCCGCCGCGCCGCGAAGTCGCGCGCATGCCTCACGGAATTCGGCTCCGCCGACAGGAAATCGCAGTCCAACGTAACGACCACGTCGGCCTGATCGAGCGCGAGCTGCGAGCGCACCGGACGACCGAACGCAATCCGACTTCCCTCCACCGCGGCGTCGCGATGGATCGGCTCGTAGGTGTGCCATACCGCGGCGGGGAATGCGGCTTGAATCTCCGCGCGCAGCGCGGCGAACGCGGGAGAGGGCGAACTCTCGGTCAAGAACCGCAAACCGCGCCCCCCCTGAGCCCGCAAACCGCGGAAGTGATCCCGCGACCACACGGCGAACTCGTCCCAGCTCCGCCGCGTGCCGGCCTCGGTCGGGTACTTCGAGCGATCCGGATCGAAGAGTTCGAGGATCGACGCCTGCGCGTAGACGTGCGACGCGCCGAGGCTCCCCGGATGCTGCGGGTTGCCGTCGATCTTCTGCGGCCGCCCCTCGTTGCTGCGCACCAGGATCCCTTCGCCCACACCGCGGAACGGCATCACCGTCGCGTAGTGCTGCGGCACGCCGGGCAGGAGATCCTCCGGCATCTTCGCGTAGGGAAGGATGAGCGCGAGCGGCCGGCGGCACCCGGCCAGGCCCGACAAGGCAAGCGTGGCGCCCATCAAGCCGAGGAACTTCCGCCGCGACACGGGATCGGTGATCTCCTCGAACATCGCGGGGAACTCGCGTTCGGCGAACCGCCGATACTCCGGTGAGTCGGCGAGCTGATCGAGGCTCCGCCAGTGGGCCGGTTCGGTGGGCGGCAGCATCTCGCTCATCGATGGCACCCCGAGCAATTGGTCGTCGGATGAATGTTGCGGGCCGTCCTCAACTCGAGCCCCAGCGCGAGCTGATCACCCGGGGGTTGATACCCCATGGTGGTGACCTCGCTCACCGGGCGCAGGTACTTCTCGGGCGCGCGGTGGCAGTCGAGGCACCACGCCATGTTGAGCGGCTTCGCCTGATAGACCACCTCCATGCGGTCGATGCGACCGTGGCAGGTTTCGCATCCCACTCCCGAGTTCACATGAATGCTGTGGTCGAAGTAGACGAAGTCGGGCGAGTGATGGATGCGCACCCACGGCACCGCTGCGCCGGTGGCGACGCTCTCGCGGACCGGAACCATGTTGGGGCTGTCGGGCCTGATCTGGGTGTGACAGTTCATGCAGGTCTGCGAGGCGGGGACCATGGCCACCGGTGACCGCTCCACTCCCACATGGCAGTAGCGACAGTCCATACCCAGATCTCCCGCGTGCAGCTTGTGGCTGTATGGGACAGGCTGCTTCGGCGCGTAGCCCACCTGGGTGTTGGAGGGTGAAATGAAGTACACGAAGGCGGCGACAACCGCCACCAGGGCCATCGTCACCCCGGCTCCGATGAGGAGCGGCAATCTGTTGGCCCACTTTGGAAACAACATGTCTTGTTTCCGTCCCCCTCGGGGTCGGCCTGCGCGGAAGCCCGCTGGGCGGGGTGGGTCAGTGCGTACCCGGGACAGGCCCCCCGCAGATTCGCCGACAATTGCAGTTTGATGAACGGTGACCCATAACGGCAACCGATGGGTCGACAAGGGATTGGCAATGCAACCGGTCGCCGGGAGCGACCGCAGATGAAAACCGACGGCGGATCATACCGAGGCTAACCGGCCATGTCAGCAACTTTGTGATGGAAATCACAATACCTGCCGAGGTCACAGCGTCCGCCCCCGCGTTTTCGCAACCCCGGAACCGGGAGCCCGGTACCGGTCGAGCATCAATCCCAGAATCCCCAAGCCGAACGTGAACGACCCGAGCAGGATCATCGCCAGCCCGGGCCATGGGCGATAGGTCTGGAAATAGGGAGGCACGTGGCGCGCGAGAAGTGCGAGCCCTACCGCGCTCATCACGATCTGAGCCCAGGCCCGTCCGCGCAAGGTCAGCATCGCCGTGGCGAGAAGCACGATCCCGGCCACCACCCCGGCAAGAAGCGACATCGCATTCCGACCGGCGACGATCTCTTGAAGGCCGGTGCCCAGAGCGATCAGACCGAGCACGAGTCCGACCCAGGCCGAAGCTCGAGTCATGCGTGTCGTCTCCTCTCCCGGGTTTCGTGGTGGCCGCTCGGCGCGGCCCGCGCTAGATCAACCGAAGCACGATCCGCAGCGCGAGGTTCGCGTACACCCCGGCCAGGAGATCGTCGACCACGATCCCCTTCCCGCCGGGCAGCCGTTGCGAGCGCCCCGCTGGAAACGGCTTCACGACATCGAAGATGCGAAACAGGACGAAGCCGATCCCGAGCGCGACCCACCGCGCGGTCCCGTCACCGGCGGCCGTGACACCGAGCATGGTGACGATCATGCCCGCCACCTCGTCGATCGTGATCGCCTTGGCATCGTGACCGTAGGTCTTCTCGGCGCGGTCGCTCACGACAACCGCATAGCCGGTCACCACGGCGAGCAGCGCGACTTGTATCCAGAGCGGCCACGCCATGAACGGGTAGAGCAGCGGCACTACCGCCAGCGAGGTCCACGTCGCCGGCGCGAAGGGAGCGGCTTCGCCGATCAGGAAGAACGTCGCACCCAGTCGCACGCCGAGCGGCGTGGGCGCAGAGGGGGTGCGCTTCATTCGTCGTCGTCCATGGACTTGCGCCCCTGGAGCGCGCGGGCGAGCGTGGCCTGGTCGGAGTACTCGAGGTCGCCCCCGACGGGGATGCCGCGGGCGATCCGGGTCACCCGCACCGCGCTCTCCTTGAGAAGATCGGCGAGAAAGTGCGCGGTGGCCTCGCCGGGCGGGTTGGGATTGGTGGCGAGGATGACCTCACGAACCTCACCGTACTTGACGCGCTCGATGAGTTCGCGCGCCCGGATGTCGTCCGGTCCCATGTTCTCGAGCGGGTTAAGCGCTCCACGCAGCACGTGGTACTGCCCCCGAAACCCGCCGCTCGCTTCGACCGCGAGCACGTCCATCGGCTGCTCGACCACGCAGATGACGTCGCGCTGTCGTTTCTGATCGCGGCAGATAAGACAGGGATCGTCCTCGGTGAAGTTCCCGCAGACGGTGCAGGTATGCACCTGCTCCTTCACCGCGCGGATCGCTTCGGCGAGCGCCAGCGCCTCTTCACGCGGAGCCTTCAGAAGGAAGAACGCGAGACGTTGCGCGCTCTTGCGGCCCACGCCGGGCAGCTTGCTGAGCTCGTCGACCAGGGTCTCCACGGAACGGCTTGAGAACTGCATGGGCGGGTTTGCCGGCGCCTAGAACATGCCGGGGAGCCCCATCCCCCCGGTTGCTTTGGCCATTTCCTTCTGCATGAGCTCCTCGGCCTGCCGGCGCGCTTCACTGAACGCGGCCATCAGCATGTCCTCGAGCATCTCGACGTCCTCCGGATCGACCGCGTCCGGCTTGATCTTGACGGACAGCAACTCCTGCTTGCCGTTCATGCGCACGGTGACCATGCCTCCGCCGGCCGTGCCCTCCACCTCGCGGCCGGCCAGATCCTCCTGGACGCGCGCCATCTTGGATTGCATCTCCTGGGCCTGCTTCATCAGCTTGCCCAGGTCTCCCATCCCCTTCATGGTGTCGCTCTCCTGATCGTTTGGAAGTCCGTGTTGCGGCGCGCGGGCGAGCGCTCTAGGGAAGCACCTCGCCGTCGAACATGTCGAGGGCCTTTTGCAGCATCGGCTCGTCGTTGAAGAGCTGCCCCATGCTGCGCGTGTCCTTCGCCGGGGGGGGAGGCGGCGGTTCATCCGCAGGGGCCGCCTCCTTCGTGACGGGGGCCGCCTCCTTTGCAGCGGGGGGCGCCTCCTTCGTCTCTTTCGCCTCTTTCGTCTCTTTCGCCGCCGCAGCCGGCTTCGGGGCGGACTTCGGCGCTACGGTCGGGCCCGCTTTCGGCGCTGCCCCCGAGGCCGCTTTCGGCGCGGCAGGTTTCGAGGCGCCCTCGATGCGCACCTCCGGCGTCTTCACGCCGAGGCCCCCAAGAAGCTCGCGGAAGAGCGTCTGCGTCTCGGGATCGCGCAGGATCTGCGTGAGCAGTCCTGCCCCCGAGCCGGCCCTGACCCGGAGCGCGCCGTCCGCGTCCGCTCCCGCGAACTCCGTTGCGTGGAGCGTTCCCCACAGCCGCATCGAGCGCGTGCGCAGCGCTTCGAGGAAGGCCCCCCACACGCCGCCCGGCTCCGAGGGGCGCGGCGGCGCGGGTGCGGGACGTGGCGCGGCGGGCGTTGCCACTGCCGCCTGGGCCGGCGCTTCCCCGCCCAATCGCGCCTCCAGATCCACCAGGCGCCGCGCGATCTCGGCGAGCGGCACCCGAGCCGCCGACTGCGCCATCTCAGCCAGCGCCAACTCCAACGTCAGCCGCGGATGATCGCTGCGCCGCAGGGACACCGCGGTCTCGGCGGCGCGGTCCACCATCTCCACGAGCGTCTCGCGCGGGTACTTCTCGGCCTGGGCGCGATAGCGCGGAATCTCCGACTCCGGGATGTCCAGGATGGAGGCAAGCGCCGGGTCGATGCGCAGGAGGAGCAGGTCGCGCCAGTGCGAGGTCAGGCTCTCGGCGACTTCACCCAGGTCGGCGCCTCTGGCGTATACCTCGTCGAGGAGCCGCAACGCTCCGGCAGCGTCGGCCGCAGCGAGGAGATCGCCGAGCACGAAGCAGAAGTCCGAGCCCACCAGGCCCAGCGTGCGCTCCACCACCGCGCGGTCCACCGGGCCGTCGGCGGCGGAGATGATCTGATCCATGAGCGAGAGCGCGTCGCGGAGCCCGCCGGCGGCGCGGCGCGCGACCAGGGCCAGCGCCTCGGGGGTGACCTCCACATGCGGCGTCTCTTCCCCGGTGGCCTTGTTCTGCTCGTCGATGGTCCGGTTCTCGCGCGCGAGGACCTCGGTCAACCGCGCGGAGATCTCGCGGGCCGGGATACGCGCGAAATCGAAGCGCTGGCACCTCGACAGGATCGTCCCCGGAACTTTGAAAGGCTCCGTGGTGGCGAAAACGAAGATCACGTGCTTGGGCGGCTCCTCGAGGGTCTTCAGGAGCGCGTTGAACGCCTCCGTGGTGAGCATGTGCACTTCGTCGATGATGTAGACCTTGTAGCGCATGCCCGACGGCGCGTAGCGCACGTTCTCGCGAAGCTCGCGCACCTCGTTGATGCCGCGGTTCGAGGCGCCGTCGATCTCGAGCACGTCGAGGCTGCGTCCGCTGGTGATGTCGAGGCAGGGCGTGCACACGTTGCACGGAGTGGCGGTCGGACCCTGCTCGCAGTTGAGCGCCTTGGCGAGGATGCGGGCGGCGGTGGTCTTGCCGACACCGCGAGGGCCGCAGAAGAGGTAGGCGTGGGCGACGCGATCGACCGCGATCGCGTTGGCCAGCGTCTGGGTGACGTGCTTCTGGCCGACGACGTCCTCGAAGGATTGCGGACGGTACTTGAGGGCCAGAACCCGGTACGACTCGGATGCCTTTGCCATGGTTCTCTTCGCCCCCATCGCCTCATCCCGCCGCGGTCGGACACACCGACCGCGCCGGGCGGGCCTTCAGAAGAAAGGGGTCGTGCACCCGCTGTCGACCATCGCCGTACGCCGGCCGCAAGCAGCCAGCTCGGGCCAGGGACACCGACGGCACACCGAGCGTCTTGCTTACCGCTGCTACCTTCCGGTCCTCACGGGGTTCACAATGCTCGGTTGCGTCGGACCCGGCCTTCAACGCCGCCGTCTCTTACGGCCCGCACGCCCGACGAGGGCCTCGAACGGGAATTCAGCCCCGCTATAGCGGATTGCGGATGCAGGGCACCGCTAACTCCCCGCCTAGCACGACCCGCAAACAGACCGGTTCCGATCGGCCACTGCGGCAGGCGCCGACAAGATTGGTGGAGATGAGCGGGATCGAACCGCCGACCTCCTCGTTGCGAACGAGGCGCTCTCCCATCTGAGCTACATCCCCAAAACAGCTTCGCGAGCCGGATTCGTCCCCGGGCGGGAGCCCGGGGACGATCGCGAGCGACGTATTCTCCCACATCGGTGCGGGTGCGGGCAACAGCCGCAACACACGGCGTGCTGCGGCTAAATGGCGGAGAGGGAGGGATTCGAACCCTCGGAGCCCGCAAGGGCTCAACGGTTTTCGAGACCGCCCGATTCAACCACTCTCGCACCTCTCCGCAAAACCATAGGGCGAGTGGGCGAACGAAACTGGCAAACCCACAGCCGGAGATCCACGACCGCCGCGCTATCTTCTGGCGGAGAGGGAGGGATGGTCGCGCTCGGCTTCGCCTCGCACGACATCCCCTGAACCTCGGCGCCTTCACCGGGATCGTCGAACCACAACCCGGTCAGCCAAGCCTATGGCGGAGAGGGAGGGATTCGAACCCTCGGTACGGTTTCCCGTACACACGCTTTCCAAGCGTGCTCCTTAAGCCAACTCGGACACCTCTCCGCGAAAGCCGGAATACGAAACCCCGCAATCGGATGGGCCGCATGTCCTGCGGGGGCCGGCGACCCAGGTCCAAAGCGGGCGCCGGATTATAGCGGAAACGCTCCCCGTGGGGCGAGGGAGTTTGCGGCCACCGTCCACGAATCCGCCGCTGCCGCCCCCTACGAATCGGTGCGCGCGTCGCGACGCAGGCGCTCGAAGAAGGTCTTGAGCAGGAGACCGCATTCCTCCGCCAGCGGTCCGGGGACGATCTCGGTGTGGTGGTTGAGCGCCTCGTGCCCCGAGACGTCGATCACCGACCCCAGCACGCCCCGCTTGGGATCCCTGGCCCCATACACCAGGCGACTCACGCGGCCCAGGAAGATCGCCCCGGCGCACATGAGGCAGGGCTCCAGCGTCACGTAGAGCGACGACCCTTCGATCCGCCAGCTCTCGAGCGTGTTGGCGGCGGCGGTGATGGCCAGCACTTCGGCGTGGGCGGTGGGGTCCTGCAGCGCCTCGGTGCGGTTGTGACCGCGCCCGAGAATGCGTCCACCCGAGACCACCACGGCCCCCACCGGTACCTCGCCCTCCTCCGCGGCCAACTGCGCCTCGGCAAGGGCGAGCTGCATCCATCGCAGATCCTCCTCAGGCGTTGGCACGATCGGGGAAGCGCCGGGATCTATCACGCGCAGGCTCGATCAGGGGGTCTTGCCGCCCGCGGCGGGCGCGGCCGAGCCGGTCAGGTTCGGCATGGTCGCCACCGCCTCGTTCGCGGCTTCGATCGCCACTTTCTCGATCAGCGGCGGGTCCGGCACCGAGCTGGTGCTGGTCGTTCGCGCCTCGCCCGACATGGTGGAGCGGACGTTGAAATCGGGATTGTAGGGCGGCGATTTGGCGAGCTTCGTGTGGTTGGCCGCCCACAGGAGCGTCGCATCGGGAGCGTACATCTCCACGGTCAGCCCCACCGTGGTGTTGGAAGTGCCCTCCTGGGTCGGTTCGAGCTTGAGACGTTCCCACTTGCTGACGTCCATGCACAGCACCGCGTCGTTGCCGGTCGCGTCGAGCAACTTGCCGAGCGGGGCCGCGTCGATGAGCCGTCGCTTGCGCCAGCTCTCCGCCACCCGGCTGTAGTCCTCCTGGACTCCCGCCTGCCGCACCTCGGACTCGAACATCTCCACCGTCGAGATCACGTACTTGGTGTTGGCCCCCATCGCCTGAAGGATGTAGTTGTACATCACGTCGGCGTCCGGGTTGCCTGAGGTATTCGTGAAGGTGAGCACGGCCACCTGCTGCACTTGATAGTCTTGAGCGTTCGGGGCGAGGTCCACCTTGACCTTCACTCCTGCGCTCCCGCCCCCGCTGGACGCCTGACATCCCGCCAACAGCAACGCCGCCGACATCATTCCGATCCATCGTCTCATGAAGCCGCTTCCTCCCTGGGCCTTCAGCGGGGTGAACCAACGAGCAGATCCGGGACCACGATACGCCTGGCGTGCAGTTCCGACAACAGCAGGCTCAGTCGCGAGGGTACGTCTCCTTGTAGTGGAGATAGTTCTCGACCCCGAAGAGGATGAGGTCTCTCACCTCGTCATCGGTGACTCGCCGGGCCACTCGGCCGGGCCGACCCATGACGAGGCTGCGCGGAGGCACCCGCGTACCCGGAGTGACCAGAGAGCCCGCGCCCACGATCGACTCTTCGCCGATGACCGCGCCGTCCATGATCGTCGAGCCCATCCCGATCAGAACGCGGTCCTTCACCGTGCAACCGTGCAGCAGGATGTTGTGCCCCCCCACGACGTCGTTGCCGATGATCGTCGGCCACGTGTCGATGGAGACGTGGATCGTCGAATTGTCCTGGATGTTGGTGCGATCACCGATGCGAATGAAGTTCACGTCGCCGCGCACCACGACATTGAACCAGAGGCTGGCGTGCTCTCCGAGAACCGTGTCGCCGATCACGGTGGCGGTGGGAGCCAGATACGCGGATGCGGGAATGACGGGGGTCTTGCCGTGGTGCGGGAGAATGAGCGGCATCGGTCGCTCCGTGCGAGAGGAGATGGTGGGCCCAGAGGGACTCGAACCCCCAACCTTTTGGTCCGTAGCCAAACGCTCTATCCAATTGAGCTATGGGCCCATCCGTAGTTGTATGGCCGACAAGGAATTAGGTCCGCGGACGAACCCGTTTTCCCCGCAGCGCCCGTGGATTATAGGGGCGGTCCCCCGCGCTTTCAACCAGTCATTGAGCGGAGCTCGAGGAGTCTTAGGAAGCCGGGCTTCTCGGCGGGTGCCGCTCGACGAGGCGCCCTTCGAGATCCGGCGTCATGGAGACATGCCCCGCGTCATCCACCAGCACCGCACCAACACCGAGGCTTTCCGCGAGCGCCAGACCGCGCTTAGCTCCGAGCACCATGATCGCCGTGGAGAGCGCATCGGCCAAGGTCGCGTCGGGAGAGACGGTGGTCACGCTGCGCAGTCCCTTCGAGGGCATCCCGGTCCTGGGATCCAGAATGTGGTGATAGCGCACGCCGTCCAGAACGAAGTAGCGCTCATAGTCGCCGCTGGTGGAGGTGGAGGCGTCGGTGACGTCGAGCGTGGCGAAGTAATCCTCCGGCTCCCCACGCGGGTCGCGAATGCCGACGCGCCAGGGCTTCCCGTCCTTGTGCCCCCCCGCCATCACCTGGCCGCCGCCGAGAATGAGAAAGTCTCGCACGCCGCGCGCACGCAAGAGCTCTGCGGCGCGATCGAGCGCGTAGCCCTTGGCGATCCCACCGAGGCCAATCTTCATGCCCGCCACCGGGAGATAGACCGTGCCCAGGGAGTCGCTCACCACGACCTTGCGGTAGTCGACAAGCGCGATGCGGGCGGCCACGTCTGCGGGATCGGGCCCGCGCGGCTCGGCCGCCTTGAAGTCCCACAGTCCCCAGAGCGCCGCCCACGAGATCTCGAACGCACCGTCGCTGAGCGCACCGATCTCGATCCCGCGCCGGATCACATCGCGAAGATCCGCCGGCACCGCCACCGGGCGCACGCCAGCCTCGCGGTTCACCGCAGAGAGGGGCGATGTGTCCTTCCACTCGCTCATCCGGGTGTCCACCTGCCGGAAGACGGCGAACACGGAATCAGCGAGCGCGGCGGCGGCGTCCCCTTCCGGCAAGGTCACTCGAAACGTGGTGGCCATGACGTCGGCGGAGAAGGTCGTGAACCCGGAGGGCGCTGCTGCCTCCCGCGTGCGCGGCCACTTGGGAGCGATGAGCCGTCCTGGAGAGGTCAAGAAGAGAACGAGGGCGGTCACCGCGCTGAACGCGAGAACCAGACCCAACGAGGCGGATCGTTTCACGAGCGCCTGGGCTCCCTAGTGATGGTGGGAGTGTGCGTGGTGGGAATCATGGTGGTGGGTGCAGCGCCCGCACTTGCCCTCCACCCCGGGCTGGCCGGGATCGTGCTTGCCTACCCACCGCTGCACAACGACCCAGGCACCGCACAGAGCACCCCAGACCGAGTATGGGGAGGAGGAAATGAAGCATGCTCTAACTCCCGCTGAAGAGGCCGGCGAAGCCCATGAAGGCCAGGGAGAGGATTCCCGAGATGAGGAGCACCATCGCCGTCCCTTTGAGCAGGGAGGGGATGTTGGACAACTCGGCCTCCTCGCGGATTCCCGCCATCAACACCAGCGCCAGGGCGAGCCCCGCGCCGCTGCCGATGGCGAAGACCAAACCCTCGATCAGATTGTACTCCCGGCTGGTCTGGAAGAGCGCCAGCGCCAGGATCGCGCAGTTGGTGGTGATGAGCGGCAGATAGATGCCGAGCGCGCGGAAGAGTCCGGGCGAGAGCTTCTTGATCACCATCTCCACGAACTGCACGGTGCTCGCGATGACCACGATAAAGCTGATGAGGCGCAGGTACGAGGCGTCCCCGAGAATGTACTTGTTGAGCCCCCACACCGCAATCGAAGTGATGATCATCACGAAGATGTTGGCGAGGCCGAGGCGGAACGCGGTCTGCAGGTTGTTAGACACGCCGAAGAACGCGCACAGCCCCAGGAAGTACACCAGCGTGAAGTTGTTGATGAGGAGCGAACTCATGAGGATCCAGACGAGTCTGTCCATGCTCTAGATCGCCTCCTGAGTCAGCTTTGCCGCCAGCTTCTGACGGCGTTCGATGATCGCCGAGATCGCATAGAGCAGAACACCGAGGCAGAGGAACCCGCCGGGAGGAAGGATCATGATGATCCATGGTTCGTAATTGGGCCCGAACAGGTTGACCCCGAAGATGGAACCACTCCCGAGAATCTCCCGGATCGCCCCAAGGATGAGCAGGGCACCGGTGAACCCGATCCCGTTCCCCACCGCGTCGCCGGTGGATGGCAAGACCGGGTTATGGGCGGCGAAGGCCTCGGCGCGGCCCAGAATGATGCAGTTCACCACGATGAGGGCGATGAAGGCGGCCATCGACTTGTGGGCGGCGGGAGCGATCGCCTGCAGCGTGAAGTCCACCACCGTCACGAAGGTGGCGATGATGATGATGTAGGTCGAGATGCGCACCTGTCGGGGGATGAACCGGCGCAACGCCGAGATCATGTAGCTCGAACAGACAAGCACGAAGGTCGTAGCCACCCCCATGATGACCCCGTTGAGGGCGGTGTTGGTTACGGCAAGGGCGGGGCACATGCCGAGGATCTGGCGAAACGTGGGGTTCTCCGGCCCAATCCCCTTGATCATCTCGCTGTTGAAGGTCAGCTTCTTTCCCTGGGCGGACATGTTCAATCCCCTCCTGCCGAGGCGCTCTCCGCGCCGGCGAGCGGTGGTTCCTGCCCGGGCGCGGGAAGCCGGCCGAGCCATTCCGCGTTGCCGGCGTTGATGATCTTCACGATCGCCTTCGAGGAGATCGTTGCGCCGGTGATGGCGTCCACCTCGTTCGGGTTCGTCCCGTGCCCCTTGATGGCCACAACGTCCGGCGTCACGGCGAGATCGTGGAACTCCGCGAGGAACTTCTCGTCCTTGAGAATCTTGTCGCCGAGGCCCGGCGTCTCCCGGCTGTCCAGAACCTGCATTCCCACGATCTTCCTATCGCTGGTCTTGAAGCCGTAGATGAGCTGAATCGTGTCCTGGAAGCCCGGCCCTTCGCTGGGAATCGCATAGCCCACGAAGACCCCGGTCGAATCGTAGGCGGCGTAGATGACCTTCTCTCCCTTGGCCGGTGCCTCGACCGAGATGAGCTTGGAGTCACGGAAGACCAGGGGCTGGAGCTTCGAGGAGCCGGGCAGCACGTTGAAGACCGCCAGCTCGAGGGCCGCCTGTTTGTTGGCGGTGATCTTGGGAAGGGTAATCAGATAGGAGCCGACGATGGCGAGGCCGGAGATCAGACCGGCGAAGGTGAGGGTGGCGACGAGTTTCCACATGCCGCTCATGCCGTGCGCCTCCCGTGCCCGAAGGCCCGCGATTGGTTCGAGCGCTCGATGAGCGGCGACACCGCGTTCATGATGAGGATGGCGTACATGACTCCTTCGGGGAGACCGCCCCACAATCGGATCAACACGACGAGGACTCCGATCCCCATGCCGAAGAGCCACGCCCCGCGCGGCGCGATCGGCGAGGTGACCGGGTCGGTGGCCATGAACACCGCCCCGAACATGAGCCCGCCGGAGAAAAGCATGAAGAGGGCGCTCGGATACCGCTCGGCGTTCACCAGATGCATGATGCCGCTGAAGATGCCCACGGTGAGGATGATCGAGGCCGGGATGCGCCAGTCGAAGGTGCGCCGCATGACGAGGACCACGCCGGCAAGAAGGATCACCGCCGCGCTCGTCTCCCCCAGGGATCCTGCCACGTTTCCACGGAAGAGATCCATGGCGGGCGCGAACTGGTGCGCGAACTTCATGAAATTGAGCGGCGTCGCCGTGGTCACCACGTCGGGAGGCGCCTGAAAGAACGGCACCGCGAAGTTGCTGGCATGAATCGACGCGAGCCCGGTGGGCGGCGACCACGTGGTGATGGCGGTCGGGAAGGCCGCCTGCAAAAAGGCCCGCCCCACGAGAGCCGGGTTGAACAGGTTGTGCCCGAGCCCTCCCCAGATCACCTTGCCGAGCGAGATGGCGATGATCCCGCCCAGGAACGCCATCCAAAGCGGGAAGCCCGGAGGGAGGGTGAGCCCGAGCAGGATGCCCGTCAGGATCGCGCTGCCATCCTTGAGGGTGCGGGAGCGAGGTTTCGTATTCGAAGCCATCCACTCGGTGGCCATCGTGCCCAGGGCCGCGCTCACGGTCACCAGGAGCGAGCTGATCCCGAAGTACCAGATGGACACCAGCCACACCACACAGGCGGCGAGGATGACGTCCAGCATGAGCCGCGGCGTCGTCACCCCTTCGCGCAGGAACGGCGCGGTCTGGACAAGGAGCCGCGGAGAGCGATCGGTCACGTCGTCTTCCCCTTCTTCTTCTCCCGGATCGCCGACTTCGCCACCCGGATGAGCTGCACGATCGGGATGCCCGAGGGGCAGGCGAAGCTGCACGAACCGCATTCCACGCAATCCATGACGTGGAAGTCCGGCAGGTCGTCGAATCGCCGCGCCCGCGCGAGCCGGCCGAGGCGGGACGGGTTCAGGAACTGCGGGCACGCATCCACGCAGCGGCCGCAGCGGATGCAGGTGTACTCGTTGGGGATCGCGGCCTCGGCCTCCGTGAAGGCGAGGAGACCCGAGGTGCCCTTGAGCACCGGCACGTCCAGGCTGGCAAGCGGCGCCCCCATCATCGGGCCGCCCATGATGACCTCGCGGGTGTTCTCGTCGAGACCCCCGAGATGATCGAACACGGCCCGCACCGGCGTCCCCACCGGGACCAGGAGGTTGGCCGGCCGCTTCACTCCGGGGCCGGCGACGGTGACCACGCGCTCGATGAGCGGGATCCCGTTGTCGAAGTAGTCGGCGATGGCCGCCATGGTGCCGACGTTGTTGACGACGATCTCGACGTCGATCGGGAGCTTGCCCGTCGGAACCTCGACGCCGAACACCGCCCGAATGAGCATCTTCTCCGCGCCCTGCGGGTACTTCACCTTGACCGGCACCACGCGCACCGCCGCGCCCGCCGGCACCGCACGTTGCAGCGATTCCACCGCGTCCGGCTTGTTCATCTCGATGCCAATCACGGTCTCGTCCACGCCGAGCCGCGCCGCCACGATTTCGATGCCGCGGAGGATCGCTTCCGGCCGCTCGATCATCACGCGATGGTCGGTGGTGAGATAGGGCTCGCACTCCGCGCCATTCACCAGGAGCCGGCGGATCTTCTTCCCCTCCGGCACCTTGTACTTGACGTGGGTCGGGAAGGCCGCGCCGCCCATGCCCACGAGTCCGGCGCGCTGGATGTGCGAGATGAACTCGTCGGCGGTGAGGCCCCGCCAGTCGATGGGAGGATGATGGGGCAGGCGCTGGGTAGCGAAGGGATCGGCCTCGATCTCGATCGCCTCGACCAGCTTGCTGTTGGGATGGTGCCGAGCCGCGATCGCCACCACCCGCCCGGTCACCGGACTGTGAAGCGTGGTGGAGACGAATCCCCCCGGCTCCGCAATCATCTGCCCGCGCATCACACGCTCCCCCGCCCGCACCACGGGGCGGCAGGGCGCGCCGGTGTGCTGGCTCAACGGCAGCACATAGCGCTCCACGAACGGCATCCGCTCGATGGCGAGATCCTTGGTCTCTTCCTTGTGGCCGTCGGGATGCACCCCGTGGCGGAAGGTCTTGCCGAGAATGCTGGTCACGTTGAGTTCCTTATCGCGATCCGGGAGCGAGTCGCCTAGACCTCGTCCCCGCCGTTGCCCGACGGTCGCGAGACGATGGTCATGAGCTTCGTGCGGATCTGACGCGCAAGCTCGGCCTTGAGTTGATACTGCTGATTCGCGAGCCGTGCCTCATAGTCCCGCCGAAGCGCGTCGACCTGCGCGGCGTGCTCGATCTCCTTGGTGGCGAGTGCCTCGATATCCGCCTCCGCGGGCTCGACGCGCGGCGCTCCCATCCCGGCCAGAGCCTGGAGCGTGCGCCATGCGGCGAGCCGCTCACCGGCGGCGCCCACGAGCGCGGGATCGACCTGGAAGGTTCCGTCCGGACCGATGACGACCGGCGTCTTGTCTTCGCGATCCTCGGCGGAGAGAGCGAGATACTCGGCGAGCGGAGTCGGCTCCGAAGCGTTGCCCGCAACCGGCGAGAGATGGCCGGAGAGACGCCGCTCGCCGCGCGCCCACGATGCCGGCGTGACCGCGTTGCCGTCCGCATCCGTGCTCCAGATCGCCGCCGGATCGGGGTTGCCGTCCACGCTCACACGCAGCGCGGAGCCGCCAACCGGATCGTGCGCCGCGGTGAAAAGCGGACAGGTGCGCGAAAGGACCGCCCCCTGCGCGCGCTCGAGCGTGCGATCGGGGGCAAAGCCATGGCGCTCGGGACTCGGCGCGTACACGCGCACGACGGCGGGACCGTCATGGAGTACGGCCGCCGTGACCCCCGCGGCGAGATGGCGCGAGTGGGCGATGGAACTTTGCACCACCAGGGCACGACTCCCCGCCAACGCCAGGAGCCCGAATTCGGGCGCGGCCGGGGCCGGCTTGGTCCCCCGGGCGCCGCCGCCTTGCGAGATGCCAATCTCGCGACGGAAGGATGCCTCGGCGAGGAGCACCGCCTTCACCGGCAGATCGTCGTTCAGAAGCTCGGCGAATCCGGCGATGGCATCACCGGCGAGAGCGGTCTCGTCGGCCACGAAGAAGAGCGGCGGACAGGCGCGGCGTTCCTCGGCGGTCAGATCGCGCCATGTGAGACGGGCCAGCGATGCGCCGGCCACCGCGGCCTCGGAGGGGCGTTCGACCTCGAGCCGCGCGCGGCGAACCGTTCGCATGCCGTCCAGCGCCTGACGGAGCTGCCCTTCGAGCACGCCGCGGGCCAGCGCGAGGCCGTCGGCCTCGCCGCGCAGGGTCACCGGGACGCCGAAGGGATTGTTCGGAAACGCGCCCACCCACCCCGCGTCCGCGGAGGGAGCGAGCACCAGGCCGAACTTCGCCACGCCGGCTCCGGTCGCGCCCACCGTGAGCCGCTGGTGGAGATCGGCCAGGTCGCGGGCCACGTCAACGAGCCGCCGCATGCGCAGGACGTCCACGCGACCGGTCTCGAAGGCGGTCTCTACACGCGCGGTCAGCGCGGCGAGATCGGTGTCGGGGCGCCCCATCGCGTCGAGTCCGTCGGCGAGGGCGTCGAGGTCGGTGGTGGGCAGCGCGGAGGCGAGCCCCTCGCGAATCGCCTCGCTCAGCTTCACGCGCAGCTCTTCGATTTCAGCGACGTACTGGTTGACGGCCGGAGCAATGGCATCGAGAGCGATCCCCAGGATCTGACGCAGCGCGATCTTCTCGCCGGAGCCGGCCTCGGCGCCGTCGCCGCCGATCATGGCCAGGTTCGCCTCGCGCCGCAGCATCGCGGCAGCCAGGGGCCCGACCTCGGCGTGCTCGCGGGCGCGCGCGCACGCGGCCTCGGAGGGCTCCGGCAACTCGTGGAGCAGCCGCCATCCCTCGCGTGAAGCGGCGGCACGAGCGGGCTCCTCGGCCGCGCGGGTCAACGCTTCGGGCTCGCAGACCGTCACGCAGAGACCGCATCCCTTGCAGGCATCGGGGTTGATCGCGAGCGAGAAGAGCTCTCCGCTCCCCTTCGCCGTTGCTTCTGGCTCCTCGAAAAACACTTGGGTCCGCGTGACGGGCAGCGCACCGACGGCGTCGCGCACCGCGCGGAACGCATCCTCCACGCCTTTGCGCCGGTCCTCGGTGAGCGTCATCTTGCTCGTGACGTGGGCAAAGGCCGCGTCGAGCAGAGCTCCGGCGCCGATACCGGGGGTGGCGGAGGCGGCGAGCTCTTCGCCCACGCGGGCGGCGAACTTGCCGAGCGTCATGCGAAGCCCTTCCGCGGAGCGACCGCTCCGCGCGGCCAGAGCCATTCCGCGCTCGACGAAGACCGAGGGGGACCACACCCCGGCGGCCAACGCACTGTCCGGACATCCGCTCCAGCACGCACCGCATCCGGTGCAGCGCGCGGCGTCGAAGGCGGGCAGCATCCGGCGCCCGCGCGACACGTCGTGGAACGACGACGAGAGCGCGGGGAGGGTGCCGGTCGCGAAGTACGGGTCGGGGTGGAAACCGCCCCCCGCACCCTCGCTCTCGGGCACTCCCACTTGATCCCAGAATCGGGGAAGACTGTCCACGGTTTCGTCGACGTGGCCTGCGCGGCGAACCGAAGCCGGGGGCTCCGCCTCGACCACGACTTCCTCCCCCGCGGTCGGCGCCGGCAACCCGGTCGTCTCGACCCGCGCGGCGAAATCGAATCCCGCCTGCAGCTCGCGGATGCGCGCATCCGTCTCCGCTTCCGGCGCGTCTTCAAAGAGCTTCCGGCGGGCCGCGAGAAGCTTGCGCGGGTTGATCACGACCACGCCGAGCGTATTGAGCGCACCGAACACCGCGCCCAGCATCCGCTCGTCCCGCAGGGTCGACGCATCGAGCGGCTCCGGTGTCCCGGGGGCTTCATAGCCCTTGGCGGTGAAGAGATGCAGTTTGCGCCGGAGGATGTCGCCGCGCACCCGCGCGGGAAGCGTCTTCCACACCGAGCCGATCGACGCGTCGTGCTCGAAGAGGATCGCGCCGTCGTCGCGCACCCGATCGGCAAAATCCGCCGGCACCGCGATCCCGGCAGGAGCCGCCCACACGGCGAGGTGGGCGCGGAGGTCGTCGCCCGGATCCTTGAGCGGGATCGGCGCGTGAATCAGACGCTCTTCCACGATCGTGTCGAAGCGCTCGGCAGGAAACGCGGAACGCACGCGGAGGTGCCCGCCGAAGAGTTGATGGAGAAGGAGCGCGGCCTCGCGCGCCTGCCCCTCGCCACCTTGTCCTGCGAGAGAGGAGACCTGGATCACGACTCCCCCCTTGGGGAGGAGATCGGGCGGCGCGTCCTTCGAACGCAGGCCGAGCCTCGCCGCCTGAGGGTAGCCGCGTTTGAGCGCGTCGTGGAGCACCTGCCGCTTCGGGTAGGGGCTCGCTGCAGAGGTCAGGTCGAGCCCCAAGAAAACAGGTGAAGTGGGAGCCTTATCCAATTGAAGACAAAGCGCTTCCAGATCCTGCAAGCGCACAGGGAAACCGCCCAATCCGGCGAGGACCGAGACGAGCCGCGGCCGATCCTTCTCGGAAAGGACGCCCGCACCGGGATGAGCCTCTTTGCCGTAACGGCCGTTCTCGATCGCCCGTTCCACCGTCGAACGCAGCTCGCGCACCAGCGGCGCCTCCGCACCTAACGGCAGCGAGACGCGCTCCAGAACCGCGACCGTCTTGCCGCCGAGGAGCGCGGCGAGTGCCTCGGCCGGGAAGGGGCGCAAGGTCCGAAGCCCGATCACCCCCACCTTGACCTTGTGACGATGGCGCAGATGATCGGCGGCCAGCTCCGCCGCCTCGATCACCGAACCCATGGCCACCAGCACCAGCGTCGCGTCTTCCACATGGTGGCTGCTCACCGCGGCGTGGCGGCGACCGGTCTCCTTGTAGAAACGCTCGAAGGCCTGCTCCAGGATCGCGGGAACATGTGGATCGAAGTAGGCTGCCCGCCCTGCCTCGCCCAAGGCGAACGTGTCGGCGCGCTGCACCGCTCCGTTCAACACCGGTCGTTCGAGGTCGTGCCGGCGCGGCAGGCGCAGGCGGTGCTGGCCGAAGAGAAGCTCTTGCGACGGAGTGGGCGCGTGCCGCACCGCGTTCGCGCGGCCGAGGATCGCCTCGATGAGATCGGGCGCGGGCATGCGCAGATCCTGCAGCGCCAGCGCGGTCTCGGCGGCGTCCATCGCCACCACGGCAGGGAGAAGCGCTTCCTCGGCGACCTGGCGGGCGATCAACGAGAAGTCCACCGCCTCCTGCGCGTTGGCCGCGACCAGGACGAGAGCGCCGGCGTCGGCCGCGGCGAAGAGCCCTGCGTGCCCGCTCCCCACCCGCTCACCCGCGCCGGGAAGCGCGGTCGCGGTGACGTGCAGGACCATGGGCACCCTGCGTCCGGCAGCCTGAGCCAGCGCCGCGGTCCCGCGGGCCAGATCGGCACCGTCGAGGAACGCGGTAGCGCGCACGCCGGAGAGGGCGAGGCCCATGGCCTCGCTCAGACTATCGGTGGCGTCGCTGATGAATCGCTCGGCCACTTCCACGGCGTCCAGGCCGGTCTCCGCGCTCGGTTCACCCGCGCGCGCGCCGGGAGCGGTAGGGGGAACGCCGACCAAGCGGCGATACAGGCGGCGAGCGGACCCTGACAGGTCAGGCATTGTGTCTCCCGGTCACTCCGACTTCTTCAACGGTCGAAAATTGGTCCCCGACGACCCACTGGATGGCTCCGGTGGGGCATCGCAAGGTGGCCTTGACGCTGGCCGGCCCGCCCGCCGAATAGTCCACGACAGGCAGGTTGTTCGCCATTCGCACAAGACCGGGGGCTGCATCCTGAGCGCACCGCCCGCAGGCGTCGCAAACCACCTTGCAGACGCGGCGCGCTTCCTCGGCGGCGAGGGGCGCGGAGCACTGCACGATGAGGTGGTGACTCAGGGGAAGGATCTCGAAGAGATCGCGCGGGCAATCGTCCACGCAGTCGCCGCAGGCGGTGCACTTCGCGGTGTCCACCACCGGCAGCATCTCCGCGTTCATGTGGATGGCGTCGAACGTGCATGAACGCTCGCAATCGCCATAGCCGAGACAGCCCCACGAGCACTCGAGCCCGCCGCCGCCCACGATGTGCGCGCCGCCGCAGTTCTCATAGCCCTCGTAGCTGGCCACCCGCAGCGCATGCCCGAGGCCCCCGGCGCAGTGGAGGCGGGCCACCCGCTTCTCGGCGGCGCCCGCATCCACTCCCAGGTAGTCCGCGATGAGCTCGATACGCTCGGCGTTCGATACCGTGCACTTGCTCGGCTTCGCTGCCCCGCTCACGATCTTCTCGGCCAGACCATGGCACCCCGGCTCCCCGCAGGCACCGCAGTTCGATCCGGGGAGCATCATCTCCACCTTCTCGATGCGCGGGTCCTCTTCCACCTGCAGGTACCGGTATGCAATGGCAAGCACGACCCCGAAGAAGAGGCCGAGCCCCCCCATGATCAGGCCGGCGGACAGGATGCTGTTCAAGGCGTGACTCCCTTTGCTGCTGCGTTCCGCGGCCTAGTTGAACGGCTCCGCCCGCTTCATCCACTTGGCGAGATCCGGCTCCTTCGAGTTGAGAGGAGCGCCGGGGTGGATGATGCGCGCCGAGCACCGCTCCGCCGCCATCACGAGCTGCTTGAAGGTGCCCGCTTTCGCGTCCTTGATGTACGCCTGCTTGTCCGCGTTGTAGGCGAACATCTTCGGATTCAGATTCGTGCACTCGTTGCAGGTCGTGCAGAGCGCCGAGTCGATGTAGGGCTCCATCGCGCCCGCAACCTCCGCGGCGGCGACCGGCGCGGAGGCCGGGGCCGCGACGGAAGCGGCAGCGGACACCGGAGCCGCCGGAGCGGCCTGGGCCGCAACCGCACGGGCCGGCGCCGCCATGGTCGCAGCAGCCGGGATCCCGAGATCGCCTCCGTCCCCCTTCATCAGCCCTTCGGCAATGCGGCGCGCGATGAGCGCCGGGAAACGCTCCTTCAGGTCGGCGATCTGCGCCTCGTACTGCGCCTTGAGATCCGCGAGCTTCCGCTCGTACTCCTCCTCGAGCGGGCCCGCCACCTTGTAGCGCGCGGTCTCGGAGACCTTCACCCCGGCCAGCTCGAGCAGCTCGCCCCAGAACGCCAGACGATCCTCGGCCAGGCTCACGATTTCCTCGGAAACCACGAGCCGGCTGAGCTTGCGCTTGCCGTCGACGACCATGATGTACGGGATCTTGCCCTGACGATCGGCGGGCGCCATCGCCACCAGCTCGTGGAACGGAACCATCGCGTCGCTCCACTTCGCGCGCGCAATCGGCTTGAAGTGCCGGCCGAAGCGCGGCTCGGTGGCGGCCCAGTCGGCCACGGTGAGCGGCAGCGACATCGTCTTCTCGCTCCCGTCCTCCTCGACGTAGGTCAGCTCGTAGGTCGGCCAGGTCTCTTCGAGGTCCGGGTTCCCGTCGAGGTTCAACCGCTCGGCCAGCGTCTCGCCGGCGTCGGGATCGTAGACCAGGTAGGGATACGCGCGGCTCTCGAGCGCCAGCTTGGCCGCGTGCGCGGAGCCGGAGTCGGGGAGCCCGTGCTCCGCCTGGCACGGCGTGTAGATGTTGAACAACGCCGGCCGCCGCGAGTTGAGCCCTCGCAACACCCCGCCGATCAAGTGCGCGGGAAGCGCCTGCGAGGTCTGCAGCACGTAGCTATTGCGGTGGGCCATGGCGATGAGCGCCATTTCCTTCCGCTGCTCCTCCTTGCCGTGACTCGCGGCCCCGTAGGCGGCCATGTCCGAGATCTGACCGTGGAACCCGCTGGTGCAGGCCTGTCCGCCGGTGTTGGAGTACACCTGGGTATCGAGCACGACCACACGGATCGGCTTGCCCGAGGCGAGGAGCCGGGACACGTTCTGGAACCCGATGTCGAGCATGGCGCCGTCGCCGCCCACCGCGAGCATGGGCGGGCAGAGCCGGAACTCGTCGTCGGAGAACTGCCGCCAGTCGAACGCCTCGAAGAACTTCCCGTGCTTGGCGGCGTCAAACGAGTCGGCGATCTCGATCTCCGCCTTGCGCACCGACGCGAACGCATCGGACATCTTCCGCATGAGCCCCTCGAAGATGCCGATGGCGATCGAGGGCGCATCCTGGAAGAGGTGGTTGGTCCAGGGATAGGGATACGGGTTGTAGGGATAGGTGCTGCCCCACACCGAGGAGCACCCGGTCGAGTTGGCGATGCCGAGGGAGGCGCGCCCGCGGCCGCTGGGCCCGGTCGTGTACCGCCAGCGCAGGTCGCGGATGTCGCGGATCAGCGCGTGCAGGCGCCCCAGGCGCTCGCGCTCGGGTCCCTGCACGTGCATGTCCACGTGCACGGTGCCCGTCGCCGCCACCTCGTTGAGATCGGTGGTGGCGACCAGGATCTCGCTCACCTTCTTCTCGAGCTGCTTCTCGAGAGCCTCGAGCTTGGCCACGAAGCCGGCCACGCGCGGCTGCATGTGCGCCTCGATGGCCGACACCACGAGGTGCATGCCGGTCTTCTCGCCGCAGCCCATGCAGGAGCCGTCGCCACCCACCATGGAGTGGAAGTTCTTCTTCGTGAGAAGGAGCGTGTTGAGCACCCCGATCCCCTCGTCGATGTCGCTGATCTGGATGAAACGCGCCGGCGTGTCGGGAAGCTTCTCCCAGACCGCCCAGTTCCGCTTGAGCTTGGCCACGGTGGCGTCATCCTGCTTGATCGTGACCAGGGCGTTGTCGGGACAGACCTCCACGCAGAGGTTGCACCCCTTGCAGGCGTAGGGATTGATGGTGACGGAGAGGAGACCTCCCGAGCCTTCCTTGCGCTTCTCGGGGCCGGTGAAGAACGGCACCGTCTTGGCCAGCGGGAACTCGCGGATGCGCCGCGCCAAGGCGTCGAACTCCTCGTCCAACGACTTGCGCTCGGCATCGGCGAGCTGGGCCTCCTTCACGACCTTCTCGTAGGCGCGGGTCAGCGTCGCGGCGAAGGTGGTGAACGTCGGCTCGTCCTTGAGGAGGCGGCGCGACTCGCGGGCCAGCCCGGGGAAGAGGGTTTTCATGGCCGCGCTCGGCACCGAGTCGGTCCCGGCGTACGCCGCGGCGCGGATCACGTCCTCGATCTCGCTCACGAGTCCGGGAATGGCCGCGTCCGGGCACTGGGTCCAGCACTGCCCGCAGCCGGTGCACTTGTCGGCGACGAACTCGGGCACCTCGAAGCGGATGCCGGTCATGTCGCGGAAGATGCCGCTGGCGGCCGGGATCGCCGAGATCGCGGAGAACGGATCCGCGATGGGGTCATCGCCGGTGCCGTAGAGCGCGCAGACCTGACCCATGAAGCGATACGGGTCTGCGATCCCCTCGGCGGTGTCGGTGTCGCGCAGATACCATGGAGCCTCGAGGTCGGCCCTCGCCTTGTCCTCGCCGGCGTTCTCGCCGAGGCTCTTCCACTCGAGTTCCTTCACCTCTTCGAAACCGCGGCGGATGACCCGGAAGTTGTCCTCGACCACCTGCACGCCACGATGCCCGAACTTCTTCTCGAGCTGCTTGCGGATGGTGTCGAAGAGCTTCGTCTCGTCCAGCTTCTCCCGCTGCATGATCGGCGAGGACTTGAAGAACGCGCCCTGGAAGGCCGCGCCCTGCATGCGGAACTGGAGGTCGGCCTCATCGGTCTCGGCCTTGGCGATGGCGAACGCGTCGAGGAAGAAGACCCGGATGTTCTTCTCGCGGATCGTGCGCTGCGCCCAGCGCGGGAGCGAAGACCAGAGTGCTCCCGGAGCTTGATCGTGCTGGATGATGAAGCAGCCACCCTCGCTCAGCCCGCTCAACGGGTTCGAATGCCGGAACACATTGGGGTCGGGCGAGAGCACCACGTCCACCAGCTTGAGTTCGCAGTTCGTGCGGATCGGAGCGTGCGCGAACACCCCGTAGAACGTGGTGGGCTGCCCCTTCTTCTCCGAACCGTACTTGGGGTTGGACTTCACGTTCATGCCCAGGAGTTCGAACAGGGTCATGGTGAGGTTCTTGCCCATGGTGATGGCACCCCACCCGCCGATGGAGTGGATGCGCACCGCGAGCGAGTCCTTGGGAAGCAGGCTGACGTTCTCCTTGGACTCGAGCGCGAGCTCGGCCACCTGCGGATACGCCTGGACGATCTTCTCCTGCCAGTCCTTGAGCTTTCCGGTCACGGTTCCCTTGCGGACGAACTCGATGCCGAGGTAGAACTGCCGCTTCTTGGCCCCCTGCGGGAGCATGTTGTCCACAGCGGCGATGAGATCGCCGGCCTGCAGGTCGCGGCTTCCCATGCCGAAGCAGCCGGAGTAGAACTCGGGCATGTCCTCGGGGCGGATGGCCGGGATCCCGGCGTGCGGGACGGCCTGGCCGGCGGCGCGGCCGTTCTCCACCGCCTTGGACATGGCGGCCCGGATCTCGCGCATGAGCGGCGCGTCCACGGCGAGCGGCTGATCCACGCGCTCCAACACCACCGCCCCCTTCTTCCCCTTGAGAATCGACACCAAGAGGTCGCTCGGGAAGGGACGGAACATCACGACGTTGACCACGCCGACCTTGACGCCCTTCGAGCGCAGGTAGTCGACCAGCGCCTCGGCGTTGGCCACCAAGGAGCCCTGCCCCACGATCACGTACTCGGCATCGTCGGTGAGATAGCCCATCACGCGCGCGTAGCGGCGGCCGGTGAGGGCGCCGTACTCGGCGAAGGCCTGGTCGGCGAGGGCGGCCACGTGGTCGAAGAAGAAAGGCCGCTGGGAAGCCACACCCTGCGCGTAGCTGTCCTGGTTCTGAACGACGCCGATCATCGCCGGGTTGTCGAAGTCGAACATCTCGGGGATGCGGCGGCGCTTCTCTCCGAACACCAACTTCTGGGCCGGCGTCGGCGAGGTGATGATGTCGGACGGATCGCCGAGGTATTCCTTGATGAGCGCGCGCTCGGGCAGCATGAGCGACTCGATGGCGTGGCTGGTGAGGAAACCGTCCTGCGCGCAGATGCCGGGCGTCAACGCCAGCTCCGCGGTGCGGTGGGCGATCAGGTTGAAGTCGGCCCCGGTCTGGGCGTCCTTCGCGAAGATCTGGAAGAATCCGGTGTCGTCGACGGCGTGGTAGTCGTCATGGCCGGCATGCACGTTGAGCGCGTGCTTCGTCATCGCCCGGCATGCCATGTTGAGCACGTAGGTCAACCGCTTCCCCACCGCTGCGTAGAGCGACTCGTGCATGTACGCGATGCCCTGCCCGGAGGAGAAGTTCGCAGAGCGCAGGCCTGCCATCGACATGCCCGCGGTGACGCCGGCGGCGGCGTGCTCGCCCTCCGGCTCGAAGAAGAGAAGCCGGCGTCCATTCACGTTGAGCTTCCCTTGCGCCGCCGCGACCGCCCATCCCTCGCCCATCTGCGTGGACGGGGTGATGGGGTACGCGCCCGCAGCCTCGCTGGCCGCGGTCTCCATCTCGACCAGCGCCTGGGTGCCGTCCATGGCCTCCGGGGTGCCGGGATACTTCGGGGTCGAAACCTTCTGCTCGAGTTCCTGCGTGGCCTTCATCACACTTCGCTCCTTGACGGTGCCCGGCCGACGTTGACGGCGGCCGGAGCGGCAACTGACACTACGAATCCGATTCGAGCGCGGAGGGATCGATCAAACCCAGGAGGTCCCTGGTCATCTCCTCCACCTGCACTCCCGTCGGGGGGACGCCCCCCGCGGGGACTTCCTGCTCCAACTGCGCGGACTCCACGAGCCCGAGCAGCTTGGCCGCCACTTCATCCACACTCATCCCGCGCAACCCATCCAACCCGGCGGCCGGGGCGGCAAAGGCGGCGACGTCGATCTCCAAAAGCGCGGCGGTCATCCGATTGACCGCTTCTTCCCCCGCGCGCCGGCGAACCTGGTCCAGCTCGCGCGCGTGCTCCGTCGACAGCTTCTCGCGATCGTCGAGGGCCTTGACCTCGTACTCCTCGCGAGCCCGATCGGCGGCTTCCTGAACGTAGGCATTGCGCACACCGGCGAGTTCCTGAAGGGTGCGCCAGTATCCGAGACGGTCCCGAGTGGCGAGCGCGAGACGCCGGCTCACCGCCAGCCGCGCGAGCCGCCCATCCGGGCCGACGGCCCAGATCATCGGAATCTTCTGCGCCGCCGTCTCCACGGGGAGGCGCAGATACTCGTGAAGCGGCACCAGGTCCTCGGCGGCGACCCCGCCGGGGACGACCCGGAAGTGGTCTCTATAGGCCGGTTCGAGCAGCGCGAAGTCGGCGAAGGTGAACCGCAGGAGCATCGTCTCCTCGCCCCCCTCCTCCTTCTTCACCGCCAGCTCGTGCACCGGCCAGTCGTCATCGTTGGCCGGGTTCTCGTGGAACGTCATCCGACGCGACCACGTCTCCCCCGCCTCGGGGTCGTAGTGGAACACCGGATGCGCGCGACCTTCCAGGGCCGCGGTTAGAAAGAGCCAGGGGTCCGCCGACGCCGCGGCGCCCCGGGTGCCGTCCGCCACCGCCACCACGTGAAGCGCGGTGTGGGCGGCGTGCAACCCCTTGGCGAAGCCCTCGAGCATGTGCAGCGGCCGGGCGACTGTGGTCTGCTGCACGACCGCCTCGCGGTGGCTGATGCCGAGATAACCCGGTTCGAAACGGTGCCCGGACAGCGCGTCCTCCTCCTCGGCGCCGGGGTTCTCGGCGGGATGCCCCAGCAGAAGAACCTGCACCGGACGCCCGGAGAGCAGGAGACGCGACAAGGAGAGCAGTCCGTCCCCGGCCACCAGCGCCGCGGGCACCACCGCCACGATCGTCGGAATCAGATGAAGCTCGTCGCGCGAGAAGAGTTCCCAGCCAAGCTGGGCGAGCCACGGGTCGTGCCGGGCGGGATCGTATCGCTCCGCCAGCTCGAGCCGCGCCATGTGTACCGCTCGCAAGACCTCGGCGACGTCGGTGGCCGCTTCGTCGAAGCGCTCGGCGGCGGCACGGCAGGGGTCCGCGCTCGGCACCACGTTCCAGCCCGAAAGTGCGAGCCGAAGTTCGGGGGGCGCGATCAGCGTGGGAGCAACATGCGCCGAGGACTCGATGTAGCCGTCGAGCTGCTCCAGGGTCAGTTCGAGGCGATCGCGCCTCGCGGCGGGAAGCCCGGCGCCGCCGCGGCGCGTGCTGAGCATCCCCGAGAGGGCGTCTCCCTTGATGAACTGGCTGCCCACCCCGCCCATGGCGCCGGTGACCGCCTTCTCTTGCGTCCCCTCCGGTCCCTTTGACCGGTCCACTTCGAGCACGCCGCGGACCTTCTCGGCGAGCATGCTCACCTCGTCGGCGAAGGCGTGCCGGGCCGGGGTGAGGCGCGCGTCGGCGGCGTGGTGCAGCAGATGAAAGGGCGAGGCGGCGCTGAACGGGAGCAGAAGTCCCTGCGCGGGAACCGAGGCGATCAACGTCTCGATATCCTTCGCCAGTTGTTCGTTCTCCGCGTTGCCGAGTTTGAGCTCGGCAACCAAAGCCGTGCCGGCTTGCCGCATCGTCTCCGCCGCATCCGCCGGCTCGCTGCTCGCGGCGAGAGCCGCACGTACCTGCTTCTCGAGTCGGGGCAGATTGTCGCGCAGCACGCGGGCGGCCTCGTCCTGGGGTACGGCGCGCTTCAGCAGATCAGCCAGGGGAAGGGCCAGGCGCTCCGGCTCCTCCGTACTCCACGGGGAGAGAAAGAGCGGATAGTCGACCCGCACCTCCTCGGAAGCCAGCAGCGCATGGAGAACCGCCGGCGACATCCCCGCCGTCGAACTCGGTTCCTTCCCGGCCAATCCGGCCAGGTGAAAGCGCCTCAACTCCGCCAGGAGATCCTGGTTCGTTGACCCGCCCCCTCGAGGAAGCACCGGCTTCGAACCACCGGACATCGTCCCCTGCGTCGTGTTCGCCGTCTTGGTAGCCATCGAAATCCCCCCGCCGATCAAACGGCGAAGCGGTCCAGTTCCTTGCTGATCGCGACGAGTTTCTCGTCCGGGCTCATGTCCATGCCCTGGGCGGTGTACTCGTCGTAGCGCGGCGCGTCCGGGTTCCAATAGAAGAGCCCGATCGCCATCCGCTCGCCGGGAGTCGCCAGCTCACGCGCGGCGTTGATGTTCGAAGGATCGTGAGAGAGTTGGTTCTTGTACATCCGGGCGACCGCGTTGTCCACCTGAATACCCTTTTCATGCGTCAGCAGGAGCATGAGATCCGGGTTGCGCTGAAGCTCCTGCCACACACCGGTGGTGTATTGCGGGCAACGTTGCAGGATATGGACGAAGCTCAGCCCCTTGTGCTCGTGCGCCGCCTTGAGCGTCGCGTAGAGATGAGGCGGATTCCAGTCCACCGTGCGGGCCACGAACGAGGCGTTGGTGAGCCCCAGCGTCGACTGGATGATGTTGATGGGGGGGAGCCATGCCCCCCTCGGGTGGGTGTTGGTCTTGAGCCCGATCGGGGTGGTGGGCGACGTCTGCATCTTGGTGAGCCCGTAGATGCTGTTGTCGAACACCATCACCGTCATGTCCATGTTGTAGCGGATGGCATGGACCCAGTGCCCGGCACCTATCGAGCAGCAGTCGCCGTCCCCCGTGGCCACCCACACATGCAGGTCCGGCCGGCGCGCCTTCACGCCGCAGGCCACCGGCAGCGCGCGCCCGTGGAGGCTGTGGAACCCGTACGCGTGCATGTAGTGCGGGAACCGGCTCGAGCAGCCGATGCCCGAGATGGACGCGATCTTCTCCGGGGGGATCTGCTTGTCGCGGCAGATCTTCTGAACCGCGCTCAGGACGGAGTGATCCCCGCAGGAGGGGCACCACCGCGCCGTCCCTCCCTCGTAGCTCTCGAGGGTGAAGTACCGATCGGGAACCTCGAGAGACCAGTCGAGTTTCACATCGAACATGCCGCAGCTCCTTTGGTGGCGTCGAGCCGGTGCTTGAGTTCCTTGTAGATGCGTCCGGGAGGCAGCGGCGCACCGGGAATGATGGACCAGCAATCCACGTCCACGAGCGTGGCCTGACGCAGGATCTGAGCGAGCTGAGCCCGCCGCCGGTTCTCCGGCGTAACGAACGGGTCATCCGCACGGTCGCTGTAGTTGATCTCCACGGTCATCACCCGCTTGAAGCCGGCGAACATCTCGGTCAGGCCCGGTTCCAGCGGCGAGAGGAAGTGAAGGTGGGTCGAGGAGACCTTGTGGCCCTCGGCGCGCAGCCGGCTCACCGCCTCTTCGATGCTCCCCTTCGTCGACCCCCAGCCCACCACCAGCAGATCGCCGGTGGGATCGCCGTGCAGCGGCGGCGGCACCAGCGTGCTCTGCAACGCCGCCAGTTTTCGGCTGCGCATGTCGCAGCCTTTCTGGTTCGACGTCGGGTCGTAGGCGACCTTGCTCCAGCGCGTGTGCGCGAGGCCGGTGAGCGTGTACTCCCCGCCGCGCTGACCCGGGATGGGCCGGCGGGAAAGCCCCGTCTTCTCGTCCCAGTCGTAGGGCGCGACCCCTTCCTCCCAGTTGGATTGGTCGATGGGAAGGGCCAGCCATTCCATGCGCGGCTCCGGCCGCGGGAAGGGTTGGACTCCGGTGGCGAGGTTGGCGTCGGTCAGGACCAGCACCGGCGTGCGGAAGTCCTCGGCGAGCTTGCGCGCGAGGATCACGAAGTGGAAGCACTCGGCGATGGTGGCAGGCGCGATCACGACCTTGGGTGCATCGCCGGCCGCCGCAAAGAGTGCCGCCAGCAGATCTCCCTGCTCCACCTTGGTCGGCAGCCCCGTGCTGGGCCCGCCGCGCTGCACGTCCACGATCACCAGCGGCACCTCGCACATGGCGGCAAGCCCGATGAACTCGGTCTTGAGCGCGAGGCCGGGACCCGAAGTGATCGTGCAGGCGGTCTTGCCCGCGTAGCTCGATCCGATGGCGAAGCCGATCGCGGCGATCTCGTCCTCCGCCTGATGCAGGCAGCCGCCCACCTTGTGGTAGACGCTGGCGACGTAATGGGAGGCCGAGGTCGCGGGGGTGATCGGGTACATGGCCAGGACTTCCATGCCGGCGGCCATCACGCCCATTCCCACCGCCTGGTTCCCGTTCATGACCACGAGCGGCTCGTCGTGGGGCCACGGCGGAACCTCGTAGGCCAGCCCAATGTTACGCGCCGCAAACTCGTAGCCCGCGCGAAGGAGGTTCTTGTTGAGATCGACAACCTCCTTGCTCTTGCGGTGGAAGATGTACTCGACCTCTTCGTAGGCCCGGGCCAGATCGCGGTCATAGATCTGGCAGAGCATCCCGAGCACGAACATGTTCTTGCCCAGCTTCGGGTTCGAGGTGACCTCCATGCAGGCCTGCTCGATGGCGATCTCGTGGACGGTGAAGCCCCGATCCCGGAACTCCTTGACCGCGGTCGCGTACTGGGCGCGGATCTCGTCCAGGGGGTCTTCCGCCCACTTGTTTTCCAGCAAGATCACCGTGCTCTTCCCGAACGCGCCCTCGGCGATGCGCCCGTAGAGCACCTGCTCGTTGAACGCCACCACGAGGTCGGCCTCGTCACCCATGTTGGTGACGTAGCTCGAGCCCAGGCGCACGCGGATGCCGCTCGCGCCCGCGGGCGAGCGCGCCGGCGGCTTGATCTCCGCCGGAATGATTTCCACCGTCCACACGCCGTTGCCCATCTTTGCGCAGACCGTGCCGAAGACCTGGCCCGCCTTCTGGGCGCCTTCTCCCGAGTCGCTCACGATCTCGACGATGTGCTCGTCGATCCGCTTGCGCGACGTGCCGGTCGGCGTCTGGCCTTTCGCCGTGGCTGTCTTCGCTTCATCCGGAGTCATGAATTTCCCCTGTCGTTTGAGTCCATTCGATCGAATCGGCCCGGCGAAGAGGCGGGGACCGGTGCCGCGCCACAGACCCGCGCGGGATGGGTAGTACCGTTAGCTGCTTTCCCCCAGGTCGGTGTACATGGCATCGCCCAGGAGCGCAGTCTCCCGCGATTCGTGCAGGCGCAATGCCTCGGAAAAAGTCGTCACATCGCGCAGGACAGCGGCCAGCGGTCCGTCCACGCACTGGCGGGCCCTCTCGGTCACGCCATCGATGGCGGTCAGAAGTCTCTGATGATCGTCGAAAAGGCGCTGCATATAGGTCAGGAGATGGGGCGCGGAGTCCCCCACCACCTGATGGAGTCCAGCCGGACCTTCCTCGTGGGCGAAGTGGAGTTCGAGTCGGGCGCGCAACTCGTTCAGCATGGGGATCAGAATCTTGAGATCGCTCGTGCACTCGAGGCGGTCAAGGGTCTCCTTGAGCGCCTTGTGCTCCTGCTGGATCGACTGTCCACCCCCCGATCCCGATTCAAGACCGGTTTTGTGCGCTTTCATAACTCCCTCATCACCTTGGCGTTTGGCCGCCACAAGGCGGGGCCCGCCCCACGACTTGGGGACGAGTCTATCCGAATTCCGACAGATACTTGCACAGTTCGCCATACCCTCACCAATTCGTTTTCGCGAAGCGGCTGTTCTAGATAGCGTAAGGATGTAAAGCCGACCAAATTTGTAGGCAATGATCCAGTCGCCCCCTCTGGGTCGGATCCCCCACGTTCGATTTCGAGGTCGGCCTGCGCGCCGCACCACGGCTGGACCGGTCCAATCCTGGTAGAATTGTGGTCACCAACGAGATGGGATCGCAGGCAGCCCGCGCGGCTCGCCTGCCCGGCGGACATCACAGGGAGTGCACAGCATGCTTGCCAACGGGCTCGCTTCCTCGGCCTCCATCCCCTCTCGGGTCTGGATCCTCGGCGCCCTGATCGGCGCCTTGGCCGCCGCCGCCGTCCCCGCCGAGAGCGCCATCACCGTCGGCCCCGGTCCCGCCCTCGGAACCGACCGCGCGGGCGTGACATGGTATCAGGATTTCCAGGACTGGACCCACTCCGACCTGCGGGCGCTGGACGACGCCGGGCTCGGAGACGCCGTCTACGCCTTCTCGGACGGCTACGACGACTCGCGGGACATGATCGCGTTCTACTACCGTGCGGAGGGCGACTATCTCTACTTCCGCGCCGACCTCTACGACCTCGTCCTGGGAGCCGAGCAGAGCAACCTCAACCTCTACGTCGCCATCGATTGGCGCACCGGGGGCCAGGCCTGGCTCCCCGACTTTCTCGATGTCCAGACCGACACGCCGTGGGAGGCGTGTCTCGCGATCTACCAGAGCGGGACGACGCTGGGCTCGAGCTACAACCTCTGGGACGAGAACTTCAACGTCCTTTCCGGCGGGTATACCGGCGCCTACTTCAACTCGCAGATCGACGCGGTCGAGTTCGGCCTCCAGCGCGCCAAGCTCACCGCTCTGGGGTGGGATGGAGTGAGCGTCCTTCGCTTCCAGGTCTTCACGACGAAGGACAACACCGAGACCTCATGCAGTGGCGGCGGGCGCTCCAGCGACATCACCGACAGCATCGTGGACGACGACCGGGGATGCTCGGACGGCGTGCTCAACGGGAGCATCTCGTCCACCGACGTCGCCGGGCTCGTCACCTACGCCTCCATCGCCCACGGTAACCAGTCGGTGAACCGGGCCGGGGACATCGGGGCTCACATCTACGATCCGCAGTCCAGTACCGGCATCTCCGGAGGCACCGGGTTCCTGCGCACGCTCGATACCCACGAGATCTTCAAGGTCCCGCTCAACATCCATCCCAGCGGAACCCTGACCATTGCCTGCAACTGGGCGACCCGGCCGACGGGGCCGGCGGATCCACAGGACGGCCCCGCGTTCCTCGCCCGAATCCGGGAATTCGTCGACAACGATCAATCACAGAGCCCGGGTTCGCTCCTCGGCGGGGTGCTTGCCGAGCACATCCTGCCCTACTTCGAGGGGGAGGTGAACGCGGCCTCGATCGCGGTGACCGACAGCCTCAACCGCGCGGTCTACGGCCGGACGGCGGCCGAGGTGCAGGTGATGCACACGCCGGAGCGCGTGATCCGCTCGCAGTCGACCGGCTACTCGCCGCTCGACGGGCACACGTTCGAGGACATCGTCGCGAGCCCCTATGTCGCGACCTATCTCGACGAGATCACCCACCTCCATGGGTGGTTCTATCCCGGCGAGTCCTGCCAGCCCGACCAGGGCTACCGGCACAAGCTGCACAAGATCAACGGCGTCTACTGCTTCATGATCAACGACCGCGAGGACCAGGGGAAGTTCGGGAACCACGACGGCGGCATGGTCATGGACACGCGCTACAGCCTGCTCCAGAAGTCGCTCTACGGAAACTCGAGCGAGATCGTCGTCGTGTTCGACGACTGGGAGGCGCTGGCCGGGAAGTCGTTCGATCCCAACGCGGGAACCCCGATCCCCAACAACAACCCGAACCAGTACCACAACACGATCCGCTGGGCGGCCAACCATCCCTGGATCCGCATCTCGAACCTGAAGGACATCCTGGCCACGGCCCTTGCCAGCCCCTCGGCGTTCGTGATCGATCACGGCTTCCGGTACGACCTCGGCATCCAGACCTACGAATGGCTCAAGCACGCCTCCGAGAACTCGTACAACTACTGGTACTACAACCAGAATGCCGGGTTCACCGGCAACGAGCAGGATTTCTACAACCTGGTGCCGGTGATCACCGGCCCGCAGGGGGACTATCACTCGCGCGGCGCCACACCCGCCAACGATGGGCCGCCGCTTCCGGGTGGCATGAAGCACGGCGATCTCAACTCGCCGGGAACGCTCATGTACGAGGCGTGGCATGCGGTGGACGACGCGCCGGCGGGCCGACTCAGGGATCTCGGCGTGTGGTCCTACCTCGCCATGATCTACGAAACCGCGTGGCACGAGGAAGACCAGGTCGACTACTCCGACACCGACTGCTATGGCAACTGGATCCATCCCGACAACTCGTGGGACGGGGTGAACACGTGGGCGTTGCGGCTTCAGAACCACGTCCGCGGGGCGGGCTTCTATTCCGCGGCAGCCCAATGGGCGGAGGATGCCAAGAACGGGTTGGTCGGGCCGGCAACCGGCGCCACCACGGCCGATCTCGACTTCGACGGCGAGAACGAGTACGTGATCCGCAACAGCCGAGTGTGGCTGGCGTTCGAGAAGTACGGCGCCCGTTGCGTACTGGCCGCGGCTTACGATCCGGTGACGCACGATGCGCAGGTGCTGGTGGGCGCCCCTCTGACCAATCCCTCGGCCCCGGGAGAGGAAGAGTATGTGGGGACCGCCGCGTTCCGTTGCTCCGCGTTCAAGGAGATGAACGGGGGCAGCTATGCCGACGCGGTGTACTCGGCCACTACGGTCGCAGGAGGGTGGCGGTTCACGAGTCCCGACGGCGCGGTGGTCAAGACGATTACGGTGCCCGACGGGGGCTACGACGTGATCGCGGCCTACGCCGAGACGGTTTCAGGAAGCCTCTACGTCCGCCTCGGGCTGAACCCCAATCCGGGCGATCTCTTCCTGAACGGAGATGCGCACCTGACCGGAATCTACGACGGGACGTACAACACGTACACGCTGGCCAATTCCGCCGGAGGCGCGGTGCATCTGCGGCTCGGCGCCGCGAGCTTCAACGCATCCCCCGCCGACGCCGGCGCCAACCGCCGCAACCTCGCGCTGACCGAGCAGGTCGAGGTTTACGGCGACGGAGCGTTCACGCTCATCATGACTTTGATCCCGGGCCGCACCGAGACGACCGGCGTGACCGAGGCGGTGCGGCTCCCGGGCTTCACCGTCTTCGGGCCGTCGCCGTCACCGTCGCCGGCGTCGTCGATCCTGAGCTTCCGGCTCGACGAGACCGCGGACGTCCGCATCGCGGTCGCCGACGTCTCCGGACGCGTGGTCCTGGTGCAGGAGTTGGGGCGGCGCGAGCCGGGCGAGACCTCGGTGCGCCTCACCCCACGAGGCACCGACGGCCGCGAGCTGCCCGCCGGCATCTACTTCGTGCGTGTCGACGCGGGGATGCTCTCGGCCACGCGCAAGTGGGTGATCGTGCAGTAGGGATCCCGCTGTGGCGCTTGCGCGCCGCAGATCAGGGGCGCGGGGCGAGGTAGAGATCGCCGACCACGGAGGGCTTCTCGCCCACCGGGCCCATGAAACTGCGCACGACGAACATCGCCCGCAAGTGCTCGCTCTCGGCGGTGAGCCGCATCATGGGAGCGGGTAACGAAGGACCGCCCGACGTGTCGCGACGATACGCGCGCGCCGCCTCGATCATGCCGTCCACCGGAAGGGTGAGCACCGAGTCGCCGTCGGCGAGGACCACGAACGCGCGCCGATCTCCGTCGTAGTCGAACAGGAATCGCCGGCCATCGGCTGCGAACTCCGCAGGGAGCGACCGCTCCACGCGGCAGGCGTATGCGTAGCCAGTGATAGGAACCGCGGTCGAATCCGCCTCCGCGATGAGATTCACCGACGGGCCCGAAGCGCCCTCGGGCAGAACCTCCCACCGGCCCACGTACTCGAGGCCCAGCCGCCCCATGGCCACCGACGCGGCCCGCACCTGCGGGGGGCCGTCCTCCAGCCGCCCCTTCGTCTCGTCCCCCACCGCCGGCGCCGGCAAGTCGCCGAACCACGGCCGCAATGTCCCCGCCCCGTGCACGTCCACCAGGTACTCGAGAACCCCGCTCAACTCGCGCCGTGTCTCGAACGAGACCGAATCGGCGGCCGTGGCCGGACGGATCGCGGTTCCCGTCCAGAGCCCGTTCGCGGTGAGCAGGTGATCGAGCCGCGCCTCCTGGCTTCGGCGCGATACCGCGTACGCACCCCAAGGTCCGAGAGATGTGACGAGCGCAAGCACCGCGAGCGTCGCCGGCACGACCTTGATGTTGCCGGGACGGCGCACGGTGAAGTAGACGGCGATTGCGGCGAGCCAGAGGGCGAGCACGATCAGGAAGTAGCGGTTCTCGGTGATGCCGTACTGATCGACCCGCTTCCAGATCGCCAGAAGGAGCATGGCGATCGACGGCAGGAGCGCGATGTAGAAACCGCGCGCGTAGGTTCGCACCCAGCGGTTCTCGGGCCGGTCCTGGATGGGGTGCACGAGCAGGAGCGAGAGCATGCCCACCACGGCCACGCACGACACGAGGTACCCGATCCAACCGCTCGGCCACACCCCGGTGGCGATGATGCGCATCATGTAAGCGGTGAGGATCACGATGTAGACCGCGACGATCGGAGTGAGGATGTACTGGCTGAAGAGCTTGAGCCCGGGCGGGTAGTCCTCGCGGCGGTCCAGGGCGGGAAGATCGGCGGGCACTCCTCCCAGGAAGAACCACGTGTTGAAGACGAACGCGATGATGACGAAGAGCCTCGGATAGATGGTTTCCTCGAAGTCGACGCCCAGCAACTTGTCGAGGGCCAGCAGAGCGATCGCGAGCCCGGCGAAGAGCACCCCGGAGTAGAGGGCCGATGTGAGCGCGCGCATGAAGAGCGCCCGGTTGAATTGCCAGAAGCCGTTGCGCTCGCCGGGGACCATGAAGGGAAGGTAGGCGACAAGCAGGTGGAAACCGACCGCGAGCTGCACGGTGCGACGGAATCGGATCCCCTCGGACCAGTGAGGCCAGAGCAGAAAGAAGGCGATCAGCACCACCAGCGCGATCAGGTGAGGCAGGATGACGAGGCGTCCCCGGAGGCGCCGGCGCTCGCAGGAGAGCGTGACGACGATGAGGAGAGAAATACCGAGGGCGGCGGTGACCAGGGTGCGGATGAGATCGTCGTGGGGCGGGTGGTCGTCCATCGCCGCGACACCGGCGACGGCCGCGACGGCAGCCGAGACCAGCGCCGCCGGAAATCTCCACAGCGTGGCCCGGGCACCGACGAGGATCAACTGCAGGGACGGGAAGCGCATCGCACCCCCATCGCGTTCAAGTGGCGGAGAGGGGGGGATTCGAACCCCCGGTACAGTTTCCCGTACAACACCTTAGCAGGGTGCCACCTTCAGCCAGCTCGGTCACCTCTCCGCAAGAACGCGCCGTTGGCTGAACCAAAAATGGGCACGGAAAACTACCATACCCTTGTCCGGATTGGCAACCGAGGGGCAGGGCACTGCCGGGATCGATCAGGCGGGGATCGGTTCGTGCATCTCGCCGTTGGGGTAGTACGTGCGGTCGAAGACGATCACATGCTTCGTCTCGTCCTCGACCATCATGCGCACCCAGTGCTTGGCGTCGGGCGCGATCACGTAGAGCCGCTCGCTCAGCCGCTCCGCGGCATCGTAATTATCGATAGGGACCCAGGCCCCCCAGAGGGCGTCCGTGCTGTGAACATGGGCGGTGTAATCGGATTCTTCCATCAGAGACCGCAGCCCCGCGAACACGGTCTGGCAGTCCTCGGACTGAATGCAGATCGTGTAGTTGCCGCGGAGCGCGCAGGCCCGGTAGTCGCAAGGCTTCTGGCTCTTTCCCATGTCGCATCCCCCTCCCACAATTCCACCTTCCAGCAAATATTCTGCCGTTTCTTCGGGGGGGATCTCTAGAACCTAATGTCGATACGAGTTATCTACAATCGACAATGACCTGGGATGCTCCCGCTCGGCGCTCCGCGCCTCGCAGGAGATCCCGCAACCGCAATGCAAGACCTTGGCGGAGGGACTGGGATGCTCCCGCTCGGCGCTCCGCGCCTCGCAGGAGATCCCGCAACCGCAATGCAAGAACTTGGCGGAGGGACTGGGATTCGAACCCAGGGAGCCTTTCGGCTCATCGGTTTTCAAGACCGACGCCTTCGACCGCTCGGCCATCCCTCCCGCAGGGGCCTTCGCCCACGAGGAACCGAAGCTTACCCCAGGGCGACCTCTCACGTCCCCGGGTCCGCGCCGCACTCGATCTGGTCGACGGTCGGGAACGCCTCTCCCCCCGCAACTTCCCGCGACGCGCTGCCCCCCCCCGCTAAACCGAAGTCCGGCGCGGAACTCCCCCTGCAGGTGTGATAGCCTCATCCGTCATGAGCCCGCTGTATGACTGGGATGAGGGCGAGTTTCTCTCGCCCGAGGAGGAGAGGATGATCGACGAACTCGAGGCCATGCTGCGCCCGCCCGTACTTCCGATGGCGCCCTACCCCGCCAAAGCCATCACGCTGGCCAGCGGCGAGATCATGGTCGTGCGCCAGGCTTCGGTGGACGAGGTCGACGCCATGCTGAGGTACATTCAGCCGCTTTCGTGGCTGAAACGTGACTTCTACGACATCGTGTCGGCAAGGCTCTTCGCAGAACTGCTCGGCTGGAAGACCTATCGTGTCCGCAACGAATACTGCCTGGTCGGCGTCATCGACGGCGTCTTGGCCGGCATCGTCAACGGCCGCATGTTCGACGAACAGCACGGCATCAGCTACCACACGCTCGCGCTCAAGCGCGGGCTGCGCGTGGGCGCGCATCTCTTTGCGGCGAAGATGGAGCACCACATCGAGTACCTCGGCCAGGATGAGGTGTGGATCGTCGCCGAGAGCCCGATCGGCCACCGGCGCTGGATGATCGAGTACCCGCTCGACACCAAGTTCGAGATCCAGCACGAGCTGGGCGGCGCACCGTCCTGGATGCTCTCCCGCGAGACCTACTTCAAGGCCAAGTCGCGATTGGTGAGCGGCACTCGCCCGGTGTCCGACGAACTCCTCGCCAAGTCCTATCCGCTCAAGGAGCCCGACCTGCGCACGATGCTCGTGCAGATCGACGACACGCTGGAGGCGCGGCTATGAGAGACGTCGCCATCGTCGGAGTCGGATCGACGCAGTTCGGGCGGGCGCAGTGGAGCCTGCTCAAGATGATGGCCGAGGCGTCGAACGACGCGGTCAAGGACGCCGGCCTAGGCAAGAAGAAGATCGACGCGGTCTATGTGGCCAACATGGGCTCGGCGCGGAACAACCGGCAGGCCGGTCTCGCCAGCGCGCTGGTGGACCGCCTGAACCTCTACCCCGCCGCCGCCGACACCGTCGAGAACGGTCCGGCCTCCGGGGCATCTGCGGTCAAGAACGGGTTCTACGCGATCGCCTCCGGCATGTGCGATCTGGTGTTGGTCTGCGGCGGCGAGCGCATGCGCGAGGTGAACAATTTCGAGGCGACCGAGTTCGTCTCGTTCCTGTCCCACCGCTACGCCGAGTACGTCTACGGCATCACGCTGCCGTCGCTGGCCGGCATGTTCGCGCGGCTCTACATGCATCGTTACGGGGTCACCGCGGAGCATCTCGCGATGGTGGCGATCAAGAACCACGCGAACGGGGTCCTCAACCCCAAGGCGCACCTGCGCGCCCCGATCACCATGGAGGGGATCCTCACCGGCCCCGACGCCATGATGAACAACCCGTGGGTGGCGGATCCGCTTCGCTTCTACGACTGCTGCCCGGTGAGCGACGGAGCCTCGGCGCTGTTGCTCGCACCTGCCGCGATGGCCAAGGAATTCGGCAAAGCCCCGGTCAAGATCGCCGGCATGGGCCAGGCCACCGACACCCAGACCGTCCACGAGCGGCCCGATCCGACCGAACTCACCGCGGTGCGGCTCGCCGCGGAGAAGGCGTTCAAGATGGCGGGGCTCGCGCCCAAGGACATCGGCGTGGCCGAGCTGCACGACGCCTTCACGATCCTCGAGATCGCGGAGAGCGAAGAGGCCGGATTCTTCAAGAAGGGCCAGGGCCACAAGGCGCTGGAGCGCGGCGAGACCAAGATCGGCGGGAAGCTGCCGATCAACCCGTCCGGCGGGCTCAAGGCGCGTGGACATCCCGTCGGCAACACCGGCGTGTCGCAGATCGTGGAGCTGGTGCTGCAACTGCGCGGCGAGGCCGGCGACTATCAGGTTCCGAACAAGCCGAAGAACGGTTTCGCGGTCAACTTCGGCGGGTTCGGCAATAACGTGCTCGCCACCGTGCTGCAAGGGGGGATGTGAGATGGCCCGCACCGTGGATGCCGCCAAGTGCAAGGGTTGCGGCAAGGTCTCCTATCCGATGCACTTCTACTGCCCCGCCTGCGGGGCCACGAAGTTCGAGCCGGTACCGGTGGAGGGAGAGGGGAAGCTCCTGACCTGGACGCGGGTGTATACCCTGCCCCTCGACTACTCCGATCTCTACATCACGCTCGGGATCGTGGAGCTGGACATGGGCGTGCGCGCCACCGGCCGCCTGGATATCGCCGAGCCCGAGATCGGTGCGCGGGTACGCGCGCGGGTCGGCAAGGTGCGCGAGATCAACGGCAACGATGTGACGGGTCTGATCTTCAGCACGGTGTGACCGTCGGGCGCCGCGCGGGAGGGATACGATGAGCAGCTTCCGCTATGAGCGGCCCGGGAGTGTCGCGCAAGCCACGGCGCTTCTGGCCGAAGCGCCCGGTCGGGCGCGCGTGCTGGCCGGGGGGACCGATCTCATGGTCGCCCTTCGCTCCGGCGCCGCGCGTCCCGAGCTGGTGGTGGACGTGAAGCGGATCCCCGAGCTCTCGGAGATCCGCTGGACTCCTGAAGGCGCGCTTGTCTTGGGCGCGTGCGTGCTGGTGCAGGACGTCGCCATGGATCCGCGGATCCGTGAGACGTTTCCCGCGCTCTCCGAAGGCGCGCTCGCCATCGGATCGCTCCAGATCCGCTCGCGAGCGACGATCGGCGGCAATCTGGCCAATGCGTCGCCGTGCATGGACACCGCTCCCCCGCTGCTCATCCTGAACGCGCGGATCCGCGCGGCGGGCCCGCAGGGCGAACGCGAGATCCCGCTCGCCGAGTTCTTCCGCGGCGTGAAGCAGACGGCGCTCGCCGCCGACGAGATGCTCACGGCGGTGCTGGTGCCCAAGCCGCCTGCCGGGTTCCGCGCGGCATTCGACAAGATCAAGCGCGTCTACGGCCACGACCTGGCGCTGGTGAACGCGGCGGCGGGCTTCGACCCGGGCGCGGGCACGTTGCGCGCCGCCATCGGAAGCTGCGGCATCACCCCCGTGCTCACTCCCCTCCTCACCGGCATCGACCCGGCCGGCGACGCCCGGGAGGCAGGAACGCGCCTGGGGGCGCTGGCGCTCGAACACATCTGCCCCATCGACGACGTGCGCTCCTCCGCCGAGTACCGGCGCGACATGACCGTCGCCCTCTGCCGGCGGATGGTGGCGCGGCTCCTCGGCGGGTCGAGGAAACGATGATGAAGACCCACGCAATCACGCTCACCGTCAACGGTGCGACGTCCACGCTGGAAGTGCCGGCGGAGCGAACGCTGCTCGAGCTGCTCAAGGGCGGCTTCCACCTGCAAAGCGTCAAGGGGGGCTGCGGCATCGGCGAGTGCGGCGTATGCACCGTCGTCATGAACGGCCGCCCGGTGAACGCGTGCCTCGTGCTCGCGGTGGAGGCGGACGGCGCGGTCATCGAGACCGCGGAAGGCATGACCGAGGACCTCGGCGTGCTCTCCGACCTCCAGCAGGCCTTCATCGACTTCGGCGCCGTTCAATGCGGCTTCTGCACGCCGGGGATGCTCAACTCCGCGCGCGCGCTGCTCGCGGCAAACCCGCATCCGTCGCGTGAGGAGATCGTCGAGGCGCTCTCCGGCAACCTGTGTCGATGCACCGGCTACGAGCCGATCATCCAGGCGGTGGAGGCTGTGGCGTCGGGAACGTACCGCGCCGCCGAGCCGCTGTCGGGCCCGTTCGTCGGCGGCGGGGCCCCGCGCTTGGACGCGGCGGCCAAGGTCACCGGCTCCGCGGTTTTCGTGCACGACATGACGCTTTCGGGGATGCTTCACGCACGCATTCTCACCTCTCCGCATCCCGCCGCGCGCATCAAGCGCATCGACACCTCCAAGGCCCGCGCGATGCCGGGGGTCCGCGCCGTGCTGACCGGCGCCGATCTCCCTTACAAGCTCGGCCTCTACATGGAGGACAAGGACATCCTCGCCCGCGGGGTGGTGCGCCATCAGGGCGAAGCGGTGGCCGCGGTCGCCGCCGAGACGGTCGCGCAGGCGCGCGCCGCGTGTCGCGCGATCGAGGTGGAGTACGAGCCGATCGAAGCGGTGCTCGACGTCGAGGAAGCGCTCCGCGAAGACGCGCCGCAGGTGCACCCCGATCTCGCGAACTACTCCTGGATGAAGGGGGTCTTCTTCCCGCAACCCGGCAAGAACATCGCCCACCAGCAGAAGATTCGCAAAGGGGACATCGCGAAGGGCTTCGCCGAGGCTGACCGCGTGTTCGAGTTCAGCTTCCGCAACCCGCCGGTGCAGCACGTGCCGCTCGAGACGCATACCGCTATCGCCACAGCGCGCGCGGACGGCGAGGTCGAGATCATCACCTCGGCGCAGTCCCCCTTCACCGTGCGGCACCTCTTCTGCCACACCTTCGCCATGCCGCTCCAGAAGGTGCGGGTGAAGGTGCCCTATGTCGGTGGCGGCTTCGGCGGCAAGGCCGGCATCCATCTGGAGCCGTTGGTGTACTGCTTGTCCAAGGCCGCGGGCGGCCGACCGGTGAAGATCACGGCCACGCGCGAGGAGGAGTTCAACACGCTTCCCTCGCGGCAGGGGCTGCGCAGCCGCATCAAGACCGGGGTGAGCAAGGACGGACGCATCGTCGCGCTCGAGATCGCGTATCACTGGGACGCCGGCGCCTATGCGGACTACGGCGTGAATATCGGGCGCGCTGCCGCCTACTCGGGCGCGGGGCCGTACGTGGTGCCCAACTGCAAGCTCGATTCGTACGTGGTCTATACGAACAAGATTCATGGCACGGCCTACCGAGGCTTCGGCCATCTCGAAGTGCTCTGGGGCATCGAGCGCAACATGGACCTCGTGGCGCGGGCGCTGGGGATGGACTCCTTCGAGTTCCGCATGAAGAACCTGCTCCGTCCCGGCGAGACCACCATCACCGGCGAACTCGTGACCGAGAGCCACGGCAGGCCAGATGAGTGCCTGCGTCTGGTGGCCGAGGCAATCGGCTGGGATCCCAAGGCCCGCGCCTCCGCGCCGGTTGCGCCGGGTTCGGGCGTGGTGCGCGCGAAGGGGCTGGCCATGGTCCACAAGGCGCCGGCCATGCCTACTTTCACCTCGTGCTCGGCCACCATCCTCATGAACGGCGACGGCTCGGCCAACGTGCTGGTGAGCGGCGTGGATTACGGTCAGGGCACCTATACCACGCTGGCGCAGATCGCCGCTGACGAGCTCAAGTTGCCGCTCAACAAGATCCGGGTCCCGTGGGACAGCGACACCGATTTCACACCCTACGATTGGCAGACCGTGGCGAGCCGCTTCGCGGTGATGGGCGGAAACGCGGTCATCGAAGCCGCGCGCGACTGCCTGCGCCAGATCAAGGAGGTCGCCGCGCAGGCGCTCCAGGCACCGGTCGATCAGATCGAATGCGGGGACGGCAAGGTCTGGACGCGGGGAGCGCCTGATCACGCCCTCGACTACAGCAAGATCGTACTCGGTTACACCTATCCGAACGGCAACAGCATCGGCGGGCCGGTGATCGGACGCGGGCGCTACATCGCGACCGGGCTCACCAACCTGGACCCGGAGACCGGGCAGGGGCTCCCCGCTCTCAACTGGACCTACGGCGCGCATGCGGTGGATCTCGAGGTGGACACCGATACCGGACACGTCCGCGTGCACACCTTCGCTTCCGCGTTCGACGTCGGGAAGGTGCTCAACCTCCAGCAGTGCAAGACGCAGGTCATCGGGGGTGTGATTCAGGGGCTGGGATCGGCGGTCATCGAGAAGTTCGTGTTCGACAAGGGGCGGCTCGTCAACAACTCCTTCGTGGACTACAAGATTCCCACCGCGAAGGACATCCCGACGGAGATGAAGCAGTTCTTCGTGGAGACGCCGCATCCGCAGGGGCCGTACGGGGCGCGCGGCGTCGCCGAGCACCCGATGATCTCGGTGCCGAGCGCGGTCGGCAACGCGGTCGCCAACGCCACCGGGGTCGAGTTCTTCGAGCTGCCGTTGGATCCGGAGCGGATCTACCTGACGCTCAAACGCGCCACGGAGGGGAAGCCGCAGCCTGCGACGGACGCGGCCCGGGTGGCCAGGAAGTAGGAGGCGCGCGTGTCCGGCTTCGTGCTGGTTCGCAAGGATTCGTACCACGACTCGGTGCTCCTCATGCGCCTCTCCCAGGCGCTGAAGGGCTTGGCCGGCGTCGAGGACGCGACGGTCGCGATGGGCACCCCGCAGAACCGCGCGCTCCTCGAAGCGCAGGGGTACGGCGGGGACGCGCTCGCCGCGGCCGGTCCCAACGATCTCGTGATCGCGGTGACGGGGAGGCGCGGACACCCCGCGCGCGGTGGAGGAAGAGTTCGAGAAGCTCCTCCACGCGGAGCGACCGGCAGGCGTGGAGGACGTTCGCCCCACGTCGCTCGCCGCGGCGGTGAAGGCGCATCCCGAGTCCAACCTCGTTCTCATCTCGGTGCCCGGTGAGCACGCCGCGCGGGAAGCGCGCCGAGCGCTCCATCTGGGCCGGCACGTCATGCTCTTTTCCGACAACGTCACCGTGGCGGACGAAGTCGCGCTGAAGAAGGAAGCGGTCGAGCGCGGGCTCCTCATGATGGGGCCCGACTGCGGCACGGCGATCGTCAACGGCCTGCCGCTCGGCTTCGCCAACGCGGTGCGCCGCGGCGCGATCGGCATCGTGGGCGCGGCCGGCACCGGCATCCAGGAAGTGTCGTGCTGCATCCATCGCATGGGTGGAGGCGTCTCGCAGGCCATCGGTACCGGCGGGCGCGATCTCTCCGAAGCGGTGGACGGCGCGATGATGCGTCTCGGCATCGAGGCGCTCGCCGCCGATCCCGCCACGCGCGTGATCGTGGTCGTCTCGAAACCCCCGGCGGCGTCGGTCGCGAATTCCGTCATCGCCGCGCTCGCGGCCACGGCGAAACCCTGTGTGGCGCACTTCATCGGCGACGAGCCGCGTGTCGACGACACGGCTCACGGCGTCTTCTTCGCCGAATCGCTCTCCGGCGCCGCCGAGAGCGCGTGCCGCCTGGCCGGGCTGGACATCGCCACGACGACCTCCGCGCCAGACGCGGCACAGGTCGCCGCGCTTGCCGCGCGCCTCTCACCGGGCGCCGCCTTGCGCGCACTCTTCTGCGGCGGCACCACCGGCCAGGAGGCGCTCGTGCTGCTCTCACGGGCGGGCATGGAGGTGCGCTCGAATCTTCACAAGCACGGCGCGCTGCGCGTCGACGGCACCGAATCCGTGCGCGGGCATGTACTGCTCGACCTGGGCGACGACGTGTTCACGCGAGGCCGGCCGCATCCCATGATCGAGCCCGAGCTACGAAACGAGCGCCTCGCGGTGGAGATGGGCGACCCCGACGTAGGCCTCCTTCTCTTCGACTGCGTGTTGGGCTACGGCGCGCATCCCGATCCCGCCGGGGTCCTTGCCGAGGGCGTGAACCGCGCCCGCGATACAGCGCGCACCCGCGGGCGCGATCTCGTTGCGGTGGCCTCAGTGACGGGGACGCCGGACGATCCGCAGGATTCCCGCGCGCAGACGCTCGCGCTGGAGGCGGCGGGCATCGTGGTCGCGGCCGACAACCGCGCGGCCGCGGCGCTGGTCGCCGCAGCGCTCACCGCGGCGTCCACAGCACCGGGCTCCACAAAGGCGACCCCGAAAGGGCGGGCGTGATGGATACGCGCAAGCTCGAGTCGCTCTTCGGTGAAGAACTCAACGTCATCAACGTCGGGCTCCCCTCCTTCGCGGCCGAGCTGCGGCGCGCCGGCGGGAACGCGGTGGACGTCGACTGGCGCCCGTCCGCGGGAGGCGATCCGCGGGTGCAGGACGCGCTCGACGTTTGTCTCACCCCCGACGGGGCCGTGCGCGACGACATCGCGGTGGCCACGCGGCGTTCCGTAGATCGCCTCCTCGAAGCGAAGCCCACGATCACCGGCATCGGGCGCGCGCTCGACGTGATCCCCGGCATGCGCAAGGAGTTGATCCTGCACGCCGGACCTCCGGTGACATGGGATCGCATGAGTGGGCCCACCCGAGGCGCGGTCATGGGAGGGCTCGTCTACGAGGGCCTGGCCAAGACCCCTGAAGAGGCGGAGCGACTCGCCGCGTCCGGCGCGGTGACCTTCGAGCCATGCCACCACCATGCAACGGTGGGACCGATGGCGGGGATCGTCACCGCATCGATGCCGGTGTGGATTCTCGAGAACACCGCGTTCGGCAACTGCTCCTACGCGACACTGAACGAAGGTCTCGGCAAGGTGCTCCGCTACGGCGCCTACAGCGACGAAGTGATCGACCGCCTGCGCTGGATGGAGCGCGTGCTGGCCCCGGCGCTCGCGGAGACACTCGCGAGTCACGGGCCGCTCGACCTGCGCAGCCTCATCGCCCAGGCCTTGCAGATGGGCGACGAGGTACACAACCGCAACCGTGCGGCAACATCCCTGCTCATCCGCGCGCTCGCGCCGCATCTGGTGCGCACGCGGTTCGCGGCCGACGACATCGCCCAGGTCCTGCGGTTCCTGGACGGCAACGACCACTTTTTCCTCAACCTCTCGATGGCGGCTGCCAAGTCCGCGTTGGACCCGGCGGCGGGGATCGCGGGCTCGAGCATGATCACCGTCATGGCGCGCAACGGCACCGACTTCGGAATCCAGGTGTCCGCGCTTCCTGGACGCTGGTTCACCGCGCCGGCGCCGATGGTGGAGGGTCTCTATCTCCCCGGCTTCACCGCCGCCGACGCCGCACCCGACATCGGCGACTCCGTCATCACCGAGACCGCCGGCCTCGGTGGGATGGCCATGGCCGCCGCTCCCGCCATCGTGCAGTTCGTGGGTGGAAGCGCCTCGCAGGCGCTCGCCTTCACCCGCCGCATGTACGGGATCACGCTCGCCGAGCACCCGACGTACAAGATCCCTGCGCTCGATTTTCGCGGCACCGCCACCGGCATCGATCTTCTCAAGGTGGTCGAGACCGGTGTGGTGCCGGTCGTGAACACCGGCATCGCTCACAAGCGGCCCGGCGTCGGCATGGTCGGCGCGGGCCTCGTCAAGCCGCCTTTCTCATGTTTCGCGCAGGCACTTCTCGCCTTCGCGGAATCGCTCGAGCCTTCCGCGTAGAGACCTGCGCGGAAAAGGCACAACGGAGGACCCATGAAGCTCATCGACCTGACCGTTCCCCTCGGCATCGGCACCCCCGCGTGGCCCACCTACGAACCGCTGCAGATGAAGTACTTCAAGCGGCTCGCACCCAACGGCGCCAACGGGCAGATCATCACCCACTCCAACCACGTGGGCACCCATCTCGACGGCGAGATCCACTTCTACACACCCGGCAAGGACATCGCCGCCCTGAAGCTCGACTACCTCGTCGGCGAAGGCGTGGTCGTGGATCTCTCCGATTGCTGCGGCGATTACGACGTCTACACGTCAAAGATGGTGGAGGATCGCGCCGAGGTGCACGACGGCGACATCCTCATCGTTCACACCGGCTACCATCACTTCGGTTGGGACCAGCCCACCGCGGACGAGATCAGTTACATGGTCAAGCACCCCGGCCCCGACCGCGAGTTCGCCGATTGGGCAAAGCGTCGCAAGATCCGCTGGATCGGCGTGGACTGCGGAAGCGCGGACCATCCGATGAACACGATCATCCGCGATTGGATGCCCCGCCAGGCGCGTCAGGCCGATGCCCACTTCCGCAAGAAGTACGGCAAGCCCTTGGCCGAGTACTACGACGACTCCAAGTACCAACTCATGCACCTCGAGATGTTCAACCACGGGATCATTCACGCCGAATGCCTGGGCGGAGACATCGACCTGCTACTGAACCAGCGGGCCACGATCGGCTGCTTCCCGTGGCGGTTGGTGGACGGCGAGTCGTGCATCTCTCGGATCGTCGCGTTCGTCGACGACAAGCGCTACGACGAGCTGATGAAGGTGAAGGCGCAGTACACGCTCACCAAGTGGGGCGACATCGCGGGATCGCTGGCGCCGCAGCTCCACGGCAAGAAGCGCCCGGGACCGGCGGCGGCGAAGAAGGCCGCACCCAAGCGCATCATTGCCTCCAAGAGCAGTGCCGCCCCCAAGGCCAAGGCCGTCCCCAGGCGCGAGGCCGCGCCCAAGGCCAAGAAGTCCGGACGCTGAGACACGCGGTGCGCGTCGGCCCGCTCGCGGCCGGCGCGCTCACCCTCGGCGCGCGGGGACGCGTGGTGTCCGTGCACCGGCAGGCCGTGAACCTCCGCCTTGAGGACGGGCCGCTGGTAGCCCTCCTCCCCGAGGGGACGGCGCTTCACCCCTGGGCGCTCGCCGCTCCGCTCGACTGTTCGCGCCTCGCACCGGGCGATCCGTTCGATGTCTCGAACGACGCTCTCGAAGTCGGTTCGCTTCGCGTCACGCTGGAAGGAGCGGAGACCGTAGAGCTTCGACTTCGCGCGCGGCCGATGGTCTGGCCCGCGGGCGCGATGATGACGATCACCGCGTTGCTCGTGCGGCGCCCGCACGACAGCCCCTTCGATGCGGTGCTCTCCGAGACACTGGCTCGTTTCAGCGCCGGTGGCGATACGCGCGATCTCCTCGATCTCGTCGGCCTCGGCGAGGGCCTCACCCCATCCGGAGACGACATCTTGGTGGGAGTCCTGGCCGGACTGGACGCGCTCGCGGAGATTCCCGGCGGCGCGAGCGTGGAACGCAGCGCGCTCTGCGCCACGCTCACGCCCGAACACCTCGCACGCACGAACGCGCTCTCCGCGCAGATGCTCGCGGCGGCCTCGGCGGGCCTCTACGCGGAACCTGTCCTTTGGATGGCCCAAGCACTCTCAGCGGAGCCAGGGGCGATCGATCAAGCGGCGAAGGCGCTCCTCGCCGTGGGCCACCGCTCCGGCGAAGATACGCTGCGCGGCATGGCCATGGCGCTCGGAAGGGCGCGAAGCCGCGCCGCCTACCTATAGAAAGTCCTCAGCCACGGCCACCGTTGCTCTTCGGGAGCTTAGCGGTGCCCTCGGACGCTACGCGGCTCGCCCCGGCGAGCGCCTCGGCGCCCTCCTGCGATTCATCCGCGCGCGCCACCTTCTTCTGGGCCGCGCCGAGGAGCTGCGCCACTCCGTGGAGGATAGCCTCGGGGCGGGCCGGACAACCCGGGATGTACATGTCCACCGGGATGACCTTGTCCACGCCGCCGACCACGTTGTAGGTATCGAACCACGGTCCGCCCCCCACCGCGCACGCACCGATGGCGATCACGATCTTGGGATCGGGGACGGCAGCGTAGAGCCGCTTCAAGGGCTCGCGCATCGGCCGGGTCACAGGCCCGCACACGAGAAGGACGTCGGCATGTCGAGGCGATCCGACCAACCGCATGCCCAGACGCTCCACGTCGAAGTACGGGGTGAGCGCGTCGAGCACTTCGATGTCGCAGCCGTTACACCCACCGACGTTCGTGTGAAACACCCAGAGCGATCCGGTGAATGCCTTCGGGAAGGCACGTTGCAGAAGTCCGTCCATCGGCATTCAGTTCGCCTCCTTCCCCGTCACATCCGCGCCACGAGATCGAGCAGCGGGTCCAGGATCTGCGGGCGCAGGCCCAGCGCCAGGATCGCGGCGACCAGCATCGCCATCGCCCACCGCATCGACGCCGGCACCTCGTGGATCTCCTCCAGCACCAGCTCGGAGGAATGCGGCCGCCCGCGGAACACCCGCTGCACCATCGCGGTCATATACGCCATGGTGAGGAGCCCCACCGCGGTCGCGATCCCCATCGCCCACCAAGAGCGCGCGTCGGCGGCGGCAAGAACGACATGCGTCTTGGCCATGAACCCGCTGAACGGCGGCATCCCGGCCAGCGACAGAGCGCCCACCAGCGCGCACGCCGCGGTCACCGGCATCCGCCGCTGCAAGCCGCCGAGAGCGGTGAGGCTGCGGATTCCGTGCGCCGCGTAGATCACCGCCCCGGTGGATAGGAAGAGCAACCCCTTGGTCAGCGCATGGCTCACCAAGAAGAACACTGCGGCGTAGTAGCCGAGCGGCGGACCGACGCCGAGCGCCACCGCGATGTAGCCCACCTGCGACACGCTCGAGTACGCGTGCAGGCGCTTCAGGTCGTCCTGCACGATGGCCAGCGCACCGCCCACCACCATCGTGAACACACCCAACCAGAGCAGCGTCTCGTTGAGAGCCGGGTACTTCGATCCGTAGACGCTCCACACCCGCAGGATCCCCACGAAGGGCACCTTGATGATGACGCTGGAGAGAAACGCGCTCATCACCGCGGGGGCCTCGGCGTGCGCATCCGCCACCCAGGGGTGGAACGGGGCAAGACCCGCCTTCGTGCCGAAGCCGATCAGGAGCAGAACCGTGGCGATGAGCACGATGTGCGACGGGATCTGGTCGGAGACACGCTGGAGGTTGCTGATGAGGAGCGCGGAATCGTTGCCCAGATGCGGCGCCGCCGCCGCGTAGAGCAGCACGCAGCCCAGGAACGCGGAGGTGATTCCCACCGTGAGCAGGAGCAGGTACTTGTAGCCCGCCTCCAGCGCGCGTTTGTCCCAATAGAAGGAGACGAGGAGCGCCGAAGCGACCGTGGTGGCCTCGAGCGCGACCCACAGGAGCACGATGTTGTTGGTCATCACGACCCACAACAGCGTGAACTCGAGCACGAGGAAGAGCGCGGTGAACATGGGCAGGCGCCGTTCAAGGCGCATCCGGCGCTCGGCCTCCCGCAGGTGCACGCCGGGAAGATAGGCCAGCGAGTACACCGAGCACACCAAGGCGAGGAAGGTGATCAAGAGCGCCATGATCGCGGCCAGGCCGTCCACGAGGATCTCGCCGTGCAGTGCCTCGATGGGTCCCACCGAAGCCACCTGCCCCGCCTGGATCGCGGCCAGCCCCAGCGCCAGCGCGCTCGCCGCCACCCAGACCGGCTTGCGCGCGCGCCCCCTGCCTACGAACGCCAGGGCCGCCGCGGCCAGCGGAACCGCCAGGAGTGCGATCGGGATCCAGGCCGTCACCATTTCAGAGCCCTCAGGCGTGCGGTATCGCGCGTGCCCAACTGCGTCTGTATTCCGTCGATCAGGTGCAGGAGCAGGTACACAGCCACCACCACGTCGGTGATCACCCCGATCAGAACCGTCTCGCGCATCGCGGTGGCCAGCGACACGAGCGAAAGATGCGCGCCGTTCTCCATCAGGCAAACGCCGATCACGACCTTGATCGCATCGCGTCGGGTGAGCACGGCGTAGAGACCCATGAAGAGGAGCGTGAGCGCGACCGCCACGTTGGTGCGGTAAGGCTCCTGCTCCGCAAGCGGCGTCGGTGCCAGGAACGAGACGTGATGATGGATGAGCTGATAGCTGACCAGCGCCAGCGTTGCGATGATCAGCGCCGACGGGATCATGCCGACGAAGGGGTCTACCTCGCGATCGCTCCCCTTCTGAATTGCCCGCCGGAGCATCCACGAGATGAGCCCCAACTTGGTGACGGCCGCGGTGGCTGCCCAGACCCAGAGGCCGGGATGTACGACGGCGAAGCAGGCGATGATCGCCACCATGAGGCCCGCCTGCCCCATGTAGGCAAGCTGCGCCCGCCGCAGGCTTCTCGACTCGATGGCCAGGAACGAGGTAATGATGAGGGCCAGCGAGAGCGTGCGAATGAGATCGACCATCACCCCTCCCGCCCGGGGGCGCCGTTGCCGGGGGCCAGAAGCTCCGGTTCGTCGACGCGCGGCCCCACGCAACTCAAGTGATCCAGGGGATGCGCGGGGACGTAGCACCTCCCGCACCGGTCGCAGACCGCCATGAACAGCCGTTGCTCGATGAAGAGATCGCGCCGGTCGGACGTGCCCAGCTCCCAGTCCGCAACAAGTCGCACCGCGCCGTACGCGCAGGCGTCTTCGCAGCGGCCGCAGTGCAGACAACGGTCGAGGTAGCGGCGGATCACCCGGGTGACGGCGTCGATGTCGGTGATCCGGATGCAGCGCGAGGCGCAGACATCGGCGCAGCCGCCGCACCCGACGCACTTCTCGGTGTCGACCGTCACACGCCCGCGAAACTCCGGCGCAGGCGCGAGCGGGGCCAGGGGATAGCCCACCGTCGCCCGCGGGTTGCGCAGGCCGAAGGCCAGTTGCTTGAGCTTCGATCCGATCACGACCGCCTCCCTACGACCCGATGAGCGCGAACACCACTGCGAAGAGCATGAGGAGTCCGACTTGCAGGAGGAAAACCCGAACATGGTCGACGCGCAGCCGCGCCACGAGGGCACTTAGGACCGACGACGCGGCGAAGAGCACGAAGACCTTGAGCGCGGTGACCGGCACCCCGAGGAGCGGAGTGAGCGAGGTCGGCACGAACAGCTCGGCGATCAGCCACGCCACCACCACCCAGCGCACGAACAGCGCCCAGCGAAACAGGGCGAGCCGCCTCCCCCCGAATTCGATGAGCGATCCACCCATGAGTTCCTGCTCCGCCTCGGTGATGTCGAACGGGATCCGCCCCATGTACGCGAGCAAGGCGAGCAACACCCCCACCCCGGCCAGCACCACCGACACGCTCAGGCCGTGCGATGCCTGCCAGACCACGATCTCGTCGAGACGGAAGGTGCCCGCGCGCAGGGCGAGCACGAAGAGCGCGCAAGCCACCACCGGCTCCACGAAGAGGAGGAGGAGCATTTCGCGGCTCAGGCCGAGGAAACTGAACGGGCTTCCGGTGGCGCTCCCCCCCAGAACCAGCGCCACGCTGGAGAGCCCGAGCAGGTAGAGGAGCACGATGGCGTCGCCGGCGAAGCTGAAGGGCGCGTGGCCGGCCACGGGAAGGAGCAGCCCCGCCGCCACCGCGGAGCCAAGCGCCAGGTAGGGCGCCATCGACGCCAGATGGTTCGCTCCGGCGCTCACTTCGTGCTTGCAGGCCAGCTTGGCCATGTCGATGTAGCCCTGCCGCAACGGGGGTCCTGCGCGCGATTCGAGCCGGGCCCGAATCTGCCGACTCACGCCGTCGAAGAGAGGCGCCGCACCCAACAACACGATCGGCCCCACCAGGGCCCACACCAGCGCGGTCCAGCCGGGGCTCAACATGCGCCCTCCTCGGGCCGTCCGGCCTTCTCGCGGCGCCTCGCCATGTCCTCGCGCGAGAGCGCCTCCAGCTCGGTGCGCTTCCACACCCGCCGCGTGCCGCTGCCGCGGTCGACGATCTCCATGCGCTCGGTGCACGAGAAGCAGGGATCCACGCTCCCCAGCGTGATCGGCACGTCCGCCACCTGGGTGCCCGGCTTGAACATGAGCGGCACCGCCTGAATGTTCTGATAGCTCGGCGCGCGCACCCGCCAGCGGTCGGGGCCGTTGCGCTCGCCGGTGCGCACGTAGTGGAACACCTCGCCTCGCGGCGCCTCCACCGCGCTCATCCCGTCGCGCCCGGCCGGGAGACGCTCGGGCACGTCGGCCATGATGCCCCCCTCGGGAAGCTCATCGAGATGCTTCACGCACTGGCGGAAAATCTTCACCGATTCGAAGATCTCCAGCGCTCGCACGAGCGTACGCCCGAGCACGTCCCCCCCGGGATGGGTCACCACATCGAAGGTCATGAGATCGTAGGCGGCATAGGGATGATCGCGCCGAGCGTCCAGCGGGACGCCGCTCCCTCGTGCCGTCGGTCCCACCGCACCCATCGACCGCACTTCGGCGGCGGTGAGCACCCCGACGCCCTTCAGCCGCCCGATCAGCGCGTCGTCCGACTGGATCGCTTTGACCAGGGTGAGGGTCTCGCGCTCCACCGTGCTCAACGCGTCGAGAATGCGCGCGTGTTTCTCGCGCGGGATATCGAAGGAAGTTCCCCCCACCAGGTTGCTGGCGAAATGCTTCCGGCTTCCGGTCAAGTGCTCGGCCAACGCCATGAGCGGCTCGCGCAGTCGCCACGACTGCATGAACACGAAATCGAAGCCGACGATGTGGCAGGCGAGACCTAGCCAGAGAAGGTGGCTCTGCAGTCGCTCCAGCTCGAGGATGGCGGTGCGGATCACGCGCGCGCGGAGCGGCACCTCGAGGCCCACCGCCTCCTCCACCGCCTGGCAGTAGGTGGTGGAGTGGACGCAGCCGCAGATGCCGCAGATGCGCTCGGCCAGTGAGATGACCTGGTTATAGTTGAGCACGCTGTCGGCAAGCTTCTCGATCGCGCGGTGGCAGTAGAAACCGCGGTAATCGGAGCCGACCACCGTCTCGCCGTCCACGAAGAGCCGCCACTGCGAGGGCTCTTCGAGCACGGGGAAGAACGGCCCCATCTGCACGACCGTGGTCCCCTCGGGGGGCTTGCGATACGGAAAGGGCTTGCCGCTCCCCTCGGGGGGTTGAACGTTGTAGGGGACGTCCTTGCGAAGCGGGTGCAGGTCATCGGGAAACTCGTCGGGAAGGATGAGCCGCCGCGGCTCGGGGTGACGTTCGGGTTGGATGCCGAGCAAGTCGCGCATCTCGAGTTCCGCCCACGAGGCGCCGGGCACGATCGAGGTGATGGACGGAATCGACGGGCGCTCGGCATCGAGGCGCGCCCGCAGCGCCAGGCGCAGATGCGGCGCGTCGAGGGCGAAACAGTGCAGCACTTCGAAGCCTTCGCCGTCGGCCCGCCGGTCGAGGCCCACGCTGATCACGTAGCGCGCGCCGAGATCGTCGTAGAGCGTGCGCACCGCGGTGCGAATCGCCCCCGGAGCTACGGTCATGTAGAGCCGTTCCGGCGTCGGTGTCGCGATCTCGGTCAGGTGCCGGCCGAGGAGCCCGCGCACGCGAGCGGTCACCTCTTCGATGCGCGTGTCGCCGGTTTCAATTGTGGTCATGGTCGCACCTCACCGATGCAGGAGCACGAAGAGAAGGAAGACCAGCCCCGCGGCGCCCGCGACCTGCCAGGCCAGATAGACCTGGGGAAGGCCGGTATGGGCGCGGCGCAGCACGTGGCCCATGCGCCGCCCGACGTTGAGGGTCGGGTGATAGACCCAGCGGTCCGGGTCGACTGCGTGCGGCACCCAGGTCGGCCGCCACGTGAACGGCCAGTGCAGCCGCGGATAGGCGCGGCGCATCGCCTCGCGCAGCGGCGAGTAGAACCCGAGAGGGTGCGGCGTCGGGCCTCCCCCGCCGCCGGTGACGCCCCCCGTCCAGACCTCGCGGCGGACGGTCTTGGGGCCGGTGCCGAGTGCGGAGCGGGCAAGCACGAAGACCCACACGCCCAGGAAGATGAGCGGCGCCGGGGAGAACGCTCCGGTAAGGGGCCAGACAGCGATCAGGCTCCCCTCTGGAATCGGTGACGAGGCCAGCGTAGGGAGATCCGCCAGCAGCCTGGCGATCCCCAGAAGTACCGGGCCGGGGGCCAAGCTCATTGCCACCACAATCAACCCCAGCGCCGCTTCGGCCGCCCACATCGTCGCCGGCACCTCGAGGCGCCCTGACCGCATGGGCCGATTGGCGAACGATGCGGCAAAGAATTTCACCGAGTACAGAATGGAAAACAGGCTTGCCATGAGCAGCGCCAGGCCGGCCACGCTCACCGCGGGGACGCCGGAGAGCACGGTGGCCTGCAACATCAACCACTTCGCGGTGAACGCGGTGAGCGGCGGGAACCCGGCGATGGCCAGCGAGGCGAGGAGCGCAGTCCAGCCCGTCACCGGCATCGCGGTGAAGAGCCCGCCCAGATCGATGAGGCGGCGGCTTCCGGTGCGCCATTGCAGAGCGCCCGCGTTGAGAAAGAGGAGCGCCTTCACCACCGCGTCCCCCACCACGTGGAACGAGGCGCCGAGCAAGCGCGAGCGCGGCCAGCGGCGGGTTCACCGGGGCCAGCACCAGCGACACGCCGAACCCCAGCGCGATGAGCCCGCTCTGCGCGATCGACGAGTAGGCCAAGCAGCACCTTGATGTCGTTCGCTGCGCTCGCGGCGAATCCCCCGACCAGGGCGGAGAGAAGGCCGAAGACCGCGAGGATCCCCCCCCACACCACCGCGTCGCCGGGGCTGGCCGCGGCGAGGGCGGCCACGAAGAAGCGCAGGAAGCCGTAGAGCCCGAGCTTGACCATCGCTCCGGAGAGCACGGCCGAGACCGGAGCGGGCGCCGCGGGGTGCGCGTCGGGAAGCCAGTCCCCGAAGGGATAGAGCCCCGCCTTCGTGGCGAAGCCGAGGAAGAGGAGCGCGAGGATGACGTGGAGACGAACCGGGTGGCTCTCGGCGAGTGAGGCGAAGGCCGAGGTGAGTCCGTCCAAGGACCACGAGCCCCCGGAGTCGCGCAAGAGCACCACCGCCAGGAGCAGGCAGGCGCTCCCCACGTGGGTCATGAAGAAGTACTTGAACGCGGCGCGGACGCACTCGCGCTCGCGTGTCTCGTAGGCCACCAAGACGTAGGAGGCCAGCGTCATGATCTCCCAGCAGACCAGGAAGAGGATCAGGTTCGCCGCGAGGAGCGTCCCCGTCATCCCCGCCACGAAGAGGGCGAAGAAGAGCCCGAAGCGGAGCCCGCTCTCCTCACGATAGCGCTCCTGGGCGAGGTAGCGCGGCGCGTAGAGGGCGGCGGCGGCGGACACGACGAGCGTCGGGATCAGGAACATGAGCGAGAGCCCGTCGAGGCGCCACTCCAGGAACGAGAACGGCGCGGTCCAGACGGCCGGGAAGGGTGTCATCGCGTCATCCTCCGATCCCTGCCGGCGCCACAGCCTGAGCCAGCGGGAGCGCTACCAGGGTAATGGCGAGGCAGAGCACCATGAGGATGACGAGCGCGATCTCCATGACGGGGGCGCGCGCACTCATGGCCGCCACCGCAGGGGACGGGTTTCCCAGGAACGCGCGCTGACCCACCCAGAGGAACCATGCGAACGCCACCACGCTCTCGAGCACGACCACCGCCGCGGCGGCGATCCCGATGCCGCCCAGTTGCACCGCTCCGGTCACGATGAAGAGCTTGCTCCAGAACCCGGCAAAGGGAGGCACGCCGGTCACGGTCAAGGCCCCGATCAAGAACCCCATCGACGCGATGGGCGCGGAGCGCAGCACACCGGAGAGGTTGCGCAGGCGTCGCGTACCCATGGTGTAGCTCAGCGCGCCGACGGAGAGGAAGAGCAGCGCCTTCCCCACGCCATGCGCGAGGATGTGAAGGGTCGCTCCCTGCGCGGCCCGCAGCGATCCAGCCATACCCAGCGCCGCTCCGAGAAGAATGAGCGCGAGATGGCTGATGGTGGAGAGCGCGAGCAACCGCTTGAGATCGTCCTGATAGAAGAACTGCGCCACCGCGACCACCAGTGTGAGCACCGCCATCCCGCCGACGACGGGAGCGATCCCGCCGGGGAGCGCGGAGGGCATCGCGCCGGTCTCCGACACCCGGCCCGCGTTGGCCAGCGTGATTCGGAGAACCAGGTAGACCCCCGCGTTCACCATCGAGGCCGCATGCAGATACGCGCTCACCGGACTCGGGGCGACCATCGCCGAGGGGAGCCACGTGTGGAAGGGCACCTGCGCCGATTTCGCCCACGCGCCCACGCAGATCAGCATCACCAGGAGCGTGGCCCCGCCCATGGAGACCACGGCGGGAAGGCGGCCGAGCGCGGCAAAGTCCGCCGAACCGGTCAGGGAGAGGACGGCCAGGAGCGCGGCGAAAAGACAGAGCCCGCCCCCCGCAGTCATGAGGAACGCCTTCTGCGCCGCCCGCTGCGCGTCGGGTTCCTCGTCGTAGAAGCCGATGAGCGCCCACGAACACACCGTGGTGATCTCCCAGAACACGAACATCTGGAAGAGCGTCGTCGAGGTGGCCAACCCCGACATGGCGGCGATGAAGAGGAGCATCCAGAACGAGTACACGCGCCGGTCGTCGGGTACCGGCGCCTCGCGGTTTCGCGGCCCCACGTAGGCGATGGAGTAGAGCACGCACACGAAGCCGATGATCGTGGAGCCGAGCACGACCGTGCTCGATAGCGGATCGAGCGTGAACCCGAAGAGCGGTACCGGCCGGCCGGCGATGCGGTCGAAGATGGGTATCCCGCCGAGGCGCACTGTCACTCCGGTCAGGCCGTGGGCCGCGACCATCGCGCCCGCGACGAGCGCTCCCGCGCCGGAAGCGACGACAGCGACCCGGTCGCTCCAGCGCCCGCGCAGAAGACCGGCGGCGATCGCGCCGACCAGGGGAACGCCGAGCAAGAAGGAGGAATCCCACGGGCGACGGCTCAGACATGGGCGCTCTCCATCGGCGCAAGCGCCTCGGCGAGGATCACCTCGAGCGCGTCGGCCGCCTCGCGCACCGCGTCACTGAGCGGCGCGGCGATCTCGATGGCCTGGGGTTGGATCCCCAGGAGCCACACTTCCTTCCCGCGCCCCTCCAGCATGCGGGCGAGGAGAAGCAGAGACGGCGCGTGGGTCGAGGAGCATCGCTCGGCCAGGATGCGGGCCGGCCCGAGGCAGCACGCGCCCGGGGCCTCACCGTGGTCCACGGCGTCCACGAAGAGGACGAGATCTGAGGGAGCGTCGAGCAGCAAGCCCAGGTAGTTTTCGGGCACCGTCTCGGCATCGATGGCGGCGAGGCCGCGCTTCGCCAGGCGCCCGGCCAGCAGGGATCCGACGGCATCGTCGCCGCGCAGGGGATTGCCAACCCCCACCAGCACGGTACACCGCCCGCGCAGGAGATCCCCGATCCGCTCCACGACCTCTCTCATGTCCCCTTCCTACCAGGGCGGCTCGATGCGATCGAGCGCCAGGAGTTCGTCGTATCGAAACACCGGTCCGTCCATGCACACGTAACGATCCACTACAACGCAGTGACCGCACTTGCCGACGCCGCACTTCATGTGGCGTTCGAGAGTCGCCACCAGCCGCGACGGCGCGTACCCGTAGTTCTTCACGAGGTCTTCGCACGCCACGCGGATCATGATCGGCGGACCGCAGAGGAACGACACCGTGCGGGCGGGATCGAGGGTGAGGCGCGGGAAGAGGCTCGGAATGAATCCCACCTGCCGCGGCGGGTCGGTGCCCTTCTCCCACTCCCCGTCGCCCCGGTCGGCCGCGAGGACCACTTCGATGTCCGCCGCCTTCCACTCCGCGTACTGCCAGGGATAGAGCAGGTCGTGCGGCGTGCGCGCTCCGTGCAGGACGACGATGCGCCCGTACATGGAACGCCGTAGCTGCATCTCCCACAGGAGCCCGCGAAGCGGAGCCAGGCCGATCCCGCCGGCCACGAAAAGGGCGTCGCGCCCGTAGTGCTCCTCCACGGGGAAGCTGTTCCCCGCCGGACCGCGCAGGCTCACGATGTCGCCCGGGCGCATCCGCGTGAGCAGGTTCGACACCACGCCCGCGGAGCGCACCGTGATGCAGATGCGGTCGGCGAGTCCCGGCGCCGAGGAGACCGAGATGGGTACCTCCCCCGCTCCGAACACGCCGACTTCGAAGAACTGCCCGGGGCGGAAATCGATCCCATCGCGTTCGAGCTCCAGCGTCACCACCGGGCGCGAGCTCTTCGTGGGCGCGATCTCCTCGCGCACGTTCATCACGCGGACGAGCCGGGGCCGGTAGGGATCCTCGCTGGGCCGCACGGACGGGGTGTGGGGCATGGTGATCCCGGCCATCAGTGTTCGGCCTTTCTCCGGGAGGGTGAGCCGGTCATCGCTTCGACCATCAACTCGCTCACCCGGTCGATGCCGCGATCGCCGAGGCAGGTCACGAGGCAGCGACCGCAGCCCGTGCATCCCGGCGCGTCCATGCGGACGCTGAACTGCTGCGAGAGCTTGTGGAAGAAGCGCGTAACGCACCGCTCGCCGCAGCTCTCGCGTGGATATCCGCCCCCCGCCTGGCGTATGAAGCCGGGGAGAATGCAGCAGTCGCGAAGACGCACACGATCCCAGGTGCCGTCGCGCACGGATCCCGTCACCCCACCGGGAACCGCGGGCGAAAATTCTCCGTCGGGCGCGTCGAACCCCGCCGCACCCGGGGCGTTCAGATCGGCGACGTTGAAGCACGAGCAGGTCGGACAGACGAACGCGCATCCGCCGCATTCGAAGCATCGCTCGCCGAGCGCTTCCCAGAACGCGTGGTCGAGCTTGCCGGTGGAGACCATGCGGCCGGCCACCATCGTGCGCACCCGGTGCCCGCTGGTTTCGGTCAGCCGCTGCACCGCGTCCCGGACGCGCGCGTCTTTCTGTGCGAGTGCATCGGCCGGCGCGTCGACAAGCGCGGGGGCGCAGCGCGCGGCCAACCGCTCTCCACGCGCGCTACCGATTTCCACGAGCCAGCCCTCGGCAAGCTCGGTGAGCTGCCAGTCGTAGCCCTTGGTGAGTGCGGGGCCCCCCTGGCAGCAGACGCACATGCAAGTCTCGCCCGGCTCCGAACAGACGACGGAGATGAGCGTAGCCGCCTCGCGCCGCCGGAAGAAGGGACGGTCGGCGGTGTCGGGACGTTCGAAGATTTCGCCGGAGAGGAACCGCTCGAGATAGGCCAGACCCGCCACGTCGCAGCTTCGGATGCCGAAGATCACCGTGTCGGGCAGCGGTCCATCGGCGTCTTCGAGAAGCTCGGGCACGCCGTCCTTCACGCGGTAGGACGCCAGCCGCTCGGGCGAGGGCAGGAAGTGTTCCTTGGGGGGAACCAGCGAATTCACGTAGTTGCGGGCGATCTGCTCGGCGCTCGCCACGTGGCGAAAGAGGATTTCGCCCTCGATGCGCACCGGAGCCACCAGCGCGCCCTCACGAGCGAAACGATCGAGCAGGTCGTCAAGCGAAGCGCGGGTCAGCCACCGATGCGCACTACCCATCACCCCTCCCCTCAGCTCCCTTCGGCGCGTGACACGCGCACCGCACGAGGACGGAACACCGGAATTCGCAGACCGGGATCGAAGTCGAGCGCCCCCAGTGCGGACCCGGCGCGCTCCCAGCACGACATGGGGATCCATACCGCTCCGCGCTGCGCACGCACGTCGTACCGCACGGGCAGGGCGATCGAACCATCCGCGCTCTCGATCCTGACTCGCGCCCCCTGAGAGACGCGCAGCTCCCGGGCGTCCTCGCGATGGAGGCTCACGTATCCCTCGGGGAAGTCGGCGGCGAGGTTCCGCTCTTCGCGCCAGGCGCTCACCGTGGCCGCAGCCAACGCGTGGCCGCCCCAGAACGAGGCCGCGTCCAGCGCGGCGATGAACGGCCGGTCCTCGGTGGGGCGCTCCGCCTCGGCTCCCGCCGCACCGAGGCTCCGCGGACCCGCAAAGCCCATCTCATCGTCCGAGGCTGCGCGATCCAGGAGGAACGTGGCGATCGCGCCCTCCGTCCACACGTCGCGCCGGTCGGCGATCGGTGCGATCTCCTGCGCGCGCCCTTCCATGTTCACCACCGTGCCGTGCTTCTCGGCGAGCAGCCCTCCGGGGAGCACAACGTCGGCATGGCGGCCGCTCGCGGTCTTGATCGCATCGACGACGACGGTGAACTCGGCGCCGGCGAACGCGCGGGCGGCGAGATCGGGGAAGAACTCGAAGGGGTCGTCGGAGAAGACGAGGAGCGCCTTCAGGCGGCCTTCGGCGGCAGCCCCGAGCATCTCCCACGCGGACAAACCGTCCGGCGACGGATAGAGTCCTGCCTCCACCGCGCCTCGCTGGTTCACGTAATCGGAGAGGTAGATCGTCCGCCTGCCGGCTAGCCGCGCCGCCGCGGCTCTCCCCTGGCCAGCCAGGGCGAGTTCCGAAGAGACGAGAGTCAGTTCGTTCGCTTCCGCGCCCTCCAGCGCATCCAACTCGTGACCGGGAAGCACGGCGCGGTGAAGCGCTCCCGCGCCCACCGGCGGTACCCGGCGCGCATGCACAACCCGCACGTCCGAACCGCGATCCATCGCGCGCAGCACACGCCGCCCCACTTGCGGATGGCGCTCGTGGAGGTTCGCGCCGAGCACGGTCAGCCGGGGCGCGCTCTCGATATCGCGCAGATCGACGGGAGGGAAGGACACGTAGCCGAGGCGCTGCAGGGAATCCAGGTGGGGCGTGCCGAGGGCCCGCGCCAGGCGGCGCAGCAAGAGGACTTCCTCAACGGTGATGCGGGCGGAGCCGAGGATGCCGATGCTCGCCCCGCCGTAGGCGTCACGAATGCCCAGGAGTCGATCCGCGGCGGCGGCAAGCGCTTCCTCGACGCGTCCCGGACGCAACGGCTCGCCGCGGCGGCGCTGGTAGGCCGTTTCCACCCGGAGCGGAGAGCCTCCGAGTTCGCCGGTGCTCCATCCGCGCAGGCAGAGCGCGCCCTGGGTGACGGGGTGGTGGAGTCGGGGGTAGGCCGTGGAATCGACAAGTAGCATCGAGCAACCCGTCCCGCAGAACGGGCAAACCGTGGTCGCGGCGCGGTCTTGTGCGGATCCCAAACTCACGTCCAGCATCCAAGAACCCCCAAGGCATGCTATCCGTCTCAATCATATTGATCAATTTCTTTCTCATAATTTCTCAATGTTTTTTTTACGTCATAGTCAGTGTGCGACGTGCCGCATCTCATGCGTGCCGCGAATCTCGCCCGAAGGGGCGTCGTACTGCATAATCACGACGACGGGGATGAACTTTGCTGCTCATCCCCGCCGATCCGACCGATCTCTTGAATTTGACTAGTCGCTAATCGTCCTCGAGCGTGGAGAGGTCCCCGGTCTCCTCGCCCCATTCCAGCGCGCGCAGGTAGCGGCGCAGGATCTTGCCGGAGCGGGTCTTCGGGAGCTTCGCCTGGAACTCGATTTCCTGGGGCATGGCCAGCGGCGAGAGCTTCTTGCGGATGAAGTTCATGATGGCCAGCTCGAGGTCCTCGGAGGGCTCGTACCCGGGGTTGAGGGTCACGAACGCCTTCACCACCTCCATGTTGACCTCGTCGGGCTTGCCGACCACGGCTGCTTCCGCCACCGCCTCGTGCTCGATCAGCGCCGACTCGATCTCGAACGGGCCGACCAGATGGCCGCCGGTATTGATGACGTCGTCGTCGCGCCCCACGAACCAGTAGTAGCCGTCGCGGTCGATGCTGGCGCGATCGCCAGAGACGTACCAGAGGTCGGGATTGGCGCGAAGCTCGTCGGGCGTGGCCTTGGCAGGCGCGCCCACGAACTTGCTCCGGTAGGTGTCCACCATCTTCCAGTAGGTGCGGAACATGGACGGCCACCCCGGCCGGAACGCGATGAGGCCGACCTTGCCGGGATCGACGATCGGCTCGCGGCTCTTGAGATCCAGCACGGAGGCGGTGATACCGGGAAACGGTTTCCCCATCGAGCCCGGCTTGATCTTCATGCCGGGGAAGTTCGCGATCATGATGGAGCCGGTCTCGGTCTGCCAGAACGTGTCGTGGAACGGTATGCCGAACACCTTCTCGCTCCAGATCACCGCTTCCGCGTTGAGCGGTTCGCCCACCGAGGCCAGGTGGCGCAACGACGAGAGGTCGTGCTGCTTCACCACCGCGTCCCCTTCACGCATGAGCGAACGGATGGCGGTGGGCGCCGAGTACCACACGGTCACCTTGTTGTCTTGAATGAAACGGTACCAGCGGGCGGCCGTGAACCCGGAGTCGAGCACGCACTGGGTGATCCCCAGCACCCACGGGCCGATGATGCCGTAGCTCGTGCCGGTCACCCAACCCGGGTCGGCGGTGCACCAGTAGATGTCGTCGGGCTTCAAGTCCAGCACCCAGGAAGTCGTGAGCGCCTGCGACCAGATCGAGCCGTGCACGTGGACCGCGCCCTTGGGCTGGCCGGTGGTGCCGGAGGTGTAGTGGAGCACCGACGGCGTCTCGGGCCCGGTGCGCGCGGCATCGAAGCTCTCCACCGGCGACGACTCCATGTCGAAGTAGATCTCGTCGTCGCCCACCTTCGCCGGCTCGCCGTCCACCACGATCACGTGTTTGAGCGCGGGGAGCTTCTCGCGAAGCCGCCGCACCTTCTTCACGTGCTTCTGCGTGGTGAGAATCGCCGAGGTCTCGGCGTCCTTCAGCCGCACCTCCAGCGACTCCTCGCCGAACGCGGAGAACAGCGGCTGAACGACCGCGCCGAACTTGAGCACCCCGAGGAACGAGATGTAGAGGCTCGGGATGCGGTCCATGAAGATGCAGACGCGCTCGCCGGGCTTGAGGCCCAGATCCGCGAGCAGCTTCGCGAACCCGTTCGAGTAGCGACGCAGGTCGTCGAAGGTGTAGACCTTGCGAACGTCGCCGAACCCCTCCCAGACAAGCGCGGTCTTCTCGGCCAGCCCCCGCGCACATTGCCGGTCGGTGCACATGGCGCCGATGTTGAGGAGTTCGCCCTCCTTCCAATCCAGCACCTCGCGGGCGATCTCCCAGTTGAATCCCTTCAGCCGCTCTTCGTAGGATCTGATGTTGCTCATGTCGATTTTCTCCCAGCGCGCCGAGCCTTCACCTCACCACCGCGACGGAGGCACGTCGGCGCGCTTCACGCCAGCTCCCCGTCCAATCACGTCCAGAATAGGAACGCCCTGCGCCGCGGGAAGGCCGGTCCGTTCCGGCCTTCCGTCGCGCAGCACCAGCCACTGCCCGAACACGGGCGCGGCCACCGCGGTCTCCGCCGCCGGGTACCATCCGGTCCAACTGTGCGAAGGGTCGAACACACCGATCAAGTCGTTGAGCACGGCGGTGGCCACCGGAAGGTCCCCCGCGCCCGTGCCCAGATACACCATCTCCCCGCCGTCCGGGGTATGGATCACCACCACGTTGTTATCGCCGCGCACGAGTCCCAAGTGGGCGTCGCGCGGCACCGCGACCGGACGGACGGTCGCGGTCATCGATCCCGGCGCTCGCGACGCCAGCGCCACGAGCTTCACGCGCAAGTCCAGAACGAGAGCGGCGCGCACGAGCCGCGGATCGAGGCCATCGATCCCCACGGTCTCGATGTGCTGCCCGCCGTAGCGGCGCCCGGTGGCCCGCGCGAGGAGGATCGTGAGCTTCTGCGCGCTGTCCCACCCGGAGAGATCGAGTTCCGGGTCGGGTTCGGTCAGGTCGCGCGCGACGGCCTCGGCGAGCGCGTCCGCCAGGGTCGCCCCCTCCTCCATGTGCTCCAGCATCACGTTGCACGCGCTCGAGAGCATCGCGTGCAGATCCGAGACACCGCTCTGCGCCCGCGGCCGATCCAGCGCGTGGATGAGCGGCCAGCCGGCAGCGATGGAATCATGGTACGCGAGACGGGCCCCGTGGTCATAGGCCACGCGGTCGAGCGTTTCGCCGTAGTCGCGGAGCATGACCTTGTTCGGCGTGACGACATGCCTGCCGAGGCTCAGTGCCTTCTCCACCAGGGACCGTGCTCCGGAGCCCCGCGTGAGATCCACCAGGACGTCCAAGTCGGAGCGCGTCACGAGCGCGTCCGGATCGCCAGTCACCATCGTCCGCGCGAAGGCGGGATCGAGAGACTTCTCACGGTCGATCTCGGCTACGGCCACGATGTCGAGCTTGAGGCCGTTGCGCGCCGCGACCTGCGCTCTCCGCTCGTCCACCAACTTGACGAACGACGCCGCCACGCGGCCCGCGCCCAGGATGCCGATCCGCACCGGGCGCGTCTCCCGGTCGAGCGGCGTCGGCACGGAGGGCGCTGCCTCCATGGCCATGTCGCGCAGAATGACGTCGATCTGATCGGTGTCGATGAGGAACGCGTCGTGGCCGTTGGGCGAGCGCACCTCGGCATAGCCGACGTCGCGACCCAGGTGGTTCAGAATGTCGGCACCCTGATGCACCTCGGCGGGCGGATAGAGATAGTCCGAGCTGATCCCGATCACGCGCACCGAACAGGTGGCGCGATTCAGAGCGCTCACCAGATCCCCGCGGCCCCGGCTCACGTCGTGCAGATCCATGGCGCGGCTTAAGAGGATGTAGGTGAAGGGATCGAAGCGCGTCGTGATGCGCTTGCCGTGCATGCGCAGCCACGACTCGACGTTGAACATGCCGCGGTCGCGGAGCAGCGGGCCGGGTTCCTGGAACCACTCGCGCCCGAACTTCTCCTCCAACCCCACCGGCGAGCGATAGCTCAGCATGCCCACGCCGCGCGCGACCATCTGCCCCACCGCGGCCACCACTTCGTTCCCGGTGATGTCGAGTTCGATGCCGCGCCGCTGGAGCCAGTTCAATCCGATCTGGTGGGGCGTGGTGCGCAACGGCGCCGCCACGACCACCGCCCGGCCGACCATCTCCGGGGCCTCGATCGCCCACTCCCAGACGATCATGCCGCCCAGGCTCGGTCCGATCACCATCGCGAGGCGGCGGATGCCGAGCGCTTCCACGAAGAGCCGCTGCGCCCGCATCAAGTCGCGCGGCGTGAGGAGCGGGAAGCGATCCAGGTACGGCTCTCCATCGGGAGCGGGGAACCGAGGCCCCGTCGTGCCGTAGCAGCCGCCCAGCAAGTTGGGGCAGACGACGTAGTGCGTGTCGGTATCGATGGCGCGGCCGGGGCCGACGAGCTTCTCCCACCATCCCCGCGGCTGCCCGGCGAACTCGCCGGTGACATGGCAGTCGGCGGTAAGGGGATGCACGATCAGCACGGCGTTGTCGCGCGCCGCGTTCAGCGTGCCCCATGCCTCGTAGCTCACCTGGATTTCCGGCAGCATGCCGCCGTAGGCCGCGGTGAAAGGCTGGGGGAGCTGTACATGGAGGACCTCGCCCAGTTCGACCGTGGGCGAGGCCCACCACAGATCACGGTGATCGTTCATGCGGTACCGCGGGACGCGCTACGTCCCGAACTTCTCGATGATCCCCTTCTTGTCCAGACCCAGGATGCCGTGCTTGGCCCCCACCTTCTTGAACGCCTCGAGGGCGGTCTTGAGGATGGGGATGTCATGGCCGGCGGAGAGCTGGGTGCGGATACGCGCCTGTCCCTGGGGGACGACCGGGAAGAAGAAGCCGACGGCGTAGACCCCTTCCGCGTAGAGATCGCGGGAGACGTCCTGGCTCAACTTCGCGTTGAAGAGCATGACCGGCACGATGGGGGTCTCCCCTTCGCGGATCACGAAGCCGGCCTCGGTGAGGCCCTTGCGCCAGAACTGCGTGTTCTCTTCCAGGCGGTCGCGCCGTTCCGTGCTCGCCGAAAGGATCTCCAACACCTTCAGGGTGCCGGCGACGATGGGCGGCGCGATGCTGTTGCTGAAGAGGTAGGGACGGCCGCGCTGGCGGCAAAGCTCGACGATCTCCTTACGGCCGGAGACGCAGCCGCCGGATGCCCCGCCGAGGCCCTTGCCGAAGGTCGTCGTGATGACGTCCACCTTGCCCATGACCCCGAAGTGCTCGGCGGTGCCGCGGCCGGTCTTGCCGATGAAGCCGCTGGAGTGCGCTTCGTCGACGAGAACCATGGCGTTGTATTTCTCGCCCAGCGCGACAATTTCATCCATGGGCGAGAGATCGCCGTCCATGCTGAAGACGCCGTCCGTGACGATGAGCCGCGCCCGCTTGTCCTGATGCTCTTCGAGCTTCTGCTCCAGGTGGGCCATGTCGAGGTGCTTGTACGTGTCGGTCATCGCCTTGCAGAGGCGGATGCCGTCGACCAAGCTCGCGTGTACGAGGCGGTCGGAAATGATCACGTCCTCAGGGCTCAGGATGGCTTCGAAGACGCCGCCGTTGGCGTCGAAGCAGCTCGGGAAGAGGATGGTGTCTTCCGTGCCGAGGAACTTGGTGACCGCGTGCTCGAGTTCGCGGTGGATGTCCTGGGTGCCGCAGATGAAGCGGACGCTGGAGAGGCCGTAGCCGCGGGCGTCGAGGGCGGCGTGGGCGGCCTTGATGACCTCGGGGTGGCTCGAGAGCCCGAGGTAGTTGTTGGCGCAGAGGTTGATGACCGGCTTGACGCTGGCGCCGGCCGGGTACTCAACCTCGATGTGCGCCGCCTGCGGCGAGTGGATGTAGCGCTCTTCTTTGAGAAGGCCCTTCTCCTTCATGCCGGCTAGATCGGCCCGGTAGGCCTCCTTGATGTTGGTCGGGTAGGCCATCTCACTTCCCCCCCTGGATCCTCTTCACGAGGGTCACGATCTTGGTCACGGTGTCGAAGGCCTCCGGGGAGGCATCCGCGTCGGGGATGGAGATGGAGTACTTCTTCTCGAGAAAGCGCTTCAGGCTCACCATGCTGAAGCTGTCCACAATCCCGCTCGAGATGAGCGGGGTGTCCACGTCGAGCTCGATGTCGTCATCCTCATCCAGATACTCGTTGCGCACGTACGCAAGAACCACCTCTTCCATCGACTCGCTCCTTGTGATGATGTGCGGAAAGGCAAGGGGGCGGGAAAGCCGAGGGAGTATAGCGCATCCCTGCCGAGGCCTGTGCTTGGGCAGACGGGGGTCACCCGCGGATGGGCTATCCCGATTCCAGGGGCCAGGTCCGGTCATTGGTCGCGTCCGGTGATGGCGATTCGGACGATGTCGGGGAGTCAAGATACGCCTTGTAGGCGGTCAGGACATGCGCCTGGACACACGACCAGAACTCAGGCGTCACCGGATGAGCCGGATCGATAAAGCGGCCATCGGGAGGGGGAGGGCGCAATCGCGGGACGAAGAGCACACCGTCCGGTTTCTCGACGATCTTCACATTCCTAACCACGAAGACACCGTCGAACACCAGGGTCGCCAGGGCCCGCACCGGACCCATCGTGACAGGCGTGAACTTGGTTTCGGTAATCTCCACGGGCTTCTCCCTATTGGATCTTCGCTTCGAACAACTCAGGTGGACAGAACCCTGAGGATCTCCATGACTCGAGCGAGGTCATGGTCATCATGATTTGCAGCAACGCCGGCACGAGGTCCACCGGAATATGGGGACACGATGAGACTATCGGGTTTCATGGGTCTGGGTTCCATCTTCGGTCGTTACCCGCAACTGCGAATCAGACGAAGCTCGGGAGTCCACGAACGCATTGTACGCGGCCAGTACACGGGCCGTCATGATCTCCCCGAATCCAGGCGCCATGGGATACTCGGGCAAGCGCACCTCGAACTCACCGTCTGCATGCTCCAGAATCTTAACGCCCCGCCACACAAGAACGTCATCGAAAACCACGGTGGCCAAAGCTTTGAGCGGGCCATTCGCTGCGGGAATGATCTTGACGACTGTTGTCTCCACACTTCCCTCCGATGAACATCACCAGGGATCCAGGAGCCGCGGCTTTGTGCCGCCAGGATCTACGTGATGCGCGCCAGGTGATGGTCGTCGTGTTCGGCGACGAAGAAGGCCAGGTCCACCGCGGACATCGGTTGTTGAAGGCGCGGATGGAGCGTATTGGTCGCGAGCTGGCCCGGCGTGAAGCGCTCCGGCTTGGTGACGATACCCATGCGCGCGGCGCGCAAGTCGGCGAGGATGGCCGGGAAGGCTTCGGCCGGGATGCCCAATTCGAACTGCCGACCGAACCGGTGGCGACGCAACATCGTTTCCCAACCTCCTCGCTAGCCGTTGCCGGAGGGTGCCCCTTACGGCACACGATTAGATGGAGACATCGACACGATCGACGCGTCACCCTGGATACTGCACCGGCACGAACTTCATGAGCATCAACCAGTCCTGCGTCTCCCCCAGCATCATCTCCTCCGCTTCGGTCAGTATTCGGCGGATCTCAGCAATACTCTCGGCATCACCCAGTCGCTCCTGGAGCTTGCGGAGTTCGATGGCCATGTTGCGGCTCCGCTTGCCGAGCCGGGAGTACTCACGGTGACTGCGGAACCCACCGAGCGCCGCGCCGACCGCAGGCAGGATGATGGCGGCAAGCGTCAGGGCGCTGCTGAGCAGGGTTTCATGGTGCCCCTGGCGAGACACGGCCACATGAGCGGCCGCCGCCACCATCGCGAGAAGGAACACCGCGGTCCCCCATCGCTCAAGGCGCATCCCCATCCGCTCGCAATCTCTGGCCTTGCCCTCGTGATACTTGATCTGGTCGCCCACCCAGGCCTTCCCGGCGAAGTCGCGGATGGTCTCGCACGAGCCGCCGATGTGGGTTTGCCGCCGTGAAAGTCGGGTCCAGATCTCGTTGAAGGCGAGCACCATCCATTGATCGCGCTGCTCGACATCCCCCATGTACGGCGGCACGCGGAGCGTCGACACTTCGCATCCGCAGGCGGCCAGGAAGGCAGCGCACCTTATGCGCTCGGTCAGGAATCGGGTCTCGATCCAGCTCCGAAGGCTGCGACGCCGATCCGCATGGATCACGACGCCGGCGATGATCGTCAAGAGCAGGAACTCGATCCCGAACGCCGCCATCGACAACGAGGGCATGTGGATTCCGACGGCGACCGCGGCGATCGCGAGCGGGAACAGCAGCCAGACGAGGCTGCCCGCCCTGCGGTACAGTCGCTGGCTCTTCTTGGCGAGGTACGAGGCCTTAGCGTAGTAAGGGAGGAGGTCCTTGCGGACGAGTTCCCTGTTCTCTTCCGGGAGCGTGTTCCCCTCCGCCGAGCTGAAGATATCTTTGCGGACATTCTCGACGTAGCTTTCCACCTGCTTCCGTCCCGGCGAGTATCCGTTGAAGGTGTCGAGGCGGGTGATGGACTTGGCGTTCAGGCCGTTGCCGCGCGTCACCCGGATCAGGGAGGGCGATCCGGGTTGAATGTGGATGATGGGCCGCTGCTTGCGCTCCGCGAAGGCGCGGACTGAGTCGGCGGCCATGCCGAGTGTGCCCGGAGGTTCGACGAGAACGAGCACGTCGCAGTGGTTCACGATGAAGCGACCGGCGCGTCCCGGCGGTTCTTGCGGGATCTCGCTCTCGACCTTGGCGCCAAGGACCTGATGGAGCCCATCGGCAAGCTTACGTTCCACCTCGGCGTCCGGCCTCGCGAGGACGCTGTATACGATCGGCGTGTAGCGAGCTTCAGCGAGCTGCTTTCTCGATGGGGGGTCGAAAAGGCCCAGGATCGCGCCGGGCAGGAACGAGTCTAGCGTTTCACGCATGCCGTCCGTGGATTCGACGCCTCCTGCGGCCACGACTCCGATCCGAATCCGATAAGGCAAGGCAGGCATGAGATCCGAGTCCGGCGCGTCCGATTTGGCGGCGAGTGCGTCCCCACCGAGAACCTCGAAGTTCTCGAAGGTCACCTTCCCCTGCTTCTCGCCGAGAGAAGTAGGCTCGTTGGTGTGGGGATTTCGATTCCCGGCATGGACCCACGCGATCGGAACGCCTCGCTCGCGCGCGAGTCGGACGATCGCTGCCGTTCCGCCTCGCCCCTGCCCCTTCTTTCCGTCCCAAACCGCAATGAGGATGTCGGATTGATCGAGGACCGCTGCGCCGGCGGCTTTGTAGGACTCCCCGCGTGTCGGCGCAGTTGGGAGCTCGATGCAGCAGGTGGCGCGGCCCAAGAGCTGCTCGAACTCCGCCCTTGATTGTGGAGAGGCGAAGTCCTTGGCGTATACGTCAGCGGGCATCGGGAGGATGGCGAGAAGCCGCGCTTCGGGGTGACGGTCGAGCACATGGGCGGCGACGACGCGATCCGCGCCTTCGGCGAGGGGCGAGACCACGACAACGGAGCTGCCGGGGGACGCGGCCTCGATACGGCGGAGAGCTTCCTCGATCCCGGCCTTGATCCTGCTCGCGTCCGCAAGAACACGGTGTCCGGTGACGCCGATGCGGACGAGGGACGCCATTACGCCCACGTGATCCGGTAGCCGGCCCGCTTGACCATGTCTGGGAAGTGCACTACGGAGTTTCGGTCCTTCTTCTGGTCTGTTTCGGACAGCTCTGCGTAGGGCACCAGCGCCGGATGCAACTTGTTCGCATCATCGCGTTCGTCCACCCAACTGTCCTCCTTTTCCACGTGATCTACGTGCCCTGATCATCGGTACCGACGCCATCGGTCGGCGGTTCAGACCCAGCAAGGACTTCGATCGCGAACGGATTCAGTCGGACCGCCTTCGTGCAATGGGGGCAACATCCAAGGAGCCGGGCATCCGAGAAAGCGGAATCCGGCAGGTCCAAGCATGGTGATTGACCCGGTCGGAGGGCGTCCATGTTGGATACGATGAGGGCCACCGCGGGGCTGGAGATTGCGGATTCTTGGTTACACCAGGGACAGTGGATGGAGAGTGAGCCCGTGCGCGCCGAGACCCGGGAAGCGGTGCAGATTCCGGGGCCAAGGGGGACACCCACAAGGTCGTAAGTCGACACCTCACCGACTCTAGTCCCGCCAACTGCGCGGTTGAGACGGGCAGAGAAGGCAAGGGCCTCCCACGGCGCAGTCCCCTTCACAACGGTCCGGGGCTGTCCGCTCTCCACGTCCCACACTCGCAGAGTCTCGTCGTCACTCCCCGACACCGCGCGGCGACCGTCCGGCGTCACGCTCACGCTCCTGACCCCCGAGCTGTGGCCTTCCAGCGTGCGCAGGCAGCGTCCGCTCTCCAGATCCCACACCCGCAGCGTCTCGTCGTCACTCCCCGACACCGCGCGCCGACCGTCCGGCGTCACGCTCACGCTCCCGACCCCGAGCTGTGGCCTTCCAGCGTGCGCAGGCAGCGTCCGCTCTCCAGATCCCACACCCGCAGCGTCTTGTCCCAACTCCCCGATACCGCGCGCCGACCGTCCGGCGTCACGCTCACGCTCCCGACCCCGACGCTGTGGCCTTCCAGCGTGCGCAGACACCGCCCGCTCTCCAGATCCCACACCCGCAGAGTCCGTCGTCACTCCCCGACACCGCGCGGCGACCGTCCGGCGTCACGCTCACGCTCCAGACCGTCGACGCTGTGGCCTTCCAGCGTGCGCAGGCAGCGCCCGCTCTCCAGATCCCACACCCGCAGCGTCCCGTCGATCACTCCCCGACACCGCGCGGCGACCGTCCGGCGTCACGCTCACGCTCCCGACCCGCCAGCTGTGGCCTTCCAGCGTGCGCAGGCACGCGCCGCTCTCCAGGTCCCACACCCGCAGCGTCTTGTCCCAACTCCCCGACACCGCGCGGCGACCGTCCGGCGTCACGCTCACGCTCTCGACCCGCCGAGCTGTGGCCTTCCAGCGTGCGCAGGCACGCGCCCGCTCTCCAGATCCCACACCCGCAGCGTCTTGTCCCAACTCCCCGACACCGCGCGCCGACCGTCCGGCGTCACGCTCACGCTCCAGACCGTCGACGCTGTGGCCTTCCAGCGTGCGCAGGCACGCGTCCGCTCTCCAGATCCCACACCCGCAGCGTCTTGTCCCCACTCCCCGACACCGCGCGGCGACCGTCCGGCGTCACGCTCACGCTCCTGACCCCCGAGCTGTGGCCTTCCAGCGTGCGCAGGCAGCGCCCGCTCTCCAGATCCCACACCCGCAGCGTCCCGTCGTCACTCCCCGACACCGCGCGGCGACCGTCCGGCGTCACGCTCACGCTCCCGACCCCCGAGCTGTGGCCTTCCAGCGTGCGCAGGCAGCGCCCGCTCTCCAGATCCCACACCCGCAGCGTCTTGTCCCAACTCCCCGATACCGCGCGGCGACCGTCCGGCGTCACGCTCACGCTCCCGACCCGACCGAGCTGTGGCCTTCCAGCGTGCGCAGGCAGCGTCCGCTCTCCAGATCCCACACCCGCAGAGTCCCGTCGTCACTCCCCGACACCGCGCGGCGACCGTCCGGCGTCACGCTCACGCTCCAGACCGTCGACGCTGTGGCCTTCCAGCGTGCGCAGGCAGCGTCCGCTCTCCAGGTCCCACACCCGCAGCGTCCCGTCGATACTCCCCGACACCGCGCGGCGACCGTCCGGCGTCACGCTCACGCTCCTGACCCGCCGAGCTGTGGCCTTCCAGCGTGCGCAGGCAGCGTCCGCTCTCCAGATCCCACACCCGCAGCGTCCCCTCGTCACTCCCCGACACCACGCGGCGACCGTCCGGCGTCACGCTCACGCTCCCGACCGTCGAGCTGTGGCCTTCCAGCGTGCGCAGCAACGCGGGCTTCGGGTTGTAGTGGATCTCAGAGGACCAGTGCTGCAGGAGCATGGGCACACCTAGGGAATAAATGGACTCAGCGACCACCGACCTCACGGGATCGCCAGGTGGACGGTTGAAGGCGTGCTGGGCCACGAACCCCGGCCACCCGCCGAACTCCAGTAGGGGGTAGCACTCCGATTCGACGAAGGACCCGAAGGCTCGCAATCGGTCGAGTCGCGTCGGGTTCTCGACGATCCGCCGGCACTCTTCCTCCAGCCGTTCATCGCTCCACGGCTCGACCGAAGGGATGATCTCCGGAAGCGGAGGCGTCTCCTCGCCCCCGTTCCACTTGCGAGCGTAGTCCACAATCTCTTGCGTCCATCGCGCTGCCCGCGCCTCATGGCGCTCCAGCTCCAGCACCTCCGCTTGCGCCTCGGGCAATGCGGCCAGGACTTGGTGATAGTCGCGAATCAGATCGAAGATCTGGCCCGTCCGGATTCGGTCTTCGATGTAGCTCAGATCGGTCAGGAGCGTCTCCAGCTTGTCCCACTGGTGAGTCGCGATCAGGTGGGCCGGCAAGTGGGCCAGTGTGTAGGCGGATAAGTGCCTTGGCTGCGCCTCGAATTCCCGCCAGCATTGCCTGGCGAGCCGGTTCTGCCCCTCTTCCATCGACGTGGCGAAGTCGGCGCTGGCCTCGGGATCGGTCAGCCAATCGGCCAGGCTCTGGTGAAACAAGCGCCTCCCCCCGGCGTCGCCGCCCAAGAACTGCGATAGCGCGGTGAGGCCACGTTTCGTCGGGTGAGGGGCCATACCTGACGCCGCACGCAAGAAGTCGTCCGGCAGTGGCCCCGATGCCGCGACCAGGCAATCCAGCAGCGGTAGCACCTCACTGTCGTAGGCGACACGGTCCTTGAATCGTTTGCGAAACATCGCATGATAGAGGCCGCCTAGTTTTCGGGGTAAGGCCCCTAGGTCGTCCAGGTCCATCCGCGTCCATGGGTCGCCTTCACCGAGTGCGTCAAGCGTCAGCCTGGCGAACAGGAAGTTGCCGTCCGCCAGTTCGGCCAACTTCGACGTCGTGCCCGCCTGGCGGGGAACCCTGCCGGACTCATAGAGTCCATCGAGCCGCCGTTTGATGTAGGCAGAAACATCGCGACGGTTCGGCTCGCCGCCGGCATCGAGATGGCGGCATTGAATGCCGTCCACTTCGAATCTCGCGAGGATGCTCCGGTCGGGCCGGCTTGTGACCACGATGCGCAAGAAGTCCGGCACGCGGGCCGCCGAATCGGCCAATAGATCCGCCAAGCCGAAGCCAATTTCGGCGACTGATTCATCCAGACCATCCACGATGAAGGTCCAGGGCTGATCCACCTGGAGCCGGTCGCGGATCTTGCGGAGCGGATCGGCAACCAATGTCCGGAAGAGCGACTCGGGGGGATCCGCCCAGTCGGGAGAGACGGGCAAGGCCTCCATCACCTCACGATAGGCCGAGAACTGGGCAGCCAGTTGATAGACCAGACCGCGAAGCCAAGAGTCAGGTCGACAAGACTCGATGATCGAGCGCGAGCAGAAATGGACGCCGCGCACATTGAGCCGCACGCTCATCTGCGCCGCCGCCGCGCTCTTGCCGAACCCTGGTTCAGCGGTAACCAGCAGCAAGCGAGAACCCGGGGCCTCCACCCACTCCTGAACTTGCTCGAAAAGCCATTCGCGGCCCGTGAAGCTGCCCCCGTGACGGGCGAGTTCTTCTTCGAAGTACCGTTGCTGCAGGTCGGCCCACCACACCTTGGATGGCCGCGCTGATCCCCAGTCTCGAAAGCCCATGCCTTTGCCGGCCGCAACTTGATCGATGGCGGCCGGAAGCTCTTTGAACGCCGTGTCGGGATCCGTGGCGGCGTCGATGTAGTTAAGGGACACCACCTGGATGGGAGGAGTCACGTCCGCGATGCGTACGGGGATGATCAGCTTCTTGTAGGACTGCGCGAACAGGATCTCGTTTCGACAGAACCCTTCGGGGCGAAGGCTCCAGGGCGACAGTACGGCGATCAGCGCGTCGCTGTCCGTGATGCCCATCTCGATGCGGAGGTCAAACGGAGCACCGACGGGAATACCGTTCTCGACGTCGAGCCACGGTTCGTGGTTCTGCTGCCGCAGCCACTTAGCAAGCTGTCCTGCAAACGCCGTTGCGTCGTTGCGGCCGTAGCTGATGAAGATGCGCATCGCAGAGAGCCTCGCTTCGTGGGTCCTTCAGTCAGGCAATCTACTACGACCTTGCGGAATGGGTACTGAGAGACGAACTCATGCGCGCCCACGTGATCCGGTAGCCGGCGAGCCCGACCACGTCCGGGAAGTGCAATACGGAGTCCCTGTCCTTGTCCTGGTCGGCGTCGGGCAACTCGGCGTAGGGGACAAGCGCCGGATGCCGCCTCGCGGGGTCATCGCGCTTCTTCCCGTGGCGCCAGCCGCTCCGGAGCCGCTGATCCATCCAACCGTCGTGCTCGGCCTCGGCCAGGCGCTCCAAGTGGTACTCGAGATGCTTGCGGATGGCGGCAACCGACTCACTCGATGCCTCCTCACTAGATGCCTCGCCCCCCTCCAGACGCAGTCCCGCAAGCGCGAGGGCCGCTGGAATGCGCCGAGCAGCCGCGCGGTTGTCTTCTTTGTCTACAGAGTCGAGATCCGCGTACGGCTTGTCAAAACGGCGTGCGACCTTCTGCTGCTTGTCTCCGGACAAGATGAGGTAGTTCTTGTGGATCGCCGCCGCGAGAGCTTCTATGACATCGTCCTGGCCGAAAGGCGCGTGCTCGTCAAGGATCTTGTCGAAAGGCGGCAGGTTGACGTGCATCCCGAGCTGTGGCCGAGGCGGCAGGGATGAGCGCCGGATGGCCTGCCCTTCGTATGAAGGCTTGAGCGACTGCACAAGCTTCTCGACGGACCGTGCGCCGTGAGTGTACTTGGGCACTCGCAGAAGCGCCGCGAGCAGCTCGGGGTCGAAATCGAGCCGAGCATCCTTCGGGACACCCAAGTGCGCTCGAATCAGCAGCGCACGACGAAGGGGCGCACAAACGTCGTTCTTTTCGGACATCGGGTCGTCACTACCATCCACGTCAGCAAGACCTTCGCTTCTTGGGTTGGGACCGAGTACGTTGAGATAGGCATCCAGGCGACTGTGGAAGTCAGGACCCTTCTTGAGTTCGAACTTTCGCCACGCGTCCATGTCGAATCGGGTTGTACCGGGCTTTGGCGGTCCAAACTCCTCGAATGTGTGGCTTGTGGCGCCGGCGAAAATGAAGACGCACTTCCCGACGGCGTGACTGATCTGCCCTTCCTGGAAACGCCCGTCCTGCATAGGGGCGAGGAGAAACTGCAGCCAGTCATACTCACGCGAATCGAATTCGTCCCAGAATACGACCGGAGTGGCTCCACCCAACACAGCGTCGCGGACTTGGTGGAATGCCCCAATCAGGTCTCCCACATCCTTGAACTGCGACAGATTGAACTCCCGCCACGCTTCCTTGCCGAAGACGCTGTTGGCGAGTTGGTGCACCCCAAAGGACTTCCCCGCACCTGGCGGGCCAAAAACACCGATAGAGAGCGGCCTCTTCGCCCCACTGTCCTTCTGGTACTGAATCATCAGCCGTTCGATGCTGCGAAGCGCCTCGATCTCGAATCGGTCGGCGGTAAGGAGTTTCCCGAACCGTGCATGCGGCAATCGCGCGATGGCGGCTTCACCCCAGAGCACCGTCTGAGTTGCCAATCCCAGCAAGGACGGCAAATCAGTGGAGCCGAACCGTGATTGAGACATCTCGACGATCTGCCAGACTCTCCTCTGGTCGGGGTCCTTCGGACTCCCGGCATACGGAGCCCGTTCTTTGTCAGTCCACGGCACCGGTGTCTCCGCGAACTCGTTGCTGCCGGCCACAATGACCTCGGCCAGGCGCTTCGCTGGAAACCCCACCGGCAATTCCTCGGCAATGGGATGCGGATGCTCTGAAACGAGACCGTGACCCAGTTTCCGAAGATCTCTCATGCCACAGAGTCCGGCCTTGACGGCCGCGCTGATCTTGGGCTTCTCCGGCCCGCGCATGATGGCTCGGACCAAGGCCGCGACCATGCAGGACATGTAGCCAAAGGCTTCACCGGGGATCGAACGAGCCCACGCACCCTCCGCGCCATCGGCATCGAAGACCAAAGTCGCATGTGGCTCCGGTCCGGTGTTGTCAAGCCAGAGAGCGCCATCAGCAGAGAATGTGACAATGAGGTGCTGGGGCCTTGATGCCATCTCCCGCAAGTTGCGGTCGGATCCCAGCGCCTTATGCAACTCCATGACCGTCCGTTCCCAGGAAAGCCCCGAACCCAACTGAGCATGCTCCTGCCTCAGCTCATGCGCGGAGAGGACGACAATCAACTTCTTCGAGTGTTCTTCCTTCAATCGGTGCCACAGATCTCCCTGGCACACCGGGGCGCTCATCTTCAGGATAATCCACTCGGGCTGCTTCCCCGCTCCCGGGGGAAGCAACCAGCACTCCTCGGCGGCCTGATGACGAAACATGAAGCCTGCATCGTCCAGCACAAGCACCCTTGGAGTCGCGGGTGACGGGTCATCAAGCTCCGGCGTGCAATCGGTACAGGGGCCAGTTCCGTCATCGGGGGAGGATTCGTCATGACCGTAGCCCATCAGGAGGTCCGCACGCCAGACCTGCTTCGGATTCCGGGGACTTGTCGGATCCAGAGGAAACGGCTTCCAGACCGCAAGTGCGTGATGGCCGCAGGGAGTCTTGTCCGCAGGGGGCATCTTGAGCGGGCACTCCACTTCCCACTGAGCCTCCGGTGCCGGTTTGTGGTTTGCCAGTTCGCCTCTCGCCTTTACCAGCGCCGTCTCTGCCTCGCTAATCTCCAGTTCCACTCCTCCGTTGCACCGGAGTTCCTCGAGCTTCGCCTCGGCATCCTGGACGGCCTTCTCTCTTTCCTCCTTCTCATTCCCCGCCACTTTCTTCGCACGTGCAATCGCGGCGTCGATGAGACGAGTCAGCGCCATCGCGCCCCCGGGCTCTCGGACTACCCTCACCCCCTGCCGTTCAACGGCAGAAGCAGTGTGGCGCTTGCCTTCATAGATATGGTGATCCACTACCACGTCGCCAGTGACGAGAATCTTGTCTGTCATGCGGTCACCTCCGGGGGGAATGATACCAACGCCCACCCAGCCTGTCGTGAGTCGGATTTTGAGGAATGCCGGGGCCGGAGAATCGGCTTACTTGGTACCGGGCCCGGTGGAGCCCCCACCCACCACCATCCCCACCCTCTCCCCCACATCCATCATCACCATCTCGGGAAAGTCAGCATCCCGTAGGTACGCCATGACCGATGCGACGCCAATAGACACCCCCGCCATCGCCACATGCGGGTCGGGCGAATCCGCACAGGTTCCTCCCCAGGACTCGTCATCGCCGTAGAGGGTCGACAAGTACTCCTTCAATCCCTCCCGTCCCCGCACCGTGTGACAGCGCACCACGGTCCCCCCGATCCGAACGTCCACCAGCAGACCCAGACTGCGATCCTGCAATAGCGCCTCGGCAGCCCGCCGCCGCGATTCCATCGTATCCATCCCGAACAGCACGATCGGTCCTGAAGGCCCAACCGCGCCGTCGGGGTACTTCGCGGGGATCCCCTCGATGGCCACGCCGGGGCACACCTCGTGGATCAACCGCGGCAGCGCCTCCACCTTCAACCGCCGGCGACGCACGTCCGCAGCGCGATAGAACTGCACCCCAAGATTTCGCGCGGGATCCAGACGGTCATGGTCGTAGACGCGAATCGACCGGATGCCGGCCATGGCAAGCGCAAGGCACGCGAATGAACCGGTGCGCCCCGCCCCGATCACACTGACACGCGCCATTTCGAGCCTGCGCTCGAACTGCGACGGTCGCTGGCGGCTCATGTCCCACTCCCCTGTTTTTCGCATGGCTCCTCCGGAATCGCCTGGTATCGCACAATGCGGATGTGTCGCCGCACATGCGGCGGGATCTCGCCGAGGCGTCGCCGCACGATCGTGCACCCCACCCGCTGCGCTGCGCGCAAGACGAGCGGATGACACGGCCATGTGCCGTCGTCTGAGAACGCCACGGCGGGGCGTCCCACCGCCGCAAGCACCGCCGCCAGTGCGATCCTCTCGTCGGGCATGATGTACTCGAGCTGCCGTCGCTCTCGTTGGGATAACGCGCCGTAGATTCCCCCACCGACGCCCAGTCCGAAGGATTCAATGCGCATCGGGTGACCAGATGCCGTCAGGAACTCGGCTCGAGAGGCAATCTCCGTGAGGCGGGCAGGCGGTGCGAGGTACGCGCGCACGCAGACGCGCTGGACGCGCACGCCCGGATACTGTCGCTCGCGATCTAGGATCTTGAGGCCGGTCACGAACCGCGCTGGGTTCGAGCCATCCACGTCGGGCCTCTCGCACCACGTTTCGTCACCCGGCGGTGATACGAGTCGGATGGCGGTTGGCACGAATTCTTCCCAGGCCGGCCGCGCGTTCGCGTGATCCTGCAACGCGAATGCTAAAGCCGCCGCATTCCCGCCATCGGACTCCGGCTCCACCCGCACCGACGCCGCCACGAACGCCAGAAACTGCCGAAGCGCGAATACGCCGCGGTCGCCGGGAAAGTCGTTGGCCATCAGAGATTCCTCCGAGCCCAGGCAAGGGCCACTAGAACAAGACCGCACAGGTCGAGACGCTCGACGGCAGTTTCGAGGAGAGGGGTGGCCTCGCCTCGGCATGCGCCGTGACGGCCCGGCTGGATGAACATCGACTCCTGCCCCGCCGCAGTGGACCTGCGAATGAAGACCGGGAAGTGAGGAGCCGGTGGAAGCGGAAGACAGATCTCGAAAGCGTTTCCAGGGGCTGAGGCGCCTTCGGCCACAAGCGGGCGCACGGTCGCGGTCACCGCGGCCTCGGCCACCACCAACCGCTCGAACGGGACTCCATCAAGCAGGACCATCAACCGATTCAGCTCCCGCCTGGCGCGAGGGAGAGGAAACCGGCGCGCGCGCTCGACGCGGCGCATCGCGAGCGTCACATCCGCCATGTCGAGATCCCATACCTCGGGCTTCGGACCTATCTCACCGAGCAGAGGCTTGCAGCACGTGAGGAACTCGCGTTGCGCCTGAAGACCGCGAGCCGCCGCGCCGCAGAACTCCTGCAGGAACGCCGCCAGAACCTCGCGCGCTTGCTCAATCGACTCCCGGGGAGACCCCGGTTGAAGAACCACTTCTTCCATGGCGTGTCGTGCGCTGGATGGACCGGCGCCGGCGGCAGCGGAAACCGCCACCGGCGCCGGTGCGCATTCCTCCCTTGTTTGTTGTGCTCGCCGATCAGCCGCCGCGGATCCGCGGGACGTAGGCGAGCGTGACGTCGTGGGTGTGGTCCACCGGCTTGTCGAGCTCGGTGGGCGCACCATCCAGGAACAGATCCCAACCCTTGTCGCGCGGCGTCGTACCGGCTGCGCGGATCAGGTCGGCCGCGGTGACCCCTTCGAGCAGATCAACGCTGGCCTCGACACCTTCACCGAGCACCCGGACCGTCGCACGATGCGGTCGGGCACCTCGTTCGGGAAACGTCCCCATACTCCACTCCTTCCTCCTGAACGATCGGGCTCCGCGCCTTCGCGGGCGCGAAGGGCTACGGCAATGCCCGCTTGCGAGGTATGGATCCGCAAGAGCGATGCCATCGGTCGGCCGAGCGCGTGATGTGTGCGCAACACGATGCTGCGCACGTGACTCAGGCGGAGGGTGGAGGGACGGTCAGAGCTGCCGGGTTGCCTTGATCTACCCGATCTTCGGGTGAACAAGGCCGACGATCAGGCGGGCTGCTTGGGGGGGCGCTTGAGTCCCGCGCGACGCATGCGGTCGCGCACGGTGTCCGGCTTGACCTTGAGCAGGCGCGCGGTTTCGGAGACGTTCCAGTGGCAGAGTCGCAGGACGGATTCCAGATAGCAGCTCTCGAATCTCTCGGCCGAGAGATCGTGTCCCCCGCCGTCGATTCGCGAGTCGGACGCGGCGCGGGGCCTTCCGAACGCCGCCGGAGGCAGATCGCCGATCTGGATTACTTCGCGCCGGCCGGCATGGTAGAAGGCCCAGATGACGACCTTCTCCAGCTCCCGGATATTGCCCGGCCAATCGTACGCGAGAAGAGATTTCAACGCCGCCCGCGAGAAACGTCGAGCGCGATACGTCTTTCCTGCCTCGCAGGCGAGGCGGGAGAGGAACGTCTCTGCGAGGCCGGGGATGTCCTCCCGCCGTTCGTTCAGGCCCGGCATCTCGATCGTGAACGTGCTGATCCGGAAGAAGAGGTCATCGCGGAACTCGCCGCGATCGACCCGTTCGGTAAGGTCGCGGTTCGTCGCCACAAGCACGCGCACGTCGCTCTTCACTTCGCGGTTCCCGCCGAGGCGCCGAAACCGCCGGTCCTGGAGAAAGCGCAACAACATCACTTGAGTTAGCGGATGGATGTCGCCGATCTCATCCAGAAAGACGGTGCCGCCGTCGCTTCCCTCGATGAGCCCGACGCGACGCTGCCGGCCGGCATCGGTGAAGGCATGGGCCTCGTGCCCGAAAAGCTCGCTGTGGACGAGGGTCTGGGAAAGCCCTGCGACCGGGATGACGCAAAACGGCGCGTCCTTGCGTCGGCTGAGCCGATGGATCACTTCGGCCAGGAAGGACTTGCCTGTACCGCTGCTGCCGGTGATCAGGACGGTCTCTTCCGTCGGAGCCATCCATGCCACCGCGCGTAGCACCTTGCGCGCCGCTTCGCTCTTCCATACCGGTGGTAAGAGGCTAAGGTCCGCGCAGGCGAGTGCCTCCACGGTGCGGGTGACGATCTCGGACTTGGGTTCGAGGTTGGGGGCCATGGTGAGGGGGATGTTCCATGTTTCGGGGATGAGGTGTCAACCTGAGGGGGGACTGCGCAGTGCCGCCTGTCTGGCTCAGAGTCCTCCTGTCGATTGACGGAAGATCGAGACGACCTCAGGGCCGAGTTCCTGAAGCCTATCGAGGATTTCGGAGCGCGACATGTCCATTTGCCTCAAGAGCGCCGCGTAGTTCATGACGGCTGCCTGCAGGTTCGGGTGCGGATGACCCGTGGCACGGGTGAACTGGAGAAGGATGCTCACGTGGCGACGACTCAGCGGTTCGGCCTCCACCAGCCGGTTCGTGTCCTGGAGCAACTGAGCTAGGTTGTTGAGGGCGCTCGCGACATTCGGGTGATCCCGTCCGAGCCTGTTCTCAAAGATCGCCAGTGCGCGGCGCACGAGGGGTTCGGCCTCTCCCTGACGCCTTGCGCCCTTGAGCAAGCCCACCAGGTTGTTAAGGCGGATGGCGACCTTGGGGTGGTCGTTCCCGTACCTCTGTTCGTCGATCACCAGCGCGCGGCGCATGAGGTCTTCAGCCTCCGCCGGCCGGTTCGTGACTTGGAGCAAGAGAGCCAAGTTGCTGAGAGCGGTCGCGACGTTTGGATGGTCCCGTCCACGGATTCTCTCAAAGATTGCAAGCGAGCGGCGGTAGAGAGGCTCAGCCTCTCCCAGCCGGCCCGTGGCCTTGAGCAATTGGGCCAGGCTGTTGAGAGCCATCGCGACCTGGTGTTGATCACCGCCACAGCCCTGCTCGCGAATCGCCAGCGCGCGGCGCATGAGCGGTTCGGCCTCCGCCAATCGGTTTGTGGCGTAGAGCAAGCCCGCCAAGTTATTGAGGCGGATGGCGACACTTGGGTGGTCGCTCCCGGAGCTCCGCTCGTCGATCGCCAGCGCGCGGCGCATGAGCGGTTCGGCCTCCGCCAGCCGGTTCGTCGCCTGGAGCAATTGAGCCAGGTTGCTGATAGCTGTCGCGACCACTGGTTGATCCTCTCCGAGGTCGCTCTCCGAGATTGCCAACGCACGGCGCAAGAGCGGTTCGGCCCGTGTCCACTCAGCTAGGGTGTACCACCATAGCCCCACTTGACTGAGCAGCCATGCCGCCCATGGATAGGCCCCCTCTGCCCATGCCTCGGCCAAGGCATCCAGCGGCTCCAACTCCCAGCGCGCCTCCTGCCACCGCGTCGTCGTCTCGAGAACGACGACCCGGTCGCGCACGAAATTGAGTACGCGCTCTCGCCTGGCGGCCAGATGATCAGCCGACAGGCTCTGCTGCATCAAATCCTGCACCAACCGATGCACGCGCACGACGCGCGCCTCGCCTTCTTCGCCCTCTCCGCGGGTGATGAGCGCCAGCCGCCAGAGCATGCGGCAGATCCGATCCCACGGCTCCTCGTACCCGGGGGACACGGACACGCCGATCTCGGGGAAGTCACTCGCCACCAACTCCCGCAGCCACGGCAGCGGCACCGCATCAGGGGCCAGAAGTGCCGCGTACTCCATCGCCCGGCGCCCCGCCGGTTCCAGTCCCTCAATGGAAGGCCCGAGGACGGCGTCCAACCGGCGCTCATGATCGTGCTGGCGAAGGGTTACCTCGCGATCCGCGGCCAAATCATCCAGCGCTTCGAGGTCTTCCAGCCCGAGCCGCTCCAGGAAGGCCGGGTACGTCACGCCGGCATGCACCTCCAGCCACGCCGCCACCAACTCCACCGCCAATACGAACCCGCCCAGCCGTCTCACGATGCGGTGCGCCGCATCACGTTCGGCGTCGTCCGCGAATGGTCGGTGCTTCTCCAGCAGATCCACCGCGTCCACTTCCGGAAGCTCGCCCAATGTGACCCAGTTGCCATGCGCCCCGGCGGGAGGCGCGAGGCGCGTGGTCGCCAGCAGGTGAAGGCTTGGCCCCAAACTGGTGAGGGCATCTGTCTGCCTGGGGGACAGCAGGTCGAGGCCGGTCACGTTGTCCAGCACTAGGAGGATGCGTCCATGGCTATCAAGTCGTTGGCGGAGACAGTCGTAGATCGCCGCGAAGTGCCGATCTGGGCTCTTGCGCTCCTCATCGCTGATCCGGTCCCGAAACCGATTGCCCAGGATCAACGCCGCATCGCGTAGGCTCGTCTTGCCCTCGCAATGCACCAGAAACCGCCCCCCCGGATACGCTCCTGCGAAAGCGTGGGCATAGGTGAACGCGAGCTCGGTCTTGCCGATGCCGCCCAGACCGTGCACGCCGGTGATGACCCCTGCCCGGTCGTCCTTGAGTCGCTCGCGCAGGTCGAGTAGCTCGTCCAGGCGCCCGGAGAAGCGCCTGTTGTAGGCGGGTACATCGCTTTCGCTCTCGGCCGCAAGATGAACCTGCGTGGCGCGCTCATCGAGGTCGCGGGCCAGTGCGGCCAGAACGCAGCGCAAGTCGTCCTGACGCAACGCCTCCAACCCAGTGCGGTAGAACGGTTGCACGGCATTGAACTGCCGCCGGCGCAGCTGCTTCACCACCGGCGCGGCGGTCTCGATGAACGCCTCGTGCGGTAGCGGCCGCCCGCACAGCTTCGCTACCTCGCGCGCAACCTCGTGCTCGTCGATCGCGCTGTCGAGCCCCGGTACCTCGACGATGTAGATGGGCGCCGCACCGGCGGAGAGGATGTGCTTAGCGATCTCCAGGTCGATCCAGGTGCGCCACTCGCGCCGGCACCACTCGCTGGCGAAGTAGTTCGGCGAGAGGAAGGCAACGAACAGCCGCGAATGCGCCAGTCCGTCGTGGATGCGGAGCCGCCAGTCGTCCAGGCCGTGGATGTCGATCCTTGTCGAAGAAGCAGGTCAGCGAGCGTCCACCGGTGAACTTCCGGTGCTCCGCGAGCAGTTCCTCGACAAAACCGCTGATCCATCCCTCGCGGTTGTCAGCGCGGGCGTAGGAGACGAAGAGATCGTAGCGATCGTGGTCAAGCGGCATGGGCGACGGCCTCCAACGTTAACGACCTGCGCTTCTTGGACTACACGCACCGCCCTGGCAAGCGCGTCCACTGGCGTCGCATGTTCACAGGTCACAGGAATGCCAGCAGCGTCGCGACCCCTTGACTCTGGAAGTACTGCAGGATCGTCCTGGTGCCCGGACTGTACCCGTCCCATAACAGGATCGCCAGATCCGACTTCACGCAGAACAGAGCGTCTCGTTCGCTCGGCCCCTTCATGCCCCTTGGAATCTGTTCCAGGGAGGCATCAAGAAACCCGAGCTTGCCTCCCCTGACAAGCTCTCGAAGTTCTGGCGCACAGTCAAAACGATGGTAACCGACGGTAGTGACCCGCTGACTCTGCTCGACCAGGAAGCGCGCCGCGGCAATGTCTATGGTTCCAACCGCCCCGACGAGCCACTTAGTCGTCTCCGAGAGATACGGTGTCAGAACGCGTTCCACCCTCCGACGCGTGACCACTTCGTCTGCGGTCATCGTGCCGGTCACAGAGATCGTCCGCTGCTCCGCAGCCTTCACCGACGCCAGTTCTGTCGCGCCCGACCCCTTCAGTGCATAGCGGGAGAGAGTTTGCCGAACGGCTTCAGCCAGTCTCTCCGCAAGCCGGGCCTCGCTTCCGATCGAGTACTTCAGGACACGGTGGGACTTCAGATCGAAGGGGAGTTCGTCTATGTCTTGCCCGATGAGGATCGTCGGCTTGCCCAGGGCCATTGCATAGCCTGTCTCCCACATCACGTTCGGGGTGTGGCCGCTGACGTTGGCTATGCAGAACGCGGCTTCATGGAGACCGATGAGGATATCATCGGTGATGCGTCCCGCCGACTTCACGTCCTTCAGCCAGTAACACTCGAAGACCGCCCCCGGAACCGCCGAAGTCGCCACCTTCTTGACAACGTCGAACACGGGATCAAAAGCCGTTGCGAAAGGCATGATGACAAAGCACTTCATGTTAGCTCCCGCGAAGAGCCGATTCGGTGGTCGACTACTTCATCAATGCACACCGAGGACCCCGCCTGTGATCTTCCCCAGAATAGCCATCCGTGCAGCATCGTTCGTGACCACCTGCGCATGCGCCTCCCCTACTCCTTCTCGAACCCGTGGCTCGTGAACTTCAACGTCCGGCTGTTCTCGGTCACGGTGCGGACGATCTGATCCGAGGCGCCGTCCGGGAGCGTCGCCTCGATCTCGAGCGTGACCGTCACCTCCGCGCCCACCAGCCCGGCCAGATGCGCGATCACCTCGTCGGCGATGCGGCTCGCGTCGCGGCCGACGCGCGCGGGATCGAGGCTCACCGTGCCGTGGAACCGCCGCAGCTGTGCGCTCGCGGCTGCGGCGCCGGCACTGGCGCCCGGGCCAGATCCGGGCCCGATCGCCGGGCCGGCGCCCGGCGCCGACACCAGCCGACTGGCCGGCGGCACGCGGCGCCTCGGCATCCATCTGCCGCCGCGCCACATCCGGCTTCACCAGCAGCCCGGCGCTCTCGGCGGAGAGCGACACCACCTGCCCACCGCGCAGGCCCCGGTAGCGCGCCGGCGCCCTCGTCGTAGCTCTCGGCGTACGCGAACGTGTCCGACTGCCAGGTGAGCAGCGCCACGCCGTCGCGGATCGCCTGCACCAGCACCTCGGGCCCCGCGAGCCGCGGCAGGTAGAGATAGCGCGCGAAGTCCTCCACGAGCTGCTTCACGGCGACGTGATCGCCGCGCCAGAGCGGCACGTCATCCAGGTGCTTGCGCAGGATCGTCGAGCCGAGCGAGGTCACCAGCGACTCGTCGCTCCGGAGCTTCTTGCTCGCCCGCACGGCCAGCGCGTCGCCGCCCGACAGCCGGATCGCCTGCCAGGTGATCGGCGCCTGCGGGTTCGCCTGCTCCGGCACCAGCAGCCACTGGTACGTCTCCGGCAGTCGCGCCGTCACCGCGCCGTCCGCGGCCTGCTTCTGCGTCTCGGCCTGCCGCACCTGATGCGGGTCGAGGTTGAGCGCCTCCTTCTCCGCCAGGATCGACTCCCACGCCAGGAACCTGCGCACCGCCTCGTCGAGGTCCTGCAGGCGCACCTTGTCGGCCGCGAGGAAGACCAGCGTGTTGCGGTAGAGGCGCGGCGTGTTGCCGCGCGACTCGAGGATCGCCCGCGCCGCCGTCTCGGCCGCGCTGCCGGGCTCCTTGCTGTACGGATGCTCCGCGGGCAGCACGACCAGCCGCGCGTCGAGATCGTCGGGCACGTCGGCGCCCGAGCGCGGCAGCGGGTGGATGCGCGAGAAGTCGCCGGTCTTGCGCAGGTCGGCGCGCAGCCGCTCGTCCAGCTCCTGCGCCACCTTGTCGGGATCGCGCTTGAGCTGCTCGGCGCGGTCCTCCGCGAGCTTGGTGACCGTCGGCTGCGTGGCGTACCAGAAGCGCGGGCCATCCTGATAGAGGTAGGTCGCCGCCGCCGCGAGCCGCCGCAGCGCATCGCCGAACACGGCCGGCGACTCGCCCGGCATCACGCAGCCGAGCTTGACCCGCCGATCCTCGAGCCCGCGGTGCGCCGCCGCCGCCGTGGGCGCCGAGCCGAGGTAGATGGTGCGCGCCACGCGCCGCGTCGCGTGCAGCTTGCCGAGGTTCGGCTGCTCGGCGTCGATCTTGAGCGGCAGCGAGCTCGGCCCGTCCACGTCCTTCTCGATGATGGGCGCCCAGTTGTCCGAGAGGTAGCGCGTCAGCTCGGACTGCACGCGCGCATCGTCGATCGGGATCGTCGACGGCAGGATCAGCGGGTTGCGGTCGCCCTTCTCCCACAGGCTGTGGATCACCGCCGCCATCAGGCGCAGCACGCCGCGCGTGCGCTGGAACTTCACCAGCGTGGACCAGTCGGTGTAGAGCCGGTCGAAGATCTCCGGGTGGATCGGGTACGCGGCCTGGATGCGCTTCTCGTAGTCGCCGCCCTTGCACTCGGGCGGAAACTCGGCGCTCTGCGCGCGATAGAGGTCGGCGAAGGCGCGCGCGGTCACGTCGCGCTGCTTGAAGGCGTCGGGCCCGGCGAGCGGCTCGAACAGCCGCCGCCGCACGATCTCGAAGCCTTCCTCGGCGGTCGCCGGCCGCCACGACGATTCCACCCGCCCGACCACGTTGCGCAGCCGGTCGAGCGCCTCGCGCCCGCGGATGCCGCCCACCTCCACGTCGTCGGCCTGCGTGTGCGGCGAGCCCGTGCGTGTCCGACGCGGGCAGCGAGATCACGAGCAGGCAGTTGCCCGCGAGCTTGGCCGACTCGGTGAGCGCCTGGGCGAAGGTGAACTGGGTCTCGAAGCCGCCGGCCGGCAGGTCGCTCTGATCGTGGAGCTGGCGCGCGTAGGCCACCCACTCGTCGATCAGGACCAGGCACGGCCCGTACTCCTTGAACAGCTCGCGCAGCACGTCGCCCGGGTTCGTGGCCTTCTCGTCGTCGGCCTTGACGCGCGCGAAGGCCTTCTTGCCGCCGAGCTGCTAGGCCAGCTCGCCCCACAGCGTGCGCACCACCGTGCCGTCCGGCTTGGTGACGGGATTGCCGGGCGAGATCTTGTTCCCCACCAGCACCACGCACTTCGCCTTGGGCAGGCTCTTCACGCCCGCTTCGGCCAGCACCGCGTCCACGCCCGCCAGCTCGCTCGGCGTTCGCCCCGGAGAACAGGTGGTAGAGCGCCAGCATCGAGTGGGTCTTGCCGCCGCCGAAGTTGGTCTGGAGCTGCACCACCGGGTCGCCGCCCTTGCCCGAGATGCGCTGCACGCCGCCCACGAGCAGGCGCTTCAGGCTCTCGGTGAGGATAGGTGCGGCGGAAGAACTCCTGCGGCTTCTTGTACTCGTCCGAGCCTTCGCCCAGGTGCACCTGCCAGAGGTCGGCCGCGAACTCCGCCTGCTGGTAGCGGCCGCTCGCCACGTCGGCGTGCGGCGTCACGACCTCGCGCCAGGGCTTGAGCGTGCCGGTCGCCGCCGCCTCGATCAGCGAGCCGCCGGCCTTGCGCTTCTCGCCGCGCACCTGCTCGTCGAACGTGAGCCGGCGCAGCTCCATCTTCATCTTGCCGACCTCGTCGGCCTGCGGCGCCGAGACGGCGGTGAGCAGCCGCGCCATCGAGTCGAGCGCGCGGTCGGCGTCGTCGCTCGAGAACGGCTCCTGGTGCGCCCACTTGTTGCGGCAGTCGCGCAGCTCCTGCACCAGCGAGCGCTCCGCGCGGCCGAGCGTCCGGCCGAAGACGTCGTTCCACGCCTCCCACATCAGCTTGAGCAGCGCCGCCACGTCCCACTCGGCGATCGGCTTCTTGCCGACCGTCCGGTCGTCGCCGAAGTAGCGGCGCGCCGCCTCGGCGGCCTGCGCCTGGTGCAGGCTCTTGAACTCGCGCTCGACGAAGGGCGCGAGCCCCGCCCGGAGCAGCTCCATCGCCTTGCCGACACGTTCCTGGTTGGTGATGGCCATGGCTTATTCCTCGGTCTCCCCGAACAGTGCCGCCCTGCTCGGCTCTCGGCTTGCCGCCCTCGCGGGCGAGCCGCGCGATCTCCGGCCAGCTCTGGACGAGGCCGTTGTAGGCGAGCGCCTCGGCCGCGCGCTTCTTGCGCTCGCAGAGGGTGTAGAGGCGGTAGGCCAGCTCGCGGGCGATCTCGGCCTTGGCGCCGAGCTTGGCGACGAGCTCCGCCGCCGCGCCTTCGCCGCCGCTTCGAGCACGCGGATCAGGTGGTGGACGATCTCCCACGCGGTGAGGCGCGGGTCGGTCGCCGGGTCCCAGTCGGCGGGCAGCTCGTCGGGCTCGCAGCAGCCGCACCTTGCCGCGGCTTCGATTCGAGGATGCCGGCCTCGACCATGCCGGCGACGCTCGTGTTCTTGGCCTTGGAGAGCTGTTCGGCCACGCCGTACTCGCCCTCGGCGAAGCCCGACTGCTCGAACCAGGCCAGCGCCCAGCGGCTGTCGGCGTCGAAGTCGCCCTCCTGCTCGGCCAGCGCCTCGTCGAGGGTCTGGTTGATGAGCGCCAGCGCCTCGCGCACGGTGAGCGGCTTGCCCTCGGCGTCGAGCACCTTGGCGTAGCGGGTGTAGACCGCCATGCCCGGGCCGATGGCCGCCTGCGCCAGGTCCACCGGCGCGATGTTGCCGCGCTGCAGGTGGGCGAGCGCCGCGGGCAGCTCGGCCTTGAGCGCGGTGACGAACTCGCGGCGCGTGGCGGTGGGCGCGTCGGCGGCGCGCGGGCGGCAGACGAGGACGATGCTGGAGGCGAGGGCGTTGGTGTCCGATGCCGCTCATGCGGTCTGCCAGTCTCCGTCCGCATCGGCCAGGTGCCGCTGATGGCGAAGCCGGCGCGGATCACCGCGTCGAGGAAGGTCTCCCAGCCGGTGCTCGCGGTGCCGTCGTCGCCGTCGCTCTCCGCCTGCTTGAAGGCGTAGTAGATGGTGACCGGGAAGGCCGGGTGCGCCTGCTCGGCGAGGCGGTGCATCGCCTGCGTCATGCCGTCGAGGAAGAACGCCTCCGCCTTCTCCTTGCTGCCGTGGCGGTAGGGCGTGGCGACCAGCTCCTCGGCCTTGGGCACGGCGAGCGTGGCGAAGAGGTCGGGGAAGACGGGCCTCAGCGAGCGGCGCAGCCAGACGTAGAAGAAGTCCGACAGGTCGGCGTAGCCGATGTTGTCGTAGTAGGGCGGATCGGTGGAGACGACCTTGTCCGCGACTGATCGTCTGGTGCTGCGCATCGGCTTGCTGACGCGATGCCCGGCGACGTGCGCCGGCAAGCGCTTCGAAGCACCTTCGCGATCCACTCGACATGCTGCCACGAAGTTCCCGCTCGAGCTCTGCAGAACGGATTCGCCTCCGCGAAGTCCCAGGTCATCGGAATCGCCTGCCGGCCGAAACGTGCTGCGACGATGCTCGTCCTGTCTGGCATCCAACGTGCAGAGCGACGTGTCCGTAGTCGCAGCCTTGCTCAACGCGCGAACGCCAGATACACCGCCACCGCATCGGCGTAGGCGGTGGCGCCGGTGCCGCCGTCGCGCAGGGGCTTGCCGTCGTCGGGCAGGCCGGCGGCGAGCGCGTCGCGCTTCACCCGCTCGCGCGCTTCCTGCACCAGGTCGGAGAAGGTCGTCAGCGCCACGAGCTGGCGGGGGGTGAAGAGGTCGCCGCACGTCGTCATCCCGTAGTGGCTTCACGCCGAGATACTGCGTGCTGCCGGAGATCGTCGACCTCCGGCTTCCACGTCCGGCTTCGCCTTGCGCGCAACCGCCTCCATGCTCCGGCGTCGGCGCGAGATAGACCCGCCCGCGCTCGCCCTCGGCGACGATCGCCATCAGCCGCGCGCCCATGCGCCCGGCCTTGCCCTCGGCCTTGATGTAGTCGCCCGCGATCGGCGCGCCCGACATCAGGCACCGGAAGTTCGCGCCGCGCGCCAGCTTGGTGCCGCTCTTCGCCGCCTCCGCATCCTTCGGCTTCCCCACCTTCACCGTGAAGCGGTAGCCGCCGTCCTCGATCACCGGCTCGACGTACGCCTCCTTGCCCGCCTTGGTGGAGAGCATGAAGGTCGAGGCGAGCGGCACGTCCACCTGCGCGAAGGCCGGGTTCGGGCTCTTCACCGTGCGCGCCCAGAGCCAGGCGATCACGGTGAGCTTCTGGCCGACGTACGGCTTCAGGTCCGGCCGCTCCTTCGCCATCTCGGCCGTGACCTCGACCTTCGGGTAGAGGTGGCCGATGCGCTTCTCGGCCTCGTCGCGCATCCACTGGCCGTAGTAGCGCACGTCCTCGGCGAGCCCCTGCGCGCCCTTCCACTCCCGCGCGATGAGCGTCTTGTCCTCGCGCGCCTCGGGGTTCACCGGCGGCTTGCCCGCGAACTTCGGCGGGATCTCGATCATCGCCTTGTTGATCAGCACCGCCACCGGGTTCAGGTCGCTGGCGTAGCTCTCGAGCCCCAGCCGCTGCGCCTCCAGCGGCAGCGCCCCGCCGCCGGCGAAGGGGTCGTGGAAGGCGGGCAGCTTGTGCCGGTCGAACAGCTCCTTCGCCCGCGGATGGTCGGCGTTCTCGGCGCAGGCGCGCCGCCAGCTCTGCCAGATCTCGTCGCGCGCCTGCCTGCAGCACCGTCTCGTTGGTGGTGTTCTCCCACAGCACCAGGTCTTCGATGATGCGGAAGAGCCGCTGCCGCTCCTTCTCCTGCTTCTTCTCGGTCGGGAAGAGGTCCGGGTGCGCCGACGGGTCGTCCACCATCTGCGCGAAGATCACCGCCCGCGCCGCCGCCAGCGGCCGCCGCGCCCACCACAGGTGCAGCGTGCTCGGGTGCCCGTGGCGGATCGACTTCTCCCGCGCCGAGGCCTTGTTGATGGCCTCGAGCGGCAGGGCGACTTCGATGAGCTTCTTCTTCGGGGTCACGCGTTCTCGTCCCGACGCGGCCGAGCCTGGGTGGCGGCAGTGACGATGCGATCAAGCTTCTCGCCGACCTCGGGATCCAAATCCTCCACCGCGACGAACCGCGCCAGGGTGTGGTAGTCCGTCTTACGCATGAGGTTTGGCAGTTTCAGCTCTTCGTAGAATCTCTTGAAGAGCGGATCCAGAAACTCGTCGCTGATCTTCGTGTTCAACCACCACTCGTGTGCTGGGTCGCGAAGCGCGATCGGGGGGACGAGGTCCATGATGGTCCGATCCATCGTCGCGCGCCAAGATGCTGCGAACAGATCCCCGGCCTGCTCTCGCCCCTGAGCCTCGGCCCAGCTGAGGAGTGTCGCCCGCTGACATAGGTAGTTCTCGACTTCCCGTCGTCGCCAAGCGTGCTGCTGAAGATTGGGGTCCGCGGGAGGGGGCTGATCGAGGCGGTCGTAGACAGCGATCCCGACCAGTTCTGGCATCGCCTCCCGCAGCGCATAGAAGTGATCCTGGGCCTTCTTGGGCTGGTTGGAGACGTAATGGACGAAAGGCCTTTCGAGAATGGCCTTGGCCGAATGCCCAAGCGTTGCAGCGAAAGCCCGCAAGATGGCCAGATCGGTGGATCCCTCCAGGTAAAGTACCCAACCCGTCTCCTCGGCCTGGACGTAATCCTCGAACCCGATGTCCTTCAGGGCCTTGAGCACCTGGCTGCCCCGGTCATCGATGCGATGCGGCTTGCCGACGAACGCAACCACAGTGTCTCGATCCGCCGCTTCGTTGAGGATGACCTCGGAATGGCTAGCGGCGATGATCTGGCTACCGGTCTCGGCCGCGGTCTCGGTGAGCACTTGGTAGATCTGACGTTGGCGCAGAACCTCGAGGTGAGCGTCCGGCTCATCCAACAGCAGCACGGCGCCAGGGTTCGCGACCATGTGCGCGAGGAGGAGCAGGGTCTGTTGCTGCCCGCGCCCGCTAGCTGACAGGTCGAGCCTCACGCCATCGGCCGTACGGAAGGACATCACGATCTCCCCACGCTCCTTGACGTACTCGGGCCGGTCAATCTGAACGCCAAAAAACGTCTCCATTCGCCGCGCGATCCCATCCCACGCCGACTCGCCCTCGCTTTGCTGTGCCACCTGCCAGCACAGATTGCGCAGAACTTCGGCTGTCCGGCCCTCACCAAGCCGCACGTTGATCGCACCCTCGTCGAGGCGCGTCTCGGTGGCTGCGAGACCCGACATGGGGGGTAAGTAGGCCAAGTGCAGCCGGCTCGCCTGCTCCGGCACCTCCATCCGCCCGCCGCCATCAAGGCGTGGTGGTCGGCAGTAGAACGACTCCTCGTTCGCGTAGTCGAACTCCAGCGCGCAGCGCCAAGACTTGCCATCGTCAACGCCTTCAACCTGGACTTCGATGAGAACATTCTGTGTCTTGGTCTTGCCCGCGTCGCGGAAGCCCTTGCGCACGTGGAGGCCGCGCCAGAGGAGGTTCGCCGCCGGCACCGGCACTGCCAGTAGATCCCGGCGATTGATGGTGATCCCAGGGCGTGTCTCGGGGACGTCACCTGAGCCTCGTTTCTCGACCCAACGCTTGGCTCCGATGTCCCACAGGGCGAGTGCCTGAAGCGCAGAGGTCTTTCCTGAATTGTTGGGCCCCACGAAGACCACGCGGTCAGCTAGTTCGATCTCGACCTCGTTGAAGAGCTTGAAGTTCCGAATGATTAGTTTGGTCAACATCAGCGGTTCCTCCGGGTTGCCGGATCTCTGGCTGGCCCAGTTGCAGGCCTATCTTGCACGTCTCTCACAGCACCCTCCACCACGGCACGGCCAACACGTCGGGCGTGAGCCACTCGACCGTGCTCCCGGTGTGGAGCAGGAGGCCAGCGCGGGCCTTCTTGCCGTACTCGCTCCGGAAGGTGCGTAGGTGCGCAGCATCGTTTAGACGCGGTCGCGCCGCGCCCTTGACCTCGATGGGCAAGAGCCGCCCGCCGGCCTCGATCACGAAGTCCACCTCCTCACCGATCGCCGTACGCCAGTAGAACACGTCCGCGCGATCGAGGCGTGCGTCGCGCCAAGCCAGCAGATCGTTGAGCACGAGGTTCTCGAAATCTGCGCCGCCGGGCTCGTCGCCTTCCCCGAGATGCAGAGCCACCCCCGTGTCGCCCCAGTAGAGCTTCGGCGACTTGATCAGCCGCTTGGTCCGGTTCACCGCATAGGCAGGAAGCCGCACAAGCAGGTACGAGGTCTCAAGCAGATTGAGGTACCGGTGCACGGTGGGTTGCGCCAGTGCCACGTCACGGCCCAGCTCCGTCTGATTGACGAGTTGGCCGATTCGCAGGCAGGCTGCGCGCATCAGACGACGGAAGTCGGGTAGCGCCGCGATAGAGGAAAGCTCCTGCAGGTCACGCTCGAGGTAGGTGCGCACGTAGCCGTCGAACCAGATCGCTCGCTCGCGGGCCGTTCGCATGTGGACCGCCGGGGTCGGGAAACCGCCTCGGCGAGCAAGAACGCGCCAGTCTTCGGGTTTGTCCGGCTCCGCTGAGAGCAGGTCCAGCCAGTCCTCGTCGCGGGCCGCGAGTAACTCCTCCCAGAGGCCGCAACGTCCGAGTCCCATCTGCTCGCGGCGCGTCATCGGCCAGAGGGTGAGATAGCTCGCGCGGCCGGCCAGCGACTCTGAGACCTGGCGCATGAGAAGCAGGTTAGCGGAACCGGTGAGCAGGAACCGCCCGGGTCGTCGGTCCCGGTCAATCGCCCGCTTCACAGCACGCAGCAGATCAGGCTCGCGCTGCACCTCGTCCAACGTGACCGGCTGGGCGCCACCCACCAGCGCTTCCGGATCGCGGCGCGCGGCGTCGACCACGTCGAGATCATCCAGCGAGAAGTAGCGGCGGTCACCCGGCGCGAGATTCTGAGCCAAGGTGCTCTTGCCCGTCTGCCGCGCGCCCGTCACCACCACCGCGGGCATGACGCGGAGACGGTCTTCCAGGCTACTTGCGACCAGACGGGGAAGAGTGGCGGCATCCATGGCGTGCATGATAATCATTCACGTAAAGAATGGTCAACCGAGAAGAGTCGTCGTTGGGAATTGTCATTCTGGCGAGGACAGAATCCGGTGAATTTGTCCTTCCTGGAAGGACAATTGGCTGGGCCGCCCGTCCGAGGAATCGGATGATTCCAGCGGAGCGTCGGTCGATTATCGGATGATTAGGGGCCGCCGTCATCGCGGCTCCCCCGCCCGCGCCAGCAGCTCCGCGAAGTCGTAGTTCACGCTGGTCACCCCGAAGTCCGGCTCGCGCTGGAACGGGCGGCGCAGGTAGTGGACGCGGTGCGTGTCGCCGTCCAGGAACTCGACGATGGCGAGGATGAAGTCGTCGGGCTTGTTGAGGCTGGTAGAGGATCTCGTTCTTCGTCACGGTGACGGTGTCCGCGCCGCGACACGCGCCCCTTCACCTCGATGAAGCGCAGCCGCCCGGTGCCGGGGACGCGGCTCTCGATGTCGTAGCCGAGCTTCTCGAACTCGCGGTCGGTCGGCTCGAAGCCGAGGCGCGCGCTCGACCTCCATCACGATGGCGCGGGCGCGGGCTGCCGCGGCCTGGGTGTCGACGGCGGCTCGCGGCCGCGGGCAGCGCGCGCCCGGTCATCGCGGCGACGAGCCCGATCGGCACGACCACGAGCCCGCCGAGCACGACCGGCGGCAGCGCCGAGATCTGCGCCTCGCGGTCCAGCTCGGCGAGGCGCTTCTGGAGCCGCGCCTGCAGGTCGTCGGCGCGGCGGCGCGCCTCCTGCGAGTTGAGCCGCGCGCCGGCCTTGCCGGCCTGCTCCTGGAGCTTGAGCTGCTCGGCGCGGTGGTCCCAGTAGGTGATCTCCTTGGTCAGCCGGTCCTTCACCGCGGCGCGGGTCTTCTCGATCCACGCGAGCCGCCGGCCGCGCACCTCGGCGACGTGCTCGGGCACGACGTGCGCGATGGCGTGGCCCTGCGCCTTCTGCTCCAGGTCGCGCGTGATCCAGGCGCACTCGGGCCGGGCGAGGAGGTCGGCGACCGTCGGCTCGCCCTCGGCGAGCGGGCGGTAGTCGAGGTAGGGCGCGTAGTGCAGATGCGCGCGTGTGCCCGTCGGCGTCCATCTCGACGTAGAGCATCCGCCGCGAGATGGTGCGCCGCTCGCCCGAGGGCAGGAGGCTCGCATCCTGGATGGCGTGCTCGAGGGAGAAGAGCACGCGCGGGCTCGTGCCGAGGTCGCGCTCGTCCACCAGCACCGTGCCGCGCTTGCAGGAGATCGCGGTGGCGCTCGAGCGTGAGGTCGAGGACGGCGTCGAGCAGCGGGTGGCCCGGGCAGACGAAGGCGGCGAGCGGCTGGCCCTGCGGCGCGATCAGGTCCTTCTCGAAGGCGATGCGCTCGTAGCGCGGGAGCACCGGCTCGCCCGTGCCGATCTGGCGGTCGCGGTTGCGCACCGGCGCCGGCACGTGGGTGATCTCGTAGCGGCGCGGCTCGCGCTGGCGGACGGTGCCGCCCAGGCGCTTGAAGGCCTCGAGGAAGAACGACTCGATGTAGTGCGGCTGCAGGCGGCGCGCCTCGGCGCGCTCCATCTCCTCGCGCACGCGCGCCACGCGGCTCGCATCCATCACGTCGTGGGCGAGCGCCCGGTCCTCGATCAGGCCCTCGAGGTGCGGCCGGTCGACGCCGTGCTCGATGGCCCGGGTGAGGCGGGCGCGCACCTCGGGCTGGTCGCCGTAGCGGATGGCCTCGATCAGGAGGTCGCGCAGCGGCCGGCCCTCGAACTGGAGCTTGCCGAGCACGTCGAAGACCTGGCCGCCGAGCGCCTGGCGCGCCTCCTCGAGCTTCTCCAGCAGCCGGCGATAGACGTCGCCCTCGCGCGTCTCCTCGGCCACCAGGTTCCAGAGGTGGCAGACCTCGGTCTGGCCGATGCGGTGGATGCGGCCGAAGCGCTGCTCCAGGCGGTTCGGGTTCCACGGCAGGTCGTAGTTCACCATCAGGTGCGCGCGCTGCAGGTTGATGCCTTCGCCGGCGGCGTCGGTGGCGAGCAGCACCTGCACCTCGGGGTCGTGCAGGAAGCTCTCCTGCGCCTTGCGCCGCTCCTCGCGGCCCATGCCGCCGTGGATCAGGACGACCGCCTGCGGGCGGCCGAGCAGCGAGCCGATCTGGCGCTCGAGGTAGTTGAGCGTGTCGCGGTGCTCGGTGAAGAGGACGAGCTTCTGGCGCGGCGAGGGGACGGGCTTCGGGATCGGGCCGGCGCCGTAGGGCACGGTGGGCTCGCCGACCCGGCCGCCCAGGCCCGTCGGGCGTGAAGATCTCGCCGAGCAGGTGCGCGAGCTCGCGCCACTTGGTGTCCTGGCCGCTGCGGCGGACCTCGGCGGCGAGCGCCTCGAGCCGGGCGAGCGTGGCGATCTCGACCTTCAGCTCGGCGAGCGTCGCGGCGGCCGTGGCCTGGTCGAGGATCTCCTCCTCGGCGGCCTCGACCTCGTTCTCGGGCGCCTCTTCGAGATCCTCGACGTCGTCGGCGTCGAGCACGGGGCCCGCCAGCGCCGGCGCGTGGCGCCGCGGCGCCGCGCTGCAGGAGCTCCAGCTCGCGCAGCCGCTTCTCCAGGCGCTCGCGCCGGCGGCGGAGCGACTGGTAGATCGCCTCGGGCGACGAGGCCAGGCGGCGCTGCAGGATGGTGAGCGCGAAGCCGACCGTGCCCGCGCGCTTGTCGTTCTGCGAGCGCCTCGGCGCGGTTGAACTCCTCGCGCACGTAGTCGGTGACTTCCTTGTAGAGGCGCGCCTCGGCGTCGGAGAGCTTGTAGGGCACGGTGTAGGCGATGCGCTCGGGGAAGAGCGGCCGGCCGTCGAACTTGAGCAGGTTCTCCTTGACCATGCGGCGCATCAGGTCGGAGACCTCCACCTGGTGCACGCCGTCGCGGAACTTGCCCTCGAAGCGGTCGCCGTCGAGCAGCGCCAGGAAGAGCTGGAAGTCCTCTTCCTTGCCGTTGTGCGGCGTGGCCGTCATCAGCAGGAAGTGGCGCGTGAGGCCCGAGAGGAGCTGGCCGAGCCGGTAGCGCTTCGTGTACTTGACCTCGCCGCCGAAGAAGGTGGCCGAGAGCTTGTGCGCCTCGTCGCAGACGATGAGGTCGTAGCGGCAGTCCGGGGCGCTGAGCTTCTGCTGCACGTCCTCGTTGCGCGACAGCTTGTCGAGCCGCGCGATGGCGAGGTCGTTCTCGAGGAACCAGTTGCCGGTGCGGGCGGCCTCGAGCTTGTCGTTGGTCAGGATCTCGAAGGGCAGGTGGAAGCGGCGGTAGAGCTCGTCCTGCCACTGCTCGGCGAGGCTGCCGGGGCAGACGATGAGGCAGCGCTTGAGGTCGCCGCGCGCGATCAGCTCCTTGATGAGGAGCCCCGCCATGATCGTCTTGCCGGCGCCGGGGTCGTCGGCGAGCAGGAAGCGCAGCGGCTGGCGCGGCAGCATCGCCTCGTAGACGGCGGTGATCTGGTGCGGCAGCGGCTCGACGAGCGAGGTGTGGACCGCGAGCACGGGATCGAAGAGGTGCGCGAGGCGGATGCGGTGCGCCTCGGCGACGAGCCGGAAGAGCGCGCCGTCGCCGTCGAAGCTCCACGGCCGGCCCGCCTCGACGATCTCGAGGCGCGGCTCGTCGTGCCGGTAGAGGATCTCGTCGGCCACCCGGCCGTTCGGGCCCGCGGTAGACGAGGGTCAGCGCGTCGGAGCCGTGCCACTGCGACGCTGACGACGGTGACCAGGCGCGTCCGGGCAGGATGCCGCGGACGGTGGCGTCGGGTTGGAGGTCTTCGAGGGTCATGGGGGGCAGGTTCCTATGGGTGAGGGGCGCACGTGCAGCCCGGTCAGCTCAAGTTGAGGCTATATCGACTCACGTCAGTTTGTGCTTGGCACCCGCCAGCACCCGAACATTGGACGGCGTGACGAAAGAGCACTGCCTCTTCCTGTCCTTGTCGCGGTCGCCGGCAGGTGCCGCGCGGCATGGCCTCCGCGCAAGTGGCCATCCTCGGCAAGGCGCTTGGGCGGCGCATCTCACGCTTCTGTTCTAGCCGGGAGACGATCGAGGACTTCTCGGAATCCGTCCTTCACGATCTCCTCAAAGCCCCGCTTCATGACAATGTCCTTGAGAGCTCCCAGCATGGCCGGAAGGCGTGGGCACATCTCTTCCATCAGGTCCACAAACACCCAGAGGTCGGTCGACTTCCTAGTCGGGTCAACATCCTGCAACTCTGCGCGGAACTTCTCAAGCCGCCCTTGCCATACCTTCGTGAGCGCGACAATGGCGTGATTGTCATTCAGCAAGGGCGTTGCGTCGTCCATCACGAGTGCTATGACCTTCTCCTGAAACTCCGCCCGGTGGTAGGCACAGCGGCGGAACGCTTGGAACAACTCGTGCGCCATGCAGAATTCCGAGTGCAGCGACTTCTCACTGATCACTGCTACAATCCGCTTGGCTCTTGCTACTTCTTGCGCGAAATGCTCAATCGAGTCACCGCCACGCATCCGCTCCTTGTCACGACCGATGACGCGACCACTCTTCTCCACAGCGGCACAAAGGCGGTCGACAATCTCCTCGCGCTGACGACCAGACGCACTCGAATCCTCGCCCCAGGCGTAGGACACATATATTTCGGGTGCTGTCGTTCGGGCGACCGGCGCTGGGGGAAGATCACTGACCGTGATCAGGCCGGGTTGAAATGGTAGGACAGGCGCAGCGAATGGAAATCGACGAACGTCTTGCTTGAGCCCAGTCAGGGAAGCGGGGATGATTGGGAAGTGGAAACACAGCCGGCCGTCTTCACGGCTGGTTTCTTGTTGGTCCCATAGCCGTAGGAGATAGGTCTCACTAAGTTCCTGCCGTTCATCTGCGGGCCGGCCCAGATACGCCGCCAAGGCATCGCAGGCTTCAGAGCGGGCGCCGCGTCGCAGGTGGATGAAGGCCGCCAGCCAACCGCTAGTCTCGCCCCTGCCGAAGGCGGCGTGTGGGAACTCGGATAGAGCGCGATGAGCGCCCTCGGAATCGCGACTTGCGAGCCGGGAGAGTGCTTCTTGCGCTGCCAGCGCGAAATAGCGGGGAAATTCCACACGAGCGGACTTGGCGAGCTCTGCGGCACCGGCCCAATCGCCACGGTCCTGGCACTCCAGTACTCTTCCCAAGGTCACTTGGGAACGCGAAAGCGCAGCAGGACCAGACTCGGCAAGAAGGTTTGCCAACTGGGTGCTTTCTCCTGCGCCAACACAGAGCAATAGAGCGCCCTCGACTACCTGCTGCCTCCCAAACTGCTCAGGAATTCGCTTCAGCCCTTCGATCTGAACGGCGATGGCTTCACTTGGTTTGCCCGCACGGCAGAAGACCTCACCCAAGCTCTGGTAGAGCGAGAAAAGGTTCTTGTCCGCCGGAATGACCCTCAAGCCTTCCTTGAGCAGCACCACCGCCTCGTCCGTCTTGCCCGCACGCCCCAGTATCTCCGCGCAACTCTGGTAGAGCGAGGAAAGGCTCGTCATCCCCGGAACCTTGATGCCTTCCTTGAGCAGCGCCACCGCCTCGTCCGTCTTCCCCGCGCGCCCCAGCATCTCCGCGCAACTCTGGTAGAGCGAGAACAGGTTCTTGCCCGCCGGAATGACCCTCAAGCCTTCCTTGAGCAGCACCACCGCCTCGTCCGTCTTGCCCGCGCGCCCCAGTATCTCCGCGCAACTCTGGTAGAGCGAGGAATGGCTCGTCATCCCCGGAACCTCGATGCCTTCCTTGAGCAGCGCCACCGCCTCGTCCGTCTTGCCCGCACGCCCCAGCATCTCCGCGCAACTCTGGTAGAGCGAGAAAAGGCTCGTCATCCCCGGAACCTTGATGCCCTCCTTGAGCAGCACCACCGCCTCGTCCGTCTTGCCCTCCAGCCCCAGCATCTCCGCGCAACTCTGGTAGAGCGAGAACAGGTTCTTGCCCGCCGGAATGACCCTCAAGCCTTCCTTGAGCAGCGCCACCGCCTCGTCCGTCTTGCCCGCACGCCCCAGCATCTCCGCGCAACTCTGGTAGAGCGAGGAAAGGCTCGTCATCCCCGGAACCTTGATGCCCTCCTTGAGCAGCACCACCGCCTCGTCCGTCTTGCCCTCCAGCCCCAGCATCTCCGCGCAACTCTGGTAGAGCGAGAACAGGTTCTTGTCCGCCGGAATGACCCTCAAGCCTTCCTTGAGCAGCACCACCGCCTCGTCCATCTTGCCCGCGCGCCCCAGCATCTCCGCACAACTCTGGTAGAGCGAGAATAGGTTCTTGTCCGCCGGGATGACCCTCAAGCCTTCCTTGAGCAGCACCACCGCCTCGTCCGTCTTGCCCGCGCGCCCCAGCATCTCCGCGCAACTCTGGTAGAGCGAGAAAAGGCTCGTCATCCCCGGAACCTTGATGCCCTCCTTGAGCAGCACCACCGCCTCGTCCGTCTTGCCCTCCAGCCCCAGCATCTCCGCGCAACTCTGGTAGAGCGAGAACAGGTTCTTGTCCGCCGGAATGACCCTCAAGCCTTCCTTGAGCAGCACCACCGCCTCGCCCGTCTTGCCCGCACGCCCCAGCATCTCCGCGCAACTCTGGTAGAGCGAGAAAAGGTTCTTGTTCGCCGGGATGACCCTCAAGCCTTCCTTGAGCAGCACCACCGCCTCGTCCGTCTTGCCCGCTCCAGAAAGCAACTCAGCTCCGAGACGGTAAAGCGGCGCTGCATCGGTGCGATGATGTCTCGTTCGCAACGCGTTCCGAATTGTCCGCATTGCCGCATCTACGCCCACCGCCTGGTGCTGCAGCTTCACCAGCAGCGTCCAGCTGACTTCCGGCCCCCCCCCACTTGCCGCACGCTCTGCGTGAATGATCGCGCGCTCAATATCTCCGACTCGGCCGCGTGTCTGCAGACATCGTGCGAGATGGTACTCGAGTCCCTTCGCTCCACCGCCTTCCAGTAGGACGGAGAGAACACCGATTCGCTCGTCCAATTCCTCAGGATGCCTAGGGACAGGAGAGACAGCCCTGATTTCGTGCTTTAGGTGGTCGGTGAAACGATGCCCGATCTCGCGGATCTCGGCCTCACGCCCGGCTTGGACCAAGTGATAACGGACTTCCGCGAACGATTCCCCTAGCGTAGCTTGACTGCCAACAATGTGCTTCGCCTTGAAATGGCGCAGATGGTAATCGGCCGCCCCCGAATGAGCCTGCTTGTATTCCGCAGGCTCCTCCTTCAGGTGACTGAGGGAGATTTCCCGAACGATCGGATTCAGGGATAGCACACCACTTCGGAAGTTGATGAGGTAGCGAGTGATCAGAATCGTCCGCAGTCGCGCCGCCTCGTCTTTGCTGCCGCAAGTCCTTTCAAGCGCCTCGCGCTTGAAACTTCGCCGGTGGACCGCGAGACGCCAGAGTTTCTTCTGGTGAGCCATATCCAGGTGCTTCAGTGTCCGCTCCAACAAGTCGCGCTCAAGAGTATCGAGAAACTCCCGTGACACTACCCGGTCTTTGGTTTCCCAGAGGCCTGGTTTGCTGCCCATAATCTCGTCCAGAGAATCGTAGGCAAGCGCGCCGACCAATGCCTCGATTGCCCTCGGGTTGTAGTCCAATGCCTTTACCAAGTCCTGTTTGCGCTCCGGCAGCTCATCCAACACCACATCGGAGTCCTCGAGTTTGCTCTCGAGTGCTTCGATTGCTTCCTCCGGCTCGAGCTTTGTCAGAGTCCGTTTCGGAATCCATTCTGACCATCTTGCATTCTCCACGAGACGGTCACTGAGCAGTAGTAGGCGACCTGGTAAGTTCTGGCGATTGCGGAGGAAGGAAACAACGTTGTTCAGCTCAGGCAAGGGGCTCCCTGAGTCTGGCATGAAGAACCTCTGGGCTTCATCCAAGATGATGACGACCGGGCGGCTAAGCGCCTCCTCCAGTGCAAAGGCAAGGTTCGGACTCGTCTCTTCGAAGAGCACACGTTCCATCTCGGGTAGTCCTTGACGGCTTAGGCTTGCTGATAACTCCATCAAGCCCTCAATCACCGATGGCGTCGGCCGGTCGGAGATCTCATTGATGACGGTATGCTCCCAGCATTCCCTCTTCTGTGCCGCGTCGCGCAGGTCTCGAGCAAGATCAGTCTTCCCCACACCTGAGAAACCCTGGAGAAAACACACGGGCGGCCCGGTCGTGAGCCACACGTTCACCAACCAGTCGAGATTCTCGGCGCGATTACGACCGATGTACTTCTTCAGCATGAAAGTCACACCCATCTGGATCATGTCCTATGCGCGATGTCCGTGCTCATGCATCTTACTGGCCCCCCTCGCCGGCGGGCACTACCCTGGAGCCTGTTGTCTGAGGCAGCATAAGCTCTGCCGAATGGCGCCGTCCTCCCCAAATGCACGCACCGCCGGTACAAGTCCAACGTTTACTAACGCTTGCCTTGCTGGCTGAGCTGCGACCGTCAGTGAAGCAACCAGACAAAGACAACAGAACCCCACCAAACCCCCACCACCCCCACCCCCACCACCGCCCTCCTCAACTTCTCGTGCCTATCGAACAACCGCACGAACTCCGACTCGTGCCTTCCGCCCTTGGCCTTCACCACCACCGCCAGCGCCCGCCGCTCGGCAGAAGACCACCCCTCAACCCCCTCCAGCGCCATGACCAAGGGACTCCACCGCTCCCACGCCTGCCGCTCCCCCGCATCGAAGCCGCGCAGCGACTTCAGACCCAGCAGCTTCATGGCCTCGCGGGAGCAGACGCGCAGACCTTCCTCGCGCGAGGAGCCAAACCGCCCAGCCAGATACCGCGACACCCCCACCCCGATCTCCCCCAGCGGCAACCGCCCCATCACATCGGCCCGCGGTCGCCCCGTGTAGTAGAAGACGCTCTTCGCCGAGAGCCGCTGTAACGTTCGCGTATCGGACCGGTGCCGCGGGTCATGCTTCATGGCGCGAAGCTCCCCCTCCAGCACCCGCAGCACCTCGGCATCATGCGGCCGGAATCCCAACTTGTAGTAGAACCACCACGCACCGGACTTGAGCCCCTCGGCGTTGTCATGCCCGAGCTGATACGGATCGATGGTGAACGCTTCCGCGCCAAAGACGTGCCGCGCCGCCGCAAGCACCCGCCCGTAGACGTACCCGCTCTCCCCGCCGCGAAACGTCTCGAATACGTTGTACGCGATCTCCGACGAGTTGAAGAGCGAGCTCACCAGCACGTAGCCCAGCGGCACCCCGTTCTTGAGCATGAGAAACGCGTACACCGCCTCCAGCATCAACCGCCGCTCGGGCATGAGCCCGATACATGCGAACTGGAGTCCGTCGCCGCACTCGATCATGCGGACGTCGCGCGGGTCGGGGTACTTGAACGAGTAGAGGTCGCGCGCTCGGGTCACCATCGACTCGCGAGCGAGATCGATCAACGCCTCCGCCTCGCGGGGTTCCACGTCCACCACCGCCAGGGGCGTGCGACGCAACTCTCGACGCAGATCCGGCCGCTCTAACCGCAACGCGCGCCGCTGAAACGAGACTCGCGATCCCGCGAACCGCGCATGCGTGCGGTTGGGTGTGCCCGGCCCGGGCCTGAGCCGGTACGGCACGTCGAAGTCCTCGTAGTGCTTTTCGCGGGTGAACGCGTCGCCGGGCTCGGTCTCGAACCGCTTCACAAGGAACGCGCCGTCCGTCGCCTGGGGCCCCCGCAGCAACTCAATCCACTTGCGCGGCCCAGCGGAGTAGTTGTCCAAAGCAACCGTCTCCGTGAACGGCATGATCAACGACAGGTACTCGGTCAGCCCATCCGACTTCGTGAATGCCGGCCAGTCGATGCGCAGGCTCTCCGGCCATCGATGCGCGAGCCATCGCGCGGTCGGCCAGTAGAACGAGTAGTTGATGACCGTCCCCGCGACACCGGTGTCAGCGAGCTCGCCGCGCAGCCGACGCAGGTCGCGCCGCTTCTCGAACTCGGCCAGAAGGCGCTCCGCCTCGGCAAGCACCTTCGGCCCGTCCGGATACGCGCGCAGGAAGCAGAGCAGTTCGTGGAATCGCAGGAGCGCGCTCGCCCGCGCGAAGCTCGCCCGATCGAGCGCGCGCAACAGCGCGACCTTCTGCGCTGCCGCATCCCCACCATAGGCGAACTTCAGGGCCTCGAGGTCCTTGAGCAGCGCGATCGGCGATTTCACGGCCATCCCGAGCCCCTCCCCTGGGTAGGATGGCTGGACTTTACTTCAAGTTCACCGCTTTTGACAGAACGTGCGCCGTGCAGCAGGTCAGCTTCTTTGCCGCCGGGATGTGCAGGAACTCGTTCGGTCCGTGCGCGTTCGACTGCGGCCCCAGCACGCCGGTGATGAGGAACTGCGCCTTGGGGAACTTCTCCCCCAGCATGGCCATGAAGGGGATCGAGCCTCCCTCGCCCATGAAGCACGCGGGCTTGCCGAAGTACGTCTTGGACGACTCGTCGAGCGCCTTATCCAACCACGGGGCCAGCGGCGGCGCGTCCCACCCGCTTCCCGGTCCCTCGGGATCGAACCGCACGGCGGCGCCGTACGGAGGATCGCTCTCCAGGACCTGCTTCACCTTCGCCAGCGCCCGCACCGGATCCGCGCGCGGCGGAAGCCTGAGCGACAGCTTGAGCGTGGTGAAGGCGCGCAGCACGTTCCCCGCGCCGGCGGAGGCCGGCAGACCGTCCCCGCCCACCACTGCGAGGTTCGGACGCCACGTGTTGTTGAGAATAAGCTCGGCGAGGTCATCGCCCATCGGCTTCATCCCCGGCATCATCGGCCAGTCGCTGTAGACGGTATCGCCGAGGACCTTCGCCACCTCCGTGATTTCCTTCCTGCGCGCGGCAGGGATGTCCACGTGGAACTCGGGCAGGAGGATCTCACCGGTGTGCTCGTCTTCGATGCGGCTCAGAAGCGCGCGCGCGATGCGGAAGCTGGAAGGGACCACGCCCCCCGCGCCCCCCGAGTGCGCGCCCTCGCGCAGCACCTGCACGGTGAGCCTTCCGGCGACGAGACCCCGTAGCGAGGTCGTGGACCAGAGCTGATCGTAGTTGCCGGCACCGGAGTCGAGGCAAACGATGAGGCTCGGCACGCCGATCCGCGCCTTCAGGTGCTCGATGTAATCGGGAAGATCGGGGCTGCCGCTCTCCTCCGACGCCTCGATCAGGACTACGCAGCGCGCGTGCGGGAGACCCTGCGCTTGCACCGCCTCGATCGCCGCCAACGCCGTGTAAGCGGCGTATCCGTCGTCGGCGCCCCCGCGCCCGTAGAGCTTCCCGTCTTCGATGACCGGCGTCCACGGCCCGAGGCCTTCGCGCCAACCGGTGACCGGCGGCTGCTTGTCCATGTGCCCGTACAGCATGACCGTCTCCGCGGTCTTGCCCGGGATCTCCATGAAGAGGAGCGGTGAGCGGCCGGGGAGTTTGACGATCTCTAGCTTCATGCCCGGGATCTCGCGGGCGCCGCACCATTCGGCGATGAGGCGCATGGCCCGATCGATGTGGCCGGTCTTCTCCCACTCCTTGTCGAAGTCGGGGGAGAGCGCGGGGATGGTGATGTACTCCTTGAGCGAGGGAAGGATGTCCCGATCCCACATCGCCTCCACGAAACCCTGCGTCTTCTTCACGTCCATCGTCGCACCCCTTCCCTTGGAGAAACCGGCCGGCCGGGCCCGATCCCCGGGTCTTTCGGGGGCTCGGCCGTAGGAGGCAGCATAGCCTGGGGGCTATCCCCCCGGGCAAGCGGATCGTGCTACAGTATTGCGCTTGTTGAGCCGCCAGTTCATTCGGTTCTCGTTCATTGGATTATCCACGGCGGCGCTTTGTCCCCAGCAAAGGATTGTCACCGGATGCGGATTTCAGGCCGACTTTGCTTTGTCGTTGTATTTTCTCTAGCGCTCGGCGTCGGGCTGGCTGCCGCGCCGGGTCAGGTCGCCGCGCAGGCTCAGGCTGCCGCGCCGCCCGACGCGCAGACTCAGGCGCCGGGTGACGCTCAGCCCCAGGCCCTCTCCTCCGGCGCCAACCCGGACAGCGCCCTTGCGGTGACGCTGGCCGGGATCGCCGGCGCTCCCCTCACGCTCGCCGACGCGTTCCGCTCGGCGGAGGAGAACGCCACCTCGCTGCGGGACGCGGAGGCCGTTCTTGAAGGAGCGCGCGCATCCGTGCGCCGCGAGCGCGGCGGTTTCGACCCCGAACTCTTCGCGCGCGGCACGATCGCGAGCGACGACAGCCCCACCGCGTCGTTCTTCTCCGGGGCCGACGTGCTGAAGACCGAGGAGACCTCGATCGAGGGGGGCGCGCGCATGCGGCTTCCCCTGGGCACCGAGCTCGAAGCGTCCCTCAACACGACGCGCGCGAAGACGAATTCGTCGTTTGCCTCGCTCGATCCGCAGGTCAACACGCACGGAGAACTCTCGCTTCGCCAGCCGCTGTTGGCCGGGTTCGGGCCGGCCGCGCGGCAGGCTCTCTCCGCGGCCGAGCGCGCGCTGGCTGCCGCCGAAGCACGCGAGCGCGATGCGCGGCTGGCCATCGAGTCCGACGTGACCGCGGCCTACTGGGAGGTGTACGCGGCCGAGCGCGATCTGGCGGTCCGGCTCCTTCTGCGCGATCAGGCACGCGCGCTCCTGAGCGACGCGGAGACGCGCGCACGGGCCGGCCTCGTGGGTCCGAACCAGCCGGCCAATGCGCGGGTCTTCCTCGCGGAGCAGGAGATCGGCGCGCTGGATGCGGAAGAGCGTCTCGACCGCTTCTCCGACACGCTGGCGTCGTTGATCGGCGAGCGCCCCGCCGAGGGCTCGGCGCGCTTCCGCCCCATCGACGAACCGCCCGCCGACTACCCGGCCCCGCCGGTCGATGAGGCGGTCGCGGAGGCGGTACGCCGTAACTACGAGCTCCAGGCCCAGCGCGCGACGGTGGAGCAGGTGCGAGGCCTGGCCGGCGCCGCGCGATGGAACGCGCTTCCCACGCTGGACCTGGTCGGCGCCCTGGGCGGTAACGGTCTCTCCGGCACCGGGCGCGACGTGATCTTCGGCGCCGACACGCTGCGCACCGACGTGCGCGGCGGCTTCAGCGACACCTGGGCGCAGGTCCGCGAGCGCAAGTACCCGACCTGGAGCGTGGGGCTCGAGCTCACCTTCCCTATCGGGCTCCGCGAGGGGCGCGGCGAGCGCGATCGCTTGCGGAGCGAGGTGGCGCGCGCCGAGCAGCAGGTGACGGCGAGCGAGCGCTACCTCGAGGAGCGCGTCCGCGAGTCGCACCGAGAACTCGTGCACGGCGCCCGACGCCTCGCCGCGGCCCGCGAAGGAGTGGCCGCCTCGCAGGATCAGGTCCGCATCGGCCTCGTTCAGTACCGCCACGGCCAGACCACCGCCTTCGAGCTGGTGCGGTTGGGGGCCGACCTCGCTTCCGCCCAACAGCGCTACTCGCAGGCCCTGGTGAGCACCGCCAAGGCCGCCGCTTCGCTTCGTTATCTGACCTCGGGCGCCGACTTCGCCGCCCAAGAACCATAGGAAGAAAACAATGGTCGCGATCCTGAAACAGCACATTGCACTGCGTACTGCATCGTCGGCTCTCGCCGCCGGTGCTCTCGTTCTGACCCTCGCCCTCGTGCCCGGATGCGCGAAGAAGGCCGGAGGCGCCGGCGGCGGGTTCGCCATGCCGCCCACCCCGGTGGAGACGGCGACCGTCTCACCGCGCTCGGTGATCGACCGCTTCGAGACGGTGGGCACCATCGAGGCCGGCGAGGCGGTCACCATCGTGGCCGAGATCGACGGCACGGTGGAGAGCATCCCCTTCCATGAAGGGGATACCATCGCCCGCGGCGGCTTGATCGCGCGGATGGACGACCGGCAGCTTGCCGCCGACCGCGACCGCGCCGAGGCGATCCGCGACCAGGGCCGCTCGACCTTCGCGCGCGTGAAGGCGGTCGTGGATCAGGGCGCGGGAGCCCCGCAGGATCTCGACGACGCCGCCGCGAACCTGAAGGTGGCGGAAGCGAACCTCGCGCTGGCCGAGGCGCGCCTCGACAAGGCACGCGTGACCGCGCCGTTCTCGGGCATCATCGGCGCCCGGCGCATCAGCCCCGGCGCGTATCTCCGCACCGGCGACGCGATCACCGATCTCGCCCAGATCGAGGAGATCCGCGTCACCTTCTCCGCACCGGAGCGCTACCTGGGCAAGCTGCAGCAGGGCTCCACGGTGCAGGTCAGCACCACCGCCTATCCGGGGTACGCGCTGGAAGGCGTCATCAACGTCATCGATCCCGTCCTCGACCCCGGCACGCGCAGCGCGCGGGTCGTCGCCCGCGCGAAGAACCCGGAAGGCAAGTTCCGCCCCGGCATGTCGGCCAACATCACGACCGTGCTCGCGCAGCGTGAGGGCGCGCTCACCGTGCCGAGCGAAGCCGTGGTGGTGGAGGGCAACCAGGCCTTCGTCTACGTGGTCAACGCCGACAGCTCGGTGGTGCGTACGCCGCTCACTCTCGGGACACGCATGTCCGACGCGGTCGAGGTCGTGGACGGAGTGACCGCCGGAACCGTGGTGGTGCGCGCCGGCCATCAGAAGCTCTACCCCGGCGCCAAGGTCATGCCGGTCCAGAGCGGTGCCGCGCCTTCGGGAGGCGCGCCCGCGGCGGAGGGGGCCCGCCCATGAAGCTGACCGAAACGTCTATCCAGCGCCCCGTTCTCGCGACGGTCTTCAGCCTCGCCATCATTCTTCTGGGGGTGATCGGGTTCACGCGGCTCCCCGTGCGCGAGTACCCGGACATCGATCCCCCGGTCGTCTCGGTGACTACCTTCTATCGCGGCGCGAGCCCGAGCGTGGTGGAGACCGAGGTCACCAATATCCTCGAGGAGCAGCTCGCTACCCTCGCTGCGGTCAAGACGCTCACCTCCTCCAGTCTCGAGCAGGGCTCGAGCATCACCATCGAGTTCGAGCTGAACCAGGACGTGGACGAGGCCGCCAACGAGGTGCGCGACAAGGTCGCGCGCGTTCGCGGCCGGCTCCCCCGCGAGGCGGAGGACCCCATCGTCGCCAAGGTGGACGTGAACGCGCAGCCCATCATGTGGCTCGCCCTTCACGGCACCCAGCACTCCGACCTGGAGATGTCCGACGTCGCCGACCGCGTGCTCAAGGAGCGACTCCAGCGGCTGGACGGCGTGGGCTCGGTGTTCATCGGCGGCGAGCGCCGTTACGCCATGCGCGTCTGGCTCGATCCGCTGCGCATGGCGGCGCGCGGCCTCACCACTCAGGACATCGAGAGCGCGATCCGCGCCGAGAACGTGGAGATCCCGGGCGGGCGCGTCGAGGGCGATCAACGCGAGTTCGCGGTACGCACCCGCGGCGATCTCTCCAGCGCCGAGGAGTTCGCCTCCATCATCGTTTCCCGCAGCGCGGACGACGTCGTACATCTCGGCGACGTCGCCGAGGTCGAACTGGGGGCGGAGGACTACCGGACGCTGGCCCGCTTCAACGGCGAGCCGGCGGTGGGTCTCGGCGTGGTCAAGCAGTCCAAGGCCAGCACGCTGGACGTGGCCGCACAGGTACGCAAGGCGCTCCCCGACTTGCTTGCGGCCGTCCCCCCCGGCATGGTGCTCGACGTGGCCTACGACTCCTCGCTCTTCATCCAGGAGTCGATCCACGAAGTCGGCATCACGCTCCTCATCGCCATGGTGCTGGTGGTGCTTGTCGTGCTTGCCTTCCTCAAGAGCTTCCGCGCAACCCTCATCCCGGTGGTGGCCATTCCGATCTCCATCGTGGGGACCTTCGCCGTCTCCTACTTCGCCGGCTACACGATCAACATCCTCACGCTGCTGGGGCTCGTGCTGGCCATCGGCCTTGTGGTGGACGACGCCATCGTCATGCTCGAAAACATCGTCCGCCACATGGAGATGGGCAAGTCGCGGTGGCGGGCATCCATCGACGGCGCCCGCGAGATCGGCTTCGCGGTGCTCGCCACAACGATTTCTCTGGTGGCCGTGTTCATCCCGGTGGCGTTCCTGACCGGCACCGTGGGCCGACTCTTCAACGAGTTCGGCATCACGCTGGCGGTGGCGGTGGCGATCTCCGGGTTCGTCGCGCTCACCCTGTCGCCGATGCTCTGCTCCAAGGTCCTCGGCCGCATCCATGGCGGCAACGACCGCTGGACGACGCGGTCCTTCGACGCGTTCTTCGCGTGGCTCGATCGCACCTACGAGCGCAGCGTGCGCTACGCCATCCGGCATCGGGGACTGGTGATCGGGGCCGCGCTCGGGCTCGTAGCGGTGTCCGTCGTGGTGTTCCGCATGCTCCCTCGCGAGTTGGTCCCCGTCGAAGACCGCGGCGTGGCGTTCGGCATCGTGATCGCCCCCGAGGGCTCCACGCTCGACTACACCGACCGCTACATGCGTGAGGTCGAGGCAAAGCTCCTCCCGCTGCCCGAGCGGAACGCGCTCTTCACCGCCACCGGTCTCGGCTTTGGCGGTCCCGGCCGCGTCACCGACGGGTTCGTATTCCTCAACTTGAAACCGCGGGGCGAGCGCGATCGGTCGCAACAGGAGATCGTCCAGTCTCTCTTCCCGCAGCTCCTCTCGATCCCCGGCGTGCTGGCGTTCGTCATCAACCCGCCCAGCCTCGGCGGGCGGTTCTCATCCAGCCCGGTGGAGTACGTGCTGGAGGCGGAGAGCTACGAGGAACTGGCCGCCGCCACCGGCATCATGATGCAGAAGGCGTCCGAGCTGGGGTACCTGATCAACCTCGACACCGACCTGCGCCTCAACAAGCCGCAGCTCGACGTGCGCATCGATCGCGAGCGCGCGTCCGGGCTCGGAGTGTCGGTGGACGACATCGGCTCGGCCCTGGAGATGTACCTCGGCGGGCGCGTGGTCGGCGAGTTCAAGCGCGGGGCCAAGCAGTACGACGTCATCGCCCAGGTGCGCCCGACGGACCGCGCCACGCCGGACGTGATCGGCGATCTCTACCTGCGCGGGACGGGAGGCCTGGTGCAGCTCGCGAACGTGGTGCAGGTGGAGGAGACGGTGGCGCCGAAGGAACTCAACCACTACAACCGCGTGCGCTCGGCGACCCTGACCGCGAACCTCGCGCCGGGGGTGGACCTCGGCACCGCGCTCGACGACATGGACCGGATCGCGGGCGAGAGCCTCCCGGCCGGGGTCAAGCGCGAGCTTGGCGGTCAATCCCGGGAGTTCCGCTCGTCCAGCTCGAGCCTCTACTTCCTCTTCGCGCTCTCCGTCGTGTTCATCTTCCTGGTGCTGGCGGCGCAGTTCGAGAGCTTCGTCCACCCGTTCACGATCCTGCTTTCCGTGCCGCTGGCGGTGGTGGGGGCGCTGGTCTCGCTCTTCGTCTTCCGGCAGAGCCTCAACGTCTACTCGCAGATCGGGCTCATCATGCTGATCGGGCTCGTGACCAAGAACGCGATCCTCATCATCGAATACTCGAACCAGCTCCGCGCGCGCGGGCTGGAGGTCATCGAGGCCACGGTGGAGGCGTCGCGCATCCGGCTGCGCCCGATCCTCATGACCTCGTTCACCACGATCTTCGGCACGTTGCCGATCGCGCTCGGGCTGGGCGCCGGCGCGGAATCGCGCCGACCGCTCGGGATCGCGGTCGTGGGCGGGCTCTTCTTCTCGACGTTTCTTACCCTGATGCTGGTGCCGGTGGTCTACACGCTGGTGGCACGGTACACCAAGGTGCGCGCGGCCAAGGTGGACGAAGAGGAGATGCCGGCGGCGGCGTAGCGTTGGTTCGGCTCGGGGCGGCGCGGCTCAAACCGGTCGCGTCGCCCCCAGCACCGCCTTCAGCGCACGCATGCACAGCGCGATGTTCTCGGGGCGCGACGAGTGCCCCATGAGTCCGATGCGCCAGATCTTGCCGACCAGCTCGCCGAACGCCCCGCCGATCTCGAGGTTGAACTCGTTGAGGATGCGCGTGCGCACCTGCGCCTCGTCCACGCCCTCCGGCACCAGAACCGGGTTGAGCTGCGGCAGCCGATAGGCCGGCGGCACCATGAGCGTGAGCCCCATCGCCTCGATCTCTTCGCACAGCACGAGATGGTTGCGGCGATGCCGTTCCCACGAGGCCTCGATGCCCTCCTCGTGCAGCATGACCAGCGCCTCGTGCAAACCGTAGAGCGCGTTCGACGGCGCGGTGTGATGGTAAGCGCGCTTCACCCCGCCGCTCCAGTAGCCGCGGATGAGGCTCATGTCGAAGAACCAGCTCTGCATCGGCGCGCGGCGGCGGTCCATGACTTCGAGCGCGCGCGGGCCGAAGGTGATGGGGGCTAGGCCGGGAGGCGCCCCGAGGCACTTCTGGCTCGCGGCGAAGGCGACATCGATCCCCCACTCGTCCACGAGCAGCGGCACCCCGCCCAGCGACGTCACCGCGTCCACCACGACGATCGCGCCGTGGCGATGCGCGATCTCGGTGAGGGCCTTCGCGTCGGAAAGCACCCCGGTCGATGTCTCCGCGTGGACAAACGCCAGGACCTTCGTCCCCGGGTTGTCGCGAAGGGTGGCCTCCACCCGAGCCGGATCCACCGGGCGACCCCACGGCTCGTCGAGGCGAACGACCTTGGCCCCCTGCCGGACGGCCATCTCGTGCATCCGCCCGCCGAAGTAGCCGTTCACGGCCACGATCACTTTGTCGCCCGGCTCGATCACGTTGGCCAGCGCCGCTTCCATCCCTGCGGAGCCGGGACCGGAGATAGGCAGCGTCAGCGCATTTGACGTCTGGAAAGCGTATTGCAGAAGTTCCTTCACCTCGTTCATGAAGCCCACGAAGGCGGGATCGAGGTGCCCGAGGGTGGGTTTGGAGAGCGCGGCGAGGACGCGCGGGTGGACGTCGGAGGGCCCGGGGCCCATCAGGGTGCGGTGGGGCGCATTGAACGAAGTCGGGGTCATGGATTCTCTCCTTGGATGTGCTGCGACACGCCGGGGAGCGTAGCGCACCCGACCCCCCTGTGTCTTGGGGGGGGACTGCGCGCCTCCCACTCCCTGGTCCCCCCGGCGCCGTGCCATAATTCCGTCACCCTCACCCTTATCCCCTTGAGGAGGAACCACTCATGATCGCTCATCAGCTCGCAGAAGAACTGCGCCGTAGCAAGCAGTACTTCGATCGCTCCACGTCGGCTCTCCAGGAAGAGGATGCGGGTTACGCTCCCGCGGACGGTCTCATGCACACGGCCGGGATGATGGCCCACGTCGCGCAGACGGTGGACTGGTTCGCGGACGCCGCCTTCACCGACAAGGGATTCGTCATGGACTTCGAGGGCATGGGGGCGCAGGCCATGGCGGTGACGTCGCTGGCCGATGCTCGCAAGTGGGTGGACACGTCCTTCGCGCGCCTGATCGAGGCGGTGGACAAGTGCTCCGACGCCGAGATCATGACGCCGTTCGCGCCCAACGAGATCATGGGGCCGATTCCGAAGGCAGGGTTGGTCTCGGCGGTCACCGACCACACCGCGCATCATCGCGGCGTGCTGGCCACCTACGCTCGGCTCTGCGGCCGCGTGCCGCCGATGCCGTACATGTGATCGACTGATCGGTGTCGGTCAGGTACGGCAGCGCGTAGCGGATCGCGGGTCGACCGCAGTCCGAAGGGCCGCGAAGCGGGGGCCCCTTCGGCGAGGACGACCCGCGATCTGCGAAGCGCTTACGCTCCCTCGTCGCGCGGCGTCACCGCAACGCCAGCATGATCTCCTGCGGCGATTCGATCGGTAGCCGCATCGGCGCGCCGTAGCCGAGCCAGTAGGACTCCGCCCGCTGATACACCTGGACTCCGACGCGGCGCCCCATCGCCCGGGCGTTCAGATCGGCGTCCCTGAAGTGGATGCCGCCCAGACGTCGCGAGACTCCAGCAGCATCGGCCGCCTCGGTGAACGTGGCGTAGGTGAATGCGACGTCGGAGTGCGGGGAGATCCCCGGCTCCGCCTTGAGCGATCCCGCCGGAACCACGTGCGAGAAGCCGAAGGCGTCGCTGCCGGTGAAGCGCTTCAGCACCTCGGCAGCCGCCGCGCTGAAGGTGCTGTGACCGGACGGGTACTCGGGGAACGGTGGGGTCGGGAACCACGTCGGCTGGTAAGGCTTCCAGGCCGCGCCGTCGATGAGCGCGTTGTCCTGCCCGGGGCCTGCCCAGGAGTGGATCGGCTGGCCGTTGTACAGGTACCGGATGGCGGTCACCGGACGCGCGTAATCGTAGAACCGCTTGGCATCCCAGCACGCGATGCCGCCATCGAACACGGCGTTGGCCACCGCGAAGAACATCTTCGCGTCCTGGTCCAGGGTGTTGTGATCGCGGCGCGAGACGACTTGCGCGAAGAGGCACCAGTGGCCGGGAGGAAGCTCCGAGGCGGGACCGTCCGCCCAGTACTCGGCGATGCACTTCTCCCGATCGGTCAGGTTCGCGCTCAATGAAACCAACTCATCGCACTGCGTGGCGAACGCGGGCGTGCCCAGCACGGCTGGGGGGACCGGCCGGAACTGGCTCGTCGAGGTCAATGCGAACGGGATCACGTTCCCCCACTGGGGCGCGATGAAGTTCGGTGTGACCGTTTGCCCGGCGAGGTTCACGAAGGTGAGCGGTTGCCAGCGATCGGGGTATGGGATCTGAGCGAGCGTGCTCGGAGTCTCGACCGCGATCGGCGGGTTCATGGCCACATACCCGGTATAGTCCGCGTACGCGCCCGGCATGAGATCGCCCAACTGATTGGATCCGTCCGCGTGGCGCAACGCAAGCACCGCTGCCGCGCAGCGGTTCCCGATGCCGGCGGGGGTCTCGGGATCGAGCGAGTCGTCTGCCGGATCGTAGCCCAGCTCGATCATGAGCGCGTCCAGGTCCGGCTTCTCGGAGGGGAAGAGATCGACGATGGCTCGATAGGCGGCGTAGCTCATCGCCTTGCTCTGGTGCCCCGGTGTCCGCTCCCCCTCGGGCCGGCGCACATCCGGGCCGAAGCGCGTGCCGACGGCCACGTCGTCATATGCGGCCCAGGCGTCGAAGATGCAGGTGTGCACCACGGCGAGCGCGCGCGCGGTCATGGGTGGTCCGGGTCTCGTGTCCCGAATGGCCTGGAGTGTGGCCTCGTCCCACCGCAACACGACGTTCTCGCCGGGAGGAACCGAATCGTCCACCGGCGCGGTGACGCCGTCGTCGCCGCATCCGACCATCGCGAGCGACCACCCGGACAACGCAATCAAGAGCAACCCGGACATGGACAGGCGCCTCATAGGCCCTCCTGGATAAGTGATGAACGAGGCATAAACGCAATGGGGGGAGCGCACGCCGATCGCACTACGCCCCCCCGAAACGAACCCCAAGCCGTCAAGCAGGAGGAGACTAGCACAGATGGAGGGGAGAACTCGCGGTCCCTCTCGCCGGCCCCCTATGTCGCGCCGGCCGCTAGTCCTCGTCGCGCCGCCCGCTGCGGTAGATCGACCGAATCGTCGAGTGGATCGGCCGCCCCAACCCGCCTTCCCACGGCCGGACCGAGATCGTCCGCACGATGAGGCGCACGACCGGCACGTCGATGCCGGTGACGCGCACGAGCAGGATCATCGCCACCGCACGCGCCAGGGTCGACGCGATGAAGAGCGCGCGATAGCCGTCGATGCCCTGCCCCAGCGCCGCGAAGAGCGCGCCACCGGCGAGCGACCCTCCCACCATGGCCAGCGAGTTGGCGAAGTTGTGGATCGTGAGGAGGCTCGTGCGCTCGTCCTCGCGGATCGTCTCCAGCAGCAAGAGGAACGTCGCGAACTCGCTGATGCCCCAGCACACGCCGGAGAACACTTGCAGCGCGACCAGATAGTAGTACTGCGACGAGATCAGCCACAGAGCCGGGGTGATCATGATCCCGAACCCGCCCGCGCGCAGGAGCCGCCGCGGCCCGACCTGCACCGAGACCTTGCTGAGCACCGCCAGAGCGACGATCTTGGCCACGAACGACGCGCCGATCAACCACGTGTAGTCCGTATAGCTCAGCATGAGTTGCTTCAGCATGTACGGGTTGAAGTACGGCCCGGCGATGTTGACCGTGGCGGTGAGCGAGATCAGGTAGAGGATGAGGCGGCCGTCGGGGCTGTGCCGGAAACGCTTCAGCAGTTCCAGCACACCCACCCGGCGCTCTCCCCCCACCGGCGGGTGCTCCTCGCTCTGCGAGCCGATCCAACGCGCGGAGAGCGCCCGCGCGAGGGCGGCGATGGTGAAGAGCGCCGCGAATCCCCATAGCGCGCGCCCGGCCGCGCGCGTCAGTTCCAGGAGCACGCCGCCCAACAGCAATCCGCCCAGCGTCCCCACTTGCGTCGCCCAGGTTCGCCACGCGAAGTAGCGCGAGCGGATGCGCTCCGGCACGAGCTGCCCCACCCACGCGTTCCACGCCGGTCCGGCGGCCATCCCCACCGCCCAGTAGGCGGCGGCGGTGATGAAGACGAGCACGCCCGGCATGGCTCCCACCAGCGCACCGATCACGAAGGGAAGAAAGGTCACCGTCTGGATCGTGGCGCAGAGCACCACCCAGCGCCGACGCGAGCGGAGCCGCGTCACTCCCCACGGGGTGAAGAGCTGCAGGACGCCGCCGGCCAGGAGCGGCAGCGTCGCGATGAGGCCCGACCACACCTCGCGCATGCCGAGCGCAAGCACGAACGCGGCGAAGTAGGTCTCGCCGATCCCCACCATGACGCTCCACGCCACGCCGTCGAGAAAGATGGCGCGCAGGTCGCGCTTGAGGATGGAGTCCTCGCGGGTGGCAGCGGTCATCACCGGCCCTCCTTAGGCCGGCCATGAAGGTACATCAGGCGGCGGGTCAGCGCCCTTCGAACTGCGCGAGGACGGTGTCGAGGAGCGCGGGCGGGAAGACGCCGCCCGCTTCGAACACATCCCGATGGCTGCGCAGCGCGGCGGCCACCTGCGCGGGGCGGTGCGCCACGCTCCGTGCTTCGTCGCGCGGCGCATGAGATTCGTCTGCGGTGCTCGCCGCACTCTCTCCGGTCACCGCGCCTTGCCCCGCTGCGGTCCCACGCCCCGACGCGGTCTCGCGCAGGATCTCGGCGAGTCCCTCGGTGCGCCGACCCTGCGCCATCGCCTGCGCGATGGCCGCGAGCAAGAGGTGCGGGTGCGCGGAGCCGTCGGCCAGGCGAAACTCGATCGTGGGCGGAGTCACCGGCTGCCCGTCGGGGCCCAGCGCGACGATGGGCAGCCGCACCAGCGCCTGCCGGTCGTAGCGCCCCCACGTCACCGACGTCGGCGCTTCCTTCCCCTGCGTGAGACGCAGGAACGAGGTGTGCTCGCGGTTGCCGAACGCCATCAGCGCGCCGCCGAACTGCACGAGCCCGCCGATCAGCCACTGCGCGGACGGTGCGAGCGAGCCGGTCTCGTCCATCCCGCCCATATGCTCGCCGTCCACGCGCGGCGAGAAATGGAAGTGGAGCCCGTTGCCCGCGTGCCCTTCGCGCACGACCGGCGCGAACGTGCACTGGAAGCCTTGCCGCCGCGCGAGGTTCTGTAGCACCCACCGCGTGAGCATCACCGAGTCGGCGGCGCGCGGCAGCGGGGTCAAGAGAAGTTCGATCTCGTGCTGCTCCCAGATCATGCCGTCCACGGGCCGCGTGTCGATGGCGCCCACCTCGCTGTGGCCGTACTTGATCGGCACACCCATGTCGGCGAGCAACACGAGCGCCTCGCGGCGCAGCGCCTCCCCGAACACGAACGGCGAGCTGGCGTGATACCCGCTGTCGGCGACCCCGTAGACGTCCTCATCGGAGGCCCGCTTGCCGAGGAAGAACTCCACCTCGCCCAGCGCCCAGAGGTCCACGCCCAGCTCGCCCAGCACGCGCTCGTACGCGCGATGCACGATCGTATCCGGCGATTGGGCAAGGGGTTCCCCCTCGCGATTGAAGTGAGAACTCAAGAGGGCAAGGGTCGGGAACGGCGAGAACGGATCGATGAACGCGGTCTCGAGCCGCGGGCGCAAGACGATGTCCGAGGCTCCCCGGGTGAGGCCGCTCATGAGGCTCGACCCGTCGGCGCGCTCGCCGCCGGAGAGGATGTCGGCCAGGTGCGTCGGGCTCTCGGGCACGAAGTCGAGGGTCTTGATCCAGCCGTCGCCGCCCACGTGCATGAGGGTGACCAGACGAATGCCGCGCTCCTGCACGAAACGGACGAGATCGTCCGCGGTCCATGTTGCGCGGGGCTTGCCGAGGGCCCTTTCCAGGTGCCCGATGGGCACGGCTCTTCGGTCGGGGATGCCCTGAGAAGGAACGCCCGACACCGCGGAAGCTCTCGGATCCTTGGCCATCGTCTTCATGAATTCGCTTTCCCCCGCGGGCATTGTAGGCGCCCTCGGGCCCGCCTGCCAGCGGGCGGGCGCACCGGTGCCGGGCGATTCTGGCAGGTCGCATGCGGAGCGGGCGCTTTCACATTCGGGATAAGGGATATCCGGGAAGAAGGGACTGTTCCGTTGTTTGGGGGACTCTACTCACCCCGGTGCTCACGGTTAGTCCGACTTCTCGCGGATTGTGGGTGGCGGAGGAGAGGGCCGGTCGCGATGCCCCTCGCTGACAAGGGGAAACCGGTCCGGGTGCCGCACGCTCTCGACCGTCAGATCGACGTCGAGCTGCGGCCAGTGCAGATGCTCCCCGTGCAGCAGCGTCACATCGAGCAGTTGGCCGAGCCGGGCTTCCTTGAACCACGGGAAGTCCGCAAACGGCAAGTACAGTTCCTCTCCCCGCACCAGCATCCAGAACCCGTGTTTCGAGACGTTCGTGACCTCAGCGTCCGAAGTGTCGTTTCCAGGCTTTGCGGACTTCATCCTCGTGTTCCCTCAGCAATTCCAGGGCAGTCGCTATCTGCCGGTCGCTCAGGCCGTGGCTAGTAGCGTACCTGCGCGCTTGGAAGACCGTCGGACTCACAGACAGATTGTACCGCATCGCCCAAGTGCTCACCCGGGTGAGCACCCCGTGTGTACCCGGGTACACACGGTGCGTGTTAACCGCTCAACGGCGTCGACCTGCTACGACGCGGGATGCTCACCCGGGTGATCACGGTCGCACGTGGAGTCCAGCCGGCTGGACTCGCGTGCAGTGTAGCGCGCGGTGCAGTCGGCGCGGCGCGGCGCATCGCGGCCCACCGTGGCGCGTGTGCGCGCGGGCGCGGCGCAAGCCGGATCGCCCCGCGAACGACGAAGGGCCTCTGAGGCGCGGCGGGCGCGACGCGGTGCCGTTGAATCAACGCCGCGCGGCACGACACCGAGGCGTGAAGATGCGTCACTTTCCCCGGGTAAAGTGCGCCGCGGAGCGGGGGCCCGCCGCGGCGAAGGAGCGAGCGATGAACGCTCCAGTGGAGCGTTCGCGCGAGCGCGCCCGAGGAGGGCGCGGGGCGAGACGGCGAGAGCCGCGCCCGCGCACTGCGCGGGGCGAGCGCGCGCGGCGACGCGAAGCGAAGCCGCGCCGCGACACGCGAAGCGCCGCGTCCTAAACGCGCTCGACGCGCGCCACCAGCACCGTGATGTTGTCCGGCCCGCCCCGCTCTCGCGCGGTCTCCACGAGGAACCGGCATGCATCGGCCGGCGCGCGCTGGCGCACCGCCGACTCGATCTCCTCGTCGTCCACGACGCCGCTGAGACCGTCCGTGCAGAGCACGATCGCGTCGCCTTCCACGAGGGGAATCGCGTCATGCGACACGTCGCAGCGAAGCTCCCCTCCCCCGCCAAGACAACGCGTGAGGACATGCGCGTTACCCGCCAGGCCCTCGGCGCCCGCCACCCGCTCGAACTCGCCGGCCAGCGTGTGGTCCGTCGTGAGACGCGCGATCCCCTCCGTCGCCACCAGGTACGCGCGGCTGTCCCCCACGTGCCCGATGACCAGAGCATGACCGTCGATGGCGGCCGCGGTGCAGGTCGTCCCCATGCCGAGCGTGGCCGGCCCCTCGTCGGCGGCAGTGCGCACCGCGGCATCCGCCGCGCCGAGCGCCTCGGTGAGTGCCGCGCCCATGCCGCAACCCCCGACCGCCGTGAAGTACGTCCCCTGCATCATTTCCACGGCGAGGCGGCTTGCCGTCTCGCCCGCGGCATGCCCGCCGAGACCGTCGGCGACCAGAAGCAGCGTTCCCGGGCCGCGCGCGTCGTCGCCGAACATGCCGAACGCGTCTTCGTTGTTGAGCCGCACGCATCCGGTGTCGCTGAGCGCGGCGCCCACGAGCTTCAAGTCCCGACCGGGCGCCAGCGCGAACTCGGCCTCCTGCGAGCCGGTGTCCCCGGGCAACGGGAGCATGGCGAGCATCGGAATACCGTACTCCTCGCCATTCGCGGACGCATCCTCGCGCGAGGGCTCGAAGCCGACGCGCGCGATGTGCGCCTCCACCGCGCGTGAGCCGTAGTCGCCGCGTGCGTAGGCATCCAGTTCCTCGGGGGTGAACCCGGCGAGAAGCTCGTTGCTCGCGTACAGGTCGATGATCGCTTCCACCACATCTGGGAAAAACTGGGTGCCGCTGTTGGCGAGCAGTTCGTCGAAGGCCGCTTCGGGAGAGAGCCCGCGACGGTAGGGTCTGTCCGAGGTCATCGCATCGAAGGCGGCGACGGCCATGACGATGCGGCTCCCGAGCGGGATCCGCTTGGCCGAAAGCCCGCGCGGATACCCCTTCCCGTCCATGCGCTCGTGATGCGCGAGGACGATCTCCGCCGCCCGCGGATAGAAGCCCATGCTCCGCACCCAGGCGTGAGCGACCGCGGGATGCGCCCGAAGCGCGTTGCGCTCGGACGGATCCAGCGACCCCGGCTTGTCGAGGATCGCGCGCTGGAGCGCGGTGCGTCCGAGATCGTGCAGCAGTGCGGCGCACTCCAGTTCCCGGATCGCGCGTCCGCGCAGCCCGAGCCGGCGTCCCACCGCGACGCACATGACCGCCACCCGACGGCTGTGCCCGCGAGTGAGCGAATCGCCGGCGTCCACCGCGTTCATGAGCGCGCGCACGGTGGCAAGGTGATGGCGCTCCGACCTGCGCCACACGACCCATGCGGTACCCAGCGCGAGAAGCGTGATCAGGACGAGTGCGCCGATCATCTATGCCGCCTCCGCCCGAACGAACGAGCGCTCGAATTGGGATCGATCCACCGCATGGTCGTAGGCCTCCCCGCCGGTGATCGCGCCGGTCCGCACCAGCTCGCGCAGGCCCGCGTCGAGGCTCTGCATCCCGACCTTCCGCCCGGCCTGGATCACCGAATTCAGCTTGTGGCTCGCCCCGCCGCGAATGATGGAGGCGGAGGCGGTGTTGTTGATGAGGACCTCGACCACGGCCAGACGGCCCGAGCCATCGGCGCGGGTCACCAACTGTTGCGACACGACCATGCGCAGGCTGTCGGCAAGCATGGTGCGGATCTGCTCCTGCCGCCGCGCCGGGAACACGTTGACGATGCGGTCGATGGTGCGGGCGGCGCCGTTCGTGTGGAGCGTGCCCAGCACCTGGATGCCGGTCTCGGCCGCGGTCAACGCCAGCGAAATCGTCTCCAGGTCGCGCAATTCCCCGACCAGGATGACGTCGGGGTCTTCACGCACCGCGGCCGCGAGCGCCTCGGAGAAGCTGGGGGCGTGAACGAAGACCTCGCGTTGCGTCACCACGCACTGCTTGTAGCCGTGCACGAACTCGATCGGGTCCTCAATCGTGACGATGTGCCCGCGACGCGTGGTGTTGATGTGATCGACCATCGCGGCCAGGCTCGTGGACTTGCCGGAGCCGGTGGGCCCGGTGACCAGCGTGAGCCCCTTGGGTTGGGACACGGCGAGCTTGAGCGACGACGGCAATCCCAGGCTTTCCCAGGACGGGATCTCCGTCGGGATCACGCGGAAGGACGCGCCGATCCCGCCGTGGTGGCGGTAGAGGTTCACGCGGAATCGGCCCAGCCCATCCACGTCGTAGGCGAAGTCGGTCGAGAGCTGGGCGCCGAGGCGCGCGCGCACCTCCGGGGTCGTGAACTCCTCGATGAGGCGCTCCATGTCCTCCACCGAAAGCTCGCGGAAGCGCACCTGGTGGAGAACCCCGTGGATGCGGATGCGGGGAGCCTCGCCGGAGATCATGTGAAGGTCGGAGCCCCCCTGCTTGACCGCGAGTTCGAGGAAGGTGTCGATGCGGCTCATCGCGTTTCCTCGGGCTCCGCGATCTCGGCGGCGCTTCCGCCGGCGAGCGCAAGCAGAGCGGGCTGCGTCACGAAGGGGGCCAGCTCGCGCTTGTCCCCCGCGCGCAGGAACGCGTCGTCGGGGTCGATCGCTCCCGAGCGCACGAGACCCACCAGCGCCTGATCCATGAGTTGCATGCCGAGGCGCCGCCCGGTGGCGATCGTCCCGGGAATCTGAAACGTCTTCCCCTCGCGAATGAGCTGCGCCACCGCCGCGTTCACAACCAGCACCTCGCACACCAGCCGCCGCCCGCGACCGTCGGCCACCTTGAGCAGATCCTGCGTCACCACGCCGCGCAGGTTCTCGGCCAGGGTATGCCGCACCTGGTTCTGGGCCTCGGTGGGGAACACGTCGAGGACGCGATGAATGGTCTGATGCGCGCTGCGGGTGCTGAGGGTCCCGAAAACGAGGTGCCCGGTCTCGGCGGCTTCGATGGCCAGCGAGATCGTCTCGCGGTCCCGCATCTCGCCGACCACGATCACGTCGGGATCCTGCCGAAGCGCCGCGCGCAACCCCTCCTGGAAGGTGCGCACATCGCGTCCCACCTCGCGCTGCACCACGAGCGACATGCGGCTCGCGTGCACGAACTCGATCGGCTCCTCGAGGGAAACGATCGTGAGGTTGCGCGTCTGGTTCAGTCGCTCCACCAGCGCGGCCAGCGTCGTGGATTTACCCGTCCCGGCGCCGCCGGTGACCAGCACCAGCCCGGAGTGCAGCGCGGCGAGTTGCGCGACGATCGGAGGCAACCCGAGATCGTCGAGATCTGGAATCTTGTCGGGAATGAGCCGCGCCACCAGCGTGAACCCGAGCCGCTGCCGGCACACATTCATTCGGAATCGTCCCGCCTCGGGCTCTGCGTGACTGAAGTCCACCGCGCCGCGCTCCTCGAGGCGTTTCCGCAACTCGGGGGGGAGCACCTCGGCGACGAGAAGATCGACTTCACCTTCGCTCAACCGGCGCTGATCGAGGGCGATCAACTCCCCGTCGAGCCGCATCATCGGCGGCAGACCCGCGCTCACGTGAACGTCCGAGCCTCCGCGCTCGCGGCCCTGCAGGAGATACGGGGTGATCCTCGTCATGGCGCCTCTACGCGGCCTTTCCCGGCCGGGCCAGCGCGTCCGCGATCTCGCGGCGGAGCGCCTCCGCGCTCTGCGGGCGATCGGCGGGATCGAGTGCCATGGCGTGACGCACGATGGCCTCCACCGCTTCGGGGATCTCCGCGCGAAGGTCGCTCGGGCGTCGCGGCTCCCCCTTCAAGTGCTGGAGGAGAACGGCCGCCGCCGCGTCGCTCGCACACGGAACCTGTCCGGTGAGCATCTCGTACAGGAGGATCCCCAGCGCATAGATGTCCGCGCGTTGATCGACGGCGTCGCCGCGAATCTGCTCGGGGGCCATGTACTCCGGGGTGCCGACCATGAGTCCGGTTTGTGTGAGGCGCGCGCCGAGACTCTGTCCCGCCCACGCGAGCCCGAAGTCCACGATCTTCACCGCGTCCTCATCCCCCACCAGGATGTTGTCGGGTTTGATGTCGCGATGGATCACGCCTTCCGCGTGGGCGGCACCGAGACCCTCGCATACCTGGAGTGCGAGGCGCAGCGCGCGTTCGATCTCCAGGACCCCGTCCGCCGTCAACACCTTGGCGAGATCGTGTCCCGGGAAGTACTCCATCGACACCGCGTGGGCGCCGCCGAGGTCGACGAGATCGAAGACGCGGATCACGTTCGGGTGGGCGATTCGGCGGGTGAGCTTCACCTCCTGCACGAACCGCTGCACCGCGATCGGGTCCTCGTCGAGCTGCGGGTTCAAGACCTTCAAGATGATGTTCTCGCCCACCGCGAGGTCCTCGGTGAGGTAGATCGCGCCGAACCCGCCGCGCCCGATCCGCTTCACAATGCGATAGCGATCCAGAAGTTCGGTGCCGGGCGGGAGGTTGCGGAAGTCGGCAGGGGCGAGTCGCTCCGTGGCCCGCGCCGCGACCGGGGCGGTCTCGTGGAGCGCCGCCCGCGCCTCGCGTGCGATCTCGGGATCGGAAGAGGCGGCCAACGCCCGCAATGTTTCCAGCGCCCGCGGATCGGCGAAGACCCCCAGGGCGCGCGCGCACAGCGCGGTCGTCGCGTTGTCGCGGCCGACGAGCGCGAGCAGCGGTTCCACCGCGCGCGGATCCTTCGTCTTGGCGAGCGCGTCGATGGCGCGTTCCCGCACCCACCAGTCCGGATCCTCGACCGCGCGAATCAGGAGCGGCACGGCGCGCTCGCTCGGCACCGCGTTCAGGATCTCGACCGCGTAGCGGCGCAGCGACTCGTCCTGCTCGGAGAGCAGTCCCATCACCGCCTCCACCACGCGCTCCCCGCCCAGCGTCCCCAAGGCGTCGGCGGCGCGCACGCGAACCCACCAGTCCGCGTCGCGCAGCGCGCGAGCCAGATCCTGCACGGCGGCCGGGGTCGCGAGCGCGTTCAGCACTTCCACAGCCGCTCGCCGCACGTGCTCGCTCTCGTCGGTGAGCAGATCCAGGAGCGACGGCACGGTGGAGGCGTCGCCGAGCGCGACGACCGCGTCGATGGCGGCCGTCTGTACTTTGAGATCGCGATCTCGCAGCGCCGTGAGGAGCGCGGGGATCTCGGAGCGCACCCGCGCCGACCGGAGCCCCTGGACCGCTTCGAGGCGCACGCTGCGATGCTCGTCGCCGATGCAGCACGATATGGCCGCGGCGCTGTCCGGAAAGCGCGCGAGGAGGCGCGCCGCCTGAAGGCGCACCCACCACTGCGGATTCTTCAGCGCGCGCACCAGGTTCGGCACCGCGCCGCCTTCGATGGTCGCGTCGAGCAACCGCGAGACCACACCGCGGGTCTCGCCGCCCTGTTCGGGCAACAGAGCCAGGAGCCGCGCGGACGAGAGCGAGGATGCCCGCGCCATCAGAATGGATTCCAGCGTTCGCTTCGAGTAGCGCGCGTCCTTAAAGAGCGGCAAGAGCGCGAGCGGGTCGTAGTGGGTGCTGCGCTCCAGCACCTTCGCCGCGCCGGAGACAACGGCAGGGTTGGGCGAGGTGAGGGCCTCCAGGTACAGCGGCATCGAATCCTCGTCGAGGATCCGCGCCAGAACTTCGAGCGCGGGGCCGCGCGCCTCGGCATGTCCCAGGCATTCGAGCAGCGAGGGGACAGCGCCGGAGCCGGCCTCGGCGAGGCGCCCTTGAAGCGCTTCGAGTTCGTGCGGAGCGAGCCCCCGCGCGTGCTTGAGTTTGCGCGAACGGCGCGAGGCCGTCAGACGCGTCAGAAGACCCATGCTCCGCCTACTCCTTGGAAAACCCCAGGTGATTGGTTCTCAGGGAGTTATCGGCGGCGGGCGCCCCGGATCTTAGCGGGCGGTCGGGGGCTCCAGGAAGACGGCGGTGGTTCGGCCTGGGACGCGGAACGCCCCCTGCACGGGGCTGAACGCGGCCCCGCGCAGGACGGGATCCGCGGATGCGGCCAGCGCCGGGTGAAGCGCGAACGAGGCCCCCTGCCAGGCCGGATCTCCGAAGGTCACCGCCTCCGGGCCGGCGTTGATGAACACGACCAGGCTCGAGCAGGCCGGGTCGAGACTGGGGCGTCCTTCGCCCTCGTCGGCGAGCGCCATCACGATGAGCCCGGGCACCTGCCGGGGGCCGGTGTTCAGGAACCGCACGCGCCATCTGATCTCCTCCGCGGTGCGCAGGCGGAAGAGCGGCGAGGAGCGGCGCACGGCCAGAAGCGCGCGGAAGCGATCGGCCGAAGCGAGGATCTCCTCGCGCCCCGGCGCGAAGTCCGCGCGCCCAAGAAGCGGTCGGATGATCGGGTAGCGGTCGCGGTTCTTGCCCGCAGGCGGCAAGCCCACGCCGAAGTTGTTCCGCGCGTACGTGAAGTCGAGCGTGTTGAACCAGTCGCCCGAGTTAAAGCTGTCAGCGTCCATCGACTTCGAGCGCAGGATCTCGCACCCCGCGTGGAAGAACGGCACGCCCTGGCCGAGCGCCACCACGGAAAGCGCCACCGTCTGCATGCGCGCGCGGTCGGCCGCGCTCAACGAGGCCGGCGCGGCAAAGGCGATCTTGTCGAAGAGGGTCTCGTTGTCGTGGGCGGAGACGTAGTTGATGGTCTCCTGCGGATCGCGCGTGTAGGCGCCCTGCGCCAATGCGGGGAACGTCACCCCACCCCGGGTCTCGAAGCTGTACTGCTCGAGGTTGCCGGCCATCCCCGCGCGGATCTTGTCCATCTGCTCGAGGAGCCGCCCGCGCTCGGCGGTGCCCGCACCGTTGTAGCCGTTCGGCGCGGTGAAGAGCCCAGTCGCGAAGCCCTGCTCGCGGCGGTCGTTGAATGGGCTTCCACCCCGCACCGCGTCGCGGATGCGGTCGTTGAAGGTGCCGATGCCGGTGCCGGCCATGTTCTTCTGGGTGGCGTTGACGCCGCGTTTGCCCTGCCCCACCTCGCCGAAGTCCCATCCTTCGCCGTAGAGATAGATCGCCGCGCCGTCCACGCCGTCGCGCTCCGGCGTGAGCGCGTGCAATGCGTCGCGCGCCGCTTCCATGTTGCGTTTCATGTGATGACCCATGAGGTCGAAGCGGAACCCGTCCACCTTGTAGTCGCGGGCCCAGTGGACGAGGTCGTCCACCATGAGCTTCTCCATCATGGCGTGCTCGGTCGCGGTGTTGGCGCAGCAGGTGCTGTTCTCGACGCGCCCGTCCGCGTTCAGCCGGTGGTAGTAGCCGGGCACGATGCGGTCGAGCACCGACTGCGGATCCTGGCCGGCGGCGTGCGTGTGGTTGTAGACCACGTCCATCACGGTTCGCAGACCCATGCCCGACAGCGCCTGCACCATCTCGCGGAACTCGAGGATGCGCGCGGGGCCTTCGGGGTCGGTCGCGTAGCTCCCCTCCGGCACCCCGAAATGCCACGGGTCGTAGCCCCAGTTGTAGCCATCCTGACCGGCGATCCGTGTGACCGCCGCCTGCTGCTCCTCGGAGTCAGGCGGGAACCCGCCGAGGTCTCCGGGGCTCTTCCAGGCCGACTTATCCTCCCCGATCGTGGCCAGGTCGAAGGCGGGAAGGAGGTGAACATGGGTCAAGCCAACTTGCGCCAGGGAGCGCAGATACCGCGTGCCGTTCGAGTCGGTCGTGAAGGCCTTGAAGGTGCCCCGCAGCGGCTCCGGCACCGCGGAGTCGCCGGCGCTGAAGTCCCGGACGTGAAGCTCGTAGAGGACGATGTCCTCCGGGGCGGCCAGCGGCGGCTTGGCCAGCGCGTCCCACCCCGACGGCTTGAGCGCGGGGTCGTCCATATCCACGATCTGACTCTTCACGCTGTTGCGGGCCAGGCTTCGCGAGTAGGGATCGGTCACGAGGTTGGTCTCGATCCGCCCTGTCTCGGGGACGTACACCGTCACCTCGTACAGGTACCAGCGGTTCTTCCACGACGCGTCCCCGACCGCGGTCCACACGCCGCGCGATTCGGTCATGGGCACGACGGTCTGCGGCTCATCATCGCGAGAGTTCGCGTAGAGGAGGAGCCTCACCGAGCGCGCGGTGGGCGCCCACACGCCGAGCGCCGGCACGCCGTTCTGCCAGGTCGGCCCGAGCGGACCGTCGTAGGTGAAGAGGTCGTCGAGCACCCCGGGGATCTGCACGCCGGTCACTTCGCGCAGCGTTCCGTCGGCGCCGCTCACCGAGACGAGCACCTGCCCCTTGAGCAACTCTTCGGCGCGGCTTGCGTCGGCCCCGCCGAGGCGCAACGCCGTCAATCCGCGCAGATGCGGGAAGCGCGCGACGATCTCGGGAGGGAGCCCGGCCGGATCCACGGTCAGGAGGAACGCCTCGCCCCCGCGGACGCCGTCGGCGACCGGAGCGAGCCCCGCGTCCGCGGATGCGTGCAACCGAAACACGTCCCCCACCCGCGGCGCCGCGGGCCACGCCAGAAGATCGCGCGCGAGCCAGTGCGCGCGGAGCGCGGTGAGGTCGCCGAAGGCGAACGCGCTCACATCGGGAGGCGCGGTGAAGAGCGTGCTCCGTCCGGACACGATCCACACCTCGCGCCCCTGCTCGGCCAGGACCAACCACATGTCGGGGCCGGGATCCTTCGCGTCTCCCTTGTGCACGATGAAGCCGACCTTCTCCGCCTTCGCGGCCAACGGCACGTCCCAGTACACACCGAAATCGTCACGCCCGGTTTGTGCCAGAGGCGCCGGCCACGTCACCGAGGCCGTCGTGTGCTCCCAGACGTGGAGCCCCCATCCCGTGTACGCCCCGTCGGGGCGGTGGTAGTGGATGCGCGCGACGCCCTCGGGAGGCGGCGCGGCGGCTCGGCACTCCCCCGCCGCGAACGAGATCGTCGCGGCAAACAGGACCAGGACGGCGAGACACCGCAAGGCAAGATGGGTTGTGCGCATGGCGCGTAGTCTAGCCGAACCGTACCCCTCGCGCGCGCCGTTCGCGCGGGCGCGCTAGACTCCCCCGCGAAGGAGGCTTCATGCCCTACACCCCCATCGTCGCCACGCTCGGCTACATCCTCTCGCCCGACCGCACGCGGACGCTCCTCATCCATCGCAACGCGCGTGAGGACGATCAGCACCTCGGCAAGTACAACGGCCTCGGCGGCAAGATGCACCCCGATGAAGACATCGTGACCTGCATGCGCCGCGAGATCCGCGAAGAGGCGGCCATCGAATGCGAGGACATCCGCCTGCGCGGCACCATCAACTGGACCGGGTTCGGGCCGAACGGCGAGGACTGGCTCGGGTTCATCTTTCGCATCGACCGCTTTCGCGGAACGCCCCTGGAGAAGAACCCGGAGGGCACGCTGTTGTGGCACCCGGTGGACCGCATCCTGGAGCTACCGCTCTGGGCGGGCGACCGCCACTTCCTGCCGCTGGTCTTCGACGACGACCCGCGCGCCTTCCACGGCGTGATGCCCTACGACGGGGACAAGCCGCTGGGCTGGAGCTACGTCCGGATCTAGCGCTCTAGCTTTCCGCCGCGACCGCCCCCGCCTCCGCTTCGTGGATCAACTCCCCCGCCGTTTCCTTGCCCAGATAGAGATCCATCACCCAGTGCGCGCCGTAGATGACCGGCGTGATGACGATGGCGATCACGAACTTGTAGGCGTAGTTGAACAGGGCGATGGCGGTGATCTGTTGCACGCTGAGCTGTCCGGCGAAGGCCACGGTGAGGACGATGAAGGTGTCCATGAGCTGCGAGCCGAAGGTGGAGCCGGTGGCGCGGATCCAGAGGTGGCGACCCTTCGTCAGGTGCCGCAGCCAGTGGAAGAGGGTGATGTCCACGAACTGGCCGATCGCGTACGCGGTGAGGCTACCGAGGATGACCCGCCCCGAGGCGCCGAACACCGACGTGAACGCCTCCTGCGGCACCGGCGACATCGAGGCGACCGGCGCCGCCATCGCGATCTGGATGAGCCCGAACTCGAAGACGATCATCACCACGCCTAGGAGCGTGATGAACCGGATGCCGGGCTTGCCGTAGTACTCGTTCACGAGGTCGGTCACGATGAAGGTGATCGGAAACGCGATCACCCCCGCGGTCATGATGACCTCGTTGAAGGAGGTGCCGAAGATCGAGATCGTGAAGGGAAGGTCGAACGCCTTGAAGAACTTGCTGGCCGTGGCCTCGGCCACGACGAGCGCGGTCAGAAAGATGGCGGCGCAGACCACGTAGAGCTTCTGCGGACGGCTTAGCGTGTAGGCGGTGGCTCGCATGACGCGGCAGTATAACGCACGCACCGGATGCGCGGTCGGCATTATAGATATGCCAATTCTTGGTCTTGTGAAATGCCCCACGTTGTTTAAGCTGGCCAACGGTTTGCGCCAATACCGCAAGAGCGGCGGCATCCCCGGCCGCCTCGGGGGGCTTCCGGCAACACCAACCGGAGAGGCAGGAGTCGAGGCATGGGTGGTCTGAAGACCTTTTACGGGTCCTCCGTCGGCAAGAAGATCACGGTCGCCGTCACCGGCGCGCTGATGGTCCTGTTCACGCTCGGGCACATGATCGGAAACCTTCAGATCTTCGAGGGACCTGGAGAACACGGCGGGAAGGCCAAGCTCGACAAGTACGCGGAGCTCCTTCGGATCGAGCCCGGGTTCCTCTGGCTCATCCGCATCGTGCTCCTCGTCACAGTGATCGTGCACGTGATCACGATCATCCAGCTCACGCTGGAGAACAAGCGCGCCCGCGGCGGCGCCTACGCGATGAAGAAGGCGCAGGCGGCCACGATCTCCTCCCGGACGATGTTCTGGGGCGGGCTGGTGCTCGGCGCCTTCGTCGTCTTCCACCTCCTCCACCTCACGACCGGCACCGTATTCCCCCAGTACTACGAGCATCTGCGGGTCTACACGAACGTGGTGACCAGCTTCCAGAATCCTCTGGTCGCCGGGATCTACATCGTGGCGATGGCGGTGATCTTTCTGCACCTTAACCACGGCATCAAGAGCGGGTTCGAGACCCTCGGCGTCACCCATCCCACGTACGTGAACCTGGTCCGCAGAGGCGGTCCCATCCTGGCCTTCCTCATCGCCGCCGGCTTCATGCTGGTGCCGGTGGCGATCCTGGCCGGTTGGGTGAAGTAGAGGGGAATGAAACCATGAAGCTCGAAGCCAACATCCCTTCCGGCGACATCCAGAACAAGTGGGACAACCACCGCTTCGCAATGAAGCTGGTGAACCCGTCCAACCGGCGCAAGTTCGACGTCATCGTGGTGGGCACCGGGCTCGCCGGCGGCTCCGCCGCGGCGACACTCGGCGAGGCCGGCTACAACGTGAAGTCGTTCTGCTTCCAGGACACGCCGCGCCGCGCCCACTCCATCGCCGCCCAGGGCGGCATCAACGCGGCCAAGAACTATCGCAACGACGGCGACTCCATCTGGCGTCTCTTCTACGACACGGTGAAGGGGGGCGACTACCGCGCCCGCGAGGCCAACGTCTACCGCCTGGCCCAGGTCAGCGTGGACATCATCGACCAATGCGTCGCGCAAGGAGTGCCGTTCGCGCGCGACTACGGAGGGCTCCTGGCCAACCGTTCGTTCGGCGGCGCCCAGGTCTCGCGCACCTTCTACGCGCGGGGGGCGACCGGACAGCAGCTCCTACTCGGCGCCTACCATGCCCTGGCCCGCCAGATCGCAGCGGGGCGGGTGGAGATGCACCCGCGCACCGAGATGCTGGATGTCGTCGTGGTCAACGGACGCGCCCGCGGCATCGTGGTGCGCGATCTCATCAGCGGGAAGATCGAGTCCTACGCCGCCCATGCCGTGGTGCTGGCGACCGGCGGCTATAGCCCGGTCTACTACCTGAGCACCAACGCGCTGGGCTGCAACGTCACCGCGACCTGGCGCGCCTACAAGCGCGGCGCCGGTTTCGCCAATCCCTGCTTCAACCAGATCCACCCTACCTGCATTCCCGCCGCCGAGGGCGGGCATCAGTCGAAGCTCACCCTCATGAGCGAGTCGCTGCGCAACGACGGCCGGGTATGGACGCCGAAGAAGCCGGGCGACAAGCGCGCTCCGAACCAGATCCCCGAGGCCGAGCGCGACTACTTCCTCGAGCGGCGCTACCCCGCGTTCGGCAACCTCGTGCCGCGGGACGTGGCCTCACGAGCGGCCAAGGAGCGCGTGGACGCCGGCTGTGGCGTGGGACCGACAGGCATCGGCGTCTACCTCGACTTCCGCGATCCTATCCAGCGGTTGGGGCGCAACGTCATCGAGGAGCGCTACGGCAACCTCTTCGAGATGTACGAGCGCATCACCGGCGAGAATCCCTACGACGTGCCCATGCGCATCTACCCGGCGCCGCACTACTCGATGGGCGGGCTGTGGGTCGACTACAACCTCATGAGCACCGTTCCCGGTCTCTTCGTGGCCGGCGAGGCCAACTTCTCCGACCACGGAGCCAACCGGCTCGGCGCGAGCGCGCTCATGCAGGGGCTCGCCGACGGCTACTTCGTCCTCCCCTACACCCTGGCCAGCTATCTGGCCCAGGGCGGATTCGACGCGGTCACTACGGGGAACCCGGAGTTCCAGACCGCTCAGAGCCAGGTCAACGAGCGGGTGCGGAAGCTCCTCTCGATTCACGGTAAGCGCTCCCCCGACTCGTTGCTGCGCGACCTGGGCAAGGTCATGTGGGAGAACGTGGGCATGGCCCGCAACGCAGCCGGCCTGCGGAAGGCGCTCGGGGAGATCCCGGTCATCCGCGAGGAGTTCTGGAAGAACGTGAGCGTGGTGGGCTCGGGCGAGGACTTCAACCAATGCCTCGAGCGCGCGAGTCGCGTGGCGGACCTGCTGGAGTTCGCCGAGGTCATGACCATGGACGCCCTCGAGCGCAACGAGTCCTGCGGCGGCCACTTCCGCGAGGAGTCCCAGACCGAGGACGGCGAGGCCAAGCGCGACGACGCCAACTACAGCCACGCGAGCGTTTGGGAGTATCAGGGGGAGGGCAAGGCTCCCCTCATGCACAAGGAGCCGCTCACGTTCGAGCACGTGAAGCCCTCGCAGAGGAGCTACAAATGAACTTCAAGCTCAGGATCTGGCGACAGGCGGGCCCGAACGCGAAGGGGCGCTTCCAGGACTTCTCGGTCAAGGATGTCAGCCCCGACACGTCCTTTCTCGAGCTGCTCGACCAGATCAACAACGGGCTCATCGAGGAAGGCAAGGAGCCGATCGCCTTCGATAGCGACTGCCGCGAGGGGATCTGCGGCACCTGCGGAGTCATGGTGAGCGGGGTCGCCCACGGGCCGCTCCCCGGCACGACCACCTGCCAGCACCACATGCGCCACTTCAAGGACGGCGACACCCTGGTGGTCGAGCCGTGGCGGGCGCGGGCGTTCCCGATCGTGAAGGATCTCGTGGTCAACCGCAGCGCGCTCGATCACATCATTCAGGCCGGCGGGTTCATCTCCGCCGACACCGGGAGCGCCCCCGAGGCCAACGCGGTCCCGATTCCCAAGGAGAAGGCGGACACGGCCTTCGAGTCGGCGGCGTGCATCGGCTGCGGAGCCTGCGTGGCCGCATGCCCGAACGCGAGCGCGATGCTCTTCACCGGGGCCAAGATATCTCAACTCGCCGTCCTCCCGCAGGGGCAGCCCGAGCGGTGGGTCCGCGCGTTGAGCATGGTTCACCAGATGGACAACGAGGGGTTCGGCGGGTGCACCAACCACGGCGAGTGCGAAGAGGCCTGCCCCAAGAGCATCAAGATGTTCAACATCTACCGGCTGAACGCTGACTACTTGAAGGCGGCGTTGACGGAGCGCCCACCTAGCGTGGGGGCGGAGTCGGGGGGCTAGAAGTCCCTCGCGGAGCGGGCTAGAAGAACCCCAGCGGGCTAGAAGAACCCCAATTCCAGCCGCGCCGGCTCGGACATGCGGCTCTGGTCCCAGGGCGGGTCCCAGACGATTTCCACGATCGCTTCGTCCACGCCGGGCACGGTCCGGATCCGCGACTCGGCGTCGGCCTTGAGAACATCGCCCATGCCGCATCCGGGCGCGGTCATCGTCATCTGGACTTCGACTCGGAAGCCGCGCTCGATCGGAGTGAGCACGCACCCGTAGATGAGCCCCAGATCCACGATGTTCACCGGGATCTCCGGGTCGTAGACCCTCTTGAGTTGATCCCACACGCCCCGCTCCACCGTCTCGCGGTCGCAGGGCTGCCCGTCGGGACACGGTTCGGCGGGTGCCGCTTCCACTTCCTTGCCCAGCGCGTCGGCGTCGCGTCCATCCACGCGGGCCATGTAGCCCTGGGGCGTGATCACGGTGTAGGCGCCGCCGAGGGACTGCGTGATCGTGACCGTCACCCCCTCGGGGATGAGGATGCGATTCCCGGCCGGGATGACGGTTGCCTCCACGTCGCGGGTGACCTTCGCGTCTTCGGAGACTCTCACGCGCGTCGACCCTCCCTGGCGTTGCTCGATCGAACTAGGGATTGCATGCCCGCCCTCATTCCGTAGAGCCCGACGTGTCCGGCTGGTGAAGGGCTGCCACCGCCGTGTGCCAGCCCAGCGTGGCGCACTTCACGCGCGACGGGAACTGGCACACACCCGCCATCGCGATGCTGTCGCCGAGATCTTCGACGGGGGCCCCGGGTTCCAGCTTGCCGGTGACCAGCTTCTGGAACCGATCGACGAGCGCCTCGGCCTCGGCTCGCGTCTTCCCCTTCATCACGGTCGTCATGACCGACGCGGACGCCTGGGAGATCGCGCACCCCGCGCCCTCGAAGCCGACTTCCTCGACCCGATCGCCGTTCATGCGCAAGTACACGGTGAGGCGGTCGCCGCAGAGAGGGTTGTACCCCTCGGATTCCCGGTTCGCCCCTTCCGGGCGCCCGTGGTTGCGGGGGCTGCGGTTGTGATCGAGGATGACCTCCTGGTACAGCTCCGAAAGATCCGACATCCTAGAACCGCTCCTTCACGAACTCGGTCAGGGCCTCGCGCAGCGACGTCACACCGATGCGGTCCAGCATCTCGCCGGCAAATCCCTGGATCAAAATGTGCCTCGCGGTCTCCTGGTCGATGCCGCGCGAGCGCAGGTAGAACAGCTCTTCGTCCTCGATCTGCCCGATGGTGGCGCCGTGGGTCGCCTTCACGTCGTCGGCGAAGATCTCCAGCTCGGGGTTGGTGTTGACCAGCGCCTCTCCAGACAGGAGCAGGTTGTTGTTCGTCTGAGCGGCGTCGATTTTGGCCACTCCCTCGCGGATCATGACCCAGCCGTTGAAGACGCCGGTGGCCTTGCCGTCCAGAACGCCCTTGTAGAGTTCGCGGCTGGCGGTGTGGGAGGCCGCGTGGTCGACGCGGGTGTGATGGTCCACGTGCTGGCCTCCGGCAACGATGTAGAGGCCGTTGAGGGTGCACTCCGAGCCTTCGCCGGCCAACATCACCCCGATGTCCTGCCGGACCAGCCGCCCGCCCAGCGAGACGGAATGCCCGGTGAAGCGGCTGTCCCGCCCCTGCCGCACCGCGATCTCCCCGAAGTGCATCGTGCGTTCGTTCTCTCGCTGCACGCGGTAGTGATGGAGCGATGCGTTGGCGCCCAATTCGATCTCCGTGACCGGGTTCGTGAAGGCTTCCCCGTCGCCGAGCGAGACGTACTCCTCGAGCACGACCGCCTCCGCGCCATCGCCCACGAGAACGACCACACGCGGATGGACGCGAGGCGCGCCGTCCGAGGGTGCGCTCGCGAACAGAAGGTGGATCGGACGATCGAGCGCGCGGTTGGCCGCCACCTGCACCACCACGCCATCTCCGAGAAATGCGGCGTTGAGGGCGGTAAACGGGTTGGCCTCGCCCGGCGCCAGACGGCCGAGCACGTTCTCCAGAGCGCCACTGTCACGGGTCAGCGCCTCGGCGAGCGGCCGCACGACGCATCCGTCCGCGGACTTCGCAGACAGTTCGGGAACCGGCCGGCCGTTCACGAAGACAAAGCGAAGCGCGCCGGTGCCGGCCATCGAGAGCCGGTCGATTTCGCTCGCAAGCGGGATGCGCGCGGCCGTCGGCGCCGAGAAGACGAGTTTATAGAGCGGCTTCAGGCTCGTGAAACGCCACGCCTCTTGGTCCGTCGTCGGGAGTCCCATGCGCTCGAACCGCGCACGCCCCTCGCCGCGCAACGCCGCGGCCCACGCGGGCAAGAACGACGCGGAGGCGCCGGCATCGCGCAGGCACGCAGCGGCGAACGAACTCACGGCGGGCAAGGTCTCGACCATCATGCGACGCGCCTCACGAGCGCCCGGCGGCGCCCGCCGCCTCGGCCTCGATCCAGCCGTACCCCTTCTCCTCCAGCTCCAGCGCCAGGTCCTTCCCTCCGGACTTCACGATCCGCCCGTTGTGGAGCACGTGCACGAAGTCGGGGATGATGTAGCTCAGAAGCCGCTGATAGTGGGTGACCACGATCATCGAGCGGTCCTCGCGGCGATGGAGGTTGACCCCCTTCGACACGATCTTGAGCGCGTCGATGTCGAGCCCGGAATCGGTCTCGTCGAGAATGGCGAGCGTCGGGTCGAGAAGCCCGAGCTGCAGGATCTCGTTGCGCTTCTTCTCGCCCCCGGAGAAACCGGCGTTCACGGGACGGGTGAGGAGCGCCTCGTCCAATTCCACGATCTTCGCCTTTTCCTTGAGCAGGCCGAGAAACTCGACCGCGCTCACTTCGGGCTCGCCCCGGTGCTTGTGCAACGCGTTCAGCGCGGCCCGCAGGAAATAGCGGTTGCTCACCCCAGGAATCTCGACCGGGTACTGGAACGCCAGGAAGATCCCCTCGCCCGCGCGCTCTTCCGGCGACAGCAGCAAGAGATTCTTGCCGCGATAGAGCACCTCGCCGCCGGTGACCTCGATCGAGGGATGCCCGGCCAGCACCTTGGCCAGGGTGCTCTTACCGGACCCGTTGGGTCCCATGATCGCGTGCACCTCGCCCGGGCGCACGGTGAGATCGATCCCGCGGAGGATCTCCTTCTCTCCGGCGCGGGCGGTGAGCGCCCGCACGACGAGCATCGGTTCTTTCTCGGCCATGATGATCTGTCCCTCTTACCCGACCGTGCCTTCGAGACTCAGCTCGAGAAGCTTCTGCGCCTCTACCGCGAACTCCATGGGGAGTTCCTTGAAGACCTCCTTGCAGAAGCCGTTCACGATCATCGACACCGCGTCCTCGGGGCGCAACCCCCGTTGCTGAAGATAGAAGAGCTGGTCCTCCCCCACCTTGGAGGTGGACGCCTCGTGCTCCACGTGCGCGGTGGGTTCGTTGACCTGCAAGTACGGAAACGTGTGGGCGCCGCACTGGCTCCCGATGAGGAGCGAGTCGCACTGCGAGTAGTTGCGCGCGCCCGTCGCGCCCTTATAGACCTTGACCTGCCCGCGATAGGTGTTCTGGCCGCGCCCCGCCGAGATCCCCTTGGAGATGATCGTGCTCTTCGTGTTCTTCCCCACGTGGATCATCTTGGTGCCGGTGTCGGCCTGCTGGCGGTTGTTGGTGAGCGCCACCGAGTAGAACTCGCCGATCGAGCCGTCCCCGATCAAGACGCAGCTCGGATACTTCCAGGTGATGGCGGAGCCGGTCTCGACCTGGGTCCAGGAGATGTGCGAATTGCGCCCCCGGCAGAGCCCGCGCTTGGTGACGAAGTTGTAGATGCCGCCCCGTCCCTCGGCGTCGCCCGGGTACCAGTTCTGCACGGTGGAGTACTTGATCTTCGCGTCGTCCAGCGCGACCAGCTCCACGACCGCGGCATGGAGTTGATTTTCATCGCGCATGGGCGCTGTGCACCCCTCGAGATAGCTCACGGAACTCCCCGCCTCCGCAATGATGAGGGTGCGCTCGAACTGGCCGGTGTTGGCGGCGTTGATGCGGAAGTAAGTGGAGAGCTCCATCGGACAGCGCACGCCCTTGGGAATGAACACGAACGAGCCGTCGCTGAAGACCGCGGAGTTGAGCGTGGCGAAAAAGTTGTCGCCGATCGGCACCACCGAGCCCAGATACTGCCGCACCAGGTCCGGATGCTCGCGGATGGCTTCGGACATCGAGCAGAAGATGACGCCCGCCTCCCAGAGCTTCTCCTTGAAGGTCGTGGCAACCGAAGCGGAGTCGAGCACCGCGTCCACCGCCACGTTGGAGAGCCGCTTCTGCTCGTCCAGGGAGATGCCGAGCTTCTCGAAGGTGCGCCGGACCTCCGGGTCCACCTCATCCAGGCTCGTCAGCACCTTGCGCGGTTTCGGAGCGGAGTAGTAGACGATGGACTGGTAGTCGATGGGGTTGTAGCGGACGTTCTGCCACGTCGGTTCGCGCAGGGTCAGCCAGCGGCGGTACGCATCGAGGCGCCACGCGAGCATCCACTCCGGCTCGCCCTTCTTGGCGGAGATGAAGCGGACGATCTCCTCGCTCAGGCCGGGAGGTGAGGCGTCGGCGTCCAGATCCGACGTCCAGCCGAACTTGTATTCCTGCCCGATCCGCTCCTGGAGCTCCCGGTTCTGCACCGCAGAGGCATCGCCGGTCCCGGCTCCGGCAGGTTTGCTTCGCTCGCTCATCGTTTCCTCGTACGTACCCCTTCTGACCAGCTAAGTGATTGTCCTACCTAATACATGACAAGATTACTCGCATTTCATGCCCACCGCAAGAGCGCCCCGACATTTCAAAGGACGCCGAACTCCTAATTAGGTTACGACGCCCCGCTCGGGTCGCCCAGGGTGAAATGGCGTATCCATGAAACAGCCTCCCACGGGCCCTGGAGGTCATGGCGCCGCGTCGATCACCCCGCCGCCAAGGAGGACGTCCCCACGGTAGAACACCGCCGACTGGCCGGGGGCGACCGCCCGCTGGGGCTCCAGGAAGGCCACGGTCGCGATGCCGCCCGCTCCGGGACGCACCAGCGCGGGCGCCGGGCGCGAGCGGTAGCGCACCCTCACGTCCGCCTCGATCGCCTCGCCGGGCGCCTCGCACGAGACCCAGTTCACTTCCCGCACCGTCATGCCGCCCGCGAGCAAATCGGACTCGCCCCCCACGACCACCCGGTTGTGCGCGGCGTCCACGCGCACCACGTAGAGCGGTTCGCCGCCGGACACGCCGAGGCCTCGGCGCTGCCCCACTGTGTAGTGAATCGCCCCACGGTGCTCTCCGAGCACGCGGCCCGAGACGTCCACGAGCTCACCCGGCCCCGTCACCGCCGCACCCCCCGCGCGCGCGGCCACGAACTCGGCGTAGCGTCCCCCTTGCACGAAGCAGATGTCCTGGCTCTCGACCTTCTCCGCGAGCGTCATGCCCGCGCGCCGGGCCGCCTCGCGCGCCTCCGCCTTGGTCGAGTTGCCGATCGGAAACCGCGTGTGCGCGAGATCCTCGCGGCGAAGCCCCCACAGCACGTACGACTGATCCTTCGCAGTGTCCACCGCGCGCCGCAGCACGGGCCCCTCCGGGGTCTGCTCCAGGCGCGCGTAGTGCCCGGTGGCCACCGCGTCGAATCCGAGCCGCCGCGCGCGGGCGAGCAGGCTCCCGAACTTGAGATGCGTGTTGCAGCGTACGCAGGGGTTGGGCGTCTCGCCGGCAAGATAGGCCTCGACGAACGGACGCACGACCTCGCGATCGAAGTCGGCTTCCTCGTCCAGCACGTAGTGGCGGATGCCGAGCGTCGCCGCCGCCGCGCGTGCATCTTCGATGTCGCGAAGCGAGCAGCAGGAGCGCGCCGAGGCCTCGGCGCCCCCGTAGCACCAGAGCTTGAGCGTCGCCCCCACGACCTCGTGTCCTTGCTCGACCAGAAGGGCGGCGGCGGCGGCGCTATCCACGCCGCCCGACATGGCCACCATCAGACGCTCGCGCGTCATCGCGGGGTCCGATTCGCCGGGGCGCGCGTCAACCGCGCGCATGCCTCCACGAACGCATCGACTTCGGCCTCGGTGTTGCCAGGGCCGAGGCTCACACGCACCGCGGTGCGCGCGCGCTCCGGTGAGAACCCCATGGCCAGGAGCACGGGGCTCGGCGTCTCGGCGCCCGACGCGCAGGCGGAACCGGCCGACACCGCGAAGCCATCGAGATCGAGCGCGGTCACGAGATCCGCGCCGACGCTCTCATCGAAGGTGAAGTGCGCGGTGTTGGGGAGACGGGGACTCGATGCCCCGGTCACGCGCGCGGAGGGCATCCGCTCGATCATCCGCTCCTCGAGCCGCTCCCGCAGCGCAGCGATCTCGACAGCGGAACGCGCCATCGACGTCATCGCCGCCTCGGCCGCAGCCGCAAACCCCACGATGCCGGCAACGTTGATGGTCCCCCCCCGCCGGCCCTGCTCCTGCGTACCGGGAATCAGGGGTTCGATGCGCAGACCGCGCCGGATCCAGAGGGCACCCACCCCCTGGGGTCCTCCGAGCTTGTGCGCCGCCAGGGATACGAGATCTGCATTCCAGGCTTCGGCCTCCAGCGGCACTTTGCCGGCACTCTGAACTGCGTCGGTGTGGAAGAGCACGCCGAGGCGCCGGCACCGCGCCCCCACCTCGGCCACAGGTTGTAGCACACCGGTCTCGTTGTTGGCGTGCAGGAGCGAGACCATCACCGTGTCCGGTCGGATCGCCCGCTCGATGTCCTCGACCGAGACCCGTCCGGTCATGCCGAGCGGAGGGACTCGCGTGATCTCCCACCCCTCGCCCTCGAGGATCCCTTCGGCAGCGCGCCCCGCTGCGTGCTCGATGGCCGAGACGACAAGGTGGCGGCCCTTCCCGGCGCCGGCTCGGCAGGCTCCCGTCACGCCGGTCACCACCGCCTCGGTGCCCGAACCGACAAAGATCACGTCACCGTGTGTGCCCCCGGCTAGATCGCGAATCACGCGCCGGGCGCGGTCCGCCGCCGACGCCGCGCGCTGTCCATAGAGGTGCGCGCTGGCGGCGTTACCTACCCACCCCGCGAGGTACGGCCCCATGGCGTCTAGTGCGCGAGGCCCGAGCGGAGAGGTGGCATTGTGGTCGAAGTAGACGTTCATCGGCGCGGACGAACCGTGCGCTAGGGTTGCGCCTGCACTTTCACGGTCGTCATCTCCACGCGTTGCAGTGCGCGCCAGGTGTCCGGTCCCGCGCTCTTCACGCGCGAGATCTTGTCCACCACGTCCATGCCCTCCACCACCTGGCCGAACACCGTGTAGCCGCCGCGATCCAAGGCAGGGAGATCGGCGAGGCAGATGTAGAACTGGCTGCCGTTCGACTCTCGATCGGGGTTCACCGCATCGCTGTGACGCCCGGCCGCCACCGCCCCCCGCACGTGCTTGCGCACGATCTCGGGAGCGGTGCTGTACCCCGGCCCGCCCGAGCCGAGCCGAGGGCTCCTCCAATCGCTCTTGGAGATGGGATCGCCTCCCTGCACGATGAACGACGGCACGATGCGATGAAACGTGGTGCCGTCGTAGTAGCCCCTCTCCACCAGCTTCAGGAAGTTCTGGACGTGCAGAGGGGCATCGCCCGGGTACAGCTCCACGACAAAGGTCCCGAGGGAGGTGCGCTTGCCGTCGTCGCCATCCAGCGACACCGCAATCGACACCCGCGGATTCCCGCCCGCAACAGCGCCGGCAGGGGTTCCGGCGCTATCCGAGGCGGCCTCGCCCTCGCCCTGTGCCAGGGCCGTGCCCGAACCGGCAAGCGCCAGCACGCCGCCGAGCATCCCCACCGTGAGGAGACCCCGTAACACCGAAGCGCTACCCCCCACCGTCTGCCTCGTTCTCATTTCGTGCCGCCCTGCTGGGCCTTGGCCTTGGTCTGCTTGGCGATCTCGATCAGTTGGTCGAGCCGGGCCATGCGTTTGCGCGCGTATTCGCCGAAGTTCGCGTCGCCGAGCGCGGTTTGGAGCTTGAGCTTGGCATCGCCGTAGGTGCTGATGCTCCGATCGTAGTCGTAGGCGTCTCGCAGAAGCGAGTCGCCCTTGTACTCGAGCCCCTGGCCCCAGATCACGTAGAGACATCCGGTGACAGGCGCGTTCTCCGAGATGCCCCGCTTCGCGATCTCGATGGCTTTCTCGTAGTTCTTCACTTCGAGGTACATGAAACCGAGATTGCAGAGCAACGTGTTCTTGGACGGGTCGGCCTCGATCACCATGAGCAGTTGGTCCGCCGCCTCCTGCGTCTTGCCGAGCTTCTGCAGCACTTGAGCGTAGATGGAGCGGTCATCCAGCCGCTCGGGGTCGATGTCGAGCAACCGTTTGTACGCCTCGGCTGCCTTCGGCCAGTTCTCCGCCTTGTAGTAGATGAACGCAAGCCGGCTGGCGACGCTCACGTTCTCCGGATCCTTGACCATCATCTTCTCGTAGACCTGGGCCGCCTCGTCGCGCCGTCCCAGACCGTAGTAGATCTCGCCAAGAACGTTGTGAACGACAATGTCATCGGGGCAGAACTCCATCACCTTGGTGTAGGCATTGATCGCCTCGTCCATCCGTGCCTTGTACTCCGGCGATGCGTCGCCCTTCTCCGTCTTCATGCGGTCGGCCATGACGCGCTGGGCGTCCCCGACCTGCGTCCACATCGCGCAGTCCTCCGGCGTGATGGTCAAGATTTCTTGATAGGTGGTGATGGCATCGTCCATGTCTCCCATCGCCGCTTGGACGTAGGCCACGTTCTTGCGGACCTCGACATCGGTGGGAGGAAGGAGTTTTTCCAGATCCATATACGTGTCGCAGGGCGTCCTGGTAGTACTCCGCATCCGACTTGGCCATCTCGGCGTAGGCCAGGGCCAAACGCCGGTAGGCGTCGACGTAGTTGGCGTCCTCGTCGATGGCGAGTTGGAAGGCCTCGACGGCGTCGAGATACTTGAGGTTGTTCATCAACTCCACGCCGCGGAGGTAATACCGCTGGGCCTTGGTGAGATCCTCCCCCACGTCGCCCTGACCCTGAGCCAGCAGGGCAGGCGACACGGAGGGGGGCGCCGCGTGAACGGCCGGAGCCGAGACGGTCACAATGCACACCACACCCAGGACGGCCAGCGCCCATGCGGGTCGGTTCATGTTCTGCTCCTTTCGCAAGCCACTCTGTCGTCCGGGTCCATCGGGGAACGGGATCGACGCACTGCGCGGACCGCGAGACCGCTACTTCTTCGGACTCTCTCGCTTCGCCGGCGGGATGGGCGCTTGGATGAAGCGCTCCAGAATCTTGATGTTATCGTCGGCGTTACGGGCCGCATCGGTCCCGGGAGCCACCTGGACCACCTTGCGCCACCAACTCACCGCTTCGCGGAAGAGACCGGCATCGGCGAACGCCACCCCGATGTTGTACAGAGCGGAGTGGCATTTCGGATCGATGGCGATCGCCCGTCGATACTCGTACATCGCCTCCGAGTAACGGCTCATGGCGTAGTACGCGTTGCCCAGGTTGCTGCGGGCGTTGCAGTCCTCGGGGTTGATCGCGAGCGCCTTCTCGAAGGTCAGGATGGCCTCGGTGGACTCGCTGAGATCGCCGAGGGCGATGCCCAGGTTCACCAGAGCCTCGATGTACTTCGGGTTGAGACGGAGCGCCTCTCCGTACGCGTCCCTGGCCTTCTCGGCGAAGCCCGCGTCGTAGTAGGCATTCCCGAGCTGGTAGTGGAGGCGGTAGTTTCCAGGGTCCGCCTTGACCTGCTTCTCCAGCTTCGCGATCTTGGCCTTGTGCTCGGCCTCGGTGCCCGGCGCCTTGGTCACGCCGCTCCCAAGAAGCCCCCCACCCGGCTGGGCGAGAGCGGTGGAAGCGAGCAAGGTCCCGGCAGCGACGAGCACGCAGCACACCCCGCGCGCGCGTTGGAACACCCGATTCATGGATTCACTCTTTCCCCTGTGGAAGCCCGGAAGAGGTCGAGGAAGGGATGCGCTCTTACGATTCGCAGGGTTGGATTCTAGGTGGCACCCCGAGGGGTGTCAACCGAGAGGCCTCTGCAGCGCGCTCCCAACTTCCGGCCTTTTCTGGCGTTACCGGCCCCGTATACGGGACGGGATACCCCCCCTCAGGAGAGGCTATTCCTAACCGCTCGCGCGCCGGGAAGGGGCTGGCGGCCCGAGGCGTCAGTACCAGGCGATCAGGTTGATCTCGTTGGGGACGAGAGCATCGGGGTGAACGGGGCGCACCCGCACCGCGTAGCCGTACAGACCGCTCTCGGCGCACGGGACGACGCCCTCGTACCACCAGGAACCGCCCTCCTGACGGGCCATCTTGAGCGCGGTGGCGTTCCCATCCTTGACCTCCCGGTCCACCGACGCCAAACCGTGGTACAGCTCCACGCTCACCTGATCCGGCTTGAGGGAACCGAGCTGGAGCTTGACCCGGACCGACACCTCGTTGCCCACGTGGAGATCGTTCTGCGTCCCCTGCTCGACCGCCTCGATGCGCACTTCGCTCCAGTGCTGGGTCACGAACCGCTTCCACGCCACCAGATCCTTCACGCGGCGCAGATCGCCGCGCAGAAAGTCCCCGGAGCGCGCCGCGGCAGGAATGTAGAAACGCTCGACGTACTCGCCCACCATCCGGTTGGTGTTGAACACCGGCAGGAGCTGCATCATCGCGGTCTTCATCTTGGCCGCCCAGTCCGCGGGAAAGGCGTTACCCGAGCGCTTGTAGTAGAGCGGCACGACCTCCCGCTCCAGAAGCTGGTAGAGGGCGTTCGCCTCCACGTCGTCCTGGTACTCGGGATCGTCGTACGTCTCTCCGTGCCCGATCGCCCACCCGACCTCGTTGTTGAATCCCTCATCCCACCATCCGTCCAGGATGGAGAGGTTGAGGATCCCGTTGGCGGCGGCCTTCATCCCGCTCGTGCCACTCGCCTCGAGAGGCCGGCGCGGCGTGTTGAGCCACACGTCCACACCCTGCACCAAATAGCTGGCCACGTTCATGTCGTAGTTTTCGATGAACGCCACCGAGTTGCGCATGTCGACGCCGCGGGCGAAATTGGCGAGCTGCTTCACCAGTTCCTTCCCCGCGCTGTCGGCGGGGTGGGCCTTGCCGGCGAAGATGAGCTGCACCGGCATGTCCGCGGAATGGATGATCCGCTTGATGCGATCGAGATCGCGCAGGATCAGGGTGGCCCGCTTGTAGGAGGCGAACCGGCGGGCGAAGCCGATGGTGAGCGCCTCCGGGTTCAGGATCTTGCGCGCTTCCTCGATTTCCTTGCCGGGAGCGCCGCGGCTGCGCATCTGCTGCGCGACCCGCCCCCGTGCGAAGTTCACCAACCGCTCCTTCGCGGCCATGTGAGTGCGCCAGAGTTCCTCGTCGGGGATCTCCCCCACCCGCTGCCACACCGACATGTCGACCGGATTGTCCGACCAGCCGGGCCCCAGGTAGCGGCGGAAGAGCTCGAACATCTCGGGTGAGAGCCAGGAGCGGGTGTGGATGCCGTTGGTGATGCTCTCCACCGGCACCTCGGCCTCGGGATAGCCCTTCCACTCCCCCTCCCACATGCTCCGCGACACCTCGCCGTGGAGACGGCTCACCGCGTTGCGGTAGGTGCTGTTGCGGACGGCGAAGAGAGCCATATTGAACGGCTGGCCGGCGTCGTCCGGGTTGGTGCGCCCGAGCCGGGCCAGCGCGTCGAAGGAGATGCCGAGCTCGGCGGCGTAGGACTCGAAGTAACGGCGCAGGAGCTGCGGATCGAAGATGTCGAAACCCGCCGCCACCGGAGTATGCGTCGTGAAGATCGAAGACGCCGAGATCACCTCGCGCGCGGTCTCGAAGTCGAGCTTGCGCTCGCTCATGATCTGGCGGATGCGCTCGAGCATGAGAAACGCGGCGTGGCCCTCGTTGATGTGGCACACGTCGGGGTTGATGCCAAGAAGCCGGAGCGCGCGCATCCCTCCGATGCCCAGCACGATCTCGTGCTGGATTCGGGTCTCCTTGTCGCCGCCGTAGAGCTGACGGGTGATCCGCTGATCCTCGGGGGTGTTCTCCGGAATGTTCGAGTCGAGGAGATAGAGCGGCACGCGTCCAACCTGCGCGGTCCAGATCTGGAGCTTGACCTCCCGGCCGGGGAAGGGCACCGAGACCAGCGCCGCCTTCCCCTGGGCGTTGAGTTCCAGCTCGAGTGGCATGTTGTAGAAGTCGTTCTCGGGGTAGGCTTCCTGTTGCCATCCGTCGGCGTTGAGGTATTGATTCAGGTAGCCGACCTTGTAGGCCAGTCCCACGCCGACCAGCGGCACGCCGAGCTCGCTCGCCGACTTCAGGTGATCGCCGGCAAGGACGCCCAGGCCGCCTGAGTAAAACGGCAGACACTCGGTGAGCCCGAACTCCGCGCTGAAGTAGCCCACGGTCAGGTCGTTGAAGTCGCGATGGTAGCGTTGGAACCACGCGGAGCGGGCCAGAAGCTCCTGCAGGGCCTGGTGGGCCTGGTCGAGATGCGCGAGGAAGACGGGGTCGTCCGCCGCCCAATCGAGACGCCGCTGGCTGATCGTGCCCAACATGCGCACCGGGTTGTGCCCGGTCTGCTCCCACAGATCCCGGTCGAGGCGCTGGAAGAGCTCCGCGGTCTCGGGATGCCAGACCCATCGAAGGTTGAACGCCACACGGCGGAGCTTGTCGAGGCGCTCGGGGAGCGCCGGCTTTACGTGCAGAAGCTGGAAACGCGGGGCCATCGTTTCTCCTTACACCAGGGATCGGCGGGAGGCGCGATCTGCCGGACACGGGGGCCTCGCCGCCGGGGGCATCCGTGGGAACGGCCATCCAGTTTAGACCGGTCTACCCCTCCTCGGGCACCCCTTGCTTCTCATTATCGGACGGGCGCCCCGCGGCGTGAGGGGGGGCCTTATCACCCCACCCGCGCTCGCAGGTCCAGAAGAAGGCCGTCCAGAACGCCGACTCCCGGGACCAGGATGACCCCTGCCTCCGCGATCTCGGCGAGGCGGGCGTAGACGAGGGCGGCGGGGACGATCACGTCGGCGCGGTCCTCGGGCAGGCCAAGCTCCTCGACGCGCCGGCGCAGGGACAGACGGCTGAGATCCTCAGCCAGACGGCGTACCTCCTCCACCGGCAAGGTGGCAACACCGCGGCTGTCCGGGGAGAGCCCCGCGAGGATCGCCAGCGATGTGATACCGCCGCCGATTCCGACGCATCCGCGCGGGGGCATCCCGGCGGGTAAGAGCGTGATGGGAAGATGGTGAGCCACGATCTCTCGCAGTCGCCCGAGGTCGGCAACTCCCGTCGGCCGGGCCGCGCCGAGGCGCACCGCCCCCAGAGCGCGGGAGACGGTCCAGAGGATCTCCTCTCGGGTCGCGAGCGACACTTCGAGGCTCCCCCCTCCGAGATCGCCGAGGAGCCATACATCCTTCCCCATCGGGATCCGGTCGCGCACCGCCAGGTGCACGAGCCGGGCCTCCTCGGCGGAGTCGATAACGTCGAGCTCGAGACCGGTGCGCTCGCGAACACGGGCGAGGAAATCCGCCGCGTTGGCGGCCTCGCGTACCGCGCTGGTGGCCACCGCGCGGTAGCCCTGGATCCCCAAGCCGTCCATTCGCGCGCGGAATTCCGACAGGGCTTCCAGCGCGGCGTCCATGGCCTCCGTGGAGAGGCTCCCGCCGTCGAAGACACCCCGCCCAAGACGCACGGGCGCTCGGGTGAAAGCAAGGCGGGTGGTGCGCCGCGCATTCACGAACACCGCGGCGGCGAATCGAATCGCGTTGGAGCCGACGTCAATGACGGCGGCTCGGAAGGGATAGGGGGACGGGCCCGGCGCGGGCCGTGGAGTCCGACCGGAGGCGTGACGTGAAGCTCGGCTCGCGCCCGCGTGTGGAGTTCTCATCCCGCCAGTTATACGCGAGCGCATCGCGCTTTGCAGCCGGTTTGTCGTGTACACTCTGGATCCCGCCCGCTCGCCTCCCGCTCTCCCCGCCGAAGGATCGGCGCTTCATGCTCGCTCAAGTTCGAACCGTGGCCCTCTGGGGCATCGACGTTGTCCCCATCACCGTGGAGGTGGACGCCGGCGACGGCCTTCCCCGCACCACCATCGTCGGCCTCCCCGACAGCACCGTGCGCGAGAGCCAGGAACGCCTGGTCGCCGCGTTCAAGCACTCCGGCTTCGAGCTTCCGCCCGGCCGGGTGACGGTCAACCTCTCCCCCACCGATCTGCGAAAGAGCGGCTCGCACTACGATCTGCCCATCGCGATCGCATTACGTTTGGCGGCGGGGACGGCGCCGCACGCGGGCGTCGACGGTCTCGTGTTCCTGGGCGAAGTCTCTCTGGACGGAACGCTGCGCCCCGTGACCGGCGTGCTCCCCGCCGCGCGCTGGGCGCGCAGGGTGGGCGCTCGCGGTCTGGTGGTGCCGGAGGAGAACCGCGCTGAGGCGGCGGCGGGGGGCGTCCCGGTGTGGCCCGTGCGCACGCTCGCCGACGCGTTCTCGGTGGTCTGGGAGGGGCGGCCCCCCGAGCCGCCGGAGGGCGATCTGCCCCCGCCGAGCGAGGAGAGCTGCGGCGATCTCGCGGACGTGCGCGGCCAGGCGCCGGCCAAGCGCGCTCTCGAAGTGGCGGCGGCCGGAGGGCACAATCTGCTCTTCGTGGGCCCGCCGGGCTCGGGCAAGACGATTCTCGCCCGGCGGGTTCCGGGATTGCTGCCCGCTCTGGACGGCGACGACGCCATCGAGGCCACCTGCATCCACTCCGCCGCGGGACTCCTCCGCCCGGGGCAAGGCCTGTTGCGCCTGCCTCCGTTTCGCGCGCCCCATCACACGATCTCGGCCACCGCGCTCGTCGGCGGCGGCCCCGCGCCGCGGCCGGGTGAAGTGAGCCTCGCCCACCATGGCATCCTGTTTCTGGATGAGTTCGCCGAGTTTCGCCGCGACGCCATGGAGGCGCTTCGGCAGCCGCTGGAGGAGGGGCGCGCCGTGGTGGCAAGAGCGCGCTACACCGTGGCTTTTCCCGCACGATTCACGCTGGTCGCAGCAACGAATCCCTGCGCATGCGGGCACTCGGGCGATCCGCTGCGCGTCTGCCGCTGCACGCCGTTCCAGGTGGAACAGTACCGGCGACGCATTTCGGGCCCGTTGCTCGACCGCATCGACCTTCAGATCGAGGTTCCGCGCGTGCGCGTGGAGGATCTGTCGTCGGGGGCGCGCGGCGAGCCGTCAGCGCGGGTTGCCGCGCGCGTGCGTGCGGCACGCGATCGGCAGGTGAAACGGCAGGGCCGGTTGAACGGTCACCTGGGGTTGAAACCCACCGAGCGCTGGTGCCGCGCGGAGCCGGACGCGCAGCGCTTGCTCGAGCACGCGCTGGAGCGGTTCGGGCTGTCGGCGCGGGCCTGGCATCGCGTCCTGCGGGTGGCCCGCACGATCGCGGACCTGGAAGGCGGAGAGGCGATCCGAACCGCGCACATCGCCGAGGCTGTGCAGTACCGCGCGCTGGATCGGAGCACGGTGTTGAGGGACTGACCGGACTAGCGGGCGTCGGAATCCAAATCCCCGGCCTCGGGGCGTCCATCTATCCATTGGGCCTTTGGCTAAGCAGACCCGCGACCGTGGCAAGGAGGCCGGCGAAATCGAACGGCTTGGTAATGTAATCGTCCGCGCCGGAAGCCAGGCCGCGGAGACGCTCGGCTTCCATGGTCTCACCGGAGACTAGGACGATCTTGGTGGATTCGAGGTAGTCCCGCTTCCGCATCTGCCGGCACGTCTCGACGCCGTCGATTCCATGCATCCTCATGTCCATCAGGATGAGGTCGGGACGGAACTGCTCCGCTGATTCCAGCGCCTCCTCGCCGCTGGCGGCGGTCGCCAGTTCGTAGGCGTCCCCCAGCATCTCCTCCATAATGGCCCGGATCATGGGATCGTCATCGACGACCAAGACCCTTCCGTTTCGCATGCTATCAACCTCCGCTGCCGCAACCGGTCGCCCGACCGGCCACGCTTCAGTCCGTGATCATGACGTCCACGCGATCGTTCCCGCCGTGAACCTTGATGAGCCGATCGACTTCGTCCAGGAGCCGAACCGCGAGGACCGGGGCCCGACTCAGGTTGTTCTCCGCGCCCAGGACCTCCAACTCCGCCGCGATCCGGCTGACATCCAGGGCCGACACGCTGGCCGCGGACCCCTTCAGCCGATGTGCGGAGCTGCTCAGCGCGGCGGCATCCTGCCGGCCCGCCGAATCCGCGACGTCCTGCGCGTAGGACCGCACGAGGGCCAGAAACATCTGCACAAGACGCTCGGCCATGACGGTCTTGCCCATGCATCGATGCACAAGGCTCGGGAAGTCGATCGGATCCCCTGGCGGCGCGGGGAGGGGCGAAGTCGGAGCTTCGATCGAGGTCGTATCGCAAGCCGAAACATCCTCGAGGATGACGGGCGCATTTCGGGCCGCTGGCTCTCGCTCGGGGGCCTTCATCCACTGCATCAGGGTGTCGGCGAGCTTATCGGGATCCAGGGGCTTGGTCAGGAAATCGTCCATGCCGGCGTGGAGGCAGAACGTCGCGATCCCCCTTCATCGCGTGCGCGGTGAGAGCGATGATGGGCACGCGCCGCCTACCGGTCGGCCCGGCTTCCGTCCTCTCCCACTCCCGGATGATCCCCGTCGCCTCATAGCCGTCCATGATCGGCATCTGGCAGTCCATCAGGACGAGATCCGCCCGCCCCGCCCGGACCGCTTCGATAGCCTCACGTCCGTTGACGGCGTGGAGACACGTGAAGCCCAACTCAGCGATCAGCTCGCTCGCGACCTCGCGGTTGATCTCGTTGTCTTCCGCAAGCAGAACCACCCCGTCCCGCCTCGTTTGGGTCAACGCAGGCGCCGCTGGGAGCGGGACGGGTTTGGGGTGTCGGACAACCGACACGGCGCCGCTCGCCGCGGTCACGACGGCGTCGTAGAGCTCCGAGGCGCGAGCGGGCTTGGGGACAGAGGCCGCGAAAAGCGAGACCGCGTCGTCCGCGGCAACCTGCAACTGCGCTACGCCGCTGAGGAGAACGAGACCGGTGCCGCGGAGGGCCGGATCTTCCTTGATCAATTGAGCCATGGCGATGCCATCCACTCCCGGCATTCTCCAGTCCAGGATGGCCACGTGGAACGGCCTTCTCTCTCGGACGGCCGCGCGGAGCGCTTCCAGACCCGATGCGGCGTCCGGTGCGACCTGCGCGATCCCCTTCCAGGAGGTGATGGTCTCGGACACGATGCCCAGGGTCGTTTGGCAATCGTCGACGATGAGGACGCGAAGTCCCTTCAGGCCGCAGGGAGCGGAAGCGTTTGTGATCGCCTCGGCGTCCGCCCGCTTGAGCCGGGCCGTGAACCAGAAATTGGAGCCGCAGCCGGGCTCACTCTCCACGCCGATGTCCCCGCCCATGAGTTCGCAGAGTTGGCGGCAGATGGCCAGGCCGAGGCCCGTTCCACCGTGGATTCGGGACATGGAGCTGTCCACCTGGGAGAACGCGTCGAACACCATCTCCTGCTTCTCAGGGGCGATGCCGCACCCGGTGTCGCGAACCGAGAAACACAGGACGGCGACATCGGGCAGATCCTCCTGCAACGCGCACGTGAGAGTGACTTCCCCGCGCTCCGTGAACTTCAGAGCGTTCCCGATGAGGTTGACCAGGATCTGCCGGAGCCGCTCGGGATCTCCGCGCAGCAGTCGCGGGACTCCGCTCTCGAGTCGACAGGCAAGCTCGACTCCGCCGGCCTCCGCCCTCTCCGCAAAGACACTCACCGCCGCGTCCATCACGTCGGGCATCGAGAACGCGGATTCCTGCAACTCCATGCGGCCCGCTTCGATCTTCGAGAAGTCGAGTACGTCTCCGATCACGGTGAGGAGCGTGCCGGCCGCCGTGACGGCGCTGGTGACGTATCGGTCCTGCCTCGCGTCCAGTTCGGTCCGATGGAGCAGATGGAGCATCCCCATGACCCCGGTGATGGGAGTGCGGATCTCGTGGCTCATGTTGGCAAGGAATTGCGATTTCGCCTCGCTCGCCGCCTCCGCCGCTTCCTTGGCCAGAATAAGAGCCTTCCGTCCATCGTCCCGCTCGATCGCCGCCCCCAGGGTATGTGCAGCGGCACGGAAGCTCGTGATCTCAGCATCGGACCAGATCCGTTCGTGCCGACATTCAACCACGCCGATCGTCCCCCACCACCGGCCCGCCACGTGGATGGGAACCAGGGCCAGAGAGCGAATGCCTAGGGCCGACAAGGGATCCCATTCGCTCTTGGGGAAGTCCGACTTCGTCCCCACCAGAGGTTGGCCGCCGCTGAGGATCGGCACCCAGCGTCCGAGGCCGGCTCCCTCGTAGGGCAAGTTCTGCAGCAGGGGGTCGTTCAACTCGGACACGGCGTGGAAAGTGACCCACTCGTAGCGCTGGCTCATCCCGAGCCCCTTGCCCGGCACGTCGTGGTTCTCAAAGACACGCACGCGGCTGACATCTGCGGCTCGACCGAGGCGGCCAAGCACCTCCTGGATTACGTTCTTCCAGTCATCCGCGGAGAGGAACTGTTGCGCGGCAAAGCGAACCGCCTGCAGCATCGTGTCGCGCTGGAGAAGAGACTCCGTCATCCGGTTGAAGCTCGCACCCAGTTCTCCGACTTCGTCTTCGGAGGAGACGCTCGCCCGAACAGAGAGGTCGCCCTCGGCCAGCTTCAACACGGCCTTGCGCAATCGCATGATGGGCCGGGTGAGCTGACGGGCATAGAGGATCGATGCCAGGAAGCCGAGGATCAGGCAGAGGACCACGGCGAGGCTCGTCCGGCTGTAGAGTGCGTGGACATTTTCCGTGTAGCTGCGCAACGACAACCCGACGTGGATCCACCCCCACTGAATGCCGGAGTAGTCGAAGGGCCGCGAGTAGTGATACACGTCGGTCAGGGCCGTGCCGGCCCGGCGGATGGATCCGCGCGCCACGCGCTCGCTCGGGAGCCAGGGACCGGCGAGTTCTTCGGTTCGCCAGCCCGTTCGATCGTGGATGAGTGAGAAACCGTCCTTGCGGGTCAGCACGAGATACTCGATGGATTCATCCTCGGCCAGGATGCGCGTGCAGTGGTCGACGATCGTGCTGTAGTCCTCGGAAACGGCGGCCCCGGCCGCGACATCCTGTAGCGATGCGGCCACGCCGTGAGCCTTGGAGGCCAGGTTTTCCAATAGGGCCGTGCGCTGACCCGGGACCACGAGGGCGATGAAGATACCCAGAGTCGCCATGGCCAAGAGCCACGAGAGCAGGGCCGTGCGGGCGAGGATGCCGAGGGAGCGGCGCGGCCGGCGGAGGGGCCACGTCGGCCGCCGGACGACGGCGCTGGAAGTCCCCGCGGTCATCGGCCCCCTCCATCCGCAGCGCGTTCCGGCCCGGCCGTCGGAGTGACCCGGGCACTCGCCTTGACTCCGAGGCGACTCCACGTCTGCATCAGCTCACGGCTGGTCTCCAGCGCACCGGGAGAGAGGATAACCACACCACCGCACTGCATCAGGTCCAGGATCTGCCGCCCGGCGGCGCTGCTGTTCAAGTTGAGGATCGCATCGATCAGATTCTGGCGAAAATGCGGCCTGAAATCGCGCCGGAGGAACGAGACCATCGGGATTACACCCGGCGATTTCTCGAGAACGCGAAGATCCCTTCCCACCTGGGGATTCAACTCCGCCATGGTCTGGAAACCATCACGGGTGACGAGGCAGGCCTTCGCTTGTCCGAAGAAGACCGGTAGCACGACCGCGGAGAGCTTGATGTTGGGTTCGATCCTGCCGAAGAAATCCGCCGCCGATCCGATCCCCCGCTCCGCCAGCCGCAGTTCCACCCAGGGAATGGCCAGCGATGTACGAGGGCTATCGAATGTCCTGAGGTCCGCTCCGCGGAGATCGGTGAGTTGTTTGTAGGCGCTCTCGCGCCGGACCAGAATGACGTACTCGACGGTACACACCCCACCCTGGTTTACGGCGAAGACCGGATCGGCATCCAGCCGGTCTTCGAACCGGAGGTAATCGAGCATGGTCAAGCTGCCGAGATCGGCGCGTTTCGCTTCGAAGAGCTTGACCACCGTTTCCGCGTCCGGGAAGACCTCAACGTCGGAATACGCGTTGACCGCCATCTCATCGGCCAAGGCCCTGCCCCAGACCTTGATCGCTGCCTTGATGTCGTTCTCTGCAATCTGCCGGAAAATGCTTGCGGTGTATGCGACACGCACCGGGATGGCGTCGGATCCGCGCAGGGGATCCGGACTTCCGGCCTCTGCCGATCCGAGAAGGACGGGAAACAATACCGCTGTAATCAGGCCGATTCGCCCGCCGAGGGTCATCGCCCACCGCCTGCGGGTGCATTGCGAGAGGCCCCGGTTCCCCGTTGCGCTTTCAGTCGTTGATAGGTCGCAAGAAGCTGGCGCGCTCCATCGATCTCTGAGGCAGGGATTTCGGCGAGTGTGTCCACATGAAAGAGGTTGAGGAGTTGCTTTCCGGAGGGAGTCGTATGCCACAACTTGACTTCTTCCTGCAGATTGATCGCCAGCGCCTCGTCGGTCCTGGCCCGGATATAGGACAGAGAAGGCAACAACCTGGGGGAGGTCGCAAGGACTCGAAGCTGACTGCCGACCTGGGGATTCATTTCACTCAGGGTTTCCAACCCGCCGCGGGTGACGACACATGCGTCGGCCTGCCGAAAGAAGACCGGTAAGACGACGTCGGACAGCTTCCTCACCTGGGTCACCTGCGCGAAGTGTCCGCTCGCCGGCGGAAGGCCTTCCCCAAGCAGTATGGTGTCCAGCCACAGTGGAGCCAGACAAGCCAGCGAGTTCTCATGCATGCGAACGGTCCGTCCCTTCAGCCCGGCCAAGTCGCGAATGTTCGCGTCCTGATGAACCAAGAGCAGGTATTCCACCAGGTACTCACCACCGGCGATGCCGGCAATGACACTGGCCTGTTCCGGGTTCATGCCAAGCCCCAAGTACTCGTCCACGGTCAGGGTGATGAGATCGAGCTGACCGGTCTCCAATGCGGCGGCGAGAGCCGCAAGGCCGTCGACGACCTGCGCGTCGGGTTCCGCCTGGATGTGGCGATCGCGAGCCAGAGCCGCGGCCCACGCCTTGACCGCCGCCTTGGCGTCGCTCTCATGAACATCGGTGAACATTCGGGAGGAAAAGACCAGGCGGAATCGCACGGGTGCGCTCGTCGGGCCTTCCGCCTGGACCGTCGCCGCCTGCGCCAGGCAAGCCAGCAGAAGGGCAGCGGTGCACCACCACGAGCGCATCGGCGTCGACCTCAACGACCCGGCTCCAGAAGCCTCGCGACTTCCGTGCCGACCACCAGATCGAGGCGGGACCGAAGCACCAGCCGGTCATAGCGCGTCTTGTAGTGTTGGGCCTGCATGAGAGCCTCCACCAATTGCGCCCGGATGACGTCCTCCGTCTCCACCAGCTCGTTCTGGTAGGCCCGCGTATTCAGATCGCGGTTCTCCTCGGCTGCCTGCATCGCGTCCAGCGTCGCCTGGTACTGCTTCTGCGTGGCACTCAGGCCCAGCAGGATTTCCTTCACCCGGATGCCGATCCCCTCATGCAGGAGAAGGCCCTTCTCGTTCGTCTCGTTCCATCTCGCGCGGGCTTCGGCCACACGATTGCGGGTCAGGAATCCGTCAAAGAGGGAAACCTCCATCATCACACCGATGGTCCAGCCGCCCTTGTTCTTGCTGGTGGCCATGCCCGACTCCATATCGTTCCACCACCCGTGCAGATCGCCTGTCAGCGCGACCCTCGGGAAGTACTGGCTCTCGGCAGTCCGCACGGCGCCATCCAGCGCCTTGAGACCGGCCTCCAACTTTCCCCAGTCCGGGCTGAATTCGTAGGCGGACCTGACGAGTTGATCGAGGTCGGCGTCAAAGGGTTCAAACGGGATCTGCGTCGCCGCGGGACGCGCGCTCTCGCTCCAGGGCAAACCCATGCTGTTGGCCAGCGCGGCCCGGGCCATCGCTTCGTTCTTCTCCAGCACCGCCACCATGGCGCGGATCGACTCGACCATGATCTTGTTGTCGAGGAAGTCGGTCTTCTTGACCGTGCCGGAGCCCTCCTTGTACATCGTCTCCGTCAGGTCCAACGTGGCCTGCATGCGCTCGAGGGTGAGGGTGCCGATCTCCCGCAGTTGCCGCGCCAGCACCGCGCCGTAGTAGTAGCGCTTGACCGTATCGACGATTTCGAGGTCGGTGCGGCGGGCCTCGTGCCGTTGCATCTCGAGCTGCCCCTGGGACTGTTCGCGATACCCTTTCCGCATCCCCCCGTCCCAGAGGAGCCACACCAGATTGGCGGACCCGAGGAACGAGTCAGGGTCCATGAGCGTCACGTCTTGCTCCGGGATCGGAAAGGCGAGTCCGGCCCCGGAGCCCTGTAAGTCGATCGTGATGCTGCTCGCCGGGAAGAGGAAGTCGGGGGATTCATCCAGGTGCTGGAAGCCCCCCTTGAGTTGAACCTGCGGCCAATATCCGGCGAGAGCCTGCCTGTGCTGCGCCTCCGCTGCGGCCACGGCGAACTGCGAGGCAGGGCGCAGGTGAGTGGTCTTGAGTGCGGCGTCGATGCACTCTTCCAGGGTCCATTCCCGTCCCGACACCGAAGACTCCCCAAGCGTCGCCGCCTCGTGTGCGCACGCGACATCGAGAAGCGGGGCAAGGAGTAGCAGAGTTACAGCGACAACCCCAACGACAGTTGAAGCAGTTCGGATCCGTCCGAAGTCTATCGCGGCCACTCTGAGCCTCCTTCAAGGTCGTCGCGCGCCGCGATCCGGCCAAATCCGTTCCGGGCAAGAGCGCTGACCCGCAGGACAGGAAGGTGGGGAGTGAACACTTCCCGTGTCTTGGTTCCAGGCCGCGCCGGACAAGTACCTACGCACTGAGATCGGCCTGAGAACCGCAATCACTTAGACGGGATTGGGAGAATGTGCCTTCTGTCGAGGTCGAAGTCACGGAGCCGGTTGACTCGGTCGAGCAAGGCCGCCGACGGAATGGAATTCCACAGTCAATTTCCACTTCCTGATCATGCAATTATCAATCCTAGGTGTCAGAGTGGCACCTCCGTGCCGCCCACACGCGCGCGTGGCCGGACCAGAGAGGCGGGGGTGCAGCCTCGGACCTCCAAGTTCTTCCAAGGACACAGACCGGAAGTCACCGTGAATCATCAAAAAAGCCGCCCCCGGCAAGGCCGGGGGCGGCTTGGGAAACTGGGATCTTCAGAACCGTCTAGTACTGGGACTTGATCTTGCCCCAGGTGGTCTCCTGGACCGCGATCGGATCCAGAGGCTCGAACTCGATGTTCGTCCAAGAGACATGCAGCGAATCCAGACCGGACTGTCCTAGGAAGTACTGCATGTACCCGCCGGCACGCGCGATGCTCAGGATACCCCAGGAGCCGTGACCTTCGGCCGCATTGCCCTCGTCCATCGGCAGGGGGCCGCTGGAGTAGGTGTTGCTGTTGTAGACAACGGTGTAGGTCATCGTGCCGGGGTGGGCCGCATCCAGCCAGTTCGCCTGGTACAGGAGTTCCAGGTGGATCACGTCACCGCGCACGTAGCTGATGCCGTGGCTGGCAGTGAAGGAGTAGAAAGGAAGACGGCCACCGAAGACCGCGATCTCGCCGTCGCCGACGCGAACGTTGAACCGGCCGTCGACATCCAGCGACCACCACGGGGAGAGCATTTCAAACCGGCTTCACCCTGCCCGAGGCCGGTGATCTGCAGATCCGCAGCCATGCGGAAGGAGTCTTGGTTCCAGAGCGGACACGCGGTGGCGCCGAGGTCGTTGGAGAAGCTCCAGGTGTGCAGGTTGGCCCAACCGGTATAGCCGACGTTGACATCGTCGTACCAGATCTCGGTCGGATAGTTGTTCAGCGAGGTGAGAACCGTGAAAGGACCGTCGTTGAACACGCGAGGAATCAGGATCGCGCTGTTCATGACCGCCGTCGCGGAAGCGATGGCGGGCGTCAGGGTCGCGAGCAGCGCGACCCCCAGGACCAAGTAGCTGATTCGTCTCATCGTTGCGTTACCTCCTCAGCGTATGTTGCTGTGCGCATCGTGGCGCGCGAGATCCGGGTGACTTGACGCTCCCATCCCCGCGCACCTTGTATTGTACCAGTTTCCCTATCCACCAAACCAACGCTCTTCATGCAAGAGCACCAAAATCGACCTTTAGATGACCCGTCCGCCTCATTTGAGCACGATGCACGGCTTCCCGAGGCTCGTACCGGCGTGCTCCAGGCGGTAGAAGTAGACGCCGCTGGGGAGCCCGGCGGCGTCCAACCGCACCTCGTGCTCCCCCTCTTCCTGCACGCCCTCCAGAAGCATCCTCACCCGCCGACCTGCGACGTCGAACAGAGCCAGGGAGACCTGGCCCGCTTCAGCGAGCCGGAACCGGATCGAGGACGTCCCCCGGAAGGGGTTGGGCGTGTTCTGGGCCAAAACCACCGGCACACGACCGCCCGTCGAACCGCCCTCCACACCGGTGGTCGAGGTGAACCCGGCAGCTTGCAGGCCCCGCTGGATGTCGGGGTTCTGCATGAAGCGGTTCCACACTCTGCCCGTGCGGTAGTTCTCGATCATGATGATGATGGGACCCTGATCGATCCCGATGTAGTCGGGCCCCCACCAGTTCAGGGTGAGGTTGAAGGCATCCTTGAAACCGTACGGCCCCCAGAGCTGTGCTCCATAGGTGTCATACATATTGTGCAGGGTCGGAATCACCTCGTCCGGCGCGAACGCGATCGAGCTTGCCGGTGCGGTCGGGGTGATGGTGCCGTCATCGTTCTGGATAGGCGGCGCGCCCCGAGCGGCGTACCCGTACGGTCCGTCGGAGGCGGTGAGCCCCCAGAGGTTCGGCCCGTAGCCCACGAAGTGCCCGGGGTTGGCGATGCAGTACGCCCGCTGTGCGAGAGTCGCCCGCCGGGAGTTCTCGAAGTAGGTGATCCCCTTCGCCGCCATGTAGGCGTCCTGGATGAACTTGAAGTTGATCCAGCAATGCGAGTACTGGTGTCCGAAGAGCGGGGGGAATCTCACGAAGGAGTACGCGCCGTACGTGTACCAGGCGTACCCGCTGGTCCACGTGGTCCACGCGCTGGCGGGCACCGCGTTCGTCGGCGAGCCCAGAGCCAGGAGGTAGAGGATCATCGCCTCGTTGTAGCCGATCCACTGGCCATAACCGCTGAAACCGGTCTCCGGCTTCCATCCCATCAGGATGCCCGGATTCCCGTTCCGCATGAAGTTCCAGTCCGCGCGGTAGTAGATGGAATCGGCGTACTGCCGCACTAGAGCGTCAAGGGGGTCACTGGTCGAGAAGTACTGCTTGGCGTCGATGATGCCGGCGAAGAGGAGCGCGGTGTCGATCGTCGACAGCTCGCATGTCCACGTACGGTAGCCGGTGCCCATCTCGAGGAAATGATAGTAGAGCCCCTTGTAGCCGATGGTGCCGGTCGTCCCGGTTCCCTGGGGCTTGGACCAGAGGGTTTGCAGCGCGGCGAGTACGCGGTCCCGCCCCTGGGTCTTGGTGATCCAACCGTGATCGATGCCGACGCAGATGGCGGAGAGCCCGAACCCCAGCGAGGCAATGCTGCACGGAGACCAGGACGTGTTCCGGTCCTTGATGAGCCCTGTACTCGTGTTGGCCTCGTTCCAGAAGTAGTTGAATGCGGTGTGCTGAAGGGTGTCGAGCAGCGCGTCCGTGGTCAGCGACTGGGGGGCCGAGGCCGGGGCACTTGCCGCGAAAGGGCCCGGACCCTGAGCGAAGGCCGGTGCCGGACCGACGAAGCAGACCAGCGAGGCGAGCGCGAGCACGATGATGCGAGTCATTGCAGCCCCTTAGAAGGTCACGGCGAAGGTCATTCGATGCGTTTCCTGGAGTCTCGAATGGTCCGCCCATGCGTAATCGAACTGGAAGGAGTTGGCGCCGAGATTCCCACGAAGGCCGAGTCCGAGGGCCAGGCCGACGTCCGAATCCTCCTGGAACAGGCTCTGATATCCCGCCCGAAGAGCTACCGTGTTCTTCCACGACCACTCCGCCCCCCCGCTCACACTCTCGGTGTTGTCGCTGGGGTGAAAGGCGTCCACGGCGAAGAGCAAGCGGCTGTCGGGACTGAGCTGGCGCGGCAGGCTCATTCCCACCCGAAACAGGATCGGGACCGGGAACTCGTCGGTGAGGCGCTTCCCGGGAAGCGAGCTGTTGTCACCGTTCTGGGAAGGGTCGTTGTCGTACTGGATCGCGAGGTCGCGCCCGTCGAATGCGGTACGCGTGCCCAAGTTGGATAGGCTCGAACCGATCCTGAGTCCGTCCTCGGACACTCGGTACAGAGTTCCCACGCTGAGGGTGAAGGCGTTCAGCGAACTGTGCCAGATCGTCTCGTTGATGTAGTTGACCTGGATTCCCGCCGCGAACCGCGAAGTGATCTCCCGCCCGTAGCCCAGACTGAGCGCGACATCGGACACCGTGTAGCGCTCACCCGTCCCCAGGGGCTGATCCACCGTGCGCACGTCGATGTCGCCCGAGTTCAGCGTGGTCACGCTGCCGAAGAGCGCCCCCCATTGGCGCAGTGGGAGCACTCCGGCCGCGTAGTCGTAGGTGATGTCCGCATACCAGTTGCTGTGGGTGAATTGCAGGGCCGGCCGGTCCAGCGGCCCGAGCGCCGCCGGGTTGTAGTAGACGGATTGGATGCCGTCGTAGATCGAGACGCCGGCGTTGCCCATGGCGGCGATGCGCGCGCTGGGTTCGATGCCCAGGAACTGCCCGATGGCGGTTCCCGTCTTGCTCTGCGCGAACGCCGGCCCCGATGCCAGCACGACGGCCAGGACCGCCGCTCCCACCGCTTTCCTCATGACCGCTCCCATGCTCATTTGATGATCGCGAACTTCCCGATGTGCTTGCCCAGATCGCCCCCATCCACATGGAAGATGTAGAGCCCGGGCGCCACCTCCAGATTGTCCTTGGTGCGCAGATCCCACGGCACATAGCCGGCACTGGAACCGTCCTGCTGCAGCGTTTCCACCAGTTCCCCGCGCACGGTGTAGATGCGGATGCGCGCGTTCTGCGGGATGTTGCGGAACTCGATGCGCCGCTCGCCGCGGCCGGAGACCGCGAATCGCTCCGGTTCGAAACTCGCGGCGCCCACGTAGGGATTGGGCACCACATACGGCTTGGCGGCAAAGCCCACCCGCGCGCTGTCCGCGTTCACGTGCGCCCCGCGCGTGCGGAAGGTGAACACGTCGGCGGCCCCGAACGGCTTGATCAGCCGCAATTCGTACCGATCGCCCTTCGTGGGTGGAACCAGCGTCCCCCGGGAAGGCTGGCCAAGCGTGTCCAGCTTGAGCGGTCCAGGTGATGCGCGGGCGCGTGGGCTCAGCATCCCGATACGTCACGATGTCGATCTGCTCATCGGCGCGGCTCAGGGTGCCGTCTGGGGCCGGCACCCCGTTGACCGAGTCCCTGTCCACGAACCGGAACTTGAGGAAGTGGTCGCCCGCGGGCCCGTGCGCTACCACCCGGAATTTGGCCGGCCGCGCCTGCTCCCTGATTAGCTCGATTGAGGTGTCCACCGGCGCGTCGTCGAAGATGATGCTGATGTCTTCGGGATACCCCGGGCGGAGCGTCCGATTGGAGAGGGAGGGTTGGTACTGCAGTTTCAGCCGGGAGTTCGTCGGACTCTCGGGGGTGAATCCGCTGCGGGCCTCATCGATGGTTGTGACGTCTTGGGTCTTGATCACCGGGAGGAGTCCCCCACCCACCGGCCCGATCCCCAGTCCCTCCAGGTCCGTGCCGCTCTTGAACAACGTCCGGTGGGCGGTGCTGTCCCGCAGCGCGTAGGTGTTGGCGCGAACGCTCTCCGGGGACGTGGTGGCGAAGGTAAGAGCGATGAGGTGGTCCTCCGGTATGAGATTCGAGTTGACGACTTGAACGGAGACGGTTCCGGTCCCGCTGCCGAAAACGTGTCGGAGCGAGTCGACGGCCCCCGAGATGTAGCCCGGCACCGGCGGCTCCGGCCGCACGGCGACCACGTTCTGCGGGGGATTGAAGCCGCCGCGGAGCGTGCGCGACACCGCGATCGCGTTCTCCGAGGGATAGAAAGAGAGGGAGTCCGAACCGTAGTCGTAGGATGTGACGGCGTAGTAGTAGAGCTGCCCGTTCGTCACCGTCGTGTCGGTCCACGTATGGGTGAGCCCGGTGTCGTTCCCGAGGTAGTACGCCACCCCTTCCACCGTGATGTCGGAGAAGCCCGTCTTGCCGTCGATGAGGTCGAACTGGGCGATAGGCCGCCCGTTCCCCAACGGGCCGGATCCGGTTCCGGTGGTGATCACCTTGGGGTCGCGGAACTCGGGATCCGAGGAGCGATAGATGCGGTATCCCTCGAAATCGTAGTCCCCGGTGACCGGGTCGGCCCCGCGCTCCGACACGTCGCTCCACGAAAGCCGCACGTATCTGTCTCCGGCTTCCGCGGTCAGGGTGGGCATCAGCGGCGGCACCGCGAACCGGTAGTTCGCGTTGTAGATCTGCTGCACCGTCTTCACCGTGCGGCGGAGCTCGTTGAGGTCCCCTCCGTACGCGAGGGCGAGGCTGAAACGCTCGGTCTTGCCCGCCTTGAGCTTGAACGGCCCTGAAGCGAAAAGGAATCCGATGTTGTAGTTCGAGGCGAGCGGGGCGTCGAAGCGCACGGCGGGGTCGGGGTCGCTGAACTGCTCGTAGAGCCGCGACGGCCAGTTCGAACTTTCCGTGTAGAAGAGGATGCCGTCGACCTCGGTGCTGGGGCTGCCTTCCCCCCACTTGATGCGGTTCAGCTTGAAGCCGGTGAGGCCGATCTGGTCGGACTCATTGAGGTCCGTCCGGTCGAAACTGGGTTCGCCCTCAGTCGGCATGCCGTCCAGCTCGCCGGTGTCGCCGGTTCCGGCGAGGCCGTCCGCCCCCACGTCATGCAGGCTCTGGTTCCAGTCCATGTCCTCATCTCCGGTCCACCAGCGAGCCGCTGCGAAAACCGGGCCGCGCCTCCAGAGGGCCGTACTCGGCGACGAACTTCGCCATGTCGTAGTGGGCCTTGACCCACTGCTGGATTGCATCCTGCCCGACGATCAGCTCGCCGGGGCCGCCGTCCCGCATCTCGTCGGTGATGCCGTCGTCATCGTTGTCCAGGCCGTCGAGTGCGTTGCCCGGAGTCTCGAGGTACGCATATCCCAGGTAGCCCGTGCGCCCGCAGTTGCCGGAGAGGTCGCGACCGTGACCGCGGCGGTCCCAGGTGTACACAAGGTTGACGACATTCTGGTCAAAGCTCCGGTCGTAGTAGGCGTTGTCGTCGTCGGATTCATAAATGTTGTCGCAGGAGAACGCGGACCCCCCCACGCCGGAGTCCATGTAGAGCCCGAATATGATGTTGTCGTCGTAGTCGGTGGTGCCCTCGTTGGTGATGTCGTAGTGCCAGAAGATGACGTTGCCGGCCTGCGGATTGGCCCACTGGAACCCGCGCACTTCGATGCGCAGACCCAGGCCGTGACGGCGATCCTGCGGCGGCAGGTGGCTGTCGGTGCTGTCCGGGTAGAAGTCCCACGCGTCATAGAAGTTGTCGTCCATGACGGTGTAGCTCTCCTGGTCGGCCACCTTCTGCTTGCCGAAGTAACCGTTCCATTTCCCCGACCAACCGGGATCGTCGGGGTCGCTCCGCTTGTCCGGCCACACGTCGGGCCAGGTAAGCGAATCGCTGCTGATCGCAGGCGAGCGGGCCGCGTTGATGAGGGGGTCGGCCTGGAAGAACCCGGGGCGAGGCTCGAAGCGCATCACCCGGTTGTAGAACGGACTGATCGCCTGACGCTCGCGGAACCCGGTTTCCATGATGAAGGAATCCAGCCCGTTGCGCTGGCGGATCTTGGCGAGCACGAACGGCGTGATGCCGTCGCTGTAGTTCATCCCCGATCCCTTGGGCACCTCCACCGAGTGAAAGACGCTCAAGTCCACGTTGCCCGGATCGGGCGGGTAATCCCCGACCATCCCGTAGTTCCAGAAGACGGTGCGGATGTTGGCGGCATCGTGGATCCCGGAGCGCTCGGCGTCCAAGCTGCCGCGCTCTTCCGGCGGCACCAGCGCCTGCGCCCAGCTCCAGGCGCCGAAGACGGCCAAGGCCAGCAGGCCTGCTCCCCTGAAGCAGATCCGAACCTGTCTCATGCGAACTCCCATGCTCTCCTCACCATGGCATCGTGACTTCGAAGCCGTCATTCGCCGTCCGCTGTCGTTCGTTCCCGCGGGCTCACCGTCACGCCGATCTCGATCCGCCGGGGCGCGTAGAACCGCGTCGGGTCCTTGAGCGACACCTCGTCCGTCACAGGAAACCGGGAGTAGTACGGGCTGCCCGTGCTGGCGAACACGCCGCCGTTGAAGAAACGGGTATCGAGCAGGTTGAACACCCGTCCGAAGAGGCTCACGTTGACCCTGCCCGCCTTCAAGTACTTCTCCCCACGAAGATCGATGACCGCCCCGGCGGGCTTGCGCCCGGAGTTCGCTTCCAGCCCGCCGCCGAACCCAGCATCCAGAATCGGCGTGTAGGGCTGCCCGCTCGCCACTCGCAGCACCGCGCTGGCCGTGTACACGTCCGGTTCGGCCAGCGATACCGTCATGTTCACCGTGTGGCGCTGATCCCAGTTGAATGGAACCTGCCGGGGCCTGGGGTCTTCGCCCGCCGACGCCCGCGTCGCCGTCTCGCGCGGATCACTCGAGTTCCCCTGAGCGAGCTGCCAGGTGTAGTCGACGGCCACACTGGCCGGCCCCAGCTTCCGGTCGTCCAGCGTGACCGTGAAGCCGACCACGCTCCCGAAATCCACGTTGGTCAGGCGCGCGTACTCGGCATCGTTGTAGGTGGTGATGAACTCCACTCCCAGGAGATCCCGGATGTCCTTGTAGAACGCGGTCACGTCGACCCCGATGTCGTCGGTGACCGCGTGCTTGTAGCCGAACTCGTACTGGACGGTCTTCTCCGGCTTCACGTCGGGGTTTCCCAGCACCCCATAGCTGATGCCCCCGGCTTGAAGACGGCTCAGCACCGCGTAGTTGGCGTTGTCGAAGATGGTCCCGATCGGGGGAAACTGGTAGAAGTGGCCATAGGCAAAGTGGACGGCGGCCCGCTCGGTGATGGGATAGGCCACCCCGAGGCGCGGCGCCAGCACCGCCTTCTGCGTCGCTGAAACGAGCGTGGAAGGGGGCGCGCCTGCGATCGAGTTCGCCGGGTTGGCGAGATCGCTCGGCACCTTGGCGCGGGAATCGAAGAACTCGAAACGCACGCCCGCGCGAAGGGTGAGATCGGTCCACTCGATCTGGTCCTGGGCGTAGAGCGCCGCGGTCAGCGGGTGATACTTCACCACGCCCGGATAGTCGGGCGGCTCGTGGTCGTGCCGCACCAACCGCTGCTCGCCTTCCACCGTGGTGTAGATCAGATAGCCGGGCGCACCGAACGAGACCTCGGGCCAGGAGATTTCGGTTCCCACCTTGACCTGATGGTCCTTGCGGACCTGGCTGACCACCGAGCCCTTCACGAGAAAGGTGCTGGTGGTCTGCACGTAACGGGTGAACTCCACCCCCTGGATGAACGCCCCGGTCTCGTAGCTGCTGTCCTGGATCGGAGGACCCGCGTCGTCGTAGCCGGAGTCATAGACGTTGTGGTAGGCGCGATCCGAGTACCGAAGGTAGTTCTGGCGCAGACTCAGGTCCAGATAGGTCGTCGGGCTCACGGTGTGGGTCCAGTCGAGGCCGTGAACGATCGCGAAGGTCTTCTGCTTGGAGAGCCCGTCCGGGTTCAACCGAAAGGCGAAGTTGCTGCGGCGGCCCTCCGACGTCGTTGACCAGCGCCTGGTAGCTCAGCTTGTTGTTGGGGATCGAGGTGTTGGTGACCTTGAGCACGCCCGGACCACTCGCGGGAGTACCCGAGCGGCATCTCTTCGTCTGTCGCCGGTGGGGTGAAAGATCTTGCTCTCGAAATCCGACGAATCCGTGGGGACGAACTTGCGGATCCCGCGGACATAGTCGTCGAACATGTAGCGGCGGCCGCTCAGAAGGTAGACCGTGCTCGGGACGGCAGACCGGACCGCTGACTGTGAGCTGGTAGTTCTGGATGGCGGTGGGACGGACTGGTGTCGTCGGCGTTCTCGGCGGCTACCGTTGCCCGGAAAGACGAATCCCCCCGAGAAGGCCTCTCCGCTCCAATCGAACTTCTGGGTGCCCTCCTTGAGCACCGCGTTGACCACCCCGCTCATGGCCTGCCCGTACTCGGCGTCGAAGGTGCCGCTGATGACCTGGACTTCCTGCAGGAGAGAGCGGTCCACGCGCAGGCTCGAGGTGTTGTTGAACGCGTTGTTCACGCTCACCCCGTCGACCTGGTACTGGACCTCGCCGACGCGCCCGCCTCGGAAGTGACCGTCCACGACCCCCGCCTGGAGGTTCACGACGTCCTGCAGCTCCTGCACCGGGAGCGCCTCGATTTCCCGGCTCGTCAGGGTGGTCCTGGTGCTGGTGAGCCCCACGTCGACCGGCGGCCGCTCGGCGGTGACGATCACCTCCTCCGTGGCCAGGGCGGATTCCTCGAGCACGGCGTCGAGTCGGGTGGTGTTGTCCGCGGAGACCAACACGTTCTTCGTGATGCGGGTCTTGTAGCCCATGCGGCCGATGCTGATCTCGTACGTGCCGGGGGGGACGTTGAGGATGCTGTAGTCGCCTTGCGCATCGGTGAAGGCCCCCAGTCGTCCCCCCACGATGAGGACCGTGGCGGCCACGATCGGGCGGCTCTGCTTGTCGACCACGCGCCCGGAGATCTTGCCGGTCGTGCCCGCGAAGAGCACCGCGGGCGCCAGAAGGACAAACGTCCCGAGCGCGACCACCGCACGTATCACCGCCCGCTTCATCACGTAACGCAGCACGATCGCGTCTCCTCCCCCGATTGAGGATTCCCGGAGGGACGGGGCGGGGCGTGCTTCCATTCCCGCCCCGTCCACTCGCCAGAGGAATGCCTCTCAGTTCACCAGGATCATCCTGCCGTTCAGCACCGCCTGCACCGCGCCGCTCTGCGGATCCGCGGCCTTCAGCCGGTAGAAGTAGATGCCGGCACTGCCGCCGGTCCCGTCGTACGGAAGCTCGCGCAGTCCGGCAGCCTGAATCCCGAGCGAGCGCTGCTCGATCATCCGGCCGGCCACGTCGAACATCTCAAAGGTCACCCGACTCGGCGCCGCCAACGTGTAACGGATCGTCGAGCGCGCCGCCGGGTTGGGGAACGCGCCCAACAGGGTGTAGTTGAGCGCGGGCTTCAAGCCGGGATCCTCCACTCCGGTGACCGGAGTATTGGCCAGATGGGCCCATGCCGGACAGCACTCGTTCTCGTACTGCCGGAACCACCAGGTGCGCGTCCCGTAGCTGAAGGTGTACGGGTCGTAGGAATCGCCGTCGAGCAGGTTCACCCCGATGAAGATCGCCTGATCGCCCAGATCGGCGGGATAGCCCAGGGCGGTGAGATCCAGGGACATCTCGGCGGTGTAGCCGTCGTCCACGTCGGCCCCGATGGTGTCCACCGTCGTTCCTGTGTTGAGGTGGAGGGCGATCTGCGCCGTTCCCGCCGTCACCATCTGTGCCAGATAGTCCTGCGGTGATGCGCCGCCCGCCTGAGTCACGTGGAAGGTCAGCCGACGCCCGAGCAGGTGGTGATCCTCGGTGCCGCGCGCCACACGGTCATTGATCGAGACGATGAACCCGTCCCAACGATCGAGGTTCGGGTGGTCCTGCACGACCTCGTCCCGCACGTCGAAGCCCATGTAGAGCTTGGTTCCCTTGAAGAACATCTTGACCGTGGCGTCCCCGGGATCGATAACCGTCGCCGTGCCCCAGGGAAGACCGACCTGGTACTCGCCGGACCGGACCGGCCCCACTCCGGGGTAGGAGGCGCGCAGCGCCTCGTCGCCGAAGCGAATGTCGAAACCGTCGACCGCGCTCCACACCGGTTCGGTCAAGCTGCCGTCGACCGTTGGATCGGTGTACCCGATCCCCTCCGGGATATAGACCTCGGGCGGGAGATAGGGCGCAGGGCCCGAGTTGACGGTCACGCTCGGGCGCGCGAACACGTGCACCTCATCGAACCAGGAGGCGTTGCCCCAGGGGCTCTGCCACCACACGCGGTTGTAGCTGAGCTGGAAGACCATCGGCCAGAGCCAATCGCAGTCGTAGACGGAGATGTTCCACTCCACCACGTCACCCTCGGGGGTGGTGATGTCGTAGCCCATCGGGGTGAGGTTGAAGCGCATCTCCACGGTCCAGCTCGTGTCAGGGACTGCGTCGGAGTTGGTGAGCCCCTTGACCACGGTCACAGCATCCCAGTTCGCCACGTCCGTGGAATCGCGGACACCCACGGAGTCGACCCCCCAGCGGCCTCTGAAATCGGGCATCACGCCGGGGGTCAACGTGGTGCTGTCCGGGAACCACCAGGAGTACAAGTACTCCGAGGGAGGCTTGGGGAACAGCCCGTTCAGATGATCCTTGATGGCCATCAGGAGACCGTCGTGGCGGTTGAAGTCCTTGGAGCCGCCGATCGACTTGTCCGGGACCACCACGCCGAGATAGAGCTGGTTCCCGTAGGTGAGCAGCTTGACGTAGGCCTTGGTCGAATCGGAGGGAAGGAATCCCCCCTCGACCTTCCACCCGCTGCCGGGAATGCCTGTGTCCTTGCCGAACACGAGAAGCGTGGATTCGGCCTTCGCCCAGCCCGACTCGTTGAGCTTGCCGTCCAGCGTGATCGGGGTGAGGGATCGGCGCGCCCAGACCGCATCCTGGCGCGGCGCCTGAGCCATCGCCGGGATCGAGAGGCCGAACAACGCGCAGAGGAGCAGAGCGAGTGCCGCTCGGGTTTTCATGATGAGGGCCTCCTACCGAGGGGATAAGGATTCCAGGTGCAGGGATACGGAAGGCGGGCGCAGACCATCGTCACCGCCCTCCCAGAACGCGCCCGCGCGTTCGTGAGGTGACCAGCGCGGACTTCCGGCTCCGCGGCACGGCCGCGGGCTCGGCATCGGATGCGGGTTGTGCAAGGGAAACGCCCCACCGGCGCCGCGCCCGCGCCTCGGCGGCGCGTGGCTGGGTGGAGCCGCACGAATTGCGCACCACGAGGGTGGCGGGAATGATCTCGCGGCTGGGTGGGGCAGGAGTCGGCGTGCGGGTCGACTCCATCCAGAGCCGCATCGCCCGCTCGCCGAGTTCGTAGGCGTCCACGTGGACGGTGGTCAGAGGCGGATTGAGATACTGGGCGATGGCGATATCGTCGAAACCGGTCACCGCCATGTCCCCCGGGACCTCCACTCCTGCGTCGCGCAACGCGCTCAGGAGCCCGATCGCCATGTAGTCGTTGGCGGCGAACACCGCTGAAGGGCGCGGCCGACGGCGCAGCACCTTGACGGCGGCGCGATACCCGGAGGACTCGGTGAAGTCCCCCGCAATCTCCAAGCCGGAATCGCTCTCCAGACCTGCATCCGCGAGGGCAGCGCGGAACCCGCGCAGGCGCTCGTCCGCGTCGACGTTGCCGGGAGGCCCGGTGATCATCGCCAGGTCGCGATGACCGAGCTGGGTGAGATGGTTCACCATCGTCCGCGCGCCCTCGTAGTTGGCGATCGAAACCGCTGAGCACCCGTTGGAGGCAAAACGGGGGCTCAAGAGGACCACGGGGAACTTGCGGGTGATCTGATGGATGGCCTTCGCCGATCCCTTGTCGGGTGCCATGGCGATCAGCCCGTCGATACGTCCCCGCATGGACCGGGCGGCGACAAGGAGCGCATCCGTGTCCGCGTGCGAGCTGGAAACGAGGATCTGGAGCTTCTCCCGCCGCGCGGCGTGGTCGATTCCTCGGATGACCTCCGAGAAAAACTCGCCGAAGAGATCGGGGAGGAGCACGCCGAGCACCTGGCTGCGATTGGTGGTGAGGCTGCGGGCCGCGGAGTTGGGCCAGTAGTCGAGCTTGGATGCCGCCGCCTGCACCGCCCGGCGCGTCTCCTCGCTCACCCGGCTGCTACCGTTAAATACGCGGGAAACGGTGGCGATCGACACTCCGGCGGCTCGCGCAACATCGCGAATCGTCACCACGATCAGCTCCTCGGGAGGGATTGGGAGCCCCGGTTTCACCGCCGGTGGGCTGGAAAGGCAGCGATCCCGACCGGACCCCCTCTGCTGTGCGTGTAAACGGTTACATAGACAGGCTGCCGATGTCAAGCGAAGGATGTGCGACACGCGCGTTGCGCGAGTGGAGGCTTCCACCCGGATCAACGCGGGTCTAGAGTGGATCGGTTCGTCTCCGGTGTGGGATCTCGTCCCCGCCGGCGGTCAGCGGATGATGAAGGGAACCCATGCCGAGCCCGATCGAGCCTACCCCCCTTGACCCGGAGTCCGGGGCCTCACCCCCGGTTCGGTTCCTGAGCAACGGACAGTACGTCTGCCTGATCACCGCGACGGGGACGGGGTATTCGCGCTCGGGGGAGAACACCCTCACCGCCTGGAGCGGGGATCGGGTGGAGGACCGCCAGGGACTCTTCGTCTACCTCCGAGACGCGGAGAGTCGGGTCGGTTGGTCCCTGGCCCATTGGCCGGCCCCCATCGAGGAGCATCCCCTTCGCGCGCATGGGACGCCGGGGCGCTTCGGACTCGCGCGCACCGCCGAAGGGATCGAGGCGAGACTCGAGGCATGTGTGGTGCCGGACGCGGATGCTGAGATCCGGCGGCTTACCCTCATCAATCACTCCCCGAGTCGCCGCATCATCGAACTCACGACCTACGCCGAGGTCGTCCTCAACGACTTGGCAGCGCACGTCGCCCACCCTGCCTTCTCCAAGCTCTTCGTGCAGACCGAGTACGTGCCCGCCCACCGCGCCCTGCTCGCCCGACGCCGACCGCGCGCGCAGGGAGAGCATCACCCGTGGCTGGTTCATGCCCTGCTTGGCACCGGCGAACCGGAAGTGGAGACCGATCGCGCGCGCTTCCTCGGGCGGCGCGCGCCCTCCGAGATCCCGGAGGCGCTCGCCACCAACGATCCGCTTTCCGGAACGACGGGCAACGTCCTCGATCCCATCGTGAGCCTGCGCTGGAGGGTCGCGATCGAAGCGGGGGCGACGGCGCGCTGTGCGTTTCTGCTCGGCGTCGCCGACGACCGCGACAAGGCGCTCGCACTTGCGGAACGATTCGCGGCCGAAGACCGCGTGGAGGCGGCGTTCGTCGCTGCAGAGGTCGCGGAGCGCGATCGCACCACAGGCGCGGGGCTTTCCGAGACCGAGGCCGAGGCCTGCCAGGCCGTGGCCGGAGCGATGCTCTTCGGTGACCCCACCCTACGGCCGGCGCCGGCAGAGCTCGCTCTCGCGCATGGCGACCTGAACGATTTGAGCCGCCTCGGAGTCTCACCGAAGAGACCCTTCGCGGTGGCGAACCTCGAGCGCCCGACGGCCGCGGCCCACCTCGGCGACCTTCTCAAAGCCCACCGCTACTGGCGCTCGCTCGGGCTGCCGATCGACCTCGTGCTCGTGCACGCGGGCGCGGCTCCTGCCGAGGTGGAGAGCCTTCCCTCCGGCCCCGATCGCCCGCTGCTCGTGTCGGCCGGGGACATCTCACCTGTCGAAATGGATCTCCTGGACGCCGCGGCGCGGTGGGCAGTGGCGGAATCGCCGATCGCCGCGGCCTCGCGACTTCGCGTGATCCGCTCCGGCGATATCCTCACGGCGCCGCGCCGACCGCACTCACGACACACATCCCCCACTCACGCGAATGGGTCCGGCAGACCCGACGGCAGCGATCTCCTGTTCTTCAACGGCTTCGGCGGATTCTCGCCGGCCGGGGACGAGTACGTGATCCGCCTCGGCGGCGAGGCGCCGCGCCCGCCGCGGCCATGGACCAACGTCATCGGGAGCGAGCGCTTTGGGTTCATCCTGAGCGAGACCGGCTCCGGCACCACCTGGAGCGGCAACAGTCGCGAGCACCGGCTGACTCCCTGGAGCAACGACGCGGTGCTCGATCCGCACGGGGAGGCGTTCTACATCCGTGACGAAGACACCGGCGCGTACTGGTCGCCCTTGCCCGGTCCCACGCCCGGCGACGGCACGTACGAGATGCGGCATGGTTTCGGCTTCAGCGCCTGCACCCACGTCTCCGGAGGGCTCGCGTTCGAGACCGCCCTGTTCGCGGCGCGCGAAGACCCGGTGCGGATCACCGTCCTGCGCATCGTCAACCGCAGCCGCAGGACGCGCCGGCTTTCGCTCTTCGCCTACTATCGCCTCGTGCTCGGTGTGCTCGCCGAAGACAGCGGGCGTTTCGTCGTCACCGAAATAGACCCCGCCTCGAAGGCGGTCTTCGCGCGCAATCGCACCGCGGGGGCGTTCGCCGAGGCGGTGACCTTCGCAGCCGTCGCGGCCTCCGAAGGAGTGCGCGCCGTGCATACGACGGGCGATCGCGAGAGCTTTATCGGCCGCGGAGGCAGTACGGCCGCGCCGCGAGCGCTGCGCGACGCCGCTCCCCTCGACGGTCGCATCGGGGCGGCCCTGGATCCGTGCATCGCCCAGCAGGTCGTGTTGGAGATCCCCGCCGAGGGCACCCGCGAGGTCGTCTTCTTGTTCGGCGAGGCTCGGAGCGCCGCCACGGCCCGCGAGGTCGTCGCCCGCTTCGCCGCACCCGGAGCCGCATCCCACGCGCTCGAATCGGTGCGCGACTTCTGGCGGCAAGGCGTTTCCGGGATGCGCGTGTCCACGCCCTTCCCCGCCCTCGATCTCATGATGAACGGCTGGCTCCCCTATCAGACGTTGGCCTGCCGCATCTGGGGGCGCTCCGCCTTCTACCAGTCGGGCGGCGCGTACGGGTTCCGCGATCAACTCCAGGATACGGCCGCGCTCGTGACCCTCTGGCCGCAGCTCACTCGCGGACAGATCCTGCTCAACGCCGCCCACCAGTTCGCGGAGGGGGACGTGCTCCACTGGTGGCACCCTCCCCTCTCGCGGGGCATCCGCACTCGCTTCGCCGACGACCTCGTGTGGCTTCCCTACCTCACCGCGCACTACGTCCGCACCACCGGGGACGTCGCGGTGCTCGACGAGCACGTGCGTTTCCTCACCGCGCCTCCGCTCGCGCCGGGAGAGGACGAGGCTTATCTGGAGCCACAGGATTCCGGGGAGTCGGCCGACCTGTACGACCACTGCTGCCGCGCCCTCGACCGCGCGCTCACCCGGGGTCGCCACGGCCTGCCTCTCTTCGGCAGCGGCGACTGGAACGACGGCATGAACCGCGTCGGCCGGGAAGGCAAGGGCGAGAGCGTCTGGATGGCCTTCTTCCTTTTCGCGGCGATCGGCGACTTCTTGCCGCTCTGCGAGCGGCGGGGCGACTCGGAGCGTCTGCGCCGCTACCGCACCTATCGCGACGAGTTGGCCGGGGCCATCGAAGCCACGGCCTGGGACGGCGCGTGGTACCGTCGCGAGCGTATTACGACGACGGCACACCGCTCGGGTCGAAAGACAGCGACGAGTGCCGGATCGACGCGCTCGCGCAGGCGTGGGCGGTGATCTCGGGGGCGGCGCCTCGGGAGCGCGCCGAGCAGGCCATGGACGCGGTCGAATCGCAACTGATCTCGGAGGCGGAGGGGCTCATCCGGCTCCTGACCCCGCCCTTCGACCGGACACCGCACGACCCCGGCTACATCAAGGGATACGTTCCCGGGGTTCGCGAGAACGGCGGCCAGTACACGCATGCCGCGCTGTGGGTCGTGCGCGCGTTGGCCGAGTTGGGGCGCAACGATCGCGCGGCGCGGCTCCTCGACATGCTCAACCCGGTGAACCACGCGCGCACGCCCGAAGAGGTCGCGATCTACCAGGTGGAACCCTACGTCGTGGCCGCCGACGTGTACGGAGCGCCCCCGCACGTCGGCCGCGGCGGGTGGACGTGGTACACCGGATCCGCGGGATGGATGTACCGGGTCGCCTTGGAGTCGATTCTGGGATTCACCGTCGAGGGGGGCGACACGCTGGTGCTGGCGCCCTGCGTGCCCGATGAGTGGCCGGAGTTCACGATCGAGTATCGCGTACCCGAAGAGGACACGCGCTACGAGATCATCGCCCGCAACCCGCACGGCGAGGGACGCGGAGCGGCGGCGGCCACGCTGGACGGCAAGCCCGCCGCCGTCGTGAACGGCGCGGCGCGCATTCCCGTTGCGCACGACGGCCGCCTCCACCGGGTCGCAATCGTTCTCGGCGCCGGCCGGGAGCGCACCTCATGAGCGCCGCCGTGAACCCATCGATCCGGTTCCCCGAGAGCTTCCTGTGGGGAGCGGCGACGTCGGCCTATCAGATCGAGGGCTCCCCCCTCGCCGACGGCGCCGGTCCGAGCAACTGGCACCGCTTCGCGCACTCTCCCGGGCGAACCGCCGGCGGCGAGACCGGCGACGTGGCCTGCGATCACTATCGCCGCTACGCGGAGGACGTCGCGCTGCTGGGCGAGTTGGGGGTGAACGCATACCGTTTCAGCGTGTCCTGGAGCCGCGTGCTGCCAGAGGGACGCGGGACGGTGAACAGCAAGGGGCTCGACTTCTACGCGCGTCTCGTCGACATGCTCCTTGCACGCGGCATCCGCCCCTGCATCACCCTCTATCACTGGGATCTCCCCGCCGCACTCGACGATCGCGGCGGCTGGCAGAACCGGGACATTGCGGAGTGGTTCGCCGACTACGCGCGGGTGATGTTCCGAGCGTTCGGGGACCGCGTTTCGATGTGGGCGACTCTGAACGAACCCTGGGTGGTGATGGACGCGGGTTACCTCCACGGTGTCCACGCCCCGGGCCATCGCAGCGTGTTCGAGGCGCCGCTCGTCTCCCACAACCTGCTGCGCGCGCACGGCGCGGCGGTCGAGGCATTTCGCGCGGCGGGGCGGGGACAGATCGGATTGGTGGTGAACCTGGAGCCCAAGGTCGCGGCGTCGGAGGCCGAGGAGGATCTCGCCGCGACTCGGCGGGCCGACGCCGTACATGAACCGCCAGTATCCTCGACCGGTCTTCTTCGGCCGCTATCCGGAAGAGCTTGCCGCGATCTTCGGCGAGGCCTGGCCGGAGTTCCCCGCCGGGGATTTCGATCGGATCGCCGCGCCGATCGACTGGCTCGGCATCAACTACTACACGCGGTCGGTGACGCGGCACGACGACAACGCGCTTCCCGTGCGCGCGAGCGGCGTGCCGCAGGAGGACGCGCTCCGCACCGAGATGGGCTGGGAAGTGCACCCGGAGAGCCTCACGCGCGTGCTCCTCTGGGTGAGGCAGCGCTACGGCAAGATCCCGCTCTACATCACCGAGAACGGCGCCGCGTTCGCGGATCCACCGACGGCGCCGGCGGGAGGGGTCGAGGATCCCCTGCGTGTGGAGTACTACCGATCTCACTTGCGGGCCGCGCACGAGGCGATCCGGCAGGGAGTGGACCTCCGCGGTTACTTCGCGTGGTCGCTCCTCGACAACGTGGAGTGGGCCGAGGGCACCACCAGACGATTGGGGCTCGTGCACGTCGATTTCGCGACCCAGAAACGCACGCTCAAGCGCAGCGGTGCCTTCTACCGCAAGGTCATCCGCACGCGAGGGGCGTCGCTCACCGCCGAATGATGACGACGGCGGGAAGCGTGCGGACGATGACGTCCCCGTTACGTTCGGGAGCGGCCGCGCGACCGTTGATCGTGATCTTGCCGGCCGGCCCGCCGAGCGGCGCTCGCACCACGATGCCCCCCGTGGGAACGCGGATGCCTTCCTCCACTCGCACCCTGATCTCGTCTCCGTTGCCGGTCATCGTGTAGGCGAGCCGGCCGTAGGGGGTGGGCAGGTTCTTCACCACCACCCCGGGCTCGGGGGCGAGCCACGAAACAGGAATCCCGGCCGCGATCACCAGGGCATCCTTGCTCTCGTCGACGTACGCGAGCATGTCGAGCATGGAGCGCACGTAGTCGGATCCGCACCAGGTGTGAGGCAGATCGCCCAGGAAACGCGGCGTGCGCTCGTCGCGCCAGACCACCTCGGGCCACTGCCGCCATCCGACCGGCTTCTGATAGGCGAGGAAGAAGTCGAGAAGTTCCTGCGCGCGGTCCCGCCAACCCAGGCGCACGAAAGCGCCCAGGTTGCGCATCTCGTAGGGGGTGAAGGCGTCCCAGGGTCCCCCGTTCGCTCGATCGCGGAAGAACGCGTAGTAGCGCTCGAACGTCGCCTCCAGCGCACCGGGCGGCACGACGTTCCGCGCTTCCACCGGGGAGAGGGCAATGGTGGTGGAGGTGGCGTCGAAGTCGCCGAGATCGGCGCAGCCTGCCACGTAGTCGATCCGGTGGCGGCGCATGGTCGCACCGATGGAGGCGGTGAGATCGCCGGCGAACTCGGCGCGGATGGCGTCGAGGCGCGCCGCGTCCTCTGTGAGTCCGGACACTTGAGCCAGGAACGCCGCGTCTTTGAACCCGCGCAACGCCCAGAAGTCGTCCCAGTAGGAGTGCATGGGCTTGGCCGAATACCCCTCATGGCTGATGGACGGCGGCAAGAGGCCGTAGAACTCGCGCTTCTCCTCCGCCTCGTACTCCGGCGTGCGCCGCTCGTGACGCAGCGAATCCAGATACGCGGCGGCCCGCAGAACGCGGGGCATCATCTCGGCGAGAAGCGATTCGTCCTGCGTGTAGCGCCAGTACTCCGCGACGAGAAAGATGAACTCGCCGCTCGAGTCGTGCTCGGGGACAGGGTCCGCGCCGCGCCAGTCGACGACGCACGGCGCCTTGCCGTTCTCATACTGATGAGGCGCGTACCAGGTGATGAACTCCTTCACCGGTTCCGGGTGGCCAAGGCGCAGGAGCGCGGACGAGGTCAGCGCGCCGTCGCGGATCCATGAGCGCGCGTAGGAGCGGGTGCCCGGTTGGATCGCAGGGCCGGCCCGGTTGACGAGGATGTAGCCGAGTTGGCTGCGGAGCGATTCGACGGCCGGCTTCGCGGCGTCCGGCACCTCGATGGTGACTCGGTCCGCGGCCGACTGCCACGCCGCGCGGCTCTGCGCGAACTGCTCGGCCACCCAGGCCATTCCCGCCGAACCACGTCGCCTCGGCGGTGCAGGCGATTCCGCGTAGAGCGGCACCAGAATGTCGATTTCCGTTTCGGCGCCGGGAGCGAGATCGAGCATGTAGGCCAGAGCCCCCGAGGCGGCCTCGAAGGAATCGCGCGCTTCGGCGGACTGGGGCACGATGCCGACGCGAAGGTATTCGGTCACCACATCGCCCTGGTCGAAGGGAATCGCACCGAAGCTCCAGGGCTCGGTGAAGCACACGATCTCCCTGTCACCGTTCACCCGGATCGTGCGTCCTTCGCGCGCGATTTCGCGGATCGGCGCGAACCCACCGGGCATGTTCAGGAACTGCGCGGGGGGATTCACCTGGAAGGGGCGGATCGCCAGGAAGAGCCCGCCGCTCACGCGGCGCGCCCCCCGGTTGAGGACGCGGTAGCGGGCGATCAGGGATGAGGCGCCGGGGTCACCAACGGCAAACGCGGTGATCGTGAGCGCCAGGTCATCCGCCGACCACGCCACCGAGGGGATAGGCAGCGAGCCACGCTCCAGCGACGGGACCGAGTGCACGTCGGCCCAGGTGATGAGCGAGCCGTTCAGGTAGAGGAACGGCTCGATCGAGAAGCTGCCCTTCCCTGTCTCGAGCATGCCGTCTTCGCTCAAGAGTCCTTCGCTCGCGTCCCCGTCAGCGCCGACCACCGTCCAGTAGACCTGCTCGCCGCCGATCCCGCGCGGAAACGAACCCCGCTGCGAGTCCTTCGCCACCGCTTCGAAGAACGCGGCGCGACTGGCCGACCACTCGAGGGGCATGACCGCAACTTCGGCCAGCCCCGCGCCGTAGCCTCCAACGTCGTCGAGCGCGCGCACCCGGAGATGGCGCGATTCGGATTCGGGAAGGTAGAGGTAGTCGCGCCGGCCGTTCCCGCCGCGCACGGTTCGCAGTTCGCGCCAGGCCGACCCATCGTCCGACGCCTCCACGGTGTAGTCGGCCGCCTGGCGGCCGGTAGCCCAGTCGAGAACCAAGCCCCCGTACTCGCGTGATTCGAGGAAGTCGAGCGCGAACCATGGCCCCGCGTCGCCGGCCCCGGACGACCAGAAGCTCTCGGAATCTCCGTCGTGTGCCGCGGCAGGGTCATGGCCGGGCCGTGACGACGACGCGCTTGCCGCCGGCTCGGGCGGGACGGTCCCCGGCGGCGGCAGCGGGGTGAGGGTGAGGTCGTCGATCCAGACCGTGCCCTCGCCGCCGCTCCCCGCGGTGATCGCAAACTCGATCGCGGCGACGTGCCGGATCTCCCCACCGCCGGCCGGTCCCCATGCAAACTGGATCTTGCGTTTCTTGATCGCGAAGACTCGCCAGTCTTCCGGGAACTCCACGTCGCGGCGAACCGACCACCACACGTTCTCTCCGGTTGCGTCGATCAGCTTGAACTCCAGATGATTGATCGGCGCCCGGCCGCGCACACGGAACGAGAGCGAGTAGTTGTCCGGAAGATCGAGGTCGAACGCCTTGTGCGCCACCGCGTAGCCGCCGCCGGTGAACTTGAAATCGAGGCGCATGGCGCGACCGCCGGCCCCGGAGTCGGACCCGATGGCGAGCCGCACTCCGTCGGCGGGATGCGCGGACCAACCGCTCACGTCCTCGAACCCGTCCACCAGGACCGGCGTGACGGCGGGAGCGGGTGGACCCGTGCCGGCGCAGGCCAGGGTCAATGCCGCAAGAAGCGCGCTCCAACCCGGGCGGTGTCGCATCGCCTCGTCACTCCTTCACGCCGCCGGCCATGATGCCGCGAATGTAGGCCCGCTGGAAGAGGAGGAAGACGACCAGGGCGGGGAGGATGGTGAGCACCGAGCCCGCCATCATGAGTTCCGTGTCCTGCACGTGCTCTCCCGAGAGATTGGCCAGCGCCACGGGAAGCGTGTAGTTGCTGCTGTCGCTCAGGATGATGAGGGGCCACATGAAGTCGTTCCACGCGCTCAGGAAGGTGAACGCGGCCATGGTGACGAGGATCGGCTGAATGATCGGCACCACCACTTCGCGGAAGATGCGGAACTCCCCGGCTCCGTCCACGCGCGCGGCGGCCAGGAAATCGTCGGGCACGCCCAGCACGTACTGGCGGATGAGGAAGATCCCGAGCACGCTGGCGAGGTACGGGACCATGACCCCGGCGTAGGTGTTGACGACGTGCAGCTCGCGGAGCAGGAGAAAGAGCGGCAGCATCCCCACCTGGGCGGGGATGACCAGAGCCAGGGTGAGCCCGCGGAAGAGCGAGTCCCGCCCGCGGAAGGCGAGCTTGGCGAAGGCGTAGCCCGCCATCGAGTTGATGAGCACCGAGAGCACCGTCACCGACACCGTGATGATCGCGCTGTTGAGGAAGTACCGCGCGAGGTCGAGCCGCGTGAAGAGCACGACGTAGTGCTCGAAGGTGGCGCGGCTGGGGAAGAAGCGCGGCGGGAATGCGTTGGCCTCTCCCGAGGGCATGAGCGATGCCGAGACCATCCAGACGAGCGGGGTCAGGGTGGCGGCAGCGCCGAGCGCCAGCGCCGCGTGCAGCAGTATCGTTGGCCCGACCCGGCGCATCAGCGTTCCCTCCGCTGCAGGCGCAGCTGCAGCAGGGTGCCGCCCAAGGTGATCAGGAAGAGAAGGAACGCGATCGCCGAGGCCATCCCCATCCGCCACCAGCGGAAGCCCTCTTCGTACATGAGGAGCACGAGGCTGGTCGTGCTGCGCAGCGGTCCTCCCTGGGTCATCACGTACGGTTCCGCGAAGAGCTGGAAGTAGCCGATCATGGTGGTCACGCCGACGAACAGAAAGACGGGGGCCAGACCGGGAAGCGTGATGTGCAGGAAGCGCCGCCAGGGGCTCGCCCCGTCGATGGCCGCCGCCTCGTAGAGCTCCTCCGAGATGCTCTGCAGCCCGGCGATGAAGATGAGCATGTTGTATCCGAAGTTCTTCCAGACCGCGAGGAGGATGATGGCGGGCATCGCCCAGTGCGGATCGCCGAGCCAGTCGATGGGGCCGAGCCCGATCGCCCCCAGCACGTGGTTCAGGAACCCGTAGCGGGGGTGATAGAGGTAGCGCCAGACGATGGCCACCGCCACCAGCGTCGTGACCACCGGCGCGAAGTAGATCGTGCGAAAGAGGCTCTTGAATCGCGCGAGCGGCGCGCTGAGGAGGAGCGCGGCGCCGAGGGAGACCAGGACCGAGAGCGGCCCGCCCACCACCACGAAGTAGAGCGTGTTCTTGAGCGCGGTCCAGAAGAGCGGGTTCGCCAGCGCCTGTTCGTAGTTGCGAGCCCCACGAAGCGGGCGGTGTCCGGGACGCCGATGGCGTAGAGATCGAAGTCGGTGAAGCTAAGGAGAAGCCCGGCCACCACCGGCAGCACGAAGAAGACCGCGAAGAGGGTGAGCGCCGGGGTCAGGAAGAACCAGGCCGCGCGTGCCTGCCGGCGCTCGAGAAGCCCGCTCATCGCGCCCCCGCCCGCAGGTGCGGCCTCGGTCCGTGCGCGCACGAGCAGCCAGCGACGCTTCTCCAGGATGCGGTCCACGTCCCGGTCCAGCATGGCGAGCGCCGAATCGGGCGCCGCGCCGCCGCAGAACCATCGCCTCCACGGTGCTCTGCAGCTTCGTCGAGATCTGCTCCCACTCCGGGATCTTCGGCGTGGAGACCACGCGCGTCAGCTGCGCTTCGAAGGTGCGCAGGTTGGAGTCGTTGGTGAGAGCGGTGTCGCGCCACGCCTCGCGGCGCGCCGGCAGATCGCCGGTGAGCCGGAAGAAACGGATCTGCGATTCGGGGGTGGAGAGAAACGTGATGAGCTTCCACGCCTCGTCCGGGTGGCGCGAGCCGCGGAAGAGAACCAGGCTCGATCCGCCCGCCGTCGAGATGCCGGTTGCCGCGCCGTCGGGACCGGGAAGGGGCGCGGTCGCCCACTTCGACTGCATGCGCGGGTGAGAGCCGACGCCGAAACTCGCCCAGGTTCCATGGACCGGTGATGTACATCGCGATCGAGCCGCGCTCGAACTCCTGGTAGAGGTTGGCGATCGACGCCCCCTGCACCGCCGGAGCGAGGCCCTCGCTGGAAGAGGTCCAGGTAGAACGCGACGGCGCGTCGGTAGGCCGCGCTCGCTGAACGCTCCTCGCGTATCGTGATCTTCGAGGAGCGGCGAGCCGCGTCTGCAGCCCGAACACGATCCAAGGCGTGTACTCGTTGGTGGGCAGGAAGATGGGATAGTGGTCGGCGCCCCCCTCCCTCTTCATCTTCTGCATCGCGTCCCGCCACCCGTCCCAGTCGCCCGGCACCGAGTCGTAGCCGGCCTCGGCCAGGAGATCGCTGCGGTAGAAGAGCACGCGGGTGTCCACGTACCACGGCACCCCGTAGGGGACGCCGTCGATCACGTTGGTGTCCCAGATACCGGCGAAGAAAGCGTCGGGCGAGATCTCGGGCGACGCGGCGAGCCGGCGGTCGAGCGGTTCGATAGCTCGAAGCGCGACGAACTCCGAGACCCAGGTGTTGCCGAGCTGGGCGAGATCGGGCGTGGAGCGACCGACGTAGGCGGTGAGGAGCTTTTCGTGGGCCGCGGCCCAGGGGATCTGCTGGACGATCACGCGGACGCCGGGGTTCTCCCGCTCGAAGTCGTCGATGAGTTCCTGGACCACCTCGCCCTCGCGGCCCATCGCCCAGAAACGCAGGGTCACGGGCGCCGAGCCGTCGGCGCGCACGCACCCCGCCAGCAGCACCGCGGCGGCCAGCAGGAGGCGACGCATCGTCTCAGCGAGCCTCGTCCAGCCATCCCCCGGAGAAACCGGCAGCTCTGAGCCCCCGCACGATGTGCGGGTTCGTACGCATGGTCCGCCAGATCAGCCCGCTGCGGTAGTTCTCGATCATGGCCAGGATCGGACCCTGATCGATGCCGAGGTAGTCGGAGTCGAACCACCCCACTCCGGGTTCCACCCGGCCGTGTTGGGTAGGAACGCCGGTCTTGATCGTCGGGTTCATCGCGTCGAGGAATCCGTACGTCGAGAAGAGTCGCTCGCCGTACGTCTCCCGCATCGCCATCAGGGTGGGGATCACGATCTCGGGGGCGAAGGCGATGGATCCGCCGGCGGCGGAGGGCGAAACCGTCCCGTCATCGTTGATCCAAGTGAAGGAGGCGCCGCGGTCCCAATAGGTGTGGAACTGTCGCGTGCGCCCGTCGATCTCCATCCGACCCTCCAGCGGACCGTCGCACGCGGTCAGGCCCCAGAAGAGCGGGCCGTAGCCCGCCCACCCGGCCGGGTTGGCCACCGCGTAGGCCTGCTGTGAGAGGGCTGCGCGCCGGGAGTTCTCGAAGTAGTCGATCCCCCGTTCCCGCATGGCGGCGTCACGGATGCCGCGAAAGTCGATCCAGACGTGCGTGTATTGGTGGCCGAAGAGCGCTGCGAAACCGAGGTGCTCCTGTCCGTAGAAGGTCCCCCACGTGTACCCGGCAAGCCACGCGTCCCACGCGGCGGCGTCAACGGGGTGGCTGGGCGAACCGAGGGCGAGAATGTAGAGGATCATCACCTCGTTGTAGCCCCGCCAGTCGTAGGGGAGGAAGCCCGACTCGGGCACCCACCCGTGTCCGATGGTGGGCGGCCGCACCTGGGCCCACCGCCAATCCACGCGGGCATAGAGGGAATCGGCCAGGGCACGGATGCTGTCCTCCTGCGCCTGGACGCGGCCGAAGTACGACTGGCAGAAGAGAGCGCCGGCCAGAAGGAGCGCCGTGTCCTGCGTGGACAGCTCGACGTCCCTGAATCGCAGGCCGGTTTGCGGATCGAGAAAGTGGTAGTAGAACCCCTTGTAGCCGGTCGCGCCGGCCACGCTGGTGTCCTGGGGGGCCGTCCAGAAGAAGCGCAACGTGTCGAGCACGCGTCGTCTCGCCGCCTCCCGCGTGACGTAGCCGCGCTCCACACCGATGGGGTACGCGGTCAGCGCGAAGCCGGTGGCGCTGACGCTGACGAACGACTTCGTGGGGAACCGATCCGGAGTGAGCCCCGTTCGGGGGTCGGAGAGATCCCAGAAGTAGCCGAAAGTGCGCGCCTCCAGGGTGTCGATGAAAGCGGTTTCACCGGGGCCCGACGAAAGCCCCCCGGCCGAAACGGAAGCACCCCGGCAGCAGCCGACGACCGACATGCCGACGAGGAGAGCGACGCAAGCGGCTGAGAGAAGGAGATCCCGGCGCACCATCGCACACCATCCTTATTCCTGCGGTGAGAGAGCGCAACCGGATTCTGCCCGCGGGCCGGCCTGCCGAGGGTGGAGAGTTGGACATTGAACCCCCGCGAGAGCCCGCCTATAGTCCGGGGGGAGCGGGGAGAGCGGTTCCCGCAGCGAGGCACGATTCTTTCCGGGGAGTCCTACGATGGCTCGATGGCGGTTTCACGGGTTGGGTCTACACGCCCGGGTAACCGTTTACATCGTGGTTTTGGCCGTTCTCTTCCTTCTGCGCGGGCCGCTGGGCGTGAACCGTCTGCTGTCTCGCCTCCCCGGCGAAGCGGTTTCGGCGCGGACCCTCACCGTGGCCGGCGCCGACCTCGCGCCTTCGCTCGTCCCCTCGATCCTCTCCGCGTATCGACACGACTACCCCAAGCTCGACATTCGCTCGACGGGAGGTGGAACCGCGCAGGCACTCGAAGCGCTCATCAATCGGCGGGCCGACGTCGCATTCCTGAGCCGCTCCCCTTCACGTGACGAGCAGGCGCTCTTCCGCGCGGCGGACGACGACACGGCGCTCTGGTTTCCCGTCGCGCTCGGCGGGATCGTGATCCTTTCGCACGTCGGCTCGGCGACGGAATCGCTGTCGGTCGACGCGGTACGCGGCCTTGTGGCCGGAGCGGCGGGAGCCTCCTTCGACCGCCTGTACGTTCCCGACCCCAACGCGGGCACATGGGATGCTCTGAGGAGCGGGCTGGGTATCCCCGCCAGCGAACCGGCGACGGGGGTGGTGTTCCTGAGGGACGAGGCCGCGGTGATCGAAGCGGTCGCGGCGGATCCACGGGGCGCGGGTCTGGCCAGCTCGTTCAGCCTCCCCATGGATCTCGCCCCGCTGGGTGTCCGCGCGCTGGCGGTGCGGCCGGATGACGGTCGGCCGGCGGCGACGCCCGGATACGAAGAGATCGCCTACGGCGAGTACCCGTTCATCCATCATCTGATCGCGGCGTGTCGCACCGGAGGGAGCATCGAAGGCGCCATGTTCGTGACCTATCTGACGAGCGACCGCGGTCAGCGGCAAATCGAGCGGGCGGGGATCCTCCCCGCTCGGCAGACGCTGCGCGAAGTCGTCATCACCCGGGGGCCGATCGGAGGGACAAGTTGAGAGGAAGACCGGCGATGTCCCTCGTGCAAGAGCGGCTGGGCATGGCGGCGCTGCTGACGACGATGCTGGCGGTACTGCTGGCGGCGACCGCCACCTCCTCCGCCGCGCAAACTCGCAGCTACACCTTCGACGTGGACCCCATTCGTCTTGGCATGAAGGCGCTGGAGGAAGGGCGGCTCGGCGACGCCAAGGCCAGGTTCGGCGAGGCGATCGACGCGGGCTACCAGGCCTACAAGGCGCGGTACGGTCTCGCCGAGATCGCGGTGCGCGAAGGGCGCCTCGACGAGGCCGAACCGCTGTACCGCGCCGCGCTGGCCGGGCGCGTCGAGGAGACCGGCAAGGCCGATTACCCCGAGGCTCACGCCGGGCTGGGGCTCCTGCTCCTGCGCGAGGAACGCGATCTCGAAGCGTCGCAGGAGTTCATTCAGGCGACTGCGGAGAAGCCGGGACTCTGGCCCGCCCTCTACGGGCAAGCGAGGATCTTTCTCAAGCAGGGACAGGTCAAAGAGGCCAAGACGCTCCTCGATCGCGGCGCGAAGCTCGACGGAGCCAAGGACGGCGAGGATCGTTACCGGTTCGGCATGGCCCTCTACGACATGGCCGTCGGGGATACCGCTGCGGCGGAGAACGAGGCGCTGGTCGCGCTGGCGCTCAACCCCACGGAACCCGAGTACGGTACGTTGCTGGCGAGGATCTACGAACAGCGCAACGTGCCCGCGCTGGCCATCGATGCCTACGAGAGGGCGCTGGCCGCGCCGGGAATGACGCCGACCGCTCCCCTTCTCCACGATCTCGGTTTGCTCTACCAGAAGGTCGAGCGCTACAACGAGGCCCGCGACCGCTACCAGCAAGCGGTCGAGATCGACTCCACCTACGCCCCCGCCCTGAAGGATCTCGCCCATCTCTATCTCCTGGCCAAGCAATACGACCGGTCGGCTCAGGTCTACCTGCGCTACGTCCTTCTGGCCCCCACAGACGTGGATGCCCTTGTGGAGTTGTCTCAGGCCTGTGGCGAGATCCGCATGACCGCGCAGGCGCTGGAGGCGGCGCGCGCCGCCTGCGCCATCGACAGCACGCGCACCGACGCGCGCCTCGCCTACGCCCGCGCCGCGGTCCAGGGAAGAGACAAGGAGGCGAAGAGCCGTGCGGCGGTCATCTACGCCGAGTTCCCCGATACGTCGTTCTGGAGAGCGGCGGACCACGTTCTCTTCGCCGCGGTCGCGATCGAGACCAAGGACTTCCCGTCCGCCCAGAGCAGTCTCGATCGAGCGCTCGCGCTCGATCCGAACCTCCCCGAAGCGTACTTCCAGCTCGGCATGCTCGACCTCAATACCGATCGCCCGGATTCGGCCGCGGTCAACCTGGAGCGGGCGGTGGCCCTGGACCCCACCTCCGCTCTCTACCATCTGAACCTCGGCATCGCCGCCTTCCAGGCACGGCGCACCCGAGACGCGATCGCTCCGTTCCGCAAGGCGCTGGAGCTGAACGGAGAACTCACGGTGGCTCGGGTGCTGCTCGGGCAGGCCCTGGCCATGAGCGACTCCCTCGGCGCGGCGGAGGTGGAGTACCGGAAGGTCCTCGAAGTCGAACCGGCCAACGCCAAAGCCCTGCGCGGTCTCGGATTCTGCGCCATCCGCAAGGCGCGCTACGCCGAGGCGGCCCGGATGTACGAGGCGGCCGCTCAGGCCGAACCCGGCAACGCCGACGGCTGGGCGGGACTCGGCAACGCCAACCTGGGTCTTCAGAACTGGGAGGCGGCGGAAGCCGCTTTCGTGAAGGCCCGTGCCATCGATCCCAACAATCCCACGATGAAGAAGGGCTGGGAGCTACTCCAGAACGCCAAGCAGGCGGGTGGAAGCAACTAGTCACAGCGGAGGAATCGTGAAGAACACCATCTTCATTCCCATCTTGGCGGTCTCGGTGCTCGTGTCCTGGTTCATCTGGAGCCAGTCCCCCGAGTACATCAGGCAGGGCGGGCCGCTGCTCGTCATCGGTCTCACCTGCCTCTTCCTCGTCTTCACCTACTGCATCGAGCGCTTCATCGTCCTCTGGCGCGCGGGCGGGCGCGGCAACGTTCCCACGTTCGTGCGCAACCTCAAGAAGTCCCTGGAAGGGGGCGACGTCGGGCAGGCCATCGAGTCCTGCAAACGTCAGGGGGGTTCGCTGGGCAACGTGATCGGGGCGGGATTGCAGCGCTACCAGGTCCTGCGGACGGCGCGTGCCGACCGCAAGGAGACCATCGAGGAGACCCGGCGAGCCATCGACGAGGCGAGCGCGTTGGAGAGTCCCATCCTCGAGCGCAACCTGAGCGCGCTTTCCACCATCGCCTCCATCGCCACCATGATCGGGCTCCTGGGGACGACGATCGGCATGATCCGCTCGTTCCGCGCGATGTCCCGGGCGGGCGCCCCCGACGCCACCCAGCTCGCGCTGGGCATCTCGGAGGCCCTCGTCAACACCGCGCTCGGGCTCATGACCGCGATCGTCGCCATCGTGCTCTACAACTACTTCACCACCAAGGTGGACACGGTGAGCAACGCGATGGAAGAAACCTCCTACGAGATGCTGCAGCTCCTCCAGGAAAAGAAGGAGGGTTAGGCGGTGGGCCGCGTCAAGCGAAGGCTAGGGATCCGCATCGACATGACGCCCATGGTCGATGTGGCCTTCCTCCTTCTCATCTTCTTCATGTCCACGACGCAGTTCAAGCCGCCCGAACAGGTCTCGGTGGTCCTCCCCACGTCCCGCTCGGAGATCCACGTACCCGAGACCAACACCATCATCCTCACCGTGAACGACACGGGACAGGTGTTCATCTCGACGGAGAACGTCGCCGAGACCCAGGAGGTCGCCCGGGACGATCTGCTCGCCGCGATCACCGCCTGGCGGAGCCAGAATCCCGGGGCGGTGGTGATCTTGAGGGGCGACCGCAACGCCGATTTCGGCACGGTGGCCGATCTCATGGACGCGCTCGCCGAATCGAAGACCCTGCGCTTCAACCTCATGACCGACCTGAAGCAGAGGAAGCCGCCCGCCGAGGGCGCGCGCTAGAGGAGCTCCCTCATGGCCGGAACAGAAATCACCCAAGGCGCCCGCGGCCCGCAGAAGAAGGGGCCCGGAGGACGCCGGCCGAAACGGAGGGTTGGGATCCGCATCGACATGACGCCCATGGTCGACGTGGCCTTCCTCCTGCTCATCTTCTTCATGGTCACCACCGTGTTCCGCCGGCCCCTGGCCATGGAGGTCAACATGCCGGAGCCGGGAGCCAAAGTCGAGGTTCCCGAATCGAACGTGATGACCGTGTTCGTGCGCGAGGACGGCTCGATGGCGTTCAAGCTCGGCCGGGGAGGGCTCACTCCCGTCACCTGGGATGCACTCCAGGGAACATTCGAGGAGAACGTGCGCGCCAACCCGGAGCTCATCGTCCTGGCGAAGATCGACCCGCAGGCCCGCTATGAGAGCATGGTCGACATGATGGACACGCTGGAGGACGCCCATCTGGAGCGGTTCAGCGTGGTCCGCATGAGTCCTGTCGACTTGGAGCTGCTGGAGGGAAAGCCATGAGCGGCAAGGACACCCTGCACATTCCGTGGGCGTTCTCGCTGAGCGAGGCCCCCAGCCTTCCCCTGATCGGCGAGCGCCATCCTCTGCGGCGCGAGTCCGCCAAGTGGCTCCTCTGGGCCAACGGCGCCGCGCTCCTTGTGGGAGTCCTCGCCTTCGCCGCATGGTCGGCGGCGAGCCATCGCGAGGCGACGGCGCCCGTGATGCGCGAGGTCAAGATCGTTCGCTATACCGAGCTCGGCGTGCCCCCCTCCATCGCCAAGGCCTCGGTACCCCAGATGGCCATCGCGCAGGCCGTGGCTCCGCCCTCGATCGGCGTCCCCGAGCCGGTCCCCGACGTGCAGGCCCCCACATCCACCATCGCCACCCAGACCGAGATGTCGGAATCGCTGACCCCGATCAGCATGGACGACTTGGGCGGAGGCACCGGCGACTCGATCGTCGTGCAGATGGACATGTCGACGGACCGCAGTCCATCCCCGGAAGAGTTCGTGGCAGTGGAGGAGGAGCCGGTGCGCCTGCGCATCGCTCCCCCGGTCTACCCCGAGGTCGCCACGCAGGCCGGTGTGGAGGGGACCGTGCTGGTCCGGGCGCTGGTGGGAAAAGACGGAAAGGTGAAGGACTGCATCGTGCTCGACGGCCCCGATATGCTCAAGGCGGCGGCGATCACCTGCGCCAAGACCGCAGTGTTCAAGCCCGCGCTCCTGCAGCACAAGCCGGTCGAGGTTTGGGTGATGATCCCGGTGACCTTCAAGCTCCACCAACGCTAGGGGCGGGGGCCGCGGGCCGCATGCCGGCGGGCCCGTTCCACCTCATCGCGACGGGGGTTCGAGTCCTCCCTCGCGGATGAAGCCCTCCAGTTCCAGGCGTTCCGCGTTGTCGGGGTTCACCTCGAGGGCCCGCCGAAAGTGCTGCGCCGCCTCGGCCTTGCGCCCCAGATAGTAGAGCGTCGCTCCCAGGTTGATGAGCGCCGGGGCGAAGGTGGAATCCGCGGCGACGGCGGCCTCGAACGCCGCGATCTCCTTGTCCTTGTACTGGGAATCGCGCACCGCGTTGTACTTGAACCGATAGGCCATTCCCAGAAGATTCTGGCCCACCGCCGAGCGCGGCTCCAGCGCCAGCCCCCGCTGATAGGCGGCGATGGCGGCATCGTAGTCCCCGGTCTGGAACTGGCGCGCGCCTTCGTCGAAGTGGGACTGCGCCTTGAGCGCGCTCTTCGCGCACGCGGCAAGGGCGAGGGCAAGTAGGAGCGCCGGCAGCCACACGGCAACGCCCGACGCCGCACGGGAGCGTCTGCGATCAGGAAGCATTTTCACCTCCGGCGGCGCCCGCCATGCGCCTTCCCAGGAGCACGGCGATCGCGCCGAACAGTATCGTGACCACGAGGGAGCCTTCGGGGCCGAAGTCGCCTCCGCCCAGCACGGGGGGGAGATCGCGAATCGACACGTGCAGAAGCGAGGGCAACGAGAACCCGCTCACCTGCGCTCCGAACAGTACCCCCACGACCAGGTTCCACCCCGCGTGAAGTCCGATCGGCACTTCGAGACCGCCCGAGATCTCGCGCAATTGACCGAGCACGATGCCGATGAGGAGGATATTCACCCAGCCCAGGAAACTGGAACCCGGATTCGAGCTGTGCAGAAAGGAAAAGACGATCGCGGTGAGAAAGATGGCCCGCCCGGCGGGATACCCCTCACGCAGGTTCACGAATACATAGCCCCGCACGAACCACTCTTCCATGAACGCGGCGGCGAGGGTGGCGACGAGCGTGGCTGCGGCCAACTGCCAGCCCAGGCCCTCGAAAAGAACCGGCTTCAGATGGCGCCCTCCCACCGCGGAGATGAAGAGGATCGAGACCGCGGCGAGGATCGTCCCGAGCATGAGGCCCCAGGCCGCGGATCCCCCTCGGACGCCGCCGGACCCGCCGAGGCCGAGCGAATTCATCCTCCGTCGGTCCACACCCGCGGTCATGATGAGCACGGTGACGATCCCCATCACCGCCTGCCCCAGCATCATGAACACCAGGAAGCGCGGAGACTCCATCACGCGCTTCAACTCGGCCTGGAGCGCGGGATCGGATGGAGTGGTGTTGGCCGCCGTCGCGAGGATCCCCGTGGAGGCAAGGTAGACCGCGTAGAGAAGGGTGGTGAGCAGGAGGAAGAGCACCATCGCGAGGATGATGCGGCGCCACACTCCCCGGATGCGCGGCGCGGCGGGCGCCGGCGCCAGAACCTCGCTCACCTCGACGTCCGCTCCCCGGCTCGCGCTTCCTCCGGGCCTGGGCGCAAGACCGTCACGGTGAGCAGCGCGGGGTCGATGACGCGCGCCGCCGCCCGCCGCACGTCGTCCGCACCGACCGACCGGATCCCGTCCAGGTAGCGCGCGGTCTCTTCGTAGCCGAGTCCCAGCACTTCGTCGTGCGCGTAGGTCGCGGCCCAGGCCATGCGTGACTGCATATCGATGAGATGCGAGCCGGCCAGCGTGCTGCGCGCGCGGCGGAGTTCTTCCGGGGCGGGTGCCTCGCGCGCGGTTAACTCCAATTCGGCGAGAAGCGCGGCGGTCGCTTCGTCCACCTGCTCGGGCCCGGTGCCCACGTACGCCCCTACCGCGCCCCCTCGGCGGAGCGGCGCCGCGAACGCGCCGGTGAAGTAGCAGAGATGCCGCTCGTCGCGAAGCCGCGTGAAGAGGCGGTTCCCCATGCCGGAGAGGATCGCATCCCAGACCTCCAGGGCGTAGCGCTCCGGCGCATCGACACCGGGCCCCGGATAGCCGAGCACCACCACCGCCTGCGCGACGTCCTTGTGCAGCACCACGCGCTCTCCCGCTCGGGCCGGCGCTTGCGGCGGGACCTCGCCTGGAGAGGGGCCGCGCATGGGGAGCGAGGAAATCGTGTCCGCCAGGCGACGAAGCAGATCGTCCCGATCGAAGTCCCCCACGACGCTCAACACGAGCCGTGCGGGGTCGTAGACGCGAGCGTGCCACGCGCGGAGCGCGCCGCCGTCGAGGCGCGCCACCGAGTCCTCGGTGCCCGCCACCAGACGACCGTAGGGATGGCCGGCAAAGAGGCGGCGATAGAACTCGGAGAGAGTGAACTGCATGGTGTCGTCGCGCAGCGCGGCGAGTTCCGCAAGGGTGTTCGTGCGCTCGCGCGTCACCGCATCCTCGGGGAAGTCGGGCTGCGTGAGCACGGTGCCGAAGAGATCCAGCGCCACCGGGAGATCGCGGCTCACCGCGCTCAGGCTGAACCCGCACACATCGCGGCTCGTGAACGGATGGAGTCGGGCGCCCATTCCCTCCAGCGTCTGTGCGATCTCGGCGGCGGTGCGCCCCCCCGCCCCCTTCATCATGCAGAGCTGGGTCATGCGGGTGATGCCCGCGTCGAGGTCGCCTTCGTTGCCGCTTCCCACCGGGAGATAGGCGGCAAGCGCGACCAGGGGCAACCGGCCGTCGTGCTGCAGGAGCACGCGCGCACCGCCGGCGAGGGTCAGCGCTTCGACGGCGCTTCGTCCTGCCCCCGATCCGACGGGGAGAGCGCTCGGTGGGCAGGAGCCGTTGGTCCGGTGTTCGACCGGGGTCAGCGCGCCGGCCACCGACTCGCGCAGGCGGTCGTAGAGCGCGGGCGCCGCGGGCGCCGCGGGCCGCGCACCGGCGGGAGCGTGCACGTACACGGTGGCCTGCTCGAGGTTGAAGTAGCGACGCGCCGCATCTTGCACGCGCGGCGAGTCGACTCGGGCCAGACGCTCCAGAGTGGTGCCGGCCAGACGATAGTCCCCGAGGAGCGCGTAGTGACCGAGGATCGAGGCCTGCCCTTCCATCGTCTCCAGGCCATGCAGCGTCTCTCCCTGATGCATGCGAAGCATGCGCTCCAACTCGACCGCGGTCGGCGGCTCGACCTGGAAGCGCAGAACCTGCGCCATGACCTCGGCGAGCGCGGCGTCAGCCTTCGCCGTCTCCGCCGCAAACTCCACGACGAGATAGCCGGGCTCGCGCCCGGTCGTGTCGAGAATGCTGGAGCTCAAGATGAGGTCCTTTCCCTCCCGAACACGCTGGTAGAGACGGCTCGACCTCCCGCTGCCGAGCACGCCGGCCAGAACGAGGATGGCGTCGGTATCCGGATGGAGTTCGGGCGGGATATGGAAGCCGACCTTGACGTAGACCTTCTCCACATCGCCGGCGGTCTCGCGATATCGGAACTCGCTCTGATGCGGCTCGGGCGGGGACTGATTCGGGGTGAGCGGGCGCGCGGGCCAGCCACCGAGCCGCTCCTCGATCGCCCGGAACGCGCGCTCCGCGCTCACGTCCCCCACCACCACGTACACGATATTGTTGGGGACGTAGTAGGTCTCTTTGTAGGCAACGATCGCGTCCCGCCCCACGCGCAGGAGGTTCTCGTCGGGCCCGCCGATCGGGTTGCGATAGCGATGGGTGGTAAACGCCTCGGCGAGGAGATGCTCCCAGGTGAAGCCGTACCCGTTGGGCCGGTCCCGGTACATCTCGTTTTCCTTGATCAGGACCTGCCGTTCCTTCTCGAGCTCCGAGTCGTCGAAGGTGCTGTGCATGAGCACGTCGGCGTGGATGTCGAGCGCGGTCTCGAAGTTCTCCGCGGGGAGGGTGATGTAGTAGTTGGTGCTCTCGTAGCTCGTGCCCGCGTTGGTGTCGCCGCCGGCGTCGAGGATCTCCCGGGCGATGTCGCCGGGGCCTCGGCGGGCCGTCCCCTTGAACAGCATATGCTCGATGCCGTGGGACCAGCCGGCGATGGCCTCGTCCTCGTTGAGCGATCCCACGCGCACGAAGAAGTTGAGCGCGACCACCGGCGCGCTGCGGTCCTCGCGGACAAGGATCTCGAGGCCGTTGTCCAGCACCTTGCGCCGGACGTCCTGGAAAAGGGTCATGCGCCTGTCCTGTCTCCGATGTTAGAGCGCCGCGTACACGGCTTTAAGGGTGAAGAACACGATGGCGAGCCCGATGACGAGCTTGAAAGCCGTGGCCGCTACTCGGCCTACGAGGGCTCCCGTTCCAGCCCGCGCGCTCTCCCGCGCCCGCCTCCCCCGCAGCATCTCGCCGACGAAGGCGCCGGCGAAGGCGCCGACGGTCGCTCCGATCAGCGAACCCACGATCGGGAACCACGCGGTGCCGAGCGCCGCTCCCACCAAGCCTCCGATAAAGGTGCCGATCATACCCCATCGCGTCGCGCCGAAGCGGCGCGCCACGACCACCCCGAGCAGCGTCTCTACGAGCTCGCCGAGCAAGGCCAGGCCGAGCAGCAGAAGCAAGAGACCGAATCCGAGGTGCTCGAACCCGCCGATCCATGCGACGGCAAGCGCGATCCCGAGGAGAATGAAGTTCCCCGAAAGGCCAAGCACGACCGCGGCCAGGCCGGCGAGCACCGCGAGGTGCAGGAGCACGAGGAGGACGACGGCGACGAGGGCCACGCGCGGCGAAGCGGGCTAGAGGCCGCTTCGCTCCCCCATGCTGGCGAGAAGGCGTCGCGCCAGCATGCCCATGTTGCCGGTGCTGTCGATGGCGGCATAGCTGCGCAGCAGGCGCGCGGCGCCCGTGGTGTCCTTGGCCGCCAGATAGCCCTTGGCCAGGTTGAAGTATGGCTCGGGCCGGCGCGGGTCGGCGGCGATCGCCCGCTCGAACGCGGTGCGCGCGGCAGCGCCGTTCCCTTCCAGATCGCGCGCTACACCCAGGTTGATCCAGGCCTCCGCGTCGCCCGGTGCACGCCCGACGACCATTTCGAAATAACGCGAAGCTTCCGCTATGTTCCCTTGTCGCATAAGGAGATAGCCAAGGTTGAACGCGGAGGCCGTGTCGTCCGGGTTGCCCGCCACGGCGGCCCGGTAGTTCACCGCGGCGGAGGCAGTATCCCCCTTGTCCTCCTGCACGCGGCCGAGATGGGCCTTCAGGTCCGCGCTGTCGGGAGCGCGCTTCAAGGCTTCGAGCAGGAGTGCCTCGGCGAGGGCCGTGTTTCCCCGCTGGCGTTCCATCGAGGCGTAGTTGAGCGAGGCCTGGAGGAAATCGGGGTTCAGCGCGAGGGCCTTCCGGTAGGCGGATGCGGCGGGCACGTGCCGACCCAGGTCGCGGTAGGCATTACCGAGCTGATACTGCGCGAACTCCTGGCTGGGATCGCGTCGGACGGCCATCTCGAGAATTGCCGCCGCCTCCTCGCGTTTTCCCTGCGCGAGGAGCACCGCGCCCAGGTTGGCGGTCACGCGCGCGTTTGTGGAGTCGATCATGGCCGCCTCCCGGTAGGCCACGACCGCGCTCTCGCTCTGTCCCCGATCCAGATACCAGGTGCCGATCTCCTCGAACGCGTAGGAACGAGCGAACCGCGAGGCGCTGCTCCCCGGCCCGTAGAGAGAGGCGAAGTGGGCGAGCGAACGGTCTACGTCGGCGTCGACCGCCACCCAGGGCAACGTATGGAAGAAGCTCAGGCCGATGAGGAGTCCCGCGGCCGCGCCCGCCCATCTCGGAAGCGTGACGCGCCAGGGCGCGCGGGCGAGGAGCCTCCCCAGGAGGATCAGCCAGGGAAGACTCGCCACCGCGAACAGATCCCAATCCCGCGCCGCGCCGAAGTCGCGCCTGAAGAAGAGCGATGCAAACCACCACGGCCCGCCCGCCCACAGGAGGAAACGCTCCTCTCGACCCAAGCCCCCGTGGGCGCGAAACGCCAGGAGGATGAGCGCGAGCAGCGCGCCGAAGGGACCGATCAGCCACTGCTCCTGAAGGACGTCGCCGAGGTGCGCGGGACTGAACAGCGTATAGGGGATGTGGAGCCCGAGCGGGCCGGAGACAGGCAACATGCCGCGCAGGGTCGCGGCGCCCAGATCGACGAAGGGTCTCATGCCGCCACGCGCGATCACGCCGGCGGCAAGCGCGGCGAGCGGAATCAGCAGGAGGAGAAGCCGCGGGCGGCGAGCGGATGCGGGCGGCGGCGCCTTGCCCTCGGCGCGTGGTCCCACCCAAAGCACGTAGATCAGGGACGGCCACAGGAACGCGCCGGTGACATGCACGAGCGGCGCCAGCGCCGCCACCGCCGCCGCGGGCCAGAAGGAACCGCGCCCATCGAGCGCGCGCAAGACGAGCACGAGGTAGAGCATCGCAGCCAACGCCAGGAGCGGGTAGGTCTCCGCGTGACCGTAGAAGAGGCGCGTGATGCCGGCCAGAGCCAGCAGGCCGAACGCCGGCAATCGCCCACCCAGGTCCGATGCCGCCTGCCGAGCAACCCAGTAGGCAAGCAGAAGGTAGACCCCACCGCACGCGGCGCTCACCCAGGCAAAGGCGAGGGCGGGATCGGGCGAACCAAGGAGCCGATCTCCCATGAACGTCGTCCGTTCGCGCCCGAGCCAGAAGAGCGCAGCGCCCGCGGCCGCGATCACGAGGCCGGTAAGGATTGCGGGGATGCGCGATGCCGAATGCGCGTTCTCGCCGCGGCGGCCTCGCGCGAAAGCCCAGACAAGCCCACCCAGCACGAGCGCCCCCAGCGCGCCGCCCCATAGCCATGCGCCGGGGAGAAACCCGTAATGGTGCACCCCCCAATTGACCGGTGTCGGCGCGAGAATCCCCGCGACGTGCAGGGTCAACACGAGAAAGGCGTAGAGGAGAACGATCAGGAGTGTGCGCACGGGTCGTCTTCCTTTCCTCGGTGGGGCCCGAAGAGGATACCGGCAGCGGAAACCGCGCTCAAGCGCGCGCTCCCCAAGGCCAGACCACTCGCGGCCGGCCGCGCAGGGCGAGCAAGGTGAGAAGTTCGGCCACGAAGGCCGCACCGAGAAGGATGGCGCCCAGAAGACCGCCGCGCATGCTCATCGCAATCCCGGCCGCACCGAGCCCGCCGATCGCAACCACCCGGCTCATCCCCGCGAACCCGACCGCCGCGGTGTGGTCGCTACGCGTGAGGATCCCCTGCTGGTACGCGATGAACCCGGCCACCAGAGGCTGCAGCGAGAGAAGCGCGAACGGAAGGCGCGCGCGGGCTGCGAGCTCGGGGGAGAGACCGATGACCCGCTCGAGCAGGAAGCCCGCCGCCGGCGTGAGCGTGACGAGGAATACGGCGGCGCACACGCTTCCGACATAGCGCCACACGAAGCGTTCCAGCCGCCTGAGGTTGGCGCGCGTCGTGCCGAGCGCGATCGTCACACTCGAGAATCGCAGCACGGAACTCGCCATGAACCAGATGAGCGAGGCGACCACGGAGAAGACGGCCAGCCCCTGTTCCGGATTGGGGGTGCGCGCGATGAACGCGTTCACCAGCGGATTGGTGAGGCTCCCCAGCACCATGGTCCACGCCAGCGGCGCCAGGAACCGGACCTTGCCGGAGAGCCGGCGGCCGGCCTCGTGCGCGGGCGAGACGCTCTCCTCCCGCTCCGGAGTGCGCATCGTCACGACGATGACGTAGAGCGTCTCCACCAGCACGGCGGCGGCGAGAGCGAGCACCGCGGCCACAGGCCCACCCCAAGGAACGCGCGGCACTACGGTGAAGACCATGATGGCCAGGAAAAGGAGCCGCAGGAACGTGCCCACCGCGATGGGAGCGGAACGCCGCCGGCCGACCAGCACCCCCTGATAGGCGCTGCGCACGGCGACCAGCAGCGGGAACAGGATTCCCGCGCGCAGGGCGAGCACCGCCGGAGCGGTGAGCTCCTCGCTTGCGCCCAGCAGCCGCCGGAAGATGAACGGGGCGGCCGGGGTGAACACGATGAGGCACTCGACGACGGTCAGTGCGAGACCGAGCCCGATCGAGAACCGCACGAACGATCGGATGGAGCCCGAGCCGGTGTACCAGGCGATGATGGCCTGCTGGAGCGCAAAGACCGGACTCTCCAGAAAAACGCTCAACGTGAACGCGATCCCGAAGACGGCGAGATTGAGTTCGGGATCGGGCATGCGGGCGAGCCCGGCGTTGATGATGGGAGTCGAGACCGACATCATCGTGCTCGTGGCAGCCAGGGGCAGGAACAGGCCCAGGATATCCCGCGTGGTCAGCACGGGACGCGTCGGCAGGTTCGACATCGGCACGGCTACGGCGCCGACCCTCCGAGGAGGCGCAGGAGAGCGGTGGCGAGACCGAAGTAGATCAGGAGGCCGGTGACGTCGTTGGACATCGAGACAAAGGGGCCGGTCGCGATGGCGGGATCCACGCGGAGACGGTGGAACACGATGGGCAGAACGGATCCCATGGTGGTGGCGACCAGCACCGCCATCATCATCGCCGCTCCCACCACGCATCCGTAGAACCAGGTTCCCTTCCACACCAGCGCGACCACAGCCACCACGACGCCGCACATGATCCCCAGCGCGACGCCGACCCGCGCTTCCCGAAGCACGATGTTCACCACGTCGCGATTCTGAAGCTGCTGCAGCGCGAGCCGGCGGACGGTGGTGACCGCGGCCTGGGTCCCGGAGTTGCCCCCCATGGCGGTGATGACCGGAACGAACGCGACCAGCATCAGCAGCTCGTGGGTGAGGACGCTGGTGAAGTGATGCAGCACGACACCGGCGAGAAGCCCGCCGAAGAGGCTCACCACGAGCCAGGGCAGACGCAAGAGCGCCACACGCCGGGCGGAGCTCTCGTCGAAGTCGAAGTCCACCGTCCCCGCCATGCGGGCGATGTCCTCCTCGGCTTCCTCGCGCATGACGTCCACCACGTCGTCCACCGTGATGCGCCCGAGGAGCACCCCTTCCTCGTTCACGACCGGGACCGCCACCAGGTCGTAGCGACGGAAGATGTTGGCGACCTCTTCCTGGTCCATGTCCGGCGGCACCGTGGCGATGTCCGTGTTCATGGCCTCTCGGGCAGGCGTCGCGGAGTGCTGGAGCACCAGGTCCTTGACCGAAAGGATGCCCTTCAGTCGCTTCGCTTCATCGACGACGTAGACGTTGAAGAAGGCGCCGACATCCTCATGGCGGGCCCGCACCATCTCCCGCGCATCCCCTACCGTGTCGTTCACGTTCACGGTGAGAACCTCGGTGGCCATGATGCCGCCGGCGGTGTCCTCGCGGTGCACGAGGAGCGGGCGCATGGCCTCCCGCTCCTCCGGCTCGATGCCCTGAAGTACCTGATCGGCCAGCTCCGGCTCGAGCTCCTGCAAGAGGTCGGCGGCGTCGTCCGAATCCATCTCCTCGACCAGGTCGGACAGCTCGTGGTGGGGGATCTCGGCGATGACGTTTTCGCGGACGGCGGTGGGGAGTTCGGTGAGGACGTCCGAGGCCTGCTCGCTCTCGCGCACCAGCGCGAAGAGATACCGCTGGTCCTCTTCATCGTGGAGGGTGGAGATGAGGAGAGCGATGTCGGCGGGATGGAGGTTCAGGAGTACGGCCTGAATGGCACCGTCCCGCCGCTCCTCCACGAGCGGCAGGAGATCTTCTCTCACGCCCTCGATGAGGGGACGCGGAACCCGCTCCATAACACCTCCTTCATCGTCCGCGACCTGCGGGCGTGTGCGGCTCGTTCGGCCGCGCGGTCGACGGCTAGACGAGAGCCTGGCGCAAGTCCTCGACGAGATCTTCGGCGTCCTCGCACCCCACCGAGAAGCGGATGAGGCCGTCGGTGAGCCCGACCTTGAGCCGCTCGGCTTCCGGCACCGACGCGTGGGTCATGGACGCGGGATGGCTGACCAGACTCTCGACCCCGCCCAGGCTTTCGGCCAGCGAGAAGAGCTTGAACCTGGGCAGCACGCGACGGGCCTCCTCGATGCCCCCCACGTCCGCCGACACCATGCCGCCGAAGCCGCGCATTTGCCGCCGGGCGAGCTCGTGCTGCGGATGCGACGTGAGCCCCGGGTAGATCACGCGCTTCACGCGCGGGTGCGTCTCGAGAAATCGCGCCGCCTCCATCGCGTTGGCGTTGTGCCGCTCCATGCGCAGGGCCAGCGTCTTGATGCCGCGCAACGCCAGCCAGCAGTCGAAGGGCCCCGGCACCGCGCCCGCCGCGTTCTGCAGGAACCGCAGTCGTGCCGCGATCGCCTCGTCGTTGGTGGCCACCACGCCGCCCACCATGTCGCTGTGCCCGTTCAGGTACTTGGTGCTGGAGTGCACGACGATCGTCGCCCCCAGGGTCAGCGGGTTCTGAAAGTACGGGCTCATGAACGTGTTGTCGACGGCTAGCGTCACCCCGCGCGCGCGGCACACTTCCGCCACCGCGGGGATATCGCTCAGGATCATGACCGGGTTGGAGGGCGTCTCGAGGACGAGCAGCTTGGTGTTGGGACGGATCGCCCTGGCCACCGTGGCCGGGTCTTTGGTGGACACCGTGTCGTAGGCCATGCCCATCGGCTTCATGACCTTGTCCAGAAGCCGGAAGGTGCCGCCGTAGAGGTTGTCCCCCAGAAGCACGTGGTCGCCTTCGGCCATGAGCTGCACCACGGCGTGCATCGCGGCCATGCCGCTCGAGTACGCGATGCCGTGCCTGGCTTTCTCGAGAGCGGCCACGTTTCGCTCCCAGGCCTCGCGGGTCGGGTTCTGGGTGCGCGCGTATTCGTAGCCCTTGTGCTTGCCCAGCCCCTCTTGCACGTACGTCGAGGTCTGGTAGATGGGAACCATCACCGCGCCGGTGGTGGGATCCGGCGACTGCCCGGCGTGGATGGCGTCGGTGGAGAAGCCCATGGTGCCTCCTGTGGCGATCGATGCGTGTTAGGTGGACACGAAGCTCAAGACGTCGATGCGGGTCAGTATCCCCACCGCATGGTCACCGTCGTAGGCGAGCACGGCCGGGTTGCGGTCGGCGAGGGCGCGGATCGCGGTTTTCACCGAGTCGCGCACCTCGATCCGGGGCAGCGGCGCCTCCATCACCTCGCCGGTTCGCTTCTCGAGCACCTTGGGATCCTCGAACACCAGGCGCATGAGCGCGTTCTCGTTGACCGTCCCGACGATCTTTCCCTCGCGCACCACCGGGATCACCGAGATGTCGTGGGCGCGGATGAGATCGATCGCCTCCCGCACCGGATGCCCGGCGTCCACGGTCACCAGGGCGGGGATGGTGTGCTTCTTGGCGGAGAGCACTTCGCGCACCGCCACCGCCTCCGGCTCCAGGAAGCCGTTGTCCCGCATCCAGGCGTCGTTGTACATCTTGGAGAGGTAGCGCTCGCCGGTGTCGGGGAGGAGCACGACCGCTACGTCGGTGGGCTTCGAGTCTTTCAATGCCTTGTACGCTCCGGCCAGCGCGGAGCCGCAGGAGCCGCCGGCGAGGATGCCCTCTTCGCGCGAGAGACGACGCGCAGCCAGGAAGCTCTCCTTGTCGCCCACCTCCACGATGTCGTCGATGTACTGAAAGTGGGTGGTGGTGGGGATGATGTCCTCGCCGATGCCCTCGACCTTGTAAGGACGCGCCTCCCCCATTTGCTTGGAGTAGTAGAACGTGCGCAGTATCGAACCCTCGGGATCCACCCCGATCACCTTGACCCGGGGGTTCTTCTCTTTGAGATAGCGCCCGATCCCGCTGATCGTGCCCCCGGTGCCGATGCCGGCGATGAAATGGGTGATGTGTCCGGCCGTCTGGCGCCAGATCTCGGGGCCTGTCGTCTCGTAGTGGGCTTGCGGGTTGGACGGGTTGTGATACTGGTTGGTGTGGCAGGCGCCCGGGGTCTCGCGTACGATCCGCTCGGCCACCTTGTAGAAGGACTCGGGGGAGTCGGGGGGGACCGCGGTCGGGGTCACCACCACCTCTGCGCCGAGGGCCTTGAGAAGGTTGATCTTCTCGAGGCTCATCTTGTCCGGCATCGTGAAGATGCCGCGGTAGCCGAGCACGGCGCAGGCCACTGCCAGCCCCACGCCGGTGTTGCCCGAGGTGCATTCCACCACGGTCCCGCCCGGCTTGAGCTTCCCATCCGCAACGGCCTGGTTGATCATCGCCACCCCGATGCGGTCCTTCACGCTCCCGCCCGGATTGAACGACTCCACCTTGGCCAGGAGGTCCGCCGCCATGCCCTGTTTCACCCGACGCAACCGGACGAGCGGTGTGTTGCCGATCAGATCGAGGATGCTGTCCCTGACGTCCATGTCCGCGTGCATCGGCTCGCTCCCCCGTTGTCGTTCCCCGGAACGGTCGAAAGCCGGGTTACGTTAAGCGCCCCCCGAGGGCGGGTCAAGCACCCCGGCGGCGCGGCCGGGGCCCGGAAACAGGAAGCCCCTCCGACCCAACGGCCGGAAGGGCGTCTGTGGCGAATCCACCCGACCGGAGCGGCCTAGTGCACCTTCGTGATCGCGGTGGTGTAGTTGAAGTTCTTGCCGAACTCCCCGGTGTGACAGTTCGCGCAGATGTCCTCGGTCGGCTTCTTCAGCATCGCCGTGGTGCCATGGAAGGTCCCCATACCGTGGCAGCTCTCGCACTGCACGTTGCGCATGTCCGCCTTGACCGCGTCCTTGGCGCCATCCTTGGCCGCCGAGGCGCCGGCATCCGTCGCGGCTGCCTGCTCGTACCCGGTGGCCTCGCCCCAGCCGGTGACGTGGCACTCCACGCACTCCTTCTGGTTCTGCTTCTTGTCCTTCACCAGGGTGTCCCACGCGCGGGCGTGCGGTGTCTGCGACCACTTGGCGAAGATGTCGCTGTGACAGCGGGCGCACATCTCGGAACCCACGTACTTCTCTGTTCCCTGATTGACCGCGGCCTTGGCCGCGTTCTTACGCATCTCCGCTGTTTTGCGCGCGTTGAAATCGGACTCCCACTTGGTGATGACCAGATCCAGCGCGGGATCCTTCGCCACGGTCTCGCCCAGGGGCTTGCCCTCGCCGTTGTAGTCGGCGATCTTCCCGTCCGCGCCAAGGGTCAGCTCGAGCGAACAAAGGTACTGGCCGCGATTGCCGGGACGGATCACCAGAGTCTGGCCGACACGGTCGGGATTGAACTGATAGCCCGGGTTGTGGCCCACAATCACCACGTCCATGCCGGGGACCTCGTCGACGAAGCGCTTGGCATCGCCGGGGCCCTCGTGCATGAGCACCACCAGGATGTCGCACTGCCCACGAAGCTTGGGAAGCACCCGCTGGAGCGCCACCTTCGAGTCCTCAAAGGTGAAGTCGTCCTTCGTCTGCAGACCCCGGGTCACGTTGAAGTTGTAGTAGGAGCCGCCCGTCGTGCCGGTCACGCCGAAGCGCACACCCCCCTTGTCGATCACCACCGACTCCGGGAAGAGGTGCTTGCCCGACTTGTCCATCACGTTCGCCGAAACCACCTTCACCTGAGGCTGGGTGGCGAGGAGCTTCTTGAGGGCATCGACCCCCTGCATCAACTCCGCGTCCCCCGGGGTGACGGCGTCGTACTTCATCTCCCCCATCATGTCCCAGATGAACTGGGTCTTGTCCCAGGGGTTGAAGTCCTTGTTGTCGCCCCAGTTCCCGGCATCGACGACCAGGGTGGGATTCCCTTTTGCCAGATCGCTCTTGATCAAGGCCGCCCTCCGGGCGAGCCCGCCTAGTTGCTTCTTGTGTCACCCACAGGGGGACGTTTCGCCGTTGTTGGAGGCGGTGGAGAGGATCGTCGCGGTGCGCGCCTTGCTCTCGCTCCGGGCCGCCGGAAGGGCCAGCAGGAGAGCACCGACGACCGCGGTCAAGGATCCGAGCCACAGGAGTTTGCGCCAGAGCATGAAGTTTTCTCCTCGGAGCGGGATCAACGTGTGAAGCCCCACCCAAGCCGCATGGCGGGCAGAGACGCGCGAGTATAGCAGGGTCCCGAAACCCGATGCACAGGCTATCTACCGAGGCAGTCCGGCGGGGATTCCCCGGGGAACCGCAACCGGGATCGGCGGTTCGGGCCGGAGACGGGGGAGGTCAGGGGAGGGCCGAGGTTATCGCGCCGAATCCGCTGTAGCCCCGCTGCCCCTGCTCGTACTTGATCTCCTGAAGGGCCTTCACGTTGATCCGGAAGTAGAAGGTCGTCTCGTCCCCCAGCTTGCTCCGGGTGAACATCGCCTCCCAGCAGTGCAGATCCCGATGGAGGCTCAAGGATTCCCCCACGACCTTGCGCGCGGTGACGTCCAGATTGGAGTTGTAGCTCACCGACCAGTTCTTCGTGATCTGAACCCCGAACTGGCCGTTCACCGTCGTCGCCGTCTCGATCCGATCGAGGGACCGCGAACCGTTGGTCGAGAAGGTGAAACCGGCGTTCCAGGACAGGGGCCGGGCGTCCCCCTGCTGCCCCCCCATCCCGTCGAGAGCGCTCCTTCCCATATCCGCCCCTATCTGACTGTACTCGCTGGTGCTTCGGTCCGGCGCGCCCATCGACACCCCACCTCCTCCCTCCTCCCCGCCGGGAAGCGTTCCTGAGAACCCGAACATCGCGCGTCCCTGATAGCTCGAGAACCGGAAGCGCCGGTAGGGGTCGTGGACGGAGTTGAAGCTCAGGTCCACCCCCAGAATGCGCGGGAGATCGACACTGGAGTTCACCAGGCTCCATCCTTTCCCACCCTCGTCGGAAGCGAGAAAGTCGTAGCCGCTCGAGAGCGACCAGTTGATGAGGTCGACCTTGCGGACTTCCTCCCCGACCTTGACCTTCCCCTGGAAGCCGTTTCGCAGGCGCAGGTCGAGTCGCCGCCGCTCGAAGGAGGAGATGCCGGGGAACCGGTTGCGGCGGACCCCCGCCGTGTCCCGGTACGCGAGCCCGCTGAACTCAGGCGAGTAGGTGAGGCTTGCCGAGGGCTCCACCGTATGGCGGAGCGCAACCAGCGGACCCACCCCGCCGAAAGTCCCGTAGAACGCCGTCCCCGTCGTCAGCGAAGCCGACCACAGCGCAGCCCGACGAAAGGCCTTCACGGTGTCATCCGCGCTGAACTCGCGGTCCACCCAGTGCTCGGTGAGGTTGATCGACGGTTGAAGGTTGAATGCGTTCCAGAACCGGCGCGAGTCGCTCACGTTGAAGGTGTGCTGCGCCAGACTCGATCGCTCCTTGAGGATCTGATAGAGGGTATCGACCGGGGCGGTGAAGAGCGTGGTCTTCTCGCGTTCGGTGCGCGTGGAGGAACCGCGGGAGCTGAGCGAGTAGCGCACACTGCTCAGGAACGGGAGTCGCCCTCCCACGCCCTTCTCGTCGGCCTTCCGCCCTATCGTCCGCGAGTTCATCGAGAACGAATAACTGGGAAGGACCTCCTGAAGGAGGATCTCGTCGGTTCCGTCCCCTCGCTCCACCGCCAGGTTCTGAGTGCGGTTGGCGGTGAGGCTCAAGCTTCCTCCCCAACCGAAGCTACGCGACGCCGAGAGATCGCTCTTCAGGATCCGGTCGAGCCGCTGACCAATGTCGGTACCGAGAGGCTCTTCAGAGCGGAAAGCGGCGGTGCGAAACTCGGGGCGGCCGGTGATGCGCCACTCGCCCAGCGTCATTTGATGGTAGCCGGTCAGGTCGTACCCACTCGAGGTCGAGCCGAGCGTACGCGCGAAGTTGACGTTGCCATCCATGAGATAGCGCTTGGCGTAACGGGCCTGTACGTGCCCCACGAAGCGCGACGGGCGCTCGGTGTAGTCCATGCTTGCGGTGAAGTCGTAGTACTCGCTCGCCGCCCAGTAGTAGCCGAGGTTGCTGAAAGAGCCCCCGGCGCTGCCGGTGAGACCGAAGTCGAAGTTGGCGGTCAGGAGACCGGACTGGCGTCCCTTGCGAATCGAGAAGACGTAGAACGGCAGCGCGAGGACCGGGATGTCCCGGATGTAGAGAGTCACCGGCTTCGCCACCACCTTGTCCTTGAGGTAGATCCGCATGCGGTGGCTGGTGAAGTGGAAGTGGGGCGCCTTGTCGTGCTCCACGTTGTCGCAACTCGTGTAGCTCCCCCCGCGGGCAAGGAACTCGTCGTCGCCGACCTTGCGCAACCGCTCCGCATAGATGTAGCCGTCCTCGGCCTTGGTTCGCCCGCCGCCGATCGTTCCCTCGCGCGAGTCGAGGTTGTAGTCCATGCTCGCGCCCACGATATCGCGCTGCTCGCCGGGGGTCTTTTCGACCAGTACCGGCTTGTCCTCCGCCTCCAGGTAGCGGCGGTCGGTGAAGAAGCGCACCTTTCCCGCGGTGAGGGTGAGAGCGCCGTAGTCGAGTTTGGTGTTGCCGAAGAGGTCGACCACGCGGTCGTCCATCGCGTACTCCACCACGTCGGCTTCGTAGATCACCTTCTCCGCGCCGACCGACGCCGTGCGAAGCGTGTCGGATTGGGTTGAGTCCGGGGCGCCCGGCTCGATCCCGGCAGGAATCGCGCCCGCCGTGTCGACCTCCGCGGGCAACGCGCCCGCCGTGTCGACCTCCGCGGGTGGCGCGCCGATCGAGTCGGCCGCTGCGACCGAGTCCGCGCCCTCATCGCGGAAGGCATACACCCCCTTGGCGTGCCCGCTGATTCGCACACGGTCGATGGCGCCGGCATCGAAGAAGATGGTGATGGTGTCGCCTTGGGCGGCGTTGGTGCCCGCGCCCTTCCCCGCGTCGGATGTCGCCGGGGAGTAGGTGCTGGAGGCGTTCCCGACGGTGACCACGCGCTCGGTCTCGCCGTCGACGAAGTACATGACGAGCGAGTCGCCACGCACCGTGCTGACCTCACCCACGCGCAGGCTGTCGATCGGGGCATGGCGCACGGCCGCATGGCCGTGCACTTCGGCCCGCGTGAGCGCTTCGTCGTCGTCGAAGTGCAGGAGCAGCGTATCGCCGGTCAGCGTGCCGTCCCGCTCGAGCACGCGCGGCGCTCCGAGCAAGAGCGCGCGATGTTCCGCGCGGCGGTAGCTCGCGGAGTCGGATTGGGCGGTCACCCCGCCGCGCACGACGCGGACGTTTCCCGAAGCCTCCGCGTCGCCCCCCGGCGCCACCCACAGGCGGTCGCCGGTGATGCGGGTGATGGTGCCGGTGCCGCTGGTAAGAACGAGGGCGGGAACCTCGGTGACGCGGGCGCGATCGGTGCGCAGATCGTAAATGAGACGCTCGCCGCGCAACTGAGACGCGCCGTCTTCCTCGGTGACGTAGACGTCTCCGGTGAGAAGCACGTCGTCCCGGTTGCGCCGCCACTCGGCTTCGTTTGCGCGCATCCGCCGGTCGCCGCGCCGCCCGTGCATGTTGCCCGTCATGGTCATCACGCGTCCGGTGCGATCGTAGCTGGCGCGATCGGACCAGAGGCGAAGCGAATCGGCGGGCGAATCGACCTCGACATCCCCCTCCGCGATCAGCGTCTCCGAATCGCGCAAGTAGGTCGCGCGCGCGCTGCGCCCTCGGGTTTCGCCTTCGCTGAACGCGACCTCGCCATCGAACTCCGCTCGCCCCTCATCGACGAGGTAGCGCGCGGTGGGCGACGTAATGGTCAGCTCGCCGTGGGTGATGACCGGATTCGTGATGTCGATGATCTGACCCTGAGGACCCGTGCTCGAGATGAGGGGATACCCGGTGATCTCCCAGAGATCGGAACTGGGGGCGGCCGTCTCCGCCGAGGCGCTGGAGTCGGCGGGAGCGGAATCGACGGGAGCGGTGACGCGGGGAGCCGCGATCGCCGCCGCGATCGAGTCGGCGGTCGCGCTGTCGGCCGGTCCGCGTTGATACGGGATCACATCCAGGTGCGGCTCGCGCTCGGGAGGCTGAAGCCCCGCGGCCAGCGGCCGCGACTCTGCGGTCGCGCTGGGGGGCGCATCGAGGGCCGAGCCGGGAGGCTCTTGGAACCAGGCGCACCCCGATAGCGCGAGAAGGCCGAGCGCCGCGGCGCCTAGGCGCGTCCGACCCCAACCCATGTGCGGGCCTGATTCAACGAGGGGCAGTGGCCGGTTCCTCCAGGAGCAACGCGGCCGCTCCCAAGAGCCCCGCCTCGGGGCCGAGCCCCGCCGGAAGCACCAGCGGGGGCGCGAAGCGCGCCACCAACGACCGGGCACCCAGATGCTCGCGGGCCGGATCGAGGATCCAGCCGCCCGCGAGCGCGACCCCGCCGCCGATGACGATCCGCTCCGGATTGAAGATGTTGACCAGGGTCACCAGAAGACCTCCGAGCGCGTGCCCGGCGTCGGTGAGAACCTCGCGCGCGACCGCGCTTCCGCGCCCTGCCGCTTCGCTCACCGTCCGCGACGTGAGGGGATCCGCCTGCGCGAGGAGGGGGTCGGCGGCGAATCCGACGTGCCGGCGTGCGGCCTCCACGATGTCGTTCGTCCCTACGTACCGCTCCGCGCAGCCGCGGTTCCCGCAGGCGCAGGGAATCCCGTCCAGCACCACCGTGGCGTGGCCGGGTTCGCCGGCGAATCCCTGGGCGCCGCGCACGAGAAGTCCGTCGGCGATGGCGGCGCCGCCGATGCCGGTGCCGAGGGTAAGAAACACCGCGTTCTGCGCGCGCTCGCCAGCCCCCCATCGCCATTCGGCCAGCGCGAACGCGTTGACGTCGTTGTCGACGCGGGCGGGCATGCCGAGGCGCCGCGAGAGCCCTTCGCCGATCCGCGCGCCTTCCCACGCGGGAAGGTTGGGAGAGAATCGGATGGTGCCGGTGCGTCGATCGATCAGTCCGGCCGAGCCGACCCCCACCCCTTCCGCCGCGTCCCATCCCGCGGCGGCGGTGAGCCGGCGCAGCGCATCGGCGACTTCGTCCAGCACCGCCTCCGGATCGCGTCCGGCGTGCCCGTGCAGGACATCGTGCGCGGCCAAGTGCGGCGCGTCGGAGATCTCCACGGCGCCGGTCTTGATCCCGGTGCCGCCGATGTCGACGGCAAGCAGGCGCCGGGGCTTCAAGCGCTCACGCCCCGACGGCGACGGCCTGCGGCGCCCGCAGGCTGACTCCCGTCTCCCGGTCGAAGAGTTGAGCGCGCGCGACGTTGATTTGCAGGCGATAGGCCGCGCCGACGCGCGGAACCACTTCCGGTCCGATGCGGGCCAGGAGCGCGCCGCACTCCGCCTGGCCGTGCAGGAAGATCTCGTTGCCCATCGGCTCCACCACCCGCGCGCGCACGATAAGGGCGTTGGGCCCCGGAGCCGCGGCGTCGGAGACTTCTTCGGCAAGGGTGAGATCTTCGGGGCGGATGCCCAGAGTGGCCGCGCCGCGGTGCGCGCGAATCGAAACGGCAGCGCCGGCCAGCGACAAGTCCAGCCCCGGCGCGGTGAAGCCGGCGTCGGCCATCGAACCCTCGATGAAGTTCATGGCCGGCGAGCCGATGAACGAAGCCACGAAGCGGTTCACCGGCTCGTTGTACAGCGTGAGCGGCGGTGCCACCTGCTGCAGGAGGCCGTCTTTGACCACCGCGATGCGGTCGGCCATGGTCATCGCCTCCACCTGATCGTGGGTGACGTAGACCATGGTGGCGTCGAGGTCGCGATGCAGCTTGGCGATCTCGGTGCGCATCTGCACGCGAAGCGCGGCATCGAGGTTGGAAAGCGGCTCGTCGAAGAGAAACACCGCCGGCTGGCGCACGATGGCGCGACCGAGCGCGACGCGCTGGCGCTGCCCGCCGGAGAGCGCCTTGGGCTTGCGGTCGAGATACGGGGTCAGCGCGAGCAGCTCGCCGGCCTGGTTCACCCGCCGCTCGATCTCCTCCTTCTTGAACTTGCGGAGCTTGAGCCCGAAGCCCATGTTCTCGCGCACGGTCATGTGCGGATAGAGCGCGTAGGACTGGAACACCATGGCGATGTCGCGATCCTTGGGCGCCACGTCGTTCACGCGCCGGTCGCCGATGTAGAGATCGCCGCTGGTGACTTCCTCGAGCCCGGCAACCATGCGCAGCAGCGTGGACTTGCCGCAGCCGGAGGGACCGACCAGGACCATCAGCTCCTTGTCGTGAACCTCCAGGGTGGCTTCCTTGACCGCGGTGACGCCGCCGGGGTAGACCTTGGTGACCTTCTCGAAACGAACCCCTGCCACACTGCCTCCTATCTGCTTCCGGCCGAAGTCGACCCGTCGGCGGGCGGCCCCCCGTCGCTGCCGGGAGAAATCGACGGCTTGAGCGCCGCCCCCGGCACGGTCGAGAGCCCGTCGGCGAAAATCCTGAGCACGCGCCCCAGGGTGGGACGCATCTGCGCACGCGGCACGATGCGATCGATGAACCCGTGCTTGAGCAGGAACTCGGCGCGCTGGAACCCCTCCGGAAGCTCCTGTGCCACCGTCTCCCGTATGACCCGCGGGCCGGCGAAGCCGATGAGCGCGCCGGGCTCGGCAAACTGCACATCGCCGAGCTGGGCGAAGCTTGCGGTCGTCCCGCCGGTGGTGGGGTCGGTGAGCACGCACACGTAGGGGACGCGCTCCTCGATGAGCCGCGCCAGCAGCACGCTGGTCTTGGCGAGCTGCATGAGAGAGAGAATCCCCTCCATCATGCGGGCGCCCCCCGAGGAGGAGAGCAGGATGAGCGGCATGCGCTCGTCGAGGGATCGTTGCGCGGCCCGCACGATCTTCTCTCCCACCGCGCTGGCCATGCTCCCGCCGATGAACGCGAAGTCCATCGCTCCGAATACCACCGGCATCCCCTCGAGGGCTCCGGTTCCGGTGAGGATGGCGTCGCCGAGGCCGGTCTTCTCGCGCGCGTCCTTGAGCCGGTCGATGTAGCGCTTGGAGTCGCGGAAGCCGAGAGGATCGAGCGAGACCACGCCTGCGTCGATTTCGACGAAGCTGCCCGGATCGAGCAGGATCTCCACATAGCGGCGGGCCGTGATCCGGAAATGATGCGTGCACTTGGGGCAGACGTGGAGATTCCGTTCGAGTTCCTTGAAGTAGAGGATCTCGGCGCAGCCCTCGCATTTGACCCAGAGGCCGTCGGGGAGCTCGCGGCCCGCCTTGCCGCCGGCGGCGGGCGGGTTCTCGCGCTTGAGCCAGGGCATCAGTCTCGCCCTCCCTCAAACGCCGGAATGCGTCCCGCCTCGTTGAGCGGTTTGACCATCACCAAGGCGTCCTCCCGGTTGTCTCGGTAGTACTCGCGTCGGATCATCGTCGTGTAGAAGCCGTTCCTGCGATACAGCGTTTGCGCGGCCACGTTGGACCGCCGCACCTCGAGCACGATCATGCGCGCCTGCCGAAGCTTGCTCTCGGCGATCAGGTCGTCCAGAAACCTCTGGGCCACGCCCCGGCGCCTCTCACCCGGCGCCACCGCCAGGTTCGCCAGGTGCGCCTCGTCCGCCACCACCCAGGCCACCATGTAGCCGACCACTTTCTTGGTCGCGCCGTCGACGGCGACCCGCGACCAGCCCTCCCGGCTCCCCTCCGCCTCGCGGCGGAACGCGTTCTTGTTCCACGGATCCGGAAAGATCAGCTTCTCCAGCTCCGTCACCGCGTCCACGTCGGGCCGGCGAAACCGCCGGATCTCTATCGCGTCTTCGTTCACCGCACCCTCGGCCGTGCGTCAGCGCCGCGAGCATAGCGCGGCGCCGGGGGTTCGGCCTCCCCCCGGGCCCACGCTGCCAACCCCAGTCGGGCCGCGGCCACGGCGCGCTGTGCCCCCGTGGGCACCCAGCGCGCAAGCGGGGCCTCGGGCCACAGGAGCGCCGCGCCGTCGCCGGCCAGCGTCGCCCCCTCGGGAGCATCACCCGCCCGATCCGTCGCGGTGAGCCGATCCCCATCCAGTCGAACCGGTCCATCGCTCGCGATCCGGAATCCCGCAAGGACGACTTCGCTCCGCCGCACGTCCGCGGCGCAAACGATGTAACTTCCTACGGCGGGAGAGGTTGCATCGTAACAGGCTCGGGCGGCGATGTCGAGACAGCCGACACCGGCGGCGGGGGTGCCGGTCGCGGAATGGATGCCGAGGGCGGCGGCGAGCCCGATCCGGATGCCGGTGAAGGACCCGGGGCCCACGTTCACCGCGATGAGGTCCAGATCCCCCCACCCGATCCCGGCCTCGGCCATCAGCGCGAGAGCCTCGGGCACGAGCGCCTCGGCGTGGCGCCCGCGCTCGCCGAGTTCGCGCGCCAGAGCGGGACCGGAGGGGATGAGAAGGGCCACTCCACCCTCGGCGCCCACGGTGTCGAGGCCCAGAACGACAACCTTGGTGGGATCGACGGGCTTCATGACGACCCCTCGACGAGCGCGCCGGTCGCTTCGGCCAGCCGGGCCACCGTCGCGCGCGGACCGCGCACCTCGATCGTGCGCGCTTCGGGGCCCGCATCGCTAAGCGTGACGCGCACCGCGCCCGCGGGGGCCAGCGCGCCAAGGCGCTCCCCCCATTCCACCACCGTCACCGCTTCGCAACCGAAGAGGTCGTCCAACCCCAATTCCTCCACGTCGCGCACGTCGGCGAGGCGATAGAGATCCACGTGGTGGAGCGTATACCGGCCCGGGTAGGAGAGCAGGATGGCGAAGGTGGGGCTCTTCACGCCGAAGGCCACGCCGAGTCCTCGCGCCAGCCCCCGCACCAGCGTGGTCTTCCCCGCGCCCAGATCGCCGGTCAGGAGCAGCGCCTCGCCGCCCAGCATCGCGCGTCCCCACGCCTCACCGATCGCCTCGGTGCGGGCGGGACTCTCGGCGGCCAGCGCGAACAGCGCCTCCTCCTCTAGCGGGGCTTCAGGATCGCGCACGGGAGGATCACCTCTTCCATGGCCACGCCGCCGTGCTGGAAGGAGTTCTTATACATCCGCTCGTACTCGTGAAAATTGGTCGGATAAACGAAGTAGTGGTCCTCGCGCGCGATCAGGTAGTTCTTGTTCAGGAAGTCGTCGGGCAGCCCCCATTCCAGAGGCTTCTTGATCAGGATGGCGTCCTTCTCCTCCCCGCGCAGGTTCGCCCCGTTCTTGTGGCGGAGGTTCGTGCTGGTGTCGCGGTTTCCATAGACGAGGGTCGAGTGGCGCGTCTGCACCGCCCCGTGGTCGCTGGTGAGGATCACGGTGGCGTTCTGCTGGGAGATGAGCTTCAGGGCGTCGCCGAGGGCGGAGTGGCTGAACCACGACTCCAGGAGCGAGCGGAAGGCGGCCTCGTCGGGCACCAACTCCCGAAGCACCGGGTTCTCCGACCGGCCGTGGGTGATCTGATCGAGGAAGTTGAACACGAAGACCACGAGCGGGAGCCCCGCGTAGGTCGAAACCTGCCGCCGCAGCGCCTGCTCCTCTACCTCGGTGAAGATCCGCTGATACTTGAAGTTCAGGTCGGCCCGCCCGAGCGTGTTTAACTGCTCGCGCAGGAACTCCTCCTCGAAGCGGTTCTTCCCCTTCCCCGTCTGCCCCCGCTCCTGCCACCAGTCGGGATAGCGCTCGGCCATCTGGGCGGGGAAGAGCCCGGAGAACATCGCGTTCCGCGAGTAGGGCGTGGCGGTGGGGACGATGGAGTAGTACAGGTTCTCTTCGATGCGAAACGACGGCTCGAGGTGCGACTGCAGGGCCAGCCACTGGTCGTAGCGCATGCAGTCGAGCACCATGAGATAGACGGTGTGCCCGTCGCGGATCTCGGGCAGCACATAGCGCGGCACGATGTCGGTGGAGAGGACGGGGCGATTCCGGGGATCCGCCACCCACCCGGGATAGGCGCCTTCGATGAAGCGGCCGAAATCCCGGTTCAGCTCCAGCTTGAGATCCATATGCGCTTGCCGCAGCCCCACGTCCTCGATGGCGAACAACTCGCGCTCCAGATGGGTGAGGCGGCGGTAGGTCTCCAGCCAATCGTCGCGATCCATCGGCTCGAGCCGGCGCTGCTGGAGACGGTTGAACTCCCCGACATAGTCGCGGGTGAAGCGCCCCTCTTGAAGCTTGGTCCCCTCGGTGAGGCGCTTGATGGTCAGCAGCACCTGGCTCGGGTGCACCGGCTTCACGAGGTAGTCGCGGATGCGGCGCCCGATGGCGTCCTCCATGAGCGACTCCTCCTCGCTCTTGGTCACCAGCACGACGGGGACTGTGGCGTCGATGTTCTTGATCGCGTCGAGGGTGGCCAGTCCGCCCATGCCCGGCATCATCTCGTCGAGGAGCACGACGTCGAAGCGTCCCTCCTTGAACCGGGCGAGGGCGTCCTCGCCGCTCGTCACCGCGGTGACTTCGTAGCCCTTTCCCTCCAGAAAGCGGATGTGGGGCTTGAGAAAATCGATTTCATCGTCCGCCCAGAGGACGCGACGTTTCGCTTCGGACATGGGCTCACCACCTGATCGGTTTAGAGGGAGGCGTCGGACTCGTGGATCGTGAATCGCGGTCTAGCCAGGGTTCGTATCATGATACGCGGCGGGGGGCGCGGCGGGGAGCGTCATCGTGAACTCGGCTCCCTCTCCGGGCTCGGTCCAGGTGAGATCGAGGCGGCCTCGGTGGTACTCCTCCACGATGCGCCGGGAGAGAGGAAGCCCCAACCCCCAGCCCCGGGCCCGCGTGCTCACCCCGGGCCGGAAGATCTGAGCCTCCATGCCTGCGGCCACCCCGCGCCCGTTGTCGCGCACGGCGATGGCGATCCCCTTACCGGCGGGGAGTCCGCGCAGGCGCACCTCGATCCGACCTCTCCCCTCTTCCACCGCGTTGAGCGCGTTCTTGATCAGGTTCTCCAGCACCCAGCCGAAGAGCTCGTTGTTGAGAAGCACCGGCGGCGTGTCGGGTTCGAGATCCACCGCCAGCTCCACTCCCTGGGGGAAGCGGCGGCGGAAGTAGTCGATGGTCTGCTGGAGCACGGGAACCGGCGAGCCGCGCTCGAGCCGCGGCTTCGACCCGATCTGGCTGAAGCGCGCAGCCACCCGGTTCAGGCGTTCGGCGTCGCGATCGATCTCGCGCACCGCCTCCTCGTAGAGTTCCCTCGGCAGCGTGGCGGTGTCCTCGCGGACTTGCGCCTCGTCCTTGAGCACCTCCATCCAGCCGACCAGAGAGGAGAGCGGCGTTCCCATCTGGTGCGCGGTCTCCTTGGCCATGCCCGCCCAGATGAAGCCCTGCTCCGCGCGCTTCATCCCGCGGATCATGAGAAGGCCGACCGCTCCGAAGACCGCCGCCACCGCGATCGTCACCCACGGCGTCCAGCGCAGCTCGTTCACCAGTCCCGGCGATCCGTAGTGGAGATAGATCGCGGGGCCTTCCGATCCGCGCCGCAGCATGGGGATGGGATCGTGGCTGCGGTCCATGTGCTCCCGCTCCGAGAGCACGCGGGCCAGAGCGGGACTCGGGTTGTTGGGATACTCGTCCAGGATCCGCTCGATGCTGAGCGTGTCTACACCTACCAGCCGGTTCCATACCAGCGGCAGACCCGCGCTGTCGGCGGTAATGATGACCGGGAAGTCGAGCGAACGGATGATGCGGCGAAATTCGGTTTGCGCGTCGCGCCCCGCCGCCTCGTCGTCGAGGGAAAACGTCGTGAACGCGATGAGGTGCGCCACGAGCGCGCCCTTGGATTCGGTCTGGTCCTCCACGCGAAGGGCGAGGCGATGGAAGTAGAGCAGGAGGGCCAACGCCATCGCCACCGCTCCCACCAGGATGTACACGCGGATGAAGGCAGGGGTGGAGAGACGGCCGGTGCGCGCGGGCAACGGCCAGCGCGGCCTCATGAGAGTTCGGCGACGCCGTCCAGATAGGGCCGCAAAGGCTCGGGGACGAGCACCGTTGCCCGTTCGGTCTGATAGGTCTCGACCAGCGCGATGACGGTGCGCGGCAGGGCGAGGCCGGATCCGTTGAGCGTGTGCAGGAACTGGACCTTGCCTCCGCCTCTGGGCTTGAAACGGATGCCGGCGCGGCGAGCCTGGAAATCCTCGAAGTTGCTGCATGAGGAGACCTCGAGCCAGCGCTGTGCACCCGGCGCCCAGACCTCGATGTCGTAGCACTTGGCGGCGGCGAAAGAGAGATCGCCGCTGGCCAGGACCAACACCCGATAGGCCAGACCCAGCCGTTTCAGAACGTCCTCCGCGTTGCCGAGCAACGACTCCAGCTCATCGTACGAGCGATCCGGGTGGACGAAATTGACCATCTCCACCTTGTCGAACTGGTGGACGCGGGTGAGTCCCTTGGTCTCCTTGCCGTAGGACCCGGCCTCGCGGCGGAAACAGGGGGAGTAGCCCACGTGACGAATGGGAAGCTGCTCTTCCTCCAGCGTCTCCTGGGCGTAGAGGTTCGTGATGCTCACTTCGGCGGTCGGGATGAGATAGAGCCCGTCCACGTCGGTGCGGTACATGTCCTCGGCGAGCTTGGGGAGCTGCCCGGTCCCTCGGGCCGCCTCCGGCTTCACCAGGAACGGGGTGGACACCTCCGTGTAGCCGTGTTCCTTCGTATGAAGATCGAGCATGAAGTTGATGAGGGCGCGCTCGAGGCGCGCCCCCATCTTTGTGAACACCGCAAAGCCGGGGCCGCTCATGCGAGTAGCCCGCTCGAAATCGAAGAGCCCCATGGCCGTGCCCAGATCGTCGTGGGTGCGCGCGGCAAACGCGTGCCGGACCGGCTCGCCCCAGGTGCGGACAAGCTGGTTATGGCTCTCGTCGCCGCGAGGCACGCTCGCGTGCGGCAGGTTGGGGAACCACTGAGCGAGGTCGTCCAGCGCCGCGTCGGTCTCGCGCACGCGGTCGTCGAGGGACTTGATCTCGTCCCCCATCCCCCGCACCCGATCCTGCATGGCTCCCGCGTCGCCCCCGGACTTCATGAGCTGCCCGATCTCACGGCTCATCGCGTTGCGGTCGGCCTTGAGCTGCTCGACCTTGGCCAGCATCTCTCGGCGCTCCTCGTCGAGGGCGAGCCAGCGGTCCACGTCGGCGTTGGCCTGATTCTTCGACCGGGCGCCTTCCTTGACGCGCTCCGGTTCGCTGCGGATGAGCTTGGGGTCGAGCATGGGTTCCTCGATGCGGCGGCGCCTAGAAGCCGCCCCTCGGTTCCGGCTTGAAGCGGCCGTAGTCGTCGATGAGCTGGAAGGCGTAGGTGAACCGGATGCGGTTGAGCTTGATGCTGGTCGACGCCCCGGTCGGGGTGAGGTTCTTCGTGAGATTGGTCACCCGCAGCTTGACCCAGTGCCCGTCGTGCAGGTAGAGGGCGTAGGTGTGGTCGTTGATCACCTTCACCACCTCGGTGAGGTCGGCCACGTTGGGCGCAATCGAGGTGTTCCACGCAGTAATCCCGGCACCCAGGTCCTTGAACTTGGTGCTGTGGCGCGTGGGATAGCCGACTGTGAAGGCGGCCTGGGCAGGGCTGATGAACTGACTGCCGTCATCCGCCGAGTTCAGTTCCTCCATCATGAAGAAGTCGATCAGTGCGCTGTTCCCGGCGGCGGTCTCATAGGGAAGTCCCACGCCGTTCGCGCGCGTCCAGCCGAAACCGCTCCGGCTGTTCGTGCTGGCGTGGTAGTCCCACATCAGCAAGTTGGCGTCGGTGTTCTCGTTGTCCCCTTCGGGGCGCGGCGAGGAATTGATCTCGTTGGAGGCGAGGCTGATGCGATCGTCCTCGCGCGCGCTGCGCACGTGGACGAAGTACTTCTTGCCCTGCTGGAGCGCCGTCCCGTTGCCGGTGCGATCCACGACATAGGTGCGGGCGACCACCGGGTTGTCGTTGATCTTGCGCGCTTCCAGGAACGCTCCGCCACCGGTGGTGGCGGTGTCGCCGGCCGCGGCGATCGAGACGGTATCGATGTAGACGTAGTACCCGTCGAAGCGGTCCGAGGATTCGAACGGGCTCGCTGCCCAGGAGATCACGATCGAGCTGATCTCGGTGGTAAAGGTCACGTTGGTGGGGGGGGCGATCTCGTCGCTCGGACGCACCGGGCTGTCCTCGCCGCACCCCGCGGCGAACGCACCCGCGACGGCGATGAACGCAAACAATTTCAGAGTTCTCATGCTCCTACTCCTCTCCATCTGATGAAGTTGCCCCGTCGGGCGGACCAGTGCCGGGGCGATGATCGAATGGCCTCCGATGAATTGATGCCGTCGGCCCAAACGGCAGGAGGCCTTTGGAACGCTACCAGCAGGGGCTCAATCGGGCAAGCGGGGGGGGCTCGCGCCGTCCGCGCGCCTTACGCCACTTCGCGCTCGGCGACGGGCTCGTTCTTGAGGAATACCGAGAGGAACCGGCGCGAGCGCACAGGAACCCTGGCGAGGACCACACCGAGGCTCGCGTAGAGGGCGATCGCCACCACGACCAGGGACCACGCGACCGGAGCGGGCGCGTTGAGGGCGCCGAGTCCTGCCACTCCGGAGAGGGCGTTCAGTCCGTACACCGTCCACAGCGCGCGCCGTCCGGGACCGAGAATCGCGTGCAGGCGATGGGTGGTGTGATCGATACCGCCCACGTAGACCGGCCGCCGCTCGATGATGCGGGTGACGGTGACGAAGGTCACATCGAAGATCGGGTAGGCCAGAACCAGCACGATCGCCGCCGCCGGAGAGCCGAAGGTGAGGAACTGCGGGCCGGCGAGTTGCCAGCCCACCGCGGCGAGCAGGAAGCCGATGAAGAACGCGCCCGCGTCACCGAGGAAGATCGTGGCCGGCGGAAAGTTGAAGCAGAGGAACCCGAGCGAGGCACCCCCCGCTGCCAGCGCCAGGGCGGCCATGTCGGGCCGGCCCAGCTTGAGCGCCAAGACACCCATGAAGAGCCCGATCAACGAGCCGATCCCTCCCAGGATCCCATCCATGTTGTCGAGCAGATTGAACGCGTTCATGTGCCCGATCATCCACAGGAGCCCGATGGGCCAGAGCAGGAGCGCCCACGACCAGCCAACGGGGACAAGCGGAGCGAGGAAGACGACGGAGAGCACGATCTGTCCGACCAGTTTCTGAAGCGGTCTCAGCACGAAGCGGTCGTCGATCAAGCCCAACAGAAGAGCGCCGGTGGCGACGAAGAGCGTGGTGGGGACGGCGGCCCGAGGGAGCGCACCGCGAGCCCAGGACTCGGTCAGCGCCGGGAGTTGCGGCGCAAGGATTGCGAAGGCGAGCCCGGCGGAGAGGGCCACGGCAAGGCCTCCGAGAAACGGCGTGGGACGGCGGTGGACGCGATCGTTGCGGGGGTAATCGATGAACCCGGAAGCGATGGCCAGAAATCGGCTAAGGGGAGTGAAAACGAGCGCGAGGACGAAGGCCCCGATCAGGGTCGCAACATACGGCAGGGAAAAATCCACCGCGCCTCCACGGTTTGAAACACCCCCGGGCTTTGGACCTCCGCCGGCGACGCCGGACCGGGATCCGGCTCCGGGAACCGATACCCGCTTCCACGTACTGTGTGCATCGACGGGTCAAGCCCGTCTCAAGTTATCGGTAGCCAGGTTGTCGCGGTATAGACCCTTCCGGGCTGGCGGTTCAAACCACACGGTGGACCCGTGTTGCACTGACTCTAGGGGGGCGCACCGAAAGCTGTCAAGCGAGTGTGCGGTCGGGTTTTGCTGTTGCCGCCCCTCCGCCCCGGTGATAGCCTTTCGCGTTCTAATGAGAGCCGGCAAGTATTCCCCGAGTCGATCCGCCCTCTTGGTTCTTGTCCCGGTTGCGCTCGTTCTGGCGTTTGCTTCCGCGGGCGCCCAGCAAATCCCCGGCGACATCCTGCAGCGCCTCGCCGGCGCGCAGGCCGGCCAGCCCGATCAACTGTCGAGCGGCGGCGTCGTTCTGGAAGGCTCGGTGGATCCCGCTGCCTATCGCCTCGGCCCCGGAGACCGCCTGCGCATCCAGTCGATCGGTAAGGCGGCATTCACCCTCGTTTCCATCGTCGATGCGGAGGGATGGCTGAGCCTCGGCGAGTACGGCTCGATCGAGGTGGGGGGCTCCACGCTGGACGAGGGCCGTCGGCGCATCCGCACCCGCCTCGCCTCGTTCCTTCGCGACGGTCAGGTGGAGGTCCGACTGCAGGAGATCCGCCGGTTCAAGGTGTACGTGCTGGGTGAGGTCGCTCGACCCGACGCCTACTCGGTCACCGCGGCCACCCGCGCCGCCGAAGCCATCGCGATGGCCGGTGGCACTTCGGACAGCGCCTCGGTGCGCGGCATCCGGATCCTCCGCAGCGACCCCGCCGGAGAGATCCCCGTGGATCTGGTCGCGTTTCGCATCGCCGGAGCCTTGGAGGGCAACCCGTTCCTGAGCGACGGCGACCGCGTCGTCGTGCCGAGGCGCGGGCGTGTGTTCGGCGCGTTTGGAGCGGTGAACCACCCCGGTGTCTGGGATCTGCGCGACGGAGAAACACTCGACGATGTTCTCTCGTGGATAGGCCTTGCCCCCGACGCCGACAGCGGGCGCGCGTTCATCGCCCGCTTCCGCGCGCAAGAGGCCGGAGGCGCCGCCGACCGGTACGACACGCTTGGCGTTGCGCTCGACCGCGTGTTGAGCGGTGAGGATCGCCGGGTGCTCGCCGACGGCGACCGGCTCTACGTGCCTCGCATCCCCCGCCGGCATGCCGCGGCGTCGGTGCGCGTCGAGGGCGCGGTGAATCACCCCGGCGACTACCCCATCTTCGAGGGCGAGGATCGCGCACAGGACGCCCTGGCCGCGGCGGGAGGGCTCCTTCCCGACGCGCTCCCGACCCGCGTGACGCTGGTGCGCCGCGCCGCGCCCGATTCCGTATCGATGTTCGAGGCCCTGCGCCAGCCGGCGCCGGTCTTCGATCTCACCACCACCGAGCAAGCCCGGCTTCATCTCTCGTTCTCCCCCGACGCGGGCCGCATGACGTTTGACGCAAGCGCCGGCGAGGGCCCGCTCTTGGCGGATGGCGACCGCATCGTGGTGCCGCGCGCCTCCAACCGCATCGAGGTGACCGGCGAGGTGGTCAACGCCGGGTTCTTCGCCTACATCGACGGCTGGGAAGCCGACGACTATCTCGACGCCGCCGGAGGGCCGACACGTCAGGCCGACAAGAAGCGAATCCGCCTCCTGCGCGGCGTCGACGGAACCGCGACCGAAGCCGACAAGGCGGGAGCGCTCGCTCCCGGCGATATTCTGTACGTGCCCGAGAAGAGCCGGACCGCACGCAGCACCTGGGACATCGTGCGCGAGGTCTTCGGCATCGCCGCGCAGGTGGCCACGGTCGTGCTGATCATCGATCAGATCAACAAATGACGCGCAAACCATGCCGGAGACCGTGCCCATGACCGAGCCGCGGAACGATCTCTCCGAGTTCTTCCTCATGCTGCTGCGGCGCCGCCGTTTCCTGGTCTGGAACACGGTGGTGGTGACCCTGCTCGTGCTGGGGATCACCTTTGTGCTCACCCCTCGCTTCACCGCGGTAACCACCATCCTTCCTCCGCAGAGCGAGGGCGAGGGGATGCTGGGGCTGAGCAGCCTGCTCCAGCGCTTCGACATCGCACAGCTGGGCCTGACCGGAGCCACGTCGTCGGCGCAGGTGTACGTGGCGATTCTGAAGAGCCGCACCATCGCGGACACCCTCGTCGCGGAATATGGCCTCGTGCGATCACTACAAGCTGAAGACCGCGGCTTCGGCGGGGCGCGCCCTGCGCGGGAACACGGACGTGCGGCTCGCCTCCACGGGAGTGATTCAGGTCTCGGTCACCGACAAGGATCGCAACCTGGCCGCGACGCTGGCCAACGCCTACGTCGCCAAGCTGGACCGGCTCAATCGCGCGCTGCGCACCGGCGAGGGGAAGCGGACGCGGATCTTCGTGGAGGAGCGCATCGAGGCCACGCAGCTCCGTTTGAGCGCGGCCGAGGACTCGCTGCTCGTCTTCCAGAAGCAGCACCCGGGGATGGTGCTGCCCTCCGGACATGGCCGCCTCGGCGGGCGCGGCCGCCGATCTCATGGCGCAGCGCATCGCGATGGGTTACGAACTCGAACTCATGCGTTCCACCCTCAGCGCCGGGGCGCCCCCTCTCGTGCGCAAGGAGACCGAGGTGGCGGCGCTGGACAGCGAACTGGGAGGCGTGCCGGATCTCGGCATGGAGATGGCGCGCCGCTACCGCGACTTCAAAGTTCAGGAGAAGGTGTTCGAACTCCTGAGCGCCCAACTCGAAGCCGCCCGCATCAAGGAGAGCAAGGACGTCACCACCGTGGACGTGCTCGACTCGGCGGTGCCGCCCGACCGGCGCAGCTTCCCGAGGCGCGGGCTCATGACCGGGCTGGCGTTCCTGGTCTCCACGCTGCTTGGTGTATTGACCGCGGTGGGCCTTGAGATCCTGGGGCACATCCGTCTGGCCGACGATCAGCGATTTCGATCCGCGATCACTCCGGGCGGCTTCCTGGACCGCGTGCTGTTCGGATCGGGTCGCCGCGAAACAGACTGAACGCTGTGACTCCGATGTCCGTCCCTCGGGGAACCACCACCCCCCTGCGAATCACCTTCCTGCTCCCCGGTCCCGGGACGTGAACCCGTCGGCGGGTTCAAGATCGCATACGAGTACGCCAACCGCCTCACCGCCCGCGGACATGCGGTCACTGTGGTGCACACGAGCCGCGCGGAGCAGAACTTACCTCTGCCGGAGTCGTTGTGGCGCGCCGGTGCCTATGCCGCGCGGAAGTTGACCGGGACCCATGGTCCCGCGCCCTGGTTCGCGCCTGGACGCGAGGGTGCGCCTGGTTTGGATCCCCTCCTTGAGCGCGGATCATATCCCGGACGGAGACGCGGTGGTGGCCACCGCGTGGCAGACCGCGGAGTGGGCCACCGCTTATCCCGATTCGAAAGGGAGGAAGTTCTACCTGATCCAGCACGTGGAGACATGGGCCGGCCCCGAGGAGCGGGTGATGGCTACCTGGAAGCTGCCGCTCGACAAGATCGTTATCTCGCGTTGGCTTCAATCCATCGCGGAATCGCTCGGCGAGCGATCTCACTACATTCCCAACGGACTCGACTTCGACGCCTTCGGTCCCGACAACTCGCCGGAATCGCGCCGGCCCGACTCCCTCCTGATGCTCCATCACACCCTCCCATGGAAAGGGACGCCGGACGGACTCCTCGCTCTGCGGCGGGTCCTCGATCGCCACCCCAAGGCATTGATCCGGCTCTTCGGAACCGGCCCTACGCCGCCGGACCTCCCCAGTGGGTTTGAGTACCACCGCAGGCCGACTCATCTCCGACTGCGAGCCCTCTACAACGAGGCCGCCATCTTCGTCGCCCCCAGCTTGGCCGAAGGATGGTCGCTGCCTCCCACCGAAGCCATGATGAGCGGATGCGCGCTGGCCGCCACCGACGTCGGGGGGCACCGCGAGTACGCCGTCCCCGAGGAGACGGCGCTCCTCTCCCCGCCCTCGGACCCGACGGCCCTGGCCTCGAATCTGCTCCGACTCATGGAGGATGACGCCCTCCGCCTGCGGTTGGCGCGCGCCGGGCTGGAGCATATCCGGCAATTCACCTGGACCCGGGCGGTGGACGCGTTCGAACAGACCTTATTGACTGGGCGCCCGCGGCCCAATCCTCCATCCACCCGAAATCCGGGGTCGCCGTGACCTCGAATTCACCCTCCTACGACTCCGGCCCCTCGATCCTCGCCAAGAAGTTTGGTGACCGCCCCCGCGTGGCGATTGTGGCCGACTATCTCAATCAACATGGCGGTGCCGAGTGGCTGGTCGCGGTGCTGCACACGATGTTCCCGAAGGCGCCGGTGTTCACCCCGATCTTCGACCGGGAGAGCCTGTGGCCGGAGATTGCCGACGCGGATATCCGGGCGTCCTGGATGCAGCGGCTGCCCGGGTTGAAGCACCATTACCGCAAGTACTTCCTGCTCTACCCGCTGGCCATTGAGGGGTTCGACCTCACGGAATACGATCTTGTGCTCAGCAGCAGCTGCGCATTCGGCAAGGGAGCCAGAGCCCGCCCCGACGCGTTTCACGTCTGCTATTGCCACACTCCCGCCCGTTTTGTGTGGGACTACGAGAACTACGTGCGACGAGAGCGACTGGGGCTCGCCTCCCGGTTCTTTCTCCCGCCTCTCGTCCGGATCATGAAGGACTGGGACCTCAAGACCGCCACGCGCCCCGATCTATACCTTGCTAACTCGAACACCGTAGCCGCCAGGATCCGTGACTACTATGGGCGTCAAGCCACCGTCGTCGGAGGGCCGGTCAACTGCCGCCGTTTCCACGCCGCGGCCCGACTCGAGCCGTACTTCCTGGTGGTTTCCCGGCTGGTCCCATACAAGCGGATCGACCTCGCCGTGGAAGCGTTCAACCGGCTGGGACTTCCGCTCCGGATCATCGGGGATGGACCGGACCGGGCCGTCTTGGAGCGAAGCGCCGGTCCGAACATCCACTTTCTGGGGCAGGCCGCTGACTCGGAGGTGGAGCGCATGCTGGGAGAGTGCCAAGCGCTGGTCTTCCCGGGGATCGAGGATTATGGGCTGGCCCCCCTCGAAGCCAACGCTTCCGGCCGGCCGGTGGTGGCCTTCCGCGGCGGCGGCACGCTGGACACAGTGGTGGACGGGGAGACCGGGCTTCTCTTCGAGGAGCAGACTCCGGAATCGGTGATGGAGGCCGTCGAACGATCCGCCATCGTTCGCTGGGATTCTGACGCGCTGCGACGCCACGCCTGGCGCTTCGATGTCTCCGCGTTCAGGGAGCGCCTGTTTGGGATCCTCGCCGAGGTCACCGGGCGTTGCTGGAACCCTCCGGCGTAAAGATCCCCAGCACGCGCCTTAGATCGTCCAGTCTGATACCGCCGAACAGGAAGAGGAGGCTCAGGTACACGGCGACACTCGCCGCCATGCCGAGCACGAGCGGCGTCACGCCGGCGCCCGGGTCGAAGAGCCGGGTGAGCACGACGACGAACAGGAGCGTGGCCGGAACGGCAAGAAGAACCCCGCGCACGTCCCGAACGAGAACGGAAAGCCTGGGGAGCATCGGCAAGCGTCTGTGGATCACCGGGATCCCCAGCACGGCAGGCACGAGAAATCCGATAAGGACTGCCACTGCTGCACCAAGGATCCCCCACCACTCCACCGCGAACCAGATCACACCGAGGTGGAGCAACGCCCCCAGGGCCAGAAACACGGCCTGGAGTCCCGGTCGCGAGGCCGCATCAGCGGCGACCGAGGGAAGCGTGAAGAAGGCTCCGGCCGAGTAGGCGAGGAGCAGTATGCGGAACGACCACGTGCTGGCCTCTGCGAATTCCGGCCCCATCCAGACCCTCAGGATTGGGCCTGCCAGTCCCCCCAGCACTGCCAACGCTCCGCCCGCCGTCACCGCGATCATCCTCGAGCCGTAGCGATACTGCTGTTGGAGAGCCCCCTCGCGATCGCCGACCATGTGCGAGGCGACGGCCGGATAGATCGGTGAGGCGATGGCCTCCGCCACCTGGGCCACCCTCTGCGACACCTTCAAGGGAACGGCGTAGAACGACACCTGCGCCACCGGAAGCAGAACGCCCACGACGATGCGGTCGAGTTGCTGAATCAGCGTCACCGAGATCTGGGCCGGGAACTTCATCCTGCCGAATCTCAGGAGGGCAACTACCGAACGGGCGTGCCAGCCAGGGAGGATGTTGACCCCCGGCAGGAGCTTCCTGGCGACCAGCATCAGGTAGAGCAGTATCCCAGCGGTTCCGGCGACGTAGACCGCGACCACTTCCCGAAGTCCTCCACCCAAGCGGAGCGCAAGGACTACGAAGAGGTACTGCCCGCTCAGGAGGAGAATCGACCGCATGGCCAAGAGATCGAAGCGGTGCAGCGCGGAGGGCACGGCAGCGTAACTCAGCCCGAGAAAACCGAGAGGAACGGAGAGCGCTGACAGGCGGATCGAGAAGACCGCGTCCTCCACAAGCCCAGGGGGCACCTGCAACCAATGCCGCGCCAACGGGCTGGCCAGCAACCAGAGCGCTACCGCTCCCACGGACCCCATGAGCATCTGCAAGGAGACGCCCGATCGAAGGTACCTCTGCAAGGAATCCCGATCGCCACGCTCGTTCTCGGCAGCCAAGAACCGGATGAGGGCGTTTCCCATGCCGAAGTCCATCGCCGTAAGGTACGTGTTGGACGCGGTGATGATCGCCCAGAGGCCAAAGACCTGCAGGCCCATCCGGTGAACCATGAACGGGGTCATCAAGATGAGGAGGAGACTTAGCCAGACGAACGATGCCAGGCTCCAGAGGATGTTCCGTCCCAGATTCATGGGTTGGGATCTAGGAATCGATCCGCGGGCGAGGCCGCCGCTACGATCTCATCAGGTTGGATCACCATCAGCTCCCGGAGACCTCGCGGCGCGGGCGTTCACCACGGCGGGGCCCATCGCGAGGCACTCAAACCTGGATCTTATTGCTATGACACCAGTTGAGCCGGCGAAGCTACCACGCGGCACTTCGCGCAGCAAGCGAAAAGGGCGCCATGGCCGGCCTGTCCACGAGGGAGTCGTCGATCCACTCCTGCATGCTAGGATGTCCGCCGCCGGGAGCATCCCGACCATCCGACTCTTGTGGCAGGAGACAATCCGCAGGACCCCCCGGGTCCCCGAGGAGGTTGCCGAGGCTTGAGCATGTCCCGGGCGGACACTCGAACGGCGTTCTTCGCCGTCGGACTCGTCGCCTTCCAGCTCATCCTCATCCTCGCTGCGGTCCTCGCCGGCCCGGACAATACCGGTGCAATGCTGGTCCTCTTGGGTGGAGGCGCGTTGATTCTCGCCTGGGCGGCGCTCATCACCCCCGCCGGAATGCTCCTTCTTGCAGTGCTCTGCATAGTGCTTCCGCTGAGCTTCCTGACTTTCTTCGTGTTCGAGTGGCTGCTCATGGCGGCCCTGGCGGCTTCGGCGCTGCTCCATGCGGTTAAGCGGAGGACTTGGCCGGCCCCGTCGGCGATGGAGCTCCTGTGGGTCCTTTACGTGGGCTGGGCCGTAGTCACCGCAACCCATGCCGCCGACACGTACACGGCCCTGCAGGGGTTGAGCCGGATCCTGGTGGCGGGAATGGCTTTCGTAGCCGGTTACCGGATCCTGGGCGACCGTTGGTCGCGGGCGTTGGTACGCGTCATGTCTGTGCTTGCTTTCGCGGTCGCCGTCCAGCTCGTGGGCACCATCCTTACCCATGGATTCTCGATGGCGCTCATCACCGCCCGAGCTTCCTCGGTCACCAATCTGGGCTGGGGGGCGTCCAACTATGTGGCCGCAGTGGCGTCCCTGGCCGCGGCTTGCGCAATCACGCTCCTTCTGTTCGGAACGCGCCACGAGCGCGTGATTGGTGCCCTGGGGGTCCTGGGCGCCTTGATCGTGCAGGTCACCACCTTGTCCCGCGGAGGTGCGGTGGCCTTGCTTGTCGGCCTGGCCCTGGCAGGGCTCGTGGAAGCGCGCCGGCGGCTCCTCGCCGTCGTCTTGGTCGTCTCGGGGGTGGTCGCCGCTTACCTGTTCTCTCCGCTTGGCGCGGCGACCCTCGCGCGGTTCACCAGCACTCAAGGGCTGGCATCGATCGGGGCACGCCTTCTCTTCTACCGCGAAGCATGGTCCATATGGAGGTCGCATTGGATCGCCGGGGTGGGACCCGACCAGATCCCCTACCACACACCGATCTTCATCGGGGCCAACCCCCACAACATCATTCTCAAGCACTTGGCGGATCTGGGGGTGGTCGGCCTCGCGCTCTATGTCGCCCTGTTCGCGATCATGATCTCAAAGGCGATCCGAGCGCGCCTTCACGCCCGGGACCGCGAGGGCTTGACCCTTGCCATAGCCATGATCGTCGCGCTCGGTGTAGGGGTCGCTAACGCTCAATACGAGCCGACCCTTGAAGGGAACGTGTACGGCTTCCTGTTTTGGCTCCTTATGGGAAGCCTGTCGCGGCAGGCGGAGCGGACGTGCAAGGCGGACAGATCGGCCACCGCATGACCACGCCCGAGGTCTCCGTCGTCATCGTCAGCTATGGCACGCGCGACCTCACCCTGGCCGCTTTGGATTCAGTGCGGGAAGTCTCCGAGTGTGTCGCGCTCGAGGTGGTGGTGGTGGACAACGCTTCGCCGGACGACAGTGCCGCCCGGATCGCCGAGGCGCACCCATGGGCGACTCTGATCCGCTCCCCGCGAAACCTGGGATTCGCGGGCGGAGCCAACCTCGGTGCGGCCAGGGCCACCAGCGAATGGCTCCTCTTCCTCAACTCGGACGCCCGGCTCCTGGAGGACAGCCTCCCCCGGCTCCTGGACGCCGCCGGCTCGGTGGCCACGCCGGGGGCGATCGGGCCGCTCCTCCTGGGCCCGGACGGCCCCGAATCATCGGTCGGGCACTTCTACGGACTTCGAAGAGATTGGGCTCAGTTCCTGCGACTGGGACGCATCTTTCCGGGAGTCCGTGCGCTGGACGGGATCTTCTTGGGCAGGCTCCCCGAACGTCGCGCAGCGGTGGAGTGGATCACGGGGGCGTGTCTCCTCGTTCGTCGCGACACGTTCTTCTCGGTGGGCGGCTTCGACGAGGCGTACTTCATGTACGTCGAGGACATGGATCTATGCTTCCGGCTCCGTCGCGCGGGCTGCACCAACCTCTTCGCCCCGGACGCGGTCGTCCGACACGAACTCGGCGCCAGTCCCCGCGAACCGCGTTTCCTTCTGGAGGGTGGAACCAGCCCCGAGTACTTCGTCCGCAAGTTCGACCTTCCCTATCCGTGGCTACTCCAGCGAAGCCGGCGGGTACTCGGTCTTACCTTACGGATGGCGGTTCTCTGCACGGGGTACTTGGGAAGACGCCTGCGAGGCGATCCCGCCTCCGACTTGCGCTCACGTATCGCGATGTCCCGCCACACCCTGGTCACACTTCTCAGTCGGCGGTGAGTGGACGGCCGCGCGCGGACAACTGGGGATACAGCGCCTGAAGTTTCGCGTCGGTGAAGAGCAATAGCACGCCGCCTTCAACCGGATAGGATCTTGAGCACGAAGAACAGACGAAGACAGCGCCCTCATCCCTCAATCGGATTTCCTTCCCGACCTCCCTGCACGTAGGACAGCCGAGCGCATCCTGGATGGCACCGTTCGCATGGCGGTCCCCTCCGCTCTTTCTACAAAGCCCGCTTATGTTGCCGCCCAGAAGATAGGCGGCGGCGTACTTCACGCGGAAGCGCGATCCGTACAGTCCCACTCTCGACGACGGCACCCGCGGAATCTCCAGGGTTACGTTCCTCTCGTCGAAGCACTCCAGGGCCCGCCGCCACGTCTTGAGCGTAATGTCGTCATTCTCGATGATTCCGTAATCTTCTTCGTTGCACCGGACGGAGGAGAAGACGGCGTCGAGCAGCCTTCGTGCGTTTCCGCGGGTCAGCGACTTTCGCGAGTAGGACTTGTCGCGCCTATACAAGGGCATTCGCAGCCGGCGCATGAACGGCTCCTCGTCGAAGAAGAACCACCCTCCCGGTGCCATGACCCGGTGAATCTCCTTCGTGATGGGAGCGGGATCGGGGAAGTGATGCAGAGTCTCGTAACAGAAGACGAAGGGCACGGAGTCGCTGAGAAACGGAAGCTGGTTGGCGTCGCAGCACACCCGTAAGGGAGAGCGGTCTCGCTTGAATACACCGCGGTAGTAATCACAGCTCTTGAGCATGTCGAACGAGATGTCGACTGCCGCACCTTCCGCGACCAAGTCGTTCTCCATGACCAGCGACCGCTGGCATCTTTCGGCGCCGACCTCAAGATACGGCGATAGGGTGATGCCACTCGCTCGCAGTTCATGCATCCGGTTCAAGGTCTTGGTCATTCTCTCGTCCAGGATTCGCTCGATGCCCTCCGAGTCGTATTCATCGTCGAAGATCCGCTCCCGCTCGACCTGTTGCCGGTAGAGCCCCCTTCTGAACTCGATCTCACCCCGTTGGCTGTCGATGTCTTGCGTGCTCATTCGATCTGCGTATCTCCTTCGGCTGTCCGATCGTCCTTGCTCGAATCGAGGAGGCCCCCATCCCGCCGACCGAGGTCCCCGCCGCGATAGGCCCTGTTCAGATGTGGGCGAGAAGCACGTCCCTGGTTCGGGCGGCAACGTCATCGAAGCTGAAGCGGCGCGCCCGCAGCGGTCCCGCCTCGCTGAGTCGGCTGCGCAATTCCGGGTCGCTCACGAGTCGCTCGAGCCCGGCAGCGATGGACCCGACATCCAGGGGGTCGACGTAGAGAGCGGCATCTCCCAGTACTTCGGGAATCGAAGCCGCCGAGGAGGCCAGAACCGGCGCCCCGGCCGACAGGGCCTCCAGAGGCGGGGCGCCGAACCCCTCGTAGAGCGAGACATACGCGAAGACCCGCGCCCCGGTGAGGAGGGCAGGCAGGGCCCGGTCCTCCACTCGTCCCAGCCAGCGCACGCCGGCGATGTCCGCCGGAAACGTGGCGCTCTGAAACGCACGCTGGTTCGGGCGGTCTCCTGCCAACGCCAGCACGACGTCCGCAGGTAGGCGCGCACGGCAGTATTCCCATGCCTTGACGAGCCTATCGATGTTCTTTCGAGGCTCTATAGAGCCCAGGTAGAGCACGTAGCGGTCAGGGGCAAGGCCGTACTGGTTGCAGATGCGCAGAACTTCTTCCGGGGGACGGGCTTCGAAGCCGATGGGGACCGCACTGGGAATGACGGTGATCTTTGCATCCGGCACTCCGGTGAGCGCGGTGATGCGGCCCCGGCTGAACTCGGAGACGGTGATGATGTGGCGGACTCGTCGGGCCAATCGCGGGATCAGCCAACCCGCGTAGCCAGCGAACTGGCCCCGGAACCACTCCGGGTGATCCAGCGCCGCCATGTCGTGAAGGGTGAGCACTTGGTGCTCTACCGAGAGCGGTCCCGTGTTGGCGGGGCTCCACAGCAGGTTTCTACCGGCGCGCGCCGGCAGGACGAGTTGTTCCCATGCCTGGTTGAGAACCGGGGCCATGTGGAAGTCCGGTTGCACACGCCGGACCGAATCTCCCAGCCGCGTCACGATCTCCCGGGTATAGCGATGGAGTCCGGTAAGCGGGTTGAGCAGGACCCGCGTGTTGACCGCGATCGAGGGAGACTGTCTCATGCTCCGCCTCACCACCCCTTCGTGCTTTGAATCCATCGTAGAAAGATAGCCAACGCCGGCCACCGGCGACAACCGACACCTGAGATCGAGATGAAGCTCTCGGTGCGCGTCCGGGCATGGGGGTTCGCCTTGACCACCGGAACTCAGGTGTATCTAATACCAGGATGGTCGAGGATGGCGGCGTGGGTTGTGGGAAGTCATCGGGGAGAATTGAGGAAGGACGGGGCCGCCGTCTTCTTGTCGCTTCATTGGTCCTTCTGAGCGGGTGGATTCTCGTCAACGTCTTGCGGATGCTCTGGCAGCCGCTGATCATGGACGAGGTGGACTTCATGGTCGCGACCATGGCTTGGCCCCTCGACGCAGCCGCTGTGCCCCATCCCCCAGGCTACGTCCACCTCTTGCGACTCCTCTTCTCCGTCTTGGGCCGGGCCGATACGGTCGCCCGGCTTCCCGGAATCGTCTGCGCCCTTGCGACTCTGTGGTGCCTTCCGGCCGTGATACGCAGGGTCTATCCAGCCTCCCCAGATCGAGGCGTCACGACCCTAATGGCGGTATGGTTCCTGGGGCTGGCTCCCATGACGACGCAGAGCGCGATGCTCGTAGATATCGACAACACGGTCATGATGCCGGTCCTTCTGTTCCTCTTCCTGCTCTGGTTTCGGTGCCGGGACGACGGAGGCCGGTGCTCGATAGCCCTGTTCGGAGCCGGGTTCGCCGCCGCCCTCTGGGTGAAGTTCCCTCCGCCCGCATTGTTCATCATCGGCGTCGGCCTGGAGACCCTCTGGAGCAAGGACTGGAGAGCACTCGGCCGACTAGTAATGGGGGGCCTACTGGGGGTCGCCCTGTTCGCCCTTACCTTTGCCCTGGAGACGTTAAAGACCGGTTTCGGGATGGCCCAGATGAGCGGGAGCTTCGCCAAACTCATGCTCCTCACCCAGTGGCATCGCATCCTGATAACTTTTCCTCAGACCATGGGGGTCTTCGTCGTGTGGCTTGGCGTCCCGTTGTCGCTGCTGGCCGCGGCGGCCATTGCCCGGGTCTTGTCGCGGGGCCGCAGACCCCTGAACCATGCGGAACGTTCGCTGGCCGTGTTCGCTCTCATCTCCTTAACGTTCTACGCCTTCGCCAATGCTCCTTCTTACGGGTATCCCAAGTACCAGTCGGTCACAGTTCCCATCCTGGCCGTGCTCGCCGCTCGCCTGGTGGCGAGAGGCTGGAAGCGCCATCCGCAGATCTCGTGGATTCTGACCTTGTTGGCGGCGGGGGCCACGCTGCTGATTGGACTTCTATCCGGTGATCCGATGCTGAGATTTTTCCGAGTCACTCAGGAAACAGCGATTGGGGAACTGGCCACGCGCATGACGCGGGCGGGAGAAGCAGTCTGCCTCACTTCCATTCCGAGCTTCGCCGTACTCCTGGTCGTGGGATGGGTCGCGATCCGGAGGAAGATCCGGTTCAGCGATCTCGCTTGGGTGGGTTTGGCCGCGACCGTGCTCGGGCAGTCCACCGTCACCCTGATCGCGCAGAGCGGAGCCCAATACAGTACCCGCTATCACTACGGAGCGGACTTCACCACGTACCTGGAGGCGTGCCAGGAACTCGAGTCCCGGCTTCCCCCGAGGACATTCGTCATCGCACCCAAGGACATCATGCACCATGGGGGATTCCGCGGCAGGTTCGTGACCGAGATCGTCCGGGAAGATCAAGGGCCGGACACTCTTCTTGCCGTCATGTCATGCAATGACGTGAGGGCGCTGGTACTCAGTGGGCGTGAGCAAACGCGGGCCCGGGTGACGCTGGACGACCCCCAGGTGGACACCCTGTTGAGAGGGCAGTTCATCTCGAGCCGGGTGGGAGAGTATCTCCTCTTACTCCGGCCTTGAGAGCACAGAAGCTTCCTGGCTTCCCTCACGTGCTCCGGAGTCCTGCAGTCCCCCCCAATTCAGTTGACGCCCCCCGCCCTCCCTCCTGAATATTGTCCCCGATGCGCGTCGCCCTCTTCTCCGAAGTCGTCCCCCCCGTCCACGACGGCGCTTGCCGCGCTGTCACCAACCTCTCCGCTTCGTTGGACGAGGAAGGGATTCCCTACCAGATCATCTCCGGCGTCACGCCGTCGCCCGAATTGTCCTGGGGACGGTCGGTGCACACCGTCCGCTCGGTGCCATTCATCCTGAACCATCACTATCGCGTCTCACTCCCCTTCGCACCGCACTTGGACGCTGCGCTCGATCGATTCCAACCTGACATCCTGCACGCGGCCAACCCCACGTTGCTCGGCCTCTATGCGCTCTCGTACAGCAAGCGCCGCAACATCCCGGTTGTCGCAAGCTACCATACCAACTACGTGTCTTACTTCCCATACTACCGGGTGGGAAAGATGCAGTGGTTGGGCTGGTCGCTCCTGCGGTGGTTCCATTCGCGGTGCCGCGCCACCTACGTTCCTTCGCGCACCACCATGCAGGAGCTGCGCGCGCGCGGAATCCCGAGGATGGAGTTCTGGCAGCGCGGCGTGCATCGCGACCAGTTCAGCCCGCGTTTTCGCAGCGAGGAACTCCGCCGAGCGATCGGCGCGGAGCACATTCCGCTCCTCCTCTACGTGGGGCGTTTAGTCCGGGAGAAGGATCTCGACGATCTCGTGGCTGCGGTGAAGATTCTCGGCGCCCGCGGCCTGCGCTTCCGCACGGTGATCGTCGGCGACGGGTTGATGCGGCCGGAGTTGGAGGCGCGCCTCCCCGAGGCGCACTTCACCGGCTATCAAGTGGGACCGGACCTCGCCGCTTGGTACGCCTCGGCCGACGTGTTCGCCTTTCCATCCACCACGGAAACCTTCGGCAACGTCATCCTGGAAGCGTTCGCATCCGCGCTCCCGGTGGTGGCGGTGAACTCGGGGGGATCGAAGGATCTGATCGTGCCCGATGAAAACGGTCTCCTCGCCCGCCCCCACGACGCCGAGGACTTCGCCGACAAGATCGCGAGTCTCCTCTGCGATCCCGCGCGCCGCGACACCATGCGGGAGTGCGCGCTCCGGTCGGCCGAGCGTTTTGACTGGGGCGAGGTCAATCGCCGCCTTATCGCCAACTACCGACAGGTGATCCGCGAGCATCGGGGTTCGATCCAGGAACCGGCCGTGGAGATGGCGACGGGCTGAGGCCCGCCTCGCGAACGCACCGTGAGAGTCTGCGACATTGCCGACGCGTATCACGCCACGAGCGGCGGCATTCGGACCTATGTCGATCAGAAGATCCGCTTCCTGAGCGCGACCGCCGATCACGAGCACGTGTTGATCATTCCCGCCGACCGTGACTTCCACGAACAGGACGGCTGCACGCAGGTGTTCGGTGTTGCTTCCCCTCGCATTCCGGGATGCGGCGACTACCGGGCGTTGTTGAGAGAGCGACGCATCCTCTCCATCCTCGACCGGACGCGCCCCGACATCGTCGAGTGGGCCAATCCCTACCTTCACCCGTGGGCGGTGTCGCAATTGCGGCGCCGGGGCGCTGCCGTGACCGCGGGCTTCTATCACACCGACTTCCCCGTCGCCTACGTGGAGGCATCGTTGCGGACGCGCGTCGGCGCCCGAGTCGCCCGCGCCGCCCGCAGGCTGGCCATGCGATATGCCCGCGGCGTGCACACGAACCTGGACCTCACGCTCGTTTCCTCCCCCGCCATGGCGCAAACGCTTTCCGACGCGGGCTTCCCACGCGTGGAAGTGCTGCCGCTCGGCGTCGACACCGAAATCTTTCATCCCGACCGGCGCGACCCTTCTTGGCGGCGCACAATCGGCGTCGGCGACCGGGATCTCCTGCTCGTCTTCGCGGGCAGGTTCGATCGCGAGAAGCGCGTCGATGTCCTGCTCGAAATGGCCCACAGGCTTCCACCCTCGCTCCCCTGGAAGCTCCTCTTCGTCGGAGATGGCCCGCAGCGCCCGATGTTGCGTCGTGCGGCGGCCGAGGACTCGCGGGTGTTCGTGCTGCCGTTCGAGCGGGACCGGCAGCGCTTGGCGCGCTATCTTGCCTCGGCGGACATCTACGTCTCCGCTGCGCGCTTCGAGACGTTCGGGCTCTCGGTGATCGAAGCCCAGGCCTGCGGGCTTCCGGTGGTCGGCCAGCGCGCTGGCGCGATGCCGGATCGGGTTCCCCCATCTGTGGGCATCCTGGTCGACAGTCTCGACCCCGAAGCCATGGCGAGCGCGGTGGCCGAGATCGCGGGCAAGGGCCGCGCAGCATTGGGACAGTCCGCGCGCCGGCTGGTTGTCGAGCACAACACATGGGATCGCACCTTCGAACGGCTCGTCGGGCTCTACGAGGAGGCCTCGCATGCCACTCGCCGGAGTGCGCGTGCCAGCTGAACCGAAGACCGCAGTGGCCCTGTTTCGATCCCGGCGGTGGATGCACGCAGCGGCTGGGATTCTGATCCTCGCGCTCGCGGGCAACGTCGCTTTCGCCCTCGTCACGACGGACCGCGAAGCCTGGGGGACGATTCGTCACGCCTCACCCGCCTTCCTGATCCTGGCCGTGGCGCTGGCCCTGGTCCCCTTCTTCACGAACGCGCTGCGGATCCGCACCTGGGCCCGCTTCATGGGCGGGACGATTCGGTACCGGGATGCCTTTCGGATCGCCGTGGCCAGCGATCTCGGCTCCTCCATCGCCCCGACCGCCGCCGGGAGCGGTGCGGTGCGGCTGGCCATGCTGCGCCAGCACGGTCTTTCCACCGGCCGTTCCACCGCGCTCATTGCCATGACCGTCATCGAAGATGCGACCTTCTTCGCCGTGTTCCTTCCGCTGGGCTATGCGCTTTCGTCCCGTGCGCTCGTGTCGGTGATGCCGGGAACGTTGGTCCGGGTCATGGAGCGGGCGGGGCTGGTGCTGGCCTGTGCCGTGCTTGTCGGCATCGCGTTGAGCGTGATCGGCGGGAAGCTCGCCGGCCGCAAGGGGCGCGCGCCCGGCTCTCGCATCGGCGCCTTCATCGAACGCGTGCGCGGCTGGGCGCGGGATGCCCGAGGCGCCCTCGGCGAAGTTCTTCGCCGCGGCAAGCTCCGCGCTGCCTGCACCCTCACCCTTGCCGCCGTCCAGTGGTTCTGTCGGTACTCGGCGGCGGCGGCGATCTTTGCCGCGTTCGGACTCCCGTCCTTCCCCCTCACCCATGTGGTTCTGCAATGGGTGGTGTTTACCGCGGGGACGCTCGTCCCAACCCCGGGAGGCGCAGCGGCGGTGGAGACGGCGTTCGCCGTGGTGTATCACCCTCTTGTTCCCGATGCGCTCCTGGGTTCGCTGACCGCGATCTGGCGATTCCTGCTCTTCTACCTGATCGTCGCCTTCGACATCGTGTTCCTGTCGGTCTTCGCGCTCAACCGCAGGCCCACTTCCGCCACCGCGGAGAACGAGGTTTCGTCCTCCCCCGCGATGTGATCGCGGTTGGTGGTGAAATTCGCGCCCGCATCCCACCCGATCCAGCAGATGGCGCGCGGTTGATAGCGACCGCCGAGTCCCACGCGGACCGTTCGTTCGCGCGTGCCCAGGAACAGGTTCGGGCTGGCTGTGTATTGCGGACCGGCCGGAACGGGGTCCCTGAAGTTCCCCACGCCCTGCCTCTGCAACTGCACGGCCGGCGTCAAGCGCAGTCCGGGCAGGAGGGCGAGCAGATCCGCCGAGACGGTGAGCCGATCGAAGTCTGAATAGTTCTCGCCGAGTCCCCGGCCGAGGTAGCTATAGCGATCGACTTCGTTGGGGGTCCGGTACGTCCATGCGCCGACACGCGTGTACTCCACGCCCATCGCGTGGCCAGCGTCGGAGAAGTTCCACCGCCCGCCCAGCGTGAGCGCGTACCCGGTGGGCTCGCGATCGATCGCCCTCGGGCGGCGTGAGATCGACGTCGTCCAGAAGTCCCTCGCCGTAGGCCTCGAACCGACCCGACCGCCACCAGAAGCCAAGATCCAGCATGAGGTTTGCGACGTTGTCGTGGGGGGGCGCGTCGGTGTCGGAGTAGAACACCTCGACCGGGTTCAAGTAGCGAAGCCCCAGGCCCGGACGTTCGGAGGCGAATACGACGCCTTCGCCCAGGGAAAGGACCAAGTTCGGCCACGCCAGATCGACGCGATGAGCGCTCACGTAGCGCTTGTAGGTCCGCAGCGTGTCGAGTTCGCCTACGAAGGACCGCAGCGTGAACCGGCCGGCGCGGAAGGTGAGCCCGATCTGCGGATAGGGTGTAGCGGCGTCGCCCACCATGAGACCGCGTGTGCCGGCACGCGACCAGTTGCGGGCGAGACGACCGATCATGAACTCACCGTGCGGAAACGCCAGCGAGAGATAGGCTGTCTCGGACCGACCGATCCGCCGCTGCGGATCGCGGCCGTCCGGGTCGTCGGCAAGAAATTGGTCTTCCAACAGGACGACTTCCGCCGCGACCGGGCCCTCGTCAACCCACACGGAACCGCGGGCGTACGGCCATGCATCGCCGTCCTCGCCCAGCGGACGGAGCGGGTCCAGCCTCTCGCTCGTGGACGCGCGAGCGCCACCCTCGATCCACGCCCCCCATGCCACCGTATCCGGCCCGAGAGTGTCCTCGCTGGCGAACTCCTCCTGGAGCAATCGAGCCCAGTGGGCCAGTCCCGCGGGCAACAATGCGGGATCGACGGCGCGAAGCTCGTGGGCGACATCGGCGCGACGATAGGGCTGGACCAAGGGGTTCAACGCCGGGAGGTATCCCGCCTCCTGCAGCAAGTAGATACCCTCGTAGGACCAATGGTCCAGGGTGAGATACCGTGAGCCGTCAGCCGCCTGCGCCGAATCCGCCGACGCGCCCGCGAGCAGGAGTGCGGTGAGCACGACTGTGCCCATCGCGGCGAGTCTCATCTTCATGACTCCGCGATTCGATCCAGTATTTCCGCGATCCGCTCCCCGGTGCGTCCGTCCCACAGCTCGGGCACGCGGCCGTGCTTGGCGCCCTCCCGCAGCACCCGCAGTCCCGCCTCCACGATTCGTTCGGGGTCGATGCCCACCAACTCGTTCGTGCCTTCCGTCACTGTCACCGGCCGCTCCGTGTTGAGCCGAACGGTGAGACACGGCACGCCCAGAAAGGTCGTCTCTTCCTGAATGCCGCCGGAGTCGGTGACCACGAGCTTGGCGTTGTCGGTGAGCTTGAGGAAGTCGAGATAGCCCTGGGGGTCCACCAGCTTCAGACCGGGGTTGGCCTCGACGAATTCGCCAAGCCCGAACTCTCCGATGCGGTTCTGCGTGCGGGGGTGCACCGGGAAAAGCACCGGCATCTCGCGGGAGAGCCGCGCCAGAGCGCCCAAGATCCCGCGGAACGTCTCCGGCTCGTCTACGTTGCTCGGGCGATGGAGCGTGACGAGGATGTAGCCTCGGCGGGTCACGCCCAGGGTCTCCAGCACGCCGCTCGATGCCGCGCGCTCGCGGTGGTGCACGAGCGAGTCGATCATCACGTTGCCGACGAAGTGGATCCGTTCCGGGGACACGCCTTCGCGCAGCAGGTTCGGCGCGGCGTCGACGCAGGAGGTGTAGAGGTCGTCGGCCACCGCATCGGTCACCAGGCGGTTGATCTCCTCCGGCATATCGCGGTCGAAGGACCGCAGGCCCGACTCCACGTGGCCGAGCCGGATGCGAAGCTTTGCGGCCACCAGCGCCGCGGCCAGGGTCGAGTTCACGTCCCCCACCACCAGCACGTAGTCGGGATGGTGCTCGATGGCCAGCTCCTCGAACGCGGTCATCACCTTGGCGGTCTGGCGCGTGTGGGAGTCCGAACCCACGCCGAGGTATACGTCGGGGCGCGGCAGGCCCAGGTCCTCGAAGAACACGCGCGACATCGCGTCGTCGTAGTGCTGGCCGGTGTGGACCAGAAAGGGCTGCAAGCGCGGATAGGCTCGCATGGCCTCGATGACCGGCCCGATCTTCATGAAGTTGGGGCGAGCCCCGACGACGCAGGCGACCTTCATCGCGCGATCCCCCGAGCGCCCAGCGCGCCGCAATTCCGTCGCGGCATCAGCGCTTCCCGTACATTTTCTCGTAGTAGTCGCGAAAAGCGCCGCTCTTGATCCGTTCCCACCAGGTGCGCCGCTGCACGTACCAGCGGATCGTCTCCGGGAGACCGGCCTCGAAGGCGATCTCGGGGACGAACCCCGTCCGCTCGCGGAGCTTGGAGGCGTCCAGCGCGTACCGTCGATCGTGGCCGAGGCGATCGGTGACGTGCTGGAGCAGGCTCGCGGGCTTCTCCAGCGTGCGCAGGATGATGTCGGCGATTTCGAGCACGTCGCGCTCGTTGTCGCCGGCAATGTTGAAGATCTCTCCCTCGACCTTGTCCGCCGGCGCGGTCAGAAGCGTCTCAAGCGCGCGGCAGTGATCGGCCACATGGATCCAGTCGCGGCGATTCTTGCCGCTGCCGTACACGGGGAGCGGCTTCCCCTCCATCGCGTTCGTGGTGAAGAGAGGGATCATCTTCTCCGGGTACTGGTACGGCCCGTAGTTGTTGCTGCAACGCGTGATCACCACCGGCAACCCGAACGTCGCCCAGTAGGCGTGGGCCATGGCATCGCCCCCCGCCTTGGTCGCGCTGTAGGGATTCCGCGGCTTGAGGGGCGCTTCCTCGGTGACCGGATCGCCCAGGATCTCGCCATACACCTCGTCGGTGCCCACCTGAATGAACCGCCTGACCGGATGGCGGCGCGCCGCGTTGAGCAGCGTGAGCGGTCCTTCGATATTGGCGCGGATGAGGGGCGACTGGTCTTCGATGGAACGATCGACGTGGGTCTCCGCGGCGAAGTTCACCACGTAATCCGCTTGCTCGACCAAGGGCTCCACCGCGCGCGGGTCGGCGATGTCCCCTTTCACGAAACGGAACCGCGTGTCCTTCTCGAAGGCCTGGTGGTTTTCGAGGTTCCCCGCGTACGTGAGGAGGTCGAGAACGATCACCTGCACCGTGCGCCCGGGCGCGAGGAGTCGGTGCACGAAGTTGGAGCCGATGAACCCGGCGCCCCCGGCGACGAGGACGGTGGCGCCGTCGAGCCGCGCGGGTAAGGTCACGCGCGTTCCGGCGCGGCCGGCACGCCGCGGCCGACCGCCACGTGGACGAAGCCCAGTTCCCGCATCTGGTCCGGATCGTAGATGTTCTTGAGGTCCACCACGACGTTCCCCTTCAGCACCTCCCGCAGGCGTTTGAGGTTCATGGTGCGGAACTCGTTCCACTCGGTGGCGATGACGATTGCGTCGGCGCCATCCACCGCTTTCCAGAGATCGCTCGCGTACTCCACGTCGGGAACCTCGAGCTTGGAGTTGGGCATCGCGATGGGATCGAACCCCCTGACCTTCGCCCCCTTCTGCTTGAGGAACTTCATGAAGTCGATGCCCACCGAGTAGCGGATGTCGTCGGTCTGGGGCTTGAACGAGAGTCCGAGCACCGCAACGGTCTTTCCTTCCAGACCGCCCATGATGCGCTCGGTGCGGGCCATCAGGCGGCGGCGCTGCTCGTCGTTCACCTCGATCGTGGCGCGCACGATCTTGAGGGGATAGCCGAGACTGCGCGCCAGGTGATCCAGCGCCTCCGTATCCTTGGGGAAGCACGACCCGCCGTAGCCCGCGCCCGCGTGGAGGAACTTGTTGCCGATGCGCCGGTCGAGCCCCATTCCCCGCTCCACCACCTTGATGTCCGCCCCCACTAACTCGCAGAGATTCGCCATCTCGTTCACGAAGGAGATCTTGGTTGCGAGGAACGCGTTGGCCGCGTACTTGATCAACTCCGCCGTCTCCACCGTGGTCTTCACCATCGGAGTCTCGTTCAGGTAGAGCGGCTTGTAAATTTCGCTCAGGGCGTCCTCCGCGCGCTTGCTCCAGGTCCCGATCACCACGCGGTCGGGGCGCATGAAGTCCTCGACCGCGCTCCCCTCGCGAAGGAACTCGGGATTGGAAGCCACGTCGAAGGGGTGGTCGCCGTTGCGCTGCGAGCGGATGAGATCGCGGATGCGCACGCCCGTCCCCACCGGGACCGTGCTCTTCTGCACCACGACCTTGTACCCGTTCATGTGCTTGGCGATGTCGCGCGCGACCTGGAAAACGTACTGCAGGTCGGCCTCGCCGTCGGTGCCGCGGGGGGTGCCCACGCAGATGAAGATGACGTCGCTCTGGCGGATCGCGCCGGGGAGGTCGGTTGAGAACTTGAGCCGCCCCTCGCGCACGTTGCGATCGATGATCTCTTCCAGCCCGAACTCGTAGAAGGGGACCTTGCCCTGGCGCAGGCTGTCGATCTTCGCGGCGGCCGTGTCTACACAGAGCACCTCGTTGCCGAAATCGGCGAGACAGACTCCGGTGACCAACCCGACGTATCCCGCTCCCACCATGCAAATCTGCTGCATCCACAACCTCCCCGCTTGGTGTCCTGGCAAAGCGACCGAAGAGTCTTGGTGTCCTGCAAAGCGACCGAAGAGTATAGCTGCCTGAGGCCCTGCGGACAATCGCGGCGCGGAGGGGCAGGCGCCGCCCGGGAACCGGTCGAACGTGCCCCCGGCTTAACGAACCGCGGCCATCTCTTCCAGCACCGCCCGCGCCGCCCGCGACGGATCCACCCCCCCGGTGATGGCGCGCCCCACCACCAGGTGGGTCGCTCCACCGCCCAGCGCCGCCGCCGGAGTGGCCACGCGGGCCTGGTCGTGCGAGGCGCCCCCCGCGATGCGGATCCCGGGGATCACCTTGAGGAAATCGTGGGGCGTGATCGCGCAGAGAATGGCCAACTCGTGCGTCGACGCCACCGCCCCGTCGACACCGGCGTGGCATGCCGCGTCGGCGAACGCGCGCACGCGGGACCGCACGTCGCCGGAACGATAGACGTCGGGGAACTCGGTGCCGTCGAGGCTGGTGAGGACGGTCACGCCGAGAAGCTTGAGCCCGTCTGGAGCGATGTCGTCACGCGCTTCCACCGCGGAGCGCAGCATCGCCGGCCCGCCGCTCGCGTGGATGGTGAGCATGTCGGCGCCAAGCCGGCAGGCCGAGCGCACCGCCCCCGCCACCTGGCTCGGGATGTCGTGGAGCTTGAGATCGAGGAAGACCCGCTTCCCCGCGCACTTGAAGTCGTCCACCACCGCCGGGCCTTCGGCGGTGAAGAGTTCGAGCCCGAGCTTGTACCACAGCACTTCGTCACCGAGCCGGTCACGCAGATCCTTCGCCTGCTCTCGCGACGCAACATCCACGGCCACGATGAGCCGGTCCCTGGCCAGGTCGATCGCACTGGCGGTCATTCTCTCTCCTCCGGCGCCTTCGCAGTCTCCGGCGCTTCCACAACATCAGGCGCGACACCGCGGCGTGCGCGATAGCTCCGGTAGTCCTTCTGCACCCAGCGCAACGCCAGCGCGGCGAGGGCCGCATCGTCGAGAAAACCCGCAACCCAGAATACGTCGGGGATGAGGTCGAAAGGCATGATGAAGTAGATCAAGGCGCCCACGATCGCGACCCCCGATCGCCACGGGATCCAACGCTTCGGCCTCGGTTCCGTCATCACACACTCATTCCGGCCGGCGCGGTTCGATCACCCACTCGGGATCGATCCGCAGCGTCCCCACGATGTCGGTCACGCTTGTCGCGCCCTGCGCGCACAGGAAGTCACGCACCCCGGCAGCGATACGCGCCGGACAATCGGGGTCGGCGTAGACCGCCGTACCCACCTGCACCGCCTTGCACCCCGCGATCAGGAACTCGAGTGCGTCTTCGGCGGTCGCGATGCCGCCGATGCCGATCACGTCGCACTGGAGCACGCGCACCAATTCCCAGCACTTGGCCAGCGCGACCGGTCGGATCGCCGGACCGCTCAAGCCTCCGACGCCGCGCCTCAACGCGGGCACCCGCCGCGCCACATCTACCTTCATGCCGAGAAGCGTATTGATCGCCGAGAGCCCGTCGGCGCCCTCGTCGAGACACGCCTTGCCCACGCTGGAGATGCTGGTCACGTTGGGGGTGAGCTTCGCCCAGACGGGCTTGCGCGTGACGCGGCGCACCGCGCGCACGACATCGGCCGCGAGCCGAGGATGGGTGCTCATGTCGAGCCCCCCCTCCTTGACGTTCGGGCAGGAGATGTTGAGTTCGAGCGCGTCGCAGCGGGCCACCGCATCCAGACGCGCGGCGAGACGCGCGAAGTCCTCGGGGCCGTAGCCCCCGATCGAAACCACCACCCGGGTGTCCACGCCGTCCAGGAGCGGCAACTTCTCCGCGATGAACCGCTCGATCCCCACTCCCTCCAGGCCGATCGAGTTGAGCATGCCGGCGGAGGTCTCGGCGATGCGCGGCGGTGGGTTGCCCGGCCGCACGTCCTCGAAGATCGTCTTCGTGACGACGCCGCCGATCGCGGTGAGGTCGAGGAGCGGCATGAGTTCGGCGCCGTAGCCGCCGGTGCCCGACGCCACCAGGACCGGGTTGCGAAGCGCGAGTCCGCCCGCGGTGATGCGGAGATCCGGCACGACGCTACTCATGGGCGTAACGCTCCCAGTCCACGCGCGCCGCGTCCACGACCGGACCGTCCGCGCACTGCATCAGGTAGCGCGACTCGCCGCGCAACGGGACCGCGCACCCGCGGCAGAGACCGAGCCCGCAGCCGTATATCCCCTCGAGGCTCACCTGGCAGGCCAGTCCGTGCCGCTCGGCCAGCCGCGCCGCCGCCGGCAGGAATCGCTCCGGGCCGCAGGCGTAGATCGCGGGCGCGTCGGCGAGCCACTCCGGCCGCTCGCGCTCGAGCGCGTCCACCACGGTTCCATGAAAGCCTCGGGTACCGTCGTCGGTGGCGATAAGGAGCCGCTCTGGATCCAACCGGTCGAGGCCGAAGAGAAGCGACTCGGTGCGCGCCCCGAACGCGAAGCACACCTCGCGAAAACCCCGGTCGCGCAGCGTGCGGTGCAGAAAGAGAAGAGGCGCGGCACCACGACCGCCTGCAAGGAGGATCGCGGGACGCGAGAGGTCTACGTCGTACGGCGCGCCGAGCGGTCCGAGCGAATCCACGGGATCTCCAACGCGCCAGAGCGCCATCGCCGACGTGCCGCGGCCGACGACCGCGTAGTACAACTCCACCACCGTCGCGCCCGCCTCGCGACGGAACTCCACCACACCGAACGGGCGTCGAAAAAGTGGATCGATGGACGAGCCAGCGCGCAAGTTCAGATACTGGCCGGGCAGGACGTCGGGGAAATCGGGCGGGAATTCAAGTTCGAGGGAAAAGAAGCCCGGTGCGGTCTCGCGCTGAGCGCGCACCCGCGCGACGGAGAGACGCGGCCGGTCGGGTTTCATGGCCCGCGTATTCTGCCGGGGTTGCGCCCAAAACTCAATCGTCGGGGCGCTTCTCCTCAGGGGGCGCGGCGACGGTGTCGGCGGGAGCCACCGTCGAATCCGTAAGCGCCGCGCCACCCGACAGCACGCCCGTCGTGTCGGCGGGTGCTGCCGCCGAGTCCGCGGGCGTCGCGCCGTCGAACGGCGCCGCTGAAGTGTCCGCCGGCACCGGTATCACGATCGGCTCCGGGGTCTCGCTCGGCACCGCGCCGATGGGGGTTGCCATCACCGAGTCCGCCTGCTCCGGCAAAGGCATCGTGTGCACTACGCGGCGTCCGGTTCCCGCGGCTCGGCGCGCGAGTTCGGCGGAATCGGGCGGCGCGCCCAGCACCGGAGTCCAACCGCCGGGCGGGATCGCCATCGGATCCAAGAACTTCCCACTCGGTCCACGCGGAAGCGACATCGTCGCCATCTCGCCCGGCGAGAGCTTGCGCGGCGCGGGCGCGGTCCGCCCCGATGCGCCCATGCCCGGCCCCCCGGGCGGGGTGCCACGCTCCAGCGAACCCGGAACACTCGCGCCGGGTGTCCCGGCCCCATCGCCGCTCTCCGCGCTCGCCAGCCGGTCGACCTCCACCCGGGCCAGGCTATCCCTCACCGCGTCGGCCCTGAGTCGGTCCCGCTCCGCCCGGTCGCGCGCGGCCAGCGTGCTGTCCCGCGCCGCCACCGCGGCGAGGTTGAGAGGGTCGCGCAGCTCGTCGATGGTCGGCCCTGCGAACTCCTCCGGCTTCAACTCGCGCTCAGGACCTCTCAGAATGCGCGAAGCCCGCCGACCGTACTCGGAGTCCGGATAGGTCTTCATGACCTCGGCGTACTTGGCCCGACCGCGAGCGGTATCGGCCAGAGCGGTCACGCGCACCCACGCCTCGGCGAGCGCCGCCTTGGCCGCATGCTCCGTTCCCGGGAAGTCCTTCTGAATTCCCTGGTACTCCTCGAGCGCGCGTTCCGGCTTCTCTTGCTGGAACAGATAGAGTTCGGCGCGCAGGAACCGACCCTCCGCTGCCGTCGCCGTCGCCTTGCTCAGCGAGTCCGTGGCAGCGCCCATGAGCGTCTTCACCGCGCCCAGGTTTCGGGCGCGCCGCGCGGCGTCTTCGGTGAAGGACGATCGGCCCTGCTCCGCCACCTTCCCGTACGCCTTCTGCGCCTCGTCGAAGTTGTCCATCTCCACTTCGTAGACGTACCCGATTCGGTATTGCGCCTCCGATGCGTACGCGGTGCGCGGATATTCCGCCATCACCTGCTCGAAGGTGAGGATCGCCTCCATCGCTTTCCCCACCTCCGCGAGCGCGGTCCCCTCGCGCAGCATCACCCGCGCAAGCTGGTCGTAGCGCACGTCGCTCTGCGGGAGCATGTGACGGTTCGGGTTGAGGGCGGCGGCCGTGGGCGTCGTGTGGGGAGCGGTGGTCACGGGAGGCGTGATGAGCGCTCCCGTCGAGTCGCGTGGGGCGTACTTGGCCTGCTCCAAGGAATCCTCGCGAGCCTGGGTGAGCCGGGCCAGCTCCTCCGCGGCCAGCGCCTCGCGCTCTTCCTTCGTCATCCGTCCCTCGAGCACGTTCGGATCGATCTTGACCCCCAGGTCCTGATAGAGCTTGAGGGCCTCCTCATGACGGTCCTGCGCGCCGAGGGCCTCGCCAAGGAAGAGTTGGCCCTGCAGACGGTCGTCCTCATCGGGCGCTCTTCCGATCACTTCGGTGAAGACCTGCTCCGCTTCGGTGTACTGCCGCCGTTCCATCCGCAACTGGCCGAGATTGAGCCGCGCGTCGATGGATCGCTCCCCCTTCGGATGTCGGACCAGGAAATCGGCGTAGGCCTGGATCGCCTCGTCGGTCATCTTCCGCCGGTCCAATGTCTGGGCGAGATAGAACTCGACGGCTTCGCGCCCGTCGAACTTCGGGTAGACATCGAGTAGATCGCTCCAGATGGTCTCCGCCGAGGAATAGTCCTGCTGCGCGAACGCCGTGAGCCCTCTCCAGTAGATCGCCTCCGGCAGAAGTCCGCTCTTGGGGAATCGCTCGACGAAGCGATCCAGTTCGCGCCGCGCGCTCAGATAATCGCCCTTCCCGTAGTAGCCCTTAGCCATGAGGAGATACGCGTCGTCCTCCCAGCGGCTGCCCGGGAAGTCCTCGATAAGCTTCTGGCACTTCTCGATCGACTTCTTGTAGAGATCGATCGCCCGGCTCGTCCCCTGGCTCTGTCCGGCGACCGCCGCCGCCGCCGCGGGCGTCGCGCGAGCCTCCGTCTCCCGGACCTGTTCGGCATCGGAGTAGAAGCGACGCGCGTGATAGAACGTGTTGAAGTAGGCGCAGCCTGTGAGAAGGAGGAGCGTGGCGAGGGCCGCGCCGAGGCCCCATCGCGAGGTTGAAAGGCGGTTGGCCCCGACTCGGGAGCCCGGGATCCGGCCCCTGCGGCCGATTTCTCTCGTCAACACTCTGCCCTCGCGATTCATAGCCACCAGACTCTAGGCCACCCGATCCGCGCGCTCAAGGCTATTACCCATTGCCTCACAGACGGTTCCCGGAATGGACCTCCAGGCGCGAGGGAACCGTCGCCGCCGGCCGACCTACCGTCGCCGCCGCACCACCACCCCCACGCCCAGCACGGCGACGATCAGCAGCAAGGGGTACATGGGCATCGCGTAGCGGCCCCGCATCGCGAAGTTCATGTAGAAGAGCGACTGCCACAGGAACACGGCATAGGGGATGGCGAAGCGGTCGCGAAAGCGGAATGAGTAGACGAGACCGATGAGGAAGAAGAGTAGGACGACGGTCATCACCGCCATGTAGGCGCGGCCCACGCCCGGCACGTACCCGGCAAGCATGGGATTCCCCCACCAGAGACAGAGCAACCGCTCCATGGCGCGGCGCGCGGTGAACCCTGGGTTCTCCCGCATGAGCTGCAGTCCCTTGGCGAAGAGCATGCGGTCGAAGTCCGCCTCGTTCATGGTTTCGAGGGCCTGGCGATCGATCAGCCTCCACCGTACCTCGTCGTCGTAGCACAGGAGGTTCTGCATGAGACCGCCCTGGGGGATCTGGCCGCCGAGGAAGTTGAACCCAATGTTGGTCGCCACGGGAATGAAACGGTGGTGGATGCGTGCATTCCGCACCGTCCAGGGCAGGAGCACGACCAAGGCGACAATGAGGACGGCACCGCTCATCCATACCGCCCGGCGCCAGGGCACGCGCATCATCCGCAGGGCCACCGGCACGAAGAGCAGGGTTCCCAGGAACGCCGGCAGCATGGTGCCGACGATCCCATACACCGCGCCGGCGCGGACGGCGTCGGAAAGACGCCGGCTGCGCCCCGCCCGGAGGAGGAGCCATACCGCCCAGGTCGCCGCGAAGACCTCGAACGTCGTCGAATAGGCGGCCGACGAGTAGACGGCAAGCGGCGGCCAGAAAGCGACCGCGTAGCCGGCGGCGAGGGCCAAAACCCGGGGTGACGGCGAAACGCCCGTCGCCGAAGACTCGCCGCGATCGAAGAGCACCGTCGCTATGCGTCGCGCCAGCACGGCGGTGGCGGCGGAGGGAATGGCCTGGATCACCTGCATGGCCGGCACCCAGGAGTCGTGCCCGAACGCGGCCTTGAGCAGAGCGAGGAACGCGGGGTAGAAGGGCGGGAAGAACGACGTGCGGGGGACGTCGGTTCCGTAGAAATCCCAGGTGAAGCCCCGCCCAGCGAGGATGTTGTCGGAGAGGCTCCCCAACTCCAGCCCGGCCAACTCGACATGGTCCGGAGCGTAGAGGACGCTGATCCCAAGTCGTATGACCAGCGCGATCAGGAAGAGCCCCAGATCGCTGGCCAACCAGGAGCGAAGCGTCTCCAGCCGGAACCGGGCGGGACGCGCCGCCTCCACACCCCGCACGGTAGAGCCACGCATGGGCGGAATTATAGGCCATCCGGTTCGGGCCTGTCCCCGCGCTGGCCGAGGCCCAGCGCCGCGCTGACTCCTGAGCGGGCCGCGGTTCCCAGACAGGCTACGCCGCGCGGGCGTCAGCGCGTATGATACCCAGCACCTATGCCAAACGCCGAATTCGTCATCATCGGCGGCGGCCTCGCCGGTGCCGCCACCGCCTACCATCTCACGCGCCTCGGCGCGCGCGACGTCGTCATCCTCGAGCAGGAAGAGGTCCCCGGCCTCCACTCCTCGGGACGGAACGCGGCCATCCTGCGTGTGGTGGTCGCCGGCCGCGCCGTCGCCGCGCTCGCCCGCGAGGGCGGAGAGTTCATCCGTCACATCCCGCACGATTGGGATGAGCCGGTCGAGTTTCACGCGTGCGGATCGCTCTTGACCGGTGCACGCGCCTCGCTGGAGCGCGTGGCGGCGGACACCCCCCCCGAGGAACTCGAACGACTGCAGGTCGCGTGGTGGAGCCCTGAGGCGTGCGTCCGTCGCGTGCCGCTCCTGGAGGGCGCCGCGTTCGAGACCGGACTCTGGTGCCCGCTGGACGGCGTCATGGACGTGGCGGGTCTCCTCCAGGGCTACCTGCACGAAAGCCGCAAACTCGGCGCGCGCCTCGTCACGCGCTGCGAAGTGCGCGGCATCGCGACGCGCGACGCGCGGGTCACCGGCGTGGACACCAGCGAGGGTCTCTTCGAGACCGCCAACGTCGTCAACGCGGCCGGCGCCTGGGCGCGCGAGATCGGGCGCATGGCCGGGGCGGTGGACGCTCCCATCGTGCCGCATCGGCGGCATCTCTTCTCCACCGGGCTCTTGCCCGAGGTGGACCGGGATTGGCCGCTGGTCTGGGATCCTTCGCACGAGGTCTACTTCCGTCCGGAGTCGGGGGGATTGTTGCTCAGCCCTTGCGACGAGACGCCGGCTCCTCCCGGCATCCCGCCCACCGACCCCGCCGCACTCGAGGACCTGGGGCGCAAGCTGGCGAGCTCCTTCCCCCGGCTCTCGGATCTCTCCATCCAACACGCATGGGCGGGACTTCGCTCGTTCACTCCCGATCACCTCTTCGTGATCGGTTGGGATCCGCTTGTGCGGGGATTCTTCTGGGTCGCAGGCCTGGGCGGACACGGGGTCACCACAAGCCCCGCTTACGGGCGCATCGCCGCGCGACTTCTGTCGGGGCTGGACGCGCCCGATGCCGTCCCCTTCTCTCCGCGGAGGTTCCTCCCATGAGTGCGTTGTTCTCGCCTCTGACGCTGCGCTCCGTCACCTTTCGCAACCGCGTATTCGTCTCGCCGATGTGTCAGTACACGTGTGCGGACGGCCTCGTGAACGATTGGCATCTCGTTCATCTGGGAAGCCGCGCGGTAGGCGGTGCGGGCCTGGTGATCACCGAGGCCACAGCGGTCGCGCCGGAAGGGCGCATCTCCCCGTGGGACGCGGGGATCTGGTCGGACGCCCACATCCAGGCCTTCGCGCCGATAGCGAAGTTCATCGCCGCGCAGGGCGCTGTTCCGGGAGTCCAGCTCGCACACGCAGGACGCAAGGCGTCGACGGATCGGCCGTGGGGCAAGGGGGGCTGGGTGCCCCCGGAGCAGGGCGGATGGGAGCCGATCGGGCCGAGCCCCGAACCGTTCGCGCCGGGTTACGGAACGCCGCGGGCGATGACGAGCGCGGACATCGACGCCGTCGTGGACGGGTTCGCCGCGGCGGCCCGCCGAGCCCTCGGCGCGGGATTCCGCGTGATCGAACTGCACATGGCTCACGGGTACCTCATGCACCAGTTCCTCTCTCCGCTCGTCAACCGCCGTTCCGACGAGTACGGCGGAAGCTTCGAGAATCGGACGCGGCTGCCGCTCCGCGTGGCGCAAGCGGCGCGGAAGGCGTGGCCGGAAGAGCTGCCGTTGTTCGTGCGAATCTCGGCCACCGACTGGGTGGAGGGGGGCTGGGATCTGCCGCAGTCGGTGAAGCTCGCGCACGCGCTCAAGGATCTTGGGGTCGATCTCATCGATTGCTCGAGCGGCGGTGCGGTGGCCGGTGCCCAGATCCCCCTGGCGCCGGGCTATCAGGTCCCCTTCGCGGCGGCGATCCGGGCTGAAGCACGCATCGCGACCGCCGCAGTGGGGCTGATCAGCGAGCCGGCACAGGCCGAGGCGATCGTGGCGGAAGGGGAGGCCGACGCGGTCCTCCTGGGCCGGGAGTTCCTGCGGCAGGCCTACTGGCCGCTCCATGCGGCCCGGGCCCTCGGGGTGGACATCGCTTGGCCCGCCCAGTACCTGCGCGGAAGGCCCTAGCCCCCCCCGGGGCTCGATGAACTGGGGGTTGCGGACGTGGTATACTTATATCCGTGTAGTGCATCTCCTGTGTAGTTCCTGGCACCCTTGGGGCAGCTTATATGTATTCAATGAAGTTTCGCGCGCGCTTTACTTTGTTCTCTCTCGCCTTGGCCTTTGCGGTCCCGGCGCTCCTCTGCGGAGTCCTCTCCCCGGCCCTGGCCTCGGGATTGAGGATTCCCGGCGATCCGGGCCGGACTGGCGTCAGCGCCGGGGGCGTCACGGACGCAGCCGCGGCGGCAAAATTCCCCGTGGCCTGGGGAGAGTCCTGGGACCACATCTCGCTCCAGGACGTGCTTGACGCCGAGTACGGACCCGGGGTTCTCGACGCCAAGACCGGCTATATCGGGTACCACAGCGTCGACCCGGATCCCATCTACTGGGAGGACGATCGCCTGGACGGGATCCTCGTTGTCGAGATTGCCGGGAACTCGGAACGAAACACCCTTGGTTGGTACCAGGAAGAGTTCGTGAAACCGGTCATCGACGGCGTGAACGACGGCGTGATTTTCGAGGGGTACATGTCCGCCCGGGAATCCGTGGTCATCCACTTCCCGCTGGGGCTGACCCGGTTCGGCCTTTGGCTGAATCCGAACGGTACGGGCCATGCCAACAACGCGCCCGAGCCCGAGTTGTTCTTCTGCAACAGGTTCTACAACGACATCGGACCCTCGGGGAGCGGCACCCTCCATGCGCCGACGAACGGGGATCCCCAGATCCTCGTCTACAACATCACCCACTTGAGATCCGGCGTGCCGACCTTTGTCATCGCCTGCGAGGATCTCGATTCCGGCGGCGAAGTCACTCCGGAGTACTCGGAAGGCACGGACAACGACTTCCAGGACATGGTCATCGAGATCAGCGCCATCTCCCCGGTGCCGGTGAGAGCCACGACCTGGGGCCGGGTCAAGACCCTGTTCCAGTAGAGGGTCGCGCCTCGGCCGCGGATCTTCGAGTTTCCAGCCAGTAATAGACCACCGGCAGCACGATCAGGGTCAGCAGCGTCGAGGTCACGAGCCCACCCATGACCACCACGGCCAGCGGCTTCTGAATATCCGCACCGGAACCGGTCGCGTAGAGCATCGGGAGATGTCCGATGAAGCTCACGAGCGCGGTCATGAAGAGGGGCTTGAAGCGAAGGCGGCAACCCTCGATCACGGTCTCCCGAGCGCCGCACCCGCGTTCCTTGAGCTGCCTGAAGAAGGCAAGGAGCACGACTCCGTTCTGCACGGCGATCCCCAGGAGCACGATGAAGGCCACCGCTGCGGAAACCGAGAGGTGCATGCCGAACGCGACCGCGGCGATGAGCCCGCCGACCAGCGCGAACGGAAGATTCAGGATGACGAGCGTCGAGTTGCGGATCGAGCCCAGGGCCGAATAGAGAAGGAATGCGATGAGCAACAGCACGATCGGGACGACGATCGCGAGCTGCCGCATGGCCCGCTGCTGATTCTCGAACTGTCCCCCGTACCGGATGAAGTACCCGGGTGGTAGCGACGATTCAAGATCACCGAGGCGATCCTGCACCTCGGACACGAACCCTCCAAGGTCCCGTCCGCGGACGTTCGCTTCCACGACCACCCGGCGCATCCCGTTCTCGCGGCTCACCTGCGCCGGCCCGTCTGCCTGGACGATCCGGCCGATCTGAGCGAGTGGAACCCGCTCGCCGCCGGGAGCCGAGATCAGGAGCTCCTCTAGATCCTGGACCCGGTGCCTGGCCCCCTCTTCGAAACGCACCACGATCGGAAATCGCTGCTCCCCCTCTATGAACGTGCTGACCGGCCGGCCGGCGATCCCGGTCTCGAGCAGTTCGTTAACGTCGGAGGCGTTCAAGGCGTAGCGCGCCATGGCCGCCCGGTCGAACTCCACGGTCTCCTGCACCATTCCGGAGATCTGCTCCACCTTGACGTCGCGGGCCCCTGGGACGCCGTTGAGAGCCGTCGCGGCCGCATCCGCGTATTGCTTCAGCAAGCCGAGGTCCGGACCGAAGATCTTGACCGCGAGGTCGCTCTTGACCCCCGAGATCAGCTCGTTGACCCGCAGGGCGATGGGCTGCGAGAACGAGAGACGCACCCCGGGGATGGCTGAAAGCTCGCTGCTGATCGCTTCGGTCAACTGCCGCTTGTCCCGGCCCGTCCTCCAATCCCTGCGCGGCTTCAGCATGATGAACACGTCGCTCTGCTCGGGCCCCATGGGATCCTCGGAAATCTCCGCCCGGCCGGTCTTGGTGACAACGGTCGCCACCTCGGGGAAACGCATGACCCGCTTCTCGATCTCCTGCGAGATCACGACCGAGCCGTCCAGGGAAGCGTTCGGCAACCGTACGACGTTGATCGCGATCGCCCCTTCGTCGAGAGTCGGAATGAACTCCATCCCGAGAGAGGGTAGGAAGGCTAGAGACGACAGCAGAACAAGAACAGCGATCCCCATCGTCAGCTTGGACCTCCTCATTGCGCCCTCCAGAACACGGAGGTATCCATGGTGGAAACGCCGGACGAATCCGAACTCCCGCTCCCGACCGGTCCGGAGGATCCACTCGGAGAGCGGGGGGATGATCGTCATCGCCACCACGAGCGACGTGAGAAGGGCGAGCAGGAGCGTGAGCGCCAGGGGGAGGAACATCTTCCCCTCGACCCCTTGAAGCGTAAAGAGCGGGACAAGAACGAGGGCGATGATGAGCACCGAGAACGCGACCGGCCGCGCCACTTCCGTCAGCGCCGAGAGAACAATGGCCCTCCTCGTCTCCGTCGTGCCCCGATCGGCCAGATGTCGGCGGATGTTCTCGACGATGACGATCGACGCATCGACGACCATCCCCACGGAGAAGGCCAGCCCCCCGAGGCTCATGAGGTTGGCAGAGATGTTGAGCGGCCGCATGAGGACGAAGGTGAAGAGGAAGGTGATCGGGAGCGAGAGAACGACGATCAGGGCCGTTCGTAGCTCGGCAAGAAAGAGGAAGAGAACGAGAATGACGAGCACGGCCCCCACGAGGAGGGCCTCCATGACGGTCCGAATGCAGGCTTCGATCAACTCGGTGCGGTCGTAGAAGACGTCGATGCGAGCGCCGCGGGGCAGACCGCCCTGGATCCGATGGGCCGCCTCTTTGACGCGCTCCACGACCGTCTTGGAGTTTTCCCCGCGGAGCATGATCGCCATGCCGGCGACTGTTTCGCCGCTCGCGTCGCGCGTCACGGCTCCCTGGCGGGTCACCGCGCCGATCCCCACCTCGGCCACGTCCCGCAGGAACACCGGCGTGCCGTCGCTCGCTTTCAGCACGACCGTTTCGATGTCGCCGATGGAGGTGAAGATCCCCCGGCCGACGACGTAGAACTGTTCCCAACCCTTCACGATGTAGCCGGCTCCCGCGTTGGCGTTGTTCGCCTCCACGGCCTCGACGACGTCGCGAAGGGAGAGTCCGTATTTCACGAGCCGGTCCGGATGGACGCGGACCTCGTACTGCTTGGCGAATCCGCCGAAGCTGTTGACCTCCGTCACGCCGGGAACGCTGCGAAGCTGGGGCGCGATGAGCCAGTCCTGGATGGTCCTCCGTTCCATCGCCGTGAGGCTGTCGCCTTCGATCGTGTACTGGAAGATCTCCCCGAGTCCCGTGCTCAACGGGGCCATCTCCGGCTCGATCCCTTCGGGGAGGGCTTCCCGGGCCTCCTGGAGCCGCTCGAAGACCACCTGGCGTGCGAAGTAGGGATCGACCGAGTCCTCGAACACCACGATGACTTGCGACAGCCCGGCGCGCGAGAGGGAGCGGACGAGTCGGACGTGGGGCAGGCCTCCCATCTGCTGCTCGATGGGATACGTGATCCGTTGCTCGCATTCCTCGGTCGAGAGTCCCGGCGCCTTGCTCAGAACCATCACCTGGATGTTCGTCACATCGGGAAATGCGTCGATCGGAAGCCGGGTCCAGGCCAGCCCGCCGAGGACGCTGAGCAGGAACCCGGCGCCCAGAACCGACCACCTGCGTTCCAGAAGCGCGTTGAAGAACCTGGTCATTCGTTAGCCCCCGATCCTTCGGTTCAGTCCGCGCATCCCGCACCCATCTTCGAACGAAGCACGTCCGACTTCAGGGTGAACGCTCCCCTGCTGACGACGATGTCCCCGTCCGTCAGACCTTGGGTGATTTCCACCCAATCGTCCCAGGAACTGCCGATCATCACCGGGCGGCGGACGAAGTACGGAGGCACGGTCGGCACGAAGACGAACGCGCGGCCCTCGTCCTCGAGGACGGCCTCCGCCGGTACCGTCAACGCCTGACCGGAATCGTCTCCGAGCAAGTGCACGCGTGCGAACATGCCGGCCCGCAGGAGCCCGCCGGGGTTGTCCACGACAACCCGCACTTGGGCCGTGCGAGTCGCTTCGTCCACGATCCCGCCCACACGCTCGACGCGCCCGGGGAAGATCCGGTCCGGATACGCCGGAACTTCGATGTGCGCCAGGACCGCTCCCTTGGCTTGCTCCCGCAGAAGGCCGGCTAGTTCCCGCTCGTAGAGGCTCGTCCACACCCACATGTCGGAGGTGTCGCCGAGGAGGAGAAGCGCTTGCCCCGGCTCGACCATGGCTCCGAGGCTCAGGTTGCGCTCGAGCACCGTCCCGTCGAATGGAGCCTTCACGGGGAGGGCGGTCGACTCGATGCCGTTCGCGCTTACATCCGCGATCTCCTGCGCGGTCAATCCGCAGGCCAGCAGCCGCGCTCTCGCGGCCTGGCTCGTCGCAGCGGCCTCGTCCCTGGCCGCCTCGGCCTCCAGCAGATCCTTCCGCGGGCAGACCTTCTTCTCGTAGAGGTCGCGCTCGCGGTCCAAGGTTCCTTCTGCGAGTTTCAGAGAGGCTTGAGCGATCAGGTGGGCGGCCCGCGCTTCCGCGAACTCAGGACTATCCACGGTGAATAGGACCTGGCCCCGGCGGACGTCGGCTCCCAGGTCGACCAGGATCGAGCGCACGGTGCCCGCCGTTCGGGGGCTCAAGTAGGCGGCGCGCTCCTCATCCAGACGGACCTCGCCGTTGTGCGCCATCGACCCTTCCCTGGACCTTCGCACGACGCGGGCCGTTTGCAGCGGGCCGTCCTCGTCCAGAAGATCGGGGGCCACCTTGACGACCCCGACTTCGTAGCGGCACTCGTCGCACGTGTACGTGCGAACCCCGTGCTCGCATTGATCGCTCATGAGATCCTCGATAGGCCGGTCGAGGTCCGAGACTTCACCTTCCTCGCCCTCGTGCCCTGCCGGCTCGGCCGCCGGGTCGGTCACAGAGGCCGCTCTGGCACTCGCAACCTCGCCGCGATCCGTGCCGCAGCCGGCCGCGGCGAAGGCGCCAACGACGGCGAGGAACATCAACGAACTTCTGATAGGTCGATCAAGCGCGCAACTCATCGGGACTCTCCTTCGCCTGGCGTCGTGCCTTGGCTCACAAGTCGAACGAGATCGGCACGTGCGATCCATACAGACCGCAAGGCGTCGATGTACTCCAACCGGGTTTGCAGGAGGACTCGACCGGCGTCGATGAGGTCGAGAAGACCGAACTTCCCCCGCCGATATCCTTCCTGCACGGACGCATGGACTGCCTGCGCGCGGGGCAGGCCCACGTCTCGCAAGCTCCGAGATGTCTCGAGCGCGACCGCCAGCGCGTCGTATGCGGTCGCCCGGGCGAGGGCGATCCGGCTCTGAAGGGCCGCCCGCTCCGCGCGCGACTGGGCGAGTCGGGCGCGGGCCTCATCGAGGGCGCCGCCCTTGCGATCGAACAAGGGCAGATTCAGCACGAGACCGCCGACATAGCTCTGCTCGTTCGATGCGTTGAACCGCCTGAGCCCGCCGTGGATGGCCACTTCCGGCATGCGCTCCCGACCGGCAAGCGTGGCCGCCGCATCCGCCCGACTGACTTCCGCGTCAGCGCGCCGCAAGTCCGGCAGCTCGGGGACGGCGGCAAAGAGCGAGTCGCGATCTGGGAGGGATGGAGCGATCTCGATCGATCCCTGAACCCCGGAGAAGTCCGGTTCGACGCTACCCCAGAGTTGAGCCAGGGACCGGAGTGCGCTGGCTTGCTGGAATCTGGCGGCCAGCAGGCGGGTTGTGACCTGGGCCCGCTCGGCCTCCGCGCGGTCCACTTCGATCGGGGACACTTCCCCGGCATCGACGAGGGCGGTCACGGCGCGGACGGTCTCGACCGCGATGCTGTCGGTTGCCTCCAGCGATTCGGTGCGCCACTGCGCGGCGAGGGCATCCGCGAACCTCCGATCGACTTCGGCCAGAAGATCGAGCTGCACGACATCGACGGAGAGGATCGCGGCATCGCGGCTGTGGATTGCGGCCCGCGTTCTCGCGCGCCGCGTACCGAAGAGATCGAGCCGCTGCGAGAGGCTCCAGGTCACCTCCGCCTCGTCCCATCCCGGCCTGTCTCCTCCGACTTCCTCCGCATCGACTCCGATCTCCGGGTTCGGCCAAGCCCGCGCTTGCCGGAGGGCGCCGCCTGCCGCGGCGGCCGCGTTTCGCGCCGCCTCCAGGTCTGGATTCGACGCGAGGGCGCGGGATCTGGCCTCCGAGAGCGAGATCGACGGACCGTCGATCGCCGCGCGGGCGGTCTGCGCGTGCAATGACGCCGAGATGAGAACAGCGAGCATGAGTCGCTTGGACGCTTGGAACATCGTTCCCCCGGAAAGAGAGTCCGCGCACGGGCGCGCGAAGACGCGCACACGTGCAACCGTAAAGCCGGAGACTCAGTGAAGCCGGGAGTGGATCAGATCAGGAGGGTGGTCGTTCGCAGGCGGCGGAGACTCGATCCCGCGCCAAGTAGTAGCTCGGCTCCGCGGTGAGCGGGGCTGGCGTTCATCGGAAAGAGAATTGTGGTCGATTGGCCGAGGTAGCCGGATAGGAACGTCAGGGGTTCTGGCGAGCGGGGCCCCCTGGATGAGCGGAGTATCTTCGCAGGCCGCGCCGTCGATAGCGGCATCCACGGCGGTCGGCTCGTTCAAGCCCGCCGTGGCGGCTGAGGGAACGTCGGGTGTTTCCGCACGGCAACACGAGTTGAATCGGGTCTCAAGGCTGAGGTGACCGTCGGATCCCCAACAGATGGCAGCATCCGCCGCGCCCAGGCCGAGGAGGCTGAGGACGAGGAGAAGGGTCACGCACGTGCGGGGCGTTCTGCGGGTGAGCTGCGTCATGAGCGTCCAGTGTACACCATCGGTCGCATGTCCTGCAGCGCCCGCACCTCGAAGGCCCCCGCCTTCATCGCCTCGATCCCGCACACGGCGGCCACCGCTCCAGCGAGCGTGGTGACGCAGGTCACCCCCTGCTCGGTCGCGGCCAGCCGGATCGCGCGGTCGTCCACCTTGGCTCTGCGTCCCTGCGGGGTGTTGAGCACGAGCTTCACCTCGCCGGAAGCGATGAGGTCCACGACGTCGGGGCGGCCCTCGCCCACTTTGTGCACCGCACGCACCGGCACGCCGTTCATCCTGAGGAAGCGCGCCGTGCCCTGCGTTGCGAGGAGGTCGAAGCCGAGGGTGACCAGCTGTTTCGACAGAAACACCACCGCGCGCTTGTCGTCGTCGTGCACGCTCAAGAACACGCCGCCGCTCTCCGGAAGCGGCTCCCCCGCCGCGAGCTGCGCCTTGGCGTAGGCCTCGCCGAAGGTCGCGCCGGTGCCCATCACTTCCCCGGTGGACTTCATCTCCGGCCCAAGAAGCGTGTCCTGGCCTGGAAAGCGGTCGAAGGGGAGCACCGGCTTCTTCACGCTGACGAGGAAACCTTCCTTGCCCGGTTCGCGCTCCGATCGGTGCGCGTCTTCGGGGAGCGGATGACCCAGCAAGACCTGAACCGCGAGGCGTACAAGCGGGATCCCCGTCGCCTTGCTCACGAACGGTACCGTGCGCGAGGCCCGCGGGTTGGCCTCGATGATGCTGATGACATCGTCCTTGACCGCGAACTGGACGTTGAGGAGGCCCTTCACCCCCAGTGTACGCGCAAGCTTGGCGGTGATCGCCTGAAGTTCGTGTTCCGTTTGCGCGCCTACGGAGTACGGCGGGGTGAGGCACGACGAGTCACCGGAGTGGACGCCCGCTTCCTCGATGTGCTCGAGCACGGCGCCCACGATCACGTTCGTGCCGTCGGAAACCGCGTCCACGTCGAGCTCGACGGCGTCTTCCAGGAACGCGTCCAGCAGCACCGGCTCTTCCGGCGAAACCTGCATGCCTTCAGCGAGGAGCCCTTCGAGGTCGTGCCGCGAGTAGATGATGCGCATACCGCGCCCGCCCAGCACGAAGGAGGGGCGCACCAGGACGGGGTAGCCGATGGCCTCTGCCTCGCGGATCACGTCGCGGCGGTCGAAGGCGAGGCGGCTGCGCGGCTGGTTCAAACCGAGGCGCTTGACCAGCGCGCGCCACGACTCGCGGTTCTCGGCGGCGTCGATGGCCTTGCGCGAGGTGCCAAGGATCGGGACTCGCGCTTCTTCGACCGTGCGCGCGAGCTTCAACGGCGTCTGCCCGCCGAACTGCAGGACCACGCCGGCCGGGCGTTCCTTCTCCAGGACGTTGAGCACATGCTCGCGGGTGAGCGGTTCGAAGTAGAGGCGGTCCGAGGTGTCGTAATCGGTGGAGACCGTCTCCGGGTTCGAGTTGATGAAGATGACCGGGCGTCCGGCCTCGCGCAGCGCCTTGGCCGCGCGCACGCAGCAGTAGTCGAACTCGACCCCCTGACCGATGCGGTTGGGGCCACTCCCCAGCACGACCACGGAGTCGGAGCCGAGGGGCGCGCCTTCATCCTCGTCTTCGTAGGTCGAGTAGAAGTAGGGCGTCTCCGCGGGGAACTCGGCGGCGCAGGTGTCGACCGCCTTGAATACGGGGCGCACCCCGAGGCGCGCGCGCAGGGAGCGAATCTCGTCTTCCGGCAGGTCGATGAGATGGCCGAGATGCGCGTCGCCGAGGCCGCAGCGCTTGGCTTCTTTGAGCGCGGCGCGGACTTCGGCTTCGCGGTTGTTGCGCAGGTGGCCGGGGAGGTCGCGGCGGATCGCGCTCTCGGTCGTGACGATCTCTGCCATGCGGTCGAGAAACCAGAGATCGATGCCGGTCTCTGCCGCGAGCTGCTCCGGTGTGCGTCCGCGGCGTAGCGCCTGCAAGAGTTGAAACGGCCGGCGCCATGTGGGGCGGGCGACATCGTCGTGCGCGGCGCGGCCGGTGGGGGCGGCGATCGCTGCGGCAGCGGGGACGCCCTGCTGACCGGCGTGAAAGCCCCTCGCCTCGGATCAGCTCCTCCAGGTTCTCGATCTCGAGGCTCATGAGCGCTTTCATGTACGCCTCGGGGAAGGTGCGCCCGATCGCCATCACCTCCCCCACCGACTTCATCCGCGTGCCCAACGTGTCCGAGGCTTGCGGGAACTTCTCGAACGGCCAGCGCGGGATCTTCACCACGACGTAGTCGAGCGCGGGCTCGAAGCAGGCCGGAGTGACGCGCGTGATGTCGTTGGCGATCTCATCCAGCGTGTAGCCCACGGCAAGCCGCGCCGCGATCTTGGCGATCGGAAACCCGGTGGCCTTGCTGGCGAGCGCGCTCGAGCGCGACACGCGCGGGTTCATCTCGATCACCACGATCCGCCCGTCGCGCGGGTTCATCGCGAACTGCACGTTGCTCCCACCGGTGTCCACGCCCACCGCGCGCAGCACTTCCAGTGCCATGTCGCGCAGGCGCTGGTATTCGCGGTCGGTGAGCGTCTGGATGGGGGCGACGGTGATGGAGTCGCCGGTGTGAACCCCCATCGGGTCGAGGTTCTCGATGCCGCAGACGATGACCGCGTTGTCCTTGCGGTCGCGCATGACCTCGAGCTCGAACTCCTTCCAGCCGGTCAGGTCTTCTTCGACCAACACGGTGCCGACCGGGCTCAGACGGAGGGCATCCTTGGCGATTGCGAGCAGCTCGTCTTCGTTCATGGCGCGGCCACCGCCCGCCCCGCCCAGGGTAAAGCTGGGCCTCAAGATAACCGGATAACCAATTGTGTTAGCTTGTGATGCGGCCGCCTTAATGGACTGCGCGAAGTGCGATCGCGGAAGCGGGATGTTGGCCCGCTTCATGGTCTCGCGGAAGAGGTCGCGGTCCTCGGCCTTCTTGATCGCATCGAGGCTGGCGCCGATGAGCTTCACGCCCAGGCGGTCGAGCGTGCCGTCTTCCGCCAACTTGACCGCGACGTTCAATGCGGTCTGCCCACCGAGGGTGGGAAGGATCGCGTCGACCTGCTCCTTCTCGAGGATCCTGGCGACGACTTCGGGCGTGATCGGCTCCAGGTAGGTGCGGTCGGCCACCTCCGGGTCGGTCATGATGGTGGCCGGGTTCGAGTTCACGAGGACGACTCGGTAGCCCTCTTCCTTGAGCACGCGACAGGCTTGCGTGCCGGAGTAGTCGAACTCGCACGCCTGCCCGATGACGATGGGGCCGGAGCCGAGGAGGAGGATGGAGCGAGCGCCGCCGCCTCCCCAAGTCACCGCGTTGCTCATTCCCTAATAGACCTCATATACAGGGGTTCTCGCCATCGCACCTAGGCCGGCAGCTTACCCTTGATGTTCGCCATCACGACGTCGAATGCAGCGTCGAGATACGGCAACCTCTCCTCCCCCGTCCACCAGGGTGTGAGGTGCTGGGCGAACATCCACTTCCTTGTATCCATGCCGTCATTTGCACGCTCGGCGTAGCTCAGAATCTGGGGCAGTGAAGCGCGCCCGCCGCGCAGGGCTGCAATCAAGTGGTCGAACTCATCAACTCCTATCACGAACATCTTCCCTGGCGCGATGAGGTCATTTCCACCCTCCAAGCCTGGCTCCATCCGCATCACCGCCTCTTCGAGAAACTCTTCCCAGGCCACGTTTATCGGGCCCAAGTAGAGGTCGAAGTAGGTCACGACAATCAAGTAGATGTTGCTGCGATTCGGAACATGCACGCGCGAATCCGTTGCGCGGATGCTGCGAGCCATGCTCCTCCCTTGCACTATTGCCTTGACGACACTGCCCTTCAAAGCACTTGCGAGAAGAGGGTAATCTGGGTACGCCTTCACGATCGCGCCAATATCCGAGACCTTCGCTTCTACCAGTACGGTTGCCCCCTCTGACCTGATCAAGAAGTCAGTAACCTTTTCGGATTCCGACAACTGTTTCCTTAACGCACTCTCTCGGTCAAAATCCAATCCTGCCGCACTAAGCCCCCCCGCAACGTAATCCTCAAATATGTCTCCAAACGCCTCCGCGGCTGCGCTGCCCCCAATGGCCTTGATACTTGAGTAGGCAAGGTGCCGCTGGGCCTCTTCAAAGACCTTTCGAGATGGGACATAGTATTGGCCGTGAACCTCGATCACCGGATGAAGGAAGAGGGGAGATTTCTCCATCATCTGGAAGACCGGCATACGGACTGTCCCCTCGCGAGCGGCCAGTTCCGTCTTCAGTTCCTCGATACTGATCGCCACCGCGCTCCTGAACCCCCGAACCAAATCACTACTGTAGGCTGACGTGCGCAAGAGTGATGGAGGCAAGACGTGCAAGTGGGGGTTCTTTGTCAGCCAAGCCCAATGGACCAGCGACAACTCCACAAACTCTGACAGGCCAATACCTCGCGCCTCAACGAACAACTTCTGGAGAATGTGGTCCTCGGGCAAACCGCCCAACAACAGCGCCTGCCGCGAGACCTCCCATTGAGAAAGGGGCATCTGGGCCCAGAACTGCTGGAAGGAGAGGGCTCGCATGAACTTGGCCGGCGGCACGGAATCGTTCTCGGGCAAGATCGGCTGGAATCGTGTCAACTCATTGACCAAGTTCATGAGCTTGGTGAGCAGGGGGCGCTCAAGACGCTTCGACGGGTACTGCTCCCCCGCGTACTCGATCCCCCAACGCAGTAGGAGCAGCAGTCCCCACGGATTCCAGCCTTGCCATTCCGGGGGCCGCAGGATCTCGACCCGCCTCAGCTCCTTGGCGATGCCGACAATCAACGACTCCGAATCCAATTCCCTCAGTCGATTCCGGAGATACTTGAACTCCTTGTCGAATTGTTCTTCTGAGAGAGGCGTGGGCGTCATGAGAGTCCCATCAAGGGGTTAGGGGCCCGCCGCCACACAGAGCGCCCGTCATGCGGCCCACCGTTCGCCTCCGGATGAAACTGCACAGCGTCCACGCGCAGACCCGACACGCGGAAACCCTCCAGCACGCCGTCGTTGAGGCTCACGTACGACGCCTCCGCACCCCGCGCAACATCGCCGCCGGCCGCAGCGCGCACTGAATCCAGATCCACCGCGAACCCGTGATTCTGACTCGTCACCAGCACCCGCCCCGTGGCGACCTCGCGCACCGGGTGGTTGATGCCGTGATGTCCGTACTTCATCTTGAAGGTGCGGCCGCCGAGCGCGAGCCCCAGGATCTGGTGCCCGAGGCAGATGCCCAGGATCGGCACCCGCCCAATCACCGCGCGCACGGACTTGATGAGGTTCTCCAGCGCCGCCGGGTCGCCGGGACCGTTGGAGAGAACGATCCCGTCCGGGTTGCCGCGCAGGAGTTCCTCAGCATCGGCGTTGGGAGCCACGATCCGCACGCGCGCACCTCGGCGACGCAACGACGCATCGATCCCTTCCTTCAATCCGCAGTGAACCAGCGTGATCCGCCGGCCCTCGCCCGCCAACCGTCCGTCGGCGTCTCGCGTGTGAAGCGGAAACTCGTCGGCGAGTTCCGCCGCCGCTTCCCGCGACTCGACGGAGCGCCCGTGCAGCCAGGCCGGCGGCTCGTCCCAACCACGCCAATCCGTGTCGTGCACCGAGGGCGCCACCTCCTGCACGAGATCCCGCCCCACCAGCCCGGGGAATGTCCGCACGCGGGCCAGCGCCGCGTCCTCGGCGACTGAAGCCGCAGCCAACAGGCCGCGCATGGCTCCCGACTCGCGCAGGTGCCGCGTCAACGCGCGCGTGTCCACTTCCGTGAGGCAAGGCACCGAATGTCGCGTGAGGTAGTCGATCAGGGACTCCTCCGACCGCCACGATGACGGCCGCCCCGGCACCGAGCGCGTCACGATCCCGGCCAGCGCCGGCCGGGCCGCCTCGTTGTCGAACGCGTTCATCCCCGTGTTGCCGATATGGCTCGCGGTGAAGGTCACGATCTGACCGCGGTAGGAAGGATCGGTGATGACCTCCTGGTAGCCGGTCATCCCGGTCTGGAAGACGACCTCGCCGATGCCGGGCGAATCGTTCTGCGCGGGTAAGCCGGCGAGTGCGCCGCCGATCAACAATCCGTTGAATCGGCGGCCGTCTTCGAGAAGGAGGTAGCCGGGAGCGGTCATCGAGAGGCGGACGCCGCCAGGAGCTGGGCCAACTGGAACTCGTGCCGGATGGGATGCATGACCGCGTGCTCGAGCATCGCATCGATGCAGTACTTCGTCTTCCAGCGGGAATCGAACTCCGGGTGCTCAAAACGGTCCTCGGTCACGGACGCGAGCGGCGTGCGCCACCGCTCTAGGAGGTGCTCCACGAACTCATCCACATCTGCCTCGACCGTGTCCGCGGTCGGGGCCGGCCGTATCCCCGGATCGGGAAGATCGAGCACGTCACACATCCAGGTCATGTACCCGCGGGCCGCGCGGCACACGTGAGCCAGAACCGCCTCCAACGAGACGTAGCTCGGGTCGGTGGTGACCGGCAATACGACTCCCGCCGCCTTCGCGCGCTTCCACGTCGCGAGGAAGCTGCGAAGGTGGCGCTCGTGCAGGATTACCATGGCTCGCGCGCCGGCGTAGCTGTATTCCGGGAGGCCCGACTGAGTGTCCATGATTGTTCCCGCCCTGATGATCACCCGGGTGAGCAACCCGTTTCCCCGGGGAAAATGGTTCGCGTTAACCGACCCGCGGACGCTCCGAATCCATGTGCTCACCCGGGTGAGCATTCTGAAGTGTACCCGTACTCATCGTCCGCATGAATCGGACAGCTCCGTTCATGGCGCAAACATCTCGCCGAGTACCTTCAGAACTTCCTCAGCGGTGCGCTTGTCGATCCGCCCAAGCTTCTTGACCAGGCGGATTGAATCGACGGTGCGCAACTGATCGAGGACGATCTGCCCGTCCTTTCCCTTGAAGCGACACGCCACCCGCGTCGGGTACGAACGCCCCTGGGTCGTCATCGGTGCGACGATCATCGTGCGGATCGCGTGGTTTATCTCGTCGGGAGAGACGACCAGACAGGGCCGTGTCTTCTTGATCTCTCTCCCGATCGTCGGGTCCAGGTTAACGAGATGGACCTCGAAGCGGTTGATCACCACTCCCACTCCCCGTCGTCCCACGCCGTAGGCAGGGACCGGGCCCCTTCAATGAGGCGATCGTCCGCCCGAGAGGCCATGACAGCGAACGCCTCGGCCCACCCCGCGCGCGGCGGGTTGGCCGGGCTGATAACCAAGGTGTTTCCCTTGACTGAGATGACAACCTCTTCGGAAATGCCGGTCTGCTCGATCAGAGGTTTCGGGATTCGTATGCCCTGCGAGTTGCCAATCTTCACGATTCTCGCCTTCATGGTCGGGTCTCCTGTGTGACCACATTGTAATCACGTACCCTGGGCCCCGTCAAGTCGCTCACCCGGGTGAGCACGCCGCTAGCTCGCGCCTCGCTCACGTGGTTTGGCCAGCGGCTTGTCGCGCGCCGCCCTCCCCTGTAACCACCCCGTGACCAGCTCGACCACTGTCATGCTGAGAATGAAGCACGCCCCAAGAAGGAAATACCTCATGAGAAGCCCGCGCGCGTCGACAAACCGTTCCGCCACGTCCTGGAACAGGACGCAGAGCGTCGCGAACATGCCGATCTCGAGCCAGTACGCCCTACCGGTTGACCTCCGGGACTCCTCCGTGAACAGCATTTCGATCCCTCCTCAACGAGGCCTCTCGTTACTTCGCCACGACCTCCGCGGCCCCCTTCGGCGTCACCGACTTATCGTGGTAGAGCACGCGCCCTCCGGCCACCGTGACCACCGGCAACCCCGTCAGGGTCTGCCCGATCCACGGACAGTTGAAGCTGCGGCTCACGAAGTCGCCTGCCCGCACGTCCCAGGAAGCGCCCAGATCCAGGATCGTGAAGTCCGCGGGCGCGCCGTCCCGCACCGGCCCGTGCTCCAGATCCAGCACCGACGCCGGCCCCAACGACATCGCGCGCACCAGCGTGGTCAGATCCAGCAACCCCGTCTTCACCAGCGCGGTGTGAAGCGCCGGGAACGCCGTCTCGACCCCGATCACGCCGTTCGGCGCGGCGTCGAACTCGACGTCCTTGTCGATCTCGGTGTGCGGCGCGTGGTCGGTGGCGATCGCCGCGATCACGCCGTCCTTGATCCCCTGGATCAGCGCCTGCCGATCCGACTCCTCGCGCAGGGGTGGAGCCATCTTGAAGTTGGGGTCGTAGGTCTCGAGCATCTCGTCGGTGAAGCAGAGGTGGTGCGGCGAGGCCTCGCCGGTCACATGCAGCCCACGCGCCTGCGCCTCGCGGATCATCTCCACCGTGGCCGCGCAGGAGACATGCGCGACGTGAATCCGACCGCCGGTGTGCTCCACCAGCCGGATGTCCCGCGCCACGATCACCTCTTCCGAGGCGCGCGGCACCGCCTTCAGCCCGAGCTTGGTGGCCATGTACCCCTCGTGGGCGACGCCGTTCCCCTTGAGATCGCGGTCTTCCGCATGGGTCACAATCACCTTCCGCAGCATCCCCGCGTACTCGAGCGCCCGCCGCATGAGGTTGGCGTTCATGATGGTCTTCCCGTCGTCGGAGAAAGCCACCGCGCCGGCCTCCGCGAGGTCGAACATCTCGGTGAGCTCGTTCCCCTCCAGGCCGCGACTCACCGCCGCCATCGGATAGACCATGCTCATCCCGGCCGAGCGCGCGCGCTCCAGCACGAAGCGCACCGACTGCGGGTCGTCCACCGGCGGATGCGTGTTGGCCATCGAGGCCACCGCGATGAACCCGCCCCGCGCCGCCGCCGCGGTTCCGCTCGCGATGGTCTCGGCGTCCTCGTTCCCCGGCTCGCGCAGATGGACGTGGATGTCGATGAGCCCCGGCACCGCGAGCCGCCCGGCCATACCGAACACCAGCGCATCGTCGGGGTGATCCGACCCGCGCGTGAACCGCACGAGCCCGTCCTTCACCAGGACATCGTGCTTTGCGCGCTTGCCGGTCTCCGGATCGAGTACCTCGAGCCCCGTGAACACGAGAGGCCGGCGGTGCGAGTCCCACTCCGACACCTTCATGGCTTGCCAGCGTTCCATCGTCATGCCTCCACCATGTCCATGGCCGCCTCGCGCGAGGCCGGCTCGTTGCCGTTCAGGAGATAGAGCACCGCCATCCGCACCGCCACGCCGTTGGTGACCTGGTCGAGAATCACGTTTCGCGGATCCTCGGCGACGTCCTGCGCGATCTCCACCCCGCGGTTCATCGGCCCGGGGTGCATGATCATCACGTCGGGCTTGGCCGCTCGCAGCCGCTCGCGCGTCACCCCGAAGTAGAGCGCGTACTCGCGCATGCTGGGCAGCAAGTTCGCGCTCTGCCGTTCCTTCTGCACGCGCAGGATGTTCACGACGTCCACATCCTCGAGCGCTTCCTCCACTCGCCACGTCCACGTCACTCCCATGCGCTCGATCTCGCGCGGGGTCAGCGTCGCGGGCCCGCACACGCGCACCTCGGCCCCCATCTTGGTCAGGCCCCAGATGTTCGAACGCGCCACCCGGCTGTGGGTCAGGTCGCCCACGATCGCGACCTTGATCCCCGTGAGGGTGCCGAGCTTGCGCCGCATGGTGAACATGTCGAGCAGTCCCTGCGTCGGGTGTTCGTGCTGTCCGTCGCCGGCGTTGATCACCGACGCACGCACGTTGCGCGCAAGAAAGTGCGGCGCGCCGGACGCACCGTGGCGAATGACCACGAAGTCCACCCGCATGGCCTCGATGTTGCGCACCGTGTCCTTGAGCGACTCCCCCTTCACCACGCTGGAGGTGGAGGTCGAGAAGCTGATGCTGTCGGCGGAGAGCCGCTTCTCGGCCAGCTCGAAGCTGATGCGGGTGCGCGTCGAGGGCTCGTAGAAGAGGTTCGCCACCGTCTTCCCGCGCAGGGTCGGCACCTTCTTGATCGGACGGTCGAGGATGTTGCGGAACGCCTCCGCGGTGTCGAGAACGGCGGCGATCTCCTCGGCGGTCAACTCCTCCAAACCCAAGAGGTCTTTGCGGTCCATCCGTCACTCCTCCAGTTCGCGGATCTGCACTTCGTCGAGGCCGTCTTCTTCACTGAGGCACACCGCGATGATCTCGCGCGACGAGGTGGGCACGTTCTTGCCCACGAAATCCGCGCGGATCGGAAGCTCGCGATGGCCGCGATCGATGAGTACCGCCAGTTGGATGGCGGAGGGGCGGCCCATGTCCATGAGCGCGTCGAGCGCGGCGCGCACGGTGCGGCCGGTGTAGAGCACGTCGTCAACGAGCACCACCGTCTTCCCGCCGATGTCGACCGGAATGTCGGTCGTGCGCACGACCGGGTGCTGCGCGATCACCTGCAAGTCGTCGCGGTAGAGGGTGATGTCGAGGCTCCCGATCGGGATCTGCGCCTCCTCGAACTCCTCGATCATCGCGCGGATGCGCTGGGCGAGCGGGACGCCTCGGCGGCGGATGCCCACGATCACCAGATCCTGAGTCCCCTTGTTGCGCTCGACGATCTCGTGGGCGACGCGGGTGAGCATGCGCCGGATGCCGTTCTCGTCGACGATCTTGGCCTTGAGTTTGAGGTCGGTTTCCTTGGTCGGCATATCACGCTTCCTTGCGGGCACGGGTGGGAGAGGGCAAAAAAATACCTTCCCCTGAACCGGGAAAGGTTTGCGGCGGAACGAGGTGATGTCTGTCGCGGCGGGGCGCGGTCGATTCGGCGGCCGCCGCGGGGTGACGGTCTCTGGTCACCTGGACTCCCCTTTCCGGGCTCTCCGTCCCGGATTAAAGGTCTACGAACTCGGCCGGGAACACTATCAGGCGCGCGCGGCCGGATCAACCCGGATTTTCTACGCGGTCTTGCGCGTCCCTCCCTACCCCGAGGTGCCCATCTCCTTCGACCGCACCACGACCAGCTTCTCCACCTGCATGTCCCGCAGCGTGTACGGAATCCCGCCGGTACCGAGGCCCGATTCGCGGAACCCGCCGAACGGCATCCAGTCCACGCGGAACGCGGTGTGGTCGTTGACCATGACCGCGGAGGCGTCCAGCCTGCGCGCCGCCCGCAGCGCCGTGTCGAGATCGCGCGTGAACACCGCGGCTTGAAAGCAGAAGGGCAGCCCGTTGGCCCGCGCGATCGCGTCGTCGAGGTCCGTGTAGGGATAGATGCACACCACCGGACCGAAGATCTCGAACACGCTGACCTCGGCGTCGGCGGGCGGGTCGTAGAGGACGGTGGGCGCGTAGGCGCGTTCGCCCAGCGCCTGCCCTCCGCAGAGCACCTCGGCGCCGCCCTGCCGCGCGTTCTCCACCCAGGAGGCGACGCGTGTCACGTCACGGGTGCGGATCAAAGGTCCGACCTCGGTCTCGCGCGCGGTCGGATCCCCAACCTTCAGGCGCGCGGCGGCCTCGGCGAGGCGCTCCGCAAACACCCGCGCGATCGACGCGTGCACGAACACCCGCTGCACCGACACGCACACCTGACCCGCGTGATAGAAGCCCCCCTTCGCGATCAGGGGGAGCGCGGTGTCCATGTCGGCGTCGGCGGCGACAATGACAGGCGCCGACCCGCCATTCTCGAGCGCGCAGCGCGCACCGGGGGCGAGCCGCGAGCGAAGCATCCACCCCACCCGCGCGTTGCCGATGAAGTTGAAGAACCCGACGCGCCGGTCGGCGGCCAGCACCCCCGCCAATTCCAGGTCACGCGTCACCAGCGCCTGGCACCATTCGGGCGGGAGACCCGCCTCGTGCAGGAGCCGCACGAACCGCATGCAGGTGAGCGGCGTCGTCTCCGCCGGCTTCACGATGATCGGGCATCCGGCGGCGACCGCGGGCCCCACCAGGTGCGCGATCAGGTTGAGGGGATGGTTGAAGGCTGCAAACGCGACCACGACACCGATCGGCTCGTGCGTCGTGAAGGCCAGCCGTCCGGCGGAGGCCGCGTCGAGGTTCATCGGCACCTCGCGCCCGTGCTGCGTGCGCAGCGCCTCCACGCAGAGTCGCACGCTGTTGATGGCGCGGTCCGCCTCGACCAGCGAGTCGACCAGCGGCTTCCCGCCTTCGCGAGCAGACTCCAGGGCCAGCGTGTCCCGATGCTCGCGCAACAACGCCGCCAGACGGTCGAGCACGGCGGCGCGGCGCGCCGGACTCAACCATGCGTCGCGGTTTCGGAATAGACGGTGCGCGGTGGCGAGCGCGGTCTCGACACCTTCAGGACCGACGCGGTCGGTCGAGCCGATCGGCGAGCCGTCGAAGGGCGAGACGACCTGATGAGGAACGGGATCGGGCATGGCGCCCGGGACGAGAAGCGCGAAGTGCTCGCTCACGAGACCGCCGCTCCCTCGCCTTCGATCACGATCCGCGCCGGATCGAAGAGGTGATGGAAGAACCCGCGCGCCTCGGCGAGCACCGCCAGACGCCGGTCGCGCTCGACCGGATCCTCCGACATGACCATGACGTCGTCGAAGAAGCGATCGATCGGCTCGCGCAGCTCCAAGAGGTCGCGAAGCTTGGCCGCATAGGTCTCGGTCAGGTGCGCGAGTCCGCGCCCCGCGGACGCGCTCTTGCGCTCGTCGCGCGCGAACTTCTCCCCGACCGCGAGCGCGGCCTCGTGCAGGAGGCGTTCCGTGGGGTGCGCCGGGGCCCAGTCCACCTTCGCCGGATCGGGCAGCGACCGCTCGTCGATTCCCTTGAGGATGTTGGCCGCGCGCTTGAAGCCGATCACGAGCCGCTCCAGCGCCTCCTCGCCGCGGATGGCGTTGAGCGCGTTCGCGCGGGCCAGCGCGTCCAGCGGATCGTCGGCGTCGGCGGCCAGGACCGCGTCCACCACGTCGTAGGTGATTCCCCGTTCGCGCAGGAAGTACGCGGTGCGGTCGCGGAAGAAGTCCGTCAGGTCGGTCGTGAGCCCCTCGCGGCGCGCCGCCTCGGGGAGCCGCCCCACCGTCTCCTCCAACACCGAAGAGAGCGACAGGTGGAGTTCCTTCTCCAGTACCATGCGCACGACGCCGTTGCCCGCGCGTCGTAGCGCGTACGGATCCTGCGATCCCGAGGGGACGAAGCCCGCGGCCCAGCATCCCGCGATCGTGTCCAGCCGATCGGCCAGCGCGAGCAGCATGCCTTCGACCGAGAGCGGCAGCGGGTCCGCCGCGCCGCGCGGCAGGTACTGTTCGGCGAGCGCGCTCACCACTCCCGCCGGCTCGCCCGACGCCTCGGCGTAGCGCGCGCCCATGATCCCCTGAAGGCCGGTGAATTCCTTCCCGTCCTTGATCATCTCGCTTGAAAGGTCCGCCTTGGCCAGCCGCGCCGCCCGCATCGCGACCTCGCGACGCGCGGGCCAGTCCGCCGCATACCACTCCCGCCCCAGCCGATCCACGAGGGCGGCCACTCGCTCGCTCTTCTCGCGCAAGGTGCCGATCGACTCCAACCAGACCACCGACCCCAGCGATTCGGCGAGCCGATCGAGGCCGGTCTTCAGGTCCACCTTCCAGTAGAACCGCGCGTCCTCGAGGCGGGCGCGCAGCACGCGCTCGTTCCCGGCGATCACGAAGCGCACGTCCTCCCACTCGCCGTCGCACACGACGAGGAAATTCGGCTTGAGCCGGCCCGTCGTGTCCTCTACCGCGAAATAACGCTGGTGGGAACGCATGGCGGTGACCACGACTTCGCGCGGCAGCTCCAGGTACTTGGCGTCGAAACTCCCCGAGAGCACGCGCGGCCACTCGGCCAGGAAGACGACCTCGCGCAGCAGACCCTCATCGGGCACGAGCCGCCCGCCGAGGCACTTCGCCTCCGCTTCCAACTCGTGGACGATACGCGCTCTTCGCGCTTCGGGATCGAGAAGCACGCCTGCCAATTCGAGAGTGCTGTCGAGGCGCCCCGCATCCACGACCCCGTGCGGGCCGGGAGCGATCAACCGGTGCCCCTGGGTTTCGCGCTTCGCGTCGATGCCGGCCACCGCGAGCGGCAGGATCGCGTCGTCCAAGAGGCACACAACCCAGCGAATCGGGCGCGGGAAGCGGAATCGGGAGGCGTTCCAGGTCATCGTCTTGGGCCACGGAAGTCCCTGCACGAGCTTGGACAAGAGATCCGGCAGCACCTCGCGGGCGTCGCGGCCGGTCTCGTGCACGCGCACCATCACGAACTCGCCCTTGTCGGTGGTCACGCGCTCCAGCGCCTCCACCGGGACACCGTTCTTGCGGGCGAATCCCTCGGCGGCAGGAGTGGCCTTCCCGTCGCGGAATGCGGCGTCGGCGCGCGGCCCGGTCACCTCGCGGGTCAGATCCGTCTGGCGCGCGGCGAGCCCTCTCACCTCCAGCACGAGACGCTTCGCGGTGCCGGCGGCGCGCACCGACTGCGCGCCCAGACGCAGATCGGCCAACCCGGCTCGCGCGCTGTCCTCCAGCGCGGCCAGGGCCGGCGGCACGTATCCGGCGGGGATGGCCTCGGTCCCGATCTCGAGTAGGAGCCTGCTCATGCCGCCCCTCCCTTCGCCGCCTTCGCGTTGCGTTTCTCGGCCCGCGCCCGCGCCGCCTCCACCCACTTCGCGCGCTCGCCCTCGTCGGCGATCATCGGATAGCCGAGGCGCTCGCGCTGACGCATGGTGGCCTGCGCGGCCATCCGCGCGAGCTTGCGCACCCGGGCGATATAGCCGGTGCGCTCGGTGACGCTGATCGCGCCCCGCGCCTCCAGCATGTTGAACGCGTGGGAGCACTTGATCACGTAGTCGTAGCCCGGACCCAGCAGATCCTTGCTCAAGAGCCGCTCCGCCTCGCGCTCGAAGTCGGCGAAGAGATGAAAGTGCAGGTCGACGTCCGCCTCCTCGAAGTTGAACGTGCAAAACTCGCGTTCGTTCTCGAGGAAGAGCTGCTTCCAGTTGAAATCGCGCGAGATCTGCAGATCCATGATGCGGTTGGCGCCTTGCAGGTAGGTGGCCAGCCGCTCGATGCCGTAGGTGATCTCCGCCGGGACCAGGTCGACGTCGATGCTCCCGACTTGTTGGAAGTAGGTGAATTGGGTCACTTCCATGCCGTCGAGCCACACTTCCCATCCGAGGCCCCACGCGCCGAGCGTCGGCGACTCCCAGTCGTCCTCCACGTAGCGCAGGTCATGTTGCGTGAGGTCGATCCCCATCGCCTGAAGCGACTGCTCGTAGAGCGCCAGCACGTCGTCCGGCGCGGGCTTCAGAAGCACCTGATACTGATAGAAGTTCTGCAGCCGGTTCGGATTCTCGCCGTATCGGCCGTCCTTGGGGCGACGGCTCGGCTCCACGTACGCGACCTTCCACGGCTCGGGACCGAGGGCGCGCAGGAACGTGGCCGGGTTGAAGGTCCCCGCCCCGACCTCGCTCGGGTACGGCTGAACGAGGACGCAGCCCTGATCGCTCCAGAACTTCTGGAGCGCGAGGAGCATTTCCTGAAACGTGGCGGTGTTCTTCGCGGGCATGGCGGGGCCTTTCGCGGGCTGATGGAAGCCGCGGATTATATCGGAATCACCCGATCGCCGCGAGCCGAGCCGTGATCTCGGCCGCGCGCCACTCGATCGCCTCGAACCGTCCCGCCGTGAGGTCCGCCGGGGAAAACAGCGAGGTTACGAACCCGACGCCGAACGCGCCCGCGGCGAGCACCGCCTCGAAGTTCTCCGGCGTGACCCCCGCGGTGGGGAAGATCCGCAGCTCGGGGAGCGGTCCGCGCACCTGGCTCACATAGGCAGCCACGTCGGCCGGCGCCGGGAAGAGCTTCACGATGTCCGCCCCCGCAGCGGTCGCCGCCATCATCTCGGTGGGGGTGAAGGCGCCCGGCACGCACGGAACGTCCAGCTCCACCGCGGTCCGAATCACCGCGGGATCGACGACCGGCGACACCAGGAATCGGGCTCCCGCCCGCACCGCCGCGCGGGCCTGGTCCGGCGTGAGCACCGTCCCCACGCCCACCAGAAGCTGATCGTCCCGGGCGAATTCCCCCACCAACTCCAGCGCGCCCGGCACCGTGAGCGTGAACTCCACCATGCGAAACCCGCCTGCCACCGCGGCTTGCATCGCCCGCCGCGCGGTCTCGCGCTCCGGAGTGCGCAAGATCGCGCTGACGCGGCGCCGGCCGATCTCCCGCACCGTATCCATCCTTTGCATGGAATTTCGTCCCCTTCCTCTTGGAAGCCTCGTCATCCAGGCGCATAATGCGAGCCGCACGGCATCCCGATCAGTGTGCCCCCGGCCGCGGTGTCCCGTCCAGCGCGCGCAGCGACAAGCGCGCTCGCGAGCACGGAAAGGAGCCGGGCGATGGATTGGAAGAACTTCTACCGCGACGAGCTTGCGTGCCCCGAAGGGCGCACGCAGGTGCGGGAAATCTTCGACTCGCTGGCCGCCAGCGACGAGGAGGTCGATTCCGCGTTGCGCCGCCGCGCGGTGCTCTCGTTCCCCCATACTTCGGTCCGCTACTCGGGCCCGGTGACGGGGCGCGTGGTCGCGGCCCTCTACCGGGCAGGGGCGCGCCGCGTGATCGCCCTGGGCGTTCTTCACGGCCAGTGCACGCCGCTCCCCTATCGCGATCTCTTCCGCGAATACCACCGGCTCACCGCCGTGCCCGCCCGCGGGGACAAGCTCGCGCGGGAGATCTTCGAGACGTTTCGCGGCGCGTTCGCACCGCCCCCCCCGCTCTCCACCGTGTTCGGCGACGTGCCCCGCTTCGAGCCGCAAGGGGCCGGCGAGAGCCCGCTGCGCGAGGACGCGGGGATGCTCGCGAACGAGTTCTCGCTCGACACGTTCCTCAGTTTCATGGCCTTCCAGGCCTGCCGGCTGGAGTGTGACCCCATCCCCGTCTTCCCGGTGTACGTGAGCATGACCCGCGACCCTGATGGATCCTTCGAAGCGGCCGGAGAACTCGCGCGATGGCTTCGGGCGGCGGCGCCCCGAGGCACCGCCGTGGTCACCACCGCCGACCTCGTGCACTACGGCCACGCCTATAGCGCCGCCGACGAGATGCACGGGATGCCCACCGACCCACTCGACCTGACCCGTCATTTCCGCGACCACGTGGAGCAGACGCTGGCGATGGCGCTCAAGGAGCGCGACTACGAGCGCTCCCATCAAGCCTGCTCGACTACGCTCAAGAGCGATCATCGTCACGTCCTGCCGATCCTCGCGGAGTATCTGGGCAGAGGGGCACGGCACCGGCTGCTCTCGTTCGCGCTCTCCGACTACCAGGGTATCCTGGGGGTGCCGCCTCCCTGCGTCGTCGCCTCGGCGCTCGCCGCCTACTTCCCGCCCGAATCCGACGGCGAGGAGTTCGAGGGGGACCGCGAGGCGGAGCGCGACGCCTTCGCCTCGCCGGCCTGACCCCGACTGTTCGCGCCTGCCGCGAAGGACTGCGCCATGCGCAGCGACCGCAGCGATTCGTAGCGCTCGAGGTGCGACTGCAGGAAGCTCTCCAGCACCCGGGCCGCCGCGCTGACTTCCGCAGGCTCGGGAGGGTCGGCGGCCAACTCGTCGAGCTTCGCGGTCAGCAGCCGCCGCAAGGTGCGCAGGGCGGGCTCGGACAGATCCATGGCCCCCGCCATCGCGGCGGCGCAATCGCCGCAGACGATCCCGCCGGTGAGCGCCGAGAACCGCCACACCGCCGGCTCGTCGGCGCGCCGACCGCACTCCGCGCACGCGTAGAGTTCGGGGCGATGACCGAGAAACGTAACCGCCTTGAGCTCGAACGCGCGGAACACGGCGGCCAGCGCGCTTCGCGGCGCCGTCTCCAGCACTTCGAGCGCCCGCTGTGACAGCGCGTAGAGACGCCCCGGCGGCTCCTGCCCGGAGAGCACCTTGAGAAGGAACTCGAGCACTCCGGTGCCGTAGACATAGCGTTCGGGGTGCGCGGAGAGCCCGAGATGCGCATCGAGGAGCGAGGCCTGGGAGAGGAGCTGCAGCTCGCGCGCGTCGCGATGGTAGTAGACGAGATCCACGCAGGCGAAGAGTTCGAGCGAGGCCCCGAAGCGGGGCTTGGTCCCGCGCACACCCTTGGCCAGGAGCGACACCAGGCCGTGCTCTGCCGTGTAGACGGTGAGGATCTTGCTCGTGTCGCGGAAGAGGATCACGCGCAGAACGAGCGCCTCGCTCTTTTCGATCGACATACGATCCTACGCGGGCTCGGGGGGCGCCGGCTCCCGCTCCGGGGGCATGAACGCTCCCCCCGAGATCACCATCTTGAGCCCGTTCTCCACCGACATCGTCAGGTGGACGATGTCCTTCTCGGGCACGATGAGGAAGAACCCGGTCGTGGGGTTGGGTGTGGTGGGCAGGAACACCGCACGCATTCCGCCGCCCAGCCGGCTCTGGATCTCCGCCCCGGGGGTCTCTGTCAGGAAGACCACCGACCAGATGCCCTTGCGCGGGTACTCGACGAGCCCCACCGAGCGGAACACGGTGCGATTGCTGGAGAGAAGCGCCTCGCCGATCTGCTTCACCGCCACGTAGATCTTGTTGAAGAGAGGGATGCGGGTCAGGAGCGAATCCCACATCGCAAAGAGCCGCCGCCCCAGGTAGTTGTTGACGATGAGGCCGGCCAAAAGCACGAGCGCGATCACGATCACGAGCCCCACTCCGGGGATCCCGCCCGGGCGCACCCACCCGAAGCGGATCTGGGCCCAGAGGAGCGTATCCACCCAGGACAGGAGTTGATAGAGCACCCACGCAGCCACCGCCATCGGCGTCACCACCAGAATGCCGGTCAGGAAATGCCGCCGCAGCCGCGCCGCGAAGGGCTCACGCCCCCAGAGCTCGCGCATCCGGTTCATCGCATCACCCCCGGCGCCGCATTCCGCGCGCCTTTCTCGCTCTCCTCATCCCCTTCGATCAGCGTCAGCCGAAGCGCGAGGACGCGCTGCGGCTCCGCTGCCGCGATCTCGAACATCGCGCCATCCTCGCGGACGCGCTCCCCCGGAAGGGGGATGCGCTCGAGGCGATCCAGCACCAATCCCGCCACCGTGTCGTACTCCCCTTCCTCGAGGTCGAGGCCCAGAGCCTCGTTCAGATCCTCCACGCGCATGGTCCCCTCCACCCAGTACACGCCCGCCTCGATGCGACGCAGCGGAGACTCTTCCTCGATGTCGAGTTCGTCGCGGATCTCTCCCACCAGCTCCTCGAGAAGATCTTCGACGGTCGCGATCCCCGCCATGCCTCCGTACTCATCGACCAGCCACCGCCAGTTGATTGTAGGTGGCCTGGAGTTCGCGGAGAAGCGTGCCGACAGACTTGGTGGCGCTGGTGAGCACCGGCTCGCGGGCAAGCGAGGCCGCGGTGACTTCCGGGGGAGCGGCAAGCAGATCGAACACGTGCAGCACCCCGACCACGGTATCCAGCGTGTCGCGATAGACGGGATAGCGCGTGTACCCCTCCCGGCCCACAACCTCCAGGATCTCGGGCACGGTCGCCTCGGCGGGGATCCCCACCACTTCTTCGCGGGGAACCATCACGTCCTCGACGCACGACTCGCCGAACTCCTGCAGCGTGGCCAGCATCTTCCCCTCTTCATCCTCGCCGGAGCGCCCCTGGAGCCAGCGCAACTCGTAGTCGAGTTCAAGGAGGCGTTCCGCCGAGGAGGCGGGACGTCCGACACCGGGCATGCGATGGAGCACGACGAGGACCCAGCGCAGGACGTTGCCGAGTTCCGCCAGGGGGCGAAGCACCGCGCGCCCGGCCAGGCTCAGCGGGCTCTGCCAGCGGACCGCGACCAGGGTGGAGCCGAGCGCCGCCCACAGAAGCGCCAGGACCGCCACGATAGCGGACGCGTATGCCGATCCGAGGCGGGCGGTCGCCGCGAGCGGGATCACGAAGGCGGCGGCCGCCAGAAGCCGGGCCAGAAGCCGCGCCTGCCGTGCCGAACGCGCGAAGGTGGCCGCCTCCTGCGCCTCGTCGTCACCGGCCATGCGATCGAGCGCGTTTCGGCTGAACCAGGCGCCGGCCTCTTCGAGCAGGATGGCGAGCACAAGCGAGACGAGCCCCGCGACGATGGCGAGCGACATCATGACGCGCGCGCCCCGCGTTCGCGCTCGCGCTCGTCGTGCAACTCACCCACGATCTCTTCGAGCACGTCCTCCACGGTGACGATGCCCACCGTGCGCCCCAACCGATCGACCACGACCGCCAGGTGGACCCTCGCCTCGCGAAGCTCGTCCAGAAGATCCTGGATGGTCTCTTCCTGGCGCACGAAATAGGCAGGCCGCAGGCGCTCGCGCAGGGAAAGCACGGGCTCCGGCCCGGTGCGGGGATAGGGAAGCAGGTCCTTGACCGTGATCAGCCCGACCACGCGCCCATCCGCGACCACGGGCAGGCGACTGTGCGCCGAGGCTCGGGCCCGCGTTCGCGCTTCATCGAGCGAGAGCCCATCGTCCATCGTGCGCGTCGCGTCCCAGCGGGTCATGACGTCGGCGACGAGGATGCTCGTGCTGGCGAGAAGCCGGCGCAGCAGACGACGCTCCTCACGCCCCAGACGACCGCCCGCCCCCGCCATCGCCGCCCGCGTCTCCGCGTTCACGATGCCCTCGCTGAGCGGCGCCGCCACGCTTCCCGCTCGCCACGTCACCAGCGGGCGCGAGACGCGGGCCGCCGGCAGGACCAGTCGCGCCCACGCGCCGTAGAGAACTCCTCCGCGCCCTCGCCCCAGCCGGCGCATGATGCGGGTTCCCCCCGCGGCCTCGGTTAGCGCGGCGGCCAGCCAGCCCAGGAAGCAAGCCGCGGCCACCCATCCCCAGGAGAGCCGCAGCACGCCGCCCGCCAGGCCCAGCGGCACGAAGACCGCGGCGAAGAAGCGCGAGAAGCGCAGACGCAGACCCAGCGTGACCGGTTCATCGCGCAGCCGCTTGAGCCGGGAGAGGAGGGCATAGTCGGAGTGGCGGATGTGACCGCGCTCGATCGTCACCAGGTCGTGCCGCACGCCCGCGCCCAGCGCACCGAGCCCCCATGCGAACACCCCGATGAGCAGCCACAAGCCGGAGACGGCGTCCACGGTCAGCCCCGGCCCTCGGCGCGCGCGCGCAGAAGCGTGCCCGGCGCGAACGCGGCCAGCGCGCGACGCTCCGCCGCCTTCATCGCCCGACCCTGGTGCGGCGTGTGGTGGTCGTGGCCCATGAGATGCAGGATGCCGTGGGCGATGAGCCGCGCCATCTCGGATTCGAAATCGTTGCCGAAGCGCGGCGCCTGCTCGCGCGCGCGCTCGACCGAGATCACGACATCGCCCAGGTACGTCGAGCCGGTCTCGTCCTCTTCGTGGAGCGGGAAGGCGAGGACGTCGGTAGCCCGGTCGATGTCGCGGTACCGGGCGTTGAGATCGCGGACGCCGGCGTTGTCGGTCAGCACCAGGCTCATCGCGCCGTCGGCCACCCCGACGCTCGCCAACACTGCGCGCGCGAAGCGCTTCGTCCCGACGGGGTCAGCGACGGCGTGTCTTGGCGACTGCTGCAGGTGTATTCGCAAAGCCACGCGGGGCCTCCCGGGTGCCGAGAGCGGTCTCGAGTTCGGGGCGGAACACGCTCTCGGCCAGATCGTCGGACAGCGATTCTTCGCCCCCGTCCTTCTGCCATTGATACTTCACGCGCCCGTGGTAGACACCGATCAGCACGTGGATGAACGCATCGCGGATCCCGGCGAGGTCGGCCAGCGTCAACCCGCACTCGTCGAGCTGGCCGTCGACGATGCGGGATTGGAAGGTGCGGTCGAGCACGGCGCGGATACGGTCCGGGGTGTGTTCGTCCAGCGACCGCACGGTGGCCTCGGCCGCGTCGGCCAGCATCACGATGGCGGTTTCCTTGCTCTGAGGCTTCGGCCCGGGATAGCGGTAGTCGCGCTCGTCGACCTCGGCGTCCATCTCCAGGGCCTTGGTGAAGAAGTACTGCATGAGGGTCGTGCCCTGATGCTCCGGAATGAACGCCGCCACGCGAGTGGGGAGCCCGACCTCCCGGGCCACCTCCATTCCCTCGCGCACGTGCGACTCGAGGATGAGACTCGACATGGTCGGCGTCAGCCTCTCGTGGGGATTGTGCATCCCCTTGCGCAGGTTCTCGCCGAAGTAGTCCGACTTCGCGATCTTGCCGACGTCATGGTAGTAGCCGCCCACACGGGCCAGGAGGCGGTTTGCCCCGATGGCCTCCGCCCCCGCCTCGGCGAGCGATCCCACCACCATGCTGTGGTGGTAGGTGCCGTTGGCCTCGAGCATCATGCGCTGGAAGATGGGGCGGTTGAGATCGGAGAGTTCGAGCAGGGTGATGTCGGAGGCGAGATGAAAGATCCGCTCGAAGAGGGGCAGCATGAACATGGCCAGCGCGAACGAGAGGACCGCGTTGCCCGCCGTCCACAACGCCTCGACCGGCAGGTTGGAGCCGGGCACCCCCACCCCCACCAGCTCCACGCCGACCAGGGTGGCCAGCATCCCCGCCGCCGTCGGCACGATGGCGCGCAGGAACTCCCACCGCTGGAAGACGCGGCGCATGGAGAACACCGCGACCGCGCCGCCCACCGCGGTGACCAGCGTCACCGGAAGCCCCCATCCCGTCACCGCGCCGAGGAAGGCGGCCAGGACCATGACCATCCCAAGCGCCACAACCTCGCCCAGCAAGAGCGCGGTAACCACACCCGCCATCGGCACCGGGACCACGAGAGGGTGCAGGCCGGGGACGCGCGCCACCACCGCAGCGAAGCCCAGCGTGAGGATGGCGAGCGACGTGACGGCGGTGTTGAGGTGAAGATCGCGCCAGACCTCTCGGCTCGCCGATCGCAGGAACATGCCGAACAGGAAGACCGCCACCAGCACGAGCAGCGCGCGCCCCACCAGCGGCTTGAGATAGCCGGCCACGCCCTGCGCGCCCGCCCGCTCCTGCATCGCGCGGCGCAACGCCTCGAGGACGACGACCTGCTGGTGGGTGATGCGCTCGTGCGCGTCGACGATGCGCTCGCCCTTCTGAATCGTGGTCAGCGTCGGGCTCACCGAGGCCCGGGCCGCGTCGCGGTCGCTGTCGGTAGCCGTGGGATCGTAAGCCAGATCGGGTACGGCGAACGCAACCGCAAGCTCGGCCAGGGCCGCTCCCGCGCGCGGCCCCAGGCGTTCCTCCCCACGGAGCGCCGCGCGCGTGGCCAGGCGACCGGGGGTGAAGATATCGCTGGTGGAGATGATCTCCTCGCCGCGGGAGGTGCTCACACGAACGCGGCTTCTCCCCTCGAGAAGTCCCGCGTCGCCGCGGTCCACCATCCCCTGCACGCGAGTCTCGTCGAGGAGACGATCCAGCTCCCGGATAAGAACGCGCCCGGAATCGGGGGAGGCGAGGATCTGTTGAGTGGATGCGCTCAGCGACACTCCCAACGAGTCGAGGAATCGCGCGACACGACGGCGATCCCGGCGCACCGTGTCGAGGCGCGCGACGAGCGGTCTCCGATCCTCGGAGGGCCGCTGCGCGACCGCCGGCACCACGGCCTCGGCGGCCAGAGAGCGCTCGCGTTCCAGATCCTGGGAAAGCTTGGGCACCCCGAAGTCGAACGGAGCGAGGATTTCCTCCGCGGAGACCGTCCCCTCGAGGTAAGCGGGCGGGGTCATCCCGGTTCGCAGCGGGAAGAGCACCGTCGTGGCGGCCAGGATGATCGCGCCCAGGAGCGCTCGCACCAGAATGCGGGTGCGTCTCGGCACCGGGGTCATCTCATGGGCGAGCTGCGCCCGCCGCCGCCGCCGGCCGCGGAAGAGCTTGTTCAGCCAGGGGAGCATGTCAGGCCGGTTCCCTCTCCGCCGCGCCCTGCTCCCCCGATCCAGAGATTCCAGACTCGTACCGGTCGAACGCTTCGAGGATGGCCATCACAAGCCGGTGACGCACGACGTCGCGCGCCTTGAAGTGAACGAACGAGATCCCTTCGGTGCCGCGGAGAATCCCCTGCACCTGAATGAGACCGCTCTCCTGCGGGTCCACGAGATCCACCTGGGTCACGTCCCCGGTGATGACCGCCTTGGAGTGCATGCCCAACCGGGTGAGAAACATCTTCATCTGCTTGACCGTCGTGTTCTGAGCTTCGTCGAGCACGACGAAGGCCTTCGACAACGTCCGGCCGCGCATGTAGGCCAGGGGCGCGATCTCCAGCACACCCAGCTCCTGAAAACGCTTGAGCTTGTCGTAGGCGATGAAATCGCGGAGCGCGTCGTAGAGGGGGCGCAGATAGGGATCGATCTTCTCCTCGAACGTGCCGGGAAGGAAACCGAGCTTCTCTCCCGCCTCCACCGCGGGGCGCGTGAGGACGATGCGTTCCACCTCGCGGTTGCGCAGAGCCTGCACGGCCATGGCCACCGCGAGGTACGTCTTGCCCGTCCCCGCCGGACCGATCCCGAACACCACGTCGTGGGAGCGGATCGCCTCCACGTATTCGATCTGTCCGAGCGACTTGAGCTGCACGCGGCACCGATCGAAGACCAGGTCGGACGAGGGGCGGGAATCTGCCACCGCCTGGGGCCCCTCTTCGGCCAGAAGCGTGCTCAGGTAGTCGACGTCGCGGACCTCCACGACCAGGCCGCGGGCCACACGATCCGTCAATTCGCGCACGACCTCGGCGGCCTTGGCCACGTTTGCGCGGGGCCCGGAGAGCGTGAGGGTGCTCCCGCGGAGCACGGAGGAGACGCGGAATTGCTCCTCGAGGCGCCGCAGGTTCGCGTCCCGCTCCCCGAAGAGCATGACCGGATCGATGTGTCCGATTTCGATTTGAGTCGAGCTAGGTCCACTCATGGTGCGGGGTCCGCCGGTCCTCTGGACCGGTCACCCCTGATCTGTCCCTCCGCATGGCTGGGGAGCAAGGAATCGAACCTTGATTCTCGGCTCCAAAGACCGATGTCCTACCGTTGGACGACTCCCCATCGAACTCCGGGGCCAGAGCCGTTTTCGGCAGGCGCCCCAAAACAGCAAAGGGTTCCGTGCGGAACCCGGTGGCAGACGCTAGCACCCGGGGGGCGGCATGTCAACGCGCCTCGCGCCGGCACGATGACATAACACATTGTCGCGTATCCAATTACACGCCACGAGCCGTCACTCGACCACCCGGACATGGAGATCCTTCAGGTCGTGCGGATCGACCTCGGCGGGGGCCCCGTCCATGAGACTCGCGGCGCGGGTGGTCTTGGGGAAGGCGATCACGTCGCGAAGCGATTTCCACCCCCCCATCAGCATGACCAGCCGGTCCAGTCCGGGGGCAATCCCCCCGTGGGGCGGGGCGCCGTACTGGAATGCCTCCAGCAGGAACCCGAACTTCTGCTCGGCCTCCTCCATGCTCAGCCCGGCGACCTTCATCACCCGTTCCTGGATGTCCCGGCGGTGAATGCGGATGCTCCCCGAGGCGAGCTCGAGCCCGTTGGCGACCAGGTCGTAGAGAATCCCGTGTACCTTGCCGGGGTCGGTCTCGAGGTACGGCAGGTGCTCCTCGATCGGCATGGAGAAGAGGTGATGCGCGGCCTCCCAGCGACCCAGCTCGCGATTCCAGTCGAAGAGGGGGAATTCGCGAACCCAAAGGAAGTTGAATTCCTTCTCGCGGCCGGCCACGAGGGGCTCACCGAGTGCCGTCCGCACAGCGCCGAGCGCCTTGCAGGCCACCGTCCAGTCGTCGGCCACGAAGAGGAGCAGGTCGCCGGGCTCTGCGCCGAGCGCGGCGCGCACCGCCGCCCCCTCTCCGAGGAACTTCCCGATCCCCCCCTCGAAGCCCGCGGCCGCCACCTTGGTCCACGCCAGCCCCTTGGCGCCGTAGGTCTTCGCCGTCGCTTCGAGGTCGTCGATCTCTTTGCGGCTCTTCCCCGCCCCCCCGGGCACGCGCAACCCCTTGACCGTCCCACCCCGCGCGGCCGTCTCCGCGAACACCCGGAACTCGGTCGCGGCCACCACGTCCGTGACCGTGACCAGGTGCAGCTCGAAGCGGCGATCCGGTTTGTCGGTGCCGTAGGTGTCCATCGCCTCGCGGTAGGTCAGCCGCGGGAACGGCGTCGCGAGTTCGACCCCGATGCACTCGCGGAAGAGGTGGCTCATGAGCCCCTCCACCACCGCGTACACATCGTCCTCCCGCACGAACGCCATCTCGATGTCGATCTGGGTGTGCTCGGGTTGGCGGTCGGCGCGCAGGTCCTCGTCGCGCAGGCAACGCGCGAGCTGGAAGTAGCGATTGAACCCGGCCACCATCAGGATCTGCTTGTAGAGCTGCGGGCTCTGGGGCAGGGCGTAGAACTTGCCGGGGTGAAGGCGCGCGGGAACGATGTAGTCGCGGGCGCCTTCGGGGGTGGGGCGCACCAGGAGCGGCGTCTCCACCTCGATGAAGTCCTGCGCGAAGAGATACTTGCGCACCTCGAGGGTGAGCTTGCCGCGCAGTCGCATCGCGGCCTGCAAGCTGGGCCGGCGCAGGTCGAGGTAGCGGTAGCGCAGGCGCAGATCCTCCGAGGCGCCGGTCTCATCCTCCACTTCGAAGGGAGGAGTGCGCGAGACGTTGAGCACGCGCAGCTCGTCCGCATCCACCTCGATCTCGCCGGTGGCCATGTCGCGGTTGACCATGGTGTCGGGGCGGCGCACCACCGCGCCGCGCACCGCGAGCACGAACTCGGCGCGTGCGGCGCGCGCCTTGCGCAGCGCCTCCTCGGCCACCTTGCCGGGGTGAAAGACGACCTGGGTCAGGCCGCTGTGATCGCGCAGGTCGATGAAGACCACGCCGCCGTGATCGCGCGTGCGCTGCACCCACCCCATGAGCACCGCGGGGGCGCCGGCGTCCGCGCCTCGGAGCGCGCCGCAGAGGTGCGTGCGCCGCCAGTCGCCCATCGACTCCGCGCTCACCCGAATCTCGTCGCTCGCCGTCGTCCCGTCTTCCGGCGTCGGCCGGCCTTCACGCGTGTTCATACCGTCTCCTCGAGTGTCGCCGTCACGATTGCGCGGCCTCGTCCAAGTGATGTTGCGCCGTCCGAGTCACGCCGCGCCCTTACGATCCCTAGCCGCGGGGCCGGCTCAAGACGCGCGCGATTTCGGTTTCGAGATCCCGGTCGGCGATCTCGGTCTGCTGACCCATGCCCATGTCCTTGACCGTCCAGGTTCCGCGCGCGAGTTCTCCCTCGCCGACAACCACCACGACGCGGGCGCCCGCCTTTCCCGCGCTCTTCATCTGGTTGCCGAGGCTGCGCGCCAGGAGGTCCACGTCGACGCGAAAGCTCGCGCGCAGTCGGCGCGCGAGGAGCATCCCCGCGGCGCGCTCGGCGTCGCCCCCCGTCACCACGACCGCGACATCGGGTACGATCGCGCCGGGGAGCGCCACTCCCTCCGCCTCCAGCGCGAGCAGGATGCGCTCGACACCCGTCGAGAATCCGACTCCGGGCGTGGCGGGACCGCCCACCTCCTCGATGAGGCGATCGTAGCGTCCGCCCCCTCCCACCGCGTTCTGCGAACCCAACCCGCCGTGCTGCATCTCGAACACGGTGCGGGTGTAGTAGTCGAGACCGCGCACCAGACGGTCATCCACCGCCACCTCGATCTTCGCCCCGCGCAGGAGCGCGAGCAGCGTGTCCTGATGCGTGCGGCAGTCGTCGCAGAGATGATCCTGAATGCTCGGGATCCCGGCCGCGACGTCGCGGCACTGCGGCACCTTGCAGTCCAGCACTCGCAGCGGGTTCAGCTCCACGCGACGCACGCAGTCGGGGCAGAGCCGGTCCATGTGCTCCGAGAGATAGCGCCGCAAGGTCTCTGTGAACCGCGGGCGGCACACCGAGTCGCCCACGCTGTTCACCAAGGCCCGCACGCCGGTGAGCCCCACCGCGGCGAGCAGATCGCAGAGCAGCGCGATCATCTCGAAGTCTGCGCCGGGCGAGTCGGCGCCGAGGAGTTCCGCGCCGATCTGTTGATGCTGGCGGTAGCGCCCGGCCTGCGGTCGCTCGTAACGGAACATGGGGCCGATGTAGTAGACCTTCCAGGGCTTCGGCCCGGCGTAGAGCTTGTGCTCCACATACGCGCGCGCCACCGAGGCGGTCCCCTCCGGCCGCAGCGTGAGGCTTCGTCCCTTGCGATCGGCGAAGGTATACATCTCCTTCTGCACGATGTCGGTGGCCTCCCCCACGCCGCGCAGGAAAAGGTCGGTGTGTTCGAAGATGGGGGTACGGATCTCGCCGAACCCATAGCGGGAGAGAACGTCGCGGAACCGCTCCTCGACATGCTGCCATGCCGGGCTGCGGTCGGGGAGGATGTCCTGGGTTCCGCGGGGAGCCATCATGCTCACGCGTCTTCGTTCCTTTCGTTGGCCGCATCGCGCCGCCACAGCCAGTGCGGATGACGCGTCTTGCGCCGGCTCCATGCGTCGAGCAGCACTCCGAACGTTACGCCGGCGGTATCGGCGCTCCAGTCGAAGAGGCTGCGGTTACGCCCCACAGTTCCCTGAAACAGCTCGTCCAGCGCACCCACCGTCGCCCCCAACACGAGCGCGAGCGCGATGCGGCGGGCCTTGCCTCCCGCCACCAGCGTGCGGCCCCAGGCCCGGGCCAGGAGCCCGCCAAGGAGCGCGTACTCCACGAAGTGCGCGACCTTGTCGCCGTAGGCGAACTCACCGGGAGGCGACAGCGTGGATATCGACGACAGCGTGAAGATGAGGGCGGCGTAGGTCGCCACCGGCAGCCATGCGCTCCACACGGTGCGTCAGCCGGTGATCCGGGTTTCCTCGCGGCGGATGAGATCCATCGCGTCCGCGGAGGTTCGCGCGTGCAGGAGGCTGCGTTGCAGGTCTCCCGAATAGAGCAGGCGGCTGATGCGGGCAAGCACTCGGATGAACCCGCCGCGCTCTTCGGGCCCCACGACCAGGAAGACCAGTTGCACCGGGCGTTCATCCAGCGCGTCGAAATCTATCGGACGCGCCACGCGGCCCAGCGCCAACGACAACCGGGTGGCGCCCGCGCTCTGCGCGTGCGGCACCGCGATGCCGCCCCCGATGCCGGTACTCATCACGCGCTCGCGCTGCTGGATGTCGGCGACCATGCGACGCGTATCGGTGACCGCCTTGCTGTCGTAGAGGGCCTGCACCAACGCCTCGATGACCGCGTCCTTCGTGGAAGCGGCAAGATCCAGTCGAATGCACGACGCGTCGAGGATTTCGGTGAGCAGGACCGCCCCCTTCGGGTCTGCACCCTCCGCCTGGACGGAAGGCGTGGAAGGCTCGTTCAAACTAAACGCGCGCAATCGATTCTCCTTCGTCGAACTATACCAGCCGGCAACAGGGTGTCAAGGAAGCGGGGTGAGATGAAGTGAGCCGCGGGCGGATCAACGTCGATAGATGAAAGTCATCGCGAACCAGGCCTCGACGGGTTCCGCCCCGAGACGGGCGGGCACGAACCGCATGCTCTCGGCGGATCGCTCCACTGCCTCGCGCAACGCGGTCGAGAGCGCGGGGGACGCCGGCTCGACCGCCGTCACGCGGCCATCGCGCCCGATGCGAAGGCGAACCGGGATCTCCAGGGGAGACGGGCAGGGATTCGGACTCCTGCGGGGTGAGGGGAAGCGCGCCGGCAAGGAGTCGGGGTGGTTGGTAGCGCGCCGAGGCCCCGCCGCCGATCCCATCGTCCCCACCGCCCGTCCCCTGCGAACCCGGCGATCCCTCGACCTCGCCACCCTCGCCGGCACTCCCACCCGCCGCCGGCTCCGCGACCGGAAGCTCACCGGTCACCGCCGGCGAAGGAGCCTCGATCGGCCGCGGAGGAATCACCTCCGGCACGGGCGCGGTCACCGGCGCGGCGGCATGGGCGGGCCGCGGCGACGGCTCGGGGGTATCCGCCAAGGAAACCACCATGAAGTCTCCGGCGCGCTCGGGTGACACGATCGACGGTCGATCCCGGGGTCACCGCGCGCCAGAGCGCGGCCGGAGCCGCAAGCAGGGCGAGGTGGCAAGCCACCGAGGCCGCCACCGCAGTGCGCAGCCGCGGCGCCGGACGCTCCGCCGGAGAGGGCGCCTTCATCGGGACTTTCCAGGCGAGAGAACGGTGAACGGCGCGATGCGTCGCGCGGACCGGCCGCTCAAGAGATCCTCGATCTCGACTTGAAGCTGGTAGCGGCCGGGGTCGAGGGGCGGCATGTCGAGGCTCAAGATTTGCTCGAGCTTCGATCCGGGATCGGCGACTTCGAACGCGAGTTCGGCCTGCGCCGGGTTCCGCCCCACGCGAAGGAGCACCTTGACCCAGCCGACAGCCGAGGGGCGCCCCACGCTCACCCGCACCCGCGCCCGGTGTGCGCCGTCCTCCCCCACGGCAAGACCGTAGGCCTCGAAGCCGATCCCCAGCGGCGCCCCCACCGGATAGCGATGGCCCGGGTTGGGAAGGCCGGCGCCGTACGCGCGCCGGTAGCGCCCCGACACGTCGTCGAAGGCGACCCGGGTCAAGAACGCGATGTCGCTCAGCGCCGGACCTTCCCCGGTCGCCTCCGCCGGGGAGAGGGTCGCGAAGCTCGCCGCACGCGCGCGTTCCCCGCGGTCCAGCGTCTCCAGCCCCACGATCGCGCTGTCGGAGATCCCGTCCACGATGAAGATCCCCACCAGGCGGCCGAGCGGGTCGCGCTCGAACTGCGCCCAGCTCGCCACCGCGGAGTCCTTGAGCGTCCAGCGATCGTCGTAGAGCGCCACCTTTCCCGCAAGCCGGTGGGGCGCGTCGAGAAGATCCTGCGGCCACTCGTCGGGGGCCAGCGCCGCGACGACCTCGATGCGGCCCGCCCCGTGCGGATCCTGGAAGCGCCACAGTTCGACCTCCTGGCCGAATTCGGGCGCGGTCTGGGGAGACGCGTACGTGGTCGGCGTCCCCACCATGAAGAGATCCTGGCTCTGCGGCGTCCCTTCGATTGGATTGAAGAACCGCCCGCTGAGGTTGTAGTCGACGAACGTGAAGTAGAGCGGCGCGTCTCCGTCGCCGAGCCGGACTTCCAGCGTGGGCGCGGCAAGAGTCGCCGAGATGCGGTACTCCCTGGCCCGCACCACATCCTTGCGATAGACGAAATCGTCGGGAAGGCCGTAGCGCACCAGCGCCTGACCCGGGGCATGGTCCCAACCGCGCACCGAACCCGACTCGATCCCGAAGAGAAGTTCCGCCTGCACGACACGGCGATAGTGCTCGAGCAGCCGTGGGTTCTCGAGATCGGCGGGCGTCGGGTCGTTCCAGCGCCAGTAGTCGTCCCAGAACCGCGCGCTGTCGGGCGCCGCGAGGCGGAGCTCCTCCGCGGCGGGATCGAGCACGGCAAGGGTCGTGAAGGGACGGAGCTCCTCGGGGGAGAGCCGTGCGAGACCGGCGCGGTACGCTTCCGCCGCGCGGCGCCAGGCCCGGGTCTCGGTGAGGCGTGCCGCGCGGACGAGATCGGGCCATCCACTCTCCGGTTCCACCATCCCGCCACCGCGCGCAGAGGGAGTCCAGCTCCGAGGCGCGCCCCTCGTACAGGGCAAGCCGCACGGCCCGTCGCACCGCGTTGGGGTTCGCGGGATCGAGTTGGAGCGAGACCCGGTTCTCTTGCGCCGCATCATCGAGGAGTTCGCCGCGCAGTGTGCTCTGGTAGCGGCGGAGCTGGTGGGCGGCCAACTCGCTCCAGAGATCGGAGCGATCCGGGGCCAGCGCCAGCGCTTGCGCATAGGCATCGCGCGCCTCCTGCAGGAACCCCCGTCGATCCTGGAGGCGGGCGAGTCGGACCCAGAGATCGACGTCGCCGGGACGGCTCAGCAGCACTTCGGTGAGGGAAGATGCTTCCTGCCGGCGCTCTTCGATCTCGCGGCTCGCATCGACCGCGGAGGCGGGCTGCGGCGAGAGGCCGGCACAAGCCGCAAAGAGAACGAAGAAGAACGCACGCTTCGCCCCAAGACCGAGCCGACCGGAGACGGCCCGCCGCACGCCGGGGCCGGCGCTACACGCGGGTGGCCGGCTTGATGCCGTACCGCGTGATCTTGTTCTTCAGCCCCTTGCGGGAGAGCCCCACTTCCTTGGCCGCCCGGGTCTTGTTCCAGGCGTGCTTCTCGAGGGCCTCCACCACCAGCCGGCGCTCCATGTCCACGACCGTCGAGCGCAGGTCCGCGTCGGAATCCAGACCTGAGGATGTCGATACGATCTCGGTCGCGGTCAGGACCTCGCGCGGGAGAAGGTCGACGCCGATCGTCTCCGCATCCTCGGCGAGGATGGCGGCCCGACGCACCACCTTCTCCAGCTCGCGGACGTTGCCCGGCCACGCGTAGCGGACCATGCGCTGGATGGCGGCGCGGGTGAACCCGGGGACGCCGCGGCCGGTCTGCGAGTTGAACGTCTCGAGGAAGTACTCGGTCAGGAGCGGGATGTCCTCGGGGCGTTCGCGCAGCGCGGGCACACGGATGATGATGTCGTTGAGGCGGAAGTAGAGGTCCTTGATGAACGGCTCGTCGCCCTGTTCGAGGAGATCCTTCTTGCTGGTGGCGACGATCACTCGCACGTTCAGCTTGCGGTACTGAGTGGATCCGACCGGGCGGACCTCGCCCCGATCGAGGAGATGGAGCAGACGGCGCTGCACGCCCAGGCCGGCCTTGCCGATCTCGTCCAGGAAGATGGTGCCGCCGTCGGCCTCCTCGAAGAGTCCCTTCTTGTCGTGGCTCGCGCCGGTGAAGGCGCCCTTCACGTAGCCGAACAGCTCGCTCTCGAGAAGGTTCTCGGGAAGCGCGGCGCAATCGACGGTCACGAACGCCCCCGCCGCGCGGTTGCTGGAGAGATGGAGCGCGCGAGCGATGAGGGTCTTGCCGGTGCCGGTTTCGCCCTGAAGCAGCACGGTCAGATCGGTGCGGTTCACCTTTTCCACCAGCTTCAGAATCTCGATCATCTCGGGGTTCTGGGTCACCACGTCGGCCAGGAACACGCGCCGGCTCAGGCTGTCCTCTTCCGTCCGGTTGATGACGCTCTCGAGCGCGGCGCGGTCGACCAGGGCCTCGAGCTGCGGAACCAGCGCCAGACAGAGGTTCAGATGGCTGGGTCCGAACGAGGACCGCCGGTGATCGGCGAGGCGATCCAGATACAGGTACGCGGCCGTGCCGTTACCGTAGATCGGAATCGCGAGAAGCGAGGACGCCTTGCGGGTCGCCGCCACCTCGGTCCACGGCTGGCGCACCGCCGTTCCGGCATCGAGCAGGATCTCCGGACGCTCGGGCCGCAACGACCGGAGCACCGCGGTCAGCCGCTGAGCCGCCTCGGACCCGATGCGATAGGTGGCGCCCGGCTGGTCCTCGGCCACGAACACCAGCGAGGCGCCGTCCGCCTCCACCGCCTGGGCCATGATCTCGAGCACCTGATTCAGCTTGTCCGCGTAGGGCCGGCGGGACTCCACGATCTCCTCGAGGCGGCCGGCGGTGCGGAACGCCCCCAGGTTGGTGACCGACGTCTCGACGAGACGATTCTCAAGGTCCTTCTGCGCCTCGGCGAGCAGGGCGCGACTGGTCGAGCTGTCGAGGCCGTTGACGCGGTTGCGTGCCTGCTCGAGAAATTCGCCCGCCCGATCCAGCTCGCCGCGGCGGCTGGACACGTTGGACAGCGCGATAAGGGTCTCGACCTCCATCTCGTGGAGGGACAGTTCGGCGAGAATCTGCCGCGCCTCGACCAGGAGCGCTTCGGAGCGCGGAAGTTCGTGGTTGAGGCGAAGCCGCTGGCGACCCTGCTCCAGCAGCACTTGCGCGAGCGGGAGCGGGCTGCCGAGCCGCCGCAGCTCCTCTTCGGCCTCCGAGAGTTCCTGGTAGCCGTTCGCGTCGCCCTGGTGGAGCAGTACGCGCCCCAGGGTCACCTTCGCGAGCGCGGTCTCCATGCGGTCGTTGAACCGAGACGAGAGCTCCACGGCCCGGCGCGCCAGGTTGGCGGCGTCCGCGTCCTGGCCCTCGGTGAGAGCGAGTTCCGCGCGCAAACGCAGGAGTTCGCGAGCGAGGTCTCCCTCTGGGGAGCTCTCGACCGCCTTCCGCCAGGCCACTTCCAAGCAGCGGCGCGCGCGGGAGAGTTCTCCCCGAGCCTGATGCAGTTGGCCCAGAGAGCGATACGTGAGCGCGGTCTCGCGCGGATACTGCTCGTCGGAGCAGAGTTCCAGCGCTTGCTCGAGCCCTTCCAGCGCTTCGTCCCAGCGGCGGTGTACGAGATCGACCCCGGCCACGCCGAGCAGAGCGCGAATGACCTCGATCGGGTCGTTGACCGAGCGCGAGACTTCGAGCGACTCCGCGAAGCACTCGCGGGCGCGGTCCCAGTTCCCCATCTTGTAGTAGACAAGACCGAGGTTCTTGAGATCGCCGCGCCGCTCGGGATAGTCGCCCTCGATGGCCTTCAGGCTCGCCGCCACCTGGAGGTACTCCAGGGCCATCCGCCAATCGCACTTCTCTTTGTAGATCAAACCGAGGTTGTTGTAGGCGAGGGACAGGCTGCGGATGTCGCCTGCGCCCTTGAACGAGGAGAGCGCCTGCCGGAAACACTGCGCGCTCCGGTCGAGATCTCCCTGGCGGTTGAACGCGGAGCCGAGGAGGTTGAGCGCGAACCCTCTGGACGAGGGGTCGGTCTTGGGGTCGATGAGGGCGAGAGCTTCGTCGCCGCAACGCAGAGCGACGTCGATGTGGCCCTGTCCGAAGTGGATCTTGCCCAGCTTGATGAGGATCTTTCCGAGTTCATCGTCGGACTCGGCCTGACGCGCGGCTACGGCCGCGTCTTCGAGAACGTTGAGCGCTTCCTTCCAGCGCCCGATGCGCTCCAGGCAGCTCCCGACGCCGCGCAGCGCGCGGGCCTTCTCGAGGAGCGTTACCGTGCCGTCCAGCACCTGACGGTAGGTTCGGACGGCGCCTTCGAAGTTCGCTGCGGCTTGCTCGAGGTCGGCGAGGCTCAGCAACTCGTCCGCGCCGCCGCGGATCGGGGCTTCCTTGCTTTCCTTCTGCGAAGCGGCTTTCTTGGCCGGCTCACTCATGAATCCAACCCTCCGTGTTCAGGCCTGCGCTACCCTGTCCTAGACCAACCGTCCACGCAGGAAACCGCCGCCGAACACGACCATGAGCCACGTGCGCACCCAGGACGTGAACCGATCGGCGCGCGGAACCCGAAGCACGGGCTCCTGAACTTCACCGATCGAACCGCCCACATACGAGTCGATCTGAAAGGTATCCGGGTCAGCCTCGAGACCACCGCCGAAGCCCCCGCCTACATCCTGGGGCCCGCGATTTCCGAGCTGGCTGCTGCCGCCGACGTAAAACTCCCCCGCCCCGAGGTCGTCATTGGCCACCGCGGAGGAGGCCGGGAACAACACCCAGAGGCACAGGGCCGCCACCAACCAGACCGGCCTGAATCGGGTGTCTTGCCATCTCATTGTCATCACCTCACTGAAAGCAAAGTGCGTCCATGGAGTACTCGCAGCATTCTACCCGCACAGACCATGCCAGAGCGGTCGGCGGCGGCATCCCAGTTCCAGTTCGCTAACCTATTGGATAGCATGCACTTCAGTTTGCACTCGCCGAATCCCGCTGATACTCCTGCGACCAGTATAGCCCAGTTTCCGACTCTTATCTACCCACTCCGATCGCCCTTCGCGGCAAACCCGGGTTCTCTAAGGAGTTAGTGATGGAAAGCAAGTATCCACCCGGGCCCGCCGACGTGAAACCCCTTTGCCATCAAAGAGATCCCTGAACACGCGCTGTATTCCGCTTCCGTTATTGACCTAAATCCTTGCATCAGCTATAATTGCCTCGTTTTACTCCCACCATCGCACCCTATCGTCGCCATCGCGGGGCCAGAGCCATGGGACTGGTCCGCCCGGTTCAGCACGTCCTCCAACGTGGACCGTGGGGAATGAAGCGCCAAACCATACCGTTTCGAGAGTTGCTCCAGCGGGTGCTGCCCGTCGACAGGCTTCCCCCTGTCGATCAGGCGCGAGTAGCCCGCGCGATCGAGAGCAACGATCCACGAGATCTCGAAGAGGTGGGGTTTGAAGCGCTCGATCGACTGGTCGATCTGGGCTACCTCCGATTGGTCGAAGAGGTGCTGCGAGGGGACGAGAAAGTTCGCCGCTATCGCGATCTCACCAGCGGCAACACCATCGCGATCCGCCTCCCCACCGGTGATGAAGACGAGGGGATCTTCAAGATCCCTCTCCCCATCCGCGACTGGAAGGGAGGCACGTCTCTCGACCAGATCCGCACGCTGTTCAACCTCTACAACAAGATCCTCACGCAGGACTCCCACCTGCTTCGCGGTCCGGGGGACATTCTTCGTCAGGTGATGCTGACCGCGCGGCAGATCCTGGGCTGCGAGCGGGTTTCCTTCTGGGCGACCCCCCGTCAGGGCGAAACCGGGACCCTGCTCGACACCCTTAGCCATCCTCCCTACGACGAGGAACTGGCCCGGGAGTGGGTGATCGGACAGCGCTATCTGGTCGTGTTCCCGGAGCTCCCCGCGCAACTCGACCCTGCGACGGGGCGGCTCGACACCGAGTTTCATTCGCTCGCCCTCATCCCGATCGGCGACCCGGATCAAGCGGTGTACGGGGTGCTGCACGCGTGGAGCCTTCGACCGCACTTCTTCAACGAGGATCGCCAGGGGCTTCTGAGCCTTCTCTCCGAGTTCGCCACCGATCTCCTGCGCCGGTCGGAGATTCTCGGCAACCTGGTCTTCGTCGACGCCGCGACTCAGGTCTACAACCGCGCGTACTTCAACCTGCAACTCGACAACGAGATCGCGCGCGCCAAGCGCGAGAGCAAGTCGCTGGCCCTGGCCATCGCCGACATCGACGACTTCAAGAACTTCAACAGCCGCTACGGCTACGAGGGCGGGAACCAGGTTCTTGCCAATGCGGCTCAGATCCTCAAGAGCGGGCTCCGGCCGTTCGACTCGGTGGCACGCTGGGGAGGGGAGGAGTTCGCTCTCATCCTCACGTCGCCGGTCACGCTGGACGATGCCACAACCGTGTGCGGGCGGCTGCGGCGGGCGACGGAGCTCTCCAGCTTCACCGTCACCGGTCTCGAAGGGGAGTCGATGCCCGCCCGCATCACGATCAGCATCGGGGGGGCGATCTACCCTCAGGACGGCGTGTCCGCGGGCACGCTCTGGCGATCCGCCAACGCCGCCCTCGTCTACGCCAAGCGCACCGGCAAGAATCGCGTGGTCTTCGCCTCCGAGATCCCCGCCGATCACCGCGGCGGGGGCAACGGATAAACGAAGAGGCCCGGGAGAACCCGGGCCTCGCAGATCGTCCGACCGGTCAAAGAGCCTAGAGGATTTCCTTGTAGGCCTTGCCGGGGCGGAAGCGAACGGACTTGCTGGCCTTGATCTTGATCTCTTCGCCGGTCTTGGGGTTCCGGCCCAGCCGCGCCTTGCGGTTGCTGACGTTGAACGATCCGAAGCCGGCGAGGGCCACCCCGCCCTTCTTGGTGCCGCGCTTGATCGTCTCGAGGCAGGCGTCCACCGCAGCGGTGGCGTCCTTCTTGGTCAGGTTCGTCTTCTTGGCAACCGCTTCAATCAACTCTTGCTTGTTCATTTGAGCGCCCTCCACAGGCACGAAGTGGCGTGCGCCATTGCACGCCACCGGCATGTTTATCCCCGTGGTATGGAATCGTCAATCCCCAATCGTCGAAAAACCCGCTATTTCTCGGGGGTTTTCATGACCGAATCGCTGGGTTTCTCGGCGCAGCCGAAGATCCCCGACCGCAGAACCGCCGAACCCGCCCCGCATCGCGGATCCCCGCATCGTCTCCCGGGGATGCCAAGCCACACCGGGGCTCCTGCCATTCAACGCGAAGATGGGCTCGTTAACTTCATAAATACTAGTGACTTACTAGAAGCCTACCGTGCCACAGCCACCCGCTCCATTCGGCGGATCTTGCTCCCGTCATGCCCGTCGAGATCGAGCAAGAAGAGATACACCCCGTTGGCCACACGGTCGCCGGCCTCGTCGCGGAGGTCCCACACGAAGGCGTTCTGGCCGACCGAGGTGGGCAGGTCATCCTGGCGCACGCGACGCCCGCTCACCGCGTATACGTTGAGCCGCGCCCGCCTCACGCTCTGGTTGAGCGTGTAGTAGAGGGCGCCCTCCTTCCCCTCGCAGGGGTTGGGGTAGAAATACGTGCTGACGAGTCGCATCTCGCCGCCGGAGACGGCGAAGCAGCGTTCGAAGGAGGTCTCCCCTCCCGCTTCGTCCAGGATCCGAAGCTCGATGTCGTGCTGGCCGGTTCCCCACACCCGGTTTACCTCTACCGTCCACTGGCGCCGCGTCTCGTCCACCGGAGCCAGAACCGCGGTCATGACGGTGTCGTTCACCGACACCGCGAAGTTCCCCTCGCTCAGCGGAACCGGCGAGTCCACTTCGAAGCGGATCGTGGCCGCCAAGTCCACCACGCTGGAGCAGTCCCGCTCCAGCCGCTTGCCGTCGGCCAGAGCCACGACGCCCAGGCTGACCGGAAGCACGAATCGGGTTTCGCGCCCGGTCCAATCCCGCGCCACCACGGAAATGTCATAGCTGCCAAGCCGGAGCGTGGTCGCAAACGCCACCTGGTAGGACTGGGCCCCGTCGTCCCGGCTCCCCGGCCTGACGATGCTCACCCGATCGGAGGGCAACTCCGTCTCCCCGTCCAGCACCCGGATGGTGGAAACATCCACATCATCCGAGACGACTGCGGTGATGCGCAGGGTGTCCGAGAAGGAGGCGGCCAGGAGCGGGGTGCCGTCGGCCACCGTCTCGCCGTTCACGCTCACCTGGAACCCAGGCCCGGCGATATCCACTTGGAGCGCGGGATCGCCCAGGGTCACGTAGGTGCGGAACATCTCGCGCCAGTCGGGCGAGTTCTCGAGCGCGCAGGCCGCCCACGCCCGTGTCATGGCCTCGCCGAGGATGCGCCGGGGCCGGCCGGTGGCGGGATCGCGCGGCAGGTTCCAGAACAGGGCCCGCGAGGTGTACTTCTGAGCGTTCGGGGTGATGTGAAGCCACTCGTACCCCGTGGAGGCGATGGACGCGATGGCCCCCCGACGATTGCCGGCCAGGAGCAGAGCCTCGCCCATCCCATCCCCGAAGGTCTTCTCCTTGGCATGCTCGAATTCGTTCAGGTGGCACGCGTAGCCGAAAAAGATGAAGGGTTTTCCAATGTTGTTGATCTTGTCGAAGTCGCGCGTGGTCAGCTTCGGGTAGTGCTCGAACAGCGCCTCGGTTGTCATCTGGTTCTTGTTGGCGTGGCCGTGGTACTCCCAGACCAACGCGCCCCGGCTCAACTCCTGGAGCATCACGGGCGTCACCTTGGCGCGGGTGTACTCCCTCGTGTTGCCGGCGCCCGAGAGCAGCGGGCAGTCCGAGGGGTTGCCGGGGTGGCGATTGAGCGCGGCCACCGTGTCGAGATAGGCGGCCAACGGCAGGAGCACACCGTCGAAGTCCGGGAGCCTCCCCAGCACGCGGATGGAATCGATCACGGCCTCGCTCATGCGCCGGAAATTGACTTCATCGACCTTGAAGCAATAGTCGGCGTTCGGGTAGATGCTCGTCGAGTACTGGTCGTCGGCCAGGAAGAAGGCTCGGTTCCGCCACGTGTCCTCGGGCTTCCAGTCCTCGTAGGCGACGATCTTGTCGATGACGGTGCTCGCCTCCTCGACGCTTCCCACCGGCAGGCGGCCGATGTGCATCTCGGGGAACACGTCCAGGGCGTTGTCGGTGGGGCGCAGCGCGCCCACGAACCAGTTGTCGGTTCCGGCCAGTTCCTTCCCCTCCGGCCCCGGCACGTAGGCGAAGTGCATCATGGTCGGGACGAAGTCCGGATCGGATGTGGGATGGTTGAAGTCGTCGACCGCGGTGGAGCGATAATCCTCGCTGGCATCACCACCCATGAGCACGTAGGTCGGGGCGGGGCTCCAGGTGCGGAACGCCTGGGCCAGAAAGCGCTGGATGGCCCACGGGGTCTTGTCTCCACCCGCGAACTGGTCGTAGATCTCCACGACGTCGCAAACGAAGACCCGGTGCCCCTGGGCTTCGCGATGGGCCACGAGCGGGCCCCACGCGTCCTTGAACGAAGGATGCGTGATGAGGATGTAGTCGCTCCCGTTTCCTTCGGCCAGGAGATCGCGGGGGAGGCCCGAGCGCGATGGTCTGTGCACCGAGATCCGCGCCCGGCACCCGTGTCGTCGCCGGAAGTCCGCTCAACGACGCGGGCACGAAGGCCACGAAGCTCTTGCGCGTTCCACCCACCGAGGCGCGGATCCTTGCCGTGTACGCGCCACCCTCCGCCGTCACCTGCGCCCGCATGCGGACCGGAGTGGCCGGATCGGTGATCTCCACTACCACGACGTCCTGCGAGGTAAACCCGGTGACCGCGAACTCCAGAAGCCCGGTCCGGTCACCGGAGTTGAACACCAACTGGTTCCCCCGCGCCTTGGTCAGGCGGTCGTAGGTGAGATCGAACCAGTCGAACGCGGCCCCGGTGCTGTTGGTGATGGAACTGGTGCGTCCGGTGATGAATACGGTGTTGGTGCCCAGGCTGAGACAGCCCGCACTCGCGCGCGATCCGCTCCGGAAATCGAGGCCGTTCTGGCCTTCGAAAGCGCCGTCGGTGAGGAGCTGGCAACTGTTGACCTTCAGCGACACCAGGTGGTTGTTGTAGGCGAGGGTCGAGAAGAGCCCTTGCCAGAGCGCGCGGACGTTGAAGCTGCCTTGCGGGTCGAAGTCGTAGGTGTAGACCCGGGTGTACTCGTTGACCTTGCTGGGACCCAACCAGTAGAAGGAGGACGTGATGGGGAGTAGCCCGGAGCCCGTGTCGGGGGGGTTGTTGATGTAGTAGAGGTCCTCTTCGTAGTGGTCGCTCTGGGGGAACGAGGTGACCGGGCTGTAGCCGTCGCCGGCGGGGTACCCGTCGACCTCGGAGAACTCGCGCCCCCCCTCGGCGGACGCGGTCAACCAATAGGTGTGGAAGTACGAGTAGCGCTCGTCGTAGAAGAGGTCGTTGCTGTACCGGTCGCGGTAATTGAACCCGTAGAAGACGACGAAGTCGCCCTCGTCAAACTCCCCGTTGCTGTTGGTGTCCTCGACGATCCGCGGCAGGTTCGCCACCGTGAAGGGATCGGCCTTGGTCTTGTCGAAGCCGCGTTCCTCCACGCGAACCTGCGCTACCGGGACCGAGGCCGGGAATCCTCCGGCGGCAAGCTGCGCGTACGAGAGACGGGCGAGGCCCGTGGTCCCGAATCGCACGCGCACGTAGGGTTGGCCGGGGGTGATCGTCGAGGCCGCCGCAACGGGGGCGGCGCGCATGCGGAAGGACCGCGCCGAGGCCCCGTTCACGATCACGCCGTCGATGAGCTCATCCCATCCGGGTGCGTCCGGGCCGGCGGGCATGAGGGCGATCCCCTTGGGCGCGCGCGCATCCCGCACGAACTCGACGTCCACCTCGATCACGCGGGCCACTCGATACTCGCCGGTCGCCGGCGCAGCCTGCACCGGGCTGATCAGGATCGACTGCACCCGCTGATACCGCCAGCCGGCGGTCGGGCCGAGCGTGGCGATCTCGGCGGGCGCCCACGCAGAGGACGCATAGGCACCGGGAGCGGGATCGTAACGGTCGTCCTGTTGGGGAAAGGGGTCCCCAGGGACGAATCGGCGGGTCGGGACGGGGATGGGAGCGATGCCGGAAAACGTCTGCGACTCAACCACGCGGACCTGCAGGACAGCGGTGGCGTCTTCGGGGAGACCGAAGGGGAACCCCCGGCGCGGGAGGTCGGGCAGCCCGGCGTCCTCGCTCCCTCCCTGATCGAAGCCGGGCAGGGTGACTCGGAGATACGACCCGCCTTCGGGGAGGTCTACGACATCCTGCTGAACCTCAGGAATCTCGATGCGCAGCGAGAACCCGTCGGGCCCTTGCCGGAGCACCTTGGCCACGGGGCCGGTCGCCGAGGCGGCCGGAGACACGAGGAGTAGAGACACGAGCGCCGCGACTGCGAGGGACGGGGTAATAGCCAGACGCATCCGTGGGACTCCCCTTCTGGGTTGGGCCGCGACCCGGGGCGCGAGGGACGCCGGGTACGAGGCTGTACGGGAGCGCGGGCTGGCCCTCCCGGACGACCCCTGGCCGAAAGTCTGAAAGTGTACACCCCCGTCCATGCAGAGGGTTCCCGCCCCGGACCGGGTCCGACGGCTGCGATCCGCCGCTCGCGCCGCGATTCCTTGACCCTCTCCGGCCCGCTTGCTAGCGTCTACCGGCTTTCGAAAGAGACGATCAACGCATGGACGACACCGCACCCCCGCTCTCCCCCCGGCACCGCTTGGGCCTGTATTGGGAACTCGCCCGCCCGTTCACCTTGCTCGCGCCTGCCCTCGGCATGCTTTCCGGCGGCGTGGCTGCGTTGGGTGCCGAGCCTCCATGGCCGCACACGCGCACCGTGTTCCTGGACCTGGCGCTGGGCACGCTCATGGCGGCGGTCCTGAACGCGGCCTCGAACACGCTCAACCAGATCACCGACCTCGACGTGGATCGCGTAAACAAGCCGAAGCGGCCGATCCCCAGCGGTCGGGTGTCCATCGCGGAAGCGTGGTGGATCACCGCGGTGCTCGCCCTGTTCGCTCTGGTGCTGGCCTGGCTGGTGGGATTTCAGTGCCTGGTGCTGGCATCGGCGGCCGCGGTGCTCACCACGCTCTATTCGGTGCCGCCCATCCGTACCAAGGCGCGGGGGATCTGGGCGAACGTCACCATCGCGATCCCGCGAGGCACGCTGCTCAAGGTGGCGGGCTGGTCCTGCGTACGCACGGTGATCGCGGTGGAGCCGTGGTTCATCGGGCTCATCTTCGGCCTCTTCCTCCTGGGCGCGAGTTCGACCAAGGACTTCGCCGATATCGAAGGGGACCGCGCGGGAAACTGTCGCACGCTCCCGATCATCTACGGAGTGCGCAAGGCGGCATGGATGATCGCCCCGTTCTTCGTGTTCCCCTTTCTTCTCATTCCCGTGGGCTCGATGGCCGGTATCCTCACCGGCAATGCGGTCGCCCTTCGGGTGCTGGGGGTCGGGCTCGCCGCTTGGGGCGGGTACGTCGTCTACCTCATCCTGCGCGACCCGGATGCGCTGGCCGCCACCGAGAACCATCCGTCGTGGACGCAGATGTACCTCATGATGATGGCCGCACAGGTCGGGTTCGCTCTGTCCTACCTGCTCTAGCCACCGGAGAGATGCTTTGAACTATCGCAACAGGTCACCGAGGGCGCGATCGCGGCGCGGCGGCGCGTGGCGCACCGCGCTCCTGCTCGCAGCGGGTGCCGCGGCCACCACCGCGATCGGGTTCGCGCTGGGGTGGGCGTGGCTCTTGCCCTTCCTGGGAGCGGCCGTTCCCTACCCCCTCTTCCTGCGGCGGGTGGCACGCAAGCGCTACGCGGCGGCGGTGGGCTGGGTGCTCCTGTGGGCGCTCTTCCAGAGCGTCGCGGTAAGCCTCGCGGTGGCGTGGGTGCCCGAGCGCGCCGCGGAAGTCGTACACAGCGGCCCGAAGTACTCCGCAGAAATGCTCAACTGGGTGCGCACCGGCGAAGGAGCGGAAGGACCCCCTCGGCTCTTTCTTCCCATCCATCTGCGACACTACGTGGGGCTGTGTGCGCTCTCGGTCGTGACCGCAGGCTCGGCCGCGCTCGTGCTCGGCACATGGCTCCTCAACTACATGAGCTACTACGTGACCGATCTCGTGCGGGCCAGCGCCCACCCGATCACCGCGACCCTGCTCGGCTGGCCGGTGTGGTCGATCATCCGGGTGGCGGGCTTCGTGGTGACGGGGGCGGCACTGACCGGGTTCAGCCTCTCCCTCTACAACCGTCTGCGCAAAAGAACGCGGGCGGTGAGATTTCCCGCCCGCGTCTTCCTGATCGGTCTGGCTCTGGTCGTGCTCGACGCCGCCCTCAAGGCCGCACTCGCGCCCCTCTGGCAGCGCACCCTGCTCCGGGCGCTCGGGGAGTAGCCTGCCCCCGGGCGGCCGGCCGCTCGGGCGCCCCTACTTCGGGGTCCCGGGCGCGGCGTCCGCTTCCGTGGCGGGCGCGTTCTCGACCACGAGCTTGGCCAACGCTTTCTCGTTCACCTTGACCCGGAACTTCTTCTCCTGCTCCTTCAGAAAGTCGTTGAGCGCCTTGTCGCCGATCGAGGTCTTCGCGTCCTTGTCGACGCTCTCCTTGACTTCCTGATAGGCCGGAATCCGCTCGCCCTGGCGGGTCACGAGTTGCAGCACCATCGTCTGGTCGGCGCGCGTCATGGGCGCGCTCACCTCGCCATCCTTGAGCGGGGCGACCAACTCGTCGATCACCGGATCGCGGCCCTGGTACACCCAAGGCGTCTCGCCCATCGCCTCCATCGTGGCGTCCTTGGGGCCGTACTTCTTCTGGAGTTCACCGAAGGACTTGCCGCCCTTCCAATCGGCGGCGAGTCGCTCGATCAGCCCCTTGTCCTTGGACATGAAGTAGCTGACCTTGTAGGAAGGCGGGAACTTGTAGTTCTCGCGGTGGTCGGCGAACCAGGCTTCGATGTCCTCCTGAGTCGGGGTGACGTTCTTCATGATGTCGTTATAGTAGAAGTACGTGACCTTCATTTCCTTCTCGCGATTAGCGAGCCTCTTGACGAAGTTGGGATCCTTGGTGATACCGAGGTCCTGCGCCGCCTTGATGATCAGGTAGTCGCGCACCATCATGTCGAGCAGCTCATCGACTTCGCTTTCGGCCTGGCCGGTGGGCCATAGACCCGTGGCGTACCACTCGAGGCGCGACGCGAACTCTCTCATGTTCCAGTTGGGCGCGCCCTTGAACGCCACGACCTGGGTGGACTCCTCCTCCGCGGTCATCTCCGGTGTGGTCCGACTCGCATCGAGCCTGGCATAGGGGTTGCTGGCTTGCTCCGGCGGCGGCTCCCAGTAGTACTTGGTCATGATGAGGTTCTTGCCGGAGTCGATGTAGGTAGCGTCGACGGCGGCACGCAGCGAGTCGATGACCGCCATCTGACGGTTCATGTACAGGTGCTGCATGACGTTATCACTGATCACACCGTACAGCTCTTCACGGGTCTGGAGAACCTCGGCCGGCCGCTCGTCCAGCACCCTTACAATGTAGGTGCCGAGAGGAGTGACGCGGGGCCCCAGCGTGGTGCCGATCGGCGCTGCCCATACCTCCAGGTCGATGTCGTAGGGGAACGTGACGCCCGCCTTGATGAAGCCCAGATCTCCCGGTGCCCCGTCGCCCACCCACTGCATGGAGAAGTCCTTGGCCAGCGACCCGAAGTCTTCGCCATTGCGCAGACGCTCCATCACATGAGCGCCCTGCGTCGAATCCGGGAGAAGCATCGCCAGGACATGGCGCTCCCGCGAGAGATTGGCGAAGATCTTGTCCTTCATCTCCGTGGTGAGGTTGATCTGATCCCGCACCAGGCGCCGCCGGAACTCGGAGGTCGTTTCGGTGTCCTGGTAGCGCTTGAAGCGCCATCCCTGCTGCTCGGTAAGCTGGGGGTACTTCTCGAAAGCGGCCAGCTCCATGAGGTCCTTGTTGATCAGATCCTGCAGGAAGGCCCGCTTTCCCTCGGGGGTGGAGATGTCGGGCCGCTCCTCCGCCTTAATCGTGGTGTAGGCCTTCTGGAAATTCGAGGTCCGGATACTCCGGGAGCCCACCTTGGCGAGAACGGGGTCCTTCCCCCCGCCGCATCCTACCGTGACGGCGATCAACAAGGCCGCCACTCCCAAGACCAGCAAGCGCTTCATCAGATGAACCTCCCTGAGGCGATGAAGGGGCGGCGCGACGGCCACCCCTCTTGTGAAAACAGCGAGGGAAGTGTACCCCACCGGGAACGGTGGCTCAAGGCGGAGGCAGGCGCGGGCCGCCCGGCCGGGATCGGTTGAACGCACCTGCCGGCGCTGCTATCCTTTTGTGTTCCTTGCCGCTTCGGCTCTGTGACCGCCTTCCGGGAACGCCCGAAACGAGAGATACCGACCCGTGAATGCAGCCCATACCGCCTCGGCCCGACCCGCCACCCGATGGGGTCTCCGCCCGATCGAGGCCTTCATCCTCCTCCTGTTCTTCGTTTCCGGGGCAAGCGCTCTGATCTACGAAGTGGTCTGGACGCGCGACCTGACCACCGTGTTCGGAGGCTCGGCCTTCGCCATCGCCACCGTGCTCGCCGCGTACATGGCCGGCCTGGCGCTGGGGAGCACGGTCTTCGGTAGGAGCATCGACCGCCGCGGGCATCCTCTGGTCGTCTACGGCGTCCTCGAAGCGGGGATCGCGGTGTGGGCGATCCTCCTGCCGACGCTGCTCGCCCTGCTCGACCACGTCTACGCAGGACTCTATCGATCCGTCTCCCCCGGCTTCTACGGCCTGAGCCTCATCCGCTTCGCGCTCTCGTTCGTGCTTCTCCTCGTCCCCACCACGCTCATGGGAGGCACGCTCCCCGTCCTCGGGAAGCTCCTCTTCACCAACTGGAAGGGACTCGGAACCCGCGCCGGACTGCTCTACGCCGCCAACACGCTGGGAGCGGTGCTCGGCACCGCCGTGGGCGGGTTTCTGTTGATGCCGGCGATGGGGCTGCGCGGCGCCACCTGGCTCGCGGTGGTCCTCAACTTGGCGGTCGCCCTCGCCGCGATCCTGGCTTCGCGACGCTTCCGCTATGACCTGCCGTCCGCAGCGGCAGCACCGGCCGCGACGGACGCCGGGTCGGGCCCCGCCGAGGCGCCGGCGCGGCGCGAGGAAGCGTCGTCCGCCAAACTCCGCCGCGCGGTGCTGATCGTGTACGCCGCGAGCGGATTCGCCGCGCTCGCCTACGAGGTCGCATGGACCAAGACGCTGTCCATGATCCTCGGCACGACGAACTACGCCTTCACTTCCATGCTGACCACGTTCCTCCTCGGGCTGGCGGTGGGCAGCCTCATCTTCGCCCGTCTCGCCGACCGTTACGGGCGCCCGGAGGCGCTGCTCGCCCTCGTCCAGATGGGCATCACGTTCTTCGCGCTCCTCACCATCCCGCTCCTGGAAGCCCTTCCCCAACTTTTCGTCAACGCGTTCCCGCATCTCGACGGATCGTGGACGCGGATCGAACTCTATCGAATCTTCCTGGCGGCGATGACCATGTTCCTTCCCACCGTGCTCATGGGCGGAACCTTCCCGCTGGTCATCCGCGCCTACGTGGACCGCCGCGAGACGGGCAAGAGCTTGGGTTCGCTCTACGCGGCCAACACGATCGGAGCGATCTTCGGCTCCTTCCTCACCGGTTTCGTGCTGGTGCCGTGGATCGGAAGACAGAACGCCATCCTGGCCGCTTCTTTCGTGAACGTCGCCGCGGCGGTCGTGCTGCTCGTTGCGCTGCGGGGGCGCTCCGCCCCGGGCCGGATGCGACTGGCCATCGCTGTCATGGCGCTCCTCTTGGTGCCGGCCTGGCTCTGGGGCTTCAAGCGCTGGGATCCGCGCATCATGGCCTCCGGGGCCTACGTCTACGCCCGCGAGTACGCGGCGGAAGGTTCCATCAAGGACGTGATGGACGAGCAGGCGCTCCTCTACTACAAGGAGAGCACCGAGGGAACGGTCTCGGTGTGGCAGGCGCAGCAGGTGATGTCGCTGCGCACAAGCGGCAAGGTGGAAGCCTCCTCGCATGGGGACATGATCACCCAGAAGCTCATCTCCCACCTCCCCGTGTTCTATCAGCAAGACGATCCCGAGAATGCGCTCATGATCGGGTTGGCCAGCGGGATCTCGACGGGTTCCCTGCTCGTCCATCCTTTCGAGCGGGTGGAGACGGTGGAGTTGATCCCGAGCATGGCCGAGGCCGCTCGGTACTTCGACGAATTCAACCATCGCTGCATGTTGGACCCGCGGCACGAACTCGTCATCAACGACGGGCGCAATCACCTGCTCCTGACCTCGGAACGCTACGACGTGATCGTGAGCGAGCCATCCAACCCCTGGATCGCGGGGGTGGGAGCGCTCTTCACCCGCGAGTTCTTCGAGCTGACCAAGGCACGGCTCAAGCCCGGAGGGGTGGTCTGCCAATGGGTCCAGACTTACCAGTACCGCGCGGAGGATCTGAAGACGGTATTGGCCACCTTCGCCGACGCCTACCCCTACCTGCACCTGTGGCAAGGGGCGCCGGGCGATCTCATCCTTGTGGGAAGCAACGATCCGTTGCGCTTCAATCTGCGGCGGCTCCGCGAGGCGCTGAACACCCCCGCCGGTGAGGATCTGGCGCAGTTGGAGATACTCCCCGAGGCACAGCTCCTCGCCTATTTTGTCACCGACCGCGACGGAATTCTATCCTATACCGGCGATTGGAAGCGCCGCGTCACCGACGACAACCTCTACCTCGAGTACACGGTCCCCCGCCACATGCTGGAGACCACCGGGCGCGTGAGCGTTCTCGATCTGGAGGCCTTCACGCTCCGGCCGGCCGCGCTTCTGGGGAGCGACGCCGACTCCACGTTGATCGCCGACATCAACGTGTTCCGCCGCGCCCACGCCCTGGCCCTGCGCGTGCACTTGGGGGCGACGCTCCCCCGAGGACCCCGAAACGCCGACGAGGCACTCGACCTCGCGCTTCAGATCGCCCCGCAGGAGAACCTGGCGCGCCGCATTCGCTCGCGCTCGCTCAATGAGGCGGCGATCCAATCGCTTCTGGTCGAAGACTACGCGACCGCCCGCCCCCTCTTGGAGCGGGCGGCGGCGATCGGGGACCGCGCCGAACGCGGGCTCGCGCTGAACAACCTGGGCACGATTGCCTTCCGGGCCGGAGAGACGGACACCGCGCGCGCCTACTGGGAAACTGCCGCGCGGCTGGAGCCCAACTTTCCGGACGTGAACTACAACCTCGCCAACCTCGCCGCCCAGGAGAGGCGCTACGCGGACGCAATCGATCTCTTCCGGCGAGTGACGCCGCTCCAACCGCGGAACGCCCCGGCCTTCAACAACCTCGCTTACTTCGCCGCGATCGGGGGGGGGATCTTGTCGAAGCCGAGCGCGCCGCGCGCCGCGCGGTGGAACTCGCGCCCGACCCCAATTACCTCGACACGCTGGGCTATGTGCTCATTCGGCGTGAAATGTGGGGTGAAGCGGAGCGGACCCTATCCAAGGCTCGCGACGGATCCCCCGCTTCCATGGAGATCCTCCTTCACCTCGGCATGGCCCAGGCGGGTGGCGGACATATCGCTGCGGCGCGCGGCTCGTTCGAGCAAGTGGCTCGCGACACGCAGGATCCCGACCTCGCGCGGCAGGCTCGCGAGGAACTGGCCAAACTCTGAACGGAGCGCACGCTCATGAAACGCTGGTTGCCGGTCCTGGTCTTCCTTGCCGGGCTCGCCGCTCTCACCGCGGCGGCGGCGCTCACCGTGAGCCGGGGGCCGTTCGAGCGCTCGCCGGCGGGAAACGAGGCGCTCTATTGGGACGCCGCGCAGAAGGCGGCCAAGGGCGAGCTGGACGCCGTGGCTCTCTCCGTGTACCCGAGCCCGCTCTACCCGCGCTTCCTCGGTGTCTTCGCCGGAGATGACGTGCTTGCCGCCCGCACCGCGCGACGGGTCCTGACCTTCCTCTTCCTGCCCGTCCTCGGCGTGCTCGTGTACGCGTTGGCTCGGCGGCGTGCCGGCCCGTGGGCCTCGGCGGCCGCTGCGTGGCTGGCCGTTTTCGCCGCGCCGATGGTCCTATCCGCCGGGTCCTTCTCCCCCTCGATGCCGGCGGCTTTGCTCTGCGGCATCGCGCTGGTGACCCTGGATGGAAAGCGCGGCATCGTCTCGTGGGCGCTGGCCGGGGTTCTCGTCGGGCTGAGCGGACAGTTCCACGGGCTCCTGGCGTGGGCTGTCGGCGCGCTCCTCGTCGCCATGGCCGTGGCCCGTCCCAAAGAGCAACCGGGTCGCCGCGGCTGGGCGCTGAGCGTTGCCGCGTTCGCGCTTTTGTGGGTGGCCGCCTCGTGGGGCGGCGCCGCCATCGCGGGATCGCGGTCCCCGCTCCCCCCGCTGCCGGGCGTGGACGTGTACCGCGGGCATCGGGCGGAGGCATCCGGCGTGGAGCCCCGGCGAGGAGACTCCGACGCCGCGCGGTGGTGGCTGCGCCGCGATTTCGCGCGGGAATCATCCCGGCTCACCGGAGAGCGGCTGACCTCCGCGCAGACGAGCGCGTTCTGGGCGCGAAAAGCGGCCGGCGAAGCGGTTCGCCATCCCTTCGCCGAATTGAAGCGTACCGGTGTCAAAATCCTGGCGACCTATCAAGGCGATCCCGTTCCCCGGGACGTGAGCCCCGATTTCCTGGTGGAGCGCGGAGAGACGGGGGCGCTCCCCGTTTCGATGTGGCTGGGGAGAATCGCGCTCCCCCTCGGGCTTGCCGGGCTCGTGCTGGCCCGCCGCCGCGCGGGGTGGATCCTCTGGATCGCGGCCCTGTCGGGGCTTCTGGTCGCGTTCGCCACGTTCGCGGACGCGGACTCCCGGGACCTGAGCGCGCTCGGGCTCGCTGTCGGGCTGGCGCTCTTCCTGGAGCGACTGTGGGCGTCACGGGGATCCGCACGCTTGCGGACGGCTCTTGGCGGGGTCGCCGCCGTCGCTCTCTTCGGTTTCTGGCCGGCGTTCGCAAGCATGCCCGGACAGCGCATTCAGGCGGACGACTACTTCCAGCTCGGCGCGATCTACGACCGCGAGAAGCGCGGCTCGGCGGCGATGCGCGAATACGAGCGCGCGCTGCGCATGGAGCCCGCGAACCCGCTTCCCCGGTTCGCCATCGCGGGCACGTTGATCCGCGACAACGTGACCGAGGAGGCGATCCGCGAGTTGGAGTCGCTGCGCGAGAAGAACCCGGATTACTTCTCCGGTCTCGCCATCCTCGCCCGCCTCTATGAGCGGCAGCAGCGATGGGCGGAGGCGTCATCGGTGTACGGCGATCTCATCCGCCTCGACCCGTTCAACATCGAGTACCTGAACAACCTCGGTACCATCTACGTCCAGCTTGGGTTCTACGATCAGGCGGTGCAGGCGTTTCAGTCCGCCCTCGCCATCGATCCCACCTACGAATCCGCGCAGGTGAACCTGGCCGCGCTCCAGCAGCGGGGTCTCGCGCCAGGCGGCGATGCATCCGACCCGCTGCGCACGGCCCAGGAGCAGATTCTCGGCTTCGTGCGCGTGGGAGACGCGGCGGCCGCAGACAGCGCGCTTCAGGTCGCGTATGCGCGCTTCGGAAGGACCACGCCGGACCTCGTCTTCGTGGACGGCACGGTGCGCCTGGCCACGGGGCGGGCGGCGGAGGCGGTGCCGCTCTTCGAGTCGGTGAAGGGAACCTTCGGCAAGAGCATCATCTTCCTCAACAACTTGGCCGCGGCCTACGCGCAGAGCGGGCGGCTCGCCGAGGCAGCGGCTACGTGGGAAGAGGCGCTGGCGGAGCAGCCTGCCAACGAGCGTATCCGGCGAAGCTTGACGCAGGTGCGCGCGCAGATGGATTCGCTGGCGGCGCGGGGCGGACGCTAGCGGGGGCGGTTGCTTGCGCGGATGTGTCGGCGGATAGCCTGAAGCTCTCGTTCCGGGAACGTCCCCCGGGCGCCGAAATCCGGGCGGGTAGACGAATGCGCGCGACGGCTCATCGCACTCGGAGCCCTCAGAGTGGCTCCTCGGGCTGACACCTCGGAGCGCGACGGTGGTGGGCAACACTCCGGCGGGCGTGAGCCGGAGCTAGGGATTCGCAGTGGCGGCCCAGTGGGTCCGGGACCCGTCAGTAGATAAGCACAAAGGGACTAAAGTAGTCCCTTTGTGCTTATCTACTTGCGATGCTCCCTCGGTGCCCCGTACCCTTCCGGCATGCGACCCCGCAAGCGGAAGAGGTCGCAGGAGGGCCCATTTTGCGTAAAAACCCGCAGGATCTGGGTGGAAGCCTTGCGGCGTTGGTGGACTCCTACCAGGCCACCGGCCGCTACGTCATGACGCGCGAGCAGGCCGTCGCGGCTCTCGGGATATCCGCGGAGGCACTCAAGAAGGCGGTCCAACGCCTGGTGGCCAAGCGTCGCCTCGCCGTTCCTCGTCGCGGGTTCTTCGTCATCGTCCCTGTCGAATACCGCCAGGCTGGAGCGCCGCCGCCGAGTTGGTACATCGACGACCTGATGAAGTTCTGCGGCCAGCGGTACTACATCGGCCTGCTCAGCGCTGCGGCACTGCACGGCGCGGCCCACCAGCAGCCACAGGAGTTCCAAGTCGTCACCGACGGGCAGGTCCGTCCGGTCGTGGCGGGCCGCGCGCGCATCCGGTTCTTTCGGAAGCTCCGTATCGAGTCGACCCCGACCATGGAGATGAAGACGGAGACAGGCGCCATGCACGTCGCCACACCGGAGGCAACCGCCCTCGACCTGTTGCGATACGTGAAGGGAGCGGGCCAGCTTGGACACGTGGCCACGGTGCTGGAGGAGCTTGCTGGGACGGTAGACGCCGAGCGCCTCGTCGAGGTCGCCGAGCTGGAGGAGGACCTGCCGAGCGCGCAGCGCCTGGGCTACCTGCTTGCTGAGGTCGGAACCGGCGATGTCTGGGCACCCCTTGCGGCGTGGATTGCGGACCAACGCCCGCGGTACGTCGCTCTCCGACCCGGGAGATCCACCCACCGTGCGAGAAAGAACGAGCGCTGGCGGGTGCTCGTCAACGAGAAGATCGAGGCCGAGGCGTGATCCCGCGCGCTCACATCACGGCCTGGCGCTCCCAGGCGCCATGGTCCACCGACGCGCAGGTGGAGCAGGATCTCGTCATCTGCAGGGCGCTCACCGATCTGTACTCGGACGAGCTCCTGGCCCGCGAAATCGCGTTCCGCGGGGGCACAGCCCTCCATAAGCTCCACATCGACCCGCCGAGTCGCTACTCCGAGGACATTGATCTCGTCCAGGTCCACGCCGGTCCCATCGGACCGATGCTGAACGCCATGCGCACCCGACTCGACCCGTGGCTCGGGGAACCGCAATGGAAACAGGGACAGGGTCGCGTGACCTTCTACTACCGGTTCGAATCGGAGACCCGACCCGTCACCCCGCTCAAGCTCAAGGTCGAGATCAACACGCGGGAGCACTTCTGCGTCCTCGGTTTACGTCGGATGCGCTACATGGTGGACAGCCCGTGGTACACCGGAGCGACGAGCGTACTCACCTATGAGCCCGAGGAACTTCTGGGAACCAAGCTGCGGGCACTCTACCAGCGCAAGAAGGGGCGGGATCTCTTCGATCTCTCGGAGGCGCTCACACGCCTGACCGGTCTCGACGCCGGGAAGGTGGTCGCCTGCTTCACGCGGTACATGGAGCACGACGGCCGGCGCGTCACCCAGACGCAGTTCGAAAGGAATATCGCCGATAAGATCGAGGACGCGATCTTTCTCGGTGACGTGCCGCCACTGCTCGCGCTCGGCGTCTCGTTTGAGCCTCCGGCAGCGCTTCGACGGGTACAAGACGCATTCATCTCTCGCCTGCCTGAGGGTGCGTCCCGGAAGAGGAAACGTCGCAAGCAATAGTCGCAAGTGCCCCCGGCAAACAGACAACGCAAGAGTAGAGACTATCGGTCTCACGAGTCATTTCCCCACGCACGATTCGTCCCTGGTCCATGCACTTGTGGAGCGAGCCCTCGTTCGCGGGTCCGGATGAAGGGCGAGGACTCCCCCGGCCGCAACCTATAGGGGCCGCAGTATTGCCCCGTAGCTGGAGGTGAGCCACTCCTCGACGAGCGGGTTCCGGAGCCAGCCCCGCTCCCGGATCGGCCCCGGGCCGTAACAGCGTTCGGCCTCCAGCGCCCAGACGCCGTCCTCCCGCACCCAACGGCGGAAATCGGCGATCCGGATGGTGTGCACGTCGTTTCGGAAGAAGTCCACCATGTCGCGGGAGAGCGCGTCCGCTGCGGCGCGGCCCTCGGCGGTGGACGCGCGCGCCGCGTCGAGCCGGCACTGGGCGACGACCGCCGCCTCCAGGGTGTCCCGGCTGAACAGGAGCTGACACCAGGGGAGACGAATCACCTGAGTGAGGTGGCTCCCCCGCGGCGCGCCCCAGGGGTTGAAGACCAGGACAAACCGCCCCTCGGGCCGCAGGCACCGGCGGAAGTCCCGAAGCATCTCCCGCGGCTTCCCCACATGCTCGAGAAGATCGGTGCAGACCACCCGGTCGAAGGCGGCGTCGGCGAAGGGAAGGCGGGCGGCGTCGGCGGCCACCTTGACGATCCTCTCCAACCCCTGTGAGCGATGGTAGTCCATCGCCCGCCGGAGATGGACCATCGAGAGGTCCACTCCCACGATCCTCTCAAGGCCTGGCGTGGCCTCGGCGAGGCGATGCGTCCGCCCGCCGCTTCCGCAGCCCACATCCAACAGCGAGGTGGGCGGGCTCCCCCCGACTTCCTTCCACAGGTCGAGCAGAAAGCCGCTGGTCGCGTACTGCCAATCGGCGTGAGTGGTCCCCCCGGGGAGGCCCGGGAGGGCGGGCGAGGGGAAGATTCGGTTGGCGGCCAGGAGCGCCTGAACACCGAGACGACTCATGCGCACCGGCCCTTTCGGGACGGACGGCGCGTGATCAACGATCCACCGGAATCGCATCCTCGCGGAAGCGTCGGAGCTGCTCGCGGTACGCCGGCGCGTCCGCCAGCCGCAGCGCATCCTCCTCGACCCGTACCGCCTCATCGCGCCTGCCCTGCCGGAAGAGCGTCTCCGCAAGCGTGTCCAACCACTCCGCGTTCGCGCCATCCAGCGCCACCGCGCGGCGCGAGAGCGATTCGGCTTGCGCAGCGCCGGCAAGCTTCGTGGCCAGCAGCCACGCCAGGTTGTTCAGGGCGGCGCCGTCTTCGGGGCGCAGCTCAACCACCCGGCGCCACGCCTCGGCGGCTCCAGCGTCATCGCCCAGGCGCTGGGCGGCCGTCGCCAGGTTGTGCCACGCGTCGGCCCGCTCCGGCTCATGTTGCGCGATCTCTGCGAAGCGCGCCCTTGCGTCCGCCGCGCGGCCGGTGTTGAGCCAGAGCACTCCTTCGTTCATCAACGACACCATATCGCTCGGATTCAGGCGGAGCGACTCGGCGAGCGGCGCCCGCGCCTCCTCCCATCGTCCGGCCTGCATGTGACCGGTTGCAAGCTGGGCCCAACTCTCCTCGTAGTCGGGCGCCAACTCCACCGCGCGCTCGAACGCATGGATCGCTTCGTCGGTGCGCCCCTCGTCCTGATAACTGCGCCCGAGGTTGTACCACGCGCGGGGGGCACGCGGCTCGGCACGCACCGAGGCCTCGAAGAGTGCGATGTCGTCATGCCAAGCCGGCAGATACGCAGCGGCGCGCACGGCATACGCCGCGCAGAGCGCGACCATGAGGAACGCGAAAACCACGCCCGCACGCGGCGGGCGCACCGGTCTGCGCGGATCGCGCGCGGCCAGGCGAAGCGCCTTCTCACCCCGGTCGCGCGCGGGATCGAGGAAGAACGCGGCGAGCGCGGCCAGCACAAGGCACCATCCCGCCGACGGCCAGTAGAGCACGCGATCGGCGAGTACGGTGCCGAGCGTGAACACGAGGTTCATGACCAGAAGCGCGGAAACAAGGACCCACACCGCGCCGACCAGCGCGGCGGGACGGCCGGGCAGCGCGAGGTTGCGCCCGCCCCAGAGCGCCGCCGCCAGCGCGCCGCCCAGGAGCAGCACCCCCCCCCAGAGTCGCGGGTCGAGGAGGCTTCCGGTCACTGCCACCGCCGGACCGGAGAAGTCCGGCGCGAGCGTGACCGGGAAGACGAGGTGGACGAGATCGAGGCCGACCACGCGCAGGCCGCCCAGCACGCGATCCACACCGTGCAACGCCACCAGCGGATTGTCGAACGGCGTGACCGTCGCGCCGGGTGCGTTGAGCCAACCCCCGAGCACATGGCGGCGAAGCGCGAGATGCGCGGCGATCCCGATCGCGTACCCCGCCCACGCGGGCCGCGCCGCCCGCACGCTGCGACCGCGCGCTATGTCGAGAGCGGCGGCGAAGAAGGGAAGCGCCCACGCGCTCTCCTTCGTACCCGCGGCGAGAAAAGCAAGCACCGCCGCCCATGCGATCGCGCCGCGCCGCGCGCCGCCCCGGTCGTGAAGGATCAGGGCAAGCAGCATCCAGAACGCGGCCAAGAGCTCCGCGCGCCCCACCAGCCCCGCGACCGCCTCCACGTGCACCGGATGAACGGCGAAGAGAAGTCCGCCAAGCGCGGCGGGAAGCGAACCGAGACCCAGCATAAGGAGCAATCGCACGAGCAGGAACGTCACCGCGGCGTGGAGGAGCACGTTCACCGCGTGGCGGGCGGGAAGCGGCAGGTCGGCCTTCCCCTCCAGCCAGAACGTGGTGCTCAGGATCGGGCGGAAGAGGCCGCCGCGCTCCGCGGTCCCCCAATAGGGTTGCGACCACACATCGCCGAAGCCGCGCGTCTCCGCGACCCCGGGTGCAGTGACCTGGTGTATGTCGTCGAAGGTGCGGTCGTATCGAAGGGTCGGCGCGTAGAGCGCGAGCGCGGCGAGGACCGGCAGCACCAGGGCAAGTAGGCGGTTCATATCGGAGAACTCTACGAGGATCCGCGCGTGGAGGCTAGGGGCGCGAGCAGGCCCGCCGGCCGGGCACGCGCGACGCCCGCCGCGCGCCCGCCGGACCGACGCCCCCGACGGCTACTGGATGTACGGGATCGCCTTGAGCGCCTCGCGCTCCTGATCGGTAAGGGTCGACGGCGGCGGCCGGTCGAGCAGGAATCCCTCCACCGGCTCCACGCTGGGCGGATGCGCGGCGAGAAAATCCGGATCCATCGCCTCGGTGAGCACGCGCCCGTCCACGTCGTCGGGGATCGGCTGGCGCATGATGGCCAGAAGCGTGGGCATCACGTCCAGGATCCGGGCGCCCTTGAAATCGCCGCCGCGAGCGAGACGCTCGCGCAACGTGCCGCCGCCGCCATGCTTCATCTGAGGCCCGCGCACGGCGATGATCCCCTCGGGGCGGTGATACGCAGAGAAGGAGGTCGTCCACACGTCCTGGATGACGGGTACCCCCACCGAGTCCGGCACCCCGCGGGTCACGAAGTACTTCGCCGTCTCGTCGAAGATCACGTCGGGAGCCTTCTCCATCATGCGCCCGGTGTAGATGTCTTCGCGCCGGTACACGTGCTCGAACGGGCAGAGCCCGGTCTGGGGATCCTTCAGTTCCTTGCACATCACCTGGAACTTGTCGATGAACGCCTCGCGATCCGAGGAGCCGCTCAACGTCCCGTCCAGGGTGTAGTGGAGAAGGCCGTTGGTGATCATCATGGACGGAATGGCGTGGGTGGTGAGCCACGCCGGCAGATCGGTCTCGGGGAGCCAGTTCGCCATGTTCACCTGGCGATAGATGGCGTCGAACCCGTGATCCGACATGATCAGCACGGTGGCGTCTTTGGGGAGCAGGGCCATCATTTCGCCGAACGTCTTGTCCTCCAACCTCCAGAGGTCAAGGATCGCGTTGCCGAACTTCGCTCCGCCCTCCGGCGTGTAGCCGGGGTGGTTCTTGTCCATGTACTTCCAGAAGAAGTGCTGGACCTTGTCCGTGCCGGTGAAGACGAGCCAGCAGAAGTCGTAGTTGCCGGTACCGAGCCAGTCGAGGGCCACGCGCCGGCGCGCCTCCTCCCCCTTCATGAAGTCGGCAAACAACGTCTCGGGGGTGCGCCCGAACATGTTGAGGCCGAGGTAATCGAGCGGGTAGTCCTTGAGCTTCGCGTGCAGCTCTGGCGGATAGGTGATGTTCACGTCGCCGCTCGGGAAGGGGAAGCCGCTGATCATCTCCCCGCGCACCGGATCGGGCGGGTAGGTCATGGGCACGTTCATCACCGCGACGCGTTTCCCGACGTCGGAGAGGAGCATCCAGATCGGTTGCGCGCGACGGTGGGTGGCGGTCTCGATGAGCAGTTCTCCGCTGGCGGGGTCGATCTTCTGGAAGTCGAAGATGCCGGTCTTACCCGGGTTGCAGCCGGTGTAGCCGGAGGTCCAACAGACCGGGCTCAAGATAGGGTGTACGGTGGTGAGGCCGCCGATCTCGGCGGTCTCCAGGAACGCCTTCAGGTTGGGCAGCTCCCCCGCCTCCATCCACGGCACAAGCAGATCCCAGTCCGCACCGTCCAAACCGATGACGACGACGGGCGCCTGGCGGCTCTTGCCGCAGCCGGGAAGGAGGGCGGACAGGGTGACGAGGGCCGCGGCGAGAGCGACGGCCAACGCGGCCAAACGAAGAGGGCGCAATTGCATGAGTTCAGCTCCAGCGACGTGATAACGAAGGACGGGTGCTCACCCGGGTGATCATCCGGGTGATCATCCGGGCCGAGTGCTCACCCGGGTGATCATCCGGCGGACCGATAAGTATACCCGATCCCCGCCGGCCCGCGCGCGGCAGGAGGCGGTTGGGGCCCGATCGTTCGCGATGGACTCCGCGCGTCAGTACGCGCGCTTGATCGCCCCCCACGTGCTCCGCACGACCGGCGTGTCCCGGATGCAATCCGTCCCAGAGTGTGTGCAGGGGTTGCAGCCGCCGTACGAGGAGACAGCGTGGAAGCCAACTGATCCAACGGTGGACCAGCAACAGCGATAGGTGGTCGAGCCGTCGCAGTCCACGACAGCCAGCACCGGGTTAACTCCAAGGTTCCAATCCGGGGTGACCTGGAAGACGTCCTCGGTGTACGCGTAGAGATAGAACGCGCCGGCGACGGCGTGGACGCCATAATCAGCGATCACAGCGCGCTGGCAGTTGGTGTCCGCAGACCACACAATGCGATTGCCGCCCCCGGCTGCCGGCCACTCGCCGTGGATACCGGCGTCGGGGAACTCCTGATCGGCGCACAGCGTCCAACCGAACACGTCCACGCCTTGGGCCACGGTGGGGTTGTAGTAGATGCCGCAGGTGGCACCGGCGACACCCGCAACGGCATATGCTTGCGCGATGACCAGATACACGTCGGTGGTTCTGCGGACAGGCCACTCGGTGTTGTAGTCGTCACAACTGATGGTCGGCTTCCAGGTGGTGCACGTCGTAGCCGACTTGGTCGTGTGGGCCCTGGCGCAGAGCGCAAACACCGCGCCGTCCTGGGTACCCGCGTCCACGCTCGGCGATGCAGCCAGCGAGGCCGCGAACGCGACCATCACGCAGAGATAGAGAGCTTTCATGGGCGCCTCGAGCGTGCACGGGGGTAGCGGTGGCGCCGGGAGCCTCAACGGACTCTATTATTGCACATAGGGCACGGCTTTGATCCGCTCGCGATCCTCGTCCCCCGTCTCCCGCGCCTCCCCGGCCTCGCGCACCACCGGATGGGCCTTGGCGTACTCCGGCGCGAAGAGCGGGGTGAGCACGTCCCCCTCCATGTAGCCCGGCACCGCGAGCCCGGCCAGGTACATGAGGGTGGGGGTGATGTCGATGAGTCCCTGGCGTCCCTCGATGTGCCCCTTGCCGAACATCGGCCCCGACGCGATCAGGATCCCGTGGATCTCATGGTGCGCGCTGAACGAGAACGCGGGGGTGCCGAACGGCTCCTTGTCCCCCTCCTCGTTGATCAGGTAGTAGGGCGGCCGCGCCAGGAACACCAGATCGGGCGCCTTGTCCACGTAGCGTCCGCGATAGACGTCCTCGCGGCGCGCGCCGAAGAGCACCGGCGAGGCGCCTCCCTCCGGATCGCGCGCGGCCAGCACCCGCGCGAGGATGTCGTCCACGATGCGGTCGTGCTCCTCCTGCGTGATCGTGGTGTTGCGCTCGCGCCCCTGCACCGGCACGTAGAGAAGGGTCGCGTTGGTCTCGAGACTGTAGGCCGAGGTGATGGGCGGCTTGCCGTCCGTGGGGTTCCGCAGGAAGGACTGCGGGCGAAACGCGCGGTGCACGCCGCAGAAGCCGTGATCGGAGAGAACGATCACCGCCAGCTCGCGCCCCTCCTTGTCGGCCTGCGCCTGCGCCTGATCCACCAGCGCCCCCACCGCGGCGTCGAGTTCGCGGTAGAGCTTCCGGATGCTGTCTCCGAAGCGCGGCGCGAGGGCGGCGTCGTAGAAGGGATGCTCCTTTTCCATGAATTTCCAGAAGAAATGCTGCATGCGGTCGGTGCCGGTGAAGACGACCCAGGTGAGATCGAGATCGGGGTGCTCCGCGCCAAGCCTCAGCGCGGTGTCGCGGCGGCGGTGGAACGTGTCGAGGATCTCCTCCTCCAGCGCGCCTTCCTCTCCTTCGATGAGGGCCTCGCCCATGCGGTCGAGCCGGTAGCCGCGCCGGTGCAGGTCCGCCTCCAGTTCCGGCGGATAGGCGTAGCCGGTCGTGTCGGGATGCGGCAGCCCCGCGATCATGAAACCGTTGACCGGATCGGGGGGATCGGTCATCGGGATGTTCACGATGCCCACCTTCCGCCCTTCGTCGGAGAGGAGCGTCCAGAGCGCGGGCACGCGCCGACCTGCCGCGGTCTCGCTCAACGCAATCATCGAGTCGGGATCGAGCCGGAAGAAATCGTAGATGCCGTGCTGGCCCGGGTTCACGCCGGTGAAGGCGGTGGTCCAGGCCGGCGGCGACAGAGGCGGAATCACCGACTGGAGCGTCCCCCACGCGCCGCCGTCCCTGAGCGCCTTCATGCGCGGCAGGTACCCAGCCTCCATCCAGGGGGTCATGAGATCGAAGGTGGCGCCGTCCAGCCCGACGACGAGGATCTTGGGCGCGGGCTTCTCGCTACCGCCGCACCCGGCGGCAAGCACCAGCAAGATCAGCCCGAACAGGGCAGTCGAAACGCGGCGATGATGCTTCATGATGTCCACGGGGTTCGACGGGGTGATGAACGAGGCTCAGCGGTCGCCGTCGTAGAGTTCCTTGACCGTGCCCCAGGTGGTCTTCTCCTGGATGCGCTGGGTGCAGGGGAGCCTCCCCTTCACGTCGCTGTCGTCCGAGAAGACCACGTAGCCGAGATTCTCCGGGGCGACATCGTGTTCCTTGTTCGTGCAGTCGGAGATCTTGCTGGTGGGCAGAGCGGCGGAGTAGGTCCCCTTGAACGGCGCGATCTGGAGTTTGTCTTCGCTGTAGGCGGTGAGGATGAAGAACCCCGCGATCGCGGTCACCCCGGTGCCGATGCCGGCCGGCTCCTCGCGTTCGCAGTCGCGTTTCAACTCCCACACGATGCGGTTACCGTCCCCCGAGGTCCCCGGCCATCCGTCCTGGGGATAGTCCATGTACGCGCAGACCTGCCACGAGTCGATGTCCACCCCGGAGCGCAAGGCGTCGTCGTAGCGGAGCGAGCACTCGAGACCGAGCACCCCAAGCTGCGCATCCGCGTTGAACACCCCCAGGTAGGCCACGTACTCCACGTAGAACTCGCCCCGGGTGAGCGCCTCGGAGTCCCCGCACGAGAGCGGGGTGATCTTCGAACAGACGACCCGCCCCCCCTTCTCCTTGAGGTACATCCCGATTGCGGCGTCGCGGTTGTCCTGGGCGAAAACCCCCAAAGGGGCCAGCGCGAGGGCGAAAAGGGCGAGCGGCAGCGCCGCGACGAGGCGCGGCAGGAGGAATCTTGGGCGGTGAGGACGGTTCATGATCGGCAACCCCGGGTTAGCCACGGATGATGGATCTGTGCTCCTTGAGGGGCGGCGCCCCACGGAGGCTTGTACCCCCCGGCGCGGCGGGATTCTCCCGGAAGCTCCGGAGCGGCCCACTGTTCGTCATAAGTTTAGCAGAGGAACCGGGCGTCAGTACTGGGTCTTCACCTTGCCCCACGTGGTCTTCTGGACGGGGATAACCCAGCAGGGGTTGTAGCCCGGGTCCGTACCGAAGCCCACCCTACCCATAAGCCACGATTGGTTGGACCTCAGGTCGTACAGGGTGGTGGAGGCTTTGCAGTCCGCGACCCCCAGCTCCGGAATCGGCAGGTTCAGGTTCGGGGTGATCGCGAACACGTCCGGGCCGTAGGCGTACAGGTAGAACGCTCCAGCGACCGCATGGACGCCGTCAGGCCGGATGACGGTGCGCTGGCAGTTGGTGGTCATCACCCAGCAGATCCGGTTGCCGCCGCCGGAGATCGGCCACTCGCAGGGAGGCAGGTCGGGCGGGCAGGTCGCGGCGCCGTTGGTGAACTCGAGGTCGGCGCAGAGCGTCCAACCGAACACGTCCACTCCGGAGCCCGTGGCGTTGTCGTACTGGATGCCGCAGGACATGCCGGCGATCCCGGGCGCCTCGAGGGCCATCGCGAGAACCAGGTACACGTCGGCGTTCACGCCGACGGGCCAGTGCGTGTTGTAGTACGAACAGGCGATCCTGGCGGCGTTGGGGCTCCACGTGGTGCAGATCGTCGTCGCCTCGGTCGTGTGGGCCTTGGCGTGGAGGGCGAACGCGCACTCCGGCTGGGTGCCGGCGAAGGTGCTGCCCACCATGAGAAGAGAGACTGCCGCGGTCAGAGCCGCGATCGTTAGCACCCGCTTCATAGAGGAGACCTCCTTCCGGAGAATCGCGTCGCTCCCGAAGAGACTCTCTTGCCTGCGGGACCAAGCTCCGGAAGAGTCATCAGCCGCCTACCCGGGGAGTCTCTCCAGACTCAGCGCCTACGCATTATAGCAGGCGGAGCGGGAGACCGCCTCGGAGCCAAAAAAGAAGCGGCGGCCCGAAGGCCGCCGCTCCAAGATCCGAAGATCCAGTGCCTGAATTAGTACTGGGTCTTCACCTTGCCCCAGGTGGTCTCCTGGACCGTGATGGGGTCGCAGGGGTTGTAGCCAGGGTAGGTCTCGACGGGACCGAAGCCCACCGCACCCATACGCCACGTCGCGTCGCCGTTCGTGAGGTCGTACAGGGTGGTGGAGGCTTTGCAGTCCGCGACCGCCAGCTCCGGGATCATCAGGTTCAGGTTCGGGGTGATCGCGAAGACGTCCGGACTGTAGGCGTACAGGTAGAACGCTCCGGCAACCGCATGGACGCCGTCCGGAGGGACGTCGGTCTTCTGGCAGTTGGTGGTCATCACCCAGGTGATCCGGTTTCCGCCGCCGGAGATCGGCCACTCGCAGGGAGGCAGGTCGGGCGGGCAGGTCAGGTTCCCGTTGGTGAACTCCAGGTCGGCGCAGAGCGTCCAACCGAACACGTCCACACCGGAGCCCCTGGCGTTGTCGTACAGGATGCCGCAGGACATGCCGGCGAGACCGGGCGCCACGAGGCCCCGCGCGACGGTCAGGTACACGTCGGTGTTCAAGCCGACGGGCCAGTTCGTGTTGTAGTTCGAACAGGGGATCAGGGTGGCGTTGGGGCTCCACGTGGTGCAGATAATCGTCGCCTTGGTCGTGTGGGCCTTGGCGTGAAGGGCGAACACGCAATCCGGCTGGGTGCCGGCAAAGGTGCTGCCCACCATGAGAAGAGAGACTGCCGCGGTCAGAACCGCGATCGTTAGCACGCGCTTCATTGAGGAGACCTCCTTAGGGAGAATCGCATCGTTGCTAGAGAGACTCTCGTACTGTCGGGACCCTCAGGCTGCTCCCCCGGGAGAGAATCGCCTGAGGCTGGTTTTCCGGGGTTGGGCCCCGCCGGAAGACCGGCGGGGCCTCGCCCCAGAAAGTTATCGGCCGCAGACCCCGGGTTCTTTTCCGGAGGCGGCACCTGCAGATTCTAGCAGGTGCCGGCCAGGTCGGACAAGGCCCTAAATCACGGGCAACCGACGAAACAGGACGCGCCGGCGCCGCTCTTGATGTACACGGTGATGACGCCCGCGTCGCCGAGGTCGATGCTGCCACCGTAGGGGGCGGACAGGTCCGAGCACTTGGAGTAGGTGCCGGACTTGATGGCCGGCGCGTGGAACACGGCGTCAGCCAGAGAGACCGACATCCCGCCGGAAGTGCAGACCGGGCCGATCGGGTTGCCGGGGTTACCGGGATCGTCGTCGGTGGGGAGGTACCCGGAGCCGTTAACCGCGTCCGGGGAGTTCACTTCGCGCTGCGCGAGCACGATGTCGTCGGCCTTGATTTCGGAAACGTAGAGGGTTCCGACGAACGCAGGCTCGACCACGCAGCCGCCGCCGGCGATCTGGAAGACCGCGGTGCCGAGGCCGTCGGCAGCCTTGGCGTAGATGCGGGTCGGGCAGGTCTGGATCGGGATATCAGCCCCGCCGGGGACCGGGTCCGACCAGGCGATCAGAGCGGTGGCGTCTTCGCTGAACTCGATCGTCACGTAGGCACCGCCGACGCCGCCGAGGGCGCCATTGACCTGAACGGTCACGTTGACCACAGCGCCGCCGCCATCGGGAGCGACGGTCACGAAGGTAGGAACGACACTAAGGGTGGCGTCGGGGATGTTGGCCACCGCCGGAACGGCGAGAGCCAGCACTGCCGCAGCCAGAGCGGACACGCGGAAGAAACGGTTCATGGATGCACCTCCGAGTCTGTTCTTGCGCTGCTGGTCCTGGAAGACCTCTGCAGGCGGTGTGTTTCTGAAGCTGACGTCGATTTGCCGGTCGGCGCCCGGGCCGTCCCGGGCGCCGAGAAGTCCGGCACGCCGGTCAATCCAGAGCCCCCGAGGCGTACCGCCTGAGGTCTTGCTGACCAGCGGGGATCTCCAGGCTGGGAATAGTTTAAGTCTGGGTTATCGAATTGTCAAGAAAACATGAAGTGCGGCGTGAAAATATATGTAACAGCCTGCCAGACAATAAATTAGCTCATTTTGCCAAGTGGTGGGCGAAACAGGATTCGAACCTGTGACTTCTTGCGTGTAAAGCAAGCGCTCTAACCAACTGAGCTATTCGCCCGAAGGGGAACTCTTGCGTCCGGTTGCCAGCCCGTACGGCACAAGGATGCAGTAGCCGAGCACGAGGAGGATGGGAGCGGCGGTGATGGAACCCCGGCTCAGGAGCACGAACCCGATCAGGATCGACAGGAGGGCCGCCCCCAGGACAGCGTAGTTGCGCACCCCGAAGCTCAGGTCGGCGGACTCGCGCTCGGTACGACGTACGCTCTTGGCCGGCCGGGCCTTTGCCTTCATTTGATTCACGCGATGGTTCCTCCCTAACGCGACGATGCGTCCTGCCGCAGCAAACGCGCGAGACGCCGGTTGCGTTGGTGCCCTTCGAAATCGGGCGCGAAGAGATGCGTCCCGTCTCCGCGGGCCACGAAATAGAGATCGCGGCACGCGTCGTCCGGCCACAGCACCGCCCGCAACGACTCCAGACCGGGGTTTCCGATCGGGCCGGGCGGCAGCCCGCCGATGCGGTACGTATTATAGGGCGACGGATGGGCCAGGTCCTCCAACAGAGTTCTTGGCCGCCGTTCTCCGATGGCGTAGATCACGGTGGGATCGGCCTGAAGGGGAAGCCCTCCTCGCAGGCGGTTCAAGTAGACCGCGGCGATTCGCGGGCGCTCCGCCGCCACACGAGCCTCCGCCTCCACGATCGAAGCCAGGGTCACGGTGTCGTTGAGCGAGAGTCCGCGCTCGTGGGCGCGCTCGGCGAGACCGCCGTCCCAGTGCCGGAAGAACTCCACGATCATCGTGCGCACCGCGGCACGCGCGGCGCTCCCCGGAATCAGGCGGTAGGTGTCGGGGAAGAGATATCCCTCCGCGCTCGTCCCCGGCACTCCCAACGCGCGCAGGAAGAGCATGTCGTGCGCCGCGGCAAGAAACGAATCTGCGCCCCCGGCCACCCAGGGCCCCAGGACCTGCGCGACCTCCGCCGTCCAGAGCCCCTCGGGTACCGTCACCGACGTGTCCTGCACGTCGCCGCGGGCGAGTCGCTGGAGGATCGTCCACGCCCATTCGTCCGACGTGGCGCGATAGGGGCCGGCCTTGAGCGAGGTGGATCGGCCGCTCACCACCGCAAGGAACATGAACGCTCTGCGCTCGCGAATGACACCGAGCCCCTGCAGGGATCCCGCGATCTCGTCGAGCCCCTCCCCCGGCATGACCACGAAGCTCACCGCGTAGGGCGACTGGGTGCGGACCGGCGCGACGAGCGCGACCAGGAACGCGAGGGCGCCGGCGGCGACGACGGCGAGCGCGATGCGAAGCCTACGCACGACCGCTCCGTCCGGCTTCCATGAGGAACTCCTGGAGGAGGAGCAGCGCCGCCACCTGGTCCACGCGCCCGCTGACGGGGCGGGTCTCGCCGCGCTCGCGGAGCCAGCGGCGGGCGTCGTCCGAGGTAAGGCGTTCGTCCTGGAACCGCACCGCGAGGCCCTGGGACTCGAGCGCGGCCCCCAGCGCGCGCGCGCGCGCGGCGGCGGGGCCCTCGGTGTCGTCCATGTTGAGAGGAAGGCCGATCAGCACGACCTCCGCCTCTTCGCGTCGCGCGGACCGCTCCACCTGGTCGCGCGCATCACGCGCGCTCTTCACGCTGAGGGTGGGGAGCGGGCGAGCCACAAGCCCGCTGGGGTCGCTCACCGCGACCCCGACCCGCCTCGTTCCCCAATCCACCGCGAGGATTCGGCTCACCCAACCTCTCCGTCATCCCCGAGCGGTAGGCTGCGATGCTTGACCAGACGAACGCAGGTGCCGGCGGTGAAGTCGAACATCACCTCATCCATCATCGTGCGCATGATGTAGATGCCGCGGCCGCGGGTGGCGAGCAGATCCGGGGGAGGCAGCTCGCTGGCCAGGCTGGGATCGAAGCCGTGGCCCTCGTCTTCCACGATGACGATCAGGCTGTCCTTCTGCATCTCGAAACTCAGCCGAACCATGCGCGTGCCGTCGGCGTGGTGGCCGTGCTGAATGGCGTTGGTGCAGGCCTCGATGACCGAGATGGCCACCGCGTCCCGGTCGAGGTCCTCGAACCCCATGAACTCGGTGATCCCGTCGGCGAGTTTGTCCACCACACCGAGCAGTTCCAACCGGCTGGGAATCTCGATTTGGATGAGAGCGTCCGTGCTGGGTTCCTTCATGGGTCAGAAGCTGGCCAGTGCGCGGGTTTCATCTTCGAAGGTGTCGAAGATCGTGTTGAGCTTGGTCACCATGAAGATCTGATCGATGCGTTTGTTCACGTGCACGAGCTTGAGCCGGCCGCCGGCGTTCTGCAGCGTGGTGTAGCCGGAGATGAGGATGCCGAGGCCGGTCGAGTTGACCCAGGACACGTGCCCCAGGTCCACCAGCAGGTTCTTGCGCTCGGCGGCCAGGAGATCCTTGACATGTTTGCGGAACTCGTCGGCATCGGGGCCGCCCATGAGCTTCCCATCCAGGCGAAGGATGGTGACGTTGCCGTTGTCCTCGCGCTTGATCTTCATAGCTCCTCCATGGCGCTGACCGAAAGGGCTGTAAGCGGGAGGCCCAGCAGCGCCGCCGCCTCCTTCAAGTCTTCCGCGGGTTCGCTCTCGAAGCCGAGGAGCGCCCCCGTCACCGGATGCCGAAAACTCAACGTGGCCGCGTGCAGCGCCTGTCGCGACAGGACACCGAGCGCGGCGCTCACGCGCGAGCGCGCCTCGGCGGGAACGACCCGACCCCGTCCGGCGCGGCCGCCGTACTCCGGATCCCCGAACACCGGATGGGCGATGTGTTTCAAGTGAACGCGGATCTGATGCGTGCGCCCCGTCTCCAGCGCCAACGCCAGCGCGCTCACCACCGCATCCGACCAGAGCAGTCCGTAGCGGGTCGCCGCCTCGCGACCGCCGCGGTCGACCACTCGCATCCGCCGCCGGTCGGCCCGGCTGCGACCCAGAGACGCGCTGATTCTACCGCGTTCCGGCTGGGGGCGACCCCAAACGAGCGCCCAGTATCGCCGACCGACCTCTCGGCGGGCCAGCGCCTTCGACAACTTTTCGTGGGCGAGGTCGGTCTTGGCCACCACCAGGAGCCCGCTCGTCCCCCGGTCGAGCCGGTGGACGATGCCCGGGCGGATCGGCGCGCCGAGGCCGCTGAGAGGGGTTCCGCGGCCCAGGAGGGCGTTGACGAGGGTGCCTCGGGAGCGCCCCGCCCCCGGATGGACGCTCATCCCGGCCGGCTTGTCCACCACGAGGAGCGCGTCGTCCTCGTAGACCACGACGAGCGGGATCGTCTCCGGGACCGGGGTGGGCTCGGGCGGAGGCGGCACGGAGACCTCGATCGTCTCCCCCGCCTTCAAGGGATGACCGGCCTTGGCCGGCGCGCCGTCCACCAGAAGGAGCCCCTGGTCGGCGAGCTTCTTGATCTGGGATCGGGAGAGACCGCTCAGGTGCGCTTCGAGAAACCGATCGAGACGCTCCCCCGCGTCAGCCGTCGTCGCGCGATGGCGCCACGGCATGGACCGGCTCCTCGTGTTTGTCGTCCGAGAAGAGCAGCCCGATCGCGAGCCAGACCACTCCGATCGACACCGCGGAGTCCGCGGCGTTGAAGACCGGCCAGTAGTGCGGCGGGATGCCGATCTGGATGAAGTCCACGACCTCGCCCAGGCGTACGCGGTCGATGAGATTGCCGATCGCGCCGCCCAGAATGAGGCCCAGGGGAATGAGCGTGGAGCGGCGGGTCTGGTGGCGCCAGGCCACCACGATCACGACCACGATGGCGACGATCGAGATTCCGATCAGCGGCCAGCGGCTCCCCGGAAAGAGGCCGAAGGCAGCGCCGGGGTTCTGGATGTAGGTGAGGCGGGCGACGTCGCCGAAGACCCGCCGGACCTCGTGGAGGCTCATGGTGGCGGTGACGATGCGCTTGGTGGCGATGTCCACGACCAGCACCGCGAAGGCGATGATGAAGAAGGTGAGACGGGAACGGATCAGCGGACGCCTCGCTTCTCTTGCTCCGACTGGCAGGCGATGCAGAGGCGGGCCTGGGGGAGCGCCATGAGCCGCTCGCGGCCGACCTTTTCGCCGCAGCTCTCGCACGTGCCGTACTCCTTGCGGTAGATGCGGCGGAGCGCGTTGATGGTGTCGAAGAGGATGGCGCCCTCCGTCGAGGAACGCAGGTAGCTCATCTCGCGCTCGAAGGCGTCGGAGCCGAGGTCGGCCATGTGGAACGAATAGGAGGAGAGATCGCCCGATGCCTCCTTGATGTTCTGGGCCATGGTGGCGTCGAGTCGGCCGATCTCCTCGATCAGGCCCGCCCGCTGTTCGAGAAGTCGCTTCTCAAGAGCCGCCAGGTCCTTCTTGTTCATGGCTTCACCCTTTCCAGTCGCACCGTGACCGCCTCCCCCTCCACGTCCCATGCGTCACCCGGGCCGCCCGGAGGGCCGATTTCGAACGATTCGGCGAGCAGCTCGGCCTGCGCGTACGCGCGATGCTCCTCCACCGCTTCGGCCAGTACCCCACCCACGCCGAGCCGCACCGACACACGGTCGGTGATCTCGAGCCCCTGCTCCTTGCGCAGGCTCTGCAGGCGGTGCACCAGTTCCCGCACCTTGCCCTCGCGTTCGAGCGCCGGCGTGAGCCGCGTGTCGAGCGCGACCCGAAGCCCCGCGTCCTCCGCGAGCGCGAAGCCCTCCAGGGCGAACTCCTCGATCTCGACCTCGGTGGCCAGGATCTCGACCTCGCCGTGCCCCTCGACGGTCACCCGCCAGGTTCCGTCAGGCTGCCCCGCGCGCACCGCGTTCGAGTCCACCGCCTTGATCGCCGTCGCCGCCTTGTTGACGTCGCCGCCGAAGCGGGGGCCGAGCGCTTTGAAGATCGGCTTCAAGCGCGCACCGAGGATCGCCGCGGGCGGGACGAAGTCTACTTGCTTGACGTTGATCTCGTCGCGGATGACTTCAAGGAGGGCCTCTTCCAGGGCCGCCGCGGGGGCGCCTGCGGGAGCGCCGGCGGGGGCGGGGCCGCCGGGGTCGCCGGCTACCAGGATCCGCGAGAGGGGCTGGCGCACCTTGAGTCCGGCCTGGGTGCGCGCCGCGCGCGCCAGCTCGGTGATCGCCAGCGCCCGGGCCATCGCCTCTTCCAGGGCGGGGCTGCGGCGCTCCTCACCGGGGGCCGGATACGCAGCGAGGTGCACGCTGACGGGCGCAGCGGGGTCATAGGGGACGACCAGCGCGCGGTGGAGCGTCTCCGCCAGGAACGGCGCGAAGGGGGCCATGAGCTTGGCGACCGTGGCCAGGGCTTCGTGGAGCGTCGCGTAGGCCGCATCCTTGTCGGGCCCGCGCTCCCCTTTCCAGAACCGGCGGCGATTGCGCCGCACGTACCAGTTGCTGAGTTCGTCCTGCACGAACGAGGAGAGGGTGCGCCCGGCGCGGGTCATCTGGTAATTGCGCAGGTCGTCGCGCATGGATGCCGAGACCGCGTCGAGCCGCGAGAGGAGCCAGCGGTCGATGAGCGGGCGCTCGGCGAGCGGGGGCGCGGCGCCGGGCGTCCAGCCGTCCACGTTGGCGTAGCTGGCGAAGAACGCGGCCACGTTGCGCAGGGTGCCGAAGAACTTGCGCGCGACCTCGGTGACCCCTTCGCGCGAGAAGCGCGTGGTGACCCAGGGGGGCGAGTTGGTGACGAGGTACCAGCGGAGCGCGTCGGCGCCTTCCTCCCCCAGGACTTCCCAGGGGTCGGCGGCGTTGCCGAGACGCTTGGACATCTTGCGGCCGATCTCGTCGAGGATGAGCTCGTTGGCGACCACGGTCCTGTAGGGCGCCTGGCCCTTCACCAGCGTGCCGATGACCAGGAGCGAGTAGAACCAGCCGCGGCTCTGATCGATCCCCTCGCAGATGAAATCCGCGGGGTACATGCTCTCGAAAACGTCCTTGTTCTCGAACGGGTAGTGCCACTGCGCGAAGGGCATGCTGCCCGAGTCGAACCAGACGTCCACGACTTCGCTCACGCGGTGCATCGGCCCCTTGCAGGACTCGCAGACGAGCACGACCTGGTCCGCGTTGGGGCGGTGGAGATCCTCGGGGATCGTGCCGCCGCGCGCGGCGATGTCGTCGCGGCCGCCGATGCAGACGACCTTGCCGCAGTCGGGATCGTCGCACCGCCAGAGGGGCATGGGGGTGCCCCAGTAGCGGTCGCGCGAGATGGCCCAGTCCACGTTGTTCTCGAGCCAGTTCCCGAAGCGGTTCTTCCCCACCTGGGGCGGGAGCCAGCGCACGCGCTCGTTCTCGGCGAGCATCTTCTCCTTGAGCGCGGTGGTGCGCAGGTACCAGGAGTCGCGCGCGTAGTAGAGGAGCGCGGTGTCGCAGCGCCAGCAGAAGGGGTAGCTGTGCTCGTGGTTGTCGGTGCGGTAGAGCTGCCCGCTCTCGCGCAGGAACTCGACGATCTTGGGATCGATCTCCCTCACCCGCTCGCCGGCGAAAAGAGGCACTTGATCGGTGAAGTGGCCGGTCTCGTCCACGGTGTGGAACTTGGGAAGGTCGATCTCCTGGCCGAGCGTGTAGTCGTCGGCGCCGTACATGACCGCCGTGTGCACCACCCCGGTGCCGTCCTCGGTGGTGACGAACGCGGCGGGCGCGACGAAGTAAGCCTTCTTGCCGGTGAGCGCACCGATGTCGAGCCCGTGCTTGGCGCGCGCGGCGATCAAGGGGACTTTCGAGCTGAAGAGCGGGCGGTAGCGGCGGCCGACGAGATCGGCGCCGGGGAATTCACCGAGGACTTCGTAGTCGCCGCGCAGCACCTCGACGCGGTCTTCCGCCAGGTAGTAGACCTCTTTCCCCTGGCGCACCTTCAGGTAGGTGATGCTCTTGCCCACCGCGAGCGCGACGTTGCCGGGAAGCGTCCACGGGGTCGTCGTCCAGGCCAGGATGAAGGCGCCGGGCTCGTCCTCGAGCGCGAACTTCACCGTGACCGAGGGGTCCTTGACGGTCTTGTAGCCCTGCGAGACCTCGTGATCGGAAAGCGAGGTCTGGCAGCGCGGGCAGTAGGGCAGGACCTTGAAGCCGGCGTAGAAGAGCCCCTCGTCCCAGAACCGCTTCAGAATCCACCACACCGTCTCGATGTAGTCGTTCTCCAGCGTGACGTAGGGATGCTCGAGGTCGAGCCAGAAGCCGATGCGCTCGGTGATCCGATCCCACTCGTCCTTGTACTTGAACACGCTCTTGCGGCAGCGGGCGTTGAACTCCGCGAGGCCGAACGCTTCGATCTGCTCCTTGCCCTCGATGCCGAGTTCCTTCTCGACCTCGATTTCGACGGGCAGCCCGTGCGTGTCCCAGCCGCCCTTGCGGCGGACCTTGTACCCCTCCATCGTCCAGAAGCGGCAGACCAGATCCTTCACCGTGCGCGCGAGAACGTGGTGTACGCCGGGGCGGCCGTTGGCGGTGGGAGGACCCTCGTAGAAGACGAAGTGGCGCTCGTCGGAGCGCTCGTCCACCGAGCGCTTGAAGATGTGCTCCGCGCGCCAGAACTCGAGGACGCGCTCTTCCGCGGCGGCCTGCCGGACGCCGGTGTCGAGCACGGGAAATGCGGGAAGGTTGCGGGGTCCGGTGCTGCTCTCCATGGCGCTACAGCCGCTCCAGGATCCGTGATCACGAGCTTCTTGAGCGCGGGCTCCGCCGAGGCCGCGGTGGCCAGGATGCGCGCGATGTTCACCGGCTCGAGCGCGTCGGGGAAGCAGGCGTCGGTGACCACCGAGAACGCGAGCACCTTCATGCCGCCGTGCACGGCCACGATCGTCTCGGGGACGAGGCTCATGCCGACCACGTCGGCGCCGATCGCGCGCAGAAAGCGGTACTCGGCGCGCGTCTCCAGGTTGGGGCCGGCCACCGCCACGAACACGCCCAACTTGAGCGGGATGCGCTCTTCGAGCGCGATCTCCTCGGCGAGTTCCACCAGCTTCTTCGCGTAGGGCTCGCTCATGTCGGGGAAACGCGGGCCCAGGTCGGGTTCGTTGACGCCGATGAGCGGGTTGTCGCCCATCAGGTTGATGTGGTCGGTGACGGCCACGATGTCGCCGGGCGAGAAGTGCGGGTTCATGCCGCCGACCGCGTTGGTGACGATCAGGTCCTCGGCGCCGAGCGCGCGCATGACGCGCACCGGGAAGGTGACCTCCTTCATCGAATAGCCTTCGTAGAAGTGGACGCGGCCTTCCATGGCCACCACCGGCGTCTTCTTGATGCGGCCGAGGAGGAGGTTGCCGGCGTGGCTCTCCGCGGTGGAGACGGAGAAGCCGGGGATTTCCTCGAAGGGGATGCGCACCGCGCCCTCGACCATGTCGGACGCGTTGCCGAGGCCGGTGCCCAGGATGAGGCCCACCCGGGGTTTGAGGTCCGAGCGCGCGCGGATGAACTCCGCCGCCGTGCGGATTTGGGTCATCATGGACGACTCGGTCACCGTGTTCCTCCGCTCGCATCCCGGGCCCCGAAGAGCGCGGTGCCGACCCGCACCATCGTGGCCCCTTCCTGTATGCCGATTTCCAGATCGCCGCTCATCCCCATGGAGAGGATCGGGAGCGCGCGGCCGAGCCGGTCGGCCAGCTCCTCGCGCAGCTCGCGCAAGCGACGGAACGCCGGGCGGGCGGCTTCGGGATCGTCGGCCAGCGGGCCGACGGTCATGAGCCCCTGCGGATCGACGCCCTCGATCGACCTGAGCCGCGCCGCGACGTCCGCGACCTCGGCGGGATCGAAGCCCTCCTTGCTTGCCTCCCCCGAGCAGTTGAACTCGAGAAGGATGGGGAGCGCGATCCCATCGCCCGCGGTCTCACGGGCGATCTCGTCCAGCAATCGAATCGAATCCACGCTGTCCACGGCGCCGAAGAGCGCGAGCGCCTGACGCACCTTGTTGCGTTGCAGGTGTCCGATCAGCCGCCAGAAGGGCGGCGGACCGTCCCAGAGCGCCGCAACGGCCGGAATCTTCTCCCGCGCCTCCTGCACCCGGTTCTCGCCGAAGACGACCTGACCCGCGCGCAGAAGCTCCGCCACCTGTTCGGCGGCGAACGTCTTGGAGACGGCGACGAGCGTGATCGTTTCGGGGTCACGCCCCGCCCGCTCCGCCGCTACCCGGATGCGCCGCTCAACCGCGGCCAAACGGTCCCGGACGACCTCGGGGGCGGGGACGCCCGAACCCCCTACCGTAGTCATGGACGCGTAACTATACGGGTCGCGCCGGACCGGGGCAACGCGGGATTAGGCCGGGGTTTGGGACAGGCCGAGGCGCTGCGACGGGGTCAGATGCTAGGGACGTTGCAGGCCGGCCTCGACCTCGCGGCGCTTGGCATCGCCCGCGAGGAGGCGGACCAGCTCGAGCGCGAAGTCCATCGCGGTGCCGGGACCTCGCGAGGTCACGACCTTGCCGTCCACCACCACCGGCGTGTTCTCCACCCGCACGTCGGAGAGTTCCATCGTTTCGAGAAAGCCGGGGTAGCTGGTGGCGCGCTTGCCGGAGAGCACGCCGGCCTTGGCGAGCACGATGGGTGCCGCGCAGATGGCGGCGGTGTACTTGCCTGCGCGCGCCAGGTCCTGGACGAGGCGGATGATGCGCGGGTCGTCCGAGAGGTTCGTGGAGCCCGGGAGACCGCCGGGGAGCACGACCATGTCGAAGCCCTGGGCGAGGGCGCGGTCGAGTGTGGTGTCGGGAACCAGCACGGTGCCGTGGGCCGCGGTGACCTTGCGATCGTCGAGTCCGGCGGTAACCACGTCGATGCCGGCGCGGCGGAGGATGTCGATGATCGTGACCGCTTCGAGTTCTTCGCATCCTTGAGCGAGAGGGACGAGAACCTTGGACATGGAAACCTCCTTGCCGTCGCTGGGGGCTGCCTAGTGTAGCGCGGGGAAAGGGTGCGCGGGGAGGGTGCGGGGGCGCGCGTGTGGGGCTATGATCCGGGGAATTCGTTCGGCCGCCGGGACGGCGGGACCTTTGATCGCATCGGTTGGCATTATCCGCAGAGGAGTCATTACCATGGAAGATCGTGATCGCGCGCAGGTCGATGGGTCGGAGACGTCGGGCCTCACCCGGCGGGAGTTGTTGGGGACGCTCGGCGCGGCGGCGTCGGCCGGGCTTGTAGGATCTCTTCTCTCGCCGCTCGGAGCGAGCGCCCAGACCGGGCCGGCCGGGTCTGGAGGTGCGGCTGGGCCCGTTGCCTACACGCTGCCGCCTCTCCCCTACGCCGTCAACGCGCTCGACTCGTTTCTCTCGGCGGAGATCCTCACGCTCCATCATGACAAGCATCACGCCGGGTACGTGGCCGGATTGAACCAGGCGCTCGACGCGCTTGCGGCGGCGCGCACGGCGGGCAAGCTCGACGACGTGAAGTCGCTCACCCGAGCGGTGGCGTTTCACGGCAGCGGCCACATCCTGCACACGCTCTACTGGAACTCGATGAGCCCCAATGGAGGCGGCGCGCCCACGGGCGCTCTCAAGGAGATGATGGAGGCGTCGTTCGGCACCGTGGACATGTTCCGCGCGCACTTCGCGGCGGCAACGAAGCAGGCCGAGGCGAGCGGATGGGGCATCCTCGCGTATGAACCGTTCGGCAACCGGCTCCTGGTCCTGGCCGCGGAGAGCCACCAGCAGATGGCGATGCAGGGCGCGGTGCCGCTCCTGGTGTGCGACGTGTGGGAGCACGCGTACTACTTGCGATACCAGAACCGTCGGCCGGAGTACGTGGACAAGTTCTCCGACGTGATCAACTGGGAGTTCGCGGCGGATCGGCTGAAGGCGGCGCGGGGGTAGAGGCGTAGCGGGGGTAGAGGCGTAGCGGGTCGCGATCAGCGCCGCGAATAGTGTTGCAGCGCGATCGCCATCCGGCTGCCGCCGTGGCCCCCTTCGCACGCCATCTCGTACACGGCGATGATTCCGGCGAAGCAGGCACCATACTCCGCGTCGACGCCGGGCGCGGCGAAGTCGAACGCCACCGTTTGCGTGCCCGGGCCGGTGAAGGAGATGGACTCGGTTTGCGCCGCCGCGTCGAGGAACGACGCGCGCACCGCGACGCATGCGTCCTGGGCGAAGGTGCTCGCGGGCCGGAAGTCGATACGCGCTTCGATTCGATAGGTCCGGCCGGGAATCACGGTGTCCGGGAAGGCGCCGGCCACCGGCACGATCTCGAGGGTGCCCCCCAGATCCTCGCAGGCAGGCCCGTAGGCCCCGGCCTGCCGTGAAGGGGGTCCATCGAGAACGAGGAACCGCGCGGGCGCGCCGGGCGTGGTTCGGACGGGCGCGGCGGGAGGGGTGTCCGCGGCTTGGGCCGGCGGCTTCGCCGTTGGTTTCGCGGTCTCCTTGCCCGGCGACTTCGCCTGCGGCTTCGCCGCCGCCTTGGAGCCCGCGGTCCGCCTGGGCATCTCCTCGAGCTCCGCTTCCGCGCTCGGCCCGCCCCCGCCCTCGTCCTCGACCTCCCACACCTGCGTGATCGTCCCCCCTTCGCGCGCGTCGAGTTGCAGGCGGATGCCGCTGCGCTCCGCCCCCCGCGAAGTGATCTTGACCTGAGACGCGGCGTCGCCTTTCTGCGCGCGAATCTCGATCGGCACGCCCTCCGCCACATCCAGCACCATCCGAAACGCGCCGTTGGATCCGGTGTACATGCGCGACGAGGTGCCGCGCGCGGGAGCGGCGATCACCACCGCGTTCTGCACCGGCTTCCCCGAGCCCTGGCTCGTGACCATGCCCGACACCACGAAGAGCCCGGGGATTCGGCTGAGCTTGAAGTTGTAGGGCACCAGCACGGGCGACGGCGGCGGGCCGGCGTGCGTGATGGTCTGAAACCCCTCGCGGGATACCGTGACGCGGAGCGGAGCATTGGCGTGGCGCGGGAAGACCGCTTTGAACGCGCCCACAGTGTCCGATTGCGCGACCGTAGCCCGCTCGTCGGCTTCGAACTCGATCCGCGCGCCGATGACCGGCGCCCCGGTGAGCGCGTCGGTCACCCGCCCGGACGCGAAGCCGTCCCGTTCGTCGGCGCGGAGCAGTTCGGTCACCTGCGCGGTGAAGGGCGCTTCCAGGAGATAGCGCGCGGTGAACGTCTCCGCGTCGAGGCGCAGGATCTCGCGTGCCGACTGGACCAGGCCGAGGCCGATGAGGATGCGCGCGTCGGGCCCGTCCTCGCCGTGCCACCCCTCGAACCGCGCGTGCAGCGCGCGCGCGCGTTCGACGGAGGAGGGGTCGAGCGCGGCCGAGCGCAGCGCGAGCCACGCGGGAGTGAGCGGAGGCGGGTTCTTGAGCTTGGGATACCAGCGATAGACGAACTCCGCGCGCGCGCGATCGGCGAACCGTCCCACGCGCTCGTCGGGATCGTAGAAGAAGAGATAGGTGTCGCCGTCCCACACCGGCGTCCGCAGCCTCGGGAAGGCGGCGGTCAGCAGGAACTCGCCGCACGGCGCGCGCTTCGAGGTCGGCGCCTTGGCCTCGGCAAAGGCTCGCTGCGCGTCGCGCCATCGGTCCGGCCCCGCGCACAGAGGCTCGCTCGGAAACTCCCGCACCGTGCTGTCGAGGACGGCCACGGCGCCGGCGAGCATCGTCGCGGCCTCGGGCAGGGTCTGCGTCCAGAGGAAGATCGCCGGGCTCGACGGGAAGCTCGGCGCCTGCACGCTCAGGGCCCTGGCGGCCTGGGAGAGCGCCCCCGAGAGCCCGTTCCAGGCTTGGGCCGCGTCCCGACCCGGAATGCCGGGCGTCTCCTGCTGCGCGAACTCCGTCGCGTTCGCGGTGACCGCGACCCGCGCGCTCATGCGATCGAGATCCGCTGTCGCGCGCTTCATCGCGGCGGCGAACCCTCCACTTTCCAGCCGTTTCATCGCGCCGTCGAAAGCCGGGAGCTGGTCGGAGGTCTCCTTGTCCATCCACCCGAAGCGCCCTTGCGCTTCGCGCGCGCGGCCCCGCGCGTCGGCGATGGCGGCGAGCGATCGATACGACGCGTATTCTTCAGAGAACGCGTGAAACTTCACTTGTACCAGAGCAAGCGTCTCGCGGAAGTCGGCCCAGGCCTCCGCCTGGTTCTCCATCGCCAGCGTGAACGCGCGCGTGTCCGCGTCGGCGGAGGCGGCAACGGGAATGCCGGAAGCGGGACGGCCGGCGGCGGGCGAAACCCACAGCGTCAGCACCAGGATCAGCGCAACCGATGTGCGGAGGCCGATCACTTCACGGATCCTTTCACCAGGCCCTCCAGTATGAGGGCCGCCTCGCGATCGTTGGGCGTCAACTCCAGGGAGCGTCGGAGCGCGGGCTCGGCGCGATCCGGCCAGCCGACACCGTAGGTCAGAATCCCCACGTACTTGAAGAGCGATGCCTCGTCGGGACGCTCAAGGGCCCAGCCACCACATGCCCCGAGCGCAGCGGAATAGTCCCCTTTCGAGCGCAGCTCGTCCACGAGCGCCTTCCACTCCACTCGGCCTCCCGCGGTGGACGGGCCCGCGACGGTCTTGGCGTATTCCTCGACCATGCGGGCGGCTCCCGCATCATCGCCGGCCAGATGCCGAACGCAGGCCATACGCAGAAGCGCGTGGGCGTGGTGCGGCTCGGAGCGGGCGGCCTCGGAATAGAGCCGCTCCGCCCCTTGCAGATCATGCTGCCTCAGCGCCTCGTTCCCAAGGACGACGAGCACGTCGGGGTGGCCCCGGGCTGAGAGGGTCATGGACTCCAGGAGCGGCGCGACACTTCGGTCCGGCTCCCATGCCTGACGCCACCGGGCCACCAAGAGCCGCAGCGTATCGATCCGGGAGAGGCCGGGAAGGACGGTGCGGACCGCCGGTCGTTCGACTCGCGGCGCGGGCGCCCAAGGCTTGGGATCGTTGACCCGGAACAACAACGCGCGGCGTGAGTGCGACGCGTCCACGGCCACGCTCACCCGCGCCACCAACTCCAGCCCGCGCGCGGCCGCCCCGGGGTCGGTCATCGCGTACAGACTCTGAAGCCCCGGGAAGGCCCCCACCTCCATCCCGGACACGAGGAGATAGTGCCCCCCCGCCTCGCGCAGCTCGTTCACCCCTCCCATAGGTATCGGAATTACAGGAGCTCCGAGGAGATATCCGATGTGAGGCTTGCGGGCGGCGATAGGAGTGCTCTCTCCGATCCGGAGTCCCGCGCGTCGAGCGCTTTGCGCGAGTTCGAGGAGTTCCGCCGGCGGAGATTCGGGACCGGTGCGACGGACCGCGCTGCGGATCGCGCGGACGTTCACCCAGATTGCCGCCGCGAGGAAGAGCCCGACGACCGCCAGGAATACGATGCGCCCCCGGCGGGTCGGGGCGCGACGACGGGGATTCACGGGGCCCACCGAGGCCTCGGCGCGCAACCCGTCCAGCCCGGCCGCAACCCCGGCCGCCGCCGCCGCCCACCACAGAACCAAGGGGAGCATGAATCGCGGGTCATAGAACACGAGGAGCATGCTCAGGTAGACGATCGCCCCGGAGCCTGCGAAGGCAAGCCGCCGGCGCGTGAGCCACGTTCGCCAACCGAGCAGGAGACCGGCAAGAGCAAGCAACGCCCCCGGGATGCCGACAAGCCGCAGGGCATCGAGCTTGGCGTGAGTGAGCGCGTTCTGCGCCAGCATGCGAAGGAAGAGAGGGGGATCGCATCGGATCACCTCGCCCATCGAGGCGAAGTCGACCGCGACCATGAAGCGGCCGGTCTGAGCCTTGGCCGGGGACTCCGTGAACAGGCTCAGGGCCGTGTTCATGTACGCATTGCTCCAGAAGGGATCCCCCATCCTGGCCCGCAGGAACACCAACCAGGGGGCGATGAGCAACGCGAACGCGCCGACAAAGAAGAGCGAGGCGTGCGCGACCCGGCGCCACGGACGCAGCGTGAGGGCCGCTACGAGCAGGCCCACCGGCAGGAGCGCTGCGCCGTTGTAGCGTGTGAGGTACGCCGCCCCTCCCGCCGCTCCCGCCAACGCCCACTCGCGGACGCGTCCCTCCCCTCCACGCAACATCAGGGTCAAGGCCGACACCGTCAGAAGCAGAAACAGCGTGTCGGTGCCGGCGCGGAAGGCGAGGGGGACGAGGGTCGCGTTACCGGCGACGAACAGCGCGCCGAGGAGCCCCGCCTTCGGACCCCACAGACGCTCGAACATGCGCCCCACCAGGAGCACACTGGCTCCCGCCGAGAGAACCGAGATGAGCTTGGCGGCGAGGAAGCCGTTGCGCAGCAGGGTAGAAACCACCCCGAGCACGAGGTAGTAGAACGGCCCCCGGAAGCCGTTCATCACGGTGGCCTCGCCGTGCATCCACCGCATCGCGTACGGGTAGAAATCCCCGTAGAAGTCGGTCTCGACGCCGTAGTCGCCGATGGGGCGGAAGAACAGGGCCGTCGCGGCCCAGGCCGCGGTGGCCACCAGCGCCACCGCGGGTATGGGGGTTCCGAGGACCGTCGCCGGGCGGAACCTCGATCGCGCGATCAATGGTGCGCCCTAGTCCCCGAACTTGAGTCCCTGGGCCAGGGGAAGATCGGTGCTCCAGTTGACCGTGTTGGTCTGCCGGCGCATGTAGACCTTCCAGGAATCGGAGCCCGACTCGCGACCGCCGCCGGTGTCCTTCTCGCCGCCGAACGCGCCGCCGATCTCGGCGCCGCTCGTGCCGATGTTCACGTTGGCAATGCCGCAGTCGCTGCCGCGATGCGAGAGGAACGTCTCCGCCTCCCGCACGTTCTCGGTGAAGATGGCCGAGGAGAGCCCCTGCGGAACGCCGTTCTGCAGCGCGATAGCCTCGGCGATCTCGTCCACCGCTTGCTTCGCGGAGGCGCCCTTCGTCCCGTAGCTGAGGATGTAGAGGATCGGCGCGAAGGTCTCCTCCTGCACGATCGTGTATTCGTTTCTGGCGGCGGCGATGCAGGGCTTCACGTAGTGGCCGCCGGGATACGAGGGACCCGAAAGCGGCTCTCCGCCGCAGAGAATCTCGCCCCCTTCTTCCTGCACGCGCTCCACCGCGCTCTGAAGGTCCTTCACCGCGCCGAGGGTGACGAGCGGGCCCATCATCGTCTCCGCCTTGCGCGGATCGCCGATGCGGATCCCCTCGTAGGCCTTGACGAGCCGCTTCACCAGGTCGTCGCGCACCGAGGCGTGCGCGATGATCCGCCGCGTGGAGGTGCAGCGCTGGCCGGCGGTGCCGACCGAGCCGAAGAGGATCGCCCGCAGCGCCAGATCCATGTTGGCGCTCGGGGTGACGATGATCGCGTTGTTGCCGCCCAATTCGAGGATGGTGCGCCCGAAGCGCTTGCCCACAACCTCGGCCACCCGCGCGCCGACCGAGCAACTGCCGGTGCAGGACACCAGCGGGAGACGGCGGTCGTGGAGGAGGCGGTCGCCGATGGTGGATCCCTTGCCGATCACGAGCGAGAAGATCGCGGGGTCGACGCCGTTCTCACGGCACACCGACTCCGCGATGCGGGTCACCGCGATCGCGGTCAGCGGGGTGCGGCTCGCCGGTTTCCACAGCGTGCTGTCGCCGCACACCGCGGCCAGCGCGGCGTTCCAGCTCCACACGGCCACCGGGAAATTGAACGCGCTGATCACGGCGACCACGCCGAGCGGGTGCCACTGCTCGAACATGCGGTGATCGGGACGCTCGGACTGCATGGTGAGCCCGTAGAGCTGGCGCGAGAGGCCGGTGGCGAAGTCGCAGATGTCGATCATCTCCTGGACTTCGCCCTGGCCCTCGGCGGCGACCTTCCCCATCTCCACGGTGACGAGATGGCCCAGCGGCTCCTTGAGTTCGCGCAGCTTGTGTCCGAGCTGGCGGACGACCTCGCCGCGCTTGGGTCCGGGAACCTTGCGCCACTCCAGGAAGGCCTGGTGCGCGCGGTCCACGATCCGGTCGTACTCCGCCTCGGTGATCTGCTTGACCACGCCGATGCGGGAGCCGTCGATCGGGGTGATCACCTCGAGTTCGGGCCCCGAGCCGATCCACGTGCCGTCGAACCCGCCGGGGTTCACATCCCCGATGCCCAAAGTCTTCAAGAAGTCGCTCGTCACGTTACTCCCCCTCCTCCGTCGTCTCCATCGGCGCATCGATCTTGAGCCCCTTGCCCGAGAAGACGATGACCGGCTCGCCCATCGAAGCGCCCGAGGACATCATGTTTTCCGCGTTGATCTCCCAGATCAACGTCCGGCCCTCCAGCTTGGGCGCGTTGTGCTGGATCACGTCGCCGGGCACGGTGATCCGCATCGTGACGTCCAGCTCCGAGGCGCTCGCCATGAGCCTGCCCATGAGTTCCATCATCTTCCCCGCCTTCGCGGTGTCCAACTCGGAAGCGTCCTCTTCCTGGGCTTCGGGCTCTTCCGGAGGCTCTTCCGCTTCAATCGCCGCGACCTTGACGCTGCGCAGCACGTAGTTGCCGTCGGCGCGCTTGAAGATCCCGAACGAACCCTCGTTCTTTCCCTTCATGCCGTCGCGCATGGCCTTGTTGAGCCCTTCCAGGCTCTTGAAGTCCAGCGCAATGTCCATCTTCTTGCCGCCGTCGGGCGACGATTCATCGAACTTCTTGACCTTGACTCCGTTGGCGCTGCACGCCTTTTCGAACTCCTCGCGGTCGATGTCGGTGGGCATGAAACTCATGTCATCGTCCGACCCATTTTCCCCGTTGAGTTCGGACAGTTCAGCCATGGTCTTGGCGACCTCGGCCGACATGCTGTAGGTCATGCTGAGGGTGCCGGAACCGTCGTCGGCGAGCGTGGTGTCGAACTTGGCCTGCAGACAGCCGCTGAAAACCAGAGCAAGTGCGATCATGGGGGCGAAAAAGCGTTTCATGGGTACCTCCTGGATGCGCGAGGGTAGCAGGACCGGCGCGCAGTGGAAAGCCGGCGCGGGGGGGCGGCCGCGCGGCGACAGGGCGGCCGGATCTGGAAGTGCACCCCCGGGCGGCGTAGGATGCGGGGCGGACCTTCGCTCCGATCGGGGGTCGGGGCGGATTCGGTTCGCGGGGAGGGGAACGATGCGTATCCCGGGTCGCGCGGCGCAGTGGGTCGGTCTTGTACTCTTGGCGCTCACGGCGTCGGCGCCCGCCGCCGCCCAGGAGTCGGGGTCCACCTGCCCCGACTTCCGGCTCCCCTGGCTCGACGGCGAGGGCGATGCGCGCGCCTCCGATCTCTTCGCGGGACAGACCCTCACCGCGCTGGTGATCTGGAACCGAGGCTGCCCTCACTGCACGGAGGTCGCGCTGGCGATCGACGATCTCGTGGAGTGGCTCCGGCCCTACCCGGTGCGCGCGGTCCCCATCCTCTTCGGCCCCGACGATCCGGCCACCCTGCGCGCGCTACTCTTCGATCATGGGGTGGCGGCGCGTCATCTCTGGGACGCGAACGGCGCGGAGGCCGCGGCACTGGGCCTCGGCGACGATCACCTGCGCGTCCTGATCGCCGACTCCACCGGCCTCATCCACGAGACGATGGACAGTTCGATGCGCGAGCTGGTCGATGCGGTGGGACCGGAGGTGATCGAGACCCTGGATCGACTCGCGCGTGAGCCGAGGCGGGCCGTCGTGCCGGCGATACCTGCGCCGCCCTCGGCGACGCCGACGCCGGCGATTTCAGCGCCGCGCGATCTTTCGTGGCGCATCGACGCCCGCGCGCGGATGCAGCAGACGGAAGGCGCCCGCCGAGGCGACACCGGTCTCTACGGCGAGCCGTGGGAGAACGGCACGCTCTTCCTCTACCGCTCGGACCTGCGTCTGCGATGGCAAGCGGCACCGGGGATCGAGGTCGTGCCGTGGCTGCGTGCGAGCAACGAGGATGAGTCGGCCCTCACTGAAGGTCCCGAGCAGTTCGCGAGCCGGCACGGGACGCTTAGCGTGAACGCGCGCGCGGGCGCGTTCTCCGGCACCCTGGGCGCGTTTCCGCTGCGCGTGTCGCCGTTCGTCTTGCAGCGCTGGGATGCCGAGGACTCGCCGCCCTTGGGCGGGGCTTCCGGATGCGCGGTATGCGGAGCCGGCGTCTCGGGAATCAGCCAGAAGAGCCTCGAAGTGCTCGCGCCGGACTACACGTTCGAGGGAGTCTCGGCGAGCGCCGTCCATCCGCGCGCGCGGCTGACGGTATGGGGCGCGATCCCGCGATGGGAGAAGCTCGTGCGGGAGGACGCGCCGGCGGAGGAGATCGCGGAGGCGCGCTACCGGCGCACGCTTTCCGGGGCCATGGTCGATATGGGGCGGATCGGCGATGCGGGCGGACCGCTCGGGTTGCCGTCGCCGCTGGGTCTGCGCATCGCCTACGTCTCGATCCAGGACGACCGGCGCAGCGTGCCGTCGGGATACGTGCAGCCTTGGGGCGAGCCGAGCGAGCACGCATGGACCTTTCTTGGCCAGATCGGACCGTGGCGCGGCCTCACCGCCGACGCCGAACAGGCTTACGTGAGCAACGAGGAGGACGACCGGGCTTCCTTCTTTGACGGCGGTCTCTACTTCCCTGACGACGCCCCCGACGCGTGGGCCGTGCGCGCGGGGGTGCGCGGCGCGTGGACGCTCGACCGATGGGCGCTGGCCGGGCGCGTCCATCGCATCCGCACCGAACCCGAGTTCGCGCCGCTCTATCGCGCGCTCACCTACGAAGCCAACCAGAACGGCTGGCGGTTCGCAGGAAGCGTGGAGTGGTTGAGCCCTGCGCCGCGTCGCGACGGGCTCGCCACCCTGAGCGCTTTCGTCCGTTCGATGGAAGAGACCGAGGCGACGCTGTCTGAGTACGGCCCCGCGCGCGAGACCATGACCAGCGTCACCGTGACCGCGCAACCCCGGCGATACGTGCAGGCGGGGGCGCACTGGGTGCGCACGCACACCGAGGACCCGCACCCCGCGCTTGCGGACCGAACCACCACCGGCTATTCGTTCGACCTGGGGTGGGCGGGCTCTCCCGGCGTGGACCCGCTCCTGCGCCTCGACATAGTGCGCCCCGACCCCGGCAGCGGAGACGAGCGGACACTCTGGCAGGTATACCTGATGGTGCGCGTGGTGCGCTAGGTCACTGCCGTCGGAACGCGCCACCGGATCATTGCGACCTTCACGGCGTCGTTCACCACGAGACACGAAACCGCCGCGAAGGCGATCACCCCCAGCGTCTGCCGCCCGGGCAACGGTGGGAGTCCCGGCAAGCCCACGAACGTCAGGACCGTGCCTGCGAGCGCGCCCGTGACAAGCGCCACGATAAAGGACGTGCTCGGCATCGTCGTCCAGAACCAGCGTCGTTCTCTCACGGATACGATGGAGAACACGGAGAAGTAGAGCAGCGTCAGGAAGCTGAACGTGCAGAGTGCGTCGCTGTTCGCGGCCAAGCCGAAGCGGGTCCAGCCGATCCACAAGAACAGCAGCGATTCCCCTACCATCACCACACCGAGGGTCACGGAGACCGCGATGAAGCCGCCGATGGCCCAGGTCTCCGGCTTCTTGGACGGCCGCCCCCGGTCGGTAGCCAGAGCGATCGTCGCGAAGTCCATCACGAAGACAAGCAAGAGCATCGCAAAGGCGGAGACGACGAACTTGCCGGTCACCACGAAGGCGATGGCCACGAACGCCGCCTTCAAGATGGTCCGACTGATCTTGTTGATGATCCAGGTCAGAATGCGTTGGTAGATCGTCCGCCCCTGTCCGACCAGCGCGACGATGTTGGTCAGGCCCGGTTCGGTCAGAACGACGCTCGCGGCGCCCTTGGCTACGTCGGTCGCGGTGCTGACGGCGATGCCAACTTCGGCCTGGCGCAGCGCGGGCGCGTCGTTGACTCCGTCGCCCGTCATGCCGGTCACGTGCCCCGCGGCTTGCAGGTGCTCCACGACGAGGTACTTGTCCTCCGGGTACACCTCGGCGAAACCGTCCGCACCCGCCAGGAGGTCCATCGCCTCGTTGCCGGCCTTGGCACCGACCGCCTTCAGGTCCGCGACTCGCCGAATGTTGGGCAAACCGACACCTTGGCCGATATCGAGCGCTACCGGCAATGCATCGCCGGTGAGCATCTTCACCGGAACACCCAAGGCCCGAAGGTCGGCGATGAGTTGCTTCGCCTCCGGCCGGGGCGGATCATCCAGCGTCACCAAACCCAGGAGCGCAGGGGCACCCGTCTCGGGGCCGCGCGCCACCGCCAGCGTGCGGTACCCCTTCAGCGCCGACTCGGTCGCGCGCGCTTCCAACGCGTCGATCGCCGGGGGCGGAAGCCCGCAGGCCTGCGCGACGGCCCGCACGGCCCCTTTCATCACCCTCGACCGTCGTCCGTTCTCTTCAATCACGGCTTCGGTCCGCCGGGTCTGCGCGTCGAAGGGCACGAAGGAGATCGGCGCGGCCGCGGGGCCGCCGTCGAGGACGTGCCGCGATTTTGCCGCGGCGAGAAAGGCCAAGTCGATCGGGTCCTGGTTGGCCTCTTGGGACGCGAGCGCGCCGGCGAGGAGCACGTCGGTCTCGGTTGCGTGCTCCAGCGGGATCACATCGATGACGGAGAGCCGGTTCATCGTGATCGTGCCCGTCTTGTCCACGCAGAGCACGTCCATCGTCGCGGCGTCCTCGGCGGCGCTGAGGCGTGTAACCAGAACGCCGCGCTTCGCCAGCTCCTTCGATCCGACGGCCATGCTGACCGTGAACATGACCGGGAGGGCGACCGGCACGGCGCTCATCAGCAAGACGAGCACGAGCGGGACCAGCTCCAGAAGGGGCGCACCGCGGACCAGCGAAAGCACGAGCACCACCGCCAGCAACGCGCTGACGATGACGAAGAGCCAGCGGACGACTTGGGTCACCACCGCCTCGATGTGAAGTTTCGGACGGGCCACTTCCACGAGCTCCGTGGTGCGCCCAAAGTAGGTCTTCGCCCCGGTGAGGATCACCACGGCGTTGCCTTCTCCCCGGCGGACCACGGATCCCGCCGAGAGCACGTCGCCGGGGACCTTGCGGGCATCCTTCGACTCGCCGGTGAGGGCCGACTGGTCGATGCTTAGCGCTCCGGTGAGGAGCTTCACGTCCGCAGGGATGATGTCTCCGGGACGGAGCCGGACGACGTCGCCGGGAACCAGCTCCCGGGCGGGGACGACCCGCCAGCTCGCTTCACGCAGGACCCGGGCGCTGATCTGCAGCCGCCGCCGCAGGGTTTCGACGACACCGGCGGCCCGCCGTTCCTGCATGAAACCCAAAACCGCGTTGACGACCAGCAGCAGGCTCACCACGGCAAGGTCTGAATACTTCCTGAGGATGGCCGACAGGATCATGATCAGTTCGAGCGTCCACGCCGATAGGCCCCAGAATTTGCGCAGGAGCTGAAGGACCGGGTGCCCCTTTCGCACGGCGACTTCGTTGTAGCCGTGCTCGCTGCGTCGGGCGTTGACCTCGTCCTGCGTGAGGCCGGTCTCGGGGTTCACACGAAGCGCGGCGAGCGTTTCGGAGACCGTGGCGGATGCCAGGTCGGGCGCCTCAGCTCGTGGGGGCATCAAGCGCGGACTCATGCACCTCCGGTACTCGGCGCGGCCTTGCGGTGGCGAAGATACTCGACGATCACCGGCAGCAACGACACCAGGACGATCGCCACGATGACGACGTGGAAGTTCCGCTTCACCGCCGGGATGTTTCCGAAGAAGTAGCCGCCCAGCACGAAGGTGGAAATCCAGATCACCCCACCCAGCACGTCGAAGAACAGGAAGCGGCGATAGGACATCCGCCCCACCCCGGCCACAAAGGGGGTGAAGGTGCGCACGATGGGCACGAAGCGGGCGAGGATGATCGCCTCGTGGCCGTATTTCTCAAAGAACCGATGCGTGCGGTCGAGATGATTGCGATTGAGCCACCGCCGCTCCCCCACGAAGATGCGGGGCCCCAGCCGGCGACCGATCCAGTAGTTCATGTTGTCGCCGCCGATGGCGGCCACGAGCAGGAGCGGGTAGAGGATGTGCAGCTTGAAGGAGCCCATCCCCGCCATCGCGCCGGCGGCGAAGAGAAGCGAATCGCCGGGCAAGAACGGCGTGACCACCAACCCGGTCTCGCAGAAGATGACCATGAACAGGAGCCCGTAGGTCCACGGCCCGTACTGCGCGATGATCGCGGCAAGGTGCTTGTCGAGGTGCAGGACGAAGTCGATGAGAGTGTTCAGCATAGGATCCGGCGGGTAAGGGTTAGGTGGGTCACGAGTCGGGGGAGTCTACAGGAGCGGGACGGCGCGCTCAACGCTGCGAGCGGGCGAGCCGAATCCCCACGTCCCAACCTTCGTAGTTGTAGCCCGCCCATCGGCGCTTGCCGCATCCCTCCTCCGAGGTGTAGGCGTCCATCCTCGGGATGAAGGCCCGCTCCCAACTGTCTCCCCGCAGCGCCTTCCAATCGTTGACGGCGGGGAAGATCGTCCCGGCGGCGGGGCCGGTCGGATCGTCGGCGGGTGCGGTCGTGTAGTAACTCAGGTCCACCCAATCCCAACACCATTCGGCCGCGTTTCCCAGAAGATCCAGGTGTCCGTAGGGGCCCGCCCCCAGAGGGAAGCTCCCCACCGGCAGGGCTCCACTGAAGATGGGGCCTCGTTCTTGAGACGCGGTGCCGAGTAGCACCGAGACGTTGGCCCGCGCCGAGCCCTGCCGGCCGTGGGCGAGCTCGATGCGCGGATCCTCGTTCCCCCACGGATAGCGACGATCGGGGAGCGGGTTCGCGCCGGCGGCCAGCACCAATCCACCGCGGGCGGCTTTCTCCCACTCGGCCTCGGTGGGAAGGCGATAGCCGTTGCGGTCGAAGTCGCATGTAATGTTGAAACCGTGGATCGAGAAGGTGGGGGTGAACGTGTAGGCCGGTTCCAGGCCGTCACGGATCGAGAGCCAGTTGCACACGAGCGCCGCCCCCTGCCAGGTCAGCCCCAGGACCGGGAAGTCCTCGTACCCGGGGTAGACACGGACCCCGGCGCCGTCCCAGTAGAACCGCGAGATCCCCTGATCGGCCACGATGAATTCCCGCGGGGGCGTGGGCGTCGGCGTCCAGAGAAGGTACGGGGGTTGGTCGAGAGGGAGGCCGGTCAGTTCCCCGCGGGCCGCCGCCTCGGTAAGGATCTCCGCGCAGGCGGCGTTGGTCATCTCGGTGCGCGCCAGCGAGAAGCGAGAGAGCGTGATGGCGCCCTGCGGGGTGAACGAGATGAACGCGGTCTGATCGGGGCGCTCGCCGCGCAGGAACGCGCCCTCGTGGACGGTGATCATGTCGAAGGTGCCGTCGGAGGAGGCCCCCGCCACCATGCGATCCGCGGTCAGGGTTACGGCGTCGATCGCATCGCTCACCACCACCTCAACGTGCAACTGGCCAAGCTTCGCGGGTTGCACGAGAGCACGGGACATGCCGGCCGTCGGCGGCCCCGACCCCCGCATGCTCCCCCACTTCCATGCGTAGTTGAGGTCGTCGAGCACCGAGGTGTCCTCGTTGTGGACGACCACATACGCGGTCACCGTGTCCGCCACCTGCGGCGTGTTGTTCGAGAACTCGAGGGTCAACTCGAGACCCCCGAGCTTGTGCGTCGGCGGCGGGGTCGAGGTCTTATCGCCCCCGCAGCCGGGCAGGGCGAGGATCGCGACGAGCGCGACGAGCGGCAGCGCCGCGATCCTGCGCCGTACCATGACTACGCCTTCGCCTCGGCGGTCTTCTCCTCGCGCCCCCACTTCACACCCTTGGTGAACCACCCCTTCATGAGGAGCGCGATGAGCGGGCCGCCGAAGGCCAACGCGCCGAGGATGAGCCAGAGCGCGCTCGGGGAATGCCAGAACGGAACCGTGCCCGCCCGCAGCTTCTCGCCGATGTCCAGCGGCACATAGCGGGTCAGCATGTGACCGGACATGAGACTCACCATGGTCTTGGCCATGAAATACGGGACCATGGAGAGACCGAGGTAGGTCCCCTCCTGTCCCTTGGGCGCGATCGCCGCCGTGTACTCGGAGAGCCGCGGCGACCAGATCACCTCGCCGATGGTGAGAACGACCAGAGCCACGATGGAGGTGACGTAGGTCGCCTGACCCACCGAGGGGATGGCGAGTACGAAGAGCGACAGCGCCGAGATCATGCCGCCGTACGTGAGCATCTTGTACACGCTGAACCGGTTCAAGACCGGGATCAGCACGATGAGCCCGATGATGACCAGGATCGGGTTGATCGCCTGGAGCGTGCCGATCGCTGCGTCCGGACCGATCACTCGCAGCCAGTACTTGGGCCAGAGCAGGTGCAGGTAGAGGAAAACCGCGCGCACGAAGATGAGGAGCGAGGCCAGCACGAGGAAGCGCCAGAAGATGGACTCGCGCAACACGTCGCCCGCCACCTGCCAGGGATTGCGCTTGGGCCCGGTGCGCGCAGGCTCGACGACCTCGTCGGCATCGTAGACCTGATCCTCCCGGCGGATGACCGTCAGCGCCAGGATGAAGCAAACCAGGTGGGCAACGATGGCGAAGGTGAAGATGTGGGCGTTGGGCAGATGGAGCGCCAGCCGGATGATGTCGATCAGGAACCCGGCGGCGGCGGCACCGATGTTCATGAAGAGGTACCAGAGATTAAATCCGGCACCGCGCGAGCTGCGCGTCGTGAAGCGCTTGTTCGCCGCCTGGTAGTTGGTCTGGACCATGGCTACGAAGGGAGCCATGACGAAGAACGCCGCGATGGCGATGGCGCCGCGGTGTTCGGGGAAAAGGTCGGGGTTGAGGGCCAGGACCATGACCGTGCCGCGGGCGATGAACTGCCCGACCATGGCGACGAGGAACGACTTCCGGATCCCCAGCCAGTCGGTCACCATGCCCGAGAAGAACAGGCAGATGGTGGTCGTGCTCCCGTAGATGGTCATCGCATATCCGGCTTTTTCGTCGCTAAAGCCGAAATCGTCAGACAGCATGACCACCGCGATGGTGAGGATCGAGAAGAACGTGATGCTGTCGATGAGGTTGATGACCTGGATGCCCCAGTACTCGGCGCGGGTCCGCTTCAGTACCTGGAAGTCCTTGAAGTAGTCGACAACCGTGCCGATCAGACCGCGGCGAGCAGCCTGCGTTTCCCCACTCATTATGCCTCCTCTCCCCTTGTCGCCGGCGCGTGGAACACCCGGGTCGCATTGCCCGTTCGGGCGGCGCCAGCATACACTCTCCGCCTCGGTCGTTCACCCCCGCAATGGACCCCGATTGGGAGGCCTCGCATGCGTCGCATTCTCACCTTCCTGGGCACCCTGTCACTCATCGCGTGCGCCTGTGCCGCGGCCGGACTTCCCGTCGGCGCCGCCGGTGCCACGGGTGAGACCGCCCCCGACGTGCAGCAGTTCCTGAAGATCCGCACACCGGCCGGCCCCGCGCTGCTTCCCGACGGCACGCTGCTCGTGCGCGACTGGCCGGATGGGATCTGGCAGCTCTACCGCGTCACGCCGGGGAGGGGCGCCGACGGCGCGCCCAGTTTCGACCCCGCGGTGTCCACCCGGGTGCGGCTCACCGATTTTCCCGACGGACTCTCGGGCTACACGCTCTCGCCCGACCGCCGCTGGGTGGTTCTCATGCACGCGCGGGGGGGCAACGAGAACACGCAGCTCACGCTCTTGGACCTGAACGCGCCCGTGGGCTCCGAGATGCGGCCCGTGCTCGCCAACCCCGCCGTCCAGGCGTCGGTGAACGCGTGGTTCCGCGACAACTCCGGGTTCATGTATTCGGCGAACGACGAGAACCCGAACGATTTCCATCTCTATCGCTACACCATCGCGGACGGGAAGACCGAGAAGCTGCTGGCCCGGACCGGTTCCTGGCGGGCCGGGGACGCCACGCTCGACAAGTCGAGGGTGCTGGTCGAGGAGGAGTTCTCGGCGTCGGACAGCCGCGTCTACGAGTTGGATGTGGCGACGGGGGCGCTGACCGATCTGACCATCGCTCCCAAGGACGGAACGGCGTCCTGCGCGATCGTGGGCTACATGCCCAGCGAGCGCGAGGTCCTCCTGCGTTCCGACATCGAGAACGGGTTGCATCGCCTCTACCTCAAGACGCTCCGCGGCGGCAAGGTCCGCCAGCCGATTCCCGCGCTGGGCGCGCACCAGTTGGACGGCGCCGGGGTGAACGACACGCGCCAGTATCTCGTCACTTCGAGCAACGAAGACGGCTACGCGACGCTGCGCGTCTTCACGCTCCCCGCCTTCAAGCCGGTGACCTTGCCCCCCATGGAGAAAGGCCTCGTGTACGGGTCGGGCCTACGCGGCAACACGCTCATCTGGTCGCTCAACAACGCGCGCAATCCGGGGGCGGCCTACGCGACGACGCTCGATCCTGAGAAGCCAAAGGCAACGCCGGTCACGCGACAGATCACCTGGACCGACGACCAGGGGCTCGACCTCGCGAGCTTTCCCCTCCCTGAACTCATCCACTACCCCGCCTTCGACGGCCGGCAGATCCCCGCGTTCCTGTTCCTGCCGCCGGGCCATGTCGATGGCGCCGCGATCCCCTTCATCGTGCTCTATCACGGCGGACCCGAGGGGCAGGCCCGTCCCGCGTTCAACGGACAGCAGCAGTACCTTCTCGCGCGCGGGTTCGGCATCCTGATGCCCAACGTGCGCGGCAGCACGGGCTACGGGCGCGACTTCCAGATGATGGACGATTACCGGGGACGCTGGGCAAGCGTCAAGGACGGCGTGGACGCCGCCGAGTGGTTGGTGAGCCAGGGTTACGCCGAACCGGGTCGGATCGCGACGTACGGCGGCTCCTACGGCGGGTTCATGTCGGTGGCATGCATCGTAGAGGATCAGGAACGCGTGGAGCGCGGTGAGCGGGAGCAGCGGCTCTTCGGCGCGTGCGTCGACATCGTCGGCATCGTGAACATGAAGACCTTCCTCGAGCGCACGAGCGGCTACCGCCGCAAGCTACGCGAAGTGGAATATGGCCCGCTCGGCGATCCCGAGTTCCTGCTGAGCGTCTCGCCGCTCGAGCGCGTGGGCAAGATCCAGGTGCCGGTGTTCATCGCGCACGGGTTCAACGATCCGCGGGTGCCGGTGGAGGAGGCGATGCAGCTTTCCATGGCGCTCAAGGAGGCCAAGCGGAACCCGCGGGTGTTCATCGCCCCGGATGAAGGCCACGGCTTCGCCAAGCTCGACAACCGGATCTACTTCGGGGAGCGGGTCGCGGCGTTTCTGGATGAGACGATCGGGGGCGGGGCGGCGGCGGGCGGCGGCGCCGGCGAAGGGCAATAGCACACGCGGGCGCCGTCTATTTGAGCCCCTCCACCGCCTGCGCGCGCAGCGCGGCGGCGTCCGCGCGATCGAGGCGATCGAGAATGCCCTCCCAGCGCACCCGAATCCCCTTCGGCTCGGGCGTGCGATCCGCGAAGAGATCTCGCAGGCCGACCGCAGGATCTCGCAGCAGGCGCTGCATGCGCTCGACTTCCTCGGCGAGGCCCGCCGCGAACGCCTCCACGGAAGCGGCGATCTCGGACTCCGGTCGGCCCTGCGCCCGCGCCCGATCCAGATGCCGGCGCACCCTGGCCAGACACTGTGGGAGCTTCGCATCGAGCGGCGTGGTCCAATCGGCGAAGGAGCCGGTGGTCTCCGCGATGTAGAGACGCTCCGGGAGCCCCGCCGCGTTGAACTGCACCATCTCGTCCCCGTCGTCGAAGTGGAGCCTGCCGTCACGCGGCGAGGCGCGGCCGATCACCAGGCTCGCCCCCGCGGCGGTACCCAGGAACCGCGTGAGCCGCGGCAGGAATCCGGGACGCCCGTAGCGCGTCGGAAGGATCTTATCGCTGGCCGTGCCCGGCACGTACTCGCGGTGGAAGAAGAAGACGGGGACGGACGGCCGGCCCACCACATCCTCCTCCAATCGGATCTCCGAGAACGAAGGGACGGGCACGCCCAGCGCGGTGATCGCACGCAGACGATCGAAGATGTAGTTGCGGTACTCGACGGTTTCGCCTATCGCTTGCTCGGCTGAGACCCCTTGGTCCAGACGGTGTCGCACATCCCACTTGATCATGCGCACGAGGCGGATGGCCGTGCCGCCCGATTCCTGTTCCAGCACGACGAGGAACACCTCGCGCTGCTCGCCGGAGCGATTGCGGGCCGTCTGGGCCGAGGTGACACGGCCCACGTTCACCGCCACGACGCCAGGCCAGGTCTTCAGGAAGTGGTTGATAAGATGCCGCGCCCGCGGTTCCGCGTTCGGCTCGAAGACCGGCTCGCCGTTCGCCCCGAAGAGGGACCCGCCGTCGAAGCGCGCGCCCGGCAGCCAGCACACGTTGAGCCGGAACTCGGGGCTCAACCCCAGTGCGTACTCCTCGAGTGTGGTTTCGTCGATGTCGAAGAGCCGGCAGAACATGGTGGTGCGCCAGGCGAGACAGTTCTCGTCATCCTCGCGCAGCTCGGGCCCCGCCGCTCGCGCGAAGGCGTCGGCGACGTCCTCGAAGAGGCGTTCGGCCTCGGACGCTTCGCGCGCCGCCATCCCGACGGCCTGCGCGCGCTCCAGCGCGTCGATCACGACGGGCAACCCGCGGGCATCGAGCGCGCACCCTGGTGGAAGGAAGAACCGCAGCTCGCGCACGCCCTGGCGGTTGAGAAGACCGGTGAGCTCCACGATCTCGCGGAGCCGGGCCAGCGCCTCGGCGGGGTCGCGCCGAACGAGCGGGCGGATGCGGCTGAATTCCTCATAAGTGAGATAGCGCCCGCCGGTGGGGGCGTTCTGATAGTAGGCGGCGCCGGTGCCGACTTGCACACGGCTCAAGCGGATCTCGCGGACGATCTCTTCTTCGGATCGCGGTTGCGGGGAGATGCGCCAACTCTCGCCGCGCCGACGCACTTGCTCGCGGACTTCGGCGAGGTGCACGCCGATGAACTGGATCCGCTCCTTGGGAAGGAGCCGCTGGAGCATCTCGTCGCTCGCGAAGCACCGTTCCATCCGTCCGGGGTCGCAGCGGATCAACACCACAGGGTCACGAATGATGAGGGCGACCGCGTCGGCGTAGACCTCCGCGTCGTCGATCACGGTCTCGCGTTCGAGATAATCCATCATGCGCAACGCCTGCGCGGCGTGGATGCCGCGTCCGCTCACGACCGCGTGGAATTGCGGGAAGGCACAGGCGATGGGGCTTTGCGGACGGCCGTCGGCGTCGCGCGAGAAGAAGTCGGGGCCGAGGAGAACGACGCCGTTCACTTCCCGAGGCTCGTCGGCGGAAGAGGCCGGAGAGGCGTCCGAGGCGGTGCTCATCCTATCGCAAGGCCTTCACGTACAGCCGCTCCGCACCGTAGTCGAAGATGCAGTTGAACCGGCGGAGGAGTCCGTTACCGATCACCGCATCCGCCCCGGGCTGTTTGGATCGCACTGCAGCCGGCGTGAAGGCGACCTCCAGGTCGCTCACGCGTCGCGGGCCCAGACCCACCCAGGCGATGCGGCCGCGCTGCCCCTGGATGTCGCCGCTCAAGCCCCGCCCAAGATGGACATCCTCGAGGCTGTCCGGCAGGGTGAACTTCATGCCGTCCCGGGTGAGGAACTCCACGGTCTCGCTGGACGCGAGGTCGATATAGCAGGAGAGAGTCTCGACATCCGCTCCGCCGATGCTCGTCCTGATCTCCGTCCAGGGAATCCGGTTCTCCTTGAACGTGAGCGGCAGCTCCGTCCAGGTGGAATCGGGGCGACCGCCTCCCGAGGGGCGCAGCGCGATTTCCATGAGGTCGTAGTCGATCTCCACCGCATACGATCCGAAGAGCGAGTGCCCGCATACGCCGTCCGACGAGAATCCCTTCATCGCGTCGCCTTCGAGGATGATGACGCGCTGACGTTCGAAGGGGACGTCTCCCACCTGGAAGGACATCGAGTCGGCCACGAGGGCGGTCTGAGGCGGGCCTGACCCCGCGCCACCCATGCTGGCCTGGAACGGGTTTCGAAGCTCGATGCTATCGGCAAGCGCGCTGTTGTAGATCAGCACCCCGTCGAACGCCATGCCGCTATCGAGGATGATGCTCAGGGGGCGGGATCCGCCGACCGTCACCGGCAGGAGAATCTTGTTCGCACGCACTGTGAAAGAAATGCGCGGAAGCGAGCCGACGTCGATCGGCTGCGCGGCGGACATCGTCGTCGCGAGCAGAGCCAGAGTCAGGAGAATCGCGCGAAGCATGACGGGGTCAGCATACCTCTCCGGAGGCGATTGGCGCGACGGCTACCGGAGCCGTCAGCGCACCAGCACCATCCGGCGGGACTCGATTCCACGATCGGTTTGGATGCTGTAGAAGTACATGCCTCCCGCGGCGGGGCGCCCCGAGGCGTCGCGCCCGTCCCAGCTCACGCTGTGGGCTCCCGCCGGCATCCGCTCGGAGAGGATTTCCTTCACCAGCCGCCCCTGAAGGTCGTAGACCAGGATCGTCGCGTTGCTCTCGGCCGCGAGTTCGAAGGCGATGGTCGTGCTGGCCGCGAACGGGTTGGGCATGTTCCGGAGCAGGTGCACGGACAGCGGCTCGGTGTCGCCGACCCCGCCCTGGACCCCGTACATGGCGGCCACGAAGTCGGGCCGGTCGATGAACGGGTTCCGGTTCGCCTGGAAACCGTAGATCACCTGGTTCCGCTCCCGCTCCTTCTCGCTCACCGGATCCTGCAGGTGCCACTCGATGAGCATGTTCTGCGCCCAGGGGAGGAGGGTGCAGCCGTCGGTCATGTCGCTCCCCGGCCACGAGCCATCCTCTGTGTAATAGCGCGCGGTCATATAGAAGTAGGTCCGCGCGAAGTCCCCCTTGTAGGCGTCGATGGGCTCGAACACGGTGCCGGTGTAACCGGGATAGGTGTTCGGCCCTCGCTTGCAGCCGTTCTGGGAGGTGTAGGTGGGTGAGGACACTTCGCCGTAGGGATAGTTGCTACGGATGCCGTTCACGTAGATGTCGGTGGGATAGAGCTGGAAGAGATCCGAGTACATCGGGGAGGCGTCCCCGAACCAGCTCTTGGGCCAGGAGTGCTCGCGATTGTAGCCGTCCCCCTCGCCGTCGGCCGACCCTCCTTCGTCGGTGCCGAAGGTGTACTCATAGGGAGGCGTGCCACCGGGCACGTCGGAGTACATGTCCCATACCTTGCCGTTGGCCTTGTTGTCGGTGGTGTAGAAGGCGGTGAACGCGTAGTCGTAGCTCCTGACGGTGTGATTGTCGATGATCAGGTGGAGCGCCATGCGCAGATCCTGCCCGCTGAGGCCTTCGGCACTGGCGTAGTAGCCGGCAGGCGGACTGTAGGCGCTGACGTCGAAGTTGTCCGTCGCGCCGATCATCGCGTTGTCGTAGGGATCCTCGACGCCCGTGATGGTAAGTGTGTAGGTGCCGGTGCCCATGGTGTTGACGCTCAACAGAACCTGATCGGGCACTCCGGGCACCACCTGCGCGGTGAGAATGGTCACGCCGGGGATGGAGTAGTAGGCCTTCGTCGCCGCGGTGGTCGGATCCAACGGTTCCGAGAAGTCGACACGGATCGAGGTCAGGCCCTCGGCCGCGGCCTGGAGAAGAAGCGGCGCAAACGTGTCCCCTGCCCAGACGATGTCGCCCGCGCTGCGCGGCTCGAGCTTGAACTGTCCGCTGGAGTAGCCCACCGGCCCGGTCACGTTGTAGCGCGTGCCTCGAATCGGCGTCGAGTTGTACCCCCGCTCGCCGACCCGGGCTGTGCCGCTTCCGTCGTTGATAGCCCACTCCCCCGCACCCAGTTCGACGGTCGTGCACTGCGCGTTCGACACGGCCACCAGCACGCCCTCGTAGGCCTCGGAGACGGTGGCGACGGTGGTGAGTGCGATCGGCGCCGGCGGGCTGACCGCGGCGTACGGCGCTCAGCACGGTCGCGCCGGAGAGAACCGTGTTGCCGTCGAGGCCCGAGCCATACGCCTCGGTCACCGTGCCCTGCACGATGACGGTGTCCCCGACCGAAGGAGCCGTCGCGCCGACCGCCCAGAGCCCGTGCCACGCCGCCGCCGCGTCTTGCAGCACGTAGATCGTGCCGTACACCGAGGTGACCACGCCGCTTGTCATGACGGACGACCCGGCGTAGGGAGAGACCGATGCTTGTCCCTGGATGGCGTAAATCGAAACCGGGGTGCCGAGGCTGTAGCTCGCCTGAGGCGAGATCGTAGAGGCAGGCACGTTATTGGCGGCCTCGATCGTGTAGTAGACCGTCGCGCCGCCTGCCTGCGCGGGAATGGCGCTGTTGGTTCGGTAGGTGCTCCCCGACTGCAGCGACATCGTGATGGTGTTGGGCAGAGTACCCGAAGAGGTTCCCCAGTGTGCAACCACCGAGGTGATCGTGGCCGCACCGTCGGTGACGTCGGCCAGCAGGTTCACGGTCTGCCCGACGAGAGGGGAAGCGGGATCGGTGACGACGTTGGCGATCGCGGGACCGGTCGGAGGCGGGGTGCCGTGGGTGCCGGGGGTGCCCTGCGTCGGATAATCGATGGCGGTACCGGTCCACTGCGAGGGGATGTACGTGGTGCTCGGCGAGGTCACGCCCGCGTTGCGGACGTAGTCCATGTTCTCGAATCGTGTCCCGTCGACGACCACGTAGTCGATGAGGGTCGCACCGTTGTAGAGCTTCGCTCCGTCGCCGACGTTGCCATTCCAGGTGCTATTGCTCGTGGACCACGCCTCGAGAGGGAAATCGACGGGGAAGGAAACCGTGAGGGTCTGATCCCCCATGACCAAGGCGTCCCCGGGCTGGATCGTCCCCGAGAGAGTCCAGGTGAAAATGTTGACGGTGTTCCCTACCGCAACCAGGGTCCAGCCGGTCAGGTCCACCGGCGCGGCCCCGGTGTTGGCGATCTCGATGAACCGGTCGGTGAGGTAGTTGAGACGGGGATCCGCCAGCTCGGAAATGATGACCGCCGCCTGGGCCGGAGCGAACGCGGGGGTGACGGCGAGGAGGAGAACCAGGAACCCGAGGACGGCTGCAAGTCTCATTGGGTGCAACACCTATTCGATTGTGAGTTGGGCAGTAGAGCGGTTTGCTGGCGACCGGCCCCGAAAACGTCCACGATGGGAGCGGCAACAATTCTACCACGGAACGGGGCCAACCCCAACGACAGGTTGCGGTGGAGGAAATGAAACGGGGCGCAGCGAACGAGTCGCTGCGCCCCGGATCGGGAATCTATGGAACAGCTCTAGCGCTGACCCTGCTTGATCTGACCCCAGGTCCGCTTCTCGGTCGGGGTGGCCGGATCCAGGTCCAGCTTCGTGTCCGAGAGACCGAAGTAGCCCTGGGCCTGCTGGGCCGCAGGGACCTGCCCCGTGCAGACGCTGAAGAGACCCGGCGCCAGACCACCGAACCCGATGCCACCGGCGCTCACCCGCGAGAACAGCGAGCCACCGGTGAACTGGAACCCGGCGGTCTGAGTACCCGCGCAGCTAATCGCCAGCGTGGTCAGGTGGAAGCCCGACAGCGAGGCCTGGAGAATCATCGTCCCGTTCATGAAGGTCGCAGGATTCGCGAAGTCGGCGTCCAAGGACGGATCCGCGTAGACCTCGAGCACGCCGCCCGAGTAGTCCGTGTCGTAGACCGCAGTCAGGCCGCTTCCCGACACCACCGTGCCCAGAGACACGAGGTTCCGATACACGTAGGTGTACTCGACCGCCGGATCGTTGGGATCGAGGTCATCGAACGGGGAGTTGAAGCCGACCACATGTCCGACGATGAGCAGGACATCCCCTGCGGTGGAGATGTTGTCATCCACCATGCGGGCGTCCTCTTTGGCGTATCCCGTGCCGAAGTCCACGATGGGGTTGACAAAGGCCACCGTCGGCGCTGCGAAGACCATGGCCAGCCCCGCGACGACGATCAGCGAAAGCACGTTGCGATAGATGCGGTTCATGTGACTACCTCCCTCCCAACTGTTTGATCCGACCCCAGGTGGTCCTTTCCACAGGCACGGCGTCCGGGATGAACACCTGGCCGTCGAGCTGCCAGATGTACCCCTCCGGGCCCGCCGGGGGCAGGTACTGCATGCCGGCGATGAAGAGCGACATCGAGCGCTGAGCCATCGGGATGTTGCCGAGCTGGGTGCCGCGGCTGAAGTCCAGATTGCCGCTGATGGACCCGTTGCCCGTGACCAGGTCGACCCAGATCACGATGTTGGAGGTGAAGTCACCGCCGAGCAGGTTCTCGCCGTCTTCAAAGGTGAGATGGGAAACGTTCGGAGGATTGGGACCGTAGACGGCGGGGGTGCCGGTGGCGATCGGGTCGGCGAAGACGTCGAAAGAGCCGCCGGTGAAGAAGTGGAAGACGTTCGTTCCAACCGTGTCGGAACTCACATGGCACATGTGCTGCAGCACGAAGGTGTTCTCGTCGTTAGCGAAGTCGACAGTGAGATAGGTGGGGTTCACCGAGTTCACGAAACCCTGGGCCCAGTAGCAGCTGCCGGGCTCTCCGAGGTTTGCCGGAGGATCGTTGATGGTGGGGCCGAATGCGGCGAAGTCAAAGCCTTCGAAATCCAACAGGAAGACGTCGGCTCCCGCTCCTGTGGCCAGCCCGAGGCTGAGCACGACCACCAGAAGCGGAATGCGGTAGCGAAGGGAATGCATCGAGACCTCCTTAGCGGAAGCTTTTCCGTGTCGCGAGTAGAGCAGGGAGCTAGTGCGGCGACGGCTGTGCGAAACGGGACTTTCGTATTCTAGCGTTCTAACGCCCTGTGAGCCAAGAAGACTTGTTCACTCGTCTTACTTTTCGGACGACTTTGCGCAGAAATCTCCTGTGTGAGTTGACCGCGGTCAAGTCGACGGGGGCGACGGACGCCGGTAGTCGTCGCAAGTTGACCGCGGTCAAGTCGGCGGAGCGGCGGCCTACCTACCCGCGGCCAGGAGAGGACCGATGAGCAGGTACGTGAGCCCGGTGATGAGCAGGATGCCGCTGAGGTTGAGCCAGATACCGGCTCTCATCATCTGCGGCATTCGGACGAGCCCGGTTCCGAAGACGATGGCATTGGGCGGCGTCCCTACCGGCATCATGAACGCGCAGCTCGCGGCGATCGTCGCGGGCAGGAGCAGAAGCCCCGGCGGCACACCCAATACCGGTGCCAGGGCGGCGAGGATGGGCAGCATCGTCGCCACCTGCGCCGTATTCGAAGTCAGCTCGGACATGAAAACCATCAGCGCGATGACAACGAACACCACGGCCATCACCGGCCAGCCCGAGAAGCCGCGGGCGAGGCTGCCTATGAATTGGCCCACGCCGTTCGCTTCGGTCGCCGCGGCGAGCGCCAACCCGCCGCCGAACAAGATGAGCACCCCCCACGGCAGCCTGACGGCGCTGTTCCAATCGCTGACGAAGAGGCGTCGCTCGCGATCCACCGGAATGATGAACAGCGTGATCGCCGCCGCGACGGCGATCACCGCATCCGACAGGTTGGCAAGAGGGGCGATGCCGCCGACCTTGATGCCGACCAGCAGCGGGCGGAAGACCCACAGGAACACCGCGACGGCGAATACGATCATCGTCGCGCGCTCGCCGCGGTTCAGGGGGCCGAGCTTGCCGATCTCGTCCCTGACCCACGCCCGCCCGCCCTCGATCTCGCTGACCCGCATCGGAAAGAGCACGCGCGCGTTGAGGAACCAGGCAAGCGGCAGGAACAGCAGCATCGCCGGAATGCCCACCAGCATCCACTTCAGGAACGACACCTCGACACCGTACGTCTGCGCGTAGAACCGCACGAAGATGCCGTTGGGCGGCGAGCCGATGATCGTGCCCAGCCCGCCGATGGATGCCGCATACGCCACGCCCAGGAGCAACGACAGCGCCAGATTCCGGTCGGCGACGTCATCCCGCGGGATGCCGCCGTGCTCGGCCAGCGTCTTGCCCGTGCGTCGCGTGAGCGACAGGTCGATGATCGACAGAGCGATCGGCACCATCATCGCCGCCGTCGCTGTGTTCGACACCCACATGCTGATGAAGGCGGTGGCGCCCATGATGCCGCCGACGATCGCCGCCGGCCGCGTGCCGACCCACTTCAGCGTCTGGAACGCGATGCGGCGGTCGAGGCCCCAGCGCTGAATCGCGAGAGCGAGGACGAACCCGCCGAGGAAGAGGTAGATGACGTCGGACCCGTAATTCGCCGTCGTCTTGGCGAGCGGCATGATGCCGAGCATCGGGAAGGCGACGATGGGGAGCAGCGAGGTGACTTCGATCTCGACCGCCTCGGTCATCCACCAGGTCGCCATCCAGACCAGCATCCGAGCGTCGCCCGCGTGGCGTGCCCGAGCGGCACGGGCTCGCCCGCCGCGTCGCGGTACTCGGCGGGCAGCACGAAATAGAGGATCAGCGCGAGGCAGGGCCCCGCAGCGAGCCCGATCTGACGCACCCGTTGCTGCAGGTCCATCGTCAACCGCCTCGTTTCCAGATTGCGGGGCGCTCGACGTCCCCTTCTGCGGTGAGCCAGGCGCCGGCCGCCCAGACCGATCCGTCGGGCGCTTCGGCAAGCCGGTTGATGCGCGCCGAGGTGAAGGTGGCCTCCCGAGCGGCCGTTCCCCCTGCGGGCCACCGCAGGATGTAGCCGTTTCCCCGGCCGCAAGCGAGATAGGTCGTGCCGTCGGTGGCGAGGAGGATGTCGTTGACGGCTTCGAGCTCGTCCGCGCGCGGCAGCACGATCTCCGCCCAATCACCGCTTGTCGAGCGCAGCAAGAGCGACGCGGTGTAGACCGATGCCCCGCCCGAAAAGTCCGTGATCGATCCGCCGAGTAGGATGGCTCCCGAGGCGCTCACCGTCACCGCCTCGAACTCGCGGTTGGAACATCCGCCGCACCCCGCGTCGATCCGTTCCCAGCCCGCGCCGTCGTCCACGAAGAGCACGCGGCTCGGGAACTCGGGGCTTCCGTCGCCGGCGTCGTCGAAACCACACGCGGCCCAGTGACCGTTGCGAGCGGCGATGTCCTGGATGCCGCGTTCCCCCGTGCCCGGGGGAAAAGGCAAGGACTCCGGAGTCCAGACGTCGGCGGACGTGCTGATCCTCACTTGCTGGTTGGCGGCGGCGGCCCCTCCCAATCGAAGCGTGTTTCCGCTCGCCGCGAAGGCCTCCGGTCCAAAGGCGCCGTCGTGTCGGCTCCACCCGCCCCGCTCATCGAGGATGAACCCCTCTCCCGACGTCGCGTCCGCACCAGCGACGATGGCCTCCCCGGCGGGGGTCATGCCGACGACGGTGAGGATTCCATTTGATGGGAGGGGGACTCCCGAGACGGGAGCCCACGCGCCGTCCGCTTGGCGCGAGGCGAGGAACGGCGTAAAGGCCTGATGCGGCGCGACACCGGACGCGGTGGCTCCGGCCGCCAAGCCCCGCGTCGACGAGAACGCGATGTCGAGGAACGCGGAGCCCTGCGGGGCATCGATGAGTGCCACCTCGTCCCATGGGCCGGCGGGGTCGGGCCGCGATGCGTCCTTCTCGCATGACGCGAAAAGCGCGGCGGATGCGAGGAGTGCGATGCAGAGCGTCGAGCGAAGTCGCTGGTTCATGGCGTTGAGCGCAGGATGACCGCTCGAGCAGTAAGGGTGTCCGGCCCGTGCTTGAGCCGAATCCAGTACATGCCGGAGGGAACCTCCATCGCGAGGTCCACCGTATGAACGCCCGCACCCAGTGAACCCACCTCTCGCTGACCGACTTGCTTCCCGGCCACGCTGAAGACTTCCAGGGTGGCGGGCTCGGCGTCGGGGAGCATGAACCGAACTGAGAGGGGTCCCAGTGAGGGATTGGTGACGGGGCCGCTCAAAGCCAACATAAGGGCCGGCACGTCGACCCAGGTCTCTCCGTAGGCACTCACCCCGCCCGCGCGATCATGGACGACGAGCCGGTACCCATACCGCGCGCCGCGCTCCACCTCGCGATCCAGGAACACAAGCCGAGAGTCCCCGACCGGTTCGGCGTGCCCCGCTGTCTGCCAGTCTTCGTCGTGGTGACGGCGCTCGACCGTTGCCAGAGCGACGCTTCGTCCATCCCCTTGCCACGCGAGGTGTACACCTTCATCGTCGGCGCGCGCCTCTTCGATCGCGAAGAGCACCGGAGTCTGGGAACCGTAAACCAGATCCGCGAACTCGGGCCGGTCGACGAATGGGTTCCGGTTGCCCTGAATGGCATATATCGCGCTATTGCGATTGATCTCCTTCTGACTCACCGGGTCCTCGTCGCTCCAACGTAGGAAGAGATCCAGTGCCCAAGCCCTCAGCGCCGCCCCGTCCGTTGCGGGACCTCCCGGCCAGGCGGCATCTTCGGAGTGATACCGGGTAGAGAAGTAGAAATAGGCTCGGGCCAGGTCGCCCTTGAAGTCGTCGATCGGCTCGAAGACGGTCCCTGAGTACCCGGGGATGGAGCTGGGGCCGACCTTGCTTCCGTTCAAGGATGTCCACTGGGGGACGGCGGTCTCGCCATATGGGTTCACCCCGCGCGTCCCATTCACGTGGGTATCGCACGGGTAGAGGGTGAACAGGTCGGTGTACATGGGCGACACCTCGCCTCCGAACCAGTTCTTGCACCAGGTGTGCTCGCGCGTGTACCCGGTGCCCTCATGGCCCCCCACTCCTCCCTGGTTGACACCGAACGTGTAGAGGTAGGGCGGCGTCCCACCCGGGATGTCGGAGTAGATGTCCCACACCTTCCCGTCGCCCGGCCGGACATCCGTGGTGTAGTAGGCCGTCCAAGCGTAGTCGTAGCTGTGTGCCGTATGGTTTTTGATGATGTCGTGCAGCGCCACCTGGAGCATCTCTCCGGTCAAACCGGCCACAGCATCGTAGTACCCGGGCGGGATGTCGTGACCGTAGTAGGTGAACGAGGCGGTAGCCCCGGCCGAGGCGTTCCCGTACAAGTCAAACACCCCAGCGACCGCCAGCGTGTAGTCGCCGGGCGCCATCGAGGACACCGCCAGCAGCACCTGGTCGGGATGCGTGGACTCGCGGGTGCCCCTGCCCACGACCAGACCCGGGATGGCGTAGTGTCCGGCCTCCCCCGCACTGACGGGCTCCACCGCCTCGGAAAAGCTCACGCGCAGTGCGGTGTCATTCAGAGCAGCGACCAGGAGCACTACCGGGGCGGTGTGGTCCGCCATCCAGAGGACGTCGGCCGAATCACGGGGCTCGATCTTGAATCGGCCCGAGCTGTAGGCGACCGGACCGCTCACCTGGTACGTCGAACCGAGCGTCGCCGCAGCGCGATAGCCGAGAACGCCGACGCGGCTCGCACCGCTCCCATCGTCCACTTGCCACTCGCCCGCGCCAAGGTCCGGATCGGTGCACACGGCGTTCGCCACGCGGATCAGCACTCCCTCCAAGGACTCTGCCTCGACACCGGCCGTGTCGATGGGATAAACGTCGGGCAAGACCGCCCCCGGAGTGATGCTCTCCACCTGCGCTTCCACCAGCACCGTGTTGCCGAGGTTGCCGGGACCGTCGGTTTCGGTCACACGCCCGGTGACGGTCACGGAGTCGCGCAGCGCCGGCGCCGTCGTGCCACGCACCCACAGGCCGTTCCACGGGCCGATTCCATCCTGGAGAACGAAGGTCGTGCCATAGCAGGCGGTCACTACGCCGTGCGTGGTCACGATCATGCCGTCGAGGGGAGATGCGGAGGACTCGCCTTGGATCTCATGCAGGGTGGCTGGATAGCCGAGGCTGAAGCTCTGCAGCGAGGAGATTGTCGTCGCCGGAAGATCGTTGGCAGCCTCGATCCGGTAGTAGACGGTCGTGCCACCGGATTGTGCGGGGATCGACGCGATTGTCCGATAGGTATCTTCGGAGACGGGCACCATGCCAATCTCATTCGGGAGCGAGGTCGGCGTCGTCCCCCACTCGAGCACCACCATGGTGATGCTCGCGCTCGAATCAGTGACATCCGCGAAGACTCCCACGGAATCGCCCACTCCCGGCGACGCGGGATCGGTGTGGATCGATGCGATCCTGGGCCCCGTGAATGGGGACGAGGTGCTGTGGACGCCGGGCGAAGCGTCGGTCGCCAGATCGACCTGCGTCGTAGTCCACTCTGCCGGCGTGTAGACCGGGTTCGGTGCACTCACGACCCCAGTGCGGACGTAGTCGGCGTTCTCGAACGCTGTCCCGAGGGCCACTACGTAGTCGGTGACGGTCCCGAGCGGGTCGAGGAGCTTGGCCCCGTCACCCACCTTGCCGTTCCAGCTGCCGTTGGCGCCCGACCAGCCCTCGTCCGGAAACGCCACCGGGAAGACTGCGACGGTGGTCGCGTCTCCCGCGACCAGAGCCTGATGTGCGTCGATCAAGCCGGAGAGTTGCCAGGTGAACGCGTCCGCGCCGTTCGCGACCGCCACCACTCGCCAGCCGGTCAGGTCCACGGCTTCGTCGTTTGGGTTGTAGATCTCGATGAACCGATCCGTGGCATAGTTGAGCCGCGGGTCGCACAGCTCGGAGATGAAGACATCCGCGCGGACTTGGACGGGTGACCACGCGAGCAGTGCGACGAGCGCTCCTGCGAAACGCAGGGCAAGCTTCGGCTTCGACATCGGCACTCCTCTCCACTCACTCCCCACACGGGCTCATGCAGCTTGACCTATCCACCTTCAACTAGAATAAGTCAATGGTGGAGGCGTCGGGCGTTCTTTCCCGCCGGGGGAGGGGAAGAGTGGTGGAGGCGGCGGGAGCCGAGATCCCGAAGGGATCGAGACCCCGCTGTCCTTGGAGATCAGCGCACCGAAGGTGCGCAAACTGGTGGAGGCGGCGGGCATTCCCTCCCGCCGGGGGAGAGGAAGAGTGGTGGAGGCGGCGGGAATCGAACCCGCGTCCGAAATCGCATCCCCGAAAGTCACTACGTGCGTAGCCGGATGTTTGATTCTCGCCTCCTCCGTCCCCAACCGGCGGGGTACGGGCTCGGCCAGCTCCTACTTTCTCGCCGCGCCCCCGGAGCAAGGGCGCTAGCCAGTCCGTCTGTTATGACGGTCTCCTCTCCCCCGACGGACAAAGGGAGGGAGCCCGTCGCTGTGGTCTAACTTTCGTTAGGCAGCGAAAGCCAACTGATTGTTGTCAGTTGCGTTTTCCCGCAGGGTTTAACGAGGACCACGGGACCTCGGCACGCGCCTCTCGCTTCCGCGACCCCGTCGAAGCCATGTCGCCCCCACTCGGTGGTCGGAAGCGGCGCGCCCGGCAAGACCAGCCGGGAGCACGCCAGCGTCTCTAATAGTGTAGCGTATCCGGGACCTCACCGGGGCCTCGGCGCAACCCTCCCCAACTCACTTCCCCCGCGCGAATTGCGCGAACCAGTTCTGAGCGATCACGATCCCCGGCTCGGCGTCAGATCGCTTCTCGTCCTCCGCCTTCCGCAGGAACACGAACCGCTTGCCGTCGGGGGCCACGTCGAAGGCGTCCGGCCAGCCGAAGACCCTCTGCACTCCGCTGCCTTCGTGGGTGAAGAGGACCTTGGGCGCCCCGAGCGTGAGCGCGGGCTCGTATTCGATGGGAACCGAGATCAGCTTGTTCCCCTCGGTGTAGAAGAGCTCCTTCCCGTCCCCGCTCCAACGCGGCCAGATGCCTCCCTGAGTCGAGGCCTGCCACTTCCCCTGGCCGCTCGGAAACTCCTTCAGGTAGACCTCGTCCTTCCCCGATTCGTCGGCGCTGTAGGCCACGTAGCGCCCGTTGGGCGAGAGCTGAGGCCACACATAGGAAGCCGTGGCGGACTTCACGAGGATCTTCGGTTCTCCCACCAGGGTCGCATCCGGGCCGAGCAGCGCGTACCAGAGGTCCCAGGTCTTGCCGTTGTAGCGGATGTACAGGAGGTACTTGCCGTCCGGTGACACCGAGAAGTACCCGCCCGGCACGATCTCGTGCGGAGACCCCGTGCCGTCGCTCCGGCGCGCCATGATGTCAATGTTGGACGAGGTCCCCTCCTGGTAGTAGATCCACTTTCCGTCCGGCGACCATTCAGGATAGTCCTGAAGATCCTGCTCGAAGGTGAATCGGGTCCGGGTCCCCCGCGCGGTGTCGTAGATCCAGATGTCCCGGTCGTCTCCCTCGGTGGCTCGTACGGCCACGCGTCCGCCATCGGGCGAGAGCCGCGGCGAGGGATACATCTGCTGCTTTTCGCCGATCGTGCCCTCGACGGCGCCGCTCCGCGAGATCCATACGAGCTGACTCATCTGTGTGCTGCGCCCCCGAACGTAGAGCAGCGTGCCGTCGTCCGCCACCGCCGGGGCGCCCCCCTCGGGCGCGACCAGGAACGGCTCTCCCGTCTGTTCGAGCTTGGAGGGCGAGAACGGAACCGCCCACACGCCTCGATTCCCGGGCTCCCGGGCGAAGACGACGTGCCCGCTCGCCGAGTACACGGGATGGCTCAGGCTCTGGTCCGCCATCTGGACCACGCGCTTGCGTTCCCGCCCGTCAAAGCAGTCGATCGTGTCGTACCCGCCCTCTTTCCGATGAACGACGAACACGAAACCGCGGCCGCCGGGAAGCGCGGCGATGTTGTGGAAGTCCTCTTCGCTCGTGGTGTCGGGCTTCACGATTGCCTTGGCGTCGCCGCCCTGGGCGAGAACTTCCTTGATGTCACTGCTGCCCGTGCAGAAAACGATCTTCTCTCCGGCAAGCCAGGCTCCCGAAGCGGCGTTGCTGGACGACTCGCCGAGTTCGCACACGAGCGTGGGATCTCCCCCGCTCACCGGCCATTTCCAGAGGCGGGACCCCACGAAGAAGGCGAGCACGTTCCCGTCGCGCGACCAGAACGGAGACACCGCGTCCGCGCTGCGAGGAACCTCGGTCGCCTCGAGATGATCCAGGTCGCGCACCCAGAGACGCCCCTGGGCGGTGTAGGCCATGCGCCGTCCATCGGCGGAGATGGCCAGGGTCGTACCCGCCCCCGCACTCGCCGACGCATCGGCAAGAGGGATCTCGAACTTGCGCACGGGAAGTTGTGTCCGCGCGGGTTTCATCGTCCACGCGAGTCCGGCGGCCACGGCGGCGACCACAACGGTCGTGGCGGCGACGATAACGATCCATCGACGCGAGGACGTCCCGGCCGCCGCGACAGCCACCGACGGCGACGCCGCGTCCACGTCTCCCGCGAGCACGTCGTCGATGGTGATGCGCGCGTCGCCGATGTCGCGCAACCGCTTCGATGGATCACGCTGCAGGCACCGCCGGATCATCCGCCGGATCGGCGCCGGCGTGGACTCCGGCAGCGCGCTCCAATCCGGATCGGTCTTGAGCACGGACGCAAGCGTGTCCGAGATCGTCTCCCCGGCAAAGAGCCGCTTGCCGGTCAGCATCTCGAAGAGGATCACTCCCCACGCCCAGATGTCGGCGCGCTTGTCCGCGGCCCTCCCGCGCGCTTGCTCCGGACTCATGTAGGCGGCGGTACCGAGGATCACGTTGGCCGCGGTCAAGTGGCCGGTGATGGTCGGCGACTGGGTCATGAGCCCGGTGCCCTCCATCGGGCGATCTCCCTCCAGCGCCTTGGCCAGACCGAAGTCGAGAACCTTCACTTGCCCCTGGGCGGTCAACTTCACGTTCGCCGGCTTGAGGTCCCGGTGCACCACGCCGCGCTCGTGCGCGGCCTCCAAGGCGTCGGCGATCTGACGCGCGATGCGCAGTGCCTCGTCGAGCGGAATCGCGCCGGCTTGGATGCGCTCCTCCAGTGTCGGCCCCTCGACCAGCTCCAGCACCAACGCGCGGTCGTTTCCGCTCTCCTCCAGACCGTAGATGGCGCCGATGTGCGGGTGATTCAGCGAGGCCAGCACCTGCGCCTCGCGGCGGAACCGGGCGAGCCGCTCCGGGTCTTCGAGGAATGCGGCGGGGAGCATCTTGAGCGCGACCTCGCGGCCCAGCTTGGAGTCGCTGGCGCGATAGACCACGCCCATGCCGCCCTCGCCGATCTTGGCCAGAATCCTGTAGTGGGAGACGGATTTCTCTTCCATGGGTTCGGCTGCCTCGCTGGGTGGGGATCACAAATGCCGCGAAGTGGGCCGCTAAGTTAAATGGACTCCGGGCATGAAGCGCCCGAGGAGCCGGGAGGGACAAAGTTGGTGCACCGCCAGGGAATCGAACCCCGAACCCACTGATTAAGAGTCAGTTGCTCTGCCAATTGAGCTAGCGGTGCATCCGGTCATCGCGCCGGGCGTGAAACTCCGACGCTCGAATCGCGTCCGTGAGCCCCGGCGCAAAGCTCGGCGGGCGTCCGGAGACGCCCGCCGAAAGCGCGCAGAACCATAACAAACGACCCCGATGGGGTCAACCGTCAGAACGGCAGGTCGTCGTCGCTCGCAGGAGCCTCGTCGCCGCCCACAGGTGCGAACTGCGTGTCCTCGCCGACACCGCCCTCGGCCGCACCGCCGCCGCCCTCGCCGCGGCCGCCGACCATGACGAGGTCATTCGCCTTGATCTCGGTGGAGTAGCGCGTATTCCCCTGCTGATCCTGGTACTGGCGGGTCTGGAGACTCCCCTCGATGTACACTTGGCGGCCCTTTTTCAGGTACTGCCCGACGATCTCGGCGAGCTTTCCCCAGGCCACGACCCGGTGCCATTCCGTCTTCTCGACCCGCTCGCCGCTCGTCTTGTCGTTGTACGACTCGTTGGTGGCGATGCGGAGGTTGGCGACCGCGGTGCCGCCCTGGGTGTAGCGCACCTCGGGGTCGGCTCCCAGATGGCCGAGAAGGATGACCTTGTTGACGCTGCGTGTTGCCATGCGGATTCCTTTCACGCGCCCCCGGCGATCATGCCGGACCGGCGCCACAAACGACGGGGTCCTCGCGGACGGGACCGGAGGACGGGGGAAGGCGGGATAGGAAAACCTGGAAATGACGGTAGTGCAGGCCGGGACCGCGGTCAAGGCCGGCGTTGAATCGGGGAGGGGCCGGTGCTAGGATGGCGGGCCGCTTTCGCATTGGACGGGTTGCCGGCGGCAACCCCTGCGACCTCGGGGCGTAGCGCAGTTTGGTAGCGCACCTGCTTTGGGAGCAGGGGGTCGTAGGTTCGAATCCTATCGCCCCGACCACTTCGCCGAGAGGCGTCACGACACACCGTTCAGGCGGTGGGTGTAGCTCAGTTGGTAGAGCACCGGACTGTGGCTCCGGCTGTCGCGGGTTCAAATCCCGTCACCCACCCCATTCTTCGCCGGATGGGGCGTCTTCCCCGGCCGCGGCGTCACACCGATCGTGGGACGCAGGGCAGGGCCACCTGTCCATCCTCATCCATCAGCGGCGTCGGCGGAGCCACGGCACGCCCCTGCGCGTATCCCACCCCCAGCTCCCGCAGCTTGTGCAGAACGGTATCGCTCTCGACCTCCTCCGCGATCGTGGTGATGCCCATGATCCGACCGACCTCGTTGACGGCGCTCACGAGAGTGCCGTACACGGGGTCTTCGGCGACGCGCCGCACGTAGTGGCCGCCGATCTTCACGTAGTCGACCGGCAGCGCCTTGAGGTAGGCGAACGAGGCCAGCCCGCTGCCGAAGTCATCCAGCCCGACTCCGCAACCCACCGCGCGGAGTTCGGAAATGAGGCGCACCAACTGGGCGAAGTTCCCGAGCGCCGCCGCCTCGGCGATCTCGAAGCTCAAGACCTCCGGCGGAAGTCGGTGCTGCGTCAAGTACTCGCGGAGCGCGGGGACCAGATCCGAGTCGTTCAGCGAGGAAGCGCTGAGGTTGATGGAGCAGAGGGGCAGCTCGCAATCCGGGTGGTTCAGATGCCACGCGGCCAGAAGCGTGACCGTCTGCCGCACGACCCAGCGGTCGATCGCAGGTATCAGCCGGAAGCGCTCCGCCTGCGGGAGGAAAGAGTCGGGGGTCTCCGCACCGCCCTGCTCATCCGGCAGGCGCAGGAGAATCTCGCACCGTGGACGGGCTTGGGGCTGCGGCGCCAGAGGTACGATCGCTTGAGAGAACAGTTGAAAACGACCATCCTCCACCGCGCGCGTCAGGCGCGTGATCCGTCGGGTCTCCACCTCCTGCTGAACCCCGGGGGGCACCTCCGGCCCGACATGGACACGGTTGCCTCCCGCCTCCTTGGCCACAAAGCAGGCATTGTCGGCGGCGCGCAGGACGTCGGCCGTTCGTCCGCTCACCGCCGTGATCGGGACGACGCCGATGCTGGCGCCGAGCGAGAAACTCCGTCCCTCCCACTCAAAGTGGAATCCTTCGATGGCCCGCTGGAGGTTGCCGGCGATTTCCTCGGCCTTGTCCGACGAGCAATGTTCCAGGAGGATGCCGAACTCGTCTCCGCCGAGCCGCGCGACCGTGTCGCGGCTGCGCAGACGACCGGCCAAGAGCTTCCCGATCGTCCTGAGGAGGCCGTCTCCGGCCTCGTGACCGCACGTATCGTTCACGAGCTTGAATCGGTCCAGATCCAGGTAGCACAGAGCGTGCTCCGCCGTACCGATCGCCCCCTCCGCCAGCACCTGCGCCAGGCGGCGCTCGAACTCCTGCCGGCTGATCAGACCGGTGAGGGAATCGTGGGTCGCATCGTGAGAGAGCTTGCGGACCGAGCGACGCCTTTCGGTGACGTCATGAAAGACCAACACCACCCCGATCGTGGCCCCATTGGGGTCGCGGAGCGGGGCCGCCGAGTCTCCGATCGCCACTTCCGTCCCGTCGCGGCGCAGCAGAAGTACGCCGTCAACCAGGTCCACCGCGCGTCCTTCTTGAAGACAGCGGTCAGGGATGCTCTCGATGGGCTGCCGCGTCGCCTCGGAGACGAGAGCAAGGACGGTGCCCAGGGGCTGCCCCAGCGCTTCGGTCGTGCGCCAGCCGGTAAGCCGCTCCGCCGTGGGGTTCAGATACGTGATCGTCCCAGCAACGTCGGTCGTGATGACGGCATCCGCGATCGATGCCAGGGTGACGGAGGCTTGCTCCTTCTCCCGGAAGAGGGCCTCCTGAGCGCGCCGCCACTTGGTGAGATCGCGAATCGTCACCAACTCGAGCGCGTCTTGACCGGGGCATAAGGGGCCGCGGTTGAACTCCGCCGGGAACTCGGTCCCATCCTGCCGTCGGGCAAACAGGCTGACCGGAGCACGCTTCGGCGGAATCCGCGGCGACTCGCCATCACCAGCGGGCTGCGACTCGGTGAGACGTTGGAAGCGCAGGGGAACGACCCGATCCAGAGGTTCGCCCAATAACTCCCCCTCCCTCCATCCGAAGAGTCGCTCGGCCTCCGGATTCAGGGCGATCACGATGCCCCGCGCGTCGACGACGAGCATGGCGTCGGAGACGGCGGCAAGAAGCTGCCGGAATCCCATTTCCCGCACTTGATCATTGGCCATGGTCGGCAAACCTCCGATCTACGGGGGCCGAACTGTGGCTCCGAGGCCGCGCGAAACACTTGATGCTTCAAACCCTAATTCAATCAGAAGTCCCGGAGCGATCCGCACCATAAATACAGCCTATACCGTAAAACAACCCGCAGCGGTATGCAAGGCGGTTTTCGCAGGGGGTGCACCCGCCTCGCGTCCCTGATACCATTCCCCGCCGCACGGGCGCCCGTAGCTCAGCCGGATAGAGCAACGGCCTTCTAAGCCGTGGGTCGGAGGTTCGAGTCCTCTCGGGCGCGCCATTTCTTCAGTTTCGCGGTCACCCGACGCCGACTCGGACCCAGCCGCCACGAACCCATCAGTGAGGTGAGTCGGCCGATTCTCCAACTTCGATGGGCACCGGGTAGTCGTGCCACTCGACGATCTCCCAGCCGATGGCGCCCTTCTTCTTCCCAGTGTCCTTGGGACGGACCAGAAGCTCCTGCCGGTTGAGATCGACCTGCATGGGCTCCTTGTTCTTGACCATCACCCGCATTTGACCGCCCTGGACCGGGATCATCATCCATCCATCGCGGCCGCGCCCCTCCGCCGCCTTGGCCGCGGAGTAATCGAGTCGAAAGACCAACTGCTCGACATCCGGTGTGCGGAAGAGGTTTCCGGTGGCCATGACCTCTTCCTCTTTCCCCCACTCCAGGACGTCGCCGGAATCCGCACCCGCCGGCTCGAACGAATACTTGAAGTCCGGCGCGAACAGCGAGGCATAGAGGCTGTCATCGCGGGTTTCGTACGCCCGCATGAGTCCCTGCACGACTTCGGTGGGATCGGATTGCCGGCGGCCGCAGCCGCTCCCCAGAATCACCAGCGCCAACACCACGAGGCCAAACCGCTTCATGTGGATTCCTTGTCGGAAAGTGCGTCGAGAAAGCTCCGCACCGCCGCGAGCGCCCGGCCTCGGTGGCTCACGCGATGCTTGTCCGCCGAATCCATCTCGGCGAAGGTCCGCCCCGTCTCCGCGGACACGAAGAGAGGATCGTACCCGAACCCGGAGTCACCGCGCGGCTCGCCACCGATGCGGCCCCGTGTCTCGCCCGTGAAGACCCTGAGTTCGCCGTCCGGCGCGGCCAGGGCCACCACGCAACGAAAGGCCGCCCCTCGGTCCTCCCCGCGGACCCCGGAAAGGGCGCCCAAGAGTCTAGCGCAATTGGCGGCCGGATCCTGCGCCTCTCCCGCGTAGCGGGCGCTACGCACTCCCGGCGCGCCTCCCAGCACGTCCACGAACAGGCCGGTATCGTCGGCGAGGGTGAGGAGGCCGGTCGCCGCCGCGCCGGCCCGCGCCTTCAGCACCGCGTTCTCCTCCAGCGACTCGCCGGTCTCGGGAACGTCGGGGTTCCACCCCGCGTCGGCCGGAGAGACCACTTCGATCCCGCCCGCCGCGAGCAGCTCGCGCATCTCGGCGAGCTTCCCGGCGTTGCCGGTCGCAATCAGAAGCCTCGCCGGCCGATTCATACCGTGCGGTCGTCGGGAAGCGCGAGCGCGCGTCGCTGCAGTTCGGTCAGCTCACGGCAGCCGAGATCGGCGAGGTCGAGCAACCGACCGAGCCCGTCGCGGGAGAACGGACGGCCCTCGGCGGTTCCCTGCACCTCGACATAGCTCCCGCCGCCGGTGCGCACCACGTTGAGATCGACCTCCGCATGCGAGTCCTCTTCATAGCACAGGTCGAGATGTGCTGACGAGCCCACGATGCCGACGCTCACCGCCGACACCAACTCGCGCATGGGGTGGTATGGGATGCGCTCCTGCTCGACGAGAAACGCGAACGCCTGGTGCAACGCCACGCACGCACCGGTCACCGACGCCGTGCGCGTGCCGCCGTCCGCTTCGATTACGTCGCAGTCGAGCACGACGGTGCGCTCGCCGAAGCTCTGCAGGTCGATTACCGCGCGCAGGGAGCGCCCGATCAAGCGCTGGATCTCGAGGGTGCGGCCGCCTTGCCGCCCCTGCGCGGCCTCGCGCGGGATGCGGCTGGAGGAGGAGCGGGGCAGCATGCCGTACTCCGCGGTCACCCACCCGCGGCCCGAGCCCTTGAGAAAGGGCGGCACCTTGTCCTCCACGGTCGCCGCGCAGAGCACGATGGTTCCGCCCACGGCGATGCGCGCCGAGCCCTCGGCGTGGCGCAGCACGCCGACCTCGATCGTGGTGGGACGGAGCTGGTCGAGACGGCGGCCGTCGCTTCGGGTCATCGAGTCTCCTCGCGCCGGGCGGCTCCGGCCCAGCGGTCGTACCAGGGAAGATCGGATTGGTCCACCGCTTCGACGTTGCCGAGGCCGGCGTCGCCCAGGAACCGGCGTCCCTCAGCATGAAACTTTTCGGGCTGATCGCTGACGAAAAACCGATGGTGCGCACGGGATCCGGTCGGAGCGAGCGCCGCCACGCCGGCGAGATGCTCGGAGACCTCGGCGGCGACCGCCTCACCGGAGTCGATCAGCGTCACTCCGTCCCCCATCACCTCGGCGATCACTCCTCCCAGGAGCGGATAGTGCGTACACCCGAGGATGAGCGTGTCCACGTTCGCCTCGCGCAGCGGCTTCAGGTATTCCTCCGCCACGCGCCGCGTGACCGCGTGTTCGATCCAACCTTCCTCGACCAGCGGCACGAAGAGGGGGCAGGCCGCCGAGGTCGCGGCGATGCGCGACTCCAGTCTCGTGAGCGCGGCGTCGTAGCAACGCGAGCCCACGGTGGCGCGCGTGCCGATCACCCCGACGCGGCCGGTCCGCGTGGCCTGGGCCGCTCGGCGCGCGCCCGCCTCTACCACGCCAAGCACCGGGAACGGAGCCTCGCCCTTGAGCGCGTCGAGCGCCAACGCGGAGGCGGTGTTGCACGCCACCACCAGGGCCTTGATGTCGAAATGATGCAGAAAGCGCAACGCCTCCAGCGACAGCCTCGTCACCGTGGCCTTCGACTTGTTGCCATAGGGGAGCCGCGCGGTGTCGCCGAAGTAGACGAGGCTCTCCGCGGGGAGTGCGCGGGTGAGAGCGCGCACGACGGTGAGCCCCCCCAGACCGGAATCGAACACGCCCAGCGGGGCCAGGTTCACCACGATGCGACCTCCAGACGCGAGCCCGGCTCGAGATGCCTGCCCCACGTCGTGAGCGGGCGTCCCTCCACGAGCACGCGGACCTCGCGGATGTTGGGGAGGTTCTCTCCCAGCGTTCGCACGAATGCGGAGAGCTTGAGACGTTCCTCGAGAATGCCCTTTCCCTCGACGGCGGCGAAGCGACGATTGAAGTCGAGCACCGCCGTCCCCTCGCCGTCCTCGAAGTAGTGCAGAAGCTCCGTGCCGGAAGGGAGCGGCGTTTCGAGCCCCGGCGCAGGACGGGTGAGAAACGTCACGAGGTCCCGGGCCAGATCCTGGCGCGACGACTCGGCCAAGACCTCGCGCCGGCGCGGCGCGAGCGCCGTCGAGTCCGCGGAGATGTAGTACACAACGACCGGACGAAGCGCGGTGCCGCGGCCGGTCAGGTCGAGTTGATAGTGAACGGAGTCGGGCTGGCGGAGGTTCACGAAGACCGCCGCCGCGGCGAGGGTCACGGCCGCGATCACGACAAGCCCGACCCACGTGATGTGCCGCGCGCGCAGCAGCGCGGCGACGCGATTCGCGGGTCCATCGAGGCGAGCGCGGCTCATCGCCATCCCTCCTCGAACGCACCCTGCTCGCCGCCCAGGAGGTAGAGACGCAGGCCATCGAGCACGCCCGCCGCCACCTTCTCCCGGTCCTCCTCATTCCAATCGCGTGTGCCGTCGCCGAAACCCAACTCCAGAAGCACCGCGGGCTGATCCGCGCTCATGAGTTCGGGGATCTCTTCGGCGAAGACTCCCTGCGGCTCCTCGCCCAGCGCGGCCGCGACGCCGTCCATCACCGAGCGCGCCAGAAGCCTGCTCGACGCCAGGTACGGACTCTGCCCCCCGTTGAGGGATCGAAACCCCAGCGCCGTCATGGATGCCGAGGGGGTATCGTCGGGGCCCACATCGGCCACGAACGCCGCCGGCCCGCCCTTGCGATCGTGTACGTGCACCGAGATGAAAAGGTCGGCCCGGCTCTGGGCGGCACGTTGCCCGCGAACGGCCGCCGACGGGTTTTCTCCGGCATCCCGGGTCAGAACGGCCTCCGCGCCCATTTCCTCGCGAAGGCGCGACGCGATGCGCCGCGAGAGATCCAGCGCGACATCCGCCTCGGCTCCCCCCGCCAGCGTCGCTCCACGCTCGCCTCCACCGTGTCCGGGGTCCAGCGCGATGACGCGGATTCCATCCGCGGTGATCGCCGGCGCGGCGAGCGGCCGCAGGCGCCCCTCGCGCAGATCCCGCTCGTCGAGGCCGAGCACGATGGAGAGACGGCGGCCGGAGACGTCCACCCGATAGCCCTGCGCCGCCGAGGTCGGCGTGAAACTCACTTCGAGGCCGTCGGGAACATTGTGCAGAAGAAGCCCCTGAAACGCTTCGTGGGCGGTGGGGAGAGGTAGAAGCAGCGGGTCGTAGCTGACCCCGCGAATCCGGATCACGACCGAGGAGCGTTCGGCGATGACGACCTCATACCGCGGGTCGACATCGGTCGCGATGTGGAGCCGCCAGCCGAGCGCATCGCTGGTGATCTGCGCTCCGATCACCTGCCCCTCGCGCTCGAAAGCGCTCAGTCGGCGGCGCTCCCGTGAGAACCGCACCGGCTTCGCGATCCAGGGGCGCGGGGCACCGTTCTCGTCGAGCACGAGGTCCAGAGGCACCATCAGCTCTCCGCCCCAGAAGAACACCGCGCTCGGGAGGTGAAATGTCCGCGTCGCGTCGATGACCGCGACGTCCGACCCCGCGGTCACCGCGATCTCGTGCTTGTCCGCGGAGAGGGTCACCCGCCCGAGTTCGGATCGCCAGTAAAGGGTCGCGTCCAGAAGGAGCGCGATCTCGTCGGCGGCGAGGTACAGGACGCCGTCCCGCTCCCAGGCCGTGGTCGCGCGGGGCGCGCCGCGGGCGGGCGCGAGTTGGAGTTCGAAGGGGACGGTGCCCGGAGGAGTCTGCGCCGAGCCGGCCGGGGCCATGGCGCCGAGAAGCAGCGCGACGAGCACACCGCGCAGAGCGAATTTCGGCATCAGCGTCCCTTCCTGCTCATGGCTCGCGCCATCTCCCGCTCGGCGTCGCGCTTGGCGATGTCCTCGCGTTTGTCATGCGCCTTCTTGCCGCGGGCGAGCGCCAGTTCGATCTTGGCCCACCCGTCACGAAAATAGATGCGCAGGGGAATCAGCGTCAGCCCCTTCTCCTTGGTCTTGACCAGGAGGCGATGAATCTCGCGGTGGGAGAGCAGAAGCTTGCGGGGACGGAGCGGATCGTGGTTGAAGCGGCTTGCCTGCTCGTACGGACTGATGTGGAGACTGACCACCCAGGCCTCGCCGTCCTTGATCTCGCCGTGCGCGTCTCCCATGTTCGCCCGGCCGTCCCGGAGCGACTTGACCTCGGTCCCGGTCAGAACCATCCCCGCCTCGATCGTCTCCAGAATGTGGTAGTAGTGGCGCGCCTTGCGGTTCGTGGCGACGAGCTTGATGTCGTCCTTGGCCGCGCCGGCGGCTGGTTTCGATGGCAAGGGAGCCTTTCTCTCGATCGGTGTGCTCGGCGGTCGTGCGGGGACCGGGGCCGCCCGGAAATCCAGGCGCCGCGCGGCCGGCCGCGCGCGCAAAGACGTTACCCGCACGCCGGGACGGGGGCAAGCGGGCATTGACACTGCGCGGGGCGGGCCTTAGTCTTTTCCGTCCGCAATCTGCGGCGCGGAAGTGGCGGAACTGGCAGACGCGCTGGGTTCAGGGTCCAGTGGTGGCAACACCGTGGGGGTTCAAGTCCCCCCTTCCGCACCAGTCTTTTCTTCAGTCCCCCGGCCTCGATCGGCTCGCCAGTGCCGTATCGAGGCCTCGGGGGATCCAGGCGATCTTGGCCACGACCAACCGCCCCCTCACCGTCGCAGCGCTCCTCCTCGGCATGTTCATGGCCGCCGTGGAGTTGACCATCGTGTCCACGGCGATGCCATCGGTGATCGCCGACCTGGGCGGGATTCACCACTACTCCTGGGTCTTCACCGCGTATCTGCTCGCCTCGACCCTCACCGTCCCCCTGTACGGCAAGCTTGCCGACCTCTACGGGCGGAAGCCGATCCTCCTCGTCGGGACCGGGTTCTTCCTCGTCGGCTCCGCGGCGAGCGGTCTCTCATCCAACATGACGCAGCTCATCGCGGCCCGAGTCGTTCAGGGGTTGGGAGCGGGCGCAATGCAGCCGGTCTCGCTCACGATCATTGGCGACATCTTCAGTCTCGAGGAGCGGGCCCGCATGCAGGGACTCTTCGGCGCGGTGTGGGGGCTCGCCGGCCTCATCGGCCCGGTGCTGGGCGGCCTCATCGTGAAGTACCTGTCGTGGCACTGGGTCTTCTTCGTGAACGTTCCGTTCGGGCTGGCCTCGGCGGCGCTCCTGCTCGTCTCGCTGCACGAAAACGTTGAGCACAAACGCCACGCGCTGGACACCACGGGCGCCCTGCTCCTCGCGGCGTCGGTCACGCTGCTGCTTCTGGGCTCGCAGGGGGGCCACGGTCCGCTCCCGATCGTGGGGGCGGCCGTGCTCCTGGCCGCGTTCATCTTCCAGGAGCGGCGCGCGCGGGAGCCGATCGTCCCTCTCGGACTCTTCCGATCGCCGGTGATGGCCGTGTCGAGCGCGGCGGGGGTGATGATCGGGGGCTCGATGCTCGCCACCGTCACCTACGTGCCGCTCTTCGTGCAGGGGGTCCTCGGCGGGTCCCCCACGATGGCCGGCAGCGCGATCACGCCCATGGTCATCGCGTGGCCGGTGGCGAGCGCTCTGGGGGGACGTCTCCTGCCCAGCGTGGGGTATCGCCCGCTCATCTGGCTGGGGCTCACCCTCTCCGCCGCCGGAGCGTTCGCGCTCGCGCTCGTAACCCATCCCTCCGAGAACATCAACGCGCTCCGGGCCGCCACCGCGGGCTTCGGGTTGGGGCTCGGCTTCGCCAACACCGCGCTCTTGATCGCGGTGCAGACCGCGGTGGGGTGGGAACAACGAGGGATCGCCACCGCCAGCACGCTCTTCTTCCGGAGCATCGGCGGCGCGCTCGCGATCGGAGTCACGGGCGGCGTGCTCTCGCGCGCTCTGGGGGCGGACCCTTCGATCCCCGCCGAGGCGGCGAACCGGCTCCTGGGCCCGGCGCGCGGGAGCGGGCTCGATCCCGGCGTCTTGCAGCGCCTGGGCAGCGCCATGGACTCGGGGCTGGACCGCGTGTTCTGGATCATCTTCGCGATGGCGGCGGCGGCGCTGGCGGCCTCGCTCTTCTTCCCCCACGTCCCGACCCGCCCGGCTCAGGACCGGGTCTGAGTCGGGCGGGTCGTAGCTGCGGAGCGTTTTCCCTATTCGATCGTGAGGCTCGAGAGCGACGCCGACGGCGACGAGCCGGCCATCGCGTGACACTGATCGCAACCCGGCGCGCTGTACCCGTCGGAGAGGGGCCAGGTCATCGCGAACGCCTCGCCCGATCCGTGCGCCTTGTGGCAACTGAGACAGAAGACTCCGTTGTTGCGGGCGTTGACGGCGCCGGCGGCCCCGAAGTCGGCGGCCCCGCTCACCACGAAGCGCACGCGGGGCACCGAGAACCCCGAACCGGTTCCCGCTTCCCAGTGCATGGGGTCGGAGCCCCCGTCCACCGCACCCATGGCAATCGAATTCGGGGAACCGCGCTCGCTATCGTAGCTGGGATGGCGACTGTGGATTCCGTCGCCGTCGGGGTCGATGGCGGTGCTCCCCGAGAAGATGTGGTGGCAGTCCACACACATGTTGGACACTTCGCGCAACGCGTCGGAGTCGAGGGTTCCGTAGGAAACGTTTCGGGTTTCGTAGCGCGCCAAACCGGCGGCGCCCGGACTCACGAAGAGCCCCAGGTCGGGAGTCGACTCCGGGTCGCTCGCCCACTGCAGATTGCGGGCGACCCCGTTGCCGTGGGGGTTGTGGCAATCGATGCAGGTCACCTGCCTGTCGCTACCAACGCCGGAATGACATCGATCACACAGGCCGCTCCCCTCCCGCAGATCCCGCCCAAGGTCGTGGCCTCGCGGGTTCATGGTCCCGGTTCGGTCGAAGTGCCCCGCCGAGCGCTCGGCGAGCCCGTTCACATCCGCCCCCATCACGTCGGGCACACCCATGCGGCCGTCGTGACAGCTCAGGCACAGGTCCAGCGGATCCGGCGTCTTGAGCAGGTACGGGTTCATGGTCCCGTCGTAGGCAAGGGGTTCCATCGGACGCGGAGTCCCGGGATGCGGAGCGGGAGACGTGGACACGTGCAAGAGGTGGCAATCCTCGCACACCGCCTCCGGGCCATTGTGGTGACGGGGCACGGCGTCCGGGTAGAGCGCGACCCCGGCGTCCGTGGCCGTCGACGCACCGCCGGGCCGGCCGCCGATGTGAAGGGGAACCGAGGAGTGTTGCTCGAGTCCGTCCGCGAACGAGCCGGCCGACATGAAGCCGGCGGCCGCAAGAGCGATCCATGCACCTGCCCACACCGCGCGTCCCATCGGGACACTCCTTCAGGAAGCGATCGCCGTTGACCGGCAGTGCCCCGAGTCTTCCGGGCCAGCGTTGGCGCTGGTGCTCGCCGGAGGAGGGGCATCCCCTCTTGGAATCGGCTTCGAGAAGGCGCGCCTGAAGTTCGGAGAACAAACGAACGGATGTTTGCTATGGAATTCGAACTGTTGTCGAAAAACAGGAAAGCCGGGGCCGCCCCGCGGCCGCCCCGGCTTCGTGCGCCATCAAGGCTCCGGCAGGAACCTCGATTTGATCGCCCCCCAGCTCTCGGCCTCGGCCGCCGTCGGGCAGTCCAGCAGCATTCCCGGTGATGGAGCGCACCCCGTGCTGGCCGGAAGACCCGACCCGGTGAAGGGGTTCATCCCGTCGAAGAGCCGCCAACTGGGTCCGCCGTCGGGAGCCCGGCCCGAACTGCGGTCGTCCTCAGCCTCGAGGTCCAGGTACGTGTAGGCATCCACGAGAATCGGGGCTCCTTCCGTCGTCCGCATGAGGAGAAGGGTTCCCCCGGTGTTGTTCAGACGCAGCCCGTACTGCGGCTCTCCGTTGGCTTGCTCCCACTGGTAGCTCTCTCCCCCGTACACCACGCGGACCTCTCCCGGATTGAGCACGCCGGTGAACTCGTAGCGCCAGGTCGTGTCGGCGGCGGCCAGTCGATAGCCCTCCAGCGCCACCGGCGCCGCGCCGGCGTTGATGATCTCCACCCACTCGTCATCTCGGGAGCTGTACACGCCACTCCCATCCCAATCGAACAACGGATCCGCCATCATCTCGTTGAGGAGCACCTCTGCTCCGACGCCTCCCGCCGCCGTCGCGAGGCCGATCGCGGTCAGGATCACGACAAAGAAACCGGTTCTCAAGGACATGGAAATACCTCCGTGTTGTGACTGGACGGAGGGTTGTGGGGAGGCGGGCCGATGCGGGGACGACTCGGGCGCGATGCGCCCGCCCGGGCCGTCGGGTCAGGTCTTCTTTGTCGCGGCGACGAAGGATGCGATGCGGTCGAGCGCCTTGTCGAGGTTCTCCAGCGAGTTGGCGTAGGAGAACCTGAGGTGCCCTTCGCCGAACGCTCCAAAAGCGGTGCCGCTCAGCGCGGCCACGCCGAAATCGTCGAGCAGTCCGCGGGCGATTTCGCGGGACGGGCGGCCGAGGGCACGCACATCGGGGAAGACATAGAACGCGCCGTGTGGAAGCAGGCAGTCGATGCCTTCGATCCGGTTGAGTCCGGCCACCAGGTGGTCCCGGCGGCGGCGGAACTCGTCCCGCATGCGGCCCGGTTCGGTCTGGGATCCCCGTAACGCCTCCATGCCCGCCCGCTGCACGAAGGAGGCGGTGCAGGAGTTGCAGTTGGTGGCGAGTTGGGACACCCATCGTGCCAGGGGCTCCGGCATCACGCCGTAGCCCAGGCGCCAACCGGTCATGGCATAGGTCTTCGAGAACCCGTCCAGGATGATCGTGCGGTCGGCCATGCCCTCCTGGGTGGCGATCGAGAGGTGGTCCCCCTCGTAGATGATCTGGGAGTAGATCTCGTCGGAGAGCACCCACGTCTCGGGAAAGTCGCGCAGGATGGCGCCGATGCTGCGGATGTCCTCCGGAGGGAGCATCCCCCCCGTCGGGTTCTGCGGCGTGTTGAGGATCACCAGGCGCGTTTTCTGGGATAGCTTGTCCCGAAATTCGTCGAGATCGAGACGAAATTCGTTCTCCTGCCGCAGCGGGAGCGGCACCGCCTTCGCTCCCGCGTACTGGATCACCGACTCGTAGATCGGGAACCCGGGGTTGGGGTAGAGCACCTCGTCGCCCGGGTCGAGGACCGCCAGCATCGTGTAGAACATGATCGGCTTGCCGCCAGGGGTCACCACGACGTTGGCCGCCTTCGCGGTCACCCCCCGATCGCGGGAGATATGGTCGGCGATGACCTCGCGGAACTCGGGAAGCCCGGCGGAAGGGCCGTAGTGGGTGAAGCCCTGATCGAGAGCCGCCTTGGCCGCTTCGATGATGTTGGCCGGCGTGTTGAAATCAGGCTCGCCGATCTCGAGATGGACGACGTCCTTTCCCTGCGCCTCGAGTTGCTTGGCCCGCGCCAGCACCTCGAAGGCAGTCTCGGTGCCCAGCCGCTCCATCGCTCTGGCAAACCTCGGCATGTCGTGCTCCATGATTGTTGCTGGGGGTGATTCCAAAATCGTGAGCCTAGTGGCCTCGCGGAGGCGGGTCAAGCTCGGCGGGCGGTTCCAGCCGGAAGCGAATCGCGGCAGCCCCTTCCCATCCGACGTCACGGGAATCCGCCGAGACCTCGAGCATCCAGCGCCCGCGAGGGATACCCACCCAGGCGCCGATCCACGTTCCCGCCTCCGGGCGATCCCATCCATAGAACCCGCCGGCCCGTCTGCGATGCCACCAGAGATCGGGGGCATCACCCTCGGAACGTGCGAGCGCCGCGCGGGCCTCCCAGTTCATCTTGCCTGCGTAGCCCGCGCGGAGCGTGGTGAGCCGGGCCCGACCCGCTGCTCGGCTTCGCTCCTCCGTGCGGAACAGGACGCGCCACTCCGTGCGCTCGTAGGCGATCTCGCCTCGGGCCAGGCGCTCCGTGTCCCCCGCGAACGGCTCTGAACCGGCCGCGCGCCGAGCGCGAGCGCGCCACACGAGACCGGCCCGCAACCCCGGAAGGAGGCGTTCCCCCACCTCCACGAGCTGCATCGAGGTTTCGCGAGACCACGCCCTGGTTGCCGGGTCGGGCTCTCGTCCGGCCTCGATCGCGGCGCGTATGAAACGCGACACGCCCCCCTGCCAGCGAGCATCCACACGCAGGCGGGACACGTCTTCGTCCTCGGGGTCTCGATAAAGCGGCGTCACCCGCACCGAGTAGCCCGCGCCGATACGGGTGAGGCTGCCTCGCAGCCGCCATGCGCCCTCCTGGACGCTCCACGATGCGCCCTGCGCGCTCCCGGCGCCCGCCCAGCGCCACTCCGCGCTCCAGGCGCCGGCCTCGGTCGTGCCGGCCGCGTCGAAGCCGCCGGACCATCCGTCTGCGCGCACGAGCGTGCCGCCCCATACTCCAAGCCTGCCGCGGCGACTCGCCTGAAGCGCACCCCAGGTGCGAGTCACCGCCTCCTGCACGGTGGAGCTTCGGCCGCGCAGAACCGCTCCCCCCACCGTCCATCGCGCTCCGGTTCGCGACAGAGCGGCCCCCGTTGCGGTGCGCTCATCGAACGAGAGGGACGGGCGCCAGATGCCGCTTGCAGGCTCGACAGGGGCGTCACCGCGCGGTTCGTCTCCGGCAGTCACCAGCAGCAGCCCCAGACCCTGCCGCGCGCGCAACGATCCCGCGGTGAGGGTCCACTCGCCGCGGGCGAGTCGAAGGGCGCCGCGCATCGAGGGGCCCGCGCCGGGGTCTCGGCGGGCCTTGCCCCGCAACTCCGCGCGACCGCGCGCGACCTGCACCGCGGATTCCTCCCGCACGCCGTCGTCACGCACGCGAATCCCGGCGGACGCGCGCGCCTCGACCGCGGGCTCCCAACACCACGCCCCCTCCAGTTCATCCCGCAGATCGGGGCTCGATCCCGGAAGCTCTTCGAGATCCTCCGGGCCTCGTAATCCCCCCTGACGCAGGCGCGCTCGGAGCCATTCCGCCTGCTCGGCGTCCAGGCTCAGCCGCTCGATCACCGCCTCCAGCGAGGACGCATCCAACGGCTCGCAGTCGTCCGCGTCCTGCGCGCGCGCATCGCGTGTCACCATGGGAATCGCATACGCGAGCGACATCGCGAGAACCACGAGCATGAGCCGTCGCATCATTGCCCACCTCCACCCAGGACGAGGCGGATACGGGAGATGCGGCCGAGGAGCGGGTGCGCGGTTTCCTCGGCGCGCAGTTCGACCGAGCGGCGACGGAGCGCGATGCCGATCGCGGGCGCCGAGCCCGCATAGGCAACGCTCCACACCAGGCCCGGTCGCGCATGCAACCCGAGCACGACGCGCAGATCTCCCGCGCGAGGGCCCATGTCGAAGCCCGCCCACCAGGGGCCGAGCGCGCCGTGCAGCGCGCAGATGACACTGGCGGCTTCGGCCCCCTCACCGGGGTACAGACTAGCTCTCACTCCGGCCAGCACTGGCGCGAACGGTTGGACACGCACATCGACGAGAGCGCGCTCCTGGCGCTCGCCCGCGAAGGCAAGCCTGCCGGCTCCTACCGCGAGACGGTGTCGGGCGCCTCGACGTACGAACCACCCTTCGACATCGTCGGCCGGGCCCGCGCGATCGCTCCACGCGCGACGCCACCCCACCGCGAACCCGAAACCTCCCGCGGGCTCGCGCCCCGCGCGCAGCGCCGACTCCCACTCTCCGCTCACCGCCTCGCGGGAGAGCGCTCCCGCTTCCCAACGCCAGCCGCTCGTCGCGCCGAACCCCGCCGACGGATCGAGATGGTCGCACGCCTCCCAAGGTGTCGCGTCCCACGCTGCCCCGTCGCCTTGGGCCGGAGCCGCGTGCGCGACCGTCGCCGCGAAATACGCGGCGAAGAACGCGGCGAACACCAGGCCCATGGCGCCCGCCCTCATCGCGACACCCAGACGGAGCGACAGGCGCGCACGGGATCCGCGCCTTCCGCACGCCACTGCATACAGAGGAAGTAGCGCCCGCTGCGCGGCGGAAGCGGAGCATCGCTTCCCCAGACCCAACGACCCACCGCGGGCGTGGGCGCCGGCTCGCGCAACACCGCCACCTCGCGGCCTTCCACGTCGAGAAGCCGCAGTGCCATCGTGCCGGGAGCGGGAAGCGTGAAGTCGAAGACAGCGGGTCCGCGACTCGGACTCACGCGCGTCGGCCCATCGATCTCTCCGCGGTGCGACGCGCCGACGGGTCCGGCGAGGCTGTTCCGGCGACCCGGCGTGGCGCCGCGCACATCGAACGACCACCCCCAGGCTCCCGGCTCCAGCGCGGAACCGCGCGCATCCACGCGCTCCAGGCTCACGCCCGGATCGACCGGGAGCCACGCCTCGAAGTACGCCACCGAATCGATCGTCGCGCCGGAAGCATCGGCCAGCCTGAGCACGTCCGCCGGCGCACCCGGCGCCGCATCGTGATCGTTGAGAACGGGCCAACCGTCCGGTCGCAGCACCACCACTGTGTCGGCGAGAGCGAACGCGACACGAACGCTATCGGGCTTGGAGGCGAGCACCAGGAAACCGCCCGGCGCGAGCACCGCCGGACCCGAAATCTTCTTCGGCTTGTTGGTGGCGTCGGCGAGCGTCCACCCCTCGATGGAGACCGCGGCGGGCCCGGGGTTGTGGATCTCGATCCACTCGCCCTCTCCCCCGCGCGGGCGGGCGACGATCTCGTTGACGATCGGCGCGGCAGAGACCGCACTCCGCGACGGCACGAGGACCGCCGCACTCCCCCCGATCATCAGGCCGACAATGAGGCCGGCACGCAAAGCCGCGCTGCGCGCGAGCATGGTGCACTCCTTTCGGACGGGGCGACCGAAAGGACGGAGAAACGACGGGGGCTACGTCACGACGAGGGGGCTAGATCATGCCGCGCCGCCGCCGCAGGAACCACTCCGCGGAAGCGAACGCCACGAACAAGACGAAGGCGAACGGGCTATCCCAGAGCGCAACCTGTACGCGCTCCTCCTCGGCCTGGGCGATGGCGCGGAACTCCTCGCTCAGTCCATCCAGCGAATCGGGAGACCAGAGCTTGCCGCCGCTGGCTTGCGCGATGCGGGCGAGGATCTCGTGATCGGCTTCGAGGCGCTCCATCTCCGCGCCCAACGAATCCACCGCGAAGACGCCCTCCACCGTGCCGAGCGCGTTCCCGCCGGAGCTGGCGCGGCCTTCATACCGATAGCGCCCGGGGGCGAGACCCTGAAGAGCGCCGCTCAGGATTCCCTCGCTCCCCTCCAGCGCCAACCGCTTCGGCTGTGCGTCGCCGCTGTCGGCGGGACTCACCGAGACCTCGGCCTCCGCTCCCGCCACCGGTTGATAGCTCTCGTCGGTGACGCGCGCGACGAAGATCACGGGCTTGCCGCGGCCGATCACGTTCTCCTCGGGGTGAATGTCCACGCGCGCTTCGATGTCGGGGCGCGCGAGCCAGTGCGCGGCGCGACGCCACCACGCCGGAAGCACGTTGCCGCCGGGCCCGAGGCCCGTGCTCTTGAAGTCCCACTTCCACATACCGCCCGCGGTGAAGGCGAGCACGCGCCCCTGTCCCGCGCGCATCCAGGTGAGGACGGGGAGTCCTTCCGCGCCTGCCGAACCTGCGAGGAGCGTCTCGGCGCCCCCCTTCGCCGGACCGAGCCCCGCGGGCATGCCCACCGGAGGGAGATCCGCCCAGGCGTCCAGTGTCGGCGCGCCGGGCACCGAGGGATCGAAGAGCGCGTGACGACGCCCGGCGATCGTGAGCCGCGCCTGCGTGTCCTCACCGCCCGCGCCCGCGATCTGCACGGGAAGAAGCGCCTCGAGGGGACTCCCCCGCCACGCGGCAAGCACATCGTCGTCGCTTCCGGTCACGATGAACAACCCGCCGCCCGCGCGCACGAAGGCGAGCACGCCCTGCGCACCGTCCGGGCCGAGCTGCGCGGGGGATACGTGATCGAGCACGATCACCCGCACACCGTGCAGGCTCGCACCGTTCAGGGACGGCGGCGTTCGGGTGCCGGGCACCGTGCGGAACGATCCCTTGGTCCAATAGCCCGCGCTCAAGGCGAGCGTGGAGTCGGCTTCCAGCGCCCGCCGCAGGAATGTGTGGTCCCAGGTGAGCCGGCCGCTCAGCACGACGACGCCGGTCTTCTCTTCCCGCACGTCGATGGCGACCAGCCGCCGGTTGTTGGCGCCCGTGGCCTCGCCGGGAAGCGCCGGCACGCGAACTTCGATGAAGCGCAGTCCCGGACGCGGAGGCACGAAGCTCAGGTCGGCGCGTACCTCTGCGCCGTCGGGCTCGAGGCGCACGGTGCTCGTCGCAAGCTCGCGTTCGCCGTCGGTCACGTCGAGGAGCCGCGCCTGCACGGAGGTGCCGTCAAGCCCCTGCAAACGCAGCACCGCTTCCACCGGCGTGCGCTCACCCGCGAACGCCTCGCGGTTGGCGCGCACGCGCGTCACGGCGAGATCGGGCGCCGGCAGGGGCGAACCCAGCGCCACGGTTTGCACCGGAATGCCGAGCCTGCGCGCAGTGGACACCGGATCCCCGCCCTGCGTGGCGGTCCCGTCGCTCACCAGCACCATGGCCCCCGGCCGTCCCGCGGGCCCGCCGCCGGCCATTCCCTGCTCGAGCGCGGCGGCGATATCGGTGGCCTCGCCGTCGGGAGGAGGAATTACGTCCGGCTCCAGGGGAGCGCCGAGCGCGGTCGCGAAGGGGCGCGCGCCCAGCGGATACTCGCCCTCGAGTTCGCGCCGTACCGAGGCGGCGGCGCGGCGGAGCTCCTGGTCCCGGGTCTCGTCCGGCTGCGCGCCGGCCAGCGTGAGGCTTTCGCTGCGGTCGAGGAGCAAGAGCACGCCGCGGGCGGCGCCGCCGGGCACGGCGAGGCTCACCACCGGCCGGCAGAGGATCGCGATCAGGGTGAGGAGCGCCATCGCGCGCAGACCGGCGAGAAGCGTGCGCAAGCCGGGCTTGAGCGGGGCGTCGGTGCGCCGGTACACGAACGCGGCATAGGCCACCGCAGCCACGGCGAGGATGATGAAGAGCCAGCCGGCGTGTCCGGGAGGATCCCAGGCAAGACCGCGCCAGCGTTCGATCCAATTCAACTGTGAATGCCTTTGCTCGGGTTGCGAACGGAGACGACCACCTGGACGGACCTGGACGGAGGGAAGAGAGCCATCACGGCGGGGATGAAAAACGCTAGCAGGCGGTTTCGCACCATGTCAAAACATTCCTCTCGCCCGGGCGGGAGCGCTTGCGGCTGAGCCGCGTCAGAACGCCACCGCGCGTGCGGTGTCGGCCTCAAAGTGCTTCCGCGCCCATCCGGGCGCGGGCGAGCGCGGCCAGCCCCGCCGAGGCGGCAACGCGAAACGAGTACGGCAACTGCGCGGAGAGCGGCGTCTCGTCGGGGTTGATCTCAACGACCGGCACGCCCCGTCGCGCGGCGATCCCGGGAAGTGCCGCCGCCGGGTAGACCACCGAAGAGGTCCCCACCACCCAGGCCATGTCGGCCTCCTCCAGCGCCTGGGCCGCGTCGTCCATGGCGTCGGCGGGAAGGGACTCCCCGAACCAGACCACGTCGGGACGCAATCGCCCGCGGCCGCACGCGCAGGCGGTTGCGGCGGGATCCACTTCGTGCGCGCCGGCGGTGCGCCCGCAGCCGTCCTCGCAGCGCGCACGCGTGATGGTACCGTGGAGTTCGATCACGTTCGTGCTGCCCGAGCGCTGGTGCATGCCGTCCACGTTCTGCGTGATGAGCGTGAAGCGCTTGAAGCCGCCGTCACGTTCGAGTGCTGCGAGCGCACGATGACCGGCGTGTGGCTGCGCCTCGCGCACGCGATCGAGCCGCCAGCGGTACCAGCGCCACACGCGCTCGGGATCGCGGGCGAAGGCCTGCGGGGTGGCGAGTTCTTCGGGGCGGAAGCCCTCCCAGAGCCCTCCGGCGCCGCGGAAGACGGGCACGCCGCTCTCGGCCGACATGCCGGCGCCGGTGAGCACGACGAGGCGTCTGGCCGCGCGGATCGCGGCGGCGAGGTCTGTGGGGAGAGTGACGGAGTCCGTGGTCATCGAGATTCGGGCGGCGTCGCGGCCCCGTCTTCCACCCCCACCTTCCCCAGGATCACGGCCATCGGCCCGTGCGCCTCGGGGACATGCCCCGCGTGCCGCAAGTTGTAGATGCCGATGATCGCCACCTGCACCGTGGTGAGGAGGAGCACGAAACCGAGAGCGATTTCGAGCAACTCGACGAGTTGCGCTGCCGGCTCGGGTTGGAGCAAATGCCTCGCCAGCACCACCGCCAGTACAAGCCCGGTGGTAATGACACCGGCGGACTTGCCGAGCACGGTCGGCCGGATCGCCACCGGGCCGTGGGTGATGTAGATCCAGGCCGCGCCAAACATCAACAGGCCGTAGCGGATCAACACGAGGGTGAGGATCCATCCCGAGAAGTAGCCCGCTCGCGTGAGCCCCACGACAACGCCCACATTGAAGAGCACGTCCACGATCGGGTCGAAGATGCGCCCCATGCGGGTGGAGGCGTTGAGTCGCCGCGCGGCCATGCCGTCGGCCACGTCGCTCAGGGCGCCGGTGAGAAACGCGGCCAGCGCGAGCGATTTGTGCTGCTCGATGATGAAGAGGTAGAAGGCGGGGATGGCCAGGAGTCGTCCCAGCGTGAGGAAGTTGGGCAGGCCGAGCCCGGTGAGGAAGAGTTCCTCGTCGGTGCGGAACATGCGCAGATGCAGGGTGATCCATGCAAGGCCGCCGAGGAGCCACCACGACGAGAAGATGAAGTACTCGACGGCAAGCCGCCGGTCGACCAGGAAGGAGACGGCGACCGCGACGAGGAAAAGGAAGACGAGGTGACCGAGACCGGCCAGGATCACGCTTCGCAGCGCCTTCGGCCGGCTCAGGGCCGCGTCGTACGAGAGATGCAGGCAGCGCCAGACGTACCGACCCGCCGCCCGCGGGCCGTAGCGCGCCGCACGCAGATCCTGGAGGTAGGGCTCCACGAACATGGCGCCCCCATTCTAGCAGCGACGGATGGAATTCGTCGCCACGATGTGTACCCGGGTATCCGCGCGGCACCGCCTCGCTACGCGTCGCCGTGCGTGCTCGCGAACGGGTCCCGCCTAAGCGCCCGTCCGCGGAGCGGCGCACCCGGGGTGACACAGCGCGATGCTCACCCAGGTGAGCATCGCGCCGCATGAAGCGCTACGCCGTGGTGCCGATCGCGGTCTCCGTTCCCTCGCTGAGCGCGGCGTGCGCCGCCGCCAGCCGCGCGATCGGCACGCGGTACGGCGAACACGACACGTAGTCGAACCCGAGCCCGTGACAGAAGAACACCGAGTCCGGATCCCCGCCGTGCTCGCCGCAGATGCCGATCTTGATCTTGGGGTTCGTGCTCCGCCCGCGCTCCACCGCGATCCGCACCAGGTCGCCCACGCCGGTCCGGTCGAGCGAAATGAACGGATCCTGCTTCAAGATCCCGTTGGCCAGGTAGAACGGCAGGAACCGCCCCACGTCGTCGCGGCTGAAGCCGAGCGTCATCTGCGTGAGATCGTTCGTCCCGAACGAGAAGAACTGCGCGGTCTCGGCGATCTCGTTCGCCGTCAGCGCCGCGCGCGGCACCTCGATCATCGTCCCCACAAGGTAGTCCAGCTTCACGCCCATGCGCTCGAGGGTCTCGGTCGGCCACCCGCACCACCACGTCGCGCTGGTTGTCGAGCTCGGTCTTGTTGCCGACGAGCGGGATCATGATCTCGGGGAGAACCTCGACCCCTTCCTTCTTCAGGTCGCAGGCGGCCTCGATGATGGCCCGCACCTGCATCGCGGTGATCTCGGGGAAGGTGATGCCGAGGCGGCATCCGCGGTGCCCCAGCATCGGGTTGAACTCGTGGAGGATCTCCACGCGCCGCAGGAGCAGCTTCTTCTCCTCCAGCTCCGCCCCCTTCTGCCCCTTGGCCTCCATCACCGCGATCTCCACCATCAGCTCTTCGCGCTTGGGGAGGAACTCGTGGAGCGGCGGATCGAGCGTGCGGATGGTGACCGGCTTGCCCGCCATCGCCTTGAGCACGCCGTAGAAGTCGCTCTTCTGCATGGGGAGGAGCATGTCGAGCGCCCCGAGGTATCCCTTGGCCGGAGCCGCCGCCTTCTGCTCGGCGTCCCGAAGCCGCGCTTCGCGCGTCCGCCTTGTCGTGCCCGCCCGCCTTTTCGCACGCGGCGCGCGCCGCAGCCAGCTCGGTCTGCGTGGCCCGATACTCGCCGGCGGAAAGGATCATCTCGCGCACCCAGCGGATGCGGTCCTCGCCGAAGAACATATGCTCGGTGCGGCAGAGGCCGATTCCCTCCGCGCCCATCTCGATCGCCTTCTTGGCATCGCGCGGAACGTCGGCGTTCGCGCGCACCTTCAAGCGGCGGAACGAGTCGGCCCACGACATGAACTCGGCGAACTCGCCGCCGACGGTGGGCTCCATCAGCTCGGCCTGGCCGAGCATGAGCTCGCCGGTGGTCCCGTCGATCGTGACCCAATCGCCTTCCTTGACCGTGACGTCGCCGACGCGCAGCAGCCGCTCCTTCTCGCTCACTTCCGCGGCGCCGCACCCGGCCACGCAGGGCTTGCCCATGCCGCGCGCCACCACCGCCGCGTGCGAGGTCATGCCGCCGGTGGCCGTGAGAATCCCCTTGGCCGCATCCATGCCGTGGATATCGTCGGGGTTGGTCTCGGCGCGGATAAGTACGACCTTCTCGCCCTTTTCCGACCAGGCCAGCGCGTCGTCGGCCAGGAACACCGCGCGACCCGCCGCGGCGCCGGGAGAGGCTGGAAGTCCCGTGGCGAGCGTCTTGGGCTTCTTGGCCGGGTTCACGCGCGGGTGCAGCAATTGGTCGAGATCGCCCGGCGGCACGCGCAGCACCGCCGTCTTCTTGTCGATGAGCCCCTCGTGCACCATGTCCACCGCGATCCTCACCGCGGCGGCGCCGGTGCGCTTGCCGGTTCGCGTCTGCAACAGGTAGAGCGTGCCGTCCTCGATGGTGAATTCGAAATCCTGGATGTCCTTGTAGTGCTTCTCCAGGTGATCCGTGATCTCGCGCAATTGCTTGTAGGCTGCGGGCATCTCCTTGCCGAGTTCGACGATCGGCTTGGGGGTGCGAATGCCAGCCACCACGTCCTCTCCCTGCGCGTTCGTGAGGTACTCGCCGTAGAACTCCTTCACCCCGCTGGCGGGATTACGGGTGAAGCCCACGCCGGTGGCCGACGAAGGTCCCATGTTGCCGAACACCATCGCCTGCACGTTGACCGCGGTACCGAGATCGTCCGGGATCTTGTTCTGGCGGCGATAGTAGGTCGCGCGCGGGTTGTTCCAGGAGCGGAACACCGCGTCGCGGGCCATGTCGAGCTGCGCCCTCGGATCCTGCGGGAAGTCCTTTCCCGAGGCTTCCTTCACGATCGCCCGGAACCGGGCGACCAGGAGCTTCAGATCCTCGGTCCCGAGATCGAGATCCAGCTTCACCCCGCGCTCCTTCTTGAGCGCGGAAAGCTCCTCCTCGAAGCGCCGCTTCGAGATGTCGAGTACGACGTCGCTGAACATCGAGATGAAGCGGCGATAGCAGTCCCACGCGAAGCGCTCGTTGCCGGTCTTCGCGGTGAGCCCCTGCACGCTCTTGTCGTTGAGCCCGAGGTTCAGGATCGTGTCCATCATCCCGGGCATCGAGAACTTGGCGCCGGATCGCACGCTCACGAGGAGCGGATCGGCGGGATCGCCGAGCTTCTTGCCGAGGAGCTTCTCCAGGCGCTCGATGTACCGATCCTGCTCCGTCTGCACCGCCGGAGGAACCCGGCCTTCCTTCTGATACGCGATGCATACGCGGGTGGAGATGGTGAAGCCGGGCGGCACCGGGACACCGGCGTTCGTCATCTCGGCGAGCCCGGCCCCCTTTCCGCCCAACACGTCCTTCATGCCGCCGTTGCCGTCCGCTTTGCCGCCGCCGAAGAAGAAGATTTCCTGCTGCAAGGTCAGAGTCTCCTCATGCTGTGATAGGGATCGCCCGGTTCACCGGGCCGCTGCTCTATTCGTTCTATTGCGATCGTCGCGGCTCCGGGGGCTAGGCGAGGTAGACCGCGGGGTCCACCAGCTCGCCGGTGGCCGCGGCCACCGCCGCCGCCGCGGGGCTCAAGAGATGCACCTCGGGCAATCCCTGCCCGGGGCTCAACTGACGATGATACTCGGCGGTGGAGGCGATGCGCTCCCCCTCGCCGAAAATGGCCACTCCTCCGGCGCTCCCCGGGCCCGCGCCCGGCACACCCACCATGGCTCCCGCCTGGAGGAACGTCTCGTAGAAACCGGCCTGCAGGCACGCCCGCGCGGTCTCCAGGGTCGCCGGCGAGATCGCCAGCCGCACCGCCGGATGGACGTGTCCCGCCTTTTTCAACACCTCCGCCACCAGCGCGAGATCCTCGTAGCGTCCGCCGTAGCAGGAGCCGATGAAGGCGCCCTGGACCGGGAGGCCGCTTTTCTCGGGCAGCGGCGCGAAATTCCCCACATAGGCCGCGCCGATCACCGCGGGAAGCCCCTTCATCGCGAGCGTGACGCTCGCTTCGTAGGCATCGTCGGCCGCGGGTTCCATGTCGAGCGCCGCCGATTCGCCGCGCTCCAGGTAGAACTTCGCCAGCATCTCGTCGGGCGGGATGAGCGCGGTCGTCGCACCCATCTCGAGAAGAATCCCGCACACTCCCAACCGCAGGTTGAGCGACCACGAAGCCGTCTCGCCGACGAGTTCCACGATGCGCCCCGCGAGGCGCCCGTCGAGAGCGGCGGCGACGGCTGCCGCGATGTCGATCGGGCCGGCCTGACGCGGCGGCTTGCCCTTGACCACGACCCGCACCGCGGAAGGCACGGTCAGGGTCGCGCGCCCCGTTCGTACGGCGCGCGCGAGGGCCTCGTCGTCGAGGTGCCACCCGAGTGCGCCGATCCCGCCGGTGACCCCGAGACACCGCCCGCAACCGGCCACGATCTGCCCGGGCATGACCCGCGCCGATTCCACCACCGCATGGGATCCGATGCCCGCGTTCAGGTCCAGCACGTGGCGGAGTCCGAACGTCTCCGCCAGCTCGCGGCAGAGCGAGCGACTGCGCGGCACGACCGACTCCACTTCGGGCGCCACGAAATCCATGCTCAGAATGACCTGGTCGGGCGACCACGGCCCGCCCAGATCGCGCACCATGAGCAGGGTCGCCGGCGCGCGCGCCCCCGAGAGCAAGGCGCGATCGATCGCGATTTCGACGGTCTCGCCGGGTTTCACCGGCCGGCCGGCGGCGCGGGACAGAATGCGGTGGGCGAAGGCGACGCTCAAGTCGCGCTCCTCTCTCGATGCCCGCCCCGTCCCGACGTGCTCACGCCGGGATCTCCTCGAGTCGGGCGGTGAAATGCCGAAGCACCGGCGCCGCGTACGTGAGCTTGAGCCCGCGCAGGCGGTCCCGGTTCTCGTACAGCCGGATCACGATGTCGGCCACGTAGTCCATTTGCATCGTCGTGTAGACCCGCCGAGGAATCGCCAGCCGGACCATCTCCAGGGCCGGGTAGACCGCCTTCCCGTTCTCCTCGCGGCCGAACATGAGCGAGCCGATCTCCACGGCGCGGATGCCCCCCTCGCGATAGAGCGCGGCGGTCAGGGCCTGGGCGGGAAACTGCGATTGCGGCAGGTGGGGCAGGAAGGCCCGCGCATTCAGATAGATCGCGTGCCCCCCGAAGGGCTTCAAGACCGGCACCCCCGCCGCGGTCAGGCGTTCGCCCAGCCGGCGCACCTGGCCGACACGGTACTCCAAGTAGTCCTCGTCGACCACCTCCTCGAGACCCCGAGCGATGGCCTCGAGGTCGCGACCTGCCAGACCTCCGTAGGTCACGAACCCCTCGAGCAGGATCAGAAGGTTGGTGACGTCCCGCGCGATCGCGTCGTCGTTGAGGCCCAGGAACCCGCCCATGTTGACGAGGCCGTCCTTCTTGGCGCTCATCGTGCAACCGTCGCCGTTGCTGAAGATCTCGCGCGCGATTTCGAGAACGCTGCGGCTCTCCTGGCCCGCCTCGCGCTGCTTGATGAACCAGGAGTTCTCGGCGAACCGGCAGGCGTCGAAGATGAGCGGCACGCCGTGGCGGCGAGTCACCTCCCGCACCCGGCGGATGTTCTCCAGGCTCACCGGTTGCCCGCCGCCGGAGTTGTTGGTGATGGTGAGCATGACCATCGGCACCTTGGCCGAACCGTGCTCGCGCAGCACGTTGTCGAGCCTCTCGACGTCCATGTTCCCCTTGAAGGGGGCGAGATTCTCGGGGTCGAGGGCCTCGCGGATCACGCAGTCGAGGGCCAGCCCTCCGTTGTGCTCCACGTTGGCCCGAGTGGTGTCGAAGTGGATGTTGTTGGGCACGATCATGCCCGGCTTCACCTTCACGGAGAAGAGCAGGTTCTCGGCCACGCGTCCCTGATGGGTGGGGATGATGTGCTTGAAGCCGAAGATGTTGCGAACGGATTTCTCGAAGCGGTAGAAGGAGCGGCTCCCCGCGTAGGCCTCGTCCCCCACCATCAACGCCGCCCACTGCCGGTCGCTCATGGCGGAGGTCCCGGAGTCGGTGAGGAGATCGATGAAGACGTTCTCGGAGGCAATGTTGAACGTATTGAAGCCCGCCTCGCGGATGATGCGTTCGCGGTCTTCCAGCGCCGGGAGCGAGATGCGCTCCACCACCTTGATGCGGAACGGTTCGATGAGCATGGGTGTGGCGGGGACTCCGGTCCCCCCTCCTTCGGCAGCGCGAGGGGCGCACGGCCCCTCACGGGGTCAGTTGTTGTCGATCTGAGCGCGCTGGAGCTTGCCGCTATAGTCGATATAGACCGACTTCCATTCGGTGAAGATGTCCAGCACGGTGTGTGAAGCCTCGCGGTGACCGTTCCCGGTCTCTTTCACCCCCCCGAAGGGAAGGTGCACTTCCGCCCCGATCGTGGGGCCGTTGATGTACGTGATGCCGGCCTCGATGTCGCGGACGGCGCGCATGGCGCGGTTCACGTCCTGCGTGTAGATCGATGAGGAGAGACCGAAGACGGTGTCGTTCAGCACGTGGATCGCCTCTTCGAACGAGTCGACCACCAGGACCGAGAGCACCGGACCGAAGATCTCTTCCTGGGCGAGGCGCATCGAGGGTTTCACGCCCCCGAAAACGGTCGGTTCGTAGAAGAAGCCGCGATCGAAGCCCGCCCCGGCGAGCGGGCGCCCGCCGCACAGCAGCTCGGCGCCCTCCTTCTTGCCGATCTCGACATACTTCGCGACCACTTGGCGCTGCGACTCGCTCACGAGAGGACCGACCTGAACGTCCTCGTCGAGGCCGTTCCCCACGCGCAGCGCGCGGGTCGCCGCCACCAGGCGGTCGGTGAACTTCTGCGCGATCGGCCGGTGGAGGATGAGCCGACTCGTGGCGGTGCAGCGCTGACCGGTGGTGCCGAACGCACCCCAGAGGATTCCCTCCAGAGCGAGATCCATGTTGGCGTCGTCCATCACGATCTGCGCGTTCTTTCCACCCAACTCCAGCGAGACACGCTTCAAGGACTTGCCGCACTGCTCGGCAAGCCCCTTGCCGATGTCGGAGGATCCGGTGAAGGAGATCACGCGGACGTCGGGGTGCGTCACCAGCGGTGTACCCACGCGCGATCCCCGTCCCGTAAGGAAGTTCACGACACCGGAGGGAATCCCGGCGTCGGCCAGCGCGGCCACGAATCGCGCGGCGGAGGCCGGAGTGTCGGTCGCGGGCTTGAACACCACGGTGTTCCCGCACACGAGCGCCGGGAAGATCTTCCACGATGGAATCGCCATCGGGAAGTTCCACGGCGTGATCATCGCGCAGACCCCGATCGGCATGCGGAAGCTCATGCACATCTTGTTGGGGAGTTCCGAGGGCGTGGTGTCGCCGTAGAGGCGGCGGCCCTCACCCGCGGCGAAGAACCCGCAGTCGATCGCCTCTTGCACATCGCCCCGAGCCTCGGTCAGGACTTTTCCCATCTCCCGAGTCATGGTCCGGGCGAGGTCTTCCTTCCGCTCCTGGAGGAGCCGGGCCGCTCCCTGGACGATCTCGGCACGCTTGGGGGCGGGGACGAGGCGCCATTCGTCAAAGGCGCGGCGCGCCGCGGCCACCGCGGCATGGACGTCCTCTTCGGTGGAATCCTGAAAGAGACCGACAAGATCGTCGTGATCCGCGGGGTTTCGATTCTCAAAAGTCTTTCCCGACCGCGCGGGCACCCAACGCCCATCGATCAGATTCAGAAATGTCTCCGCCATCTCTCTCCTCCCACCGCACACCGTCTCAACCCGCCGCGGCGGCGCGCCGGCTGAGCGGGACATCGAGCGGATTCATCTCGCAAGGGAAACGCACCCACGCCGCGAGGCCGCGGGGTCGAGGCGGCCAGGCAGCTCCACGAGTGCGCCGCGTCGCGCCGCGGTCAGCGGACGATTACGAAACGGCCGGTGGCCGTCTCCCCCGACGCCTCCACGCGATAGAGGTAGATCCCCGGAGCGACATCTTTTCCACCGTCATTCTTGAGATCCCAGTCCAGGGAGTCGTCGCCCTCCTCATGGCTCAAGCTGCGGACAAGGTCCCCGGACACCGTGTAGACGTCGACTTTGGCCCGTGAAGGCAAATTGACGAACTGAACCCGGGGCTCGCCCGGAAAGGTCTGTTTCTCGGCCGCCGCATGGGGGTTGTACGGATTGGGAACGACCCTCACCTCGCCTAGGAGCGGCGTTTCCACCCGCGCCGTCTTGCCGGGGTAGAGGGGGTTGTTCTCGTACATCCCCTCCTCGATGGTCTGACGTTCGAAGATCTCCGCCCGAGGAGGATTGGTGATCGGGTCGAGATGGGCGGCGAACCACGTAATCGAGTACCAGTAGGCGAACCCGTTGAAGGGTCCCTCGAGGGGCTCCAACGCGCCTGTCGGCTCATCGGGCCGCAAAGGGTCCCGTCCCGTTCCGCGGGTAATGATCGAGTCGGGGTCGACGAATCGCCTCGGCCCACCCACCCCAAAAGTCCAGGTCGAGTCCAGGAGCGAATAGGTCCGCAGAAGTTGGGCGGCGGACGGATCGGAACTCGTTCCTCTCCAGATCTGATAGCCGGCGAAGGCCGTATCGGACTGAGTGAGCGTGTAGCGAACGACGCCGGCAGCACCATCCGCTTCCGCCCGACTTACGCGCGCCTGCGTCTCGATGTAGGTACCCTCCCAACCGCTCGATAGGGCCCGACGCACCGTCATCCGGAGCGGGGCCAGCGCGGGTTGGCTGTCCGCCAAGAGCACGGATTGGTAATTCGTCAACTGCACGGTTGTCCCGGAAAGCACGACACTGCCGGTGACCGCCGCCACCCGACCGATCGCGTTGAGCGGGGCCTGGGTGAGTCCGTAGACGTTGATGCCACGACCGGATCCGTCCTGGATATAGCCGCTGGGCACATCGGTGCGCGCACCCACGGGGACGAAGACCTGTCCGATCACGGTCACCGGACCCGCGGCGAACGAGGCCGGGTTGGCCTGGATCTGATCGATGTTTACGACCGATCCCGCCACAGTCTGGAAGGCCGCAGGACTCCCGCCGCTGAGAGCCGCGCCGTCTGCGCCGGTGACGCCGGAGACCGCGACCGAATAGCCGGTCGCGCTCGGCAGGGCGGCCGATGTCCGGAGGATCACGGTCTGCCCGTTCTGCTGGAGCCGCGCCGCCTGCACGGTGAGGCTCGGCGTGAACGCGTAGTTCTGCGCGAGCACGGCTTGCTGGGCATTCACCGGCCGACTGAAGGTGACCGCCACATAGTCCCGGCCGTACTGGAAGGCTCCAACAAGTACGAAGGCCGCCGGGTATTGAACCTCAGGCCTCGCCCCAGGTACGAAGATGTCGCGCCGCGCTCCCACCAGAAGCTGGTAGTTGCCCGGGCGCTGCCCTCCTGCGCCGGCTCCACCGAGCAAGCCGCCCAGCACCGCGGAGGAAGACGGAAACCCCAGGCTGTTGGGGACGACGAGCTGCAGCGTCGGGATGTCCTGGCGTTGGGCCGGAGTCACCGTATCCCCGGGGGCTGCATTCCACTCGATCTGGACCTTCCGGTCGCCCGAGCTCGCGGCGGTGATCTGCACCGATTGAGCGCGCGCGGCGACAGCGGTCAACAACACCGTGGCGATGGGAACCAGAAGGGTGACGAACGCCGTCCGAATCCCATGGCGCAAACGATCCTGCTTGATCACGACGATACTCCTAGCCCGAGCCGACATCGGCTCAACATGCCGAGGCGCCCCGCCCATCTCTGGACACGGGCGCCTCCCCTGACCTCAGAACCATGCGCCCCCTACGGGTTGGCGGTTGGGGGCTGCTCCTCGCGGAACCAATCGATGGCGCGGTTGAAGGTCTCCTGCGCCTGGTCCTTCTTCATGAAGTACAACTGGAACCCGAACCACTGCGTCCGACCGTGTGGACGCGCCAAGTCGGGGTCGTGCCACCGCACGGCGTTGAGCTTGTTGTTATAGGTGCTACTGGACTTCTTGGCTTGATAGGCGAAGAGCGAGTCAATGACCCCGGTGTAGCCCGCGTCGTAGGTGTAGATCGCCTCGAAGACCGCCTCCTGGTGACTGATCGAACCCTTATAGGGGCTGATCTTGAGCGGATCCATATCCATCTGAGGGTAGATCACGGGTTCCCCCGGGAAGGGCTTGACCCCGATCATGTTGTCATTGGGCACTGTGCCCCTGCCATTCATGATGCGGTCCGAGGCGAGCTTCATGAACTGGAAAGCAAAGGAGTTGGGCTCATCGTTGACATTCTTGGGGTAGGTCAAGTCGGCTTTCCCGTTGCCCCCGGCCGGCATCATCGGCGGAACGGTCATCGCTCCCCCGATCCACACCTTCCCCCCCGCGCTGAGGTACGCGCCGAGGAAGCGCCTCAGGGACGTGACCGCGATCAGTCCGGTAGCACCGTCGTAGCCGCTGCCGTAGCACTCCCAGACGACCAGCTTGTAGCGACCCAACTGCTCCAGCGTGGGTGGGATCGGCGCCGGGCTGAAGACGTCGCCCGGACCGTGGATATCGAAGGTGAAGAAGTCGGTGTCCATATCGAAGCGGCCGGAATCCTGAAACAGGGACAGCCAGAACGCGTCGCTCTGGTCGTCCTCGGGGTAGGTCGTTTCACGGCTGTCATCCACCAAGAGGACCTCTCGATCCAGCGAGAAATCCAGCACCTTCATGATCAGGGTCGCCATCGCGATCTTCCCGGAGAGGTCCCGAGCCCGCACATAGAGCACATGAATCCCCGGCTTCGTGAAGACGATGGGTTGGATGTTGCTCTTAATCTGACCCCAACCGCTCCACCCGGAATTGGGACCCTCACGCTCGAGATCGGGGATGTCGAGCCCCCAACTGTAGCCCTCGATGGTCCCACCGTAATCATCGGCGTTGCCGGTCCAGGTGAAGCGCAGCTTCGCGCCTACTGGAACCTCTACGGTGAAGGCGGTTCCGGCGCCGCGAAACAGGAAGGTCCCCAACGAGGGTTCGGTAAGCGTCAGGTACGGGTTGCCGCTTCCCGCCAACGCCTGGAACCTGAATACATTGCGCCCGAATTCCAGGAAGGGCTCCACCGCCCCCGCCTCGTCGACGGCGCGCACGCCGAACAGGTAGCTTCCCGGGACCGCCAGGAATAACGTCTTGCTGAGCGTGTCGCCCCGCTGGTACGTCCAGGTCGGATCGCCCTTCGTATACAAGTGGGTGGGATTGGCTGAGAGAATCGGGAGCGCCGGCACCAGCGTGTCCAGCCGAAGGAGCTTATAGACGTACCCGACCGGCTTCTTACGGGGGTCCGAGGAGTCCGGATCGATGCCGTCCCAGGCCACCGTCACCGAAGTGCCCAGGGCCAGCGGTTGATCCGAGATGACCGGTCTGGAGATCGTGGCCTTCGGCGTGATCGTGAACGCGCGGTAGCCGATGCGGTCGAACTTGGAGTACGCCCCGTCATCGTCCATCGCACGCAAGTACACGGCGTGGAGTCCCGAGAAAGTATCCGCCGGCCCCCGGCCCGATGATCCAATCGAGATCGTGTCCGCTACGGGGGTCATGAACGCGAAGGACCGGCTGAACTCGATGGTCTCGATCCACCGGAAGGAATAGGTGTTCCCGTCCACCGATCGAGACACCACAAGCGTGTCCTGACGATCGGAGGGACCCGGCAGGATCCGAATCGAAATGTCGGCGAACCTCTCGGGGTACGCGATCATGGAATCCGTGAATCCCTCAGAGGGCGGATCGACCGCGTACTCGAAGTGCTGGATGATCCCGTCGAAGTCCCATCCGCTCCAGTACACGCGGGCGGTGTACGCGGCCAGGCTCCCGGTGAGAGGCCCCCCGGTGATCTGGACGGTCGGCGGCTGGTTGAGGATCAGATTGTCCTTCTCGTGGCCGCACCCGGCCGCGAGTCCTAGGAATACGATGCATACCAGGATGGGCAGCACGCCTGGCAGTCGATGGCTCTTCATCATGACGCTCACCTCACTGCTCAAGGGTGACTCGGAAAGCGAACGAGAGACTCGTGACCCGCCCCGACGCGTCGCGCGCCGTCAGTTCCAGGGTGTTGACCCCGGGGCGGATGACGTTGGCGCCGCCGGCCGGCGATACCGGATACGACCGTTCCCCGGGAGCATCCAGAGAATCCGTCGGTTCGTACCCGCCGGTCGCGCCGTTCAGCTTCGCCGAGTACTCTTCGACGTGGCTGAGTTCCTCCTCGACGACCCGGTTGATCTCGAGGGCATGGGAGTTGGGGGGCGGTTCGTGAATGTCCAAGGCCACGAACCGGATCTGGAACTCGGGGTACGTGCCGTCACCATTCCGTGGGATGGTGACCGAGACGGTGTCGGGTCGGCCGCCGCCGGGCTTTGGCACCCAGAGCGGTTGTTCGGCCCCCTGGGCGTCGAGATACGTCACCGACACGAAGAAGGCGTTGTAGTTGACCTTCACCACGAGGGTGTCGGGATTCCCCCACCGGCCCAACAGATCGCGGGCACGGATAAGGAACATGTAGTCCCCGGACTTGAGATCTCTCGCCGCGCTGAGGGCAAAGCTGTTGATGGCGGGAAACGGTTTCCAACTCCCGAACCGGACACCCGTACTGTCGTAGGCCGGTCCGCCACCATTGGTCAACTTGCGGTAGCTATAGGAACTGATGTCGTAGTCGCTGCCGGGATTCACCCTCGCGTCCCGATGATCATCGAACGCGGTGTAGCTGAACACGATTTCCCGACCGGCGCCGGTGAGATCGGACAGGGTCGTCCCGCTTGGATAGATCTTGCCTGTGCTGAACTCGCGGAAAACGCGCGCACGGACCGGAGTCGTCTCCTCGCGGGGGTCCACGATCCAAGTCACCGGGTTGAAGTTGACGATCACCGAGCGGACGGAATCCGGCTGGGTCTTGGCGCCGGCGTCATCGATGGACCGCACCTGCAAGACCTCACTGCCGCTGAAGTAGACCAGCTTCCCTCCGCTCAGCTTGGGAGTGAAGTCGCGCGAGAAGCTTGTGTCGGCGAGCGAGCCGCCGCGGAAGCCGAGGTCCGTGCTCGATCGGAACTCGTACCCCACCACATAACCGCCATCATCCAGGTCGAAGCCGTCCCAGCTTGCCGAGATCGCCCCTCCCACACCGATGGTGTCGGTGGGATTGTACCGGTCGTTCGAACGGAGGACCAGGCGGCGCGGATTTCCGGCCCGGTCGGTCCATGTGCCCTCGGAGGCTTTGAACCGGACGCCCGGGAAATTGAAATCGTGGGCGACGAAGTAGGCCCAGGCGGGAGAGGGGTCCACCTTGCCTTCGTTGTCCACGGCGCGAACATAGAACCGGTGCCCCAGAAGCTGCGGGTTGTCCGCAGTGAGCACGAAGACGCTGTCGGTGCTGGTCGTCCGGTAATAGCCGGCAAACCCCGGGGTGTCCTCCCCTGGGACCTTGTTGGAATCGGTGACTGAGTACTCGTAGTGGTCGATCAGGCCGTCGGGATCTTCACCGTTCCAGAACAGTCGGATGCGGTAGTAGGCGAGGGAACTCTCCGCCGGGGCGCGCGAGATGTAGGTCTCAGGAGGCAGATTTCGATCGAAGGTCGACGGCGTCTCGCGACGGCAGCTCCAAAGGAAGAGAAGACCGGGAAGGCATGCCCAGCCCAGAAGCCCCCCCCAGCGCGAAACCTTCATGAAACACTAGCTCCTTTCGAACGAGCACAAAACGCCTCCGCAGCTAGGGTTGCCTCCCTGAAACAACGGAAAGTACCAAAGGCGTTCAGCACTGTCAAGTCCTCGGCCGCGGCGCCTCGTCGGAGGCGGCGCAAAAAAGCAAGGGGCTGGAGGCCAAGCCTCCAACCCCTTGCGAACCAACTTACCGAACTTGATCCGGCAGCCGCCGGATCGGCAGCTAACTGAGACTAGTTACCGTTGCGAACGACAACCAGCTTCTTGGCGTATTCCTCGTCGTTGGCCTTCAGGCGGTAGAAGTACACACCGCTGGCCACCGAACGAGAACCAGAGTCCGTGCCGTCCCAGTGAACGACGTTGAGACCTTCCTTGGCCACGCCGTCGAACACGGTGCGAACCAAGCGGCCGTTGACGTCGAAGATCTCCACGGCAGCCTTGGCATCACGCGCCATGGTGAACTGGATCGTCCCCTTCGCACCGTTCAGGAGCGGGTTGGGGGCGAAGTTCGCCAGAGCGGTCTTGAAGCTGGGCTGACGCGGATCCGTCGGCACGAAGGTGCCGGCGGTCGGGTCGTCGCAAGGAGCGGGCGCACCGGTGTAACCGAACCAGGTGAGCACTTCCTCAAGACGCTCCGCGATCGCGGGCTCCGGGGTCGGAGCGAGAAGACCGAACTCACAAACACCGACGTCGTCACGACGATAGTGGAGGGAGACGCCGTCCACCACGGTCTTGTAGTCCGGGCCGCCGGTTGCTGCGTTGTACACCGACGCGTACTGAACCACACCCTTGAAGGTGTCGTTGTACTCTTCGTCGCCCGCCGGGGCACCCATGCCGCCGACGAACAGGTCGAGCACGTCGAACGAACGAAGCTGCGGGCAGCCGTTGCCCTGAGCTTGGTGATTGTACACGCGGCCGAGGCTGCCGGCGACGAGCGATCCGCTCACCGGATCGAGCGGCACGCAGGTAGCCAAGGACTGGATACCCGAGGTGCTCGGGCAGGACGGATCGCGCAGCGTGGCGCAGTTGAACGTGACGCCGCAGAACTCGTTGAGGAGACGGAGCGCGCTCGGCTCCGAGGCCGCCTCGAGCGTCATGCTCTCGGCGATGCCGTCACCGTTCAGGTACAGGTTGTTATACCCGAGACCCGGTTCGGTGAGGGACAGCCACGGAATGAGAACGTCCGCGTCTTCCTTCACGAGGGTGAACGCGTTCAGAGCGGCACTGTTCCAGACGATCGCCTTGTAGCCAAGGGCCTGGACGATCGTGGCGCCGAACTCCGTGTTCAACGGACGCCCGAAGGACGCCTGCTGGCTGGACGGAGCCAGAACGCGGTACTTGTCCCACGCCGTTCCCTCGAAGTTGGCCGAAGATCCGGTCAGGACCGCACCCAGGGCGGGCTCGATCCAAGGCGCAGAACCGCGGTCGGTCGCGTGATCCACGAACAACACGCAGTTGAACGTGGAGTCGGCGGCCATCGAGGACGGATGGACCTCGAACGGGAAGGGAGCGGTCGTTGCGGTGTCAGGCAGCGTGTACCAGGCGGTACCCGCGATGAACTTCGTCTTGAAGAACATCTCGATCCGCGTCCCGGGCGTGAACAGATTGTCCGGGAAGATGTCGTTCACAAGACGAGTCTGCTGGCCTTGCGGATCCAGGTCGGCCGGATCGCGATCGGTGTCGTTACCGACCAATCCGAAGCCTTCCATGTAGGCGGTCATCCAGCGGTTTGCAACCGTGCTGCCACCCTGCTCGGCCGTGTCGATGCGGGCTGCGTACCAGTTGAGACCGTCTTTGGTCTCCTGGAACACGAGGCCCGGGTTCCCTGCGAGCCACGCGGCCACAGCCGCGGTGACAACCGGGGCCGGGGTCCACGCCAAACTGCACGTACACTTCGGCGCCACCCGCCGCACCACCGATGGTGATCGTGTCACCAGTCGAGCTGTTCGGCTCGGGGACGGAGAAGCCCTTGATGTTGTTGCAGTCGAGGCGGCCGGCCGCGTTGATGCGCAGCGAACCGTTCTCGGGGAACGAGTCCTGAGGTTCGTCGATCTCACGAGCGGTGATCACCGGAGCGCCGGGGATGCCGGCCGCGCCGAAGGCCACGTTGTCGAAGTACGGGGTGTGATTGGTCACGCCCGAGCAGTTCCCGTAGTAACGGCAGTAGTTGAGAGTCCCAAGGCCGATACGGATCTGCTCGGCACCCGTCGAGATCACGGAGTTGAAGTACCGGGTGTAGACCGCGGAGTCAGCACCGATCTCGTACTTGCGGCAGGTCGGAATGCCGCCGAAGTAGTAGACGTAGCCGTCCCCCACGATTCCCGACGTGATGATCTTGCCAGTGTTGGCGCAGACTTCGGGATACCACTGAACAGCCTGGACCACGAAGATGTAGTTCAGGAGGGGCAGCTCGAAGTAGCCGTCATACCGGAAGAACTTCTCCGGAGCGCCCACGCGGCCGGCGGCCACGAGGTCGATCCAGGGAGACATGGCCACGTTGTCCTGGTAGAGGCCGTGGCCGCCCACGGACAGATCCTCAAACACCAGAACGGTGTCCTTGCCGTCCTTCATGAAGTCGCAACCGCAGGGGGTCAGCACATCGGGCAGGTCCGCCTGCGACACGAGGTCCGACCACTCACCGCCAGCACCCGGGGTCGCAGGAGCGAGCACCCAGCCGCCGCGGAGGTCTCGAAGGTTGGCGGAATGGATCACGGTAGCCCCGTCAAGGATCGAGATGTCGTCGATCACGAGCGGGCAGGTCGTAGCGTAGAGGCCGTCCTCGTCAGAGTAGGCACCGTCCGCAGCAAGGCAGAACTTGATGTTGAACGCACCCGAGTCGCCACGCATGTCGGTGCCTTCGGCCAGCACCAAGGAGGCGGTGCCGGAGGCGGGGCCGGTGTAGCTCGTGACGGTCACGTCGCCGGAGCCGTCACCCGCGCCGGAGGTGTCGACGATCACGTAGCTGTAGTCCCAGCCGGGCTCCGTGTCGTTGACGTACTTGTAGCTCAGCGTCACGCTGGCGCCGGCGGTGTGGGTGAAGTTCGTGCTGTGGTAGATGCAAACGTACCAACTGTTGCCGTAACCAGAGCCACCCGCGTAGCAGAGTGCTTCCGCTTCGCCCTGGAACACGCCGGCATACAGCGAGCCGACGCCGGTGATGGCGCAAGCAGGCTCACCGGCCTGGCCGGAGATCCAGCGGAAGTACGGGAGGAGGCTGAACGTGTTGTCAACCCCGATCCACCCTTCCATCAAGGTGTGGAGTCCAGCGGCTTTGAAGGGGTTCAAGCCGGGTACAGAGCTGAAACTCGACCCGACGCCCGTGTCGAACGTCCAGATCGAATCCGGCAGTGCTTCCCAGCGCGCCGAATCTGCCGCCCAGACGGTGCCACCAAAATAGGTGGTCGCGATCTGGGCTGCTCCGAACACCCCCGTGTTGCTCGTCAAGTTCGCGTTGGGGGTCGTGTCCTCCAACATGAACTTCTGGAGGCCACCGGTCTGATCCACGGGCTTCGCGAGAGCCGGGACCGCCAGGGCCACCACGAGCATCAGGGTGATGCTCAAGGCTTTTCTCATCGTGCTACCTCCATCGTTGCAAGGCACTAGAGTTGAGCGCATCGAGTGATGGATGTTGTGCCATCCCACAGGGTGCCGGCCATCGTTCCCATATTCCTCGCACGACCGCCAGAGCGCGGTTCCAGCGGTGCCGCGAACTCGGTGAAGGCTTGCACCCCTGCCGAACTCACGGTCACGTCTCCGGCACTCTGATCCCCGGCTGAGCGACAACAGGGTTGTGTCAGGCTGGGGACTTAGTAACCACCTGAAGACGAGTCAACCGCAACCCGATTACGGCTCACACGCGGGAACGCGCTCGCACCGGATGGGGAATCCCGAGACCGAGCTGACACGTCCCCTGGAGTATCAGGGAATAGCTACCGAACCCGAAAACAGTATAAGGCCATTGGCTTTCCGTGTCAACCGAGACCGGCTTCTGATGACAGCAGGGTATGGAGTTGCGCGGGCTTGGAAATCCTTGGAGCCGGCTCATCCAGCCCCCCCCAACCAGTCCCAGCAGCCTCCCGAAGAGCGTCCCAGAGGCGGGTGGCGGGGCGGTGCGTCAAGGCCGCCAATCTCGCAACTTCCGACTTGCAAAGGACCTCCCCGATCTCCCCCGTCGCCGCCGTCCGCCCCCGATCCAGGACAAGCACCCACGGTCGAAGCGACACGAAGACCTCGTGCCGGTGAGTGGCTACCCAGAGACCACCCCGCATGGAGTCACTTCGCTCACGAAGTAATGCGACCACGCGATCCACCCCGGTTGCATCCAGAGCCGCATCCGGCTCGTCCAGAGCCCAGTGGTCGTGACCGGACAGCAGGAGCAGTGCGATTGCCGCGCGGCGTCGCTCCCCTGCGGAGAGGGTCCGAGAGGGGCGGGACAATCCGGCTCCCACGAGATCCACCGCCCTCAACACGGCCCGCAGCTCGGAGCGCCGTGAGCGGGGCGGCCGCGCGTCGCCGCATAGATCCTCGGCCAGGTTTCGCCCCGCCAGGGCTCGCTCGGGGAGTTGAGGCAGATACGCAGCGTGTCCCCGCGGAGCGAGACCCTCCACTCGCCCCGCCGTGGGGCGAAGCGAGCCGCCGAGGAGTCGCAGCAGCGTGCTCTTCCCCGATCCTGAAGCGCCGAGCACGAGCCAGGGCCGATCGTCGGGACCCTCGACGTCCAGGGGGCCGAGACAGAAGGAACCCGGCCCCGGGTAGCGGTAGGTCAGCGCGTCGAGCCTCATGGCATCACTTCCGGGGCGAGTCGGCGGGCCATCTCAGCCACGGAGTACCCCGTGCCGTCGACGGCCCACCCGAGATCGCGGAGCCGGCGCTCCATCCGCAGGCCCAGAGGCGGCTCGATCGAGGCGGGAAGCTCCGCGCGAAGCGCCTCGGCGGGCGGCCCCCAGACAAGGAGACGCCCCCGATCCAACACGCCCGCCACATCGGCCTCGGCTGCCAGTTCCCCATCGTGCGCGGCGAGAAGAATGGCCTGCACGTGCCCCCGATCCACGGCTTCGCGCAGGCGCTCCCAGATCATGCGACCCTCGCCCGGGCCCAGATAGAGAAACGGATCGTCGAGGAGGAGCAGCGCGGGGCGGAGCGCCAGCGCGGTCGCCACGAGAAGTCGCTCCTGCTCTCCCGGGGACATCGTAAGAGGATCGCGTCCGGCGAACGCTTCCAGGTCGAACTCGCGAAGCGCTCCCTCGACGCGGCGCACGACCTCCTCGCGGGGGAGATCGGCGTTCTCCAGAGTGAACGCGATCTCCTCCGCCGCGGTGGACGTCACGAACTGCGCGGCGGGATCTTCGAGCAGGAGCGCGCAGGACCGGGGATCGAGCCCTCCCCCGGCGGGGGACCGAACGACCCCGCGCGCGGGCGGCCAAAGCCCCGCGGCCGCACGGAGCAACGTGCTCTTGCCCGCGCCGTTGCCGCCCAGAAGGACACCGATCTCCCCGCGGCGCAGCGTGAGCGTCACTCCGACGAGCATCGGGCGGTGCGCCCCGGGAGGAACAACGTCGATGCCGGCCAATTCGAGGATCGGTTCGGCTTCACCGCCGCCCTCAACCGTCGACTCGATCACGAACCCTGAAGCCACCGCCGCTCCACCTCGCGCCGCAGCTCGACCAGGGAAACGCCGCGGCGGCGCGCCAGCGCCGAGAGATCCTCGTACTCCGCGTGCGGGCGCTCCTCACCGTCGGGCAGGATGGCCACCTTGACTCGCACCTCCCCGTCCTCGAGCCGCACCGTATCGATCCGACGCGCGAGTTCCAGGCGCTCTTCGATCCGCCACCGGGCGCCGAGCGATGACGACTCCCGCACCACGCGCGCGGCGAATTCCTCGACCCTCTCCGGGGAGGAGAGCACCCGCAGAAGGAAACCGGGGCGGCTCTTCTTCATGATCATCGGCGTGAGGGTCGCATCGAGGGCTCCCGCATCGAGGAGCGACCCGATCAGGTGCCCGGCGTCCTCGGGGGTGCAATCGTCGAGGGCGGCCTCGAGGACGGCTACCCGTACGCGGGGCACGGATCCGGTGAGGCCTTCCCCGACCACCAGACGTGCGAGGTTCGGCCGATGCGCGGGGTCCTTCCCCCCGCCCCGTAGCCGGTGCGCTCGGGTCGCAACGCGAACTCCGCCGGAACAGGCTCCGCGTGCACCGCCAGGAGCGCCGCGCCGGTGGGGGTGGTGAGTTCCCCCGCCCCCTCTTCGAAGATGCAGGAGCGCCCGTCGAGAAGATCGAGGGTGGCGGGAGCGGGAATGGGGAGCACCCCGTGCGCCGCGTGCGCGACTCCGCCCCCTACCGCCACCGGACCGTGGTAGAGACGGTCGAACCCCAACGCGCGCAGGCCGGCAGCGGCCCCGACAACGTCGGCGATGGCGTCCCACGAGCCCACCTCGTGGAACTCCACCGCATGCGGGGGGCGGCCGTGAAGGCGTCCCTCCACGTCGGCCAAGCGGGCGAACACGCGTCGTGCCCCATCCCGCACCGTCGCGTCCAACGAGGCGCGGTCGAGGAGGCGGATGATCTCCGAGTAGGGACGGTGAACGGGGTGGTCGTGCCCGCCGATGGGGTGCCCGTGCGCTCCGCCAGGGTGGTCGTGCGCGTGGTCGTGGGCATGCGACGCGGCCTCCACCGGGCCGCCGGTCTCTTGAACGGGAGCGCCGTCCAGAAGCACGTCGACCTTGATCCCGCGAAGCCCGGCCCGGGTCACCTCGCTCGCGCGCAGGTCGACGCGGTCGCCCCCCACCGCGCGCACCGCGTCGCGCAGCGTATCCAGCGGGGCGCCGGCGTCCACAAGGGCGCCCAGAAACATATCTCCAGATATTCCAGAGGGAAGGTGAAAAATTCCAACCCGCATCAGTCGCGCCTTTCCCCGGTTTCCGCTCCCGGAGCGGCGGCCAGCCGGGCGATCAAGGCGGCGGCGTAACCCGCGGAGAATCCGTTGTCGATGTTCACGACCGTCACCCCGGACGCGCAGGAGTTGAGCATGGCGAGCAAGGGGGTCAGCCCGCCGAAATGCGCGCCGTAGCCGACGCTGGTGGGCACCGCGATAACCGGGCGATCCGTCAGCCCTCCCACCACCGAGGGGAGCGCTCCTTCCATGCCGGCCACCACGACCAGCGCCGCCGCACGGTGAAGCAGGTCTTGGTGGCGCAGGATGCGATGCAGGCCGGCCACGCCGACGTCCCGCAGCCGCTCCACCGGCGCCCCCAGCGCCTGCGCGGTCCAGGCCGCCTCCTCCGCCACCGGTTGATCGGAAGTGCCCGCCGATATCACGACGACCAGCGCCGCCGGTGGCAGCGGCTCGGTCCCCGACCGGTGGAAGAGCCGGGCCTCGCGCACCCACGCGCCGTCCGGAAAGCGCTCGGCAAGCGCGCGCGCCGCCTCGTCGGCAAGCCGCGTGGCCAGGAGCGGAGCGCCTCCTTCCGCCACGCGCTCGGCGATGGCCAGCACCTGCTCCACGGTCTTGCGCTCGCCGAAGATCACCTCGGGAAAGCCGCACCGCAGCGCGCGCTGATGATCCACCGTCGCCTCGGCGAGGTCGTCGGCGGGAAAACCGCGCAATTCCTCCATCGCGGAGTCGGGGGCGATCTCGCCCGAGGCCACCCGTTCGAGCAGGCGCCGCAGCGACTCCGGGTTCATGCCGCGGCCCCGTTCAGTGAGCCCACCGGCTCCGCAGCGGCGTCCCCCAGGGAACGGCGGTACTCCTCGAGCAATTCGATCACGCGCTCCCATTCGGGTTCCCGGAAGATCAACGGGCGAAGCCGCGCGGCATTTGGAAAACCGCGCACGTAGGCGGCCAGGGTCTTCCGCATCTCGTGCAATCCGCGCGGGAGTCCCTTGCGCGCCACCGCGCGGCGAAGGTGTTCGACGGCCAGCGCGATCACCTCATCGCGCGTCGGACGCTGGAGATCGATCCCTTCCTCCAAGAGAGAGCGTGCCTCGCGAAAGATCCAGGGATTTCCCACCGCACCGCGCCCCACCAGCACGCCGTCGCAGCCGGTTTCCTCCAGCATCCGCAACGCGTCGCGCCCGGTGCGCACGTCGCCGTTGCCGATGACCGGAATGGAAACCGCGCGTTTCAACCGCGCAATGTCGTCCCAGTTTGCCTTGCCTTCAAACCGTTCGCTGCGCGTGCGCGCATGGATGGCGATGGCGGCGATGCCGGCGCGCTCGAGGATCCCGCCGACGGCTTCGATGTCTGAAGATGCCCTGTCCCAGCCGCTGCGGATCTTGGCGGTGACCGGCACGCCCGCTCCCTGCACCACCGCGCCGGCGAGATCGGCAAGAAGGCCGCGGTTGCGCAGGAGCGCGGCTCCGGCTTCCTTGGTGACGACTTTGGGCACCGGGCAACCCATGTTGATGTCGATGAAGTCGGGCCTGAGCGCGGTCAGGAGCGCCGCCGCGCGGCCCATGGTATCCGGATCGGAGCCGAAGAGCTGCATGCCGATCGGGCGCTCGCTCTCCTCGTACTCGAGGTAGCGGTTGGAGCGCTCGCCGCCGCGGATGAGCCCCTCGCTGCTCACCAACTCGGTCACCACAAACGCAGCGCCGTAATCGCGGCAGAGACCGCGAAACACCGGTTCGGTGTGGCCGGCCATGGGGGCCAAGCCCACCACGCCGTCAATTTGAAGGGGGCCGATGGCGAGACGATTCATGATTCCAATCGGTGGTTCCGGTGCAGGGACGCAGTAGGGACCGAAGGAGTCTAGCACCGGCGAGGGCCGGTCAGACGAGCCCGCCGTCGGCGCGGCGGCGCACCAGACGGGGCTCCACCTCGCCCAGGACCCGCGCCGCGAGTTCCGGCTTGGGTACGGTGGCGTCGAGCACGGCAAAGCGATCCGGCTCGCGGCGGGCGAGACTCAGGTAGACCTCGCGCACCGCTTCATGGAACTCGCGATACTCGCGGTCGAATCGTGTCAGGTCTCCTCCCTCCGCGCTCCGGCGTCCGACGCGGATGAGCGACTCGTCCACGGGCACGTCGAAGAGAAGGGTGAGATCGGGTCGGATCCCCGAGGCGGCGAGATCGTTGGCGGCGGCCACGCGTTCGAGACCGAGACCGCGGCCGCCCCCCTGATACGCGAGGCTCGCGTCGCTGAAGCGATCGCAGATGACGACGTCACCGGCGTCCAGTCGCGGAAGGATCCGCTTCTGGAGATGCTGCGCTCGGGAAGCGAGGAGCATGAAGAGTTCCGCCTCGGCGACCGGCGTCTCGCCCTCGGTGCCGAGCAGAAGGCTCCGGAGGGCTTCGGCGAGCGGGGTGCCGCCCGGCTCGCGAGTTCCGTCGACTCGATAGCCGCGCTCTTCGAGGGCGGTCTTGAGCAAGCGGACGTGGGTGGTCTTGCCGCTCCCTTCGGTCCCCTCGAAGGTAAGGAAGAAGCCGCGCGGCACCCCGCTCGCGGCGCGCGCGCGCTCGAGCGGCGCTCTCATAGCGTGCGCGTCCGCTCCTGCACGTGGAGCACGCGCTGAAGCGACGTGAAGAAGACGAGCGGGGTGAGTACCCAGAGAGCCACCTTCACGCCGATTCCACCGACGAAGCAGGCGATAAGGAGCAGCACCATGCGCTCGGGGCGCTCCATCATGCCGACCTGGCAATCGACGCCGAGGCCCTCGGCGCGCGCTCGCGTGTAGCTCACGAGAAGCGAGCCTCCGGCGGCGAAGAAGGTGAGAAGCGCGTAGAGGACGGACGGTTCCACGCGAGTGAAATAGACGAGCGACCCGGCGAAGAAGAGGAGTTCGGCGAGACGGTCGCTGGTGGAATCGAAGAAGGCGCCGAATTTCGTGCTCACGCCGCTGCTGCGCGCCACCGCGCCGTCCAGCATGTCGCACACTCCGCCGACGAGGAGCGCAACTCCGGCGCCGCGGAACGACCCGAGCGCGAGCAGAGCGCCGGAACCTGCCATCGCGACCAGCCCGGCCAGGGTGACCTGGTTGGGCGAGACGTGAAGTCGGGTCAGGCCTTCCGCTACCGGCGCCAGCGCACGGCGGCCCATATCCTTGATCGCGCTCTTCATGCCCGCGCTCCCGTCCGCGCACCCAACACGGCGCGCAGCGCGCGGATCGCGCGTTCGATGCCCGCGTCGTCCACGTCGAGGTGCGTGACCAGACGGATGCGGGCGGCGCCGAAGCCTATGGCGAGTAACCCTTCCCGCTGGAGGCTTTCCACGACCTCTTCCTGCGTGCGGCCGGTGGGAGTGAAGTCGGCGATCACGATGTTCGTATCCACCGGGAACACCTCGACCCCGGGACACTCGCGAAGCGCATCGCCGAGCGTCTTCGCCCGCGCGTGGTCCTCGGCGAGGCGCTCGCGATGATGCCGCAATGCGTGCAGGGCGCCGGCGGCGATGATGCCCACCTGACGCATGCCGCCGCCAAGTCGTTTGCGCTGAAAACGCGCGCGACGGATGCGCTCCGACGTCGACGCGATCGCGGAGCCGATCGGCGCGCCGAGTCCCTTCGAAAAGCAGACGGAAACGGTGTCTGCGGACGCGGCGAGTTCTGCCGGCGCGCGACCGCCCGCAACGGCGGCGTTCCACAAGCGCGCCCCGTCGAGGTGGACGAGGAGGCCGATGTCGTGCGCGGCGCGAGCCGAGGCGTCGAACGCCTCCGGTGGCCACACCGCGCCCCCGGCACGATTGTGAGTGTTCTCGAGCCCGACCGCGACCAGCGGAGCGTAGTGCTCGTTCACTGGGCGCAACGCCGCGCGAATCTGCTCCGGCGACAGCATGCCGCGCTGTCCCGCTACCGGGCGAACGGTCACACCCCAGAGCGCGGCGGGAGCGCCGGCTTCGTAGTTCCAGATGTGGCAACCGTCGTCCACCAGGAGTTCGGTGCCCGGTCCGGCCACCAGCGACACCGAGATCTGGTTGGCCATGGTGCCGGAGGGGACGAAGAGGGCGGCCTCCTTGCCGAGAACGGCAGCGGTCTCTTCCTCGAGCCGTCGCACGGTGGGATCGTCACCCAGCACATCGTCCCCGACTTCGGCGTCGGCTATGGCTCTGCGCATGGCCGCGGTGGGCCGGGTGACGGTGTCGCTGCGCAGATCGACGAGTGCGCTCATGCTGAATGGAGCCTCAATGCGGGCAGATGCGCGGCCACAGCCCGGGCGAAAAAAAGGGACGAACCGACCCGAGCCCGATCCGGGGGTTCGTCCCTCAACTCAGGGCCACGCCGCACGAAGGCGGCAGCGGCACAAGCCCTCTCTCGACCGGCAGGACGGTGCCTAAGCGGAAGTGGACTGCGCGCCGGCGCCGGTGTGCCCGGCCGGGGCGTCGGAGTCCAGGGAAGCCACGCGATCCTTGAGCTCCTTGGACACCTTGAATACCGGCACCTTGCGCGGCGGAACGTGGACCGCGTCCCCGGTGCGCGGGTTACGCGCCGTGCGGGGCTTGCGGTCCTTTACCTTGAACGTGCCGAACCCGCGGATCTCAATGTGCTTACCCTGCACGAGCGCGCGCGACACCGCTTCCAAGAACTCATCCACCGTGTCGGCGACGTCCTTCTTGGTGAGTCCGGTGCGCTGGGCGATTTCATCCACGAGATCTGCCTTGGTCATTCGGAACCTCCTCTGCCCCGTTCCGGGGTCTACCCCGGCTTGGACGGTGACCGGACTGTCGCGGTGGATGGATGCACCGACGGCCGACCGACACCCCGTCCGCGGACGTATCTTGGCGGAATCTACATGGTTACCCCATCCATGTCAAACGGGGTCACCGATCCCGGTCCAACCGGAGGGAAACGGTGGGCCGGAACATCCGGGCGCACTCTAGTGGAGGCTAACTTGGCCCGTCAACAAGGGTTCTGAGCACGGGCCCGTTCAGGGCCCGAAACGTGTCAGTTCGACCAGGACCCGGCCGGGTTGGACCCCTTCAAGGCGCAGCTCCGGCGCGAGCAGGTTCACCTGGGGCGTGAGCAGGTGCCGGCCCGCAGGAAGGTTGGTGGCGTCCACGAAGACCATGATCTGACTGGAGATGGCGGAATCCGGCTGATCGGTGGGAACGGACACGGTGACCGCCGCCGACTCGGGCTCGACACGCGCAACGAGATCGGAGGCCACGCCGAGCACGGCCACCACCAGCGGCGGGAGCCGCCGGCTTTCCACATGCACGAGGGCGATCTCCACGACCACGGAGTCGGGGGATACGCGCAACCCTCCTCGTTCCGCGGTCACGCGCAGCGAGCGGCGGGTGGAAGCCTGAAGTCGATCCAGCCAGAGCGGCTCCGTTCCGAGCGATTCGATGTCGCGCAGCAGAGCGGACGGACCACTCACCTGCACCTGAGCAGGTTCGACGCGCAGAGGGCTCTCGAGTCCAAGCCCGGATGGAAGATCCCCAACCAAGGCAAGGTGTACCGGCACCCGGCGCGTCATCAAGGTGTCGATGTCGATGGTGATCGAACGCGGGGCGAGGATCTCGGTCACTTCCGGTTGCACCTTGCCCGAGATCTGCAGATCGTCTGGAGCAAGCCTGTGCTGCACCCGCCCCGGCCGCGCCTCGCGCAGATCCAGTACCACACGCGCTCCGTGCATGCGGAGCTTCAAGAAGTCCATGCCCTTCCCGCGAACGCGCAGGTCGACGGACTCGACAGGTTCGCCGGCGAATACCAAACCGGAGGGAAGATTGCGGACTTCCAGCGGTACGCGCAGACGCCATTCCCGTTCCGCCCCCAAGCGCGCGTAGGCGAAGACCGCCATCGCGAGGAGGAGCGCCAGGAACTTGGGACCCAGATTGCGGCCGAGATCGGCCAGAGACCGGATAGCCATGCCCGACATTCTAGAAGGTTCGGACCACTCCGAGGGTGACTAACGTGATCCCCCCCTACCGCACGATCACGCGGCCGGTGAACTCGCGACCGGCAGGAAGACGGGAAAAGTAGAACACGGTGTCGGGCTCGTCGAACCGAAAGACGAAAGTCTCGCCGGTGCGGTCGCCAGAGCCGTAGCCATCCAACTCCTCGTCGAACAGGACGCCGGCTTGCGGATCGGCGGGACCGGTGCCGCTCGTCACCGTGCGGCGGCTGTCCGTCCCCTGACGCAGGATGCTCACCCAGCGCACGCGCTCGCCGGCGGCGATATCGAGCGTGACCGGGAAGAAGTCCTCGGTGCGCACTTGCACCTCGTGCTCCGCATCGGGAAGGGACGCTTCATCGCCGCAGCCGGCGGCAAGCGCACCGAGGACGAGCGAACAGACGAGCAGTCGTGATCCGGACATCGGCGTGATCTCCCCGGGTTGCGCGAGTCAACAGCGCGGCGAAGGGATGCTTGAGGCCGCGCATCGGCCTGTCAAGGGTCTACGGGCTCCCATGATATACTGCCTCACCAATTTGCCGGTCGCGTCGGTGGGCCGACCCGCCGCCCGGCCCGAGCCCGAGGAGGCCCACTCTCGATGTGTGTTCCGAGCACAGCGCGCGCCGTCGCGCTCGTCCTGATCCTTGCCGCCGTTGCGCTCCCCGCTTTCGCCGCCCCCGCGGAGACCGGAGATCGCCGAGTCATCGTGCTCGGATTCGACGGCGCCGACTCGCACCTCACCGAACAGTATATGGACGAGGGGTATCTCCCCAACCTGGCGAAGCTGCGCGCGGAGGGTTGCTACGCGCCTCTCGGCACCACCACCCCGCCGCAGACGCCGGTGTCATGGTCTTCGTTCGCGACCGGGAAGAACCCGGGCAAGCACGGCATCTTCGACTTCCTTCGGCGCGATCTCGCAACGTATCAGCCCGACTTTGCCATGTACCGGATCGGTTCACAGCCGGTGCTGTGGGGGAAGAACAATCACTACCTGGTCGCGCTGGCGCTCCTGGCCCTGTGCGTTCTCTTGGGCGCGCTCTTCGGCGCGATCGTGCGCCGACCGGCGCGCGGGCTCTTGATCGGCGGAGGAGTGGGCGTCGTGCTGGGCGTGGCCGCCGTCTTCCTGGCCAAGGACCTCATTCCCTACCGGCGCCCCACGATCGAGAACACGCGCAAGGGGGACACCTTCTGGGAGATCGCCGGACGCAACGGGATCGCCACCGAGGTGGTGCGCGTGCCCGCCACGTTTCCCCCCGCCGCCTTCGACCACGGTCACATTCTCTCCGGTCTCGGCGTGCCGGACATCCGAGGGACCTTCGGCACGTTCACCTACTACACGACCGAACCGCTGCCGGAGAGCGTGGACGAGAACACCGAGATGGGGGGCAAGATCATCCAGGTCTCGCTCCTGAACGGGGAGACCGATTCGTTCGTCTTCGGCCCCCGCAACCGGCTCTTCGACACGCCGCCCGATATCGAACCCAAGGTGCACTTCAAGGTGGATCGCAGCGTCGATCCCCCCACCGTGACCGTCACCACCGCCGACGAGTCGAAGACGGTCAGGCTCGGAGAGTGGAGCGACTGGTTCACGCTGCGGTTCACATTCAGCCCGCTCGTCACCGCCGCCGGCATCGCGCGGTTCTACTTCCAGTCCTCGGAACCGTTCGGCCTCTACATGTCGGCGATCAATCTGGACCCGCATCGTCCGGTGATGTCGGTGTCGGAACCGCCCGCGTGGAGCGCGGAACTCGCCGAGGAGTTCGGCTCCTACAAGACCCTGGGCTGGGCCATGGATACCTGGGCGTTGAACGAGCTGCGCATCGACGAGAAGACGTTCCTGGAAGACGTCTACTTCACCGAGTCGAAATACGCCGAGATCATGCGGACGCTGCTCGACCGCGACGATTGGACGCTTTACGTGCACTGCTACGAGCTCACCGACCGGGTGGCCCACGTCTTCTGGCGGTTCCTGGATCCCACGCACCCCGCCTACGACTCGACCCTCGCCGCAACCTACGGAAACGCGGTGCGCGACTCCTACGTGTTCATGGACGACGTGGTGGGCGACACGATGAAGCGGATGCGCCCCACCGACATCCTCTACGTTCTCTCCGATCACGGCTTCCACACCTGGCACCAGTCGGTGAACTACAACACCTGGCTCGTGCGTCACGGCTACATGACGCTCAAGAACAACAGCCCCGACACCCAGAAGAAGCTGGAGGATCTGTTCGGTCAGGGGCAGTTCTGGCCGAACGTGGACTGGTCGCGGACGAAGGCCTATGCGATGGGCCTGGGCGACGTCTACATCAACTTGAAGGGGCGCGAGGCGCACGGAATCGTGGAGCCGGGCGAGGAGTACGAGCGCATCCGCGAGCAACTCATCGCCGATCTCACCGCGTGGGCGGACACCGCCAGCGGCGACCACCCGGTTCGCCGGCTGATCAAGCGAGAGGACGTCTACAACGGGTACGATCCTGACTTGATCCCGGATCTCTTCGCAGCCAACGCCCCTAAGTACCGCGTGTCGTGGCAGACCTCTCTCGGAGGAATCCCGCCCGATCTGCTCACGCCCAACAACCGGAAGTGGAGCGGCGATCATTGCAGCTTCGACGCCGAGATCACCAAGGGGGTCTTCTTCGCCAATCGTCGGCTCGACGCCGCCGGGGCGACGATCTACGACCTCTTCCCGACCATCCTTCAGGACTTCGGGATCGCGGTGCCGGCGGACGTGGACGGCGAGACGCTCGCGCCACTCCCCTAGATCCGCGGTTCAAGCGCACCGCTTCCGTGCGCCCGCGCTTCGAGCGCGCCGCCTTCGAGCGCGGGGATACCCTTCGGCAATGATCCGGGCTAGACTCAAGCTCATGCAACCTACGATGGAGGAACGTCCTTGAGTCATCGGCAGAGCGCCTGGCACGGGGCGGGGAGCATCCTCGGCTTTCCCCCCGCCATCAGCCAGCTCGTCCTCATCAACGTCATCGTCTTTCTGCTGCAGCAGCTCACGCCGCAGATCCAGGCGTGGTTCGCCCTGGTACCCCAGCAAGTGGTTACTCAGGGGAGGATTTGGCAACTCGTCTCCTACATGTTCCTGCATGGCGGATTCACCCACATCCTCTTCAACATGTTCGGGCTCGTCATCTTCGGCAGCGATCTCGAGCGCTACTGGGGCTCCCGCGACTTCCTCAAGTACTACTTCATCACCGGGATCGGGGCGGGGCTGATTCACATCCTGGCCGCGTACGCATTTCCCGGGAATTTCCCGCCTTCCTACATCGTTCCCACGATCGGCGCCTCGGGGGCGATCTTCGGCATCCTGGTCGCCTACGCGATGGCGTTTCCCAACCGCCAGGTCCTGCTCTGGTTCGTGATCCCGGTCTCGGCGCGCACGATGGTAATCCTGTTCGGGTTGATCGAGCTGGTCACCGCGTTTGAGCACCAAGGCGGAGACGGCGTGGCGCGGTTCGCCCACCTGGGCGGGATGCTGGTCGGGTATGTCTACTTGAAGCAGGAGACCCTGCTCCGGCGGGCGAAGCGGAACTTGCACGGCGCGCGCGCGCGCTCGGCGCGGCCTGCCGAGTCGCCCGAGGACGACGCGGAACGCAAGGAGCAGATCGACCGGATCCTGGAGAAGATCAGCCGCGACGGGATGGGGTCGCTAAGTAAGGAAGAGCGACGGATCCTGGCGGAGTCCGCCGAGCGGGCGCGCCGCCAGCGCGGCGGCAGCGCCTGACCGCGCCCTCTACGCGAGGCCCTTGGCCCGCTTCACCGCCTCGGTGAGCTTGGGCACGATCTCCACCGCGTCCCCCACGATGCCGTAGTCCGCGACCTTGAAGACTGGGGCATCGGGATCCTTGTTCACGGCCACGATGCGCTTGGATGTGCGCATGCCGGCCAGGTGCTGGATCGCGCCCGAGATGCCGAACGCGAGGTAGAGGTTGGGGCTCACGGTCTTGCCGGTCTGACCGACCTGATGCTCGTGATCGATCCACCCCGCGTCCACGACGGCACGGCTCGCACCCACCGCGGCGCCCATCGCCTTGGCGAGATCGAAGAGGGCGGGGAAGTTCTCCGGGCCCTTGAGACCGCGGCCACCTGCCACGATGACGTCGGCCTCGGCCACATCCACCATGCCGGCCTCGGAGGTCTTCATCTCCGTGCAGCGCGCGCGCAGCGCGACACCCGAGACATCCAGCGCGACGGTCTCGGCGGCGACCGGCGCAACGGCTGCCGGGAACACGTTCGGCCGCGAGGCGAGCACTGCGTGCGACGCAGGCGCGTCAAGCATCCACTCCGCCTTGCCCGCGTACTGCGGGCGCGACACCACGAGGCGCCCGTTCTCGACCGCGGCCGCGGTGACGTCCGCCAGGTAGGTCCAGTCGAGGCGCGCGGCGAGGCGGGGCGCCAGATCCTTCCCCATCGCGGTGGCCGAGACCACGAGGATCTCCGCACCCGACTTTTCGATCGCCTGCGCAGCCGCGGCGGCGTAGCCCTCGGTGGAGTAGAGGGCGAGCGCCGAGGCGTCGGCCACGTAGACCGCGCTCGCGCCGTGCTCGGCGATGCGCGCAACGAGGCCGCTCACGCCCTCACCCGCCAGGACCGCCGCCATCGTCCCCCCCGATTCCTCGGCGAGCCGCTTGCCCAGCGACAGGGCTTCGAGAGAACTCTTCTTGATCGCACCGGCGCGCTGCTCGACGAACGTCAACACCTTGTGAGCCATGGTCTCCCTCTCCTCCCCTAGAGCATCTTCTCGTCGTCGCGCAATGCGCGGACGAGTTCGGCCACCTGGGCGTCGGCATCGCCCTCGATCATCTTCATCTTGCGTTCCTGCGAGGGCTGGGTCACCGCGAGCACCTCGAAGCGCACCGCCGGAGCGGCGAGTCCCAGATCGCCCGCGCTCACGAGTTCGATCGGCTTCTTCTTGGCGGCCATGATCCCCTTGAGGCTCGGGTAGCGAGGCTCGTTCAAACCCTTCTGCGCCGCGATCACCGCGGGGAGCGAGAAGGCCACCTGCTCGAGACCGCCCTCCACCTCGCGCACCGCCTGACCGGACATGCCGTCGGCGGCGAACTCGAGGCCCACCACCACCGTCACTTGAGGCCAATCGAGGCGCTCGGCCAGCATGGCCGGAATCGCCATCTGGTCGTCGTCCAGCGCCTGCTTCCCGCAGAAGATCACATCGGGCGATTCGCGCCTGACCAGCGCGGCCAGGGCCGCGGACACGGCGAGGGCGTCGGCCTGCGCGTAGACCGGATCCTTCAGCACCAACGCCTTGTCGGCCCCCAACGCCAGCGCGGCGCGCATGGCCTCCTCGATCTTCTCGCCGCCCACCGAGACCACCACCACCTCGCCCCCCTGCTTCTCCTTGAGTTGCAGGGCCGCTTCCATGGCGTACTGATCGTAGGCGTTGACTTCCCACTCCACGCCGGCCAGGTCGGCGGACTTGCCGTCGGCGGCGGGCTTGATCCGCGATTCCGTCGAGGGGACCTGCTTGAGACACACCACGATCTTCACCACATCCTCCTTCTGCTGAGGTCCGGCGGGGTTGGTCCGAGGCGAAAGGCGCCGCGAAGCCTACCAGCGGGCCGCAGGGAGGGTCAAACTCCGCGGCGGGTGGCGGCGCGACGCGCGTCCGGGCGAACGCGGGCGGCGTTGTTCCGGCGATCGCGCACGTGGTAGCCTCGCGCGCCCATGGATCACGTACACGGCTCGACATCGCCGGGCGCCCCGCGCGCCTTCTACGAGGGCCTCGCGGGGCGCGCCCTCGATCGCTCCACCATCCGCGGCATCGCCTATCGCAACCTGGTCGTGGCGCGCCACGTCCCCGAGCGCGGGCAACGCGTGCTCGAAGTGGGCCCCGGCGAAGGATGGCTCACCCGAACGCTCGCCGGGCGCGGCCATCGCGTGATCGCAGTCGATCTCTCGCGACCCTGGCTCGCCGCGATCCGAAGCGACGCGGTCGCCGGCAAGGCGGCGGCCGAGATGACGCGCCTTCCCTTCGCCGACGCGAGCTTCGACGCCGTGGTCGCCGCCGAGGTGATCGAGCACATCCCCGACATGGCGGGCGCGCTCGCCGAAGCGGCGCGGGTGCTGGCGAGCGGCGGCCGGCTCGTGGTGACCGTGCCCTACCGCGAAACGCTTAAGTTCGCCCTCTGCGCCGACTGCGGGATCCGATACGAGGTGAACGGCCACGTGCGCTCGTTCGACGAGGCGGATCTCGAAGCCGCACTCCAAGCCGCCGGGCTCGTGCCCGAGCGGCGCTTCATCGGACCCACCCGCTTCTCGCGCGAGATCCTGCGGCGAGCCCCCATCGCTCCTCTGCTTCCGCTCCTCAACGCGCTCGACCGCGCGACCTATCGATCGCAACGTGTGAGCGACACGTGGATGCTCGCCACGGCCAGGCGTCCGTGAACCGAAGCGTCCGCGCGCAGCTTCGCAGCATGGGGTCGGTGTCCGCGGTGACGCTGGCCACGCTCGCCGCGTACCTGGTGGCGGTTCTTCTCCTTGGGCGCAGCCTCCCGCGCGATCGCTTCGGCTACCTCACGCTCTGGGTCTACGCGCTGAACCTGCTCGGCGCGGCGTCGCTCCTCGGTTTTCCCAACGCGGTGCTCCGCCATTTGCCGCGCGAGCGGCTGCGCGAGAGCCGCTGGCCCTCGCTCTACCCGTCCATGGCCGCGCTCAACGTCGCGGTATGCGCGGCGGGCGCGCTCGTCTTTCGCGCGCTCTACGCCGCCTCGTGGTGGGACGCCGGCGCGCTCTTCGTAGCCAGCGCCTCGGTGGGGTTCTCGCTCCTGCCGGTCACGATGCTCCAGATCTTTCGCCGGTTCGCGATCGCTCAGGCCATCTATACCCTCTGGCGGCCGGTCCTCCTCGCAACCACGCTTCTTCTGCTCCTGCGCGGGGATCTCACCGAGCGCCCGCTGCTCGCCGCCGTCGCCGCGGCGGGGATCGCACAGCTCGGTCTCGCCCTTGTCGCGATGCGGCGCGAGCCTCGCGGCGAGACCCCGGTGCGGTTGCGCGAGATGGCACCGGATGCCGCGGTGTTCAGCGGCCTCTACGTCACCGCGATGCTCATCCTGCGGCTGGACAGCTTCTTTCTTCCCAAGCTCATGGACCTGGACGCGCTGGGGCTCTATTCCGCGCTGAGCTTCCTGATGCTGACCGGATACGGCGTGGTGTCGCTGGCACTCGGGCAGGTGCTCTCCCCCAAGCTTGCGAGCCGCGAGCCGGTGCCGCTCGGCGCGCTGACCGCGATCCTCGCCGCGGGAGGGATCGCCGTCGGCCTTGCGCTGGCGGCGGCATCGAACACGCTCCTTCCGTTCCTCTTCGGCGACCGCTACGCCGGCGACCATCGCACCGCGGCGGCGGCGCTGGCACTGGCGGGACTTCTCCAGATGCTCTACGCGGTTCCTTCGAGCCGGATCGGAGTGCTGGCCTCGGCGAGGACGTTGAGGCTCTTTCTCCCGCTCAGCCTCACCTCGCTGGCGGTGGACGCGGCGCTGCTCTGGCTGCTCGTTCCCCGCTGGGGAATCACCGGCGCGGCCGCCGCGAGCGCGTTCACGTGGCTCTGGCGAACCGCCGGCGCCTGGGCGGTGGAGCGGATCGCGGTGCGACGCAACGGCGCAGCGCCGGCGCCGGAGCGATCGAGCCCGAGGCCCTAGCGCGGATCGCGGTCGGGGTCGATCTCCGGACCCAACTCGCGCGGCGGCGCGCTCCCGTCGATGATCTCCATCCCGGGCGGGATGCGAAGCGCGGTGAGCGCGTCCGCGTCGCGCGGGTTGCGCTCCACCTTGGTGAAGGTGAAGGCCACGGTGTCCCCGGTCACCTCGCGGAAGAAGAGCTTCTCGGGAAGTCCGTTCTTGCCCACCACCACGCGCACTTCCTCGAGCGGGTAGCCGGGATCGGCTTGCCGGGGGAGGAGACGCAGCGACGCGCGATGATTCCCCCACGATTCCTGGTTGATGTGAAACGCTTCCGATAGCGTGCGGTTCCGACCGCCGAAGAGGAGAAATATCTCGCTCCCCGGAGAATCCTCGCTGAAGGGATAGCGCTGGACCTGGTTCTCGCTCGGCATCACGACCCAGAGCGAGTCGCCGCGGATGACGAGCTCCTGCGGCTCCGGGGTGGTGTAGGCCAGACGGAAACGGTGCGGGGGAACGAATGCGAGCATCCCGCGCGCTTCGATCTCCTCGCCGGTGAGCGAAACACTGCGGATCTGGATGAACTCCGCGCGGACTCCGCGCAGTTCCTTGAGCGCCGCCTCCATGCGCGCCGCCTCGGGAGGCAGCGGCGGCGTGGCGGTCTGCGCGCGCACCGGGGCCGCGCCGCAGATCAGCGCGAAGAGCGTCGTCATCAGCACGGATCGCATCGGGGTCCTCCTCACCTCTCGTCCTCCGCTTCGGGCAAGAAATCGGGCGATAGCTCCTCGGGGCGCAGCTCGCGTGTTCCCGCCGGTACCTTGAGATCGAAGGTCGCGAGCGCGACCTCCGTGTTGATGCGCACGGTCTGGAACACGAAGCGCGCCCACTGGCCGTCGTCCTTGAGCCGCACCGTCACGTGCACCGGGAACGCCTCGGCGCCCTTCCCCTCGTACTTCTCGTACTCCGCGACCAGGAGCGGCGCTTCGAGCTGGCTCTCGCGGCGGATCTCCAGTCGGAAGGGCTTGCCGTCGCGGCGGTCCAGCCAGATCACGCGGTGGAAGGGACTCCCCGCGCCGCCGCGCCCGGGCGGAACGACCACGCGCAGCGAGTCGCCCTCGATCGAGGCCGCGCCCCCCTCCTCCAGATCGCGCGGAGGAATCCCGGCGGGGAGGAGCACGCTGTACAGCTCGGTGGGCGGAAGGAGGAGCCCCACCGAGGCCTCGCCTTCCGGCGCCCGCACCACCGCGCGATCGCGGGGAAGGTAGAGCGTCCAACCGTCGCCGCCGCCGCTCAGGTCGAAGAGGGTAGCGAGACTCCCCCACCGTCCCTGGATGCGCGCGTTCGAGGGACGCGAGAGCACCATGGAGAAATCGAAGGCGCGCGGCCGCTGGCCCTCGGCGCCGACCCGCGCGCGCCCTCCGGCCCGCAGGGTGCGCAGCGCGGCGGCCCAACGGTTATGGGCTTCGACGAGACGCGATACCTCGGCGCTCTCGGGCGCGGCGGGGTCCGGCCGCGACGCGGCGGCGGGTTCGTCCTTCGCGGCAGCGGCAGCGGCCGCTGCTACGGCCGGCGGAATCGTGGTGAGGAGAAGCAGCGCGGCGGCGAGGGACCCGACGCGCAGATGGGGCGATCGCATCATCGGCGGGGTATACCCGCGGCGATCCCGATTGCATCCGGGCCGGCGCTTGAGGCTCAGTCGATGTAGCCGAGGGAGCGCAAGCGTTCCTTCAGCTCCTCGTCCACCGGGCTCTCGAGAGAGGAACCCGCGGCGGGCCGCTCGCCGGTCTCGTAGGTGGCGATGAGGTGCGTGAACTTGTCGCGCGAAACCTCGGGAGAGAGCGCCGACCAGAGGATCTTTCCGCGCATGTCCTGCGCGGGGGGAAGCCCGAGCAGCGCGAGCACGGTGGGCGTGACGTCGTACACCCCGGCCCCGGTGATCTCTCCCTTGCCCACCCCGCGGCCCGCCATGATGATGACGCCATCGAGCTTGTGCATCTCGACGCCGCGGTCGAGGCCACCGTGGAAGCCGTGATCGGAGACGACCAGAATCGTGGTGTTGGGGTCGGCGCTATCGAGGAAGGGTTTGATGAGCTCATCGACGTATCGGTAATAGGCGCGCATCGCCCCCTTGGCGTAGGTCATCCCCTCGGGAAGCAACGTCCCCTCCGGCACCGCCTCCGGGGTCATGTAGTTCCAGTAGAGATGCCCCATGGCATCGGTACCGCGCAGGTACACCGCGAAGAAGTCGGGCCGCTCTTCGCGGTATAGCTTCGCTCCGATGCGCGCGAACGTCTCGTCGCCGGCCATGATCCATTTGATCGGCCGCACGAACTGCTCCAGCTCCGGGGTCATCGCCGCGGTGTCGAGGGGCGCGTCGAGGAATCGCTGCACGGAGCTCCAGGGCATCGTTCGCCACTGGACCACGTCGGGTGAGACCACCGCTTCGAGGGGTCGGGATAGGTTCGGCCTTGCACGCGCGCGCCCCTCGCCGGCCGCGTACTGAAGGTAGTCCGACACCACGAAGCCGTTCACTTCCTCCGCCGGCCAGCTCATGAGCCAGCCCACTACTCCCGCGCTCCGACCTACGCCGGAAACGATGTTCCAGACCGCGCGCACGCGGCGGATATTCCGGGTGAGCGGCCGTCCGTTGATCTGATCCACGAAAGACTTGATGCCATGCTCGGCCGGGCTCTTGCCGGTGGCGATGGTGGTCCAGATGGCGGGCGACTTGGCCAGAGGCTCGAGGCTGCGCAGGTTGCCGTGAACGCCCTCCGCCATCAGCCGTCCCAGGTTGGGGAGCTCTCCGGCCGCGACCATCGGGTTGATGAGATCCCACTCCGCCCCGTCGAGACCGATGAGCAGCACCTTCCCCACCGGCTCGTGTTTGGCGCGGCCGCCGCAGGCACCGAGAGCCGCCGCGGCCGCGATTGCGAGCAGTGGAAGCCACCACGAGCGCGGACCGGACTTCGAACTCAATGGGTTCTTACCTTTCCCTGAGGGTTGGTCCCGCGGCGACGCGAACGAACGCCGCGACCGCATAACTCTATCAGGGGGTCCCACCCCGCTCAAGGCGGCCCCGGTTGCGCCCCCGCCCGCTTCCGGTATGCTGTCTCGCTCCGGGCACGACCACATCGGGTCGGGTGCGGGCGAAGGATCACGAAGAGGCCCAGATGACGACGTCGTTCAGGCGAATCGCGGTGCTCACCAGCGGAGGGGATGCTCCGGGGATGAACGCCGCACTGCGGGCGGTGGTGCGCACCGCTCACGCCAAGGGTATCGAGGTGCTGGGGGTTCGCTTCGGCTACCGCGGTCTACTGGCGCGCGACCACTGCCTGATGGGCCCTCGGGACGTCTCCAACATCATCCAGCGCGGGGGCACGGTGCTGGGCACCAGCCGCTGCCCCGAATTCTTTCAACCGGACGGTCGGCGGCGCGCGCACGAGACCCTCGTCGATGCAAGGGTCGACGGCCTCGTCGTGATCGGCGGCAACGGAAGCTACCAGGGGGCGCACCTCCTCTTCGAGGAGTTCGGCGCGCGCGTGATCGGGATTCCCGGCACGATCGACAACGACGTGAGCGGAACCGAGACCACGATCGGCTTCGACACCGCGGTCAACACCGCACTCCAGGCCATCGACCGCATTCGCGATACCGCGTTCAGCACCGACCAGGCGTTCTTCGTGGAGGTGATGGGACGTCACTGCGGCGCCATCGCGATCGCGTCCGCGATCGCGGGAGGCGCGGAGGAGGTGCTGGTGCCGGAGTGGCCGGACGAGGTCGCCCGCCTGACCGAGCGCCTTCGCGACGGCCTCGCGCGCGGCAAGCGCAGTCTGATCGTGATCGTGGCCGAAGGCGAGGACCTGGGCGGCGCGGAGGCCGTGGCGCAGCGAATGAGCGAGACGCTCGGCATCTCGACCCGGGTCACCGTGCTCGGGCATATCCAGCGCGGAGGAAGCCCCACCGCCGCCGATCGCATTCTCGCGAGCCGCATGGGGGTAGCTGCGGTCGAGGCGCTCCTGAGAGGTGAAACCGACGTCATGACCTGCGCGCGCGGCGGCGCGATCGTCACCGCGCCGCTTCGTGAAGGATGGGCGGAACGCGGCAAGGCGGACGAGGAGCTGTTGCGGTTGTGCGCAATCCTCGCTCAGTGAGGCCGGCCCCCATCCCGGCACGGTGCCCGCGAGTTCTCTTTGCGGTCGCGGCCGCGCTGGCAGCGCTCGCGGCCGGCGGGCTCGTCCCGACGTCCGCGCCGGCAGGACCCGTCCGCTTCAGCCGGCTCACCGCGTGTCCGGAGGCCCGGGGATTCGCTTTCCTCGCTCAGGACGACGAATTCCAGCGGCCCGACACGCTCTTCGCCGCCCCTTCCGTGGGCCGTCTCGAGTGGCTGGGCGGTCCTGTGCGGGGGTTCGCTCTGCGGGGTGACACCGCATACGCCGCCACCCTGCTCGGAGTGTGCGAGATTCCCCCGAAGGGACCCGGATCGTTCTTCGCCTGGGAAGGCGTGGTTCCGGGCCGACTCGAGGTGGATCCCTCGCGATGGCCGGCCCGGCGCGGCGGAGCGATCCGAGGCTCCGGCGCCCATCCCGTCGGCGACGTATGGATATTTCCCGAGCGGTACCTGCCCCTGCGCGATTCCAGCCGCGTCTTCCTCACCGACGCAGAGCATCCCCCGGGGCGCGGAACCATGCTCTACGACCTCCATACGCGCGACCCTCAGGGGACCGAGTACATGGCGGTGCGGAACCTGGAGGTGCGCACCTGGGTTGTATCGGACGATAGCCTGCACTGGGCGTTGGCCGCGCGCCTCCATCGACCCGACTATGGCGGCGAGGTCCTCGAAGCGGTTGTGGCCGGCATCGGGGCGCGGGTCGAGACCTTCGCTCTGGGCGAGCCGCGGTCCCTGGTCTGGGATGGGGCGAATCACTTGTGGGTGCTTCTCCAAAACGGCGATCTGCGGCGCTTGACCCCGGGTCCGTCCGCGTGGTCGAACACGCGGGTCGATCCCTCGGCGGGCGCGCTCCCCTGCCCTTTGGGCCCGCCGGAGACGGTCTGGGTATGGCGGTCTCCCCTCAAGTACACGCAGCCGCAGGCCGCGGAGCGGTTCGCGGCAACGGTGCAGTCCCGGCTCGACTGCGGGCGTACCTGGGTGGTGGCGCACGAGGACGGTTCGTGGCGGCCGGTGTGGGGAGGGTTTCTCACACGCGAGGCGCTGCTTCAGGAGATGCCGAAGCCGCCCGTCCCCGACGCGGCCGCGGTTGCGGTACCGGCCGGGGACTCGCATCCCGAGGGGACGGTGGCGCGCGTACGCATGATGGAGGAGAACGGCGTGGCCACGCTGCGCAACATCACCCGCAACGGGCGGACCGCATCGGAGTTCTGGTGGCGGTACCTCCCGAAACAACAGGGAGTACGCATCGCGGGGCCGTGGGGCCTCGGCGGGCCCGACTCCTGGGGGGGCGGATCGATTGACACCCCCGGCACCGGCCCCTAGATTGCCGATGATGCGAGAATCGCCATGCCAAGCACGATGAACTGCCGGCCTCGCCGAGTGCCCACCACGGGACGGATTCTCCTTGCCATCGGGCTCCTCCTTGTCGCCGCCGACGCCTACGCCAGCCCGGTCTTCGACCGCGCGTCTCTCTCCCCCAGCGCCATCTCACCCAACAACGACGGCGTGCAGGAGTACACCGAGATCCGCTACACCCTGAGCGCCGACTCCGCTGACGTGCGCATCCTTCTCACCCGCGCGGGGGGAGCGTCGGTCGTGGCCACGCTGCAGGTCTTGACGCGGCAGGGGGGCACGAAGAGCCGTCTCTTCGACGGCAGCGTGGGTTCGGACCCGGTGGCCGACGGCAGCTACGAAATCCGAATCCTCGGCTCGGGAACCGGGGGCGAGGGAACCGAGGAGGTCGTCCTGCCTCTGGAGATCGATCGCGTGGCTCCGATCATCTCCTCGTTGACCCTGCTTTCTCCGGCGGCGCCGGTGGTGCAGAACGGCACGCGGGTGACGTTGCAGGCCTGCATGGACGGCAACTTCGACCAGGTGAGCGCGGATTTCTCCGCCCTCGACAGCGGGTTCATCGCGGGCGCCGTGTCGGTGACGTCGGTGAGCGACGCCTGCCGGCGTTTCACCTACACGATCACGCCGTCCAACGCCCTGACCGACCGGAGCGGGCTTGAAGTCACCGTGACCGCACGCGATCGCGCGGGGAACCGGTCGACGGGTTCGCTCGAATTCTGCCTGTCGAACTCGCCGCCCGTGCTCCTGACCGCCACCCTGCTCAGCTCGGTGCCGGTCTTCCAGAACGGCGACCAGATCCGCACGGAGATCCAGGTGAACTCCCCCAACGAGGTCACTGTGCGGGGCGACTTCGTGAACCTGGACTCCGGCTTCGGGCCGGGCCTCACCGGGGTCGAGCGGATCGGCACGGGGCGTTTCCGGCTCACCTACACGATTTCGGCCGTCAACAATCGGCCCGATGGCGAGTACCGACTGCGTCTCTATGCCTACGACGTCAACGGCTGCGGCGTGGATGCGGACTCGAGCCTCACGGTGACCCTGGACAATGCAGGGGCCCTGCCCGCTCTGATCGGAGCGGTCTCGGTCACTCCCGCTGCGTACTCTCCCAACGGCGATGGAGTAAAGGACGACGTGACCATCAACTACACGGTGCTGGAGGACACCGTCAAGGTCATCGTCTGGGTCGAGTTCTTGGTCAAGAACGACTCCGTAGTCAAGACCCACACCCTTCTCCCTCCCGGGAACGTGCTCCGCGGATCCCACACCCTGCACTGGGACGGGCTCTTCCAGGTGGAGCTCAACCAGATCGCCGATCAGGTGCTGAATGTGGTGGTTCGCGCGAGCAGCACGAAGCTGGGTCTGAACCGCAGTGAAATCCTGAAGGTCGAACTCGACCGCGCGCCGCCCGTGTTCAAGACGATTCGCCTCCCGCTCTCCACCGTCGTGCGCAACGATCGTCAAGTCGCGTTCTCGGTCGTCTATGACCGGGCGGGTTACGATCTGAGCGCCGACTTCAGCGAACTCGACTCCAATTTCCCGCGCGCGGTCTCGGTGGCGGACAGCGGCAACGGCGCCTATCGCATCGCCTACACGATCAGCCCGACCAACGCCCGTCCGGACGGCATCAACAAGGACGTGCGACTCACCGCGATCGATGCAGCCGGCAACTCCGGGGTGGTCGAGGACCATGCGCGTTTCTGCCTGAGCAATCTCCCGCCGCGGCTGGCCTCCGCCCAGCTCCTGAGCAAGCCGGGCCCCTATCGCAAGCTCGATCAGATCTCGCTACGCACGAAGTGGGTGGACGGGCAGTGGACGTCGACCAAGCCGCTGCAGGTGACTGCGAACTTCTCGAGCTTGGACACGGATTTCAATGATCGATTGGACCAACTCCTCATCGCCGATGTCTCGTCGGCGGCCAGCCCCGACACCGCCGTGTTCGACATCGCCTACCGGCTCTCCGCCGGCAACGAGAACGAAACCGGTGAGGGGACGATCACGGTCACCGCCCGCGACAACGCCGACCTGGGCTGCGCCTCCGTCACCGTGAACGCGCTGAAGATCACCCTCGACAGCGAGCCCCCGTTCCGACCGACGCTCACCGCCTCCGGAGGCGTCGTGCGCGCCGCGGTGGACACGCTGCGGGGCGTGGCCGAGGACGCAGTGATGGTGATCATCAACCGCGGCACGACCCCGGTGGACACCTTCGCGGTCCCGTTGCTGGACGGCAAGTTCTCGGGCCCGATCACCCTCGAGCCGGGTGAGAACAAGTTCAACGCGGTGAGCGTCGACGCTGCGGGGAACACGTCCAAGCCCTCGGTCCCGGACTTGGTCATCTTCTTCGTGCAGGGTGATGTCGTGCAGATCCCCGGCCCCTTCACCCCGGGCAAGGAATTCTTCATCGGCCTGGTGAGCCCGGCCCGGCAACTGTCCGTGCGCATCTTCAACCTCGACGGCGTCGAGATCGCGCGGCTGGAAGCGGAAGGGGGCGATCTCTTCCATGTCCCCTGGGATGGAAAGGACGCGAACGGGGCACTCGTTTCGAGCGGGCCATACTTCGCGGTGGTGGAAGTCGTGGATGCGGCTAGCGGGCGAACCGATCGCTTCAAGAAGGCGTTCGTGTTTGCGCGACGGGGGACGGGCTTGTGAGGCCCGCCCGGCGGCGGCGTCTGCGCGGAGCGTTCGCGGCGGCGGTTCTATGCGGTGTATTCACCGCGAACCCGACGCCCGCAGCCACCCGCACCGCAGCCTTCGCTCCCGCCGACCCGGGCGTGCGCGCGGCGGCGATGGGGGGCGCGTTCACGGCGCTCGGCGGGGAGCCGGCGGCCCTCTACTGGAACCCGGCCGCGCTCTATTACCAGCCTGGTCGCACCGTCGAGGCCACCTACGCCGATCTCTACGGCCTCGGTCTCGCGCGACGCACCTCGCTCACGTTCGGCATGAAATCGATCTACGACGTGCCCCGCTTCGTTCGCGATCGCGTCGAGGTGCGTCGGGATGCCGCGTCCGGGCCGGGGTACGGCTTCGGAATCCAGTCGCTCTTCGTGGATGTGGACGGCGGCGGCTACTCGGAGCTGCGCGTTGGCGGCGGCGCGGCGTGGGGCTACGGCGACCGGCTCGCCGCCGGGGTGTCGCTCCACGGTCTCTTCGTCTCGAGCGATTTCGAGGACGTCTCCGCTATCGGCTACGACTTGGGATTCGGGATCGGCTGGCAGTACTCGCAGCACGAGCGGATCGCGGTGGCGGTGCCGCATCTTCTGAGCCGCCTCTTCTGGCGGTTCGACAGCACCGAGCGGCTGCCGTTGAGCGCGACGGCGGGATGGACGCGCCGGCTCGGGAAGCACGCGACGGTGAGCGCGGAGGCGGAACTGCGCGAGGGCGAGGAATCGCCGTACCGGCTGGCGGCGGGCGCGGAGGCGTGGATCGTCCCCGACCGGCTCGCGCTGCGGGCGGGCTACCGCCGGCTCGACGGCGGCATCGAGACGATCGCCAAGCCCACCTTCGGTGCCGGCGTTCGCTTCAACCGGCTGCGTCTCGATTACGCCTATCGCCTGGAGCCGGACGCCCTGGGAGACAGCCACCGGCTGGGACTTCTGGTGGGGTTCTAGCGCGGATCCTCGTGCGCGCACTCGCCGGGCGCGCCCACCCACACGCCGCCGTCGGCGAAGAACTCCTTCTTCCAGATCGGCACGTCGGCCTTGAGCCGCTCGATGAGATGGCGGCAGGCCTCGAAGGCCTCGCCCGCGATGCGGGCAGCTCGCCACCGCAACCACGCTCGCCTCCCCCACCTCGACCCGCCCGAGCCGATGGTGCAGGAACAGCGCGATCACCGGCCAGCGCTCGCGCGCCTCGCTCACGATCCGCTCCATCTGCGCGAGCGCCATCGGCTCGTGGGCTTCGTACTCGAGGTAGAGCACGTCGCGCCCGTGCGACGGCGAGCGCACCGTGCCCTCGAACACGACGACCGCTCCCGCCGCGGCGTGCGTGGCGGCGTTCTTGAGGAGCGACCCGTCGAGGGGCTCGCGCGTGAGGCGCACGACGGGAGGGGCATCGGGAGCGGGCGCACCGCTCCCGCCGCTCACCGGCGGGATGAGGAGCACTCTCCGCGCCCTCGGCGAGCGGGACGCGATCGTCCACGAACTCGGTGCCGCGGGCGAGCCGGCAGGCCTGTACGAGATCCCGCCAGCGCGGATGCATCTCGGCCACGCGCGCGCGCAGGTCCACGCCGGTGGCGCCCTCGGCCACTTCGACGACGATGCGCTCGGCTCCCAGCGCCTCGCGCAGGGCGGCGAACGCGACGACCTCAACCCGCATGGCGACCTCCGATCCGTGCGGCGCAGACCCGATGTTCATCCGCGTATGTTAGCGCGTGCCCGCGGCGGGAGCCAACGCGCGCCGGGGTTCGAGGAGGAGCGCGGCGAAGGCCTGCGCGGCGGGCTCGAGGCCTGCGCCACGCAGGCGGAGGAGGCCGAGGCGCCGCTCGACCGAGAACCGCCGTGCGGGCACGCGATGCACCGCACCGCGACGGAAGGGCGCCTCGCTCACCGCTTCCGGAAGCACGCTCACGCCGAGCCCCGTCTCCACGAGGCGCGCCATCACCGACGGACGGCCGATCTCCATCACCGGGCGCACGGCGAAGCCGGCCGAGGCCAGCGCGGCGTCGATCAGGCGCCGGGTGATCGAGTCGCGCGGATAGGCGATGAAGGGCTGCTCGGCCAGCACGCGCGCGAGCGGCATCCCCTTGGCCGAGGAAGGCAGCACGAGACCCGAGGCGCTCCACCGCCAGCGGGGTCACCTCCACGTCGGCGGCCTCGACCGGCAGCGTGCCCAGCACGAGATCGAACCGGCCGTCGCGCAATCGGACCAGGAGCGGCTCGGTCGAGTTCACCTCCACGGCCACCTCGATTCCGGGAAAGCGGCGATGGAAGCGCATGAAGGTCCGCGGCAGGACGTCGGTGGCCGCGGCGTCGGTCACGCCGAGGCGAAGCACCCCTCGGGTGACGCCGCGGATCTGCTCGACTTCGAGGCGGCCCGCCTGCACCGCGGCCAGCGCGCGCCGCGCCTGGCGGGCCAGCGCGCGGCCGGCTTCGGTGAGATCCACGCCGCGGCCTCGACGATGGAAGAGGGCGGCGCCGAGATCCTGCTCCAGCGCCTTGATCTGCAGGCTCACCGCGGGCTGGGTGAGGTGACGGAGCTCGCGCGGCGGCGGAGAGACTTCCCGCTTCCTCCGCCGCGAGCAGGGTCTTGAGTTGTTCCAGATCCACGAGTGCCCCTCCGGCGGGCGCGATGGCCCATAAGCACAGCTTATCGATTCCATAGATACAATAAACTGGCCTGATCGACCTGCCCAGCCCAGAATCGCGCGATTCACAAACCCCGCATGGGTCAGGAGGATCCGAACATGACCGAATCCGTTTCCGTCCGTCCCGCCAAAGGCAAACTGGGCGTGCTGCTTCCCGGCATGGGCGCGGTGGCCACCACCTTCGTCGCCGGTGTGGAAGCCGTCCGCCAGGGGAGCGCCCAGCCCTTCGGAAGCCTCACGCAGATGGGGACCATCCGCCTCGGCAAGCGCACCGAGAACCGCGCGCCCCTCATCAAGGATTTCGTGCCGCTGGCCGAGCCCGAGCGACCTCGTCTTCGGCGGCTGGGACATCTTCGAGGACGACATGTACACCGCCGCGATCAAGGCCGGCGTCCTCGAGAAGGACCTTCTGAACCAGCACCGTGCGTTCCTGCAGGGCATCCGGCCGATGTCCGCGGTCTTCGACAAGCACTATGTGAAGCGCCTCGACGGGCCCAACGTGAAGAAGGGGGCCAACTGGTACGAGAAGGCGCAGGCGCTGATGGACGACATCCGCAGCTTCAAGGAGAAGAACAGCTGCGACCGCCTGGTGACGGTGTGGTGCGGCTCCACCGAGATCTTCCTGCAGCCCACCGCGGTGCACCAGAGCCTCGCCGCCTTCGAGGCGGGCCTGAAGGCGAACTCGCCCGAGATCGCGCCGAGCATGGTCTACGCGTACGCCTGCCTCAAGAGCGGGGTGCCCTTCGCCAACGGCGCTCCCAATCTGACCGTGGACATCCCGGCCATCCATGAGCTGGCGCGCGATCGCGAGCTGCCCACCGCGGGCAAGGACTTCAAGACCGGCCAGACGCTGCTTGAAGACGGTGCTCGCGCCGATGTTCAAGGCGCGGCTCCTGGGCGTCGCCGGCTGGTACTCCACCAACATCCTCGGCAACCGCGACGGCGAGGTGCTGGACGATCCGGAGTCGTTCAAGACCAAGGAAGAGTCGAAGCTCGGCGTGCTCGAGTACATCCTGCAGCCCCACCTCTACCCGACCCTCTACGGCAACATGTACCACAAGGTGCGGATCAACTATTACCCGCCGCGTGGGGACAACAAGGAAGGGTGGGACAACATCGACATCTTCGGGTGGCTGGGCTATCCGATGCAGATCAAGGTCGACTTCCTCTGCCGGGACTCGATCCTTGCCGCGCCGATCGTGCTCGACCTCGCGCTCTTCATGGACCTCGCCCATCGCTCGGGGATGCGCGGGGTGCAGGAGTGGCTCTCGTTCTACTTCAAGAGCCCGATGACCGCGCCCGGCCTCTATCCGGAACACGACCTCTTCATCCAGTCCATGAAGCTCAAGAACACGCTGCGCCACATGATGGGCGAAGAACTCATCACCCACCTCGGTAACGAGTACTACGATTGAGTCGGTGGTTCGGGGAGGGCGCCCGCCCTCCCCGTCTTCCCTGGACCGTCGTCGCGCTCGGTTTCGCGAGCCTCCTCAACGATGTCGGTTCGGAGATGGCATTCCCCCTCCTGCCGCTGTTCCTCACGGAGACCCTTCGCGCGGGGCCGGGCTTCGTCGGGCTCGTGGAAGGCACCGCTGAGACCGTCTCCAATTTTCTGAAGCTCGTCTCGGGATACTGGGCGGACCGGCTGAAGCGGCGTAAGCCGCTCGTGGCCGGAGGCTACGCGGTGGCCGCGCTGGGGCGCCCGCTTCTGGGGCTTGCCACCGCACCCTGGCACGCGCTCCTCGTCCGCGTCATCGATCGCGTGGGCAAAGGGGTGCGCACCTCGCCGCGCGACGTCCTCATCGCGGAGGCGGCAGGACCGGGTCAGGCCGGACGCGCGTTCGGATTCCATCGCGCGATGGATCACGCGGGGGCGGTGATCGGGCCGCTCCTGGCCGCCGCTCTTCTCGCCGTCGGGTTGGAAACCCGCAGCGTTCTTCTCCTCACCGCGATCCCCGGCGTTCTCGCCGTGTTCGCGGTGCTCACGGTGCGGGAGCGGCGCGCCGAGGCACCTCGGCAGGCGCCCCACGCGCAGGAGACACCCGGGCCCGGCGCGACGACAAAGACCGCGATGCCCCGAGCTTTCTTGGCCTATCTCGGCATCCTGCTCCTCTTCTCCTTCGGGAACTCGACGGACGCCTTCCTTCTCTTGCGCGCGCGCGATCTGGGCCTGAGCGCGGCTGCGATCCCGATCCTCTGGGCGGTGCTGCACGTGTCCAAGATGGTGACCGCCTATTACGGCGGAGGTCTCGCCGACCGCGTCTCCCCCACGCGCGTGATCGTGATGGGATGGGGCGTGTACATGCTTGTCTACCTGGGACTGGGCGCGGCGAGCGAACCGTGGCACGTCTGGGCGCTGTTCACGGTGTATGGCCTCTATTACGGGCTCACCGAGCCGGCGGAGAAGGTGCTGGTGCGCGCGCTAGCGCCGGTCGAGTCCCGTGGACGAGCCTTCGGCCTGTACCACTTCACGGTGGGTGCGAGCGCGCTGCCCGCCAGCCTGCTCACCGCGTGGCTGTGGCGCGTCGCGGGGGCTCCCGTCGCTCTCGCAGTCTGCGCGGCGCTCGCCGCGGTGGCCTCGGTGCTGCTGCTCGCTTGGGACTTCCGGGCACGCCGGGTCGGGTTGGTCTCCTGACCCTCGATTTGCTATGCTTCCCGGTCCCTCGCCCACCTCACGAAGGTGTTTGCCAAGGATCCGAGATGGCGCCCGATTCGGCGCCCGTTCCCAGGAGGCTCTTCCGTCATGCCGATTCCAGCGACCCAGATGCGGGTGGGTTCCATCATCCTCCACGAGGGGAAGCTTCACCGCGTTGTGTTCAAGCAGCACGTCACCCCCGGCAACTGGCGTGGCATGGTCCAGACCAAGCTCCAGAACGTGGAGACCGGATCCACCTCCGAATACCGCTTCCGATCCACCGACACCGTGGAGCCGGCGCGTCTCGAGAACCACGAGCTGCAATACCTCTATCGGTCGGGTGACGACTTCACGTTCATGAACCAGGAGAACTACGAGATGATCAACCTCTCCGGAGAGGTGCTGGGCGACGCCGCCAAGTACCTTCAGGAGAACATGGTCATCGTCGCCCAGTATTTCCAGGGGAAGGTGATCGCCATCGACGTGCCGATGACGGCCATCTATCGGATCACCGAGACCGACCCCGCGATGAAGGGCGCCACCGCCTCGGGGGGAGCCAAGCTGGCCGTCCTCGAGAACGGCATCCAGATCAAGGTGCCGCAGCACCTGGGCGTGGGCGATCTGGTCAAGATCGACACCCGCGACGACAGCTTCATCGAGCGGGCGAACGGATAGCGGTCGGCTCAGGCGGTCCGGCGCCCCCCCCTTTGACACCACCGCGGGCGCGCGCTCTAATGGTCGTCACGGAGACGGGTTCCCGCGGGGAAACCATCCGGGGAAGGCCTGCATGATCCGAACCTGGCGCCTGGTCGCGACAGCCCTGGCCCTGGCGGCGCTCGCCGGCCCCTTCGACGCGCGCGCGCAGACCCCACCCGTGCTGGATCGCGCTCTACGAGCGGTCCTGGGATCGGACACCTCGTCAGCGCCCGGCGACACCACGCGCGCCGCCCTCGCCGACACCGGCGCGTCCAGCGCGAGCCGCATCGTGCTGTGGGTGGAACTCGACGACGTCATCGGCTCCATCTCCGCGCGCTACCTCACCGACGCCATCCGCTCCGCCAACGACCGCGAGGCGGAAGCGCTGGTGATCCAGATGGACACCCCCGGCGGCCTCGACACCGCCATGCGCCAGATCATCAAGGCCATCCTCGCCAGCGAGATCCCGGTCGCGGTGTACGTGGCGCCGGAGGGCGCGCGGGCGGCCTCGGCGGGGGTCTATATCGCCTACAGCGCGCACGTCGCGGCGATGGCTCCCGGCACCAACCTCGGCGCGGCCACTCCCGTCAACATGGGCGGGCAGATGGACTCGACCATGGCCCACAAGGTGACCAACGACGCCGCCGCGTACATCGAAGGGTTGGCCGACCTGCGCGGGCGCAACGCGGCGTGGGCGGTGCGCGCGGTGCGCGAGGCGGTCTCGCTCCCCTCGGACGACGCCGTGGCCGAGGGCGTGGTCGACTTCATCGCCACCGGCCCCCGCGATCTCCTGCGCAAGATGGACGGGCGCATGGTCCATGTCCAGGGCGACAGCGCCCACGTCATCCGGAGCGCGGAAGCGAAGATCGTCGACTACCCGCGCTCCCTGCGCTATCGCATCCTCGGCATCCTCAACAATCCGAACGTGGCCTACCTGCTCCTCATCCTGGGCTTCTACGGCCTCTTCTTCGAGTTTTCGAACCCGGGGGCGATCTTTCCCGGGGTCATGGGGGCGATCAGCCTCATCCTGGGACTCTTCGCCCTGCAGAACCTGGACATCAACTACGCCGGGCTCATGCTGATCGTGCTCGGCGTGGTGCTCTTCTTCATGGAGACGCAAGTGACAAGCCACGGAGTCTTGGGCATCGGGGGGACGATTGCGCTCTTGGCGGGTTCGATGCTTCTCATCGACGCTCCGCAGCCGTTCCTGCGCGTCTCGCTCAAGGTGATCGTCCCGGTCGTGCTGGCCACCGCCGCGTTCTTCGCCTTCGCGCTGACGATGGCGATCCGCGCTCAACATCGCAAGGTGGTGAGCGGTCGCGAGGGGCTCGTGGGGATGATCGGGGAGGCGCGCACGCCGCTCGCTCCGGTCGGTCAGGTGTTCGTGGCCGGCGAGCACTGGACGGCGATCTCCGCGACGGGCACCCCGATCGCGGCCGGGGCCTCGGTCGAGGTCGTCTCGGTGGATCACCTCCGGCTCACGGTGAGACCGGTCGCCTAAGGCGAACCGGCGGAAAAGGAAGGTTGTCATGACCATCGGTCTGGGAATCGTCGTTGTCTTTCTGTTCATGCTCGTCTCGAGCGCGGTTCGGGTGCTGCGCGAGTACGAACGGGCGGTGGTATTCCGCCTGGGGCGCTTCGTCGGCGTGCGCGGCCCGGGGCTCTTCCTGCTCATCCCGATGGTCGACCGCATGGTGAAGATCTCGTTGCGCGTCATCACCATGGACGTCCCGCCTCAGGACGTGATCACCAAGGACAACGTGTCGATCAAGGTGAACGCCGTCCTCTACTTCCGCGTGGTGGATCCGGAAGGGGCGGTGATCTCGGTCGAGGACTTCTACTACGCGACCAGCCAGATGGCCCAGACCACGCTCCGCAGTATCGTGGGACAGCATGAACTCGACGAGATCCTTTCCGCCCGCGAGAAGGTGAACCTCCAACTACAGACCATCATCGACGAGCGCACCGATCCCTGGGGAATCAAGGTGACGTCCGTGGAGATCAAGGACGTCGACCTGCCCCAGGAGATGCGCCGCGCCATCGGGCGGCAGGCGGAGTCGGAGCGGGAGCGGCGCGCCAAGGTCATCAACGCCGAGGGCGAGTACCAGGCCTCGGAGAAGCTCGCCATGGCGGCCCGTGTCATCGCCGCAGAGCCGATGGCCATGCAGTTGCGGTATCTGAGCACGCTCGCCGAGATCAGTACCGAGCGCGGAAGCACGGTGATCTTCCCGGTGCCGATCAATTTCGTAGAGGGGATGGGCGGCCTCGCCAAGCGGCTGATGGGAGTCGTGGCGGATCCCAAGGGACCGGAGACCAAGCCCGCGGGGCCCGAGAACTGACCCCGCGCCCATGCAGGAGGAACCCATGAAGCTTCGGTGGATAGCCGGCGTCGCGCTCCTGGCGACACTGACCGCGTGCGACGACAAGACTCGCGATCTGGTGACGCCCGATACCTCCGCCGTCCAGGCGGTTGCTGTCGGCGCCGCCAGCGCGTCCGCTCTCGGCGTGCAGGCCTATACGCTCGCTATTCTGGCCGACGTCGGAAGGAAGCCGGAGGCCGCGCCGGCATGGAACCCCGCGGTGGGCGACACGCTTCTCCCCGGGATCCTCACCTGCCCGGTGGTGATCGAGGAGGCGGGTGGCGAGGACGGCTTCCTGCTTCGTCTCGACTACGGGGACGGCTGCACGTCCAAGTTGGACTCGGTCACCACGAGCGGGCAATTCGAGTTCACCGCGACCGAGCAGGCTCCCAGCGGGCTCGAGCTGACGGCCGAGTTCAGGGACTTCGTGCGGGGCGGCCGCGCGGTGGACGGCATCCTGGAAGCGAGCGGGCACACCGGCGACGCCGTGGCGATCAGCGCACGCGCTCTGGGTCTGACCGGGGAGGGCGCAGCGATTCTTCTGAACATGGACATCTCCGCGCAGCGGGCGGGGGCGCTCGTGATCGACGTGCCCCCCATGGACCCCGCCTACTGCGTTTCGTGGATCGTCCCGCACGGCTCCGGCTCCGTGGAGGGTGTGGTCGGATCCCAGGAGATCGTGTTCAGCTTCTCGGTCACGGACACGATCCTCGTCTCGACCTGCTGCGCCTATCCCTCCGCCGGCGTGTTGCGCATCACCGCGGCGGGATTGATCCCGGCGACCGTGGACTTCGGCGACGGCACTTGTGACAACGTGGCCACGCTCACCGTGGCCGGCCATTCACAACAAATCACTCTGGGGAACTGAGCAAAATGCACACTTATCAATCGACCCTTCGCCTCGCCGGTGTCGTATCCCTGGTCGCGCTGCTGGCCGGATGCGCGGGAGCGCGCGTCGATCCCGCTCCGCTCGCGGAAGAGGTCGCCCGCCTGCGGGAGGAGGCGCGCGCGATGGCCGCCGACAGCGTCTCGCTGGGCTACCTCACCGTCGCCGACACGCTCTTCGCCCGCGCCGAAACCGCGGAGGCCGCCTCCCCCGCCGTGGCGATCTCCCTCTTCGAGGAGAGCCGCGCCGCCGCCGCGACCGCCGTGGCCGCCTCGGTGGCCGCCCGCCGCGCCGCCGAAGCGGACGAGTGCGCGCAAGCGGTGGACTCCGCGCGACAGGATTGGCAGGACGCGCTTCGCACGCTCGACCAGACCGAGAAGGCGGCCGAGCGCACCGCCAAGGGGGTGACCCGCGCCGACGGGGACCTTGGCGATCTCCTGGTCATTCCCCAACAGCGGATCGCTTCCCCCGAGGCGCACCCCACCGCGGAGGGGGTGCGCAGCGAAGCTGCAACGTGGAAGGGGCTCGCGAAGATGGTCGATGCGCCCTCTGCCGACCAGGAAAACGTCTGGACTCGCGCGCTGGCCGCGGCCGCCAACCCCAAGCTCGCGCCCGCCGAGGCCGACCGCCACCTGCGCCGCGCGGGTTGGGCGGTGACCGAGCTCGCGTGGCGGGTGAGCGCCGAGATGTGGAGCTCGCGCTGCGGGTGGGCCCTCGGCCGCGCCCAGACCTACGCGCACTACCGCGACCAGGCGCTCTGGGCCATGGCCGACCTCGAGCGGAGCATGAAGGATAGCGCCCGACGGCAGCTCGATGAAGAGCGCGCGCGCCTGGAGGACCGCCAGGAGCAGCTCTACAACTCGCTCAAGCAGTTCGAGGGGAAGTTCGCCAGCATTCGGCGCGACGCGCGCGGCACGATCATGTCGCTCGCCGACATCCTCTTCGACTTCGACAAGGCTGTGTTGCGGCGTGAGGCCGAACTCAACCTGGCCAAGGTGGCGGTGATCCTCGATCAGTTCCCCGAGATGCACATCTTCGTGGAGGGGCACACCGACAACGTCGGCAAGGAGGACTACAACCAGAAGCTCTCCGAGCGGCGGGCGGTCGCGGTGCGCGATTTCCTCCAGTCGCAGGGGGTCGATGCTGCGCGCATGGAGACCCAGGGATACGGCATGTCGCAGCCGGTAGCCCCCAACGACACCGAAGAAGGCCGCCAGAAGAACCGCCGCGTGGACCTGGTCATCCGGGAGGAGTAGGGCAGTCCCTTCGAGTCAGCTTCGCGCCCGCTTCTTCTCGCGGATCCGGCTCACCGGCCGTGCGTTGACGACGTGCTCCTTGGTGAGCCAGGCACGTCGCGCGGTCCGCACTCCCAAGCTCATGGCATCGAGCATCGCCGTGGAGTGCGCGTCGGTGTTGATGACGATTGTCGCGCCCCGCTCCGCGGCCAACCGCACGCTCTCCGCAGAGAGATCCAATCGTTCGGGCGACGCGTTCAGCTCCAGCGCGGTGCCGGTGGCCGCCGCCTTCTCGATGACGGCTTCGAGATCGTAGCCCTCGTACCCGGTCCGCTTGCCGATCAGCCGCCCGGTGGGATGCCCGATCGCGTCCACGTGGGGATTCTCCATCGCCTTCAGCACGCGCTCGGTGACGCGATTGCGGAAGCCCGCGTGGACGCTGGCCACGATCCAGTCGAGCCGCGCGTGCGCCTCGATGGGAAGATCGATCGCGCCCTCGGCGGTGATGTCCACCTCCAGGCCGTGCAGCACGCGGATCTCCGGCACCGCCGCGCGCGCCGCCTCGATCTCCGCCTTCTGCTCCTTCCACCGGGCGTAGGTGAGGCCGTTGGCGTAGACCGCCGAGGCGCTGTGGTCGGTGATGGCGATGTAGGCGTAGCCCCTCGCCTTGGCCGCGAGCACCATCTCCAGAACCGAGCTCCGCCCGTCGCTCCAGGTCGTGTGCGTGTGCAGATCCCCGCGCACGTCCTTCTCCCGGAGCACCGCCGGAAGGCGTCCCTCGCGCGCCGCGTCGATCTCGCCGCGGTCCTCCCGCATCTCCGCCGGGATCCAGGGGAGGCCGAGCGCCGCGTACACCTCTTCCTCGGTCTTTCCCGCCACGCGGGTCTCGCCCTTGAAGACGCCGTACTCGTTCACCTTCAGGCCCATCTTCTTTGCGACCTCGCGAAGGTGAACGTTGTGCTCCTTGCTCCCTGTGAAGTAGCAGAGGGCCGCGCCGAAGGACTCCGGCGGCACCACGCGCAGATCCACTTGCCGTCCTCCCTCGAAGAGCACGCTCCCCTTGGTGTCGCCCGACGCGAGCACGCGCTCCACACCGGGAAGCCGGGTGAGCGCGCCCACGATCTCCGCGCCGCCTTTGGAGGGAACGAGAAGGTCGAGATCGCCGATCGTCTCGCGGCAGCGGCGCATCGACCCCGCGAACACAGCCTTCTTCACGTCGATCGAGACGGCCAGCGCCTCCAGCACGCGCCGCGAGAGGGCAAGCGCCTCCGCCATCGGCATGCGCTCGCGGTTGCGGGCGAGGAGATCGATACCGGTGCGAATGTTCTCGGCGAGCTTGGGACCGAAGCCTGGGAGCGCGGCGACCGCGCCGCTCGAGAGCGCGGTCTCCAGCGAGGCAAGGTCGTGGATGCCGAGATCGCGGTGCATCTGCGCGAGCCGCTTGGGTCCGAGCCCGCCGATCGCGCGCAGATCCATGAGCGCGCGGGGGATCCCCGCGGTGGCTTCCTCGAACGCGGTCATCGCGCCGCGCGACAGGTACTCGGCCACGTCCGCGGCCAGCCCTTTACCGATGCCCGGAACGTCGGTGAGCCGCTTTTCGGCCAGAAGCGTCGTGATGTCCTCGGCGAGGTCTGCGACCACCCGCGCCCCGCGCCGGTATGCGTTCACCCGAAACCGGTTCTGGTCCTTGAACTCGAGAGCATCGGCGATCGCGTCGAAGAGCCGGGAAATTTCCTGGTTCACCATGGGGTATCCTTCCCGCGCCCGGCGGGGGGCGGGTCCACCTAGCGCCCGCGCGCGCGGCGGGCTCAAGCACTCACCGCAAGCCTAGGGCCGCCGCGGATCCTCCGCAACGGCGCGCGCAGGGGGGAGGGCCCGTCGAGCGGCGTGGACACAGGCCGCCAATCTCTTTAGAATCTTCGGTTTGGCTCATTGCGGCCCGCCGCGCGCGGGTACGCGGAGGAAGCTCCTCGATGCGACTTCGGCTTGTCCCACTCTTCGCCCTGTTCGCCGCCGCTCTCCGCCTCACCATGGCGGAGGCCGCCCTCCCCCCCGATCTGGTGCGCGAGATCCTCACGCGCGAGCAGGCCCGCACGACGGCCGACGGGTACCTCGCCGGGCTCACCGCGGACGATCGGGGCGAGGTTCGGGCGCGGGCCTATCGCGCGCTGGGGCGCCTCCAGGACCCCGCTCTCGTCGAGGTTCTCACGCGCGGGCTCAAGGATCCCGACGAGACCGTGCGGATCGAGGCCGCCTTTGCGCTGGGTCAGCTCAACGACACGGTCGCGGAGGCCCCGCTCGGCGCCGCGTTGACCAGGGAGAAGGCTCCGGCGGTGCGCGAGCGCATCGTGGAAGCGCTCGGCAAGTCGGGAGGCGACGCCTCGGTGGAGTTCCTCGCCGGCATGCTCTCGTCCTCCGAAGCGCCCCTCGCCCGCCAAGCAGCGCTCGCGCTCGGCGTGATGGCGGTGCGGGAAATCGACATCTCCACGACGACGGCGGCGCTCGATCAGGCCTTGCGGTCCGCGGATCCCGAGCTGCGCTGGCGCGCCGCCTTCGCGGTGCAACGCGGCAAGCTCGCGAACACAACGATCGGGCTGACGCGGGCCCTCAAGTCAGAGGACACGATGACGCTCATCTACGCGGCGCGCGCGGTGGGTGCGCTTCGTTCGAAGTCGCTGAGCGAGAAGGCCCTTCCGCTGCTCAAGCACGAGGACTGGCGGGTGCGCGTCGAGGCGCTCCGCTGTCTCGGCGCTGCCAAGAACTACCTGGCCTCCTCGCAGGCAAGCCTCCTCCTCGATGATCCCAACGACAACGTGCGGCTGACCGCCATCGAAACCATGGGCAAGCTGGCCTCGGGGGGCGGACTCGGCCGCATTGTCGGCTATGATGCCAGCAGCGACTGGCGCGTGCGCGCGGCCTACGTGAAGGCGCAGGCGGAGGGGTCGGGAGACGGCGCGATCCCCGACCTTCGATTGGCCATGAAGGATCCCGACTGGCGCATCCGGCGCGCCGCCGCCGAGGCGTTCAGCCTGGTCAAGAGCGAGCAATCGCTGTTGCTCATCGAGTCGATGGTGAACGACGAGTCGCCCCTGGTGCTCGCGGCCGTGGCGAACTCGCTCGTGGAGTTCCCCCAGGTCGAGGCGGTACGGGTGCTGCGCGGTATGCTGCGCGGCTCCGACGCCGCGGTGCTCACCTCCGCCGCCAACGCCGCCGGACAACGGTTGGACCGCGAGGCGGTGCCGCTCTTGCTGACCGCGTACGATCGGCTGCAAAGTCCGGTCGACACCGAGCCGATGGCCGCCATCCTCGAGGCGCTCGGGGCGATCCTCCCCGCCGGCGACGACGAAGGTGCGGTGGGCACGCTCGGCGACGTGGACCGCGCGAAGGCGGAAGCGCTCCTCGAGGCCGCGCGCCACGACGCGGATTATGCGGTATCGCGAAGCGCCGCCGACGCCCTCTCCAAGATCCGGGGTGAGTTGGTGGAGCCGGCCACCGCAGCCCCCGCCGGCGTGCCGGCAGAGCTCGACCTCGACCTCGCGGTGGCGCTGGAGACCGGCGCCAAGAACGTGACGGCGCGTCTCACCACCGAGCGCGGCGTCATCGTGCTCCGCCTGTTCGGGTCGGAAGCCCCAGGCACCGTGGCCAACTTCGTGACCCTCGCCGGCAAGGGGTACTTCAACGGGCTCACGTTCCACCGAGTGGTCCCCGACTTCGTCATCCAGGGGGGAGATCCGCACGGAGACGGATGGGGCGGTCCCGGCTATGCCATCCGCTGCGAAGTCAATCCGCTCCTCTACGATACGGGGCGGCTGGGAATGGCCCTGTCCGGCAAGGACACCGGAGGGAGCCAGTTCTTCATCACGCATTCCCCTCAACCCCATCTCAACGGACGCTACACGATCTTCGGGGAAGTCATGGAAGGACGGGACGTGGTCGATAAGATCCAGGTCGGCGACGTCATCGACGAGGTCCGCATCGAGGGCCTCTAGACCCTGGGCATCGACAAGGAGACGGTCCATGAGCACCTCCGCGGTCGAGTACCGGTGCGAGGGAGCGGCATGCGCGCTCGCGCCCCTGGTCGGCGCCCGCCATTGCTGGGCCCACCTGCCCGATCGGGACGCCTGGCGCCACGAGCAGGAACGTGCGGCGGCGGCCGGCGAGGATCTGGCCGGCTCCGTATTCAAGCGCGCGGACCTCTCCGGGATCGATTTCTCAGGCGCGATGCTCACCGAGGCGCACTTCGAGGGAGCCACGGTCCGCGGCGCCCGGTTCACTCGCAGCCTCCTCTACGCCGCGCGCTTCGTGGACGCCGACGCCGGCCGCGCCGATTTCTCCGAGGCGGACATGGGGCGCGTGCGCGCGCACCGGGCCTACCTCGCCGGCGCCCGGTTCGTCCGCACCGGACTTCTTCAAGTTCGCTTCGTGCGCGCGGTGCTGGATGGGGCCGATCTCAGCGAGGCCGATCTCACCGAAGCCATCGCGATGGGGGCCTACCTCCACAACGCACAGCTCGAGCGGGCCATCCTCGAAGGCGCGGACTTCTCGGGGGCTTACCTCAAGAAGGCGTTCGCCCGTGAGGCACAGGCAGCGCGAGTGAAGCTGCGCCGCGCGGTGGCGTCGGATTCCGACTGGCAGGGAGCGATTCTCGAGCAGGCCGACCTGCGCGGGCTGACGGCGATCGCCGCCGACTTCACGCTGGTCTCCGCGGGCCGGGCCGATGCTCGAGGCGCGCGACTGCGAGCGAGCATCTTCGATCGCGCCGATCTCGAGGGAGCGGATCTCCGCGACGCCGATCTCTCCGACGCCATGCTCGAAGGCGCCAACCTCACCGGAGCGGACCTCCGGGGGGCGAAGCTCCGAGGGGCGCGGCTGGCGGGAGCGCGTCTCGAAGGGGCACGACTCGAGGGCGCGGAGATGGATCCGGGCCCGCGGCCTGCCTGACTAGTCTAGCCAGCGCGCGGGGACGAGCGGCTCTTGGAGCAAGAACGCCCGCGCCAGGGGCAGCGGGGGCGCGCCCAACGCGAGAAGTCGGGCATGGAACCGCGCGAGATCGAAGTTCGCCCCCTCCGCGCGCATGACCTCCGTCCGCATCGACTCGATCTCGCTTCGGCCCAGCGCATAGACCAGGTAGAGCGGGTCGAACGCGCCGCGCCCCGCCTCGCGCCGCGCCATGGACGGCTCGAGATAGCAGTGCGTCTCGAGATAGCGCGCCGCCTGCTCAACTGTCCAGCCCTCGGTGTGCAACCCCAACGCCGCACGGTAGCGACCGAGCCTGCGCAGCGCCGACTGCTGGGTGGCCAGACGGAACGCGTCGTCGTCACGGTGAAAGCCGCGCTCCAGAGAGAGGCCTTCGACGTAGTGCGCCCAACCCTCTCCAAAGCCGCGGCTCCAGATCGCGCGGCGCGCGGGCCGGGTGAGCGCGGCCTGGGTCAACGCGTGGAGATAATGACCGGGATAGGTTTCGTGCAGAGCGATGTTGCGCAGGACGGAGCGGTTGAAGAAGCGGATGAGTTCGAGTTGCTCGCCGGGGGGCGATGCCGGATCGGGTAGGGTCACGTAGAAGACCGCGGGAAGACCCGCAGGTTCGAAGGGGCCCGGGGCGGCGAGGCTGGCGTTGGTCCAGCGCGACGACGTGGGGGTGGCGCGCACCTGAATGGGTGGCCCCGGGGGGAGCGAGACGCTCTCGTCCCGTAGCGTGAAGGCGAGGACTTCGCGGATGGCTTCGGCCGCCGCTACCAGGACGCCGCCGGGCTCGGGATGATCGGCACTCACCGACAGCATCACGTCGCGGGGCGAGCGGCTCGAGTCGATCCGCGCCGCGGCGGCGGTGAATCGCGCATCGTAACGCCTGAGCTCCTCTTCCGCGCGCGCGCGCAGGCGCGGGAGCGGGGTCTCGATCCCCTCCGCCGCGCGCAGGTATCCGGCGAAGAGAGCGGGTCCGAGCGCGAATTCGACCCGTGAGCGGGGAAGCACGTCTTCGGAGAGTGCTTCGCGGTAGGCCAGGACCCCGTGGAGCGCGGCCGCTGTCGCCTCGGTGAGGTCCGCCACCAGCGCGCTGTCCTCGATGGATGCGGTGGCGGCGGGAATGCCGTCGATGAGGGTCGTGACAAGCCCGTCGGCCTGGGCCAGGGCCTGTTCGGTCAATACGCGCGGCGGATCGCCGATCATGGGGAGGGCGGCCTCCAGATAACCAGGCGTCTCGCGCAATCGCCCCACCAGAGAGCGCGTGCGTTCCACAAGCGGAACGTATTCCCGGCCGAGAAGAGTCTGGATGCCCCCGCCCACCGTTCGCAGAGCGCGCCCGGGATCGCGCGACCACACCCGCAAGCTGTCCTGCTCGAAACGCCGCAGCCGGATGTCGTAGAGCATGATCGCGACGTCGAAGCGATCGTCGCGATGGGTGAGGGTGTCGGAGACCGCGAGTAGCCGCTCCTCGAAATCGCGCCAGGCGAGGCGCACGCGCTCGCGGCCGGCGAATCCCGAGGGCCCCAGAGAGGCATCGCCCTCGTGCAACCCGAGCTGCGAGGCGCGGACGGGATCGAGCCGCGTGAGAAGGCCGATGAACTCGTCCTCCAACGCGCGGAGCCGGGGAGCAGGCGCGACGCCGGCCTCGGGGGCGTCGGACCGGCGCGACGATGAGGCCTCGGCGGGGACGATTTCCTGGATCGCGAGCGTCAGCAAAGCGAATAGCAGGCAGAACAGAACGTGACGATCGATCGGATGCCGCACCGGCGAGCCTCTGACTTTCTTTCTTCGTTGATTGTCGCGGGGGATTCTCGCACGAAGCGCAGCGCTCGCCTACGATCAACTGGCTCTTCCGCCTCCGATCCTGCTAGTCTTGGTGGTTCGGACTTTGAAGTCGCAGGAGGTAGGACCGTGGACATCTGGACGCAGGGTTCAAAGGCGGGTCGGCGCGCACCGCGGCGCGGGAGGGTGGCGCTGGCCGGCGCGCTGGCGGCCGGGATGCTGGCCGGCATCCTACCCGGAGTCGGGGCTCCGGTTCTCGTCGCGCAGCCTACGGGGGCGGTCGCGAGCGCGGCTCCGCAGGAAGCGCTTCCTCTCCTCACGTGGGATCTCTTGCGGCAGACCGTCTACAACCCCATGGGGAGCATGACCTGGCCGGACAGCCTGCGCATGCTGGACGGCAAGCAGGTGCGCCTCGAGGGGTACGTGCTCCCCAACTTCGGAGCCCAGGATCCGGCCGACGTCCTTCTCTCCGCGAACCACCCGAGCAGCCTCTACGGCGGACCGACCGACATGACCGCGATCATCGAGGTCTACATGCCGGGGTTCGATCCAGAGGTGTGGCCGATGCTTCCGATCGAAATGGTCGGCACCTTCCATCTTTCGAAGAACCCGCGCAACCTCCGCGCCATCTATCGGCTGACCGGCTCGTCGTGGCACCCGCTCAGGCGATGGCTTCAGGACTTCCCGGGAGCGGTGGAAGAGCAGCAGGATTCCCAGGACGACGGCGGACCGTAGCCGGGCTCAGCGAGTCTCGACGGATCGCCGCAACGCCTCGGGGTTCAGCACCCGGATCTGCACGCGCCGGTTGAGCGCGAGCGCCGTCGGGGTCGTTCCCCCGGTCAGAGGGCGCTCCTCGCCGTAGCCCACGGCTTCCACGCGCTCGGGCCCCAGCCCGCCTTCCCCTGCGAGAAAGTCACGGACCGCCTCCGCGCGACGACGGCTCAGATCGAGGTTCGCCTCGGCGCTTCCACGCGGGTCGGTATAGCCCTCAACGCGCACGCGCGCCTCGGGAAACTCCCGCAGGACGCCGGCAACGACGCGCAAGATATCCAAGGAGATCGGCAGAAGTTCGCTCTCGCCGGTCTCGAAAAGCAGAAGCTGCGTCGTGAAGAGACCGTCGCTTGCGAAGGCCTCCCGAATGGTGCGCGGCTCGGGGGGGAGTTCCGCGCGAGGGGCCTCGGGCGGGATCTGCACGCGCGCCGTCGGAGGGGCGGGGGTTGGCGGGATCGTCGCGCTTTCGGGGCGGCAACGACAGGCGGGATCGTCGCGCTTTCGGGGACGGCAACGACAGGCGGGATCGTCGCGCTCTCGGGCGCGGCGAACCGAGGCCCCGCCGGCACCCCAAGCGTGTCCGGCACGCTCGGGGGGGGCGGCGGGGGCGCAAGCACCTCGACGGTGTGCACGGGCGGGCCCCAGGGGTGCGCGTGCTGGACCCTGGTCTCCATGAGGATCGGAAGGGCGGCGAGTTCCTCGGCGAGGATCCGCCGCACCTGCGCGGCGAGGGAGTCGGCCCAGACCTCAGGCGCCGGCGCGAATACTCCGGGTGGCGTGACCGCGGCGGGGCGGCCGCGTACGATGCGGACGCCCCCCGGAGCGCCATAGCGCAAGTACATCGTCGTGCCGTCGGGAAGCGGGGTGGCGATCCACTCCTCGCTCCCCGACAACACCAGCACCGCTGCGGCGGCGGTAGCGATAACGAACGTCGCTCGCACCGCGCCGTTGCGGCGCTTGCCGGTGATCCAATCCCAGGCATTCATGGTCGCGCTCCTATTGGCCGAAACGGACTCCGACCAGAAGCCGGTTCACGTCGAATCCTCGCACCCCCTGGTACTCGAGGAACGGCGCCCAATTGCCGAAACGCGCGTCCACACCAGCTGCGAAGTTGACGGTGAGATCGGTGTCGCTCTCCCCCCCACTGTCGACCTTCAAGAATCCGAGACCGGTCGAAACATACGGGCTCCATTGCTGCGATCCGCCCAGATTGCCGAGCGGGAGTTGAAGGTTGCCCGCGACAAGGTACGTGGTGACGTCGGAACCGAATCCCAGCGCGACTTCGGGGACGAACAGGAAGGGCGAGTCGGCGGTGATCGGGCCGAGGATCACTCGGGCGCCGAGCAGAAACTCCGTCGGGTCGTCCAGACCGAGACCTGTGTAGGCGCGGAAGCCCACATGCCTGTCGTCACCGTCGTCTTCAGCGTAGTCCACTTCGTATACGTCGGAGGTATCCGACGTCGGCTCCTTGAAGACGACGCGCGGCGAAGAAGAGGATCCCTCTTTCCCCTCTTCGACCCATCGGCCCTCCGGCGCCACCTCGCCGGACTCGCGCACCACGCCGGCGCGGTGCAGCTCGTCGCGGATGATCCGCCGAATCATCTCGAGATCAGGCGCGGGCGCGGGAGGAGCCGGGATGGTCATCGACGACGGCGCCGATCCGGCCTGCGGGGCGGCGGGTGCCGCGGACTCTCCCGTCACGCTCTTCGATTCGATGTCCACTCCACCCGGGGTCCCGTAGCGGATGTAGATCTCGCCTTCCGTGGGCACCGGGAACATGATCATGCGCTCGCCGGCGTAGCCCACGGCCGATCCCTGCGCCGGAGCGCGCAGGATCACCGTCTCGACCTGTCGCTCCTCGAGCGCCTCCGGCCCCATCTCTTCCGCTTCCATCTCCCGGAGAGGCGGGAGCGGCTTGGACAGAGGCTCGGCCTTTCCGAACAGCGGCTTCTGCCCCTGAGGCGAGCTGCCCCCCAGGCTGAACCGCACCGAGGCGCCGAACATCCAGTTGCCGAGGAGGTCATCCGGCTTGGAGGTGTCTTCGAGATCCTTCGCGCTCAGGATGTGATCGCGGGCGGAGACGTCCAGCTCGAACCGGTCGCTGAGCCGGAAACCCAGACCGCCACCCAGGATCAGCATGGTCTTGTCGTCCGGCGCCGCGCCTTGCTCGTCGCGGAAGTCCTTCGTGAAGTCGAGCTGCCCCACTCCGGTCACGAGATACGGCACCGCCCCCTGCCCGGAATTGAGGTTGAAACGGGCCTCGCCGCCCCAGCTCTGGATGGGCACGGTCTTGTCGAAGTCGTCGTTCACGCCCCGCCAGTAGTAGCCTCGCAGACCGAAGAACCGCCCAAAGTCGAAGCCGGTGCGCAGCCCGATCAGGTACTGGTTGTCGAGCCCGAGGTCCTCGTGGAAGTCGAGGCGACCTGCGAAGGGCTCGAAGGGAATGGAGAGGCCGGAGAGCCCGTGCCGGTACCGATCGAGCAGCGCGCGGTCCGTCTCGCTCAGGCGCGACTCGCGGGATCCACCCAGAAAGAAGGTGAGCCCGGCACCCATCGAGAGATTGTGGCGAATGCGATCCGCGTCGGGATCGGCCGGGTAACTCCCGACCGCCGGCGGTACCGCGAGTTGGAAGCGGTCGATGCGAAACGCCGAGTCCTCGGCGAAAACCTCCGCCTGGAAGTGGCGGAAGCCGAAGCGCATCCCGCCGCCCGCCTTCATATTGATCTGGCGAATCGCGTCCCCCTGAGCGGGGTTGAAGGACAGGATCCCTCCCCCACCGCGAAGAAAGGGCACGGCGTGGCCGGCGCCGAGGTTCAAGGTGACGTCGACGCCGTAGTTCGAGATGTCCAGCTTGCGCGTCGACCCGGCCTCCGGGAAGGCGAGCTGCGTGAGCGGCTGGGTCTTCACGTCGTCGCGCATCAGGTAGAACCCCTGCAGCGACACCATGCGGCCGAAGCTGATCCCGAGCCGACCGCCGTAGAGTTCTGTGTCCTCGAGATTGACCTCGTCGTTCCACCGCATCAAGTTGTACGTGGGTGTGAAGGTGTAGCTCACGCCTTCCGGCTGAGCCTGCGCCGAATCAACCGCGCACAGGCCTGCCGCGCTAGCGAGGACAAGGGATAGAACAAAAACGAGGGTCAAACGATTCGGGCGGCTCTTCATGAGGCCTCCCTCCTTAGAATTAGAATGAGTAGCCAATGATTCAACTCTTTTCACCATATGACACGAGAGCGGATACGTCAACCGAAGGCGGAGACCGATCGCGAGCCTCCTGAGCTAGAATGCATACGAAGTCGCTCGCCTTTCCGACCGTGAGGAGGTCCTTTGGTCACCGGCCGCCGTCTCCACATCACCGGCGTGGTGCAAGGAGTAGGATTCCGCCCGCACGTCTTCGCGCTGGCTGCGCGATGGAACCTTGCTGGATGGGTCCGCAACAGCTCCTCCGGCGTTGACATCGTTGTCGAAGGCGTGCCCGACGCCGTCGAGGCGTTCGTGGATAACCTGCGCGCGGGCGGTCCTCCCCTGGCCCGCATCGACTCGGTCGCGGTGGAGGAGTGCCCCGCCGAGGGTCTGTCGGGCTTCACGATTCTGGCGTCCCTCGAGGAGGCCGGGGCCTATCTCCCCGTCTCCCCCGACATGGCCACGTGCCCGGATTGCCTGCGTGAGATGCGCGACCCCGCCGATCGCCGCCACCGCTATCCGTTCATCAACTGCACGAACTGCGGGCCGCGTTTCACCATCGTGCGCGACATTCCCTACGACCGTCCCAAGACCACGATGTCCGGCTTCCCGATGTGCCCGGAATGCGCGGCGGAGTATGCGAACCCGCTCGATCGGCGGTTTCACGCACAGCCGATCGCGTGCCCCGCCTGCGGGCCCAGGATTCGGCTCGAGCGCGACGGCGCGGCGACGGTGTGGGACGAGGCGGCCCTCGCGGAAACACGGGCCCGTCTCGCAGCGGGAGAGATCGTGGCGGTGAAGGGGCTCGGGGGGTTCCACCTGGCATGCGACGCGTCTTCCGTGAGCGCCGTGCGCACCCTTCGGCAGCGCAAACATCGCGAGGGGAAACCGTTCGCATTGATGGCCAACGATGTGGAGACCATCGCGCGCCACGCCGTCGTCACGCCGGCCGCCCGCGAACTCCTGGAGTCGCCGGAGCGACCGGTATTGCTCCTGCCGCGCACGGTGGCGAGTTCACTTGCCGAGGACGTCGCCCCGGCGCGCAATCGCCTCGGCTTCATGCTCCCCTACACGCCGCTGCATCACCTGCTGCTGGAGCCGGCCGCCGGCTACCCCGAGGTGCTGGTCATGACGAGCGGCAACCTGAGCGACGAGCCGATCGCCTACGAGGAGGAAGACGCGCGCCACCGACTGGGAAGCATCGCCGACGCCTACCTCCTCCACGACCGCCCGATCCATGTGCGCTGCGACGACGGCGTGGCGGCGGAGTTTCGCGGGAAGGTCACCTTCGGCCGGCGTTCGCGAGGGGTCGCGCCGCTCCCGGTGCGGCTGCCGTTTCCAACCGCTCCGCTCCTGGCAGTGGGCGGCGAGCTCAAGAACGTGTTCTGCCTCTGCCGCGACGACCGCGCGTTTCTCAGCCATCACATCGGCGATCTCGAGTATCTGGAGACGCTGCGTTCGTTCACATCGGGGATCGAGCACTTCGAGCGGCTCTTCCGCATCCACCCGCAAGCGATCGCCCACGATCTCCACCCGGACTATCAGTCGACGCGGTACGCGCGTGAGCGGGCGGAGCGCGAGGGAATCCCGGTGATCCCCGTGCAACATCACCATGCCCACGCCGCATCGTGCATGGCCGATCACGGCCTGCCCGAGGACGCGCGGGTGATCGGCGTCTGCTTCGACGGCACCGGCTACGGAACCGACGGCGCGATCTGGGGCGGGGAATTTCTCGTCGCGGACTACCGGGATTTCGAGCGCGCGTTGCATCTCTCCTACGTTCCCCTGCCCGGCGGGGACGCCGCGATTCGCAAACCGTACCGCGCGGCGCTGAGCTGGCTGCGTCAGGCGGGAGTGCCGTGGGCGGAGGATCTGGCGCCGGTTCGGGCGACTGAGACGGGCGAGTTGGCGGTGCTCGACGCCCAGCTCGCGCAGGGATTGAACGCGCCGCCGACCTCGAGCATGGGTCGCCTCTTCGATGCCGTAGCTGCGATCGCGGGGTTCTCGCCGAGGATCACCTACGAGGGGCAGGCGGCGTGCGAGCTGGAGGCAGCGGCGTCGCCCACCGAGCGCGGCGCCTACGCGTTCGACCTGGGCGACACAGCGATCGACGCCGCGCCCGTCGTGCGCGCGGTGGTGGCGGACATGCGCCGCGGCGTGCCGGTCGATCTCGTCGCCGCACGCTTCCACAACGGTGTTGCCGCGATGGTCGTGGACGCGTGCGCGCGGCTGCGCGAAACGACCGGGCTGAATCAGATCGCGCTCAGCGGCGGCGTCTGGCAGAATCTTCTCCTCCTGGAACGCACCGTGCAGGGGCTCGAGAGCGCGGGGTTCCAGGCGCTCATTCACCACCAGGTTCCCGCCAACGACGGCGGCCTGGCCCTCGGACAGGCCGCGGTGGCCGCGGCGCGGCTCAGGAGGACGTAGCCCGCATGTGTCTCGCGATCCCCGGCAAGATCACCGCGATCGCCGACGGCGGCGGCGTTCTTCGCATGGGCACGGTGGATTTCGGTGGAGTGACCCGCGAGGTCTGCCTCGCCTACGTGCCCGAGGCCGCGATCGGCGAGTACGTGATCGTGCACGTGGGCTTCGCCATCTCCCGCCTCGACGAGACCGAGGCAGAGGAGACACTCAAACTCCTGCGCGAGATGGGCGACTTGGCGAGCGAACTCGGGGAGCCGGGACGGTGAAGTACCTGGACGAGTTCCGCGATCCCGCGCTGGTGCGCAAGCTCCTCGCCGAGATCCGCGAGACCGCGACCGAACCCTGCGTGCTCATGGAGATCTGCGGCGGCCAGACCCACTCCATCGTACGCAGCGGTCTCGATCAACTGCTGCCCGAGACCGTCACCCTCGTGCACGGACCGGGGTGCCCGGTGTGCGTGACGCCGATCGAGACCCTCGACCGCGCGATGGCCGTCGCCGCGCGCCCCGAAGTGATCTTCACGAGCTTCGGCGACATGCTGCGCGTGCCCGGTTCCCGGGGCGATCTCTTCTCCGTGCGCGCGCGGGGCGGCGACGTGCGGGTGGTCTACTCGCCGCTCGACGCGGTCACGATCGCGCAGGAGAACCCCGATCGCGAGGTGGTCTTCTTCGCGATCGGCTTCGAGACGACCGCGCCCGCCAACGCGATGAGCGTCGTCCACGCGAGACGTCTCGGGCTCTCGAACTACTCGGTGCTCGCCTCCCACGTGTGCGTGCCGGGCGCGATGCGAGCGATCCTCGACTCGCCGCGCAACCGGGTGCAGGCCTTTCTCGCCGCCGGGCATGTCTGCGCGGTGATGGGATACTGGGAGTACCACGCGATCGCCGCGCGCTACCGCGTCCCGATCGTCGTGACCGGCTTCGAGCCTCTGGATCTCGTCCGCGGCATTCTGGGCGCGGTACGCCAGCTTCGCGAGGGGCGCGCCGAGGTCGAGAACGCCTACGCGCGGGTGGTCACGGAGGCGGGCAATCGCGAGGCGCAGGCGCTCGTCAACTCGGTGTTCGAGCCCGCCGACCGCGCGTGGCGCGGCATCGGGGTCATCCCGCAGAGCGGACTGCGTCTGCGCGACGAGTTCGCCGCGTTCGACGCCGAGAGCCGCTTCGACGTAGGCGAACTCCATTCTGAGGAATCCGCGCGCTGCATCGCCGGGGAGATTCTCCAGGGACATAAGCGACCGATCGAATGCCCCGAGTTCGGCGTCGCGTGCACGCCGGAGAACCCGCTCGGCGCGACGATGGTTTCGTCGGAGGGCGCCTGCGCCGCCTACTATCGCTACGGTCGGTTCTCCGCGGAAGGAGCCCCGAAGCGGTGAGCGAGCCGACCCGCGATCTCGAATCGGCCGCCTGCCCGGTGCCGCTCCTCCATCAGGAGAGAATCGTATTGGGGCACGGCAGCGGCGGGCGACTCACCGCCGATCTCATCGAGCGGCTCTTCTACCCCTTGCTCGCCAACCCGACGCTGCTGGCCGCCGACGATTCCGCAGTGATCCCGCTGGCTGAACTGCGCGGATCGGGCGATGAGCTCGCGTTCACCACCGACGCGCACGTGGTGCACCCGCTCTTCTTCCCGGGCGGGGACATCGGGCGGCTCTCGGTGTGCGGCACCGTCAACGACCTAGCCATGGTGGGCGCGGTGCCGGTGTGGCTCGCGGCGACGTTCATCCTTGAAGAGGGGTTCCTCACCGCAGACCTCGAGCGGATCGTGCGTTCCATGCGCGAGGCGGCGGACGAGGCGGGGGTGTCGATCGTGGCCGGCGACACCAAGGTCGCGGAGCGCGGCAAGGTGGACGGCCTCTACATCACGACTACCGGCGTCGGGCACATACCGAGCGGTCGCCGCGCGCGGGCTGCCAACGTGCAGGTCGGCGACGCGGTGCTGGTCTCCGGCCCGCTCGGGGATCACGGCATCGCGGTGCTGGCCGCGCGGGGCGGGCTCGCGTTCGAGACCGCCATCCGTTCCGATACCGCGCCGCTTAACGGTCTGGTGGAGGCACTATTCGCGAGCGGCGCCGAGGCGCACGCGCTCCGCGATCTCACCCGCGGCGGCCTTGCTGCGGCGTTGAACGAGTTGGCCGGCAAGAGCGGCGTGGCGATCGTGCTGGACGAGGAACGGATCCCGGTACGCCCCGAGGTGCATGCCGCATGCGAAATGCTCGGCTTCGATCCACTCCACGTCGCCAACGAGGGGAAGCTCGTCGCCTTCGTCCCCGCCGCGCAGGCCGATCGCACGCTGGCTGCGATGCGGGCGGCACCCTACGGACAAGGCGCCTGCATGGTGGGCCGCGTGGAGGCGGACCCAAGAGGCCGCGTGCTCATGCGAACGACGATTGGGGGCACGCGGATCGTGGACACGCCCTCGGGAGAGCTGCTTCCAAGAATCTGCTGACCGAGTCCGCCGGAGGCGGTCAGACGGGTCAGAACACGTAGGTCAAGTTGACGGCCCCGCCCAACGTCGAAGATGTCGCTTCCCCGTCATGGTCGGTGAAGACGTCGTGGTCGGACATGTCCATTCGAAGCTCGCCAAAGAAACGCATTCCTGGACCCAGGGTCACGATCGTGGCCAGGGTCGCCGAGCTGCGGCGTTCCTCGAGGCCGCTCCCAAAGAGCAGGTCGTCGCTGTCGTCCACCAGATCGTAGCGACCGGTCAGCCCCAACCGCTCGTGCGCCTTCCAGTGCGCCATCACCATGAAGCCGGCCCATGAGGCACCCTGGCCGGAGATGTCTGCCTGGCAGCCGTTGAACTCCGCGCCAAGAACCAGCCGAGCGGTCGGTGTGACGGTGAGATCCACGTCCAGCACCGACTCGCGCAGTCTCTGCCCCGGGTCGCGCATCCCGGTGATCACCGAGACGCCGCTCGCGACCTTTTCATTACCGGCCCAACCCAATCGTCCTCCGAAGGTCGGCGAGGCGTTGTTCTCGCTGTTCAGCTCCCAGTCGTTCGCGGCGTACACCTTCGCGTCGAGACCGTGACCCAGGCCCAGGCCCGCCATCGCCCCGGTCAAGTTGGAGGGGGTGCAATACGTGAACAGCAGGCCGTGGGTAATCTGAAACATATCCGGCTGGTCGAGCGATTCGAAACCGATGGGAGCGTTGAAGCGGCCACCGGTGAGGGTCAGGGACGTTGTGAACGCCGGCTTGTAGGCGAGCCAGCCTTGCTCAACCGCCGCGACCCAATCCTGCCCGTCCGCGATCCACTCCAGATCCACGCGGATCGAGCCCTGTGGGCTGAGATCGCGGCTGACGTCCAGTTCCGCTTGATCGAGCTTGAATTCCGCGGCGCGCCGGTCGAAGTTGCCGGAGTAGCTCGCGGTGGCGAACCCGCCGACTTGCAGGGTGTCCTCGGCGTGCGCCGTCCCCGCCGAGAGCACGACGAAGAGACCGACCATCCAGAGCTGGCGGTTCATCAGAATGTCTCCTGGTACGCCGCCTCGCCGTGGAGTGCCGCGTCGAGTCCCATGTGTTCCTCGGCCTCGCTGGTGCGAACCGGAGTGATTCGATTGATGAGGACCAGCATGATCCAGGTGAACCCGAAGGCATAGATCGACGAGAACACGACCGCCACGAGTTGCTTCACGAGGAATGCCGAGTTGCCGTGCAAGAGGCCGTTCTGCCCCGCGCTGTTGACCGCGGTCGTGCCCAGGAACCCGAGCAGGATGATGCCGAGCGCCCCCCCCACTCCGTGCACGCCCCACACATCGAGTGCGTCGTCCCAATGGAGGCGGTTCTTCAGGCTGACCGCGAAGTAGCAGACGACACCGGCAAGGATGCCGATGATCGCGGCGCTGGTCGTCGTCACGTATCCGGCGCACGGCGTGATGGTGGCCAGTCCGGCCACCGCGCCGGTCAAGAAGCCGAGGAACTTCGGCTTGCGCTCGAAGATCCACGCCAGGAGCAGCCACGTGGGGCCGGCGAAGGACGCCGCGATATCCGTGTTCAAGAAGGCCAGCCCGGTGACCGCGTCCACCCGAAGTTCGCTGCCGGCATTGAAGCCGTACCAGCCGAACCAGAGGAGTCCCGTGCCCAGCGCCACCAACGGGATGCTGTGCGGCACGCTGTCGGCGACCCGCCGGCGGCCCACATAGAGCACCGATGCCAGCGCCGCCATCCCGGCGATGTTGTGCACCGCGATGCCCCCCGCGAAATCGAGCACGCCCCACTTCGCAAGCAGCCCTCCGCCCCAGATCATGTGCACGAACGGGAAGTAGACCAGGAAGAGCCACGCGACGAGGAAGAGCAGGTACGCGCCGAAGCGCACCCGGTTCGCGAAGGCGCCGGTGATGAGCGCCGGGGTGATGATGGCGAACATCATCTGGTAGGCGATGAACACGAAGAGCGGGATGTGGCCGTCGGCGAAGGGGGTCTCCGGCCCCACACCTCGGAGGAAGGCCATGTCCAGGTTGCCGATGATGCCTCCCTCGCCGCCGCTGAAGCAGAGCGAGTAGCCGCACAGCCACCAGATGATGGTGGTGACGCCCATCGACACGAAGCTCTGGATCATGATCCCGAGCACGTTCTTGCGCCCCACCAGTCCGCCGTAGAAGAACGCGAGCCCGGGGGTCATGAGCATCACGAGGCTGGTGGCCACCAGCATGAAGCCGGTGTTGCCGGTGTCGAACGACTGCATGGTTCCTCCCCGGCGCGCGCGGGAGAACCTCCTGCGTGGAGGCACGCCGAGCACGCCACCGGGGATGGTGACGGCCGGACGGAGGGAGCCTCAATCGGGGAAAGCCTGATTTCCGGGTTCGCGATTCCTGAGAGGCGGGCGACCTAGTCGAGCGGGGTGAGCCCTTCGCGGACGGCGTACTTGGTGAGTTCGGCCACCGAGTGAAGCCCGAGCTTCTCCATGATCTGCCGCCTGTGCGACTCGACGGTCTTGGGGCTGACCGAGAGCTGGCCGGCGATTTCCTTGGTGGCGCGCCCCTCGGCAAGCAACTGAAGCACCTCGCGCTCGCGCGGGCTCAAGAGCTGGAACGCCGAGTTCTGCTGGGGTGGCACGCGCACGGCAAAGTCCTGGGCCACCACATCGGTGATGGCGGCGCTGAGAAACACGTGCCCCTCCATCGCGGACTGGATCGCCCTCACGACCTCCGGAAACGCGCTGTCCTTGAGCAGGTAGCCGCTCGCACCGGCCCGCAGTGTTTCCGCCACGAAACGCCGGTCGGCGTGCATCGACAGAATGAGGACGCGGGTCTGCGGGACCTCGGCGGCGATTCGGCGAGTGGCTTCGACGCCGTTCATGCCCGGCATGGAGATGTCGAGCAGCACGATGTCGGGTCGCAGCTCGTTGGAGAGCCGCAGTGCTTCCAGCCCGTCGCCGGCCTCGCCGACAACGGTGAAGCCGGGGGAACGCTGGAGCAGTGCGCGCAGTCCGTCGCGGAAGAGCTGGTGATCATCGGCGATCAGCACACGGACGGTCACGACAGGCCACCTTCCTCTTGAGCGAGCGGCACGTTGAGGGTGATGGTCGCCCCCGCCCCGGGGGCCGATCGCACATCGAGCCGGCCGCCCAGATGTCGCAGGCGCTCCCGGATGCTGAACAGGCCGAAGGTCCCCGCCTCCGCGCTCGCAGCCGCCGCCTCCGCCCGCTCGGGGTCGAACCCCGCGCCGTCGTCCGTGACCTGCACTTGAAGCATCGTTGCCTCCCGACGCAGCAGGACCTGCACGCGCTTCGGGCGCCCGTGCTTGATCGCGTTGGTAAGCAGTTCGTGCGCCGACTTGAAGAGCATCACCCGCGTCGCCTGGGGTACTTGCGGCACATCGCGCGCGGCGGTCACTTCCACCTGGACGCCATGCTTGGCCGTGAATTGCTCCCCCATCCATTCGAGCGCGGGCCCCAGGCCGAGTTCGTAGAGCACCGGCGGGCTCAGCTCTCCGGTCAGCGTGCGCGTGTAGCGGATGGACTGGTCCACAAGGCCCAGGATCTCGCGCAGGCTGGACTCGAAGCCGCAGAAGACGGCGTCGCCCGCAAACTGCGCCAGGCGCAGCTTCACGAAGGCCAGAGCCTGCCCCAAGTGGTCGTGCAGATCGGCGGCAATAGCGCGCCGTTCGCGTTCTTCCGCAAGGGCGAGTTCCGTCGCGAGACGGCGCAATTGCTCCCGGTGTCGATCGATCTCCGCGCAGGCGCGGCGGTGCTCGGCGATCTCCGCTTGCAGCGTCGCGTTGGTGGCTTGCAGCTCCGCGGTGCGCTCCGCAACCTGGCGCTCGAGCTGGTCGTGCGCCCGCTGCGCGGCCTGATCGTCGAGTTGGTGCTGGAGGTACATGCGGAGCATCTCAGCCAGCGAATCGATGAGGTCGCGCTCTTCGCTGAGGAATGGACCCTCGGCCGCCGGTGGGCGCGCCTCCAGGTAGCAGATCTCGAGGCTCCCCTCCGATGGCGCCGTTGCGCCGGAGACGCGGGCGGTGAAGCGCGCCCGCTGAGTCCATGGTGTCTCTCGGAAGTTCGCGCTCGCGTACTCCCCGCCCAGAAGCCGGAGGCGGGCGGCGGCGACTTCCGGGAACTGCCAGGCCGCGGGAAGAAACTCCACGATCTCGCGCATCAAGCCTTCGACCGGCCGCTGAGTGTCTTGCAGCAGTCGTGCCGTGCGGTGGAGCGCGGTGAGTTCTTTGACGCGCTCGCCGAGGCTGTGGCGGATCGAATCCTGGGTCATGCGTGCGTTCCTGCGCGAGGGCGCCGGACAGGCCGACTGGATCGGGCCGCATAGTCTACGCCCGTCGTCCGGACGGGCCCCAGGGGAAAGGATGGAGGCGCCAGGCAGATTCGAACTGCCGCATAACGGTTTTGCAGACCGTCCCCTTAGCCACTTGGGTATGGCGCCTCTTCAAAGCGGCAGAAGAGGTTAGCAGATACCCTTCACTGAGACAACACCAGGGTGTGACCACTTTTGTGACCACCTTCCTGGCCACGGAAGCCCACCCTGAGTGCCTCATTGAACACAGCACCATCCGAAAGCTGACCGTACCTCTGGGTGACTTGGATGGAGGAGTGACCTAGGAGCTTCTGAAGAGCTTCCAGACTTCCCCCCATTTCCAGCCACCTACAGGCAAAGGTGTGACGAAGCTGGTGGAAGTGCCACGTCACTCCGGCGGCCTTCTCGATCCGATCGACGAAGCTGCACGGGGTCTTGCAGCGCATGGGCAGGACGAACACCGACGTCGTCCTCGCCAGTCGCTCCCGCAAGAGCGCCGCAGCTTCCGGGACGAGCGGCACGCGCCGGACCTTGCCCGACTTCGTGTGATAGACCACCAGGTGCGGACGCGGCAGGTCCCTGACGTGCCGCCACTGCAGCCGGTGGAGTTCCCCCCGCCGGAGACTGGTGAGGGGGCCACTTCGGGCACTCGCGGCATGATCGATGAGCGGAAGACTGCCGAAGAGGGCAACATGACCACCATGCGTTCAGCTTTCGCGGAGGCCCACCCAATGGCTCACAAGTTGGAGCTGGACATGCTCTTCGCGAGCAGGTGATTCTGCCTTGACGTTCGTCATGTAACGCTCCGTAACACCCCATATGGAGGACCTGCACGGTGACTGGATCGATGCCTCACATTCAGGGATTCGCGCCCTCCGTGCCGCTGCTCGCCGGTACCTCGTCTCTGGAAACCGAGGATCGGGCCTCGGAGACCATCGCCGGGCGATGCGACGGCGAGTACCAGGTCTCGTTTGATTTCGCGACACCGAACGCCGGTTCGAGCGTGGAGCTGAGCGCCAACGGCGCGGCGCCCAAGATGGTCAGCCTGCCCGCGACCGGAGAATGGCAGCTGTACCAGCGCGTCGAAGGCGGCAGATTATCGTTCAAATACGGGGTGAACACCCTTTCGCTCCGCTGCGTCACCAAGGTCGGCGAAGACATGGGCAACCTGGGCGAGATCCTCCTGGAGCGGACGAAATAGGGAATCAAGCTGCGAAGCACGAACCCGTAGGGGCGACGCATGCGTCGCCCCTACGATTCATTGCGTCAAAATTTCGAATCAAACCATCTTGACCCGACCTGATTCATCTCCTACAGCCGGTAATACTCCCGGAACCATTGAATGGTCTTCTTGAGGCCATCTTCGAAGGACGTTTTCGGCGCCCAGCCGAGGATCCTGCGTGCGCGATCGCTGTTGGAACACATGTGCCAGATCTCGGTCGGCCGGTAGGGCAGCGCCCCGAGCTGGATGTCGCTCTTGCTGCCGGTCAGTTCCTTGATCGTCAGGATCAGCCGCTTGATCGGGATCTCCTCGCCGTTGCCGAGGTTCATGATGTTGCCGATCGCCTCGTCCTTCTTGACCGCCAGCATGATGCCGTCGGCCAGGTCCTCGACGTAGTTGAACTCCCGCGTCTGCTCGCCCTTGGTGGCCTTGAGCGGCCGGTTCTTGAGGCAGGTCTCGATGACCTCGCCGATGATCGCCTTCGAGCTCTGATACGGGCCGTAGGCGTTGAACGGCCGGATGATGACGATCGGCTTCTTCATCATCGACATCTTCATCTGGCAGTAGAGCTCGCCGCCGTACTTGCCGATCGAATAGGGCGAGATCGGCTGCGGCAGCATGGTCTCGACGAAGGGCACCTCGGTCTGGTAGCCGTAGACCTCGGAGGTGGAGATGTAGACGAACTTCTCGTAATCCTGGTACGCCTCGAGGATGTTGGCGGTGCCCTTGCAGTTGACGTCGAGGGCCTCGGACACGCTCATGAAGCTGTCGCCGACGTGGTTGTACGCGGCCATGTGCACGACGATGTCCGGCTTGAACACCGCGATCTGGCGGAGCGAATCCTGGTTGCGGATGTCGGCCTCGATCACCTCCACGTCGTCCCAGATGTCGCGGATGCGCTCATTGTCGATCAGGCTCTTGTACTTGGTGATGATCCCGACCCGCGCGCCCTCCTTCACCAGCCGGCGCGTCACGTTGGCAGGAATGAACCCCGAACCGCCGGTCACCAGCACTTTCTTGTTCTTCATTCGGTGTCCCCCATTGTGCCCGAGAGAATGGTGTAAAACCCCTCCAGGCGCGCCTCGGTGTCGATCTTCTCTTCCTTGGTATTGACCGTCAGGTGCTCGCCCTCGTGGCGGAAGGCCCAAAACCGGCCCATGGCGATCACCTTGTCATACAGATCCACGATCGATTCCGCTTCGTCGACCAGGTCGAGGACCGACTTTTCCACGACCATGAAACCTATGTTCATCCACTCATCCAGCAGCGGCTTTTCCCGGAACGAGGACACCTGCCCGCGGTCGTTGAACTTGAGAATGCCGAAGGACGAATGCAGCCGGCGCACGGTCATCGTCAGCAGGCTGTCGCTCCGCTCGTGGAACTCCAGGAGGTCATGCAGGTTGACGTCCGCGATGGCGTCGCCGAACGAGAGAATGAAGCGGTCGCCGGTCAGGATTCTCCGGGCATTGAGGACCCGCTTCAGCATGGACGCGTCCTCACCGGCGTCATCGTATTCAATCAGGTACGGCAGATTCTTCCCCTCGAAATAATCCCGGATCATGAATCCCCGGTATCCGAGGCAGAGGCAGAAACGGTTGAAACCCCAGACGGCGAAAATATCCAGGATGTGCTTGATCATCGGCTGGTCGCGCAGGTAGACCAGCGGCTTGGGAATCTCGTCGGTGATCGGCTGAAGCCGGACGCCGCGGCCGCCGCAGAGGATCACCACCTGGGTGTTGCGCGCCTTCTCCACGTCCTTCATGCGGGCCGCCGGTACTTGAACATGGCGGACAGGGCCTGGAAACCGTCGCGCATCTTGATCTTCTTGCCCTGCTGGCTGTTCCGCGGCCGGAAGCGGATCGGCAGTTCCAGGTACTTCAACTGCGGCCGCCCTCGCAACAGCTTGAAGGCGATCTCGATGTCGAGGTCGAAACGGTCGGACTCGAGTTCCTCGATGGCGATCAAGTCCCGGCGGAACACCTTGTAGCAGGTTTCCACGTCCGACAGCCGGCGGCCCAGCAACACGCCGGCGACGCGCGAGAGGAACACGTTGCCGTAGTAGTAGAGTAAACTGAAATGCTGGTCTTGCTGGAGAAACCGCGAGCCGAAGGCCACGTCCGCCTCGCCGCTCTCCACCGCCCTGACCAGCGGCACCAAGTCTTGCGGATCCAGTTCCACGTCGGCATCCTGGAACGCGATGATCTCACCTTTGGCGTGCCGCAACCCGAGCCTGACGCCATGGCCCTTGCCGATATTGACGTCGTTGTACACGACCTGGATCGCGTGGGTCCCGGCCAGCTTCCGCAGCAGGGCCCGGGTGCCGTCGGTGGAGCCGTTCTCCACCACGACGATCTGTTTGTCGAGGGGAAGCTCACCGACAGCCTCGATCACCTGCCGGATGGTGGCTTCCTCGTTATAGGCTGTTATGATGATGGTGGTCAGCATGTCTCATCCCTATCTTATGGTAACAGTTCACGGCATCGAGCGGAAGGGGGCGTTCCGTGCGGAGTGCGCGTACCAATGCAAAGGCGTCGTGACTGAGACATCCGCCAGCGAGCGGCGCGCGCGGTCGAGCAGCTCCCGCGTGGCTAACCGCAGGAGGTGGATTGCGCAGTCGGCCTTCTCGTGGCCGCAGGCCGCGGCGACCGACACGCACTCGCGCAGCACGGTCGGCAGCTTCAGCGCTTTGAGGTGGTGCTCCACCCATTCCCCCTTGACCCCGTCCGGCCTCGGCACCTGCGCCGGTTTGCGTCTATGAATTCCATGGAAATGGTAGGAAGCCGCCGGAAACGATAATAGGATGCTGTCCGGCACGAGCGGGCGTACCCAATCTCACCACCCAGGGTTGCCTGCGAAACACCCTTGTGAGAAGGGCTTGGACCGTGGACCTCGCATGACTTAGAAAACCTCGATTTCGCCTTCGCAGACCGTCCCCTTAGCCACTTGGGTATGGCGCCTCTTCAAAGCGGCAGAAGAGGTTAGCACAACCCAAGGAGCCGACTCAACCGGCCCCACCGGCTCGATGCCGGCCCCTCCCGCTGCGGCCGAGGCGATCCGGCCCGCCCGACGCGGCGCCGATCGAGCAATTCGCTCAAGTGATCCCTGGTCTTCTCATCCGCGCAGTACAGACTGCCCCCCAGCCTGGACCATGTAGCAATTATTCTGATTTGGTGATTGACGACTCATTTAGTCCTTGATACCTTTCCCGCAGTCGCTTCGGTCGGCTATTAGTCGATTCGAGTTCGCCATGATCTCGGTGGCGCAGCGGCTCTCGCGCTCTGTCGGGCATCCTCCGACGGGGGTCGGTTCTCAAGTACCTCCATACCGGGGTTGGAGAAACGCGCTGCACCCGGGCGTTGGCCTTCTCCACCCGCGCTCAGGTCCCGGTGCCATCTGAACCTATGCGGCAATCGGTGACTAGAAAGGTCCGTTTTCATGCGAATGGCGTCCCGTAGAGAGCTCCGGCTTGTATCGGTAACGCGGCTCGCGCTTCCCATCTTCCTGGCGGTCATGCTGGGGATGACGGGTTCAGCGGCGGCGCAGCTCGTGAATCCCGCCTTCGACTCCGGCCCGGCAGGACCGGTGGGCAATTTCGGCACCGTTGTCGGCCCTCCTTTCCAGGGCGGCCTGTGGGGTGCCGAGGACGCTTCCATCGACAACGCCACCATTTGCGGCACCGGGCCGCTCAGCAGCCCGTACATGCTGAGCCTCGGGACGGGGGGTGGTTCCTATAGCCAGGCTTGGCAGGCGGTCGACGTTTCGGCCGGGCCTCCCGCCGTTGTGAACCTCCGCGCCCGGGCCAACACCTGCGCCTCGGCGCCGGGGGTGACGGTGGGACTGGACATCAGAACCTTCAACAACGCGAACGGCTGGCCCAGCCACACCATGGTAGTGAGCACCTCCATCCAGCTCGACGCCGATGTGAACACCTGGGAGCAGGTCCTTCTGGATTGCATCCCGATCCCTTCCGACACCGAGTGGATTCTGGCGCAGGTATACCTGGTCAACTCCACGGCGGGCGGCAATCCAGCTTACTTCGACGACGTGCTGCTCGAGTTCGATCATTGCATCGTCCCGGCCGCTCCCACCACATGGGGCGCGGTCAAGGCTCTCTACGGGACTCCGTCCGAGTAGATACTTCCCTATGCCTTGACGAGTCCAATTGCCGCCGGTCCGAGGGATCCTCGGGCCGGCGGCATCGCGTTTCCAGCCGTTGACGAGGAAGTCATGTCGCGATGCCCTGAGCATCCGGCGCCGGGGATAACGCTGCATTCCGCAAGGAGTGAGGTCGTGATAGGTTCCTCCTGGTTCCTGTGAGGAACACGCGTTCAACCGGATTGAGGCTGCGAATCCGGCGCACAACTTCTGTCGTTGTCTTGAGTCTGGAATGTACCGACACCTGACCATCCTTCTCCTCCTGCATCTGACCGTTGGAGCTTCCCCGTCTCGGGGTTCCGCGGCGCAAGACGAGCCCGAAGCGCGCGCGCGACCGGACTCGGCTGAGGTCGAGCGAAGCGGCCAGGAACCCGTCCTGGAGCGGACCGATCTGAAGTTCCTCGCGTACGCGGGGAAGCACGTCCGGAAGATCCGGGTCATGAATCTCGATGTATTCGGCGCGTCGGTGGACGACACCACCCTGGTGACGAAGTCACGGCTGGGGGGATTCCTCAACCACCTGAACTTCCGGACCCGCGAGACGACCGTTCGCCAGACCCTCCTTTTCGGGGAGGGGGACGCCATCGATCCCTTCCGGCTGGCGGACAGCGAGCGCATCCTTCGTAACCTGGCGTTCATCGCAGATGCCCGGGTCTTCGTGGTGCAGATCCCCGGAAGCGGCGATTCGGTCGACGTGGGGGTCATCGTGAAGGAAACGTGGACCCTCAAACTCTCAGAGACCCTGAGAGAGGGAAACCGCCTGAAAGTCAGCCTCGCCGAGCAGAACCTCCTCGGGCTGGGGCACCAGGTCTACGTGGCGGGCACGCTGGACCCGAAAGCCACCCCCCGCTTGGGATTCGATGCGAGCTACTCCATGCAGAACATCCGTGGCTCGTTCATCACCGGAAGCCTGGAGTACGCGAAACTGTCCGGCAAGGAAACTGCGGCTCTCACAATGTCCCGCGAGCTGGTCTCTCCCGTCCTCCGATACGCCGGAGGCCTGGATCTGATACGGACGTCGATCTCAGAACCGGATTCACAGCCGTCCGTGGCCAGCAATAGTTCGGAGTTGGTCGATATCTGGGCGGGAAGGCAGATCTATCAGCGGCGCAGTCAGAAAGAAACCGGGACCCCCCGCATCCTGTTCGTTTCGGGCCGGGTCCGGCATCTCAAGTTCACCAGACGCCCGCCGGTCACGCCGTCCACCTACTATCAGTATCAGAACATGGATCACGTTCTGGGAAGCCTCACCTACATCCACAACTGGCATTACCGCACGAATCTCCTGTTCAACTTCGGACGGACCGAGGATGTCCCCTCTGGTGTCCTCGCCCGCGTCACGTACGGATTGGCCGATGAGGAGTTCAGTCAGCGTACGTATGCCGCCGTTACGCTGGCGGGCGGGAAGAAGATCGAGAGTCTCGGTTTTGGAGTCGGGGAATTGCGGATCGGCGGGTACCCCAACCGCGGAATGCTCGAGCAGGGAGTGATCCGCTTGCGGACGCTCTATTTCAGCAATCTCCTGCACACGGGAGGGTTCCGTCTCCGCCAGTTCGTCAGAGCGGCATACATCACCGGCATCAATCGCTTGGCGGACGACGGCATCGACTTCAACGGCGATGAAGGCATCCGGGGCGTGGTCTACGACGGCAGTGTGACCGGAACCAAACGTCTTCAGCTCGACCTTGAAACCGTCGCGTTCACCCCTTGGAAGGTGGGGGGAGTCACCCTTGCCTCCTTCACCTTCGCGGAAGCGGATTTCATCGGTTCCGGACGGAGGAGCGTCTTCACGCAAGACTGCTATTCGGGGCTGGGGCTGGGAGTCCGATTGCACAAGGAGGGCTTCGGCGTCGGACCGGTGCAGCTGCGCTTCGCCTGGTACCCGAGACTCCCGGTCCGTCATGCCGGGTACTCATTCACCGTGTTCGCGGGGGAACGATTCCCAACGATCGGGCTCCTGGGGAGTGAGCCGGAGATCGTGGAGTACTAGCGGATCCACCCCCGACGCCTGCGACCCCGCTTGACACGCCTTCCTTCTGGTCGCATAGTTTGCACGGATACCGAACAAAGCCCGGGCCGCCCCTACCCGCTTGGCCTCGGCCCCCCGATCGGATTCGCCCCTAAACGAATGTGGAGGCGAGGGATGACCCTCAGAAATACGATGCTCCTCCCCGTGATGGCCGCTCTGGCGGTCCTCTGGACCGTCGGCTGTGAGCGGGACACCTCCGGTCTCAAGCCGGTTCCGGCGGACGACGACCCGGTGGTGTTCTCGGACACCTTCGGCAAGGGGGTGGACTTCCAGGCCTTCCTGGGCTCCAAGGTGGATGCCGTCGCCATCGACCAGGCCGAGAAGTACCAGGGTTCGGCTGCCCTGAAGATCACCGTGCCTCCTCCCGGCGATGCCTCGGGCGGATACGCGGGAGGCGCATTCACCACCCGATACGCGCGCGATCTGTCCGGCTACAACGCTTTGACCTTCTGGGCCAAGGCGAGCAAGGCGGTGACGCTGGACGTCGCCGGTTTCGGTAACGACAACACCGGCACGTCCAAGTTCGAGGCGAGCCGGAGCGGGATCCTCCTCTCCACCGCATGGTCGAGGGTCGTGATCCCCATTCCCCTTCCCGCCAGACTCGACTATGAACGCGGACTGTTCTACTTCGCGGAGGGGCCTGAGGGGGGCGCGGGTTCCACCGTCTGGATCGACGAGGTGCGGTTCGAGACGGTGACCGCGATCTCCAATCCGCGACCGGCGATCACCCCCAGGGTCGTGAGCGCGTTCGTCGGAGCGACGGTGCCCGTGACCGGCACCCGGACCACCTTCAACGTCGACGGGACGGATCGCACCCTCGATCACTCTCCCGGCTACTTCACGTTCACATCTTCGAACGAGACCGTGGCCGTCGTCACCGACGACGGGATCCTGGCCATAGGGACTGGGACGGCGAACATCGCCGGGCGGCTGGGAACCGTGGAGGCGACGGGGGCACTGACGCTGAACGTCACCGGCGCACCCACCGTGGCCGCGCCCTCGCCGACCCTCCCCGCCGCCGACGTCATCTCCCTCTTCAGCAATGCGTACACCAATGTACCGGTGGACACCTGGTCGGCTTCGTGGGACATTGCCGACGTCAGCGATTTCAAGATCGCGGGAAACGATGCGAAGGCATACACGAACCTGACCTATGCGGGTATCGAGTTCACAACCAGCACGATCAATGCTTCGGCGATGACGCACATCCATCTGGATGTCTGGATGCCTCAGGGGGTGTACTTCCGGGTCAAGCTGGTTGACTTCGGTGCGGATGGAGTTTATGGCGGCGGAGACGATCAGCAGCAAGAGCTCACCTTCAACGTCAGCTCCACCCCCCCGCTTACCATCGGCGCGTGGAGTGGTCTCGACATACCCTTGTCGAACTTCACCGCGCTCCCGAGTCGGGCGCATCTCGCTCAACTCATCCTCTCCAGCGACTCGAAGATCGTCTACCTGGACAACGTGTACTTCCACCGCTGAGTCGTTCGTGAGGCGGAGAGTCGAGCGGTATGAAGAGAGATGAGAAGGGGAACGGCGCCAAACGGGCGGGCAACGGCGTACCGCTGCGCCCGCTTGCCGACTCCATCCTCAGGCTGATCTGGAACGAGCGGCGCATCTCGCGGGCCGAAATCGCGCGACGCACGCGGTTGTCCCGATCCACCGTTTCGGAGATTGTCGGCACCCTCCTCGCGACGGGATTGGTGGAGGAGACCGGTATCGGCCCCTCGGGGGGCGGCCGCCCTCCGATCGTCCTTGAGTTCAAGGACGACGCTTGCGCGATCCTCGGCGTGGAAATGGGGGCGGCTCACGTGACGGTCGTGTTGACCGACCTTCGCGGCCACGTGCTCAAATGGCGGCAACGAAATCACGCGGTTCGAACGGATCCGGACGGCACGCGGAAGCTCATCGTGGATCTCTGCGAAGCCTGCCTGGCGGCGTGGCCGGCGGGCGCGGAAACGCTTCTCGGGATCGGGCTCGCGGTCCCCTCCCCGGTCGATCCCGGCCACCCCGACCACCTTTCCGAAGTGGTGCTCCCCGACTGGCACGGACGCAGCGGCTTCACCGAGCTTCTGGCACGCTACAAGGTGCCCATCCTCATGGACAACGACGCCAACCTCGGCGCGCTCGCCGAGGGCTGGTGGGGAGCGGGCCGAGGCGTCGACGACTTCGCCTATATCAAAGTCGCGACCGGCATCGGCTCGGGCCATGTCATCGGCGGCAAGATCTATCGAGGCGCCACCGGCGTGGCCGGGGAAATCGGTCACATGGCTATCGATCCCCGCGGCGGTCCCTGCATCTGCGGACTCCGCGGGTGCCTCGCCACTCTGGTCGGGTCCCAAGCCCTGGTCGAGCGGGCCTACGCCATGCTCTCCAAGTATCCGGAGAGCTCCTTCAAGGGTCAGACGATTACGATCGGCGCCATCGAAGACGCGGCCCTGGCCGGCGATCCGCTCGCCCTCGAGTTGTTGCAGGAAGCGGCGGAAAATCTCGGCATCGCAGTGGCCGGATTGCTCAACCTCATGAATCCCTCCATGGTGATCGTCGGAGGGGAATTGGCCCGGGTCGGAGAGCTGCTCCTCGAACCGCTTCGCGAGACGGTACGCCGGCGCACCCTGGTCAGCGCGCTCGCCGCCTCCGAGGTGAGAACCAGCGAACTCGGTCCACGGGCGATTGCCGTGGGGGCGGCCACCCTGGTCCTCGAGGCCGCGCTCGCCGATTCACGATTCTTTCCGGCGGTGGCCGGTCGCAGGGAGGCAGGATGATCCACGGCAGGGGCTCACGGAACCGGAAGTTGGAAATCGCGGCGGTCGTGACCGCGCTTGTGGCATGGGGCGGCAGTTGCGGCGACAGCTCACCGACGTGGGATCTGGTCTGGGAGGACGAGTTCGAAGGCCCGGCGGGGCAGCTCCCCGACTCGACGAACTGGCGGTTCGACGTCGGTGTGGATTGGGGGAACGCGCAACTCGAGTACGACACCGACCGTGCGGAGAACGTCTCCCTCGACGGCGCCGGCCACCTTGCCATCACCGCCCGCAAGGAGAACTACCAGGGAGAACACGGGGAACGCGAGTACACCTCGGGTCGCATCAACACCTCCGGACTCTTCGAGCAAGCTCGGGGACGATTCGAAGCCCGGATCAAGCTGCCTGTCGGTCAGGGCATGTGGCCCGCCTTCTGGCTCCTCGGCAACGATATCTCCACCGCCTACTGGCCGGCGTGCGGCGAGATCGACATCATGGAGTACCGCGGCCAGGCGCCCAGCATCGTCTACGGTAGCCTCCACGGCCCCGGGTACTCAGGCGGAGGCGCGCTGACATCCGCCTTCACGCTGTCCGGCCGGAGATTCGACGCCGACTTCCACGTCTTCACGGTCGACTGGGAACGGGATCGCCTCACGTGGTACGTGGACGACAAGCTCTACAAGGTCGTCACTCCGGACGATCTCCCCGCAGGGACGCGCTGGGTGTTCGATCACCCCTTCTTTGTCATTCTGGATCTGGCCGTCGGCGGGAATTTCGTGGGACCGCCCAATGCCACGACCACGTTCCCGCAGACGATGCTCGTCGACTGGGTCCGGGTCTACCGGAGTACGTCGTGAAGCCTCGCGCGAGCCTTCACAGGATCGCGCATCTCGCTGCCCTGACGTCGACCCTGGCCTTCGCCGCGTGCGCGCGGGACGCGGCGCGGGCCCCTGACGGAGTACTCGTGGTTTCCCAGGAGCAGCAGGCATCCTGGGTCCGCAACTTCAACCCCCTCACCACCGCCACCGCCGCCCGCTGGCCGACCCTCGCCGGCATCTACGAGCCCCTCTTCGTGTTCAACAGCGTTCATGCGGAAATGGTGCCCTGGCTGGCCGTGGACCGGGAGTGGAGGGAAGGGAACACCGTGCTCCGCCTGAGCACGCGCGAGGGGGTGCTGTGGTCGGACGGGGAGCCCTTCACCGCACGCGACGTGGCGTTCACCTTCGATCTCCTCCGCCGCTATCGGGCGCTGGATCGCAGAGGAGTATGGGGATTCCTCGAGGAGGTGCGGGCGATCGACGATCGCACCGTCGACTTCCGCTTTCAGCGGGTGTTCATCCCCGGCTTCGACGAGGTGGCGGCGCAGCAGATTGTCCCGGAGCATGTCTGGAAAGACATCGCCGACCCGGTCACGTTCGCCAACGAGAACCCGGTGGCCACCGGGCCGTTCACCGAGGTGCGGGTCTTCAGGAACCAGGTCTACGAACTGGGGCGCAATCCGAACTACTGGCAGAAGGGGCTTCCGCGCGTGGACGCGATCCGCTGCCCCGCCTACCCGGGCAATGACCGGGCCAACCTCGCTCTCGTCTTCGACGAGGTGGACTGGGCGGGGAACTTCATCCCCGCGGTCGACAGGGTCTACGTCGGGCGCAACCCGGAGACCCATCACTACTGGTTTCCCCTCACCGGGAGCAGCATCTTTCTCTACACGAACACGCTGCGCGCACCTTTCGATGACGTCCGGGTGCGCAAGGCTCTCAGCATGGCCATCGACCGCGACTTGCTGGTGGATGTCGCTCTCTACCGCTACTCCCGTCCCGCCGACGCCACCGGTCTCAGCGACGCCTACGTCGCCTGGCGGGATTCCGCAGCGGTCTCGGCGGGCGAGTGGGTGCGCCACGATATCGCCCGCGCCAATCGACTCCTGGACGAGGCGGGCTATCGTCGCGGCGACGACGGTTTCCGCACGCGGGCAGACGGATCGCCGTGGCGCTACGAGATCCTGACCGTTTCCGGGTGGTCGGACTGGGTGCGGGCCTCCCAGGTCATCGCCCGCGGCTTGCAGGATCTCGGCATCGACGCCTCCGTCCGAACCTACGATTTCAGTGCCTGGTTTCAGCGGGTCCAGGAAGGGGATTTCGACTTGAGTCTGGGATGGTCCTTCGAGGGCCCGACGCCCTACCTGTTCTACCGGTGGCTCATGTCCTCGGCCACGGTGAATCCGATAGGCGAAGCCTCGATGGGCAACTGGCACCGGTACAAGAGCGCGGCGGCGGACAGTGCGCTGACCGCCTTCGAACGCGAGCCCGATTCGACCGCCCAGCACCGCCTGGCGGACAAGCTTCAGCGGATCTTCGTCGCCGAAGCCCCCGCGATCCCGCTCTATCCCAACCCGTCATGGGCCGAGTACAACACCGGCCGGTTCGAGGGCTTCCCCTCGGAGGGCGATCCCTATGCGGATCCCTCTCCGAACAAGTTCGACCGGGGCGAGTGTCTGCTCGTCCTGACTGCCGTGACCCCGCGATAGGAAACGCGCATGCGCTACCTTCTGCGTCGACTCGGTTTCTATCTGATCGCAGCGTGGACGGCGCTCACGCTCAACTTCTTCCTGCCCCGGCTGATGCCGGGCGATCCTGCCACCGCGCTCTTCGCCCGTTTCCGCGGCCGCCTGAGCCCGGAAGCGATGGACGCGCTGCGTGAAACCTTCGGTCTCACCGACGCGTCCATCTTTCGCCAGTACCTCACCTACCTGGCGCACGTGTTCCGCGGCGATCTCGGGATCTCGGTCGCTTACTTCCCCTCGCCGGTGGCCGACGTCATCGGAACCGGCCTTCTGTGGACCGTCTTTCTGGCCGGCACCGCACTGGTGGTGAGCTTCGCGATCGGCACGCTTCTCGGCATCGCCTCCGCCTGGTGGCGGCACGGCTGGATCGACACATGGCTTCCCTCCACGTTTGCATTCCTCGGCGCCTTCCCCTACTTCTGGCTGGCCATGGTGGCGCTCTACGTACTGGGCTTTACCCTCGGGTGGTTCCCGTTGGGACATGCCTATGCCGACGATCTGGCCCCCTCCTTCTCCGGCGCCTTCATCGTCGACGTCCTCCGCCATGCCGCCTTGCCGGTAGGAACGGTGGTGCTGGCTACGCTCGGCGGCTGGCTTCTCTCCATGCGCAACACGATGGTCGCCATCCTCGGGTCGGACTACGTGAACCTCGCCCGCGCCAAGGGGCTCAGTCCGGCGCGGGTCGCCCTGCGCTACGCCGCCCGCAACGCGCTCCTCCCCAGCGTCACCGGCTTCGGGATGGCGCTCGGTTTTGTCCTGGGTGGATCGCTCCTGACCGAGATCGTCTTCTCCTATCCCGGCCAGGGATACCTCCTGGTTCAGGCGGTGCGAAACCAGGACTATCCGCTCATGCAGGGTATCTTCCTCGTCATCACTCTCGCGGTCCTCGGCGCAAACTGGCTGGTGGATGTCGTCTACATCTGGCTCGATCCCCGCACACGGGAGTCCGCGTCATGAGCCGGAACGCATCGTCCCGGACGACCGGCATCGCGGTCTGGTGGGAGGCCATTCGCCGGGACCGCAAGGCAACCATCGGCGCCTCGATCCTGGCGGTCTTCCTGCTGATCGCCGTTGCCGGACCGTGGATGGTCGGCAAACCCGACGCGCTGGTGGGCGTCCCCCTTCAGCCTCCGTCCGCGCACCATCTGCTTGGAACCACGGGACAAGGCCAGGACGTGCTCGCGCAACTCGTGGTGGGCACGCGAACGTCCCTTGCCATCGGCTTTCTCGTCGGGCTTACCGTGGTGCTGGTAGGCGCTCTGGTGGGTGTGAGCGCTGGGTACTTCGGCGGTCGGGTGGATGCCGTCCTCTCGCTGTTCTTCAACGTCTTCCTGGTCATACCCGGTCTTCCCCTGGCCATCGTGATCGCGGCGTATCTTCCTTCCGGGCCTCTCACCTTGGGGCTCGTGCTGGTGGTTACCGGTTGGGCCTGGAATGCGCGGGTGATTCGCGCGCAGACGCTGGCCCAGCGGCGCCGGGACTTCGTGGCGGCGGCGGTGGTGGCCGGAGAATCGAATTTCAACATCATCGCGCGGGAAATTCTCCCAACCATGACATCCCTCCTGGTGGCCCAGGTCATCGGCAGCACGGTCTACGCGATCGGCGCGCAGGTGGGGCTCGAGTTTCTGGGGCTGGGGGACGTCTCGGGAATCACCTGGGGCACCAATCTCTACTGGGCCCAGAACGACTCCGCGCTGCTCACCGGGGCGTGGTGGACCTTCGCCCCCACCGGTCTCTGTGTGGCGCTGGTGGGGTTCGGCCTCACCATGCTCAATTCCGGCTTCGACGAGATTACCAACCCGCGCCTGCAGCTCGAGCGAGCCTGGCGCGCTCACCTGGCGCGAAGAGGCCGCAAGCCCACGGCGTCGACCCCGGTGGTCCATCATGGCTGATCCCATCCTCTCCATTCGCGGTCTCAGCGTCGACTACATCACCGATGCCGGCGCGGTGCGCGCGGTGGACGGAGTGTCCCTGGACGTGGAGCGAGGAGAGATCGTCGGGATCGCCGGCGAATCGGGAAGCGGAAAGTCGACCCTGGCCCAGGCCCTGCTACGCATCCTCCCGCCGCCGGCGGTGATCTCGGCCGGCGAGGTGCTCTTCGACGGGCGCGATCTACTCACGCTCGGCGAGTCGGAGCTGCGCGCCCTGCGGTGGCAGCGCATCTCGATGGTCTTCCAGAGCGCCATGGACTCCCTGAACCCGGTGATCACGATCGGCGAGCAGATAGTCGACACCCTCGTCGCGCACGAGGCCGCCACGGGAGGGAAGGCGCGGGATCGCTCCGGGGATCTTCTGGAGATGGTGGGCATCCCCCGCGATCGCATCGACTCGTACGCGCACGAGCTTTCGGGCGGAATGCGACAGCGCGTGGGCATCGCTCTGGCGCTGGCCCTCGAGCCCGCCCTGGTCATCCTCGACGAGCCGACGACCGCCCTCGACGTGATCGTGGAGCGGGAGATCCTGCAGCAGATCCGGATGCTGCAGCGTCGGCAGGGATTCGCAGTGCTCTTCATCACCCACGACCTGGCCCGCATGCTGCAGTTCTCGGATCGGGTGGCGATCTTCTACGCCGCCCGTCTGGTCGAGGTGGCCCCGACGACTGAATTGAGCCGCAACCCGCGGCACCCCTACACGCAAGGCGCTCTTGCGCGCCTTCCCATCCGTGCGGGGCGACTTCGAGCAGTTGGCGAGCATTCCCGGCTCGCCGCCCAGCCTCATGGACCCTCCGACGGGCTGCCGCTTCCACCCCCGGTGCCCCCGCGCGGTGGAAGTCTGTCGGCAGCGCGAACCGAGTCTGGTGCGTCTGGCCGCGAACCACTCCGCCGCCTGTCATCTCGCCGAGTAGCCCCGTTGTTCGGGGCGACCCGGCGAGCGGAGTCGGGCCTTGAGCGACTCGGGCCTCACATGGTCACGTGCAGGTACGTCCGGATCTCCCACTCTCTCCCGTTCGGCCCGGGAGCGTTGGGCTCGCAGACCAGGGTGCCGGTCGCATCGGGAAGCTGCGCGGGGCAGTAACGAGGCGAATAGCGGTCGAGCGAGCGCCACGTGCCGCGCACACCGAGACGCGTCTGCGGGAATGCCGAACCAGCGCGGCATGCCGAGCGAGTGCGACAGATCGCCCATGAGCTGCACGGGATACGTCAGGTTGAAGTCACGGTGGTAGTCGTACGGCCCCCAGTCGTTGAACTTCGCCGCCGCGGCAAAGGCGAGGGGTCCCGTGGCGAGACGAGCATCGCCGCCGTAGTCGATGGATGAGCCGTTCCGTCGTCGCCGTTCGGCTCGCCGGTGCCGCCGTAGAAGTGCGCCAACAGCCGGCGGTCGGCGGCCAGGCGCGAGACGACGCGCACGTTGCAGCTCCCACAGCTCGCGCGGCGGCGGTGCCCCCGGGAACGCGAACGTGGTCACGGCCGTCGCCGAGAATGCCGATGGCCGCGTCCTGAGTGGTGCGGAGGTGGCGGTAGACGAACCCCATGGCGGCAGCCAGCCGCGCGTCCTCGCGCACGTCGTTGTCCCAGGCCCACATCCAGGTCGCCGGGGTCGGGTCGTAGGTCAACATCAACTCCGCGCCCAAGCGTCTCGCGGTTGGCGCGCACCGCGAACGGATCGTTCGAGAATGTTGCGCGGCCGGCCGGGCGACGGGACGTCGGCTGGGCATCGGGCCGACGATGGGCTTCTGCCAGAGGACGTTCGGGGCCGATCTGGAAGTTGCCCTGGTTCACCGCCACGCCGCTGATGAGGTTGGTCTGGTTGCCGGAGCCGGTGTCCTTGAGGTTCCAGCCGGTGTAGGTGAGCGTGGCGGTCGGGCCGCCGTCGGCCACCAGGCCCATGTAGGCGCCCTGCCCGTACCAGTGCCAGCGCCCGCGCTCCAGTGTCAGCTTCGGCCTTGCCGCCGAAGGTGTCCGCGTCCTTTACGTAGTCCTGCAGCAGCCGGTAGCTGTCGCCGTCCTTCTCCGCGATCTGGAATCCATCGCCGACCTTGGTGCTTCCTCGCCCAGATGCCGCCCACTTCGCGCGCCGAGCGCTCCGAGGTTCCTGCGCAGATCCAGGGTGGCGCGTCTCGTGGGCGGATTCGGTACCGCGAACGAGCTGGTCACGGTGGACTGCGCGGTGAACGTCCTCCTGGTAGATCCCCGTCGCGTCCACCGACCCGACGCGGCGCGGTACTTGAGCATGACTGCGGGATTGGCGCCCCACCACAGCTGCGGGCCGAAGGCGAGCTTCAGCGCCGTCCAACGCGCGCTTGCCCGCGATCTCGAAGCCGACCGGCGCCTCGCCGTCGTAGATGTCGATGTTCTCGCCGTAGAACGCCTCGCGGTAGAGGCCGAAGAAGTCGCCCTCGTAGCCCCAGTGGGAGTGGCCGGTGCGGTAGAAGCCGTCCAGCCGGAACCAGCGGTCGTCCCAGGAGACGGCCGCCTGGTAGACCTTCACGCGCTCGATGCCCCTGAGCTCGTAGTCCCGCGTCCTGCGTCGGCACCGTCTGGGAGCGGCCGCGGTTCTCGTAGAAGATCTCGTCGATGGGGTTGTGGGCACGTTGCCCAGGACGTTGAGCGACAGCGTCGCCGGTCACCGTCTCCGCCGGCTTCGCCTCGAAGTCGGCGTAGAACGACTCCATGCGGTCGAAGCCGCGGAACGCGGGGTAGCCCGGTCTCCGGACGCCGCTGATTCGGCGTGCTGACGATGGCTGCCGCCGGTGCTGTACGTCTCGAACTGCAAGCCGCAGCCCGGTCAGCCGCACGCGCTCGGAGATCTTCGACGACGAGCGCCGCACGGTCGCCGCGGGCCTCCACGCGCCGTCGCCGCGGGCTCGATGCCGGCGAAGTGTGCGCGGATGGTCGTCGAGATCGGTGCCCGGCGCATAGGGATCGAGCGCGAAGGCCCGCCGCAGCGCGTAGTAGGCGGCGCGCGGGTAGAGCTCGAAGAGCCCGCGGCCGTCGGGGGGGCCCTTGGCGCAGATGCCCCACCACTCCTCGTTCATGTTGTTCTCGCCCTGCGACGAAGTCCTCCGCGTAGCCGCCGTTGGGCCACGAGGCGTTGGTGTCGTGGACGTCGAGGCGGCTCTCCTGGCCGTACTTCCACCAGCCGTCGCTCCACTGGAAGACGAAGCCGCCGATGGCGTTGCCCACCCGCCCCTTGCCGGCCGACTGCTCGTAGATCTCCTCGCCACTGGCCCAGCAGGTAGCGCGCCTGCATCGCCTGGTCCTCGCGCATCTCCTTCGCGTTGAAGGCGTCGGAGCCGAACTCGGTGAACATCACCGGAATGCCCGAGCTTGTCCTTGACGACCTGGAAGAGGTCGCGCGGCGGAGATGCCGCGGTAGACGTTGGTGCCGAACACGTCGAGTCCACGGCACTCCTGGGCGATGACGTCGATGTACTGCACGTCGCCGTTGGCGATGGCCACCGGACGATCGGTGTCACGGGCCTTGACGCGCGGCGATGATCTCGCCGAAGAGCGAGTAGAGCTGGTGGGCGCGGGCTGCGTCGCGCTCGCCCTGCGGCAGCGCCTCGATCTCGAACGAGCGTCCACGAGAGGCCGTAGTTGTTCTCGTTGCCGAGCAGCCACATCAGCACGCCCGGGACGTCCCTGGAACTCCTCGACGAGCGCGGACGACTTCGGCCTTGAGGGCGGCGCGCAGGCGCGGATCGGAGTAGTCGACGTTGGGGATCCAGACGCCGTCGAGGGTGAAGCCGTAGCGGCCCACGGGTGGTTGATGACGGTGTAGATGCCGTAGCGCTCGTAGATGTACTGGACCCAGCGCGGCGGAATGCCGACGTACTGCGCGGATGGCGTTCACGCCCATGTTCTTCAGCAGCGGCATCTCGCGGGCCAGCGCGGCCTCGATCACGTCGTCCGGCTGCGTGCCAGAGGCTGTAGATGTAGTTCTGCGCCGATGGGGACGTAGTCCCAGTTCATCCCGAAGACCATGAAGTCCCGACCGCCCACCTGGAGCCGCGTCCCCGCCGCATCGGTGACCACGCGCACCTGGGCGGGATCGCCGGGGTCGCATTCTGCGCCCGGGCCGTGGTCGCCGCGAGCATGACCAGCGCGGCCATCAGGGGGATCGCGAACCGATGACCGCGTTGCCAATGGACGTTTCGGATCACGCTCACGGGAGCCTCCTTGCCACAAATTGCGGCGCGCCGTCGTCGACCGCGTTCGCGGCGATGACATCGCGATACCAGAATGCACTGTCCTTCGGAAACCGCCGTCGGGTGTCGAAATCGACGCCGTACAGCCCGAAGCGCTTCGTGTAGCCGTGTCCCCACTCGAAGTTGTCGAGGAGCGACCAGACGAAGTAGCCGGCCAGCGGGACGCCGTCCACGATGGCGCGGTGCGCGGCCGCGAGATGGCGCGCGCAGGTACTCGATCCGTCGCTCGTCGTGAACTCCGCCGTCGGCGCCGGGAGCGTCGGCGAAGGCGGCCCCGTTCTCGGTGATGTAGATCTTCTCCGGCCGGTACTCGCAGCCGAGCCGAACCAGAAGCTCGCGCAGGCCGGGGGGGAAGACCTCCCAGCCCATGTCGGTGAGTTCTTCCTCGGGGACCACGGGCACTGCAACCGGTTCGCCGTCGGCATCCGCCCGCACCACGATGCGGCTGTAGTAGTTGACGCCGAGGAAGTCGAGGGGCGCCGCGATGCATCCGAGGTCTTCCGGGTGGACGAAGGGAAGATCGGGCCCCGGCAGGTGGCCTCGGCGCACCCGGTCCGGCGACCGCGTCCTCCGGGTAGTGACCGCGGAAGAGCGGATCGAGGTACCAGCGATTGAAGGAGCCGTCGAGCCGGCGCGCGGCGTCGCGGTCGGCCGGATCCGCGGAGACGGGGTGCACGGGAACAAGGTTGAGCACGATGCCGACCTTGGCCCCTGGCACGTTCATGCGGATGACCTCGGCGGCCCATCCGTGCGAGAGCAGCAGGTGGTGGGCGACGCGCAGCGCCTCGACAGGCGTCCCGATGGCCGGGTGCGTGCTCGCCCTCCTCGTGGCCCAGAGTGCGATGCACCAGGGCTCGTTGTGGGTGACCCAGTGCACGCACGCGGTCGCCGAGCCGCGCGATGACAGCCTCGTGCGTACTCCACGAAGGCGGCGGCGGTATCGCGCGCGGCCCAGCCCCCCGCGTCCTGGAGCGTCTGCGGCAGGTCCCAGTGGTAGAGGGTCACGAAGGGTCGGATGCCGGCTTCGAGCAGCGCGTCGACGAGCGCGTCGTAGAAGTCGAGCCCCGCGGCGTTCACTGCACCGCGACCGGTGGGCATGACGCGCGGCCAGGCGATGGAGAAGCGATAGGCGTCCACCCCGAGCCGGCGCAGGAGCTCGACGTCCTCCGCGCCAGCGGTGGTAGTGGTCGCAGGCTATCGACGCGTTGGAGCCGTCGGAGATGTGGCCGGGTTCCGCCGCATAGCGGTCCCAGATCGACTCGCCGCGTCCGCCCTTCCCGGACTCCGCCCTCGATCTGCTGCGCGGAGGTGGCGACGCCCCAGAGAAACCCGTCGGGAAATGCACACACGGTCATCTCGGTTCAGCTTCCCAACGCCCGCGGGCTTTGCGGGTAGAGGTGGCATCGCACCAGGCGGCCGTCGAACGGCCTTGGCGCTGGTTCCTCCGACAGACAGACCTCGCGGACCTCGGGGCAGCGGGCAGCAAAGGGGCAACCCCTGCCTGTCTCTCTTGCAACCGGGGTGCCGGCCCTTCGGACGGAACCGGCCGACGATTGTGTGACCTCCTCGGCGGGCTCGACCACCGAGGCGTCCGCGATGGCGGCTAGAAGCGCGCGTGTGTACGGGTGGGCCGGGGAGTTCACCACCGCATCGCTCAGCCCGTCCTCCACCACGCGTCCGCGGAAGAGCACGAGAATCCGATCCGCCAGATAGCGGGCCGAGGCAAGGTCGTGCGTGATCAGGAGGATGGCGAGGCCGCGTTCGCGCTTGAGCGAGGCGAGGAGGTTGAGCAGTCCCATGCGAATCGACACGTCGAGCATGGAGGTGGGCTCGTCCGCCACGAGGAGATCGGGGTCGGCGGCCAGGGCGCGGGCGATAGCGACCCGCTGTCGCTGTCCTCCGGAGAGTTCGTAGGGGTGGCGGTCGATGAAATCCTCGGCCGGCTCCAGACCGACCACGCGAAGCAGTTCGATCGCCCTGGCCCGTGCGTCGTGGACTGTGCACCGCCGGTGGCGCAGGAGCGGGCGTATCAAGTGGTGCGCGACGTCGTGCACCGGACTCAGGGATCCGAACGGATCCTGAAAGATCATCTGGACCCGACCACGATAGCCTAGGGAGGCCCCTCGAGGCTCCCTCGCCAGGACGTCCTCCCCATCCAGCAGAACCTCTCCACCGTCGGGAGTCTCCAGACGCAGCACAAGACGGGCGACGGTGCTCTTGCCGCTTCCCGACTCCCCCACCAGGGCCACCGCCTCGCCACGGTCGATCCGGAACGCGACATCCTCCGCGGCCACCACCCGACGGCTCACGGACAGGAACCCCCGGGAAGTGAAGGCCTTACGAAGACCGCGCACCTCGAAGAGCGGGCGGCTTGGCGCTTCGGGTTGACCTACCACCTGACCTCCCACAGCCTGAAGAAATACTTTGTTTGACTACCGAACATAGTGTATCCTTGCCGTTGTCTTGTCAAGGGCTGACTCGACGAGCCTCCTCCGGCCCGTGCGGTATGGTGCCCCAACTCGGACCTCGGCCGGAACCCCGGTCGCTGCCGGTGTTTCATGATGACTCTTATGCAATTGCGCCTCTCGTTCTCCCTCCTCATGGCGGTCATCGTCATTCCCGGCTGCGGACGAATCGCCCGAGGACCTCGTGAGACTGCGAGTCCGAGCCACTCCTCCGCCCTCCTCAGACAGGAACCTTTCGAGAGGCGCGCACTGCCCACGACCATCGGGGATCGCTGGATCGGGAACGGCATTGCCTATGGCCCCCATCGCGACGGGCAACTCCCCGGGGGACCGTCTCCGAGCCGCGACGAGTTGGGAGAAGATCTTCGCCTCATGTCCCGCCACTGGAGTCTGCTCCGGCTCTACGGAGCGGCCGGACCTACCGAGACGATTCTCGATCTCATCCGGGAGGAACGGGTCGACATGAAGGTCATGCTCGGGGTCTGGATCGAGCCCGAAGCAGCCCTCGCAGACAGCGGAACAGCGGCCGTGGAATCGCCCACCGCCCGCGCGGCCAACCGGCTTGAGATCGAGACCGCGATCCGATTGGCCGGCAAGTATCCCGAGATCGTCATCGCCGTGTGTGTGGGAAACGAGACCCAAGTCTCCTGGTCGTCTCACCGAGTGCCGCCGGACCTCCTGATCGACTACGTGCGCGAAGCTAGAGCCCAGACGTCGGTGCCGGTCTCCACCGCCGACGACTTCAACTACTGGAACAAGCCGGCAAGCGACGCCGTGGCGAGGGAGATCGATTTCATCGTCACCCATGCCCACCCTCTCTGGAACGGCATCCAGCTCGAGAACGCGCTGGAGTGGACACGGAGCACCGTTGCGCAGATCCAGGCCGCACACCCGGGCGAAGCCATCGTCCTCGGCGAGACCGGATGGGCGACTCGCAGGCACACCGAAGGGGAGCAAGCCACGCTGATGAAGGGTGCGCTGGGCGAAGCCGAGCAGGCGCAGTTCTACGCCGCCGCCCGGCAGTGGGTCGACGAAGCGAGAATGCCCATGTTCTTCTTCGAGGCCTTCGACGAGAACTGGAAGGGCGGAGATCACCCTGACGAAGTAGAGAAACACTGGGGACTCTTCCGGGCCGATCGGACTCCCAAGATGGCCCTGGTCCGGGAGAAGTAGAACCATGGCGAGCCATGACTCGGTCCGTCCCACTCCCCTGACGGAATCGGAGACTCCGCGCTCCCCCACACCGCACTCTGCCCTGCGCGGGGGTGAGCCGACCACCGGGTTCGTTGCAACGGAGGGAGGGGTTTACTATCGGATCGTGGGCTTCGACCGCATGCCCCCGTTCCTCATGAGCCTGGCCAGCGACACCGATCTCTGGATGTTCGTGACCTCCGGAGGGGGGCTGACCGCGGGACGAGTCGACGCAGACGGGAGCATCTTCCCGTATGAGACGGTCGACAAGCTGCACGACGCGCATCATCAATCCGGACCCGTCACGCTCATGCGGGTTTGCCGCCCGGGCCGGTCCGAGATCCTGTGGAGGCCGTTCTCGGAGCGCGCCGGGAGCGATCCGGGGAATCGAGCGCAATCTACTCAAGAACACCATCGGCAACTCGACTCGTCTTCGAGGAAGTGAACGCGGATCTCGAGCTCGTGTTCCGGTATCGCTGGGCGGCCAGCGACGAGTTCGGGTGGGTGCGAACGGCGACGATCGAGAACCGAGGTTCCACCGCGGTTTCCATCGTGCTGCTCGACGGGTTGCGAAACGTGCTTCCCTGGGGCGCGCCGCTGGCGCTCTACCAGCAGCTCCAGTTCCCTTGTCGACGCCTACCGGCGGGCCGACTGCGACCCCGAGACCGGATTGGCGATCTTCTCCCTCACCGCGATGATCACCGATCGAGCGGAGGCGGCCGAGGTGCTGCGGGCGAACACCGTCTGGTGCCACGGGCTTCGCGACTTCACCGTCGCGCTCTCGTCCGAAGCGGTGTCCGCATTCCGCTCGGCGACCGCCCGATCCCTCGCGAGGACAAGCTGACCGGACGCCGGGGGAATTACCTCGTCACGTCATCATTCGAACTGGCGGCGGGCGGCCGGATCGACTGGCACATCGCCGCCGATGTCGGCCGGGATCATGTCCAGGTCGCCGCTCTGCGCGCACCGCCTCCGCCGGGACAGCGGTCTGGACCGGGCCGTCCGCAGCGGTCTGCGCGCCGCCGACGAGAACCTGACGCGAATCGTGGCAAGCGCCGACGGCCTCCAGCTCACAGACCACCGGGAAGCCACCGTCCACCACTTCGCCAATGTGCTGTTCAACACCATGCGCGGCGGAGTATTCGACGGCAACTACGATCTTCCCTCGGTCGATTTTGCCGACTTCATTCGGACGCGCAACCGCGCCGCGGCCACGCGACAGAAGAAGCTTCTCGACTCACTCCCCGGCAGGATCCCGATCGGCGATCTCGTCCTCACCGCCGAACGGTCGGGGGATGCGGATTTCCAACGCCTGACCTATGAGTATCTTCCTCTCTGGTTCGGTCGCCGCCACGGCGATCCGAGCCGTCCCTGGAACCGATTCACGATACGGGTCAGAGACCACGACGGCGACCGCACGCTGCGTTACGAGGGCAACTGGCGCGACATCTTCCAGAACTGGGAGGCTCTGAGCCAGAGCTTCCCGGAGTTCCTGCCGAGCATCGTCGCCAAGTTCGTGAACGCGTCCACGGTGGACGGATTCAATCCCTACCGGGTCACTCGAGACGGTATCGACTGGGAAACCGTCGACCCCCGCGACCCCTGGAGCCACATCGGCTACTGGGGAGACCACCAGATCGTGTATCTGCTCAGGTTCCTCGAGACCCTGCGACGCTTCTCCCCGGGTACCCTGGGGGCGCTGCTCGACCGTGAGATCTTCTCGCTACGCGGATGTCCCCTATCGCCTCAAGCCCTACGAGGAGATTCTGGCCGACCCCCGTGCGACGATCCTCTATGACGTCGATCTCGCCGCACGCGTCGAGGCGCGCACGCAAGCGGTGGGCACCGACGGAAAGCTCGTTATTGGACCCGACGGAAGGGTCTACCACGTCACCCTGCTGGAGAAACTTCTGGTCCCCGCCCTCTCAAAGCTCTCGAATCTCGTCCCGGACGGCGGGATCTGGATGAACACCCAGCGACCCGAGTGGAACGACGCCAACAACGCGCTGGTCGGCAACGGCGTTTCGGTGGTCACGCTCTGCCACCTGCGCGGGTATCTGACCTTTCTACAGGGGCTGCTGGGGGGAACCGGACCGCGATCGGTGTCGGTGTCGGCCGAGGTGATCACGTGGTTCCGACGGCTCCACAGGATCTACGCTGAGCACCGTCCCCGGCTAACGTCAGAGGCCGTGAGCGACATCGAGCGCAAGCGATTGCTCGACGCGTCGGGCCTGGCATTTTCCGAGTATCGCGCTGCGGTCTATTCGCAGGGCTTCTCAGGAAAGGGGCTCCTGCCAACCACGGATGTCGTCGAGTTCTGCCGAATCGCCCTCGTCGCCGTCGATCACGCCATTCTCGCCAACCGCCGCGAGGACGGGCTCTACCACGCGTACAACCTCCTGGAAGTTCGCCCGGATCGAGATGACGCCACGATTCGGCCCCTCTATGAGATGTTGGAGGGGCAGGTGGCCGCGTTGAGTTCCGGCCTCGTGGATCCTCCGGAGGCGGTCGGGTTGATCTCCGCCCTCTTCCAGAGTCGCCTCTACGAAGCGGGTCAGCGGAGTTTCCTTCTCTACCCGGAGAGAACGCTCCCGGGCTTCATCGATCGAAACGTGGTCCCGGACGACGGCGTACGACGCATCCCACTCCTCACCGAGCTGATCGAGGCAGGAGACACTTCCATCCTCGCTCGGGATGTTCTTGGCACGAATCGCTTCTGCGGCGATCTCCGAAATGCCGGCGACCTGAGCGCGGCACTGGATCGTCTTGGCACACGGACCGAGTGGCGAGAGGCGGTGACGAGGGACCGGAACGCGGTCCTGGATCTCTTCGAGGAGGTCTTCAATCACCGCGCGTTCACCGGCCGGTCGGGCACCATGTACGGCTACGAGGGGCTGGGCTGCATCTACTGGCACATGGTCGCGAAGCTGCTGCTGGCGGTACAGGAGGCTGCGCTCCGGGCCGCGCGGGAAGACCGGCCCGCGTCAGTCCGGGAAGCGCTCGGAAAGGCCTACTACCGGATCCGAGCCGGGCTCGGCTTCGAGAAGACGGCGGAAGAGTACGGCGCCTTCCCGACCGACCCGTACTCCCATACACCGGCCCATGCCGGAGCCCAGCAACCCGGCATGACCGGTCAGGTGAAGGAAGAGATCCTCACCCGCTTCGGCGAGCTGGGCATCCACGTCGAGGACGGAGTCCTGAGCTTCCAGCCCGTGCTCCTGCGGAAGGCCGAGTTCCTGCGGGAGCCCGCCCACTTCCGGTTCTTCGATCTCGATGGATCGCCGGATTCGATTGACGTGCCGGCAGGGAGCCTGGCGTTCAGTTTCTGCCAGGTGCCGGTGATCTACCACCTGACCTCCGGCGAGTCGTGGATCCGAATCGTCGGCGCCGACAACACGGGCACCGCTATCTCCGGAGACACCCTCGATTCGGAAACCAGCAAGAGCATCTTCGGCCGAAGAGGCGCGGTGAAGCGGATCGAAGTCGGCGTACCGGAGGCCTCGCTAGCGCGGTACTGACCCTACCGCATCCGCACGGCGCGCCGCGTTTCGAGTACGTCGCCGACCCAAAGGCGAACCAGGTACACCCCGGAGGCCACCTCGCCGCCGGCCTCGTCACGCCCGTCCCAGGCCACTTCGTGCTCCCCCGCGGGCACCAGTCCGTCGACCAGCGTACGGACCAAACGCCCGGCAACATCGCAGACGGCAAGCACCACCGGTCCGCTTGTTTCCAGCGTGAATCCGATCAAGGTACGGGGACTGAAGGGGTTGGGGCTCGCCGCGCGGAGATGAGGCACCGAAACAACCGGCGGATCCTCGGGGGGGACGGCGACCGCGCCTCCTTCGGGAACGAAACGAAAGCCGTCGAGCACGACTTCCTGATCCACGGCCGGCGGGCCGTTGAACTGCCAGAGATTGAGGTGCACGCGCGGCTGATCGGGGCGAGGAATGTGGGGGCCAGCGTACGTCCACGAGTAGATCATGGCGGCCGGCGACTCGTCGTCGGGTCCACCTCGCCAACTGCGGAATTCAACGCGATCGTGGAGCCACCGGAATGCATGGCTGGTCAACTCGCCGTCGCTGAACGTCGCCGGAAATCGGACCAGGTTACCGGGGTAGTCGTACGGCTGCGCAACGAACTGGGCCGGATCTTGCCCTGCATTCCCCCACCGGCTGAACTCGATGTCGATTTCGTTGTAGGGGTTCCACCACATGGTGAGCGGGTCGTAGCAGGGACCGTACTCCCAGACGAAAATCCCGAGGACGGCCTTGGGGTCCAGCGTATCCAGGCGACCCACGGTGGTGAAAACGTAGTCCCCGTAGCCGAGCGCCTGATCGAGAACCACCTCGGTGCTGTACCACGAGCCGCTGATCTTCTTGATCGTGAGATGGAGACGTCCGTTCGTGTCCACCCAGGTGCAGGTCGAGGTGTCGCAAAAGAGGCTCGGGCCAGGTCCGTAGTATCCGGGGCCCTTCACGCGCCAGGTCCGCCCGCTGAAAGCGAGGGTGTTGCCACCGGGGAAGTCCGACCATTGAAGAGCGTCCAGCGACGGAGTGCCCAGACGGACGAACGTTGCCTGGTCATAGAAGACGTCGGGAGAGGGATCGGTGGGCGCCTGAAGCACACCGAGCAGGATCCGAACGGATGCGGTCCCGGTGGGCGCCGGCTGGCTCTCCACCGAGAATGCCTGCACCGAATCGGGCATAGTACCGGCGTCGGCCACGGTGTGGGACTCGTAGGTGATGAGGTTGCCGCTGCTGTCGCGCCACTCGATATTCAGAATCGCCCGCGACTGCCCAACGAGCGGCTTCATCGCACTGTGCCAACCCCTGACGGACGCCGCCCACCTGACACCCGGCGCAGCATCCAGGCTTTGCCAATAGGCCGAGACATCCCAGCCACCCAGGCTCGGTCCGGAGACGCGCGCGGAAACCGCGCCGTGGGTTGCGTTCGGGGAGGAACCGACGGAGCCGAACTGACTCCATCCGCCGAACGTGGCACCCGCCGATCCCGGCAACTCGAAACTCGGATTGGCCAGCATGCACTGGCCGTACGCGCGCCCCGCGCCGGTCGCGATGAGCAAGACGAGCGCGGCTAAGACGATCATCCTGGTGCGGAACATTCGGGGCTCCATGGTGACGGGCCTAGGCGGGTCAGCCACAGCGATAGGTAGCTGCGCAACGCGTTCAAACCTTTGTGATTTTATCACTTGCTCACCAAGGCAAGGGGTGAGAACCCTGGTCGGTGAAGTCATCCCAGAACGCCTCCAGCCGCTCCCGCTCGCCGAGCGTGACCCGATGGCCCTCGGCTTGGAGATTGACCTGAAGCTGGCCGCTTGACCGAACGCCGGGGATCACACAACTCACCTCATCGTAGGCGAGCAAGTAGGCGATCGCCTTACACGCCAGTTCCGAGCCGTCGGCGGTGAGCCAGCCCAGACGGGCCACAAGCTCGGCCCTCCGGGCAGTATCATCCGGCGTCCAGCGGGCCCGGATTCCTGTGAATCGACTCGCTGAGTCCAGGCGCCCGGTGAGCCAGCCACTGTCCAGGGGAACCTTGACGATCGTGCCCACACCACTGTCCCGAACCAGAGGAAAAGCGCGTCGGACGTCCTGGTGGAGGATGTTGAAGAAAATCTCCAGCACCTCGCTCCGCGTGTTCCGCAGACACGCTTCGATTTCGCGCGCGGAGTCGAGGCTCACACCGTAGTGGCGGACCTTGCCCTGCTCGCGCGACTTCTCCATCGCTCGCCAGAGAGGGTCGACTCCTTCGTACATGGCCGGGTCGGGGTTGTGCAGGAGAAGAAGGTCCAGGTAGTCGGTGCGCAACCGACGCAGGCTTTGTTCCAGGCTTTCCCAGAACCACGCGACCGAGAAATCCTTGCTGCCCTCGGGCCGGTGGCCGAACTTGCTCACCAGCACGACCTCGTTACGGCGGCCGGCGAGGGCCTCGCCGAGAATGCGCTCGCTCTCCCCGCAGGCGTAATTGGGAGCGGTGTCGAAGAGAGAGATGCCGCCTTCGAGCGCCTCGTGGATCAGACGGTGGGCGGTGCGGGCGTCCATCCCGCCCCAGTCATCAGTGTTGCCCAGTTGCCAACCACCGAGGCCAACTTCGGAGACTTCAAGGCCCGTGTTTCCGAGCATTCTTCGGCGCACAGGCGTCAACCCTCCAATGGAGCGGAGCATACCCGCAGCCGCCCCCCGAAAAAAAGGCTTTGTTTGGTACTCGAACAAAGTGTATGCTAGTGCCTGCGGTTACGAGACGGATGTCTCTTCCAGGCAGTGGAGCGCCAGAGGCGCAGTACGCTCAGTCCGAGCGCTCGGCCGACGCGGGAGATTCACTCTTCGGGAGGTGACTACAATGCTCAATCGGGCTGCTGTTGTGTTCATGGCTGCGATGTTCATGTGCGCGGTTCCCGTGGTGGGTCTGGCCATTACTCCCTACAGCCAGGACTTCGAGGGCCTGACCCAGTCGGACCCGAGCGCGCTGGGGAATGACGGCTGGCTGGTCTACGGGAATGTCTTCTCTCCGTCCATGGCGTATCTCTATGGATACGGTCCCTATCCTGCGCCCAATCATTCGCTGGCGTTCAGCAGAATTGCCCTCGCAGAGGGAGGCACCGAACAGGGTGCCCAACAGCTCACGGTCTTCAACGACTACGAAAACGCCGGTCACGCCGTCGGCAACTTCATCGAGTCGAACGTCTACCGGGAATGGACCATCGCGGCGGCGGACACCGGGAAGATGTGGTTCTTCGACTTCCAGGCCAAGCTCGGCAACATCGGAGGTGTCTCCACCGCGGCGGCCTTCATCAAGACGCTGGATCCGAGCAACGGCTGGGCGCTCACCCATTTCGTCACGTCGGACATGACGTCGATTCCCGCGACGTGGGGCGGCTACTCGGTGCACTTGTACGTCGATGCCAGCCTCGTGGGCCAGATCTTCCAGATCGGGTTCATGAATACCGCGACGAATTACGAGGGATCGGGCATCTTCTACGACAACATCAGTCTCCACAGCCTGGACGCGACCGGCATTTCCGATGCCCCCATGTTCGTGGGCGCGACGCTGCAAAAGAACTTCCCGAATCCGTTCAGCCCCCGCACCCGGATCGGATTCACGATGGAAGCGCCGGGGCACGCGGAACTGGCCGTCTTCGACCTGGCCGGGCGCAGGGTCGCCACATTGCGCGAGGGTGAATTCGCGGAAGGCACGTTTGAGACGGCCTGGGACGGCAGGACCAACACCGGGATGCCCGCAGCTGCAGGGCAGTACTGGTACGTGCTGAGCACAACCAACGGTCGGATCGCCCGGCCCATGACGCTGTTGAAGTAGGGCGTCTCCGCCCCGGGACGAGGGAACCGCTCCTCAGGGGAATCTTGAAGCGAAGGCCGGCCGGGGTCCCACCCCGAGCCGGCCTTCTTCTTCGATCACCTGACCAACATGACCCGCTTCGTCTCCGAGAACGAGCCGGCGTCCATGCGGTAGAAGTACACCCCCATCGGCATCGCACGCCCGTTCTCACCGCGGCCATCCCAGATCACCTGTCGCAGTCCGGCGGGGACCTGCTCACCGGAGACCAGCGAGCGGACCAAGCGACCGGCCACGTCGTACACGCCCAGATGGACGGTCTCGGCGCGGGAGAGTTCGTAGCGGATGATCGTCGTCGAGCTGAACGGGTTTGGCTGGCACGGGTGGAGGGCCTGCCCCACTGCCTCCCCCGGCTCGGGAACGCCGGTCGCGAAGTCCCCGAGAAGGTCGAGGTAGTTGAAGTTGAACCCGTTGCTCTCCACAACGACCCGGAGGGTCTGGATTCCGGCGGCCAAGCTCACCGTCGTCGTGATCGTCGTCCAGTTCTGCCAGCCGCCCGTGACCGGGACGGTCATCTGGCCGGTCCGATCCACGCCGTTGAAGGCGACATGGAAGGTCCCGCCTGACGATTGGGACGCGACTCGGGCGTCGAGGGTGTATTGGCCGACCACCGGGACGTTGACCGTATACTCGAGCCATTCGCCGGCATTGAACCACCCCAGGTTGTATCCGCCCCCCGTGTCCGTGCAGAGTTCCACGTCGACGCCCTCGCCGGTGCGGTACTGTCCGCCATTGTTCGACGCGTCCTGATCGTGATAAGCAGCGCCCTCCCCTCCCTCGTCATAGTCCTCCGCCTCAATCCGCGTGGGCAAACCGAACGGTTGTCCGGGGTAGGGGGCCTGGCCGCACCCGGCACCGACGGTGATGTCCACCACGGCCGTGCTCGAGCCCCCCAAGTCGTCCACAGCCCGTGCGACGATCCCGTAGCATCCCTCGGCGACCGACGTCCAGGTGAAGCTAAAGGGCGCGCTCGTGTCGGCTCCCAGGTAGATTGCGCCGTCGTAGAACTCCACCGCCGTCACCGCACCGTCCGTATCCGAGGCATCGGCCGTGATGGCGATATCGCCCGCGGGCAGCGTGGCGCCCCACGAGGGCGCGGTGATCGCCACCGTCGGGAGGGCGTTCGGGATGTCCTCGTAGACTCTCACGTAGTCGACGAGGTACTGCTGGGGAAGGCTCGCCGTGATGCAGCCGGGGTCGGTGCACCCGGTGTAGTTGCCGCCGACGGCGGCGTTCAGGATGATATAGAAAGGCTGGTCGAACGGCGCGCGCGGATTGTCGGGGGCGGCGTTCGTGTACCACTGGGTGCTGGTTCGGGTCATGAACAAAGTGCCGTCCACATACCAGCGGATCGCATCGGGCTCCCATTCCACGGCATAGACGTGGAAGTCGTTGGAGAAGCTCGCGCCGCCGAGAGAGTGGGAACCGCTCGTCGACGTGTTGTTCGGCCAGGTCCCGCCGTAGTGCAGCGCCCCTCCCACCGTCGTCGTGGCGTTGGCGGATTCCATGATGTCGAGTTCACCGCTGGCCGCCCAGCCGCCGTAGGCGTCGTCCTGGGGCATCATCCAGAACGCCGGCCACATGCCGCCGCCGGTGGGGATCTTGGCCCGCATCTCGACGCGGCCATAGAGGAAGGTGCGCTTACCCCGCGTATGGATCTTGCCGGAGGTGAACGAGGCGCCGCCGTAGGACTCCGCTCGGGAGGTGATGACGAGGTTACCGCCGGACACGGTCACGTTCTGAGACCGGTAGTACTGGAGCTCGTTGTTTCCCCAGCCGCACAGGCTCGGGCAGCCGGTCCCGATGTCGTAACTCCAGCTGCCGCCATCGAGGGCGGTTTCGTTGAACTCGTCCGACCAGGCGAGCGACCAGCTCGCGTCCGCCGGCGCGACGAGACCTCCGGCCAAGACCACCGCCAGAGCCGGAACCGCCAATCCTCGCGACCCATCTCCAGTCCATCATGGTGTCCCCCATTTTTGACTTGATTCGGTTACCGAACAAAGTGTACACTATCGGCCATGGGATTTGCCACCAAGAACGCATCCGGAGAACCTCGGAGACTGGGGGGCGATTCCACAGGTCCACGATCTCTTCCGATGCTTCACCAACACAAGGAGTCTCAGAGATGAGGACACTTGCTATCGCAGCTCTGGTCGCATCGCTGCTGGTGTGCGCTGGGGTTGCTCAGGCCGCCAACGTCACCGTAGATCCCCTCACCCTCACCAACGGCTACATGAACGTCTTCGAACTACCCGCCAACGGCGGGGCGTACTTGTGGGGCAGCGGTGTGGGGCTTCGCCGATCTCACCGCCGTGTACTCCGGCAGCAACCTGACGCTGGGGCCGAACACGATCGGCGATCCCAACGAGTACTGGTACCAGTGCGTCGGTGCGGCTGTCCCGCCGAACTGCGGTGGCCCCGGCGCCCCCGGCAACAAGATCATGGAGGCCAACTCCTACGCTGAAGTGAACGATGGGTCGCTCGCGGGTCAGACCGTGACCTTCAACGGCGTCGTCCTCGCAAACAGCCTGACAAGCGCCCACACGGTTGTCGCGTTCGTCAAGGACTATGCCCCTGATTTCTCGTCCTTCGTGCAGAGCACGGTGTCCCTGACCTCGCCCGGACCGTTCAGCGTGTCCCTGGCCACGATCAACGACCCGGCGCGCCACGTGCAGTGGGGCTTCCAGACGGTGGGCGTAAACGTCTGGGTCACCGATCTCGCCCCCTTCGGGACGATCACCATCGGCCCCGAGGGTGCGGTGGCCACGCAGCCCTCCACCTGGGGGCACGTGAAGTCGCTTTACCGGTAGCGCACACCGGCGTCCCGCGGAATCAACCCGGGGGACGATGCAGAGCTTCCTGGGATCGGCCCTCTCGCCTCGAGAGGGCCGATTCTCTAGGTGGTGGGGGCAACCCCATCCTGCTGGGAAAGAGAGCCTCCGGGAATCCCGGCGCGGTTCAATCAAAGGGGAATCGTCATGCGTAAGATCCTCGTTCTCGTGGCCGTGCTCGTGCTTGTGCTCGCCGCGGGTGAGGCTCGCGCCCAGGTCGGCAACCTGATCTGGGAGGAGAACTTCAACAACCTCGACAACTGGATCAAGCTCACCGGCAACGGCAGCTGGGGCTGGGGCAACGGCGAGCTGGAGTTCTACCAGAACGAGAACGTGGACATCGCCGACGTCCCCGGCGAGCCGGGCAACAAGGCCCTGCGCATCATCGCCAAGCAGGAGAGCGGCCCGGGCATCGTCGATCAGTGGGGCAACCCCCTGAGCTACACGTCGGGCAAGGTGATGAGCAAGTCCTTCGTCTCCGTCAAGTACGGCATGATCGAGGCCCGCGTGTGGGTGCCGAACCTCAACCTGGGCGGCTGGCCCGCCGTCTGGCTGCTGGGCACGGCCAACTACGCGTGGCCCCGCTGCGGCGAGATCGACATGATGGAGATGGGGCTGAAGAAGGCCTACCGGGACCTGCACGACACTCACAACGGCGGCAACGGCCTCGGACAACTCGACCGTGGACCAGATGGTCGGGCGCGAACGCGATCTACTACTCCGACGCCGCCGTCACGCCCGGAGAACCCGTCGGGCGCCGCCAGCCTCTCCTGGGATCCGGACCGACGTGACTACTGCCGCCCCTACTACAACTACGCGAACCCGCTCGTCGGCCGCTTCCTGACGTACCGGCTGTACTGGGACAAGAACACGATGCGCCAGACCGTCGTCGACGACGGGGTCGAGCACGACCTCTTCGCGGATCCCTTCACCATCGGCGAGCGAGTCCGACGAGTTCCGGCAGCCGTTCTACCTGATCGCCAACCTGGCCATCGGCGGCGCGTTCACCGACGCCTACCAGCTCGGCGACCCCGGCCAGCGGCTTGCCGGTCACGATGCCGCTCCCGGGCACGATGTACGTGGACTACATCCGGGTCTACCGGTGGAACGGCCAGGGCGAGGTCCACCTCGGACCGCCCACGCCGCAGGGCGGCACCTTCGGGCTCTTGACCGACACCACGCCGACCAACGGCGCGCTCGTGACCGAGCGTCACCTCGAAGATCTACGTCTGGGAGAGCACCCTGATCCCCGGCACCATCCCGCCCTACGAGGGCGACCAACGGTCCTCACGTGGGAGACCAACGGCAAGGGGTGGTTCGGCGCCGGCATCATGTCCGATCCAGCCGCTGAACCTGTTCGACTTCCCGCGACGGTCACCTCAAGTTCATGATCAAGATCCCCGCAAACGTCACGTTCAAGATCGGGGTCATCGATTCCTGGAGCAACCAGTACTAGGTCACGCTTCCCGGCGAACACGACGAGGTACGGGCTGGTGCGCAACGGCGAGTGGGGCCAGGCGTCGATCCCGGTCAGCGACCTGCGGGGCACGGCCATCGACCTGCGCATGCTGAGCTATCCGTTCGTCATCCTCGAGGAGCAGGGCATCGGCTGCGAGTTCGCCGTCGACGACATCTACTGGGACGGCGGGCGCGGTCACCGGCGTCGACGATCCCGCGATCGCTCCCCGGGCCGCCTCGCTGCTGCCGAACGTCGCCGAACCCGTTCTACGCCAGCACGCGAACTGCGATTCGAACTCCCCGCGTCCGCCCCTATGAGATCGAGGTCTATGACGTCGCCGGGAAGCGGGTGACCGGCTTCCGCGGCATCGGTCAGGCCGGCGCGAACGCGGTGCGGTGGAACGGTTGCGACGACCAGGGGCGGAAGGCGAGCGCGGGCGTCTATTACTACCGACTGCTGTCGGACGGGCGCGCGGCGAGCCGGAAAGTGGTGCTACTGGACTAGTCGTCGGCCCGACAATTCCCCTTGATTTCCCTTCCTCCGCGGTGGGAAAGTCCACCCATACCGGGCTGGCGGCTCCCTCCGCTGGAACCGGTGACAGCCCACCCCCTCTGCGCCGGCAACACAGACTACGACCGCCCCGACCCGCCCGGGAAGGAGTTGTGTCATGCCGCTTCCTGCCGCGCTTCGCGTTTGGGTCCTCGGGTACGAGCCTCGCGTTACGATTCGCCCCCACCGCCGTCTGCTCAACGCGCTTTGCCTCGGGGCGCTTCTCGCCCTGATCACCCCGGCGCACCCAGCCCTGGCAGCCTACGACGAGGCCGGCGGCGACGACGTCCGGATCGCCATCCTGAACACCACCGACTACTCCATGCCGAGCATCGACATCGCCGAGAACGGCGACATCTATGTGGCGGTATCGGTAGCCAACACGGACCGCAACTCCATCTATGTCTACCGATCGACGGACGGCGGGGACCACTGGTCGTACTGGGGCGGACTCGATTCGACGGATGTGGAGTACTCGCTCCCCAGTCTTCACATCGCCGAGGGCACGCAGAACAAGCTCTACCTGGCCTTCAAGTACCAGGGCCCTTCGGAGACCCACAGCGAGATCCGGATCGCCTACTCGCCGCTCTCCTCCGCCATCTGGACCGTCCATACGGTCTTGTCGTCGCCCACCGACTGGTTCTACAGCGTGTCCCTCACCTCGGATGAGATGAACTTCGCCAGCTACCGCCTCTATCTGGCCGCCGAAGGCTGGGATGGAAACGGCAGGGACATATGGTTCACCCGCTCGACCGACTATGGGTTCTCCTGGGAGGCGGGCTACAAGATCGCCTCGCTGTCCAACGACGCGAACTACTTCAATCCCATGCTCTGCTACGGCCGGTCGGGGGTCGTTCACTGCGCCTGGAAATACTCCCCCGCCGCCGGCACCGGCATGGACGAAGCGGTCCGCTACCGCCGCGCCCTGAACTACGCGGCGGGCGGCATCTCCGACTGGCAAGGCACCGTCTACATGACATCGAGCTCGAACGGGACCGACGAGAACTTTGCTACGGTGGCAGCGTCTCACGGTAGCGATCAGGTCGCGATGTCGTGGGAGCTGGTGGAGGACAACCTCACCCTCGGCTCCTACATCCGCACCTCCAGCGATGCCGGGCTGGCCTGGGGGACTCCCCAGTGGATGGAGTACACCTACTGGCCGGAGCTCCTGGCCTTGCCAGGAACGTCCGGGTTCAGCATGCTCGATACATACGCCTACGGTAAGGGTCTCCGATCCGCCGACGATGCCGACCCCCTGACCTGGTCGGATGACCAGATCCTCGCGGACCGGGACTACTGGTTCGCCTGGAGCAGCAGCCCCGAGCACCGCTCCCACGATTACAACGTGGCGAAGGGGAACCGCCGGGGGATGGTCTGGACCGCCGTGAACCCCGCCGGTGCGGACACGGTGTTCTTCGACGCCGAATGGCGCCGGGACCCCGGCTACGCAAACCTCGAAGAGGGCTTCCCGATGACCCTCTCCGCCGGTGTGGTCGCCCCGCCCGCGGTCTGCGAACTGGACGGCGACATGGAGTCGGAGATCGTCTTCGGCGACGTGACCGGCCACATCATCGCCCTCAACCACGACGGCACCGCCGTCCCTGGCTGGCCGGTGGACATCGGGACCTTCCAGGACGATGCGACGATCGCCATCGGGAACTTGAACGACGATCCCTATAACGAGGTCGTCGCCGGCAACGATGCCGGCTATGTCCACGCCTTCGACCACGTGGGAGTCGAGCTGTCCGGCTGGCCGCGCAACACCGGGACCGCGGCGCCCGCCTACGTGGCTATCGGGGCCATCTCGACCGAGGCCCGCCAGATCGCGGCGTGCTCGGGCACCAAGGTCTTCCTCTACAACGGGAGTGGGAGCCCGGTCCCCGGCTTCCCGCTGACCGTGGCCGGCAACATCACCGCCTCCCCTGCCATCGGAGACGTGGACGGAGACGGCGACCGCGAGATCGTGATTCTGCAAGAGCACTTCATGAACGTCATCCGGGGCGACCACACCGTCCAGGCGTTCCGGAATGTGACCGCGGACGGTCAATCGTTCACCAATGCTCCTACGCTGGCCGACCTGAACCTGGACGGGGACTTGGAGATCATGGCTCCCACCGACCAGGGACGGCTCTACGTCATGAACCCCGACGGCTCCAACTACCCGGGTGGCTGGCCCTACATCGATCCCGCCGGAGTCCGTCTCACCAGCGTGGCCGCGGCCCAGATCCGGGCCGGCACCGAACCGGAGCTCATCTTCGGCGTCGAGGGGGCCGCCGCCCCCGAGGTGCATGCGTTCTATGAGTATTTCACCGAGCTGGGCGGTTACCCCAACCCGACCGGCGCAGGTTGGTTCCTGTACGGCATGCCGATCGTGGACGTGCTCGACGAAGGAAGCCCGGATGTGATCGCTGCCGCCCGCGACAAGAAGGCCTACGGCTGGGACAACTTCGGACGCGAGCTGCCGGGTTGGCCGGAAGACTTGGCCGCCCGCTGCGAGGTCTCCGCGGCCAGCGGGGACATCGATGCCGACGGCCGCGTCGAGGTGGTCTTCACCACCTACGATCCGCCGAGCGTCGTCGTCTACGACTTGGGCGCGTCGGTGTACCGGAGCTCGTTCTATACGACCTACTGGTGGCCGATGTACGGGTACAACCCGCTCCGCCAGGGGTGCCTGGCCTGCGACAACGACCGCGTCACCAACGTCCCCGAGAACCCGACGCCGATCGCTTCGATACTCTTCGCGGCCCCGGCACCGAATCCAACGTCGGGACCCGTGTCCCTGCGCTTCGATCTGCCGGAGCCCGCCGCCGTCCGACTCGAGTGCTTCGACGCTCAGGGCCGGCTGGTCGCCCATGTGCTCAAGGACGAGATGGAGATGGGACCGCACGAGATCTCATGGCTGCCCCGGAGCGGGAGCGGCGCCGAGCTCGCCGCCGGGGTCTACTACCTGAGGCTCACGGTGAACGGCCCCAGCGCGAGTCGCGAGCTCAGCCGGAAGATCGTCGTGATGCGTTGATGGAGCGGGCCGCCGCGCCTAACTCGCCTTCCCGTTCCGGTAGTTCATACAGTCACCCCGGTTCTCCATAGCGCGTAGTTGCGTTGCCGGAAACCCCGTCCCGCACGCGTCGATGAAGCGTCCGCACACCCAACCCTGATCGCCTGCGTGCATGGGCAGAAAGACGACGGGCTTGAGCGTCTCGAGGACGAAGTAGTCGCCGAGCCTGACCGCTTCCAGGTCGCCGAACCCGCAGCCCGAGACCGGCAGGAACGCGACGTCCGGGCGCACGCCGCTCGAAGCCAGGAACTCGATCTCGCTCTTGAACGGTCCCGAGAAATCGCGTTGCCGGTTCGCGTGATCGCCGGCGTGAAAGAGGGCGACCCCGTCCACTTCGACGAAGAAGCCCACGCCGCTGTCGTTCGATTCGATGGTCGTGATCTTCACGCCGTCGATGGTGCGGGTCTCCCGAGGCGCCATGACTTCGTGCGCGGGTATCGTCTCAGGAAGGTCGTTGCGGTTCGTCCGCTCGGGAGCGAACCCGAACACGTAGGTCATCCGTGGAATCCGGCCGCTCCACCCGAAGATGGTGGAATCGAAGTGATCGCCGTGTTCGTGCGACACGAACACGGTCACGTTCTGGCCGGCGAGTTCCTCCGGCGCGATAAATCCGTTGCAGAGGCCGGGTTCGTCGGCGGGCCGCCCCATGACTGCATAGTCGAAGATGAGGAAGTGGTTCGCGGTCTGGATCGCCCAGCCGCTGTGTCCCAGATTCCAGATCTTCATCTCTTTCGCGGCCAGCGTCTCCGGAGCGGCAAGTCCATCGTTCTGCGGCACGCTCGCGGCTTTCGCTCCGCGCCCAGCGAGGAGCTCGACCACGCCGCGGTGACCGTAGCGCGTCGCCAACTCGATCGGGGTCTTCCCGCCCGCGTCCCGCGCGGCGTGAGAGGCGCCGTGATCGAGCAGCATGCCGGCCAGATCCCGGTGACCATGAAGGGCGGCTGTGTGAAGCGGCGTACGGCCGCTCCTTGCGTCGATCACGTCGACCTTTGCCCCGGCCTCCAGAAGCGCCTGAGTGACGGGGCTGTTCCCGCGCCGCACGGCCCCGGACAGGGCGGTGTTCCCGTTCGTGGAGGCATGGTTCACATCCGCCCCGCGGGCGATGAGTAGCGCAGCCGGTTCCTCTCTGCCCATCTCCGCGGCCATGATGAGCGCGGTCTCTCCGTTGCGGTCGGCCTGGTCGAGATTGACGCCCTTCTCCAGCAGCACGTGGACGACATCGACCTGATTTCCCATCACCGCGTTGTCGAGGGGTGTGCGGCCGAACGTGTCGGGCAACGCCGGGTTCGCCCCCAGGCCGATCAAGTGCTCCACCGCCGCCGTCTGCCCGCCACGAGCCGCCCAGTACAGAGGTGTTTCACCAGCCAGCGTCTGTGTGTTGAGGTCGTCGCCGCGTCGCGCCAGGACATCCGTCAACCACCGATTGCCGCGCAGGCCGGCGGCGTGCAGAAGCGTCGTCCCCTGCGTGCTTCGGAAGTTGAGATCCGCCCCGGCGTCCAGGAGCATGCGCACGATCGTGCTGTCTCCGCTGAAAGCAGCGAAGCTGATCGGACACGCCAGGTTCTTGTCGCGCCGGTTCACGTCGGCCCCTCGTTGGAGCAGAAACGACACCATCTCCCGATGGCGCCGCAGGGCCGCCACGTCGAGCGGCGTGCTCTCGTCGGAATCGTACCCGTCGACATCCGCTCCGGCATCGATCAAGAGCCGCGCGATCTCGACGTGCCCGCGCGTGGCCGCGGTGTGCAGCGGCAGATCACGCGTGGCGTTGTTGTCGGGCTGCGAGGCAAGAGCCGGATCGCCAGCCAGGAGCCGCGCGACCCTGGCCTGATCGCCGGCGGCGACTGCCTCGTGGATTTCGCCGGCGGTCGCGGGAAGGGATGCGACCAGAAGAAGGACCAGTGAGGCGGCCATGAGACGCCATGGCTGGGGGTGGAACGGCATCATCTCGATCTCCTGTTCTGACGGGCGCGCAGACGGCTACCGTGACGACGGTGCCGGATAGGCCCACCGAGAAGCCCTACTATCCGGGTCGTTGGACTGAGGGCGAGAGGAGATACGAACACCCAATTGCTGGGCACCACTATACCCGATTGGGCGGGGCCGGTCGATTCGGGAAACCGCACCCGCCGCACGATCAAACCACGCGGAACGTGACCCCCTGTTCCTTGAGGAAGCTCTCCGCACCGGGGCCCTGAAGATAGGCAAGCGTCGAGAGCGTGCCCGCTTCGAGGCAGGTTTCCGCGAGCACGGTGACCGCCGTCGGCGGATCCTCGACCGGCCAGCCTGTCTTGGGATTCAGGATGTGGCTCAGGCGGCGGCCGTGGTGAAACACGTAGCGGCGCGCGTTGCCGGTGGTGGCGAGTCCCCCGCGCGCGAGATCCACACGGTAGAGCACCGCCTCGCCGGTGCGTTGGGGATCGTCGATGCCCACCCCCCAGGGCCGGCCGCCTCGGCGCGCCCCGCCCGCGAAGAGATCGCCGCCGAAGTTGACGAGAAATGCGGAGTCGACCCGTTCGGCGATGAGCAACGCGGCGCGATCCACCGCATACTCCTTGCCGATCCCTCCGAGGTCGATCTCCATCCCGGCCGGCAGAGTCAGCGTGGGCCGCTCCCATCGCACGCGGTGCCACCCCACATGCTCCAGGACCTCGGCCACCGCCGCCGAGGACGGCACGCGATCGCTACCGTCGAACGTCCACACGCGGCGTAGCGCCCCCGAGGTGATGTCGAAGAGCCCGCCGGAGACTTCATGGCAAGTGGCCGCATAGTCGAGGAACATGGCCGTCTCGTCGTCCACCGTCACCGGACGTCCCCCGGAGTGGTTGATCCGATGGACGACGTTGTCCTCGCGGTAGCGACTGAACGATCGCTCGATGCGGTGCGCCTCGCGCTCGGCCTCCCGCAACGCCGTCCAAGCTTCCCGCGGATCCTCGGTGTCGACGAGTACTTCGCAGGGGCTCGCCATGGCCGCGAACTTCCCGATGAAGTGATCAGCGGCGCGGGCCAGGGGGGAGCCGCCTGCGGGTCGACGATCTGGGGGATGGATCATGTGTCACCCGCAAGCGGCTCAGAACTGGACCGAATACGCGACGACCACGGAACCGATCGAGAGCGGCGGAGCCAGGTCCACGTTCCGCTCGTGCCCGATCGCCTCTTGGGGATGCCCGTCGCCCCATTGACGCATGTACTCGGCGCGCACCGCCCATTCTCCGGGCGCATTAGGGATCTGGAACCCGTAGGTCCCGCCCACCGTGAACGTGCGGAGCGCGCCCAATCGATAGTCGGCCGACGCGTAGTCGGGAAAGGGTGTGCCGTCGACCAACGCGTAGCGAAAGAAGTTGGCCCTCGATTGGAAGTAGTAGCGCACGTGCGGCTCGACATAGCGATGGTTCTCCAACTCGTGACGGTACCGGACGTCGGCGGTGTTGGACCGGATCCCCCAATCGTCCCAGTAATAGCGGTCGGAGGTGTAGAGGATGTCCTTCTGAAGATGGTAGACGGAGTTGGCCAGTACGCTCGTGCGTCGGCGTGCCGACGGCCGCTTCTCGGTGGTCTGGCCCATCTGATCGCCGCTGACCGCGTCCACCAAACTGAGGATCTTGTAGGGCTCGGTGAGGTAACCGCGCTCCCGTGTGTGCGACAGGTCCACCCCGACCATCCATCGCCGCGTGAGCACGCGCGAGACGCCGAGAACGCCGGTGGTCGAACGCTTGGCGTTGGCTCCGGTCCCGATGATCGTCGTGCCGTCGGTGAACGGCGCGCGCGTGCCGCCGGAAGGGGTTACCTCGTCGCTGTTGGCGCTGCCCCCCACGCTCAACGTGGTCAGCCCGCGCATGAGCGAGAGCGAGACCTTCCCGTTGCCCCCCAGCGATTGGTAGTCCTTCTCCTTCGAGAAGTGGCTGCCGAAGGTGGTGCTGAGCCAGCCGCCGTAGGGGCGGGTCCACTCGAGATCGAGCGAGGCACGGGTGTCCCGGAACGTGTTCGTAGGAATCATCCCCGCTTGCTCGGTTCTCACGTTTCCCGAGGGGGTGGTTCTAGTCTGGATCTGGGTCGATGCGATGGCGCCGGTGGGCGACGCCCCGGTAACGACGTCGATGCCGAGGGTGGCGGAGAGGCTCTGCCCGCTGGGAAAGAGTCTCGTGATCCTCGCTATGGGCTCCACCACATCCGTACGACCGTTCTCACCGTAGAGAAGCCCGGAGCCGTCGAACTGCCACTTTACCTCGAAGCCGCGGGCGCGGCGCCGGCGACTCCGGCCCGCGCCGCCAGAAGCACGCACGCTGCCGCGCTCAGCCTGCCCCGCAGCGACGCCGATCGCGCCGGGGATCCTAGTTGCATCCGCAACCGCCCCCGCCGACCTCCTGCCCGCCGCTAGATGCCTCCTTGCTGAAGTAGATGTGCTGGTCGATGGCGCCGACCATCGGCATCGGGTTGAAGCTCATCGGCTTCTCGGCCAGGAGATCGCGGTCCCAAGGCTGCACGTTCATGGCCGCGCAGCCGTCGAAGAGTCCACCTGCGAGCAGAGCCAGCGCGATCCACGCGGCGTGTGCGGTGCGCCGACTCATGACCCGCACGCCTTGCAAATGCGCGCCTCGAGATCCGTGGTCTTCTTGGGATCGAAACCGACGTGCGAGTAGAGGATCTCTCCCTTGGGCCCGATGAGGACCGTCGACGGCAACCCTGAAACGTGGAACGCCTTGGCGACCCCAGCCGACGGATCGAATGCGACCGTGAACGGGGCCGGGTGCCTCTCGAGGAATGTCTCTGCAGCGGCGTGATCCTTGTCGAGGCTGATCGCCACGATCTCGAGTCCGGCGGCGCCATACCGTTCGTGCATGGTGGCCAGCCATGGGAAGGACTTCTCACAAGGCCCGCACCAGGAGGCCCAGAAGTCCACGAGCACGACCTTTCCCTCCAGCGACTGCAAGGAGACGGTCCCCGAGTCGGTGGGTAGGTTGAAGCCCGGGGCCACGGCAACCGATGAGAAGATCGCGGAAGCTTCTGCCGACGAATATGTTACGGTCGGCGCCACGAGGGCGGAGCAGAGGACCAGCACGGCGAGCGGCAACGGTCTCATCCCGAAGCGACCTCCTCGGCGCAAGCCCGGCGCCATGGCAATTGTTGGATTGAATACACAAACAGTCAGGAATCGGTTCCAGGCATCCTTCGGCCCAGGGGGCAATCTCCAAGAAGAAGCGGCGACCCACCGGTGCGGGCCGCCGTCTCTCATGAATCCGATGGATGGACGGGGATCAGAAGCGGGACTTCAGACGACTCCAGGTAACCGGCTGGACCGGGATCACCTGCTCGCGACCGGCGATGGTCATGATGCGACCTGCCGCGTCCACGTCCACCGCGCTGAGCCCGGCGGTCGAGGTGAAGACCACGTGCGATGCGTTGCCGTTCACATCGGCGTCGGTCAAGCCGAGGGTGGCGCCGAAGGCCGTCACCGAGAAGCCCACCTCGCTCTGGTCCGCCGCCGACGACGACACCACGGTCGGGATGAACGCGTAGTGCCCACCCCCGGGGGTCAGCCCGCTCCCACCGTTGCCTTCAGACATGGCGTAGAGTCCACCCCCCGCGTTGAGGAACGTGGCGATGGCCGCCTGGTTGGTGTTGAGGACGTTCAGCTCGGCCTGGGTCAGAATACCGCCAAAGTCCGACGCCACCACGATCGCACAGTAGCCGCCGGGCTGACCGAGCAGCGTCAGCGCCGCGGCCAGAGTCGTGGCATCGTGATGATCGAAGTCCACGCCCTCGACGTAGCCGCTGGCGATGATCCCGTTCTTACCCACGGTATGCCCGCCGGGCGGCGCGATATTCGACTCCACGAAGAGGAACTTGGGCGCGATCGCGGCGAACGAGTTGAAACCCGGGTCCCGGATGAAGTTGATGGCCGTCGTGTTGATGTTGGCGGCTCCGGCCGCGTTCCCACCCAGGGTGGCATGAAAGTCCGGATCATGTCCGGTGAGGAAGATCGAGCCGGCGTCCGCAGGACGCGTGCCGGCCAGGCCGATCACCATCACGCCGGCGAGCAGGATGTGGACACGCGGACGGACGAATCGGGTGATTCCGGGGAAGGCTCTCAATTGATTCACGGGGGTACCTCCTCATTTTGTAGCGAGATGAACGCAGCCGGCCACGACCGGGCCGATCGCCGGGGAAGAGAACCGGGATGCCGGCTTCTTCTCCGCAAACGTGAAATCATACTTATTTAGTCATGATTTACAACTAGGATGTTGTCAGGGGCTTACCGTTCTCTTTGGATCCATTTGTCGGTCATACACCCTGAGGTCGGCCCCGCCGATAACAGAGCCCGGGAAGACACCCATGCCCCCAACCAACAAGGTCGTCGCGCACTAACTGACCGGGGAACTGGTCAACGGTACGACCCACGACTACTTCCCGAGTCGTCCGACCTTTCACATCGATCCGGTGAGGTGGTTGTAGCGAGAGGGCTAGCCGGACAGGCTCCTAGGCCGCCCGCGCGCCCCCCTCGCCGTCTCGCTCCTGGAGCGCGGCATCGAGCTTCTGGATCGTCTCCCGCATCCAGTCGCTCTGCTGCGCGTGCCGCACGGTGATCCCGGCGGTCTCCGCCAGAACCTGGAGCGCCCTCAAGTCGTGCTTGTCGTAGCGCGTCCCCTCCGTCCGGCTGCTGATGCAGAGCACACCCATGAGATCACCGCGGAGGATGATGGGCACGACCATGGCCGCGTGCAGGGAGTCATCGCCCCTCTCGAAGTGCCGGAACCGAGAGGCATCCACGCTCGATCCGAGAATGAGGGGCTCTCGCGTCTCGGCCACTCGCCCCGCGATTCCGTACCCCAGCTTCTGCCGCCCGCCGAGAACCTTGGACACGTCGACATGGCCGGTGGCCGCGCGCACCTCCAGTTCCTTCGTCGTGTAGTCGTACAGCATGAGGGACGCCTGATCGCAGTGAAAGGTGCCGATGCAGGTGTCGGCGATCAGGTTGAGGACGGTCTGAGGGTCGGTGGAGGCACTGGTCGAATGGGTCACGTTCAAGATATCCCCGAGTCGCCGGTAGTGAGATTCCATATGGTCGAGTGCGTCCTGCTGGGCGCGCGCCAGACGCTTGCGCATCGCCACGACCCCGCGCTCCTGGATGGTGAGGTGCCCGATGAACAGGAGCTGCGCCACCAGCAAGGCGACCAGAAGAAGGGCATCGCTGTGAGGCCACGGCCAGCGCGTGTAGCCCCGCTCGCGCAGCAGGATGAGAACGGCACCGGAAAGGCCGGTGCTGCTTACGAACATCACGGCGGTGACCAAGAGCCAGTTTCGCCATCCGTGCCTCCCCGGGTCGCGTTCGCCGGACGCCGCACGAATCCCGGACGGGCCCGGCCTGTCGTCCTGCCCCTCACCTGAGGGCTCCCGCATGATCGTCTCCTCGTTCAAATGGACCATCAACTGACTCCGATCGGGTCGGGGTTTGCGAACTTCTCAGTCGTCGGCGGCAATGGCTCGCGCTCCGCACGAACTCGCGAACAGGGGGACAGGCGGTACACAACCTGCTCCGCGAAGATGGATGGACGAAGCCGGCAGAGGACCGGGAACCCGGTGGCCCCGATCACCTTCTCCACGTGGAGTCCCAGACACTCGGCCCACTCCCGAAAATCAGCCACGGTCCAGTACCGCAGGTGCTCCCCGGGAAACCATTCCCATTGGATCGGGAACCGCCCGGCAAGGAGCCTCAACCGATGGCGGTAGTAACCCGTGTTCGGCACGGAGATCAGGATTCCCCGGCGGCAGGATTCGGCAAGGCGCGTCAGGAGGTGCTCCGGTTCGGGTAGATGCTCGAGCACCTCGGACGCGATGACGTAGTCCACAGGGTTCGCCGGCTTCCAACGGGGATCCAGCAGATCGTGGACCTCGGCGGCGAACCCCTGCGCCCGGGTGAGTTCGACGGCGGTGGCGGAGCCGTCCACACCATAAGCAGGGCCCCGATGACCGCTTTCCCGGAGCACCGCCAGGAAGTTCCCGTTCCCGCAACCGAGATCCAGCACGGAAGCGTCTGGCTCGATCTCGGCGGCGATGACCGTGAACCGCGGCGGTCGTTGATCGGCAGCGCGGCGATTCCAGTAGATCTCGTAGTCCGCGCGCACATCGGCGAACTGTTTGCGCTTGCGCGCATAGACCCAGGATCGCCCGATCTCGGCCACCGCATAGGATATGGCCAACCACAGGACTCTCGGCAGACGGTTGGCTCGCGAGAGATGGAATCGATTCACCGTCGACTTCCGATCGCTCATGCCGCCGTCCGCTCGCGAGCTTCCGGCTCCACGACCCAGGAAGCTCCGCGCTCCTTGAAGCGCCGCTCCCGCTCCGCCGCCGCCTTGATCGCATACAGGGACGGTGTGTACTCGGGAAGGAGCGCCACGAGGCGCCCCAGCGTGCCGGCAGCGTCCCCTCGCTCCGCGTGCCGAAACAGATCGGCTAGTGCGTCGGCGTCCAGAAGTCCGCCGTCCGCGCGGGCACGAGCCATTGCAATGCCGGACACGGATGAAGAAACGGGCGCCTCGTCGCGATTCCAGAGCTGTTCGGTGAGCTTCTCTCCCGGCTTGAGACCGGTGATGGTCACGCCCAACTCATCGAGATCCATGCCGTAGACCGCGGCGACGTGGCGAGCCAGCTCGGCGATGCGAACGGGTTCTCCCATCTCCAGAATGAAGATCTCCCCCCCCGTCGCCATGCCGCCCGCCTGAAGAACGAGCTCCGAGGCCTCCCTCACCGTGATGAAGAAGCGCTCGACGTCGGGGTGCGTGATGGTGACGGGGCCGCCGCGCGCGATCTGCCGGCGCAGGATCGGCAGGATGCTTCCTTCCGATCCGAGCACGTTCCCGAAACGCACCGAGGCGAAGCGCGTGGAGCCCTCGGCGGCCGTGAAATGCAGAACTCTCTCCGCAAGAAGCTTCGTGGCGCCCATTACGCTCGTCGGATCGACCGCCTTGTCGGTGCTGATGAGAATGCACGTCTTCGCTCCCGCCGCCCGGGCCGCCTGCGCCACCCGATACGTCCCTTCCACGTTGAAACGCACGGCCTCGTCCACCGCCGTCTCCATGAAGTTCACGTGCTTGCGGGCGGCGGCATGGAACACGAAGTCGGGCTTCTCTTCGAACATGACCTCCTCGAGGCGGCGCGCGTCGAGGATGTTCCCCACCTCGGCGTGGAAGACGACCTCGGGGTGTGTCGAGCGAATCTCCTCGGCGAGATAGCAGAGCCCGTTCTCCGAGAGATCCAACGCCGCGATCCGCGCCGCGCCCGCCTCGGCGAGCGAGCGCACGATCTGGCTTCCGATCGACCCGGCGCCCCCCGTCACCAGAACCGTCTTGCCTTGGTAGACAGCGCCGAGGCGGCTGAGGTCGGTGACGATCGGCTGGCGAGTCAGTACGCCATGGCTGTCCGCGTCCGAAGCCCGGCGTGCCCGCCAATCGCGCGAGGCCCAGACCGGCGGGACCGTCCGCACGCACAGGTTGCGGTGCTTGGCCGCGAGCAGCAGGTCCGTCCCCTGAGGGAGATCGGCCGGATCGCCGACCACGTGGATCTCCTCGATGCGACTGAAGCAGGTGCTCTCGCTGAGCTCTCCGTAATCGGAGAAGACGGGCACGTCATGACAGAGGTTGCGCACGCTCTCGACCTCTCCCGGGCAGAACACGGCGAGCGGCCGGAGTCCGATGGTGCGGGAGCGGAGCATCTCGCGAATCAGCGGCTCCACCCGGTCGCTGGAGCCCGCCACCAGAATCGGCGTGGCGTGCTTCGGAATCTCGGCTTCGTATCGCGCGCGACGCGCGGCGCGCAGGGCCACGAGCGCGGCAAGCGCGAGCAACCCGTCGACGACGAGCACGCGGACACCGCCCGCCGCTCCCAGGGCGATCAGCGTGAACGGCGCACAGGCGAGCGCGCCGAGTCCCACTGCAAGAGCCAGTCGCCGAAGGTCGCTGAAGCCGAAGAACTTCCAGAACTGGACCGGCACCCGGAGAATGAAGAGGCTCGCGCCCTGCACGAGGAGCCACCCGGGGAGGAGCCGCAGGCCGATTTCAGGGGTACCGGGGAACGTGAGCATCCACGCACCCACTCCCGCGGCGGAGAGCGCAATCATGTCGAGGGCGAGTTTCAGGAGATCGAATCTGCCGAGGCCGAGCACATATCGAAGCTCACGACGGATCTGGCGCCAAATTCCCAGCACCAAGACATCCCCGAGGAAGATGATGGGGATGGTTGCCGCGAGGAAGCCGAGATCCGTCCAGAGGGTCCGCCGCTCCGCGTAGGCCTCGCTGACCGCAAGCTTGTGCGGGAGGATGACCTCCAGATACTCGCGCTCGGGATCCTCGCCCGCCGCGAGTTGCGCGGCCTCGTTCGAATAGTGAAGCGTGGCGGGATCCACGAGCCCCGGCCGCCGGGTGAGGATGCGGGAGAACTTCTCCGGGAAGAGGCGCGCGTAGGCGGACACTTCGGGGCGCGACCCCACCAGGCTCATGTCGCCGCGAAGCACGTTGACGAGCTGCGGCAGCTCGTCGAGCTTGAAGCGCCGGAGGAGCCGCCCCCAGGCGGTCACGCGGGCATCGTCGGGACCGGTGACCGAGGGTCCCATGCGCGCGGCCCCGATGACCATCGTCCGGAACTTGTACAGGGTGAACGGCTTCATGTCCCGTCCCATGCGTTCCTGGCGAAAGAGGATCGGGCCGGACTGCTTGAGCTTGACCGAGATCGCCACCAGGGCGAACACGGGCGCCAGAACGATGAGCGCAAGCGTGGAAGCGAGCATATCCAAGGAGCGCGTCATCATGCGGCCCTCCGTAACTGCTCGGGCGCATCGGCGGCGCGAACTCCGCCGCGGAAGCGCACAAGCCCATGAAGGGTGCCCAAGCCGTAGGCCAGGTGGAGAACGGGGAACACCAGGGGAACCAGAAGAAGCTCGGCGTGGCGGGCCACGAGGCGCCTGCCCCGAAGCGCCGCCGATGCGGCAAGGAATGCATAGAGAGCACCAACGCCGAGGCAGAGCGGGACCAGAGACGGCCACAGGAAGCCGGCGGCAGGTCCGATGACGAGTCCAGCGCAGAACAGGGCGGGAACGAGATGCCGGGGCCGGAAACCGGCAGGCGTCTTGCGCAACGAGCGCACCTTCCACGAACCGTACTGGGTGTACTGCTTCCAGAGGGCCCGCCAGGATCCGCGGCACACGTAGCAGGATAGAAGCCGGGGCGACAACACGAGGGTTCCTCCGGCGGCGCGGATACGCGCGTTGAGTTCGTCGTCCTGGTTTCGGACCAACTCCTCGTCGTAGCCCCCGAGAGCCCGCAAGGTCCTTGCCCAGTAGACACCCATGTACACCGTGTCCGCGGTGCCTTCCCTCTCGGCATAGTGGAAGGTCGAGTTCCCGACCCCGAAGGGGGACGAGGTGGCGGCGGCCACCGCCCGCCCGAGCGATGACAAGCCTTCGGCGCGCATGGGCCCGCCCACGCCGGCGGCGCCGGTCCGCCTCAGAACGTCCACCGCTTCCGATACGTAGTCGGGTGCGATGCAGGTGTGGCCGTCCACGCGAACCACGATCTCTCCCCGAGCCACCTCCAGCGCGGCGTTCATGCCGGTGGGCACGATGCCGGCCGGATTGTCGACGAGCCGCACCGAAATGGGACCTCCGGTGCGACGCCGGACCCGCTCGCGGGTGTCGTCGGTGGATCTGCCGTCGGCCACGAGCAGTTCGATTCGATCGGAGGGGTAGTCCTGGGCAATGATGGAATCCAGGCAGGCGCCGATGTGCGCCGACTCGTTTCGCGCGGGGACGATCACCGATACGAAGGGATGCCTCACTCCTCGCGCTTCCGGGTCGACCGCCATCGCGCGGATGCCGTCACGGATCTGCGCATCGCGCCAACTCGTTTCGCGGCGATACACCGGCAGAGTCCTGCGCACGATCTCATTCACGCTGGACCGCGCGTGGTAGTGATCGCTCAGGCCGCGACCGAGTCGCGCGGCCAGTTCGCGGTCGGTCAGCACACGCTCCAGCGCGTCGGCCAGCTTCTCCGGGTCCTCGGCGGGCACGAGGAGGGCGCACTCCCCATCAATCAGATGGTCCTCCATCCCCCCTACCCGGGTCGCTACGACGGGAGTCTTGTAGCGCGCGGCCAATTGAGGAACGCCGCTCTGCGATCCTGCGCGGTAGGGCAGGACGAGGACGGCGGCCCGGCCGAACAGTGCGGCCACCCGGTCGGACTCCACATAGCCGAGATCGACTCGGGCGTCGTCGAGACCTTCCTGCTCCAGGAGTTCTTGATAGGGTGCCCAGGACTTCTCGGCGCGGCCCGCGATGTGAAGCGGAAACCGGACTCCTCGACGACGCAGGATTCCGGCGGCGCGAATGAGGGTGTCCAATCCCTTCGCGGGATTTATGTAGCCGAAGAAAAGGATTTCGTCGCGGACACTGTCGGAAGACGGAGGCAGCGGAAGCTCCTCGAAGTTCCCCAGGGGCACGTCCACGACCCGCTCCGGCGACCGGCCCGCCACGCGCGCGACTTCCGCCGACATGGTGGGACCGTGCGCGAAGAGCATGTCGGCCTGCCGGAGCAGCGCGCGTGCGATCCATCGCCCGCGCCGTCCGGAGTTGTGGGGCACGGCGTTGTGAGCGGTGACGAAGACATCTCGGACCCCGGCCAGTCTCAGCACGGGGATGAGGAGAGCCAGGTGCCCCGGATGCGAGGCGCTCTGCAAGTGCCAGGTCCTGAAGCCGCGAGCGACGAGCGAATGCACGGCGCGCCACAGGCTCACGGGGCGCGTGCGGTGACCGCGGAAGACGCGATGCACTTCGGCCACGGGCGGCCGGTCCGTCCACTCGTAGTCCTCCGCGGTGAGAAGTACGACCTCCGCCCCAGCGCGAGTGAGCGCGCGGCAGAGGCACCACGTGTTCTGGGCCACGCCGCCGCGACCTCCCGGCTCGACCATCACGACGCGCTCAGGCAACACGCACCTCCGGGAAGGTTTCGTCGCCCACCTGTGATTCGAGCCGCATGGAGGGAGCGAACGCCTCGGGGGCAAGGGTCGCCGCGAGCTCTCGGTAGCCGACCGCGAAGGCGTCGAAGGAGAACGGCGCCCGGACGTAACCGGTCGGGTCAAAGGTGTGCCGAGTCCGGATCACCTCGTCTACGGCGCGCCGCCAATCCTCCGGCCGGTCCGCGTCCACGATCCAACCCCCGGCAAAGCGACCGGAGAGTCCCGCGAAGACGCCGGTGGCCGACGTGACGACCGGCGCGCCCGCGGCCATGGCCTCGAGAGGAACGTAGGCGCAACCCTCGAACCGCGAAGGGAAGAAGAGAACGTCACACGAACGGTAGATCGCGGAGAGCGCTTCCGCGTCGGGATCGACGAAGACCCGCGCCTGCGCAGGCGCCGTGCGCGGCGGAGTGGGTGAAGCCACCACGAACTGATACGTCGGGCGCGACGCGGCCAGTCGAAGCAGTCGGTCGTACCCCTTCTCGCGCGTGGGTCTCCCTGCGAAAGCGACGATCGGACGGTCCGCAGCGAGTTTCAATCTCGCTCGGGCATCGCGCCGATCCTCCGCCCCACTCGGCGGCTCGACACCGTTATGGACGACGACCGACTCGCAACCATAGTGGCGGCGCACGTCGCGCGCGACCCCCTCCGACACCGCCACTACGGCATCGCCCCTGCGGGTGCTGTCGCGCTCCCAGCGGGAGGCCACGTGCCTCGTGTAGAGAGTTTTCGGATGCCATGGCGTCATGGCGTGCCGCGAGTAGCCCGCGTAATTGCCGTGCATCACCACAACCACCGGCACGGGGCGGCCGGGGAGAGGTTTCGGGAGCGCCATGGCGAGACTCCCGTTGGCCACGATGAGATCGAAAGGTCGCTCCAGATGGCGACGGACCGCCTCTCGGGCGAGAGCGCGCAGGAGACGCAGCTCACGCAGCCGGCCGGTGGAGAGATCCACGGAAAGGTCCTCGGCCGCGAGGCACTCGAGGCCGGGGAACACGCGGGAGAGATCGCGCGAGAACGTCTCCACGCCGCCCCTTGCACTTTCAGGCCGGGCGTAGGTGACGAGGAGAACGCGGGGATCGCTCATGTCGCCATCCCCAGCTTGCGGCGTGTCTTGTCGAGGAATCGCCCCTCCCACCACGCTCGAGCCACAAGCCACCACGTCGGGCCGTTGACGGCCTCGGGGTACGCTCCAGCGAGCCAATCCCTGTGCTTCTTCAGGAAGCGATGGTTGTTGCGTAGCACGCTCCACTCATAGGCAAGACGGCTGCGTGCGCGCTGGCCACCGCGGTGGCCGGCCATGGCCTTGGGGGTGTGGTAGCAGACGGCATGCGGGCAGAAGCCCACACGGAATCCGGCGCGCGCGGCGGAGATCTGGAAGTCGGTCTCCTCGCGCCACGCGTTGCCTTCGAAGCGTGCGTCGTAGCTCACCCGCGCGAAGACCTCGCGCCGGACGAGCATGACGGCCTGGATGAGCGGGACCGCCAGGTCCTCCGCGACACGCGAGCAATCGTTGAAGAGAAGCAGCCGCGTATCCACCACGGGGCGGGCGGCCTCCGCGACCACGCGGGCCTCCGCCTCTTCGGGAGTCTCGCCCGGCCGGAGCCAGATGCGCCGGCCCGCGATCAGATCGAACTGCCCGCGTCGGGCATGGTCCAAGAGCGTGTGCACGTACTCGTCGCCGAGAAGCACGTCGTCGTCCACCAGGAGAATCCACTCCCCCCGCGCTTGCGCCAGCCCGCGGTTGCGCGCGCGCGGACTTCCCCCGTTGCGCTCCATGCGCACCGGACGTAGTGCGGGGCGCGACGCGGCCGCGGCCTGGAGCCAGGACCACGTGCCGTCGCCGCTCCCATCGTCCACGACCACGACCTCGCCCACTCCGGTCTGCCCGAGACAGGCGGGAAGGGTGGTCTCGAGAACCGGTCGCCGGTTGTAGGTCGGTACGACGATGGAGACGGATCCCGGCGGAAGACCGGGTGCGGCCGGAATGCGGGTTGCAGTGTCTGTCGATTCGTGGCGCATCAAGCGGCCTTTCGCAGCGGCTCGGCGGGCAGCCGAAGCGCGACCAGATCGGAACGATCATGGCTTCTGAGGAAGCAAAGCCCGTAGACGAGCAGCGCGCTGCCGGTGGCACCGGCTGTTCCGAGAAGCGTGCGATCCAGACCGATCTCTCGGGCCAGAAGAGCGACGAGCGCGGCGAGCGCCCCGGCTCCGAGCGCCGGGGCCATGGTGCGCCAACCTCTGGACTGGCTCACGCCGACGAATCGGAAGGACATTGCGAGCGCCAGCGTTCCACCGATCGCCATGCCCACGGTGAAGACGATCGCCACCCCCGCCACGGAACTGGGCGGATGGATGAGGAAGAAGCACAGCGACGAGAGCTGAACGATGTTCACGAGCAGGAAGAGACCGCTCCGGCGGCGGGCAAGGAATGCGGCCCCGCTCAGTCCCCCGAGTCCCCGGAAGAATCCGTAGACGGCGAGGATCTGGAGCAGCGGCGCCGCGGCGGCCCAGGCCGGGCCGTAGACCGCGGGAAGAAGTCGAGGTCCAACCCAACCGATGAGGCCGACCAGCGGCACAAGGGCCCACGCCAAGAGCGCAAGAATCCGCAGGTACGCAGCGCGAACCTCGCGACCCTCGCGCTCGAGCTGGGAAAAAGCGGAGAAGGCCACGCGTCCGAGAACGCCGGTGATGATGGTGACCGGCATGTTGGCAAGACCGAAGGCGAGGAGGTACACGCCGAGGTCTTCGCTCCCCAGGAGCCGACCGATCAGCGTGCGATCCAGGGTCAGGAACACGAAGGCAGCCAGCGCCGCCAGCGTGACCCAACGTCCGAAGCGGAACAGCGATCCCGCCACCGCGCGGTTGAATGTCAGGCGGGGGCGAAATCCGGCGAGGCGCACGGCGAGGACGGCTCCCACTCCCAGCGAAAGCACGTGAGCCGCGACAAGTCCGAGTTCCCCTCCCCCGGCGATGGCGGCACCGACGGCCGCGAGCGCGAATGCCGCGGCGGGCCACCACTCCGTCCACGCACGGCGGCGAAAGTCCAGCCGCCGCTCGAGTAGTGTGGCGGGAACGAGAGCGATCGCGGTGAGCAGCGGGATGGGGGCGGCCACGCGCAGCACGCGCGCCAGTTCCGCTCCCCCGCCGAAGAGGGTCGCGATCCCGCGCGCGTCGATCAGCACCAGCGCAGAGAGACCAGCGGCCAGCGCCACCACGACGGTGAAGACCGTGGACGCGGCGGGCTCCTCGTCGCCGCCGTCCCGCAGCAACGCCTTTCCAAATCCAAGGTCCTGGAAGAGGCTCAACGTGGACGTGACGATCAGAGCCATGCCGACAACGCCGAAGTCACGCGGGCTGAGAAGGCGGGCCAAGACGATGCCGGCTGCGAACGTGAGGCCGCGAGCGCCGACCACCGAGCCCAGAGCCCAGAGGGAAGCCATCGCACCGTCGCGAGCGGTGATCGATGAACGCCCGCTCATGCGGCCCTGCGATCCCGGGGCGCGGCGTCGCCCCGCGCGGTGTCCAAGGCGGGAAGGCGGATCACGGTAATGCGGTGACCGCAGAGCCACGGCAGAGTGCCGAGCATCTCGGCGAGCAGCCACGACCCGGGCGCCGTCCGACGGGAAAGAATCGGGTTCAGCGTCACGATTCGACTGCTCACCGTGGCGCTCGGGTGGAAGCGTTTCGCCTCGTTCACGCCGACCGGCCGCACATCCCGGTTGTCGGGACGCGTGATCCGCATGTCGTACCACACGATGCACCCGCCGGGCCGAGTCACGCGCTCCATGTCTCTCGCCAGGTCGAGCCGGGTCGTGTCATCGAGCACGCTGCTCAGCATCGTGCATTGCAGTGTCAGGTCGAAGGTCGCATCGGCGAAGGGAAGGTGACGACCGTCGCCCGCGATGAGAGCCAGGGAAGGACAGCGCGCTCTCCCCTCGCGGAGACGGCTCATCCGCAGGTCCACGCCGTATACATTGGCGGCGCGTGCCCCGAGCGTGAGGAGCTGGAGCAGGAGACCTCCCCCGCCGCTTCCGACGTCCAGGATGCGGAGATCGGAAAGGCTCTCGATCGCCTCGTGAGCCAACGCACGCACGAGACCGCGTTCCATCTGCTGTCGTTCGAGAAGTGCCGCCGGCCGCAGCGGCTGGTAGCGGGCCCCCAGAGCCCGCCGAGCGCGGCGCTCGTACACGGAGTGAATCCGCTCGACCTCTACGAGCTGAGCGACTTCCGCAGATCCGGACTGCCGGACGGTCGGCGACGGCGCATCCTCCTCCGACATCCGCCACGCGGGCAGATGCAGGAATCGCGCAGCAATGCGTTCCGGCGTGAATTGGGCCAGGTGGAGGCGGTGCCCGTTTGCGGCCATTCGCATCGCCATGCGAGACGCGTCGCGAAGGCTCACAAGCGCCTCTGCGAGCGCGTCGGGGTCGGCGGGAGGCACCAGCAGTGCGTTCTCGCCGGATCGCAACCACTCCCGGGCACCCGGCGTATCGCCGGTAACGAGGCAGCGGGTCGAGGCCAAGGCGAGGTAGGCCTTCTTGGGAATCACGACGCGCGCCTTCACGCCGTCGTCGAAGATTCCGAGAACGACGTCCGCCCGATCCAGATGCTCGGTGAGCTCCCGATACGGCACGGCGGGTAGGAACCGCACGTTGTCGAGACCGTGAGACGCGACGAACGACTCGGCGGCGCTCCGCGCTTGCCCGACGCCGATCAAGGTGAAGAGCACCCTCTCCCCGCGGAGCTTGCGCGCCGCTTCCAGGATCACGGGCACGCCGTGGAGCGGAATGTAGTGGCCCACATAGAGAACCCGCAGGGGATCCTTTGCGCCGCGGGGCCGCATGGGCGAGCACGGCACCGATTCGGCCCCCACCGGAATCACCGTCGCGAGCCGGGGAGACAGCCCGTACCTTTCGGCGAGGAGATCGCGGTGCGCGGCCGTATCCACGATGAAGTGGTCGGCGCATCGAGCGAGGGTCGCATCGAGAAGGCGAGTTCGAAGGGCGCGAGCCGAGAATCGGGACGCGTTGTGCCGGTCCACGATCTCGCTCATGTGGAGCGAGGCGAAGTAGTCGGCCACCAGCGGCCGCTGCGCGCGCCGCACGCGCCAGCCGGCGGCCGCGGCGTCGTGCTGGGCCACCTTCGGGAGGAATACGAGATCGGCCCATTCCAGGAGATCGTCGGAGAGCGCCATCAGGGTCCGCCCGCGGCTCCACACGCCCCCCGTGAGAGTGATCTCGCGGGACTCGACGCCGGCGCGTTCAAGTCCGAGGGACAGCACCCGATTGCGCGGGCTCGCCGTACCCCAGGATCCCAGGACGAGGAGTCGGCGGGTCATCCTCGGCCCACCGCCGGGGCGTCGAGCAGACCGGCGCCGAGGCGCGATCCTTGCGGCCCGGAGATGACGCGACGGAGCGTGTCGTCGGTGGCCTCGATGAAGTTGTCCGCGGTGAACAGACGATCGAAGCGTTCTCTCCCCCGGGCGCCGAGTTCGGCGCACCACACCGGAGCGAGAAGAAGCCGGGAGAGGGCGTCGATCCAGGCATCGACCGCGTCCGGCTCGACCAGAATCCCCGTGACGCCGTCCTCGACGACTTCAGGAATGCCGCCGGTGCGACTCGCCACGATCGCGCGGCCGTAGCTCATGGCCTCGGTCAGCACGCGCCCGAATCCCTCCCAGCGGGAGGCAAGGCACACGACATCGGCCGCTCCAAGGTAGGGACCGGCGTCCGGTACCGCACCGGTGAAGGTCACACGATCGGCAACGTTGTTGCGAGCGACCAGATCGCGCAATGTCGGCTCCCAACTGCCGGAGCCGACAAGAACGAGACGGACGGAATGGCCGCAGCTTACGAGGCCGGCTACGGCGGCGATGAGCACGTCCGCTCCCTTCGAGGGCTCCAGGGAGCCGGCCTGGACGATGAGCCTCTCGTCTGCGGTGCGGCGGAGCGCTTCGCCGAGGCGGCGGCTTTCGGCGCGTCGATCGGCGTCGGGAGGATCCGTGCCGTTCCATATCGTGGTCACGCGCGAAGCGGGGAGGTTCAGGATGCGGCACGCGTTGCCGGATACCGCCTCCGAGATGCCGAGGAGATGGTCGGGGAAGCCAGCCAGAAACCATCGGTGCGCGCGATTGATCGCGTCGCTTCCCGCCACTCCCTCGGCGTTCACCAACATGCCGTGGATGGTCGTCACCAACCGGGGTCTCCGGTCGGGTCGAAGCGTTCGGGCGGCAAGCGCGGCCATCCCGCCAAGCAGATCCGCGTTCCGGCAATGCGTGTGCACGACATCCACGTCCTCGCGCCGGCAGTACTGGACGAGACGCAGAACGGATTCGACATCGGACCGACCGGATAGGGACACGGGAAGGTACGACGCGTTTCCGATCGCGCCAGGATCGTTGAGCAGGCCGCCGGGAGGCGCCGCCACCGTCACGCGCCAGTCCCGCTTCGAGAGACGGCTGGCGAGCATGGCGGTATGCCGCTCGCTACCTGCGCGCAAGTTGTATCCCTGCACTTCAAGAACGTGGAACATCGTGCCGCCTTCGTGACCGGAGATGAATAGACCGTCTTTCCGTCATCGACCCCCACTGCGGCGCTGCTGAGTCATAACCGTGCGACTCGCGCGAAACGCAGCGATAATTCGAAAATATATATCGTTTTGACCGCCTGCCCGGAGTCCTGCCGAATCGCAGTCATTGCCGTAGAAATCGCCTTTTCGCGCGAGACGCGTGCGCGAACCGCATGCGACGAACCACTCTACGTATTGATCTCATTCCGCGAGACAATTCCACTGTCCGTCTCGTTTGGGAAGATTTGTGTCGGCCTCGCTCCAAATGGAGGAGGGTCCAGCTCAAGCCACAGGGCTAAACGCACGAAGACTGGGTGTGGCCCGAGCGCGTGTCCCCGTGGGGATTCGCTCGGGCCCTGGAAAGGAATCCACCCGATGGCCCGATTCGTCCGTCCGCGCCTGCTCGTCGCGCTCGCGATCTTGTGCATAGCCATGTCGCCGACTGCTGCAATCTCCGCTCCCCCATCCAATCCGGATGCGACCGAGATGGGGCAGGAGGAGTTGGCGATCCCCTCCGGGATCTCCCGGTACCGCCTGCAACTCGACCAGGGAGAGAACATGATCGAGTTCTCTGTCTCCGTCTGGGGCGAGGTACGGCGTCCCGGTCTGTATTCGGTTCCCGAAGGCACGACGCTGCTCGACTTGATCTCTCTGGCCGGGGGACCGACCAGTGCGGCCAAGTTGAACGACGTGAAGTTGGTGAGGTCCGCCAGCGTCACGACCGGCAGGAAGAGCGTCGTGGAAGTGAACCTCGACGACTTCATCAAGGAGGGAGATCCTGAAGTTCAGACGCTTCTGATCCCCGACGATACGGTGGTCATCAAGGCCAAGCACTCGACGAGCATTCTCAAGTGGACGAGCTTCGTCTCCGTTCTCGCGCTGGTCGCCAACGTGGTGGTCAACGGAACCAAGTAGCAGGGAGTTCTCCGGTCTCGCGAAACCCCCTCGGAAGGATCAATCTCCGTGACTGACACGTCTCGTTCCAACGACCACGCAAACCTGGCCACCACGCTCACCCGGAGCTGGTGGCTGATCGCGCTCGCCGTCGGGCTCTTCGCGCTGGGCGCGTTCTGGCTCAGCATCCGCAGCCGCCCGTCGTACGAGGCCCGGACCACCATTCGACTGAATCCTTCGGGTGAGACGGGGATGGCGGCCATGCTCCAGCCTCAGGCGCTGAGCGGTCGCATCGTCCTCATGGACGACGAATTGGAAGTGCTGCGCAGTCGCTCCCTGGCCGAGGCGGTCCTCGAACGGGCGCGCCGCGGGAACGAGAACCTGTCGTTCCTGGACGGACTGGACGACCAGCGTGCGCCGGAAGCCCTCCTGACGGCGGTCAGCGTCACCCCCATTCGCAAGAGCCAGCTCATCGAACTCAAGATCCGCGCCCCTCGGGCCGCCGAGGCGAGGGATCTCGTGAACCTTTACGCGGCCATCTACCAGGAGCGGAACCGGCAGGAGACACGAAGCGAAATCCGCAAGACCAAGGAGTTCCTGCAAGAGCAAGTGGACCTGGTCATGCGGCGCTTGGAACTCACCGAGGACGCGCTCAAGGACTACCGCACGAGCATGCGGGTGGCCGACCTCCGCGAGGACACCGAAACGACGGTGTCCAAGATGGCCGAGTTCCGGGCCGACTACAACCGCGTGAGAGCGGACCTGCAGGCGGGGGAAGATCGCCTTCGGTATCTTCGCGACCGGCTGGCCGAGCGCCGCGCTACGTTGGTCGTGGATGTCCAGAACGTGGATGACGGTCTGGTTGAGAGCATGAGGCAGGACCTGGGTCGATTGGAGGCGGCTCGATCCCGCCTGCTCGCCCAGGGTCTCTCACCGGATCACGAGAAGATGAAGGAAGTGGAGGCCCAGATCCAGCGCATCCGCAACCGGCTGGAAGTGGCCGCCAACACTGCGGCCCGGAGTCAGGGGACGTACGGGGACCCCGTGGGCGAATCCCAGGCGCTGGCCCGGGAGATCACCGCGCTCGAGGGTGACGTGCTGACCCTGCGCTCCCGGGGCGAAGCCCTTGCCCGCATCGTAGGCGGCTACGACGAAGATCTTCGCGAACTACCCACCGTGGCGCTGCAACTCGCTCGTCTCGAGCGGAACCGGGCCGCCGACGAGAAGATCCTGGCCATGCTGGCCGATCGCCTGGAAGAAGCCCGGATCCGTGAGGCGGGGCTGCTGGGACAAGTGACCATCGTGGACCCGGCGACGGTGCCCCTGTCACCCGTTTCGCCTCGTCCGTTCCGCGACACGGTCATGGGACTCCTCGCCGGCCTGTTGGTCGGCGTGGCGGTGGCCCTGACGCGGTCGCGCCTCGACGATCGACTGGAAAGCCTCGATGAACTGGAGCGCTTCCTCGGATCGAAGCCGCTCGGCGTACTCCCCCGCATTCAGCCGCAGGGAGAGGATGCCAAGAAGGGCCGGCTCATCCTCACCGACAAGGGATGGCTGCCGGCCTACGAGTCATATCGAAAAGTGTGGACCAACCTCCGGTTCGCGGTCGTAGACGAGGGTTGTCGGACGCTCTGCGTGACGTCCCCGATACCGTCGGAGGGCAAGAGCCTCACGTCGGTCAATCTCGCCCTCGTGGCGAGTGCCCGCGAGAACCGAGTGTTGCTTGTAGATGCCGACCTGCGCCGGCCCCAGGTGCACCGGCTCTTGGGTCTCTCGAACTCCTGCGGTCTCACCGACGTCCTGACGGGATCGGTCCCTCTGGAGACCGCCGTTTCCCGGACCCGGTTCGACGGTCTCGATCTGCTCAGTTCCGGCCCGCTTCCCTCCAACCCGGGGGATCTTCTCGGCTCTCAGGCCATGGCCAAGCTGGTGGAGCGGCTGCGCGGGATGTACGACATCGTGATCATCGACACTCCGCCGGTGATTCCGTTCAGCGACGCTCTCGAGATCGGGAGACGTGTGGACGGCATCGTCCTGGTCGCGCGCATGGGTATGACCGGACGGCGCCTTCTCCGGGCCGCCATCGACACGATCGCCGGCTCGTCGACGCGCGTCCTCGGCGTGATTGCCAACGACTACAAGCGCGCGGGTAAGCGAGGCCTCCTGACTCGGGGATACGACTACCACTACGCCAATCCCGAGTACGATTCCAAATCGAAGAAGCGAGCCGCCTGATGGTGCGGCGCCTCGACCTGGTTCTCGCGTCATCCCTGGCCTTCACGGCCATGGTCTGCACCGCGTTGGGAGCCGGGAGCGTGGGGCCTGCCATCTTTCTCGTCCCGGCGGCCGCAGCAGTCCTGCTCGCGGCGGCGGTCTGCCTGGACTTGAAGCGACTCGTCCTGCTGTTCACCGCGGCAATGCTTGCTCTCGTCGCCTACGCTCCCGCCATCGGCGCGACGTCGGAGAACCTCCTCTTCAGCTTCCCTCTCTATGACGAAGTACAGGGAGGGATGACGCCCTTGGAGCTGATTCTGCTCGCGCTGCTGGCCTCGGCATTCGTCCTTCGAGTGCGCACCGGCCCCCTTCCGGGGGCAACGATTCCCCTGGTTCTGTTCATGGTGTTCGTATCACTCACCGCGGTGGCCCTCCTCCGCGGGCACGGTTCGGCCGCCTACACCGAACTCCGACTCCTCCTGCCGTTTTTCCTGAGCTTTACCATCGGTTGGCTTCTCCTCCCCGGCGCCCGCACGCTTCGATGGCTCGGCGTCGGGCTCCTGCTCGGAGTACTGGCCGGGGGGATCCGGGCAGTCCTCCTCCACACGCTCCATCTGGGATTCCGCTACGGAGATTTCCTTCGCGTATCTGTCGATACCGGAGACTATCTCTTCCAGGTCTTCGCTCTGGTGTGGCTCTTTGCGGCGTGGCTCACGGGAGGAAAGCGATGGGCGGCGCTCCTGCTTCCCCTCGTGACGGCAGCGCTCGTCTTCTCGTTCGCTCGAGGCGCGTGGATGGTGGCTCTGTGCGCCCTCTCGGCGGTAGTCGTCGCCGGCGTCGCGATGGGCCGGGGTCACGTGCGCCGGATCGGCTGGGCCATACCTCTGGCCGCAGCCTCGGTTCTCGCCGTCGCCGGGGTCACAGGCGAAGGCCGCCGGATGGAGGAACGCATCGCCACGGTCCTGGACTGGCGGGATCACGATCCCAACGTGTACCGCCTCATCGAGAGCCGAAACGCCTTGCAGAGTATCCAGGAACGACCGTGGTGGGGCGGCGGGCTGGGGGCGCGGTACCGCGGGGACGTGGCTCTCCGTCGCAGCGCCCACGTGCCCATCACGACCCTCGTTCACAACAACTTGCTGTGGCTCGGCCTCAAGGGGGGCATCACGCTTGCCGCCTCTTTCGTCACCCTGCTCCTGGCGCTGCTCTGGGCAAGCATGCGCCGAGGTCTCAAAGCGACCGAGCCCGACGCGCGCTTCTGGTATCTGGCTACCTTTGGGGTCCTCTGCGGGTACCTGGCCCTCTCCCTGGTGGGAGCGCTCCTGCAGCATGTGCGGGACAACGTGCTCCTCGGCCTTCTTCTGGGACTCGCGGCTGCGTCACTCCCGGAGACCCTCAGGCATGGGGAATCGCCATCGCCCCGCGAGCTTAAGGCCGAGGCCGAACTCCGCCGATAACCGGGGTCCGGAAACAGAGAAGCGCGGAGGAGTCGGGGCATCGGAGCCCGTGTCGCCGCAAGTCAGGAGAGAACGATGCAGGATGCCAATAAAGTAATCGCGCACTATCTCACCGGGGAACTGGTCAAGGGCACGACCCACGATTTCTTTCCGACCCGTCCGACCTTTCACATCGAACTGGTGAACGGGAACGAGAATATCGAGATCCCCTGCAAGAGCCTCAAAGCCCTCTTCTTCGTGCGGGATTTTGCGGGCTCTCCCCGGCGCAACAACATACCCGGGTTCATCTCGGGGCCCGGCGAGACCGCGCACGGGAAGAAGATCACGGTCCGGTTCAAGGACGGAGAACTCCTCTGCGGCTACACGCTCACCTACTCGCCCGAGCGGGAGGGGTTCTTCGTGTTCCCCTCCGACGCGCAGAGCAACAACCTGCGCGTCTACGTTCTGGTCGCCTCCACGACGACGATCAAGACGGGCCCCGCCGCCGAAGCCCTCGCCAGGCAGGCACTGCAAAGCGGCGAGGCCGCTCGGTAGGCGCGACCCGGCGGCCGCGCTAGCGCAGATCCACCTCCAACAGCCCGGCCAGCTCGGTGAGCGTCCGATCGAAACGGCTTAGCGCCGCTTCGATGGCGTCCGGCCGGGTGAGATCGACGCCGGCCCCGCGAAGCAGATCGAGCGGCGGCTCGCTGCACCCGCCCGACAGCATCTTGAGGTACGCCTGCACCGCGGGATCGCCCTGCTCCTTCACCCGCTCCGCGATGGCGATCCCCGACGAGAGCCCCGTCGCGTAGCTGTACATGTAGTACTTGTAGTAGAAGTGACCGACGTACGCCCACTCCAGGCCGTCGTTCTCGTCCACGGTGAAACCCGGTCCGTAGTAGCGCTGTACCAGGCCGCGGTAGGTCTCGTCCAGCAGCGCGGCGGTGATCGGCGTCCCCTCTTCCACGAACCCGTGCACGAGACGTTCGAACTCGCTGAACAGGGTCTGGCGATAGATCGTGGTGCGAATGGTCTCGAGATCGCCCACCAGCAAGCCGATCTTCTCTTCCTTGGTCTTGGCGCGGGAGATGAGGTAGTCGGAGAGGAGCGCTTCGTTGCAGGTGGACGCGATCTCGGCCAGGAAGGGCACATAGCGATAGCCCTGATAGGGCTGGGCCTGCATCGACAGATAGCTGTGCAGAGCGTGGCCGAACTCGTGAGCCAGGGTCGACATGTCGTCCATCGAGTCCTGGTAGTTCATCTTCACGTAGGGATGGCGGCCGTAGACGCTCGCCGAGAACGCCCCGCTCTCCTTGTCGTTGCTCGGATAGAGATCGATCCACCCGGAGGCGGGGTCGAGGCCTTCCTTGAGTACCTTGCCGTACTCCTTACCAAGGGGCTTCAAGGCCTCCGGAATGACGCGAGCGGCCTCCGCGAAGGGCACCTTGACCTCGGCCGCTTCGGCGATGGGCACGTAGAGATCGTAGAGGTGCAGATCCTCGTACCCGAGGACCTTCTTGCGAAGCTCGACGTACCGGTGCAGCGGCTTCAGGTTGGCGTTGACGGCCCGGATCAGGTTGTCGTGCACCGCGGTGTCGATGTTGTCCTTGTCCATGTACGCTTCGAGCGCGGTATCGTAGTGCCGCGCGCGGGCGAACATCACGTCGAGCTCGAACTGGCCGGTCAGGGTGGCGGCGAAGGCGTGCTGGAAGCGGCGCAGGGTGGCGAAGAAGGCCGCCACCGCCTCGGCGCGCACCTCCCGTTTGGGCGACGTGCGGAACCGGGTGTAGTTGGAGAGGGTGAGCTGGACCTCTTTGCCCTCTTCATCGTGAACGATCGGCCACGCGATGTCGGAGAGGAGCGCGTTGAACGTGTCCTCCGGGTTGGCGGGAAGCTCGTTCAGGTCGATCTCCGCCCAGAGGTTGTCCCCCGCCGACTGGAGGATCCGCTCGGCATCCGCCTCGAGAACGCGCGCGCGGCGGCGGCGCAGACCGTCGAGGTAGCCGCGGTACTCGGCCGGCCCGTTCGGGGCGGCGTACGCGCGGGTCATCGCCGCGTCATCGAGGGAGAGCACCTCGAACCGGATGAAGCCTGCGGCGGCGGTGAGCTCGTCCATCACCGAGAGCGCCCGCTGATGCTTGGCCTGCAGCGATTCGTCGGTGAGCGTGGTGTTGAGCGAGAGAGACGCGTACTGCTGCGCGTGGGTGGCGCGATCGTGCAGTGAGAAGTAGAGGGCCAGGCATTCCTTCAGCGCCGTCGGGTCGCTCAGCTTTCCGCGATAGGGGGTCAGCTTGCCGACATCGGCCTGCAACGAGTTCAGCGCGATCTCCCAGGCCGCGTTCGATTCGAACAAGGGAGTCAGGCTCCACTTGTAGGCATCGGGCACCTGGTCCCGGCTGTGATTGGAGTCGGGGGTGTAGGCGGGGAGGGCGCCGGCGAGGACGGGCGCGGCGAGGAGCAGCGACGCCAGGATCGTCAGCGAGATGGACGCGGGGCGATGGGACGGCCGGAACATGAAGAACCTCCTGGCAATGAGCTGCGGGCCGAAACTCGCGGGCCGGGCGGAGACGCTCCGCCGGGCCCGCCAACGAGAGAGATCCGCGGGACCGGTTACCGGTACAGCGCCTTGATTCCGCCCCAGGTCGCGTCTTCGACAGGCGTGTTGCATGTCGCCGGCTGCGGCGCGATCCGGGTGCCGGAGGATTCCTCACGGGTGCACGAACCGGTGAGGAACTCGCATGCCCCCTCCCCGATGTAGGTCACGGTCAGCGTGGAGGTCGCCTGGTACGAGTCGGCGCTTCGCGTGCCGTGCACCACCGCCACGAAGCTGGCCGTGCAGCCCTCGATGATCTCCATGGTCCACGTGCACTCCACGTCGATCTGCGTGTCTGAGATCGATCCCGTGCAGGCGAACCCTGTTTCGGGATCACCCAGGTAGACCGGATCGCCGGCGCACATCGTGTCCGTGAAGGACTCGGAGTAGACCTCTTCCTGCGTGTCGCAGTCGTATCCGACGACATCCTCGGTCCAGATCCCCGCCCATGCCGCCGGCACGTTGTACTCGTCGTCCAGAGAGGATAGGGCGCCGGCCAGGGAGAGTTGCGGGACCCGTGCCAGGGTCACGGAAGGGATGATCAGGAACAGGACGCTAATGGATAGGGCGATGTGTTTTCTCATTTCAAGCCTCACGAGGGTTAAGAGCCAACCGAAAGGGTAGCGGAACCCGCGCGCCATGACAATCCGGGGCCGCGCTTCCCCCGGTGCCGAACCGCCCCGGTTCGCGGTAGACTCCCGCCTCGGTGGCCGCGTCGGGAACCGTCCCGCAACCCCGGAGGCACGATGGCGGATCGCAGACCCTCGATGGCGTTCTCCCCCTATATCGATCCCCAGACCACGATCCGCGAGTTCACGATCCGCGGCCTCATCATGGGCACGCTCCTGGGGATGATCTTCGGGGCCTCATCCCTCTACCTGGTGCTCAAGGTGGGGCTCACGGTGAGCGCATCGATCCCGGTGGCGGTCATCTCCATCACGCTCTTCCGGCTCGCATCGAAGTTCCGCATGAAGGACGCCACCATCCTCGAGAACAACATCGTCCAGACCGCGGGAAGCGCCGGCGAGTCGATCGCGTTCGGGATCGGCGTGACCATGCCTGCCATCTTGATCCTGGGCTTCGATCTGGAACTCACGCGCGTCGCGTTGGTCGCGGTGTTGGGGAGTCTTCTCGGCATTCTGATGATGATCCCGCTGCGCCGAGCGCTCATCGTGGCCCAGCACGGCGTGCTCAAGTACCCCGAGGGGACGGCCTGCGCCGAAGTGTTGAAGGCCGGCGCCTCCGAAGAGTCGAAGGCGGCCTCCTCCGATGCGGCGAAGGCCGAGGCCCGGGCAGCGGAGGCGGCGGGGCTGGGCGCCGGCACCAGCGCCCGCACGATCTTCACCGGATTCGGGATCGGCCTTGCGTACAAGACCGCGATGTCGGCGTTCAAGCTCTGGAAGGACACCCCCGAGAGGATCTTCGGCGCGCCCTACCGAGCGGGTTCCCTTTCCGCCGAGATCTCCCCCGAACTCCTGGGCGTGGGCTACATCATCGGCCCGCGCATCGCGTCCATCATGTGCGCGGGCGGCGTGATGGCCTACCTGCTCCTCATCCCCATGATCAAGTTCTTCGGCGGAGAGTCGCCCGGCCCTCTCTCCCCCGGCACGGTGCCGATCGGCGAGATGAGCCCTTCGGCCATCCGTAGCGCCTACATCCTCTACATCGGCGCGGGGGCGGTGACCGCCGGGGGCATCGTGAGCCTCGCCCGCTCGTTCCCCACCATCTGGCACGGCCTCCAGGAAGGGCTCAAGGACGTGCGGCTGAGCAAGCGGGGCGCCGCGTCGGTCGCGCGGACGCAGCAGGATCTCTCGGTAAAGGTCGTCGCCATCGGCTGCGTCCTCCTCCTGACCGCGATCACGCTCGCGCCGCAGCTCCACATGAACCTCCTCGGCGCGCTCCTCATCCTCGTCTTCGGCTTCCTCTTCGTGACCGTCTCCTCACGGCTGGTAGGTGAGATCGGCTCTTCATCGAACCCGATTTCGGGCATGACGGTGGCCACGCTCCTCTTCACCTGCCTCACGTTCCTCGCCATCGGATGGACCGGCCGGCCCTTCTACGTCACCGCGCTCTCGGTGGGGGCCATCGTCTGCATCGCCGCCTCCAATGGAGGCGCCACATCACAGGATCTGAAGACCGGATTCCTGGTGGGGGCCACACCGAGGTTCCAGCAGATCGCGATCGTGATCGGAGCGCTGGCCTCGGCGCTCATCCTCGGTCCCATCCTCCTGCGCTTGAACGACGCGGCGACGGTGTACGTGCCGGCAGCGGAGGTGGCGCCGGCCGGTCTCATCGCCCCCGCAGGCGCGTGGGGCGGCGAGCAGATGCTGACCGGTCCGCAAGGCAAAGACGACACGCGCGCCTACGCGGTGTGGCAGAAACTCGACGAGCAAGGCGGCCCCTCGGGTAAGTACCTGGTCGATCCCGGTAGCGGCCAGGCGGTTTACCTCGTCGACCCGGGCATCAACGGAGTCCATCGCACGCGGCCGGACGGAACCACCGTCACCAAGTTCGACGCGCCCAAGGCGACCCTCATGAGCTACATCATCAAGGGGATCCTGGACCGGCAGCTTCCATGGGGGCTGGTGCTCTTCGGGGTCATGATTGCCGTCATTCTCGAGATGGCGGGCATTCCTTCCCTCGCGTTCGCGGTCGGAGTCTATCTTCCCCTGTCGTCCTCAGCGCCGATCCTGGTCGGCGGCTGGGTGCGCTGGCTCGTGGATCGGCGACGGCGCAAGAAGCTCGAGCATGCCGGCCTCACCGAAGAGCAGCTCGCCGCGGAAGGAGACAAGAGCGGGGGCGTGCTTATGGCCTCGGGGTACATCGCGGGGGGCGCGATCGCCGGGATCATCATCGCCTTCATGGCGGGTGTGCTGAGCCGCACGGATCGCGGGCTCACCGATTGGGCGACGGCTCACAACCCGTTCTTCGGCGGACCGTCCGCAAACCTCCTCGCCCTGATTCCGTTCTCAGTTCTGGTGGTGCTCCTCTACCTTACGGGGCGGGAGACGATCCTCAGCGGTCGGCGGAAGTAGAAGGCATCATGGCGCGATCGGCGGTGCCTCTCGACCGGTTGACCCTCAGGTCGCTTCACGTCTGGGACGAACGGTGGTTCCTGCTGACCGCGGGCGATCACGCGGCCGGCGACTACAACACGATGACCGTCTCCTGGGGGAGCTTCGGCACCGTGTGGAACCGTCCCTTCGCCCAGGCGCTGGTGCGGCATGGCCGCTACACCTACGGGTTCATGGAGCGCTACGACACCTTCACCCTCTCCTCGTTTCCTCCGAGGCATCGTGAGGCGCTGCGCGTGCTGGGCGCGCTGTCCGGTCGCGACGGCGACAAGATCGCCCGGGTGGGTCTGACTCCCGAGGCGTCGCAGCACGTGGCAGCTCCCTGCTTCGCCGAAGCGGATCTCGTCATCGAGTGCCGGAAGATCTACTGGCAGGACCTGGATCCCACCCATTTCCTGGATCCGGATATCGCGCGGAACTATCCCGAGGCGGACTACCACCGCGTCTACTTCGGCGAGATCGTCGCGGTGTCCGCCGACCCGCGGAGCCTGGCCGCGGACGCGTGAACTGCGCGGTGCGGATCTACCCCCGCGCGGACAGCTCAGCCAGCGCCCGAAACATCCAGGCCTGCCCCCACCGCATCATCGGCACCCGGTTCGCGTAGAACCGGGTCTTCTGAAACGTGAAGCGGCCGTGCCCGTCGGACATGGTAGTCAGCGTCCAGGCGGCCATGGCCCGCGCCTTGCCGATCGCGTCCGGATCGAGCCGCCGCAGCGCGAGGCGCGTGACGATCGCCTGCGCCGGGCAGTGGATATCGAGCGGCCACCGGCTGGTGTCGAAGTGACGGGGCGCGCCGTCCGGGTCGACGAATCGCGTATCCCAGTAACGCCACGCCCGATCGAGCGCATCATCCATCCAGGTCTCGCCGGTGGCTTGCCGGTACCGCTCGAGCGCGACCAGGTTGTAGCCCATGTGGTAGTTGTCGACCCACCCCTGGTTGGCCGCTTCGCCGTACGGCCAGGCGCCGTCGGCTCGGATGCGGCTCACCGAGAACTCCATCGCCCGCCGTGCGAGGTCCGCGTACTCCGCCGAGCCGGTCCGCCGCGCTTCGACGGCAAGATGCGCCGCGCCGAGCATGTTGACGTTGTGGATCCGTGTCTTCGTGGCCGGGGTATAGGTGATCCAGGCGACGCCGCCCTCCTCGCGACGAAGCCGCCGCGCGATGAACCGCGCCACGTCCGCCGGCACGCTAGTCCGGTCCCCGCCGTCGGCGCGCTCCTCGAACGCCGCCGAGCCGAACACCGAACCGATCAGGTTCGGTTCGTCCCTCTCCTGAAAGAATGCCCGGCTCTGCCAGGCGAAGGGATAGCCCCAGACGATCTCCTCGAAGCCGGGCGAGCGGAGCGCGATGAGCCGATCGAGAAGGGCTGCGCCGCGTGCCCGCCAGAGATCCGCCTCGGGGCCTCCCCGCTCCGCGAGCCGCCACGCGCCGACGGCGAAGAGCGCGAGCCCCTTCGCCACGACCTCGCGCTTCTGCCCGAAAAGAGGCCGCAAGTTGATCGGGGAACGCTTCACGAGCTGGATCCATGCCTGCCGCGCGGGAGCGATGTGATAGAAGGGAGTTATCCTGAAGATGGGCGCGTTTAGGCCGTCGTAGGGATCCCAACCGGCGAAACCAGCCGTCTCGGCCTCGGCCCAGACCGCCGCCAGAACGTTGCCCAGCGGAAGCGCCCCCGAGGGCGCCGCCGCGTTCACCACGCGACCGTCACCTCTCCGCCGGTCCGCATCGATTCGAGAGCGGCCAGCGCGGTCGCCGCACCCGAGAGGAGGTCCTCGACCGGAATCGGCGGCGGCGTCCCATCGACCACCATCCGGACGAACGCTTCCATCTGTGCCGCCTGCCCCTTGTCCTGCCCGGAGCCGCCGATCTTCTTCGAACGGCCGCCGCCGACCAGCGTCCCCGACTTGAAATCGTCGATGACGGCCACACGGCCGCCGCCGAAAGTTTCGACGCGTTCCTTCGGAAACGCGCTGTCCCCGATCGCGGTGTAGAGGATGGAGCCTATCGATCCATCGCTCATGGAGACATCGAGCGTGAACGAGTCCCCGGCGTCGGCGGCGTCTCCGCCCAATGCGCGCGCGTGAACCCGCTCCGGGCGCGCCGCGCACAGGAAGTGGAGGAAGTCGATGAAATGGCATCCCTCGCCGACGAGACGGCCGCCTCCCTGCGCCGGGTCGCGCAGCCAGTGTCCGGATGGGAGCGGACCGGCGTTGACGCGATAGAGCATCGTCTGGCGCGGCACCCGGGCCATGAACTCGCGCGCGGCCCTGGCCGTGGGCGCGAAGCGGCGGTTGAAGCCGACCTGGAGCTTGCCGCCCGTCTCCTCGATCGCCTTCGCCACCTCGGTGAGTTCCTCGCGGGTGACGACGAGCGGCTTCTCGACGAAGACGGCCTTGCCGCGACGCAGCGCTTCGATCGTGTAGCGCGCGTGGAGATGATGGCGCGTGGCGATGAGAACGGCGTTGACGGCCTTGTCCTCGAGCACTTCCATCGGGTCCGAGGCCGCCACCGCGAAGCCGCTTCGCTCGGCGACCTTGCGCGCGGTGACGCCGCTCCCGGTGGCCACGACTTGCAGGGCGACGTCGGCGCGTCCCTTCAGATGCGGAAGGAGCATCGCCTGGGCGTAGTTGCCGGCGCCGATCACGCCGAGGACGCACTTCGCCGACGCCGCGGTGTGACGCGGGCGGAGATCGATCCGCCGGACGGGCGCGGCGTCGGCGTCCGGGTAGCGGATGAGAACGCCGACGAACCGCTCGCTCGTCTTGCCGGTGATGACCTCGTAGGCCTTCGCCGCGTCGGCGACGTCGAAGGTGTGCGTGGTGAGCAGATCGAGGTCGAGCCGCCGCTCGGCGATGAGGTTGAGGAACGCATCGAAGTTCCGCCCCTCGGTCCAGCGCACGTAGCCGATCGGGTAGTCGATCCCCGCCTCTTCGTAGAGCGGGTCGTAGCGTCCGGGCCCGTACGAACGGGAGATGCTGAAACGCAGCTCCTTGGCGAAGTACGGATCGCGGGGGATCTCCATGCCGGAGACGCCCACGAGCACGACGGAGGCGCGGTCGCGGGCGATCTTCGCCGCCAGCTCCACGGGGTCGTTGGTCGACGCGGCGGCAGCGATCAACACCGCGTCGACGCCGTAGCCGTTCGTGAACCCCGCGGCCAACGTCTCGATATCGTCCGTCCCGCGCACGCCCACCAGGTCCGCGCCGCTCTTGAGGGCCAACTCGCACGCGGCGGGGTTGACGTCGATCCCGAGCACGCGGCAGCCCGAAGCCTTGAGGATCTGCACGGCCAACTGCCCGACCAGACCCAATCCGATGACCGCGACCGTCTCCCCGACGCGCAGATCGGCTTGCCGCACTCCGTGGAGCGCGATGACGCCGACGGTGGTGAAGCACGCGTGCCGAAGATCGACCCCCTCGGGGACCTGCGCGCACAGGTTGACGGGGACGTTCACGTAGTCGGCGTGGCTCGCCTTGTCTTGCCCGCCGCAGGCCACACGATCGCCGACACGGAACCCCTCGACCCCCTCGCCCACCTGCACGACGGTGCCGGCGGTGGAGTAGCCAAGCGTCTTCCACGTGTCGAGACGCGCCTGGACTTTCTGAATGGCGTTCAGGACTCCTTCGCGGCGCGCGGAGTCGAGGACCTTCTTCACCAGGTCGGGCCGGGCGCGGGCCTTGCCGAGAAGGCTCTTCTGTCCGGTGGACACCGTCGAGCGCTCGGTGCCCGCCGACACCAGCGACCACGCGTTGCGAACGAGAAGGCATCCGGCCTGCGCTTGCGGCGCGGGCACGTCGACGACCTTCACTTCCCCCGTCTTGAAATCCTGGACGAGTTGCTTCATCCCCGCACTTCCATTCGTCGCGCGTTAAGTTACTCTGCCCGAGCCAGTTAGAATCGAGTGAGTCTAGGGACGCCACGCACCGGGGTCAAGTCAGGCCCGCCGGCGGCAGCGCGCGTCCGTCATCGGTGCGGGTCGCCGCGTCTTTCCGGCGGCTCGGCCGAGAGGAGCGCCTCCATCACCAGCGCGTGCCCCGCTTTGTCGAAGTGGAAGGGGTCGGCGGTGCCATCCTCGAAGGTTCCGTAGTGCATGAGCGGGACGGCGTCTCGCAGGTCCAAGAAGAGGCCGCCGGCCCTGTTTGTCGCCGCCTGCAGCGCGGGATACGAGACAGCCTCCGCATGCGGCGAAAACTGATGCGACTGCACTGCGCGGTTGACGGGCGAGAGCAGGTTCACGACGCGAACGCCTCGGCGGGTGAGCTCCGCGGAAACGTCTCCTACGAAACGAGCAGAAGCGATCAGGACGGAGCTCGGCGGATCGATCTGCTTGGAAGTGCCGTGCACCCAACCGATCGGAAGCCAGCGGCCGAGCGGGCTACGGCGAAGGATCTCCCCCTTGGCTGCGATCGGCCGGCGCGAGAAGCGGACGGCGGCGCTCCGGTCCAACACACCTTGCCACCATTCGGTGAGCGCATTGAGGCGACCGGTATGGTCGGCCGAGCCCGAGACCCCACTACTCTCACCGACCAGGATGACGTCGGCGGCCAGTGTCGAGTCGGCGCGGATGAGCGAGCGGTACATCGGGACCAACTCCGCGCGAATCTCGTTCTTTCTCTGGCTGAAGACGCTATGGGCCCAGTAGACGACACGAGGGACGACCCCGGCGCGCAGCATGGCCAGAAGCAGAGCCCCCTGCTCGTATCCGTTGCTGCCACCCAAGTGAAGCGAAACCACGGCGGTGTCGGGAGGGAGGCGCCGGGCGACAAGCTTCGGGTAGGGATCTCCTTCGCCGCGCGCCGACGCACCCTGCGAATCCCCCACGAAGACGATGGCACCGGTCGGTGCGCGGCTAGCGAGATCGGCAAAGAAGGCGGTCGGGTCCTGCAGCCCGAGGTAGTAATAGTTCGAGGGGCCGCCGGCCCCCGCCGCCGCCTCCGGCGGCGCCGCCGTGCCGCGCCGCTCGAAGACCCGCATAGTCGAGCCAAAATACACCTCCACACCCACGAGCACGGCAACGAGCACGAGCAGGTCCCGCACGAGCGCGGCACGGGCGGAGCCCCGGGCCCCCGCGGGGGCGGCGGCCCCGGGCCCAGGCTCAGAACTGGAAGTAGATGAACGGAACCTTGCCACCCGTTCCTCCCATGAGCACGATGTAGATCAGTGCCGCCGCGTAGGCGAAGCCGCGCAGCCAGCCACGCGCACCCCGGAACACCCACTCATCCTGGCGAGCGTACTCGATTGCCTGCACGAGCGCGGTCACCCCGTACCCGGCCACCAAGAGGACCAGCGTCTTGCGCTGCACGACCCATCCCCCGGCGGTGAACATGCGCCGGAGATACTGTCCCGCTTCCTCAAGCGAGGCGGCGCGGAAGACGACCCAGGCCAACGACACCAGAACGAATACCAGCAACGCGGCCGACGCCGCGCGCACGACGTCGAGAACACCGCGGATCCGTGGGCGTTTGCGAATCGTGCGGTTGCCGAAGACGAAGAGCCGCTCCGCGGAGAGGAAGGCCCCGTGCAGTCCGCCCCAAACCACATAGGTCCACCCGGCGCCGTGCCAGAGACCGCACAGCAGCATCGTGATCATGGCGGCGATGGGGTAAGCGATGCGCATCTCCTGCTCCACGCTCTTCAGCTTGAACCGCTCCAGACGGCGCAGGAACGCGGACACAAGCGGGTTGAAGAGGTAGTCCCAGATCCAGGTGGAGAGCGAGATGTGCCAGCGCCGCCAGAACTCGCTGAACGAACGCGAGAAATAGGGTTGCTCGAAGTTGTTGACCACTTCGTAGCCGAAGAGCTTCGCCGCGCCCCGGGCGATGAGGCTGTAGCCGGCGAAGTCCGTGAAGATCTGCAGCGAGTACAGGAACACGCCCGCGACCAGTTCCCCCGAGCCGGCGGCCGCCGCGCGCGAGAAGATGTCGTTGCAGAAGGGGGCGATCGGATCGGCCACCGCCACCTTCAGGAGATAGCCCAGGATCATCCGCTCCAGAGCGTCGCGCAGGTTGTCTGCCCGCAGCGGCTGGCGGGCGGCGAGCTGCGGCAGCCAGCGGGCGCCGCGCTCGATGGGGCCGGCCAGGAGGAGCGGGAAGAACGCGACGGCCAGAGCGGTGTCGAGCGCTGAGCGCGACGGCGTGAACTTGCGGCGGTAGGCATCCACCACGTAGCCGATGGCCAGGAACGTGTAGAACGAGACCCCGACCGGCAACATGAGGCGCAGAATGGGGCCCGGCGGGCGGGCGGGGCCCATCAGCGGTCGCAGGGTATCGAGGAAGAACCCGAGGTACTTGAAGACGAAGAGCAATCCGAGGAGCGCGGTCACGCCCAGGAGCAGCCACCGCCGCCTCGTCGCCGGGGTCTCCGCCCGCGTGATGAGCTGCGGCACCGTGAATACGATCAGCCACACGTACGCCAGCGGGCCCAAAAAACGCACATCCCAGCCGGCGTAGAAGAACAGGCTGGCCGCGGTGAGCACGACCTTGCGTCCGGTCCCTCCCCACGGAAGCCAGAGGAGGAACACCGCGGCGAGGAACGGCAGAAAGAGAGCGTCGGTGAAGAGCATCAGCCGGGCGTCACGGGTTCAGGATCTTGCCGAGGAACTCGTAGATCTCGCCCCGCGACTCCCGGGCCGCAGGAATATCGATGCGGTTGAAGCTGTGTCCGCCCGGAGCGTCCTCGTAGATCTTGTACTCGAAGTCCTTCCCTGCCGCTTTGAGCTGCGCGATCAGGTGTTCCACTTCGACCACGTTCACGTCGCGGTCGTTGGTGGTCGTGTGGATGAGGAGCGGGGTGCGCAGCTTCTTTGCGTTCCAGGCCGGCGAGCGCTTGCGGTACTCGTCCACGTCCTCGTATACGGTCTTCCCGATGTGGTACGGCGCCGAGAACTCGTCGCGGTAATCCTCGGTGAGATAGCCCATGCGCGCGATGAGATCCGAGACCGGCACTCCGGCGTAAGCCACCTGGAACTTGTCGGGGTGATCGAAGACGGAGAGGAGCGCGATCAAGCCGCCGTGGCTCCAGCCGAGAATCCCGACACGCGAGCCGTCCACCTGGGGCAACGTCTCGACCGCCCAATCGCGCGCGGCGACGACGTCGTCCACCTCGAGTCCCCCGTAGTCGATCGCGTGCTCGTAGCCCTTGCCGTACCCGGTGGAGCCTCGGTACTCCGGCGCCACCACGATGTAGCCCTGCTCCATCAACTCGCGGATGATGTGGGTGTGATACGTGGTGAAGTCGGCGTGCACGCCCCCATGGGGGAGGATCAGAAGCGGGGCCTTCTTGTTGCCGAGATCCCGCGGAACGAACACATAGGACCAGAATTTAAACGGGTGGCGCTCGTTTGCGATCCCGTAGATCTCCTCGTCCTTCGGATTCGGCGGGCCGGTCAAATAGACCTTGTCGACGACGGCGATGTCGCCCACGCGCTCGAACCAGAGAACGTCGTCGATCTTCTTGAGGATCTCGTCGAAGGAGAAGCGCTGCTCCTCGACCGCCTTCTCGAGCGCGGCCAGGCGGCTTTCCTGGTCGGGCGCGGCGGGGGTGTCCTGGCCGAAGCCCACGGCGGGAAGGAAAGCGAGGCATCCCCAGCCGATGAGACCGACCAGCAGAGCACATCGTGGCCGCATCGTAACCTCCTCAAGGGTTTCGGGCATGGAATGCAGGGGAGGATACTCCGGCTCCCGGCCCCGAACAACCGCCTAGGGAGGAGCCATCCGTTCGCGCAGCTCCTCGGCAAGCACGCGGGCCTTCTCCGCCACCGTGCACGCGCGCGTGAGGTCGGACGCCTCGAAAGCCCGGAGCGCGTCGGCCAGGAACTTCTCCGCCGCCGAAAGCTCTTCCTGATCGGTCGTCGTGAGAACGCGTGCCCTCACGAGGGCCAGCGAGCGGGTCGCACGGTCCACGTCATCCCGGAACTTCGCTTCGCGCGCTGCGCGATCCTCCGCCGAGAGTCGGATCGTGACGGTGGGCGCGGGCTCCGGCGCGGTGACGGCCGCGCTATCGGGCGCCGCGGTCCGCGCCGCGGCGGGCGGGTTCTTCGGGGTCTTGCGCGGGGCGCCCCCTCCGCCGGAGGCGGGAGCGCTCGGCGGACTCGTCTGCGGCTCGACGGGAGCTGCGACGCTGTCCGGCGCCGTCACGTCGGGGCTCGGCGGCCGCATCGAACCGAGAAACGAACAACCCCCCAGGGCAAAGGCCGCGACCAGTGCCATGAGAACGAGCGAGCCGCGCGAGGGAGAGAGCATCATCGGGATTGTCTCAACCGGCCGTGAAGGCGGGCAAGGTGACGATGAAGGCCGTGCCGAGCCCCGGTCTGCTGCGCATGTCGATGCTGCCGCCGTGCATTTCCACAGCTTGTTGAACCAGCGCCAGCCCCACCCCGGTTCCCTCTTTCTTGGTAGTGAAGTAGAGATCGAACACGCTCGCCTGCAGTTCGACAGGGATCCCCTCGCCGCAATCTTCGACGGTTAGACGGACCCGCTGACCTACAGGGTACGCGGAAACAGAGATCGGCGCCGACCCTGCCGGAGACGCCTGGATCGCGTTGCGCAAGAGATTGAGGAGGGCTTGGCGAAGGACCTCCTCGTCCCCGTAGATCTCCGGCAGATTCTCGGCCACGTCGAGGGTGATCTCGACGCCCGCCAGGCGTGCCTCAGGCAGGACCAGCTCGCGCAGTTCGCGCAGAAACGGTGCCACATCGATCGGCTTGAGGCTCAGCTCCTGCAGCCGGGCCAACCGCAAAAACCCGTACACGACACGCTCCAGCCGGGCGATCTCGCGTTGCACCACATCCACGTGCGTTTGACTGGCGTCGCCCCCCGAGTCGCCCAGCTTCTGCTTGAGCAGCTCGAGATGGATGTTCATCGCGTTGAGCGGGTTGCGCACTTCGTGGGCCACCCCTGCCGCCATCTTCCCCAACCGCGAGAGCACCCGCGCGTGGTCGAGCATCTCCTGGATCTGCCGCATCCGGCCGTAGTCGCGCAGCGTAATCATCGCGCCTTGCCGGCTCGGACCCTCCCCGACCACCTGGCAGGTGCCCAGATAGACCCGATCCCCTTCCCCCGTCGTGAACTCCATCGGGGCGGACTCCGGGCGGTGATCGCCGCCGAAAGCCTTGTCGACCATCTGCACCAGGGGATGACCCGCGGAGAGAACCTCGCCCAGATCCCGGCCGACCATCGCGCCGAACCCCGCACCGAGGATCCGGCATGCGGTTCGATTGGCCATGAGCACCTGACGGCGCGAATCGATCATGAGCAGGCCGTCGTCCACGGCATCGACAAGGCGGCGGAGCGTGTCCCCTTCGCTCACGAGCGTGTCGCGCTGGAGCAAGAGCTGCGCCCGCTCCTGGGAAAGCACCTCGCTCAGCGCGTTGATCTGGCGGGCCAGGTGACCGACTTCATCCTGCGATCCCACCGGCACGCGATAACCGAAGTCGCCCCGCTGCAAGTGATCGATGCCTGCCTCGATGCGGCTCAGCGGCCGGAGGATGACGATCCACGACACCGCGACGCCGAAGGCGGTGGCCAGGAGCACCTGCAGGATGAGCTTCACGATCTGGGTGCGAAGCACCGTCTGCATCTCTTCGCGCAGGAGTCCCGGCGAGAGGCCGACACGTACGGTGCCGAAGTCCCGATCGTTGAGGAGAACCGGCACCGAGATCTCCCATGCCTCGTGCTGGTGCACGATGGACATGAACTGGCGCAGGAGCCCGAGCCCGCGTGCGGGGACGAGGCCGGGGTGCCGCGCGATCCGCGAACCGAGCTGCGTGCTGTCCGAGTGGCAGAGAACCAGATCGGTGGTGTCGGCCACCACCAGGTAGAGGACGGACGGCGTGAACTGCTGGGCGTCGGTCAGAACGCTCCTCAGGCGCGGGTCGCCCCGCACGACCTGAGCGGGGTCCGCGCCCGCCGCGCTGCGCAGCGAGATGGCGATCTGACTGATCACGAGGTTGGCGGCAAGCTCCGCGCGGGCCACCGCCGACTCGACCTCGACCCGGGTCAGCGTGGCAACCTCGACCATGGCCGAGCCCACCCCGATCAGAAACGCGAATAGCGTCAGCGCGAGGATGAGGACGAGGCGGATGCCGGGCCGTACCTTCGTCACGCCGGACGGCCTCGGTACTTCCTGAGCTTGTTGTGGAGCGTGCGGGTGCTGATGCCGAGGATCTCCGCGGCTCGCGTCTTGTTGTCGCTCGTCTTGCGTAGCGTCTCGAGAATGAGGAGCTTCTCCGCCTCCTCGACCGTGCTGCCGACGCTCACGACCACCGTGGCGGCGTGCGAGCCGTTCGAGGGAACCGCGGCGGGTGCGAGGGTGACGGTCGCGGGCTGCTCCGCGAGCGGCGAGCCCTCGGCACGCGCCGGCGGAGGGGGGCCCAGACTGGGCAGATCGCAGACGTCGATGAGGGACCCCGCGGCGACGACGACCGCCCGCTCCACCACATTGCGCAACTCGCGGACGTTGCCCGGCCACCGGTGGGCGCGCAGCGCATCCTGCGCCGCCGCCGTGAAGCCGTCGAAGGTCTTGCCGTTGGCGCAGGCGAACTCGTGCAGGAAGTGTTGAGCGAGGAGCGGCACGTCCTGCAGCCTCTCGCGCAGCGCCGGAAGCGCGATGGTGAAGACGTTGAGACGGTAGAAGAGGTCTTCGCGAAAGCGGCCGCTCTGGAGCGCCCGACCGATGTCGGCGTTGGTGGAGGAGATGACGCGAACGTCGACCGGGATCTCCTGCCGACCTCCGACGCGCCGGATGCTGCGCTCCTCGAGAACGCGCAGCAGCTTCGCCTGAAGTTCGGGGGGCATCTCCCCGATCTCGTCGAGGAGGAGCGTGCCGCCGGTGGCGAGTTCGAAGCACCCGGCCCGATCCGCGGTGGCCCCGGTGAAGGAACCCTTCTGGTGGCCGAGGATCTCGCTTTCCAGCAACGACTGCGGGATGGCCGCGCAGTTGACGGCAACGAAGGGCCTGTTGCGCCGCGGGCTCATCTCGTGAAGCGTTCGCGCCACGACTTCCTTGCCGGTACCGCTTTCCCCGGTGATGAGCACTGATACACGGCTCGGCGCGGCCTGCCCGACGAGCCGGTAGACGTCCTGCATGATCGGCGTGCGGCCGACCAGGTGGCCGAACTTCCCGCGCTCGGCGAGATCGCGCGTGAGCCGCAGCAATTCCTCGCGATCGCTCACGCGCTCGACCGCCTTCTCGAGAACCACCTTGAGTCGGGCGAGGTCGACCGGCTTGGTGAGGTAGTCGTAGGCGCCTTCGCGCATCGCCTGAGTCGCGTTCTCGATCGTGCCGTGGCCGGTGAGAAGGATGAATACGGCGTGGGGGAGCTCCTCGCGAACTGCGCTCATCAGCTCGATGCCGGACGGGCCGGGCATCATCAGATCGGAGAGCACGATGTGAGGGGAGAACTCCTTGCAGATCGCCAGCGCGTCCCGCGCATCCGATGCCGGACGGCTCTTGTATCCCCAGCCGGAGATGAGCTCGGTGAGTCCGGCGCGCGCGGCCTCTTCATCGTCAACGACGAGGACTCGATACGATGTCATGGGGTGATCGCCTCCGTGGGCCGGATCCTCGATAGGCTGCTTCACCGCAGACTCCGGGCCGACGGGTGGAGACAATGCGAGGCCCGTGCCGGAGACCGAAGAACCATGCTACCTCCCAAATTTCAATGAGTTACAGCAATCAAAGGCAAACCTGAAGCCAAGACTCCAGGGACAAATCGAATGAGTGCGCAAATTTTACACGGTTTCGGCCATTCGCGCACCCCGGGGATAGGGACTATTCTTCGCGCAGGTTTTTGCCGAGCCTGCCAAGGATGCAGAGTGGATTGATCAATTCGAGCCTACCGGGGGGGGTATGGCCGTCCAAACCGTTGAAAACACGTGATGCGTGGGGTGGCACCGCTCTTGCTCTTAGACGCGGGTGGAAGACCGAACCGGAATTCGCCTGGTTGGATCTCCGGGCTAGGTTTGGCCAATCGAAGGCGATTCGGGCTTCCGAGAAGCCAACCCACGTGAAGCACGGTGGGGGGCCGGGCGGAATTGCTCGAAGAGCACGATGTTCGGTACGCCGCCCGGTCCCCCATCCCCCCCTCCTCGGCGAGCCGACCGGCGTCAGCGGCAAGCTCTGGTTGAACCGGACCACCGCCATGGACGGAGCGGTGGCCTGGTCGACCACCCAAAATGATGAACTGCACCTTCGGGGGGGTTTCGTCTGGCACGACTTCGGGCTCCTCGGGGTGTTTCCCCCCGCTCGTGTTCACCCAGAATCCGGCTGGCGGCCGGGGTGGGAACCCCGGACCGGTCAAGGGGGTTTCGCTCTCGACCGATATCGATTGCAGGATCACCCTCAACTGAAAGCCCTCGGCTCCTCGTCACGGCATAGGTGTGCGTTTGAAACGGACTCTGTCGATCATCTTTGTCCTACTTGCTGGGATCGCGATCGCCGGCGCGCCGTACTACACTCTCCCCATGTCCGGACGGGTCCGCAGTTCCTTTCACGAGTGGCTCCGTCCCTCGGGCTATGTCGGTCAGTCGCTCGGCATCATCGGCCTCGCGTGCTTTCTCTTCCTCTGGCTCTACCCGGTGCGCAAGCACTTTCCTCAACTGGCGCGCACGGGCTCTATCGCGCGGTGGCTCCACGTCCACGTCATCGCCGGGCTCGCGACGCCGTTCTTGGTGGCGCTCCATGCGGGGTTCCGCTTCTCGGGGCTGGCCGGCCTCGCCTTTGCAGCGATGGTCGTGGTCTGGATGAGCGGCATCGTCGGGCGCTACCTCTACGCCCGCATCCCCCGCAGCCGGACCGGGCTGGCACTGAGCATCCAGGAGATCGGAACCCAGCGAGAGGATCTGATCCGGCGCATCGCCGCCGCCACAGGCCTCCATCCAGCCGATGTCCGTAAGGACCTCGCGGTGGAAGACGTCATGCACAAGGGGCTCGGGAAGCGTCAAACGCTCCGCCTCCAGATCACGGGCGATCTCGCCCGCCGTCGCGCCGTGCGCGACTTCCGCGCGAGGATCCTCGCGGGCACAGGAGGGGCGGTGAACATCGACGCGGGCGCGCTCGACGAGGCGCTTCGGTGCGCCCGGCGGGAGCTCGCCCTCGCCCAGCAACTCCGACTCCTGGAAGGGACCCAGCGCGTCTTCCGCTTCTGGCATGTCGCCCATCGCCCGGTAGCAGTGACCGCGCTCGTCGCCGTCGCCGTTCACGTCGGCGTCGTGATCGCCGTCGGCAGCACGTGGTTCAGGTAGCACGATGATCGCACTCGTAACCACTGTCGCCTTCTGCGCGGTGACCGGCACCTTGATGGCGATCCATCTGCGGCGCAGCGCCTGCCGCGACCAGGCCGCCCCTGCCGTTTCCTGTCCGCGGTGCCGGGCCGAGGTCCCGGAAGGCCAGGATCGGTGCCCTCGGTGCGGCGTCCCGCAACAGATCTACGAGGTCGTGAGCGCGCAGACGGTGGTTCTGGAGAACGAGCCCGAAAAGGTCGCCGGGGAGATCGCACACGCCGTCGTACGCGCCGACAAGTGCCTCGGTTGCGGCACCTGTGTGGCCGCATGCCCCGAGCCGGGCGCGATCACGCTCCAGGGGAAGCTGGCAGTCGTCAATACGGACATCTGCCTGGGTCACGGCACCTGCGCGCAGGCCTGCCCTATCGGCGCGATCTCGCTGGGTGCGGGCGCGGCGGTGCAGCGCGTCGAGGTGCCGGAAGTGGACGCGGATTTCCAGTCCAACGTGCCCGGTGTCTACATCGTGGGCGAGCTCGGAGGGCGCGGCCTCATCAAGAACGCGATCAACGAGGGAAAGGTCGCCATCGAAGCGGTGATGCGCGAGACGCAGCTCGGCGCGCGCCGCGGCGCCGCGGACGACGTCTACGACGTCATCATCGTCGGCTCGGGACCCGCGGGGTTGAGCGCGGGTCTCGAAGCGCACCGCGCCGGCCTGCGCTACGTCATCCTGGAGCAGGGAACACCCGCCGACACGATTCGCAAGTACCCGCGGCACAAGCTCCTCCTCGCCGAACCGGTTTCCGTTCCGCTCTACGGAGATCTCTGGGTCGCAGACGCCTCGAAGGAGAGCCTCATCCAGGTGTGGGAGACGATCATCGCCAACACCGGGATCGCGATCCGCACCGATCACCGCGTCGAGGACGTCGTCCGCGACGGAGAGAACTTCAAGGTTCGCACCAGCAAGGGGGAGTACCAGGCGCGGCGGGTGGTGCTGGCGATCGGCCGGCGCGGCACCCCGCGCCGCCTAGGGGCGCCCGGCGAGGAGCTGGCCAAGGTCGTCTACGACATCGTGGAAATGGACGCGTTCGCCGGCCGCAGAGTTCTGGTGGTAGGCGGAGGCGACAGCGCCGTGGAATCCGCCCTCGGGTTGTCCAACCAGAAGGGCACGGTGGTGCACCTCGCCTACCGCGGCCGCGAATTCTCCCGAGTCAAGGAGCGCAATCGCGTCAAGCTCGACGAGGCCACGGCGGCGGGGCGCGTGACGCTGCTGCTGGACACGGACGTGCTGCGGATCCTCGACGAGGAGGTCGTGCTCAAGGTCGGTGGGCAGGAGACGAACCTCCCCAACGACAACGTCATCATTCGCATCGGCGGAGAGCCCCCGTCCTCGTTCCTCGAGCGCGCCGGCGTGCGCGTGGTCCAGAAGGACGTACCCCTGGTGGCGGCATGACCGGCGAAGGCTGCAGGGAATGACCCGCCATGCGTCACGATGGCTGCGGGCGGTTCTGATGATGGGCGCGCTGCTGCTGCCGCGCGCCTCGTCCGCGCAGATCTCGCCCGGTGAGCTCTCGCGGGACCATCGCTCGCTCGAAGGTCCGCTCAACTGCCGCTCGTGCCACGCCGGCAAGACGAAGGAGATGGATCGCAACTGCCTCTCCTGTCACCAGGACATCCAGCGGCTGCGGGAGCAGAAGCGAGGATTTCACGCGCGAAACGGGGACGCACCGTGCGCGAGCTGCCATCCCGATCATGCAGGACGGGACTTCGAGCTGATCGCCTGGGACGGCGGCTCGTTCGAGAAGTTCGACCATGCGAAGGCCGGCTGGCCGCTGGCGGGCAAGCACGCCAAGGCCGCCTGCCGCGACTGCCACCAGCCCAAGCATCAGTCGGTCGAGTTCATGAAGCTCTCCAAGCGCGAGGATCCCGCCGAGAGCTGGGTCGGCCTCGAAACGGCCTGCGCCTCGTGCCACGAAGACACGCACCGAGGGGCGCTCGGCCCCGAGTGCGCCCGCTGCCACGGGAACGAAGCCTGGAAGCCCGCCACCGCCTTCGACCACGCCGCCACCGCCTTCGCGCTGACCGGCAAGCACACCGACGTGGAGTGCGCGAAGTGCCACTCGGCGGCCTCGCTCTCTCTCGCCCGCGACGACCAGGGCCGTCCGATCCCGCTGTACAAGCCGCTCCCCCACGCCGAGTGCGGCGCCTGTCACCGCGATCCGCACGAGAACCGGTTGGGCGCGGCGTGCGCTTCCTGCCACAAGACCTCCGGGTTCCGCGATCTCGCGTCCGGCCCGTTCAACCACAGCCTCACCCGCTTCGCGTTGCGCGGCGCGCACGCCTCGGTGGAATGCGCGAAATGCCATGACCCGGTGAAGGCGGGAGGCAAGCGGCCGGCTCACGATCGCTGCGACACCTGTCACCGCGATGCCCATGCGGGTCAGACCCTGCTCAAGGGCGCATCGTCCGAGCCCGTCGCTCCCGACTGCGCGGCGTGTCACGACGAGCGCGCGTTCCGGCCTTCGGTCTTCACGGTGGAGCGCCACGCCACCACCGCCTATCCGCTCGACGGCAAGCACCGCGCGATCGAATGCCGCGCGTGCCACGCGAAGATCCCGGCAGGAGTCCCGAAGGACTCGCTCGGAACCGCCGGCGTGCTCATGAAACCCAAGTTCGCCGCGTGCCGCGACTGCCACCCGAGTCGCACGGAAAGCAGCTCGCGCGGCGCGCCGACGGGGGCGCGTGCGAGTCCTGCCATCGGGTCCAGGGGTGGAAGCCCAGCCTCTTCACCGTCGAGGACCACAGCCGCCTGAAGCTGGCGCTTCAGGGCCGCCACGCCGAGGCGGAGTGCGCCGCCTGTCACGGGCCGCGCCGCAAGGATCTGCCCGCGTTGCCCTCCGCGGAGGTGACCGGAAAGGCCGGCGTTCTCCTCGCCCTGGAGTCGGCGGAGTGTGTGAGCTGTCACGTGGATCCGCATGCCGGAAGACTCACAGCATCCGGGAAGCCTGAGCCGGCCGTGTGCGCGTCATGCCACGGATCGGGAGGGTTCGCTCCGTCGACGCTCGACATGGTGCACCACGCCGCGCTGGGGTTCGCTCTTGAAGGGGCCCACGCGGCCGCCTCCTGCCTGGACTGCCATGCAGAACTTGCACGGCCTCGGCGCGCCTCCACCCTCATTCTGGCCGCCATGAAGGAACCGCTGCTTCCGTTCGGCCAGAAGCGCACCGCGTGCGTCGACTGTCATGAGGACGTGCATGGCGGGCAGTTCAAGATGCGCGACGACGGCGGCGCCTGCGGCGGTTGCCACGGGCAGGAGAGCTTCAAGCCGGCCGTCCGGTTCGACCACGATCGCGGCACGGCCTTTGCTTTGCAGGGCGCCCATGCCTCGGTCGCTTGCGCGAAATGCCACATCGGCCGGGTGGACCCGGACGGCGTGAAGCGCATCGTGTATCGCCCCGTCCCACGGGATTGCGAGAGTTGCCACGGAGGGAAGCGCATGGAAGGGATGGGCGTGGAGACGCGGGCCGGCGCGCGGCCGGCACAGAGCCAGGAGGGGGAACGGTGAAGCCGACCAGGACGTCGACTCATCACGCTGCTCCTGGCGGCGGCGTGCCTGCTTGGACGACCCGAGCAAGGGACCGGCGCTCCCGATCCCGACTACCCGCATGGGACCTTTGAGGAGGACTGCACGACCTGCCACTCCCCCGAGGCATGGAAACCTGCGAGCTTCAGCAAGGATTTCGACCACGCCGCGTTCGGAATCCCCCTGGAGGGCGCGCACGCTCAGACCACCTGTCTGAACTGCCATCGCACGCTCGAGTTCGCGGACACCGGGACGCGCTGCGGCGGACTGCCACCAGGACATTCACCAGAGTGAGATGGGGCCGGAGTGCGCCGACTGCCACACCACGCGCAGTTTCGGCGATCGCGAGCGCATCGAGGCGCGCCACCAGGTCACCCGGTTTCCTCTGACCGGCGCCCACAGCACGCTGGATTGCGAGAGTTGTCACGGAGGGTCGGGGCAGGGGCACCTGATCTTCGTCGGCACGGCCTCGGAGTGCGCCTCCTGCCATACGAACAACTACCAGGCTACCCAGCAGCCTCCGCACGCGCTGAACGCGTTCTCCACGGAATGCACCCTCTGCCATGGAACGTCGCAATGGGATGGCGCCGTGCTGTCCGCCTCCGGGTTGCACTCCTTCGATCACGGGAAGGGCGGGTTCCCGCTGAACGGTGCCCATGCCCGGCAAGAGTGCATGAGTTGCCACGGAGACGGGACATTCGCCGGCAAGAGCATCGAGTGCGCGTCCTGCCACCAGGCCGACTACGACGGCACGACCGACCCGAACCATGCCACGGCCGGATTCGGGCTGGAATGCGCGAGCTGCCACGGGATGGAGCAGTGGAGGGGGGCAGCCTTCGATCACAATAGAACCGACTTCGCGCTCACCGGCTCCCACGTTGAACAAGAGTGTCGATCCTGCCACGGCGGCGGGGTCTACAACGGCTTGAGCACGCAGTGCGCGTCATGCCATCAGGCCGACTACGACGATACGGACGACCCGGACCACGCGGCCGCCGGGTATCCCTTGGAGTGCGCAAACTGCCACAACACCGGAGACTGGGAGGAGGCCGAGTTCGATCATAACAAGACCCAGTTCGCGTTGACCGGGTCGCACGTGGAGCAGGAATGCCGCTCGTGCCACGGCGGCGGGGTCTACAACGGCTTGAGCACGCAGTGCGCGTCATGCCATCAGGCCGACTACGACGGCACGACCGACCCGAATCATGCCCTGGCCGGGTTCGGGGTGGAATGCGCCACATGCCACGGAACGACGCAGTGGAATGGCGTTGTCTTCGATCACACCCAGACCCAGTTCGCCCTGACCGGCTCGCACATCGAGCAGGAGTGCCGCTCCTGCCACGGCGGCGGGGTCTACAACGGCTTGAGCATGCAGTGCGCGTCATGCCACCAGGCCGACTATGACGGCACGGACGACCCGAACCACGCTCTTGCCGGGTATCCGCTGGCGTGCGAGACCTGCCACAACACCGGAGACTGGGAGGAGGCCGACTTCGATCACAACCAGACCCAGTTCGCGTTGACCGGATCGCACGTGGAGCAGGAGTGCCGCTCCTGCCACGGCGGCGGAGTTTACGACGGGCTGAGTATGGAGTGCGCCTCCTGCCATCAGGCCGATTACGACGATACGGACGACCCGAACCACGCTCTGACCGGGTTCGCTCTGGAATGCGCGACCTGCCACGGGACGACACAGTGGGATGGAGCAACCTTCGATCACAATCAGACCGACTTCGCACTGACCGGGGCGCACGTGGGCCGGGAGTGCGCGAGCTGCCACGGTGGTGGGGTCTACGACGGACTGAGCATGGAGTGCGCCTCCTGCCATCAGGCCGACTACAGCGCCACGACGGATCCAAACCATGCTGCCGCGGGATATCCGTTGGACTGCAAGAGCTGTCACGGGACTGCACAGTGGGACGGCGCGACCTTCGATCACAACCGGACCCAGTTCCCCCTGACCGGTTCGCACATCGAGCGGGAGTGCCGCTCGTGTCACGGCGGTGGGGTCTACGACGGGTTGGCTACCCAGTGCGCATCCTGCCATCAAGCCAACTACAACAGCACCACCGACCCCGCTCACGCGGCAGCCGGTTTCGCGCTTCAGTGCGAGACTTGCCACAACACGACGCAGTGGGACGGGGCGACTTTCGATCATACCCAGACCCAGTTCGCGTTGACCGGGTCGCACATCGAGCAGGAGTGCCGCTCATGTCATGGCGGCGGGGTCTACAACGGACTGAGCATGGAGTGCGCCTCCTGCCACCAATCGGATTACGACGGCACCACCGACCCGAACCACGCAGCCGCCGGGTATCCCCTGGAGTGCGAGACCTGTCACGGGACGGCACGGTGGGACGGAGCCGACTTCGATCACAGCCAGACCCAGTTCGCGCTGACCGGCTCGCACATCGAGCAGGAGTGCGCGAGTTGTCACGGCGGCGGGGTCTACAACGGGCTGAGCATGGAGTGCGCTTCGTGCCACCAATCAGATTTCAGCGCGACTACCGACCCCAATCACGCGGCGGCCGGCTTCGCGCTTCAGTGCGAGACCTGTCACAACACGACGCAGTGGGACGGGGCGACCTTCGATCACAACCAGACCCAGTTCGCGCTGACCGGCTCGCACATCGAGCAGGAGTGCCGCTCATGTCATGACGGCGGGGTCTACAACGGGCTGAGCATGGAGTGCGCCTCCTGCCACCAGCCCGACTACGACACGACCACCGACCCGAACCACGCCGCTGCGGGGTATCCGTTGGACTGCCAGACCTGCCACGGAACGGCACAGTGGGACGGAGCCGACTTCGATCACGCCCAGACCCTCTTCCCGCTAACTGGATCGCATATCGAACAGGAATGCCGCTCATGTCACGGCGGCGGCGTCTACGACGGGTTAGCTACCGAGTGCGCCTCCTGCCACCAGCCCGACTACGACGGAACGACCGATCCCAACCACGCGGCGGCCGGCTTCGCGACTTCAGTGCGAGACCTGCCATAACACGGCACAGTGGGACGGGGCGACCTTCGATCACAGCCAGACCCAGTTCGCACTGACCGGGTCGCACATCGAACAGGAGTGCCGCTCGTGTCACGGCGGCGGCGTCTACGACGGGTTAGCTACCGAGTGCGCCTCCTGCCACCAGCCCGACTACGACGGAACGACCGATCCCAACCACGCGGCGGCCGGCTTCGCGCTTACAGTGCGAGACCTGCCATAACACGACACAGTGGGACGGGGCGACCTTCGATCACAGCCAGACCCAGTTCGCACTGACCGGGTCGCACATCGAACAGGAGTGCCGCTCGTGCCACGGCGGCGGCGTCTACGACGGGTTGGCTACCGAGTGCGCCTCCTGCCACCAGCCCGACTACGACGGAACGACCGATCCCAACCACGCGACCGCTGGTTACTCCACCCTGTGCGAGACGTGCCACGGCACGATGAAGTGGGAAGGCGCAGTATTCAATCACAGCCGCACGGACTTCCCGCTGACCGGGGCGCACGTCGAGCAGGAATGCCTGAGCTGCCACACCGATGGCGTCTACGACGGCCGAGCACGCAATGCGCCTCGTGCCACCGAGCCGAACTACAACGGGACGACGGATCCGGATCATGCGGCGGCCGGCTTCCCGACGAACTGCCAGACCTGCCACAACACGACGCAGTGGGAAGGGGCCACCTTCAACCACTCCAGACACAGCTTCCCGCTGACGGGATGCACACGTTCGCCAGAGTGCGACGCCTGCCACGGCGGCGGGGTCTTCGACGGCGAACCACGGAGTGCTTCTCCTGCCACCAGGCCGACTTCAACGGGACGACGAATCCCAATCACGTCAGCGCCGGCTTCCCCACGATTGCGCAGACGTGCCACACCACCAGCGGTGGCCGGGGGCCACCTTCAACCACTCAGACGATCTTCCCGCTGACCGGGGCCCACACCAGCGCGGACTGCAGCAGCTGCCACACCGGCGGGCGTCTACCAGGGGACCTCACACGCTGTGCTATTCCTGCCACCAGGCCGACTACAACGGGACCACGAATCCCAATCACGTCAGCGCCGGGTTCCCCCACGACTGCAGCACCTGTCACACCACGACAGCGGCTGGCCGGGAGCCACCTTCAACCACTCAGATCGCTTCCCGCTGACCGGCGGCTCACATCAGCGTCGGACTGCAGCACCTGCCACAGCGGCGGCGTCTACCAGGGACTGACCACCCTGTGCTATGCCTGCCACCAGGCCGACTACAACGGGACCACAAATCCCAATCACGCGCAGCGCCGGGTTCCCCGACCTGCAGCACCTGTCACAACACGAGCGTGGGCGGGAGCCGACTTCAACACAACCAGACTCGCTTCCCGCTGACCGGCGGCCACACGGCGTCAGGAGTGCCGCAACTGCCACGCCGGCGGTGTCTACCAGGGCATGACCACCGCTGTGCTACTCCTGCCACCAGGCCGACTACAACGGGACGACGAATCCCAATCACGCGCAGGCCGGCTTCCCCATGAGTGCCAGACCTGCCACACCACCACGGCTGGGCCGGAGCGACCTTCAATCACTCCAGAGCGATCTTCCCGCTGACCGGCGCCCACACGAACGTGGAGTGCAGCACTTGCCACGCCGGCGGCGTCTACAAGGGACTCGCACCCTGTGCTACTCCTGCCACCAGGCCGACTACAACGGGACAACGATCCCAATCACGCAGCGCCGGGTTTCTCACGATTGCGAGACCTGCCACACCATCAACGGCTGGCCGGGGGCCACCTTCAGCCATCGGACAGCTTCCCGATGACCGGGGCACACACGGCGTGCGAGCTGCACGAACTGCCACGCCGGCGGCGTCTACAGGGACTCGCACCCTCTGCTACTCCTGCCACCAGGGCGACTACAACGGGACCACGAATCCCAACCACGCCAACGCCGGTTTCTCACCGACTGCAGCACGTGCCACACCTCCACGGCTGGCCCGGAGCCACCTTCAATCACCACGAGCTTCCCGCTGACCGGGGGCACAGCAACGTGGAGTGCAGCACCTGCCACGCCGGCGGCGTCTACAAGGGACTCGCACCCTGTGCTACTCCTGCCACCAGGCCGACTACAGCGGCACCACGAATCCCAACCACGCCCAGGCCGGCTTCTCGCCTGCAGTGCAGACCTGCCACACCACAACGGCTGGCCGGGAGCCACCTTCAACCACTCACAGACGAGCTTCCCGCTGACCGGCGCCCACATCGACAGGAGTGCCTGCCTCCTGCCACGGCGGCGGGGTGTACAACGGACCTCCACCGAGTGCTACTCCTGCCACCAGGCCGACTACGACGGGACCACCGACCCCAATCACGCCCGCCGGCTTCCCGGCTGACTGTGCCAGACGTGTCACAACACCACGACCTGGCTTGGCGCCGTCTTCGATCACAACCAGTCGCAGTTTCCCCTCACCGGGGCCCATCTGGCCGTGGAATGCATGAGCTGCCACGGCGGCGGGGTCTACAACGGGTTGAGCACGCAATGCGCCTCCTGCCACCAGTCGGACTACAACGGCACGACGGATCCCAATCACGCCGCCGGCCGGGTTCTCGCTCCCAATGCCAGACCTGCCACACCACGACCGCCTGGCCGGGCGCGACATTCAACCACAGCCAGACGAGCTTCCCGCTTACGGGGTCGCACGTTCAGCAAGAGTGCCTGAGCTGTCACGGCGGCGGGGTCTACAACGGGTTGAGCACGCAATGCGCCTCCTGCCATCAGTCGGACTACAACGGCACGACGGACCCCAACCATACCGCCGCCGGATTCCCGCTCCAGTGCCAGACCTGCCACAACACCACAACCTGGCAGGGGGCCACGTTCGATCACGATTCGCAGAACTTCCCGATCTATTCCGGCAGGCACCGCGACAAGTGGGATGTGTGCACCGACTGCCACACGAACGCGACCAACTACTCGGTCTTCTCCTGTCTGGGCTGCCACCCGCACTCCGACAAGTGGGAAGACCGACTCGGATCACCGGGGCGAGTCGGGCTACAGGTACGACAGCGCGGCCTGCTACAACTGTCATCCTCGGGGTCAGGGGGGCTGATGTTCGAGTTCATCCGCGGCGCGATCCTCCTCCTGGCCGCGCTGCTCGGCCTCTCCACCGTCGCGGGGGGCAGGAGGCACCGATCTCTCCCGCCGGCGCCGACTTCCGTGGCCCATGTCACTTACATCACCGGGGGGCTCGTCTACCTGGACGCCGGCCGCGAGGACGGACTCGAAGTGGGCCGGGAACTGAGCGTGGAGCGCGAGGGTGCGGTCATCGCGACGATTCGGGTCGAGCACGTCGCCTCCCATCGCGCGTCGTGCTCGATCGTCGGTACCGGCGAGGCGCCTCGCGAGGGCGACGTGGTCCGTTACGCCCCGCGACCGGGAACGGAGTCGGGCGATTCGACCGCCTCGTCGGCCCCGATCCAGGTCGGGACGGGTCGTGACGGCCGGACTCTTCGCCAGCTCGGCCTGCGGGGACGGGTCGGCATCCGGTATCTCACCGCGCTAGATCAGACCGATTTCGGGGCCGACTTCACGCAGCCGTCGCTCGATCTTCTCCTCACGGGAACCGCGGTCGCCGGCAGCCCCTTCAGCTTCGCGCTCGACACCCGCGCGCGCCGCACCTACCGCACGCACGCGGACGGATCGCACACGGATGACGGACGGACGCGGGTCTACCGGCTGAACGCGTCGCACCAGGCGACCGGATCCCCGCTGCGGATCTCGCTGGGACGCCAGGTGTCACCGGATCTCGCCTCGGTGAGCCTCTTCGACGGCGCGCTCGCCGAGTACGGACGCGCGACCACGGCCTGGGGGCTCTTCGGCGGGGCCACCAGCCCGATCCGGAGTCGTACGGCGTTAGCTCGCACGTCCTGGAGTACGGGACCTACGCCCGCGTGCAGAGCCCGCAGGGGCACTCGCTCAGGTGGTCGGCCACCGGGGGCGGGATTCGCTCGCTCGTGGACGGTGTACGCGATCGCGATTACGTCTTCTTGCGCGGGCAGCTCATGGACTCGCGCGTGTACGGATACGTGAGCCAGGAGATCGACGTCGACGAGTGGCGCGCCTCGGAGGGCGACCGGCGGCTCTTCTCGCCCACCAGCACGTACGCCGGCTTTCGGTGGCAGGCGGTGGAGTGGCTGAGCCTCAATGCCGGTTTCGACAACCGGAGGAGCGTGCGCCTCTATCAGGACCCGAGACCCCGGAGCACCGAATTCGACTACAGCTTCCGGCGAGGTCTGCGCGGAGGAGCGACGCTGCGACTCCAGGCAATCGCTTCACGCTGGGGACCAGCGCGCAGACCAACCGGGGCGGTTCGGGCGGCTCCTCCGACTCGTACACGATCACCTCACGGGCCGCCCGCGTGTCCCCTCTCTCGATCGACCTGGCCAGCCGGCACACGCGCTTCACGGGTCCGCTCACCGAGGGCTGGCTGCATTCCGCGAGCGCTGCCGCGCCGATCGGTCCTCGTCGCCGCGTGGAATTCGAAGGCGGCCGGCGTCAGGAAACCCGTTCGTTCGGTCCGGCCACATCCGTCGCCACGACGTGGTACGGGGTGAACGCCGACGTGGGATTGTGGTCGGGCTGGTACTTCCTGCTCTCGGTGACGTCCACGCGCGGCGACACCGAGAAGAACGATCAGATCTACTCGAGCCTCTCCTACCGCTTCTGACCGCGCGATCCTCGCCGTCCCGATCCCGCTTCTGCTACCCTGTCGAAACGTGCGCGGGTCGAGGCGGCCGTGCTCGCGCAGACCGCAGGCGTTCGCCGCAGGGGAGGATGCGTTGCCGAAGAAGAAGCAAGCGGCCGGTCCGAGATCGACTCCACCGACCCGGGACAAGACGAAACGACCCTCGCGCGGGGCCGGCACCGGCGCCCTCTGCGCCGAAGCGCAGGCCGACGGCGTCCCCTGTTTCGAGCTGGGCCGGGAATGCGCAACCTGCGAACGGGCGAGAGCGAGGCCGCGAGAGATCCTGAGCCGCGCGACCGCGATCACTCGTAGCGCAGCGCCTCGATCGGATCGAGACGCGACGCCTTGCGCGCCGGCCAGAATCCGAAGAAGATGCCGATCGCCGCGGCGAAGACGAACGCGAGCAGGATCGCCGCGGGGGAGATCAGGATCGGCCAGTGGGCGAAGTGTCCCACCAGCTCGCGCGCCGGACTCCCAGGGCGATTCCCAGGAGCCCGCCGAAGCAGGCCAGCACCACCGCCTCGGACAGGAACTGCATCATGACGTGCCACCCCTTGGCGCCGACCGCCATGCGGATGCCGATCTCGCGCGTCCGCTCGGTCACCGACACCAGCATGATGTTCATGATGCCGATGCCGCCGACCAGCAGCGAGACCGAGGCGATGACGGCGAGCAGGATGCGCATGACCTTCGCGGTGGAGCCGACGATGTCGGCGATGTCCTGCTGGGTGCGCACGGTGAAGTCGTCTTCTCCCCCGGCCGGAATCCGGTGGCGGGCACGCAGGAGCTGCGTGATCTCCTCGGTCGCCCGTGGCAGGACCTTCATGGAGGTGGCCGAGGCGAGGATCATGGAGATGCGGGTGGTCCCGGTCAGCTTCTTCATGCACGGTCGTGTAGGGCATGATGATGACGTCGTCCTGGTCGCGGCCCCAGGTGTTCTGCCCCTTCCGGTCGAGGACGCCGATCACGGTGAACGGCATCTTCTTGATGCGGATCGATTGACCGACCGGGTCCTCGCCCCCGAAGAGGTTGTCGACCACGGTCTGCCCGAGAACGCGACCTTGGCGCTGCCGCGCACGGCCGAGTCGTTGAAGTCGATCCCGCCGAGAGTCCCCAGCGGCGGATCTGCAGGAAGTCGACGCCGCCGCCGTTGACTCTGGTCGACCAGTTCTGGTTGCCGTAGACGACCTGGGCGCCCGAGTTCACGACGGGGCTGACCGCGGTGATGCTGGGCACGCGCGCGAGGATCGCCAGGGCGTCGTCCTCGGTGAGGCTGGACGAGCTGCCGGCGCCGCCGTGGCGCCTCCGGGACCGCGCATCGATCCGGGGAAGATGTTGATGAGGTTGTCCCCCAGGCTCGCGATCTGGTCCTGCACCATCGAGGACGCGCCCTCGCCGATGGCCACCATGGCGATGACCGCGGCCACGCCGATGATGATGCCGAGCACCGTGAGCGACGAGCGGAGCTTGTTGCGCGCGATGGCCCGCAGGGCCACGCGCATGAGCAGCCAGAATCGCGTCATGTGGGCATCCCCGCGGCGGCCGTGTCGGTCCGCGACACGACCGGCCGGTCGTCGACCACGAGACCGTCGCTCAGCACGATGATCCGCTTCGCAAACTGCGCGATGTCCTGCTCGTGGGTGATGAGGAGGATCGTCATCCCCGCGCGGTTCAGTTCCTGCAAGACGCGCATCACCTCGAACGAGGTCGTGGTGTCGAGGTTCCCGGTCGGCTCGTCGGCCAGCAGCAACGGCGGCTCGTTGACCAGCGCGCGGGCGATGGCCACGCGCTGCTGCTGCCCGCCGGAGAGCTGGTTGGGAGCGTGGTGCGAGCGATCGGCGAGGCCCACCCGATCGAGCGCCTGATGGGCACGTTGCGCGATGGACCTTCCGCGGACGGACGAGTAGATCATCGGCAGCTCGACGTTCTCCAGCGCGCTGGTGCGGGCCAGCAGGTTGAAGCTCTGAAAGACGAACCCGATCTTCCGATTCCGGATCTCGGCCAGTTCGTCCCGCGAGAGGTGCGAGACGTCCTCGCCGTCCAGTTCGTAGATCCCTGACGTCGGACGGTCGAGGCAGCCGAGGATGTTCATGAGGGTGGACTTCCCGCTCCCCGACGACCCCATGACCGCGACCATCTCGCCCGGATCGACGTCGATCGACACGCCCCGCAGCGCCTGCACCTGGTTGTCGCCCTCGCCGTAGGTCTTGACCAGATCGCGGGCCCGCAGAACCCGTCGGTCAGCGCCGTGCACGGGTCATGCCTCCGGGGGCGAACGGATTGACCTGACCCTGGGCCGCGCCCGCAGCCGACCCGTTGGTCGCGGCGATCACGACCTGCATTCCCTCTCGGAGCGAATCGGCGGCGACGGCGGTGAAGGTCCCGTCGCTCAAACCGGGGGTCACGCGAACCCGGTGGAGCTTCCCGTTCTCGGCGAGGACGAAGACCGCGGGACCACCTCGCGCGCCGGCCGGCCGCTGTCCGTCCGCCGCGGCGCCCGGCGCTCGCACGGCCCCCGGCTTCGCCGCCGGCCGGAAGCGCAGCGCCGCCGACGGCACCCTCAGCACGCCGCGTGCCTCGTTCACGAGGAAGGTGGCGTTGGCGGTCATGCCGGGGAGCAGCAACTGATCGGGGTTCTCGACGAGGACGATCACCGTGTAGGACACCACGTTCTGCACGGTCTGCGGGGCGAGGCGGATCTGGTGCACGACGCCGCTGAAGGTTCGCTCGGGGAACGCGTCGACGGTGAAGCTGACCTTCTGGTCGACCTGGATCATGCCGATGTCGGCCTCGTCCACCGACGCCTCGAGCTGCATGCGGGTGAGGTCGTTGGCGATGGTGAAGAGGGTCGGCGCGGACAGCGAGGCGGCCACCGTCTGACCGACGTCGACGTTGCGCGAGATGACGATGCCGTCGATGGGAGAGGCGATGGTGGCGTAGTGCAGGTTCGTGCGCGCGCGATCGAGCGCGGCTTCCGCGGACTTCTGCGAGGCCTGGGCCGCCTCGAGCGCGGTTTGGGCCGCGTCGATTTCGGCCTGCGAAGCCAGACCCTGATCGCGCATGGGAGCTACCCGCGCGTAGTCCCGCTCCGCCTGGCGCACCGTCACCTTGGCTCGCTCCAGGTCGGCCTCGTTCTGCGACTCCTGCGCCTTCAGAAACGTCGGATCGAGCTGGGCGAGGACCTGGTTCTTGTGGACCCGGTCGTTGAAGTCGGCGTAGAGCGCGGCAGATGGTGCCGCTGACCTGGCTTCCGACCTGCACGGTGGTCACCGCGTTCAGGGTTCCGGTGGCCGACACCTGAACGATCACGTCGCCACGCTGCACCGCCTCGGTGCGGTAGGGAGATTCCGGCTTCTGCTCCCGCCGCAGCGTCCACGCCACGACTGCGGCCCCCAGGACCACCACGACCGCCGCCAGGATGCCCCAGTCCTCTTGCGCATCACGACCCCCTCGTCCGAAGACGAAGGTTACGATTGTAGCTCAGATCCGGCGCCGCCGACAGCGGCGGAACGAACCAGGCTCGGCCTGCGAGGAACGCGGCCCGAAGGTCAGCGCGCGGTCTCGATGAGTTCGGTCAGCGCGCGCCGCAGCTCCTCGTGGACGGCCTTCACCGCGGCCGGAGGCCACGTCTTGGCGTCCTCGCGAATGAACGTCGTCAGATCCCTGCGATTGTCGAAGCGCGCGACCGGCATGTGGAATACGCCGCCGCGCGTCTCGACCCGCACCGTGCTCGGGCGATCGCTCTGCTCGATGAGCCACCCCATGTCGTCGGTGCCGTAGTCCCCCAGCATCACCGCGATCGGCACGCCGTGATGGAGGATCGACGCGTCCCCTTCGAGTCCCGGCTTCGCGCGCTCGTCGTTCTTGCGGCGCGATTCCTCCGGAGTCACCCAGATGTAGAGCACCGCCGCCCGCCGCAGGATCTCGTCCGAAAGGCAGGCGAAGCTGTAGGCATAGCCGAACGGCGGCGAAAGCGGCATCGAGGCGCCCTGCGGACCGCCGCGGGCGAACTCGATCACGATGGTCTTGCCTTCGAGGCTCTCGGGGATTCCCGCCAGCTTCTCGTCGAGCAGCTCGCGCGCCTCTGCCTTCCAGCTTCTCCGCCAGCTTCCGGCGAGCCGCTTCGGGAAGCCCGCCCAGCGCGGGAGGCGCCCCCACCTTGGCCCGCGCGGCGTCGAAACGATCGAAGAGCCAGACCGCAGCGGAGGCAGGCGTGAGCGTGGGGCGCGCGTGGAGATCCCGGTAGTCCTCGTTGATCAGCTCCATCAGCGTGCCCCAATCGCGGGGCTCCTTGAACGGTTGGTCGTTGGAGGGGAAGAACGCGGGCGAGAGTCCCGCCGCGACCATCTCCTGCGAGATCCGCCGCATCATGTGGACGTAGGGATAGTCGTCGAGTTGGACCGTCGGTCCCATGTGGAAATCCTCCACCACCGCGCGAGCATCCTGGAGCGCGAGATAGCGACGAACTTCCGATTTTCCCGAAGCGGGCAACGCGGTCAGTAGAACGGTGTCAAGGAGACGGCTCATGGCGAAACCCCCGAGTCGATGTGGTCCGAAGCGGTCCTTCCGGTCGTCCCTGTCATCCTAGGAGATGCGGCCTGTTCTTGCCAGGGGCTACAGGGCGCCGGCCACCGTCCGGAAGTGGTGCCCGTAGATGGCGATGGTGACCGCGGTGCTGAGCGCGCGCGGACGGCGCGCGAGCGTGTAGGCGAGGAATCCCCAGTATTGACGGCGCCCGCGGTGGCGGATGCCGAGCTTCCAGAACGCCTTCATCAGCGCCTCGAACTGCCGGGGCCCGATGTGCGGATGCGGACCGCGAATCCGGTAGTTGGCCAGGAACGCGCGGGCCCGCGCGTAGTACGCGTTGGGTTCGTAGAGCGAACGCACAAGTTCCCGATACCCCGATTGCAGCTCCTCCAGTCCCAGCTTGGGCATGAAGTTGCACGCCACTTCCGTGTTGTTGCCTGTGCTCTCGTTCAGAATGCGCCCTTCAGCGGCCAGTCGCTGATGAAGGCGGGTCCGGGGAAGTGCGGTCAGGAGTCCCACCATGGCGGTCACGATGCCCGACTTCTGGATGAACTCGAATTGCCGCTGGAAGACATCCTGCTTGTCGTGATCGAAGCCCACGATGAACCCGCCCATGACCTCGATACCCGCTCGCTGTATCGTCTGCACCGACTCAACGAGGTCTCCGTGCGTGTTCTGCTGCTTGCCGCATTCCCGCAGGCTCTCCAGCACCGGGGTTTCGATCCCGAGGAAGACGTGTCGGAACCCGGCCTCCACCATCAGACGGAGCAGCTCGGGGTCGCCGGCCAAGTTGACCGAAGCCTCGGTGGTGAAGTCCACCCGCGCGTGCGTGCTGCGGCGCCACGCAATCATGGCGCGCAGGAGTTCCTTCACGCGCGTCTTGTTCCCGATGAAATTGTCGTCCACCAGGAAGACGTTCCCCTTCCAACCCAGTTTCCGCAAGGTCTCCAGCTCCCCGATGACCTGATCCGGGGCCTTGGTCCGCGGCACGCGTCCGTTCATGACGATGATGTCGCAGAACTCGCAGTTGAACGGACAGCCGCGGGAGAACTGCACCGACATGCTGGCGTAGGCGCCGAGGTCGATGAGATCCCAGCGGGGCACCGGCGTGCGGGAGAGCTCGGGAAAGCCTTCGGCCTGATAGATGCGTTCCAGACGACCGGCGGTCATGTCCTCCACGACCCGCGCCATGATCTCTTCGGCCTCGCCGAGCACGAAGTGGTCGACGTCGGGGAACGCCTCGTGTCCGGTCGTGAAGATCGGCCCCCCGGCGATGATCGGCCGGCCGATCCGGCGACACCGTCCGATGATCTGGTTCACCGACTCGCGGTGGCAGATCATGGCGCTCACCATCACATAGTCCGCCCAGCGAATCTGATCGTCCTTGAGCGGCGTCACGTCCAGATCCACGACCTTCAGATTCCACGAGCGGGGCAGCATGGCGGCGACGGTCAAGAGGCCCAGCGGCGGAGAAGCCGTCTTCTTGGAGATGAAATCCAGGGCCTTGCGGAAGCTCCAAAACGTGTCCGGGGTGCGCGGAGAAACCAAGAGGATATTCATGGCTGAGTTCATTCCAATCCCGGGCACGTAGAGAAGGCCCGGACCAATTACATCATCCCAAGCCCGATAGGGTGCCCATTCTACGCCCGGCCGCCCCATTCCGCTAGAATCTCCTGCATCCTCCCGGCCCTCGGAAGCGTCTCCTCCCCGAAGGCCGGAACGGCCGACACCTCCGGAGGGTGCATGAAGGACCTGGACGCGGAACGGCGCTGGCAGCTGCTTGTTAGCCTGCTGGAGCCGATTCACGAGAGAGCTTCGGGCGCGGCGCGCAACCTGTGCCGGTCCCCCGGCGACGGGGACGACCTCTATCAGGAAGCCGTGCTGCGCGCCTACCACAAGCTCCACACCCTTCGCGAGGAGTCTCGTTTCCGGTCCTGGTTCTTCGCCGTTCTCCTTTCCGTCCATCGGTCCCGATCGCGCCGCGCGTTCTGGAAGCGGTTCCTGCCGCTCGAGGACACGCCCGACGACGAGCGGAACCTGGTCGGCGAGGACGGTCGGACGAACGAGGAGGAGTTTCTTTCGGCTCGTCGGGCCGCGCGCGCGCTGTCGCGGCTTCCCGCCGAGCAACGGGAGGCGCTGGTGCTGCACGATCTGGAGGGATTCTCGATGGAGGAGATCGCCGCCATGCAAGGCGCGTCGATCGCCGCGGTCAAGTCCCGCGTCCTTCGGGGGCGGGAACGGCTGCGCCGCCACTATCGATCCCTCGGGTTCGTGCGAACCGAACCTCTCTCGCGGGCGATCTCGGAGGCCACGCATCGCCGGTTGCAGCGAACCGGGGTGCGCCCCGCCGAGGCCCTCGCGTCCGTCTGCTCCTCTCTCGCGGACACCAATCCCCGTACAGGAGGGCGTCATGAGTGATGTCCCCGGACGTAGCGAAGGGGCCCACGCCGAACCGGAACGATCGCTCGACGATCGGATCGGACGGGATCTCCGGGCTTTGACAGCCAGGTCCCGGCGGAACATGAGACCCCTCACGGAAACCGTTGACGGGCTTTCGGGGGCACACCCGAAGAGGCCCTGGGAGGAGAGACTGATGGCATCGTTCAAGTTGCTCGGAGCGCGGCCGCGTCTGGCCGTGGTGGGTGCGGTGGCGGCCCTGGCCGTCGCCCTGCTCGTGATTCCCGTCTCGTACCAGCGCGTGGTCGGTCACGACGTGGCGCTCACGCTCGCCGGCGCCGGCCTCACCCAGGACGCGGTTCGCGACATCGCCACCCAGTTCAAGACCGCGATGGGGAGCGAGTCGGTTCGCGTCGAGGCGCAAGGCGATGACGCCGGCGTCGTTTACACGTTGACGTCGCGGATCCCGAACCTCGCGGGGCGCTCCGCAAAGACCGTGTCGGACGCGTTCGCCCACACGCTCGTCGCCAAGGGCTACGACGCCGAGGCGGCCGTCACCCCGGTCAGGGAGAAGGTCTCCTCCAACGTCTACGCGATGGTCGCCGACAACGTCGTCCGGGTCAGCGTGGATGGGAAGAACGCAGCCGAGGTCGAAGCGGAGATCGCCGCACAGCTCGCCGCGGCGGGCGTGCCCGACGCGCAAGTCTCGGTCACCATGGACGACGACGGCAGCAAGATCGAGATCCAGGTGCAGGCCGAGCACGAGGGAGCGGTGGACGAAATGGTCGGATCGCCCCCTGAGATCGTCCTCACCGCGGGCGGCGAGGATCTGGGCGGCGAGGTTTCGGACGTACAGGTGAAGGTCCGCAAGATAATGAGCGATGCGGGCAGCAGCCTCATCATCGACGTCGACCGGTCGGGAAACACCGCCACCGTGACCGTGAACAACCCGGAGACCCTGAGCGACGCCGAGCTGAGCGCCGAGGTTCAGCGCCAGCTCGTCGCGCTTGGCATCACCGACCTCTCGGTGAGCGCCTCCGAAGGCAGGATCCAGCTCATGGACGCGAGCGCTCTCCTCCAGAAGTCCGCCCCCGGCGCAACCCCCGGCGGCACGGAGGAGTCGACCTTCGGCAAGGTGAAGAGCAAGTACAACCCGTAGGCTTCGCGAAGCTCCCTGGAATCGCAACAGGCCCCTGCCCGGTTCGGGCGGGGGCCTGTGTCATGCGAACAGGCCCTCGACCGAGAGGTACCGCTCCCCGGTGTCATAGCAGAACGTCAGCACGCGGCTGCCGGGCGACATCTCCGGAATCTTCAGGGCCACCGCGGCCAGTGAGGCTCCCGAGGAGGGACCGATGAAGAGCCCTTCCTCGCGCGCCGCCCGCGTTGCGTAGGCGAATGCGTCTTCCTCGGTCACCGTCACCACGCCGTCCAGCACCTCGCGGTTGAGCACCGCGGGGACGAAGCCCGCCCCGATCCCCTGCAGCCGGTGCGGCCCCGGCGCTCCACCGGAGAGCACCGGCGACTTCACCGGTTCCACCGCATAGACCTTGAGACGCGGCATGCTCGCCTTCAGCACCTCGGCGACGCCGGTGATGTGCCCGCCGGTCCCGACGCCTGTGATCACGTAGTCGAGTCCTTCGGGGAAGTCGCGCGCGATCTCCCGGGCGGTGGCCTGCCGATGGATCTCGGGATTGGCAGGGTTCTCGAATTGCTGCGGCATCCAGGCGCCCGGCGTCTCCGCGAGCAGTTCCTTCGCCCGCGCGATGGCGCCGGGCATTCCCTTCTCCTTGGGCGTGAGCACGAGCGACGCGCCGTAGGCGGTCATGATCCGGCGCCGCTCCACCGACATGGACTCCGGCATGACCAGCACCAGCGGGTAGCCCTTGACCGCCGCCACGAGAGCGAGGCCGACGCCTGTGTTACCGGACGTGGGTTCGATGATCGTCGTCCCCGGCTTGAGGGCGCCGCTTCGCTCGGCGGCCACGACCATGGCCAGCGCGATGCGGTCCTTGATGCTCCCACCGGGGTTGGCCCGCTCGAGCTTGATCCAGACTTCGACGCGGGCACCGAAGAGGCGCTGGATGCGGACGTGAGGGGTATCGCCAATGGTGTCGAGAATAGAGTTCACGCGCATGATTGTTCTCCTTGATGAAACCCGCGGGCGCGGGGTCTAGCTGCTTGGCCGCTCGGATCCACCTCCCTCGCCGGGGCGTTTCTCGGCGCTCACGACCTCGGTCACGAGAGTGCCCGGAGGCACGCTGTGGGTGAGCCAGACGTTGCCGCCGATCACGCTTCCCGCGCCCACCACGGTCTCGCCGCCCAGAATGGTGGCGTTGGCGTAGATGATGACGTCGTCCTCGATCGTGGGATGGCGCTGGGCTTCGGTGTCGTGCTTGCGGACGCTCAGCGCACCGAGGGTCACCCCTTGATAGAGGCGCACGCGATCTCCGATCCGGGTGGTCTCGCCGATGACGATACCGGTGCCGTGGTCGATCGCCATCGAGTGGCCGATGCGGGCGCCGGGATGAATGTCGATGCCGGTCTCCCGGTGCGCCACTTCGGTGACGAGCCGCGGAAGAAGCTCGACGCCGATCCCCTGCAGCTCATGCGCCACCCGGTAGCAGGCGAGCGCGAAGAACCCGGGATAGGCCAGAATCACCTCGTCCACGCTCCGCGCGGCCGGGTCGGCATCGTACGTGGCCTGCGCGTCCTCGAGAAGCGAGTCGTAGATCGCGGGGAGACGGCCGCTGAACTCGCCGGTCATGCGCTCGGCATGATTCGCGCCGGCTGGATGCGCGGCGAGGAACCGGCCGATCCACTCCAGCGCCCGACGATAGTCATAGACCGTCTGCTCGGGGGCGCATCGTCCCCCCGGCGCGTAGTGCGGAAAGAGCAGGGCCAGCACGTCGTAGACGAATTCGTGGGCCAGCGACTGGGCGCGCCGGGGGAGGCGGTACTCGCCGCGGGCGGCCTGCAGGCGCTTGAGGAGGTCGGACGCTCTTGGGTCGGTCATCGTGCAACTCGAGGTTGGGGTCCATGGTCCGGACGGGATGGAATCGTCTAGCATAGCAGCCGCCATGAGTCTCCACGAACTACCGTCCCGCCCCCTCCTTGATGCGCAGGCGGCCCGGCTTGCAGCCGGGCTGCGCCTCCGGGGGGTTCATCGGGGCGATCGCATCGCTCTCTTCATGAACAACCGGCCGGAGTTCGTGGTCGCCTATCTGGCCACGGGCCTCCTGGGAGCGATCGCGGTCCCCGTCAATCCCCGCTATCGCCGCGTCGAGTTGGGCCACATCCTCTCCGACGCGCGCCCCCGGTTGGTGATCACCGAGCGGGCGCAGCTACCCCACATGGACGACGTCGACGCCTCGGCGCGCGCCTCGCTGGATGCGGTGCTCTGCGCCGAGGAGATCGAAGCCTGGAAGGCCGACGAGCGCGGATTCGAGGCCGCACCCGCCGGGAGCGACGACGTCGCCCTCCTCATCTACACATCCGGCACGACCGGCCCCAGCAAAGGCGCGATGCTCACGAGGGGGAACATTGCCGCCACCGTCGAGGCGCTGCTCTCTGCGTGGGAGTGGTCCGCGCGTGATCGCCTTCTCCTTACGCTCCCGCTTTTTCACGTGCACGGGCTCATCGTGGGGCTCTGCTGCGCGCTGGCCGCCGGCGCCTCGGTGCTCCTCCCGCCGAGGTTCGATGCCGCCGACGTCATCGAGAGCCTCGCCGCCGGAGAGGCGACCCTCTTCTTCGGCGTGCCGACCCTGTACACACGCCTGATCGAGGAACTGGAGCGAGGGCCGCAGCGGGACTTCTCCCGGGTGCGACTCTTCTGCAGCGGAAGCGCGCCGCTCGCGCCGGAGACGATGGCCGCGTTCGAGCGGCTCACGGGTCACACAATTCTGGAGCGCTACGGCATGACCGAGACCGGGATGACCTTGAGCAATCCCTATCGCGGTGCGCGCGTGCCGGGAAGCGTCGGCACGCCCCTGCCCGGTGTGTCCATCCGCATCGTGGACGAGAACGGGGCCGACGTCGCTGCAGACGAACCCGGCGAGTTGCTCGTGCACGGTAGCAACGTCTTCGCCGGATACTGGCAGGCTCCGGAGAAGACCGCCGCCGCGTTTGAAGTGGATGCCGCCGGGCGCCTCTGGTTCCGAACCGGAGATCTCGCGCGGCGGGATGCATCCACCGGCTACGTGACCCTGCTCGGCCGCCGTCACGATCTCATCCTGAGCGGCGGGTTCAACGTCTACCCGCTCGAGATCGAAACGGTGCTGACGGCTTTCCCCGGCGTCACCGAGGCGGCGGTCGTGGGCAAGCCGCACGCGCGATGGGGAGAGACGCCTGTGGCGTATCTGGTCTGCGCGCCGGGCGTGGATCGCGAGGCGCTGTTGGCCCACTGTCGATCCCAGCTTGCGGGGTTCAAGGTGCCGAGCGAGATCCACTTCGTGAGCGCTCTCCCCCGGAACGCCCTGGGGAAGATCCAGCGAAGTTTGCTACCCTGACCGTCGTGAGTCCCTTCCGGTCCCTCGCGAAGGACGAGGCCGGACGGTCGCGCGAACCATCGAGGAGCCGCTCACCGACATGCTGAACCGAATACCCAAAGTGCTCTGCGCGCTCGTACTGGCAGCATTGATTGTGCGCCTGGTGTTCGCCGGCGCGGTCCTGGGGCTGCACGCTCCCTTCCGAGGCGATGAGTCCGATTACCATGCGATCGCGACGAACCTGGCCGCCGGGCACGGGTTCGTCAAACACATCGGCATCCCGACCGCAGCCCGCCCCCCGTTCTATCCGTTGGCGCTGGCCGCGGTCTACAAGGTCTTCGGCGCGGACGTCGTCGTGGGACGGCTCTTCCAGGTGCTCCTCGGCGCCCTGATCGTTCCCCTGACCTACCTTCTGGCGCGAAGACTTTTCTCGCGCGGCATCGCACTGCTCGCGGCGGCGATTTCTGCCTTCAACCCGTTTCTCATCTTCATCAGCGGCTATCTGCTGACCGAGAACCTCTACACCGTGCTTCTGCTGATGGCCATGATCCTCCTCACCGATGCGGCACGATCGGGCTTCGCATCGGGAGGACGGCTGGTGGGAGCCGCGCTCCTGTTGGGGATGGCCACGCTGACCAGACCGCACGCGCTCCTCTTCGGCCTCCTTGCGGTGCTCCCCATCCTGTTCCTGGGAAAGGGACGCCTCGGGAATCGCATCGCCGGAGCCGCGCTCTTCCTCGTAACCATCGCCGCCGTCATGACTCCATGGGTGATCCGCAACGACCTTCGTCTGGGAAGCCCGATCCTGACGACAACGCATGGCGGGATGACGTTCTACGAGAGCAACAACCAGCTCGTTTTGGATGAACCGGCGTTTCGAGGGGCGGTCGTCGTGCCCAAGTCGGCGGTCCCCGGTTACGACCGGCTCGAGGGCCTGGGAGAGGTGGAGTTCGATCGCGAGGCGCGCCGCATGGGGGTGGAGTTCGTGACCGGCCACCCGGGCGCCATGCCGAAGATCCTCGCCTGGAAGTTTCTCCGCTATTGGCGGTTTCGGAGCGACGTGGGATTGAGTGGGATCAAGAGCGGCTTCTGGTGGGACAAGGAGAAATCGCTGGGGGCGCTTGCGTCGACGCTGGACGTCGGATTCATCTACAACATCGTGGTCATCCCATCCTTTCTGCTCGGCCTGCTCCTGACCATTCGCCGCTTGCGCGAGATGGTCTTCCTGCACGCGAACATCCTGGTCCACACCTTGATGGCGCTCATGTTCTACGGATCGCTGCGCGCGCGCATCCCGATCGAGCCGGTGCTGGCCATCTGGGCGGCCGCCGGCTTGGCGTGGCTGCTGGGACGGACCACCCGACGACGGGTCACGCTCGACGGTCCATGAGCCTTGCGAAATAGCTCGACTTAGCCCTGCGTGCGCGGGGGCGGCTTGGGGCCGCCCTCGCGCCGCAGCGGCACCATAGCCGGTGCGGCCTGGGCGTCGAGTCCGAGCACCGTCACCAGGTCTGCGTTTCCGGGGATCACGTACTTCGTGTTCTGTGCCAGCGTGACCTGCAGCACGTCGAGCTGCTTGGAGAGCGCGGCGCGATCATGGAAGAACTGCTCGGCCGCGTTCGAGACCATCTCGATGGCCTTGGCCTCGGCGGTCGACCGCAGGATGCGCGCCTGGGCGTCCCCCTCCGCTTTCAGGATCTCCGCCTGCTTGAAGCCCTCGGCCTTCAGGATCTCGCTCTGCCGCACCCCTTCCGCCTCGAGGATCGACGCGCGCTTGTCCCGTTCCGCCTTCATCTGCCGGCCCATGGCCTCGGTGATGTCCACCGGCGGATCGATCCTCTGCAACTCGACGCGGGTGACCTTGACCCCCCAGGGGTTGGTCGCCTCGTCGAGGACGGCGCGCAGGTTGGTATTGATCATGTCGCGGGCCACCAGCGTCTCGTCGAGCGTCTTGTCACCGATCAGATTGCGCAGATTGGTCTGGGCGAGCGTGGTGGCGGCGAGCCCGAAGTGCTGCACCTCGAACTTGGCCCGCACCGGATCGACCACGCGGTAGTAAATCACCGCGTCCACCGTCACCGTGACGTTATCGCGGGTGATGACCTTCTGCGGTTCCACGTTGATCACCTGCTCGCGCATGTCCATCTTCATCATCTCGTCGAGCAGGGGGGCAAGGAAGGTCAACCCGGAGTCGGCGGTGGCGTGGTACTTGCCGAGGCGCAGGATCAGCCCCTTCTCGTACTGACGAACGATCCTGGCGCTGCGGGCCAGAATGATCAGCAGAATGAATGCGAAGAAGGCCACGAGGACGACGCTGGCCGGCTGGCTCATGATTTCGCTCCTTCGCCCGCATCGACGGGCGCAACGGGAACCACGTGAACGGTGACGCCGTCGATGCGGCTGACCACCACGTTCCGGCCGACCTCGAGAACGCCGGCGGTGGCGTCATCGACGGTCGCGCGCCACTCCTCCCCTTCGAACTTGATGCGCCCGGGGTGGTCGGCGGCGATCGGATCCGTCACGCGGGCCAGGCGACCCAGCATGGCGTCCGTATTGGACGGGATGCCCGGACGCCGGAGTTTCGCGCGGATACGCTGTCGCCCCACAAGGACGTACATGAGCGAGAGCACACCGGCCGCCGCGAGGCCGAGTGCCGGTGAATGGAAGACGAAACCGAGAACGCCGCCGGCCAGGATCGCGGTACCGATCAGCAGGAAATCGAACCCGCTGGCCGCACCCATCACGATCTCGAGAAGCACCAGCACCGCGCCGAGCACGATCAAGACCCAGTTGATGACGCCGGACATGGGCACCTCCAGGATGCTTTGGGAATCGACCGCGAATCTAGGCTCACTCGGACGCCGGGTCAAGCCGGCCCGGCTGGACCCGCGTGGTATCTTCCCGTCGGTGCCGCCCCGGAGCATCGGGGGCGCCTCCTGCCGGTCGTTCTCTGCGGCCACCTCTCTCGGAGGCATGATCCATGCGGCATATGTGGTGTGGTGGAAGCCCTTGCCGGACGGGCCGGATGATCGGATGGGGCCGACGCATCGGCGTGCTCCACCCGGCCCTCTGGGCGTGCCTCCTCTTGATCCCCCAGCCTTCCCCTGCCTCCGATTCGGGGGTAAGCGCGGAGATCTACCCGTATCGCAAGGACACCCCCGCGCTGGGCGGGTTGTGGTGTCTATGCACCGTTGATTTCGGACCAGTCGATAGCGATAGGAAGTTCCCCGGCGCCATCGCCTGCGACGGTGCCAGACCCCTCCCCTACCTAACCTGGCGCGGGGGCATGGTACGCGCGGTCTCCCGAGAGGACTGCGAGGATCTCTTCCTCTGTGATTTCCTGGAGGGCGAGGACGCCACCCTGGTCATCGCCGTCGACTCGCTGACCAGCTACCGCGTCGTCCTCACCCTCGGGGATCCCGCGCAGAAACGCGGTCCGATGAATGTCTTCGTCAACGACGAGCAGGTGGCAGCGGGGCTGGAGATCGACCCCGGGGAGCCGGTCCAGCTCGATTGCGCGGTGACGCCCCGCGGCGGCCACATCCGTATCCGGCTGGCCGGCGTCGATTGCGGTTCCTTTGCCGTCGACGGCGCGAGCATCTACGTCTCCGCCCGCGCGCGCCCGCTTCGCCTTCCCGAGCTGTTTCCTGCGGGCGCGCCCGCCTCCTCCGAGGGCATCGCCCCCGTGGTCGGCCGCGGGCGGCGCGAGCAGGCCAAGGCGATCCTGCGCCAATGCTGCGAGTACCTCGTGGCCGAGCGCCCGGGCGAAGGCTGCTTTTCTTACAGCGGCAGTTGGTACGAGTCGGCATATCCGATCCGCACGCTACTCGTGTCCTCTGCCCTTCTCGACCAACGACGCTATCGGGAGGCGGCCCTTGATTGTCTGGACCGCTTCGTCACAGAGCAGCACCCGGACGGCGGATGGTCCTCCCAGTTCTTCGGGAGCCGGGCATGCCCCGTGGCCCGAGCCACCCGGGAGGCGGCCCCGAGTCGGAACCTGGCCGATGTGGGCACGATGGCATTCTGCCTGTCCCTGGCCTGGCCCCACGCCGGCGCCGAGCGTCGCGCGACCTACCTGCGGGCAGCCGCCCTGTTCGCGGACTCGCTCGTCCTTCCCAACCAGCTCCCGAGCGGGGCCTTCCCCAACCTGCAGTTCGCCGGCGTGCGTTTCCTCCATCCCTACAGCGTTGCCACCGGCGTCCAGGCCGCGAATCTTTCCGCTCTCTATGGAGTGACCCGCAGTCGGCGATATCTGGTTTCAGCGCAGCGCGCGGCGCTCTTCCTCGCCCGTTCGATCCAGCCCGACGGCAGCGTGCTCTTCTATCGCTACAACAACGCGACCCCGGAAACGATGAACCCTGATCGTATGGGAGAACTGTATTACGTACTGGAGGGGCTGATCTGGAACTATTGGTACGCCGACGGGCCGATCCGGGCGGAGATCCGAGCCGCCCTGGACCGGTACTTCTCCGGACCCGGCGGAATCCGCTCATGGCCCAGCCCCGCCGAGTGGATGGCGCAGGGCAACACCTGGGAGAACTCCAAGCGGGCGGGGGTGCTCTTCCTGGTCTCCCAGTACGCGACCATGGGTCAGAACAAACCGGAGTTGAGCAGCTGGATGGATGTGGCCCTCGAAGCGTTCGCCCGCTCCGAGACCGCACAAGCCTCCGGCGTTCGCTCCGATCCCGCCGGCCCCGCCGGCCGGCACGCCATGGCCGCCACCGGCTTCGCCGGTCTGGGCCTCGCAAGCCTCGTGCGGCCCGGCCTCATCGATCCCGGCCACACCGTGGACCGCCGCGGGCGGTGGTAGACCGCCGCGCCCGCCCCGCGCCCGCGCTTGACGGGAAAGCGCGGGTGGTCTTTCCTCCATGTCCATGAAGTTTCCCCGGAGGAGCGTTCTGTGTGCGGCCCTCCTCATCATCCCCGTCCGCGCCTCGGGGGCCGATGCGCCGCTTCGAATCGGGAGCATCCGCGTGGAGACCCTTGACGTCTACACGCCCGAGGAGGCCTCGGCGGGGTGGCCCTACCGCATCCTGAACGCGCTCCACGCCAGAACGCGGGAGTCCACACTCCGCAAGTTCCTTTTGTTCCGAGAGGGGGATCTTTACGATCCCGCGAAGCTGGTGGAAACCGAGCGAAACCTGCGACAGCTTCGGTTCATCAAGTCCGCTTCGGTGACGGCGCTCCCTCCCCGCGACGGAACGGTGGATGTCGACGTACGGACCCAGGACACATGGACCACCGAGCCGACGGCGGCGATAGGCCGCAGCGGAGGGGTCACCTCGTACGGCGCATCCCTCATAGAACGCAACCTCGTCGGCACCGGACGCGAGTTGGACTTCACGTACTCCGAGGGGGTGGACCGCATCACCCGCTACGTCGCGTTCGAGGATCCCAACCTGCTTGGCCCGTACTGGAGCGGCTCCGTTCTTCATGCCGTCAACTCCGACGGTTGGCAGGATCAGGGAGGAATCCGGAAGAGCTTTTCGTCGGTGAGCATGCCGCGGGCGGGCGCGCTTCTCTACGATGTCTCCAGCGCCCGCGAGAGGCTCTATCGCGGCGGGGAGACGGCCTCGCGGTACCGGCACGAAAAACGCGGCTACCTGGGCGAATTCGGAGTCGCCCTGGCCCGGACCGCCACCACCGCCCGGCGTCTGTCCGGCGGGTTCCGGGTTCAAGAGGATCGCTTCGTTTCCGTACCCGATTGGACGGAGGCTTCGCGCCCCCCTTCGCGCAAGTACCGCACCGTCTACTTGCGGGGCGAGTTCGTCCGCACCGACCTGGTGAAGCTCGACTACGTCGATCGCGACGCCCGCTTCGACGATTTCGATCTGGGCAATCGGATCTCGATCCTCGCCGGTCTCTCTCCGACACTATTCGGCCTCGATCGTACGACCGGCATGCTGGGTGCGGCGGCGAGCCGAGGCTGGCGTGCCGGCGAGGGGACGCTCCTCCTTCCCCAACTGACCCTGGAGAGTCGCGTGGGCGCAGAGGCCGACAACACGATTGCAGCGGGCAGCCTTCGGTTCGTCCACCGCTTCCGCGCGAAGCTCACGCAAACCCTGGTTTCCAGGCTGGAACTGCGGCGCGGCTGGGATCTCGATCCCGACGTGCAGTTCTTCGCGGACGGCTCGAACGGAGTTCGCGGATACCGGTTGCGCGAGTACGAGGGGGACCGCACCGCCGTCTTGAACGTGGAGCATCGGGTCTTCTCCGGCCGGGAGCTGTTCCGCATGGTCTCGCCGGGAGCGGCGATATTCTTCGACACGGGCATCGCCGCCTCGTCGGATCGGGACATCCGTGCCGCCGCGCTGAAGAGCGACGTCGGGGTCGGGTTGCGGCTGGCCTTCCCGAGGGCCGCCGTCCGCACCGTCTTCCGGCTCGACATCGCCTTCCCGCTCAACCGCGATCGCGACGGACTCCGCGAGCCGCTCGTCTCCTTTTCGAACTCGCAGGCCTTCTGACCGGGGCGGCGCCGGGACAGGGAGGTTTCGGGGACGGGCCGCTCGGGTAGTATTACCGCGTTCCCAGACCCAGGGAGACTTCCATGAGCCATCGCGCGTCCGTCATGAGCCATCGCCCTTCCGTTTCGCCGTGGGTGGTCCTTGCCGCCCTGCTCCTGCCGCTGCCGGCGTCGACCGGCGCGGCCACCTTCGACGGTGACAGCGCCAAGGCCATCGTCGAGGAGATCACTCAGGACCGTTACCAGGGCCGCAAGAGCGGCCTCGAGGGTGGACGGCTCACCGAGGAATACGTCGCCGCGCGATTCGCCGAGTGGGGGCTCGAGCCGGGGGGCAGGGGGGGCACCTTCTTCCAGGACGTACCGATGCTGGTCACCGTCGAGCGCGGCGCCTCGCTCGAGGCTCTCGACGACCCGTACGGCGCGGTGCGATTCCTCTACGGTGACGATTTCGCGCTGATCACCAACTCGGGCAGCGGCGATGTGACGGCGGAGGTCGTCCTCGTCGGTCACGGGCTCACCAGCGCCGCCCGCGAGTGGAACGACTACGGCACCGCCGACGTCGCGGGGAAGATCGTGCTCATCGTGCGCGGCTCCCCCGAGAACGGCCACGCATGGGAAGATGCCGCCTCCCGGGATTCCACGCTGAACGAAGCGGTACGGCGAGGCGCGGCGGCCGTCCTGTTCAGCCAGGGAGACGGTGCGGTCCAGGGCGCCGCCATCCATGACGGCTCCTATCATCCCAATGTCCCGATCGTCTCGGTGAGTAAGCACGTTCTCGAGCACGCGCTCCTCAACACGGGGTACGACGTCGAGCGCTACCGGAACGAGCTCAAGGAGAAGCCGCTTCCTTTAGCCACCGGCAAGCGCATGCGGGTGACCGCCGACGTCGCGCGCCAGGATGACGGACACGCTCGCAACGTGATCGCCCGCATTTCGGGGGCGGATCGCCGTCTCTCCCGCGAGATCGTGATCGTGGGCGGGCATATGGATCATGTCGGCATGAACGGCGAGGGGCTCGTCTACAACGGCGCCGACGACAACGCATCGGGGACGGCGGTGGTCATGGAGCTCGCGCGGTCCTTCGCCACCGCGCGCACCCGTCCCGCCCGGACCCTGGTCTTCGCACTCTTCACCGGCGAGGAGCAGGGACTCCTGGGGTCCAGGGCCCTCGCCGAAAACGCACCGTTCGATATGGACCGCGCCGTGGCCATGCTCAACTTCGACATGGAAGGGCACGGCAGCGGCAAGGTGGGACTCGGGGGCGGCGAGTACTACCCCGAGGTCTGGAAATCGTTCCGCGCGCAGCTCCCCGACTCACTGGCAAAGACCCTGGTGACCGCGCGCGCCTGGGGAGGCGACTCGAGCGACCACGCTCCGTTTCGCGACCGGGGGATCCCGGTGAGCAGCATCTGGAGCGATGGCCAGCACCGTTTCTACCATTCGATCCAGGACGACGCTGCCTGGGTGAGCGCGGACGTGTTGGGGGCGGTCGGCACCCTCGCGCGGCGCTGGATCCGGGCGTTGGCCGACTGGAGCGAACCGCTGGCCGTCGAGCACCAAGTGGGCCGATCGCTTCTGTACGCTTCGGACCAGGTCGACTTCGACAGAGCCTTCAAGGGGCAGGTACCGCCCTTCGTCCGCGGCCGGGTGCGCTGGTTCAACGCCTGGTCATTCGGCGGCGCCGCATTCCTCGACACGCTTGCGAGCTTGGAAGCGAGGAGTGACCGAGGGGACTCGCTGGCGCTCGCCGGTTCGCTCGGCGAGGTACGCGCCGCGTCGCGCAAGGGACTCCCCGCGGCTTTGATCGGCATCGAGGAGAGCCCGTACGAGCAGATCATCCCCGCCCGTCTTCGCCTGTTGAGCAACCTCAAGGTGTCGCTGGTGCGCTGGCCGGGAGCTCCGCCCACGGCGAGCGACACGGCGCACTTGCAGGCGCTGGCCGACGGGGGGGTCACCTTGCTCCTCTCTGCCGACGTCGCGTGGCGCGATCGCGTGCCCGCGGGCGCGAAGACGGTCGTGCGGTTCTTTCCCGAGCGCGGCGAGAGCGTCGCGGATCCGCAGGCCTTCCCCCGCAAGGAATCGCTATTCGTGATGAGCCTTCGCGGTGATATGGCCCCCGCCGATGCGGCCCGCGCGATCCAGCGACTCGGTTGGGACCGAGTTCACCTCGATCTCACCCCGTGGATCGCCCGCGGCGGCGAGCGAAGCGCGTGGATCTTCCTCGAAGCGCTGCAGACGCGCGGGCGCTTCGAGCCGTCGCAGATGCGGGCGATGCTGGGGGACAACCTCAGCCGTCTGTGATCGCCCTCTCGATCCGCGCCCCCGGCCGGATGTGGATCCTGCCGTGTGCGGGCGCTATCGAAAACCAATCAACCAAGGAGAATGAGCCATGCAGGACTTCGTCGTCATCCTCGGGGCCTCGGGCAATGTCGGTCACGCGCTCGCTCACGGGCTCTTGGACCGCGGGGTCAAGCTCCGCGCAGTCGCCCGCCACGCGGAGAAGCTGCAGGATCTCGCTGCGAGAGGCGCGGACGCACGGGTGGGCACGGTGGAAGATCGGGCGTTTCTGGCGGGGACTTTTCGCGGAGCGGCCGCGGTCTTCGTCATGATCCCGCCCAACTCCGTCGCTCCCGACTTTCTCGCGTACCAGCGGGGGATCGTGGAGAACCTGACCGGAGCGATCCGTGAGGCGGGAGTCTCGCGCGTGGTCAGCCTGAGCAGCGTGGGCGCGGAGCTTCCCTCGGGAACCGGCCCCATCGCCGGTCTGCACATCCTTGAGACGGAGCTCGAGAAGATCCCCGGCCTCAACGTGCTCCACCTCCGCCCGACCTACTTCATGGAGAACCACCTGACCACGATCGGCCTCATCAAGACCATGGGCATGAACGGCGGCGCGGTCGCGGCCGAGACCCCGATACCGATGATCGCTGCGCGCGATGTCGCGGCCGCCGCCGCCGACATCCTCGCTTCGCCGACCTTCGACGGGCGAAGCGTCCGCTATCTGCTGGGACCCAAGGACTACACGATGAGCGCGGCCACGCGGATCCTCGGCGCGGCCGTCGGCCGGCCCGGCCTCGCCTACATGCAGTTCCCCGGCGCCGACACGCGCAGCGCGCTGGTCGGGATGGGCATCTCCCCCAGCGCGGCCGCCGCCTTCGTGGAGATGGCCGAGGGGTTCAATACCGGCCGCATCGCCGGCGAGCCGCGCTCGGCCGCCAACACTACGCCGACCACGATGGAGGAATTCGCCGGTTCGGTGTTCAAGACGGCTTACGGCGCGTAAGAGGAACGTTCTAGACGTCCGCTGCTTCGTACTTCTTCGCCCAGCGCGAGTAGAAGAAGATGCCGACGGCCGAGACCAGACCCAGAGCGGCGAACGGATACCAGAGCTGGTAGGGATGGTAGGCATCCCATAGGACGCGGGTCGCCTGCGCCGCGTCGACGTTGAGCACCTCCTGCAGCTTCACCATGGCGTCCCCCCGGGCGACCCCGTCGTTGATGCCGTGATGTTCCGAGAGGTAGCGCAGGGCCAGGGTCGCCTTCTCCCCCATCCGCTCGTAGGTCTTTCCCCCCAAGAGCGACCCGATCGTCCACCCGATCGCGATGGGCATGTTGGCGTAGCCCATGTAGAGGGCTTTCTGTCCCTCGGGGGCGATCACGCCGAGGTAATCGTTCATCTTCGGCGAGGCGAGCATCTCTCCGACCGAGAAGCAGAGGATGCCGAGGATGCAGAACCAGCCCGACATGGTGAACCCGGCGGCCACGAGCCCGAACGAGGCCACCAGGATGCCGATGAAGATCGAGGTCACGCGGCGCATGCGCGACACCATCCACGACACCCACATCACGCAGAGCACGATGAGCCCGGAGTTGGCGTTGATGAGCCACTCCTGGGCGATCATGGTTCCCCGCGCGGTCTCGGTGGTGAACATCCCGGGCAGGTGAAACGTGCGCACGATCGCGGACGAGTCCACCCAGTCCACGATGAAGTTGGGCAGCATGTCGAAGAGCTGCATGAACATGAGCCAGAACCCGGCCATGATGAGGATGAATACGGCCAGGCGTGGCTTCACCAGATTGCGGAACGTGATCTTGGCCACCTTCCAGGGCCCGCCGGTCTGGTCGCCGCCGGCGGCGACCCCCGGATAGGTGAAGAGCATGAAGACATTGAGCGAGACAATGATCGCGCAGCCGAAGAACACCGTCGGCCAGGAGACGCCGTAGAGGAAGTGCGCCAGCGGCGGTCCCAGGAAGCCGCCGATGTTGACCAGCATGTAGAACGTGCCCCACCCGAGAGACGAGTTCTTCTTCGTGAGCTGACGGACCAGGGTTCCCTGGATCCCCGGCTTGAAGATGGCGGTGCCCAGCGCCAGCACGAGGCATCCGAACGTGAACGGCCAAAACCCGCGTTGCGTGGCCATGAGCAGGTAGCCGACCACCTCGATGCCGATGGAAACGGCGATCGTGCGCTTGTAGCCGTAGCGATCGGCGAAGCCCCCGGAGAACACCGGGACTCCGGTCTGCACGAGCGCCCAGAGCATGAAGATGAGGCCCTTCTGGCCCTGGGTGAAGTGGAGCCCCCCCGGTTCGTCGGCTTGGGCGATGTAGATGGGGATGACGACGCGCACGCCGTAGTAGGCGAGCCGTTCCAGCATCTCCATCAGGTTGACCATCCAGAAGGCCCTGGGGAGATGCGAGAGCTGCTTGACGATGCCCTCGCGGGCACCGGCAAGAACCTCGGCGCTGCTGTGTGACATGCGATCCCTCTGCGCGGTTCGAGTAACCGTCCGCTCGATGAAGACCAAGGGGGAGCGGCGGGAGAGTATACACGGACTGGGCGCATCGCTCTCGCCCGCCCGCGTCGGTTAGCGAATCCGGTAGACCGCGAACACGGTGTCGCGGTAGACCTCGGACCACTGGGGACACACCGGGTCCGGCGGGCGGGTGCGCGCCACCACATGCGTAATGCCGTATACAGTCGCTGCGCGTTCCACACGGGCACAGACGGAATCGGCAGGCGCGGCGTAGATCGCCCGGCCCGCCTGGATTCTCGTGTGCCATTCCAGAAATTCGTCGTCCATGCGAAGAGGGTGGGACTTCCAGGTCACGAGGACGGGCGCTCCCGTCCAGAGTCGGAAATCCATGAACCGGGGATCCTCGGGGGGGACCAGGTATACATCGCCCGGGGACTGTATCCGGCGCACGAATTCCATCATGGGCGCCGCCGGTTGCGACCGCCTCCCGAGCGTCTCCCTGATCTGCAGCCGTACCCCGATCAAGACGGACGCGGCCAGAAGGACGGCGGCGAACCCCACCGCGAGCTTCGTGCCCCATGCTTTCTTGCGCGCGATTCCCTCCCAGAATGCGGTCACCAGCAAAGCGAGAAGGATTCCGCTGGAAATCGGGACCAGGAACGCCGAGACACGCCACGGGGCGAGCAGGGCAAGCGCATCGCTCTTGAGGAGCCACTGCGCGACGGTGAGCAGGGCACCGACCGTGAACGGAATGAGCAGCACCAGAAACAAGCGCGTCCGGCGAACCGCGACAATGGCTCCAAGCATCAGGGCGACCTGGAGCGCCGCACCGCGGTCGAGCCAATCTCTGGGGGACGCGTGGTGCGGAATGCGCTCGCGGACCAGGATCTCCATCCCCGCGCTCCACAGCTCCGGGGAGGCGGGTCGCAGCACCGCGTAGTCACGGAGCAGGACCGGCACGACCGGGAGAAGCATGAGGAGCGTCATCATGGCGACCGACCGAACCCCGCGGCCCTCGCGCCGCATGACGACGGCGTAGGCCAGCGTCAGGCACACCGCTCCAAAGACGTAGGCCGGATGCATGGCCGCCGCAGCCCCCAGCAGCAGCGCAGCGACTCGGTGCCGCCCGCGCAGGAAGAGCAGCACGGACAGTGGCAAGAGGACGCCGAAGACGCAAGGTTGCAGCACCCGGCCCAGGATGTACTGATCGGCCACGCCGTAGTGAAGGAGTCTCGGCGCGTTCCAACCGATGGCTTCCCTGGAGAGCCGGCCGAGGAACCGCGAGTGCAGGAACACGAGCAGGGCGAAGTATACGAAGAGCGCGGCGCGGGATCGCCCGATCCCGGAGCACGCGGCTCCGATCCCGACCAGGGCAAACGCGTACACACCGATGAGGACGACGGAATAGACGTAGAACGCTTCCGGCGGGAACGCGGCGGCCGTCCACCGGACCAGCGCGGTGAAGAGGGGGAACGGGTCGGTGGTGTTGGCCAGCCAGTCGCGGCTTAAGGATCCGTAGCCGGCGCGGGCGAGCCCGATGAGGAACTTGCTGTTCTGGTTTCCGGTGAAGAGCGGCGCCTGTGTGTAGGCCAAGGCGAAGGCGAGGCCGGCCAGAGCCCAGCCCGCCGGGCCGAGGAGTCTAGGCCGGGGCTCGCCCTTCACGTATTCTCCCCCGCGCATGGAGGCATCGCGTTCGATCCCACGCTTTCGCGTTCTCCCGACCGGCCGGGCGCTGGCGCTCGGCGGCATCCTCGTCCTGTCGCTCGGACTGAACCTCTGGAACAACGGTTTCCCGCTCGGCTATCACCGCGATGAACCCAAGAAGGTGCGGTTCATTCTGCAAGGAGAGCAGGACTTCCACCACCCCCTCCTGATGTTGCAGGAGGCGCGTGTGGCGAATCGGGTGCTGGGCCTTGAGGGCAAGCAAGCGGTCGTCGTCCTGGGTCGGAGCCTGAGCGCCCTGAACGCGACGCTGGCCGTGCTCGTTCTCTTCCTGCTCGCCCGCCGGCGATTGCGATCCCCCTATGCTCTCTGGACCGCCCTGGCCGCCGCGGTCTCGCCGATTCTCGTCGTGCACGCGCATTACCTCAAGGAGGACGTTCTCCTCACGCTCTTCTGCGTGCTGACCCTCTTCGCCCTGTTCCGGTATCTGGAGCGACCCGCGTGGCGAAGCGCCATGCTCCTGGGCCTCTGCGCGGGGCTCGGGGTGGCGTCGCATTTCAAGGCGAGCCTCCTCTTCCCGGTCATGGCCGCGGCCCCGCTCCTCGGCCGGTTTCCCGAACGGAGGCGAATCTACCTTGGGCTCCTCGCCGCGGGCGCAGTCTCGGCGGCGGTCTTTCTGCTCGTCAACTACCCCATCCTGCTCGACCTGCGGCGCTCGGGCATTCTGGCCGGCCTGACCCACGATCTGAACCTGCTCGGGGAAGGCAAGGACGTGCGAATCGATCCCATCCCGCAGTTCTTCGCGTTCCACCTTCGACAGAGTCTCGTGCCCGGCATGACGCTTGCCGCCGCCGCGATCGGCCTCGCCGGGGCCGCGGCCGCACTCGTTCGTTGGAGAACGATCGAGGCCCCGGAGCGGATCCTGCTGGTCTATCTCGCGGTCTTCTACGCCTCGATCGAGATCACGCCGTTCAAGCCGTACCCCGACTTCATGCGCTACGTCATGCCCCTGGTGCCCGTCCTCGCCTATTTCGGAGTACGCCTCATCGAGAGTCTTCGCCGAGCTGCGCCTACCTCGGCGGGCCGCTTGGCTTCGGCCGTCCTGATGGCGCTCCTCATCGTGCCGCCTCTGCAAGCCGCGCTGCGTCTCGACTACCACCTCGTTCGGGACACGCGCGCCGAGGCACAGCGGCGCGCTCCCGCGCTGGGAGGCACGGTTCTCTTCGGGAACTACGCGTCGATCGACGGCCGGCGGAAGCTTGCCGAGGACTCCCTGGATTCTCTGCGCGCGCAGGGGGTCACGCATCTCGCGGTGTCGAGCTTCGACTACGACCGCTATCTCTTCGCAGCGAAGCTGGCGAATCAGGGTGCGTCCACCTACCGACGCGCCGGCGCCTACGAGGCGATGTTCCGCCTTCCTACCATCGAGATCCGGCCCGCCTACCGAAGCTTCGGCTTCAGCAATCCCGTGATTCGCATCGTGGACATCCGCCGCGAACCCGCGGGCAAGAGCGGGTGATCGTGCGTCCGAGCCGCACGACGCTCGCCCTCTCCACGCTGGGGTTGTTCCTCGTCTGGAGCAACAGCTTCATCGCGATCAGCTTCCTTCTCGGCGGGGACCGTTCCCCCGCACGGCTCGACTGGGTGAGCCTCACGGTGGCGCGCTTCCTTCCCGCCGCCGCGGTGTGCGGCGTCTACTGCCTGGGATTCCATCGTCGCGAATCGATCGATGTTCTGCGCCACTATTGGCGGCGGCTTCTGGCCTGCGCGGTCATGGCCGTGCCGGCCTACAATCTGGCCCTCTACTACGGGCAGCAACACGGCGTGCCCGCGCCGATCGCTTCGCTCACCACCACGCTTCTGCCCCTCATGGTGATGACGCTGGCCGCGATCGTCCTGCACGAGCCCCTGACGCGGAATCGCGTCCTGGGATTCATCGTTTCCGGGACGGGGATGGGCCTCGTGGCGTTCGCTCGACGAAGCGAAATGGGCGAAACCTACCCGCTGACGGTGGCCATCACCGCGCTCGCCCCCCTGAGCTGGTCGATGTACACCGTGCTCAGCAAGCCGCTCGCTCACCGCGTGCCCCCGCTCCTCTGGACGTACCTCTCGGTGGCTCTGGGCGGGCTTCTCGTGCTGCCGCTCCTGCCGGGGCAGGTGTGGGTGCAGTGCCGTAATCTGGACGGCGCTGGATGGGCGGCGGTCCTCTATCTGACCTTTCCGTGCACCGTGCTCGGTTTCGCGGTGTGGACTTGGTTGCTCAAGCACGTCCCCGCGTCGTCGGTGGGGTTCACCGTCTTCCTCAACCCTCCCCTCACCACGATCTCCAAGCTCGCGCTGGCCGCCGCGGTCCCCACGGTGTTCCTCTTCCACGTCGCGGCACAGGAACTCGTCGGCGGCGCCGTTGCGCTGGCCGGCCTCCTCATTGCGGTAGCGCCTCGGCGCCGACCGTGAACACTCAAGGGATTTTCGGCTCCAGCCTGCGCAGAACCACCCACAAAAGAGACGACCCGCCCCCCCGAGCCCCTGAGGGCCCGAGTGGGCGGGTCTGACCCGCGTGCGAGTCTCTCTCTCTAGTTGCCGTACATCGATTTGATCTGGCCCCACGTGCCGCGCTCGGTTCCCACCGGGCAGTTCAGATCGATCTTGCCATCGTGCCGAAAGATGTACCCGGGGATCAGCACGCTTGGGTTCCAGGTGATCCCGCCGGTGAAGAGACCGGGACAGGGCTCTCCGTTCCCGCTGTTGACCCGGCTGAGCAGCGTTCCTCCCGTCCAGAGAATCGTCCCTTCCATGTTCCCAACCCCGAACACGGTGAAGTTGTTGGTCTGGGTATAGAACGACGTGAAAGACCCGGAGAGGATCAGCGTGCCGTCGACGAAGTTCGCCGGCACGGTCGCGTTCGGCGGGAAGGGATCGTACGAGGAGTTCCGCGGGGTTCCCTCGTAGATTTCGATGAACCCGCCGGTGTAGTTGGTGATGTAGAAGGTCGTCGCCGGCGGACCCTGGGCTACGGTGCCCTGGGAGAGCAGCGAGTGGATGTAGATCGTGTATTCCTTGCCGGGATCGTTCGCGTCGAGATCGGCGAAGGGGGCGTCGAAGCTGCTCACGAGCCCTACGGCATACAGGATCCCTCCCGGGAGCGAGTTGGTCGGGGTCGCCCCCGCCTCCCAGGTGAAGACCGGATCCCAATCGATGGAAGCGCCGGCAAAGGCCGACCCGGAGAGCGCGCCGACGAGCAGAACGGCGCTGAGCGTCGTAGTCAGGAGTTTCATGCGTCACCTCTATGTGTGCAGGTCATAGTGTCGGCCGCCGTCATCAGCGATAGGTGGTCTTGAGCCGGCCCCAGGTGGTCTGTCGGGTCGGCACCGCCGGGTTGAGGAAGATCTGCCCGTCAATCTGATGAGCGTACCCGGAGGGACGGTTCAACTCGTTCCCTGTGGCGCCGGCGAAAGTCCACCCGCTGCGCTGGTTCGCCGGGATGTTTCCGTACTGCGAACCCCCGGTCACGTCGAACTGGGCTTCGTAGCTCCCCGAGTTGTTCGCGGTGTTGAGGACCAACTGAAACCCGGTGAGCGATCCCTCCAGGAAGAGGCTTCCGTCGACGAAGCTCGCAGGAGCGCTCGCGTTCGGAGGGTACGTGCCATAGGTGGCGGCCGTGCCACCCAGCTTCGCATCCTCGTAAACGCGGATGAAGCCGGGGCCCGAGTAGTTGATGATGATGAAGCTTCCGACCGGGATCAGGCTCGACACGGTGAGCCCGTCGATGAAGTAGGTGTACTGGTAGTTCGCCGTGTCGGGCAGGAGTGGCGCGAACAGGTTCGGCACGAATCCGATTCCGTGATAGCCGGAGCCGGCCTCCCCGAACTGGGAGGGGATCGGATCGGGCGACTCGTAGTCGTACCCCACGTAGTCTACGAGAAGCGTCTGCGCCTGGACGGTCCCGGGGTTGAGGAAGGGAGTCAGTAGGACGAGAAGCAGGAGCACGAAGGGTGCGGATTTCATCATGGAGACCTCGCTGTGATCGATCCCTTGACGCGGATTCAAGCCCGCGTCCTTCCGGGACCGAAGGGAAGGAGGCACGCGAATGAAGGGAACGCTATTCAGGGCGGGGGGGACCATCCCTGGCGATCGTTTATTCCGGGCTGGCCTGACAGGGACACCTAGAGCCCGGACTGATTGACGACAATTTAACTCATCTTTCAACCGTTGTGCAACGAATAATTCCAAGACAATCTACTGAGGGTCTAATTCAGGAGACGGGTGTCCGATGGGCGAGCCCGCCGAGGACCGCTCCAGCCACGTGACCGCCTGGCCAACCGCCTCCTCGAAACTCAGGGTTAGAGCCCGGTTAAGTTCTTGCTGGAACGCGATTTCACCGACATTTGTCCTCACCCTGTCCAGGAAGGAAGCCCGCTCCTGCTGCTCGGCGGGCGAGAGCGGAGAGCCGATCTCTTCCCGGAGGGCGCGAGCCGCGCCAAGGAAGCGAATAGCCTGACCTGGATCATCAAGACGGAACGCTAACTCGGCCACGCCTTCCAGCGCATAGGCTCCCTCACGCTTCGCCGCGATCTCCCGCACGATGCTCAGGCTTCCAGCCAATCCGCCTGCCGCGGCCGCGAGATCCCCCAGGCGCGCCGAGGCCACCGCGAGATCGGCCAGCGTCAGCGCGGTGTGCTTCAAGTCCCCCACGTCTTTCAGGAGCCCGAGCGATCTGCGGTAGAACTCCGCGGCGGACGCGGCGTCTCCCTCGCACAGCGAGAGAAACCCCAGGTTGTGCAGGGTGACCGCGGCGCCGCGCTTGTCGCCCGCCGCCTCGTAGCCGGCAAGCACTTCCTCGCCGTACCCCCGCGCCGCAGCGTAGTCGCACTGGTAGGTCGCGACCGTCGCGAGCCCGCTCAACGAACGTGCTATCCCCTTCTTGTCGCCGAGCGTTCTGTAGATGGCGAGGCTCTCCTCGATGGGCGACCGCGCCGCCGCATAGTCGCCCTGATAGAGCGCCATCCCTCCCAGACGCACCAGCGCACCGGCGCGCGCCGCGGTGGGAGCGGCCGCGGAGTCGAGGCGCAGCGACTGGCCCAGTGTCGCGCGCCCGAGTTCGTAGATCCCTCGTCCCGACCAGAACCGGGCAAGAGCGCAAGCGAGCCGAAGCCCTTTCTCGGAGCCGGACGACGTGCTCGGGCACCACGCCATGGCCCCGAGGAGATTGGGGTGCTCCACGTCAAGCCGCGCGAACCACTCCTTCTGGTTCGGCCCCACCAACTCTTTCTCCGCGGCCTCGCCCAGGGCCAGGAAGAAGTCGAGGTGGCGATCCGAAACCGCGGCGGTCTCGCCGGCCTCGTCGAGCCGCTCGACGGCGTACTGACGAACCGTCTCCAGGTAGTGGTAGCGCGCGGTTTCCCCCAGCGACTCCACCACGATCAGCGACTTGTCCACCAGCCGCGTGATCAAGTCGAGCACTTCAAACTCGTCGGCGTCCTTGCCCCACACCGCGGTCGCCGCTTCCAGGGTCCAGCCCCCCGCGAAAACGGCGAGGCACCGTGATAGCTGCCGTTCCAACTCCGCGAGATGGTCGTAGCTCCACTGAATCGTGGCCCGCAGCGTCTGCTGCCGGGGCAGGGCCGCGCGGCTCCCTCCGGTGAGAAGCCGGAACCGATCGTCCAGCTTGGCGCGGATCTGCTCCACGGAAAGCACTTTGACTCGCGCCGCCGCGAGTTCGATGGCGAGAGGGATGCCGTCGAGGCGCCGGCAGATCTCCCCCACCGCCGGCCCGTTCTCGGCGGTGAGATCGAATCCAGTCTGCGCCTGGGACGCGCGGTCCAGGAAGAGCCGCACGGACTCGTACCCTCGCATCGCGACCGGGTCGGTCGCGATCGCCTCGGACGGGAGTCGCAGAGTGGGGACGGCGAAAGCGACCTCGCCCGCGACCCCCAACGCCTCGCGGCTCGTGGCGAGAAGACGCACGTCCGCGCACGACTTGAGGAGGAGCGCGGCGAGATCGCCGCTCGCGGCGACGAGATGCTCGCAGTTGTCGAGCAGGATGAGTGCGCGGCGCGCGCCCAGGTGCTCGACCAGGGCCTGTGCGGTCGTCTTCCCCGGCTCGTCGCGCAGGCCGAGTGAGAGCGCCAGCGCGACGACCACTCGATCCGGTTCGGTGACGGAGGCGAGATCGACGAACCAGATGCCGTCGGGGTACTCGGGCAGAAGCCGCGCCGCGACTTGCAGGGCGAGTCGGGTCTTTCCGCTTCCGCCGACTCCCGTCAGCGTGAGGATCCGCGCATCGCCGAGGAGCCGCAGGCACTCCTCCGTCTCTCGCTCGCGTCCCACGAAGCTGGTCGCACTGCCTGGCAAGTTGTTGGCGGTGGCCGCCACCCCTTCGCCGGTGCGCAGCGCCGACGCACGCCGGATGCCCAGAGCCTCTTCGATCTCGGTGCGAGCGAGACGGATTTCGGGGAGACGCCCGCCGACATCCTTGATCAGACAACGGCCGAGCAGCTCGCGAACGCGGGACGGTGTCAGGGCGGGAAGCGCCGAGCCATCGATCTCCCGCTCCAACGTCGCGGCGAACACTTCGGCCAGCGTCCGTCCGGAAAACGCGCGTCGTCCGGAAAGGCACTCATAGAGGAGGCACCCGAACGCGAAGACGTCGGTGCGCGCGTCCTGCGGCTCCGCGCGAATCTGTTCCGGACTCATGTAGCCCGGCGTGCCCACCACTTCGTCATCGGCCGCTTCATCGACCGATGCGCCGACGAGCGTGGCCTCGCCGTCCCAGGTGTCGGGGGGCGGTGCGGGGGACGAGCGCCCCGACGCGCTCGACTCCGCGGTCCGAGCCAATCCGAAGTCCAGTACCTTCACCACGCCGCGAGGACCCAGCATCACGTTTCCGGGCTTGAGATCGCGGTGGATCACGCCCCGTTCATGGGCGACCTCGAGGGCCTCGGCGACCTTCGCGCAGACCTGCAGCGCCTCTTCCACGGCCAGCGGCCCGCGCGCGAGGCGCTCGGCGAGCGACTCCCCTTCCACGCGCTCCAGGACGAGGAAGAGCGTGCCCGGAGCCGGTTCTTCAAAACCGTGGATGATCGCGATGTGGGGGTGATTGAGCGCGGCCAGGGTGAGCGCTTCGCGGCGAAACAGAGCGAGCCGCTGCGGATCGCGCGCGAAGGGGCCCGGCAGCATCTTGAGCGCGACCTCGCGCCCCAGCCGGTTGTCGCGGGCGAGATAGACGTCGCCCATCCCGCCCGCGCCCAGCTTGTCGAGTACGGTATACGGACCGAGTTCGGTCCCCGCAGCGATCATGTCGGCTCGATGGCCACGGGCACGACCCGCGTCCGGCTAATTGCCGGCGCCGGCGGCCTCGCGAAGGATGCTGCGCGCGATCACGAGGCGCTGGACCTGGTTCGTCCCTTCATAGATCTGCGTGATCTTGGCGTCGCGCATATACTTCTCGATCGGGTAGTCCTTGCAGTAGCCGTAGCCGCCGAAGATCTGCACCGCGTCGGTGGTCACCTTCATCGCGGTATCGGTGGCCATGAGCTTGCACATCGCCGAGAGCTTGGAGATGTTGGGGTTCCCCGAGTCGATGGCGCGTGCGGCGGTGTGCACCAGCGCGCGCGCGGCTTCAACCTGGGTGGCCATGTCCGCGAGCATCCACTGGATGCCCTGGAAAGAGCTGACCGACTGCCCGAACTGCTGGCGCTTGCCGGCGTACTCGACCGCGAGCTCCAACGCGCCCTGAGCCAAGCCGACGGCTTGCGCGGCCACACCGGGGCGGGCCCGATCGAGGGTCATCATCGCCTGCTTGAAGCCGTGCCCCTCCACACCGCCGAGGAGGTTCTCGGCGGGGACGCGGCACTTCTCCAGGTGGATCTCCACCACCGGCACGCAGCGGATGCCCATCTTGTCTTCATGCTTGCCGACCCGATATCCGGGGGTATCGGCATCCACGATCAGCGCGGAGATGCCGCGCGCGCCGCGCTCGGGATTGGTCACCGCGAAGATGGCGTTGTAGGAAGCGACCGCGCCGCCGGTGTTCCACTTCTTCTCGCCGTCGATCACGTAGGAGTCCCCCTCCTTGACCGCCCGGGTCTTCATGGAACCGGCGTCGGAGCCCGCCTCTTTCTCGGAGAGGCCGAACGCGATCAGCTTGTCGCCGGCCGCGATGCCGGGGAGCCAACGCTTCTTCTGTTCGGGGGTACCGGAAAGGATGATGGGGAACGAGCCGAGCGCGTTGACGGCGAAGCTCACACCCATGCCGCCGCAGGCGCGGGAGAACTCCTCGACCACGAGGCACAGATCGAGAACGCCGCCTCCCAGGCCGCCGTATTCCTCGGGAACCCAGACGCCGGATAGCCCGGCCGCCTTGATCGCCTTCTGAACCTCCCAGGGATAGGTCTGCTCGACGTCGTACTTGGCCGCAACCGGCCGCATGACCTTCTCGGCGATCTCGCGCGCGCGATCCCGCAGATCCATCTGCTTCGTCGTGTACAGTTCCTTGATCATCTTCTTCTCTCCTCCGCCGACCGGGGGGTCGGGCTGCTCGTCACTTCATTCCACCGTACGCGCGGCTCCGATCTACCGGAAGCCGGGATCGCTGTTTTCGCGCACGCGCAATTCGCCGTACCCTCCGAGGATCTCCGCCACCGTGTCTTTCACCCCGATGGTGGTGAAGACGAGATTGTCCCGGCGGAAGTAGCGCTCGATCACGCGATGGCAGTCGGCGAGGGTCACCGCGTCCACATCCCGGAACATGTTGTCCACTCTGGATCGATCGAGGCCGAAGAAGGCCAGCTCGCTGATGGTGCGGGCCATGTCCGCCGCCGTCTCGTACTCGTAGGGGGTCTGCCCCTTGAAATAGGCCTTGGCCGAGGCCAGTTCTGCCTCGCTCAAGCCATCCTTGTGCAGGCGGTCGAGCTGGGCGAGAGCGAGATCGATGGCCTGCTTCGTGTTCTCCGTGCCGGTGAAGCTGAACATGAACGCGGCCCCCGCCACCTTGGGCCGCTCCATGCTGTATCGGGCGCCGTAGGTGAGACCGCTCTTGATGCGCAGCTCCGTGTTGAGCCAGCTCGTGAAGCGCCCGCCGAACACGGTGCGGACGAGTTCGGTCGCCGCGTAGTCGGGGTCCGTGAACGAGGGGCCCAGGCTGCCGATCATGAACCACGTCTGCGGCGTGTCGCTCTTGTTGACGAGGAGCACGCGCGGCTTGTCGGCCGGGAGCGGCGCCGCAAGCGGGGCAAGGGGCTTGACCGCCCGCGGCATCTTTCCGAACACCTCGCGGATCCTCGCCGCCGCCTTCCCGGCGTCGATGTCTCCCGCCACGGTGAGGATGGCGCGATCCGCTCCGTAGGTGTCGTGATGGAACTCGACGACATCCGCGCGGGTCAGCGTGGGAAGGCTCGTCTCGGTCCCTCCCACCGGCCTGCCGTAGGGATGGTCGCCGTAGAGAAACGCGTGATGATAGTCGCCGAGCACGTTGCCGGGATTGTCCTTGGCTTCCACGACCCCCTCTGCGAGCTGCTGGGTCAGCTTGGCCACCTCGCCCTGATCGAAGCGCGGAGCGAGCACCGCGTCCGCGAGGAGGAGAAGCCCCGGCTCGAAGTCCTTGGCCAGGACGTTGAGCGTGATCCGCACGCGGTCATAGTTGACGGACGTGTTGAAGTCCGCGCCCAGGAAATCGACGGCCTGTGCGAAGGCCTGGGCATCGCGCGCGCCGGCTCCCTTGCGAAGCGATTCCGCGGTAAGGTTGGCGAGCCCCTCTTTCCCCGCGGGATCCGCCGAGGCGCCTGCGGGGAGCCACATCTCGAAGGTGACGGTGGGCACGGTGGCATGGCGCATGAGCTGCACGGTGAGGCCGTTGTCGAGGGTCACCGTCTCGTAGGCCGGCATGCGCAGCGCGTTCTCGGCCTGGGCCGAGCGGATCGCCGTTCCCGTCGACAGGACCGCGAGGACGAGGGTCAAGATCTTGATTCTCATCGTCCCGCCTCCTCCCCTTCCTCCGCCGGTGTGGGGATCAGGGTCACGATCGTGCGGTTGTCCGCGGTGAAGTAGGTCCCCGCCACGCGCATCACGTCTTCGGGCGTGATGGCCTCGTACTCATGGACCACGTCGAACACGTTCTTCCACCCGCCGTGGAAGAGCTCGAAGGAACCGAGCGCCTGCGCGCGTCCGCTGATCGTGGCCATGTCGTTGTAGAACCCGGCGATCAGCATGTTCTTCGCCTTGGTGAGATCGTCCGCGGCGAGCGGCTCGGTCTTGAGCCGGTCGATCTCGTCGAAGAGGGCGGCCTCGACCTTCGGCCCTTCGACCCCCTCCCGACTCTGCACCAGGATCTGATAGAGACCGGGGTCGAAGTTGCTGTCGGTGAAGCCCTCCGCCCAGAGCGCGAGCTGATCCCGATCGACGAGCCGCCGGTAGAGGCGGCTGCTCTCTCCGCGGGTCAGCACGAGGTTGGCGAGTTCGATCACTCGCAGGTCCGCGTGCGCGGTCTCGGGGACGTGCCATCCAATGAAGAGACTTCCCATCCCCGCTTCCTTGCGAAGCTCGGCGCGGCGCTCCCCTCGCTGCGGCGGCTCCTGCGTGACCACACCGCGCGGAATCTCCCGCGCGGGGAGACTTCCCACCGTCGAGGTAAGCTTGGCAAGGATCTCGGCCCGATCGAAGGCGCCGCACACCACCATCACCGCGTTGTTGGGCGTGTACCAACTGCGGAAGAAGTTCTCCACGTCCTCCTGTCGCCAGTTCTCGATGTCGCTCCGCCAGCCGATGACGGGCCACGAGTAGGGGTGGGCCATGTAGGCGGAGGAATAGAGAATCTCGTTCATCAGGTTCTGGTTGCTGTCCTCTCCGCGCTGCCGCTCACTGATGACCACACCGCGTTCGCTCTGAACCACCTCGGGGGCGACGGCGAGATAGCCGATGCGGTCCTGTTCCAGGTCGAGGGTGAGATCGAGCGCCGCGACCGGCACCCAGTCCTGGTACACGGTCACATCGTTGCTGGTATAGGCGTTGTTGGAGCCCCCCGCCGCTTCCATGGTGCGGTCGAATTCGCCGGGGGGGTATTTCTTCGAGCCGTTGAACATCATGTGCTCGAAGAAGTGCGCGAGCCCGGTGATCCCGGGGGCCTCGTTACGGCTCCCCACTTTCCAGAAGGTATAGATGGCCAGGTTGGGGATCGTCGGATCCTCCCAGAGGAGAACTTTCATCCCGTTGGGGAGCATGTGCTCCTCGATTCCCGCCGGGTCCATGGCGCGGGCCGGCGCGACGAGGGTCGTCAGCGCAAGGACGAGGAAGAGAGCGATCAGGGGCCTTTGAAGCGGCGGTCGGCCGTCCCGTGTGTTCACGCTGGTGTCCTCATTGCGTTAAGGCGGAGGAAGATGCCGCACCCCGGCGGATCGGGGCGCGGGGGCGCAAAGGGGCTTGAAAACTATCACGTGACGCGCGGGGATGGCAATTGCCCGGGGGACGCCTCCCCCCGCGAAATCACCGTGGCCGCGGCGAGATCGCCGGTCACGTTGAGCGTGGTCCGGCACATATCGAGGAACCGATCCACTCCCAGGATGAGCCCGATTCCCTCGCGGGGGACGCCCACCATGCCGAGGATCATCGCCACCACCGGGATCGACCCGGCGGGTACGCCGGCCGTTCCGATGCCGCCGAGGATGCACACCAGAACCACCAGAACTTGCTGCCCGATCGAGAGCGGCACCCCGTAGAACTGCGCGAGAAAGAGAACGGTGACTCCCTCGAAAAGCGCGGTGCCGTTCTGATTCGCGGTGGAGCCGATGGTGAGCACGAAGCGGCTGACGTGCGGAGGGAGCTTCAGCTCCTCCTGCGCCACCTTGAGCGCGGTGGGAAGCGTCGCATTGCTCGATGCGGTCGAGAACGCGGTGATCATAGCTTCCTGGATGTCCCGGAAGAAGGCGATCGGGTTGCGCCCGCCGAGAAACCGCACCGCGGCCGAGTAGACTACGAACTGCTGGATGGCCAGCGCCAGCAACACCACCCCCACGTAGCGCGCGAGCTGCACGAGGATGCCGTAGCCGAGCTGCGCGGTGAGGGTGAAGAGGAGTGCGGCCACTCCGAACGGCGCCCACGAGATCAAGAGATCGATGAGGCGCATCGTGACGTCGTAGAGGCCTTCGAGCATCCCCTGGAAGCGGCGCGCGGCCTCGGTGGGTGTCAGCGCAAGCCCGATCCCCACCATGAGCGAGAAGAACATCACCGCCAGCATGTCCCCGTTGGCCGCCGCACGGATGGGATTGTCGGGCACGATCTGCACGAGAAGATCGAGACCGGTCTTGGGGGCCTGCGCGCTCCCCAGCGCCGCGGCACGCTCCGCGGCGCCCTGCGTGATGATCGCGCGGGTGGCCTCGGAGATGCCCTCGCCGGGCTTGAGGACATTGACAAGGACGATTCCCAGCACCACGGCGATCGAGGAGAGGAGCACCGTATAGGCGAGCGTCTTGAGGCCGATGCGGCCAAGACTCTTCAGGTCGCCGAGTCCCGTCACCCCGAGCGCGAGCGCGGAGAAGATGAGCGGGATGACGAGCATGAACAGGAGACGGAGAAAGATCTGCCCGGCGGGTTGCGTGCCATAGCGGATGACGGCATCGAGCCACGGTTCACCCGCGGCAAGCACGTGACAGAGGACGCCGAGCGCGACGCCCAGGCCACCTCCGATCAGCATGCGGGTGTGAAGGGGGAGCTTGCGCACGCGCGGAGTATCGGGGGTCGGACCCGGGGTTTCAAGTGCGACCAAGCAGCCGGTGGGACGCGTTGAGCCGGTCACCGCCCCTTGCTAGACTCCCCCGGCCATGGTCGCCCCTATCGCCTCCGCATCCGCTCTGCCGCGGTTCGTCGTCATCAGCGCGGTCCGCGACGAGGAACGCGCTCTTCCCCGCACCATCGCCTCGATGCTCGCGCAGACCGCGCGCCCGGCGGCGTGGATCGTGGTGGACGACGGGTCCACCGACGCCACGCCACGCATCCTCGCGGAGGCGGCCGCCGGCGCCCCCTGGATCCGCGTGGTGACGCTCCCCCGCGAGCCGCACGACAGCTCCGGAGAGGCCGCGTCGCTGGCATTCAACCGCGTGCTCCCTCTGGCGCGCGAGCACGACCCCGACGCGGTGGCCATGCTGGACGGCGACACCGAGTTCGAACCCGACTTCTACGAGCGGTTGCTTGGCGCGCTCGCTGCGGACCCGCGGCTCGGCATCGTCGGCGCCGACGCGCTCGAGCCGCATGCGAACGGCACCTGGGGGCGCGTGCGCATCCCGCACTACCACGTGCACGGCGCGGTCAAGGTGTACCGACGTGCCTGCCTCGAGCTGATCGGCGGGCTCGAGCCGGGGATCGCCTGGGACACGGTCGACATCGTGCGCGCGCGTTTGCGCGGCTGGGATACGCGCACGCTCTCCGAAGTGACCTTCCGCCATCTACGGGTGACGGGAAGCGCGGGGGGGCTCGCCAGGGCGCCATGGATCCGCGGCCGCGCCGCGTATCTCGCCGGCTACCATCCGCTCTTCGCGCTTGCACGCGCCGTGCGCAACATGTTCCGGCCGCCTCTGGTGACCGGCGGGCTCCACTTCCTGCGGGGATTTCTCTCCGGCTATCGCGAGCACGCGCGGCGCATGCTCCTTCCGGACGAGATCCGCGCGTTCCGGCACGAGCAGATGCGAGCCCTGACCGGCCGCAAGTCGTGGTGGCGATGAGCGCGAATCGGCCCGACCCCGTCGCGACGAGCACGAACCCGCCCGGTCCCGGGGCGGGGCCGCGCCGACCGCGGCGCGCGCTGCACCTGGTCTACAGCCACTACGCGAGCGATCCCCGCACGCGCCGCCAGGCCGAAGCGCTGCGCGACGCGGGGTGGGAAGTGACCGTGCGCTGTCTCGCGCGCGAAGGCGAACCGACGCGGACCGCGCTCGACGGAGTGCGGGTACACGCGACGTACGTCCCGCGCTACCGGGGGCGATCGCTCCTCAGATACCTGCGCTCCTACGGACGGTTCCTGGCCGGCGCCGCCGCCGAGCTGGCCGCCCATCCGCGTCGCTACGACTTCGTGCACGTGCACAGCCTCCCCGACTTCGCCGTGCACGCCGCGCACCCCGCGCGATGGAGCGGCGTTGGCGTCGTGCTCGACATCCACGATCTCGTGCCGGAACTCTTCATCGAGCGCTTCGGGACCGAGCGCGCGTGGGCACTACGGTTGGCGAAACTCTCAGAGCGACTGAGCTGCGCCTCGGCGACGCATGTGTTGACCGCCAACGAACAGTTCCGGGAGCGGCTGATTGCGCGAGGTATCTCCGCGGAGAAGATCTCGCTCAACCTGAACCTGCCCGACGAGAAGGTGTTCTGGCGCGACGATCCGCCCGCGCCGCCGCAGACGCCGGTGCTGGCTTATCACGGCACGCTGGTGCCTCGGTATGGACCCGACCTGCTGCTGGAAGCGGCGGCCCGGCTCGTGCCGCGGTTTCCAGATCTCACCGTGCGGATCGTGGGTGACGGGGATCAGCGCGAGGAGTTGGTGCGCCGCGCGGGGCAGCTCGATCTCGCCGGCCGCGTGTGGATGAGCCCCGATCGCGTGCCGATCCACGGCATCCCCGACGCGCTCGGGCAGGTCAGCGTGGGCGTGGTGGCCAACCGCCCCGACAGCTTCTCGCGGCTCGTGCTGCCGACCAAACTCCTCGAGTACCTCGCGCTCGGGATTCCTGCGGTGGTGACGCGCACCGAGACCACCGACTACTACTTCGAGCCCGGCGAGCTGACCACGGTGGAGCGCCCGGACGCGGATTCCCTGGCGCAAGCGATCGCGCCGCTTCTGGCGGATCCCGCCGAGGCCCGCCGTTCTCTCGACCGCGCCCGCCGATTCTTCACCCGCCACGCCTGGGAGCGGGAGCGCGCGGAGTACGTGGCGCTGGCCGAGCGCCTGGCGCGGCGGACTACTCCTTCTTCGGCGGTCCCGGAATAATCACTTCGAGCGCCAGACTCCAGCCCCGCTCACCGTCCAACCGCCAGATGTGTAGGTAGGAACCTGGGCCGTCGGCGTTCGGGTCCGCTGGGACGGGCGCTGCGGTACCGTAGCTGTAGCCGAAATCTCCGGAGGAGGATCCGCCTGCGCCGATCGGCGTGCAGCTCCAGGAGCCCCCGCGCGCGGCCAGCTCGCGAGCCGCGGTGTCCCGACCCACCCACGGCGGGGCGCCGTCCCGATACACGCGCACATCGTCGGTCGCGGCGTCGGCGAGCACCGTCGAGAAACTATCCTCGGTGGCGGCATCAGCGAGCATCTGGTCTCCTCATCGAGGACCGCGGTCGCGGGATCGGCGCAGCGGAGAACGCCCGCCGAGGCACGAAGGATGGGGACCTCTCGCACGACCACGCTGTCGAGCGGCGCCGGGAGCCCGATGCCGATGTCGGCCAGCACCTTCCACCCCGAGTCGGGCGTCGCATGCCAGACCGAGATGTAGTAGCCCCACGCGATCGCTTTCCCCTCGGGGCCGCCCTCGCGATACTCCCAGGGGCCGGTCGTGTACCCCAAGTCCCCCGCCTCTGCGATCTCCGCGTGGACCGGTTGCCAGATCAACGCCCCCGGGCGGGACGGGCGCTCGCGATAGAACGCCTTCCCGTTGACCGGCTGCGGACGGAACACGACGCCGTCGTCGTCGAGAAACTCCAGGAACGCCTCCCGCATTCCCTTCTCCACGGAAGCCCGCGCGAAGGCGCGCTCGGCGTCAACGATGGACTGCGCTTCAGCAGGAGCGCCCTCGACTCGGTTCGCGGCAAAGCCTCCGACCAGGAGCACGACGGCAACGCACGGCTTCAGGATCATTCGTCCTACCCCCTGATGAAGATCATTTGATACAGCGTGAGCAGTATCTCGAACACGATGAGGATGACGATGTACCACTCCACGCGAAGCATGCGCGAGTCCTGCATCAGCTCGAGGACCGTGTTCGCCGTGCGCGAGACGAGCTCGAGCTTGCGCTCCAGGATCTCATGGCGTTCGCGGATCTCGAACTCGTCCTCCAGCCGCTGGTAGAGACGCTCGAGATCGGGGCGCTCCCAGAGCACGTCGGGCTTGTCCCCCACCGCCACCCGCCCGATCATCTTTTGTTCGCTGGAGAGGGTCCCGCCGATGAGCTTGAGCAGTTCGCGCCCGTGGTGGCGTCCGCGCTTGCGGCGCTCGAGCCCGGTGGCGAAGGGCTCGATGAGGTCGAAGGCCTGGGCGATCGTGGCCTCGTTGCGGGCCAGCGCCACGCTCTTCCCGAGGATGTCGGCAAGCAACTGGAGGCGCTCGACGGTGCCGTCGATGAAGTAGATCGCGCCCCCCTCCATGCGCTCCTGCGCGGCGGGATCGACCCGGATCTCCACCGATTCGGTCTCGGGCTGGGGATACGGCTGCCCGACGAGCGGCTTCAAGGCCGCGAGGAAGGAGGCTTCCTCCATGGGGGCGACGTCGAAGAGCACGACAGCCCCGTACCGGAAGAGCACGGCCACCCCACCCCCCTGAACGCTGACGGTGAGCGGGGCGGGAGCGATGCGGTCGGTGGCCTCCAGGGCACGCAGGTCGATGCGTTCTCCGAGAAGCAGCGCCCGACCGGTAACGGTAGATTTCGCGATCGACAGGCCCTTGTCCATGGGATACCCCCCCCTCTCTCGGATTCTCACCCCAGGGTAGCGCTTCCGATTGACCGTGTCGCGTGCGCGGGATGAGAATGGCGCGCATGATTGCGCCCAAGTTCCCCCTCGAGGACCGTGCGGTTCTCGGCTGGTACCCCGCCGAGAACGTGCTCCTGAACCTGCACGGGGACTACGACTACCTGACCGCCGGCTACTACATCTCCCAGGACCTGGAATCGCAGGGATACCCGGTCGCTCCCACCTGTCTCGAGATCCTCGACGGGTATGTCACCCCGCTCATGCTGGAGAAGGCGCGCCTCGCCGGGATCCCGGTGCCCAACTACTACCTCACCAACGGCTACTTCGAACCCCCGGTGATCGTGGACCCCGTCAACCCCTTCATGTCGGGGCACAGCATCGTCCTCAAGCGGGGGCACCAGGAGCGAGTGGCCAAGTCCATGTCCCGCAACTCCACCTACGCCATCTGTTGTCAGGAACTCCCCGCCGGCGCGCAGGTCCGCGCGTTCCGCGCGGTGCTCGGATGGTCGGGCGACAAGCGATACCGAGAGCTCGCCGCGGCGATTTGGCGGGTCTTCCGCATCCCGGTCGCGGTCGTGCGCGTGGTGATCGGCGACGACGGCCGCCCGCTGTTGAGCGCCATGCAGCCGCTCACCAAGCTCAAGGCGAAGGAGCGCGCCTACCTCAACCGGGTGGTGACATGGCCCGCATAGGCGTCTACATCGAGCGCTACACGGTGAACCGCTCGGAGGAGATGGAAGCGCTCATGCGCTTCGGATGGGAGGCGCAGCGCCTCGGCCATCACATGGAGTTCCTCTTCCGGACGGACGTCTACAAGATCCCCCAGTTCGACGGGCTCTTCATCCGTGCGCTCACCGATCCACTGAACTCCTCGTTCGTGGCGTCGCGCACCGCGGAGCTGCACGGGCTGCGCGTGATCGACGACTCCCTCTCGATCCTCATCTGCTGCGACAAGATCAACATGTACCGGCATCTGATCCAGGCCAAGGTGCCGCTGCCGGACACCGTGTTCCTGCGCGAGGCCGATGTGACGCAGGCCAAGGGCGAGGAGCTGCTGGATACGCTGGGCTCCCCGCTCGTGCTCAAGGCGCCCAACTCCTCGTTCTCGCTCTACGTGGACCGGGTGAGCCGCCCCAGGGATTTCGTGAAGACGGGAAAGCGCTACTTGCGCCGCGCCGACCGTATCCTCGCCCAGCGCTTCGTCGCCTCCGAGTTCGACTGGCGCGTGGGCATTCTCGCCGGGGAAGTCCTCTATGTATGCCAGTACGGCATTCCCAAGCGCCGCTGGAAAATCATGACCTACACCGAGAGCGGCCGTGTGATTTCCGGTCCGGTGCGGGCGATGACTCCCGCCGAGGTGAGCCCGGCGCTGCTCGACACCGCGCGCGCGGCCGCGGCCGCGATCGGCAAGGGGCTCTACGGTATCGACATCAAGCAGAGCGGCGACGCCTTCAGCGTGATCGAGGTGAACGACAATCCCACCATTGCGGTGGGAGAAGAGGACAAGGCCGCCCCGGATCTCTACGAGCGAATCGTCCGCTACCTGGCCGGCGAGTGGGGATAGGGTCATGACGATTCGCGTGCGGCGCGCCACGGAGAACGACGTCGACGCGCTCGTGCGTCTGGAGGAGGTGTTCCCCAGCGACCGGTTCGACGCCAAGCACATCCGGTACCACATGGGGCGGTCGGACTCCACGGTGTTCGTGCTCGACGACGACGGCGCGATTGCGGGTTCGGCCTTCGTGCTCTGGCGGCGCAACATGGGTCTGGCGCGCCTCTACTCCATCGCCGTCGATCCTTCCCGGCAGGGCGGCGGACTCGGGGCCATACTCCTCGACGCGGCGGAGAGGGCGGCGCAGCGAAGAGGCCTCGGGGGGATGATCCTCGAAGTGCGCGAGGACAACCTGAGCGCCAGGCAGTTCTACGAGAACCGCGGCTACCGGGTGACGGCAAAGCTCTCCCGCTACTACGAGGACGACGCCCCCGGGGTGCGCATGGCCAAGCGACTTCTGGAGGAGTCGATCCCGGACGTGCGCCTGGAGGTGCCCTACTACGGCCAGACCCAGGAGTTCACCTGCGGCCCCGCCTGCCTGATGATGGCGATGAAGCGCGCCGACCCGGGGCTCGCCCTGACCCGCACCCTCGAGTTCATGTTGTGGAAGGAAGCGACGCTCATCTTCATGACGTCGGGTGTCGGGGGGTGCGGGCCGATGGGGCTCTCGGTCGCGGCGCGCCGGCGCGGCTTTCACGTGGAGGCCGCGGTGAGCAGCCGCCGGGTCCCGTTCCTCTCCTCGGTCCGCGCTCGCGAGAAGAAGGAAGTGATCACGCTAGTCCATCACGAACTGCGACGTGAGGCGATCGAGCTCGGAGTCGAGGTGGATACCTTCGGCTTCGGCCTCCCCACCCTCAGCAATGGAATGCGCCGCGGTTTGGTGCCGATCGTGCTCATCAGCACGTTCCGCCTCCACAAGATCCGGTCGCCGCACTGGGTGGTGGTGACCGGTCTCGACCGCGAGCGCGTGACGATCCACGATCCCTACGAGGCGTTCTACGTCCACGACAGCCGCAAGGGGCGCGACGTCGTGGTGACGCGCGACGAGTTCGTGCGCATGACCTCGTTCGGGGCGGGCGGGTTCCGAGCGGTGGTGATGGTGGGGGCGGGGTGATTTGCCGGGTGGAATTCTGACTGCCAACTCGAGGACGGAAGTGCTTGTCCTGCTAGGCCTCAAACCCGCGACGGCCACCTTGGCGGAGCGGAACGCCTACTCTGGCTGCGTTCGACTCAATCCAGCACCACGAACTTTCTCGTCTCGTCGATGCCGGGACCGGTGAGGCGGTAGAGGTAGATGCCTGAGGGCATTTCACCGCGCTCCAGGGTGATGGCGTTCTCCCCTTCGTGAATCTCGATCTGATCCGCTTGGCGAACAAGCCGACCCCCGACCGAAAACACCGCTAGCCGACCCATTCCATGCGCAGATGAAGCGAACCCGATGCGTGTGCTCCTGGAGAATGGATTCGGGCTGCTCTGAAGCGTCGGTCTCAAATCCGGTGGAGAATCCTCGACACCCGTCACCGTACCGATCCGGAGGAGCTCGATCCCGTCCCCCGTTCCCAGATTCCGGCTGTACTGCATGTCCACCGGGTTGTTCCAATGCTCGTGAACGCCCAGGCTCGGCAAGCGCTCGACGTCGCCGGCATGATTCGGATCGTAGAAAGTCCCCGACGGCGGATCGTCGGCTTGGGCCGCCTCGTGCAGGTAGTCGTCGGCCCCGGGGAGCTTGGGGTAGTTCCGGGGATCGCCCTCCTCCTGCATGAGGTCGAAGCAGACCGAATCCAGCGCGATCGGGTCCTGGGAGGCAAACAGGCTCGAGGTCCAGTCCCCATTGAAGGGCGGAGCATCCCAGCGTCGCGGCGCGACGTCGTCGGGATGCACTCCCGAGTAGAGGCCGTCGATCAGACAGAGCACCGTCTTTTCGCCCAGGTGCGCGTGTCCCAGAAGATCGACCAGAGCTCGGTACTGACCGGTAGCCGGGGCGAGATTGGCCAGGCTGAGGTGCATATCGAAGTAGGCGGAGTCCATCGGGATCCGGGCCAGCGAGCCATAGTGATTCTTGGCGCTCAGGGTCACTCCGGCATGGCTATGGCTCTTGAAATTGGCCATGTTGATCAGGTACGCAGCCTCGACATAGCAAGCGGGCACGTAGTCCGGGATCACGCCCGCCGGGTGAGTACTCCAGTGCACGGGGACATCCGAAAGCGGCACACCGGTGCGGGGGTGCTCGGCGTTGCCGCCATAGTAGTCAAGGTAGCGTACATCTGGAAACTCGGCGTGGAGCGACGAGTAGTACTCGTTCGGAAACAAACAAAGGGGGTCACCAACCGAGATGTCGGCCGGGGAGACGTTGACCACGTACACCAACTGGCGCAAGAGAGCCAGAATCATCTGGGGTGACGTGTTCATGTAGTCCGGATCGTGGATCATGTCGTAGCTATTCTCGTCGGTCCCTCCCCAAAGGTAGTGGCACCCCACGAAGTTGACCTTGATGACGATCCTCTCTCCAGGGGAATAGCCGACGTCCCCGGCTCCACGCGATAGGTTGAAATACCGGAACAGGTGGTTCCAGGCTCCGGCGTCGGAGACCTGGTCGGTAAGCCCGCGTAGCGACCCGGACATCATCTGGTCCACGACAGCCTGGTCCGTGTGCGTGCTCTCCCACCAGTGTCCGTCACCCGGACCATCCCAGTCGGTCGCGGCGGGATCATGCACCCAGACGACCCGTCCCGGTTTGACCCCCTTGGCCACACCAATCGGAGCATTCGGAACCGGGGGATCAGCCCAGACCGGCGTCCCCGAGGGCGCCATCAGGGTCGCAACTCCGATGGCTGCCGCACCCACGAGAAAGATGCCCGCCAGCACGACGTGCGAATGCCCCCACAGCCGGCGTGCCTTGCGGTAGGCGCATGCCGAAGTAAGCAATCCAATCAGCCACAGCACAAAGCCGCCCGCAAGGGGGGCGGCGGCGCGCTGGCAGGGATAGGAAGCCCGGGAGGGTTTGGGGACTACGCGAACGAGGTACCAAGCCAGGGCCGCCAGCCCCACCGACGGTAGCAGCCACCGGGCCGGGTGCTTGTCGACCTCATCTCCGCGGCGATGGTGCTGCCTCCGACAGACTGCGCGCATGGCATCTCCTGGAAGGTGCGGGAAGACAACTCTACCATGGCATCGGACCCATTTGCGGCATGGCGGGGCGAAGCGAAGTGACGTCTGGCTCGCGGCGAGGCCGTGCTGAAGATGGTCGACCCGTTGAAAAGATGGAGCGGAAGACAGACCGGAACAAGCTCGTAGGAAACCGCCGGAGGACGGCTTCGTGAGCTACTCCTCCGTCTCGCTGAAGCAGAACCGAGCCTGAAGAACGCCGCAGCCGGCATCCGCCGCAGACCCCGTCGAAAGGGCAAACCCTAGGTTCCACCAGTTCCCCCTTATGGTATACTTTTTATACCGTAATGGCGTACATCGGAGGTAACGGTGCTCTTCGAGTTCGATGAAGCCAAGAGTCGCAGCAACAAGGCAAAGCACGGCATCGACTTCGTCAAGGCCGAGGCCCTGTGGCTCGACGACAGGCTCATCGAGGTCCCGGTCCGTACCGAGGATGAGCCGCGGTTCGTGGTGATCGGGATGATCGGTGGCAAGCACTGGTCAGCGGTGATCACCTACCGCGAAGACAGAATCCGACTGATCTCCGTCCGCCGGTCGCGCGACGAGGAGGTGGCGCTTTATGAAGGCTAGGGAGTTCGACAAGAAGTTCGATGCCGGCAAGGAACGTCATGAGCGACCTAGACGTGTCGAGTGCCCGTAGGCCCCTTCAGGAAGCCCGACGTGTGAACGTGGACTTCCCCTCCTGGATGGTCGACTCGCTCGACCGCGAGGCCGAGCGTCTCGGCGTGACGCGCCAGTCCGTCATCAAGATCTGGATCGCGGAGCGGCTCGAGCGCAAGGTGTCGTAGCGCTTCGCGCCGTCACGATTGAAGAAGATGGAGCGGAAGACGGGACTCGAACCCGCGACAACCACCTTGGCAAGGTGGAGCTCTACCAACTGAGCTACTTCCGCTCTCTCAAGGCGGGCCAAGACTCTATCGGCACCGGGGGGGGCGAGTCAACTCGTTTTTGACCGCGCGGCGCCCCAACCCTATACTCTGGCGTCGCTTGCCCAGCCTCCCGACTCCGGGGGCCGCGGCCACGTTCCAACGGAGGTCAGCGCGTGCTCCTCGTCCAGAAATACGGCGGAACCTCGGTGGGCACGCCAAGCCGCATCCGGCGCGTGGCGGACCGCATCGCAGCACGCCACCGCGCCGGCGACCGCGTGGTGGTGGTGGTCTCCGCCATGGGGCACAGCACCGATCGGCTGGTCGCGCTTGCCGAGAAGGTCACCTCGCACCCCAGCCGCCGCGAGATGGACATGCTCCTCACCGCGGGCGAACGGATCAGCATGGCGCTCCTCTCCATGGCGCTCCACGCGCGCGGTGTCTCCGCCATCTCCTTCACCGGGAGCCAGAGCGGCGTCATCACCGACACCGCGCACACCCGCGCGCGCATCCTGGAGATCCGCCCGGTGCGCATCGGGCCGGAACTCGAGCGCGGTCGCGTCGTGATCGTTGCAGGATTCCAGGGAGTGAGCCGCGAGAAAGAGGTGACCACGCTGGGGCGCGGCGGCAGCGACACCTCCGCGGTGGCGCTGGCGGTGGGACTGCGCGCCGATCTCTGCGAGATCTACACCGATGTCGCAGGCGTCATGAGCGCGGATCCGCGCGTAGTCCCCGAGGGTCGTCTCCTCTCATCCGTGTCCTGGGACACCATGCTCGAGATGGCCTGCTGCGGCGCGGGGGTCATGCACGCGCGCGCGGTGGATCTGGCGCGGCGTCGGCGGGTTCCGTTTCACGTGCGTTCGGCGTTTTCGAGGAAGGATGGCACCGTGGTCGAAGGCGATGCGATCGAGAGCGGACCTGTAGTGGCGGCGGTCACGGGGCTCCCCCGCGTGGCGGAGGTGCAGATGAGCGGACTCGCGCTCTCGCCGGTCGCGCGCGCCGCGTTCTTCGAGGCGATGGACGCGCTCCTGGAGGACCTCTCCGGATTGCACCAGTACGGCGAGGGCGATCGCTCGCATGTCGCGTTTCACATCCCGGTGAGCCCCGAGGCGGAGGACGTATTGAGCCGCCTGCGTGAGCTGACCGAGCGCCACGGCGGGCGGATGAGCGTCTCGCTGGAGCATGCCGCGGTGTCGGTGGTCGGGACCGGAGTACTCGATGCCCCCGCGGTCGCTGCGCGCGTCCATCGCGCGCTCGCGGAAGCCGGGGTGGCGCCGGCCTCGTTCCAGAGCGGAAACTTGAGCCTCACGTTCCTCGTGCCGCGCGATGGCTTTGCGGCCGCGCAGCGCGCGCTGCACCGGGAGTTTCTGGAAGCGCGGGAGACCTAAGCCGAGCTCTCTGCCGCTTTCCGGCGGGAAAGACGGCCTAAGTGGAAGTATTTCGCTGGACTTGATACGCAAAGATTCATGTGATAGCGTGCTGCTGTAAGGGCGCCCTGATCGGAGCAGTCATGCTTGAGGGGTCACTCAGTTCGCGCGCGTTGCGTGCGGGCCGCCTCCTGTTTCCCGCGCTGATCGTCCTGGGACCTGGACATTCGTTTGCTGTCTCCACTCCCGAGCCGCGCGTCGCAGCCTCTCGCGTCGCTCTTTCCCTCGTGGACGTCCGGCCCACGCGGCTGTCCCCCAGCGTCTCGAAGCTGCTCAACGGAGATACGGCGGCACGCCGACACTTCTGGCTGTTCCTCACCGGCGATGCCAGCTCCCGTTCCTTCCAACGCTGGCAAGAGATGGAAGACGCCATCCGTGATTGCGGAGCGGCCCCCAGATGGAGATCCCGATGGTTGAACGCGGTGAGCGTGGCGGCTCCGGTCGCCACGGCGCCACGCCTCGGCGCCCTTCCTTTCGTGACCCGGGTGGATCTCGTCGGCCGCTGGCGGCGGGTGGAGCCCGTTGATGGCCGAACGATAGAGATAGACGACCGAGTCGGGCGGATGAGTTCACACGAACCGGCAAGGTCTGCGGCCTTCGCTCCAGATCCCTACGGCAACTCCCGCGGGCAGGCGGAGCGCATTGGGGCGGTGACGATGCACGATCTCGGCTACACCGGAGCCGGCCTGCGAATCGCGATGCTTGACGGCGGCTTCCGCACGGATCACCCGGCCACTCGGAGCATCCGCGTCATCGCAGAACGTGACTTCGTGTTCAACGATGACGACGTGGACAACGAGTCGGAAGACTGGCCGGACGCATGGGTTCACGGGACGCTGACGTGGAGCGAAGTGGGGGGGTACGACCCGGGCCATATGCTGGGGATCGCCTACGGGGCGGAATTCCTATTGGCCAAGACCGAAGACATCCGAGCGGAGTATCCGCTCGAAGAGGACAACTACATCGCGGCGCTGGAGTGGGCAGAGTCCATGGGAGCCCGCGTCACGACGGCTTCGCTGGCCTACTTCATCTTCGATGGCGAGGTGGGGTACGGGCAGGTGGATCTGGACGGGCAGACCATCCCGCTGTCGAGGGCAGTTGAAACGGCGGTCTCGCATGGGCTGGTGGTGCTCAACGGAGCCGGCAACTCCGGACCTGCTCCCACAACGCTGGAATGCCCGGCCGACGCACCGCATGTCGTCAGCGTGGGGGCGGTCGACTCCACCGGGGTCATCATGAGTTGGAGCTCGCGAGGGCCTACCGCCGACGGACGGATCAAGCCGGAAGTGGTTGCTCAAGGCTGGTCGAACTGGGCCGCCTACGCGCCGTACGAAGGATACGCCCGGGCGGGTGGTACCTCCCTGTCCACTCCGTTGATTGCCGGAGCCGTCGCGTTGCTTCTCGAGGCGCACCCCGACTGGAGCTCGTACCGCGTTCGCGCGGCGCTGATGGAAACCGCCGATAAGGCCACCCAACCGGACAACGCGTACGGCTACGGTCTTGCCAATGTCGCCGCTGCTGCCGCCCTCGAACCCTCGGCACCGCCTCTTCGCCCCTTGCCGTTCGCCCTGCTCGAACCCGCGTGGGGCGACACGGTGAGGAGCTGGTCCCCCGTGTTGCGATGGAGTCGGGAGACGGCGACCGGAGCGGACAGCCTGACCTACTCGCTCGTCCTCTCGTGGGAAAAGGGCTTCTGCTTCGCCGACACGATCCAGGTCGGAAGCGACACGTGCTGGGTCGGTGACCAATCCGCGTTCTCCTCGGTCGGTGGCGACTGGTACTGGATGGTGATCGCCACTAACAAGGCGGGATGGGCCCGCTCCTCGCTCGTTCCCCACCACTTCCGGCTCGCCCCCGAAGTCTCGGCACCGCGTGACTCGATCATGCTTCCCCCAAGCCTCAAGGTCGCGGCCTCACCGAACCCGCTCGGACCGAGGACCGCGCTTCTCTGCCAGTTCCCGATGCCCGCGGACGGCGCAGAGGCCGGCACGTTTCAGATCGCAGTGCATGACGTAGCCGGCAGGATCGTGCGCCACATCTCGAGCGGATCCTTCGGATCAGGAACCCGGGACTTGATCGTTCCGTGGGATGGTCGTAACGATGCCGGCAGTCGCCTGGCTCCCGGCATCTACTTCGTCAGGCTCCGGGCCGGACTCAGCGTCGCCTCCACACGAGTGGTGATTGCGCCATGAACGTGCCAGGGATCAGGCGACCGGTCGCGATGGCGGTGGCCTTGGTGCTCGCGGCAAGCGGCGGGCCGGTTGCGATCGCCTCGGGGGTTGGCACGCGTGACGGGGTTCCCCCGACTATCGGAACCGGAGCACGCTCCTCAATAGGATGCAGTTGGTCTACGGGGTTCGGGCCGAACTCGGTGAACGGCCCGATCTACGCGATGGCCCCGCTCCCCCCCCACCCCGGAATGGTCATCGTCGGCGGCGCGTTCCAGCGTGCTGGAACAATGGCAGCAAGTAACGTGGCCGCGTTGCTCAACGATCAGTGGATTCCAATGGACGAGGGCCTGCCGAAGCCGGTCCGCCAACTCGTGGGGTACAACGGGACCGTGGTGGCCGAAGGGAATTTCGGAATCCGCCAATGGTCCGATTCGGGAGGTTGGCAGAGTCTCGGGACGCCTATGCACCGCGCTGGTCCCTGGACGTTGTTGAGCTGGAACGGCACCCTCATGGCAGGCGGCACCGACGGAGCCATGTTCACTCTAAGCGCCGATCGCTGGCGATCTCTTTCCGAAGACTTTCCTTTCGCGGAAACCGTGAGTTCTATGGTCGAGTTCAGCGGCCTGGTGGCGGTCGCCGGCGATTCGCACCTCGCTCTCTGGTACGGCGACGGGTGGCAGGCATTCCCCACTGAGTTTGCACCGACGCAAGACCTCCCCGGACTCATGGCCCTTGCCGTCTATCAGTACAAGCTCGTTGCTGCCGGGTCGTTTTCCTGGTCGGACTCGCTGAGTTACCTGGCGTGGTGGGATGGCTGGCATTGGAGGCCGTTCGGACGAGGCGTCGACGGCCCTGTTCACCGGCTGGCGGTAGTCAACGGGATGCTCTACGCCATGGGGGACTTCTCCCTCGCCGGTGACGTAGAGGCGCACCAGATTGCCGCCTGGGATGGAGTCGCATGGCAGGATCTGGGCCCGGGCATGAACCGTCCTGTGCACGCCGTTCTATCGATGGAGGGCCGCACCTACGCGGGAGGGGAGTTCACTCCGGCCGGCACCGTGGCTGCCGACTACCTGGCCTACTGGGACAACGATCAGTGGAAGGGAATGGGGAATGGGCTCGACGCAGAAGTGTCGGCGTTCCTGAATTGCGACTCGGTCCTGGTGGCGGGGGGGGCATTCCAGCGGGCGGGCGCCATCTTCGGTCACCACATCGCGGCATGGGACGGCGCGGATTGGCGGCCCCTCGGGGAGGGTTTCGACGATCGAGTGTGGGCCCTCGCCCAACACCAGGGCCGCGTGATTGCGGGCGGGGCATTCAGAGCATCGGGCGCGGAACCCGCTCAACGCGTGGCAGCCTGGGACGGGTCACGCTGGGAATCCCTGGGGGACGGGATGGACCTTCCAGTCTTCAGCCTGCTCTCGGCGAGCGACGGCACCCTGTACGCGGCGGGGGCGTTCACGAGATCCGGGGATCGCCCGCTCTCCCATGTAGCTCGCTGGTCGGGAGACGGTTGGGAGCCCGTGGGCGGCGGATGTGACGACTGGGTTGTGGATCTCGAAGAGTGGAATGGCAGGATCTACGCCGCCGGCTTCTTCGAGCACGCGGGGGACTCCACGGCAAGCCGAATCGCGGAGTGGGATGGGCAGCGCTGGAGGGCGATCGCGGGAGAGATGGAGCGGACCTGGTCCATCACCTCACTCGAAGCCTACAGGGACCGTCTGGTGGCTGCGGGCAGCTTCGGCCGGATCGGCGATGCCTCGGTCACGAACCTCGCGGCGTGGGACGGCATGGGCTGGCAGTCCCTCGCCGGCACCTACTCGAGGTTGACCTCAGTGGATCATATCCTGGCCCTCCACGCCGTAGGCTCCTTGCTGTTCATAGGGTCCCACGGGTTGGAGCTGTCGAATGGGTACAGCAGTCGCCTAGCCATGTACGGCGGGGATTGGAGTACGTTTGGAAGCTTCGGCCCTAGCGGAACTGCCGTCACCGCCGTGGGAGATTGGGGGGGGCGCCTATTCGTCGGTGGCACTTTCGCCGACTGCGCCTGCGGACCCTCCCTGCACATCGCTGAGTGGTATGGGCTTCAGTCCAAGGTTGCTGTCGAGCTCCTTGCCTTCACCGCGGACCGGCAAGGTGGTGAGGCCGTCGTTCGGTGGGCCCTGGCAGACGGGGCAGGTGATATTGCCAGCGTCGCGCTGTACCGCGAGGAGTCCGACGGATCGCGCCACGCGTTGACGGGGGATCTACAGGCGCTGACCCCGAGCCATGAGGTGCGCGATCCAGCCCCTCCGCTTGGCGAAGCCGCGTACTGGCTCCTCGTGAGGACTCGCGCGAGCGAAGCCGCATGGTACGGCCCGGCGGTCCTGGCAGCATGGGAGCCACGTGCGTCGCTCACGCTCGAGCAGAACTCGCCCAATCCGGTCATCACGACCACGACGTTTCGTTTCGCCATCCCGTCGCCGGGGCCGGTGAGGCTGCGCGTGTTCGATCCGGCGGGGCGAGTAGTGGCCACCCTTCTCGATGCCCCGGCGAATGCGGGTCCACACACGTTGACGTGGGACACGGAGGACGGCGCCGGAAACCCGGTCGCGCGCGGAGTCTACTTCTACCGCTTGGACGGGCCGTCCGGATTCAAGGTCCGCCGGCTTCTGGTCCTCCGTTAGCCGCAGAGGAACCGTGCACCGGTTCCCACGCCGTACCCGCGCGGGCTGATCAGCGAGCGGGGGCGGGAGTTCCGACTACTTGCTCCCACGACGCAGAGAGAGTCCCGACCAGGAGCCCGCAGAACACGCCGAGGACGGTGCCGGCGGCGGCGGCCACGAGCGCGTCTCCTTCCGTGTAGTGGTCGGGACATCGATAGCTGGTGGTCAGCACGCCGGCGCCGGGCATCGATTGAACCGGGCAGAACAAGCCGTCCAGTTCGTTGAGCCCGTACAGCCCGCCCGCCACCATCCCCACCAACCCGAGCATGATCGTGGCGTCCCGGGTGCGGGTCCGCCTCACCCACACCTCGCGAACGTCCGCCGCCGCGATCACATCTTCATCCCCGAGCGACCGAATCACCCAACCCGAGTCTCCGACTCGAACCAGACGACCCTCGACCGGCTCCCCGCGCGTCGCCAACAGAAGCCGCACCCGGTCGCCCTCGCGGAGCCGCGCCCGGCCGGGCGGATCCACGGGCGCCTTCTCCGCACGACGCTCCGCGTCGCGCAGGTCGACCGCACCCTGCTGAGTGGAATCCCCCGGCTCTGCCGCTGTGCATGCGGGAAAGATGAGTTGCGCGATCAGCATGGAAACGATCAGGCCGCGGAACGCCGAATCACGCCGCACTACGCCGCCTCGCGCTTGCCGTTCTTCTTGAGAAGCGTGAACGGCTTCTCGCCCGCCCCCGAGGTCGTCGCAAGCTTGCCCGCCAGCCTCCAGCGGTGCAGGGTCGCCATGATCAGCCCGATCAGCACGATCGCGGTTCCCATCCACAAGAGGCCGATGAAAGGCTTGGTGCTGACCTCGGCGTAGAAGTACTCCTGCGGCGCCGGCGCAACGTGGAGCTGCGCGAGCGCCTTCTGCGCTTCCACGTCCACGAGCACGAGGTTCATGCCGGTATTGCCGATCGGGGCCTCGATGCGCTCCAGCTCTTCCGAGCCGGGCCGGCTGATGATGGCGGGGCGAACCTCGAAGCTCTGTCCCCCGACCGTCACCTTGCTGTGCGCGTAGACGGTGGTGGATCCGCCCTGCCGCGTCGGGGAGTCCACGTCGTAGCCGAAGAGCTCCACCGTGAACTCGCCGAGCTGCGCGGTCTCACCGCGGCCGAGCACCGTCGCCGGAGGCGCCACGCCGAACTGAGCGATCGAGCCGTCGGCGTTCAGTCCCAGGAGCCGCAACGTCGACCCCGCACCCGGGATCTCGGCCGGCATCGCCGAGGTGTGTCCGTCGGTGAAGGTGAGGAACGAGGGAGAGAGCGTGACCGACGCTCCGTCAATCGTCGCCTCCACGACGGCGTTCACGCGGGTCCCGGTGGAGTGCTCGGACCCCTCGGGCATCATCGGCGCCTTGAACGGCCCGGTGTCGGCGCTGCGCAGCACCATGGGAATCCCGAGCACGGTCTGCGGCTGGTCCTTGACCAGCATGACCTTCTTCTCGATGCGGTCCTCGAGCGGGTCCACGTCGGTGCCGATCGGCGAGATGTAGACGTCGCGCATGAGAAAGGACTGGATCGCGGGCTTCTTCATCATCCCCGCGTTCATGTCGCTGAAGAACATCGTGGGCGACATCATGTAGGCGCTGTCCGCTGTGCGCAGGGTGACGTCGTATGCGCTCTTCCGGCCTTCCTCGACCGGGCGCGGTCCCATGTACTTGAAGCCATAGCCCAGCGCCACGACCTCTTGGCCCTTGGGCAGCACCACCGACTGCTTGGTGCTGTAGACGGTCGAGGTGAGGATGCCGAGAATCGCCAGCCCGATCCCCACGTGAGCGAAGTAGCCGCCGGTGGCCCTCCAGTTCGTGGTCATCATGCGGGCCGCGAGCCAGAGGTTGGCCAGCGCGGCGAAGGTGCCGGCCACCATCATGAGCAGGTACTCGATGTTGCGCACGCCGAAGAAGAAGTAGGCCGCCCCCAACACCGCGGTGGCGACGATCGGTACGAGGGCTTGCCACAGCGAGCCGCGCAGGTCGGTGCGCATCCAGAGCAGGTACGGCGAAAACCCCATCAGGAACCCGACGAGAATCGCGAAAGGCAGCCCGGCGCGGTTGTAATACAGCGGCTGCACGTTGGAGGCCGGTCCCCACCACCGCGTATAGATGGGCGATGACGTCCCCAGCAACACGAAGAGCGCGAAGAGCCCGAACGCCAGCGACCCCAGGAAGATCACGTACTCCTTGCTGAGGAGGGGCGCCTCGGTCTTCTCGGTAGGGATGCGCCGGAACTTCCACACGAAGAGCGCGAGTCCGCCGCCCAGAAACACCACCATGAAGGCGACCAGGAACTGGTTGATGCCAAGATCGGTGAAGGAGTGCACCGAGAAATCGGCGAGCACCCCGCTGCGTGTGAGGAATGTGGAGTAGGTGAGCAGGATGAAAGGGAACATCGCGATCAGCACGTTCGAGCGACGGAAGATGTTCCGCTTCATCTGGATCACCTGGTTGTGCAAGAGCGCCACCGCCACCAGCCAGGGCACCAGAGAAGAGTTCTCGACGGGATCCCAACCCCAGAAGCCGCCCCAGCCCAGGATGCTGTAGGCCCAGTAGCCGCCCAGCAAAAGCCCCGTGCCCAACGCCATCACGCCGAAGGTCGTCCACGGGACCGCGCGCCGCACCCAGTTGTCCCAGTCCTCCTTCACGAGTGCCGCCATCGCGTACGCGGCGGGGATCCCCAGCGAAGCGAAGCCGAAGAACATGATCGGCGGATGGATGGTCATCCACGGATCCTGCAGGAGCGGGTTGAGGCCATTGCCGTCTGCCGGCGTCGTTGCATGCCGGATGAACGGGCTCGCCTTGAGGAGCATGAGCATCAGGAAGAGATTGATGCCGAGATAGAAGAACAGCACCGGCGCCTCGTACTGCTTGGCCTTGAAGCGCAACATGACGGCCAGCAAGCCGCCGAAGAGCGCCCACAGGAGGAATGTCCCTTCCTGCCCGCCCCAGAAGGCCGAGAACACGTACCGGAGCGGCATTTCACGCGAGCTGTAGCGGAAGACGTAGTCGTATTCGAAGTGATGTCCGACCAGGAGGTACCAGAGATAGGCGGAGCTGGCCACGAGCCCGAAGGCGGTGATGTACACCGCAGGACGGGCGATGTGGAGCAGCGGCGCCCCCGCCGACTTTCGCACGCCGGGAAGGTAGGCGGCCATCGCCGCCGCGGTCGACAACGTGGTGAGTACGGTGAGCAGGTACCCGAGATTCGACATCCGCTAATCCGTTTCCGCGGCGCTCGTCGACGCCGGCTTGACTGCGCTGCCCTCCCCGGCGCCTTCAGCGCCCGGGTGTACGTTGCCCTGCGATTCGTATTTGGACGGGCACTTCACGAGGATCTGGCTTGCATGCAGCGCGCCCTCCTCGTAGCGGCCGATCACGACGACGCTTTGCGCCTGATCGAAGTTGCCCGGCTTGACCCCCTTGAAGCAGACGTCCATCTGCTCTCCGCCCTCGTCCTTCATCTCGAAGCGGAACTCCCCGGCGGCAGGGTCCCACCGCGATGCGGCGTGGTCGGGGAATCCGGCGACCTGCACCGGCCGATCGCTTGCGCGGGCCTCGGTGAAGGAAACGTAGGGGGTGATGGTCCGGTTGAGATTGAGCGCGGCCAACCCGCCGAACACGGCGAGGAGGACCAGCCCGACCCAGATCCTTCGACTAACCTTCATGGCGATTCATCTCCCGGCGAATACGGTTAAGTTTACGGTCCAGGGCCACGAGGTAAAGGAAAATCCCGACCCAAATTATCAGGATTGCCCCGAAGACGACGCTGTTCCCGGTCATGTTGTTTGCCTCGTGCGGCTTAGACGGATCGCCGCGGTCTTGAGCTGGAGCATCCAGGCGTAGAGCCCTGTGTACCCGATGAGGAACAAGAAGAAGACTTGGAGCATCCTGGGGTTCATGGACCCGCTCCGCTCGCTGGTCTGGATGATCGGCGAGGGGTGCAGGGTCTCCATGACCCTCGGCACGACGAACACCAGAAACGGCACGGTCACGAACGCCAGGATGGAGTATACCCCGGCAAGTCGCGCGCGGCGATGGGGTTCCGCCACCGCCGAGCGCAGCGTGAAGTAGCCCGCATAGATGAGGAGGAGGATCAGCACGGTGTTCTGCCTCGGATCCCAGTTCCAGAAGGCCCCCCACTCCAGCTTGGCCCAGATCATCCCGCTCACCAGCGCCACGGCGCAGAACAGGAACCCCAGCTCGGAACTGGCCAGCGCCAGGTCATCGGCCTTCTGACCGGTGCCCCGGAGCACTCGGATGCTCTGGATCATGGCTACCGCAAAAGCCAGGACCGCGATCCATGCTGCGGGGACATGGAAGTAGAAGATCCGGAAGGCCGGCCAGGGCTGCATCGTGGGGTTCCCGGCGGCGTCCTTGATCGAGAAGTTGGGCCGGGTTGCCTCGGGGGCGTACACGAAACACAGGACGATGGCGGCGGCCATAAGGATACCGAGGGCCCACTTGCCCAGGTTGGCCATGTGCTCTCCTCCGATCGCTAATCGCGCCAGACGAAGTCGATGAGTAGAAACGCCAGGGTGATCATCACACCGGCGTAGGACACCAGAAGCTGCATCTCTGTTCCCGCGTCGGCGAAACCTTCTCCGGACATCGCCTTACGGGTAAGCCCCACCCCGGCAATCAGGACCGGCACCAAGATCGGGAAGGAGAGCACGGTAAAAAGTGCGCCCTTGACCCCGGCCTGCGAAACGATAGCCGCCACCAGCGTGCTCGATGCGGCCAGAGCGACGCTCCCCAGCGCCAAACCAGCAAGAAGCAGACCCCAGTTCGCCTCCCGCACGGGCAGGAATACTTGAAACAGAGGGATCAGAATGACATCGAGGAGGAACAGCAGCGCCAAGTTGAAAAGGAGTTTCCCCAGATAGATCTGGGGCCCGGATGCCGTGAGCCTCAGCGCCAGCTCCGTCCCTCGCTCCGCTTCGACAACAAAGGTACGCGAGAGACCGGCCATCGCGGCGAAAAACAAAATTATCCAGATTAGAGAAGCGTGGACTTCGGGCGCGAGGGCGAACCCTCCCAGGGAGTAGCTGACCACGGTCAGCGTCACCACCGCGAAGAGGACGACGGCGTTCAGCGCGGCCCGGGTCCGCACCTCCGACCGGACGTCCTTGGAGAGGATGGCCAGCGCCCCGCTAAGCCAGCGCAAGGGTGGTCCTCCCAAGCGCGAACTCCGCCGGATCGTTGCTGGCGATGACGACGATCCCTCCCGCCGCCGCCGATTCCTCGACGGCGCTCGCCACCAGGGCCCGCCCCGCGTCATCCAGGTTGGAGCCCGGTTCGTCGAGCAGGAGCAACTTGGGCGCCGCCTGAAGCACGAAGGCGAGCTTTGCCCGCTGGCGCATGCCGGTGGAGAGAGTTCCGATTGCGTCGTGCGCGCGCGCACCGAGGCCCAGACGCTTGAGCAGCGCGAGATCGCGGGCTTCGTCCCGTCCCAAGCCCCTCAACCGTCCGAAGAAATCCAGGTTCTCGAGCGCGGAGAACTCCTCGTAGAGGACAAGGTCCGGGCCGAGGTAGGACGTGACGTGACGGCGCCAGTCGGCGTCGCGCTCCTCGCCCGAATCCAGGAGGCGAATTCGCCCGCCGGTGGGAGCAAGCACGCCGCAAAGCACCTTCAGGAGCGTGCTCTTGCCGCTTCCGTTGGGGCCGCGGACTAGAAGCCGGTCGCCCCCCTGGAGCGAAGTGGTGATGCCGGTGAGAACCCGGCGGTCGCCGAAGGACCGCTCGAGGGCTTCGATGTGGAGTTCAACCATGAGCCGGGAATCTTATCATCCCGCCTGATATACTCAATCGCCTTATGCCCGGCTCCGCCGAGACTCACCCCTTCCGCGAGATGCTCCGCACCCACGTCGTCGTGTTCGACGGGGCCATGGGCACCATGCTCTACGGAGCGGGAATCCCCTACTCCCAGTGTTTCGACGCTCTCAACCTCTCCCGCCCCGATCTCGTGCGCGGTATCCACGAGGCCTACCTGCGGGCAGGTGCCGAGATCCTGGAGACGAACACCTTCGGCGCCAACCGGTTTCGGTTAGGGGAGGCCAACGAGTTCGCCCGGCTGCGTGCGATCAACCACGCCGGAGTACGTCTGGCCAAGGAGGCGGCGGCCGGAAAGGCACTGGTCGCCGGGTCGATCGGACCGCTTGGCAAGCACCTGGCTCCCATCGGGAGCCTGACCGCGGCTGAGGCCGAGTCCGCCTACCGCGAGCAAGCCGACGCCCTGGCCGAGGCCGGGGCGGATCTCCTGGTCCTGGAGACCATGACCAACCTGGAGGAGATGCTGGTCGCGGTGCGCGCCGCGCGCCGCACGCCCCTCCCGGTCGTGGCCCTCATGACCTTCAACGAAGAGGGCAAGACGCTGGTCGGCAACAAGCCGCAAGAGGTGGCGCGCGCGCTCTGTGCCGAGGGCGTGAGCGCGATCGGCGCCAACTGCAGCGTGGGCCCTCAGGGGATCCTCGAGGTGCTCGAGAAGCTCGTGCCCGCTTCCAGCGTTCCCGTCGTCGCGATGCCCAACGCGGGACTCCCGAGCCTCATGGGCGGGCGCTACGTCTATCTCTCGTCCCCCGAGTACATCGGCGAATTCGCCCGGAGAGCGGTGGAGCTGGGCGTGGCCGCGGTGGGGGGCTGCTGCGGAACCACCCCGGAGCACATCGCGGCGATGGCGGCGGCCGTGAAGGGGCTCAAGCCCCGCACGCATGCCGGCGGGCCCGGTGTGCTCATGCGCGAGGCCACCGTGCCGCGTGCCGCCGCGTCCCCGGCAGGCCCGTCGATGCCCGCCTCGGAGCGCAAGCCCGGCTTCTACGAAATGCTCGGCACGCGGTTCGCCATCTCGGTCGAGATCGACCCGCCGCGCGGGCTTCAAGTCGAGCGATTCGTGGCGAGCGCGGTCTATCTGAAGGGGAAGGGCGCCGACGCGATCAACGTGGCCGATAGTCCTCTGGCGCGGCCGCGCATGAGCCCCACCGCGTTCTGCCACATCATCCAGCGCGACGCGGGCATCGAGACGATCCTCCACGTCTCCTGCCGCGATCGCAACGTGATCGCCACGCAGTCGGAGCTGATGGGGGCGCACGCGCTCGGCATCCGCAACGTCATCGCGGTGACCGGCGATCCGGTTCAGGTGGGGGGCTACGTCGGCGCCAGCGACGTATTCGACCTCGACTCGGTGTCGCTCACCCGCATGATCTCGCAGCTCAATCGCGGACAGGACCTGACCGGGATGGCGGTGGACGAGCCGACGCAGTTCCGCGTCTGCGTGGCCGCGAACCCGACCGCGGTGGACCTGGACGTGGAGATCGAGAAGCTCCGTCGCAAGATCGGGAGCGGCGCGCACTTCATCTTCACCCAGCCGGTCTACGACGCGAGCGACCTTTCGAGATTTCTCGATCGCTTTGGACCGCTGCCGATCCCGCTATGCGTGGGCATCCTGCCGCTGCGCAGCGCCCGCCACGCCGAATTCATCCACAACGAGGTGCCGGGGATGTCGGTGCCGGAGCGCATCCGCGAGCGCATGCTCCGCGCGGGCGAGCGCGGGCTCGAGGAAGGCACCGCCATCGCGATCGAGATCCTGCGCGATGCGCGCCCGCTGTGCAGCGGCGCCTACCTCATGCCGCCCTTCAACCGGTTCGAGATGGCGGGAGGGATCCTCGAGGCGTTCGCGGACCGCTAGCGCCTCCGTCCGCGCGGGTACATCGAGTCCTGTACTCCCACCCACGTGCGCTTCAAGTGCGCCATCGCCGCGATGCGCCGCTCGGCGAGTTGGTTCGCTGCCACCGACGTGGGGATGTTCTCCTTCTTGGCGATCTCGAAGACCTCGGTGAGGATCGGATCGATCTGCTCTACCTGCACCTTGGCGCGATCCTGGTTGTACCCCTCGAGCTCGTTGGCCACGTTGATGAGCCCGCCGGCGTTGATCACGAAGTCGGGGGCGTAGAGGATCCCCTTCTCCTTCACCAGCCGGCCGTGCTTTTCCTCGACTTCGAGCTGGTTGTTGGCCGCGCCGGCGATGATCTTGAACTTGAAGCGATCGAGGGTGTCGTCGGTCACCACCTTGCCCAGCGCGCAGGGCGCGAAGATGTCCGCCTTCACATCGTAGATCGCGTCCGGGGCGACCGCCTCGGCGTGGAACTCGTCCACCACGCGGCGCACCCGTTCCTCGTCGATGTCGGTCACGTAGAGCTTCACGCCTTCATCGTGGAGGTACTTGGCGAGGTACTGCCCGGTGTGGCCGAGGCCCTGGATGGCCACCTTGAATCCCGAGAGATCGTCGGTGCCGTGCACCCACTTGGTGCAGGCTTTGATCCCATGGTACACACCCCACGAGGTCATCGGCGAGGGATCGCCGCTTCCACCCAGCGCACGGGCGACGCCGGTGACGTACGGCGTTTCCTGCCGCACCCACTCCATGTCGGTCACGCTTGTCCCCACGTCCTCCGCGGTGATGTAGCGCCCGCCCAGGCCGTGCACGAAGCGACCGAGGGATCGGAAGAGCGCCTCGCTCTTCTGGGTCCGGGAGTCCCCGATGATGACGGCCTTGCCGCCGCCCAGGTTCAACCCCGCCGCCGCCGCCTTGTAGGTCATGCCGCGGGAGAGACGGAGCACGTCCTCGAGAGCCTCCGCCTCGTTGGCGAAGGTCCACATGCGGCAACCACCCAGCGCGGGGCCGAGCACGGTGTTGTGGATCGCGATGATGGCCTTGAGTCCGGTGGTCTTGTCGGAACAGAACACCACCTGCTCGTGGTCCCGTTGACCCATCAGATCGAAGACGCCGGTGGGCATGAAGGCCTCCTTCTCGAGGTTGAGATGCAAGAGCGCTGTCGGCACGGGGGGCGGGAGGAGTACCGGGGTGGCGCGCACTGGAGCGAACAGGATAGTGAGCCGCGCCGAGGAGTGTCAACGCGCACGGCCTTGTCCGGGCCCGGGCTCGGTGCTACCGTGAACGCGCTTCTCCACTATCCTGGGAGGATTCCCGTTGAGTCATGCGCGCCCGATCCGCGAACCGGCGGTGGCGGGTACGTTCTACCCGAGCGATGCCGGGCAACTGACCGCACTGGTGGACGGCCTTCTGCGGGATGCCACGTGCGGACTCGAGCCCGACCGCGATCTCAAGGCCCTCGCCTGCCCTCACGCGGGGTACGCGTACTCGGGGCAGGTGGCCGCGGAAGCGTTTGCGTGCCTGCGCGGGCGGTCCTTCACGACCGCGGTGTTGGTCGGCCCGGATCACTACATCGGCTTCGAGGGCATCGCGGTCTATCCCGCCGGCGCGTTTCGCACGCCGCTCGGCGATGCGACGGTGGATGAGGAGCTGGCCGATCTCTTCCTGGAGGCGGGCGAAGGCGTGACGGCGGCCCCCGAGGCCCATCGACGCGAGCACTCTCTCGAGGTGCTGATCCCCTTCCTGCAGCGCGTGCTCCCCGAAGTGCGCATCGTCCCGGTGTTGATGGGCTTTCGTTCGCGCAGCAACGTCGAGGTGCTGGCGAATCTTCTCTCGCGCGCGCTCGACAACCCCAAGGTTCTGCTCATCGCCTCGACGGATCTCTCGCACTACCATCCGCGCGACGTGGCCAAGAAGCTCGACTCGCGGGTCACCGAGCACGTGCGCGCCTTCGCGCCGACTTCGCTCTGGGAAGATCTGCACGAGGGGCGGGCGGAGGCCTGCGGAGGCGATTCGCTGGTTGCGGTGATGCTGGGAGCGGGGATCGCAGGCGCCGAGGCCTCGCGGGTGCTCTCCTACAGGGACAGCGGAGACGCGAGCGGTGAAACGAAGAGCGTGGTGGGCTACCTTTCCGCCGCCTTCTACCGCGGCATGCCGCCGCAGAAGATGGAGTTCATGGCCTACGAGCGGGAGTTGATGCCCTCCGAGGCCGACTCGCTGCTGCGTCTGGCCTACGAGTCCGCGCGCACCTCGGCGCTCTCACCCTACCCGGTGCTGGAGTTGCGGCACATCACCGACACGCTTCGCGCGCCCGGGCGGGCGTTCGTGACCCTGCGGCACGGGCATGATCTGCGCGGCTGCATCGGCACGGTGCGCGCCGATCGACCTCTATGGGAAACGGTCGCGCGGGCGGCGCGCGCTGCCGCGAACGAGGATCCGCGCTTCGATCCGGTCGAAGCCGACGAGATGGACGATCTCACCATCGAGGTGAGCGTGCTCGGCGCGCCCCGCGAGGTGGAGGATCCCGACGAAGTGGTGGCCGGCCGCCACGGCGTCATCATCAGCGAAGGTCGCCACTTCGGGCTGCTCCTGCCGCAGCTCGCCGACGAATACGGATGGGACCGCGAGACGCTCCTGAGTCAGGCCTGTGTCAAGGCCGGGCTCGCGCCCGACGCCTGGAAGACGGGTGCGCGCGTCAGCGTGTTCGAGGCTCAGGTCTTTCAAGCGGGGCCCGGGAAGCCGGCCATGAACGGGGGCACATGAACCTGCTCGACATTGCGCTCATCGCCATCGTTTTGTTCTCGATCGGGGCCGGGGTGTGGAAGGGGCTCGTGCGCGAGATCCTGAACATCGTGGGCGTCTTGGCCGCGATCCTTCTCTCGCTCATGCTGGCCTCGTCTCTGGCCCCTCGTATGAGTTCGATCCTTCCCTACGGCACGAGCGGCTACGCGGAGTCGTTGATCGTGATCTTCGTGGTGACGCTGATCGCGGCGACCCTGATCGCGCACCTGCTCACCAAAGTGATCGAGGCGGTGAAGCTGGGCGGCGTGAATCGGGCGCTGGGGGGCGTCTTCGGGCTGGTTCGTGGCGTACTGATCGGGCTCTTCCTCGTGCTCGGCCTCGCGCTGTTCTTACCCTCTGGATCTTCGGTGCTGGCCGAGTCGAAGCTCACCCCGTTCCTGGGGCTGGGGGCTCGGGCGTTGGCCCCTCTTCTGCCCGATCAATCGGAAGACCTGCTCCTTCGGCGTCTGGATGCGCTCCCGCGTCCGGGCCAACCGGCGCCGCCGTCCGACTCCGTATAGGCGAGCGGCGTCCGGCGAACACCGCGGGGCGTCCCATGCGCCGCAGCGTTGCATCCACCCGCTCCGGTCTCCCCCAATCGCTCCACTCCACGTCGCGGAGCGGCAACACGAGAAGGCGGTCGAGCACGCGCGCGAGAACGTCCTGGGAGAAGTCGCGACGAGGCGCGGTCTCGTAGAGCGCCGTGACCGCGCGCGCGAGGCGCGGGGCGAGTTCGTGGCCGGGGGTGAGCAGGCGGTGAAATGCTTCGAAACGCGCCATCTCACTGCCCAAGGTCGTGTGCCCGACATCCCACAGCGTGCGGGCCTTGCCGACTACGATGAAGGTGCTCCAGAGGCAGCCCTGCCGGAAGAGGCGGCTCGCGACCACGAGCGGAGGCTTCTCGTGGAAGGCCTTCACGCGCGAGGGAAGCCCGGCGCGCCAGGTACGTTCCCAGGCCGCGGGTTGACCCTCGGGTTCGATCCAGCCGAAATCCGTCTCGGGCCCGCGCGCGTCGACGCCGAGCAGGATGACGCGGTCCGGATAGTGGCGGATCAGGTCGGTCGCGCGAGTGACCGCGGCCACGAACGCGCCTTCCGGACGGATGAAGTGATCGGAGGGGAGAAGGAGCACGTCGGCGTCGGGATCCAGGGTCAGGATGGCGGCCAGGGAGAAGTAGACCGCGAAGGCCGTGCCGCGGTCGTAGGGTTGCTCCAGAATCCGGCCGCGCAACGCGCCCGGGTCCGAGATGAACGCGCGATGGCCCGGGCTGATCACGATGATGACGCGATCGCCACCGACGACGCTCGCCGCACGCGCCGTGGTGTGATCGAGCAGCGAGCGCGTGCCGGTGAACGTGCAGTATTGCTTGGGTCGATCCTCGCCGAGCCAGTCGCGGATCGCCGCGCGCATGCGCGCGCCTTGCCCGCCGGCCAGGACCACCGCCCACGGGGCCGAACGCGTGGGCATCCGGTAGCCTCCTTCCCCAAGTCCGGGAACGACTCTACACCTTTGCGCGGCGCACGGGGGAGGGCGATGAGGTGACGATTGCATGGCGGCGGGGCATAGCGGGGCGCGGCGGCGCACGGTGTCGAGGTGTCGCGGTGTCTCGGTGTCACGCCCACCCGGCTCGCCCACGCCCGCGGCTTCGCGTGCGCCCGTCGTCCTCGCCGACGGGTCCCCCGCTTCGCGGCCCGTCGGACTGCGGTCGACGGGCGTCACGCTACGCCGCGGAGGTGCCACCCGGGTGAGCATCGATCCCGGAACCCCGCCGCAGCGGCCACGCATCAACCGCGTTGCTGCGCTCGTGGATCATCCGGTGACAGGCAGCGCACAGGGTGATGAGGTTGTCGGGATCGTTCGTGCCACCGTGTTCGCGCGGCACGATGTGGTGCACGTCCAGGAAATGCGCGCCCCCGCACCCGGCGGTGCGACACCGATGACCGTCACGTGCGAGCACCTCTCGCCGCACCGACGGAGGGATGGTCGCGCGGTTAGTTTGACCCTTTCGGTGTACGCGCGCATCGCAGAGCGCGGTCTCCAACGTCCTGGGCGCGATGGGCATCGCCCCCCGCCCCGTCGCGATCTCAGCTCGACCGCAGGTCTCACATTGGCGAATGACGATCTGGTAGCGGGGCGCGGATGACACGGGAGTCGCATTCGCCGCCGGTATGTTGCCCCGGGTGATCACGTCCGGGTTCCGCCCGCTCCGCGCGCGGGCGGTGCACTGCCGAAGTTGCCCCGGGTGAGCATTTCCCGCGCGGCAAGGAACAACTCTTCGCGAGATCCACGCGCACCGGTCTTGCGCGCTTGCTCCAGGATCGCTTCATACCGCGCGTACTGCTCCGGCGAAAGTTGGAACGATACCGTGACCGGGACTTCCGTCACCGGGCTCACGACTGCGCCGTCCACCGCATCATAGGTTCCGGCCGCCTGCCCATTCGCCGCCAGCAGTTCCCCTTGCCCTGGTGCCCGCCGCCGGGAACGCGCCGCCCCCTGCGTCGCCGCCACCCGCTGCTCCAGCTCGCGCCGTCCGGTGGTCCGAGCCTGCTCGACCCAGAACGACTCCGTCTCCGGCGTGGCCACCTTCACGACCTCCCGGGCCTTCGTCCACGGCACCGTTCCGGTAGCGACCGACTCCTTCAACGCCGGCAGTGCTTCGAAGGACCGACACAGTCGCAGGAAGTACGCGGTCCTCGCCCGAGAGAACCCCAGTCTCTCTCGCGCATAGTGGTGGATGCTCGAGCACCCGAACTCCAAGTAGAGCTTGCGGGCGAGGATCTCTCCGAACCAGATCACCGCGTTCTTGCGCGAAGCGTCCAGGTCGCCTAACGCGGCGACCAAGCGCACTTCGACCTCGACGGCGGGGAGCGCAGCCGTGCTCACCCGGGTGAGCACGGCCCCCTCAAGCAACACGGCGGTGTCAGTGTGAAGTGCAGTGGTTTCAGCGGACATGACGGTCCCTCCGTGGACGGGTGGAAGGACGGGGGAAGTGGGCGGGCACGAAGAATCTATCGCGACTATACGGATATGTCAACAATAAAATGACGTATTCGTTGAAAAACTTGTAGACGGATGCGCATGCGCTGCGCGTAGCGGGTTGCCCGTCGGCCGCAGTCCGAATGGCCGCGAAGCGGGGGCCCCTTCGGCGAGGACGACGGGCAACCCGCGCAGCAACGCACATGCGAGCGCGTCACGCCAGCGGCCACACTCCTCGGAACACTTCCCGCGCGGGGCCGCGCATCACCAAACCGCCCGGTTCCTCGCGGCGCATCCACACCTCGCCGCCCGGCATGCGCACAATCACCTCGCCCTGTACCTCGCCGAGCCGCAGCGCCACCGCATAGGCAGCGACAGCGCCGCTGCCGCACGCGAGCGTCAGCCCCGCCCCGCGCTCCCACGTGCGCATGACCAGCGCGTCCTTGCCGGCCGCCGCGACGACATGCACGTTGATGCCGCGCAAGAACCGGGGGTCCTTCTCCAACCGCTGCCCGAACTCCCCGAGCGTGGCGTTCCGCACTACGTCCCCGCGCGCGGCCCACAGCACCAGGTGCGGGTTCCCCACGCTCACCGCGAAGCCGGGGAGCTCGATGCTTCCCGCCGGGAAACGATCGCCCCAGATTTCCGGGCCCGATCCCTCGGCGGGCAGAGCCTCGCGCCGGAAATCGGGCTCACCCGCCCACACTTCCACCTCGTCCACCCCACCGAGTGCCCCTCGATGCGGGCGGACCATCCGCTCCCCCACCGCCGTCTCCACCATGAACGTCTCGCCAAGCCCGCGCACCGATTCCGCGGCGTACTTGGCCGCGCAGCGCAACCCGTTCAAGCAGAGGAGCCCTTCCGAGCCGTCGGCGTTCCACATCCGCATGCGCACCGGAGATCCGTCGCCGGCCTCGAGCAGGATGAGCCCGTCGCTCCCCACGCCGTAGTGGCGGTCGGAGATCGCGCGGGAAAGATCGTCGAAGGCGCCCAGCGTGCCGGCGTCCACCGCGTCCGGGGTGAGCCCGGCGTCGACGAAGACATAGTCGTTGCCGCACCCTTCCATCTTCACGAACGGGATTCGTTTCATGTGCATGCTCGCGCTCCGTACTCCACTGGGTTCATGTCGTCGTCTCGCTTGCGGTCGGGCGCGGCCCGGCGAGGAGCACCGCCGCCCCCAGTATCGCCGAGATCAGCGACCCGGCAAGGATACCCATCTTGGCCGGCTCGAGCAGCCCGCCCTCGCCGAACGCCAGGTTGGCGATGAAGAGCGACATCGTGAAGCCGATGCCCCCCAGCACCGCCGCTCCGTGCACGCGCCGCCAGCCGACCCCCTCGGGGAGGCTCGCCCAACCCAGCTTCACCGCGAGCCAGGAGAACCCGAGGATGCCGATCTGCTTGCCGAGCACGAGGCCGAGAATCACCCCAAGCGGCACCGGCTGCAGGATGAGCCGTCCGATGGCGCTCGCGTCGATCTCCACCCCCGCGTTGGCGAGCGCGAACACCGGCATGATGCAATAGGAAACCCACGGCCCCAGTCCGTGCTCGAGATCCTGCAGGAGCGAAGTGCCTCGGTGGGGAACCGCCATCGCGGTGAGGACCCCGGCTACGGTGGCGTGAACGCCGCTGCGCAGGAAGAAGATCCACACCGCAAACCCGCCCAGCACGTATACCCATCGGCGGGTCACACCGAGGCGGGCGAGGCCGAAGAGCGCGGCCAGCACCGCGAACCCGAGCAGAAGCGAACCCGCGGCAAGCTCGGCGGTGTAGAAGATCGCGATCACCACGACCGCTCCCAAGTCATCCACCACCGCGAGCGCGGTGAGGAAGACCTTGAGTCCCAGCGGCACGCGATCCCCGAGAAGCATCAGCACGCCGATCGCGAATGCGATGTCGGTGGCCATCGGCACGCCCCAGCCCGGTGCGCCATCGCCGCGGAAGTTGAGGGCGGCGTAGAACGCGGCGGGCACCAGCATTCCACCCAACGCCGCCATGGCGGGGAGCGCGGCCTTCTTGGCCGAGGCGAGTTCGCCCGAGAGCACCTCGCGTTTGATCTCGAGCCCGACGTAGAAGAAGAACAACGCCATGAGACCGTCGTTGATCCAGTGGTGAAGCGAGAGCTTGAAGCGGGCATCGCCCCACGAGAGGCCGACGGTCGTGTGCCAGAGGTCGAAGTAGGATGCGCGCCACCCGGAGTTGGCCCACATCAGCGCGGCCACGGTAGCGAGGATGAGCACGATGCCGCCGGACGCTTCGGTCTCGAAGAACTCGACGATCGGGTGGCGCAGCCACTCCGGCAGCGCGGGGCGTTTCTTGTCGTTCATCGCCGGGCTCCGGGTAAGAGTTTGTCGCTGCAATCGGCCGACGGACCGTCAGCGGTACTGGACGAGATGGACGTCGCCGGCGTGGAGGATCTCCTCCGCGCCGCTCTCGAGACGCACGCGCAAGGCCCCGTCGGGCTCGAGCCCCACCGCGGTTCCCAGCACCGCCTCCCCCGCGGTCTCCACCCGCACCATGCGGCCCAGAATCGCCGAGCGCCGGCGCCAGTGCGGAATGAGCGGCCCCGTTCCCTCGTTGCGGAAGCGCTCGTACCACTGCGACACGCACTCGATCAGCGCGAGCAACACGCCGAGGCGATCGACGTGACGGTGGCAGCACTGGCGAAGCGAGATCGCGCGGTCGCGAAGTTCGACAGGGAAGTCGGCCTCGGTGTGGTCCACGTTGAGGCCGATCCCGGCCACGCACCACTCGAGCACGCCTCCCTGCACGCCCATCTCGATGAGGACCCCGCCGAGCTTGCGGCCCTCGACCACGAGATCGTTGGGCCATTTGATCCCCACAACGCCCTGGATGCGCGTGCGCTCGGCGGCTTCCGCCGCGCCGAGCCCGACCGCCATGAGAATCCCGCTCGCGCTGGACGCGGGCACGCCGGGGCGGAAGATGAAGGAGACGTAGAGGCCGAGGCCCGCCGGCGAATGCCAGGTGCGCCCCAGCCGCCCCCGGCCCGCACTCTGCGCGTCAGCGATGACGATCGTGCCTTCTTCCGCTCCCGCGATCGCCAATTCCTTCGCCTTATCGTTCGTGGAGGCGATGGAGGGATAGAAGAAGAAGTGCCGCACCGAGGTGGAGTTCCGGAAGGCGATCTGGAGGTTGGCGGCGGTGAGCTGCATTCGGTGTTCTCCGCGGATCAGCGTCCGCCGGACGGGAGGAGCCGCAGCTCCATCGAGAGATCGAGCGCCTTGACCGAGTGGGTCAACGCGCCCGAGGACATGAAATCGACCCCGGGCAGGGCGAACGACCGCGCGGTCTCGACCGTGATGCGGCCGGAGATCTCGACTTCGGGACGCGCCCGCCCCGCGCGCTCCGCCCAACTCACGATCCGCTGAAGCGCTTCCCGCACGCGGTCCGGCGTGAAGTTGTCGAGCATCACGCGATCGACCCCGGCATGCAGCGCCTGGTCGAGCTCCTCAAGGTCGGTGACCTCGACTTCGATCCGCAAGTCGGGTCGCCCCTCGCGCGCCCGGCGCACCGCCGCTGCAATCCCTCCCGCCGCAGCGATGTGATTCTCTTTGATGAGGATCATGTCGTAAAGCCCCTGGCGATGGTTCTCGCCTCCGCCGCAGCGCACCGCGTACTTGGCCAAGAGGCGCATGCCCGGGACGGTCTTGCGCGTGTCGAGAACGCGCACGCCCGTGCCGTCGAGAGCGGCGGCGGCGCGGCGCGTCGCGGTGGCGATGCCGGAGAGGTGCTGGAGGAAGTTGAGCGCGGTACGCTCGGCGGTCAGGAGCCCGCGGGCCGGGCCGGTGATGCGCGCCACGATCTGCCCGGGGGCGACCGCGTCGCCGTCGGCGGCATCGGCCTCGAAGGCGGTCGCGGGATCGACCCGCTCGAAGACGGCGCGGGCCACCGCGAGCCCGCAGAGGACCCCCTCCTCCTTGACCAGGATCTCCGCCTCGCCGCGCGCCGCCGCCGGCACCGTGGTCAGCGTGGTCGCGTCGCCGCTCCCCACGTCCTCGGCCAGGGCCGCGTCGATCAACGGACGCACCAGATCGAAGCGATCGAACTCCACGCTCATCGATCGGACCCTCCCCGCAACTCGTCGATCTTGTCGCGCAGGCTCGCCGCCCGCTCGAACTCCAGCGCCTTCGCCGCCGCGTGCATCTCGCGCGAGAGGACCTCGATCATCTCCTCCGCTTCCATGCCGGTGAGCGCGCGGGCGATCGACTCCCCGGGATCCTCTTCCTGGACGTGAGCGTCGGCCACCGCGGTGGCAAGGAGGATGTCGTCCACAGACTTCTCGATGCCGCGCGGCGTGATCCCGTATTCGACGTTGTACGCCCGCTGCTTCTCGCGGCGGCGGTTCATCTCGTCGATGGCCCGCTGCATGGAGCCGGTCATGTTGTCGGCGTAGAGGATCACCCGGCCGTCCACGTTGCGCGCGGAACGCCCCGCGGTCTGGATGAGCGAGCGCTCGCTGCGCAGGAACCCCTCCTTGTCCGCGTCGAGGATCGCCACCAGCGATACCTCGGGGAGGTCCAACCCTTCGCGCAGGAGGTTGATGCCGACCAGCACGTCGAACTCCTTGAGCCGCAGCCCGCGCAGGATCTCCACGCGCTGGATGGAGTCGATGTCGGAGTGGAGGTAGCGCACCTTCACGCCCGCCTCGGAGAGGTAGTCGGTGAGATCCTCCGCCATGCGCTTGGTGAGCGTGGTCACCAGCACCCGTTGCGCGCGGGCGGTCGCCTTGCGGATCTCGGCCAGAAGATCGTCGATCTGCCCCTGCGAGGAGCGCACCTCTAGCGCGGGATCCACGAGCCCGGTGGGACGGATCACCTGCTCCACCACGACGCCGCCTGTCTTGCCCAACTCGTAGTCGGCCGGGGTCGCGGAGACGAAGACCGTCGGCGGCATGAGCTTCTCGAACTCGTTGAATCGCAGGGGCCGGTTGTCGAGCGCGGAAGGTAGCCGGAACCCGTGCTCGACCAGCGTCTGCTTGCGCGAGCGGTCCCCCTCGTACATGCCCCCGACCTGGGGCACGGTCACGTGCGATTCGTCGATGATAAGGAGCCACTCGTCGGGGAAATAGTCGAGGAGGCAGGTGGGGCGCTCGCCGGCCTTGCGACCGGAAAGATGGCGTGAGTAGTTCTCCACACCCGGGCAGTACCCCATCTCCTGGAGCATCTCGAGATCGTACTCGGTGCGACTCTTGAGTCGCTGCGCCTCCAGGTACTTCTTCTCCGCATTCAGCACCTCGAGGCGTTCCTTGAGTTCCTGGCGGATCGAATGGACCATTTCCCCCCGCCGCTCATTCGGGGTGATGAAGTGCTTGGCCGGATAGACCGCCGCCTGGTTGAGCTGGTGGAGCACGTTTCCCGTGAGCGGCTCCACCACCGCGATGCGCTCGATCTCGTCGTCGAACATCTCGATGCGTAGCGCGGTCTCCTCGTAGGCCGGCCGCACCTCCACCACGTCCCCGCGCACGCGAAACGTGCCGCGCTCGAACGCGATGTCGTTGCGCCGGTAGTGGATCTGCACCAGTTTGCGCAGCAGCTCCTGCCGCTCGATGCGCTGTCCCGTCTCCACGAAGAGCATGCCGCGCTTGAATTCCTCGGGGCTTCCCAGCCCGTAGATGCAGGAGACCGAGGCCACGATCACCACGTCGCGGCGACTCAGGAGATTCGCGGTGGCGGAGAGTCGCAGGCGGTCGATGTCCTCGTTGATCGAGGCGTCCTTCTCGATGTAGGTGTCGGTGGAGGGGATGTAGGCCTCGGGCTGGTAGTAGTCGTAATACGAGACGAAATAGCCGACGGCGTTCTCGGGGAAGTACCGGCGGAATTCGCCGTAGAGCTGCGCGGCCAGGGTCTTGTTGTGGGAGATGACGAGCGTCGGCAGCCCCGTCCGCGCGATCACGTTCGCCATGGTGAAGGTCTTGCCGGACCCGGTCACCCCGAGCAGACACTGATAGCGGTCGCCGCGGCGGATTCCCTCCGAAAGCTCGCGGATGGCCTGGGGCTGATCGCCGGAGGGCTGATAGCGGGCATGGAGCCGGAAATCGGCGCGGGCGACGGTGCTCATGGGCCGTGGAGTATACGGCCCGGCGCCGCCGGACGCACGGGCGGTCAGGCGCGCCGGCCCGCGCGACCCCGCGCCGGGGCCGCAGGCGCGGTGGACAGGGAACGGCGAAACGCCCACAATCTTCGCTTCACGCCGAGAGGCTCCCGGCCGTCGGGAGGAGGAGAGGAAGCCCATGACCACCGTCCGGATTCGCCCCGCGCTCGTCTTTGTCGCCGTCCTGGCCGCGGCCCTCGCCGGATGCAACGACGACAGCGGTTCGCCCGACGATGGCGGGATCAAACCGACCGTCGATCCGACCATCACGGTGCTGGCTGGCGCCTGGCAGATCACCGTGGGCTCGTCGGGCAGCGGCACCGCCTGCGTTCCCTACTCATCCTTCCTCTGCGAGAAGTTCGGAACCCAAGGGACGACCTACGCCGAGATCGACCTGGACCAGCAGGCCCAGGTCTTCGGCTTCGACTGCGATTTCAACGTACGCGCGGACGGCACCATCCAGGGATCGTGCGCCGCGGGCTCGCGCAGCGTGCTCACCTGCTTGGTGAGCTTTCCCGCCTTCCAGGCCACCGGAAGCGTGTCCGCCGATGGCCGGTCGTTCGCTGTCATGCTGCCCCTCAGCGCTCAGATGGGGGACCGCTGTCCCTTCGGGAGCGGCCCCTGTAACTACCAGGTCATGGTGAGCGGAGCCCGGATCGGGGACGAGTGCCCCCCGGACGCGCCGCGCCCCGGTTCGTGGAGAACACTGCATGCACGCTACTGATCGTCGCTTGAAGGCGCTGCGGCCGGCCATGGCCGTGCTCCTGGTTCTTGTCGCGTTCGCCTGCGGGGATGATACGAAGGACGTCATCCCCCCGGTGTCGGACACGCTCACCGTTCAGCAGGGAACCTGGCACCGCGTCCGCACCTACTCGGTGATCGGGGCCGACTCCTGCGAGGCACCCGCCCCCGACACCGCGGACGTGGTGCTCTGCGCCTACGACCCCGGCTCGGGCAGCGATGCCATCGGGCTCGTCTGCGACATCGAGCAGGAAGGAACCCAGGTCACCATCACCTGCGAGGGAACCCTCGATCTCTTCCCGTGCCGCATCGACTACCACTTCGCGGGGTCGGGCACGGTGACCGACACCACCCTGGATATCACGATGCGGCGCTGGACGACCTTGGACGCCCGCGAGGGAAGCATGTCCATCTGCGATTCCCTCTATGCCGACCCCTGCACGACCACCGTGGTGACCCGTGCCGCGTGGACCACGGCCTCCGGCGACTCCGTCTGCACGGACAGCACATCGGCCCCCTCCGTGCGGGATTTCCTGAACTTGATGCTGGGTGAGGATCAGCCATGAAGCCGGGTGCTCGATCCATGCTCCTGACGGCGGCGATCTTCACCGTCGGTCTTGCCCTCGGCTGCGGCGGCGACAAGAAGTCCTCGCAGCCGGACGACGACTTCATCATCGACGTCGCGGACGGAACGTGGCGCGAGGTGACGACGGTGGAATGGGTGGGGGCGAACGAGGGCTGCGATCCCCTCAGCGAGCTGATCACCGACGGCGACACGACCTTCGTGCAGTGCGAACTCGACGTGCGGAGCCTCGGGGACGCCGGCGAGAGCTGCGAGATCGGCATCGACGGAGGCTCGGTCACCATCGATTGCGCGGCCGCACAGACATCGGGCTCCTGCATCATAACGCTCACCGTCGAGGGCACGGCGGAGGTCGAGACTACGAGCTACACCTCGGACGTCACCATCACCCTCACGGTCACCGGCGACGCACAGGCATGCGGGGGCTACACCTGCACCGGCACCGTCCACGTGACGGGCACATGGGTCTCCGCCGACGGGGACTGCCCCGCCGCCGCACCTGCCCGCCGCCCGCTCGGCCTTGAAGGACTCCGCGGGCGGCTCTAGACCCGCTACCTTACCAAGTCGTCCGCACGGTGTAGGTCACTTCCGCCTTCCCGTCCGGTTCGACCGGGATCGCGAACTCGATCGTGTTGGAGTCCTTCTTGGTGTACTCCCGGCTCTTGGCCGTGACCGTCCAGTCGCCGCCCAGATGTTCCGTGGCTACTACCTCGATCCGCTCCTTCTTGTGGTTGCGGATCTCGATCTTGAACGACTCCTCCTGCACGCGGTCGCTGATCTTCTTGTAGTCGGTGCGCGTGCGCTCGCCTACCACGTCGAAGGCGTTGCCGAGAAGCAGCCGGACCTTCTCGTCGCGCGGGGTGTGATCGATGGCGTCCTCACCCACGAACTCCAGCGAGCCGTCCGCGTCTTCCTTGTAGACGCGCACCTTCCCCGCCGGGAGCGCGATGCCGAGACCGTTCTCCTTCGTGTTCTGGAACTCCATCCGCACCGCGACCTTGGTCGGATCCTGCTGCCCATCGTAGGTGAGCACCTTGGTCGCGGAGGCCGCCGCCGAGGGGAAGAGCGAGAGCTGCTTGGTCTCGCGGTCGGCGATGGTGGCGGGGCGCTCCAGCGTGTAGATGTGGTACTCGAAGAACGCGCGCTCCTCGAACTGCGGCGAGCCGGCCATGTCCAGCTCCATGGCCATCCCCTTCATGGACGGGATCGCCCGCGGCGGCTGGACGCGGTTCACGTCCCCCGCCACCAGCTTGAGCCGGGCATCCTTGTAGGTCGCCCCCGACCGGTTGTCGAGCGAGACCCAGCCGTTCACGCCCAGCCGCGTGTCGTCCTGGTTCACCACCGTCACGTACTCGGCGTGCCAGTTGATGTTGTCGGTGAGGTAGGAGATCTCGGAGCGCTCCTTCCCGCCGCGGTCACTGGCCAGCATCCATACCAGGGTGGGCTTGACCACGAGGCCGCCGGGGATCTCGCCGAGCTGGATGTCGCGCACCTCGGCGCGATTGACGATCGTCGCTCCCTTTTCCCCACCCAGCACCAGCGATCCGCCGTCGTAGGAGAGCAGCGTCCCCTGACGCAGCGCGCCGTCCTTGAGGACCGCGGTGATGTCGAGGCTCAAGTACCGCTGCAGGATGCGCTCGGCGTCGGCGAGGTCGTACTGGTAGTTCTGCTCCAGCACCGCGACATCACCCGGATGATCGAGCGCGCCGAAGTGCACCGAGGTAGGGTCGATCGATGCGGCAACGTCGTCGATGCGGACCTCCTGCACGCCCTTCTTGAAGTCCAGCATCCGCACGTCCTTCACCAGCGCGAAGTTCTGGTTGTAGACGGTGACCGAGACCGACTCCAGATCCTTATCCTTGGCCGAAGCGGGGGCGGTCAGTGCCGCCGTCGCCGCCGCGGCGACCATCCAACGCATGATTCTCATGAGTATTTCCTCCCGGCGGGCCGCGTCCCGACGCGGTCGCCTCGTTCTTGGCCCCCTAACCATATTCGAAACTCAATGCCTAACCTTCTTCACTCAATGCAGCCAGGTTGCGCTCCACGGCGCCGAGGTCGGCTGCGAACCGCTCGCGGCGCTCCCGCTCCGCCTGCACCACATCGGCGGGTGCGCGCGCGATGAAGTCTTCGTTGCCGAGCTTGCGCTCGACGCCATCCAGCGCTCTGCGCAGCTCGTCGCGTTTCTTGGCGAGCCGCGCCCGCTCCGCGTCCAGATCGATGAGCCCCTCGAGCGGCAGGTAGATCTCCACGCCCTCGACCACCGCGCTCGCCGAGTGCCGGGGCTTGGGCGCGCCGGCGGCGACGGTGAGCGATTCCACCCGCGCCAGGCTCTCCACAAGCCCGCTCCCGTCGCGCAGGATCGAAGCCGCGTCGCCGTCCGCGCGCGCGATGACCCGGACCCTCACCGAGGGCGCGACGTTCATCTCCGCTCTCATGTTGCGCACCGCGGTGACCGTGCTCATGAGGAGCCCCATGCGCCGCTCCGCGTCCTCGTCGAGTCGCCCCGCAGTCTCCGGCCACGTGCCACGGATGAGAAGCCCGTCGGCGCCGGGCAGGAACTCCCAGATCGCCTCGGTGAGGAACGGGAAGAGCGGGTGAAGCAGCACGAGCGACTGGCGCATCACCGCAAGCGCCGTCTCCTGGGCGCGGCGGCGCGCGGCAGGATCCTCTCCGTAGAGGCGGATCTTGGCCAACTCCAGGTACCAGTCGCAGTACTCCTTCCAGAAGAACTCGTAGAGTACCCAGGCCGCGTCGCTGAATCGGTTTTCCTCGAGAGCGCGGGTCGTGTCGGCGGTGACGCGATCGAGCCGCGAGAGGATCCAGCGGTCCGCGAGGTCGATGGCGCCGCTTCCCACGCCGCCCGTAGCGCCCGCCGCTGACGTCCCTGCGCCGCCCGCCGTCGGCACCTCCGAGCTGGACGCCGTCCAGTCCTCCAGGTTCATGAACAGGAACCGCGACGCGTTCCAGATCTTGTTGGCGAAGTTGCGCCCCAGCTCGGCCTTGGCCGCGCTGAACTGCACGTCCTGGCCGACCGGGGTAAGCGCGATCATGGTGAAGCGCACCGCGTCGGCGCCGTACTCCTCGATGATGTCCAGCGGCTCCGGGCTGTTGCCGAGGCTCTTCGACATCTTCCGTCCCTTGTCGTCGCGCACGATGCCGTGCAGGTAGACCTCGGTGAACGGCACCTTCCCGGTGAACTCGAGCCCGGCCATGATCATGCGCGCCACCCAGAAGAAGATGATGTCGGGACCGGTGGTGAGCCAGTTGGTCGGGTAGAAGAAGCGCATCTCGGGCGTGTCCTTGGGCCAGCCCAGCGTGCTGAACGGCCAGAGCCACGACGAGAACCAGGTGTCGAGCACGTCGGGGTCCTGGCGCAGCTTCATGCCGCCGCAGGCGGGACACGCCGAGGGCTCGGCGCGCGCCACGATCTCCTTGCCGCATCCTTCGCAGTACCAGACCGGGATGCGATGCCCCCACCAGAGCTGGCGCGAGATCACCCAGTCGCGGATGTTCTCGAGCCAGTGCGTGTAGGTCTTGCCCCAGTGATCGGGGATGAAGCGCACGTCGCCGCGCCGGTAGGCTTCCAGCGCCGGTTCGGCCAGCGGCTTCATCTTCACGAACCACTGCGTGGAGAGACGCGGCTCCACCACGGTGTCGCAGCGGTGACAGCGTCCGATGGCGTTGGGGTTCTCCTCGATCTTCTCGATGAGTCCCATCTCATCCAGTCGGGCCACCATGACCTTGCGCGCCTCGTAGCGATCGAGCCCGGCGAACTCGCCGCCGACCTCGTTCACCTTCCCCTCCTCGTCGAGCATCGTCGGCATCGGGAGCCCGTGCCGCTTGCCGATCTCGAAGTCGTTGGGGTCGTGGGCGGGAGTGACCTTGAGCGCGCCGGCGCCGAAGTCGGCCTCCACGTAGTCGTCCTCGATGATGGGGATCTCGCGATTCAGGAACGGCAGCACTGCGATCTTGCCGCGCAGGTGCGCGGTGCGCTCGCTCGTCGGATGGATGGCTACCGCGGTGTCGCCGAGCATCGTCTCCGGCCGCGTGGTGGCCACGGTGACGAACGCGCCGGGCTCGCCCTTGAGCGGATAGCGGATGTACCAGAGCTTGGAGCGCTCCTGCGTGTGCTCCACTTCCTCGTCGGAGAGCGCGGTGTGGCAGCGCGGGCACCAGTTCACGATGTACTCGCCGCGATAGATGAGCCCCTTCTCGTGGAGGCGCACGAACACCTCGGTGACCGCGGCGGAAAGATCGGGCTCCATGGTGAAGCGCGTGCGGCTCCAGTCGCACGACGCGCCGAGGCGCCGCAGCTGGTTCAGGATGTGGTCGCCCTTCTCCTGCCGCCACGTCCACACCAGTTCCACGAACGCTTCGCGGCCGAGGTCGTGGCGCGTCTTGCCCTGCGCGCGCAGCGACTTCTCGACGGCGTTCTGCGTGGCGATGCCGGCGTGGTCGGTGCCGGGCTGCCAGAGCGCCTCGAAGCCGCGCAGGCGGCGGAAGCGGATCATCGTGTCCTGGAGCGCGTTGTCGAGGATGTGCCCCATGTGCAGGACCCCGGTCACGTTGGGGGGCGGGATCATGATCGTATAGGGGGTCTTCGCCGGGTTGGGAGCGGCGCTGAAGGCTTGGGCGCGTTCCCACGCCTCATAGATGCGGGGCTCTGTGGCCCGTGGGTCATAGGCCTTGGGCATGTCGGTGCGTGTCATAAGGTCTCCGCGGATCCTCGGGATGCGTCGCGCCGCTGCCAGTGGAGTCGGACCGAGTCGAGGATTCGTTTACGGGCGCAAGCGCGGCGGGCCTGAAAATAGCACAGCCTACACGGGGGGCGTGAAAGTCTGCCGGCCCAGCATCTCGGCCAGTGTGGAGCGGCGAAAGCTCTCTTCCATGACCGCGGTCGCCTCGTCGAGGCGCCGGTGAAGCGGGCAAAGCTTGTCGCGATGCGCTTCGAGGCCGAGCGGGCAGGAACGGATGCGCGGGATCGGGTCTACCGCCTCGATCACTTCGAGGACGGTGACCTCCTCGGGGGGCTTGCGCAGCGAGAACCCGCCGTGCACGCCGCGCTGCGAATTCACCACTTCCGCGCGCGCCAGGTTCTGCATGACCTTGGCCAGATAGCCGGGGGGGACCTTCGTCGCCTCGGCGATGCGCTGCGCAGTCCAGCGTGCCTTCCCGTTCTCGGCCAGGAACACCACGGCTCGGAGCGCATACTCGGCGGTCTGAGAGATCATCGTGCCTCCCCGGCCCCCCGCCCGCGGGAAGCCGGATAACTGTATGCCAACGTCCCATTTATCCTGGCAGGCCACCGCCCGCGTAACCATTCTATTTTTTAGACGTTACTTATTCAAGACAAAAAGGTCTTGATACCGTCTTTAAGTTGCGATTCAATGAGGGCAGCTTGAAACAGGGCCGGGAAGTGACATCCCCGGCAGGGAGACATTATGAACGTCAAGAAGCTCTGGATCGCCTTCATCGTCGTCACCGTGGTCTCGTTTGCCGTTTTGGGCTACTTCGGGACCGAGATCTATCACAAGGCGCCCCCCATCCCGGACCGGGTCGTGGACACCCAGGGCGCGGTGCTCTTCACCGCCGAGGACATCCGCGAGGGGCAGAACGTCTGGCAGTCGATCGGCGGCCAGGAGGTGGGGAGCGTCTGGGGCCACGGCGCCTACGTGGCGCCCGACTGGTCCGCGGACCGGCTCCATCGCGAGGCGGCGCTCCTCCTCGACCTGTGGGCGGTCTCGGAGGAGGGCGTTGCTTACGATCGCCTCACGCCGGAAGCTCAGACCGTTCTGCGCGCACGGCTCAAGGAGGAGATCCGCACCAACACCTACGATTCGTCCACCCGGGTCATCACCGTGTCGACCGATCGCGCGGCCGCGATCACCGCGGTGAGCACGCACTACACCGCGCTCTTCGGGGCCGACACCGACCCGGAGATCGTCGCGCTTCGCAAGGCCTACGCGATCCCGGCCGAGTCGATCAAGACCTCGGAGCGCCTCCACCAGATCAACGCGTTCTTCTTCTGGACGGCGTGGTCGTGCGGCACGAATAGGCCCGGCAGCTCGATCACGTACACCAACAACTGGCCGGCCGAGCCGCTCATCGACAACACCCCCACGGCGAGCATCATGCTCTGGTCGGTCGTGAGCATGGTCGTTCTGCTGGCCGGGATCGGGGGGCTCGTCTGGATCTACGCGCGGCAGCGCGCACGGGAGGAGGCCCCCGAGATCCCCGATGAGAACCCGCTCGCGCGACTCGTGCTGACGCCGTCCATGCGCGCGACGCTCAAGTACTTCTGGGTGGTGGCGCTCCTCTTCATCGCGCAGATCGGGGCCGGCGCGCTCACCGCGCACTACGGCGTGGAGGGAAACGGCCTCTTCGGCCTCCCGCTCGACCGTTGGCTCCCCTACTCGGTGGCGCGCACCTGGCACAACCAGCTCGGGATCTTCTGGATCGCCACCGCATGGCTCGCCACCGGGCTTTTCGTAGCCCCCGCGGTAGGCGGGCGTGAGCCGCGTTTCCAGAAGCTGGGCGTGAACGTGCTGTTCGGCGCGCTTCTGGTCATCGTGGTCGGGTCGCTGGCCGGCGAGTGGATGGGCGTGCAACAGAAGTTCGGCAACGTCGCCAACTTCTGGTTCGGCCACCAGGGATACGAGTACGTGGACCTCGGCCGGTTCTGGCAGATCTTCCTCTTCGCCGGCCTGTTCATCTGGCTCGGCCTCATGGCGAGCGCGCTGTGGCCCGCGCTGCGCCGCCCGAGCGAGAGCCGCAGCCTCCTGGCCATGTTCACGATATCGTGCGTGGCCATCGCTGCGTTCTACGGTGCCGGCCTCATGTGGGGACGTCACACGCACCTCTCCATGGCCGAGTACTGGCGCTGGTGGGTGGTGCATCTGTGGGTCGAGGGCTTCTTCGAGGTCTTCGCCACCGCGGTGATCGCGTTCCTCTTCACGCGACTGGGCCTGGTGCGCATCGCCACCGCCACCGCCGCGGTGATCTTCTCGACCATCATCTATCTCTTCGGGGGGATCCTCGGCACGTTCCATCATCTCTACTTCGCCGGAACGCCGACCGCGGTGATCGCGATCGGCGCCACCTTCAGCGCGCTCGAGATCGTGCCGCTGGTGCTGGTGGGCTTCGAGGGGTACGAGAACCTGCGGCTGTCGAAAGCGAAGCCCTGGGTGCAGGCCTACCGCTGGCCGATCCTCTTCTTCGTGGCGGTGGCGTTCTGGAACCTGGTCGGCGCGGGGCTCTTCGGGTTCCTCATCAACCCGCCCATCGCCCTCTACTACATGCAGGGGCTGAACCTCACGCCGGTCCACGGACACACCGCGCTCTTCGGCGTGTACGGCATGCTCGGGATCGGACTCATGCTGTTCTGTCTGCGCGTCATGGGGATGGGGCACGTATGGAACGACCGGCTTCTGGCCACGGGCTTCTGGGGCATGAACGCGGGGCTCGTGCTGATGGTCGTGCTGAGCATGCTGCCGGTCGGCTTGATTCAGACCTGGGCGAGCATGCACCAGGGACTCTGGTACGCGCGCTCGGCGGAGTTCCTCCAACAGCCGACTATCCAGAACCTGCGATGGATGCGGGTGTTCGGCGACACCGTGTTCACGGTGGGGGCGGTCGCGGTGGCGGCGTTCGTGCTGGGGCTCAAGGTGCCGTTCGGTGCGGCGCGCGAGCGCGTGACGTCGGCCGCGCCGGCGGCCCAGGGCGCCCGCCGACGCTAGTCATTTCATCGGTCATCGAAGGAAAGGAAACCATCATGAACACGATCTTGTTGAATCCCGCCCGGGCCGAGGAACCGGTGAACACGTGGGATGGCCGCTCGCTCGGCGATCTTGCCGACCACATCACCGCGCGCCACCACGAGTACTTGCGCTCGGCGCTTCCCCGCCTGGAGGGACTGCTCGAAAAGGTCGAGAAGGCGCACGGTGCGAAACACCCGGAGATGGTGGAGGTTCGCCGCATCTTCGCCGAGTTCCATCCCGCGCTGATGCAGCACATGATGAAGGAGGAGAGGGTGCTCTTCCCCATGCTGCGTCAGCTCGACGATCCGCACGGCGAGCGGGCATTCCACTGTGGGAGCGTAGGTAACCCGATCGGGATGATGCTCATGGAGCACGACGACGCGGCGGCCGCGCTGGAGCAGTTCCGCACGCTGACGCACGACTACACGCCGCCGGATGACGCCTGCAACACCTTCCGCGCGGCCTTGCACGCGATGGCCGAGTTGGAGAAAGATCTGCACCGTCACGTGCATCTCGAGAACGAAGTGCTCTTCCCGCGCGCGATCGAAGCCGAGCGGGGGTGAGGGCACGGCGATGTCGACCGTGACGGAGGTTCATCGCAGAGCGATGCCGATGACCGTAGCCACGCCCGCGATCCCGTGGCGCAAGGTGCTCATACCGGCCGAGCACGGCGCGTGGGGATTTCTGGCCGAGCCATTGTTGCTGGGCCTGTTGGTCGCGTTCTCGCGGCCGGGGCTTGCGCTGGCGGCGGCGGTGATCGCGGCCTTCCTTGCGCGGCACGCGCTCAAGCTCCTGCTCGGCGATCGGCGGCGCGGGAAGCGCTACCCGCGCACGGAAATGGCGGAACGCGCGCTACTCGTGCTGGGTCCGCTTGCGGTGGCGGGAGTCGTGGCCGGGGTCGCGTTCGCGGGACCGCGAGTGGTCATCCCGGTGGCGATAGCCTCCCCCGCTGCGGCGATCGCGCTTGCCTACGATCTCCGGAACCGCGGGCGCACCTGGATCGCGGAGTTGGCCGCGCCGATCGCTCTGGGAGCCTCCGCGCCGGCAATCGCTCTGGCGCACGGATGGTCGTTTGTTCCCGCGCTAGCCTTGTGGGCGGTGGTGATCGCGCGCGCGGTGCCCTCCGTTCTCTACGTTCGCGCGCGACTGCGACTGGAGCGCGGCGAGCCGGTGGCGTGGGGCGTGTCCGAGGCCGCGCAGGGCGTCGCGCTGCTCGGCGTGGCGTGGCTCGCCAGCGGAGGCCTCGCGCCCTGGCTCGCGGTGGCGGCGATCGCGGTGTTGGCCGGGCGCGCGTTCGTGGGGCTCTCCTCGCTTCGCAAGCCGACGACCGCGCGGCGTGTGGGTTTCACGGAGCTGGGGCTCGGGCTCTTCACGGTGCTCTTGGTGGCGGTCGGGTATTGGGGTGGGTGGTAGCCACGATAGGCTGGTTCAGGGCCGGGCGAGCCCCGCTTGCCGCATGGGATGCCCCGCCCTAGACTCCCGCCCATGGCAGCCTCCACCGACCTCAAGAAGATCGTCGCGCTCCTCTCGAAGGGAACCACCGAGGAGTCCATCGCCGCCGCGGTGGTGCTGGGCGCGCTCGCTCCCAAGGAGAAGAGCGCCGTCGACGCGCTGGCGTCCTGCCTGAACGCGCGCGACAACCTGCCGCTGGCACTCGCGTCCGCGCGCGCGCTGGGCCGGATCGGCAACGCCGCCGCGCTGAAGGCGCTCTTGCCGCTCTTGCGCGCGGAGGGCGAACTACGCGACACCGGAGCGCTGGCCATAGCCGACTGCGGCCGCGCCGCGCTTCCCGCGGTAAAGAAAGAACTCGCAACCGCGGACTTTCATACCAAGCGCGTGCTCTACGCGATCCTCGCGAGACTGCACAGCGCGGAGTCGATCCACCTTCTCCTCGAAGGGTTCTTCGACCCCAACTTCGAGATGGTCAAGGCGGTGAGCCGCGAGCTGCGTTCGCAGATCCCCGGCCTCTCACCTGCCGAGCGCAAGGCCGCCGGCGCCGCCACCCTCGCGTTCCTCAAATCCAAACCGGTTCAGGAATCGCGCTCCGCAGTGAACTCCTGCCTCATCTACCTCGGCCACCTCGGCACAGTGGAGGCGGTGCCGGAACTGCTGCGTCGCACGAGCCCCGACGAGCCGCGCGCCATGCGCCGGCACGCGCTCCACGCCCTGCGCGGCGTTTTGCAGGGCGGGAAGGTGCCGGTCAAGGTTGTGGAGACGCTCTTCCCCTACATGGACGATCCCAACTTCGAGGACGTGGTCGAGCCCGCGATGGCGGTGCTGGATCGAGCCGACCTTCCTGTCGCGTACGAGAAAGAACTGGAGCGATTGATCGGCGGGCGCACGCCTCAGGTACGAGCCCTCGCGGTGCGCAAGCTCGCCGAGTCCCCTGGAAAGCGCGCGGCGGAGATCCTGGTGAGCCTGGTCGACGGGCCCGACGAGGCGCTTCGTCGCTCCGCGGTGAGCGCGCTCAAGAACTCGCCGCGGGCGCCCTCGCTGGTCCTCCCCAAACTCCTGACCGAGAAGAACGCCGATCGCGCGTGGGAGCTGGTGCACCTGGTCAAGGCGCACGCGCCGCAATTGGGTCCGGCCGAGCTCAAGTCGCTGGGCGCGGCGGCGGTGAAGGCCCTGGATGCGGGCGATCGCCGGAGCGAACCGCTCCTTCATCTCTTCCGCCACGCGGATGCCAAGAGCTACTACAAGACCTTCTTCGATCGCGCGATGAAGGCCAAGACGGCGCATCGCTACGTCGACGGCGAGCGGGACCTGCGCCTCATCTCGCGCAGCGAGGAGTTCGACGCCGACGCGCGGTTTCAGCTCGGGCTTCTGACGCTTCTGGGTGCGGGCAAGGACGCGGCGCCCGCTTCACCCAAGGTGAAGATGGCGATGGATGCGCTTCGAGGGCTCGCCGAGGACCCCGCCTTCGCGTTCGTCGCGCGCTTGAAGAAGGAGGTGCGCGTCCTCGGCCCCGAAGGGCACTACCTGATCGGCTTCGGGTTCGTGGAGGGGGCGGGGCGCACGAAGGCGCTGGGGGCGGAGCTGCTGAAGGGCGTGGTGAAGCAGGGCCCCAAGACGAAGGTCGGGCGCGCGGCGAAGGCGAAGCTCGAGACGGAGGGGTTGGCATGAACACTGCCTGGGCACGATCCTGGACGATGGTCACGTTGCTGGTCCTCACGGCGGGGCTCGCGACGCAAGCGTTCGGCGCCCAGGTTCTCGTCCACGCCCGCGACGTGCGGGGGTTGTCCGCGTTCTACGGCGCGGGGCTCGGCCTACCCGTCACGGCCCGCGACGATGCGACCGGTCGGATCGTCTTCGACGCCGGCGGCACGGAGTTGATTCTCGTCCCTTCGCGCGGCGGCGAGGACGGAGGCTCGGTGAGGCTCCTGATCCCGGCCGCCAACCTCGAAGCGGCGCGCGCGCGGCTCGACACGTTGCGCGTGCCGTATCAGGCGGTGTGGGGCGCGGACAGCACCGCGCTTGGGTTCTTCTTTCAGGATCCGGAGCGCAATCTGGTCGGGTTCGTGCTCGATAGCGCGCCGCGCGAGATGTGGCTCGCGCCCTTGACGGTGGCCCGCGAGCCGCGCGCGAGCGAGCGCTCGGGCCGCGTGCGGCTCATGGTGTACGGCGGTACCTACGGAATCTGGTCGGGCATCGCGTTTCCGGCGGGTCTCGGTTCGGAAAGCCCCACCGTGTACGGGTTGTCGATCATGACCGCGGGACCGCTGGGCGTGTACGCGGCTCATCGGTTCGACCGCGCCAAGCACGTCACCCGCGGGCGCGCGGACGTGATCTCGCTGGCCGGCAACTTCGGCACCGGGCAGGCCCTCGGTTGGGCGGCCATAAGCGGTTCAAATGGCGATGGGGACGCACGCGATGTGGTGCTGATCGGCGCCGGCGCCGGACTCGCATCGATCGTGGCCGCGGGTCTGATCACCGAACACGCGCAGGTGAGCGAGGGACAGGCCACGCTCCTGCACAGTGCGACGTACTGGGGAACGTGGTACGGCCTCCTGGCGAGCTTGATCGCCGACACCGAGGGAAGCGGCGAAGCGATGCTCGGGGGCGCGGCAGCGGGTCTTGCCGGGGGCGTCGTGTGGTGCCTGGGGCACGACACGCAGGCGTCGCGGGTCAATCTGGTCAGTCTGTCGGGACTCCTGGGGACCGCGTTCGGCTTCGGTCTGGACCTCTTGGTGCATTCCGAGGATCAAAGCACGGTGTTCGCCATCCCGGCGATCACCGGCCTCGCGGGGCTCGGCGCCGGCATAGCGTGGACGCGTGACAAATCGGGCAATGACGTCGGCGAGGCAATCACCCTGCAGCCGCCGATGATCTATGCGGACGCAGGGCGGCGCGGCGGGTACCGCGTGGCGCTGCTGCAAGCGTCGTTCTGAGGGGGTGCGGGCGCGCCACGTAGCGGGTCGCCCGTCGTGATCACCCGGGTGATCACTCCCCTCGGATCGCGCGCGCCAGAATCCGGAAGACCTCGGTGTTGTCGATCGACGCGCCGATCGAATCGCGCAACGAAGGCGGCCCCCAGAAGTAGAGCGGCACGTCCATGCCGCCGTGCTTGTCGTCGCCCGCGATGATGCCCGCCCGCTCGTGGAAGTCGGGGGCGAGCAGCATCTCGGGCGTCAGCACAGCCTGCGGTGCGCCCTTCCCGGCTCCGGTAGCGAACAACAGCGCAGTGTACGGAACGCCGTTCGCGTCCTTGCCCGCCTCGGTGAACACATCCGCGCTCGCCGGCGGGTAGCCCGCGATCACCATCGTGTGGTCGTGGTCGGCGGTGACGAGCACGACGGTCTCTTCGGGGTCTAGCCGCAACGCTTCCCCGACCGCGGCATCGAACTCGAGCATCTCCGCTACCGCACGCGCGCCGTTGTTCTCGTGCAGCGCGTGGTCGATCTTCCCGCCCTCGACGAGCAGGAAGAAGCCGTTGGGGTTGCGCGAGAGCACGCGGATCGCCGCGCGCGTCATCTCCGGCAGCGAGGGCTCGCGCACGCCCAACCGCTCGCGGTCCAGCACGTAGGTCAAGTGCGACGGCGCGAAGAGACCGAGCACGTGCGAAGCGCCTGCTGCGGCCGCAGAGTCCAGCTCCGTCCCGCTCCGCACGATGTCATAGCCTGCATCGTGCATTTCGACGAGCAGGTTTCGCCCGTCGGCGCGGCGCCCGGCGACGCCGCCCACGACGACGTCCGCAGGCAGGAAGTTCGCGTACCCGCCACCCAAGATCACTTCGACGCCGTCCCGCAAGCGTGGGTTCCCTCGCCCCGGCACCAGCGCGGCCGCGATCGACTCTTCGCTGTAGCGGCTGACCTCGTGCGCGTAGAGCCCGGCCGGCGTCGCATGGGTCATGCGTGTGGTGGTGACGAGGCCGGTGGCGAAGCCCCGCGCCTCGGCGAGTTCCAACAGCGTGATGAGCGTGTCCACCCCACCGTCGGCGCGCGCCACCGCCGACAGGACCGCGCTCGGCACCTTGTGACCGGTGACGAGCGCCGTGATTCCCGCCGCGGAATCGGTCACCATGTTGTCCGCGCTCCAGGTGTGAACCAGGGCGCCGCGCGGTGCGCCGTCCAGCACGAGCCGCCCCTCCACCGGGCGCGCGAGCCCGTCCAGAGCGCCTTTGTGGATGCGCGCCGCGGTTACGGTCGCGATACCCATGCCGTCACCGACGAAGAGGATCACGTTACGCGGTGGCTTCGATGCGACGGCTGCCGCCGTCGCCGACCCGCCGCCCAGCGCGCTCGCGAATCCCCCGCTCAGCGTGACCAGTAGGAGCAACACCCATGCGCCCAGCTTCATTCCGTCTCCTTAGCGGATGACCGCTCCGCTCGTCGTGCGATCGCATGCAGCATTCCGCGAAACACGATCGCGTGCATGGGAAGGAGCGAGTACCAATACGCCCGCCCCCAGAACGGCGCCGGGCGAAACCGCGCGCGCTGCTCGATGCGCGATCCCGCGCCGTCCGGCGCGACCCGGAACTCGAGCCACGCCTCACCCGGCACCTTCATCTCCGCGCGCAGCACCAGCTCTTCTCCGGGTCGCACCGATTCCACGCGCCAGAAATCGAGTGCGTCGCCGCCGCGAAGCTCGTCGGGGTCGCGGCGGCCTCGGCGCATGCCCACCCCGCCGGCCATCCGATCCAGCGCGCCGCGCACCGTCCACAGGAAGTTGAACGCGTACCAACCGCGGCGGCCGCCGATTCCCGACACCGCCCGCCACGCCGCCTCGGGAGACGCTGTGCACATCACGACCCGCTCGTCCGCGATCTCGCGACCGGCGAAGGCGACCGGCGGCGCGACCGCCGAACGCGACGCCTCCGTCCAGCGCGTCTCCACCTCGCCCCGGCTCTCGCGTTCGAGTGCGACCCGCACCGCGTCCTCGTAGCGCATCGGCTCGAACGGGATCAACGCGCGGATGCGGTCGTCCTTCACCACGACCTCGTTCTTGAGCCCTTCGATGAGCGGTCGCGCGTACGACGCGGGAATCGGGGTGATGAGATCGACCCAGTAGGACGAGAGGCGCGGCGACAGCACCGGCACAGGCACCATCATCCGCTTGAGACCGCGCACGCGGGTGAATCCCAGCATCATTTCGCGATAGGTGAGCACCTCGGCGCCACCAATGTCGAAGCTCTCCCCCGTCGTGCGTTCGTCGGCGAGGCACCCGACGAGGTAGCGCAGCACATCGCCTATTGCGATCGGCTGCGAGCGCGTGTTCACCCACTTCGGCGTGATCATGAACGGCAACCGCTCCACCAGTGCGCGGATCATCTCGAAGGACATGCTCCCCGAGCCCACGATCACCGCCGCGCGCAGTTCGGTGACCGGCACGCGGCCCGATCGCAGCGCGCGCCCGGTGTCGAGGCGGCTGGCCAGATGCTTGGAGAGGCCGGGGCCGGTCTCCCCGAGGCCGCCCAGGTAGATGATCCGTCGCACTCCCGCCTCTTCGGCCGCGCGGGCGAAGTTCTCCGCCGCGCGCCGGTCGCGGGCCTCGAAGCCTCGCTCCCCTTCCGCCATCGAGTGCACGAGGTAGTAGACGGTGTCGAGGCCACGCATGAACCCGGGCAGCGTGCTGGCGTCCAGCACATCCCCCGCGCTCACCTCGACCCGGTCCCGCCAGAGCCTGCCGTCGAGCTTGGAGGGCGCGCGGGCGAGAACGCGCACCGGGTAGCCGTTTTCAAGAAGCAGCGGCACCAGGCGCCCACCCACGTATCCGGTCGCTCCGGTGACCCCGATCGTCGGCTTCACAGCGACTTCACCAATCCCGCCTGGCGCTTGCCCACGACAAAGCCGAAGCGATAGAAGTAGCTCGGGCGGAAGAAGCCCGTGTTCACGGTCTGCGCGCCGGCCGCGCGCAGCCGGTTGAAGAACTCGTTCATGAGCCCTTCCCCCACGCCGAGCTTCCGATAGCGCTCGGCCACCACGATCTTCTCGAGGTGCGCGGTGCGGTTCTCCTCGTCGGGTTCGTAGAAGAGCCCGCCGATGATCGAGCCGCGCTCGTTGACCGCCACCAGATAGTGATGCTCCGAACGGAACTGCACGTCGAGCTTGGCGGCGATGAAGAGCCGATGCAGGCGGCCGACTTCCTTCGGGTTGACCGGCTGGCGCACGCGATAGGGACGCCCCTGATTGTCCTCGAGCGTGACGACGATGTCGGTCTGACGCACGCCGCCCATTTCGGTGGAGAGAAACCCCGCATCGTCACCCGGCTGCAAGTGCGGATAGGTGAGGCGGGCGAGGAAGTACTCCTCGGGCGAGCCCGACGCCATGTGCACGCGAAGCTCGGCGAGCCGGTCGACCAGATCGTCCCGGTCGAGCACGCGACGGCGCAAGCGATCGATGACGTCGTCGAGACCTCGTGCGAGGGCGTCGGGCGCATTGCGAAAGACCGTGTCCCGGAAAAAGCGCGCGCGCGCCTCAGGATAGTCCCGCAACAGATCGTCCAGATGATAGGTCTCGAAGAGTTCGCGAGCGGTCTGAGCGTGGGCGGCTGGGGGCGCGTCCGGGGCCAGGACCGCCCAGCGGTGATAGCGGTCGATCGCCGAGGCCAGCCGCCGCGGAACGAAGCCGTGCTCTCGCACGCGCTGCGCGTGGTCGACGATGTGCGCGGAGACGAGGCCGGAGCCCACGGCGTCCCGCAGCGCTTCGAGTGCTTCCTTCACACCGAGTGCCTCGAAGAACGCGGAGAGGATCAGCTCCGGCGATGCGACTCCGACAAGCGAGGCATGCTTCGCTTCCATCGGCGTCACCAGGTGCGTCCAGAGATCGTCGAGCATGACCCCGACCGGCGGCGCGGGGCGACGCTCGGAGATCGAGACGACACGGGTGCCGGTTTGATAGTCGTGGGTGGGAACGATGACGTCCCCCGCCGAGGGCTCGGCGAGCACGTACCGCCGGCCCGTGCGGTTCCAGAACTCCACGAACGCCTCCGCCGCGCTGGAGACGAAGAACGACCAGAGCATGCGCAGCCGGTCGATCGGATCTCCTTCCGTGTGGCGCGCGAGACGGTTCACCACGCGGTCGAGGGTCTCACCCGCGATGAACTCCTCGCTCCAGAGGTCGTACTCCTCCCAATAGCCGCCGAACTTCTCCACCAGCGCTCCGCGACCGTCGGGACCGCCGGCCACGATGAGCCAGCGCATCTCGCCGAGGAGTTCCTCGGCGGACTGATCGCGATTGAGGTTGAGCGCCAAGTCGAACGAGCCCTGCATGCGCGTGTGCGCGGTCACGCGATAGACCGACTTCCCGTGTTTGCGTCCGAGGAGGCTCACCCAGACACCGCCGGGAGGGATGTCCGCAAGGCTCAAGAGCGCTTCCCCGCTGAAGAGGAACACCGCTTCGCGCAGAAGGCCCGTGCGCGAGATCGCTTCCAGGATCCGCAGACGGTCGTCCTCGTCGATGCCCTCCTCGAACGTGACGACGTCCTCCCAGCGATACTCCTCGCCCGCCTCCGGATCCACCGCGATCCGTCGCACGGGGCCGAGCCACGCGCGGAAGCCCTGCGTGAGACGCTCTGCGGCGCGGCCGGCCTCCTCGCGCACCGCGCCGGACACGGCCAAGAGCTGCACGCGCACGAGGGCGTGACGCAGCGGCTCGAAACGCGCGGGATGCATCGAGCCGTACTCGGCCAGAAGCTGCAGCATCGACGCGACCGCCCGCGCCCGCACTTCGTCCACGCTCTCAACCGCCTTTGCCGTCGCGCGCGCGTACGTCATGAGCGCGTTGAGCTTGGGCTCGGAAAGGCCTTTCTCCGCGATCAGAGCTATCGTCCGCTCGTCGAGAAGAACGTCGGTGCCGCCCAGGAAGCGCGCGAGGGTCGCCGGCGTCTGCGCGTCGCGCTCGACAGGCATGAGCATCTGGAACGCGCGGCGGCGTAGCGCGAGCGATGGTGCGTCAGCGGCCAGCCGCAATGCCAGGAGCGCGAGGTCGAGAAGAGACTCCTCGTCGGAGTGCAGCGCTTGACCGATCTCGCGCAGGGCGAGAGCGCCATGCTCCTCTTCCGACGAGCTCAACATGCGAGCGGCGAGGTCGAGCGTTTCGAGATCGGAGCCGGGATGGCCGGCAGCTTTGCGCAGCGTCTCGACCGCGGCGTCGTCGGGGCGGTACGGTGCCACCCGCCCCAGGAGGGCAAGCTCACGCGGGGGACGCGCGCGCCGCACGCGGAAGGACGCGTCGAGCGGGGCGAACGCACAGAGCTCTTCGTTTCCCAACCACAGAGCCGGGCACGCGAGGAGCGCGCCGAGATCCACCGTTCGCCCGCGCACCAGGTAGCGGCAGGAGCCGATGCACACGACACGCTCGCCCACCTCCGCCGCATCGCGGCGCGTTTCCAGTGCCGCGGTCGCAGACGGCGCCTCCGCGCCGGCGTCCGGCGCCGACTCCCGGCGCACGGTCAGTGCCGCGCCGGTGGGCGCGAGCACGAGCCGGTCTCCATCCCAACGGACGTCTCCCGCCGTCAGGCCCAGCGCCTGGAAGAGCCAGTTCGGAACGTGGATCTCCGCGCCGAGATCCGCGGACTTCAACCGCACGCGGCGGTAGAGCGCGTCGATGACCGGGGCGAAGTTCTTCGCGATGACCTTGCGGCGGTAGGTGCCCTTTGGAGTCAGTTCTTCACGCGCTTCGTCGAAGTCGCGCTCCACGATCGCGAAGTCCACGATCCGCTCGAACGGCGCGAGGAAACGGTTCACCGAGACCACCAGCGAACGATAGTAGTTGCGCAGATCGCGCGGGCCCATCGAGGCGAGGTCCACGTCGCGGTAGTCGAGGTTGGGCACGATGAGCACGGTGTTGTAGGGCTTGTGGTCACCGACCAGGAACACCCGCTTCACCGCCTCGAAGTCGCGGAAGAGGTTTTCCACGCGCTGTGGCGCCACCGACTCGCCCTTGATGTTCTTGTAGATCTCTTTCTTGCGGTCCACAAGACGGAAATGTCCCGCCTCGTCCAGCTCCATGAGATCGCCGGTGCGCACCCAGCCTTCAGGCTCGACCCCGCTTCCCTCCTCGGACTTGAAATGACCCATCATCACGTAGGGCCCGCGCATGAGCATCTCGCCGCTCTCGTCGAGACGCACTTCGATCCCGGGAAGCGGCACCCCGAGCGAATCGTCTCGGTATCCGCCTACCGGGGTCATGGTGATGCCGCCGGTGGCTTCCGTCATGCCGAACCCGCTCAGGAGCTCGACTCCCTGGCTCTGGAAGAAGCGGAAGATCTCGGGGGCGAGGTAGCCGGCGGCGGAGAGGCCCCAGCGCA